>NZ_CP094533.1 GCF_022811605.1 Agromyces soli | reverse complement strand
CGCGGCTCAGCTCGGCGCCGGCTCCTTGGCGAGCCGGCGCCGGCGCACCGCCTGGCGGAACCACATCGCGTCGGGCATCCGGGCGAGGAAGGTGCCGAGGATGATCGTGAGCAGCACGTAGTCCGTCGCGAGCGAGGCGAGCGCCGGCGTCACCCCGGCGGTCACCGCGAGCCCCGCGATCACGATCGAGAACTCCCCGCGCGGGATGAGGCTGAAGCCCGCCCGCCACTGGCCGAGCGCGGCGACGCCCGCCCGCCGCGCGGCGAACGCCCCGGTGGCGACCTTCGTCGCCGAGGTGACGACGACGAGCACGAGGGCGGGCACGAGCATCGACAGCAGGTTCGACGAGTCGGTGGTGAGCCCGAAGAACACGAAGAACGTCGCCGCGAACAGATCGCGCAGCGGCGTGAGCACCTGGCTCGCGGCCGCCGCGACCCGGCCCGAGAGGGCGATGCCCACGAGGAACGCGCCGACCGCGGCCGACACCGAGACCTCCTGCGCGACGCCCGCGACGAGCATGGTCAGCCCGAGCACGCCGAGCAGCAGCGGTTCGGCGTGGTCGGCCGGGAAGAGCTTGGAGACGATGTTGCCGTGGCGCAGCGCGATGTAGAGGATGACGACCACGACCGTCACCGCGATCGCGACGGCGATGGCGCCCTGCCAGAGGCTCACCCCGATGACGATCGCCGAGAGCACCGGCAGGTAGAACGCCATCGCCAGGTCCTCGAGCACGAGCACGCCGAGCAGCGCCGGCGTCTCGCGGTTCGAGAGGCGGCCGAGGTCGCGCAGCAGCTTCGCGATGACGCCGGAGGAGGACACCCAGGTCACCCCGGCGAGGGCGACCGCGGCGATGGGGCCCCAGCCGAGCAGCAGGGCGAGCGCGGCGCCGGGCAGGGCGTTCAGCAGGCCGTCGACGATGCCCGCCGCGCGTGCGGACTTCAGGCTCTCGAACAGCTCGCCGGCGGTGTACTCGAGGCCGAGCAGCGCGAGCAGCAGGATGACGCCGATCTCGGAGCCGGTCTGCAGGAACTCGATGCTGGCGTCGAAGGGCACGATGCCGCCCTGGCCGAAGGCGAGGCCGAGCAGCAGGTAGAACGGGATCGGCGAGAGGCCGATGCGCAGGGCCAGGCGCCCGAGCAGACTCATGCCGAGAAGCAGCGCGCCGACTTCGATCAGGAGCAGCGTGGTCTCGTGCATACGGGGCGCGGACTCAGTCTGGTCCGTTGGCGAGCAGCCGCGAGACGCCGTCGAGGCCCTCGCGGGTGCCGACGGCGACGATCACGTCGCCGGCCCGCAGCGATTCGGCCGGGGTGGGCGAGGGGATGACCTGGCCGTCGCGCACGATCGCCACGATGGAGGCGTGCGTGCGGGTGCGGGCTTTGGTGTCGCCCAGGGTGCGGTTCAGGAACGGCGAGTCCGTGGGCAGGGCGATCTGCTCGGTGTAGAGGCCGGCCGTCTCGTCGGACAGGCTCGTCAGCCGGGAGAGCATGACCGAGGCGCCGAGGACGTCGGCGAGCGCCGCCGCCTCCTCGTCGTTCAGCGGCACGGAGTTGCGGCAGGCGTCGGGGTCGTCCTCGTCGAAGACGCCGAGATCGCGCTCGCCGTCGCGGTGCGAGACGACGCTGATGCGACGACCGTGCTCGGTCACGAGATCGTGCCGGACCCCGATGCCCGGCAGGTCGACCTTCTCGATGCGAATTCCCACGTGCGACATCGTACTCCCGCCGGAGGGGTGCTCCGGCAGCCGCGGCCGAGTCGCCCGGGCCGCGCTCGCGGCGTCAGCCGCGCGGCGTCGCGCGGGTGGTCATGACGAGCACGGGCGTGCCCGCGTCGTCGCCGAGTTCGAACTGCACGTCGAGGTCGCCGAGCGCCCCCGTCGATGCGGCGTGCGTGCCGCCGCAGGGGATGCGCGCCGTGGCATCCGGAAGCTCGCAGACCCAGGAGCGCCGGTCGGTGAGCGTCGGGCCCTCGGCCTCGACGCGGACCGCGGCATCCGCCGCGACCCACTCGGCGAGCGTCGCCCGGACCTCCGCGGCGAGCGCGGGGAGGGCGGCCTCGTCGAGCGAGGCGGTGTCGAAGCCGGCGCGGCGCAGCGACTTGTTCAGCCGGTAGCGGTCGACCGAGCCGTCAGCCTCGATGCGCGAGCTCTGGATGGCCGTGCCGTCGAAGTCGGGGGCGCCGAGCGCGTCCCGCCGGGGTTCCTTGGACCAGCGCCCGGCGAGCGCCCGGTTCAGCGCGAGCGAGGCGAGATGACAGGCGGTGTGGCCGACGCTGAGCGCGGCGCGCAGCTCGGGGTCGGCGGCGATCCCGACCTCGTCGCCCTCGGCCGGGGCGCCGGCGGCGTCGACGAGGTGCGCGACGACGAAGGTCCAGCCCTCGGTGCCCTTGCGCACCGGGACGGCGTCGCCGAGGTGCAGCTCGGCGCCGTCCGTCGCCGCCACGACGGCGTCGGCGATCGGCAGTTCCCGGCCGCTCGTGCGGAGCACGCCCCGGTCGGCGGGCTGGTCGGGCCAGGCGGCGTCGACGGGGTGGAAGCAGGTGGTGTCGGTCACGACGGCGACGAGGCCGTCGGCGGCGGGGGCGACGTGCAGCACCGTCGCGGTGCTCGTCAAGGCCCCGGCCGGGTAGTCGACGCGGGTCGGCGTGCCGGGCAGCGTCATCGGCGGCTCAGACGCCGTCGCGACGGCCGAGCAGGTTCATCGGGATCGCCATCGCGAGCGACACGCAGATGATGCCCGCGAAGAAGACGATCGCCTCGACGCCCGCGAGGTGCGGCGCGGTGCCCATGAGCCACATGCCGAACACGAACAGGCCCATGGCGATGAGGAAAGCGACGACGTTCACAACGACCTCCAGAGTGCGAGTGCGGGCGGATGCCGCCTCCTCCAGTCTAGCCAGGCGTCCGCCGGCGCCGCGGCCGGGCCCTGCCGCGCCGACCGCCCGCTCAGTCCTCGGCCGGGCCGAGCAGGGCGTTCGCGACGGTGCCGTGCGCGGACTCGTCGTCGGAGGGGTGGAAGAGGCCGGCGAGCACGTCGCGGTACAGCCGGCCGAGCTCGTTGCCGGCGAAGTAGCTCGAGCCGCCGGCCACCCGCACCGCCTGGTCGACGACCTGCTTCGCCGTCTCGGTGGCGCGCACCTTCGCCCCGGAGAGCTTCGGGTACCACTGCGCACCGTGGTCGACGAGCTCGTCGACGTCCCGGGCGAGCGAGCGCAGCTGCGGCTCGATGGCGTCGTGCGCGATCGCGGCGTCGGCGATGCGCCAGCGGATGTCGGGATCGCTCGAGAGCGGCCGGCCGCCGTGCTTCATCGAGGTGCGGCGGCGCGCCGCGGCCACCGCGAGCGCGATCGCCCGGCCGCCGATGCCCGTATAGACCGCCGAGAGCAGCAGCTCGAAGTTCGCGAAGATGCCGAAGACGAAGGGGTCGGCGTTGGGTCCGGGGTCGAGTCGGCGCACGATCCGGTCGGGGGCGGCGTACGCGCCGTCGAGCACCGTGGTGCGGCTCTGGCTGGCCCGCATGCCGAGCGTGTTCCAGTCGTCGAGGATCTTGACGTCGGGGTCCTCGCGGTCGATGAACGCGTAGACGAGCTTCGGCGCGTCCGCGGACGCGGAGTCGAGCCCCATGGTGCCGAGGCGGGTCCACGCGGGCGACAGCGAGGTGAAGATCTTGCGCCCGGTGAAGCGGTACCCGCCGTCGGGCTGCGGGTCGGCCTCCGAGCGCGAGCCGAAGAGCATCAGGTCGTTGCCGGCCTCGCTGATGCCGAAGCCGAACAGCTCGCCCTCGCCCGCCTCGCGGAGGAGGAAGTCGAGCGTGTCGTCGCCGCGGTCGTGCAGCACCTTCGCGACGCCCGTCCAGACGAGGTGCATGTTGACCGCGAGCGCCGTCGCCGGGGCGGCGCCGCCGAGGCGCATCTGCCCCAGCACCGCGTCCTCGAGGCTCCAGCCGAGCCCGCCGAACTCGACGGGAACGAGGGCGCGCAGGTAGCCGAGCTCCTGCAGCTCCTCGAGGTCCTCGGTGAAGAATCCGTTGTCGCGGTCGTAGCCGGCCGCGCGCTCGCGGATGCGGTCGAGCAGGGTGTCATCGAGCAGCGTCTCAGGGCCCACACCCGAAGCCTACGCCTCCCGGTCGCCGCGACGCCTGGTCGCGAGCAGCACGATCCCGACGACCAGGCCGCCGAGCACGACGAGGACGCCGAGCCACGGCAGTGCCACGCCGAGGGCGACGAGGGCCGCCCCGGTGAAGGCGACGAGCGACTCCCAGCCGACGACGAGCCCCGACCAGAAGTCCCCAGGGCCGGCGCTCGGCGCGACGCCCTCGGTGACGAGCTCGAGGCTCACCGTGGCGTAGTCGATCTGATCGACGAGCAGCTCGCGCTGCGTGGTGAGGCCGTCGAGCTCCGCCTGCCTGGTGGTGAGCTCGGACTCGATCGCGATGAGGTCGCCGGTCGTCGCGGCGCTCGCGAGGAGCTGCTGCAGGCGCTCGACCGAGGCGGTGAGGGCCTCGATCCTCGCCTCGAGGTCCTGCCGCTCGACCGTGACGTCCGAGGCGTCCAGCGACACCTGGTCGACGCGCCCGAGCTCGCGGAGCGCGGCGACGGTACCGTCGAGCTCGTCGGCCGGGATCCGGAGCACGAGCGAGGCGCGCGCCGGCTGGGTCTCGGTGCCCGGGGTCTCGGAGCGGTGGTCGACCCGGCCGCCGGCGCGCTCGACGAGGGCCGAGGCATCCGCCGCCGTGGCGACCGGGTCCTCGACGGTGAGCTGCAGCCAGCCGGTCGTCACCACGCTGCGCTCGCTCGTGCCGTCGGCGTCCTGGGCGGCGTCCGCGCCCGCCGACTCGTCGGCGAGGGGAGCGCCGGGGGCGGCCGGCATCGCGGGGGAGGAGGCGCCCCCGCCCTGGGCGGTGCAGCCGGCGAGGAGCAGGGCGGCGAACGCCGCCGCGGCGAGGGCCGCGAGGGGCCGTACGAGTCGCGTCGTCGTGGTCATGGCCACACGCTAGGGCGGGCGGCGAGGGCCGTGGCTGACCGGGCGCTGGGAGTCCGGTCACGATCGGGTTGCCGTCTGCTGGGAGTCCGTCGGCGGCCACAACCGGGGCCGCCGCTCGCTCGTCGGGTCGGGCCCGCCGTCAGTCGTCGTCGGGGTCGCGACCCGTGCGCTCGCCCGACTCGAGGCCGGCGATCGCGGCGAGGTCCTGCGCGTCGAGCGCGAAGTCGAAGACGTCGAGGTTCTCCCGGATCCGCTCGGGCGAGGACGCCTTCGGGATCACGACGTTGCCGAGCTGCACGTGCCAGCGCAGCACGATCTGCGCCGGGGTACGCCCGTGCTTCGCGGCGATGCCCGCCAGCACCGGGTCGCCGAGCACGCGGCCCCGCGCGAGCGGCGACCACGCCTCGGTCAGGATGCCGTGCGCGCCGTCGTACGCTCGGAGCTCCGCCTGCGGCAGCCAGGGGTGCAGCTCGACCTGGTTCACCACCGGGGCCACGCCGGTCTCGCCGATGATCCGCTCGATGTGGTGCGCGTGGAAGTTCGCGACGCCGATGGAGCGCACCCGCCCCTCGTCGCGGAGCCGCACGAGCGCACGCCAGCTGTCGACGTAGCGGTCGGTCGAGGGCACCGGCCAGTGGATGAGGTACAGCTCGAGGCGCTCGAGGCCGAAGCGCGCCATCGAGGCGTCGAAGGCGCGGAGCGTCTCGTCGTAGCCGTTGTCGTCCTTCCAGACCTTGCTCGTGACGAAGAGCTCCTCGCGGGCGACGGGCGCCTCGCGCACCGCGCGGCCGGCCTCCGCCTCGTTCGCGTAGAAGGCGGCGGTGTCGAGGTGGCGGTAGCCGGCGTCGATCGCGGCGAGGGCGAGCCGGGCGGCGTCCTCGGCAGGCACCTTGTAGAGGCCGAAGCCGAGCTGCGGGATCTCGGCGCCGTCGGCCAGGGGCAGCAGGGGCGAGCGGTGATCGGACATGCGGTCCTCCTCGTCAGCTGGGGGTGATCGGCACCGGCTCGGTGTCGGGCATCGGGCTCGCGTCGCGGCCGCGGAGGTCGGGGTGCCAGCGTTTCGCGAGCGCCGGCACGAGCGTGCCGAGGAAGGCGAGCGCCGCGGCGGCCCAGAACGCGCCCTGGGCGCCGTTGCCGTCGATGAGGAAGCCGGCGAGCGCCGAGCCGAGGGCGGCGCCGATGAGCTGGCCGGTGCCGACCCAGCCGTAGGCCTCGGCGGTGTCGGAGAACTTCACGCTCGCCGAGACGATCGCGAAGAGCACGGCGAGCGCGGGGGCGATGCCGATGCCGGCGACGAAGAGGGTGCCGGCGAGCCACCAGAAGTCCATCGCCGCGGCGGCGAGCGCGGTGCCGGCGAACACGATGAACATGCGCCGGGCGGTCGACCACGGGCTGATCGGCGCGTGCCCGAGGAAGAGTCCGCCCGCGAGGCTGCCGATCGAGAAGATGGCGAGCACGATGCCCGCCTCCGGGCCGCCGTGGCCGAAGACGGCGACGACGCCCGCTTCGATGGCGGCGCACGCCCCCACGAGGAGGAACCCGACGACGGTCGCGAGCAGCACGGGCGGACGGGCGAGCACGACGCCGAAGCGGCGCTTCGAACGCGGGATGCGCACCCGGCCGAGCTCGGGGGAGGAGATGAACCAGGCGCCGCCGACGACCATGAGGGCGGCCGCGAGCAGGATGCCCCAGATGGTGCCGATCTGCGTGGAGACGAAGGTCGTCACGACGGGGCCGACGACCCAGATGATCTCCTGCGCCGAGGCGTCCAGGGAGAAGAGCGGGGTGAGCTGGCGGGAGTTCACCATCTTCGGGTAGATGGTGCGCACCGCGGGCTGGACGGGCGGGGTGGCGAGGCCGGCGAGCAGGCCGATGCCGAGGTAGAGGGGCATGACCGGCGGGATGACGCCGATGGCGACGATCGCGGCGACGCAGATGGTGAGGGTGGTGATGAGCACGGGGCGCATGCCGAAGCGCCCCATCATGCGGCTCGTGAGCGGGCCCGCGACGGCCTGGCCGATCGAGGTCGCGGCGAGCACGAGGCCGGCGGAGCCGTAGGAGCCGGTCTGCTGCTCGACGTGCAGGAGGAAAGCGAGCGAGAGCATGCCGGAGGGGAACCGGGCCGTCAGCTGGGCCGCGATGATGCGGGCGACGCCCCTGGTCTTCAGCAGTTCCGAGTAGCTCCCCACAGTTGGACCACTCTATCGAGCGCGACCCCTGAGGGAAGCCGCCACGAGATGGGTGAATCGCTGCGTCGATTTCGCAGCGGGCGCTGGAATCCTGCGTTCGAGCGCTGGATCACGGCGTATTCGGTCGTGAGTTCGGGTCGGCGCGATCGGGCGGGCTATGCTCGGGCCACGGCGACGGAGCCTTGGAGATTACGCTACGTCGTCGTACGTGTCCCCAATCACTTCGTGACGACAGAGGTCCCATCATGCACACCCGACGTCTGCTCCTCCCGGCCGCCATCGCCTCGGCCGCCGCGCTGCTGTTCACCGGCTGCGTCGACAACAGCACCCCGCCGAGCGCCGCACCCAGCGACGACACCGGCGCCTCCATCGCGGTCGACGAGGCCGCGGTCGCGCTCCTCCCCGAGGAGATCAAGAGCGCCGGCGAGCTCGTCGTCGGCACCGACGCCGCCTACCCGCCCAACGAGTACAAGGACGCCGACGGCAACCCCATCGGCTGGGACGTCGACCTCGTCGACGCGCTCGGCGCCAAGCTCGGCCTCAAGATCACGTACGAGATCGCGAGCTTCGACAAGATCATCCCGTCGATCACCGGCGGCACCATGGACCTCGGCATGTCCTCCTTCACCGACAACGCCGAGCGCCAGAAGCAGGTCGACTTCGTCGACTACTACAGCGCGGGCATCCTGTGGGCCGCGCCCAAGGGCAAGACCGTCGACCCCGACAATGCCTGCGGCCTGAAGGTCGCCGTGCAGGCCACGACATACGAGCACACCGACGAGCTCCCGGCGAAGAGCCAGGCCTGCGTCGACGCCGGCAAGCCCGCGATCGAGATCACGCCGTTCGACACCCAGGAGGCCGCGGCCAACGCCGTCGTCCTCGGCCAGGCCGACGCGATGAGCGCGGACTCGCCCGTGACCGGCTACGCGATCGCTCAGACCGACGGCAAGCTCGAGCAGGCGGGCGAGGTCTTCGACTCGGCGCCCTACGGCTTCCCGGTGAAGAAGGGCTCGGAGCTCGCGAAGGCCGTGCAGGCCGCGATGCAGTCGCTGATCGACGACGGCACCTACGGCGACATCCTCGCCGAGTGGGGCGTCGAGTCCGGCGCCGTCGACACGATCGACATCAACGCGGGCAAGTAGGCATGAGCGACTCGTCAGCCGGCCGGGCGGCATCGCCCGCGCCGGCGGTCGGGGCGCCCGCCCCGTCCAGCGGCCCCGAGAAGGTCGTGAAGCTCCGGCATCCCTGGCGCATCGTCGTCGCGGTGCTGCTGCTCGCCGCGGTCGCGGTCTTCGTGATCGACGCCGCGCAGCGCGAGGCCTTCGACTGGGCCTCCGTCGGCAAGTACGTCTTCGACAAGCGCGTCACCCAGGCCGCGGGCTTCACCCTGCTGCTGACCGTCCTCTCGATGATCATCGGCGTCGTGCTCGGCATCATCCTCGCGGTGATGCGGCAGTCGCCGAACCCCGTGCTGAAGTCGGTCGCGTGGGTGTACCTGTGGATCTTCCGCGGCACCCCGGTCTACGTCCAGCTCGTCTTCTGGGGCCTGCTCGCGACGATCTACTCCTCGATCGACCTCGGCGTGCCGTTCATGGAGCCGTGGGTGTCGTTCCCGACCAAGCTGCTCTTCAACGCCTTCTGGCTGACGGTCATCGGCCTCGGCCTGAACGAGTCGGCCTACATGGCCGAGATCGTGCGCGCGGGACTGCTCTCGGTGGACCCGGGGCAGCATGAGGCCGCGACGGCGCTCGGCATGGGCTGGGGCAAGACGATGCGGCGCGTCGTGCTGCCGCAGGCGATGCGGGTCATCATCCCGCCGACCGGCAACGAGGTCATCTCGATGCTGAAGACGACGTCGCTGGCCACCGCCGTGCCGTTCACGCTCGAGCTGTACACCCGAACCAGGGACATCTCGGTCGAGATCTTTAACCCGATCCCGCTGCTCATCGTCGCCTCGATCTGGTACCTCGCCATCACCTCGGTGCTGATGGTCGGCCAGTTCTTCCTCGAGAAGCGCTTCGCCCGCGGCGTGGGCGCGCGGCCCGACGCGGGTCCGGGCCCGGTGACGGCGTCCATGTCGGCCGTCGAGCTCGACGAGACCGCGGCGGCCGACGCCGCCATCGCCGCCAAGCACGGAGGAGACGCACGATGAGCGAGCAGACGACGGCGCCCGCTGGCGCCCCCGCCGCCGGCGACGCCTCGGTGCCGATGGTGCGCGCCGAGCACGTGTCGAAGAGCTTCGGATCGAACGAGGTCCTGAAGGACATCTCGCTCGAGGTGAAGCGCGGCGAGGTGCTCTGCCTGGTCGGGCCGTCCGGCTCGGGCAAGTCGACCTTCCTGCGCTGCATCAACCACCTCGAGCAGGTCAGCTCCGGGCGGCTCGCGGTCGACGGGCAGCTCGTCGGCTACCGCGAGGCGGGCGGCCGGCTGCACGAGATGCATCCGAAGGAGATCTCGAAGCAGCGCCGCGATATCGGCATGGTCTTCCAGCGCTTCAACCTGTTCCCGCACATGACGGCGCTCGAGAACGTCATGGAGGCGCCGACGCAGGTGAAGGGCCTCTCGAAGGCCAAGGCGAAGGCGCGGGCGCTGGAGCTCCTCGCCCGGGTCGGGCTCGCCGAACGTGCCGACTACTACCCGGCGCACCTCTCGGGCGGGCAGCAGCAGCGCGTCGCGATCGCCCGCGCGCTCGCGATGGACCCGAAGCTGATGCTGTTCGACGAGCCGACCTCCGCGCTCGACCCCGAGCTCGTCGGCGAGGTGCTCGACGTCATGAAGGAACTCGCGAAGACCGGCATGACCATGGTCGTCGTGACGCACGAGATGGGCTTCGCGCGCGAGGTCGCCGACACCCTCGTCTTCATGGACGGCGGCGTGGTCGTCGAGACCGGCGTCCCGCGCGAGGTGCTCGCCAACCCGCAGCACCAGCGCACCAAGGCCTTCCTCTCGAAGGTCCTCTAGCCGCGGTCCGCGCGACGCCCGAACGGCGTACCGCGACGGAGGGCGCTCGCCCGGCTCAGCCGGCGAGCGCCTTCCGGATCCGCTGCACCGACACGGTCTCGGCCGTGCGGAGCTCCTGCGCGAACAGCCCCACGCGGAGCTCCTCGAGCAGCCAGCGCACGCGCACGAGCGCGGGATCGGCCTCCGGGTCGATCGGCACGGTCCCGCCCGCCTTGGTGTACGCCTCAGCGGCCTGCGCGAACTCGGTCATGAGCTGCCGGTCCCGGCCCGGGTTCTCCTGCATGCGGCGCACCCGCACGGTGATCGCCTCGAGGTAGCGGGGCAGGTGCCGGAGCCTCCCGAGCCCCGTCGCCTGGATGAATCCGGCCGGGGTGAGCGCCTCGAGCTGCGCCCTGGCGTCGGCGAGCGCCGACATCAGCTGCAGGCTGGACGCCTTCGAGATCGCGCGATCCGCTTCCCGCGAGGCCTTCAGGATCTTCGCGACGAGGGCGGCGGTCTCGAACATGCGCTCGACCACGACCGCGCCGATCGCGGCGAGCGCTTCGTCGAACTCCGCGCGGCTCGCGAGCAGGCCGTCGGGATGCCGTCGCCGCAGCTCCTCGTCGACGACCGCCGCGAGGCAGTCTTCGAGGAGCGCGCGCGGCCCCTGGTAGGCGCTCTGCCCGAGGGAGAGCTTCTCCTCGTTGGAGAGGTGCTCCTGCACGTAGGCCGACGGCGAGGGGGTCTGCAGCATCAGGAGCCGGCGGATGCCCCGGCGCGACGCCCGGTCGCGCTCCTCCGCGGTGGGGACGAGCACGAGGGCGACGCTCTCGCCCTCGTCGACGATCGCCGGGTACGCGCGGATCGTGTTGCCGCCCTGTCGGGTGTCGACGTGCGCGGGCAGCGCGTCCCACGCCCAGCGGGTGAGCCCGCGCTCGGGCTTCGGGCCCTCGTGCGCGGCGACCGCGACGGCGGCGGGCCCGGGGCGTTCGCCGCCTGCCGGTCCCCGGCTCGATCGATCGGCGGCGTTCCGGCCGTCGCCCGTGAACGTCGCGGCGACGGCGCGCCCGGCCCGCTCGGCCAGCCGCGACTGCAGCTCGGCGAGCTCCTTCGCCTCGCCGAGTGCGCGCCCGCGTTCGTCGACCGCGCGGTAGGTGACCCGGAGGTGCGGCGGGATGCGGTCGAGCTCGAAGTCCTCGGCCGACACCGGCGCGTAGGTGAGTCGTTTGATGGTCTGCGCAACGATCTCGGCGAACGGCGGGCGTGCCTCGCCGCCCTCCGGGCCGCCCGGCAGCTCGGCGGCGATCTTCGCCGCCCACTCGGCGGCGGGGACGACCTGGCGGCGCAGCACCTTGGGCAGGGTGCGGAGCATCGCGGTGATGAGCTCGTCGCGGAGGCCGGGCACCTGCCAGTCGAAGCCGCTCGGCTCGAGCCGGGGCAGCAGCACCAGCGGCACGAGCACGGTGACGCCGTCGTCGGGGGCGCCGGGCTCGAAGCGGTAGGCGAGCCGCAGCCGCTGATCGCCCTGCACCCAGCCGTCGGGGAAGCCGTCGGCCGCCGCATCCGCCTCGTCCTCGCCGAGGAGGTCGGCACGCGTCATCGTGAGCAGCTCGGGGTGCTCGCGGTGCTCGCCGCGCCACCAGCGCTCGAAGCTGCGCACGTCGACGACGCCGGCGGGCACGCGCGCCTCGTAGAACGCGACCGCGGCTTCGTCGCCGAGCAGCAGGTCGCGGCGGCGGGTGCGCTCCTCGACCTCGCCGAGCTCGCGGCGGAGCTCCCGGTTCGCCCGGATGAAGCGGTACACGCGCCGGTCGAGCCGGTTCCAGTCCCACTCCTCGAGCACGAGGGCGTGGCGGATGAAGAGCTCGCGGGCGAGCTCGGCGTCGGCGCGGGCGAGCTGCATGCGCCGCTTCGGCACGATGGCGAGTCCGTAGAGCGTGACCTTCTCGTCGGCGACGGCCGCGCCCTGGCGGCGTTCCCAGCGCGGCTCGGAGAAGCTTCGCTTCGCGAGCGGGCCGGCGAGCTGCTCGGCCCACGCCGGGTCGATCGCCGCGTTGGTGCGGGCGAACAGTCGGCTCGTCTCGACGAGTTCGGCGCTCATCACGGCGGCGGGCGGCTTCTTGGCGAGCGCGGAGCCGGGGAAGATCGCGAAGCGCGCGCCCCGGGCGCCGAGGAACTCGGCCTGCTGGCGCCGCCCCTTGCGCTCCGCCTCGCGCGCCTGGCCGGCGCCGCCCCGGCCGGAGGAGGTCTTCGCGTCGTCGCGCAGGCCGAGCTGGGAGAGCAGCCCCGCGAGGAGCGAGCGGTGGATGCCGTCGGCGTTCGCCCCCGCCTCGGCCGCGGTGGCACCCGCCGGGCCGGCCGCGATCTCGAGGCCGAGCGGCTTCGCGAGCCGGACGAGCTGACGATAGAGGTCCTGCCACTCGCGCACCCGCAGCGAATTCAGGAACTCGGCCTTGCAGCGGCGTCGGAACGCGCTGCCGGAGAGCTCGCGCTGCTGCTGCTCGAGGTGGTTCCAGAGGTTCAGCAGGGTGAGGAAGTCGCTCGTCGGGTCCGCGAAGCGGGCGTGCGCCTGGTTCGCTTCCTCGCGCCGGTCGAGTGGGCGCTCGCGGGGGTCCTGGATCGTGAGGCCCGCGACGATCGCGAGCACCTCGCGGGAGACGCCGTGCGCCTTCGACTCCAGCACCATGCGCGCGTAGCGCGGTTCGATCGGCAGCCGGGAGAGCTGGCGCCCGATCCGGGTGAGTCGCGGGCCGCGCGGGTCGTCGCGGCCGCCGGGCTCGAGCGCGCCGAGCTCCGCGAGCAGGTCGAGGCCGTCGCGCACGCCGCGGGTGTCGGGCGGGGTGAGGAAGGGGAAGTCCTCGATCGGGCCGAGCCGGAGGGCGGCCATCTGCAGGATGACGGCGGCGAGGTTCGTGCGCAGGATCTCGGGGTCGGTGAACTCGGGGCGGCGCTCGAAGTCGTCCTCGCCGTAGAGGCGGATGGCGATGCCGTCGCTCGTGCGGCCGGAGCGGCCCGAGCGCTGGTTGGCCGAGGCCTGGGAGATCGGCTCGATCGGCAGTCGCTGCACCTTGGAGCGCGCGGAGTAGCGGCTGATCCGCGCCGTGCCGGCGTCGACGACGTAGCGGATGCCGGGCACGGTGAGGCTCGTCTCGGCGACGTTGGTGGCGAGCACCACCCGGCGGCGCAGCCCGGCGACCGCCGAGGGCTCGAAGACCCGGTGCTGCTCCGCGGAGGAGAGCCGGCCGTAGAGGGGGAGCACCTCGGTCGCCCCGCCGCGTCCGCCGCGGCGCTCGGCGTGCGCGCGCACCGCCTGCTCGGCGTCGCGGATCTCGCTCTCGCCGGAGAGGAAGACCAGCACGTCGCCCGACGACTCGCGGTCCAACTCGTCGAGGGCGTCGAGGATGCCCTGCTGCACGTCGCGGTCGTCGGCCGCGGCTCCCTCGTCGTCGTCGCCGGCCGCGTCGCCGACGAGCGGCCGGTACCGGATCTCGACCGGGTAGGTGCGACCGGACACCTCGATCACCGGGGCGGGGGTGCCGTCGGCGTCGGCGAAGTGCTTCGCGAAGCTCTCCGGGTCGATGGTCGCGCTCGTGACGATGAGCTTGAGGTCGGGGCGGCGGGGGAGCAGCTGCTTCAGGTAGCCGAGCAGGAAGTCGATGTTCAGGCTGCGCTCGTGCGCCTCGTCGATGATGATCGTGTCGTAGCGGCGGAGCTCGCGGTCGCGGTGGATCTCGTTCAGCAGGATGCCGTCGGTCATCACCTTCACGCGGGTCGACTCGCTCGCCCGGTCGGTGAAGCGCACCTGGTAGCCGACGAGGCCGCCGAGCTCGGTGCCGGTCTCCTCGGCGATGCGCTCGGCGATCGTGCGGGCGGCGATGCGGCGGGGCTGCGTGTGCGCGATCTGCTCGCGGCCGAGCTCGAGGCAGAGCTTCGGCAGCTGCGTCGTCTTGCCCGATCCGGTGGCTCCCGCGACGATCACGACCTGGTGCTCGCGCAGGGCGCGCGCGATCTCCTCCCGCTGCGCCGAGACGGGGAGCTCGGGCGGGTAGGTGATGGGCGGCACCGGGGCGAGTCGAGACATGAGCCCTCCATCGTATGACGCGGGGCGCGGCCGACGGGGCGATCCGCGGGCCGCCGCGCCCGTCCGCGGGCGGTGATCGCGAGCAGCGAACGCCCCTCCCGGGTGTCGGCGGCGCGTGATGGGATGGAGGCATGACGCAGGTTCCCGTGGTGCAGCTCAACGACGGCCGTTCGATCCCGCAGCTGGGGTTCGGGGTGTTCAAGGTCGATCCGGTCGAGACCGAGCGCATCGTGAGCGATGCGCTCGAGGTGGGCTATCGCCACCTCGATACCGCGCGCATCTACGACAACGAGGCGGGGGTCGGGCGGGCCATCGCGGCATCGGGCGTCCCGCGCGACGAGCTCTTCATCACGACGAAGCTCTGGAACGACGATCAGGGCACGCAGTCCGTGTTCGACGCGTTCGAGGCGAGCCTCGAACGGCTCGGCCTCGACGAGGTCGACCTCTACCTGATCCACTGGCCGTCGCCCGCGCGCGACCGCTACGTCGAGACGTGGAAGGCGTTCGAGCGCATCCGCGAGTCCGGCCGCGCCCGGTCCATCGGCGTCTCGAACTTCCTCGTGCCCCACCTCGAGCGGCTGCTCTCCGAGACGAGCGTGGTGCCCGCCGTCGACCAGATCGAGCTGCACCCGGCGCATCAGCAGCCGGCGACCGCGGCGTTCGCCCGCGAACACGGCATCGCCATCGAGGCGTGGGGCCCGCTCGGGCAGGGCAAGTACCCGCTGCTCGAACTCCCCGAGGTGACGGGCGCCGCATCGGCGCACGGCAAGACCCCGGCGCAGGTCGTCATCCGCTGGCACCTGCAGCGCGGCAACATCGTCTTCCCCAAGTCGAACCGGCGCGAGCGCATGGCCGAGAACTTCGATGTCTTCGACTTCGTGCTCGACGAGGCCGAGATGCAGGCGATCACCGCGCTCGAGCGCGAGGGGCGCGTGAGCGCGCACCCCGACGAGGTCGAGTAGCCCACGCACGCATCCCGGCTCATCGAGAGGCCCGTTCCATCCGCGAGGAGGGGCGGGCCTTTCGCCGTCTCGGGCGAAAGTGGCGGAAATCCGGGCGACACGCCCGGGATGCAGGCTCGATTTTGCTGCGGCGGCCGGAGCCGCGTAAGTTATTCCATGTCGCCACGGCGGCCGGAAAACGCGAGAAGCGAACGGGCCCCGAACGGCGAAGATCTTAGCCAAATAACCTCGAAGGCGCAGCATTGCGACTCGGTGATTTCAAGCCTAAGATGAAACCTCCTCCTTTGTGAATCTCGATCCAGATCTGTCTGGCTCGAATCGCTCGGTCTCGACCGGCTCGCAGAGGTGGTACGGTAGACAGGTTGCCCTGATTGAAGGTCTGATTGACCGGAGTTCAGGTGCGTCCGTTTCTTGAGAACTCAACAGCGTGCACTATGTTCAATGCCAATTTATTGAACCCCAGCCTGCTTTTTGGAGTGGGTATGGATTCCTTTGATTGATGGACAATTTGATTTTGATTAGTCAGTTGTTTCTCTGTCAGTGAACAAACTCTGGTTGGCCTCCTTTGGGGGTTGGCCGAATCATTTTTTTTGGAGAGTTTGATCCTGGCTCAGGACGAACGCTGGCGGCGTGCTTAACACATGCAAGTCGAACGATGAACTTGGAGCTTGCTCTGGGGGATTAGTGGCGAACGGGTGAGTAACACGTGAGTAACCTGCCCTGGACTCTGGGATAACTTCGAGAAATCGGAGCTAATACCGGATAGGACCTTGCACCGCATGGTGTGGGGTGGAAAGTTTTTCGGTTTGGGATGGACTCGCGGCCTATCAGCTTGTTGGTGAGGTAATGGCTCACCAAGGCGTCGACGGGTAGCCGGCCTGAGAGGGTGACCGGCCACACTGGGACTGAGACACGGCCCAGACTCCTACGGGAGGCAGCAGTGGGGAATATTGCACAATGGGCGCAAGCCTGATGCAGCAACGCCGCGTGCGGGATGACGGCCTTCGGGTTGTAAACCGCTTTTAGTAGGGAAGAAGCCTTCGGGTGACGGTACCTGCAGAAAAAGGACCGGCTAACTACGTGCCAGCAGCCGCGGTAATACGTAGGGTCCGAGCGTTGTCCGGAATTATTGGGCGTAAAGAGCTCGTAGGCGGTTTGTCGCGTCTGCTGTGAAAACTAGAGGCTCAACCTCTAGCCTGCAGTGGGTACGGGCAGACTTGAGTGGTGTAGGGGAGACTGGAATTCCTGGTGTAGCGGTGGAATGCGCAGATATCAGGAGGAACACCGATGGCGAAGGCAGGTCTCTGGGCACTTACTGACGCTGAGGAGCGAAAGCGTGGGGAGCGAACAGGATTAGATACCCTGGTAGTCCACGCCGTAAACGTTGGGCGCTAGATGTGGGGACCTTTCCACGGTTTCCGTGTCGTAGCTAACGCATTAAGCGCCCCGCCTGGGGAGTACGGCCGCAAGGCTAAAACTCAAAGGAATTGACGGGGGCCCGCACAAGCGGCGGAGCATGCGGATTAATTCGATGCAACGCGAAGAACCTTACCAAGGCTTGACATACACGAGAACGGGCCAGAAATGGTCAACTCTTTGGACACTCGTGAACAGGTGGTGCATGGTTGTCGTCAGCTCGTGTCGTGAGATGTTGGGTTAAGTCCCGCAACGAGCGCAACCCTCGTCGCATGTTGCCAGCACGTTATGGTGGGGACTCATGTGAGACTGCCGGGGTCAACTCGGAGGAAGGTGGGGATGACGTCAAATCATCATGCCCCTTATGTCTTGGGCTTCACGCATGCTACAATGGCCGGTACAAAGGGCTGCGATGTCGTAAGACGGAGCGAATCCCAAAAAGCCGGTCTCAGTTCGGATTGAGGTCTGCAACTCGACCTCATGAAGTCGGAGTCGCTAGTAATCGCAGATCAGCAACGCTGCGGTGAATACGTTCCCGGGCCTTGTACACACCGCCCGTCAAGTCATGAAAGTCGGTAACACCCGAAGCCGGTGGCCTAACCCTTGTGGAGGGAGCCGTCGAAGGTGGGATCGGTGATTAGGACTAAGTCGTAACAAGGTAGCCGTACCGGAAGGTGCGGCTGGATCACCTCCTTTCTAAGGAGCAACTCGGAGGCTTTCGGGCTTTCGCAGTGCGCCAGATCAAGACGAACGTTCTTGCTGGTTGCTCATGGGTGGAACATTGACATAGGCATCCAGGCCAAGGGTTCTGGTTTAGTACGCCCTCTTTCGGGATGGTTGGAACGATCGGGGTCGGCGGGTTGGGTGCGTGCACGCTGTTGGGTCCTGAGGGACCGGGCGCAACTTCTTGGCTTTGGCTGGGGGGTGGCTGGTTTCTTGCAGGCCTCTGCCGATGCTCACTGTGGTGGGCGGGTGTGGGGGTGCTGTTCGTCTGTTGAGAACTACATAGTGGACGCGAGCATCTTAGACTGACCCGTTTTGGGTCGGTCACATAGGTGAGTCGTCGAATGGTGCCCTTTCGGGGGTGCGTGTTTCGGCGTATTCACTGGTCAATTTCGCAGCATCCTTTGGGGTGTTGCACGAATTCGATCGAACTCATGTGATTTCAAGTTTCTAAGAGCAAACGGTGGATGCCTTGGCATCTGGAGCCGAAGAAGGACGTCGTAATCTGCGATAAGCCTCGGGGAGCTGATAAACGAGCTGTGATCCGAGGATTTCCGAATGGGGAAACCCCGCCAGGCCCTTTGGGTGACCTGGTGACTCCCGCCTGAATATATAGGGCGGGTAGAGGGAACGTGGGGAAGTGAAACATCTCAGTACCCACAGGAAGAGAAAACAACCGTGATTCCGTGAGTAGTGGCGAGCGAAAGCGGATGAGGCTAAACCGGTCATGTGTGATACCCGGCAGGGGTTGCATGGTCGGGGTTGTGGGACCTTTCGGGCTGTTCTGCCGGACAGCCACGGTGACGCGTATGCGATAGACGAACCGGATTGAAAGCCGGACCGGAGTGGGTGTGAGTCCCGTAGTCGAAATCGTGTGCGGCCCGGAGAGGGATCCCAAGTAGCACGGGGCCCGAGAAATCCCGTGTGAATCTGCCAGGACCACCTGGTAAGCCTAAATACTCCCAGATGACCGATAGCGGACAAGTACCGTGAGGGAAAGGTGAAAAGTACCCCGGGAGGGGAGTGAAATAGTACCTGAAACCGTTTGCTTACAAACCGTCGGAGCTCCCGTGTTGGGGTGACGGCGTGCCTTTTGAAGAATGAGCCTGCGAGTTAGTGATCTGTGGCGAGGTTAACCCGTGTGGGGTAGCCGGAGCGAAAGCGAGTCTGAATAGGGCGATTCAGTCGCAGGTCCTAGACCCGAAGCGAAGTGATCTATCCATGGCCAGGTTGAAGCGACGGTAAGACGTCGTGGAGGACCGAACCCACTTAGGTTGAAAACTGAGGGGATGAGCTGTGGATAGGGGTGAAAGGCCAATCAAACTTCGTGATAGCTGGTTCTCTCCGAAATGCATTTAGGTGCAGCGTTGCGTGTTTCTTGCCGGAGGTAGAGCTACTGGATGGCCGATGGGCCTCAACAGGTTACTGACGTCAGCCAAACTCCGAATGCCGGTAAGTGAGAGCGCAGCAGTGAGACGGTGGGGGATAAGCTTCATCGTCGAGAGGGAAACAACCCAGACCACCGACTAAGGTCCCTAAGCGCGTGCTAAGTGGGAAAGGATGTGGAGTTGCACAGACAACCAGGAGGTTGGCTTAGAAGCAGCCACCCTTGAAAGAGTGCGTAATAGCTCACTGGTCAAGTGATTCCGCGCCGACAATGTAACGGGGCTCAAGCACGCCACCGAAGTCGTGGCATTCATACAATCGATAGGCCTTCGTGGTCCAGTCGTGTGGATGGGTAGGAGAGCGTCGTGTGCCGGGTGAAGCGGCGGTGGAAACCAGCCGTGGACGGTACACGAGTGAGAATGCAGGCATGAGTAGCGAAAGACGGGTGAGAAACCCGTCCTCCGGAAGACCAAGGGTTCCAGGGTCAAGCTAATCTGCCCTGGGTAAGTCGGGACCTAAGGCGAGGCCGACAGGCGTAGTCGATGGACAACGGGTTGATATTCCCGTACCGGCGAAGAACCGCCCACACCAATCCAGTAATGCTAACCATCCGAACTGTCACATCGTTCCCTTCGGGGGACACCGTGGCGGGGAGCATGGGACCCGGTCTGGTGCGGTGAGCGTATTAACAGGTGTGACGCAGGAAGGTAGCCCAACCCGGGCGATGGTTGTCCCGGGGCAAGCGTGTAGGCCGAGTCGTAGGCAAATCCGCGACTCATTACGGCTGAGACGTGATGCGGATAAAAAGTGGGTGATCCTATGCTGCCGAGAAAAGCATCGACGCGAGGTTCTAGCCGCCCGTACCCCAAACCGACTCAGGTGGTCAGGTAGAGAATACCGAGGAGATCGAGAGAATCGTGGTTA
Organism: Agromyces soli; assembly: GCF_022811605.1. Taxonomy (GTDB): domain Bacteria; phylum Actinomycetota; class Actinomycetes; order Actinomycetales; family Microbacteriaceae; genus Agromyces; species Agromyces soli. The sequence goes on along the minus strand of NZ_CP094533.1, from coordinate 3,790,673 downwards.
AGGAACTCGGCAAAATGCCCCCGTAACTTCGGGAGAAGGGGGGCCGGATCGTTGTAGGCACTTGCTGCCGAAGGCGTGAAGGCCGCAGAGACCAGTGGGAAGCGACTGTTTACTAAAAACACAGGTCCGTGCGAAGACGCAAGTCGATGTATACGGACTGACGCCTGCCCGGTGCTGGAAGGTTAAGCGGAACGGTTAGCTCTTCGGAGCGAAGCTGAGAAGTTAAGCCCCAGTAAACGGCGGTGGTAACTATAACCATCCTAAGGTAGCGAAATTCCTTGTCGGGTAAGTTCCGACCTGCACGAATGGCGTAACGACTTCCCAGCTGTCTCAACCGCGAACTCGGCGAAATTGCAGTACGAGTAAAGATGCTCGTTACGCGCAGAAGGACGGAAAGACCCCGTGACCTTTACTACAGCTTGGTATTGGTGTTCGGTGTGGCTTGTGTAGGATAGGTGGGAGACTTTGAAGCGGGCACGCCAGTGTTCGTGGAGTCATTGTTGAAATACCACTCTGGTCACTCTGGATATCTAACTTCGAACCGTGATCCGGTTCAGGGACAGTGCCTGGTGGGTAGTTTAACTGGGGCGGTTGCCTCCCAAAGAGTAACGGAGGCGCCCAAAGGTTCCCTCAACCTGGTTGGCAATCAGGTGGCGAGTGTAAGTGCACAAGGGAGCTTGACTGCGAGACTGACAGGTCGAGCAGGGACGAAAGTCGGGACTAGTGATCCGGCAGTGGCTTGTGGAAGCGCTGTCGCTCAACGGATAAAAGGTACCTCGGGGATAACAGGCTGATCTTGCCCAAGAGTCCATATCGACGGCATGGTTTGGCACCTCGATGTCGGCTCGTCGCATCCTGGGGCTGGAGTAGGTCCCAAGGGTTGGGCTGTTCGCCCATTAAAGCGGTACGCGAGCTGGGTTTAGAACGTCGTGAGACAGTTCGGTCCCTATCCTCTGCGCGCGCAGGAAATTTGAGAGGATCTGACCCTAGTACGAGAGGACCGGGTTGGACGAACCTCTGGTGTGCCAGTTGTTCCGCCAGGAGCACCGCTGGTTAGCTACGTTCGGGATGGATAACCGCTGAAAGCATCTAAGCGGGAAGCCGGCCTCAAGATGAGATTTCCATCCCCTTCGGGGGGAGAGGCGCCCAGCCAGACGACTGGGTTGATAGGCCAGATGTGGAAGCACCGCAAGGTGTGCAGCTGACTGGTACTAATACGCCGATAACTTGATAATCACTATCTACATCAACGTTTGCAAAAGGCACGATGTAGAGCCCGATGACTCGCGTCCACTGTGTGGTTCCCAACAGACGAACCAACCAACAAATTGAACAGAGCAACGCTCGAACGATTTCCCCACCAACCCGCGCCAGACGCACGGTTGGTGTCGGGGCAAGAGTTACGGCGGCCATAGCGTCAGGGAAACGCCCGGACACATTCCGAACCCGGAAGCTAAGACTGACAGCGCCGATGGTACTGCAGGGGGGACCCTGTGGGAGAGTAGGACACCGCCGGACACCCATTCACGAAAGGCCACCCCGAACCCCGGGGTGGCCTTTCGGCATTTAAGCTGACTGCATGGCGAACCGACTGCAGGGCGCCGTGAGCCCCTATCTCCGTGCGCACGCCGAGAACCCGGTCGACTGGTACCCGTGGGGGCCGGAGGCCTTCGCCGCGGCACGTGAACGCGACGTGCCGGTGCTCGTCTCGATCGGCTACGCCACGTGCCACTGGTGCCATGTCATGGCCAGGCAGAGCTTCTCCGATCCGGTCGTCGCGGCCCAGCTAAACCGCGACTTCGTCGCCGTCAAGGTCGATCGCGAGGAGCATCCGGGCGTCGACGGCAGCTATCTCGCCGCGGCATCCGCCTTCACGCGGGAGCTCGGCTGGCCGTTGACCGTCTTCACGACGCCCGAGGGCCGCACCTTCTACGCGGGCACCTACTTCCCCCCGAAGTCGGTGGGTGCCACGCCCGCGTTCAGCGAGGTGCTCGCCGCCGTCGCGGAGGCCTGGCGCAGCCGACGTGGCGAGCTCCTCGCGATGGGCGACGAGGTGGCCAAGGCGCTCGCCGGCGCCGCGTCCGCCACGGCCGGCGGCGCGCTGCCGTCGGATGCCGAACTGCACGCCGCGGCCCGCTCGCTCGCTGCGGACGAGGACCGGGAGTACGGCGGATTCGGTCCGGCGCCGAAGTTCCCGGTGCCGACGGTGCTCGGCTTCCTCGGCGAACTGCCCGGCGAAGCGCGGGCGCTCTCCGACCGGACGCTGCAGCGCATGGCGGCGTCCCCGCTGTTCGACCCGGTCGACGGCGGCTTCTTCCGCTACGCGACGAAGCGGGACTGGAGCGAGCCGCACTACGAGCGCATGCTGCCCGACAATGCGCAGCTGCTCGGCCTCGCCGTCGCCGCCACCCGCCAGCCCGATGCGCTCGGCTGGGCGGCGCCCCTCGCGAGCGACCTGGCGCGCTTCCTGACAACCACGATGGCGCTGCCCGGCGGTGGCTTCGCGAGTGCGCAGGACTCCGAGAGCGTGCTCGACGGGCGGCGGAACGAGGGCGGCTACTACCGGCTCGACGCCGAGGCGCGCGCCGCGGTCAGCCCGCCCGCGCTCGACGCGAAGTTGTTGAGCGGCTGGAACGGGCTCACGATCGGCGCGCTCTCGGCGTTCGCGGAGCGCGGTCTCGAGGAGTCCGCCGCGGCGGCCGCGCTCGCAGCCGCCCGCACCGCGGCGGCGGTCGTCCTCGAGCGGCACCTCGTCGACGGGATGCTGCGTCGGGCCTCCCTCGACGGCGTGGTCTCGGAGGCGCCGGCGACGCTCGAGGACGTCGGCATGCTCGCCGGCGGGCTGATCCGGCTCGCACTCGCCTCGGGCGAGGCGGGCTGGGCGAGCCGCGCGCGCGAGCTCATCGATCGGGCGCTGCACGACGCCGAGCCGCACGACGCCGAGACCGGCGGCGAGGCGGCACGAGGCATCCCGTTCGCACCGCCGGTGCTGGATCCCACGCTCGACGCGCTCGGCCTCGCACTGCCCGACGACCCCGCAGAAGGTGCGGCCCCGTCCGGACTGACGAGCTGCGCCGACGCGGCGCTGCTGCTCGCGCAGCTCGGCGCCGGCGAGCACTACCGCGAGGCGGCGGAACGGGCGATGGCCTCGGTCGCGGGCATCGCGCCCGGCCGGCCGATCGCCTTCGGCGGGGCGCTCGCCGTAATGGCCCGCCTGCGCGCGGCCGAGGTGCAGCTCGTCGTGGTGGCGCCGGCCGACGAGGCATCCGAGGCCCTCATCGAGGAGGCCAGGCGGCAGCCCGCCGCGATCCGCGCGGTGGTGACGCCCGGGCAGGCGCAGGAGTTCGCCGCGGCCGGCTTCGAGCTCTTCGCAGCGCGGGAGGCGCTCGACGGGCGCGCCACGGCGTACCGCTGCGAGCACTTCGTCTGCGCGCTGCCCGTGCACGAGCCCGGCGCGCTGGCCGCGCTCGTGAGCCCTACGATTGAGGAATGAATCGCCAGTCGGCCGTCTGGGTCGCCGCCGTCGCCGACGTGCTGCTCGTCGCGCTCTTCGTCGTCATCGGCCGGCGCAGCCATGCGGAGGGACTCGATCTCGCCGGGCTCTGGCAGACGGCGTGGCCGTTCCTCGCGGCGCTCGTCCTGGGCTGGCTCGTCTCCCTCGCGTGGCGGCGACCGCTCGCGCTCTGGCCGAGCGGTGTCGTCATCTGGGCGGTGACGCTCGTCGGGGGCATGCTGCTGCGCGCCGCGAGCGGGCAGGGCACGCAGCTGCCCTTCGTCCTCGTGGCGGCCGGCACGCTCGCGCTCTTCCTCCTCGGCTGGCGCGCGCTCGTCGCGCTCGTCGCCCGGCTCCGCTCACGGCGGACCGCCTCGTGACCGCCGCACCGCCGCGCGCATGAACCCCATCGAGTGGCTGTTCGACGCCCAGCTGGTCATCGGCGACCAGGTGATCCTCTGGCGCGAGATCGTCGGCAACCTCTTCGGGCTCGCGAGCGCGCTCGGCGGCATGCGGCGCAAGGTGTGGGCGTGGCCCGTCGGCATCATCGGCAACGCGCTGCTCTTCACCGTCTTCCTCGGAGCGGTGTTCCACACCCCCAACCCGGTGAACCTGCTCGGGCAGGCCGGCCGCCAGGTCATGTTCATCGCCGTGTCGATCTACGGCTGGGTGCGCTGGTCGCAGCACCGGAGATCCGCGATCGCCGCGGTGGAGCCCCGCTGGGCCGGATGGCGCGTCCGCATCCTGCTGGTCGTCGGCCTCCTCGGCGGCACGCTGGTGCTGACGCCCATCTTCCGCGCGCTCGGCTCCTTCGAGCCCGTCTGGGCCGACGCCTGGATCTTCGTCGGCTCCCTGCTCGCGACCTGGGGGATGGCGCGCGGCTGGACCGAGTTCTGGCTGATCTGGGTCGCGGTCGACGCCGTCGGCGTGCCGCTGCTCGTGAGCGCCGGCTACTACGCCTCGGCGCTGCTGTACCTGTTCTACGGCGCGTTCACGATCGTGGGCTTCTTCACCTGGATGGCGGTGCAGCGCCGGGCGAAGCTCGCCGCGGCCTGAACCGAGGGAGCGCTACCAGGCGCTCGGCACCCGGTCGAGCATCGACCAAGCGGCCTGGCTCAGCTCGGGGTGCTCGAGCGCGATGCCGCGGAGCAGCTCGAACTCGAAGCGCTCGACGTCGCCCGGACGGGCGGTCGGGTGGTAGGCGCGGGCGCGCTGCGCGGCCCAGCCGCCGTCGTGCAGCCGGTCCTCGCGGAGCGTGGCCACGACCTGCTCGTCGACCGACGGCAGATCGGGCAGGAACACCCAGGGGTCCTCGCCCAGCCGGCAGCGCAGCTCGATGAGCGCGGCGAGCTCGTCGCGCGCGTCCTGACGCAGGCGATCGAGCGGTGTCGGCTCGGTCATGGCGACCCTCCCCTCGCGGTGTCGATGTAGCAAGGGTACGCCGCCCGTGTGACGGCGCGGTTACAGGAGGACGCACGAGGTGGCCGTTGGGTTTCGGGGGTGTGACGGCGCGGTGCTGGGTTCGGCACACGAAGACCCCGGCTGCGCCTGCTTGAATGGATCGCGCGCGACCGCGCGGGACCAGGAGGCCAGGATGCCGGAAGCGAACGAGCCCGAGCCCGCGGCGCGGGTCGGCGACGGCCGGGCGGCGGACTTCGTACGACGCTTCGGCGAGGCGCCCGACGCCGAGACCCTGGCGCTCGTCGCAGCGCTCCGGGCGGACCTCGACGCCGCCGGCTTCCGGGTCGCCCGGATCGAGGAGCTCTGGGAGCGCACCGCGGTCGACGGGCGCAGCCACCCGGGCCGCTCGCTGCAGCGGGGCCACCGGGCGCCCGCCCTGCTCGCGCTCGACCACGTGCTGGCCCGGCTCGACCCATCCGCCGACGGTGAAGCGAGCGGCGAGGCCGAGCGCATCCGGGCGCTCGCGGCGCTCGTCCGGCTCTTCGTGCTCGGGGCGGCCGCGGAGCCCGCCGCCCTCGACCACGCCCTCCCGACGCTCGGCAGCGACGGCGCCGAACGGCTCGGCCTCGTCGGACGCACCGCCGCCGGCTCCGTGCGCGCCCTCGTCGACCTGCGTCCCTACGGCTTCGCCGATGACGCCGGCGAGGGGGAGTGGTGGCTCGCCTCCGATCTCGGCGAGCTGGCCCTCGTCGGCGAAGCGGCGTCCGGGCCGGGCCTCGGCACCGGCCCCGCGCTCGCCGAGGACCACGTGCTCGGCATCGGCGGGGCGACGACGACGCTCAGCGGACTGCTGCTGCAGCGGCCCGCCCGCACCGCGCTCGACCTCGGCACCGGCAGCGGCATCCAGGCCCTGCACGCAGCCCGGTTCAGCGAGCGGGTCGTCGCGACCGACGTGTCCGCGCGGGCGCTCGCGTTCGCCCGGTTCGCCGCCGCGCTGAACGAGGTCTCCGGGGTCGAGTTCCGCCTCGGCAGCCTCTACGAGCCCGTCGCCGGCGAACGCTTCGACCGCATCGTGTCGAACCCGCCGTTCGTCATCACCCCGCGCCGCCCGGGCGTGCCGAGCTACGAGTACCGCGACGGCGGGCTCGCCGGGGACGAGCTCGTCGAGGCCGTGATCCGCGGCGCCGCCGCGCACCTGGAGCCCGCCGGGATCGCCCAGCTGCTCGCGAACTGGGAGTACCGCGTCACCGCCGACCCCGAGACCGGTGAGGGCATCGCCGACGGGCTCGAGCGCGTCGCCGCCTGGCTCGACGGCACCGGGCTCGAGTACTGGCTCGTCGAGCGCGAGCGCCAGGACCCGAGCGAGTACGCGGAGACCTGGATCCGCGACGGCGGCACCCGCCCGGGCACCGCGGAGTTCGAGCGGCTGCACGCCGCGTGGCTCGAGGACTTCGCCGAGCGCGGGGTCGAGTCGGTCGGCTTCGGCTACGTGCTGCTGCGCCGCCCCGCGGGCGAGGCTCCCGCCCGACTCGCCCGCGCCGAACGCCTGCACGGGCCGCTCGGCGCGGAGTCGGGCGGTCTCGGCGCGCACCTCGAGCGCGCGCTCGCCGCGATCGACGCGCTCGCGCCGCTCGACGATGAGGCGCTGCGAGGCATCCGCCTGGAGGTCGCGCCCGATGTCACCGAAGAGCGCCACCACTGGCCGGGTGCCGAGCAGCCGACCGTCATCCTGCTGCGCCAGGGCGGCGGTTTCGGTCGGGTCGTCGACGCCGGCACCGCGCTCGCCGCCTTCGTCGGCGCCGCCGACGGGGAGCTGCCCGCGGGCGTGCTCTCCGACGCGATCGCGCAGTTGCTCGAGGCGGACGGCGCGGAGCTCTGGGCCGAGCTCGCCCCGACGCTCCGCGAGCTCGTCGCGGGCGGGCTGCTGCGACCGGCAGACCCAGCCCGACCGGGCGGCGCTCCCGCCTGACCGGCGCCCCGCCCACCGCCGCCGTCCAGCCCGACGGCGGTATCCTCGACCTCGCACACGAAAGCGAGCCCATGCCCGAGAGTCCACTGTCCGCGTCGCCGTACGAGCTGCTCGGCGTCCCGGTCGACGCCGACGACGCCGCCCTGCGCGTCGCCTACCGCCGCGCCCTGCGCGAGTCGCACCCCGACACCGGGGGCGACGCCGCCCGCTTCCACGCGGTGCAGGTGGCCTGGACCCTCGTCGGCACGCCGGAGGCCCGCGCACGCTTCGATCGCGGCGCCGGCACGAGCGCGCCGACCCGGGAGAGCTGGGCGCCCGCGGCCCCCCGGCCACGGCGCGACTCGCGGCCGCAGGCGCGCTCCCACGGGCATCCCGGCGGCTACGACCGCGAACGCTACCTCGCCCTCATCCGCGAGTGGGTCGGCCGCGGCCAGGAGCTCGCCGATCCCTACGACCCCGCGCTCGTGCGGGCCGCGCCCCGAGACATCCGGCACGTGCTCGCCGACGCGCTCGCCGAGGAGGCGACCGCGCGATCGCTCGCGACGCTCGGCATCGCGTACACGATCTGGCACGACGTCGCGACGGATGCCGCGGGGCCGGGGCTGCCCCCGAAGCTCGACCATCTCGTGCTCGGCCCGACGGGGCTGTTCGCCGTGCAGTCGGAGGACTGGGGCGGGGAGGTGCGGTTCCGCCGGAACGAGCTCATCGGCGAGGGCCTCGACGGCGAGCGGCCGTTCCGGGCGCTCGCGGCCCGCGCGAAGGCCGTCACGCGGCCCGCCAAGGTCAAGCCGACGGCGCTCCTCGTCGTCGTGCCCGACGAGCACGCCGCCGAGCCGCTCGAGCTCGGCGGCTCGATCCGCGGCGCGGCGACGGCGCTCGTGCGGCGGTCGCGCCTCGTGAGCGCGATCCGCGAGGGGATCCCGGGGTCGCCGAGCCTCGGCGGCACGGACGTGATGGAGGTCCGCTCGCGGCTGCAGGCCGTCATCCGCTTCGCGTAGGGTCGAAGGCATGCCCGCGATCGACGCCCCCGCCTACCTCGACGACTTCGCCGCCTTCGTGCAGGCCTCGCCCTCCTCGTACCACGCCGCGGCCGAGGTGGCCCGCCGGCTCGAGGCGGCCGGCTTCGAACGGCTCGACGAGGCGGATGCCTGGCCCTCGGGCCCCGGGCGCCGGGTCGTGGTCCGCGACGGCGCCGTCATCGCGTGGGTCGAGCCGGCCGGTGCCGCACCGACCGCGCCGGTGCGCATCCTCGGGGCGCACACTGACTCGCCGTCGTTCAAGCTCAAGCCGAGCCCCTCGACGGCCGCGGCGGGCCTGCTCCAGGCGGGCGTCGAGATCTACGGCGGGCCGCTGCTGAACTCCTGGCTCGACCGCGAGCTCGAGCTCGCCGGCCGCCTCGTCACGCGCGACGGCGCCGTGCACCTCGCCCGCACCGGTCCGATGCTGCGCATCCCGCAGCTCGCGATCCACCTCGACCGCGAGCAGAACAAGGCGCTCTCCCTCGACAAGCAGCGCCACGTGCAGCCCGTCTGGGGCGCGGGCGAGGAGGGCGACGTGCTCGCCGAGCTCGCCGCCGACGCGGGGGTGCCGGCGGCCGACGTCGTGGGCTACGACGTGCTGCTCGCCGACACCGCGCCCCCGCAGCGCTTCGGCCGCGACGGCGTGTTCTTCGCCTCCGGCCGCATGGACAATCTCAGCTCCGTCTACGCGGGCCTCGTGGCCCTGCTGGCGGCGCCGTCGGACGCCGGCCACCTGAGCGTCCTCGCCGCCTTCGACCACGAGGAGCTCGGCTCGGAATCGCGCTCGGGCGCGGCCGGCCCGTTCCTGGAAGACGTGCTCGCGCGCATCGGCGACGGCCTCGCCGCGACCGCCGAGGACCGGCGCCGCGCCGCGGCCGACTCCTGGCTGCTCTCCTCAGATGCGGGCCACGGCGTGCACCCGAACCATCCGGAGCGCCACGACCCGGTGAACCGGCCGGTGCTCGGCGGCGGCCCGCTGCTGAAGCTCAACGCCAATCAGCGCTACGCGAGCGATGCGCTCGGCTCCGCCATGTGGGCCGCCGCCTGCGAGCGCGCCGGCGTGCCGACGCAGCCGTTCGTCTCGAACAACACCGTGCCGTGCGGCTCGACGATCGGGCCGATCTCGGCGACCCGGCTCGGCATCCGCACCGTCGACGTCGGCGTGCCGCTGCTGTCGATGCACTCGGCGCGCGAACTGGCCCACGTCGACGACCTCGTCGCGCTCGGTGCGGCGGTCACCGCCTTCTTCGCCGGCTGAGCCGCCGCGCATCTGGCGGGATTTCGCGGCACGTCGGCGGGATCTGACGGGGTCGGCGGGCCTGCATCCTGCGAGGCTCGAGGCATGACCGATGCCGCCACGAGCTCCGCCCTCGCGAGTCCCGCCCTGTTCGCGAACGTCGCGACGCCGGCCGAGGCGGAGCGCCACTTCGCCGCGCGGCTCGCGTACGAGACCGACGTCTCCGACGTCGCCGTCGCGCTCCGTGAGGAGCCCGGCGCCTTCGTGCTCGTGGACACCCGCAGCGAGGCATCGTGGCAGCAGGGGCGAGTGCCCGGCGCCGTGCACCTGCCCACCCGACGGATCGCCGCCGAGGCGGCGGCGCTGCCCGCCGGCATCCCCGTCGTCGTCTACTGCTGGGGGCCAGGCTGCAACGGGGCGCAGCGCGCCGCGCTCGAGTTCGCGCGGCTCGGCCACCCGGTCAAGGAGATGCTCGGCGGCTTCGAGTACTGGGTGCGCGAGGGCTTCGCCTTCGAGACGGACGAGGGCCGGCGCGTGCGGCCCGCCGATCCGCTCACCAACGTCACCGCCGGGCGCGAGCTCGACGGCGACCCGGCCGCCCCGGGCGCGATCGCCTGCGCCTGCTGACGGCCCGACGGGCGGGCGTCCCCCGGCCGGGACACCGAGGGACGTCCGCCCGACCCACGGAGCATCAGAGCCGGCCGCGCGGGCGGCTCAGCACTCGATGACGTTCACCGCGAGGCCGCCCTCGCTCGTCTCCTTGTACTTCGTCATCATGTCGAGGCCCGTCTGCCGCATCGTCTCGATGACGGTGTCGAGCGAGACGAGGTGCGTGCCGTCGCCGTGCAGCGCGAGCCGCGCGGCCGAGACCGCGGTCGACGCGGCGATCGCGTTGCGCTCGATGCAGGGCACCTGCACGAGGCCGGCGACCGGGTCGCAGGTGAGGCCCAGGTGGTGCTCCATGGCGATCTCGGCGGCGTTCTCGATCTGCCGCGGCGTGCCGCCGAGCACCGCGCAGAGCGCGCCGGCCGCCATCGCGCACGCGGAGCCGACCTCGGCCTGGCAGCCGCCCTCGGCGCCCGAGATCGACGCGTTCTTCTTCACGAGGCTCGCGATCGCCGAGGCGGTGAGCAGGAAGCGGCGGATGCCGGCCTGGTCGGCGCCGGGGACGAAGCGCAGGTAGTAGTGGCCGACGGCGGGCAGGATGCCGGCCGCGCCGTTCGTCGGGGCGGTGACCACCCGACCGCCCGAGGCGTTCTCCTCGTTCACGGCGAGGGCGAAGGCGTGCAGCCACTCCGTCGAGGTGTCGCGGTGCGCGGCGGCCTCGAGCTCCTCGCGGTCGTACGCCTCGAGCTGACGGCGCACCTGGGAGGCGCGACGCTTGACCCGCAGCCCGCCGGGCAGCTCGCCCTCGGTGGCGAGGCCGTGCGAGACGCACTCGGCCATCGCCGCCCAGATCGCGTCGAGCCCCTCGTCGATGCCCGCCTCGCCGTGCACGGCGACCTCGTTGTGCCTGGCGACGTCGCAGAGGGAGACGCCGTGCTCGTCGCAGAGCTCGAGCAGCTCGGCGGCGGTCGAGTAGGGGAGCGGATGCCGCAGCGCCTCGGCCTCGGTGGCGGGATCGCCGTCGCGCCGGATGAAGCCGCCGCCGACCGAGTAGTAGGTCTCCTCGGCGATCGGCAGGGTGCCGTCGGCGTCCCACGCCTGGAGGGTGAGGGCGTTCGGGTGCCCGGGCAGCCGGGTGCGCGGTTCGAGCGTGATGTCGCTCTGCCGCAGTCGGATCGGGTGCCGCCCGCCGAGCCGGAGCTCCGAGCCCTCGGGCTCGAGCCGCTGCCAGGCGCCGCGCACCTCGTCGGGGTCGCAGTCGTGCGGGCGGAGCCCCGCGAGGCCCGCGACCACGGCGTCGGGGGTGCCGTGACCGAGACCGGTGGCGCCGAGCGATCCGTAGAGGGAGCAGCTGACGCGGGCGACCCGCTCGGTGAGGCCGGCCTCGTCGAGGCGGTCGACGAACGCCGTCGCGGCCCGCATCGGCCCGACGGTGTGGGAGCTCGAGGGCCCGATGCCGATCGAGAAGAGATCGAGGGCGGAGACGAACGCTGTCACCACACCAGGGTACGCGCGTTCTCGCGCACGGATGCCGCGAGAAATCGCAGAATCGTGCGTCACGCACGGCTCGCACGCCGTGACCGTCGCATGACAGCGCCGCGGCAGCGCCGTGCAAGCGCCGGGCGGGAGCCTGGGGTCATGAACCTCACCGATTCCACCTGGGCGATCGAGGCCGACGGCCTCGTGAAGACCTTCGGCGCCAACCGCGCCGTCGACGGCGTCGACCTGCGCGTCGCCGCCGGCACGGTCTACGGCGTCCTCGGCCCGAACGGGGCCGGCAAGACCACCACCATCTCCATGCTCGCGACCCTGCTGCGCCCCGACGCGGGCACCGGCCGCATCTTCGGGCACGACGTCGTGAAGGAGCCGCAGATCGTGCGGCAGCTCATCGGCGTCACCGGCCAGTACGCCTCCGTCGACGAGACGCTCTCGGCGACCGAGAACCTCGTGCTGTTCTCCCGCCTGCTCGGGCTCGGCCGCGCCGAGGCGAAGCGCAAGGCGGCCGAGCTGCTCGAGGAGTTCGGCCTGACGGACGCCGCGAAGCGCCCGCTGAAGCAGTTCTCCGGCGGCATGCGGCGTCGGCTCGACCTCGCCGCGAGCCTCATCGCGCAGCCCCCGCTGATCTTCCTCGACGAACCGACCACCGGCCTCGACCCGCGCACCCGCGCACAGATGTGGGACACGATCCGCCGGCTCGTCTCGAGCGGCTCGACCGTGCTGCTCACCACCCAGTACCTCGACGAGGCCGACCAGCTCGCCGACCGCATCGCGGTCATCGATCGCGGCCGGGTCGCCGCGGAGGGCACGGCCGACGAGCTCAAGGCCTCGGTCGGCTCCTCGAGCCTGCAACTGCGGCTCGCCGAGCCGCGCGATCTCGGCGACGCGCAGGCCGCGATCGAGCGGGTGCTCGGAGTGCGGGCCACGGCGAGCCCCGAGGCCGGCCGGCTCACGGCCCCCATGCAGGACGCCGACCGCGTCACGGAGCTGCTCATCACACTCCGGGAGGCCGGCATCCACCTGACCGAGCTGAGCGTTCAGAAGCCGACGCTCGACGAGGTCTTCCTCACCCTCACCGGCCACGGCGTCGAGTCGGACGACTCCGACGACGACGCCTCGGCCGAACCGCAGCTCGAAGGGAGCCGCGCATGACCACCGCGACCATCGTCCCCGGCGCCGAACGCGCCCTGAAGAACCACGTCAGCCTCGGCCAGACCGTGCGCAACTCGCTCAGCATGGCCTACCGCGGGCTGCTGAAGATCAAGCGCACCCCCGAGCAGCTCGTCGACGTGACGCTGCAGCCCATCCTGTTCACCCTGATGTTCACGTACATCTTCGGCGGGGCGATCGCGGGCGACGCGCTCAGCTACCTGCCGTTCTTCCTGCCCGGCATCCTCGTGCAGACCGTCATCACGACCTCGGTCGTCACGGGCGTGCAGCTGCGCGAGGACATGGACAAGGGCGTGTTCGACCGCTTCCGCTCGCTGCCGATCGCGCGGGTCGCCCCGCTCGCCGGCGCGCTGCTCGCCGACACGGTGCGCTACGGCATCGCGACGACCCTGACCTTCGTGACCGGCTACCTGATGGGCTTCCGCCCCGAGGCCGGCTTCGGCGGGGTGCTCGCGGCCAGCGTCGTCGTCATCGTCGCGGCGTGGGCGCTCAGCTGGATCTTCGCGTTCTTCGGCGTGATCGCCCGCTCGGCCGGTTCGGTGCAGGGCATCTCGTTCCTCGTGCTGTTCCCGCTGACGTTCCTGTCGAACGCCTACGTGCCCGCCGACACGATGCCCGACTGGCTGCAGTGGTTCGTCGGCATCAACCCCGTCTCGCACCTCGTGACCGCCGCCCGCGGCCTCACGATGGGCACCGACGTCACCGGCGACCTGTTCGCGACGCTGCTCGGCGCGGCGATCGTGGTCGCGGTGTTCGCCCCGCTCACGGTGCGGGCGTACATGCGGAAGGCGTAACCGCCTCCGCTCGACTCAGGCCCCGGGGCCCGTGGTCGGCAACGGCAGCGCGAGGAGCTCGCGCGTCCGTGCCACCCGGGCCTCGGGGTCGAGTGCTGCCGCGGCGGAGCGGGCGCGTTCGAGGGCGGCGCGGCCGACGAGGACCTCGGCGTCGCCGAGATGGGTCGCGAGGCGGAGGCCGGGGAGGTCCTGCCGGGCGCGCAGCCGCTCGGCGAGCGCGAGCAGCTCGAGCCCGCGGTCGCGGAGCTCCTGGCGGCGGATGGCCCACGCCGACCAGCCGAGGGCGGCCGTGCCGAGCACCGGCTTGTCGGTCGAGTTCGTCCAGACCCGCTGCATGCCGAGCGTGCGGTACCGGATGCGGGCGGCCCAGAAGGCCGCGTCCGCGGCGTCGCGGTCGTCGTGGGCGGTTGCCGAGACGAGGTCCGCGAGCACCATCAGGAACCAGGGCGAGGACCGCTCGGCGACCCCGAAGGAGTCGATCGCGGTGCGGGCGTGGCGCGCGGCATCCGCCATCCGGCCCTCCGCCCTGGCGAGTTCGGAGAGCCCGAGTTCGCCGACCGTCGCGAGCCCCAGCCCGTCGGCGGTGCGCCGCTCGCTCGACGCGAATTCCGTGATGAGTGGCCGGGCCTCGTCGAGGCGGCCGGCCGAGAGCAGGTTGCCGGCGCGCATCCACTCGAGCTGCACGAGGTCGGGCTCCGAGTCGAGCAGACGCAGCCCGGACTCGGCGGAGTCCGCCCAGCGCAGCGCCGCCTCCGGATGCCCCGTCTGGCTCGCGAGCTGGGCGAGCATCATCGAGGACATCGACTCGGCCCAGACGTCGCCGACGCGGCGGGCGAGCGCGTGCGCGTGATGCGCGTGCTCGGTGGCGGCCTCGGGGTCGCCGGCGTTCTCCTCGAACTGGGTGCGCAGCAGCGCGCCGACGAGGGCGGTCGCCTGGTCGTCGGACTCGCTCATCGTGACGAGCCGGGCGACGGCCTCGGCGAGGTCGCCGGCCGCCAGGAAGCCCGCGATGCCGCGGAGCCACTGCGGCACCGGCCAGCCGTCGCGCGCATGCGCCTTCAGCCGTGCGAGCGCACGCGCCCCGGACGAGGCGTCATACGCCATCGCCGTCGAGGCCGCGAACACGGCCGTGAGCAGGGCGGGGACCGCGAGCTCCGGCCCGCGGGCGCCGTGCCGCGTGGCCGAGAGGGCCGCCTGGCCGAAGGTCATCACCTCGGCGTGGGCGCTGCGCACGCTCCAGAAGTAGCCGAGCGCGGCGTACACCCGCAGCACCGTGGGCACGCGCTCTTCGGCGATGGCGCGGCGGAGCACCTCGACCAGGTTCTCCTCCTCGATCCGCATCCGGCGGAGGGCCAGCAGCTGCGTCCCGCCGCCGCCGACGAAGGGCAGCTCCGAGACGCGCTCGGCCCAGCGCGCCATGGCGTCCCGCGCCTCGGCGGTCGCGCCCTCCTGCTCGAGCCGGAGCTGACCGAACTCGCGCACGGTCTCGAGCATCCGGTACCGCACCCCGCCGTCCGAGGTCTCACGCACGGTGAGCAGCGACTGGGCGACGAGGCCGTCGAGCACGCGCAGCGCGCCGTCGCCGAGCACGGCCTCGGCGGCATCGAGTCCGAAGCCGTCGGCGAACCAGGACAGCCGGGCGAGCCCGCGCCGCTCGTCCTCGTCGAGGAGCGCCCAGCTCCAGTCGATGACGGCTTCGAGCGTGCGCTGCCGCTCGGGGGCGCTGCGGTCGCCGTTCGAGAGCAGTGCGAAGCGGTTGTCGAGGCGCGCCTCGATCTCGGCGACCGACATGGAGCGGACCCGCGCGGCCGCGAGCTCGATCGCGAGCGGCAGGCCGTCGAGCCTCGCGCACAGGCGGTCGACGATCTCGTCGGGCAGGGTGGCGTCGGGCCTCGCGGCGAGCGCGCGATCGCGGAACAGGCGCCCGGCCGGTCCGATCTCCTCGCCCTCGCGGACCGCCAGCGGGGCGAGCGGCACGACGCGCTCGGCGCCGATCGCGAGCGGGCTGCGGCTCGTCGCGAGGACCGTCAGTTCCGGCGCCGCGGCGAGCAGCTCGGCCGCCCAGTGCGCGGCGCCGTCGATGATCTGCTCGCAGTTGTCGAGGACGAGCAGGGTGGGCGCTTCGCCCAGGCGCGCCTCGATCCGCTGCCGGAGCTCCGGGCGGCTCGCGGCATCGGCCAACCTGGCGGAGCGGGCCTCGCGCAGGCCGAGGGCCGAACCGAGGGCGAGCTCGATGTCGTCGTCATCGCGGACGCCGGCGAGCTCGACGACGACGACCGCCGGCGCCGGGAACCGCGCCGCCACCGCCTGGGCGAGCCGCGTCTTGCCGAGCCCGCCCGCGCCGAGCACCGTCACGAGGCGGTGCTCGTGCAGCAGCCGCTCGACTTCGCGCACGTCGTCGTCGCGGCCGAGCAGCGGGTTGGGTTCCGCGCGCAGACCGAGGCGGATGCCGGGCGCGGGCGTGGCCGTGGGCGCGCTCGCCGCGGCGACCTGGTCCGCCGGGGCGGCTCCGGGGTGCGGCGGCTCCCGCAGCAGTCGCGCGTGCACGGCGACGAGCGCGGGCGACGGGTCGACGCCGAGCTCCTCGGCGAGGCGTTCGCGGAACGCGGCGTACTCGGTGAGCGCCTCGGCGCGGCGGCCGGCGGCGGCGAGCGCCTCGAGGCGGCCGGCGACGGCCGCCTCGTCGAGCGGATGCCGCTGCGAAAGCGCCGCGTAGGCGTCTGCGGCCTCGTCGGGGTCGGCGCCCCCCGCGGCGAGGAGCTCGGCGCGGCGGCGGAGGAGGCGCTCCCGGGCGGTCGCAGCCCGGGCGGCGAGCGCGTCGGCGACCGGCGCTCCGCCGAGGTCGTCGCCGGGCTCGCCGCGCCATCGGGCGAGGGCGGCGTCGACCCGCGCGAGCTCCGCCGCCGGATCGGTCCCGCGCTGGTCGCCGGACTCGCCGGCGAGTTCTGCCGCCGCGAGGTCCACGGTCTCCGGGGCCTGCGCCAGGGCGTAGCCGGCCGGCGTCGAGCGGATGAGCGCGGGGGAGAGCCGGCGCAGCCGGCTCACGAGCGTCTGCAGTGCGGCGCGCGGATGCTGCGGGGGCGCGTCGCCCCAGAGCTCGTCGACGATCGTGTCGATGCCGACGACGTCGCCCGGGCGGCGCGGGATCGCGACCAGGACCGCCACGAGCGCCTTCGCGAGCGCGCCGGACGGTTCGACGAGGCATCCGCCCGCGTCCGCGACCACGACGGGGCCGAGCACGCCGACGCCCGGCGCACCCTCGCCTGTCCGATCGGCGTTCAGCACGCGGTCGAGCCTAGTGCCGCCGGGTTCCCGAGCCTGTCGAGGGGCGGGGTGGTTCCCCGAGCTCGTCGAGGGGCGGCGCTTCGGCAAGCTCAGCGAACCAGGGGGCGCTTCGACAAGCTCAGCGAACCAGCCTCAGTGAACCGGCCTCAGCGGGCCGTCTTGCGGGCGCTGATCTGCCCGGTGTCGAAGCCGAGCAGGTGCAGACCGCCGTGGAAGCGGGCGTGCTCGACCTTGATGCAGCGGTCCATGACGACGGTGAGGCCCTGCTCCTCGCCGTAGTAGGCGGCCTCCTCGTTCCAGATGCCGAGCTGCACCCAGATGGTCTTCGCGCCCGCGGCGACGACCTCGTCGACCACCTGAGGGATGTCGCTGCCGCGGCGGAACACGACGACGACGTCGGGCACCTCCGGCAGGGCGGCGAGGCTCGGGTACGCCGGTTCGCCCAGGATCTCGGTCTCGTTCGGGTTCACGAAGTACAGCCGGTAGTCGCTCGACTGCTGCAGGTAGGTGCCGACGAAGTAGCTCGAGCGCTGCGGCTTCGGCGAGGCGCCGACGATCGCGACCGACTTCGCCGCGTTCAGGATTCGCAGCCGCGCCTTCGCGTCGGGGCCGGTCCAGGTGCGCTGCGAACGCAGCAGCTTCGCGAGCGGCGAGTCGGCCGGCAGTTCGCAGCTGAGGCCGTTCACGAGCCGGACGGTCTCCAGCTCCTCGGCGGCGGGCGCCGTCGTGGTGTCGGTCATCGGGTGCCTCCTGTCGCGGCAGCGAGCGCCTGGTCGAGATCGTAGATGATGTCGTCGACGTCCTCGATGCCCACGGAGAGGCGGATGACGCCGGGCGCGACGCCCGCGTCGAGCAGCTGCTGCTCGGTGAGCTGCGCGTGCGTCGTCGAGGCCGGGTGGATGATGAGCGTCTTCGCGTCGCCGATGTTCGCGAGGTGGCTCGCGAGGTCCACCGATTCGATGAGCTGCTGGCCGACCTGACGGCCGCCCTTCACCTCGAAGCTGAACACGGAGCCGGGGCCGAGCGGCAGGTACTTCTTCGCGCGCTCGTGGTGCGGGTGATCCTCGAGACCGGCCCAGAAGACGCGCTCGATGCGGGGGTCCTCGGCGAGCCAGTTCGCGACGGTGCGCGCGTTGTCGACGTGCGCCTGGATCCGGTAGGGCAGGGTCTCGACGCCCTGGGCGAGCAGGAACGCCGAGTGCGGCGCGAGCGAGGGGCCGATGTCGCGCAACTGCTCGGCGCGCAGCCGGGTGAGGAAGGCGTACTCGCCGAAGTTGCCGCTCCACTCGAGCCCGCCGTAGCTCGGCACCGGCTGACCGAAGAGCGGGAACTTCGGAGAGTGCCAGTCGAATCGTCCGGACTCGACGACGACGCCGCCGAGCGTGGTGCCGTGGCCGCCGAGGAACTTCGTGGCCGAGTGCGTGACGATGTCCGCCCCCCACTCGATCGGCCGGTTCAGGTAGGGGGTCGCGATCGTCGAGTCGACGATGAGCGGGATGCCGTGCGCGTGCGCCACGTCGGCGAGAGCCTCGAGGTCGGCGATCTCGCCCGAGGGGTTCGCGATCGTCTCGACGAAGATCGCCTTGGTGGACTCGCGGATCTCGGCGGCGTAGGCCTCGGCATCCGCGCTCGCGACGAACGTCGTCTCGACGCCGAAGCGGCGGAGCGTGACGTCGAGCTGGGTGATGGAGCCGCCGTAGAGGTTCGCCGAGGCGACGAGGTGGTCGCCCGCGCCGACGAGGCTTGCGAAGGTGATGTACTGCGCGCTCAGGCCGCTCGCGGTCGCCACCGCGCCGAGGCCGCCCTCGAGGCTCGCGACGCGCTCCTCGAAGCTCGCGACGGTCGGGTTCGCGAGGCGGGAGTAGATGTTGCCGTACTTCTGCAGCGCGAAGCGGGCGGCGGCGTCGGCCGTGTCGTCGAAGACGTAGGCGCTCGTCTGGTAGATCGGCAGGGCCCGCGAGCCCGTCACCTGGTCGGGGATGTTGCCCGCATGGATGGCGCGGGTCTTGAAGCCGTATTCGCGGTCTGCCATGCCGTTACGCTAGCCGGGGCGTCCGCTCGTCCCGAGCCGCGCCGTAACGCGGGGCAATGCGCGTCGCGCCGCTCGCCGCGGTCGAGCCGCCGCTACGCTGGCGCGATGATCCTCGAGCACGCGATCCTGCCCGTCGTCCCGGGCCGCGAGGCGGCGTTCGAGGCGGCCTTCGCCGAGGCGAAGGCCATCATCGCGGCGATGCCCGGATTCCTCGAGCTCGAGCTGTCGCGCTCGATCGAGACGCCGAACGAGTACCTGCTGCTCGTGCGCTGGGAGTCGGTCGAGGCGCACGATCCCGGCTTCCGCGGTTCGGCGCAGTACGGCCGCTGGCGGGAGCTGCTGCATGGCTTCTACGAACCGTTCCCCGTCGTCGAGCACTTCGCGGGGGTGCTGCACAGCCCCTGATCAGCGAGGATTGCTACGCTGAAGTCCGGGTCGCCCGATCGGGGCGGCCACCGGACGAGGGCACCCAGTACCCGGACACGACGACTGGCGCACGGCATCCGTACGATCGATGCCGAACGAGTCAGGAGTGTGTCGTCATGGCGTGGGTCATCCTCATCGCATCCGGTGTTCTCGAGGCCGTCTGGGCGACGGCGCTCGGCAAGTCCGAGGGCTTCACGAAGCTCTGGCCCTCGGTGATCTTCTTCGGCGCGCTCGCGCTGTCGATGGGCGGGCTCGCCTGGGCCATGCGCGACATCTCGACGGGCACCGCGTACGCCGTGTGGGTCGGCATCGGCGCGGCGCTCACCGTGGTCTGGGCGATGGCGACGGGCGACACCGAGGTTTCGTGGATCAAGATCGCTCTGCTCGTCGGCCTCGTCGGCTGCGTCATCGGACTGAAGTTCGTCGACGGCGGCTCCGGCCACTAGCGGCGAGCGCGGCGGCCGCCGGCTATGCGCCGGCCGGCCGCCAGGCGAGCGCCTGCCAGATGAGCACGCCGTTCACCCCGAAGCTCACGATGAGGAGCACGTTGTCGTAGAGCCCCGGGTACGGCAGCGCGAAGGCGTTGAAGACGACGAGCGCGGCCGAGACGGCGACCGTGATCCAGCGCAGCGGTTCAGCCGGGGTGAGGAGCGAGACCAGGATCATCGCGATCGGCACGAGCATGATGAGCGCCGCCGAGAGCCACATGCCGCTCGTGGCCGCGGTGCCGTCGATGCGGCCGGGGGTGGCATCGCCCGAGAAGATCCGCAGCACGTCGCCCAGCAGGTAGATGAGCATGAGCGAGATCCAGGCGCCCGCGAGCACGATCCGCACGGGATCCATGCCGACAGTGCCGGCGGCGGTGCCGACGGCGTCGGCCGTCTCGGCGTTCACGAGGGGGTCCGTTCCGGCGTCTGCTGAGTGGAGTCTCGGCGCGCGCTCGCAGGCTGCGGATGCACGACGAGATTGCCGACCTTGCGGCCGCTGTCGACCAGGGCGTACGCCTCCGCGATCCGATCCAGCGGCAGTGCGGGTTCGTGCACGACGCGCAGTCGGCCCTCGGCGATGAGCCCGAGCAGGGTGGCGAAGCCCTCCGCCCGCTCGGGGGCCGGGCCCGTCTTCACCGGGCCGCGGGCGGTGATCGTCTCGACGAGGCTCGCGACGACGAGGAGCAGGCGGCCGCCGTCGGCGAGCAGGGGCCGGCCGGTGGCGGGGGACAGCGCGCCGACGGTGTCGAGCACGAGGTCGAAGCGCTCGTCGAGCTCCTCGGGCGGCATCGCCCGGTAGTCGACCACTCGATCGGCGCCGAGCTCTGACGCGAGCGCGGCGTTGCGGGCGCTCGTGATCGCGGTGACGTGCGCGCCGACGTGCTTCGCGAGCTGGACCGCGCTCGTGCCGACCGCGCCGGAGGCGCCGATCACCAGCACGCGGTGGCCCGCGCGGATGCCGCCCTTGTCGGTGAGGTAGTGCAGCGCGGTGCTGCCGCCGAAGAGCACGCCGGCGGCGTCCTCGAACGAGACCTCCGCGGGGATGAGCGCGAGCTTGCCGCGCGCGATCGCGACGAGTTCGGCGTGCGCGCCCATCGCGACCCCGGTCATGCCGCAGACCCGGTCGCCCACCGCGAGGCGGGCGGCGGGAGTGTCGGCGAGTCGGGCGGCGGCGCGTCCGCGCGGTGCGGGCCCGACGGCGACGATGACCCCCGACACCACGTTGCCGAGCACCGGCCGCCTGGGGCCGCGGAACCCGAAGGCGAGCCGGGCGACCGGCCCGAAGCCCTCGGGGAAGCGGCCGGCCCGGATGCGGGCGTCGCCCGAGTTCACCGTGCTGGCCTCGACCCGGACCAGCACCTGCCCAGGCCCGGGCACGGGGTCCGGCTGTTCGACGATCCGCGCCACCTCGGGCGGGCCGTACCGTTCGACGACGACTGCGCGCATGTTGCTCCCTTACGCCTGTAAGTCTGATGGCGTCCACGGTAGCCTTACACTCGTAAGGAAGCAAGTGCGGGAAAGCGAGAGGTCATGGTCGAGTCAGCACGGGGCCGGGTGCGCGCCCCGCTCACCCGGGAACGGATCGTCGCGGCCGCGATGGCGGTCGCCGACGCGGGCGGGCTCTCCGCGATCAGCATGCGCACGGTCGCACGCGAGCTCGGCGTCGAGGCGATGTCGCTCTACCACCACGTCGACGGCAAGGATGCGATGCTCGACGCGATCGCCGAGGAGATCTTCTCCCGGTTCCCGCTCGCCGAGCTCGGGGCGCCCTGGCGCGCCGCGCTCACCGAGCGCGCGAACGGTGCTCGGGCGGTGCTGTCCGCGCATCCGTGGGCGCTCGTGCTGCTGGAGTCGCGAGTGAACCCCGGGCCATCCGTGCTCCGCCAGCACGATCGCGTGCTCGGCGTGCTGCGAACGAACGGCTTCGATGTGCCGCTCGCGGGCCACGCATTCTCGGTCGTCGACGCGTACGTGTACGGCTTCGTGCTGTCCGAGTCGAATCTGCCGTTTACCGCCGAAGCGGGACCGGAGGCGTTCGCGGCCGGGCTCGCGCTGCCCGCCGACGAGTACCCCTACCTCACCGAGTTCATGGCGGTGATGATGGCGGGACGTGAGTACGACTACGGGAACGAGTTCGGCTACGGCCTGGACCTCGTGCTCGACCAGCTCGAAGTCCGGCTCGCCGAGCTGCACGGCGAGGCGGGATAGGGAGCCGTCGCGCTCAGGCCGCGGTTCAGCCCCAGCTCGGCAGCCAGAAGTGCAGCTGTCGGAGCAGCGGCGGGATCGGCTGCGCCGTCCAGATCGGCAGGAAGAACGCGGACACGAGGACGACGGCGATCAGGAAGATCGCGACGGTGAGGATGCCGCGTTCGCGTTGCCAGCGCGGGGCATCGCGTCGCCCGAGGATCAGCCCGATGACGAAGGTCAGGCCGAGCAGGAGGAACGGCTCGAACGCGATCGAGTAGAACTGGAACACCGTGCGGTCGAGGTACGCGAGCCAGGGCAGGTAGCCGGCGGCGAGGCCGACGAGGATGGCGCCGACCGCCCACTCGCGGCGACGGATCAGCCGGTAGACGAGGTAGCCCGCGGCGATCGCGGCGGCCCACCAGATGAGCGGGTTGCCGAGGCCGATGATCGACTCGGTGCAGCCGCCGCCGCAGCCGGCCGAATCGGCGTAGTACATGTTGGTCGGCCGGATCATGAACAGCCAGGTCAGCGGGTTCGCCTGCCAGGGATGCGGGGTGTGCACGCCGACGTGGTACGTGTAGGCGCTCTGGTGGAAGTGCCAGAGGCTCTGCAGCGGCAACGGAACCCAGGAGAGCCAGCCGCTCGCCGCGTTGCCCGCCTGCTCCGCCCAGTGCCGGTCGTATCCGCCGGAGGTCACGAACCAGCCGGTCCAGCTCGCCAGGTAGACGCCGATCGCGACGGGGACGAGCAGCAGGAACGTCGCGGGCGCCTGCTTCAGCACGGCGCCGCTCGCCCACAGCGGCAGGCCGGCGCGGCGCCTGGCGACCGCGTCGACGACGACGAGGTAGACGCCGAAGGCCGCGAGGAACCAGGCGCCGGACCACTTCACGGCGGCGGCCGCGCCGAACGCGGCGCCCGCGGCGAACACCCAGGGGCGGGCCCAGAGCACCGGGCCGTAGTGCGGATCCTTGCCGGCCGCGCGGGCGGCGGCCACGCGGCGTTCGAGCCGTCGCGCGCTCCAGTCGCGGTCGAGGAGGACGAACCAGAACCCGAGCAGAGCGAACAGCATCAGCCAGTTGTCGAGCAGGGCGACCCGCGACATGACGATCGCGTTGCCGTCGACGGCGAAGAGGAGCCCCGCGATCACCGCGAGCATCGTCGAACCGAAGAGGCGGCGTCCGGCGAGGGTCAGGAGGAAGACCGCGATCGTGCCGGCGAGCGCGGTGGACGCGCGCCACCAGAACGCCGAGTCCGCGCCGAAGGCCGCCATGCCGAGCGCGATCATCCACTTGCCGAGCGGTGGGTGGACGACGTACGAGGCCTGCTCGCCGTAACTGTCGGTGTCGCCGGCGGCGAAGCCGCTGTCGGCGCCGTCGGGCCAGGTGGACTCGTAGCCGTGATGGAGGAGCGTCCAGGCGTCCTTCACGTAGTAGGTCTCGTCGAAGACGATCGCCTGCGGGTGGCCGAGGTTCCAGAAGCGCAGCACCGCCGCGAGCAGGGTGACGAGCAGGGGGCCGCCCCAGTACCAGAGCGCGCGGCGCCGCGGGGTCGCGAGCAGGCGGGCCCACCACTCGTCGTGCCGCGAGCCGCGGGGCTCGGGGTCGGGGTCGGAATCGGAGTCAGGGCCGGAGCCGGAGTCGGAGTCGGGGTCGGAGTCGGGGTCGGAGTCGGAGTCGGAGTCGGAGTCGGGGTCGGAGTCAGGGCCGGAGTCGGAGTCGGGCTCGGAGTCCGGCTCGGAGCGCTGCGGGTGCCCGGACGAGAACGGGTCGGCCGCGAAGCGGTCGGTGGCGAAGAGGTCGGTACCGGGGAGCCGCGGGGCGGCGCTGGTGCCATCAGGCTCGAGTGCCGTGCCGCCGGCCGAGGCGGGCGCGCTCGAACCCTCGTCGCCGCGCGCGGGCGGCTCCGGCGGCTCGGCGACACTCATGCGCCCAACCCTAAGACATCAGAACGGCGCACGATCGGGGTAGCTTCGGGCCGGGATCGGCTCGGTGCGAGCGAGGTGGCCGCTCGGGCTGCGCCAGCTGATCGTTCCGTCGGCGGAGCGGGTGACGCTGAAGCGAGCCCGATGCTTCAGCGTGTGGTCGGTGCGGCACGTGGGGGCGAGGTTGTCGACATCGGTCGTGCCACCGTGCGCCCAGGCGGTGAGATGGTCGAGGTCGGTGGCCGTGACCGGGCTCGTGCAGCCCGGTCGGGTGCAGCCCTCGTACTGCTGCGCCAGCCAGCGGCGCTGAGCCGCCGTGACGCGGTAGCGCGTGCGGTCGAGGGCGAGCGGCGCGCTCGTGAACGGATCGGTGGCCAGCCGGAGGAACGTCGGCGCCTCGGCGAAGAGTCGCCGGGCGGTGTCGTCGTCGATCGGGCCGTGGCCTTCGAGCTCGGCGGGCCGGGCGAGCGGGGCGTCGAGTGCTCCGGCAGCTCCGGCAGCTCCGGCGGCACCGACGAGCGTCAGGGCGGGGATCGTGACGAGGATCTCGGTGCGGACGGCGGTCGGCGTGCCGTCGCCCGTGAGAAGCGCCGTCGCGACGTCGGCGCGGAGCTGATCGAGGGTGCGCGCCTCGTCGGGCCGCCCGGAGTGCTCGGTGGCCGTCGCGCCGACGCGGGCGCGGATGCGAGCGGCATCGACCGCCGAGACGTAGAGGGTGACCCAGGCCATGCCGTCGTCGGCAGACTCGACGGTGAGGCGGCGCTGGGCGAGGGCGCGCGCATGGCGGGCCGCGACCTCGTCGGGCTGATCGAGCTTCGCCCGCAGCAGGCGTGCGCGGCGGCGGAACCTCGCGCGCGGCACCGTGCCGGCGAGCTCCGACAGCTCGTCGTCGAGCGCGGCGAGCCGCTCGGCGGCGGCCTGCGCGGCCGCCCGCTGCTCGGCCGAAGCCCCGCGGAAGTCTGCGGGGAGCGGAAGCCCTGCGATCGCATCGAGTGCGACGCGTAGCTCGGCATAGGCGGCGAGGCCGTCGCGGAACCGGGCCCACAGCCGGGGGAGGAGATCGTGGCAGCGCGCCGCCTCGAAGGCGCGACTTCGGATCGTCGCGGCGGGGAGCAGCAGCCGCATCGACAGTTCGGCGGCCACCGAGCGGGCGGCCAGCTCGGCCACGTCGAGTCGGGGGCCGCGCGCCGGCGGTCGTTCGCGCTCCGCGCCGACCGGTCGTGGTTCAGAGGTCAAGGTCTCGGCCGTCAGATACAGCTCGGGGTGGGCGTCGGCGAGGGCGAACGCGCGACGGAAGGCGTCGAGCTGCGCGGCGAACTGGCGGTTGCTCTGGAGCTGCGCGCCCTCGGCCGCGTCGAGGTTCGCCTGCAGCTCGGCAAACACCGCGCGCGAGCCGCCGGCCGCAGCGGCGGCGCGCCAGGCATCCAGCGATTCCCACTCGGGCGACGCCCACTCGGATTCTGGGTCGCCCCGCTCATCGGCTCGCCAGCTCGCCTGCGCTGCCCGCTCATCGATTCCCCACATAGCTCGACTCTATCGAACAGAGTTTCGAAAGTGTGGGTCGGAACTCGATCTGTGGAGAACTCCTCCTGCGGCGGATGCGGGAGACTTGAGGGCATGATCATCCTCGCCGCCACGCCCATCGGCAACCTGGGCGACGCCTCGCCCCGCCTGCGCACCGCGCTCGCCGAGGCTCGGGTCGTGGCGTCGGAGGACACCAGGGTCACCCAGCGACTGCTCGCGGCGCTCGGCATCGAGAACCGGCCCCGGCTCATCGCCCTGCACGAGCACAACGAGCGCCAGAAGGCCGCCGAGCTCGTCGAGCTCGCGCGAGACGAGGACCTGCTCGTGCTGAGCGACGCGGGGATGCCGACCGTCTCCGACCCCGGCTTCCCGCTCGTCGCCGCGGCCGCCGCCGCGGGCGTGCTGGTCACCGCCATCCCCGGTCCGAGCGCCGTGGTGACCGCGCTCGCGCTCTCCGGCCTGCCGACCGACCGCTTCGCGTTCGAGGGATTCCTGCCGCGCAAGGCGGGGGAGCGCGCCCGCCGCCTCGGCGAGCTCGCCGGCGACCGGCGCACGCTCGTCTTCTTCGAGGGGCCGAGCCGGCTCGCCGCGAGCCTCGCCGCGCTCGCCGAGGCGTTCGGGGCGGAGCGTCCCGCCGCGGTCTGCCGCGAGCTGACGAAGCTCCACGAGGAAGTGCGCCGCGGCCCGCTCGCCGAGCTCGCCGAGTGGGCCGCCGCCGGCGTGCGCGGCGAGATCTGCATCGTCGTCGGCGGCGCCCCCGAGCCGGGTCCCGCGGACGCCGGCGACGCCGTCGCCCGGGTGCTGCAGCTCACCGCGGGCGGCGCGCGGCTGAAGGACGCCGCGGCGGACGTCGCCGCCGCGACGGGCCTCGGCAAGCGGGAGCTCTACGAGGCGGCGCTCCGCGAGCGCGCACCCAAGCATCCCTGATCGATTCCTGCAAGGGCCAGCCGAATCGGCCGGAACGCGCGACAATTGAGATGAGCCCGGCCGCGCCGCGGCAGCGGTCCCAACGCGCTCGGGCGTGGAGGTGCGACATGTCGAACGCAGTGCGATTCACCGCCTACGGCGGGCCGGAGGTGCTCGAGATCGTCGAGGTCGAAGCCCCCCTGCCGAAGCCGGGCGACGTGCTCGTCGAGGTCTACGCGACCGGGCTGAATCCGGCGGAGAGCGCCCTGCGGCGCGGCGAGGCCAGAGCCGGCCGCCCGGCGGAGCTGCCCGCGAGACAGGGGCGCGATCTCGCCGGCGTGGTGATCGCGACCGGGCCCGGCGTCGAGCGGTTCAGCCGCGGCGACGAGGTGATGGGCTGGGGCGAGGGCACGCAGGCGAGCCACGTCGTCGTCCCGGAGACGCAGCTGATGCCCAAGCCGGCGGGGATCCCGTGGGAGGTCGCCGGTTCGCTCGCCACGGCGGGCACGATGGCCTGGAACGCCGTCGAAGGGCTCGCCCTCGGTCCGAACGACACCGTCGTGATCACCGCGGCGGCCGGCGGGGTCGGCTGCCTCGCGGCGCAGTTCGCGAGGCTCCACGGCGCCGCCGTCATCGGCACGAGTGCGGAGGCGCGCTTCGACTTCCTGCGCCAGTTCGGCATCCAGCCGCTCGGCTACGGACCGGGGCTCGCCGCCCGCGTGCGGGTGACGACCTCCGCGCCGATCACGGCGTTCCTCGACTTCCTCGGCGGCGAGGCCGAGGAGGCGGTCGAACTCGGCGTGCCCGCGGGTCGGGTGCTCACCGTGCTCGACGAGGAGGCGATCGACGAGCACGGCGTCGCCCGGGTCGAGCCGGGCGACCTCGTCGCGCTCGGCCGGGTGTCCGCCGCGGTCGCCGCGAAGCAGGTGCGCCTGCCGATCGCCGACGTCTTCGCGATGGACGACGTCGCCGCCGCCTACCGGGCGCTCGATCGACGGGATGCCGCGGGCAAGATCGTGCTCGGCCTGCGCACCGTGGAGTACCCCGGCCAGCGGGTCAAGGAGCCCGCCATCAAGGAGCAGGACGTCACGCTCGGCGTGCCGACGCCGCACGAGCGGCTCGAGGCCGTCGAGGCGGTGCCCGCGGCGATCGGCGACGGCAGCGTGCGGCGCCGCCATCGCGAGGCGCGACAGCAGGCGGATGCCGACGCGACTCCCGCGGATGCCGAGACGGATCGTCCGGACCGGGTGGAGGAGGAGCCGCTGCCGTAACCCGCGCTCGAGGCATCCGCTGCGCCCGTAGGATTGACGGCATGGCCGACGGCTCCTCGTTCTACATCACCACGCCCATCTTCTACGTCAACGACGTGCCCCACATCGGGCACGCCTACACGGAGGTGGCGGCGGACGTGGCTGCGCGCTGGCACCGCCAGGCCGGCGAGGACACCTGGTCGCTGACCGGCACCGACGAGCACGGCCAGAAGATCCTCCGCACCGCGACGGCCAACGGGGTCACCCCGAAGCAGTGGGCCGACAAGCTCGTCGCCGAGGCGTGGAAGCCGCTGCTCGAGACCATCGACATCGCGAACGACGACTTCATCCGCACGACCGACGAGCGGCACGAGCGCAACGTGCAGCGCTTCCTGCAGAAGCTCTACGACGAGGGCCACATCTACACGGGCGAGTACGAGGGCTACTACTGCGTCGGCTGCGAGGAGTACAAGCAGCAGTCCGAGCTCGTCGACGGCACCGGCGAGTACGCGGGCCAGCCCGTCTGCGCCATCCACTCGAAGCCGGTCGAGCTGCTGCACGAGAAGAACTACTTCTTCCGCATGTCGGCCTTCGCCGACCGGCTGCTCGCGCTCTACGAGGAGCGCCCCGACTTCGTGCAGCCCGAGTCGGCCCGCAACGAGGTCGTGAGCTTCGTGCGCCAGGGCCTCGCCGACCTCTCCATCTCGCGCTCGACGTTCGACTGGGGCGTGAAGGTCCCGTGGGACGAGACGCACGTCGTCTACGTCTGGTTCGACGCCCTGCTGAACTACATCACCGCCGTCGGCTACGGCGACGACGAGGCCGAGTTCGCCCGTCGCTGGCCCGCCCAGCACATCGTCGGCAAGGACATCCTGCGCTTCCACGCGGTGATCTGGCCCGCGATGCTGATGGCCGCGGGCCTCGACGTGCCCCGCGGCGTCTTCGGGCACGGCTGGCTGCTCGTCGGCGGCGAGAAGATGTCGAAGTCGAAGCTCACCGGCATCGCGCCCGAGCAGATCACCGACGTCTTCGGCTCCGACGCGTTCCGGTTCTACTTCATGTCCGCGATCTCCTTCGGCCAGGACGGCTCGTTCTCCTGGGAGGACCTGGCCGCCAGGTACCAGGCCGAGCTCGCGAACGGCTTCGGCAACCTCGCCTCCCGCGTGATCGCGATGATCACCCGGTACTGCGACGGCGCCGTGCCGACCGCGGGCGTGCTGAGCCCGGCCGACGCCGAGATCGCCACGATCGCCCGCCGCGCCACCGAGCGCTCGTGGGACGCCATCGGGCGCCTCGCGATCCACGAGGCGATCACCGAGGTCTGGCAGCTCGTCGACGCCCTGAACGGGTACCTCACGAACGAGGAGCCCTGGGCGCTCGCGAAGGACCCCGAGCAGCGCGACCGGCTCGAGGCCGTGCTCGCCACCGCGTACCGGGGGCTCGGCACGCTCGCCGTGCTGCTCTCGCCTGTCGTGCCGAAGGCGAGCGCGAAGCTCTGGACGGCGCTCGGCGCCCCCGGCGAGGTCGCCGCCCAGCGCATCGACCGCGCCGACGAGGCCGAGCTCGGCGAGCGCGTGCAGCCGCTCGAAGCGCTGTTCCCGCGCGTCGAGGTCGCGGAGTAGGCGCGGGCGTGAGCGAGCACCTGCGGCGGAGGTCGGACGGCGGCCGCGCGGCCGAGTACCCGCCGGCCCCCGAGCCGCTGCCGGTGCCCGTCTACGACAACCACACCCATCTCGAGATCGCGGACGGGGCGCTGCCGCTGTCGCCGGCCGAGCATCTCGAGCGGGCCGCGGCGGTCGGCATCGCGGGCGCCGTGCAGGTCGGCACGGATGTCGCGACGAGCCGCTGGTCGGCCGAGATCGCCGCGCGCGAGCCGCGCCTGCTCGCCGCCGTCGCGCTGCACCCGAACGAGGCGCCGGAGCTCGACGCCGCGGGCGAGCTCGACGCCGCGATCGCGATCATCGACGAGCTCGCGGCCCAGCCGCGGGTGCGTGCGATCGGCGAGACCGGGCTCGACTACTTCCGCACCGGCGAGGAGGGGCGCGATGCCCAGCACCGCGCCTTCGAGGCCCACCTCGACATCGCGAAACGCCACGGCATCGCGCTGCAGATCCACGACCGCGACGCGCACGACGACGTGGTCGGGACGCTGCGCCGGGTCGGCGCGCCGGAGCGCACCGTGTTCCACTGCTTCTCGGGCGGCGAGGAGCTCGCCCGCACCGCGGCCGACGCCGGCTGGTACTGCTCCTTCGCGGGCAACGTCACGTTCAAGAACGCCGAGAACCTGCGCGAGGCGCTCCGCGTGCTACCGCGGGAGCTGCTCCTCGTCGAGACGGATGCCCCGTACCTGACCCCGGTGCCGCTG
This sequence comes from Agromyces soli, assembly GCF_022811605.1. GTDB lineage: Bacteria > Actinomycetota > Actinomycetes > Actinomycetales > Microbacteriaceae > Agromyces > Agromyces soli. The sequence goes on along the minus strand of NZ_CP094533.1, from coordinate 3,761,103 downwards.
CGCGGCCGGCCGAACGCCCCGTACCTCGTGCCGCTCACGGTGCGGTTCATGGCCGAACTGCTCGAGGTGCCGCTCGACGGGCTCTGCGCCCAGCTCGCGGAGAACACCGAGCGCGTCTACGGCTCGTGGCAGGAGGGCCTCGCATGACCGCACCGCGCCAGGGGCTCCTCGGCCCCGCCGAGATCCGCGACCTCGCCGAACTGCTCGGCGTGACCCCGACGAAGAAGCTCGGCCAGAACTTCGTGCACGACGGCAACACCGTGCGGCGCATCGTGCAGCTCGCCGGCGTGCAGCCGGGCGAGACGGTGCTCGAGATCGGCCCGGGCCTCGGCTCGCTCACGCTCGGCCTCACCGAGGCTGGGGCCGACGTCATCGCCGTCGAGATCGACGGCCGGCTCGCCGAGCAGCTCCCGAAGACGGCCGAGCTGCTGCAGCCCGGCGCCGCGCTCCGGGTCGTGCACCAGGACGCGCTGCGGGTCACCGAGCTGCCGGGCGACCCCGTGCGGCTCGTCGCGAACCTGCCGTACAACGTCTCGGTGCCGGTGCTGCTGCACCTGCTCGAGCACTTCCCCTCGCTCCGCGCCGGCATCGTCATGGTGCAGGCCGAGGTCGGGCACCGGCTCGCCGCCGGCCCCGGCTCGAAGGTCTACGGCGCGCCGAGCGTCAAGGCCGCCTGGTACGGCGACTGGCGCATCGCCGGGCAGGTCTCGCGGCAGGTGTTCTGGCCGGTGCCGAACGTCGACTCCGTGCTCGTCGGCTTCGAGCGCGATGCGGAGCCGGGCACCGAGGCCGAACGCCGGGCGACCTTCGAGCTCGTCGACGCCGCGTTCCAGCAGCGCCGCAAGATGCTGCGGCAGGCGCTCTCCGGCGTGCTCGGCGGCAGCGCCGCCGAGGCATCCGCGGTGCTCGAGCGCGCCGGGGTCGACCCGCAGTCGCGCGGCGAGCAGCTCGGCATGCCGGAGTTCCTCGCGATCGCGCGGGCGCGCGGCACGGCGGGTGACGCCGCGGGCGGAGCCGAGCTCGGCTAGCGTGGACGCATGACGATCGCCGCAGCCCAGCCGTCGGTGCACGTGCGGGCGCCCGGCAAGATCAACCTCTTCATGCGCGTCGCCGAACCGGGAGACGATGGCTACCACGACGTCGCCACGACCTACCAGGCGGTCTCGCTCTACGAGGACGTCGTCGCGACGCCCGCCGCGGGGTTCGAGGTCTCCTTCTCGGGCAGCGTCGACGTGTCCGGGCTGCCCGTGGACGACTCGAACCTCGCGATCCGCGCCGCCCGCCTCCTCGCGGAGGAGGCCGGCGTCACCGAGGGCGTGCACCTCGCGATCGACAAGCACGTGCCGATCGCGGGCGGCATGGGCGGGGGGTCGGCGGATGCCGCTGCCGCCCTCGTCGCCTGCGACGCCCTCTGGGGCACCGGGCTCACCAAAGACGAGCTGCACGGCCTCGCCGCGCAGCTCGGCGCCGACGTGCCCTTCGCGCTCGCCGGCGGCACCGCGATCGGCACCGGTCGCGGCGACCGGTTGAGCCCCGTGCTCGCGACGGGCTCCTTCCACTGGGTGCTCGTCTTCGCCGAGTTCGGCCTCTCGACCCCCGCGGTGTACGGCGAGCTCGACCGGCTGCGGGGCGAGGGGCAGGTGCCGCCCGACGCCCTCGCGCCGGCCGGGGCGCCCACCGTCGATCCCGCGGTGCTGCAGGCGCTGCGCGCGGGGGATCCGGCGCTCCTCGCCGGCGCGCTGCACAACGACCTCGCCGCCGCGGCGATCGGGCTCGCGCCCGAGCTCGACGAGGTGCTGCGCCTGGGGGCCTCGGCCGGCGCCCTCGCCGGGCTCGTCTCGGGCTCCGGGCCCACGCTCGCCTTCCTCGCCGAGGGCGGGGACGAGGCGATCTCGCTCGCCGTCACCCTGTCGTCGGCGGGGCACACGGCCGCGCACGTGCACGGACCCGTGCACGGCGCCCGCGTCGTGCGCTGAGCAGGCGGTACCCGGGGCACGGGCGGCGGGGGCCGACTGGGCCCGCGCTGCCGGCGCACGGCTCGCGCACGGCGAGAGCAACTAGGCTCGACGGGACATGGCACACCTCCTCGGCGCCGAGCGCCTGCATCTCGAGTTCCCGACGCGCACGGTCTTCGACGAGGTCACCCTCGGCCTCGACGAGGGCGACCGGATCGGCATCGTCGGCCGCAACGGCGACGGCAAGTCGACCCTGCTGAAGCTCCTCGCCGGCCGGCTCGAACCGGATGCCGGGCGGGTCACGGTGCGCCGCGGCATCCGCATCGGCATGCTCGACCAGACCGACACGGTCGACCCGGACACAACGGTCGCCGAGGCCGTCGTCGGCGGCATCGACGAGCACGTCTGGGCGGGCGACCCGAAGGTGCGCGACGTCATCGCCGGGCTCCTCGGCGACGTGCCCTGGGACGGCCGCGTCGGCGACCTCTCCGGCGGCCAGCGCCGCCGCGTCGGGCTCGCGGCCCTGCTCGTCGGGGACTGGGACGTGCTCTTCCTCGACGAGCCCACGAACCACCTCGACGTCGAGGGCATCGCCTGGCTCGCCCGGCACCTGCAGGAGCGCTGGAACCGCAGCGACGGCGCGCTCGTCGTCGTCACGCACGACCGGTGGTTCCTCGACGAGGTCTGCACCGGCACCTGGGAGGTGCACGACGGCATCGTCGAGCCCTTCGAGGGCGGGTACGCCGCGTACGTGCTGCAGCGCGTCGAGCGCGACCGGATGGCGGCCGCGAGCGAGGCGAAGCGGCAGAATTTGATGCGCAAGGAGCTCGCCTGGCTGCGCCGGGGCGCGCCCGCGCGCACCTCGAAGCCGAAGTTCCGCATCGACGCCGCCAACCAGCTCATCGAGGACGTGCCGCCCGTGCGCGACCGGGTCGAGCTCAGCCGGCTCGCCGTCGCCCGGCTCGGCAAGGACGTCGTCGACCTCCTCGACGCCGGCGTCGACTATCCGGCGCCCGGCGGCGGCACCCGCACCGTGCTGCGCGACGTCGAGTGGCGCATCGCGCCGGGGGAGCGCACCGGCATCCTGGGTGTGAACGGCGCCGGCAAGTCGACCCTCCTCGGCCTCGTCACCGGGGCCGTCACGCCCACCCACGGCCGGGTGAAGCGCGGCACCACCGTGCGCATCGCGACCCTCAGCCAGGAGCTCGCCGAGCTGGCCGAGTGGGCCGACGAACGCGTCAGCGCCGTCGTCGCCGCGCAGCGCGCGAGCTACACGATCGGCAGCGGTTCGAAGGCCGTGGAGCTCACGCCCGGACAGCTCCTGGAGCGCCTCGGCTTCACGAACCAGCAGCTCTCGACGCCCGTGCGCGACCTCTCCGGCGGGCAGAAGCGGCGGCTGCAGCTGCTGCTCATCCTGCTGACCGAGCCCAACGTGCTCATCCTCGACGAGCCGACCAACGACCTGGACACCGACATGCTCGCCGCGATCGAGGACCTGCTCGACTCCTGGCCCGGCACCCTCCTCGTCGTCAGCCACGACCGCTACCTGCTCGAGCGGGTCACCGATCAGCAGTTCGCCATCGTCGACGCGAAGCTGCGGCACCTGCCGGGCGGGGTCGACCAGTACCTGGAGCTCCGCGCGCAGCAGCAGCGCGGCGGTGGCGCGGGTGGCGGTGCGGCGAGCGGGGCGGCGCGGGTCGCGGCGAGCGGGGCGGATGCCTCGGTCGGCGCAGCCTCGGCCGCCGCTCCTGCGCTGTCGGGCGCCGAGCGGCGCACGGCCGAGAAGGAGCTCTCGTCCGTCGAGCGGCGGATCGAGAAGCTGCAGCAGCAGATCGCCGCGGCCCGCGACGGCTTCGCCGAGCTCGACCAGAGCGACTACGAGCGGCTGAACGCCGAGATGGCGAAGGTGACCGCCGCCGAGGACGAGGTCGCCGAGCTCGAGGAGCGCTGGTTCGCGCTCACCGAGCAGCTCGGCTGAGCGGGCGGCGGCGCCCGGCGGCGCGGTGCTCGGCGGCGCGGTGCTCGGCCTCCCCGTTCAGGCGGATGCCTCGCGCGCGGCGCGCTCGGTGAACCAGTCGAGCGCGTGCCGGCCGGAGGAGAGACCGTAGTCGAGCGTGGCGCGCTGGTAGGCGAGCACCTCGCGGAACTCCTCGGGCACCTCGAGGCCGGCGAGCTGCCGCTCGACGGCCTCGAGCTCGGCGACGTTCGCCGCCGCCCGCTCGCGGATGCGGTCGAGCACGCCTGCCCGTTCCGCGGGGTCGAGCAGGCCGAGGAAGAACAGTCGGGAGAGCGCCGCCGTCTCGAGGTCGGGCCCCTCGATGGGTCCGTCGATCCACTGCCGGAACGCCGCGCGGCCGGGCTCGGTCGTGCGGTACACCTTGCGACCCCGGCCGCCGGGCTCCACGCTCTCGACCTCGATGAGCCCGCTCGCGAGCAGCCCGTCGAGCGCCCGCTTGATGCTGCCGGAACTCGCGCTGTAGACCAGCCCGACGCCCGCCTCGAAGCTCTTCACGAGGTCGTAGAGGCTCTGCGGGGCGAGCATGAGCAGCCCCAGGATCACGTGTGCCACGAGCCGAGCCTAGCTGCTTGACGCTCGTAGACATGTCTACTAGACATGTCTACGAGAGTGATTGGACCCAGTAATGAGCTTCGCCACCGCCGCGGCCGCGGCATCCGTCCCGCACGAGCTCGACCGCGAGCTCACCGCCTTCGTCAAGCGGCTCGCCGCCCGCCGCCTGCACCACGTGAGTCTCGCCATCGCCGACGAGCGCGGGCGGAGCTGGTCGGGCGCCGCCGGGCCCGGCGCGAGCATCGACGCCCCGTTCTTCATCGCCTCCATCACGAAGCGCTTCATCGTGACCCTCGTGCTGCAGGCCCACGAGCGCGGCGAGCTCGACCTCGACACCGCGATCCCGGCGTACCTGCCGGCCGAGGTCACGACGCGGCTGCACGTCTGGAAGGGCGTCGACCGCACGCCGGAGATCACGGTGCGCCACCTCGCGAGTCACACCTCCGGCCTGCCCGACTTCTACGAGCGGCGCAGCGGCGGGACGAGCCTCTACCGGCAGCTCCGCGCCGGCCACGACCTGGATTGGACCTTCGAGGACGCGATCGCGATCGCGCGCGACGAGCAGCGCCCGCACTTCCCGCCGCAGGACCTCGCCGCGCCGAGGCAGCGGGCCTCGTACTCCGACACCGGCTTCCTGCTGCTCATCCGCATCCTGGAGCTCGTCACCGGACGGAGCTTCGCGCAGCTCGTCGCCGAGCGCATCGCCGCGCCGCTCGGGCTGGGCCGCACCTGGCACCCCGGCGGCGCCCCCGCCGACCCGGCGACGCCGGCGCCGCTCCCGCTGCACGTGCGGCGGCGGCCCGTGCAGCTCGACGGCGTGTACGCCTCGAGCCACGACCTGTTCAGCACGACGGCCGAGCTCATCGCCTTCGAGCGGGCGCTCGTGGCCGGCGAGCTGTTCGTGGACCCCGCGACGAGCGCGCTCCTGACCGAACGGCGCAACCGGCTGCGGAACGCCCCGAGCCTGCGCTACGGCCTCGGCACGATGAGCTTCGGCGTCAGCCGATTGAACCTGCCCCGCCGCGGTCCGGTCACGCTCGTCGGCCACTCCGGCTCGACCGGCACGTGGCTGTTCAGCTGCCCGGAGCTCGGCGTGGTGCTGGCCGGCACCGTGGACCAGACGCAGGCGCAGGTGCTGCCGTTCCAGATCATGGTGCGCTGCCTGCAGCGCTGGACGCGGTGACCCGCGGCGCTGGACGCGGTGACCCGCGGCGCGGAGCCGAAGCATCCGTCGTCATATATGACGTCACTCGCAGAAGCTGTGACGCCATGTGACCAGGTGGTCAACAGCGCGAAGAACCTTCGCCTACCGTAAGAGGGCACCCGCGTTCGCGGCATCGAAGCCCCCACCGACATCCTCCGTGGCGGAGCCATGCCGGCCCACAGCCCAACGGCCCTCGAACGCGCGCCCACCACGAGAGGACCCACCATGTCACGACGTTCCCGCATCACCTCCGTCATCGCCGCGCTCGCCGCGGTGCCCCTCGTCGCCTCGCTCGCGGCCTGCGCCGCCACCGGCGCGGCCGACGACGGCGGCGAGACCGTGAAGATCGGCGTCGTCGGCAAGTCCGACCCGCAGTGGGCGCCGTTCGTCGAGGCCGCCGCCGAGGAGGGCATCACGGTCGAGCTCGTCGACTTCGGCGACTACAACCAGCCGAACCCCGCGCTCACCGAGGGCGAGCTCGACCTCAACCAGTTCCAGCACATCGTCTACCTCGCGGACTACAACGTGAACGCCGACGCCGACCTCACCCCGATCGGCTCGACGCAGATCTACCCGCTCGGCCTGTACTCCACGAAGTACGACGACGTGAAGTCGATCCCGGCCGGCGAGACCGTCGCCGTGCCCGACGACCCCTCGAACCTCGCCCGTTCCCTGCTCGTGCTGCAGTCGGCCGGGCTCGTCGAGCTGAAGGGCGGCGGCTCGATCTTCTCGACCATCGCCGACATCGACGAGGCGAAGTCGAAGGTCAAGGTCACGCCGCTCGAGGCCGCCATCACGGCGACCTCGCTGCCCGACGTCGCCGCCGCGATCATCAACAACGACTTCGTCGAGGACGCCGGGCTCACCTTCGCCGACGCGATCGCGCAGGACGACCCGAGCGACCCCAACGCGCTGCCCTACGTGAACATCTTCGCCGCGCGCGCCGAGGACAAGGACAACACGACCTACGCGAAGCTCGTCGAGCTCTTCCAGACGAACGAGAAGGTCCAGGCCGGCCTCGACGAGGCATCCGGCGGCACCGGCGTCTCGCTGCAGGTCCCGGTCGCGGAGCTCGAGCAGTCGCTCGCCGACGTCGAGGCCGACACGGCCGCCCAGAAGGGCTGACCGACGCCCCACCAATCGGCTCCCGGGCGGCGCGCACCGCGTCGCCCGGGAGCCGTCGGCGCGTTCCGCGCCGCACCCGAGGAGGAACCCGCATGGCCATCGTGAGCCTCGCGAACGTCAGCAAGTCGTACCCGTCGCCCGAACGGGGCGCTCCGCGCATCGTCGCCGTCGACGACGTCAGTCTCGAGATCGAGGCCGGCGAGGTCACCGGCATCATCGGCTACTCCGGCGCGGGCAAGTCCACGCTCGTGCGGCTGATCAACGCGCTCGAGCCCGCGACCGACGGCACCGTCACGATCGACGGCCGCGCCATCACCGGGCTGCCGGAGCGGGAGCTGCGCGCCGTGCGGCTCGGCATCGGCATGATCTTCCAGCAGTTCAACCTCTTCGAGGCGAAGACGGTGGCGCAGAACGTCGCGTATCCGCTCAAGGTGGCCGGCTGGGGCAAGGCCGAGATCACGGCGCGCGTGCAGGAGCTGCTCGACTTCGTCGGGCTCGCCGACAAGGCCCGCGCCTACCCGGATCAGCTCTCCGGCGGGCAGAAGCAGCGCGTCGGCATCGCCCGGGCGCTCGCCACCCGCCCGCGGATCCTGCTCGCCGACGAGGCGACGAGCGCGCTCGACCCCGAGACGACGCAGGAGGTGCTCGCGCTGCTGAAGCGAGTGAACGAGGAGTACGGCGTCACCATGGTCGTGATCACGCACGAGATGGACGTCATCCAATCGATCGCGACGAAGGTCGCCGTGATGGACGGCGGCCGGGTCATCGAGCAGGGTGACGTCTTCGACGTCTTCTCCGATCCGCAGCACGCCTCCTCCCGCAAGTTCGTCTCGACCGTCGTGCAGGGCGTGCCCTCGCCGGCGGAGCTCGCGGTGCTGCGCGAGCGCCACGCGGGCCGGATCGCGACGTTCTCGTTCCGCGACGGGGATGCCGCGCAGGCCCGCGTCTTCGTCGAGCTCGCACAGGCCGGGCTCGAGTTCGAGCTCGTGTACGGCGGAATCAACGACATCCGCGGTCGCGCCTTCGGCCACCTCACGCTCGCGATCCGCGGCGAGGAGGCCGCGATCGACCGGGCGCTCGCCCGCATCGGCGAGCTCGTGGCGGTCACCGAGCCGCCGATCGGGGACGGCGCGGTCGGCGACGGTGCGGTCGGGGGCGGCGCGGTCGGGGACGGCGCGGTCGGCGACGGTGCGCAGGACGGGGAGGCCCGCTGATGGACAAGCTCATCGACCTCGGACCCGAGTTCTGGACCGCCGCCGGAGAGACGCTCTACATGGTGTTCTTCACCATGCTGTTCGGCGGGCTCGCCGGCCTCGTGCTCGGCATCGGCCTGTACGTCACGCGCACGGGCGGGCTGCTGCCGAACGTCGTCGTGAACAACGTGCTGAACGTGCTGATCAACTTCTTCCGGCCGATCCCGTTCATCATCTTCATCGCCGCGGTGCAGCCGCTCACCCGCGCCGTCATCGGCATCGGCATCGGCACGAACGCCGCGGTGTTCGCCCTCTCGCTCGCGGCCTCCTTCGCCATCGGGCGCATCGTCGAGCAGAACCTGCTCACCGTGAAGCCGGGCGTGATCGAGGCGGCTCGCTCGATGGGCGCCGGCCCGTGGCGCATCCTCACCACGGTCGTGATCGGCGAGGCGCTCGGGCCGCTGATCCTCGGCTACACCTTCATCATCGTCGCGGTGATCGACATGTCGGCGATGGCCGGATTCCTCGGCGGCGGCGGCCTCGGCTACTTCGCGCAGCTCTACGGCTACCGGCAGTTCGAGCCGATCGTCACCTGGGCGGCGGTGCTGCTCATCATCGTGTTCGTGCAGATCGTGCAGTACCTCGGCAACTGGCTGGCCCGCAAGGTGCTGCGCCGCTAGCTGTGCTTGGTCGGCTGGCCGAACGCAGCGCCGCCCGCGCCGGGTCGGCGCGGGCGGCGAGGCGATCAGTGCGCGGCGGCGACCGTCGAGAGCTCGATCGGCGCGGCGGGCAGCTTCACGCTCTCGACGACCTCACCGGCGTCGAGGTCGACGAGGTGGACGGTCGAGGCGGCCGGATCGGTCACGTAGGCGCGGTGCCCGTCGACCCGGAGCGCGGGCCGGGCCTGCTGCCAGTCGAGCGGCTCGGTCCACTCGTGGAGCACGGGGATCGTCGCGGTCACCGCGCCGGCGGCCGGGTCGATGACGTGGATCGCGCCGTCGGTGCCGAGCACGAGCGCCTCGCCGTGCGGGCCGCGGGCGAGTGAGCGGAAGGTGTAGCTCGTGCCGAGCTCGACGAGCCGCAGTGCGCCCGCCTCGGTGTCGACGAGGCTCACCCGGGTCGGCCGTTCGAGTTCCGCCTCGGCATCCGCCTTGTAGTCGCCGAGCACGACGGCCGACTCCGGCGAGCCGGCCTGCGTGCCGATGCGGCCGTAGGTGTCGGGCGAGGCGACCTTCGTGAAGGCGCCGTCTCGGAAGACGAGCGCGCCGTCCTGGCAGCCGACGACGATCGCCCCGCCCGCAGCCACGGTCTCGCCGTGCACGCCGGGGCAGCGTTCGTCGCGGGCGAGCTCGGCACCCGAGGCGTCGACGACGGCGACGCCCGTGCGCGTCTCCTCGGTGCCGAGCGTCGCAAGGACCGCACCGCCCGGCAGCGCGACGGCGACGCCGTGGTGCGCCGCCGCGCTCTCGTGCGTGCGGAGTTCCAGCGTCTCCAGCCCGCCTGCGGCGACCGCGTCGGCGAGCCCGGATGCCTCGAAGAGCTGCACCTCGCCGGTGCCGTCGGCGAAGAGGGCGGTGACGCCGTCGTTCGTGGTGACGTGCCCCGGGTGGTCGGCCTCGAAGACGAGCTCGGTGAGCTGCGGGGTCTCACCGTAGTAGTGCGCGTGGTCGCCGTGCTGCTCCGCCTCGAGGCCGGTGTCGAGCACGCGGAAGCCGGCGTCCGTGGAGACGAGCACGTGCCGGCCGTCGCCCGCGGGGTTCACCCGGAGGAAGCCGGGCAGTTCGAGCTCGGCGGCGACCTCGAGGGTGTCGCCCTCGAGCACGAGCAGGCCGCCGTCGTAGCTCGCGACGAGGCGCGGGGCGGCGAGCTCGCGGGCGGCGGGCTCGGTCTCGGTCTCGGGCTGGGCGGCCGGCGCCTGGCCGCCGGGGGAGGCGCAGGCAGTGAGGGCGAGGAGCAGGACGGGCGCGGCGGCGGCGCCGGCCAGGCGGAGGCCTCGACGACGAGGCGGGGGACTGGTGCGTGTGATCATGGCCGTCACGCTATCGTTAACGATAATCATTCTCAAACACGGAACCACGGGCCATCGAGTTGCCCGACTTTCATCAAAGTCGGGCAACTCGGTGGGGCGCGGGTCAGGCGAGCGGGCCGTGCACCGGCCTGGCGTGTTCCGGGGGCTCGCCGATCTCCTCGACGGTATGGCCGCTGCAGGCGATCGCGGTGACGCTGGCCCGCTCGACGCGCGACACGGCGAACCACCGCATCGCGTCGCGCAGCCGGCACCAGCCCACGAGGTACCATCGGCCGTTCGTGGCGGCGAACAGCACGGGCTCGACGTCACGGGTGGTCGAGACGCCGTCCGCCGCGGTGTAGCGGATGCGGACCACCCGCTGCTCGGCCAGCCCCTCCTCGAGCGCCGAGCTGACGGCGCGCGAGGAGGGCGGGAGCGCATCGACCCAGATGCGGTGGGCGAGCTCCTCGGCTCGCGCGCGGGTCCGCGGGTCGAGGACGTCGAGGATCTTGCGGATGCCGGCGGCCGCCAGGTCGGCGTACGGGGCGTCGGCTGCGGCGGAGGTCGCGGCGAGGAGCGCGACGGCCTGCGCAGGGGAGAGGGTGACGGGCGGCAGCGTGGCGCGTTCGGCGAGCCCGTAGCCGCCGCCCGGGCCGGGGCGGGACCAGACCGGCGCCCCGCTGCGCTCCAGGGCATCGAGGTCGCGCTTGACCGTGCGCACCGACACCTCGAACTCCCGCGCCAGGCGGTCGGCGGAGACGCCGCGGGCACCGCTGCGTCGCAGCATCTCGGACAGGGCGTGCAGGCGTTCGGCGCGCTTCACGATCCGGTCTCAGCGAGATCCGACAGGAATCGAATTCATGTCAGAAATAGTGACACACCGGTGTCCGCGAGGACTGCGAGGGTGGTCGTATGACCACCACTGCGAACCACCCGCCCATCGTCCTCGTCGCCGGGCACTGGCTGGGCGCCTGGGCCTGGGACGACGTCCTGGCCCACTTCGGAGCCGACCGCGCCCGCGCCGCCGCACTGACCCTGCCCGGCCTCGACCGGGCCGACCCCGAGCGCGCGTCGAGGACGCTCGACGAGCAGGCGGCCGCGATCCTGGACGCGATCGCGCAGCACGGCGACCGCCCCGTCGTCCTCGTCGCCCACAGCGGGGCCAACGCGCCCGTGAGTCTCGTGCTCGACCGTCATCCCGAGCTCGTCGCCCGCGTGGTCTGGGTCGACTCCGGCCCCGTGGCCGACGGCAGCGCGTTCGCCCCCGGTCTCCCGGACGAGCTCGACGAGCTGCCCCTGCCGGCGTTCGAGGCGCTCGGCGAGCAGGCGAGCCTCGACGGGCTGAGCGTCGCGGACCTCGACCGATTCCGGGAGCGGGCCGTGCCGCAGCCCGCGCCGGTGCTCCGTCAGCCCGTCGCGCTCCGGAACGAGGCCAGGCACGGCGTCCCCACGACCCTGGTGTGCTGCTCGATCCCGGGTGAGCAGGTGCGGGAGCTGGTGCAGGCGGGGCACCCCATGTTCGCCGAGCTCGCGAAGCTCGACGGCTTCGACGTCGTCGACCTGCCGACCGGGCACTGGCCCATGTGGAGCCGGGCGGCCGAGCTCGCGGAGGTCCTCCTCGCGGAGGCGTCCACGACGACGGTCGACGCCTAAGCGGGCTCCTCGAAGCTCACGATGAGCTTGCGCAGGAGCCCCGCGAGGCGCTTCTGCTCCGCGGGCGGCAGGCTGCCGAGCAGCTCCGCCTCCGCGTCGACGAGGCGGGTGATCGCGGCATCCACCCGGGTGAGCCCGGCCTGGCTCATCTCGACGAGGATGCCTCGGCCGTCGTGCGGGTCGGTCTGCCGGCTGACGAGCCCGCGGGCGACGAGCCGGTCGATGCGGTTCGTCATGGCGCCGCTCGAGACGAGCGTCTGCTGCAGCAACGCCTTCGGCGAGAGGCGGTAGGGCGCACCCGCGCGGCGGAGCGCGGAGAGCACGTCGAACTCCCACGACTCGAGCTCCGAGCGGGCGAAGGCCTGCTTGCGCTCGCGGTCGAGGTGCTTCGACAGCCGGGCGACCCGGGACAGCACCTGCAGCGGCGAGAAGTCGAGGTCCGGGCGCTCCCGCTCCCAGTCGGCGACGATCCGATCCACCTCGTCCGCGTGCGTCATCCGGCCATTATCGCCCGAGCCGCGGTCGCGCTCACGCCGCAGCGCCACTGGCCGTCACGCCGCCGCCCCGCCGGCGACATGCCGCGGCGCGCGCCGTGGCAGACTTGATGGCGCGCCCGGCACGCCGCGGCGCGGTCCGCCATGGTGTAACGGCAGCACGACAGCCTTTGGAGCTGTGAGGCCCAGGTTCGAATCCTGGTGGCGGAGCATGAGCGATCAGAACCTCGCGATCATCGTCCTCGCGGCAGGACAGGGCACCCGCATGAAGTCGGCGACCCCGAAGCTGCTGCACCCGCTCGCCGGCTCGCCGGTCGTCGGGCACGTGCTGCGCACCGCGCGGGCGCTCGACGCCGCGCACGTGCTCGCCGTCGTGCGCCACGAGCGCGACCGCGTTGCCGAGACCATCGAGGCGGAGCTGCCGGGCACCACGATCGTCGACCAGGACGAGATCCCCGGCACCGGCCGCGCGGTCGAGCAGGCCGTCGCCGCGCTGCCCGCCGACTTCGCCGGCGAGGTGCTCGTGCTGAACGGCGACGTGCCGCTGCTCGACGCCGACACCCTCGCCGCGTTCCTCGCGCAGCACCGCGACACGGGCTCCGCGGCATCCGTGCTCTCGGCGATCTACGACGACCCGCACGGCTACGGCCGCATCGTCCGCAGCGCCGCCGGCGCCTTCGACCGCATCGTCGAGCAGAAGGACGCGAGCGAGGTCGAGCGGGCCATCCCCGAGATCAACGCCGGCATCTACGCCTTCGGCGCCGCCGCGCTCCGCGACCAGCTCGCGAACCTCACGACCGAGAACGCCCAGGGCGAGAAGTACCTCACCGACGTCATCCAGCTGCTCCGCGAGGCCGGCAGCGAGGTCGAGGCCGTTCCGGTGGCCGAGCCGTGGCTCGTCGCCGGCATCAACGACCGCGCGCAGCTCTCCGAGACGGCGGCCCGGCTGAACGCGCTCATCGTGCGCGGCTGGCAGCTGAACGGCGTCACGATCGAGGACCCGGCGACCACCTGGATCGACCTCGCGGTGACCATCGAGGCCGACACCACCATCCGCCCCGGCACGCAGCTGAAGGGCGCGACCACGATCGCCACGGGCGCGGTCGTGGGCCCCGACACCACCCTCGTCGACTGCGAGATCGGCGCCGGCGCCCACGTGAAGCGCACCGACGGCACGCTCGCCGTGATCGGCGCTGGGGCCGAGGTCGGCCCGTTCTCGTACCTCCGCCCCGGCACGGTGCTCGGCGACAGCGGCAAGATCGGCGCCTTCGTCGAGACGAAGAACGCCGAGATCGGCCGCGGCAGCAAGGTGCCGCACCTGAGCTACATCGGCGACACCCGCATCGGCGAGCAGTCGAACGTCGGGGCCGGCTCGATCACCGCGAACTACGACGGCGTGAACAAGCACCGCACCGAGATCGGCTCCCACGTGCGCACCGGCTCGCACGGGGTCTTCGTCGCGCCCGTTACCATTGGAGACGGCGTCTACACGGGCGCCGGAACGGTCGTCCGAAAAGACGTCCCCGCCGGAGCGCTCGCCGTGAACGTCGCACCGCAACGCAATATCGAGGGGTGGGTCACGACGCATCGTGCCGGGACCGCGGCCGCTCAGGCGGCCGAGGCCGCGGGCACGGCCGCCGCGACCGACGCCGAGTGACACGAGGCCGGACCGGCTGAGAGGACGAACACATGTCGGGTATCGAGACCACCGGATCCAAGCGCCTCGTGCTGGTGTCGGGGCGCGCGCATCCGGAGCTCGCGGAGCAGATCGCCCACGAGCTGGGCGCCGACCTGGTGCCGACCGATGCCCGCACCTTCGCGAACGGCGAGATCTACGCCCGCTACGACGAGAGCGTGCGCGGCTCCGACGCCTTCGTCATCCAGTCGCACACCTCGCCGATCAACGAGTGGCTCATGGAGCAGCTCATCATGGTCGACGCGCTGAAGCGGGCCTCGGCCAAGCGCATCACGGTGGTCGCCCCGTTCTACCCCTACGCGCGTCAGGACAAGAAGGGCCGCGGCCGCGAGCCGATCTCCGCCCGTCTCGTCGCCGACCTGTTCAAGACCGCCGGCGCCGACCGCATCATGTCGGTCGACCTGCACGCGGCGCAGATCCAGGGCTTCTTCGACGGCCCCGTCGACCACCTCTTCGCCATGCCGGTGCTGCTCGAGGAGTTCAAGAACTCGCTCGACCCCGCGACTCTCACGGTCGTCTCGCCCGACATGGGCCGCGTGCGCGTCGCCGACATCTGGAGCGACAAGCTCGGCGCGCCGCTCGCGATCATCCACAAGCGCCGCGACCCGCTCGTGCCGAACCAGGTCTCGGTGCACGAGATCGTCGGCGACGTGAAGGGCCGCGTCTGCCTCCTCGTCGACGACCTCATCGACACCGGCCGCACGATCGTGAAGGCGGCCGAGGCGCTCAAGGCGGCCGGCGCGATCGGCGTCGTCGTCGCCGCGACGCACGCCGTGTTCTCGAACCCGGCCGTCGAGATCCTGCAGTCCGACTTCATCGACCGCGTCGTCGTCACCGACACCCTGCCGATCCCGGCGGAGAAGCACTGGGACCGGCTCACGATCCTGCCGATCGCGCCCCTCCTCGCCCGCGCCATCCACGAGGTCTTCGAGGACGGCTCCGTCACGAGCATGTTCGACGGCGCGGCCTGATGGCCGAGCCCGGCGAGCAGGCGGCGTCCGGGCGCCCGGCGCTGCCCGGCCGTCCCTGGGTCGCGAGCTACGCCGAGGGCGTGCCCGACGACCTCCCCGCCGCCGAAGGCTCGCTGTACGACCTCATCCGGCACTCCGTCGAGACGTACCCCCAGCACGTCGCGCTCGAGTTCTTCGGGCGCGAGACGACGTACGCCGAGCTCGGCGCCGAGATCGAGCGGGCCGCCGAGGGCCTCCGCCTCCTCGGCGTGCAGAAGGGCGACCCCGTCGCCATCGTGCTGCCGAACTGCCCGCAGCACATCGTGGCGTTCTACGCCGTGCTCCGCCTCGGCGGCATCGTCGTCGAGCACAACCCGCTGTACACGCCGCGCGAGCTGCGCCACCAGTTCGAGGACCATGGCGCGCGGGTCGTCATCGCCTGGGACAAAGTGGTCGACACCCTGCAGGCGTTCCCCGCCGACCTGAAGCTCGCGCACATCGTCTCGGTCGACCCGACCCGGGCGATGCCGTTCGGCACGCGCCTCGCGCTCCGGCTGCCGATCGCGAAGGCCCGCGAATCCCGGGCCGCGCTCACGACGAAGGTGCGCGGCACGGTGCCCTGGCCCGAGCTCGTCGAGGCCCAGCCGATCGACGCGCACATCATCGCGCCCGAGGTCGACGACGTCGCCCTCATCCAGTACACGAGCGGCACGACCGGCAGCCCCAAGGGTGCGACCCTCAGCCACGCGAACCTCATCGCGAACGCGGCCCAGGCGCGCAGCTGGGTGCCCGAGATCCCCCGCGGCAGCGCCGTCGTCTACGCCGTGCTGCCGATGTTCCATGCCTACGGGCTCACCCTCTGCCTCACCTTCGCCATGAGCATGGGCGCCCGGCTCGTGCTCTTCCCGAAGTTCGACCCGGACCTCGTGCTGAAGGTCGTGAAGCGCCGACCGCCGACGTTCCTGCCGGCCGTCCCGCCCATCTACGAGCGGCTCACCGCCGCCGCGGCCGCCGAGGGCGTGCCGCTCGCCGGCATCCGCATCGCCATCTCCGGCGCCATGCCGCTCTCGCCCGCCGTCGTCGAGCCGTGGGAGGCCGCGACCGGCGGCTACCTCGTCGAGGGCTACGGGCTCTCCGAGTGCTCGCCGGTGCTGATGGCGAACCCCGTCGCGCCGAACCGCAAGGCCGGCACGGTAGGCCTGCCGCTGCCGGGCACGGAGTGCCGCGTCGTCGACCCGGAGGAGCCGACGCGCGACGTCGAGCCGGGCGCCGAGGGCGAGCTCGTCGTGCGCGGCCCGCAGGTCTTCTCCGGGTACTGGAAGAAGCCCGACGAGACCGCCGCGGTCTTCGTCGAGGACCCCGACGGCGGCGCGCCGTGGTTCCGCACGGGCGACATCGTCTCGATCGACGACGAGGGCTTCGTGCGCATCGTCGACCGCATCAAGGAGCTCATCATCACGGGCGGCTTCAACGTCGCGCCGAGCGAGGTCGAGGAGGCGCTGCGCACGCACCCCTCCGTCGCCGACGTCGCGGTGGTCGGGATGCCGGACGCGCACTCGGGCGAGCAGGTCGTCGCCGTCGTCGTGCTGAAGCCGGGCCAGCAACTCGACGAGGCCGGCATCCGCCAGGCGGCGCGCGACCAGCTGACGCCCTACAAGGTGCCCAAGCGGGTCGTCGCGGTCGACGAGCTGCCGCGCTCGCTCATCGGCAAGGTCATCCGGCGCGAGGTGCGCACGCGCCTCATCAACGCCGAGGCCGGCCAGGGCTGACGCGGCCGAGTGCGCCGGGGGTGAGCTGATGAGGTTCCTCGATGGGGAGACCAGGGCGGCGCTCGATGCGCTCGCGGCGCTCGACGGCGGGACCGCACCGAGCGGGCGAGCGGATGCCGCGGCGGCGCTCGAGCGGGTCCGCGCCGTCCGACGGCTGCTGCGCGCGCTCGAGGCCGAGCCCGCCGTGCTCGCCGCGGTGCGCGAGGCCCGCGACGGCGGGGCGGACTGGGCGGAGGTCGCGGAGGCCGCCGGGCTGAGCGAGGGCGCCGCGAAGCAGCGCTGGGCGGGCGACGACGCGGCCATCGCCGAGCGGCGCGAGGCGAGCCGCAAGCGCAAGCGCGAGCGGCCGTCGAGCCGGCCGAGCGAACTGCCCGGACTCTCCGTCGCCGAGGCCGCGGCGAAGCTCGGCGTCACGGCGCAGGCGATCTACCTGCGGGTCAGCCGCGGCCAGCTCGCGTCGCGCACGGTGGAGCTGCCGGACGGGCGCAAGTACAAGCGGGTCTTCCCGGACGGCGACGCGCCGGAGGACTGAGCCCGAGGCGCGAGGCGCGAGCTATGCGGGCACCTCGTCGGGGCCGAGCACGCGGGGCGGCGCCCCGGGCAGCAGGCCGAGATTCGCGACCGGGCGGGGTTCGCCCGAGGCGTCCGCATAGCAGATCCAGCCCGCTCCGCCCGGGCCGAAGAGCTCGAGCGCCACGTGCGAACCGGCCGCGTCGCGGTCGTACGCCGAGACGATGACGGCGCAGCTGCGGGCCGCGCTCGACTGCGCGACCGAGACGGTCGAGAGCACGACCGGGGCGAGCATCGCCACGAGCGCGACGATGACGGTGACGCGGATGACCCGGCGCCGGCGCTCCCAGCGGCTCGGGCCCTCCGGGGCGGGGCCGTCGTCGGCGAAGGCGAGCTCGGCGGGCACCTCGTCCCAGTCGCGCGGGCCGCGCGGGCCCGGCTCGCCGGGCTCGGCGGGGTGGCGGGGTTCGAGGTCGCGCGGGGCCATGGGATCCAGTCTCGCATCCGCGGCTGGGAGCGGGGCGGCGCGCCCGCGCAGTGCCCCCGCTCAGCGCGCCCGCGCAGTGCCCCCGGCTCAGGGACCCGCGAACACCGAGGCGATCCCGGCGGCGGCCGCGGCGAGCGTCGCCGCCGAGACGGCGAGCATGAGCCAGGGAGCGGGCGTGTAGCGGCCCGCGCTGAGCTCGCGGCGGCGGATGCCGCCGACCGCGCCCACGGCTCCGGCCGCGAAGAAGAGCACCGTGCCCGTCGCCACGAGCCACGGTTCGCCCGCGACGAGCCCGGTGCGCAGCGCGAGCAGCGCGTTCACGGCGACCACGAGCGCCGTGCGCGTCCACGACAGCGCCGTGCGCTCGGGCTGCAGCCCCGGGTCGCGGATGACGGCGCTCACGGCAGGATCAGGAACACCGTGAGCACGACGGAGGTCACGAGGCACACGCCCGCGAGCACCGGCAGCGACCAGCTGAAGCGCAGCGGCCGGTCGTGCCGCATCGCGATCTCGTTGCTGCGCCAGCGGAAGTACGAGAGCAGCCCGAGCCCCGCCGCGGCGACCCCGAGGCCGACCGAGAGCACTGTGACGACCGCGCGCGGGCCGATGCCGGCGGCGAACTCGTGCAGCAGCACGCCGCCGGCGATGAGGGCGAGCGCCGTGCGGATCCAGGCGAGGAAGGTGCGCTCGTTCGCGAGCGAGAAGCGGTAGTCGGGGTCCTGCCCCTCCTGCTTCCAGCGGGGTTCCGGCATGCGCGGCCTCCTCGGCGGTGTCTGCGGTGTGCGTCGCGGGTCGTCGCGAGCCTAACGGCCGCGAGCCCGGCCCGCGTGCAGCGGGGCCGGGCTCGACGGGTCATCCTGCGTTCAGTGCGACGAGGGCGTCGTCTCGATCTCGCTGCGGTCGCCCGACCAGAGGGTGTGGAACACGCCCGGCTTGTCGACGCGCTGGTAGGTGTGCGCGCCGAAGAAGTCGCGCTGACCCTGCACGAGGGCGGCGGGCAGGCGCTCGGCGCGGAGCCCGTCGTAGTAGGCGAGCGAGGACGAGAACGCGGGGGCGGGGATGCCGGCCTGCGCCGCCGCCACGACCACGCGCCGCCAGGCCTGCTGCGCACCGGCCACGGCGTCGCGGAAGTACGGCGCGACGACCAGGGCCAGGAGCTCGGGGTCCTCGGCGTAGGCGTCGGCGATGCGGTTCAGGAAGCGGGCGCGGATGATGCAGCCGGCGCGCCAGATGCGGGCGATGTCGCCCTTCTTGACGTCCCAGCCGAACTGGGCGGCGCCCGCGATGATCTCGTCGAAGCCCTGCGAGTAGGCGATGATCTTCGAGGCGTACAGCGCCTGGCGGACGTCCTCGATGAAGGCGTCGGCGTCGGCGACGGCCCAGCCGCCGTCGGGGCCGGGGAGCGAGGCGGCGGCCTCGCGCTGCGCGCGCTGCGAGGAGAGGCTGCGGGCGAAGACGGCCTCGGCGATGCCGGAGACGGGGACGCCGAGGTCGAGCGCGTTCTGCACCGTCCAGGCGCCGGTGCCCTTCGCGCCGGCCGAGTCCAGGATGACGTCGACGAGGGGCGCGCCGGTCTCGGCGTCGACCTGGCGCAGCACCTCGGCGGTGATCTCGATGAGGTAGCTCTCGAGCTCGCCGGTGTTCCACTCGGCGAAGATGTCGGCGATCTCCGCCGGGGTCTTGCCGGTGCCCTGACGGATGAGGTCGTACGCCTCGGCGATGAGCTGCATGTCGGCGTACTCGATGCCGTTGTGCACCATCTTCACGAAGTGGCCCGCGCCGTCGGTGCCGACGTGGGTGACGCAGGGGGCGCCGTCCTCGGGGGCGCGGGCGGCGATGGTCTCGAGGATCGGCCCGAGCGTCTCGTACGACTCGGCGGTGCCGCCGGGCATGATCGAGGGGCCGTTCAGCGCGCCCTCCTCGCCGCCGGAGATGCCGGTGCCGACGAAGTGGATGCCGGTCGGGCTGATCTCGCCCTCGCGGCGGATGGTGTCGTGGAAGTTCGCGTTGCCGCCGTCGACGATGATGTCGCCGGGCTCGAAGCGGCTCACCAGCTCGGAGATGACGGCGTCGGTGCCGCGGCCGGCCTGCACCATGATGATCGCGGTGCGCGGCGTCGCGAGCGAGGCGACGAATTCGTCGTAGCTCTCGGCGGCCACGAAGCCCGCCTCGGGGTGCTCGGTCACGAGGGTGCGGGTGCGCTCGGGGGAGCGGTTGAACACCGCAACGGTGTTGCCCTCCCGGCTGGCCAGGTTTCGGGCCAGGTTCGAACCCATGACGGCGAGTCCGACGACTCCGATGTTCGCGACGGCTTCAGGCAAGGCATTCTCCTCGGAACGGGAAAGTGGGGTCTTCTCAGCGTAGTGCGCGGAGCGGGTGCGGTGTTCCGCGCGACGTCCGCCGACGCACGGTTCGGCGACGACCGGCCATCGGGTAGACTGGGCGATTGAACTTCGGCGAGGGAGGCCGCGAGCGGGCGAGAGCCGGCTCGAGGCATCCGTGATCGACGCGGTCGAATGCGACTCACGGCGATTCCTCACGCGCACCCCTCGGGTGCCGCGCGTTCGAGTTGAAGAGAACAGACCCCAGATCTGGGCCGGCAGAGTGCACCATCCCGGAGCGCAGCAGCGTGAGCCCGCAAGGAGAACCATCATGGACGAAGACAACAAGGTCGAAGCGCTCGAGCGCGACTCGTTCGGCAAGGGTGCGGCGCGCAAGCTCCGCGCCGCCGGCCGCATCCCCGCCGTCGTGTACGGCCACGGCACCCAGCCGGTGCACGTGAGCCTGCCCGCCCACCAGATCGGCCTGATCGTGCGCAAGGCGAACGCCGTGCTCGACCTGCAGATCTCGGGCAAGAGCCAGCTCGCGCTCGTCAAGGACGTGCAGAAGGACCCGGTGCTGCAGATCATCGAGCACCTCGACCTCATCGTCGTGAAGAAGGGCGAGAAGGTCCAGGTCGAGGTGCCGGTGCACCTCGAGGGCGAGTCGGCTGCGGGCACCGTCGCCGACCTCGACTCGCACACCCTCACCCTCGAGGTCGAGGCCACCCACATCCCCGAGAACGTCGTCGTCTCGGTCGAGGGCCTCGAGGAGGGCACCCAGATCCACGCGAAGGACGTCACCCTGCCGAAGGGCGCCTCGCTCATCAGCGACGCCGACGCGCTCGTCGTGAACGTGCACGTGCCGCAGAAGGTCGCCGACGTCGAGGAGACCGCCGAGGGCGAGGAGGCCGCCGAGGCCCCCGCCGAGGAGGCGGCCGCGGAGTAAGCTCCGAGCCACGCACGAGGGCCCGCCCCGATCCCCGGATCGCGGCGGGCCCTCGTCGTTCCGGGGCGGCCTGCGTGCGGCCAGGCCGGGCGGCTCGGGCCCCGCCGTCCGGTACGCTCGGACATCGGGCCGATCGGCCCGATGGACCGGATCGGAGCGCGGCATGGCGTGGTTCCGGCGGCGGCGGCGAGAGGATCCCGAGGTGGCGCAGAACACCTGGCTGGTGGTCGGCCTCGGCAACCCCGGCGCGCAGTACGCGGGCAATCGGCACAACGTCGGCCAGATGGTGCTCGACGAGCTCGCCGGGCGGCTGGGCGCGGCCTTCAGGAGCCACAAGACGCCGTCGCGCGTCGCCGAGGGCTTCCTGCGCCCCGGCGGGCCGAAGCTCGTGCTCGCGAAGCCGAACAGCTACATGAACACCTCGGGCGGCCCGGTCTCGGCGCTCGCGAAGTTCTACGACGTCCCCGCCGAGCGGCTCGTCGTCGTGCACGACGAGCTCGACCTGCCCTTCGACACCGTGCGACTCAAGCAGGGCGGCGGGCACGGCGGACACAATGGCCTCCGCGACATCTCGAAGGCGCTCGGCGCCGACTACCTCCGCGTGCGCGTCGGCATCGGCCGCCCGCCGGGCCGCCAGGACCCGGCCGACTTCGTGCTCAAGGACTTCTCCGGCACCGAACGGCAGAGCCTGCCGAACCTGCTCGCCGACGCGGCCGACGCGGTCGAGGCCATCGCCGACGACGGCCTGCTCGCCGCGCAGCAGCGCTTCCACGCGCCGAGCTGAGCCGGGCTGCGTCGCGCGTCAGATCAGCCCGCGCAGGAACTCCTCGGGGCTGATGCCCGCCGCCCGCGCCCGCTCGACGAGCCTCGCGTGCTCGTCGGCGGTGAGCTCGAGCGTCATCGCCAGCCAGTCGGACGCCGGGTCGTCGAAGTCGAAGAGCGTGGCGTCGGCGGGGGAGCGATCGTCGTGCGGCGAGGGCGCCTCCTCCTCGAAGAGCTCGGCCGCTCCGTGCAGCTCGGGCTCGCCGATCGGCCCAGCCGTCGCGAGCGCCGGCGCGGCATCCGCCTCGCACGCCCCCGACCAGCCGGGACCGGCCGGCACGGTGGAGCCGCGCCGGTACGCCTCGGCGACCGCGCGGGCCCGCGCATCGGCGGCCTCGTTCAGCGCGTGGCCGGCGTGGCCCTTCACCCACTCGAAGCGGTAGCGGCGGCCGGCGATGGCCTCGTCGATCTGCTGCAGGAGCTCGACGTTCAGCACCGGCTTGCCGTCGGACTTGCGCCAGCCCTTGCGCTTCCAGTTCGGCATCCACTTCGTCACCGAGTTGATGACGTACTGGCTGTCGCACTTGACGAGGAGCTCCTCGTCGAGGTGCGCCGTCGCGCGGAACAGCTCGAGCACGGCGGTCAGCTCGCCCTGGTTGTTCGTGGCGTGCTTCCAGCCGCCAGCCGCCCAACAGTCGTCGGCGACGTACCAGGCCCAGCCGGCCGGTCCGGGATTGCCGAGGGCGGAGCCGTCTGCGGCGGCGATGATCATGCGTGGGTCCTTCCGTCGGGCCGCGCCAATCGTATCCGGCACCACCGCGGACGGCGGACGGCGGATGCCTCGACCGGCCGTCGTGTCGGCGGTGCGACGTAGACTTCTCCGGTGAGTCTGCAGGGTCTGAACACGGCGCTCTCGCGCGCCTCCACGATCGAACGCGCCCTCCGGGAGGCCCAGCACAGCGCGGACTTCTCAGCTCCGGCGGGGCTCGATGCGCCGCTGCTCGCCGGGCTCCTCGACCGCCGCAGCGCGGCGGGGCTCGCCCCGGTGCTGCTCGTCGTCACGGCGACGAGCCGCGAGGGGGAGTCGCTGCGCGGCTCGCTGGCCCCCTATCTGCCGGCCGACGCCGAGCTCCTCGAGTTCCCGGCGTGGGAGACCCTGCCGCACGAGCGGCTCTCGCCGAGCGCCGAGACGGTCGGGCGGCGGCTGCACGCCATCCGCCGTCTGCACGACTGGGCCGCGAGCCCGGGCGAGCGGCATCCGCTCGTCGTCGTCGCCTCGGTGCGCGCCGCCCTCCAGCCCATCGCCGACAATCTCGCCGAGCTCGAGCCCATCGAGCTCGTCGCGGGCGGGCGCGGTTACGACCTCTCCGAGCTCGCGCTGCGGCTCGTCGACCTCGCCTACGCCCGCGTCGACATGGTGGCCCGCCGCGGCGAGTTCGCCGTGCGCGGCGGCATCCTCGACGTCTTCCCGCCCACCGCCGACCACCCGGTGCGCGTCGAGTTCTTCGGCGACGAGGTCGAGGAGCTGCGGGCCTTCTCCGTCGCCGACCAGCGCTCGCTGCCCGAGCCGGTCGAGCGCGTGCACCTCGCGCCGAGCCGCGAGCTGCTGCTCACCCCGGCCGTCCGCCAGCGGGCGCGCGAGATGGTGCACGAGTTCCCGAGCCTGTCGCAGATGCTCGAGAAGATCGCCGAGGGCATCCCGGTCGAGGGCATGGAGTCGCTCGCCCCGGCCCTGACCGAACGGCTCGTGCCGCTCACGCACTACCTCCCCGCCGAGTCGGCGATCGCCGTCATCGCCCCCGAGCGCGTCGCCGGCCGGGCCGCGAGCCTCGCCGAGACCAACCGGGAGTTCCTCGCCGCCGCCTGGAGCGCCGCCACCGTCGGCGCCGGCGCGCCCATCGACCTCGACGCGGGCGACTTCCTGAGCCTGCGCGAGCTCCGCGACGCCGCGATGTTCAGCGCACCGGGCGAGCCCGATCCCAAGCGGGCGTGGTGGACGCTGTCGCCCTTCGACGCCGGCGAGGCCGCCGACGACGTCGAGCACGACGCGAGCTACGTGCGCATCGCGGCGAACGCCGTGCCGAGCTTCCAGGGCAATGTGACGGGCGCCGTCGAGCACGTCGCCGAGCGCATGCGCGAGGGCTGGTCGCTCGTCGTGGCCGCCGCAGGACAGGGCCTCGTCGAGCGCGCCCGCGACGTGCTCGCCGAGGCGGGGCTCGCCGCCCGGCTCGTCGACGAGGTGCCGGACGAGCCCGAGCCCGGGGTCGTCCTCCTCGTGCAGGCCGAGGCCGCGCGTGGCTTCGAGGTGCCCGAGGCGAAGCTCGGCCTGCTCGCCGAGGCCGAGTTCTACGGGCGTTCGGCGGCCTACGACCAGCGCGCGGGCAAGAAGCTCGCCACCCGCCGCCGCAACGTCGTCGACCCGATCCAGCTGAAGCCCGGCGACCACGTCGTGCACGCGACGCACGGCATCGGCCGCTTCGTCGAGCTCGTCCAGCGCGAGGTCGCCACGGGCACCCGCCCGAAGGGGCCGAGCCGCTCGGCCGGCATCGCCCAGCAGCCGACCACGGTGCGCGAGTACCTCGTGCTCGAGTACGCGCCGTCCAAGCGCGGGCAGGCCGGCGACCGGCTGTTCGTGCCGATGGACCAGCTCGATCTGCTGAGCCGCTACGTCGGCGGCGAGGCGCCGTCGCTCTCGAAGATGGGCGGCAGCGACTGGGCGCAGGCGAAGGGGCGCGCGCGCAAGGCGGTGCGCGACATCGCCGTCGAGCTCGTGAAGCTCTACTCGGCGCGGATGGCGGCGAAGGGCCACGCCTTCGGCCCCGACACGCCCTGGCAGCACGAGCTGGAGGAGGCATTCCCCTACACCGAGACGAACGACCAGCTGCAGACCATCGACGAGGTGAAGGCCGACATGGAGCGGCCGATCCCGATGGACCGACTGCTCGCAGGCGACGTCGGCTTCGGCAAGACCGAGGTCGCCGTGCGCGCCGCGTTCAAGGCGATCCAGGACGGCAAGCAGGCCGCGATGCTCGTGCCGACGACGCTCCTCGTGAAGCAGCACTTCGAGACCTTCACCGAGCGCTTCGCCGGCTTCCCGGTGCACGTGCGCGCGCTCAGCCGGTTCCAGACCGACAAGGAGGCGCGCGAGACGATCGCGGGCCTCGCCGACGGCACCGTCGACCTCGTCATCGGCACCCACCGCATCCTCACCGAGAAGGTGCGGTTCAAAGACCTCGGGCTCATGATCATCGACGAGGAGCAGCGCTTCGGCGTCGAGCACAAGGACGCGCTGAAGAAGCTCAAGACCAACGTCGACATCCTCGCGATGAGCGCGACGCCCATCCCGCGCTCGCTCGAGATGGCCGTCACCGGCATCCGCGAGATGTCGACGCTCGCGACCCCGCCCGAGGACCGCCACCCGATCCTCACCTTCGTCGGCCCGTACTCCGAGCAGCAGGTGGGCGCCGCCATCCGCCGCGAGCTGCTGCGCGAGGGCCAGGTGTTCTTCGTGCACAACCGGGTCTCGTCGATCAACCGCGTCGCCGCCCAGCTCGCCGAGCTCGTGCCCGAGGCGCGCATCGCCGTCGCGCACGGCCAGCTGCCCGAGCACGCGCTCGACCAGATCGTGAGCGACTTCTGGGAGCGCAAGTTCGACGTGCTCGTGTCGACGACGATCATCGAGACCGGCCTCGACATCTCGAACGCGAACACGATCATCATCGACCGCGCCGACAAGTACGGGCTCTCGCAGCTGCACCAGTTGCGCGGCCGGGTCGGCCGCGGCCGCGAGCGGGCGTACGCGTACTTCCTGTACGACCCGGCGAAGCCGCTCAGCGAGACCGCGCACGACCGGCTCTCCACGATCGCCGCGAACAACGAGCTCGGCGGCGGCATGCAGATCGCGCTGAAGGACCTGGAGATCCGCGGCGCCGGCAACCTGCTCGGCGCCGAGCAGGCGGGGCACATCGCGGGCGTCGGCTTCGACCTCTACCTGCGCATGATCGGCGAGGCGGTGTCGGCGTTCCGCGGCGAGGTCGCCGAGGGCCAGACCGAGCTGCGGCTCGAGCTCCCCGTCGACGCGCACATCCCCGAGGACTACGTCGACAGCGAGCGGTTGCGGCTCGAGGCCTACCAGAAGCTCTCGGCCGCGAGCGGGCCGGCGTCGAAGGAGGGGCAGATCGACCAGGTCCTCGAGGAGCTCGTCGACCGCTACGGCACGCCGCCCGAGTCGGTCGAGCACCTCGTCGCGGTGTCGCGGCTGCGCCGCCAGGCGCAGCTCGCCGGGCTCGCCGAGGTCATCGCGACGGGATCGAAGCTGCGCATCGCACCGGCGAAGATCCCCGACTCCAGGCGCGTGCGGCTCGAACGGCTGTACCCGGGGGCGAAGCACTTCGCCCAGAACGACGTGATCCTCGTGCCGTTCCCGACGCCCGGGGGCGAGGCGCCGGGCGACGGCGACCTCATCGAGTGGGTGTCGCGGCTCGTGGCGAACATCTTCGAGCAGGCGCCGGCGGCCGCCGAGCAGGGCTGAGCAGCAGGGCCAGGCTGAGCAGCAGGGCCAGGGTTGAGCAGCAGGGCCAGGGCCCGTGGGGCGGGCCCGTGGGCCGCGGCTCGCACGCGCGCCGGGAGAGGCGCGCCGGGAGGAGATCGTCGCCGAGGGAGGATGCCTCGGGGCATCCGGTCCTCCCGAAGTGCGATCCTCCTGCCGCCCGGCCGGCCTAGGGCTTCAGGTGGCCCCACTCTGCCAGGAACTCCGCGACCGTCATGGACTCGAGGTCGGTGCGGATCTGCTGCAGCAGCCCGTCGGCCTCGACGAGCGAGCCGGCCTTCGTGCGGATGACGGGGGCCGCCGTGTCGGCGCGCACGACCACGAGCTCCGCGACGGAGGGGCCGCCGAGGCTCGTCGCCTCGCCCGCGACGAGCAGCACGGTGTGCACGAGCTTGCCGAGGCCGCGGAGCCGCCGGGGGCGGAGCTCCGCGCGCAGGTGCGCGCTCGCCGGATCGGCACCGTCGGGCAGGCCGTCGCCGGGCAGGCCTGCGTCATCGGGCAGCTCGGGGCCGCCGGGGTCGTCCGCCGCGCTCATCGTGAGAATGCTCCGCCCACGCCGGCCCGTGCGCCGCGGCGGCGGTACTGCGCGGAGCGCAGCGACACGGCGACGGCGGAGACGACGATCGCGATGCCCGAGCCGAGCAGCACTGCGAGCGTGCCCTCGTCGGCGACCTCGGGCAGCCCGGCGAAGGCGAGCTCGTTCATGAGCAGCGACACCGTGAAGCCGATGCCGCCCAGCGCGCCGACCACGAGCAGATCGCCCCAGGTGAGCGGCGTGCTGTCGCGGCGGCGCGCCACGAGCGCCCCGATGCCGCCGCCGATCAGGATGCCGACGATCTTGCCGACGGGGAGGCCGACGAGGATGCCCCAGAACGCCGGGTCGAGCTGCGAGGGGCTCAGCTGCGGCACCGCGACCATCGCCGCGGAGAGCGCGAAGAGCGGCAGCACCACGCCGTTCGACCAGGGCTCGAGCGCGTGCACGGCTCGGCCGCCGGGGCGACGGGCCATCACGAGGCCGAGGGCGACGCCCGCGATCGTCGCGTGCACCCCCGACTGGTAGACGAAGTACCAGGCGAGCACGCCGAGCAGGATCAGCACGCCCACGATGGGCCACTGCGGGCGGCGCGCGAGGATCCACGCTGAACGGGGCTTCATCATGCGGCTGACCGCGCCGAACAGGGCGATCGCGATGCCCGCGAAACCGAGCGAGGCGAGGTCGGCGTCGCTCGTGAAGAAGAAGGCGATGATGAGGATCGCGATGAGGTCGTCGAGCACGGCGAGGGCGAGCAGGAACACCCGCACACGGGTCGGGAGCCAGGTGCCGAACACGGCGAGCACGCCGAGGGCGAAGGCGATGTCCGTGGCGGTGGGGATCGGCCAGCCGTCGACCGTCGCGGTGCCGGCGGTGAACGCCAGATAGATGAGGGCCGGCACGATGACGCCGCCGACCGCGGCGATCGCCGGCAGCAGCGCCTTCGAGAGGCTGTTCAGCTCGCCGATCACGAGTTCGCGCTTCAGCTCGACCGCGACGATGAAGAAGAAGATCGCGAGCAGTCCGTCGCTGATCCAATGGCCGATCGAGAGGTCGAGGCCGAGCCATGGCAGTTCCAGGTGCTCGCTCTTCATCGCGAGCAGGCCCGGGCCCGCCGAGGTGTTCGCGAGCAGGAGGCCGAGGGCGGCGGCGACGAGCAGGAGCACGGCGGCCCAGCGCTCGGATCGGAGGAGGTTCATGCGAGCCTTTCGTACGGTCTTCGATCTCATTCGCCGACCAGACTTCCCGGCACTCCGCGAACGATCCTACCGTGCGGGTGCTGCGCCGCCCCTACGCTGGGGCGGTGACCCTCTCGCTCTGGGCGACGCTGCTCGCCGCCTGCTTCGTGATCAGCTTCACGCCGGGCGCCGGGGCGATCAACACGATGGGCAACTCGCTCGCGGTCGGCTTCCGCCGCTCGATCTGGGGCATCCTCGGCCAGCAGGCCGCCCTCGTGGTGCACATCGTCATCGTCGCGGCGGGCGTCGGGGTGCTCGTCACCGGCTCGCCCGTGCTCTTCGAGATCATCCGCTACGCGGGCGCCGCCTACCTCGTGTACCTCGGCATCCGCCAGATCCTCGCGAAGCCGAGCGTCGCGACGGAGCCGACGGATCCGACGGAGCCGACGGAGCCGGTGGAGCCGGGGGAGACGGAGGCGGACGCGGATGCCGCGCCCACCGCCCTCGCACCCGGCGAGTCGCGCTGGTCGATGTTCCGGCGGGGGCTGTGGGTGAACCTGCTGAACCCGAAGGCGATCGTGTTCTTCCTGGCCTTCCTGCCGCAGTTCATCCGCCCAGGGCTGCCGCTGCTGCCGCAGTACCTCGTCGTCGGGACGACCGTGGTGATCGTCGACGTCATCGTGATGTGGGGCTTCTTCGCGGTCGCGGCGCAGGGTCTGCGCCGGCTCACCGCCTCCGCGCGGGGCCAGCGGATCGTGAACCGGCTGTTCGGCAGCCTGTTCATCGGCGTCGGCGTGCTGCTCGCGGTCGTGCACTAGGCCCGCCCGCCGCCTGCCCGCCTAGGCTGGGCGCATGACCGCCGCCGCTCACCCCGCCCTCGACGAGCTCATCGCCACGGTCGCGCTGCTGCGCGCCCCCGGCGGCTGCCCCTGGGACGCCGAGCAGACGCACGCCTCGCTCGTGCAGTACCTCGTCGAGGAGTGCTGGGAGCTCATCGACGCGATCGAGTCCGGCGACCGCGCCGAGATGATCGAGGAGCTCGGCGACGTGCTCTACCAGGTGCTCTTCCACGCCGACCTCGCCGCGCACACCCCGGGCGAGGAGTTCGATCTCGAGGACGTCGCCCGGCACATGACGGCCAAGATGGTGGCGCGGCATCCGCACGTCTTCGGCGATCGCGAGGCGGAGACCGCCGAGGACGTCGTCGGCTTCTGGGACGAGCTGAAGGCCGACGAGAAGCCGCACCGCACGAGCGTGCTCGACGGCGTGCCGATGGGCATGCCGGCGCTCGCGCTCGCCGCGAAGGTGCTGACGAAGGCCGAGAAGGCGGGCGTCGCGCCGAGCCCGCGGGCGGATGCCCCGGGCGAGCTGTCCCCGGGCGAGTCGTTCCCGGGCGAGTCGTTCCCGGGCGATGAGGCCGAGCTCGGCGAGGCGCTGCTCCGGCTCGTCGCCGAGGCTCGCGACCGTGGCCTGGACGCCGAGCGCGCGCTGCGCGGCGCCGTCCGGGACTTCACCGACGTGGTGCGGGCCGCCGAGGCATCCGCGCAGACCGGGCCGCGCTAGCCGACCGGAGCCTCCGGCGGCCCGGCGCATCCGGCAGCCCGGCGGCGCGGGCACCCGCCCGCGCCTGGAAGAATGGGCGCATGGCCCAGACCGTCACGCCTCCGCGCGGCATGCGCGACTTCCTGCCCGCCGAGAAGGCCCGCCGCGAGCACGCGCTCGGCGTCATCCGCGGGGTCTACGCCGCGCACGGCTTCGACGAGATCGAGACGCCGGTCATGGAGGACAGCTCGAGGCTCCACGCGGGCCTCGGCGGCGACAACGAGAAGCTCGCCTTCGCGGTGATGAAGCGCGGGCTCGGCGAGGCGGAGCTCAGCGCCGCGGCCGCGGCGGGCGACCCGCTCTCGCTGGCCGACCTCGGCCTGCGCTACGACCTCACGGTGCCGCTCGCCCGGTTCTACGCGACGCACCGCGCGGCTCTGCCGCCCGTGTTCCGCTCCATCCAGATCGCCCCGGTCTGGCGGGCCGAGCGCCCGCAGAAGGGGCGCTACCGCCAGTTCGTGCAGTGCGACATCGACATCATCGGCGACGCCACCCCGCTCGCCGAGCTCGAGCTGCTGACGGCGACGGTCGCGACGCTCGACGCGCTCGGGCTCGCCGGCTGCACCATCCGCCTGAACGACCGGCGCATCCTCGCCGGCATCCTCGCCGCCTGGGGCGTGCCCGCCGAGCTCCGCGAGCGCGCGCTCATCACCGTCGACAAGCTCGACAAGATCGGGGTCGACGGGGTCGCCGCCGAGCTCGTCGAGACCGGTGCGGTCGCCTCGCCCGACGTCGTCGTCGAGGCGCTGCACGGGCTCACCGCCGCCGACTGGCACCTGCACGACGGCGTCGTCCCTCCGCCCGCCTGGCTCGATCTCGACGCCTACGCCGAGCTCCGCGCGCTGCGCGAGGCGCTGCCCGGCGCGGCCATCGAGTTCGACCCGACGCTCGTGCGCGGCATGGGCTACTACACGGGCACGATCTTCGAGATCGCGCACCCCGAGTTCGGCTACTCGCTCGGCGGCGGCGGACGCTACGACGGCATGATCGGCCGCTTCCTCGGCCAGGAGGTGCCGGCCTGCGGCTTCTCCATCGGCTTCGAGCGCATCGTCGACCTGCTGGAGCTCCGCGACGCCGGCCGCCCGCGCGCCGTCGTCCTCGTGCACGACGGCGCGGTGCCCGCCGAACGGCTGCTCGCGATCAAGCGCGAGCTCGTCGCCTCCGGCGTCCGCGTCCGGCTGGAGCGCCGGGTGAAGAACTTCCGCGCGCTGCTCGACCGGGTCACCGCCGACGGCTTCGACGCCTTCGCGAGCGTGACGGCCGAGACGGCGGATGCCTCGGCGCTCGAGTTCCGGGAGCTCGGCGAGTAGCCGGCGCCCCGCGGCGTCGGCTCCCCGCGGAGTTGTGGCTCCCGCCGACGCCCCTAGACTGGGCGGCGGATCACGATGGCGTCGTCCACACCTTCCCAACCCCACGAAGCCCCCATCAGAGGAGTCCACTGTGGCATTCATCGAAGCAGTCGGCGCGCGCGAGATTCTCGATTCGCGCGGCAACCCCACCGTCGAGGTCGAGGTCCTCCTCGACGACGGATCGCTCGCCCGGGCGGCCGTGCCCTCGGGGGCGTCGACCGGGGCGTTCGAGGCGTACGAGCTGCGCGACGGCGACGCCGACCGCTACCTCGGCAAGGGCGTGCAGAAGGCCGTCGACGCCGTGCTCGACGTGCTCGGCCCGGCCATCGAGGACCTCGACGCGAGCGACCAGCGCCTCGTCGACGCCGCCCTCATCGAGGCCGACGGCACCGACAACAAGAGCCGTCTCGGCGCGAACGCCATCCTCGGCGTCTCGCTCGCCGTCGCGAAGGCCGCGGCCGACGCCTCCGACCTGCCGCTGTTCCGCTACCTCGGCGGCCCGAACGCGCACGTGCTGCCCGTGCCGATGATGAACATCATCAACGGCGGCGCCCACGCCGACACCGGCGTCGACATCCAGGAGTTCATGATCCTCCCGGTCGGCGCGCCGACCTTCTCCGAGGGCCTCCGCTGGGGCGTCGAGACCTACCACGCGCTGAAGAGCCTGCTGAAGGCCAACGGTCTGTCGACCGGCCTTGGCGACGAGGGCGGCTTCGCCCCCGACTTCGCGCACAACCGCGCCGCGCTCGACTTCATCTCCGAGGCCGTGCAGAAGGCGGGCTTCACCCTCGGCACCGACATCGCGCTCGGCCTCGACGTCGCGTCGACCGAGTTCTTCGAGAACGGCGTCTACCGCTTCGAGGGCAAGGACCGCAGTGCGGCCGAGATGAACGCGTACTACGCGGAGCTCGCCGACGCGTACCCGCTCGTCTCGATCGAGGACCCGCTGGCCGAGGACGACTGGGCCGGCTGGGCCGAGCTCACCGCCTCGCTCGGGCAGAAGCTCCAGCTCGTCGGCGACGACCTGTTCGTGACCAACCCGAAGCGCCTCGCCGACGGCATCGCGAAGCACGCCGGCAACTCGATCCTCGTGAAGGTGAACCAGATCGGCACCCTCACCGAGACCCTCGACGCCGTGAAGCTCGCGCAGCGCGCCGGCTACACCGCGGTGCTCTCGCACCGTTCGGGCGAGACCGAGGACACGACGATCGCCGACCTCGCGGTCGCGACCGACTGCGGCCAGATCAAGACGGGCGCGCCCGCCCGTTCCGAGCGGGTCGCCAAGTACAATCAGCTTCTGAGGATCGAAGAAGAGCTCGGTGAGGCCGCGGTGTACGCCGGCCGCACGGCGTTCCCGCGCTTCACGGCGTAAGACGATCGCAGCGCGAGCTGCGACAGCAGGGGGTGGCCAGGCGGCCGCCCCCTGCTGCGTTCCCCGGGCGATCGGCCGGGAAGGAGGCGCGATGAGCGGACCGAAGCGTCCCCAGCGCCCCGGGCGGCCGCAGCCCCCGAAGCGCGCGACCCCCGCGGCCCCGGAGCCCGAGCCCACGACCACCCCGCCCGCTCCGGCAGGATCGACCGGCTCGCGCAGCACCCGGCGACGCACCGCCTCGGCGGCCGCCGAGGCGCCCGAGGCCGGAGCCGTGCGGCAGGGATGGCTCGGCGGCATCCGCTTCTCGGGGTTCTCGCTCATCATGATGGGCCTGCTCGTGCTCGCCGTCGTCGTGCTCGCGCCCACGGTCTCCTCCTTCGCCGCGCAGCGGCAGCAGATCGCCGAGCTGCGCGCCGAGGTCTCCCAGCAGGAGGCCGAGCTCACGAAGCTCCGCACCGAGCGCGAGCGCTGGAGCGACGAGACGTTCATCGTCACCCAGGCGCGCGAGCGGCTCTACTACGTGCTGCCCGGCGAGGTGAGCTACCTCGTCATCGACGACCGCAGCGACGCCGACAAGACCGAGGCCGAGCACGCCGTCTCCGCCGACGTGACCGAGGCGGAGCACGACTGGCTCTCGAGCCTCCTCGACTCCGTCATGACCGCCGGCCTCGCACCCGGCGCGACCGAGCCGAGCGCCCCACCCGCCGACCCAGCAGCGACCACGCCGCCCGCCGCGGCCACCTCCGGAGGTACCCGATGACCCGCCCGCCGTTCGAGCCCGTCGCCGAGCGCGACCTCCGCATCGTCTCGGCGCAGCTCGGCCGAGCGGCGCGCAACGTCGTCGGCATCGCCGCCCGCTGCGTGTGCGGTGCGCCGACGGTCGTCGCGACCGCCCCCCGCCTCGCCGACGGCACGCCGTTCCCCACGTTCTACTACCTGAGCCACCCCGCCGCGACGGCCGCGATGAGCTTCCTTGAGGCCGCGCAGCTCATGGTCGAGTGCAACGAGCTGCTGCACGCCGACGCCGAGGTGGCCGCCGGCTACGCCCGCGCCCACGAGGAGTACCTGGCCGACCGCGCGCAGTTCGGCGAGGTGCCCGAGATCGCGGGCGTCTCCGCCGGCGGCATGCCCACCCGGGTGAAGTGCCTGCACGCCGTCGCCGCGCACGCGCTGGCGGCCGGCCCGGGGGCCAACCCCATCGGCGACCTCGCGCTCGCCCGCTCGAGCTGGACGCCCGAGGTGTGCCAGTGCGCCGACTACGGCGTGGACGAGGCCAGCGGCGCGCCGCCCGCAGCGGAGCCCGCCCGATGACCGGCCGCCGGCGCGGCGGGCGCGCCTCGCGGATCGTGCGCGGGCTCGCCCTCGCCGCCGCGACCGCGGCGCTCGTCGGCGTCGGCGCGGCTCCCGCGCACGCGGACACGGTGCGCGACCTCGAGTACTGGCTGAGCGAGTACGGCTTCTCGACCGCCTGGAACACGACCAAGGGCAAGGGCGTCACGGTCGCGGTGATCGACACCGGCGTCGCCGGCACCGTGGTCGAGCTGAAGGGCGCGATCACGGGCGGCACGGACGTCTCGGGCCTCGGCTCGCCCGACGGGCAGACCCCGGTCGGCGAGAAGCCCGAGCACGGCACGATGGTCGCCTCGCTCCTCGCGGGTCGCGGCTCGACGCCCGGGAACGGCGTCATCGGCGTCGCGCCCGAGGCATCCATCCTCACCGCCTCCGTCGCCTTCGGCGAGGAGACCGGGGCGAGCGCCTCGAACGACGACCAGATCGCCGAGGCCGTGGTCTGGGCGGTCGACAACGGCGCCGACGTCATCAACATGTCGCTCACCCGCAACACCCGCGACTGGCCCGAGAGCTGGGACGCCGCGTTCATGCACGCCTTCGAGCACGACGTCGTGATCGTGGCGGCGGCGGGCAACCGCGGCAGCGGCACCACCGAGGTCGGCGCCCCCGCCACGATCCCGGGCGTGCTCACCGTGGCCGGCGTCGACCGGGAGGGCAACGCGAGCTTCGACGCGAGCTCGCAGGGCATCACGATCGCGGTCGCGGCCCCGAGCGAGGACCTCGTCGGGGTGCGCCCCGACGGCTCCTACGTGCAGTGGAGCGGCACGAGCGCCGCCGCGCCGATCGTCTCCGGCCTCGTGGCGCTCGTGCGCGCCGAATACCCTGATCTCGATGCGGCGAACGTCATCAACCGCGTCATCTCCACCGCCGACCCCAAGGGGCATCCCGTCGGCGGGCCGCTCTACGGCTACGGCCTCATCGACCCCGTCGCCGCCCTCACCGAGGACGTGCCGAAGGTCGACGCGAACCCGCTCGGCAGCCTCTCGGACTGGATCCGGTTGCACCGCCGGGCGAGCGGCGAGGCGCCCGCGACGGAGGCGCCCGACGAGCAGATCGTGCCGATCGCCGACCCGCCGCTGCCCGAGTCGGCGAGCACGCAGACGCTGCTCCCCACCTCGTGGACGCTCGCATATATCACGATCCCGCTCTCACTGGTCGCGGGATTTGGTACGCTAGCAGCGCTGTTGGGCATCGGCGCCACTCGGCATATCAGGCGGAGCACCCGCGGCGGCGGGGACTGACCGCCCATCCCCACAAATCAAGGAGTCCATTCACCGTGCCCAAGATTCTCATCGTCGGTGGCGGGTATGCAGGTTTCTACACCGCGTGGAAGCTCGAGAAGTGGCTGCGTCCCGGCGAAGCCGAGGTCACCGTGGTCGACCCGCTGCCCTACATGACGTACCAGCCCTTCCTGCCCGAGGTCGCGGCCGGCTCGATCGAGGCCCGCCACGCGGTCGTCGCGCAGCGCCGCCACCTCAAGAAGACGAACGTCGTCACCGCCAAGGTCACGAAGATCGACCACGCGGCCAAGACCGCGACGATCACGCCCGCCGAGGGCGAGCCGTGGCAGTTCGACTACGACATCGTCGTGGTCACCGGCGGCGCCGTCTCGCGCACCTTCCCGATCCCCGGCATCGCCGAGAACGCGATCGGCCTGAAGACCATCGAAGAGGCCGTCGCGATCCGCGACCGCCTGCTCTCGAACTTCGACAAGGCGTCCAACCTGCCCGCCGGTCCCGAGCGCGACCGACTGCTCACCGTCACGGTGGTCGGCGGCGGCTTCGCCGGCATCGAGGTGTTCGCCGAGCTGCGCTCCTTCGCGAGCGCCCTGCTCGAGTACTACCCGCAGCTCAGCTTCGAGGACACCCACTTCCACCTCATCGAGGCGATGGGCCGCATCATGCCCGAGGTGTCGCTCCCGACGAGCCACTGGGTGATCAAGCACCTCGACCAGCGCGGCGCGCAGATCCACCTCGACACGCAGCTCACGAGCGCCGTCGACGGCAAGATCGAGCTGTCGACGGGCGAGAGCTTCGAGTCCGACCTCATCGTCTGGACCGCCGGCGTCATGGCGAACCCGGCGATCGTCCGCACGAGCGACCTGCCCGTCGAGGAGCGCGGCCGCATCAAGACCCGCGCCGACCTCCGCGTCGGCGACGACGACGACATCGTGGCCGACGCCTGGGCGGCCGGCGACATCTCGGCCGTGCCCGACCTCACCGGCGGCGGCGTCGGCGGCTACTGCGTGCCGAACGCCCAGCACGCCGTCCGTCAGGGCAAGCTGCTCGCGAAGAACGTCGTCGCGGTGCTCCGCGGCGAGGAGCCGAAGAACTACGTGCACAAGAACCTCGGTGCCGTCGCGGGCCTCGGCCTCGGCTCGGGCGTGTTCCAGTCCGGCAAGCTCGCCATCAAGGGCCTGCTCGCCTGGTTCGCGCACCGCGGGTACCACGGCCTCGCGATGCCCAGCTGGGAGCGCAAGTTCCGCGTGTTCTGGGGCTGGTGGAACAACTTCTGGCTCGGTCGCGACATCGTGTCGCTGTCGGCCGTGCAGCGCCCGCGCGCCGCGTTCGAGGAGTTCGCCGCTCGTCCCAAGCCGGCCGCCGACGCCGCGCCGACGACGACCGCCGCCCCCGCGAAGGCGGAGCCCAAGGCAGCGCCCGCGAAGGCGGAGCCCAAGGCTGCGCCGGCGAAGGCCGCCGCGAAGAAGGCCCCGGCTGCGAAGAGCGAGGCCGGCGAGGCCGCGCCGAAGAAGGCTCCGGCGAAGCGCACGCCCGCGAAGAAGGCCGCTCCGGCCGAGCCGGCAGCCGAGGCCCCCGCCGCCGAGGCGAAGGCCGAGGAGGTCGTCGCCGCCAAGTAGGCGGTACAGCGCCTGACTACGCAGCGCCTGACTACGCAGCGCCTGACTACACTGTGACGCGGCGTCGCCCCCTGGGCGGCGCCGCGTTCGGCGTCTCGGGCGTGTGCGCCCCGGGAGGCCGTGCCCCCATAGCCCAACCGGCAGAGGCAGGCGGCTTAAACCCGCTCAAGTCTGGGTTCGAATCCCAGTGGGGGCACGCCGGGCGGCGGCAGGCGCCGCCGTGCTCGAGCCCGGCCGCAGTCTGGGCTCGAATTCCAGTGGGGGCACGCGTGCGTGAATATCAGCTCCAGCTATACTTGCCGCATGTCGGATCTCATTCGAGCGGCCCGCGACGAACTCGGCATCACCGGTGCCGAACTCGCGGCGCGCCTTGGAGTGACCGCGGGCGCCGTCTCCCAGATGGAGCGGTCCGAGCGATCGGGCAGCATCAGGCTTGACACCCTCTCCCGCGCCCTCGAAGCGATGCAGCTTCGACTGCGACTCTCCATGACCCCGGTCACCGCCTACGCCGACTACACGCCGGCGGCGGTCACCGACCGGGTCAACGAGGCGCTCGACCGACGCGAACCGAGTCTCGCCCTCCGGGTGATCTCCCATGCGGCCGATGTGATCGCGAGTGACGTCGACGCGCTCAGCGCGGTCGAACTCGCGGATCGTCCGTCCACCATCAAGGACGAACGATGGGAACAGCTGTTCCGCGCCGTCTACGGCCGCGCGATCTCCGAGTCCCGTCGCCCCGACTGGGCAGCCACGTCGAGGCTGCCCCGTCGCTGGTACGTGTCTCGATTCCCCTCGCTGCAGGAGAAGGCGAAGGCGACGACGCCGGACTACCTTCGAGCGCTCAACATCTACGTGGACGCGAACTCCTTGAGCACCCGATGAGCGCGTTCGGTGCACCCGAGGTCCGCGCCCTCCTCGACGAGCTCGCGGAACGGCTCGCGGCGGCCGGCATCTCCGGATCGATCAAGATCGCCGGCGGCGCGGCGATGCTGCTGAACTACCCCGACGACCCGGGGGTGCGGGTGACGCGCGACATCGACGCCATGATCGAGCCGAGCGGGGACCTCGAACGAATCGTCGCGGAGATGGCCGAGGATCTCGGGCTGCCCGCTCGGTGGCTCAATGCGGCGGGAAGCGGCTGGCTCCGGGTCTCAGGAACTCCCGTCGCATCGGGATCGCTCTCGGTGTCGGTCGCCTCGCCGAGGGAACTGATCGCGATGAAGCTCGCGGCGGGGCGTGACAAGGATGCCAGCGATCTGGTCCTGCTCGCCCGACACGAGGGCTTGACCGACCCGGCCGAACTCGTCGACATCGCCTACGAGGTGTACGGCGAGGACTCGGTCGAGCTGCCGGACGGGCGCCAGTCGTACCTGTGGTTCGCGACTGACGTGATGGCCGAAGTGCGGCGCCTGGCGCGACGCGAGCACTGACCGCCCTCAGTCGAGGTGGTCGAGCCGGCGCAGGATGAGGCCCTCGCGCAGCGCCCAGGGAGAGACGTCGAGCTCGTCGACGTCGAAGGCGCGCATGGCCTCCGAGAGCACGACGG
This sequence comes from Agromyces soli, assembly GCF_022811605.1. Lineage (GTDB taxonomy): Bacteria > Actinomycetota > Actinomycetes > Actinomycetales > Microbacteriaceae > Agromyces > Agromyces soli. The sequence continues at coordinate 3,723,126 of NZ_CP094533.1, read as the reverse complement.
CGCCGGCGACGATCTGGAACGTGCGGTCGGCCGTGATGCCGGGCAGCGCGGGGCGCGCGTCGGCGGGGATCCGGGCGAGCCGGGGGATCCAGTCGTCGAGGCCCTTGAGCTTCAGCATGGCGCGGCCCGACGATCCCACCCCGTCCTCGGTCCAGCCCGCGAGCCGGGCGAGCGAGCGGATCGTCTTCGAGGAGCCGACGACGTGGTCCGGGCCGACGTACGCGCGGAAGTCGCCGAGCGCGCCCTCGATGACGCGCCGCGCGTGCTCGCGCAGGCGGCCGACCTGCTCGACCGAGGGCGGGTCGTCGGGCAGGAAGGCGATCGTCGAACGCCCGGCGCCGAGCGGGAGCGAGCGGGCCACGTCGGGCACCTCGTCGCCGCCGAGCGCGATCTCCAGCGAGCCGCCGCCGATGTCGAAGAGCAGGATGCGGTCGGCCGACCAGCCGTACCAGCGGCGCACCGCCAGGAAGGTGAGCCGGGCCTCGTCCTCGCCGGAGAGTACGTCGAGCCGGATGCCGGTCTCGCGCTCGACCAGGTCGAGCAGATGCTCGCCGTTGGCGGCCTCGCGGATCGCCGAGGTGGCGAAGGCGAGCAGCTCGTCGATGCCGGCTTCGCGCGCCGCCCTGGCCGCCTCGCCGACGGCCGAGAGCACGGCCCGGACGCCCTCCGGGCTGATCGCGCCGTCGGGCTCGAGGTAGCGCATGAGGCGCAGCACCGACTTGTTCGAGGCCGTGGGGATGGGGCGGGCGCCGGGGTGGGCGTCGACCACGAGGAGGTGGACGGTGTTGGAACCGACATCGAGAACACCGAGGCGCATGAAGCGAGCGTAGCGATCCCGGGCCGGATGCTGCATACTGAGGCGACTGGGTCAACTGTCCCAGTTCGTCGCGACGCGGTCGTCGCGACGACTCGACGGCGAGGAGGACGCGATGGCGCGGATGTCTGCCGCCGACCGCCGCTCGGCGCTCATCGAGGCCGCGCTGCGAGTCGTGTCCCGCGAGGGCCTCGCGCAGGCGACGACGCGCGCGATCGTGGGCGAGGCCGGCATGAGCCTCGCGAGCTTCCACTACGCCTTCGAGTCGCGGGACGAGCTCGTCGACGAGCTCATCGGCACCGTCGTGGCCCGCGAGCGGAAGGCCGTCGCCCCCGAGGAACTCATCGCCGCGGCCGGCGAGGGCGCGAGCCTCGCCGAGCTCGTCGAGGCCGGCCTGCTGCGCTACTTCGAGCACCTCCGCGCCGACCCGGAGCACGAGCAGGCCATGCTCGAGCTCACCCAGTACGCGCTCCGTTCGCCGGAGCGGCATCCCCTCGCCGTCGCGCAGTACGAGCGCTACGCCGAGCTCGTCGTCGAGGCCCTCGAGGCCGCGGCCGAGCTCACCGGCGCACGCTGGCGGCTGCCCGTCGAGCACGTCGCCCGGGTGCTCGTCGCCTTCACCGACGGCCTCACCATCACCTGGCTGGTCGACCGCGACGACGCGGCCGCCGCCCGCGTCGTCGCCGCCGCGGCCGACGCCCTCTCGAGAATGGCGGACCCCCGATGACCCGAATCGACCCCGGCGCGTCCGACCCCGGCGCCGGGCCCGGCTCCGCGCCCGGCCCGCACGGCATCGGCGTGGGCACGGCGAGCGGCGCGGTCGGCGCCTTCGCCGAACCGATCCGCCGCGTCTCGGCGGGGTGGATCGCGGCCTTCGCGACCGTCTGGTTCGGCGTGTGGATGGCGCAGCTGACCCCCGTGCAGCTGCTGCTCCCCGCCCAGATCGACGCCGAGCTGCACCCGGAGAACTGGGTCGACTCGGTCGTCGCCTTCGGCATCATCTCCGGCATCGCGGCCGTCGCGACGATCATCGCCTACCCGCTCACGGGCGCCATGAGCGACCGCACGACGAGCCGCTTCGGCCGACGGCGGCCGTGGATCGCGATCGGCGCGCTCGTCTTCGCGCTCTCGCTCGTGCTGCTCGGCTTCCAGACGGAGATCTGGGCGATCGGTGCGGCGTGGGTCGCGGCATCCGTCGGCTTCTGCATCATGACCGCCGCGCTCACCGCGACGATCTCCGACCAGGTGCCGGTCGGCCAGCGCGGCTTCGTGTCCGGCTGGATGTCCGCCCCGCAGGCCGTCGGCATCATCGCGGGCCTGCTGCTCGTCACCGAGCTCGTCGCGGGCCAGGTGGCCGGGTACGCGGTGCTCGCCCTCCTGCTCGTGCTGCTCGCCGTGCCGTTCCTGCTGCGCCGGGATCAGCCCCTGCTCGCCGCCGACCGCGCGCGGGTGACCGCGCGGGGCATCCTCTCCTCCCTGTGGATCAGCCCCCGCCGCTACCCCGACTTCGGCTGGACGCTGCTCAGCCGCGTGCTCGTCTCGGTCGGCAACGCGCTCGGCACGAGCCTGCTGCTGTACTTCCTGATGTTCGGTCTGAAGGACGAGAACGCCGAGGACGACCTCATCGTGCTCACGCTCATCTACATGGTGTTCGTGGTGCTCGCCTCGCTCGGCCTCGGCCGGTGGTCGGACCGCACCGGCAAGCGCCGGGTGTTCGTCTTCGTCGCCTCCGGGCTGCAGGCGCTCGCCGCGCTGCTGCTCGCCCTCGTGCCCGACCTCACCGTCGCGATGATCGCCGCGGGCCTGCTCGGCGCCGGCTACGGCTGCTTCCTCTCGGTCGACCAGGCGCTCGCGACGCAGGTGCTGCCGGATGCGGCGAGCCGCGGCAAGGACCTCGGCATCATGAACATCGCCTCCGCCGTGCCGCAGGCGATCGCGCCGCTCATCGGCGCGGCCGCGGTCGTGCTCACCGGCTCCTTCCTGCTCGTGTTCGTGCTGTCCGCCGCCTTCGCCGCGGCGGGCGCGTTCGCGGTCGCCAGAGTGCGGAGCGTCGCATGAGCGCCGCGAAGCGGCCGGCCGCGACACCCGGCACGACGACGAAGCAGACCGCGACGACGAAGCAGACCGCGACGACGAAGCAGACCACGATGACGAAGCAGACCGCGACGACGAAGCAGACCACGATGACGAAGCAGACCGCGACGACGAAGGAGGCCACCGGCGTGACGGCCATCGATCTCCGGCTCACGGGCCGGCCGACGGCGGATGCCGCGGTCTGGCGCGACCCGGCCGAGTACTGGACCCGGATGACCGCGGCCACCGCCCACCTCGACGCGCCCGTCGGCGCGCTTCACCTGGGCGCGCTGCGGCACAACGCCGCCGACATGGTGCGCCGGGCGCAGGGCACGCCCATCCGGGTCGCCTCGAAGTCGATCCGCGTGCGCGGCGTCATCGAGGCGCTGCTCCGGATGCCCGGGTACCGGGGCGTGCTCGCCTACACGCTCGCCGAGGCGATCCGGCTCGCCGACACCGTCGACGACGTGGTCGTCGGCTACCCGACGGCCGAGCGCGGCAGCATCCGGCGCCTCGCCACCGACCCCGAGCTCGCCGCGAAGATCACCCTCATGGTCGACTCGCCCGCCCAGCTCGACCTCGTCGACGTGGTGCTGCCCCCGGGCGAGCGCGAGACCATTCGCGTGTGCCTCGAGCTCGACGCCTCCTGGCAGGCGCCCGTGCTCGGCCACCTCGGCGTCCGCCGCTCGCCGATCCACGAGCCCGACGACGCCGGCGCCTTCGCGGCCTACCTCGCCGCCCGGCCGGGTTTCGCGCTCGTCGGCGTCATGTCGTACGAGGCGCAGATCGCCGGCGTGCAGACCGCGCCTCCCGGCAAGCCCGTCGACGGGGCCGTGAACCGGTGGATGCAGTCGCGCTCCATGCCCGAGCTGCTGGAACGCCGCGCCCGGGCGATCGCGCGCATCCGCGAGCACGCCGAGCTCGAGTTCGTGAACGGCGGCGGCACCGGCTCGCTCGAGGCGACGAGCGCCGACCCGTCGATCACCGAGATCGCCGCCGGCTCCGGCATCCTCGCCGGCCACCTCTTCGACGGCTACACGCAGTTCGCGCCGGCACCCGCGGCCGCCTTCGCGCTCGACGTCGTGCGCCGGCCGAGCGCCGAGCACGCGACGATCCTCGGCGGCGGCTGGATCGCCTCCGGCCCGCCCGGGCCCGACCGCCTGCCGCGCATCGTCTGGCCGGAGGGGCTCGAGCTCCTGCCGCGCGAGATGGCCGGAGAAGTGCAGTCGCCCGTGACCGGCCGCGCCGCGAGGCGGCTCCGGGTGGGCGAGCGGGTCTGGCTCCGGCACACGAAGTCCGGCGAGCTCGCGGAGCACCTGAACGCCTTCGCGGTCGTCGACGGCGACGCGGTCGTCGGCGAGCTGCCGACGTACCGCGGCGAAGGCTGGGCGTTCCTGTGACGGGGACGACGACGGACGGCGCGCGCGAGCGCGGCGCGGTGACGAGAGGACGGGATGCCGTGGCGGCGACGGGCGCGATCTGGCGCAACTGGGGGCGCACCGAACAGGCGCGTCCGGTGCGGGTCGAGCGACCCGCGAGCGCGGAGGCGGTGCAGCGCGCGGTGACCGCGGCGGCCGCCGCGGGACTCGCGATCAAGCCCGTCGGCGCCGGCCACAGCTTCACCGGCATCGCCGTGGCCCCGGGCGTGCAGCTCGACCTCGACGCGATCGAGGGCGTCATCGACGTGGACGTCGAGCGCGGCCGGGTGACGCTCGGCGCGGGCACCCGACTGCACCGACTGCCCGCCCTGCTCGCGCCGTACGGGCTCGCACTGCCGAACATGGGCGACATCGACCGGCAGTCGATCGCCGGCGCCACCTCGACCGGCACGCACGGCACCGGCCTCGGCTTCGGCGGGCTCGCCACCCAGATCGTCGGTGCGAAGCTCGTCACCGGCACGGGGGAGCTGCTCACCGTCGACGAGGCATCCCGCCCGGAGCTGCTGCCGGCCGTGCGCCTCGGCCTCGGCGCCCTCGGCGTGCTCGTCGAGCTCACGCTCCAGCTCGTGCCGCGGTACGTGCTGCACGCCGACGAGCATCCGGAGCCGCTCGCCGAGGTGCTGGACGGCTGGGACGAGCGCGTGCGCGACGCCGACCACTTCGAGTTCTACTGGTTCCCGCACACCGAGATCGCGATGACGAAGACGAACACCCGGCTGCCGGGCGATGCGCCCCGCAAGCCGCTCGGCCGGATGGCGCGCTACCTCGACGACGAGCTGCTCGCGAACGGCGTCTACCGCGGCGTCTGCGCGCTCGGCACCGCGGTGCCGCCCGTTGTGCCGTTCTTCGCCCGCCAGGTGGAGCGGCTGCAGGGCAGCCGCGACTTCGCCGACTTCTCGCCGAAGGTGTTCGTCACGAACCGCACCGTGCGCTTCCGCGAGATGGAGTACGCCGTGCCGCTCGCCGCCGTGCCCGAGGCGCTGCGGGAGGTGCAGCGGCTCATCGAGCGGCGCGGCTGGCGGATCAGCTTCCCGGTGGAGGTGCGCGCGGCCGCGGCCGACGAGAACTGGCTGTCGACGGCGCACGGCCGGGAGACGGGGTACCTCGCGGTGCACCGCTACTTCCGCGAGGACCCGACGGAGTACTTCCGCGCGGTCGAGGAGATCATGCTCGCCCACGAGGGGCGGCCGCACTGGGGCAAGATGCACACGCTCGACGCCGCCGCGCTGCGCGAGCGCTACCCGCGCTTCGACGACTTCCTCGCCGTGCGCGAGCAGCTCGACCCCGAGCGGCGCTTCCGCAACGACTATCTCGACCGGGTGCTCGGCGCGTAGCCGGGCCGCGCGGCTCGCCGGACGCTCGTCGGCTACGGCGTGCGTCGGCGGAGGGTGACGGAGCCGACGACGATGGAGCCGACGATCCAGGCGCCGATGACGAGCAGCTTGCCGACGACCCACGCCGTGGACTCCGAATCGGCGGCGACGGCCTGCAGGGCGTCGATCGCGTAGCTGAGCGGCAGCCACTCGCTGATCGCTTCGAGGACGGCGGGCAGCTGGTCGCGGGGGATGAAGATGCCGCCGAGCAGGATCTGCGGAAACACGAGCACGGGCATGAACTGCACCACCTGGAACTCGGTGCGCGCGAAGGCGCTCGCGAGGAGCCCGAGCGCCGTGCCGAGCAGCGCGTCGGCGACCGCCACGGCGAACAGCAGCCAGATCGAGCCCGAGATCTCGAGCCCGCACACCCACACGGCGAACGAGACCGCGACGGCCGTCTGCACGACGGCGAGCAGCCCGAAGGCGAGCGCGTAGCCCAGGATGAAGTCGCCCTTGCCGAGCGGCATCGACAGCAGCCGCTCGAGCGTGCCGCTGCGCCGTTCACGGAGGGTCGCGATGCTCGTGACGAGGAACATCACGATGAACGGGAACAGCGCGATCATCGCGGGCCCGATGCCGCTGAAGACATCGGTGTCGGTGAAGATCCAGGCGACGAGGCCGATCAGCAGGCTCGGCACCACGACGAGCAGGCCGATGGTGCGCGGGTCGTGCCGGATCTGCGCGAGCACCCGGCCCGCGGTCGCGAAGGTGCGGGTGAGGGTCATCGCGACTCCTCCGGCGCGCGCTCGGCGGGAGCGGGGGATGCCGCGTGGCGACCGTGCCCGCCCGCGTCGGCGGCCTCGGCGGGGGAGCGGAGGTCGGGCTCGCCGCGTTCGATCAGCCGGAGGAAGGCCGCCTCGACGTCGTCGGTGCCGGTGACCTCGAGCACCCCGTCGACGGTGTCGTCGGCGAGGAGTTCGCCGTCGCGCATGAGCAGCAGGCGGTCGCAGCGCTTCGCCTCGTCCATGACGTGGCTCGAGACGAGCAGCGTGACCCCGTCGTCGGCGAGCGCACGGAACAGCGCCCACAGCTCGACGCGCAGGACCGGATCGAGGCCGACCGTCGGCTCGTCGAGCACGAGCAGTTCCGGGGAGCCGAGCAGCGCGGCGGCGAGGGAGACCCGGCCGCGCTGACCGCCGGAGAGCGTGCCGACGAGCCGCTCGGCGACCGGCCCGAGCTCCGTACGGCCGATCACGCGTTCGACGTCGGACGCGGGGGCGCCGAGCACCCGGCGGAAGTAGCGCAGGTTCTGCCGCACGGTGAGGTCGTCGTACACGCTCGGCTGCTGGGTGACGTAGGCGACGCGGGTGCGGAGCGCCGTGCTGCCGGCCGGCAGCCCGAGCACCTCGATCTCGCCCGAGCGGATGACCTGCACGCCGACGATCGCGCGCATCAGCGTCGTCTTGCCGCTGCCGCTCGGGCCGAGGAGCCCGACGATGCGGCCGCGCGGCACGGCGAGCGAGAGCCCGTCGAGCACCTCGTTCCGCCCGCGGCGGACGTGCAGCCCGCGGACCACGACGGCGGCGCCGCCCGAGGCATCCGCGTTATTCATCATGCGGGGAATTCTTCGCCGCGGGCCCTCCGCTGTCAAGCCCCGCGCCGCTCTGAAACCCCGCGCCGCCGTCGAGGTGGAACTGCACGACGGGCGCGAGCCGGCGCACGATCTCGCCGGGATCGAGGCTCGCGAGCGGCTCGGCGACGAGCACGTAGCGCACCATGATGAGCCCGACGAGCTGCGAGACCGCGAACTCGGCGCGCAGTTGCGCCTCGCCGTCGTCCACGCCTGCCTCGACGAGCCGGGTCGCGATGCGGTGCATGAGCTCGCGGCGGAGGAACTCCCGGAGCATCCGCGAGACGGGGCCGTGACCGACCGCGCCGCGGAGCGCCGCGAGGGCCGCCGGACGCACGGCCGGCGAGTCCCAGGCGCGCAGGACCCCGGCGACGAGCCCCGCACCGACCGCGTCGAGCGGCCCGTCGAGGGCGCCCTGGACGATGCGGTCCGGGCGGAGCGGCACCTCGACCACGGCGGCGACGAGCGCCTGCTTGTCGTCGAAGTAGTGCCGGATCAGCGCCGGGTCGACCTCCGCGCGCCGCGCGATCGACCGGATCGACGCCGCCTCGTAGCCGCGCTCGGCGAACTCCTGCGTCGCGGCGGCGATGATGCGGCCGCGCGCCGCGCCGACCTGCGCGGCCCGCGGGCGGCCGCGGCGGCGACCGGTGACCCGGGTGCCCTCCTGCTCCACGAGCGAGAGCCTACGCCCCGGCTGCGCGTGCGCGACACGTCGGGCGCGAGCCGAGAGTGAGAAGCCTTCGAGTCTCATGGGAAACCCGGTCGCCGCCCGGGCGCGCGGATAAGATGAGACGGCACCCCGATTCCCGCAGGCTAGGAGCTGATCAGCCATGGAATGGCTCATTCCCGTCATCATCGTCGTCGCGCTGGTCCTCATCATCGGCATCTACCTGTGGGCCACGTACAACTCCCTCGTCACGCTCAACGTGCGCGTCGACGAGGCGTGGAGCGACATCACGGTGCAGCTGAAGCGCCGCGCCGACCTGATCCCGAACCTCATCGAGGCCGTCAAGGGCTACGCCGCGCACGAGAAGTCCGTGTTCGAGTCGGTCACCCAGGCCCGCGCCGAGACCCTGCAGGCGCAGGGCCCGGTCGAGGCCGGAGCCGCCGAGAACCACATGCAGCAGGCGCTGAAGTCGATCTTCGCGGTCGCCGAGGCGTACCCGCAGCTGCAGGCGAGCCAGAACTTCCTCCAGCTGCAGTCCGAGCTCGTCGACACGGAAGACAAGATCCAGGCCTCGCGCCGCTTCTACAACGGCGGGGTGCGCGAGCTGAACACGAAGATCAAGGTCTTCCCGAACACCCTCTTCGTGCGGGGCCTCGGCTTCCACGAGCGCGAGTTCTTCGAGGTCGCGGAGCCGGCGGCGATCGCCGAGCCGCCGCGCGTGCAGTTCTGACGCGACTGGAGCGCTGACGCCACCCGATGTATCGCGCAATCGCCAAGAACAAACGCAACACCGTCTTCACGATCCTGCTCTTCCTGCTGATCATCGGCGGGCTCGGCTGGCTCGCGGCCGCGATCTACGGCAACCTGACGATCGTCATCATCACGCTGGTGGTGGCGATCGGCTACGCCCTCATCCAGTACTTCACGGCCGACCGGCAGGCGCTCGCCATGTCCGGCGCCATCGAGATCACCTCGAAGGCCGAGCACCCGAGGCTCTGGCGGGTCGTCGAGAACCTGTCGATCACGACCGGCACGCCGATGCCGCGCGTCTACGTCGTCTCCGACCCGGCGCCGAACGCGTTCGCGACCGGTCGCGACCCGCAGCACGCCTCCGTCGCCGCGACCACGGGCCTGCTCGAGCTGATGGACGACGCGGAGCTCGAGGGCGTCATGGCGCACGAGCTCGGGCACGTGCGCAACTACGACATCCGGCTCTCGATGATCGTGTTCGGCCTCGTCGTCGCCGTCGGGTTCATCTCCGACATGCTCGTGCGCATGGCGTTCTTCGGCGGCCGGGGCAACAACAACGGCAACCCCATCGTCATGATCTTCGGCATCGTCGCGATGCTGGTCGCGCCGCTCGTCGCGACGCTCGTGCAGCTCGCGGTCTCCCGCCAGCGCGAGTACCTCGCCGACGCGACCGGCGCGATGACCACGCGGCACCCCGATGCGCTCGCGCGGGCGCTGCTCAAGCTCGAGGCGTACGGCCGGCCCATGCAGCGGCAGAACACCTCGATGGCGCACCTGTGGATCGCCGACCCGCTGAAGCCCGGCATCGTCGACCGCCTCTTCGCCACGCACCCGCCGATCCCCGAGCGCGTGAAGCGCCTCGAGGAGATGGGCGGCAGCTTCTAGGCTGCGCGGGACGCGAGGTGCGCCCGGCGCCGGCTCATTGCTCGGCGTGCGCCCGGTGCCGGCTCATTGCTCGGCGTGCGCCCGGTGCCGGCTCATTGCTCGGCGTGCGCCCGGTGCCGGCTCATTGCTCGGCGTGCGCCTCGAGGAACGCGTAGACCTCGACGTCGTCGACGCCGGGGAACGTGCCGGAGGGCAGCGGCGAGAGCACGTGCGCGTGCAGCCGGGCGCTCGGCCAAGCCCGTCCCGACCAGCGCTCCGCGAGGCCGTCGGGCGCGCGACGGCAGCAGTTCTCGTCGGGGCAGCTCGACGTCGCCCGCAGCGTCGTCTCGCGGCCGCGGAACCACTTCGCCTGGTTGAACGGCACGCCGACCGTGATCGAGAACTCCGCGGCATCCGTGCGCCCCGTCTGGGTCGCGCACCAGAAGGTGCCGGCCGGGGTGTCGGTGTACTGGTAGTTCTCCGTCGTGCGGTTGGTGTGCTCGAAGGCGGTGCGGGCGCTCCACTTCTTGCACACCCACTGGCCCTCGATCGAGCCCGTCACATCGGTCGGCAGCGGCAGGCCGTCGTTCTCGTAGCCCTTCAGGAGCGCCCCGTCGCCCGCCACTCGGAGGAAGTGCAGCGTCATGTCGAGGTGCGAGGTCGCGAGGTTCGTGAAGCGCAGCGCCGCCGCCTCGTGGGTGACGCCGAAGGCGTCGCGGAAGTCTTCGATCGCGAGCCGCCGCTCCTTCTTCGCCTCCTGCAGGAAGGCGACGGATGCCTCCTGCGGCATCAGGCACGCGGCCGCGAAGTAGTTGATCTCGAGGCGCTGCCAGAGGAACTCGTCGTAGCTCGCCGGCGGCGTGTGGCCGAGCAGCCGGTGCGCCATCGCCTGCAGCGCCATCGAGCGCAGACCGTGACCGCCCGGGATCGAGGCCGGCGGCAGGTAGATGCGGCCGTTCTCGAGGTCGGTGATGGAGCGCGTCGAGTCGGGCAGGTCGTCGACGTAGATCAGCTTGAAGCCGAGCCGCTCGGCCATGACGCTCACCTCGCGGTGGGTGAGGGCGCCCGAACGGTGTCCGGAGGCGCGCACCTGCTCCTCGGCGAGCCGCTCGATGTCGGGGAGGAAGTTGGCGCGCTCGCGCATCCGCTCCCGCATCTCGGTGTTCGCCCGCCTGGCCTCCTCGGGCGTGGCGATCGCCTCGCTCGCGCGGCGCTGCAGCTCGCGGTGCAGCCCGACGATCGACTCGAGCGTCTCGTCGCTGATGCCGCGGCTCGCGCGGATCGGCGGCAGACCGAGGCTCGCGTACAGCGGGCTCGCCTGCGCGCGGCCGAGTTCGAGCTCGAGAGCCGCGCGCCGGCTCGGCGCCTCGCGGGAGAGCAGCTCGGCGAGCTCGACGCCGAGGGCGGCGGAGAGGGCGTCGAGGGTCGACAGCTTCGGCTCGCGCTTGCCGTTCTCGATGAGCGAGAGCTGACTGCCGGCGAGATCGACGAGCTCGCCGAGCTGGTCGAGCGTGAGCCCGCGTTCGCCGCGGAAGTGGCGGATGCGGTGCCCGAGCGTCGCGAGGTCTGCTGTACCGGCCTTCATGGCTTAAGGATATCGAAAGATCGGCGATTCTTTCCATCTATTTCGTCCAGATGACTGGGCGGTCTTCCCGCATTCTTGAAGGACAGACCCATTCCGGTCCCGCCGAGCGGCACCGCGCGGCACTCAGCAGGAAGGCGCGACGACGATGACCCTCTCCGAGTTCTCCATCGGAACGGACTCCGACGCCCGCGAGACCCCCCGCGGCACCACCGACCCGGCCCTGCGCGCCTGGGTCGACGAGATCGCCGCCCTCACCAAGCCCGACGAGATCGTCTGGTGCGACGGCTCCAAGCAGGAGGCCGACCTCCTCACGAAGCAGCTCGTCGCCGAGGGCAAGCTGATCAAGCTCAACCCCGAGTGGCGCCCCAACAGCTACCTCGCCCGCACCGACGCCTCCGACGTCGCCCGGGTCGAGGACCGCACCTTCATCTGCTCGACCTACGAGGAAGACGCCGGCCCCACGAACAACTGGCGCGACCCGCGCGAGATGCGCGAAGAGCTCGTCGACGTCTTCGACGGCTCGATGAAGGGCCGCACGATGTACGTCGTGCCCTTCTCGATGGGCCCGCTCGGCGGCCCCATCTCGCAGCTCGGCGTCGAGATCACCGACTCGCCGTACGTCGTGCTCTCGATGGGCATCATGACCCGCATGGGCGAGCAGGTCTACCGCCTCATCGAGGCGGGCGAGCCGTGGGTGCGCACCGTGCACTCGGTCGGCTACCCGCTGGTCGACGGCGTCGGCCAGCGCCGCGACGAGATCGAGTGGCCCTCGAACCCGACCAAGTACATCGTGCAGTTCCCGGACTCGCGCGAGATCTGGTCGTTCGGCTCGGGCTACGGCGGCAACGCCCTGCTCGCGAAGAAGTGCTTCGCGCTGCGCATCGCCTCGGTGATGGCGCGGGACGAGGGCTGGCTCGCCGAGCACATGCTGCTCATCAAGGTCACCTCGCCCGCCGGCAAGGTCTACCACATCGCCGCGGCGTTCCCCTCGGCGTGCGGCAAGACGAACCTCGCCATGCTCCGCCCGACCATCCCGGGCTGGACCGTCGAGACGATCGGCGACGACATCGCCTGGATGCGCCCCGGCGACGACGGCCGCCTCTACGCGATCAACCCCGAGGCCGGCTTCTTCGGCGTCGCGCCGGGCACCGGCGAGACGACGAACCCGACCGCGGTGCAGACCCTCTGGGGCAACACGATCTTCACGAACGTGGCGCTCCGCCCCGACGGCGACGTCTGGTGGGAGGGGCTCACCGACGAGGTGCCCGACGAGCTCACCGACTGGCAGGGTCAGCCGTGGACCCCGGCCTCCGGCCGTCCCGCCGCGCACCCGAACTCGCGCTTCACGGTCGCTGCCGCGCAGTGCCCGCAGATCTCGGACGACTGGGACGCCCACGACGGCGTGCCGATCGACGCCATCCTGTTCGGCGGCCGCCGGGCGACCAACGTGCCGCTCGTCGCGCAGGCCCGCTCGTGGAAGCACGGCGTGTTCATGGGCGCCACGATCTCGAGCGAGAAGACCGCCGCGGCCGAGGGTACCGTCGGCGAACTGCGCCGCGACCCCTTCGCGATGCTGCCGTTCTGCGGCTACAACATGGCCGACTACTGGGGCCACTGGGTGAAGATGGGCCGCGTGCTGGGCGACCGCGCGCCGCAGATCTTCCAGGTCAACTGGTTCCGCAAGGGCGCCGACGGCTCCTTCCTCTGGCCCGGGTTCGGCGAGAACTCGCGCGTCATCGAGTGGATCGTCGGTCGCCTCGAGGGCGAGGCGGGCGCCGCCGAGACCCCGATCGGCCTGCTGCCCGCCGAGGGCGCGCTGAACCTCGAGGGCCTCGAGATCACGGGCGACGAGCTCGAGCAGCTCTTCCACGTCGACCCCGCCTCGTGGCTCGCCGAGTGCGAGCTCACCGAGGAGTACTTCGCCCAGTTCGGCGACCGGGTGCCCGCCGCCCTCCGCGCCGAGCTGTCGAGCCTCCGCTACCACCTCGAGCACGGGCAGGTGCCCGTGACCGACTGAACGAGGTCCCGTCGATCGTGCGCCCCGGCCACCGGGGCGCACGATCGAGCGGAGGAGGATCGCGCCGGGGTCCCAGGTCTGGCGCGATCCTCGTCCGCTCGATCGACTCGATGACGGGAAACGGCGCGGGATGCGTCATCATGGGATGCGCAGACCGATGGATGCTGCGGGCGCTGTGGGCACGGGAAGGCGCACCGCCCGCGGCATCCATGGGTCTACGGACCCGCCGCGGGCGTTGTGGGCACGGGAAGGCGCACCGCCCGCGGCAAACACCTTCTCTCGAGTTGCCCAACTTTCATGAAAGTTGGGCAACTCGAGGAGTTGAGCTCTGGCCTCCCGAGGCTCCGAACCTCCGACTTGCCCGACTTTCATGAAAGTTGGGCAACCCTCCGCAGGTGCGAGCGGGGACGCCGCGGCATCCACAGAATCGTCGTGGCCGGAGTGGCGGGCGTCCCCGACCCCGCAAGGTGTGGGCATGACGTCGCATGCAGAGCTCCCGGTAGAGATCGATCCCGGAGTCGGGTTCAGCGTGCGCGCTGCCCGAGGCGCCGGGGTCGGGCGGGGCCGACTCCAGAACGCGTCGCTTGCGGCTCCGGTCTACGGCATGCGGATCGACGCCGCGACGCAGGTCACGCGCATCGATCGGTGTCGGCTGCTGCTCGGAAGGCTCGAGCCGCCCGTCTACCTCAGCCACCGTACCGCCGCGGAGATCTGGCGGCTTCAGCTGCCGGTGGCCCTCGACGATCCGATCCATCTCAGCGTGCTCGCGCCGCGTCGGGCCCCTCACGCGGCCGGGATCCGCGGCCACCAGCTCCGGCTGCGGCCCGGTGACGTCGCCACGGTCGACGGGCTCCCGGTGACGACCCCGGTGCGCACCTGGCTCGACCTCGGGGCGGACGGAGCATCCGTCGAAGAGCTCGTCATCGCGGGCGATCGGATCGTGCACCGGCGGTCACCGCTCGCGGGCCTCGGCGATCTCGTACGCAGGACGAACGGATGGCGCGGACGCGGCGGCGCTCGTCTGCGTGCCGCACTGCCGTTGCTCGATCCGGGGAGCGATTCCTCTCCGGAAACCCGGGTGCGGCTGGCGATGGCGGCGCGGGGGTTCCCCCAACCGGTGACGCAGCACCGCGTGTTGGATGGCGCGGGCGGATTCGTCGCGGTGTCCGATCTCGCCTTTCCCGCGTTCCTGGTGGCCTGCGAGTACGAGGGAGACCATCATCGGAGCGATCCCCGGCAATGGAGCAGCGACCTCGCCCGGTTCAACCGCTACACCGCCGCGGGCTGGGCGGCGTTCCGGCTCAGCGCGACCGACCTCGCTGCGCTGGGCGAGGCACTCGATCTCGTCGAGCACGCGCTTCGCGCCCGCGGCTGGCACGGCCCGAGGTAACCGGCCGCACGGACTTGCCCGACTTTCATGAAAGTCGGGCAAGTCCGTGGAACGGTTCACGAGTTGCCCGACTTTCATGAAAGTCGGGCAACTCGGGTATGCCGGCAGCGGTCAGACGAGCAGCTGGTGCTCGGCGAGCTCGCGGTAGAGCGGCACGGTGGCGACGAGCTCGGCGTGGGTGCCCTCGCCGATGATGCGGCCGCCGTCGAGCACGACGATGCGGTCCGAGTCGACGACGGTCGAGAGCCGGTGCGCGATGACGATGAGCGTGCGGCCGGCCGCGACCTCGTCGATCGCCTCGCGCATCATCCGCTCGTTCACCCCGTCGAGCGAGGACGTGGACTCGTCGAGCAGCAGGATCGGCGGCGCCGCGAGCAGCGCCCGGGCGATCGCGAGCCGCTGCCGTTCGCCGCCGGAGAGCATGATGCCGTCCTCGCCGACCTGCGCGCCGAGGCCCGCGGGGTCGCGCGCGAGGACGCCGCCGAGGTTCACGGACTGCAGCACGTGCTCGCACTCCTCGTCGCTCGCCGTCGGGTTGCCGAGCAGCAGGTTGTCGCGGATCGTGCCGGCCAGCACCGGGGCATCCTGCTCGACGTAGCCGATCTGCGCGCGCAGCTCGCCGCGGTCGATGGAGCGCAGGTCGAGCCCGCCCATCCGCACCTGGCCGACCGAGGGGTCGTAGAAGCGCTCCACGAGCGAGAGGATCGTCGACTTGCCGGCCCCCGATGGGCCGACGAGGGCGACGCGCTGGCCGCGCGGCACCGCGAAGGAGACGCCGCGGAGCACGGGCTGCCGCTCGGTCACGGAGGGCTCGGGGGCGTGCGCGTCGGCCGAGTCGTTGCCCGGGTCGGCGGGATCCTGCGGCGAGGTCTGCGCGTAGGCGAAGTGCACGTCGTCGAACTCGATCGCCGGGGCATCCGGGCGGACGCCCTCGTTCGCGGGGCCGACGACGACGGCGAGCGGGGCGAGCTCGCGGTCGTGCGCGTCCTCGTCGGGCAGATCGAGGATCTCCTGGATGCGGCCGAGCGCGCCGAGCGCCTGGTTCACGGAGGTGATCGCGCCGAAGGCCTGACCGAGCGGCAGGATCATCATGAACAGGAAGAGGATGAACGCGACGAGGTTCGCGACGGTGATCGCGCCCGACGCCACGCGGAAGCCGCCGACCCCCAGCACGACGAGGAACGACACCTGCATCGCGATTCCGGCGATCGGCACGATGAGCGCGGAGATCTTCGCGACCTTCACGCCCATCCGCCAGGCGCCCTCGGCCTCGGCCTGCACGTCGGCGAGCTCGCGCTCCGTCGCGCCGGCCGCACGGATGGTGCGCACCGAGCTGATCGCGCGCTCGACCGAGGCGGCGACGTCGCCGACCTTCGCCTGCGCGGCGTGCGAGGCCTCGCGGACGCGGGCCGAGAGCAGCGTGACGGTGGTGATCGCGACCGCGATGACGAGCACGGTGAGCCCGAGCAGCACCGGGTCGATGATGAGCATCGCGATGAGCGCGCCGACGAAGGTCACCGCGCCGCCGACGGCCTCGACGAGGCCCTGGGTGAGCACCGCCCGCAGCATCGTCGTGTCGCTGCCGACGCGCGAGACGAGGTCGCCCGTGCGGCGGGTGTCGAACTCCGCGATCGGCAGGCGCAGCAGCTTCGCGACGAGCTGCTTGCGGCTCGAGAGCACGACGCCCTCGCCCGTGCGCTGCAGCAGGTAGTGCTGGTAGCCGGTGATGATGCCGCTGACCACGACGAGCGCGACGAGCGCCCACACGATCCAGCCGAGCGGGTCGCCCGCCTCGACGACCGTGATGACCTGGCTGACGAGGAGCGGCTGCGCGAGGCTCGCGAGCGCGCCGACGATCGAGAGGATCGCGACCCAGACGAGCACGGGGCGGTGCTCGAACACGAAGGGCAGGAGCTGCCGGAAGGTGGCGCGCGGGCCGGGAGGAGTCTCGCGGCGGCCGAAACGGGAACGGGCGGGAGAGGTCGGGGTGCTCATCGGTCTAGCAGCCTACGCGGTCGTCCTCGGAGAACGCCCGGGCGTGGTCCCGGAGCGAGCGCGGTACGGCACGATGGAGGGATGACCCGTCCTGCGCTCGTCGCGATCTCGCACGGCACCTCCTCGCCCGACGGCAGCGCCGCCGTCCGCGGCCTCGTCAAGGCCGTCGGCGCGCGGCTCATGCGGGGCGGCGGCATGCTGCCTGGTCCGGCCGGGCACGCGGCGGCGGGCGCGGCCGCCCTGCGCCTCGGCCACGTCGACGTCGAACAGCCCGACGTGCCGGCCACGCTCGCGAGCCTGCCCGCCGGGATGCCCGCGGTCGTCGTGCCGCTGCTGCTCTCGGCGGGGTACCACGTGCACGTCGACCTCACCGAGGCCGTTGCCGCCGAGCGGACGCGGACGGTCGTACTCGCCGGGGCCCTCGGGCCCGACGACCGGCTCGCGCGGGTGCTCGTGCGGCGCCTGCTGGAGGCGGAGTGGCGGCCGGGCGACGCCGTCGTGCTCGCCGCCGCCGGTTCGAGCGATGCCCGTGCCGTGACCGACTGCGCCGCCATGGGGGAGCGGCTCGCCCGCGAGCTCGGCGCGCCCGTCACGGTCGGCTACCTCTCCGCCGCCGAGCCGACGCTCGAGGCGGCCGTCCGGCGGGCGGATGCCGAGGGCGGCGCCTCGCGCCGCGTCGTCGTCGCGAGCTACCTGCTCGCGCCCGGCTACTTCCAGGATCTCGCCGTCGACACCGCCCGCGCGGCGGGGGCGGCGGCCGTCACCGAGCCGCTGCTGCGCGCGGGCGTGCTGCCCCCGGACGAGCTGGCCGAGCTCGTCGTCGACCGCTTCAGCGCGGCCGCCGCCCGCCTGTCGACCATGTGACGCACAACGGCGCGCCGAGACATTCGGCGCCGCCGCCCGCCTGTCAACCATGTGACGCAAAACGGCGCGCCGAGACATCCCGTTTCCTCGCGTGACGACCGCGTCGTCACGAACGTGCCGCCCGAATCCCGCTGGCCTAGCGTCGCAGCCACGGCGACCACCGCCGTCCCTCCGACGGGGGTGAGTAGCAGGGAGCGGGCATGACGCTGGGTGAGACGGAGACGAGGCCGGCCGAGCAGGCCGCGCCGGCCCGGCGCGCCGCCGGGGTGCGCCCGGCGCGCGGCACGACCAAGCCCAACGGGCAGTGGAAGGTCGACGGCCGCGCCCCGCTCAACGCCAACGAGGAGTGGAAGCAGCAGGACGGCGGGCTCGCCGTGCGCGAGCGCATCGAGCAGACGTACGCGGCGGGCGGGTTCGCCAGCATCGACCCGACCGACCTGCACGGCCGCTTCCGCTGGTGGGGGCTCTACACGCAGCGCAAGCCCGGCATCGACGGCGGCAAGACCGCGACCCTCGAACCGCACGAGCTCGAGGACGAGTACTTCATGCTGCGGGTGCGCATCGACGGCGGGCAGCTGACCACCGAGCAGTTGCGCACCATCGGCGGCATCTCCACCGAGTTCGCGCGTGACACGGCCGACCTCACCGATCGTCAGAACGTGCAGCTGCACTGGGTGCGGGTCGAGGACGTGCCCGAGATCTGGCGCCGCCTCGAAGCCGTCGGCCTCTCGACGACCGAGGCGTGCGGCGACGTGCCCCGCGTGATCCTCGGCTCGCCCGTCGCGGGCATCGCCGCCGACGAGCTCATCGACCCCACGCCGCAGATCGAGGAGATCCAGCGGCGCTACCTCGGCGACCCCGAGTTCGCGAATCTGCCGCGCAAGTTCAAGAGCGCCATCACGGGGCATCCGAGCCAGGACGTCGTGCACGAGATCAACGACGTCGCCTTCGTCGCGGTCGAGCACCCCGAGCTCGGCGTCGGCTACGACCTCTGGGTCGGCGGCGGCCTCTCCACGGCCGCGCACCTCGCCGTGCGCACCGGCACCTTCGTCACCCCGGACCGGGTCGCGGAGGTGTGGGAGGGCGTCGTCTCGATCTTCCGCGACTACGGCTACCGGCGGCTGCGCAACCGTGCCCGCCTCAAGTACCTCGTCGCCGACTGGGGTGCCGAGCGCTTCCGCGAGGTGCTCGAGACCGAGTACCTCGGCACGCCGCTGCCAGACGGCCCGGCCGCGCCGAAGCCGATCGCCCAGGGCGACCACGTCGGCGTGCACCGGCAGCGCGACGGCCGCTTCTACCTCGGCGCGACGCCGCTCGTCGGCCGGCTCTCCGGTTCGACGCTCACCGCGATCGCCGAGCTGCTCGAGAGCGTCGGCTCGGGGCGTCTGCGCACCACCCCGCACCAGAAGCTCGTGCTGCTCGACATCGAGGAGCGCGACGTCGAGCGGGTCGTCGCCGGGCTCGACGGGCTCGGGCTGCAGGTGCGGCCGAGCCTCATCCGGCGGGGCACGATCGCCTGCACCGGCATCGAGTACTGCAAGCTCGCGATCGTCGAGACGAAGGAGACCGCCTCGCGCGCGGTCGTCCGGCTCGAGGAACGGCTCGCGGGACTCGAGCTGCCGCACCCGATCAGCCTGCACGTGAACGGCTGCCCGAACTCCTGCGCGCGCATCCAGACCGCCGACATCGGCCTCAAGGGCCAGCTGCTGCCCGACGGCGACGGCGGGCAGACGCCCGGCTTCCAGGTGCACCTCGGCGGCGGGCTCGCCTCCGCGCATCGCGAGGAGGCCGGCACCGGGCGCACCGTCCGCGGGCTCAAGGTCACCGCCGACGGACTCGCCGACTACGTCGAGCGCATCGTGCGCCGCTACCTCGCCGAGCGCGACGAGGCCGCGTCGGAGACCTTCGCCGAGTGGGCGCACCGGGCCGACGAGGAGGCGCTGCGATGAGCGCGGCAGGCGGGACGGCGCTGGCGCCCAGGCGGGCGCGGACGCGGGACACAGACCCGGTCGGCGGGGAGGCGCGGCGATGAGCGTGGCGCTGGCGCCCAGGCGGGCACGGACGCGGGACACGGATCCGGTCGGCGGGGAGGCGCGGCGATGAGCGTGGCGCTGGCGCCCAGACGGGCGCGGACGCGGGATGCCTCGGAGCTCCGCGCGCTCGCCGAGGCCGGCGCCGCGGAGCTGGCCGGAGGCGAGGGCGGCGAGGCGAGCGCGCACGCCGTCGTCGCGTGGGTCGCGCGCCACTTCGACGCCGAGCTCGCGGCCGTCGCCTGCTCGATGGCCGACGCCGTGCTGCCGCACCTCGTCGCGCAGTCGCTGCCGGGCGTCGACGTGCTCTTCCTCGACACCGGCTACCACTTCGCCGAGACGCACGAGACGCGCGACGCCGTGGCAGCGGGACTCGACGTCCGCGTGGTCGACGTGCGGCCGGCGCAGACGGTCGGCGAGCAGGACGCCGAGTTCGGCGCGGAGCTCTTCGCCCGTGAGCCCGGTCTCTGCTGCCAGCGCCGCAAGGTCGAGCCGCTGCGGGCCGCGCTCGCCGGCTACGAACTGTGGTTCACGGGCGTGCGCCGCGACGAGGCGCCCACTCGGACCGGCACGCCCCTCGTCGCCTGGGACGAGCGCAACGGCCTCGTGAAGGTGAACCCGCTCGCGGCCTGGACCTTCGAGGAGCTGGGCGACTACGCGGGCGCCTTCGGGGTGCCGGTGAACCCGCTCCTCGGCCGCGGCTACCCCTCGATCGGCTGCGAGCCCTGCACGAAGCCGGTCGCCGCCGGAGACGATCCGAGGTCCGGCCGCTGGGCCGGCCTCGCCAAGACGGAATGCGGGTTGCACGGATGACGACACTGTTCACGGCCGAGCCGACGCTCGGGACCCGGATCGCGTGGGACGCCTCGAGCCGGCTCGAGGTGCTCGACCAGCTCGAGGCCGAGGCGATCCACATCATCCGCGAGGTCGTCGCCGAGTTCGAGCGGCCCGTGCTGCTGTTCTCCGGCGGAAAGGACTCGGTCGTCGTGCTGCACCTGGCCCGGAAGGCGTTCTGGCCGGGCCGGGTGCCGTTCCCGGTGCTGCACGTCGACACGGGGCACAACTTCCCCGAGGTGCTGGCGTTCCGCGACGAGACCGTCGCGCGCCTCGGCATCCGCCTCGAGGTCGCCCGCGTGCAGGAGTACCTCGACGACGGCCGGCTGCAGGAGCGCGCCGACCGCACCCGCAACCCGCTGCAGACCCAGCCGCTCCTCGACGCCATCGCCGCCGGCCGGCACGACGCCGTCTTCGGCGGCGCGCGCCGCGACGAGGACAAGGCGCGGGCGAAGGAGCGCATCCTGAGCCTCCGCGACGAGTTCGGCCAGTGGGACCCGCGCAACCAGCGCCCCGAACTGTGGAGCCTCTACAACGGCCGGCACACCCCGGGGCAGCACGTGCGGGCCTTCCCGATCTCGAACTGGACCGAGCTCGACGTGTGGCGCTACCTCGAGCGGGAGCGGATCGAGCTGCCGCCGCTGTACTTCGCCCACGAGCGCGAGGTGTTCCGCCGCGACGGCATGTGGCGCGCGGTCGGCGAGCACTCGCTGCCCCGCCCCGACGAGCCCGTCGAGCGGCGCACCGTGCGCTACCGCACGGTCGGCGACATGAGCTGCACCGGCGCCGTCGAGTCCGACGCGGCCGACCTCGCCGCCGTCACCGCGGAGGTCGCCGCCTCGACGCTCACCGAGCGCGGGGCGACCCGCGCCGACGACCGGATCTCCGAGGCCGCCATGGAGGACCGCAAGAAGGACGGGTACTTCTGATGAGCACGCTGCTGCGCCTCGCCACCGCCGGCTCGGTCGACGACGGCAAGTCGACCCTCGTCGGGCGGCTGCTGCACGACGCGAAGGCGATCCTCGCCGACCAGTTCGCGCAGATCGAGTCCGCCAGCCGGGCCCGCGGCTTCGGCGGCGACGCCGGCGGCTTCGACTTCGCCCTGCTCACCGATGGGCTGCGCGCCGAGCGCGAGCAGGGCATCACGATCGACGTCGCCTACCGGTACTTCGCGACCGACCGGCGCTCGTTCATCCTCGCCGACTGCCCGGGTCACGTGCAGTACACGCGGAACATGGTGACCGGCGCGACGACCGCCGACGCGGTGGTCGTGCTCGTCGATGCGCGCAAGGGCGTGCTCGAGCAGACCCGCCGGCACCTCGCCGTCGTGCGCCTGCTGCGCGTGCCGCACGTCGTGGTCGCCGTGAACAAGATCGACCTGCTCGACTACGAGGCCGAGCCGTTCGAGCGAGTGGCCGAGGAGGTCGCGGCCGTCGCGCGCGAGCTCGGGCTCGACGGGGTGCACGTCATCCCGGTCTCCGCGCTCGCCGGCGACAACGTCGTGGAGCGCTCGGCGAACACCCCCTGGTACCGGGGGCCGGCGCTCCTCGAGCTGCTGGAGGCGCTGCCCTCGGCCGCGGAGCTCGCGGCGGAGTCCGCCGACGACGGCGAGCCGTTCCGGCTCGACGTGCAGCTCGTGCTGCGGCCGCAGGGCGCGCTCGCGCCCGAACTCGCCGCGGTGCCGGGCGCCGAGGCCGAGTACCGCGACTACCGCGCCTTCGCGGGGCGGATCACGGCCGGCGTCGTGCGTCCCGGCGATCGGGTGCACGTGCTGCCGGCCGGCGTCACGACCACGGTCGTCGCCGTCGACACGGCCGACGGGGAGCTCAGCGAGGCGCGGGCGCCGCGCTCGGTCGCACTGCGGCTCGCCGACGAGGTGGATGCCGCGCGCGGCGCCGTCGTCGTCGCCGCGTCGGCGGTGCCGGATACGGTGCGCGAGCTCGAGGCGGAGCTGTTCCAGCTCGACGCCCGTCCGCTGCTCCCGGGCGCGCGCGTCCTCGTGAAGGCGGGCACCGCGACGGTCCCCGCGCTCGTCGCGGAGATCACCGGCCGCCGCGACCTCGACACCCTGCGCACCGAAGCGGCCGACCGCCTCGAGACGAACGACATCGGCCGGGCCGTGCTCCGGCTCGGCGCGGCGCTGCCCGTCGAGGAGTACGCGGCGAGCCGCGCCGCCGGCGGCTTCCTCGTCATCCACCAGCAGGACGGCGCGACGCTCGCCGCGGGCACACGCTCGAGCGCCTGAGCCCGCTCCGCACGACCGATCCCCATCCGATGCATCCCACCGCGATCCCCGAGGAGGCGACCACCATGCACCACCGCACCATCCGAGCCAGCCGCATCACCCGAGCGATCGCGATCATGGCGGCCGGGGCCGCGCTGCTGAGCGGCTGCGCCGCGACCGCGAGCGCCGACGGCGGAGCGGATGCCTCGTCGGCCCCGGCCGCGGAGCTCCGCCTCGGCTACTTCGCGAACGTCACCCACGCGCCCGCCCTCGTCGGCCTCGAGGAGGGCTTCTTCGCCGACGCGCTCGGCGACACGAAGCTGCGCACCGAGGTGTTCAACGCCGGGCCCGCCGCGGTCGAGGCGCTCTCGGCCGGCGCGATCGACGCCGCCTACCTCGGGCCGAACCCGGCGATCAACACCTTCGTGAAATCCGGCGGCCAGTCCGCGGTCATCGTCGCCGGGGCGGCCTCCGGAGGCGCGGCGCTCGTCGTCCGCGACGGCATCGACGAGCCCGCCGACCTCGCCGGCACGACGCTCGCGACGCCGCAGCTCGGCAACACACAGGACGTGGCCCTGCGCACGTGGCTCGCCGAGGAGGGCTTCGCCACCGACACCACGGGCGGCGGCGAGGTGCAGATCACCCCCACCGAGAACGCGCAGACGCTCACCCTGTTCCAGCAGGGGCAGCTCGACGGCGCCTGGCTGCCCGAGCCGTGGGTGTCCCGGCTCGTGCTCGAGGGCGGCGCACACGTGCTCGTCGACGAGGCCGAGCTCTGGCCCGACGGCGACTTCCCGACCACGGTGCTGCTCGTCTCGAAGACCTTCCTCGACGAGCATCCCGAGACCGTGCGGGCGCTCGTCGAGGGGCACGCCGAGGCCGTGCGCTTCCTCGCCGACGAGCCCGAGCAGGCCGCCGCCGACCTGAACGCGAAGCTCGCCGCCGACACCGGCAAGCCGCTCGACGACGCGGTGCTCGCCCGGGCGCTCGATCACGTGCGGTTCACCGTCGACCCCGTCGCGGGGGCGTTCGAGCAGGTGCTCGCGAACGGCGTCGCCGCCGGCACCGCGAAGGACGGCTCCATCGACGGCCTGTTCGCCCTCGGCATCCTGAACGAGGTGCTCGACGCCCGCGGCGAGCCCGCGGTCTCGGCCGCCGGGCTCGGGACGGAGCGACCGTGACGGCGATCCGGCTCACCGGCGTCGGCAAGCGCTTCGGCGGCCCGCGCTCGCCGCAGGTGCTCGACGGCATCGACCTCGAGGTCGCCGAGGGCGAGTTCGTGTGCCTGCTCGGCGCCTCCGGCTGCGGCAAGTCGACGCTGCTGAACCTGGTCGCCGGGCTCGAGACGCCGACCGCCGGCGCCATCGAGGTGCCCGGCGACGGGGCGGCGGTGATGTTCCAGGAGTCGGCCCTGATGCCGTGGCTCACCGCCCGGCGGAACGTGGAGCTCGCCCTGCGGCTGCGCGGGGCGCCCAGGGCCGGGCGGCGCGCCGAGGCCGAACGGTTGCTCGAGCTCGTGAACCTCGCCGACGCCGCCGATCAGCGGCCGCACGAGCTGTCGGGCGGGATGCGCCAGCGCGTCGCGCTCGCCCGTGCGCTCGCGCAGGACCGCACCGTGCTGCTCATGGACGAGCCCTTCGCCGCGCTCGACGCGATCACCCGCGACCTGCTGCACGAGGAGCTCGAGCGGGTCTGGCGGGAGACCGGGCGCACCATCCTCTTCGTCACGCACAACGTGCACGAGGCGGTGCGCCTCGCGCAGCGCATCGTGCTGCTGTCGAGCCGGCCGGGACGTGTCGCCGGCGAGTGGCGCACGGACGCCTCGGACCTCGACGCCCAGTCCGTCGCCCGGGAGATCACCGAACGACTGCGGAAGGAGATCGCGAGCAATGCCGCCTGAACTCGTGCGCGACGCCCTCGCGGAGGAACCCCTGACCGCGGAGGAGCGCCGGACCGCGGCGGGGGCGCCGACCCCGTCGCCCGTCCCGTCCCCGCCGAGCGAGCTGCGGGCCCTGGAGGCCGGGCTCGATCGGCTGCAGACCGCGCCCGCCGAACGGGAGCCGTGGTGGCGGCGGACCGCCCGCGGCATCCTGCCCCCGATCGTGCTGCTCCTCGTGCTGCTCGTCGCGTGGCAGGCGTACACCGTCCTCGCGCAGCCCCGGCCCGACCTGTACCCCGGGCCGCTCGACGTGGTCGCCTCGATCGGCAGCGCCTGGGAGTCCGGGCGGTTGCAACTGGCGGTCGGCACGAGCCTCGAGCGCGGCGCCGTCGGCTTCCTGGTCGCCGTGGCGATCGGCACTCCGATCGGCCTCCTGCTCGCCGAGTCCCGGCCGCTGCAGCGCGCGTTCGGCCCATTCGTCTCCGGCCTGCAGGTGCTGCCCTCGGTCGCCTGGGTGCCCGCCGCGATCATCTGGTTCGGGCTCTCCGACGCGACGGTGTACTTCGTCATCCTGATGGGCGCCGTGCCCTCGATCGTGAACGGTCTCGTCGCGGGCGTCCGCCAGGTGCCGCCGCAGCTGCGCCGCGTCGGTCGGGTGCTGGGCGCCAACCGGGCCGAGCTCGCCGCCCTCGTCGTGCTGCCCGCCGCCCTGCCCGGGTACCTCGCCGGGCTCAAGCAGGGCTGGGCGTTCTCGTGGCGCTCGCTCATGGCCGCGGAGATCATCGCGACGGGCGGCTCGATCGGCTTCGGCCTCGGCGCGCTGCTCGATCAGGGCCGGCAGCTCGCCGACCTCCCGACGGTGTTCGTCGCGATCCTCGCCATCCTCTTCATCGGGATCCTCGTCGAGCTCGCCGTCTTCGCCCCGCTCGAGCGGGCGCTGCTGCGCCGGCGCGGGCTGCTGCCCTCCGGAGGTGCGCGATGAGCGGCGGGCGCGGGCTCGTGCAGCTCGTCGGGGCGGGCCCCGGCGACCTCGGCCTGCTGACCGTGCGCGGCCTGCGCGCCATCGAGGCCGCCGAGGTGATCGTGGCCGACCGGCTGGGCGCCCGCGCGGTGCTCGACCAGCTCGAGGCGGAGCGCGGGTGTCCGCTCGACGCCGAGATCGTCGACGTCGGCAAGCGCCCCGGCCATCACGCCGTGCCGCAGGAGGGCATCATCGCGCTCCTCGTCGAGCTCGGGCTCGCCGGCCGCCGCGTCGTGCGACTGAAGGGCGGCGACCCGTACGTCTTCGGTCGCGGCGGCGAGGAGCTCGCCGCGTGCCGTGCCGCGGGCGTCGACGTCGAAGTCGTGCCCGGCATCACGAGCGCCATCTCGGTGCCGGCCGTCGCCGGCATCCCGCTGACGCATCGCGGTCTCGCCACCGCGTTCACCGTCGCGACCGGGCACGATCAGATCGCCGAGCTCGGCGGTGCGCGCGACCACACCGTCGTGCTGCTGATGGGCGTCGGCACGCTCGCGAACTCGGCGACGACGCTCGCCCGGGGCGAGCGCGGCGCAGGCTGCCCGGTCGCGATCGTCGAGGACGGCTACGGCGACGGTCAGCGGGTGACGATCGGGACCCTCGACACGATCGCGGCGCAGGCGGCGCTGCGCGGCGTCCGCTCACCGGCCGTCGTCGTCGTGGGCGATGTGGTGCGGCTGAGCCCGTACGCCCCCGCCGAGCTCGCCGTGGACGGCCACGCCGTCGCCGTCGCGCACGACCCCTTCGCGCTGCGAAGCGCGCCGTCCGATCCGGTCGCGCCGCGTGGCGCGCCCTCCGAGAAAGGCTCCAGATGACCCTCCCCGCCCTCCGCGTCGCGATCGTCGGCGCCGGCCCCGCCGGCGTGTACGCGGGCAAGCTGCTGCGCACCGCCGTCGCCGAGGCCGGCGGCACGGTCGCGATCGACCTCTTCGAGTCGCTGCCCGCGCCGTACGGGCTCATCCGCTACGGCGTCGCGCCGGACCATCCGCGGATCAAGGGGATCGTCGCCTCGCTGCACGAGATGCTCGACGAGCCGGGCATCCGCTTCCTCGGCAACGTCGAGATCGGTCGCGACCTGGGCCTCGACGAGCTGCAGGCCCGCTACCACGCGGTCATCCTCGCGACGGGCGCGATCCGCGACGCGGCGCTCGAGCTTCCCGGCGTCGGCTTGCCCGGCTCCTACGGCGCGGCCGACTTCGTCGCCTGGTACGACGGGCACCCCGACGTGCCGCGCGAGTGGCCGCTCGACGCGCGCGAGATCGCGGTGATCGGCAACGGCAACGTCGCGCTCGACGTGGCGCGCATCCTCGCGAAGCACCCCGCCGAGCTGCGCGGCACCGAGGTGCCCGAGAACGTGCTCACCGGGCTCGAGGCCTCGCCCGTCACCGACGTGCACGTCTTCGGGCGACGTGGTCCCGCCGACGTGAAGTTCACCCCGATCGAGCTGCGGGAGCTCGGCGAGGTGCCGGGCGTCGACGTGGTGCTCGACGAGGCCGACTTCATCGCCGAGGACGCCCTCGCCGCAGCCGGGGAGGTGCCGGCGGGGCGGACGAACCAGGTGAAGATCATGCTCCGCACGCTGAACTCGTGGCGGGGGCGCAGCACCGGGGCCCCGCGCCGCCTGCACCTGCACTTCCACCATGCCCCGGTCGAAGTGCTCGGCACC
Organism: Agromyces soli; assembly: GCF_022811605.1. Classification (GTDB taxonomy): domain Bacteria; phylum Actinomycetota; class Actinomycetes; order Actinomycetales; family Microbacteriaceae; genus Agromyces; species Agromyces soli. Next base: position 3,696,071 of record NZ_CP094533.1, on the reverse strand, counting down.
GAGCGGGTCGAGGGCGTGCGCTTCGAGCGCACCGAGGTGCGCAGCGACGGGGTGGTGCGGGGCACGGGGGAGTTCCGCGACGTCGCCGTGGGCGCCGTGTACCGTGCGGTCGGCTACTTCGGCTCGCCGATCGCCGGCGCGCCGTTCGACCCGGCTCGCGGCGTGGTGCCGAACGAGGCGGGGCGGGCGCAGGGCGACGGCGGCGCACCGGTGCCCGGGCTCTACGCCACCGGCTGGATCAAGCGCGGCCCGATCGGGCTCATCGGTCACACGAAGAGCGACGCGATGGAGACCGTCGCGAACCTCGTGGCGGACGCGGCGGCGGGCCGCCTCGCGGCGCCCGTCGTGGCGGATGCCGAGACGGAGGTGCTGGAGATGCTCGACGCACGCGGGGTGGAGTTCACGACGTGGACGGGATGGCTCGCGCTCGACGCGCACGAGCGCGGCCTCGGCGAGTCCGACCGGTACCCGCGCGAGCGGGTCAAGCTCGTGCCGCGCGAGGCCCAGGTGCGGGTCTCCAGACAAGGCGCGTTCGCCCCGAGGTGAGGGCGCCCGAGGTGAGGGCGCCCGCGCTGCGGGGCGCTCAGCCGCGGCCGTACTTCTTGTGCACCGCCTGCTTGCTGACCTCGAGCGCGAGGGCGATGAGCTGCCAGCTCGATCCCTGCGCCCGGGCGCGCCGAACCGCGAGCGCTTCGGCGCGGTCGAGCTCGCGGGTGAGTTCGACCCGGGCCCGGTGCAGCTCGCGGAGCGCGCGGTAGGGGTCGTCGCCGTCCGCTGCGGCGATCGCGGTGGAGAGTCCGGTCACGTCCATGCCGTCAATCATCGTTGACGGCATGGACGTTGTCAATCGAAGTTGACCGGGGTCGTTCGCGGTGGGACTCAGAGCACCGCCGAGGACTCGAGGCCCGCCTCGTCGAAGTCGACGTCGCGGGTCTCCTTCGAGACGAGCAGCGCGACGAGCGTCAGCACGCCCATCGCCGACAGGTAGATGCCCACCCAGAACGGGCTGCCGCCGCCGGCCTGCCACAGCGCCACCGCGATGAACGGCGCCACCGCGGCGCCGAGGATCGAGGACACGTTGTACGAGATGCCCGAGCCCGTGTACCGCACGTTCGTCGGGAACAGCTCGGGCAGCAGCGCCCCCATCGGGCCGAACGTCATGCCCATCAGCGCGAAGCCGACCACGAGCCAGGTCATCACGCCCGCGAAGCCGGCCGAGAGCAGCGGCACCCAGACGAGGCCGAAGACGATGATGCCGAGCGTCACCCAGATGAGCGTGCGGCGCCGCCCCCAGCGGTCGGCCCACGGGCCGGAGAGCAGCGTGAAGACACCGAAGAAGAGCACGCCGCCGATGAGCATCAGCACGAAGGTGTTGTACGAGTAGCCGAGGCCGGGCAGGGCGCCGTCGGCGGCCTCGACGGGCGCGCGACCGTAGCTCAGCGAGAACGTCGTCATCAGGTAGAAGAGCACGTACGTCGCGAGCATGAAGAAGGTGCCGAGGATGAGCTGGCGCCAGTACTTGCGGAAGACCGTGGCGAGCGGCAGGCGCTGGATGCGGCCCTGCTTCGACGCCGTCGAGAACGCGGTCGACTCGACGAGGCGCAGACGCACCCAGAGGCCGACGGCGACCATGACGATCGAGAACAGGAACGGGATGCGCCAGCCCCAGTCGAGGAAGGCCTGCGAGGGCATCGAGGGGTCGTCGGAGGGCAGCGCGGCGGCGATGATCAGGAACAGGCCGTTCGCGATGATGAAGCCGATCGGCGCGCCCAGCTGCGGGAAGGTGCCGTACCAGGCGCGCTTGCCCTTCGGCGCGTTCTCGGTGGCGACGAGCGCCGCGCCCGACCACTCGCCGCCGAGGGCGAAGCCCTGCGCGATGCGCAGGATGACGAGCAGCAGCGGGGCGAACCAGCCCACGGCGAGGTAGGTCGGCAGCACGCCGATGAGGAAGGTCGCGATGCCCATCGTGAGCAGCGCGCCGACGAGCGTGGCCTTGCGGCCGACCTTGTCGCCGAGGTGCCCGAAGACGACGGCGCCGAGCGGGCGGGCGACCATCGCCGCACCGAACACGGCGAACGAGGACAGCAGCGCCGTGGTCGCGTCGCCGGTCGGGAAGAACAGGTGCGGGAAGACGAGGACCGCCGCGGTCGCGTAGACGTAGAAGTCGTAGAACTCGATCGTCGTGCCGATGAGGCTGGCGAGGATGACCCGGCTGCGCGGATTGGCCGGCGTGGCGGGGGCGGTCGATGGGGCTGACATGCTGCAGAGACTCCGTGCGGTTCGAGGCCCCGGCGGACTGGCGTCGGTCTGGCGTCGGTTCCGCTGGTGGCGGGATGATCTGCTGCTTGTGGCAACCCGCCAACCTTACGCGCGGCGGCTCCGCGCGGCGGCTCCGCTGCGACGAGCGGTCGCATCCGGGCGACGAACGGCGGGCGGCGGGTCAATCGAAGGTTCGAAGCGGCGGATCGCCCGGCTGGCTAGGCTGGGAGCATGGACACCATCTTCACCGTTCTGCACGTCGTCACCGCGGTCTTCATCGTCGGGCCGATGGCGATCATCCCGATGACGGCGATGCGGGCGGTGCGCGCGGGCAACGCGGCGCAGGTCCGCGTGCTCGCGAAGTCGACCACGATCTTCAGCTGGCTCTCGCTCATCGTCTTCGTGCTCGGCTTCGGCGTCATGGGCATGGCCGACGAGAAGTACGGCCTGAGCTTCACGACGCCGTGGATCCTCTGGTCGATCATCCTCTACGTCATCGCCTTCGGCCTCAGCGTCTTCCTCGTCGTGCCCGCGATGAACAAGGGCGCCGACGCGCTCGAGGCGAGCACGACCGCGAGCGCCGGCGGCGCCGCGGCCGCCGAGAAGTCCGGCTACCCGGCGATCGCCGCGGGCAGCGGCATCGTCTCGCTGCTCCTCGTCGCCGTCGTCGTGCTCATGGTCTGGAAGCCGTAGCGGCACCCCGTTCGCGCCGAAGCGCCTCGGAACCGACCGGTTCCGAGGCGCTTCGTCGTCGCGGGCGGGATGCCGGCTAGGCGCCGACGAGCCCGCGCAGCACGCGCGCGGTCGCGATCGCGGCCTCGGCGGCCTCGCGTCCTTTGTCCTCCTTCGAGCCGGGGAGCCCGGCCCGGTCGAGGCCCTGGCGTTCGTCGTCGAGGGTGAGCACACCGAAGCCCACGGGCTTGCCCGTGTCGAGCGCGACCCGGGTGAGGCCGTCGGTCGCGGCCGCCGAGACGTACTCGAAGTGCGGCGTGCCGCCGCGGATGATGACGCCGAGGGCGACCACGGCGTCGGCACCGGCCTCGAGCGCCGCCTTCGCGACGACCGGCAGCTCGAAGCTGCCGGGCACCCGCACCAGGCGGTGCGCGGCGCCCGCCGCGTCGAGGGTGCGCGTCGCGCCGGCGATCAGCCCGTCGGTGATCTCGTCGTGCCAACTGCCGGCGACGACGACCACGTCGAGGCCGGAGCCGTCGAGGTCGAGGGTCGAGCTGTCGAGGTTGGGGGAGCCGGCTCCGCTCATGATGCGTGTCCTTCCAGGAGTGCTTCAGCCGCGGCATCCGCGAGCTGCTGTTCGTCGATCTGGTGCCCCATCCGGGCGGCCTTGGTCTCGAGGTAGCGCTGGTTGCCGCGGCCGACCCCGACGACGAGCGGCAGCCGCTCGGCGACGTCGACGCCGTGCTCGGCGAGCTGGCGCACCTTCTCGGGGTTGTTCGTCAGCAGGCGCACGCGCGTGACGCCGAGCTCGGCGAGGATGGCGCTCGCCGCGCCGTAGTCGCGGGCATCGGCCGGCAGGCCGAGGGCCACGTTCGCGTCGAGGGTGTCGAGGCCGTCCTCCTGCAGCCGGTACGCCCGCAGCTTGTTGATGAGGCCGATGCCGCGCCCCTCGTGCCCCCGCAGGTAGACGACGACGCCGCCCTCGCGCTGGACGATCTCGAGCGCCGCGTCGAGCTGCGGCCCGCACTCGCACTTCAGCGAACCGAGCGCCTCGCCCGTGAGGCACTCGGAGTGCACCCGGACGATGGCGCCGTCCGCGACCGCCGCGGGGTCGCCGGACAGGATCGCGAGGTGGTCCGCGCCGGTCTTCCGGTCCCGGTACGCGCGCACCCGGAACTCGCCGAAGCTCGTCGGCAGCAGCGTCTCGACCTCGAAGTCGACCCGCGCCGACTCGGCGATCGCGGCGGCGGCGGGGGCATCCGCGCCGACCGCGGCGTCGCCGTGGGCATGCAACCAGTCGACGAGGGCGGCGACGGTCGTGACCGGCAGCCCCTCCTCCTCGCCGAGCTCGATGAGGCCGGGCAGGCGCATCATCTCGCCGTCGTCGGCCACGAGCTCGCCGATCACGCCGACGGGCGACAGCCCCGCGAGCCGCATCAGATCGACCGCGGCCTCGGTGTGGCCCGCACGTTCGCGCACGCCGCCGTCGACGGCGCGGAGCGGCAGGATGTGCCCGGGCCGGATCAGCCGCTCGGGCGTCGCCTCCGGGTCGGCGAGCACGCGCAGGGTGTGCGCGCGGTCGGCCGCCGAGATGCCGGTCGAGGTGCGGTCGGCCGCGTCGACCGAGATCGTGTACGCGGTGCCGCGCACGTCCTCGTTGCGGGCCACCATGGGCGGCAGCTGCAGCCGGTCGGCGAAGGCGTTCGGCATGGGCGCGCAGAGGAAGCCGCTGGTGCGGCGGACCATCCAGGCGATCCACTCCTGCGTCGCGAACTCGGCCGCCATGATGGCGTCGCCCTCGTTCTCGCGCGCCTCGTCGTCGGCGACGATCACGGGCTTGCCCGCGCGTAGCGCGTCGAGGACTTCGGGGATGGTGGCGAGGCTCATGCCCGCACCTCCTGCTCGTCGGCGAGGGAGCTCGGCAGTTCGCGCCCCTCGAAGCGGTGCAGCCTCGCGACGTGGCGCGCGAGGATGTCGGTCTCGATGTTCACGAGCTCGCCCGGCCGCCGCTCGCCGAGGGTCGTCGCCTGCAGCGTCTCGGGGATGAGCGACACCTCGAACCAGTGGCCGGCGTCGGGGCCGGCGGCGGTCGTGCCGACTTCGCTCACCGTGAGCGACACGCCGTCGACGGCGATCGAGCCCTTGTCGACCACGAGCGGGGCGTGCGCGTCGTCGAGGGAGAAGCGCACGACGCGCCAGCCGTCCTCCTGGCGCACCTCCAGCACCTTCGCGGTGCCGTCGATGTGGCCCTGCACGATGTGCCCGCCGAGGCGGTCGCCGACGCGGGCGGCGCGCTCGAGGTTCACCGCGAGGCCCTCGCGGGCGGCGTCCAAGGTCGAGACGGCGAGCGTCTGGCCCATCACGTCGGCGGTGAAGCGCTCCGCGTCGAAGTCGACGACCGTGAGGCAGACCCCCGACACGGCGATCGAGTCGCCGTGCGCGACGCCCTCGACCGCGAGCGGCCCGCGGACCGTGAGCCGGGCGGCGTCGGCGCCCCGCTCGACGCGCTCGATGCGGCCGAGCTCTTCGATGATGCCGGTGAACATGTCAGTTCCCTTCGGTGGGGGTGGTCGGTGCGGCCCGATGGGCGACGAGGAGCACGTCGTCGCCGAGACGCTCGACGGCGGAGAACGTGAAGCGCGGGGCCGCGGAGATCGTGGGCACGCCGAGTTCGCCGAGGGCGAGCCCGGGCCCGCCGAGCAGGGTCGGCGCGAGGTAGACGAGGAGCTCGTCGGCGAGGTCCGCCGCCAGGAACGCCGAGGCGAGCGTCGGCCCGCCCTCGACGAAGAGGGAGCGGATGCCCCGCGTCGCGAGGTCCTCGAGGGTCGCGGCGAGCTCGGGGCCGTCGTACTGCAGCAGCTGGTGCGGGTGCCGGCGCAGGGCAGCGCCTGCGGGCACCGCGCGGCGGCCGAAGACGACGGGCACCGGCTGGTGCGCGAGCAGGGCGCCGTCGGCGTCGCGGGCGGTGAGCGCGGGATCGTCGGCGATGACGGTGCCGGTGCCGACGGCGATGGCGTCGGCGGCGGCGCGCCGGCGGTGCACGTCGGCGCGGGCGGTCGGGCCCGTGATCCACTGGCTCGTGCCGTCCGCGGCGGCGGCGCGGCCGTCGAGGCTCGACGCCCACTTCACGGTCACCCGCGGGCGGCGGGCGCGGGCGGCGAAGAGCCAGTCGCCGATCGCGGCCTCCACCTCGTCGGAGAGGAGGCCATGCTCGACCTCGACACCCGCGGCACGCAGCCGCTCGGCGCCGCCGCTCGAGGCGCGGCCGGGGTCGGCGACGGCGTAGACGACGCGGGCGACCCCCGCCTCGACGAGGGCGACGGCGCAGGGGCCCGTGCGGCCCGTGTGGTTGCAGGGCTCGAGCGTGACGACGGCGGTGGCGCCGTGCGCCGCGCCCGCGGGGAGCTTCGCGAGGGCGTCGACCTCCGCGTGCGCGGTGCCGGCGCCGCGGTGCCAGCCCTCGGCGAGGGGCTCGCCGGCGGGGGAGAGCAGCACGCAGCCGACCTGCGGGTTCGCACCCGTCGCGGGGCCGCGGCGGGCGAGCTCGATCGCCCGTCGCATCGCGCGGAGCTCCGCGTCGTGGCCTGCCGTCATGTCCGTCCTCGTGGTCGAGGCTCCGGGGTGCGCGGCGCGCCGCATCATCGGCCGGATGCGCGAACGCACCTCGGCCGACACGTGCCGCCTCCCATCCGGACTTTCACCGTCGGTACCGGAGTTCCACCGGTTCAACCGCTTGTGCCCCCGAAGGGACGCTCACGGCTCGCGGACTGTTACCGCCGGCTCGGAATTGCACCGACCCCGGAGCACGTTGTCGTGTTCGATTCTAGGTCAACGCGCCGGACGCCGGACTATTCCCGCGGTCACGGGGCGACACGGTGACGCTAGCCGTGCTCCACGAGCGCGCGGGCCGTGCCCTCGTCGGTGATGAGATCGGTGATGAGCCCCGCGGCGATCGCCCCGCGCAGGCTCGGCAGCTTCGCGCGCCCCGACACGACGCAGATGCGGCGCGGCGCGCGGCGCAGCACGCCGAAGTCGGGGCCGGTGGCTCGTTCGTTCAGCGGGATGCCCTCGCTCGAGCCATCCGCCCGGTAGAAGACCGTGGCGACGTCGCCGACGACGCCGTCCGCGCTGAGTGCGGCGTAGTCGTCGCGCTCGAGGTAGCCGCCCTGGTAGACCCGGCTCGCGACCTCGGCGAAGGGCGAGCCGACGCCGAAGAGGGCGACGTCGAGGCGGCCCTGCAGCTCGAGGAGCCGTTTGGTGCTGCGCTCGCGCCAGAACGCCTCCTTCGTGGCGGGGTCGTCGAAGAAGGCGGGCACCGGGAACTGCTGCACCTTCGCGCCGAAGGCGTCGCCGAAGCGACGCAGCAGCTCGCTCGCGTAGAGGATGCCGGTGGTGCGGAGGTTGCCCGCGCCGTTCAGCTGCACGATCTCGCTGTTGTGCGTCGACTTGGGGACGAGGTGCCGGCTGACGGCGCTCATGGTCGAGCCCCAGGCGACCCCGACGAGCTGGTTCGAGTCGATGAAGCGGCCGAGAATCCGTGCAGCCGAGAGCGCCACCCGGTCGAGCCGATCGACGTCGCTCGCCTGATCGGGCACCGGCACGACGTGCGCGGCGATCTCGTGGCGTTCGAGGATCTCCTGCTCGAGCCGGCTCGGCAGATCGAGCGGGGAGTGGATGGAGATCTCGACGAGCCCTGACGCCCTGGCGTGGCTCAACAGGCGCGAGACCGAGGAACGGGAGGTGTGCAGCTCCGCGGCGATGGCGTCCATCGTGAGGTCCTGCATGTAGTACAGGTGCGCCGCGCGCAGCGCGTCGCGGGTCTTGCCCGCCGGCACCTCGGGGCTGCGGTCGGGGTCGTCCTGCGGGGTCCAGGTCATCGCCGGTCTCCTTGCACGTTTGTGCACGCGAGTTGAAAGAAGGTTCGCGCGCGTTCACGATGTATTCATCCACAGACGGGACGCTTCTGGCAAGCCCGTCGGCACCGTCGAAAGGACCGGGATGAGCCACACGTCGACGTCGACGCATCCGACCGCCGCGGAGCGGCCCGAGATCGCCGAGCTGCGCGCCCGGCCGACCGCGCAGGTCGTCGTGATCGGCGGCGGCATCAACGGCATCGCGACCTTCCGCGATCTCGCCCTGCAGGGCGTGGACGTCGTGCTCGTCGAGCGCGACGACTTCGTCTCGGGCGCCTCCTCCGCCTCCTCGCACATGATCCACGGCGGCATCCGCTACCTCGAGAACGGCGAGTTCCGGCTCGTGCAGGAGTCGGTCACCGAGCGCAACGCGCTCATCCGCCTCGCACCGCACTACGTCAAGCCGCTGCAGACGACCGTGCCGATCTTCTCCACCTTCTCGGGCATCCTCTCGGCGCCGCTGCGCTTCCTCACCCACCGCTCGGGCAAGCCGACCGAGCGCGGGGCGCTGCTCATCAAGACCGGCCTCACGATCTACGACGCCTTCTCCCGCGACGGCGGCAGCGTGCCGCGCCACCGCTTCCTGGGACGCACGCGCACCCTCGCCGAGCTGCCGAAGCTGAACCCCGGCGTGAAGTACACCGCCACCTACTACGACGCGAGCATGCACGACCCCGAGCGGCTCGCCCTCGACGTACTGCACGACGGGCTCGCCACGGGCGCCCACGCCCGGGCCGCCAACCACCTGGAGGCCGTCGGCCTGGGCGCCGGCGGCGTGCGCGTGCGCGACCGACTGAGCGGCGCCGAGTTCGAGCTCGCCGCCGACGTCGTCGTCAACACCTCCGGGCCGTGGACCGACCTCACCAACGAGGCGCTCGGCCACCAGACCCGCTTCATGGGCGGCACCAAGGGCTCGCACATCGTGCTCGACCACCCCGAACTCCTCGAGGCCACCGGGGGTCGCGAGATCTTCTTCGAGCACGAGGACGGCCGCATCGTGCTGATCTACCCGCTCAAGGGGCGCGTGATGGTCGGCACCACCGACCTCGAGCACGACATGCGCGAGCCCGCCGTGTGCACCGAGGCCGAGATCGACTACTTCTTCGAACTCGTCGCGCACGTTTTCCCGGACATCGCCGTGGACCGCTCGCAGATCGTCTACCGCTTCTCGGGCGTGCGCCCTCTGCCCCGCCACGACGAGACCCAGCCGGGCTTCGTCTCGCGCGACTACCGCATCGAGCGGGCCGAGGCGCCGGGCCGCCGCGGCACGACCGTGCTGAGCCTCGTCGGCGGCAAGTGGACCACGTTCCGGGCGCTCGCCGAGCACCTCGCGAACGAGGTGCTCGAGCTCCTCGGCACCGAGCGCCGCCGCAGCACAGCCGGCCTCGCGATCGGCGGCGGCGCGGGCTACCCGACGACGCCGGACGCCCGCCGGGTGTGGGTCGTGTCGCACGGCGACGAACTCGGCGCCGCGCGGGCCGAGGAGCTGCTCGAGCGCTACGGCACCCGCGCCGAGGCGCTCATCGACGAGCTCGAGCCCGCCGAGGACCTCGTGCTCGCGAACCACCCCGGCTACAGCCGGCAGGAGATCGCCTGGCTCGTGCGCCACGAGCGCGTCGCCCGGCTCGACGACCTCGTGCTGCGCCGCACCAGTATCGCCTTCACCGGCACCGCCACGCTGCCGCTCCTCGAGGAGCTCGCGGCGATCGCGGGCGAGGTCCTCGGCTGGAGCGCCGAGCAGCGGACGGCGGAGGTCCAGGCGACCCGCACGCTCCTCGCGGAGCGGCACGGCGTGCAGCTCCCGGAGCTCGAGGTCACCGCCGCCCAGTAGCGGGCACCGGGTGCACATCTGCACGGATGTGCACCCGAAAACGCTCCGCACCGGGCACTTCCCCGGATAGCGTGCAGCAGGGCCCCTCGGCCCGATGTCACACCGGGGGCGGCGACCCGTGCCGCCCCGCCCATTGAAAGAAGGTCAACGTGGACAATCTCGGCGTCCTGTTCCTCTCGGAACTCGTCGGAACCGCCCTGCTCGTGCTGCTCGGCACGGGCGTCGTCGCCAATGTCGCGCTCGTGCGCAACAAGGGCTTCAACGGGGGCTTCCTCATGGTCAACATCGGCTGGGGCCTCGCGGTCTTCGCCGGTGTGGTCGTCTCGTACGCCTCCGGCGCGCACCTGAACCCGGCGGTGACGCTCGGCCTCGTGGCGAACGGCGCGGAGGAGTTCGGCAACGCCGCGATGGGTACCACCGTCGCCGTGTCGTTCGTCTCGGTGCTGACCTACCTCGGCGCGCAGATGCTCGGCGCGTTCCTCGGCGCCGTCGTCACCTGGCTCGCGTACAAGCAGCACTTCGACGCGGAGCCCGAGGCGGCGAACAAGCTCGGCGTGTTCTCGACCGGCCCGGCGATCCGCTCCTACGGCTGGAACCTGGTCACCGAGATCGTCGGCACGTTCGTGCTCGTCTTCGTCGTGATCGGCTTCGGCCGCAACGGCGACACCTCGGGGCTCGCCGCCCTCGGCGCCCTGCCCGTCGCGCTGCTCGTGATCGGCATCGGCGCCTCGCTCGGTGGCCCCACCGGCTACGCGATCAACCCGGCCCGTGACCTCGGCCCGCGCATCGCGCACGCCATCCTGCCGATCAAGGGCAAGGGGTCGAGCGACTGGGGCTACTCCTGGGTGCCCGTGCTGGGCCCGATCATCGGCGGCGTCCTCGCCGGCCTCGCGGCGATCCCGCTGCTCCCGGTCCTCGGCTGAGCCGCACCGATCCCCACCCACCACCCGCACTGACAGCAACGGAGTTCTCAGATGGCTGACTACGTCCTCGCGATCGACCAGGGCACGACCTCGTCGCGCGCGATCATCTTCGACAAGTCCGGTTCGATCGTCTCGACCGGACAGCTCGAGCACGAGCAGATCTTCCCGAAGGCCGGCTGGGTCGAACACGACCCGAAGGAGATCTGGAACAACACCCGCGAGGTCATCGGTCAGGCCCTGGCCAAGGCCGACCTGACCCGCCACGACATCGCCGCGGTCGGCATCACCAACCAGCGCGAGACCGCCGTCGTCTGGGACAAGACCACAGGCGAGCCCGTCTACAACGCGATCGTCTGGCAGGACACCCGCACCCAGGACATCGTCGACCGCCTCGCCGCGGACGGCGGCGTCGAGCGCTTCAAGGCCAAGGTCGGCCTGCCACTCGCGACGTACTTCTCGGGCACGAAGATCGTCTGGATCCTCGAGAACGTCGAGGGTGCGCGCGAGAAGGCCGAGGCGGGGGACCTCCTCTTCGGCACCACGGACAGCTGGGTGCTCTGGAACCTCACCGGCGGGGTCGACGGCGGCGTGCACGCCACCGACGTCACCAACGCGAGCCGCACGATGTTCATGGACCTCGAGACCCTCGCCTGGGACGACGAGATCCTCGCGGCCTTCGGCGTGCCCCGCTCGATGCTGCCCGAGATCAAGAGCTCGTCCGAGGTCTACGGCGTCGCCGAGGCATCCAGCCTGCTGCGCGAGACGCCGATCGCCGGCATCCTCGGCGACCAGCAGGCCGCGACCTTCGGCCAGGCCGCGTTCGAGGCCGGCGAGGCGAAGAACACCTACGGCACGGGCAACTTCCTGATCTTCAACACCGGCACGGACATCGTGCACTCGAAGAACGGGCTGCTCACGACGGTCGGCTACAAGCTCGGCGACGCCCCCGTGCACTATGCGCTCGAGGGCTCGATCGCGGTCACCGGCTCGCTCATCCAGTGGCTGCGCGACAACCTCGGGCTCATCTCGAGCGCCGCGGAGGTCGAGGAGCTCGCGAAGGGCGTCGAGGACAACGGCGGCGCGTACTTCGTGCCGGCGTTCTCGGGCCTGTTCGCGCCGTACTGGCGCCCCGATGCCCGCGGCGCGCTCGTCGGCCTCACCCGCTACGTGAACAAGGGGCACATCGCCCGCGCCGCGCTGGAGGCGATCGCCTTCCAGACCCGCGACGTGATCGAGGCCGTGAACGCCGACGCCGGTGTGGACCTCACCGAGCTCCGCGTCGACGGCGGGGCGACGGCGAACGACACCCTGCTGCAGTTCCAGGCCGACATCCTCGGCGTGCCGGTCGTGCGACCGGTCGTCGCGGAGACCACAGCGCTCGGCGCGGCCTACGCCGCCGGCCTCGCGGTCGGGTTCTGGTCGGGCCTCGACGACCTCAGTGCGAACTGGCAGGAGGACACGCGCTGGACCCCGTCGATGGACGAGGCCGAGCGCGCACGGCTCGACCGCAACTGGAAGAAGGCCGTCACGAAGACCCTCGACTGGGTCGACGACGACGTGCGCTGAACGGGGGGCGGGGCCCTCGGCCCCGCCCACCGATGCCGCGCACCCGGGTCCTGGGGAGGACCCGAAGGGGAGGACGGGCCGGATGCCGAGGCATCCGGCCCGTCCGCGTTCCCGGAAGTCTCAGCCCAGTCGCTCGATGAGGAGCACGGATGCCTCGTCGAGCGTCGTCGCCTCGAGCACGCCGAGCTCCCGGGCGAGGGCGGCCTCGGCGGGATCGGGCGTCGTGTCGACGCGGTTCAGCCAGACGCCGAGCAGGCCGGCCTCGGCCGCCCCGATGGCGTCGGTGCGCAGCCGGTCGCCGACGTACGCGACGGGCCCGGGCGGGCCGGTCTCGGCGAAGCGTTCGACCGCGGCACGGAAGATCGCCGGGTCGGGCTTGGCGACGCCGAGCGCGCCCGAGGCGATGACGTGCTCGAACCGCTCGGCGAGGCCGAGCCGGTCGAGCTTGGCGAGCTGGAAGTCGAGCTCGCCGTTCGTGATGACGCCGAAGCGCACGCCCGGCAGGCCCGCCTCGAGCGCCGCGAAGCTGCTCGCGACGTCGGAGTGGAGGCTCCAGGACGAGCGGTAGTGCGCGAAGTACTCGTCGAACCAGGCGCCGGCCGCCGGGCCGCCGAGGGACTCGCCGTGGGCGAGGGCGAAGTCGCGCGCCCTGGCCCGCCGCTGCCCCTCGAACGTCAGCTCGCCCGCGAGATAGGCGTGGTAGTGCCGCTCCTCGAGCTCGTGCCAGAGCGCGGGCACGTCGAGCCCGGCGACCGCGTCGTATGCCCGGATGCGCATGTGCTGCTCGATGCCGAGCCGCACGGCCTCGCGGTGCGCCATCAGCGTGTCGTCGAGATCGAAGAGCACGACGGGTGCCGGGCGGTGCGCCTCGGCCGGGGCCGGCTCAGCGGCGGCGGAGGAAGCCGACACGCTCGTACACCTGGGCGAGCACGCGCTCGGCGCGCTCGGAGGCCTTCTCGGCGCCGATGGCGAGGAGCCGGTCGAGCTCCGCCGGGTCGTCGAGCAGCTCGAAGGTGCGCGTGCGGAACGGCTCGAGCCGCTCGACGACGAGCTCCGCGAGCTCCTTCTTGAGGTCGCCGTAGCCGCGTCCCTCGTAGCGGGCCGCGATCGTCTCGATCGGCTCGCCGCTCGCCGCCGCGTAGATGTCGAGCAGGTTCGAGATCCCGGGCTTCGCCTGCCGGTCGTAACGGACCTCGCGCTCGGCGTCGGTGACCGCGCTCTTGATCTTCTTCGCCGTGATCTTCGGGTCGTCGAGGAGCCTGACGAGGCCGGCCTCGGAAGCGGCGGACTTCGACATCTTCGCCGAGGGGTCCTGCAGGTCGTAGATGCGCGCGGACGTCTCGGGGATGTAGGCCTCGGGGATGACGAAGGTCTCGCCGTAGCGGGAGTTGAAGCGGCCGGCGAGGTCGCGGGTGAGCTCGAGATGCTGGCGCTGGTCGTCGCCGACGGGCACGAGGTTCGTCTCGTAGAGGAGGATGTCGGCGGCCATCAGCACCGGGTAGGTGAAGAGCCCGACCGTCGTCGACTCGGCGCCGTAGCGCTGCGACTTGTCTTTGAACTGGGTCATGCGGCCGGCCTCGCCGAAGCCGGTGATGGTGCCGAGCACCCAGGCGAGCTCCGCGTGCGCAGGAACCTGCGACTGCACGAACAGCGTCGAGCGCTCGGGGTCGATGCCGGCGGCGAGGTACTGCGCGGCGGTGCGCCGAGAGCTCTCGCGGAGCTTGGCCGGGTCCTGGGCCACCGTGATGGCGTGCAGGTCGACGACGCAGTAGATGGGGTCGACGGTGTCCTGCAGGGCGACCCAGTTGACGAGTGCGCCGAGGTAGTTGCCGAGATGGAGGGAGTCGCTCGACGGCTGCATGCCGGAGAAGACGACGGGTCGTTCGGTGCTCATGGTGTCCTCGATGAAGTTCTGGTGACGCTCGGTGGGGCGGCGGGAGGCCGAGGGATCGCGGGTCGCGAGTCGCGGGTCGGGTGCGGGCGTCAGATCGCGTAGTCGACCACGACGGGAGCGTGGTCGGACCATCGCTCGTCGTAGGCCGCGGCGCGGTCGACCACGTAGTTCTGCACGGTCGCGGCGAGCTGCGGCGTGGCCAGGTGGTAGTCGATGCGCCAGCCCGTGTCGGTGTCGAAGGCCTTGCCGCGCTGCGACCACCAGGTGTACGGCCCGGGGACCTCGCCCGCGTGGCGGCGACCGACGTCGATCCAGCCGAGGCCGGCGCCGTCGTTGTAGCCGGGCTCGCCCTCGGCGCCGAGGAAGCGGTCGAAGTAGGCGCGCTCCTCCGGCAGGAAGCCGGCGCGCTTGACGTTGCCCTTCCAGTTCTTGATGTCGAGGGTGCGGTGCCCCACGTTCAGGTCGCCCATGATGACGGCGTACTCGGAGTGGGCGGCGAGCTGGGGGAGCCGCTCGACCATCGCGTCGAGGAACTTGTACTTCTCGACCTGCTTCGGGGTGTCGACCTCGCCGGAGTGCACGTAGGTGCTGACGACGGTGACGACCTTGCCGCCGACCTCGTAGTCGGCCTCGAGCCAGCGGCCCGCGCTGTCGAAGTCGGCCGGGCCGAGCTCGACGCGGTGGATGCTCGCACGGTGCCGGCTGGCGAGCGCGACGCCCGCGCGGCCCTTCGCCGTGGCGGGGTCGTGCAGCACGTCCCACTCGTCGCCGAGGAGGCCGACGAGGTCGTCGGTGGAGGCCCGCACCTCTTGCAGCGCGAGGATGTCGACGTCGCGGGCGGCGAGCCAGTCGCCCATGCCCTTGCGGAACGCGGCGCGCACTCCGTTGACGTTGACGCTGGCGATACGGAGGGGCTGAGCGGGCATGCAACGATCCTACGGGAGCCCGCCGACACGGCCGCGCCCGGGGGAATCACGGGTCACGCGCGCCCAGCCGGCCCCGGCCCGCCCTGCTCGATCTCCTCCAGCTCGAGCCGCGCCCGCTCGAGCCGGCGGCGGGCGGGGAACCGGGCGAACCATCCCGCCTCGCCGAGCTCGTGCTCGGCCTCGCGCACCCGCACCCGCGCCGCCGTGACGAGGGCCCGGTGCTCCTCGGCGAGCCGCTCGGCCTCCAGCTGCTCCGGCGTCACCATCCGCAGCGACTCGTGCGCGTCGCCCGCCTCCACCGCGATCCAGGCCGAGGCCACGAGGATCACGATGCTGGTCAGCCGGAACCAGAGCAGCAGACCGATGAAGACGGTGAACGTCGCGAGCAGCGGGTTCCGCGAGGTGCTCGACAGCAGCAGGCTGCTGAAGAGCTGCAGCACCGAGAGCCCGGCCGAGCCGAGCAGCGAGCCGATCCACATCCGTCGCCACGGCATCGCCGCTCCCGAGAGGAAGCGGAACAGCACGGCGAGCGCGAGCGTGTCGATGAGGAAGACCGCCACGAGCGATCCGAGCTGCACGAAGAAGGTGAACCAGCCGGACTCGCTGCTCCAGCCGAGGAGTGAGAACACCCAGCTGACGAACGAGGTCGCGGCGAGCGAGAGGACGGAGGCCAGCAGCAGGACGAGCCCGAAGCCGAGGCCGGCGAGCAGGTCGCGCGCCTTCAGGAGGAGGTAGGCGCGCGTGTCCTTGGGCAGGCCGAAGATCGAGCGGACCGCGGTGCGGGTGTAGGTGATCCAGCCGATCGCGGTCCAGATGAGGCCGGCGAGGGCGATGGCGCCGGTCCAGCCGAAGAGGCTCGTGCTGGAGCGCGCGATCTCGGTGACGTCCTGCTCGGAGATGACGCCGGCACTGCCGTTCTCGCCCACGAGCCCGGGCGCGAGGGTGTTGACGAGCCCGAGCAGGGCGTTCAGGGCGTCCGGGTTGTTCGTGAGCCAGAGGCCCGCGATCGCGAACACGACGTACAGCGCTGCGAACACCGCGAACAGCGCCTGGTAGCTGAGGCCGGCCGCGAGGATGAAGCCGTTCCGATCGAGGAAGCGACGCCAGACCCGCACGGGGAAGAGGGCGAGGGTGCGCTGGGTGATCGCCGTCACCCGCTTGATCGGCTCGTCGAAGCGCTGCCGGATGGGCTGCTCCGCGGTCTCCAGCCGCTCCTTCGCCTCCTGACCGGCGGCCGAGAGCTCGGCTCGGATCCTGGCGCTGCGGGACGCCGCGGGCACCGCCTCGGATGCCTCGTGGCGGGCAGGCTCCGGCCGGGGCGCGCCGCCGCGCCGCGCCGGCCCCGAGGCATCCCGTCCGCTCACGCTCTCACCATACCGACGGGTTCCGCGCGGCGGAGGGCCGACGCGGGCGCGCTCGCCGAATGCGCCGGGGTGCGCACTGGCACCGGCCCGGTGCGCGCCCTGAACCCCACTCGGGGGACACCCCGCTTTCGGGGGGTCGAAGATGAGGAATCCTTGCGGATGGCGTCGAAGTGTGGCAGAACTGGCGCCAGCTGACCCGAAGTTCGAGCCGGCTCCAACCCGATGAAACACAGGAGCTGTCATGCACGCACTCAGTCGTGGGCGCCTCGGCGCGCCCGCACGATCCGGACCGAGGCGGCGACCCGCCGTCGCCCTCGTGTCCATGCTCGCGATTCCCGCACTCATCCTCCTCGGGGCGCCGACGCTCGCCGCCGCCGAGGAGATGCCCGACTCGGCGGCGAGCGCCGACACGCTCGTCGCCGACCCGGCGGCGGGCGAGGGCACCGACTCCGCGGCGACGACGCCGCCGGCGCCGGATCCCGCCACGCCACCGGCGGAGGAGGTGCCGCCGCCCGCCGAGGAGCCCGCTCCGCCGGCCGAGGAGGTGCCGCCCCCCGCCCCAGCAGACCCCCCGGACGCAGCCGTAGAACCCGAAACGGATGCCCCGGCGGCGCCTGACCCGCAGGCGCCGGCCACGGTGCCGGAGGCGGACGCGCCTCCGGCACCCATCGACTGCATGACGATCCCGATCGCCAACGACGACCGCAGCGAACGGGACGCCTGTCTCGCGGCCCAGCAGGGCTCGATGCGCTCGATGGCGGCCATGGATGTCGTCGATCCGGCCCCGAACCCAGACCTGCCGGACGTGTGCGGTCTCGACATGGCCTTCATCCTCGACAAGTCGGGCTCCATCGGCGGCGCCGGCATCGCGAACCTGAAGGCTGCGGCCGACGCGTTCTCGAGCGCGCTCGTCGACACCGGGTCCGAGGTCTCGGTGACCTCCTTCGACCAGGATGCCGCGGTGCTCCTCGGCGCGACCGAGCTCAGCGGCGGCAACGTCGGCATGGTGCAGGGCTCCTACAGCGGGCTCAGCTCCGACGGCTGGACCAACTGGAAGCGCGGGCTCGAGCTCGGGCACGGCACATTCGGCGGCTTCAGCGACGGACCGGTCGAGCTGACGATCGTCATCACCGACGGCAACCCGAACACGGTCGACCCGAACAACGGCGGGGAGTTCCCCGACGGCTCGCCCGGCGCGCTGAACCCCGCGATCCTGCAGGCAAACGCGATCAAGGGAGACGGCTCGCACGTGCTCGTCATCGCGGTCGGTGGCAGCGTCACGCTCGGCCCGATCGAGGCGATCTCCGGCCCGGAGGCGTTCGACGGCACGAACATCACGACCGCCGATTACCTCACCACGACCGACTACTCGACCCTCGCGGACTCCCTGAAGGAGGTCGCGATCGCCCTCTGCGGCGGCTCGGTGGTCATCGACAAGTCGGTCAACGGGCAGCCCGCCGAGGGCTGGGAGTTCTCGACGAGCGACGCCGACGTCACGCCGGCTTCGCAGGAGACCGCGGACGACGGCATGACCGACCCGTACGACGTCTCCGGCTACGGCGACGAGGACACCCGGGCGATCACCTTCACCGAGGAGGACCGCCCCTACTGGGAGATGGCGGCCGTCAGTTGCGAGGTCGGCGGGGACGACCGGCCGGTCACCCTCGTCGGCGACCACGCCTGGACCGTCGACGTCGGCAAGTTCGAGATCGTGCACTGCAGCGTCACCAACCGGGAGAACGAACCGGTCTGGGGCGTGACGAAGTCGAGCGATCCGCCGAGCGGCACCTCCGTGGAGCGCGGCGACACGATCGACTACACGCTCTCGGTGCAGCACGTCTCCGGTCCCGGAGTGAGCGACATCGAGATCGAGGACGACATCTCGCAGCTCGCGCCCTACGTCGACTTCGAGGGCTTCATCGGCACGCAGCCGGCGGCCTTCAGCTGGGACGACGACGAGCCGGGCAAGCTCTGGCTGAAGGTCGCCCAGCTCGACCCGGGCGAGACGCTCGACCTCGTGTACCGCGTGACGGTGCGCGACGACGCCGACCCGGGCGCCGTGCTGCGCAACCACGTGCTCACGAACTGCCCGCCCGCGCAGCCTCCGGTGACGGTGGCCGCCGTGCCGGACGCCGAGCCCGATCCCTGCGTCACCGAGCACCCCACGCCCGGCTGGGAGCTGTGGAAGACGGCCGACCCGGCGTCGGGCAGCACGGTCTACCCGGGCCACGACGTCGTCTACACCCTGCACGCGTACAACTTCTCGCAGGCGGAGGTGTCGGGCGCGACCGCGGTCGACGACCTCTCCGACGTGCTGGACGACGCGACGCTGGTGGAGCCGCTGGATCCCCAGCTCGAGCTCGACGGCACGGACCTCACCTGGTCCATCCCCGAGCTCGCGCCCGGTGAGGAGGCGGCGATCTCCTTCACGGTGACCGTCGCGGACGACGCCTGGGGCGAGACGCTGCACAACGTGGTCACGCCGGACGGCGTGGGGGAGTGCCCGACCGTGGGCGACGACGCCGCTCCGCTCGTGAAGGGCGAGGAGCTCGTGCTCGCCGACTGCGAGACCGACCACGAGGTGGCCGAGCCCGACGTGCGGATCGAGAAGCTGTGGTCGCACGACGACGGTGAGAACCCGGTCGACTCCGGCGACGCACCGCCCGACGTCATCAGCTACACGCTCAACGTGTGGAACGACGGCGACGCGGTCGTGGACCCGGTGGTGACGGACTCCCTGCCCGAGGGCGTGACCTTCGTGCCCGGCAGCGAGGTGCTGCCGGCCGGCTGGACGCTCGACGACTCGGTGGCGGGTGAGCTCACCTTCTCCTACGTCGGTGAGTTCGCCGGCATGGCCTACCCGGGCGTGACGATCACCTTCGACGTCGAGGTGGGCGAACTCGCCCAGCCCGACCCGACGGTGCCGATCCCGGACCTCGTCAACGCCGCGTGCGTCGCGGCGGAGGTGCCGCCGCCGCCCGAGGAGGAGCCCGTGCCGGAGCTCGCCCCGGCCTCGCTCGCCGAGATCGTCGCGGCGGCCGTGGACGAGGAGCCCGATCCGGACGGCCCGCTCGCTGACTGCGACGAGGCGGAGACGCCGGTGAAGTCGATCGCGCTCGACGGCTTCGCGCAGTGCCTGAACGACACCCCGTGGTTCAGCTACGCGATCACTCCGTCGAACCTCGACACCCTCCCCGACGTGGCGCTCATCTGGTGGACCGTCGACGCCTTCGCGGGTCACGACCCGTCGATCCCGGCCGGTGATGAAGCGGCGATCCTCGCCGACGGCGCCTCCCAGGTCGACTACGTGACCGTGCCGCCTGGGTGGCAGCCGGGCGACACCATCTCGGGAGCCCAGCTCTGGCCGGGCGCCGAGGTCGACGCAGAGGGCAACCCGACGGACTGGCCGGGCTGGACCCTGCTGCCCGACGGCACCTGGGTGCTCGATCCGTCCGCTCCGTTCTACGACCTCCGCAACGAGGCCGTCGTGGAGATCCGGGTGAACCCGTCGACGGACACGATCACGGCGTACCCGCCGGCAACGCCCGACTGCAACGCGGCGCCGACGAACTCGCCGAAGCCGCCGAAGCCCTCGGGCATGGCGTCGACCGGGTTCGACCAGGGCTGGCTGCTGCCCCTCGCAGCTGGCCTGCTCGCCGTCGGAGCGCTCGGCGTCTGGTTCGTCGCCCGCCGTCAACGACGGGACGACACGGGCTGAGCCCACGCGCCGCCGCGTCGTGAGGCGACGCGGCGGCGCACCGCCAGGTCGGGGCGGATCGGGTCGGGGGACCCCGATTCGCCACGACCCCGGAAAACGGATGCCCCGGCGTGCGCGCCGGGGCATCCGCCGTGCGCGCCGGGGCATCCGCCGTGCGCGCCGGGGCATCCGCCGTGCCTGCCGGGGCATCCGCCGTGCTGGCGCGCTTCGACAGGCTCAGCGAACCATCCCTGGTTTCCTGAGCTCGTCGAAGGGAACGCCGACGTCCTGCGATCGGGCCGCGACTTTTCCCCGGAATCGGTCGAATGCCCAGGTGCGGTGCGAAAAGGGGGCGCTTCGGGCGGCGCGGGGGCCAGGCATCCGTCAGTTGCCCCCCGTTTTGGTGGTGGTGCCAGTATTCCGAACGACCCTCATCTCTGCCACGCTACGAAGGACTCACGTTCTGCGTGGGTTGCAAACCCGAAACCCGAATGACGCGCAACCCGAAATTTCGCGTCGAACCCGAAGGCGTGCAGCCATGCTTACCCGAACCCGTGTTTCGTCGACCCCTCGGCACCGCGACACCCTACCGAAGGGGCGCCTGAAGAAGGCGCTCTCGGTCCTCGCGAGCGGTGCGCTCATCATCGGCATGGGGGTGAGCGGCGCACTCTTCGCCGCGGCGCCAGCCCAGGCCGCGCCCGTGAACCTCGGCACGGTGGAGGCCCAGGTCTCCAACCACCGCGGCGACGCCGGCAGCACCGGCCAGAACGCGGGCACCACGAGCGGCTACTGCATCCGATACAGTCCGCCGAACTCCTCGAGCGAGACGGGGCCGTCGAACTGGGTGGCGAGCGGCAGCGAAGCCCTCACCGCGCACGGTCGGGGCGGCAGCAACTGTCCGAACAACCTGAGCACCTCGACGCAGAGCGCGATCGGCGTGCAGCCGGCCGCCGGCTCGCTGGCGCCCGAGCCTGGTGCGGCGTTCAACATCGGGAAGATCACGCACTACAACAACCCCATCAACTACTCGGGGTCGAGCGACTACTTCAAGGGCACCGTCAGCTACCGGCTGCCGAGCCTGTCGAAGCAGTTCGACTTCAACTGGTGGATGTGGGAGACGCCGAACAACGGCAACGACAACCAGAACCGCGACCAGTTCAAGTTCCTGAACCAGGCGTCCGACACGACGATCTCCGTCGGCGGCGTCGACTACAAGCTCGTCATCCTCGGCTTCCGCACCGTCTCGAACGGCGCGGCGTGTCCCGCCGACCCGGGCAGCGCGGTCAACGAGTGGCTGACCTACGAGGGCCAGCAGACCCAGGCCTGCCTCTACGGCAAGCTCGCCCAGGTCCGCAAGCTCACGGTCAAGAAGGTCGTCGTCGGCGCGGGCGCCCCCGACACCACGTTCAACTTCGCTCCCACCAGCAACCTCGACGGCTCGCCGTGGAAGAACAGCTTCGCGCTGAAGGGCGGCCAGTCCAAGACGGCCGACGCCGTCCAGGGCGAGACCATCACGATCGCCGAGAACGCCGTCGCCGACGCGCAGTGGTCGCTCACCGGCGTCGCCTGCGTCGACAGCGCGAACCAGCCGATCGGCACGCCGAACCTCGGCAGCCGGAACGTGACCCTCACGAACATCCCGGCGAGCGCCAACTCCGACATCACCTGCACCTTCACGAACACCTACGCCACGAAGGCGAAGCTGACGCTGAAGAAGATCGTCGCCTCCGGCACCGCGAACAAGAACTCGTGGACCCTCTCCGCGAACACCGGCGGCGGCGCCGCTGAGCTCTCCGGCAACGACCAGGGCTCGGGCGTCAGCAACGCGAACCTCTCGGCCGGTACCTACGCGCTCGCCGAGTCCGGCGGCCCGGGCGGCTACACGCAGCAGGGCAACTGGGTCTGCACCAACGACGGCAACGGCTCGAGCGTGACCGTGACCAACGGCAGCGTCGACCTCGTCGACAAGGCCTCGGTCACCTGCATCGTCACGAACCGGTACCAGACCGGCTCGCTCGAGGTGAAGAAGGTCATCACGGATGCCTCGGGCTTCTCGGGCACCGCTTCGACGCCGTTCACCGGCACCTGGAGCTGCACCGTCGCCGGCCAGGGCGTCGTGCAGAGCGGCAACTACACCGTCTCGACCGGCACCTCGCAGACCGTGAGCACGACGCTCCCGGCCGGCGCCGAGTGCACCGTGACGGAGAACGGGCCGAGCGGCAACCTGAAGAACGGCTCCTACGAGTGGGTGCAGTACGCCACCGATGGGCCGAAGACGATCGTCGACAACCAGAAGACCACCATCACGGTCACCAACTCGACGAAGCAGAACACCGGCACCTTCACCGTCGAGAAGAAGGTCTCCCCGGCCGACGCGAACACCCCCGCCGGCGGCTACACCGGCGGCACGGGTCGGCAGTTCACCGTGCACTACGTCTGCACGCTGGGCGGCCAGACGATCTCCGAGGGCGACCTGCAGGTGACGCCGGGCACGCCGGTCTCCGGGCCGACGCTGCCGACGAGCACGAGCTGCGCGCTCACCGAGCCCGCCTTCTCGGCCAAGGCCGGCGACTTCGCTGACGCCTCGTACGAGTGGGCCGGCCGCACGGTGCTGCCGAACGTCGTCACGATCCCGAAGGGCGTCGACGCGACCGTCGACTCGACGGTGACGAACACCTTCGTGCGCAACTTCACGAAGCTCGACGTCAAGAAGGTCGTCACGGGCGCGGGCTACACCTCGACCGGTGACGACTTCAAGGTCAACGTCGTCTGCGGCTCGACCACGACGCCGCTGACGCTGAAGAACGGCGAGACCGAGACGGTCCAGAACATCCCGGTCGGCAGCCTCTGCACCGTCCAGGAGGTCACCCCGATCACGGCGCCGCTCGACGCCGGGCACGAGTGGGGCGCCCCGACGTACGCGCCGGGCACCCAGGTCACGGTCGTGAAGGGCGAGACGAAGCTCGTCACCGTCACCAACACGACGGTGCCGGTCTACGGCCAGGTCTCGGTCACCAAGGCGACCGAGGGCGGCGGCATCGCCGCGGACAAGGCCTTCGACGTCACCGTCACCTGTGGCGCGAAGACCTACAACGCCTCCATCAAGGCCGGCGAGACCTACACGACCCCGGCCGGCGAGCTGCTCGCCGGCACCGAGTGCACCGTGCACGAGGGGGCGGTCTCCGGCGGCCTCGTCGACGACTCCTACGCGTGGGCCGCGACCCCCGTCGCGAACGACCTGAAGGTCACCGTCGCGAAGAACGAGACGAAGAACGTCGTCCTCACGAACACGACGAAGCGCGTCTACGGCTCGCTGGTGATCACGAAGGACCTCGTCGACCCGGACGGCGTCTACAGCGGCCCCGGCTTCTCGGGCACGTACACGTGCACCGACGGCAAGAGCGGCAACTGGGGTCCGCTGGCCGACGGCGGTCAGGCGACCGTCACCGGCATCCTGCTCGGCTCGAGCTGCACCGTGACGGAGACGGCTCCCGCCGCTCCGGCCCCGGGTGACGGCTCCTACGTCTGGGCCGGCATCGACTACGCACCGGGCACGCAGGTGACCCTCAGCGCCGCCACGCCGAACCCCGGCGTCACGGTGACGAACACCGTCGTGCGCCAGTCCGGCTCCTTCGCCGTCTCGAAGACCGTGCAGGGCGACGCCGCCGGCTACAACGCCGACGTGCCGTTCGGCTTCGACTGGGTCTGCACCGACGACAGCAGCCAGGAGTACAGCGGCAGCTTCGACGTGCTCGCCGGCGCTGCGGGCGGTCCCGGGGAGAACATCCCCGCCGGCAGCGACTGCACCGTCACCGAGCACGACGCCCCGGCGCCCGCCTCGGGCTACACCTGGGACGGCGTGACCCTCACGGCGACCCCGGGCGGCAGCCCGCAGGACGGCCGCTCGGTCTCCTTCACCATCCCGGCCCCGCAGAACGGCGACCCGGTCACCGTGCAGGTCTCGGCGATCAACGCCCTGTCGAAGAAGTACGGCTCGGTCGAGATCACCAAGGTGGTCGAGGGCGACGGGTACACCGGCGGCGCCGACCAGGAGTTCGAGGCATCCGTCGCCTGCGGCGTGAACGGCACCGAGCAGGTGACCTTCACGACCGGCGGCAGCGACCCGCTCGAGCTGCCCCTCGGCTCCGAGTGCACCGTGACCGAGGTCACGCCGGTCGGCGGGCTCGCCGACGGCAGCTGGGCCTGGGACGGCGTGACCGTCTCGCCCGAGACCTTCACCATCACGGAGCCCGGTCAGCAGATCGACGTCACGATCACGAACACGCTGAAGCGGGTCTACGGCTCGGTCACCCTCGAGAAGACCCTCAGCGGTCCGAGCGGCGTGGTGGACCCCGACCGCGAGTACTCCGGCACCTGGCAGTGCACCCACGACGGTGACGCCCCGGTGAACGGCGACTGGACGACCACCGCCGGTGCGAGCGCCATCACGCTGAGCGACGAGGTCCTCGTCGACTCCGACTGCGTGGTGCTCGGCGAGGACCTCTCGCAGAAGCCGTCGAACGACCCCTCCTACACCTGGGGCGACCCGGTGTTCACCGGCGACACGGTCGGCGCGGCCGAGCCCGCGCTGCTGGTGGTCGGCAACTCGTTCAGCCGTGAGACCGGCAAGATCGAGGTCCTGAAGGCCGTCACCGGCGACACCGAGGGCTACGTGGCCCAGGCCGCCGGCGGCACGGACTTCCCGATCAACTACGACTGCTCCGTGGACGGCGTCGCCGGCCACCTGATGGGCACCGTCAACGTCGCGGACGGCCAGAAGACCGTCCTCGTCGACGGGGTGCCGCTCGGCTGGAGCTGCGAGCTCAGCGAGGGTCAGCTCGACCCCGACACGCTGAAGGACGCCTCGTACAGCTGGGGCGCGGCCACCGTGTCGCCCGACAAGGTCACGCTCGGCTCCAACGGTGAGACGAAGCTCGTGAACGTCACCAACCCGATCTCGCAGGCCTTCGGCACCTTCACCGTGACGAAGCAGCTCGACCAGGTTCCCGGCAAGGTCGTCGCCGACGGCACCGGCTACACCGGCACCTGGAGCTGCACCTACGACGGCGACGTCGTGGCGTCCGGCGACTGGCAGATCGACGACGCGAGCGGCGGCACCACCGAGGCCTTCGGGCCGGTCCCGCTGACGAGCGAGTGCTCGATCACCGAGGACGCGCCGAGCGACGGCGACCTCGCGACCGGCTGGTCGTGGAACACGCCGGCGATCGCCGACCCGGTCGAGATCGTCTCGTCCGACGTCGTCCCGACCGCCGAGGTCACCAACTCGGTGTCGCAGCTGTGGGGCGCGCTCGAGCTGACCAAGGTCGCCGAAGGCGACACGGCCGGCATCCCCGCGGGCCTCGACGTCACCGGCTCCTGGACGTGCGACTGGGTCGACGGCGAGGGCGACGACGCGCAGGCGGGCGGTCAGTGGACCGTCCCGGCCACGGGCGGCACCGTCTCCCTCTTCACCGCCGCGCAGAAGAAGGTGCCGGTCGGCGCCGACTGCCAGGTGCAGGAGGACACGCTCGACAACGGCGAGCTGAAGGACCCGTCGTACGCCTGGGCCACCCCGGACAACGGCGAGACCGTCACCCTGGTCGACGGCCAGACCGCCGGCATCACTGTGACCAACACGGTGGAGCGGGTCCGCGGCACGGTCATCATCGACAAGGTCGTGACCGGTCCGGCGAAGGACCTCGTCGACGGCGCCACGCCGTTCACGGGCACCCTGAGCTGCGTCTACGGCGACGACCCCGCGGTCGAGTACGAGTGGACCGCGACCCCCGACGGCAACGCGACCGTGACCGGTGTGCTCGCGACCAGCGACTGCACCGCCGTGGAGACCGCGCCGACGAGCGGTCCGGTCCCGACCGACCCGTCGTACCAGTGGGTCGAGGTCGTCGGCTACGACGGCAACCCGGCCACCGTCCCCGCAGCGGGCGACGACTGGCCCGTCATCACGGTCACGAACGACACCTTCCGCCTGAAGGGCGACTTCACGATCGAGAAGGTCGTCTCCGGCAGCGACGCGGCGCTCGAGGGCGTCGACCCGGATGCCTCGTACACCTTCGAGTACTCCTGCGTGCTGCCCGAGGGCGGCGACCCGGTGACGGGTGAGCTCACCGCCACGGCGACGAGCCCCGCGAACCTCCCGAAGGGCGTGGACCTCCCCGCCGGCACCGAGTGCACCGTGACCGAGCCGGTCGACGGGCTCCCGGGCCTGAAGGACGACGCGTACTCGTGGGGCGACGTGAGCTACACCTCGAGCGACGCGGGAGCGTCGACCGAGGGCCGCAGCATCACCTTCACGATCGCCGGCAAGGGCGCCGAGGAGCTCGGACACGTGCTCGTCACCGCGACCAACCCGATCACGAAGACCCCGGGCGCCTTCACCACCTCGAAGACGTCGAACCCGGTGAGCGGCAGCACGGTGAAGCCGGGCGACACCATCACCTACACGGTGACGGTCACCCCGACCGGTCAGGTGACCGTCCACGACATCGTCGCGGTCGACGACCTGAGCGGCGTGCTCGGCAAGGCGGTGCTCGACGAGGACGGCATCACGGCGAGCGTCGGCACCTTCGCCTTCGACGACGCGACGCAGAAGCTGACCTGGAACGTCGGCGACCTCGCCGCGAACGCCGGGCCGCAGACGCTCGTCTACTCGGTCAAGGTCAACGCGGACGCCTGGGACGCCACGATCGGCAACTCGGTCACCGCCGGCGGCGACGTGCCGTCCGACGAGTGCACCCCCGAGGAGCCGTGCACGACGGACCACCACACCGACCCCGAGCCCGCGCACCTCACCCTGGTGAAGGAGGTCGACAACTCGGCCTTCGCGGGCAAGCTCGGTGAGGGCCAGGTGCCCGGCAAGCCTGCCGACTGGCGCCTGCGCCTCCTCGGCGACGGCTCGTCGGTCTTCCACGGGCTCGGCGGCTCGGCCGACATCCTCGACCGTGAGGTCAAGCCGGGTGCGTACACGCTGCTCGAGACGCTCGACAACGAGACGAACCCGCTGCTCGGCTTCTACAGCCCGGGCGACTGGAGCTGCGTCGGCGAGGGCGTCTCGCTCAGCGAGGGCGTGCTGACGCTCGACCCGGGCGCCGACGGCACCTGCACGATCCTGAACACCGCCAAGACGGTCGACCTGTCGATCGACAAGCACCACGTCGAGCAGAACGACGGCGGCGACTGGCTCGTGCCGACCGACGAGGACGCCAGCTACCCCTACTCGATCACCGTGAAGAACAACACGCCGAACCTGGTCGTGCCGAACGTGGTCGTGAAGGACGAGCTGCCCGCCACCCTGAAGGCCGCCCCGGTGGCCGAGTGGACGGTTCCGGCCGGCTGGACCGCGACGCTCACGGGCGCCTCGGCCGACGGCTTCGGCGGCACGGCGACCTTCACGAAGGACGCCTCGTGGACGCCGGAGGAGGCGCAGAGCGCCGAGTTCGGCTTCCTGGTGACGACCGCCGCGACCCTCCCGCGCGAGGGCGGCAGCGACACCGGCAAGATCCTCGACATCGTCAACACCGCGACGGTCACGAGCGGCGGCGTCGAGGGCACCCCGGACGACAACACGTCGACCGAGGAGACGCCGGTGAAGTCGATCGAGGTCAACGCGCTCGCGATGTGCATCGCGAACGCTCCGTGGGTCACCTACGACCTGACGCCGTACAACATCGAGAACGTCGAGCTGCCGCGGATCGTGATGATCTGGTGGACGCCGGAGGCCTACGCCGCCCGCAACCCCGACATCCCCGCGAGCGACATCGACGGCATCCTCGCCGACGGCGCCGCGAAGGTCGATGAGATCGTGCCCCCGGCCGACGCGCAGAGCGGCGTGACCATCACCGGTCAGAAGCTCTGGCCCGGCGCCGCGGTCGACTCGGCCGGCAACGGCATCGCCTGGCCCGGCTGGCGCCTGCTGCCGAACGGCCGCTGGGTGCTCGACCCGAGCGCACCGTTCTACGAGCTGCGCGGGAACGCGGTCGTCGAGATCCGCATGAACCCGAGCACCGACGCGGTCGAGGCGTACCCGCCTGCAACGCCCGACTGCAACGCCGCTCCGACCCAGCCGAAGCCGATCACGCCTGGCGGCATGGCCAGCACCGGCTTCGACCCGAGCTGGGGCATCTGGGGCGCCGCGATCCTCGTGATCGGGGGTGTCGGGCTGCTGCTGATCATCCGCCGCCGTCGCACCGCGGAGTAAGACCCCGGCGGCCGTCGTCGCCGCCGAGGCTGGAGCCTTCTTGCTCCAGCGGGTCCGGAGTCCATCCCGAGCTCCGGGCCCGTTCCCCATAACACCCACCCGGGCCGCTTTCCCCCGAGAGCGGCCCGGGTGAGTGCATTCCGGGCAGGTGTGCTCGGGTCTGGTTCGCGCCGGGCTGGTGCGTGCCGAGCGCACGCACCGACACGAGAACGGCGGATGCCGCGGCGATCGAGTCGCCGCGGCATCCGCCGTCTGTGCTGGAGCCGCTAGGGGCGGCCGCGCATGATCGCCTGCTTGACCTCGGCGATCGCCTTCGTCACCTCGATGCCGCGGGGGCACGCCTCGGTGCAGTTGAAGGTCGTGCGGCAGCGCCACACGCCCTCCTTGTCGTTCAGGATGTCGAGGCGCACCTTGGCCTCGTCGTCGCGCGAGTCGAAGATGAAGCGGTGCGCGTTCACGATCGCCGCGGGGCCGAAGTACTGGCCGTCGGTCCAGAACACGGGGCAGCTCGACGTGCACGCGGCGCAGAGGATGCACTTCGTGGTGTCGTCGAAGATCGCCCGCTGGGCGACCGACTGCACGCGCTCCTTGCCGGGCTCCGCCGCGGTGTTCGCCTGCAGGAACGGCTGCACCTCGCGGTAGCTCGCGAAGAACGGCTCCATGTCGACGATCAGGTCCTTCTCGAGGGGGAGGCCCTTGATCGCCTCGACGTAGATCGGCTTCGAGATGTCGAGGTCCTTGATCAGCGTCTTGCAGGCGAGGCGGTTGCGGCCGTTGATGCGCATGGCGTCGGAGCCGCAGATGCCGTGGGCGCACGAGCGGCGGAACGTCAGCGAGCCGTCCTGCTCCCACTTGATCTTGTGCAGGGCGTCGAGCACGCGGTCGGTGGCGTACATCTCGACGTCGAAGTCCTGCCAGCGCGGCTCGGTGTCCACGTCGGGGTCGAATCGACGGATCAGGAAGGTCACCGTGAACGACTGGATGGCGTCGGCCTCGGCCGGCGGGTGCTCGAGCGTAGCGGTGCTCACCTCAGTACTTCCTCTCCATCGGCTGGTAACGAGTGACGACGACCGGCTTCCAATCGAGCCGGATGTGGTCGCTCGCGTCGGACGAGTGCGCGTCGCCCGACAGATAGGCCATCGTGTGCTGCATGAAGTTCTCGTCGTCGCGCTTCGGGTAGTCGTCGCGCATGTGACCGCCGCGGCTCTCCTTGCGGTTGCGGGCGCTCGTGACGACGACCTCGGCGAGGTCGAGCAGGAAGCCGAGCTCGACGGCCTCGAGCAGGTCGGTGTTGAACCGCTTGCCCTTGTCCTGCACGGCGACGTGCTTGTACCGCTCGCGGAGTTCGGCGACGACGCCGGCGGCGTGGGTCAGCGACTCCTCGGTGCGGAACACCTGGGCGTTGCGGTCCATCTCGTCCTGCAGCTCCTTGCGGATGGCCGCGATGCGCTCGGTGCCCGTCGAGTCGCGCAGACCCGTGAGCAGCTCGCGGACGCCGGCGGCCGGGTCCTCGGGGAGCGGGGTGAAGTCGACCGTCTTCACGTACTCGACCGCGTTGCGGCCGGCGCGCTTGCCGAAGACGTTGATGTCGAGCAGCGAGTTGGTGCCGAGGCGGTTCGAGCCGTGCACCGAGACGCAGGCGCACTCGCCGGCCGCGTAGAGGCCGGGCACGACGGTGGTGTTGTCGCGCAGCACCTCGGCGTCGTTGTTCGTCGGGATGCCGCCCATCGCGTAGTGCGCCGTCGGCATCACGGGGACCGGCTCGTAGACCGGGTCGACGCCGAGATAGGTGCGGGCGAACTCCGTGATGTCGGGGAGCTTCGTCTCGAGCACCTCGGCGCCCAGGTGCGTGCAGTCGAGCAGCACGTAGTCCTTGTGCGGGCCCGCACCGCGGCCCTCGGCGACCTCCTGGACCATGCAGCGCGCGACGATGTCGCGGGGGGCGAGGTCCTTGATGGTCGGCGCGTAGCGCTCCATGAACCGCTCGCCGGACGCGTTGCGGAGGATCGCGCCCTCGCCTCGGGCGCCCTCGGTGAGGAGGATGCCGAGGCCGGCGAGGCCGGTCGGGTGGAACTGGAAGAACTCCATGTCCTCGAGCGGCAGGCCCTTGCGCCAGATGATGCCGACGCCGTCGCCCGTGAGGGTGTGGGCGTTCGACGTGGTCTTGAAGATCTTGCCGAAGCCGCCGGTCGCGAAGATGATCGCCTTCGCCTGGAAGACGTGCAGCTCGCCGGTCGCGAGCTCGTACGCGACGACGCCGGAGGGCTGGGGGACCCCGTCGACCTCGGTCATGACCACATCGAGCGCGTAGTACTCGTTGTAGAACTCGATGCCGAGCTTCACGCAGTTCTGGAACAGCGTCTGCAGGATCATGTGGCCCGTGCGGTCGGCGGCGTAGCACGCCCGGCGCACCGGGGCCTTGCCGTGGTCGCGGGTGTGCCCGCCGAAGCGGCGCTGGTCGATCTTGCCGTCGGGCGTGCGGTTGAACGGGAGGCCCATGTTCTCGAGGTCGATGACGGCGTCGATCGCCTCCTTGGCGAGGATCTCGGCCGCGTCCTGGTCGACGAGGTAGTCGCCGCCCTTGACCGTGTCGAAGGTGTGCCACTCCCACGAGTCCTCCTCGACGTTCGCGAGCGCCGCGGCCATGCCGCCCTGCGCCGCGCCCGTGTGGGAGCGAGTGGGGTAGAGCTTCGAGATGACGGCCGTCTTCGCACCCGGGCCGGCCTCGATGGCCGCCCGCATGCCGGCGCCGCCGGCGCCGACGATGACGATGTCGTACTGGTGGTAGTGAACGCCGTCGACGACCTTGGTCTCGGCGTGGGTCTCGCTGGTCACGTGTCTCCTAGGCGGCGCAGAACGAGGGGAGGAGGTCCGCCGGGGCGCCGGCGGGGCACGGGTCGAAGGTGAAGACCACGAGGGTGCCGAGCACGATGAGCACGGCGGCGGCGAGGAACAGCGCGAGCTTCAGCAGCTTCTGCGCCGTGCCCGGCTTGGTGTAGTCGTTCACGATGGTGCGCATGCCGTTCGCACCGTGGATGAGCGCGAGCCACAGCATCGCGACGTCCCACCACTGCCAGAACGGGTCGGCCCACTTGCCGCCGACGAAGCCGAAGTCGATGGCCTTGACGCCGTCGCCGAGCATGAGGTTGACGAACAGGTGGGTGAAGATCAGCACGATGAGCACGACGCCCGACACGCGCATGTAGATCCAGCCCCACTTCTCGAGGTTCACGCCGCGCTTGGGGGCGGGGCGGACCGGGGTGCGGGGTGCTTCGATGGTGGTCACGCTCGCACTCCTCAGTGGCTGAAGACGTTGATCAGGTGGCGCGGGGTGAAGGCGAGCATCGTCACGACCCAGAGGGCGATGACGATCCAGAACAGCACCTTCTGGTGGCGGGTGGCCCAGGTCCAGAAGTCGACCAGGATGATGCGCAGGCCGTTCAGGGCGTGGAACACGATCGCGCCGACGAGGGCGACCTCGCCGAGGCCCATGATCGGGGTCTGGTACGTGCCGATCACCGCGTTGTACGCCTCGGGGGAGACCCGGACGAGCGCGGTGTCGAGGATGTGCACCAGCAGGAAGAAGAAAATGGCGACACCCGTGATGCGGTGCAGCACCCAAGACCACATTCCCTCGCGGCCGCGATACAGCGTGCCGCCCGGCTTCTGCTTCGCCGGCTTTTCGGGTGCGGTCAGGGTTCCTGCCGAGGACTCTGGCATGAACAACCCTCCCTGGCTGTGTGACGATCGGCCCGTGACGAGCGGGCGCGTCGAGGCGCAGTGCGCCCTGTGCCGAGTCTAGACCCGTGCCGCTCGACACGCGGGTTAGGGGAGCCTTAGCCGTTCGCCGCCGCGGCGAGCGCTGCGGCTATCCTGGGCTGATGCCAGCGAAGCTCGACCGGTTCTACGCGGTGATCCCCGCCGGGGGCATCGGCTCCCGTCTGTGGCCGCTCTCCCGCGCCGATGCGCCGAAGTTCCTGCACGACCTCACCGGTTCCGGGCAGACCCTGCTGAAGGACACCTGGGACCGGCTCGCCCCGCTCGCCGGCGAGCAGCGCGTCATGGTCGTCACCGGCCGGGCGCACCGGGCCGCCGTCGAGGCGCAGCTGCCGCAGCTCGCCGACGAGAACGTGGTGCTCGAGAGCGAGCCGCGCGACTCGACCGCCGCGATCGGCCTCGCCGCGGCCATCCTCGAACGGCGCGAGCCCGGCGTGATCGTCGGCTCCTTCGCCGCCGACCACGTCATCTCTGGCGACGCCCTCTTCCAGCACGCCGTCGCGCAGGCGGTCGCCGCCGCCGACGCGGGCTACATCGCGACGATCGGCATCACGCCGACCGAGCCGGCGGTCGGCTTCGGCTACATCGAGTGCGGCGATCGGCTCGAAGTGCCCGGCGCCGACGACGTCGAGGCCGTGTCGAGCTTCGTCGAGAAGCCGGACCTCGCGACGGCGAAACGCTACCTCGCGGGCGGCCGGCACCTCTGGAACGCGGGCATGTTCATCGCCCGGGCCGACCAGCTGCTCGCCGAGATCGAGCGCAACAAGCCCGAGCTGCACGCCGGGCTCGTCGAGCTCGCCGCCGCCTGGGACGACCCCGCGACCCGCGGGCCCGCCGTCGACCGCATCTGGCCGAACCTCGAGAAGATCGCCATCGACTACTCGGTCGCCGAGCCCGCCGCGGAGGCGGGGCGCCTCGCCGTCGTGCGCGGGCACTTCCAGTGGGACGACGTGGGCGACTTCGCCTCGCTCGCGAAGCTGAACACCGCCGGCCGCTCCGGCGAGCTCGCGATCCTCGGCGAGGGGGCGCGGGTGCTCGCCGACGCCTCGAGCGGCATCGTGGTGAGCCGCTCCAAGCGCGTCATCAGCCTGATCGGCGTGCACGATATCGTCGTCGTGGACACCCCCGACGCGCTGCTCGTCACCACGAGCGAGCACGCCCAGCGGGTGAAAGCGGTCGTCGACGCCCTGCGGCTCGGCGGCTCGAGCGACGTGCTCTAGCCCGCCAGGGCGGGCAGCTGGGCCCTGCGGGGCGCGAGAGATGGGGAGGCGGGCGGATGACCCGACGCACTCGGTTCGGATTCGGCGCCGTGCTGGCCGCGGCATCCATCGCCCTCGTGGCGTGCGCTCCGGCGCCCGCCGGCGACGGCGCGACGCAGAGCGAGGCGTGCGTGCGCATGGTGACGAACTCCGGCGGTCTCGAGGACCGCTCGTTCAACCAGTCGAGCTGGGAAGGACTGCAGCAGGCCGAGTCCGAGTACGGCATCGAGGCCGAGGCCATCGTCTCGACCGGGGAGACCGACCTCGCGCCGAACGTGCAGCAGGCGGTCGACAGCGGCTGCGGCCTCGTCGTGACGGTCGGCTGGGAGCTCGCCGAGTCCACGACCGATCAGGCGGCCAAGAACCCCGACCTCGCCTTCGCGATCGTCGACGAGACCGTCGAGGGCGAGAACATCAAGCCGGTCGTGTTCGACACCGCCCAGGCGGCCTTCCTCGCCGGCTACCTCGCGGCCGGGGTCTCTAAGACCGGGGTGGTCGCGACCTTCGGCGGCGGCAACCAGCCGCCCGTGACGCTCTTCATGGACGGCTTCGCCGACGGCGTCGCGAAGTACAACGAGGTGCACGGCGCGACGGTGCGCCTGCTCGGCTGGGAAAAAGCGGCGCAGGACGGCGCGTTCACCGGCGACTTCGAGGACATCAACAAGGGCAAGGCGCTCACCGAGGGCTTCATCGACCAGGGTGCGGACGTCATCCTTCCGGTGGCGGGCCAGGTCGGCGAGGGCGCCGCCGCGGCCGCCGTCGAGCGCGGCGGGATCTCCGTGATCTGGGTGGACAGCGACGGCTACGAGACGCTCGCCGCGCAGTACCGGCCGGTCATCCTGACGAGCGTGCTCAAGAACACCCAGGACGCGATGGTTCAGATCGTCGGCGAGGTGCTCGACGACTCGTTCACGAACGAGCCGTACGTCGGCACGCTCGAGAACGGCGGGGTCGAGATCGCGCCGTACCACGACCTCGCGCCGCTCGTGAGCGCGGAACTGGACGCCGAGATCGACGGGCTGCGCCAGCAGATCATCGCCGGGGAGCTCGAGATCACCTCGCCGAGCGCCCCCTAGCAGGGCTCGGGGAACCACGCGCCCTTCTGCGGGCTCAGGGACCAGGCAGTGCTGCTCATATGAGCAGAATGTCGCGTCTTGATAACCATTGACGCTGCGGCTCTTCGCGCCCGAGGCATCCGGCGCAACATTCGGTAACGTAACGACGATCAGCCCCCTGCGAGAAGGCGGGGGCCTCTCACGTCTTTGGAGGACACTGTGAAGGTCACGACCAAGAAGGCCGCCATCGGCGGCCTCGCGCTGCTCAGCAGCGCGGCGCTGCTCGCCGGCTGCGCCTCGGCCCCCGACGAGGGCGGCTCGAGCAGCGGCGAGGCGATCGACTTCCTCCCCTGCATGGTCTCGGACGCCGGCGGCTTCGACGACAAGTCCTTCAACCAGCTCGGCTTCGAGGGCATCACCAAGGCCGCCGACGAGCTCGGCGTCGAGGTCAAGACGGTCGAGTCGAAGGACGAGACCGAGTACGCGCCGAACCTGACGAGCCTCGTCGACCAGGGCTGCGACCTCATCGTCACGGTCGGCTTCGCGCTCTCCGCCGCGACCGTCGAGTCGGCCACCGCGAACCCCGACGTCGAGTACGTCATCATCGACGACGCGGCCGACAACGACTTCGACGGCAAGACCGACGCCGAGAACATCAAGCCGATCCTCTTCGACACCGCGCAGGCGGCGTTCCTCGCGGGCTACGCCTCGGCCGACTTCACGAAGACGAACGTCGTCGGCACCTACGGCGGCATGAACTTCCCGACCGTCTCGATCTTCATGGACGGCTTCGCCCAGGGCGTCGACTACTACACCCAGGAGAAGGGCAAGGCCGTCAAGGTCGTCGGCTGGGACCGCGCCGCGCAGGACGGCTCCTTCACCGGCGGCTTCGAGGCGAACGACACCGCTCGCCAGACCGCGCAGGCGCTCATCGACCAGAACATCGACGTGCTGCTGCCCGTCGGCGGCCCGATCTACCAGTCGGGTGCCGCTGCGGTCCGCGACTCCGGTCGTGACATCGCGATGGTCGGCGTCGACGCCGACCTCACCCAGACCGACCCCTCGGTCGCCGACCTCATCCTGACCTCGATCCTCAAGGGCATCGACGTCGCGACGTACGACTCGGTCCTCGCGGCCGGCAAGGGCGACTTCGACCCGACCCCGTACGTCGGCACGCTGGAGAACGACGGCGTCGGCATGGCTCCGTTCCACGACTTCGAGTCGAAGGTCTCGTCCTCGCTGCAGGGTGAGCTCGACGACCTGAAGGCGAAGATCATCTCGGGCGACGTCAAGGTCGAGTCCTACCTCGCCGGCTAAGTCCAGGCAGCCATGATCGGGGAGGTCGGTACGCCGGCCTCCCCGATCTGCTTCCCGCGCTGTGCGCGAGGGCGCGCGCGCCGCAACATCTGAGCGGGCCCTTTCCCCCCGCCCCAACATCGGCGCAGCATCTGCTGCAGATGCTGCCCGCTCACTAGGATCAAGGACATGAAGCTCGAACTTCGCGGAATCACGAAGCGGTTCGGCAGCCTGGTCGCGAACGACCACATCGACCTCACCGTGGAGGCCGGCGAGATCCATTGCCTGCTCGGTGAGAACGGTGCAGGCAAGTCGACGCTGATGAACGTGCTCTACGGCCTGTACCAGGCCGACGAGGGCGAGATCCTGCTGGACGACGTCGTCCAGCACTTCTCGGGCCCCGGCGACGCCATGGCCGCCGGCATCGGCATGGTGCATCAGCACTTCATGCTCATCCCCGTCTTCACCGTGGCCGAGAACGTCATGCTCGGCAACGAGGCGACCAAGGGCGGGATCTTCCTCGACCTGAACGCCGCCCGCGCGAAGGTGCGCGAGATCAGCCGGCGCTTCGGGTTCGACGTCGACCCCGACGCCCTCGTCGACGAGCTCCCGGTCGGCGTGCAGCAGCGCGTGGAGATCATCAAAGCCCTCTCGCGCGACGCCCGGGTGCTCGTGTTCGACGAGCCGACCGCCGTGCTCACGCCCCAGGAGACCGACGAGCTGATGCAGATCATGCGCCAGCTGCGCGACGCGGGCACCTCCATCGTCTTCATCACCCACAAGCTCCGCGAGGTGCGCGAGGTCGCCGACCGCATCACGGTCATCCGCCTCGGCAAGGTCGTCGGCGAGGCATCCCCGACCGCGTCGAACACCGAGCTGGCCTCGCTCATGGTCGGCCGCGCGGTCGAGCTGACGGTGCACAAGAACCCGCCGCAGCTCGGCGACGAGGCGCTCGTGGTCGAGGGCCTCACCGTCGTGGACCACATCGGCCAGCTCGTCGTGAACGACGTCAGCTTCGAGGTGCGCAAGGGCGAGATCCTCGCCATCGCGGGCGTGCAGGGCAACGGGCAGACCGAGCTCACCGAGGCGCTCGTCGGCCTCCAGCCCCGGGTGCGCGGATCGATCCGCCTGAACGGCGAGGAGCTCACCACCGCGAGCGTCCAGCGGATCCTCGACGAGGGGGTCGGCTTCGTGCCCGAGGACCGCAACGAGGACGGCCTCGTCGGCGCGTTCACGATCGCCGAGAACCTCATGCTCGACCGCTCGGCCGGCGCCCCCTTCGTGAAGGCGGGCACCATCCAGCGCGGCACGCTCGCCGAGTTCGCGCGCGAGAAGGTCAAGGAGTTCGACGTCCGCACCCAGGGCATCGACGAGCAGGTGCGCCAGCTCTCGGGCGGCAACGCGCAGAAGGTCGTGCTCGCGCGCGAGCTCAGCCGTGAGCTCTCGCTGCTGGTCGCCGCCCAGCCGACCCGCGGCGTCGACGTCGGCTCGATCGAGTTCATCCACAAGCGGATCGTCGAGACGCGCGACAGCGGGGTCCCCGTCGTCGTCGTGTCGACCGAGCTCGACGAGGTCGTCGCGCTCGCCGACCGCATCATGGTGATGTACCGCGGTCGCGTGGTCGGCATCGTGCCCGGCACCACCCCCCGTGACGTGCTCGGCCTCATGATGGCCGGCGAACAGCCCGAAGGAGCCGCAGCGTGAGCGAGCCCCAGCCCAAGACCAGCACGACGCCGAGGGACACCACGACGGTGCCCGCGCAGGCGCCGGAGCCCTCGCGCTGGCACCAGACGTTCCAGAAGATCACCACCGGCAACGCCCTCATCTCGGTGCTCTCGGTGCTGCTCGCCCTCGTCGTCGGCGCGATCATGATCGCGTTCACCGACGAGGACGTGCAGAAGGCGGCCGGCTACTTCTTCGCCCGCCCGGGCGATACCTTCGCCGCCATCTGGCAGTCGGTGTCGGGCGCCTACTCCGCGCTCTTCCAGGGGTCGATCTACAACTTCCGCCGCGACAGCTTCGCCGCCGGCATCAAGCCGCTGACGGAGACCCTGACCTTCGCGACGCCGCTGATCGCCGGCGGCCTCGGCGTCGGCCTCGCCTTCCGCGTCGGCATGTTCAACATCGGTGGCCGCGGCCAGATGCTGATCGCCGCCTCGGTCGCCGGATGGCTCGCCTTCGGCTTCGAGTTGCCCTGGGGCCTGCACATGCTCGTCGCCCTCGTCGGCGGCCTGCTCGGCGGTGCGCTCTGGGGCGGCATCGCCGGTCTCCTGAAAGCGAAGACGGGCGCGCACGAGGTCATCGTGACGATCATGCTGAACTTCGTCGCCTTCTACCTGGTCTCCTGGCTGCTGCGCACGCCCGGCCTGCTGCAGGCGCCCGGCTCCTCCAACCCGAAGACGCCGCCGATGAAGGACACGGCGATCTTCTGGAACCTGAAGGAGTACGGCTACAACCTGCACCTCGGCTTCGTCATCGTCGTCGCCGCGACCGTGCTCGTCTGGTGGATCCTCAGCCGCTCGAGCCTCGGCTTCCGCTTCCGCGCGGTCGGCGAGAACCCGAACGCGGCGCGCGTCGCCGGCATCAACGTGCCCTCCATCTACGTCTACGCGATGCTCATCTCGGGCGCGCTGCTCGGCCTCGCCGGCGTCAACCAGGTGCTCGGCACCGTGACCACGGGCTTCACCGCCGGCATCGACGCGGGCGTCGGCTTCGACGCGATCACCGTGGCGCTCCTCGGCCGCTCCACCCCGTGGGGCATCTTCGCCGCGGGCCTGCTCTTCGGCGCCTTCAAGGCCGGCGGCTACTCGATGCAGGCCGCCGAGGGCGTGCCGGTCGACATCGTGCTCGTCGTCCAGTCCCTCATCGTGCTGTTCATCGCGGCCCCGCCGCTCGTGCGCACGATCTTCCGCCTGCCCGACCCGAGTCGAGGTCCCAAGCGACCTCGACCGATCGTCACGAAGGAGGTGACGGCGAAGTGACCACCGTGACCGAACACCACCAGGTGTCCCCTCAGCCCGACGCGCTCGCCACCACGGTCGTCACGAGCTGGAAGGCGCCCATCGCCTTCGCCGTGTTCACGCTGGCCGCGCTCGCGCTCGCCGTCTTCGCCCCGCGCGAGGGCGACACCACGTACCGCCTGAACGCCTCCGACAAGGACGCGATCATCATCGCGAACATTTCGGTGCCGGCGATGCCGGCGCTGTGGGTCGTCGTGGTGCTGCTCCTGCTCGCGACGGCGTTCTCCGTCTGGCTCGTCACGCAGAAGCGCCGGGTGCCGCTCTGGCTCATCGTCGTCTTCGCGATCGTGTTCCTGTTCGGCTTCCTGACCTGGGCCGGCGCCGGGGCCATGCTGCCGATGATCAACCTGCTCTACGGCTCGCTGAGCCTCGCGGTGCCGCTGATCTTCGGTGCGCTGACCGGTGTCATCGGCGAGCGGGTCGGCGTCATCAACATCGGCATCGAGGGGCAGCTGCTCGCCGGCGCCTTCACCTCGGCGGTCACCGCCTCCGTGGTGATGAGCTCGACGGGGTCCATGGGCCTCGCCCTCCTCGCCGGCGTCATCGGCGCGATGATCGCCGGTGCGCTCGTCGGCATGGTGCTCGCGGCCTTCGCGATCAAGTACTTCGTCGACCAGGTCATCGTCGGTGTCGTGCTGAACGTGCTCGTCACGGGCCTCACGAGCTTCTTCTTCTCGCAGGTGCTCGCCCCGAACGCGGCCGTGCTGAACTCCCCGCCCCGGTTCCCGCGGTTGCCGATCCCGTTCCTGAGCGAGATCCCGATCATCGGGCCGGTGCTGTTCCGCCAGACGCTCATCGTCTACCTGATGTACCTCGCGGTGATCGTCGTCTTCATCGGCCTCTTCAAGACCCGCTGGGGCCTGCGCCTCCGCGCGGTCGGCGAGCACCCGCAGGCGGCCGACACGGTGGGCATCAACGTGAACCGCACCCGGTTCTGGAACGTCGCCCTCGCCGGCACCATCGCCGGCCTCGGCGGCACGTTCTTCACGATCGGCTCGGGCATCGCGTTCAACAAGGAGATGACGGCGGGCGCGGGCTTCATCGCCCTCGCCGCGGTGATCTTCGGTGGCTGGGACCCGATCAGGGCGACGCTCGCGGCGCTGCTATTCGGCTTCGCCTCGAACCTGCAGAACACGCTCTCGGTGATCGGCTCGCCGGTGCCGAGCGAGTTCATGCTGATGCTGCCGTACCTCGTCACGATCATCGCCGTCGCCGGCCTCGTCGGGAAGGTCCGCGGGCCGGCCGCAGCGGGCAAACCCTACATAAAGTCCTGAGCGACGCATCCGGAGGCCTCGTGCGGCCAGCCCGCGCGGGGCCTCCGGCGTTCCATCCGGCCGGCGCGCGTCGCCGCATCCCCCGGCCGTTCCAACCGCCAAGCACTGCCCGGAAAGGGGAGCACCATGACCCGAACCGACGAGATCGACTGGGGGCTCCTGCGGGAGCGGGCCCGTGACGCGATGGCGAAGGCGTACGTGCCGTACTCGCAGTACCCCGTCGGCGCCGCCGCGATCGTCGACGACGGGCGCGTCGTCTCCGGCTGCAACGTGGAGAACGCCTCCTACGGCGTCACGCTCTGCGCCGAGTGCTCGCTCGTCTCCGCCCTCGTCATGTCGGGCGGCGGCAAGCTCGTCGCCTTCGCGTGCGTCGACGGCCACGGCGAGACGCTGATGCCGTGCGGGCGCTGCCGCCAGCTGCTCTTCGAGCACTCGGCGGAGGGGATGGTGCTCGACACCGTCTCCGGATTCAAGACCATCGACGAGGTGCTGCCGGACGCGTTCGGCCCGCGCACCCTCGCCGTCTACCGGGGCGAGGCGGACGAGTCCGCCGACCCCAGCAAGGGAGCATGACCATGGCCGCAGTCGAGGCCTTCGACGCCGTCGACCTGATCCGGGCGAAGCGCGACCGGCGCGAGCTCACGAGCGCCGAGATCGAATGGCTCGTCGAGGCGTACACCCGCGGCTACGTCGCCGACGAGCAGATGTCGGCGATGACGATGGCGATCTTCCTGAACGGGATGAGCCGTCGCGAGATCCGCGACCTCACGATGGCGATGATCGCCTCGGGGGAGCGGATGGACTTCTCGGGGCTCGGCAAGCCCACGAGCGACAAGCACTCCACCGGCGGCGTCGGCGACAAGATCACCCTGCCGCTCATGCCCCTGGTCGCGACCTTCGGCGTCGCCGTGCCGCAGCTCTCCGGCCGCGGCCTCGGCCACACGGGCGGCACCCTCGACAAGCTCGAGTCGATCCCGGGCTGGCGCGCAGAGATCACGAACGACGAGATGTTCGCGCAGCTGCGCGACGTCGGCGGCGTGATCTGCGCCGCCGGCGCCGGGCTCGCCCCCGCCGACAAGAAGCTGTACGCGCTGCGCGATATCACCGGCACCGTCGAGGCGATCCCGCTCATCGCCTCCTCGATCATGTCGAAGAAGATCGCGGAGGGCACGAGCGCGCTCGTGCTCGACGTGAAGTTCGGCTCCGGTGCGTTCCTGCAGGACATCGAGCGCTCCCGCGAGCTCGCCCGCACCATGGTCGAGCTGGGCGAGGACGCCGGCGTCGCGACGAGCGCCCTGCTCACCAACATGAACGTGCCGCTCGGTCGCACCATCGGCAACGCGAACGAGGTGCGCGAGTCGGTCGAGGTGCTCGCGGGCGGCGGCCCCGCCGATGTGCGGGAGCTCACGATCGCGCTCGCCCGCGAGATGCTCGCCCTCGCCGGTCGGGACGGCGAGGACGTCGAGGGCGCGCTCGACGACGGCCGGGCGATGGACACCTGGCGTCGCGCGATCGCGGCGCAGGGCGGCGACCCGGATGCCGAGCTGCCCGTCGCCCGAGAGCACCACGTCGTCACGGCGGACCGCGACGGCGTGCTCGTGGAGCAGCACGCGCTGCCCTTCGGCATCGCCGCCTGGCGGCTCGGCGCGGGACGCGCGCGCAAGCAGGACCCGGTGCAGCACGCCGCGGGCATCGAGCTGCACGCGAAGCCCGGCGACGAGGTGCGCGTCGGTCAGCCGCTGTTCACGCTGTCGGCCGACGAGCCGGAGCGCTTCGCTCGGGCGCTCGAGGCCGTCGAGGGCGCCTGGCGGATCGGCGACGCCGGTGAGCCGGTCCAGGACGGCGGTCCGCTGATCGCCGACCGCATCGGCCGCTGAGGCCGGGCCGCTTCGCACAACTCAGGAACGTCGCGCGCGGCATCCCCGGGAATCCAGGGATGCCGCGACGCGACGTTCGACGTATTCGGCAGATGTTCCTGAGTTGCGACCGGCTATCGTTGACTCGTGGACACGACTGAGTACCGCCTCGAGGGCGACGGCATCGAGCTGCGGAGCCTGCCCAAGGTCAGCCTGCACGATCATCTCGACGGAGGCCTGCGCCCGCAGAGCCTCATCGAGCTCGCCGAGGAGATCGACCTCGACGTGCCCGCCACCGACGAGGCCGGTCTCGCCGAGTGGTTCTCCACGCAGTCGAACTCCGGCTCGCTCGTCGAGTACCTGAAGACCTTCGAGCTCACCACCGCGGTCATGCAGACCCGCGAGGGGCTCACCCGCGTCGCCCGCGAGTCCGTGCAGGACCTCGCGGCCGATGGCGTCATCTACGGCGAACTGCGCTGGGCGCCCGAGCAGCACCTCACCCGGGGCCTCAGCCTCGACGAGGCGGTCGAGGCCGTGCAGGCGGGCATCGAGCAGGGCATCGACGACGCCAGGCACCAGGGCCGGGGCATCCGCATCGGCCAGCTCGTCACCGCGATGCGCCACGCCGACCGCGGTCTCGAGATCGCCGAGCTCGCCGTGCGCCACCGCGACCGCGGCGTCGTCGGCTTCGACATCGCCGGTGCGGAGGCCGGCTTCCTGCCGAGCCGCCACCGCACCGCCTTCGACTACCTCGCCGGGCAGTTCCTGCCCGTCACGGTGCACGCGGGCGAGGCCGACGGCCTCGACTCCATCCGCAGTGCCCTCGTCGACGGCCGCGCCCTCCGCCTCGGCCACGGCGTGCGCCTGGCGGAAGACCTGGTCATCGAGCGCCAGGACGACGAGAACACCTACGTCTCGCTCGGCCAGCTCGCCCAGTGGGTGCGCGACCGCGAGATCGCGCTCGAGACGAGCCCGTCCTCGAACCTGCAGACCGGCGCGATCGCGGCGTGGGGCGACGAGCTCGTCGACCACCCCTTCGACCTGCTGTACCAGCTCGGCTTCCGGGTCACCGTGAACACCGACAACCGGCTGCAGTCGGGCACCTCGCTCACGCGCGAGCTCGCCCTGCTGTCCGACGCCTTCGGCTACGACCTCGACGACCTCGAGGCGTTCCAGCTGAACGCGGCGGCCGCCGCCTTCCTCCCGCTCGACGACCGCGAAGAGCTCGCCGAGCTGATCGAAGACGGGTTCGACGAGGCCTGACCGGCCGCGACGTCCCCGTGCAACCCGCCCGCCGCGCCGCGAACGCGCCGGGCTGTGAAACGGAACCGCCAGTGACCCTCCCGCCGCTCCCCGACGAGGCCGTCGCTCTCGGCGCGCATGCCGCCGATTGGCGTGCTGCCGTGCGCGAGGCCGGCCGGGCGCTGACCCGCGCCGGCGCGGTGCGCATCGAGTACGCCGAGCGGATGATCTCGGTCATCGACGAGTTCGGCGCGTACGTCGTGATCGCGCCGGGCCTCGCGCTCGCCCACGCCCGGCCGGGTCCCGACGTGCTGCACGAGGGGCTCGCCGTCGTGACCCTCGCCGAGCCGGTCGCGTTCGGGCACCCGCACAACGATCCGGTGCGGGTCATCGTCGGCCTCGCCGTGGCGAACGCCGAGGAGCACGTCGCGAGCGTCGCCGCCCTCGCGAACGCCTTCAACGACCCCGAGGCGATCGATCGGCTCGCGGCGGCGGAGACCGCCGACGAGGTGAGGGCGATCCTCGGGCTGGGGGCCGGGCGATGAGGATCGTGGCGGTCTGCGGCGCCGGGATCGGCACCTCGGCGATCCTCAAGGTCAACGCCGAGCGCGTGCTCGAGCGGCTCGGCATCGACGCCGAGGTGAGCGCGAGCGACCTCGAGGGGGTCGCCAGCGCGGCGAGCGACGCGCAGGTCATCCTGACGTCGACCGAGCTCGCGCCG
This sequence comes from Agromyces soli, assembly GCF_022811605.1. Lineage (GTDB taxonomy): Bacteria > Actinomycetota > Actinomycetes > Actinomycetales > Microbacteriaceae > Agromyces > Agromyces soli. The sequence continues at coordinate 3,652,311 of NZ_CP094533.1, read as the reverse complement.
GCAGTGCGCCGGGCGATCGGGCGCAACTACGCCGAGATCGTCGAGGTGCGGAACTTCCTCGACCTCGACGAGCTCGCCGTGCTGCTCGAGCGCTCGCTCGGCTGAGCCGGCGCGAGCGCCCGAGCCGGCGCGAGCGCCCGAGCCGGCGCGAGCGTCCGAGCCGGCGCGAGCCGACTGGCGCAGAGCCGACTGGCGCCGAGCGCCCGCGCCGAGCCCTGACGGCTCAGGCGACGAGTTCGCGCATGCCCGCCTCGAGCGCGGCCGCGGCGGCCGTCGCGGCGGCGCGGCGCTCGGCGACGGTGCCCTCGTCGGAGACGGCGTCGATGTAGACCTTCAGCTTCGGCTCGGTGCCGCTCGGGCGGACCATCACTCGGCCGCCGCCGGCCAGCACGATGCGCAGCACATCCGAGGGCGGCAGCTCGCCGCCCTCGGCGAGGTCCTCGATGCGCTCGACGCGGATGCCGCCGACCTCCGCCGGCGGGTTCGCCCGGAGCCGGGCCATGACCTCGCCGATGCGGGCGAGGTCGGTGACGCGGATCGAGACCTGCGCGGAGGCGAAGCAGCCGAAGCGCTCGACGAAGTCGTCGAGGTGGTCGGCGACCGTGCGGCCGGCGGCCTTCAGCTCGGCGGCGAGGGCGAGGAAGGCGACCGCGGCGGAGATGCCGTCCTTGTCGCGCACCGTGCCCGGATTCACGAGGTAGCCGAGGGCCTCCTCGAAGCCGAACACGAGGTGCGGGGCGCGGGAGATCCACTTGAATCCCGTGAGCGTGGCCCGGAACTCCAGTCCGTGGTGGCGCGCCACCGTCTCGAGGCCGGGGGAGGAGACGATCGAACAGGCGAGCGTGCCCTCGGGACCGCCGTCGCCCGTCGCCGCGGCGATGGCCCGTTCGGCGGCCTGCCAGCCGAGCAGCAGGCCCACCTCGTTGCCGGTGAGCCGGCGGTAGCCCTCGGCAGCGGTCTCGTCGGGGATGGCGACGGCGAGGCGGTCGGCATCCGGATCGTTCGCGACGATGAGCTCAGCCCCGGTCTCGCGCGCCGTGGCGAACGCGAGGTCCATGGCGCCCTGCTCCTCGGGGTTCGGGAAGGCCACCGTCGGGAACGCCGGGTCGGGCTCGATCTGCGCGGCGACGAGCGCCGGGCGGTCGAACCCGGCGGCCGCGAGCACCTTGGCCGTCGTCTCCCAGCCCACGCCGTGCATCGCCGTGTACACGACCTTGGGCTGCGCCGCAGGGGCGCCTCCGGCCGCCTGCGCCGTCGCCGCCACGTAGGCGTTGACGACCGACTCGTCGGCGGTCTCGTAGGGCCCGCGCGGCAGCGCCGGCACGAGCGCGGTCTCGGCGACGCGCAGGATGTGCGCCGCGATGTCGGCGTCGGCGGGGGAGACGATCTGCGAGCCGCCGTGCTCGCCGCCGAGGTACACCTTGTAGCCGTTGTCGTTCGGCGGGTTGTGGCTCGCGGTCACCATCACTCCGGCACTGAGACCCAGGTGCCGCACCGCGAACGCCGTCACCGGCGTCGGCAGCAGCCGGGGCAGCAGCACGGCGCGGACGCCGGCGCCGGACATGATCTCCGCCGAGTCCCGGGCGAACACCGCCGAGTTCTTGCGGCCGTCGTAGCCGATCACCACGGAGGGCGTCTCGCCGGGCGCCGCCTGCTCGAGGAGGTACGCCGCGAGCCCGGCCGCCGCCTGCGACACGAGCACCCGGTTCATCCGGTTCGGCCCTGCGGCGATCTCGCCGCGGAGCCCCGCCGTGCCGAACGCGAGCCGGCTGTCGAAGCGGTCGGCGAGCTCCGCGGCCGCCGCGCCGTCGCCCGCGCGGACGGCGTCGAGGATGCCGCTGAGCTCCTCCCGCGTCTCGGGATCGGGGTCCTGGGCCAGCCAGGCCTCGGCGAGGGCGACGCGGGCGTCGGGGGCGTCGTCGGTGGAGTGCTGCTCGGGCATCCGATGGTCCTTTCGGGGTCGGCGAAACGCCGGAGCCGCCAACAGGGCGGCGCTGGGCTCAGATCGCGGCGACGATGTCCGCGAGGAGCTTGGAGATCACCGGCTCGGCCTCGCGGCCCGCCTCGATGACCTCCTCGTGGCTGAGCGGGGTGGTCTGGATGCCGGCGGCGAGGTTCGTGATCAGGCTCATGCCGAGCACCTCCATGCCCGACTGGCGCGCGGCGATCGCCTCGAGCGCCGTCGACATGCCGACGATGTGGCCGCCGATGGTCTTCGCCATCTGCACCTCGGCCGGCGTCTCGTAGTGCGGCCCGCGGAACTGGCAGTAGACGCCCTCGTCGAGCTCGGGCGAGATCGAGCGGGCGAGCTCGCGCAGGCGCGCCGAGTACAGGTCGGTGAGGTCGATGAACGTCGCGCCCTCGAGCGGCGAGTCGGCGGTGAGGTTGATGTGGTCGCTGATCAGCACGGGCGTGCCCGGCTTCCAGTGCGACTTGATGCCGCCGGCGCCGTTCGTGAGGATCATCGTCTTCGCCCCGGTCGCGGCGGCGGTGCGCACCGAGTGCACGACCCGGCGCACGCCGTGGTTCTCGTAGTAGTGGGTGCGCGCGCCGATCACGAGCGCCCGCTTGCCGTTCGGCAGCAGCACCGAGCGCAGCGTGCCGACGTGACCCTCGAGCGCGGGCTTCGAGAAGCCGGGCACCTCGGTCGCCGGGATGGTGTGCGTGGTCTCGCCGATGATCTCGGCGGCCTTGCCCCAGCCGGAGCCGAGGGTGAGGGCCAGGTCGTGCCGGGCGACCCCGGTGAGCTCGGCGATGCGGTCGGCCGCCTGCTGGGCCACCACGAAGGGGTCGGCGGCGGGATCGTCGAGGGGGTTCTGCTCGGTCATCCCACCATGCTAATCAGCGCGGGAGGGCGGTGGCATCCGCCTGCTCGTTTGCTGCCCTTTCGCGGCCTGCGCCAGAATATTGAGCATGGCCTATGAATTCGAGCGCACCCAGAGAATCGCTGTCCTCGGAGGCGGTCCCGGCGGGTACGAGGCGGCGCTCGCCGCGGCGCAGCTCGGCGCCGAAGTCACGCTCATCGAACGGGCGGGCGTGGGCGGCTCGGCCGTGCTCACCGACGTGGTCCCCTCGAAGTCGCTCATCGCCACCGCGGAGGCCTCGAACGCCGTGAAGGAGGCCGCCGACCTCGGCGTGCAGTTCTACGCGAAGGGCGAGTCCGAGAAGGCCGTGAAGCCCAAGGTCGCCATCAACCTCGCCGCCGTGAACAAGCGCCTGCTCGGGCTCGCCGCCCAGCAGTCGGAGGACATGCGCTCGAACCTCATCGAGGCGGGCGTGCACCTCGTGCAGGGCGAAGGGCGGCTCGACGGCGCCAACGCCGTCATCGTCTCGACCTCGAAGGGCGGCACCGACTTCGACCGCATCGAGGCGGACACCCTCGTCATCTCGGTGGGCGCCACGCCGCGCGTGCTGCCCACCGCCGTGCCGGACGGCGAGCGCATCCTCACCTGGACGCAGCTCTACCACCTGCAGCAGATCCCCGAGCACCTCATCGTCGTCGGCTCCGGCGTGACGGGGGCGGAGTTCGCCTCGGCGTACCGCGCGCTCGGCGCCAAGGTGACGCTCATCTCGAGCCGCGACCAGGTGCTGCCGGGCGAGGACGCCGACGCCGCGGCGGTCATCGAGAAGGTCTTCACCCGCAACGGCATGAAGGTCATGAACAAGTCCCGCGCCGAGTCCGTGGTGCGCGACGGCGACTCGGTCGTCGCGACGCTCACCGACGGGCGCGAGGTGCGCGGCTCGCACTGCCTCATGGCGGTCGGCTCGGTGCCGAACACGCACGGCATCGGCCTGGAGGAGGCCGGCGTGCAGCTCACCGAGTCCGGGCACATCCGGGTGAACCGGGTCGCCCGCACCTCGATGCCGAACATCTACGCGGCCGGCGACTGCACGACGTTCCTGCCGCTCGCCTCGGTCGCCTCGATGCAGGGCCGCACGGCCGTGTTCCACGCGATGGGCGACGTCGTGAACCCGCCCGAGAACCGCAACATCACCTCGAACATCTTCACCCAGCCCGAGATCGCGACCGTCGGCTGGACGCAGAAGGAGATCGAGGAGGGCGTCGTGCCTGGCACCGTCTACAAGCTGCCGCTCGCCTCGAACCCGCGGGCGAAGATGATGGGCATCCGCGACGGCTTCGTGAAGCTCTTCGCCTCGGCCGGCTCCGGCGCGATCATCGGCGGCGTGATCGTCGCCCCGAAGGCGTCCGAGCTGATCTTCCCGCTCGCGCTCGCCGTGGAGCACCGGCTCACGGTCGACCAGTTCGCCGAGGCGTTCCCGGTCTACCCCTCGCTCTCGGGCTCGCTCACCGACGCGGCCCGCGCCATGCACGTCGTGCGCTGACTCTCCCCTCCCTCCCCCTCCTCACACAACTCAGGAACATCTGGCGGTTATGCGGGTCGTGGATCCGCCTGGGGCCCGAGTTTCCGGGGATTGTGCGGGGGAGGTTCCTGAGTTCTCTCGCCAGCGACGTTCGTCCTCCACACTGGAGGCCGCGGACGCGCCATCCCCGTTCCTGAGCCCGACCGGCATCCGGGGTGGTGCCTCCGGCGACCATGTGAGGCGTGGAACGGCGTCTCGTCACGGCACTCACCGCGCTCGGCGGCATCGCCTGCCGTGCCGAGCTCCTCGACCGCGGTTTCCGAGACGTGCAGCTCGCGGCGGCCGTTCGCGGTGGGGCGGTCCTCCGGATCCGCCGCGGGTACTTCGCGATTCCCGCCGCGCCGCTCGACGCGCGGGTCGCGGTGCGGCTCGGCGGCCGGGTCGGCTGCCTGAGCGCGCTCCGGAGCTACGGGCTCTGGGGCGGGTTCCGCGACGATGCGACGCATATCACGCTCCCGCGGAACGCATCCAGACTCCGTTGGCGGAGCGACGAGACCAGCGGGATGCGCGCGGACCGATATCCGGCCCGGCCGTGCCTGGTGCACTGGCGCGACGGCCCGGTGCTGCGCAGGTCGCCACGCGCGTCGAGCTGGCGCGTCGAGCTGCGCGAGGCGCTGTCGGATGCCGCGGGATGCGCGCCGCGTGCGGACGTGCGTGCGGCGTTCGAGTCGGCGGTCGCCGCCGGGGCGCTCCCGCTCCCGGCCGCGCAGACGCTGCTCGATGCGATCTGGTCGCGCGAGCGGGCGCCGATGACCCTCCTCGCCGGCTCCGGCTCGGGCGCCGAATCCCACCTCGTCGAGATCCTGCTGGCGCTGCGCGTGGCGTTCGTCCAGCAGGTCGAGTTCGCGGGGGTCGCCCGGGTCGATGCGCTCGTGGAGCGGTGCCTGGTCATCGAGGTCGACGGGTATCGCTTCCACGCCGCCGAACCGCAGTTCGAAGCCGATCGGCGCCGTGACGCCCGGCTGCTCGCGCTCGGCTACCCGGTGCTTCGCCTGCCCGCGCGCACCGTGGTCGAGCAGCCGGAACTCGCGACCCGGCTGATCGTCGAGGCGCTCACGACGGTTCGGCGGGCGCGCCTTCCGCGTCGCCGGTAGCCCGCGTCGCCGGTAGCCCGCGGCATCCCTCGCCCGAGGCATCCTGCGCGCTCACACAACTCAGGAACGCCCTTCGCCCGGCCCGCGGAATCACGGGCCGGGCGAAATGTCTCGGGGGCCATAACTGCCAGATGTTCCTGAGTTGTGTGAGGGGGAGCGGGCTAGGGGCGCTCGGGGTCGACGGCGGGGATCGAGCCGGTGGGCACGATCTTCACCTCGGCGCCGTCCTTGTCGATGAGCTTGCCGCCGACGTAGTAGTCGCCCTCCTCGAGCGCGGTGAGCGCCTCCTCGGGCACCAGGCGCGTCGGCGCCGCGACGAAGGTCGAGCGATCGCCGCGCGAGTTCGAGCGCCGCACGACGTGGTTGAACAGGACGTTGAGCAGCACGGCCATGATCGTCGCCGAGCTGATCCCGGAGTGGAAGATGATCTGGAACCAGCTCGGGAACGCGTCGTAGATCGTGGGCAGCACCACGGGCAGCATGCCGAAGGCGAGCGAGATCGCGACGATGATGAGGTTCAGGTTGTTCTTGTAGTCGACCTTCGAGAGCGTCGCGATGCCGCTCGCGGCGACCGTGCCGAACAGGGCCACGCCGACCCCGCCGAGCACGGGCGTCGGGATGGCCGCGACGATCCGCCCGAGCACGGGCAGCACGCCGAGCAGCACGAGCACGACGCCGCCCGCGGCGACGACGTAGCGGCTCTTCACCTTGGTGATGGCGACGAGCCCGACGTTCTGCGCGAACGCGCTCTGCGTGAACGAGTTGAAGACCGGCGAGACCGCGCTCGAGAGCATGTCGGCGCGCAGGCCCGCCGCGATCCGCTTGGAGTCCACCTTCGTGCCGACGACCTCGCCGACGGCGAGGATGTCGGCGGTCGTCTCCGTGAAGGTGACGAGCACGACGATGAGCATCGAGATGATCGCCGCGGGTTCGAAGGTCGGCAGGCCGAACTGGAAGGGCGTCGGCACGGCGAAGATCGGGCCCTCGAGGGCGCCCGCGAAGTCGACCCGGCCGAAGAACGCGGCGACGACGGTCGCGAGCACCAGCGAGAGCAGGATGGCGAGGCGAGCCAGCGCCGGCGTGCCGAACTTCGTCAGCAGCACCATGATGAGCAGCGCCACGCCGGCGAGCCCGAGGTTCGCCGGGTCGCCGAAGTCGGGCGCGCCGGCCCCGCCCATCGCCCAGGTCCCCGCCACCGGGATCAGCGTCAGGCCGATCGAGGTGATCACGACGCCGGTGACGACGGGCGGGAAGAACTTCACGATCATGGCGAAGAAGGGGGCGATGAGGATGCCGATCACCGCGGAGGCGAGGATGGCGCCGAAGACCGCCGGCAGCCCGCCGCCGCCGGAGAGGATCGCGAGCATCGTGGCGACACCGGCGAAGGAGACGCCCTGCACGAGCGGCAACTGGGAGCCGAAGAAGGGGATGCCGATGGTCTGCAGGATGGTGGCGAGGCCGCCGATGAACAGCGCGCTCGCGATGAGCACGCCGATCTCCAGCTGGCTGAGGCCAGCGGCCTGGCCGATCACGAGGGGCGGGGCGATGATGCCGCCGTACATCGTGAGCACGTGCTGCAGACCGTAGGCGAAGGTCGGGCCGAGGCCGAGCTTCGCATCTTCGGGCCTGGCGGGGGTGGCTTTCGCGGCGCTTCGTGTGCGTCCCATGGTTCCTCTGCTGTCGGTTGCGGTTGATGCGGTATCGCATGTGTCTTCACCGGGGCCGTGTGGGGAACGGACCGAGGTGGCAGGGTGCACCGACGCGAGCCGGCGACCCTGCCGGAGGAATCCAGCTTTCGTTCTGCGGAAACTGGATTCCAGTGAGTGAGAAGAGTGAAGCACTCGGCATTGGGGCTGTCAAGGGGGCGCCGGACGGATCGTCGAAGCTCGACGCGGGTGAGCGGGCGCGCCTTGCAATAATTTCCCATATGGGTATATATTCAGGGGATGGCCCGTGCAGCGACGACCTCCGACGTCTTCAACGCGATCGCCGAGCCGCAGCGACGAGACATCCTGCTGCTGCTCCGCGCCGGCGAGCGCCCCGCGACCTCCATCGCCGAGGAGCTCGGCCTGAGCCAGCCCGGGGCCTCGAAGCACCTGCGCGTGCTGCGGGAGGTCGGGCTCGTGCACGACCGGCGCGACGGCAGGCAGCGCGTGTACCGGCTCGATGCGCGCGGCCTCGAGCCGGTGCACGAATGGGCCGGCGGCTTCGAGCGGTTCTGGAACGAGAGCTTCGACCGCCTCGACGCGTACGTGCAGGACCTCGAGCAGAAACGGAGTGCAGAATGACGAACGACCAGGCGACGAGCGGGACGGAGTCGGCCACGGCCGACCGCGAGATCGTGATCACCCGGGTGATCTCGGCCCCGCGGGCCCTCGTGTTCGAGGCCTTCACCGAGGTGCGGCACCTGTCGCAGTGGTGGGGGCCGCACGGGTTCACGACCACCACCCGCGCCTTCGAGTTCCGCGAAGGCGGGGTCTGGGAGTTCGTGATGCACGGGCCGGACGGCACGAAGTACCCCGAGTGGATCAGCTGGACCGAGATCGTCCCGCCGGAGCGCATCGCCATGCTCCACGGCGAGCATCGCGACGACCCCGACGCCTTCGAGTCCGTGCTGAGCTTCGAGGAGCGCGGGGAGTCGACCGCGGTCCGCATGCTGACCGTGTTCCCGAGCCGGGAGCTGCGGGACGCCGCCATCGAACGGCACGGCGCCGTCGAGGGCGGCCGGCAGACGCTCGCGGAACTCGCCGCCTACGTCGAACGCGCGAGCCGGACGCAGGGGGCGCACTGATGGCCGGCACCGTGTTCTTCAGCGTCTCGATGTCGCTCGACGGCTTCATCGCCCCGGCCTCCGCGGACGAGCTGATGGGGCGGCAGTGGATGCAGCTGCAGCAGTGGGTGTTCCGGCAGAAGCACTTCAGGGAGAACCTGCAGCTCGGCACCGGCGGCGAGGAGGGGCCCGACAACGATCTCGTCCGCGCCACCTTCGAGCGCACCGGGGCGAGCGTCATGGGCCGGCGCATGTTCGACGCCGGCGAGGCCATGTGGCCGGAGGAGCCGCCGTTCCACACCCCGGTGTTCGTCGTGACCCACGCGCCGCGCGAGCCGTGGGTGCGCGCCGGCGGCACCACCTTCTTCTTCGTCACCGACGGCATCGAGTCCGCGGTCGAGCAGGCTCGTGCGGCCGCCGGCGCGCGCGACGTCCGGATCGCCGGTGGCGCGGACACGATCGTGCAGGCGCTGAACGCCGGGTTCGTCGACGAGTTCCACCTCGCCGTCTCGCCGGTGCTCTTCGGCGCCGGGGTGCGCCTCTTCGACCGGATCGACGCCGCGACGATCGGGATCGAGCAGGTGGGCGCCGAGTCCTCGCCGCTCACCACGCACCTCCGCTACCGGGTGCGCGTCGGGGAGTCGGCGCGATAGGTTTCGGTCATCGGAAAGGACCCGACGATGACCGATCTCCACCTCCCGCCGAGCGGGTTCCCCGCGCTCGACTGGGCTGCACGCTCCATGCCGGTGCTCGCGGCGACGATGCGCGAGCACGCCGAGGCTTTCGCCGGACGCCACGTCGGCATCTGCCTGCACACCGAGCCGAAGACCGGGGTGCTCGTGCAGTGGCTGCTCCGGGTCGGCGCGCGCGTCACGATCACCGGCAATCTCGGCACCACCGTGCCCGAGACTGCGGCGGCGCTCGCCGAGCTCGGCGCGACGGTGGTGGGGGAGCGGACGGATGACCCGGCCGAGCACTCCCGCAACGTCGCACGGGTCGTGGCCGCCGAACCCGAGCTGCTGCTCGACAACGGCGGCGAGATGATCGAGCTCGTGCTGCGGGGCGGCCCGCGCGCCGCCGGGTTCCTCGGTGCGACGGAGGAGACGACGACCGGCGGACGCCGACTCCGCGAGCTCGAGGTGGAGGCCGACTTCCCGGTCATCGTGATCAACGACAGCCGGCTGAAGCTCCTCGTCGAGAACGAGTACGGCGTGGGGCAGAGCATCGTGCAGGGGTTCATGAACGCGACGAACGCGATGCTGCCCGGCATCCGCGCCACCGTCATCGGCTACGGGCCGTGCGGCAAGGGGGTCGCCGACACGCTCCAGCGGCTCGGCGCCCGGGTGAGCGTCGCGGACGCCGACCCGTACCGGGCGCTCGAGGCGATCATGCACGGGCACCGGGTGGGCCCGCTCGCCGAGCTGCTGCCGGGCTCGGACGCGCTCTTCCTCGCGACGGGGCATCCGGATGTCGTGCCCGCCGAGGCGTTCCCGCTGCTGCCGGACGGGCTCATCATCGCCGGGGTCGGGCACGAACCGTACGAGCTCGATCTCGCCGCGCTCGCCGAGGCGGCCGTCGAACAGCGCTCGTTGTCGGTGCCGGGCGGCGACGCGTCGGCGCGCAGCCTCTACCGGATGCCGGACGGACGCGAGATCGTCGTGCTGCACGGCACCCGCATGATCAATCTCGTCGCGGCGAGCGGGAACCCCATCCAGGCGATGGACCTCGGGCTCTCGCTGCAGGCGGCGAGCCTCGCCGCGATCGCCACCGGCCGGGCCCCGTTCACCGGACCGCACGCGGTGCCGGCCGACGTCGACCGGGCGCTCGCGACGCGACTCGTGGAGACGTGGCGGTGAGCCGTCCGGCTTGACCTCGAGTGCGCTTGAGGTCCGAGACTGGGGTGCGAGGTGAGGAGCTCGCATGAACCCAGGAGTCCGCCAGTGCGCCGTCTGCGGCGTCGAGTACGACCCCGAGGCGCTGCCGGGGCTCTGTCCGATCTGCGCCGATGAACGCCAGTACCTGGCGGCGGACCGACGGCAGCACTGGGTCGACCCGGCCGACTTCGCCGGCAGCATCGACGTCGTCGAGACCGAGCCAGGGCTGTGGTCGATCGCGGTCGACGGTGGACCCGGCATCGACCAGCAGGCGAAGGTCATCGTCACGGAGGCCGGCAACGTCATGGTGGAGGTGCCGGCATCGATCAGCGAACGCGCGGTCGAGGCGGTTCGCGCGCTCGGCCCGCTCGCTGCGATCATCGCCTCGCACCCGCACATGTACGGGCTGCAGTCGCTGTGGTCGCGGGCGCTCGGCGGGGCGACCGTGTACGTCTCGAACGTGGACCGCGAGTGGCTCGGTGTCACGCCGGAGCCGGTCGTGTACTGGGGCGGCGAGATCGAGCTGGTCCCCGGCGTGGTCGCCTCGCAGCCCGGCGGGCACTTCCCGGGCAGCTGCGTCGTGCACTGGGTCGGGCGCGACGGCGCCGGGGTGCTGCTGACCGGTGACACCATCGGGGTCAACCCCGACGGGGAAACGCTCGCGTTCATGCGCTCGTACCCGAACCGGATCCCGCTCTCGGCGGGGGTCGTGCTGCGGATCGCCGATCACGTCGAGCGATACGAGTTCGACCGCATCTACGGCAACTTCGGCGGCGCCATCCGCTCCATGGGGAAGGCCCGCCTGCGCGCCTCGGCGGACCGGCACGCCGCCTGGGCGCGCGGCGACTACGATCACCTCACCGGGACGGGGTGACGGTCGAGGGCGGGCGTCGCAGCCGCGCCTCGGAACCCGGCAGGATGGGACGGTGACCACGTCTCGCTCGATTCGCCGCGCCATCCGCCCGCTGCTCGCCGCGACGCTCCTCGCGGGCCTGCTCGCAGGATGCGCGAGCGCGCCGACCGACGGAGCCGCGCCCAGCGGGGCGTCGACCCCGGCGTCGTCGTCGCCCCCACCGAGTCCCGCGGCGGCGGAGACCCCTGAGCAGAGCTTCCGGAACTGGCTCGCGGCGAGCCGCGAGCCGGAGGTCGAGCTGGCCTGCTCCTACGTGAGCGAGGAGCTCGTCACGAAGATGCTGGCCGAACTCGCCGCGAGCGGCGTCGCACTCGGCGGGTGCGCCGAGATGATCGCCACGACCGCGCAGCTGTACGCGGCGCTCGGCGAGAGCGCGGATGCCGAGGTCGAGACGGTCAGCGAGGCGGCCGACCGAGCCGAGCTGTTCGTCACGTACGGCTCCGGCGACTGCGGCACCGTCGTGCTCGTGCCGGGCGGAGGCCGCTGGATCCTGACCGAGCACTCCCAAGAGGTCTGCTGAGCCGAGCGCGTCAGCGCGCTCCTGGCTCGACGGCGATCGCGCGGGTAACGAATCCGCCTCTGCTGGAAACACCCTTTCCGAGCCGCAACATCGCGGTGCACAGTGCCAGTCATGGCACGGGGGAACGGAGAGCACGAGTGAAGATTCGAAAGGCGCTGATCGGCGCCGTCCTCGCCGGCGCGACGCTGCTGGGCGGAGTGGCCGCGGCCGCGCCCGCCCAGGCAGCTGGGCGGTGTGTGGACTACCAGTACTCGCAGGGCGGCTATTCGACGTGCATCGGGCACATCCAGGCGATTCTGCGCCAGTACAACCAGGTGACCGTGGTCGACAACAACTTCGGCCCGGCGACTGCGACGGCGGTCAAGTCGTTCCAGCGCAACTCCGGGTTGACGGCCGACGGGATCGTGGGGGCGAACACGTGGGCGAAACTGTGCGCCTTCGGCAAGGCGGCCACCTACCCGCCGTACGCGGCCGCCGCTCGTGCGGCCGCAGCGGCCGCCGGGTGCTAGCCCGGCGGCGGACGCCGGCCTGAGACGGGTCCCCATCGGCATCGGTCGGTGGGGACCCGTTCGCTTGGCCCGAGCGGCTAGTACACGATCGTGTAGCCGGTCTCCCGAGCCGCGGGACGGTACCCCATCCGCTCGTAGAGCGCGAAGGCGCCGGTGGGGCTCGCCGCGTCGACCTCGAGCGTCGAGAAGTCGATGCCCTCCTCGGCGGTCGCCCGGAGGTGGGCGGCGAGCAGGGCGCTGGCGACGCCGCGTCCTCTCGCGGCGCGGGCCACCCCGACGAGCGGGACGTGCGAGCTGGAGAAGCCCTGTCGGGCCCAGTCGTCCTCGTCGACGTCGGCGAGCACGAAGCCGACGGCGCGATCGATCGCCGGGTCGACGGCGACGAAGGAGAGCGACGGCCGGAACGCGGTGCGCGACACGAACGCCCGCCACTGCTCGGCAGAGGACGGCTGGCTGCCCCAGTGGTCGCGGAACGCGTCGTTGCGCGCCGTGCGCACCTGCTCGAAGCGCTCGGGGGAGAGGCGCTCCAGGCTGAGCCCGTCGACGAGCTCGAGCGGTTCGATCGGCTCGGCGAGGTCGCGGCGCAGGCCCGCGAAGAACCGCGCCGCCGCGAAGCCGGCCCCGCCGAAGAGCGGTGCGGCGCCCGCGGCGCGGTCGTCGGAGAAGGCCATGATCCAGCCGGGGAGGCGCCGCTCGGACGCCGCGAGCTGCTGCTCGGCCCGGGCCCGCTGCCAGGCGAGCAGGAGCCGTCCGACGCTCCGGCGCCGGTGCTTCGGATGCACGCCGCCCATGACGATCGAGCGGACGAGCGTGTCCTGCCCCGGCGGCTGTTGCACGAGCCCCCAGGCGATCGCGCGGCCCGAGCCGTCGAGGCCCACGATCGAGTCGCGCCCGCGGTCGACGAAGGACATCCCCAGCTCGTCGGCGAGATCGTCGCGGGTCGTCGAGTACTCGGGATGGTCGGCCTCCGAGATCGCCCGTTCGAGCTCGGCGACGGCGTCGAGTTCCGGCTCGCCGACGGCGCGCCACTCCGCGACGTCCGGATGCGCCAGGCGCGGCGGCGCAGTGGGCCGCACCCGCTCGCTCAGCGGTGGCAGGGCTCGCTCGCCGGCCGGCTCGGTCATCCGGCCAGCCTAGGCGGGCCGCTTCGGGTCGACAATGCTCGAGCGGAGCGGGCCCCGCGCGCTCAGGACCGCGCGGTGAGCCCTGCGGCGGCCTCGTCGTCGATGGCGTCGTCGAGCCGTGCGCTCGTCACGGGGATGCCGACCTCCATCACCTCGCCGTCCGCGCCGGTGCCGAACGAGCGGAAGTAGCTCTCGCGATTCGCGCCGGTGCGCTGGCGGCCGTGCGTCGCGGTGAGGTAGTCGTGCACGGCGACGAGGAGCGCCTGGTCGTCGGCGTGCTGCTGAGCGAGGGGGACGAAGAGCTCGTCGTGGGCGGGGTCGAGTGTGATCTCCAGGCCCGCGGCCGGGGTGAGCGAACCGTCGAAGGGCACGCAGCCCCGCAACTGGGCGGGGGAGCTCTCGGTGGCCCGGGTGAGGTACTCGACGAACGGCGGTCCGGTGAGCGGCGCCTCGGCGTCGAGCAGGGCGGTGAAGAGCTCGCCGGTGAGCTGCGGGAGCACGGCGGGCACGGCCGGGAGTGTCGCCGTGCCGCGCTTGGCCAGGACGACCCGATCGGGGACACTGCGTCGCTGGACGTCGAGGCCGTCCGGGAGCTCCGGCGGGCCCGAGAGCGAACGGCGGACGTACTCGGCGACGTCGGAGGAATGCTGGAGCGTGCGTCGGCGGCCCTCCCAGTGCGCGTCGAACGCGCGAGTCGGGTCGTCGGCATCGAGGACCGCTCGGACCTCTGAGAGCGAGAGGTCGAGGGCTCGGAGCAGGACGATCCGCCGCGCCCGGTCGACCTGATCGTCGTCGAACACTCGGTGGTGGGCGGCGTTCCGCTCCGCGACGAGGAGCCCACGGTCCGCGTACAGGCGGATCGCCTTTTCGGAGAGCGCGGTGAGCTGGGCGATCTGACCGGTGGTATGCATGGGCTCAGAGTAGGAGCTGCCCCAGGGGGAGGTGCAAGACCTCGCGACCAGCGTTACTCGGCGGCGTCGAGGATCGTATCGAGGAGCCCTGGGAATCGGGCGTCGAGGTCCTCGCGGCGCAGGGTGAGCAGGCGTCCGCGCCCGTTCGGCTCGTTGCGGATGACGCCGGCTTCGCGGAGCACCTTCATGAGGTGCGACTTCGTCGATTTGGGCACGTTCGGGTCGCTCAGGTGGCACGCCGCCATGTCGAGCGGGCCGTCGTGGAGCTGCTGCGCGATCGCGAGTCGCTCGGGATCGCTCAGCGCGAAGAGCACGGCGCCGAGGGTGAGTTCGGCCCGTTCCGGGTGCGGGAGCTCGACCGGGGCGCGCATGGTTCGAGAATAGTTGAATAATGCGCGGATGGCGAGTACCGTCCAATTGTTCGAGATTTTTGGAACAGACAGGATGTCTTATGCGCACTCGCCCCGCCGGACCCGGATTCGCCCTCGCGGTCGCCGGCGTCACCGTGATGATGGCCGGGGCGAGCGCCCCGTCGCCGTTCTACCCCGTGCTGCAGGCCGAACTCGGCATCGATTCGGGCACCATCACCGCCGTGTTCGCCGTCTACGCGATCACGCTGCTCGGCGCGCTGCTCACGACCGGCTCGCTGTCGGATCACCTCGGCCGCCGGCCGGTCGTCAGCGCCGGGTTCCTGCTGCTCGCGCTGAGCGTGCTCCTCTTCTGGCATGCGGATGCCACGGCGACCCTGTTCGCGGCGCGGGCCGTGCAGGGGGTGGCGAGCGGGCTCCTGCTCTCCGCGCTCTCCGCGAGCATCGCCGATCTCGAGCCGCTCGACCGTCCCGGTTCCGCCGCCCTCTGGAACGCGGTCGCGCCGATGGCGGGGCTCGCGCTCGGGGCGCTCGCCGCGGGCGCGGTGCTCGATGTCGCCCCCGACCCGCTCGCCGCCGTGTTCCTCCCGCTCACGATCGCCTTCCTCGCGATGTCCCTGCTCGCCTGGGTCGCGCCCGAGACCTCCCCGCGCCACCCCGGCTGGCCGGCCTCGCTCCGCCCGCGGCTGGGGGTGCCTGCGCACGTGCGCGGCCTGTTCCTGCGAAGCGCCCCCGTCGTGCTCGCCGGCTGGGCGACCGGTGGGCTCTTCCTCTCGCTCGGTGCGAGCATCGTGCACCGCGAGCTCGGCGCCGAGCTCCACGTCTGGCAGGGCCTCGCGGTCGCCGCCCTCGCCGGCTCCGGGGCCGTGACCGCGGCGCTCATCCGATCCCGCTCGCCGAGGACGATCACCGTGTACGGCGCCGCGGCCCTGGCAGCCGGAACGGCGCTCAGCCTGCTCGCGCTCGGGGCGCACTCGCTCGCCGCGTACTTCGCCGCGGTCGTCATCGCCGGTTCGGGATTCGGCACCGCCTTCATGGGCGTCCTGCGCTCGATCATCCCCGCCGTGGCACCGTCCGAGCGGGCCGCCACCTTCGCCGCGCTCTACACCCTCTCCTACCTCGCCTTCGGCATCCCGGCCGTCATCGCGGGCCTCCTCGCCCCCGCGATCTCGCTGGGCGCGACGACGTACGGATACGGTGCGGCGGTCGTCCTGCTGGCCGCGCTCGCCGCGGCACTCCGGTGGCGGGCGCCGGGCCGACCCGGCTACTGAGCGGCGACCGGCGGCGCGGCGGCGACGTCCGGCTCGTGCGGGGGGAGGTGCTCGGCCGCTCGCTCACCGAGAACGAACGACAAGCCGAGTGCCGCCGCGACGAGGATGGGGTGCCATCATGTTCAGTCCGATGGCACCAGGGGCGAGGACTCGGGTCCTACGCGTCCGCGATCGACAGCAGCAGGTGCCCGCTCGACACCGTGACGCCGGGCTCGGCGTTCACGACGCCGACGATGCCGTCCTTGTGCGCGATGATCGGCTGCTCCATCTTCATCGCCTCGAGCACGAGCACGAGGTCGCCCTTGACGACCTTGTCGCCCTCGGCGACGGCGACCTTCACGACGGTCGCCTGCATGGGGGCCTTCACGGCGTCGCCGGTGGCGGTGTCGACCGCCCCGCCCGCGGCGCGGCGTCGGGGCGCCGGGGCGCCGGCCGAGGCGCCGCCGTTGGACCCGGCGGTGCCGACGAGCTTCTTCGGCAGCGAGACCTCGATGCGGCGGCCGTCGACCTCGACGACGACGCTCGCGCGCGCGGCCGGGCCGCGCACCTCCTCGAGCTCGCCCGACCAGGGCTCGAGCGTGTTCTCGTACTCCGTCTCGATCCAGCGCGTGTAGATCGAGAACGGCTGCTCGCCCTCGGGCGCGAAGGCCGGGTTCGTCACGATGTCGCGGTGGAACGGCAGCACCGTGGGCAGGCCGGCGACCTCGAACTCGTCGAGGGCGCGGCGGGCGCGCGAGAGCGCCTCCTGACGGTCCTTGCCGGTCACGATCAGCTTCGCGAGCAGTGAGTCGAAGGCGCCGGAGATCTCGTCGCCGCTCGTCACGCCCGAGTCGACGCGGATGCCGGGGCCGCCGGGGAAGCGGAGCTGGTGGATCGGGCCGGGCGCGGGCAGGAAGTTGCGGCCCGGGTCCTCGCCGTTGATGCGGAACTCGATCGAGTGGCCGCTCGCCTCGGGGTCGTCGTAGTCGAGCACGCCGCCCTCGGCGAGGCGGAACTGCTCGCGGACGAGGTCGAGGCCGGTGACCTCCTCGGACACGGGGTGCTCCACCTGGAGGCGGGTGTTCACCTCGAGGAACGAGACGGTGCCGTCCTGGCCGATGAGGAACTCGCAGGTGCCGGCGCCGACGTAGCCGACCTCCTTCAGGATGGCCTTCGAGGCCGAGTAGAGGGCGTCGATCTGCACCTGGCTGAGGAATGGCGCGGGCGCCTCCTCGACGAGCTTCTGGTGGCGACGCTGCAGCGAGCAGTCGCGGGTGGAGACGACGACGACGTTGCCGTGCTGGTCGGCGAGGCACTGGGTCTCGACGTGGCGCGGCTTGTCGAGGTACTTCTCGACGAAGCACTCGCCGCGGCCGAAGGCGGCGACCGCCTCGCGGGTGGCCGAGTCGAAGAGCTCGGGCACCTCTTCGCGGGTGCGGGCGACCTTGAGGCCACGGCCGCCGCCGCCGAACGCCGCCTTGATGGCGACGGGCAGGCCGTGCTGGTCGACGAACTCGAGCACCTCCTCGGCGCCCGCGACCGGGTTCAGGGTGCCGGGGGCGAGGGGGGCGCCGACCTTCTCGGCCACGTGCCGCGCGGAGACCTTGTCGCCGAGGCGCTCGATGGCCTCGGGGGAGGGGCCGATCCAGACGAGGCCGGCGGCGATGACCGCGCGGGCGAAGTCGGGGTTCTCGGCGAGGAAGCCGTAGCCCGGGTGCACCGCGTCCGCGCCGGAGCGGCGGGCCACCGAGAGCAGCTTGTCGATGACGAGGTAGGTGTCGGCGCTCGTGGCGCCGTCGAGGGCGTACGCCTCGTCGGCGAGCTTCACGTGGCGCGCGTCGCGGTCCTGGTCGGCGTAGACGGCGACCGAGCCGATTCCGGCGTCGCGAGCCGCCCGGATGACGCGGACGGCGATCTCGCCACGATTGGCGATGAGGACCTTGGTGATGCGCGGCATAGTTCTCAACTCTATTGCTCGGGACCCCCTCAGCTTTGAAGGGCTCCCACAAAAAGACGCGGTTGCGGGGTGCGGCAGCTCACAACTCCGGCGTCAGTCCGGCGAAGTTGCCGATCGGATCGGCGATTTCGGGGTTCAGCGATTCCAGAGTTCCGTCCACGGCACGCCGAGCTCGCGCACGAGCTCCCGGAGCGTCGAGAGCGAGAGGCCCACCACGGTCGACGGGTCGCCCTCGACCGAGCGGATGAACGGCCCGCCGAGGCTGTCGACGGTGAACGCCCCCGCCACGGCCAGCGGCTCGCCCGTCGCGATGTACGCGTCGATCTCCGCCTCGTCGAGCGTCGCGAAGCGCACCGTCGCGACATCCGCCCGCCCCACCGCCCGGTTCACCCGACCGCCGCGGTGGTCGATGAGCCAGTGCCCGGACCACAGCGCCCCGCTGCCGCCGTTCTGCGCGAGCCAGCGCTGCTTGGCGACCTCGGGCGCGTGCGGCTTGCCGTGGATGCGGCCGTCGACGAGGAACGCCGAGTCCCCGCCGAAGATCAGCCCGTCGATCGGCTCGCCGCCGGGGGTCGTGCCGAGCAGCGCCTCGGCCTTCGCCTGCGCGAGCAGCTGCACCATCCGCTCCACCGGGAGCGGACCGTGCTGGCCCTCGTACGCCTCGACGACCGCACGCTCGTCGACGCCCGGGGCGACCGGGATCGGCTCGATGCCCGCGGCCCGCAGCGTCTGCAGTCGGGCGGGGGAGGTGGAGGCGAGGTAGAGGCGCATGGGTCCATCTTGCCGCGCGGCGGCCGCCCTGCGCCGCTGTGGGATGCTCGATGCATGCTCGGATCCCTGCTCGACCTCCAGGTCGACCGCATCGCCCACGGCGGCATCGCGGTCGCCCGCCACGACGGCCGCGTCGTCTTCGTCGCCGACGCCATCCCCGGCGAGCGGGTGCGAGCACGGGTGACGGATGCCTCGAAGGACCGCTTCTGGCGGGCCGACACCGTCGAGGTGCTCGACGCCTCGCCGGACCGTCGCGAGCACGTCTGGGCCGAGGCCTCCGTCGATCGCGACCCGGCCGAGCGGGCCGGCGGCGCCGAGTTCGGGCACATCCGCATCGAGCGCCAGCGGGCGCTCAAGGGCGAGGTGCTCGCCGACGCCCTCTCCCGCATGGGCGGCGTCGCGCTCGCGCCCGAGGTCGCGGCCGTGGCCGCGGAGCTCGCGCCGGGCGTCGACGCCGCGAACGGCACCGGCTGGCGCACCCGGGTGCGGCTGCACGTCGACGCTGAGGGCCGGGTCGGGCCGTACGCGGCGCGCAGCCGTCGCGTCGTCCCGGTCTCGTCGCTTCCGCTCGCAGCCGCCGAGCTCGCGGCCCTCGCCCCGCTCGACGCGCGGATGCCCGGCGTCGGGGCGATCGACCTCGTGCTGCCGAGCGCGGGCGAGGCCCAGCTCGTCACCGTCGAAGCCTCCGCCGAGTCGTCCCAGCGCGGCCCGCGCGGCCAGCGCGGTCGTCGCGGCGGGCCGCGCCGCCCGCAGGCGGCGCGCCCGGCCGCGACCCGCGACCCCGTGATCGTCGAGGAGCTCGTCGCCGGGCGCCGCTTCCAGGTCGACCGCGGGGGCTTCTGGCAGGTGCACCGGGGCGCCGCCGCGACGCTGCACGCCGCCGTCCAGCGCGCGATCGACCCCGAGCGCTTCGACCCCCGCGCCGCGAACCTCGACCTCTACGGCGGCGTCGGCCTGCTCGCGGCCGCGGTCGGCGGCCGCTTCGGCGACACGACCCGCATCACGACCGTCGAGACCGACCCGCGCGCCACGCTGCACGCGGGGGAGAACCTCGCCGAGTGGGTCGGCGCGCAGGCCGTGACCGCTCGCGTCGACCGCTATCTCGCCGAACTCGCCGTCGGCGCGGGCGTCGCCGAGCGCGCGAGCCTGAAGGCCGGCACCGTCGTGCTCGACCCGCCGCGCGCGGGCGCCGGCCGTGAGGTCGTCGACCGGATCGCCGGGCTCGGGCCCGCCCAGATCGTGTACGTCGCGTGCGACCCGGTGGCGCTCGCCCGCGACGTGGCCCTCTTCCGGGGGCACGGCTACGAGCCGGAGGCGATCGAGGCGTTCGATCTCTTCCCGAACACGCACCACCTCGAAGCAGTGGCGCGTCTCGCCCGCTAGGGTGGCAGCTGAGGAAACGGGGGGTGCTGTGAGCGACGAGCGCGACAGCGACGCACGCCAGGCGACGGTCGCGATCGTCGACGATCACGAGGCGGTCCGGCTTGGGCTGCGCGCGGCCTGCCAGGACGCCGGCTACGACGTCATCGCCGACACGGCCGACGTGCCCCAGCTGCTCGCCGCGCTCGCCGGCGGCAGCTGCGACGTCGTCGTCCTCGACCTCTCGCTCGGCGACGGCTCGAGCGTCACCGACAACGTGCGCCAGGTGCTCGCCACCGGCAGCCACGTGCTCGTGCACTCCATCGCCGACCGCGTGGCCGCGGTGCGCGAGGCGCTCGCCGCGGGTGCGGCCGGCGTCATTCCGAAGGCCTCGCCGATGGCCGCGGTGATCGGCGCCATCTCCACGGTCGCCCGCGGCGACGTGCTGAACAACGTCGAATGGGCGAGCGCCATCGAGGCCGACCGCGACTTCGCCAGGGCCCAGCTCGGCCGACGCGAGCGCGATGTGCTGCACCTCTACGCCTCCGGCCTGCCGCTGAAGCTCGTCGCCGCCCAGCTCGGCATCGCGCACTCCACCGCCCGCGAGTACCTCGACCGCATCCGCGCCAAGTACGTCGAGGTCGGCCGCCCCGCGCCGACCAAGGTCGACCTGCTGCGCCGCGCGGTCGAAGACGGCATCCTCCCGGGTCTCGACGGCGAAGCGGGCGATGCCCTCCGCTGAGTGGCGCGTCGCCCGACCCACCGCCCGGCGGAGGATGTCGGTCAGCCGGAGCCAGGTCGAGACGATCTCCGCTCGCGCCGTCGGGATCGCAGGTCTCGTCTTCGCCGCCCAGACGGTGCCCTCCGCCCTCGCCGAGGCCGCGGTACTGCGCCCGGGGGCCGGGGCCGCGCTCATGGCCGTCGTGTACGGGGCGATCGTCGCGCTCGCGGCGGCCACCCTCTCGAAGGTCGCGATCCGCGCCGCGTGCCTCTCCTTCGCCATCCTCTACCTGCTCGCCCTGCTGTCCTGGCCCACGCTCGTCGAGGACTTCGGCGCGATGGCCGGGCAGGTGCCCTGGCTCTACTTCCTCTGCACCGTCGCGACGACCGCCGCGGTCGTCGCGCTGCCGAGCTGGTGGGCGGCGGCCTACACCGTCGTCGTGCCGATCGTCTACGGCATCGTGCGGGTCTCGCCATCGGGCGGCGCGGCCGAACCGCTGCTCGCCGTGCTCGACGCCACCTACGCGCTCATCCTCGGCATCGTCGTGCTCGTCATCATCACGATGCTCCGGCAGGCGGCGATCGGCGTCGACCAGGCTCAGGAGGCGGCCCTGCAGCGCTACGACCTCGCCGCCCGGCTGCACGCGAACGAGCTCGAGCGCGTCAAGGTCGACGCCCTCGTCCACGACAGCGTGCTGACGACGCTGCTCTCGGCCGCCGCCGCGACCCGGCCCGAGCAGCAGGCGCTCGCCGCTCGGATGGCGAAGGACGCGATCGCACGGCTCGACGACGCCGGCGCGGCCGGCCCCCGCTCGCTCGACCGGGTCTCGCTCGGCGTGCTCGTGCGGCGGCTGCGCACCGCGATCGGCACCTTCAATGCGAGCTTCGCCGTGCGCGTCGTGAACGCGGGCGGTGTGGAACTGCCCGTCGAAGCCGTCGAGGCGCTCTACTCGGCGGCCGTGCAGGCGATGGTGAACAGCCTCCAGCACGCCGACGAGCCGGGCCGGGTGACCCGGCGCGAGCTCCGCGTGCGCGGCGTGCGGGCCAATGGCTGCGTCATCGAGGTGGCCGACAACGGCGTGGGCTTCGATCCGATCACGGTGCCGCACGAGCGGCTCGGCGTGCGCGTCTCCATCGAGGAGCGGATGACGAACGCGGGCGGCCTCGCGAAGATCGAGTCGCTCGCGGGGCACGGCACGACGATCATCCTCGCCTGGCCGACCGGCGCGATCGGGGGCGACGCATGATCTCCGTCCCCAGGTGGCTGCTGCTCGTGCTCGCGGCGCTCTTCTCGACGTACCACGTCATCCTCGGCGTGTACTCGCTCGCCGTGCCCGCGAGTCCCTGGCCGGCGGTCGTCGCCCTCGCCTGCTACGCCTTGGCGACGGTGCTGAGCCTCTGGCCCTCCTCCCGGGCGCGGATGCCCGACTGGCTCGCCGCCTTCGACCTCGCGGTGAGCATCGCGCTGCCGCTGCTCGCCACGAGCCAGCTCGACGCCTCGGGCGACAACGGCTACGCCACGTGGTACGTCGCGGCCGTGGGCACGCTGATGACGATCGCCGCGGCCCGCCGCCAGCTCGTCGTCGCATGGCTCGGCGTGATCGCGCTCGCGGTGCAGACGATGGTGTGGGCGGGCCCCCTCGCGCTCGGCTCCCTCGGTGTCATCGGCAGCGTGGTCTGGGTGGCCATCGCGCACGCGCTCACCTCCGCCCTCGCGAACTCGGCCCGGGAGACCCGGCGCTACGCGCAGGCCGAACGCGAGGCGGCGGCCTGGCAGGCGGCGCAGGACGCCTACCTCTTCGAAGGGCGGATGCGTCTCGCGCACACGAACCGGGTCGCCGCGCCCATGCTCCGCCGCATCATCGACCGCGACGGGGTGCTCAGCGAGTCGCAGCGCGACGAGTGCCGCCGGCTCGAGGCCGCCATCCGCGACGAGATCCGCGGCCGGATGCTGCTCACCGACGCCGTCCGCGTCGAGGTGCAGCGCGCCCGCGAACGCGGCATGACCGTGACGCTCCTCGACGAGGGCGGCATCGACGACCTCGACGAGGTGGCGCGGGACCGCGTGCTCTCCCAGCTCGCCGAGGCGATCGCGGGCTCGAACGCCGACCGCATCATCGCCCGGACCGCCGCCGAGGGATCGGCCGCCGCGGTGACGGTCGTCGGCCTGCGCACCTCGGCGGTGCCCGGCGACGACGGCGACGACGCCGAGGTGGAACTGTGGCTCGAGATCCCGCGTGCGCCCGAGGGCGAGGCGGAGCGGGCCGTGCCGGCCGGCGAGACCGAGCCCGTCGAGGACTGAGCCGGGCGCACCGTGCCCGCGGACCTGCCGCGCCGTCTGCGCTGCCTGAGGGGAGCTCCGCGGCTTAAATGAGGAGGGGGCCGGTCGATGACCGGCCCCCTCACAGCCCGAGCCACGGCGACAACCCGAATATCGCCCTGGCTCGCCCCCAACAATCACCGGTTACCCGACCGGTGATGATGGCGACTCCTCTGGAGCCTGCACATCAATAGTGCAACAGGGGCGAGGTTCGCAATAGTCAGCATTTGTGAGGACATCGGGTCCTCATCGGGTCCCCCTAGCGGAGGGACCGCTGCCAGCGCCCCTGACCCGTCTCGATCGGCCGGCGCAGCGCCGTGCCCGAGCGCACCCACTCGTCCCGGCCGGCGGGCGCGGCGGAGGCCTCGGGGGTGTGTTCCTCGAGCACGGCGGTGACGACGGCGATGACGGCCGCGGTCTCGGCGGGCGTCGGCGGCCGGCGGTCGACGAAGCGGAGATCGACGGCGGGCTGGGCGTCCTGATCGGTCACAGCGGCTCCTTACAGGGGGATGTTGCCGTGCTTCTTCGGCGGCAGGCTCGCGCGCTTCGTGCGCAGCGTGCGGAGCGCCTTGGCGATGGCGACGCGGGTGGCCGCGGGCTCGATGACGCCGTCGAGCTCGCCGCGCTCCGCGGCGAGGAACGGGGAGGCCACGTTGTAGGTGTACTCGTTCGCGAGCTGCGTGCGCACGGCGGCGACGTCCTCGCCGGCCTCCTCGGCGCGCTTGATCTCGGCGCGGTAGAGGATGTTGACGGCGCCCTGCCCGCCCATGACCGCGATCTCCGCGGTGGGCCAGGCGAGGTTGATGTCGGCGCCGAGCTGTTTCGAGCCCATCACGATGTACGCGCCGCCGTAGGCCTTGCGCGTGATGACGGTGACGAGCGGCACCGTCGCCTCGGCGTACGCGTAGAGCAGCTTCGCGCCGCGGCGGATGACGCCGGTCCACTCCTGGTCGGTACCGGGCAGGTAGCCCGGCACGTCGACGAGGGTCAGGATCGGGATGGAGAAGGCGTCGCAGAAGCGCACGAAGCGGCTGGCCTTCTCGCCCGCGGCGATGTTCAGGGTGCCGGCCATCTGGCTCGGCTGGTTCGCGATGATGCCGACCGAGCGGCCCTCGATGCGCGCGAAGCCGATGACGATGTTCGGCGCGTAGAGCGGCTGCACCTCGAGGAAGTCGGCGTGGTCGACGAGCCCCTCGATGACGGTGCGCATGTCGTACGGCTGATTGGGGGAGTCCGGGATGACGGAGTTCAGGCGTCGGTCCTCGTCGGTGATCTCGAGCTCGATCTCGGACTCGTAGACGACCGGGTCGGCCATGTTGTTGTCCGGCAGGAACGAGACGAGGGTGCGCGCGTAGTCGAGCGCGTCGTCCTCGTCGCTCGCGAGGTAGTGCGCGACGCCCGAGACGGTGTTGTGGGTCAGGGCGCCGCCGAGCTCCTCGAAGCCGACCTCCTCGCCCGTGACGGTCTTGATGACGTCGGGGCCGGTGACGAACATGTGGCTCGACTTGTCGACCATGATCACGAAGTCGGTGAGGGCGGGGGAGTAGACCGCGCCGCCCGCCGCCGGCCCCATGATGATCGAGATCTGCGGGATGACGCCCGAGGCCGCGGTGTTCCGGCGGAAGATCTCGCCGTACTTGCCGAGCGCGACGACGCCCTCCTGGATGCGCGCGCCGCCGGAGTCCAGGATGCCGATGATCGGCACGCCGATCTTCAGCGCGAGCTCCATCACCTTGATGATCTTCTCGCCGGCGACCTCGCCGAGGGAGCCGCCGAAGATCGTGAAGTCCTGCGAGTACACCGCGACCTGGCGGCCGTGGATGGTGCCGGTGCCGGTGACGACGGCGTCGCCGTAGGGGCGCTTGGACTCCATGCCGAAGGCGTGGGTGCGGTGCCGCACGAACTCGTCGAGCTCGACGAAGGAGCCCGGGTCGAGCAGGCCCTCGATGCGCTCGCGGGCGGTCATCTTGCCCTTGGCGTGCTGCTTCTCGATGGCGGCCTGCCCGGAGGCGGTCACCGCCTCGTGATAGCGCGCCTTGAGGTCGGCGAGCTTGCCCGCGGTGGTCGAGAGGTCGGGGCCGTCGTTCGTCGCTTCGGTCACCGGATCACTCTACCGGTGAGCACTCCGGCCGGATCGTTGACGGAACCCTACAAATCTGGGGCGCTCCTTTCCCGCCTCTCGCCACCGTGGCGTCCTGCCGCCCCGGCGGCCCTCGGTAGGGTGATGGCCATGGATTGGGAGCGCTCGCGGGCCGCCGTGCCCCGGTTCGAGTTCCTCGAACAGGCCGGGTCGACGAACGACGAGCTGCGGATCGCGGCCACGGGAGCGGATGCCTCGGCCTGGCCGCACGGCGCGGTCGTGGTCACCGACGAGCAGACCGCCGGGCGCGGCCGGCTCGGCCGGAGCTGGCTCGCCCCGAGCGGCAAGACGCTCGCGATCTCGATGCTGCTGCGCCCGGCCGACGGTCGCGGCCCCGCGCTCCCGCTCGAGGCCTACGGCTGGATCCCGCTCATCGCGGGGGCTGCGATGACCGAGGCCGTGCGATGGGAACTCGCCCGCGCCCGCGCCGCGCGCCTCGAGGAGGCGCCGGAGGACGGCGACGCCGACGGTCCCGGGCTCCTGGACGTGGAGCTGAAGTGGCCGAACGACGTGCTGGTGTCGGGCTACAAGGTCTGCGGCATCCTCTCCGAACTGCTGCCGCCGGAACCCGGCGATGCGGCGCCCGCCGGCGTCGTCGTGGGGGCCGGGCTGAACCTCACCCTCGACGAGCACGACCTGCCGACGCTCACCTCGACCTCGCTGCTGCTCGCGAGCGGGCGCCGCCCCGACGCCGACGCCGTGCTCGCCGACTACCTCGCGGGCTTCCTCGAGCTCTTCGACGCCTACCGGGCGGCGGGCGGCGACGCGGTCGCGTCCGGCATCGCCGAGCGCGTCGCGACCCTCTGCGGCACGATCGGCGAGGAGGTGCGCGTCGAGCTGCCGGGCGGGCGCATGCTGCTCGGCACCGCCGAAGGACTCGACCCAGACGGCCGCCTGCTGGTGCTCGACCGCGAGTCGGACGAATCGCAGGCCGTCGCCGCGGGCGATGTGACGCACCTGCGGTATGAATGACCGTATGAGGCCACCCGAGACCGAGCAGCGCCAGGCGACCCCCGAACGCGTGGTCGCGCGCCTCCGTCGGCACGGGAGACGGCTGATCCTGCCCGCGATCGTGCTGATCGGCGTCGTCGGCGGCGCGGCGTACGCGAGCGGCATCCTGCTCGAGGACTGGCAGCGCTGGGCGGTCCTCGGCGGCTCGGTCCTCCTCGTGCTGCTCGCGTGCCTGCTCCCGTTCCTGTCGTGGCTCGCCGGCCGGGTGACGATCACCGACCGTCGCGTCATCGTCACGAGCGGCGTGTTCGTCCGGGTCCGCCGCGAGCTCCCGCTGCGCCGGGGCTACGACGTCACCGTGCGGCGCACGCCCGGCCAGCGGATGGCCGGATCGGGCGACGTGCGCATCGACGTCGGCCGCGAGCGGCCGTTCGTGCTGAAGGACCTTCCCGGGCCCGAGCTCGCGCAGCAGGCGCTGCACGAGCTGATCGCGGGCGCGCCCTCGGTGACACCGCTGCAGCCGACCCAGTCGGAGGCCGACACCGTCATGTGGGGTCAGCGCTGACGCAGGCCCCGACCTCGGCGCATCTGGCGGCGGAGGCCTCCGCGCACGCGTAAAGTAGACGGGCGGTTCCCGCGCGCCCCCGGTGCGGGACGCAGAGGAAAGGTGCCTGTTGGCCGACGAATGCATCCACGGTTTCGACGACGGCCTCTGCGCCATCTGCTTCCCGCCGAAGGGTCCTGAGCCCGCGCAGCAGCCCGAACCGGCGGCACGGGCGAGCCGGGTCCCCGGCCGGCGGCCGAGCGCCGCGTCGCTGCGCACGCCTGCCGCGAAGGCGCCCCGGGCGAAGACCGGTGCCGGGGCGCTCAGCGCGCCGCCCATCGACGCCGGAGCGGTGCGCATCTACCACGTGACGCACCTCGACAACCTCGCGCGGATCCTCGGCGCCGGCGCCCTCGTGCCGGACTCGGCCGGGGCCGCGCCGCTCGTCGACCTCTCGGCTCCCGCGGTGCGCGAGTTCCGCCGCGCTCGGGCGGTCGACGGCACCGATGCGGTCATCGCCGACTACGTGCCCTTCCTGCTCACCCCCGACGCGCTCGTCTGGAACGCGGTGCGCGAGGGCACCCCCGACCCCCGGCTCACCCCCGAGGCCGTCGAGCGCCCAGCGTCCGATCACGTCATGCTCGTCAGCTCGGTCGCCGCCGCGCGCGGCGCCGCCACGGCCGACGGTGCGGTCGCCGTGAGCGAGGTGGACACCGCGCTGCCCGGTGCGGAGCTCGCCGTCGCCTGGCCGGCGGTCGAGCGGATGCTCCGGCTGCTCGCCCACGAGCAGGAGACCGCGCGCCTGCGCACCGCCGAGTTCCTCGTGCGCGGGGAGGTGCCGCTCGAGCGGATCGCGCTCATCGCCGTCGGCAACGAACGCGTCCGCGACCGCGTGCGCGCCGCGCTCTCCGCAGTGGGCGCGAAGACGCGGATCGCGGTCTACCCGCCCTGGTTCCTGCCCGCCGAGGACTGAGCCGGCTCCTCGAAGAGCGCGCGCTGCGCCTCCTCCGCGCGGGCGAGCTGCGACAGTCCGTCCGCGCGGTGATGCCCGTACACCCAGTAGCGGTAGAGCACGAAGCGGAACAGCGTGCCGAGGCCAAGGCCGATGACGTTCGAGGCGATGTTGTCGGCCACGAGGCTCGTGAGGCCGAGGGCGTGGTGACTGATCCAGAGGCAGCCGAGCGCGATCGCCATCCCGCCGAGCGAGACGATGACGTACTCGGCGAACTCCCGCAGGTAGTTCTTCCTGCGGTGGCTGCGGAAGGTCCAGTAGCGGTTGCCCAGCCAGTTGAACACGATCGCGACGCTCGTGGAGATCGTCTTCGCGCCGAGGGCGGACTGCGCCCAGCCGTCCGCTCCGAACGCGCCGAGCCGCAGCGCGTTGAACAGCGCGACGTCGATCGCGAGGCCGATCAGGCCGACGACGCCGAACTTCAGCGCGTACGCCACCACCCCGCGCCACAGCCGGCGTGCGAGATCGCCGGCCCGCGAGCCGGTCGCCGCTCCCGCCGGGAGGTCGCGCGTCGTCACCCGGCACATCCTAGCCGCAGGCGCCGCCCGTAGACTGGGGGCATCCGCCCGGTGACCGCCGGGCGCCACATCGAGCGCGGCCGTCGGCCGCACGGAGGCCTCGTGCCGCGACTCAGCGTGCTCATCCCCGCCTGGAACGCCAGCGCCCACCTCGCGTCGACGATCAGGACGACGCTCATCGCCCTGCCGCGGGATGCGGAGATCGTCGTCTACGACGACGCCAGCGAGGATGCCACCGCCGCCGTCGCGGCGTCCTTCTCCGACCGGCGGGTCCGGGTGATCGTGGGCGACAGCCAGCTCGGCCCCGCCCGCGGCATGAACCGCCTCCTCGGCGCGACGGACAGCGAGTACGTCGCCCGCATCGACGCCGACGACCTGTGCCATCCGTTCCGATTCGCGCTGCAGCGGCGGGAGATCGAGCGCGGCGCGGACGTCGCCTTCGGCACCCTCCTCCACTTCGGCGGACGCTACCGGTATCCGCGCTGGCTCTCCCGAGGCCGTCTCGGCCCGCAGGCCGTCCGCGTCTCCCTGCTGCTGTCGAACCCGCTCGGGCATTCGACCATGTTCGCCAGACGGAGCGCGCTGCACGGCGAGCAGAGCTACCAGGACGTCCCGACCGAGGACTACGTGCTGTGGACCACGCTCGCCGCCGAGGGCGCGCGCATCGTGCGCAGCGCAGCCCCGCTCGCCAGCTACCGGCACCACCGCGGGCAGCTCACGGCGACCGCGGACTGGCAGCAGCGCCGCGTGCACGAGGACGCCGCGGTGCGCCGCGCCTACTCCGATCTCGGCGCCGAGGTCACCGGCGTCCGCCCGTCGGCGGAACTGCCCCTGCGCGGTGCCTGGACCGATGCGGGCGACGTCGAGTACCTCGCGGCGCTGCGCGCGGCGGTCGATGCGCTCGACGGCGGCGAGGGACGCTTCGTCGCCGAGCTGGCGAAGGGGAGAGGGCTGCGATGAACGCTCACGCGGCTCACAGTCCGCTCCCAGCTGAGCGGGGTCGAATCGAAAGGATGTCGAACGTGGAAGGAGTCGGTCGGGTGCGGGTCGGAGTGATCGGTGGCGGGCAGCTCGCGAGGATGATGATCCCTGCGGCGATCGAGCTCGGCGTCGAGCTCCGGGTACTGGCCGAGGCGGAGGGGATGGCCGCCGAGCTCGCTGCGACCGCGGTGGGCGACTACCTGGACGCCGAGACCGTGCTGGCCTTCGCGCGCGACGTCGACGTCATCACCTTCGATCACGAGCACGTCCCGCAGGACGTGCTGCACGCCCTCGTCGACGCCGGCGTCCCCGTGCACCCGGGACCCGACGCGCTCCGGTTCGCGCAGGACAAGCTGCTCATGCGCGAGCGCCTCTCCGAGCTCGGCCTGCCGGTACCCGACTGGGCGCGCGTCGAGACCGCCGAGGAGCTCGACCGGTTCATCGAGGCGCACGGCGGCGCCGCCGTCGTGAAGACGCCGCGCGGCGGCTACGACGGCAAAGGCGTCCGTGTCGTGCACGGCTCGGCCGAGGTCGCGGAGTGGTTCGCCGCGCTCGCCGAGGACGGCCGCCCCGGCGCCCTGCTCGTCGAGGAGCTCGTCGAGTTCCGCCGCGAGCTCGCGCAACTCGTGGCCCGACGCCCCTCGGGCGAGCTCGCCGCGTGGCCCGTCGTCGAGACCGTCCAGGTCGGCGGTGTCTGCAGCGAGGTCATCGCGCCGGCTCCGCGCTCGGCTGGGCGCGTCGCGGACGTGGCCGCCGACGTGGCCATCGCGATCGCCGAGGGGCTCGGCGTGACGGGCGTGCTCGCGGTCGAGCTGTTCGAGACGCGCGACGACCGGGTGCTCGTGAACGAGCTCGCCATGCGCCCGCACAACAGCGGCCACTGGTCGATGGACGGTGCGACCACGGGCCAGTTCGAGCAGCACCTCCGCGCCGTGCTCGACCTGCCGCTCGGCGGCACCGGCACCCACGACGACTGGTCCGTCATGGTGAACATCCTCGGCGGTCCCGCCGAGGGCTCGCTCGCCGACCGCTACCCCGAGGCGCTCGCCGGGCACCCCACGGTGAAGGTGCACAACTACGGCAAGGCCCCGAGGCCCGGCCGCAAGATCGGGCACGTGACCGCGGTGGGGGCCGATCTCGACGACGTGGTCTACCAGGCCCGAGCCGCCGCGGCGGTGTTCCAGGACTGATGTCCGGCGCGGTGACCGCATCGCTGGATTCGACGGCGCTGTCGTCGGCTCGATCGGTCGCGCCCGCGGGGCGCGCCGGGGGAGCCGCGACGGGACGCGGCCGTTTCCTCGCCCTCGACGGGTTGCGGGGGCTCGCGGCGCTCGTCGTGCTCGTCCACCACGCACTGCTCCTGAATCCCTCGATCTCCTCCCTCTACGTCGAGGGCGGCTCGGCGCCCGAGCGCGGCACCGCCCTCTGGTGGCTGACGTACAGTCCGCTCAAGCTCACGAACGCCGGCCACGAGGCGGTCACCGTGTTCTTCGTGCTGAGCGGCTTCGTGCTCGCGCTGCCCGTGCTGCGCGGCGGCTTCGACTGGGTGTCGTACTTCCCACGGCGGGTCGTGCGACTCGGGCTGCCCGTCGCGGGCGCCGTCGCCTTCTCCGCGTTCCTCCTCGCCGTCGTCCCGAGGCCCTCGGTCGAGCGGTTCTCGCCGTGGGTCGAGGAGCGCACCGCGAAGGAGCTCGACTGGCATCTCGTGCTGAACGCGCTGAACCTCTTCAACGGCTCCTACGATCTGGACAACCCGCTGTGGTCGATCCAGTGGGAGATGATCTTCTCCGTCACGCTGCCGGTCTTCGTGGTGCTCGCGCTCGCGCTGCGGCGCTGGTGGCCGCTCGGGCTCGTCGCAGCCCTCGCGGGCGTCTGGATCGGCTCGGAGACGGGCACCGGGGCGCTCGAGTACCTGCCCGTCTTCCTCGTCGGCGTGCTGCTCGCGGCGAAGCTCGAACTGCTCGAACGGGCGTCGGCGACGATCAACCGCTCCCGCTGGGCGCCGCTCGCCTGGGCCGGCCTGTTCGCCCTCGGGCTCGTGCTGCTGGTCCTGCGGTGGGAGCTCGGCGCCTTCGGCTCGATCGCCCCGATCGCCGCGCTGCTGAAGGTCGTCGTCGTGGTGGGCGCCGTCCTGCTCGTGTTCTGCTGCCTCGGCTCGCGCGGGGCGGCCCGACCGCTCGGCTCCCGCCCGGTGCAGTTCCTCGCCCGGATCTCGTTCAGCCTGTACCTCGTGCACGTCCCGGTGCTCGTGGCGCTGCGCTTCGCCCTGCCGGAGCTGCCCGCGCACTGGATCATGGCGCTCGGCATCCCGCTCTCCCTGCTCGTCGGCACGGTCTTCTACCGGATCGTGGAGGCGCCGTCGCACCGTGCATCGGGCTGGGTGGGGCGCCGGGCGTCGGCGCTGACCGCGAGCCTCGGGCCGCGGACCCAGGGCTGACGCGCGGCGTCGTTGCGGGCATCTCCCAGTCCTCGCCCCTACACTCGTTCGAGTGACTGAGACCTCCCCTGCACCGCTCGTCGGCGTCGTCATGGGTTCCGACTCCGATTGGAACGTCATGCGCGAGGCGTCGGAGCTGCTCGACGAGTTCGGCATCCCGCACGAGGTCGAGGTCGTCTCGGCCCACCGCACACCGGAGAAGATGATCGCCTACGGCAAGCAGGCCGCGGGCCGAGGGCTCAAGGTCATCATCGCCGGAGCCGGCGGCGCCGCGCATCTGCCCGGCATGCTCGCCTCCGTCACGACGCTGCCCGTCGTCGGCGTCCCGGTGCCGCTGTCCCGACTCGACGGACTCGACTCGCTGCTCTCCATCGTCCAGATGCCGGCCGGCGTGCCGGTGGCCACGGTCTCGATCGGCGGAGCGAAGAACGCCGGCCTGATCGCGGCCAAGATCCTCGCGACCGCCGACCCGGCGCTGAGCGAGGCGCTCGCCGCCTACGCGACGGCGCTCGCCGAGCTCGTCGAGGAGAAGAACGAGCGGCTGAAGCAGTCCCGATGAGCCTCGCCGCCAGCCCGATCAGGTACCCCGACCTCGCGTCGCGCCCGCTGATGACGAAGCGCGGCTGGTGGCTCGTCGCGCTCAACTTCCTGATCCCCGGCTCGCCGCAGGTGCTCGCCGGCAACCGGCGGCTCGGCCGTTTCGGCCTCGGCGCCACGCTCGTGCTCTGGCTGCTGCTCATCGCGGCGGTCGTGTCGTGGCTCCTCTGGCCGACCGCCGTCTTCAGCGCGGTCTCGATGTCGTGGTCGCTCTGGATCATCGCGGCGGTGCTCGTCTTCTACGCGGTGCTCTGGGTCATCCTGACCTTCGACACGCTGCGCATCGTCCGGCTCGTGAAGACCGCGCCCTCGGCTCGCGCCTGGATCGCCGGCCTCACCACCGTGCTCATGGTCGTGCTCTCGGGCGGCGCCTCGTACGGCGCCTACCTCGCCTTCACCGCGAGCGGCTTCCTGAACTCCGTGTTCATCGCCGGCCCCACCGAGCCGCCGGACGAGAACGGCCGGTACAACATCCTGCTGCTCGGCGGAGACTCCGGCCCCGACCGCGAGGGCCTGCGCCCCGACAGCATGTCGGTCGTCTCGATCGACGCCGACACCGGCCAGGCCGTCATCATCGGCCTGCCCCGCGACCTCGAGGACGTGCCGTTCCCCGAGGATTCCCCGCTCGCGCAGGTCTACCCCGACGGCTACGGCGCGATCGACGGCTGCGAGGTCGACGTCTGCCTGCTGAACTCGATCTACACCGAGGTCGAGCTGAAGAGCCCCGAGATGTACCCCGACGCGGTCTCGCGCGGCAGCGAGCCGGGCATCGAGGGCATGCGCGACGCCGCCGAAGGGGTGACCGGCCTCGACATCCAGTACTACGTGCTCATCGACATGCAGGGCTTCGAGCAGCTCATCAACGCGCTCGGCGGCGTCGACATCAACGTCGAGACCCGCATCCCCATCGGCGGCGACGAGGACAACGACGGCGTCGACGGCTGGATCGAGCCGGGCCAGCAGCACCTCGACGGCTATCACGCGCTCTGGTACGGGCGCGCGCGGTATGGCGTGGCCGGCGGCGACTACGAGCGGATGGCCCGCCAGCGCGTGCTGCAGGAGGCGATCCTGCACCAGTTCACCCCGGGCAACGTGCTCGCGAAGTTCCAGGACGTCGCCTCCGCCGGTGCCGACACGGTGAAGACCGACATCCCGCAGTCCATGCTCGGCTACTTCGCCAATCTCGCGATGAAGACGAAGGAGCTGCCGATCGGCCAGCTCGAGCTGGTGCCGGACAACGGCGTCGACCCGACGGACCCCGACTACGAGCAGATCCGCGCCATGATCGGCGAGGCGCTGTTCCCGCCGAGCCCGGACCCGACGGCGGAGCCGACGGAGTAGCTCCGCCGGCGGCGCGGTCGCGGCTGGCGTGATCGCGCGGGCGGGGTGATCGCGCGGGCGGCGTGCTCGCGCCGTCGGCTCAGAGGTCCGCGTGCAGCTGCCAGACCCGCTCGCCGGCGTCCTGCCAGCTGAACGCCCGCGCGCGGTCGGCCGCGGTGATCGCCAGGCGGGAGGCGAGCTCGCGGTCCTCGGCGACGTGCGTGATCGCCGCGGCGAGACGATCGGCGAAGCCCGCCGAGCCGCCGACGCCGACCGCGACGGACAGCCCCGCCCCCGCGGCGATCTCCTGGTGCGCCGGAGCGTCGGAGTGGATGACCGGGACGCCGAGGCTGAACGCCTCGATCAGCCAGGTGCCGCTCGCCTCGTCGTGCGCTGGGGCGACGACGGCCGTCGCCCGGGCGATCACCACCGCGAGATCGGCGGCGTCGAGCTCGTCGAGGCGGTGCAGCCGCCCGGCCGCGAGGCCGTGCTCCTCCGCGACGGTCACGAGATGCTGGTCGCCCCAGCTCTCCGGGCCGAGCACGACGAGCGGGAGCTCCGGGACCCCGGTGCGGCCGAGGGCGGCGAGCACGTCGACGAGGCCCTTCCGGGGCTCGAGGGTGCCCTGGACGAGCAGGTACTCCGCGGGCAGCCCGAGCCGCTCGGCGCGCGCCTCGGCGTCGGGCCCGAGCACGAGGCCGGTGCGCGGGGCGGTGCCGATGACGCGCAGCCGATCGCCGAAGTCGACGATCATCGAGAGCCGATCGGCGAGCGCGTGCGTCGGCACGACGACCGCGTCGGCGTGCTTGCGCGCCCGCTTCAGCATGCCCTTCTGCCAGGCGACCGTCGTCGAGCTCAGCGCTTCGGGGTTCGTCCAGGCCAGCACATCGTGGACGGTGACGACGGTCTGATCGCCGGTGCCGCGCTCGTGCTTGCGAAGCGGCGCGAACAGCCCGGGGGCGTGGATCATGCCGCCGCCCGGGGATGTCGTCAGCCCGAGTTGCCACGCGGCCGCGAGCTCGCGCCGAGCGAGGCTGGTCTTGTAGAGGTCCGCGAGCCCCGGCAGCGTCTCGAGCAGGCGCGCGTAGTCGGCCTCGGGCGAGGAGGAGACGATGCCCTCCACCGCACAGCCTTCCGGCGCGGTGCGGATGATGGCCCGGCCGAGCTCCTCCGTGTACCGCCCGAGCGCGCCCGGCACGGGAGCGACGAGCTGATCGACGACGACGCGCAGCGTGATCGGCATCCGGCTTCCTCCTCGCGGCGCCCTCCTGGCGCTCGTACGAATCTACCGGTCCCAGACTGCGAATCCGGCGTGCGTCCGCCGGGCCCGGCGCGGCCCGCCGCGCGTCGTCGGGCAGAATAGACAGGACCGAGAGCGAGACCCCGACACATGACCGTATCCAGTGCGCCGCCGCGCGTCGTCGCCGTCGTCGTCGCCTACAACCGTCGAGACCTGCTCCTGGAGGTCCTCGAGGCGCTGTCGGCCCAGGAGACCCCGCTCGCGAAGGTCGTCGTCGTCGACAACGCCTCCGACGACGACTCCGCGGCCGTGGCGCTGGCGCACGGCGAGCTCGTCGATCTCGTGCGGCTCGAGCGCAACACCGGCGGCGCCGGCGGCTTCGCCGCGGGAATGGCGGTGGCGCTCGACGAGCACGCGCCCGACTGGCTCTGGCTCATGGACGACGACACGGTCCCGACGCCGAGCGCCCTCCGGCACCTCCTCGCCGCGGTCGACGGCTCGGACTACGTCATCGCGGGCTCGCGCGTCGTCTGGACGGACGGCACCGACCACCCGATGAACACGCCGCGGCAGAACCCCTTCGCGGGCGGCGCCGAGCGACGCGCCGCGGCGGAGCGCGGCGGTCTCGCCATCCGCAGCACCTCCTTCGTGTCGATGCTCGTCCGCGCCGACGTCGTCCGCGCGATCGGCCTGCCCATCGCGGACTACTTCATCTGGAACGACGACTTCGAGTACTCGACGCGCGCCCTCCGCGGGCGGCGCGGCCTGCACGTGCCGGCGTCGGTGGTCGTGCACAAGACCAAGGTGCTCGGCGCCTCGGACGCCGATCCGGGGCCCCGCTTCTACTACGAGGTGCGCAACAAGCTGTGGATGCTGCGCCGCTCGGCCAGCCTCTCCCCGTTCGAGAAGGCCGTCTACGGGGCGTCGAGCGTGCGGCGGTGGCTCCGCACCTTCGTCCGCTCGAGCGACCGCGCCGTCCTCCGCGACGGTTGGCGGCGCGGGTACCGCGACGGCACCCGCACCCGGCCGCGCCCGAACCACATGTCCCTCGCGGGGCTCGGCCGGGCGAGCGCGGCGATCGAGCGCCTGGAGCCGGACTCGTGAGCGCGCCCTTCTCGCTGCTGCTCCCGGTGTACCGAGGCGATGACGCGGCCCACTTCCTGAAGGCCGTCGGTTCGAGCACCGCCGAGCAGACCGTCCGCCCGGCGCAGCTCGTGCTGGTGCAGGACGGCCCGGTCGGCGACGGACTCGCCGAGGCGATCGAACGGGCGGTGGCGCAGAGCCCGGTGCCGGTCACCAGGCACGTCTTCGACGAGAACGTCGGGCTGGCCGCCGCGCTCGAGCACGGGCTGACGCTCTGCACGCACGACATCGTGGCGCGGATGGACGCCGACGACATCTCCCTGCCCGAGCGCTTCGCCAAGCAGCTGCCCGTGATCGAAGCCGGGGCCGACCTCGTCGGCACCGGCATGTTCGAGTTCCTCGACGACGACGGTTCGATCGTCGCCCGGCGAACCCCGCGCACCGGGCACGAGGAGATCGCCCGCTACGCCCGGTTCCACGATCCGTTCAGCCATCCGACGGTGATGTACCGGCGCTCGGCGGTCGCGAACGCCGGCGGCTACCGGCCGCTCGGGCTGATGGAGGACTACTGGCTGTTCGCGCGGATGATCCACGCCGGCGCCCGGGTGGAGAACCTCGCCGACCCGCTCGTCATGTACCGCGTCGGCGCCGGGGCGTACGCCCGGCGCGGCGGGCGGGCGCAGTGGCGCAGCGAGCTCGCCCTGCAGCGCGCGCTCCGGTCGATCGGGTTCACGACGCGCTGGGAGTATCTGCGCAACGTCGCCGTGCGCGGGGCGTACCGCTTCGTGCCCGAGCCGGTGCGGAAGATCGCCTACCGGCGGCTCATCGCGAACGGGGGCGCGGCGAACGCCTAGGAGATTCCGACCGCCTGCTCGCGCCACTCCGATGCGAAAGTATCGGTGACCCCCGTCTTTCCGTACCATGAGGGGGCCGCGGTCCCCCTACCCGCGGCGTTCGGGGGTTCCAACGTGAGACGACTTCGCCAGCTGAGCATCGGCCTGCTGGCCGCGATCATCGTGGCGTCAGGGCTGAGCCTGGCGCCCGCGACGATCGCGCCGACCACTGCAGCGGATGCAGCGGACGGGGCCGACTTCAATCCCGGCATGATCATCAGCGACGCCGTCTTCTACGACAGCAAGACGATGACGGTCGCGCAGATTCAGAGCTTCCTCAACGCGCGAGTGCCCGAATGCCGCAGCGGCTACACCTGCTTGAAGGACTACCGGCAGACGACGAAGTCCCAGCCGGCACGGTCGGAAGGCTGCTCGGCCTACTCGGGGCAGGCGAACGAGTCGGCCGCCCTCATCATCTACAAGGTGGCGAACGCCTGCGGGATCAACCCGCGCGTCCTCATCGTGCTGCTCGAGAAGGAGCAGGGGCTCGTGAGCGACAGCTGGCCGTCGGCGCGCCAGTACCGCTCGGCGACCGGCTACGGCTGTCCGGATACGGCCGACTGCGACGCGAACTACTACGGCTTCTTCAATCAGGTGTACCACGCGTCCTGGCAGTTCAAGAAGTACCGGGCGAACCCCGGTATCCGGAACTACCAGGCCGGTCGGACGAACACGATCTACTGGCACCCGAACGCCTCCTGCGGCACGTCCAAGGTCTACATCGAGAACCAGGCGACGGCGGGCCTCTACATCTACACGCCCTACCGTCCGAACACCGCCGCGCTGCGGAACCTCTACGGCACCGGCGACTCCTGCTCGAGCTACGGCAACCGCAACTTCTGGCGGATGTTCACCGACTGGTTCGGGTCGACCGGCACCTACGCCGTGCACCCGAGCCTCGTGGCGCTGTACAACTCCACGGGCGGCGCGAGCGGCTCGCTCGGCTCGCCCGTCGCCCAGGCCACGCTCTACTCGGGCGGCGGCGTCGGTCAGCGCTTCCAGCGCGGGTGGGGCTACTGGCACTCGGTGACCGGCGGCTTCATGACGAAGGGCGCCATCGGCGCCCGCTACGAGGCGTTGAAGGGACCTGCGGGCCCCCTCTGGTACCCGATCGGCAAGGAGGTCGCCGAGAAGGGCGGCGCGAGCCAGGCGTTCCAGAAGGGCATGATCTACTGGTCGGCCGCGACCGGCGCGCAGCGCGTGTTCGGTGCGATCGGCACGTTCTACGAGGACCAGGGCGGTGCCGGTGGCAAGCTCGGGTACCCCACCACGGAGGAGATCACCGAGAAGGGCGGCGCGAGCCAGGCCTTCACAAAGGGCCGCGTGTACTGGGCCTCCGCGACCGGGCCGCAGCTCGTGGCCGGCGGGATCCTGACCGCCTACCTGCAGTCGGGCGGCCCGGGCGGGGCGCTCGGGTACCCGCTCGCACCCGAGAAGGCGATCTCCGGCGGCGCCATGCAGCAGTTCCAGAACGGCGCCGTCTTCTGGAGCTCCAGCTCGGGCGGGCGCGTGCTGCTCGGCGAGATCGCCGCGGGCTATCAGCGGGTCGGCGGGCTCACCGGCTCCCTCGGCGTGCCGCTCGAATCGACTCGCACCTACTCCGGGGGCGGTCTCGGGCAGCGCTTCGCGAAGGGCTGGCTGTACTGGTCGAGCAAGACCGGCGCGCAGAAGGTCACCGGAGGCATCGGGGACGCCTATGCCGCGGCGGGCGGGCCGAACAGCGGGATCGGCTACCCCGCCGGCGGCGAGAGCACGATCACGGGTGGCGCCAAGCAGGCGTTCAGCAACGGCGCCGTCTACTGGAGCTCCGCGACGCGGGCGCAGCTCGTCCGAGCGGAGATCGACACCGGCTACGCCGCCGCGGGCGGTCCGACCGGCAAGCTCGGATTCCCGGTGGCGAACACCGTCGCCGAGGCGAACGGCGGATTCTCGCAGCGCTTCGCCAGCGGCTGGCTGTTCTGGTCGGCCGACACCGGCGCGCAGTTCATCTCCGGCGGCATCGCCACGAAGTACTTCGCGTACGGCGGCTCCTCCTCGAGGCTCGGCTTCCCCCTCGAGGGCGAGCGCTCCGAACCGGGCGGCGCCTCGCAGCGCTTCCAGGGCGGCAGCGTGCTCTGGTCCTCGAGCACGAAGGGCCAGACGGTCGTCGGCGGCATCGCCACGGTCTACGCCCGGCTCGGCGGGCCGGCCGGGGCGATGGGCTACCCGGCGGAGGACGAGCGGTCGGTCTCCGGCGGTGCGGCGCAGCGCTACACGAAGGGCGGGATCTACTGGGCCTCGGGCGTCGGGAGCTTCCCGGTCGTGGGCGGCATCCACGATGCGTACGTGAAGGCCGGGGCCAACGCCGGATCGCTCGGGTTCCCGCAGGCGAGCGAGGTCGCGGAGCCGGGCGGGGCGAGCCAGGAATTCCGCAACGGCTGGATCCTCTGGTCGGCGCCGACGCGCGCGCAGCTCATGCCCAGGCAGATCGGTGAGTTCTACTACGCCGAGGGCGGTCCTGCGACGTTCGGCTATCCGCTGGCCGCCGCGACCAAGAAGGCCGACGGCTCGCTGGAGCAGACGTTCCAGAAGGGGCGGATCCGCTGGACCTCCGCGGGCGGGGCCGTCCGCTTCTGAGCTCGACGGGGTCGCGGCACTAGACTCGTGCGAGTGCCGCGACCCAGGATCCTCTGTATCTCGTTCTCCCACTTCGTCAGCGACTCGCGCGTGCTCCGACAGCTCGAGGTGCTGACGAGGTTCGGCGACGTCACGACG
Source organism: Agromyces soli (assembly GCF_022811605.1). GTDB lineage: Bacteria > Actinomycetota > Actinomycetes > Actinomycetales > Microbacteriaceae > Agromyces > Agromyces soli. The sequence continues at coordinate 3,612,998 of NZ_CP094533.1, read as the reverse complement.
ATCGGCTACGGCGAGGCCCCGCCCGGCGTCAGCGAGCACCTCGAGATCGACGCCGCACTGCCATCGCTCCCGCAGACGATCCCCGGCGCGACGAAGCTCGCGTTCCGCGCGTACCGCTCCGTGCTCTTCGATGCTCCGGCCGTCGCGGCCGGGCTCGAGCTCCTGCAGGGGCGCAGCTTCGACCTCGTAGTGGCCAACGAGGCGCGGGCGCTCCCGCTCGCCCATCGCGTCGCCGACGGGGCGCCGGTCTGGGGCGACATGCACGAATGGGCGCCCCAGGAACGGACCCACGTGCTGTCCTGGCGGCTGCTCGTCGCCCCGTTCATGACCTGGGTGTGCCGCGAGTACCTGCCGCGCACCGCGGCGGTGACCACGATCAACGGCTCGATCGCGGAGCTGTACGAGCAGCACTTCGGCGTCCGGTCCCGGATCGTCAGGAATGCGATCGGGTACCAGGACCTCCGGCCCTCTGCGGTGGAGCCCGAGCGGATCCGCCTCGTGCACAGCGGAGGGGCGGTCCCCGGGCGCAGCATCGAGACCCTGATCGAGGCGGTCTCGCAGCTCGACGACCGCTTCAGCCTCGACCTGTACCTGGTCAAGGCCCGCGGCTCCGACCGGTACTGGCAGAGTCTGGTGGATGCCGCTGCCCAGGACGACCGGATCACCGTGCACGACCCCGTGCCGCCGGCGACGCTGCCGCGCGTGCTGAACGGCTACGACGTCGGAGTGTTCGTCCTGCCGCCGCGCACGATGAACCACCGGCTCATGCTGCCGAACAAGTTCTTCGACATGGTGCAGGCGCGACTCGGACTCGTGTTCAGCACCGCGGTCGAAACCGACGCGCTGATCGAGCAGTACGAACTCGGTCTCGTCTCACCCGGCTTCGGGACGGCCGAGCTGGTCGCCACCCTCCGGCAGCTCACGCCCGAGTCGGTCGCGAAGTACAAGCAGGCCGCGGATGCGGCCGCACACGAACTCAACGCCGAGCGCGACGTCCGCGTGGAGGAGGAGCTGCTGACCGAGCTCCTCGCCGGTCGGACCGGCACCGCCTGAGGCTCCGGCTCGCGACTCAGCCGATGAGCGAGCGGTAGTGCTCGGCGAGCTGCCTGGCGCTGACCTCGAGGCTCCGCTGCTGCACCACGAACTCGCGCGCCCGGCGGCGCATCCGCTCGGCCTCGGCCGAGGGCAGCGCCAGCTGGGCCCGGATGGCCGCCTCGAGCGCCCGGACGTTCCCGGGCTCGATGAGCTGACCGGTGGACCCGTCGTCGAGCATCTCCGAGGTGCCGCCGCTGCGATACGCGATCACGGGCGTCCCGCACGCCTGGGCCTCCAGCAGCACGAGCCCGGCGGCCTCGGTGGTCACCGTCGGCAGCACGAGCAGGGAGGCGGCCCTCAGACGGGCGCGAACCGCTTCGCGGTCCTGCCGTCCCAGGAAGGCGATGTGCGCAGGCGCCGACTCCTGCAGGGGAGCGAGCAGCGGGCCGCTGCCGATGAGTTCGAGCCGGTGGGGAACGGTGCGCTGCACCTCGATCGACGCCTCGACCAGCTGGTCGACGCCCTTCTGCGTCGAGATGGCGCCGACGAAGACGATCGTCGGCGGGGCGTCCGTCCGCAGCCCGACCGACGGCTCGGGGGTGAAGAAGTCGGTGTCGATGCCCTGGTAGTGCACCTCGAGCCGGTCAGCAGGGAAGCCGGCGCGCACCGCGGAGTCCGCGAGGTACTCGCTGACGGCGAGCACTCGTCGGCTCCGCGCGGCCGCGAGCTCGGCGTTGCGGCGGTTCCAGGCGCCGAGGAGACCACCGCCGGTGGCGCCGGCCGCCACGACGTCGGCACCGTGGATCGTCGTCAGCATCGGGACGTCGTCCTTGGCCGCTGCGCGGCTCGCGGGCCAGGACCAGGTGGCGAAGTGCTGGTGGATCAGGTCGGGGCGGAAGCGGCGGATGCGTCGGGACATCCGTGCCAGGAAGAGCGGGATCAGGTACTCGCGCGTCCGCAGCGGGGCCGAGCGGAACGGGACGGCCTCGTCCAGGGGGAGGCGCACCGCGGGATCCTGCACATCCGCCGCCATCGTGAAGAGCTCGAAGTCGAACTCCTCCCGCAGACGCATCGCGTGCGCGACCGCGAAGTAGGTCGGGGGGACCTGCAGCGTGTTCTTCGCGATCGCGACGCGGGGCACGTCAGGCGCGCCCGATGACGCGGTAGGCGACGTCGTCGCCCCAGACCTGGGCCTCGCTCACGCGGCGGCCGTCGATGAACGCGGTGATGCCGGGGAGGTCGGCGGGGGAGAGTCGACGGTACTCGGCGTGGTCGGCCTGTACGATCGCGGCGTCCACGGGCTCGCCGAGGTGGTACGCGGTGAAGCCGAGCCGGTCGAGCTCCTCGTCGGAGTACAGCGGGTCGTGCACGCGGACCTCCGCGCCCCGGTCGCGGAGCGCCGCCACCGTGTCGAACACCCCGGAGAACGCAGTCTCCTTGACCCCGCCGCGGTACGCGGCGCCGAGGACGACGACCTTCGCCCCGCTCAGCTCGCCGTAGGCGCCCTCCAGCATGCCCACCGCGTAGCCGGGCATGCCGAGATTCGCCTCGCGCGCGGCCCGGACGACCGTCGCCTCCGGGTCGTTCCAGAGGTAGAGCCTCGGGTAGACGGGGATGCAGTGCCCGCCGACGGCGATGCCGGGCTGGTGGATGTGACTGTACGGCTGCGAGTTGGAGGCTTCGATCACCTTGTAGACGTCGATGCCGCTCTTCTGCGCGAAGCGGGCGAACTGGTTCGCGAGCCCGATGTTCACGTCGCGGTACGTCGTCTCGGCGAGCTTGGCGAGCTCGGATGCCTCAGCGGAGCCCAGGTCCCACACCCCGTTCGGGCGGGGGAGGTCGGGACGGTCGTCGAAGTCGAGCACGGCCTCGTAGAACGCCACCGCGCGCGCCGCGCCGGCCTCGCTCAGCCCGCCGACGAGCTTCGGGTACTTGCGCAGGTCCTCGAAGACCCGTCCCGTGAGCACCCGCTCGGGGGAGAACACGAGGTGGAAGTCGGTGCCCTCGCTCAGCCCCGACGTCTCCTCGAGCATCGGCTTCCAGCGCCCGCGCGTCGTGCCCACCGGCAGCGTCGTCTCGTACGCGACGAGGGTGCCGGGGGTGAGGTGCTCGCCGAGCGATCGGGTCGCGGCGTCCATCCAGCCGAAATCGGGCCGGGCCTCCTCGTCGACGAAGAGCGGCACCACGAGCACGACGGCGTCGGCGCCGGGAACCGCATCGGCGTAGTCGGTCGTGGCGCGCAGGCGGCCCGCCGGAACGAGCTCGGAGAGCTTCTCCTGCAGGTGCGCCTCCCCGGGGAACGGCTCGACGCCGGCGTTGACGAGCTCGACCGTGCGCGGATTCACGTCCACACCGACGACGTCATGGCCCTTCGAGGCGAACTGGACGGCGAGCGGCAGGCCGATCTTCCCCATCGCGATGACGGCGATCTTCACAGTGGTGCTCTCTTTCTTCGTGGGGATCGGCTGGTCAGCAGCCGGTCACTTCGTACAGTCTGGCGTCGCCGCGCTGGGCGATCAACGTGAGGCCGGGCGGATCGTCGGAGAGGCCCGTCAGCCCCGGGTACAGCTCCGCGCGCGGGTCTCCAGGGAACAGCATGCGGTCGTCAGAGTCGATCACGTGGGTCACGCCGAGTTCGGCCGCCGCCGCGCAGGCGTCGGGCGTGGCGTCGGCGAGCCCGTTCGCCACCGCCCAGTAGGAAGCCGGATAGCGACCTCCGACGTGCGGGAACAAGCTCTGACGCCCGGTGAACGCGTAGACGAGGGTACTGCCGTTCCACGGGTTGCCCGCGATCACGGCGCCCGCGGGGACGAGTTCGCGGACGTCCTCGAAGAGGGCGAGCTCGTCGGCGTTCACCGACGGACTGTCGGCATCGACGCGGTACGCCGCCTCGAGGTCGGCGCGCAGGCTCGGGATCGCCCCGAACTGGGTGGACACGACGGCGACGGCCGCGAGCAGACCGATGACACCGGTCCGCAGACCCGCCGGCAGCGTGCCCGCGCTCCGCTCGCCGGCCCGGTCGATGGCCCGGCCGATCCAGTCGAGGGCCAGGACGAGCCCGGCCACCGCGAGGGGGACGGCCGCGATCGGCAGCAGCGCCGCGAGGCGGAACGCATCGTTGTACCAGAGTCCGGTGAGGAGGGTCCGGAGCCCGCCCGCCGGCCAGCCGTTCGCGACCGCGAACAGCACCACGCAGGCGAGGTAGGAGCCGAGCAACCACACCGGCACCCGTCGGACGACGGCGGCGACGAAGCCGAGGATCACCATGATCGTGACGGTGTACCCGACGGTGATGTCGAGCGGGCTGTTCAGGAGCGCCTCGCCGACGGAGGCGTAGAACGGCCGCGCCGGCGGCCACCCGTTGTCGGTCGTGCCGAATCGGAGCCAGACCACGGCTTCGAGGCAGAACAGGACGAGGACGGCGACGATGACGAGTGCTCGGCGCCAGGCCGTCGACTGGGCCCGGACGCCGCGAACGGCCGTCGCGATGACGAGCGGGGCGCTGAGCACGAAGAGCGAGAAGAGCGCGTTCGGATGGGCGATCGTGGCGGCGCCGACGGCGGCCACCGCAGCCGGGAGCCACCCGAGCGGGGAGAGCCCGAGGCCTCCGGGGCCGGCGGCGCCGGTGCGTGCGCCGCCGCGCAGCATGGCGACGAGGGCGCCGAGCGCGATCGGCACGAGCGCGATCGCGAGCGCGTTCGGATAGAGCACGCCGTACTGCACGAGGAGGATCGGGAACATCGCGAAGCCGGCGGCGAGCGCCCCGCCCAGCACCAGGGTCAGGGGTCGCGCCCCGAGCACGGCGCGGACGAGGAACGTCGTGCCGAGCGGCCAGAGGACGGCGGCGACGACGAGCGCGAGCACGTTGGCGACCACGACCGGGTCGGCTCCGCTGAGCTGGAGCACGAGGACCGCGATGCCGTGCCACGTCGTGGGGTAGAACGACGACGAGCCGGGCGTCGTCATCTGCATGCGCAGTGGCGAGGCGTCCCCGGTGTCGGCGATCCAGCGGATGGCGTTGAGATGGTAGAGCGCGTCGTACGTCTGCGAGGGATGACCGGGTGACCCGATCGCGGGCAGGACGAACAGCAGGATCAGGGCCGCTGCTGCGGCGATCCCGGCCAGCGCGGGCCACAGGGTGCGCCAAGACTCTGGGGCGCCGCGGCCGCGCCGTGCGAGCGGGCGGAACGCGAGACCGACGAGCCCGGCCGCGACGGCGGCGAGGCCGACCGGGACCAGCGACCAGTCGAGTCCGAGCATCGGCGCGACGATCGACGCGCCCGCGATCACCGAGACCGACGCGCCGGCGGAGACGGCGAGGAACCCGATGCCCCGCAGCCCGAGCGCGAGCGCGAACGGGGCTCCGGGGACGAGGAGGAGCCCGATCGCGATCAGGCCCGGCGGGATCGCTTCCAGCCAGCTCATGGGAGGCGAACGAGTCCGATCATGCGTCGCCGTCGCCGGACTCCAGCGGGGCGGACCCGGCGAGGAACGGCTGCAGGCGGTTGTCGAACATGGAGATCGCCGACCCGATCGCCATGTGCATGTCGAGGTACTTGTAGGTGCCGAGCCGACCGCCGAAGAGCACGTTGCGCTCCTGCTTGGCGAGCGTGCGGTACTGCAGCAGGCGCTCGCGGTCGGCCGCGGTGTTGACCGGGTAGTACGGTTCGTCGCCGTTGCCGGCGAATCGCGAGAACTCGCGCATGATCACGGTGCGATCGCGCGGGTACTCCCGCTCCGGGTGGAAATGACGGAACTCGTGGATGCGCGTGAACGGCACGTCCTCGTCGGGGTAGTTCATCACGCTCGTGCCCTGGAAGTCTCCGGTGGGCAGCACCTCGCGCTCGAAGTCGAGGGTGCGCCAGGAGAGCGGGCCCTCGGCGTAGTCGAAGTAGCGGTCGACCGGGCCGGTGTAGACGACCGGGATGCGGCCCACCGTGCCGGACTTGGAGTACGGCTGGGACTCGTCGAAGAAGTCGGTGTCGAGATGCAGCTCGATGTTCGGGTGGTCGGCCATCCGCTCGAGCCACGCCGTGTAGCCGTCGACGGGCAGTCCCTCGTGCGTGTCGTTGAAGTAGCGGTTGTCGTAGGTGTACCGGACCGGGAGGCGCGAGATGATCTCGGCGGGGAGCTCGCTCGGATCCGTCTGCCACTGCTTGGCCGTGTAGTGCTTGATGAAGGCTTCGTAGAGCGGCCGGCCGATGAGCTGGATGCCCTTGTCGTTGAGGTTCTGCGGGTCGGTGCCCGCGAGTTCGCCGGCCTGTTCGCGGATGAGCGCGCGCGCCTCGTCCGGACCGTAGGCGGCGCGGAAGAACTGGTTGATGGTGCCGAGGTTGATCGGCATCGGGAAGACCTCGCCGCGGTGGCGCGTGTACACGCGGTGCACGTAGTCCGTGAAGCGGGTGAACCGGTTGACGTAGTCCCACACGCGCTCGTTGGAGGTGTGGAAGAGATGCGCACCGTACCGGTGCACCTCGATGCCGGTTTCGGGGTCGTTCTCGCTGTAGGCGTTGCCGCCGAGGTGCGAGCGGCGATCGATGACGGCGACCTTGAGCCCGAGCTCGTTGGCTGCGCGCTCGGCGACCGTCAGCCCGAAGAGCCCGGAACCGACGACGAGCAGGTCAGTGTTCACGGATGGGGGTTTCCTCTCAGACGACTTCCCAGGGTACCCGACGGGGGCTGGGGGTTCACGGTGCCCGGCGAACGGCCGGCGGCGAGCGCGGTGTACACCGCATCGTAGGCGGCGAGCCGATGCGCGTCGTCGAAGCGCTCGCCCAGGGTGGCGGCGATCTCCGCGGGGTCGAGCCCGCGGGTGCGGGCCACGACGTCCTGGACCGCATCGGCGTAGGCGGCGGGCTCGCTCGAGTCGACGAGCGCACCCACCGAGGCGTCGACGAACACTCGCTGACCACCGCGGGCGCCGACCACGACGGGCAGCCCGTGGGCGATCGCCTCGGCGATCGCGACGCCGAAGGTCTCGCCCTCCGTGGGGAGGAGGAACAGGTGTGCCGCCTCGAGGTGCTTCCCGACGTCCTCCGGTCGTTGCGCCCCGGCGAGGACCACCGCGTCCTCCAGGTCGAGCTCCGCGACGAGCGCGGCGGCCTCCGCGCGGAGCGGCCCGTCGCCCACCCAGTCCAGCCGGGCGTCGACACCTCGTCGGCGGAGCTCGGCGAGCGTCCGGATGGCGAGGAGCGGGCGCTTGCCCTGCGTCAGCCCGCCGACGGCGACGAGTCGGAGCACCCCCGACGGCTCGCTCGGGCGCGTCGTGAGCCGACTCGGGCGAGTCACCGCATTCGGCACCGTGACGATCGGGCCGGAGCGGCCGAGCCGTCGGATCTGCTGCCCGAGATGATCGCTCACGGCGACGACCACGGCGGGGCGGGAGAAGAGCCGCCGTCGGATCGCCCGGGCCCGGCGCGCCGCGCGGCCGTCCGCGAACGAGCTCGCGACGATCGACGAGTGCTCGGTGTGCACCCAACGGCCGCGGGCGGGCCGGGCGAGGACCATCGGCCACAGCGACGTCGCCGCGTGCGAGTTGACCAGGTCGGCGCCCGGGAAGTGCCGGCGCAGCGCCCGCGCTGCCGCCCACCACGAGCGCGGGGCCCCTGGCGTCATCGGGACCCGGACGACCCGGATGCCGTCCCGTTCCACGACCGTCGGGCCGCCGTCGGCGTGGGCGGGGGCGACGAGGTGCACGACGGAGACCTCGTGCTCGGCCGCGAGCATCCGGACGTCCCGCTCCACGAAGGCCCCCGTGTACGGATGCTCCGCGCTCGGGTACCAGGGGGTGACGATGAGGATTCTCACCGGACTCCCGCCGCCAGGACGGCGTCGGCGGCGCGGCCGCCGACCGCGCGAAGCGAGGCGTGCTCCTCGACCCAGGACGCCCGCGCACGACGGCGCGAGGCCGTCTCGCCGGACGCGGCATCGTCCAGCGCGAGGATCATCGCCTCGGCGATGTCCTCGGCCCGATAGTCGACCGCTCGGCCGAGCCCGTGATCGCGGACGAGGGCGGCGCCGCTCCCGGTCCCCGCGAAGATCACCGGGGTGCCGCAGGCGGCGGCCGCGTAGGTCTTGGTCGGTCGGGCGAAGTCGTAGCCGATGCCCGGGACGATGCTCACGAGCGCGGCTGCCGCGCCGCGGATCCACTCCGCCGCCTCACTCGGCGGGACGACGCCGCCGAGTTCGACCCGGCCCGGTGCGAGGCGTTCCGCGGCGGCGCGGATGGTCGGTTCCGAGGCCCCCTGGCCGAAGAAGCGCAGGACGGCGTCGGGGTGGCGTTCGAGCACCATCGGCATCGCCTCGACGAAGCGTTCGGCCCCCTGCCACTCCGACATCGTGCCCGTGTAGACGAGATACGGCGGCGAAGAGGGTTTCGCCGACCCGTCCGGGGTGAACATCGTGGTGTCGACGCCGTTCCCGACGGTCGCGATCCGCGCCGGATCCACGCCGAACCCCGTGATCCGCTCGGTCACCTCGTCGGAGATCGAGAGCACGCAGGCCGCCTTGCGCATGACGTGTCCCTCGACGGCCCGCATGATGCGGACGACCACCGCGGGCGCGCCCATCGCGATGACGCCGTCGGTCCAGATGTCGGCCGCATAGTACGCGTAGGGCTTGCGGCGGACGCGGCTGACGACGGAGACGACGAGCCCGGTGGTGGGCGGGGCCTCGGCGACCGCCTGGTCGAAGCGCGCGAAGAGCATGCGGAAGAACAACGGGATGTCGAAGCTCAGGTACTGCAGGTACCCGCGGACGTTGCCGCCCCGGTCACGGAGCACCGGCATCCTCGCGATCGTGAGGCCCGCTTCGTCCACCGGCGTCGCCGGAGCGGTCGGCGGCGGGGTCGTGGTGACGACGCGGACCTCGTGCCCCCGGCGGAGGAACCCCTGGGCCAGCGCCCGCAGACGGAAGGCGCCGGCGCTCACCTCGGGGGCGAACAACCGGGAGGCGATCAGGATGCGGCGAGGTCTCGGCATGGCTCAGTCGGCGGCGAGTTCGACGGAACGGCCCGAGTTCGCGGACTCGACGACGGCCTCGGCGACCCGCAGCGTGACGAGGCCCTCGCGCATGGTCACGGTGTTCTCGGACCGGCCGAGGATGGCATCGCGGAAGGCTTCGTGCTCGCTGCGCAGGGGTTCGCGCTTGGCGAGCGCAAACCTCGTCATCTCGCCCTCGGTCACGCCCCGGAAGGCGGCGACCGACTCCCACTCCGTCGCGTGCGTGCCGTTCGCGAAGAAGGTGAGATCGGCGCTCACCGTGTCGGCGACGAAGGCGCCGCGCTCGCCGGTGACGACCGTCACCCGTTCCTTCATCGGCGACAGCCAGTTGACCAGGTGATTGGTGATGGCGCCGCTCGCGAGCTGGCCGGTGGCGGAGACCATGTCCTCGTGCGGGCGGCCGCTGCGCGTCGTGGTCCGGGCGGCGATCGAGGTGTAGGCGGACTGGGCGAGCCAGGCGGTGAGGTCGATGTCGTGGGTGCCCAGGTCCTTGACGACCCCGACGTCGGCGATGCGGGCCGGGAAGGGGCCCTGCCGGCGGGTGGCGATCTGGTAGAGCTCGCCGAGCTCGCCGTCGGCCAGTCGCCGGCGGAGGTCCTGCAGCGCCGGATTGAACCGTTCGATGTGGCCCACGGCTCCGACGAGGCCGGCCGACTCGAAGGCGGCCGCGACGCGCTCGCCCGCCACGCTGTCGCTCGCGATCGGCTTCTCGACGAGCGTGTGCACGCCGGCCGAGGCGAGCTCGAGTGCGACGGCCTCGTGGAAGCCGGTCGGCACGGCGACGACGGCGGCGTCGATGCCCTGTTCGATGAGTGCGGCGACGGAGTCGAGCACCGGGAGTCCCCCCGCGACGCCGTGGGGGTCGCCCTGGGCGTCCGCGACCGCGACCAGTTCGACGCCGTCGAGTTCGCGCGCGACGCGCACGTGGTGGCGGCCCATCATCCCGAGGCCGATGACGCCGATGCGCAGGGCGGCCGTCATCACGAACCCGCCTTGGCGAGCGTGTTCACCGCGGTCACGATGCGCTCCAGCTCGTCGTCGCCGAGCGAGGGGTGCACCGGCAGCGAAAGCGCCTCCCGGGCCGCGCGCTCGGTCTCCGGGAGGTCGAGCTCCAGGCCGAAGGACGGCAGCCGGTGGTTGGGGATCGGGTAGTAGACCCCGGAGCCGATCGCGTACTCCTCGCGCAGGGCCGTCGCGAATCCGTCGCGGTCCTCCGGCACGCGGATCGTGTACTGGTGGTAGACGTGCTCGGCGCCCGCGGCGACGGGCGGCGTCGCGACGCCCTCGAGGTGGCGGTCGAGGAACGCCGCGTTGCGGCGACGCGTCTCCGTCCAACCCTCGACCTTCGTGAGCTGGACGCGCCCGATTGCGGCGTGCAGGTTCGTCATCCGCGCGTTGAAGCCGACGATCTCGTTCTCGTACTGCCGCTCCATGCCCTGATTGCGGAGCAGACGCAGCATCCGCTCGACCTCGGCCTCGCCGGTCGAGACCATGCCGCCCTCACCGCTCGTCATGTTCTTCGTCGGGTACAGGCTGAACATGGCGAATCGGCCGAACGTGCCGACCCGCCGGCCGTGCAGCGAGGCGCCGTGGGCCTGGGCCGCGTCCTCGAACACCGCCAGGTCGTGCGCCTCGGCGAGGCGTTCGAAGGCCACCATGTCGGCCGGGTGCCCGTAGAGGTGCACCGGCATGATGCCGACGGTGCGCTCGGTGAGCTTGGCCTCGACGTCGGCCGGGTCCAGGCAGAAGGTGTCCGGGTCGATGTCGGCGAACACCGGCGTGGCCCCGGTGAGCGCGACGGAGTTCGCGGTCGCGGCGAAGGTGAACGAGGGGACGATGACCTCGTCGCCCGGACCGACCCCGGCCGCGAGCAGCCCGAGGTGCTGGCCCGCGGTGCCCGAATTCACGGCGACGACGGCCCGGCCGTCGAGCAGGACGGACGAGAATTCCTGCTCGAACGCGGCGACCTCCGCCCCCTGCGCGAGCATGCCGGACGCGAGCACGGCGTCGACCGCCGCGCGCTCCTCGGCGCCGATGATGGGCTTGGCAGCGGGGATGAACTCCGTCATGACTGCTCCTCCCGCAGGTTCCCTGCGTCTTCGATGTAGCGTTCGCCCGTTCTCGGGCAGGTCCAGATGCCGTCCTCCGCCTGCTCCAGCGGAACGCCGGCCTTGCCGACCCAGCGGATCCGTCGGGCGGGGACCCCCGCCACGAGTGCGAAGTCGGGGACGTCCTTCGTGACGACGGAGCCGGCGGCGACCATCGCCCAGCGACCGATGGTCACGGGCGCGACGCAGACGGCGCGGGCGCCGATCGAGGCGCCGTCGCGGATCGCGACGCCGACGGGCGTCCAGTCGTCGGCGAGCTTCAACGTGCCGTCCGGCGTGACCGAGCGCGGGTAGGTGTCGTTCGTCAGCACCACCGCCGGGCCGATGAAGACGCCCTGGCCGAGCTCGGCCGGCTCGTACACGAGCGCGTAGTTCTGCACCTTGCAGGCGTCGCCCATGGTGACGCCCGTGCCGATGTACGCCCCGCGGCCGACGACGCAGTCGCGACCGAGCACGGCCCGCTCTCGAACCTGGGCGAGGTGCCAGATCTTCGTGCCCTCGCCGAGTTCGGCGTCGGGGGAGACGTCAGCGCTATCCGCGATCGTGGTCACCCGGGAGTCCTTTCGTAGCTCGCTCGACGCGATCGACGACCGCCCCGCGACGTCACGCGTCGCGGTCCCGTTCGTCGGAGCCGGCGTCGAGGCGGTCCAACTTTACCCGCAGCAGCGCAACCTCTTCTGCGAGGGTCCTGGTGCGGTCCTCGAGATCGGTGAGCTCTCCGGCGTGCTGCAGGTTGACGAAGAAGAGGATGACGATCGAGATGAAGAAGACGAAGTTCGTCGGCACCTCGATGCCGAGGAGCTGGGAGGCCCAGGTCAGGGTCGCCGGGAACACGCCGATCACGAGGGCGAGCAGGGCGGCGACGAACCACCAGACCGCGTGCCGCTCGCGCAGGCGCCGTCGGCGCAGGAGCTCGATCACCGAGGCGAGGGCGACGAGCCCGGCGACGATCCCGAGCAGATACGTGGCGAAGCTCATGATCCGGCTCCGTTCTTCGCAGCGGGTCGCTCCGGCACGGTGAGCCGCGGTCGGATGAGGGCGATGCAGAGCGCGGCGAACGCGCGGACGAGGTGGATCGCGGCCCGGAACGGATGCTGCGACGGACGGCCGCCGGAGCGCTGACGCATCTCCACCGGAACCTGGGTGATCCGCAGGCCGGCGCGAGCGGCGATCACGAGCGCCTCGACCGTGTCGCCCAGGTACTCGGCGGGGTAGTGGCGTGCGAAGAGCGCGACCGCCCGCGGCCCCATGGCCTTGAAGCCGCTCGTCGTGTCGGTGAGCCTCGTGCGGCTGACCCGGCCGAGAATGCCGGCGAGGACGGTCATCGCCCATCGCCGCGGTCCCTTCGCCTCGTAGTCGCCCTTGCCTGCGAACCGGGCGCCGATGACGATGTCGGCCTCGGCGAGGCCGTCGAGGAGCTCGGGTACGGCGCCGGGGTCGTGCTGCCCGTCGGCGTCGATCTGGACGACGCGGTCGTAGCCGTGCTCGAGCGCGTAGCGGAAGCCGGCGCGCATCGCCCCGCCGACGCCGAGGTTGAAGGGGAGCACGAGCACCTCGGCGCCCGCAGCGCGGGCGACGGCGGCCGTCAGGTCGGTGGACCCGTCGTCGACGACGAGGCGGTCGATGTCGGGCAGCACGCGCGCGATCTCGGCGAGCACCTCCCCGACGCTGTCCGCCTCGTTGAGGGCGGGCAGCACGAGCAGGGTCCGGCCGTCGCGGGGATCACGGGCGCTCATCGCCGGTTCCGCTCTTCGGTCGCCGCAGCGTGCGCCGCGGCGGCGGGGAGGCCGTAGACGCAGGCCTGCGCCGGGGTCCGCCGAACGGACTTCCACGCGGTGAACAGGCCGTCGCGCTCGGCGGCGACCACCAGGTCCGCGTTCCGGAGCAGCTCCGAGATCGCGGGATCGCGTCGCACCGCCCGCCAGAGACGCCGGCCGCCGTCCCACGGCGTCAGGCGGAAGACGGTACGCCCGGCCGCGGAGCCCCAGAGCAGTCGGCGGACCGCCGCCCCGACCCCGCCGAGCCGGAGGTCGACGTGGTGCGCGGACACCGCGGCGGGCGCCGCCGCGCCGCGGGGGAGGACGAGGTCGACGCGGCCGTCCGCAGCCCAGGAGAGATCCAGGTCGCGGGTCACGGCCCCGGTCGGGCTGAGGACGACGATCCGGCGGGTCATCTGCTGCCTCCGTTCCGTGCGACCGCGCGTTCGAGCGCGGCGAGCCGCGGAGCGAGCTGGCGGGAGCGTTCGAACTGGGACGCCCAGCGCTGCGCCGCCCGGCGGTCGTCGTCCGTCTGGGCGAGAGCCGCTTCGGCCGCCCGTTCGAGCGTGGTCGCGACCTCGTCCGGGCCGAGCCCGGGAGTCGGGAACCAGACGGGCGAGTCGCGGAGCACGTCGCTCGCCGCGTTGCCGGGATCGTGGATGGAGGCGATGGGGATGCCGGTGGCGGCGTACTCGAAGACTTTGCCGCTCGTCACGTACTTGCCCGTTCCGAGGACGAGCAGCAGCGCGTCGAGCCGGGCGTAGGTGTCGGAGATCGTGGCTTTCCCGACGGGGCCGAGGTGTCGCACGCCGTGCTCGGCGTTGTCGCGGATCGCGTCGACGACCGACTGGTTCGGGATGCCGGAATGGTCGAGGTAGCCGTAGAGCTCGAGCTCGGAACGGGCGAGGAGCTCCGAACGTTCCCTGGCGAGCCGCCAGCCGGCGAGGAGAGCTTCGACGGGCACGTGCGAGGAGATGGTGCCGATGTAGCCGAGCCGGAGCCCGGTCTCTCGGCCGGCGCGGACCGGGGGGAGCCGCTCGGCGAAGGCTGCCTCGAACCCGTTCGCGACGACGTGCATGCGCGCGGCGGCGTTCGGGTACAGGGCGCGGTGCCAGTCGAGGATCGGCTCGTTGACGAACCAGACCTCGTGGGCGGACTCGACGAGTCGTCGCTCCCACTGGTCGATCGCGGAGCCGGGGGCGCTCAGCCGGCGGCCGGAGAACACGTCGAGCTGCCAGGCGTCCCGATAGTCCATCACGTACGGCACACCGTGATCGGTGTGCAACCGGTGCCCGGCGAGGAAGTCGACGTGCGGGTTCGCCGTGGCCACGACGAGGTCGACCGGGTCGTTCGCGTGCAGCTCGAGCGCCGCACGCTCGAGCGGTTCGCGCCATCCGCCGTAGCCGCGCTCGGGGAACCGCCGCAGATCGCGACGGTTGCGCAGCGTCGCCCAGATCTCCGGCGCCGCTGCGCGCGCGTACGACCAGCGCGAGATGTCGACGTCGTAGGCCGGGCTCGAGAACGGCAGGCGGACGACCGAGATGCGCTCGTCGATCAGCGGTTCGAGCGTCGGGTCGATGCCGGTGCCGGTGACGAAGACGTCGCGCTCGGCGGTGAGGACGGTCACGCGCCAGCCTCGCTCGGCGAACGCGTTCGCCGTCGCGAGCGCTCGGTAGACGCCGCCGCTGCGCGCCGGCGGGTAGCCCCAGGCGACGTACAGCAGATGGGGGGCTCGTTCTTCGCTCACTTCATCCCGTCGCTCGGTTGTCATGCAGTCGTGCGGCCTCCGATCGCAGCGACAAGGAGTCTAGCCGCCCCACCGGGGCGGGGGCTCATTCCGCGCCGATGCCGCGGTACAGCGCACGGAGCGCGGCGACGCGACCCGGCACGTCGTGGTGGGCGGAGACCCAGTTCCGCCCGGCCGCTGCCGCCGAGGCCGCCTCCGGATCGGCGAGGATCGACTCGACGGCGGCGACGGTCTCCGCGGGGAGCGCCGCCCGGGTCACCGGGACGTCGGAGGGCGACGACGGATGCGGCGCCATGACGAGGGGCACGCCGATGCCGAGCACCTCCAGCTCGCTGATCGCGAGGACGCCGGCCGGCTGGCCGACCGCGGCATGCGCCCCCGCGAGCCAGCGCAGGTACTCCGGTTTCGCGGTCCTCGGCCGGAGCCGGACGCCGAGCTCGGCGGCGCGGGCCGCCGAGTCGCCCCAGTCGAGCCCCTCGAGGCGGACGTGAGGGAGGGCCTCGCGCAGCGCCGCGGCGATCGCGAGCTGTCGCTCGGCATCCTTCGAGGCGTCCCAGCGGGACGGGAACACGACGAGCGGCGTCTTCGCCGGCCGCCACTCCGGCAGCGCCGAGACGTCGATCGGATTCGCGAAGTACACGGCGTCCGACCTGGCCGCTCTGGCGTGCTCGGCGAGATCCGGCGTCGAGTACAGCACGGCGGCGGCGCCGTCCGCCGCCGCCTGCATCACGTCGTGCGCGTACGGCTGGTGGAAGTGGTGGCGGATGTCCGTGCCGTGGAAGTGCAGCACGTACGGCCGACGCGGCCAGAGCTCGAGGTACTTGACCCGACGGCCGTAGTGCAGATGGATGAGGTCCGAGCGCAGCTCGTACGCGACCCGACGACCGTGCCAGGCGGCTGCGCCGGCCACCCGCGGAACGAGCTGCGCGTCCCGGCTGAGATCGCGGGCATCGAGGTGCCACCAGCGCCGGCCGCTCGAGCGTCCGGCCGTGGTCAGCGTCCGTGCGACGCCCGCGGCATCGAAGAGGTGGGTGACCGCGGGGTCCCGTTCGGGGCGGGTCACTCCTGCTCCGAACGCGGAGCGAGCCCGGCGAGTGCCGCCTGCACGGCGAAGTCGGGGACCGCGCTCACGACCTCGTCGAACGCGCCGTGCGCCTCGAGGCGGCCCGCCTTGAAGAAGAAGACGATGTCGGCGTCGCGGATGGTGGCGAGCCGGTGGGCGACCGTGATGACCGTGACCTCGTTGCCGATCTCCTGGATCGCCTCCGTGATCGCCGCCTCGGTGGAGGTGTCGAGCGCGCTCGTCGCCTCGTCCATCACGAGCACGCTCGGGTCGTTGTAGAGCGCCCTGGCGATGCCGAGCCGCTGGCGCTGCCCGCCGGAGAGGGCCATGCCGCGCTCGCCGATGCGGCCCTCGATGCCGTCTTCGCGCGCCTCGACGAGGGGACGCAGTTGCGCGCGGTCGAGCGCGCGCAGCACGCGCTGCTCGTCGATGCCGTCAGCCCCCCAGTTCAGGGCGACGTTCTGCGCGATGGTCGCGTCGAAGAGGGCGACCTCCTGCGGGACGTAGCCGATCGAGGAGCGCCAGGCGTTCAGGACCGAGCCGAGGGGTCGACCGCCGATCGTGATCTCGCCCGAGGTCGGTCGCAGCAGTCCGAGCACCATGTCGACGGCGGTCGACTTGCCGGCACCGGATGCCCCGACGAGCGCGATGTGCGAGCCCGCCGGGATCTCGAGCGAGACGTCGCGGAGCGCGGGCTCGCCACCGGGCAGGTAGGCGAACGAGACGTCGTCGAAGCTGATGGTGCGCTCGGCGCGGGGCGGGAGCTCGGCGGTGTCCGCCGTGGGGGTCTCGAGCTTGCGGGTCTCCGACTTGTGGATCTCCTCGATCACCAGCTCGGCGAACGGGGCGTTCGAGTGCATCTGGTTGAGGATGGCCTGGAAGCGCGTGAGCGAGGGGACGATCCGGAACCCGGCCACCGCGAAGAGGGCGATCGCGCTGATCGCGCCGGTGAGCCCGCCCGTCATCCAGCCCACGCCGCCGACGAGGGCGAAGCCGATGATCAGAGCCGATTCGAGCACGAATCGGGGGACCACGCTCAGGAAGGAGACGGACGCGCGCGCCCGCGAGGCGATCGTCCGGTTCTCGTGCACCGCGGTCTCGACTCCCGAGGTCGCCCCGCGCAGCGTGATCTCCTTCAGCGTCGCGACGGCCTCGGTGATGAGCCTGGAGGCGCGGAAGGAGTACTCGCGGTTCACCCGGCCGTGGTGAACCGATCGCTTGGCGATCACGCGCGAGAGCAGGAGGGCGATGAGCCCCAGGTAGACGAGGGTGGTCACGGCGGTGGCCGGCTGCGCGACGAGGAGCACGACGATGACCGCGGCGGAGGAGACCACCTCGCTCACGAGGCTGCTCGCCGGGATGAGGACGCCGTAGACGGTCGCGTTCACGCCCTGATCCACGGAGCGGACGATGTCGGCCGAGTTCATCCTGACTCGCTCGGCCCACGGCGTGCTCAGGTAGGCCGCCAGCAGCTTGTCGCCGACGGCGACCTCGTGCGCGGCGAAGCGGCTGGTGCCGATGCGCACGACGAGCACGTTGAGCGCGGACTTCAGCACGATGACGAGCGCGATGATCGCGATGATCACGAGGTACTGGTCCATCGTGGACACGCTGCCCACGAGCGGCAGGTGCGTCGGCTGGCCAGAGATCATGCCCGGCAGCACCACGGCGAGCAGGCCGAGCGCGACCACGTCGAGCACCGCGAGGCTGACGGTCGCCACGGTGTACCGGACCAGGAAGGCCTTCGAGCCTGCGGGGAGCGCGTCGAGGACCCGCATGACGATGGCGAAGATGGACATTGCGTGGAGACTCCTCGAGTTGCGGGACGGAAGGTCCGCGCGGATCCCCGCCATCATAGTTCGCCCGACCCGGGCGATCCCCGGCCGAGGGCCGCCGCCGCATAGAATCGTCCGGTGAAGGTTCTGAGCGTCGTCGGCGCACGCCCCCAGTTCGTCAAGCTGGCTCCGATCGCGAGCGCGGCCGCTGAGGCCGGAGTGGAGCACCTCATCGTGCACACCGGCCAGCACTACGATCCGCTCCTGTCGGACGTCTTCTTCGAGGATCTCTCGATCCCGAAGCCGACCGTGCACCTCGGAGTGGGCTCGGGGAGTCACGGCGTCCAGACCGGCGCGATGCTCGGGGCCATGGACGCCGTGCTCGACGAGCACCGGCCCGACTGGGTCCTCGTGTACGGCGACACGAACTCCACGCTCGCCGCCGCGGTCAGTGCGGTGAAGCTCCACTTCAAGGTGGCGCACCTCGAGGCCGGGCTGCGCTCGTTCAACAGACGGATGCCGGAGGAGCACAACCGCGTCCTGACCGACCACGCCGCCGACCTCTGCCTCGCGCCGACCGAGGTCGCGATGCGCCACCTGGCCGACGAGGGACTCGCCGACCGGTCGATCGTGGTCGGCGACGTCATGACCGACGTCCTGTACCAGGTGCGGGACCGGGTGCTCGCGGCGGATGCCGTCGGCCTCCCCGGGTACGCGGCGGGCGAGTACTACCTCGCGACGATCCACCGCGCCGAGAACACCGACGACCCCGCCCGGCTCCGAGCCATCCTCGAGTCGCTCGGCCGGCTCGATCGGCCCGTCGTGGTGATGGCGCATCCCCGGCTCGTGGCGAAGTGCGCGGAGCACGGCATCCCGCTCGAGCAGGGCGCCCTGTTGGCGCACCCGCCCCTGCGCTACCCGGACCTCGTCGCGGCGACCATGTCGAGCGCCGGCGTCGTCACCGACTCCGGCGGGCTGCAGAAGGAGGCCTTCCTCCTCCGTGTGCCGTGCACCACCGTCCGCACCGAGACGGAGTGGGTCGAGACCGTCGAGCTCGGCTGGAACCGGCTCGCCGCCGATCCCGCGGACGTCGCCGCGGCCGTCGCCCGCCCGCGGCCGGCCGACACCGACGCCGAGCCGTACGGCGACGGCCGCGCCGCCGCCCGGGTGATCGCCGCGCTGTCCGAGTGGTCGGCCGGGTAGTCCCCGTGCCGACCGTGGACGTCGTCGTTCCGGTCCACCGACTGGACCGGCCGATCGATCGCGCCGTCGCCTCGGCGCTGCGCGAGGCGGAGACGAGCCGCGTGATCGTCGTGGGTCACGAGCTGTCGGCCGAACGGGTCCGCGCGCGCCTGGGTGAGACGGCGGGCGACCCGCGCGTCGAGGTGATCGCGCACCACGACGGCGTACCGAGCCCCGCCGGCCCGGTGAACGCCGGGCTCGAACGGGCGACCGCGGACTTCGTCATCCGCCTCGATTCCGACGACGAGTTCGAGCCCGGCCTGCTCGCCTCATTGCTCGCCGCGCAGCGTGCCGGCGGCGCGTCCGTCGCGATCCCGCTCATCCGGCGGAACGGCGCGACGCCGCTGCTCTCCCCGCTCGCGCGCGCCGGCGACCGCGCGCTGCTCGACCCGATCGCCGATCGACTCGTCTACCGGACGCACACCTTCGCGCTCGTCGACCGGCGGCGCTTCCCGTCGCTCCGGCTCAGCGTGGGGCTCGCGACGGGGGAGGACGTGGAGTACGCGATCGCGCTGTGGTTCTCGGGGCGCGGCGTGGCGTTCGCCCGCAGCGGGCCGGCCTACCGCCTGAACGACGACGCCGGTGAACGCGTCACGACCACCCGACGACCCGTCGCGGACGATCTCGCGTGCGTGCTGCGACTGCTCGACTCGCCCACGTTCAGCCGGCTGCCGCGGCGGGCACAGCGGGCGGTGGCCACGAAGCTGCTGCGCAACCACGTCCTGCAGACGGCCAGGAACCGGCCGACGCCGGCCGAGTGGTCGGCGGCCGACCGCGTCGCCGTCGCCCGGACGGTCGCGGCGATCCGCACGGCGGCGCCTTCGGCCGCTGCGCCGCTGTCGATCGCGGAGCGCCGGATCCTTCGCGCGCTCGCCGACCCGGACGCGGAGCTCGCCGCCGTGCTCGCGTTCGCGCGCCGTCCGCGGCGTCTGCACGAGCTGCTGCTCACGGCGGATCCGTCACGGCTGCTCGCCAGGGACGCGCCGCTGCGCATGCACCGCGCCGCGAGGGCCCTCTCCAGCGCCGCTGCTCGCGGCTGAAGCGCCGTCTGCGGGATCGAGCCGCTGCGGACCGGGCTACTGGTGGAAGGTCTTCCGCCACGCGTCCGGCGAGGTGATCTCCGGCAGCGCCTCCCGGTAGCGCGCAGACAGCTCCGGCCAGCGCCGCTTGATCTCCCGGTGGAGACGACGGCTCTCGCGGAGCATCTTGCGGAAGCGCGCCGGGTTCCTGGTGTAGCGAACCTTGCCCGTCCCGTCAGCGGTCGACACGAGCGCGCTGTCGTAGAAGGGGAGGCGGAACCAGGCGCCGTCGCGCTTGGCCAGCTCGACCTGCGGGGCCTCGATGTTGCGCGGGGCCGGCCTGGTGAAGGCCTGCCGGAGCGTCATGCGCGCGGTGAACAGCACGAGCGCGAGGCCGCGGGGCCCCTTGGCGGGCTTGCCGTCGGGCCCGAGCGGGAAGACCTTCTTGCCCTCCACCGTGCGCGGGATCGCGTCCTCGCGGAGCACGGTCTTCTCGGGGAAGGATGCGGCCGTCTCCCGAAGCGAACCGAGGATCGTCGGCAACTCCTGCTGCATGTGCTCCGGGCCGCGGAGGACGTCGCGGAGGGCGCGGTGGCGCAGGGTCACCGGGTAGTACTGCATGGCCAGCAGATGGCGGATGTCCCAGCGGAAGCTGTCGCCGGTGATCCGACCGCCGTCGGGGAACGGCGAGTGCAGCAGCGCCGCCACGAACCGGTTCCGCGCGTGGAAGTACGCCTGCCAGTCGATCGAGTCGTCCTTGTCGAGCCAGGACACGTGCCAGAGTGCGGCTCCGGGGAGCGTCACGGTCGGGAAGCCGTGCGCGCCGGCGCGCAGGCAGTACTCGGCGTCGTCCCACTTGATGAACGCCGGAAGCGAGAGGCCGGCCGCCCGGATCGCCGCGACCGGGATCAGGCAGAACCACCAGCCGTTGTAGTCGGCGTCCATCCGTGCGTGCATCCACTTCGTCTGCCGGACGTTGCTGAACCGGAAGTCGTGGGGCACCTGATCGTGCGGCTGCGCATGCCACATGAACGGCCCGAGATCCATGGTCTCCGCGAAGGCGTGCATCACCGGCCGGTCGAGCAGGTCGAACATGTGGCCGCCGACGAGGACGGGCTTCGTCGCGTACCGCGCGAACCGGATGCTGCGCGCGATGCTCTCCGGCTCGATGGTGACGTCGTCGTCCAGCAGGATCAGGAACTCGGCGGCGCCGGCCTCGAGCGTCTCGAGCATCGACCGGGCGAACCCGCCGGACCCGCCGAGATTGGGCTGCTCGATCAGCTGCAGGCGATCGCCGAGCCGTTCGGAGAGCTGCGGGTACTCCTCGCGGTCCGCGACGAGCGCGGTGCCCTGGTCGACCACGTAGACGCGGTCGACGAGTTCGTCGAGCGAGCCGTCCGCCGCGATCGCGTCGAGGGTCCGCACGCAGAAGTCCGGCTTGTTCATCGTGGTGATGCCGATCGAGGCCGTGCCCTGCCGCGGCGGCGCAGCGTCGGTCTCCCACACCGCTTCGCGGAGCACGACGTCGCTGCGGCCCGCGACGATGTCGAACCAGTACCATCCGCCGTCGCCGAAGGTCGTGACCGGCAGATCGATGCGCAACTCGGTGCTGCCCCGCAGGGCTTCGCTGGCGACCCGCTGGGGGACGCCCTGCGCGGTGGAGCGGTACACGAGCAGCGTCCCGTCGCCCTCGAGCTCCGCGCGCAGCCGGATTCGGTCGACCACGGTCCAGTGCTGCCAGTAGGAGGCCGGGAAGGCGTTGAAGTACCCGGCGAACGACATCCGTTCGCCGGCCGCGACCCGGAAGGAGCGGCGACCGAGCACGTCGTCGATGTGCGCGCGGTCGCTGACCCGAACCTCGCGGGCCCCGAAGCGAGCCCAGACATCGGCGTCGATGTAGAGCGGCAGCACGTCGGGATCGCCGTCCTGCGGGAAGACGACGCGCTGCAGTTCGGCCCAATCAGCTGACACGATAGTGGTTCTCCGGGAATCGAGGTCGGTGCCCGGTTCGACCGGGCGCGACTACGAGCCTAGTGCCGCGCCTCGTCGAATCCTGGGAAGCAGTCGTGCCAGCTGGATGCCGAGCACGCAGAGCTCCGCGATCGCGAGGCCCCAGGCGACCCCGGCTGCGCCGAACGCGAGCATGAGGGGGTACATGCAGATCGTGCCGACGATCGCGCCGACGATGGTGCTCGATGCGAGCACTCGTTCGAGCCCCAGCGCGGTCAGGCAGGCGAAGCCGGTCAGCTGCGACGCGAGGATCGCCGCGAGGTTCACGCCCATGGGCACCGCGAGTGCGTAGCTCAGGTCGAGCGACCAGCCGGAGAGCACGAGGCCGATCCACGGGCCCGCGACCGCGTAGACGGCCCCGCCGAGTGCGCCGAGACCGAGCGCGACGGCCGTCACCCGGCGGGCGCGGGCCGCGCGCACCGCAGGATCGGGGTTCGGCACCCAGCCCTGCGCCACCTGCACCACCGGGCGAGTGGCGTACAGCGCCAGGCGCACGATCCGCTCGGCGAGCGCGTACGCGGCGGTCGCCTGCGGCAGGAAGAGCTGCACGAGCACGATCGGGACGTTGAGGTACACCGAGGAGGTCGCGGACATCGCGACGGGCGCCGCCTGGCCCCTGAGGTTCCGCGCGGCCCGCAGCGGAGACGCGCTGAAGGTCCAGCCGGGGTGCCGGCGCAGGATGTCCCAACTGGAGATCAGGGCGGCGAGGAGCACGCCCGACAGCTGGATGGCGGCGAACCAGCTGGCGTCCTTCGTCACGATCAGCGCGACGGCTCCCGCCACGGTGCCGGCGATCCGCGGCGCCGTGTCGAGGAGCAGGAAGCGCATCGGGCTCGATTCGCCGACGTAGAACCAGCTGGCACCGAGGCTGACCAGCGTGCCGCTCGCGACGGTCAGCGCCGCGAGCAGCGCCTGATCCGGGACGAGGGCGATCGCGATGGCGATGGCGATCGGGACGATGAGGAGCGCGAGCCAGAGGCGGCTGAGCACCGAGTCGAAGAAGTACCCGCCGCGATCGGCCGGGTCGAGCTCGGCGACCCGGGTCGGGCCGACGACGCCCCAGCCGTACACGGCGAACACCGAGGCGAACCCCGCGACCGCCTGGGCGACGGCGATCGCGGCCCAGGCCTCGTCGCCCGCGGCGATGATCACGGTCGGGATCACGGCGAGGCTCACGATGCCGCTGAGGACGACGGACAGCCCGTAGCCGCCGGCGAACCGCGCGACGGTGCTCTTCTTCACGGGCAGCTCCTCGGGCCTGGTCGCGCGTCGTTCCGGCGCGCGGGTCGGTCCATTCTGCCCCACGGCGCCCGCCCGGCGAGCCTTCGGAGCGGCGGCCCCGGGAGCGACGGGCATAGACTGTGGGGTACGGGTGACGGCGAACGGCCGACGGGGGCATGGAGGTGCGATGTCTACTCTGCCGGTTCCCCGCGCCCTGCCGCGCCCGGTGACGGTCCGCCGTCGATGGCTCGAATGGCCGGCCGCACCCGGCGAACGCGAGCTCGACGTCGACGTCGAGATCGGCGGGGTCCGGCTCTGGTCGGGCAAGTCCGAGCGCCCCGGCCCGCGGATCCACCGGATGACCTGGCCGCGCGCGCTGCACCCCTACCTGAGCGGCAGCGGGGTGGTCGCGGTGCGCGCCGCCGGCGGCGAGGTGCTCGCGACCGGCCGCTACTCGCTCGGCGAGCCTCGGCTCGGGCGCGATCTCCGCTCGCTCGGCCAAGCGGGCCTCGTCGTGGACAAGTGGGGCAAGATCGCGAGCGCGCCGAGCCAGGATCTGCACTCGCTCCTGATCGACGGCCTCGAGCAGGTCATCACGGTCCTGCAGCACGGCGGCTACACCGTCAGCATCACCGGCGGCACCCTGCTCGGGGCCGTCCGCTCGGGAGAGATCATCGAGCGGGACGACGACGTCGACGTCTTCGTCTATCTGGGCGAACTCGGTCCGACCGACGTCTCGCTCGCGTCCTACCGCATCCAGCGCACGCTCGAATCCGCGTCGCACCGCGTCGTGCGGCACAGCGATGCGCACCTGCAGGTGATCATCACCGGCGAGCGGGGCACCGCCCACGTCGACGTGTTCCTCGGCTTCCACCACGACGGCACGTACCATCAGCCGATCGCGGTGCGCGGCGAGCTCCCGGTCGAGGCGATCCTCCCGCTCGGAACGGCGCGGCTCGCCGGGCGGGAGTTCCCGGCCGTCGCCGATCCGGAGCGCTGGCTCGCCCTCTGCTACGGGCCCGGCTGGCGCACTCCCGACCCGTCGTTCCGGTTCCGCACTCCGCCCTCGACGCGGCGCCGCTTCGAGAACTGGTTCGGCGTCTACGACCTCAACCGTCACTTCTGGGAGGACTGGATCGGCCGGGCCGCCGCCGGCTGGCACGCCGATGCGGAGCAGCTCGACCGCGTGGTGCCCCGCGGAGCGCGGATCATCGACCTCGGCAGCGGGATCGGCGAGAACTCCCGGCTGCTCGCCGAGCGCGGGCACCGGGTGCTCGCCGCCGACTATGCGCTCGGCGCCGTCTCGGCGGCCGAACAGCTCTCCGGCGGCCGCTTCGAGGTCCGTCGGGTGAATGCCGCCGACCGACGCGAGCTCCTCGCGCTGGGGGCGGAGGAGCTCCTGGCCGGCCACGCCCCGCACGTCCTGCTGAGCGATGTCCTCGCCTACCTCACCCGCTCGACACGGGCGAACGCGTTCCGGTTCCTGGAGCTGGTGCTCGGCCGGTCAGGGCGGGCGGTCGCGTCCTTCCCGGTGAACCCCTCGCTGCACTACGAGCACGCACGGCCCGACACCTGGCACCTCCCGCTCGCCTGGCTCGCCGAGGAGATCGCCGCCTTCGGCCTGGAGTTCGCGCTCCTCGGCACCGGGTATCGTCGGACGAGTGCCGGCCTGCGGAGGTTCGCCACCGTCGAACTCAGGAGGGCACGCGCGACGAGCGCGGTCACGTCCCGGAAGGAAGCGCAATGAGCAGAATCCGTCGAGCGGTGTCCAGGCTCGCGGGACGCCCGCGTCCGTCCCGGCCGGCGTCGTCGCCGGAGATCATGCGGCTCGAAGGAGAGATCGCCGAGCTCCGACGGGAACTCGACGAGCTCCGCTCCGAGGCGCGCCGCGCGGCCGAGCTGTACGACCTGGTGTTCGAGGGGATCCGTCGGGAGGACGCCGCCCGCTGACCGGGCGTTCCTCGGGCGTGCTCACCGTGCGCCCACGGCGAGCGCGTCGCGCCAGCTCATGTCCCTGGCGGCCTTCACCGCGCAGACGACGAGCAGCATCCAGCCGCCCTCGAGCAGCGCGAAGCTCTCGGCGAAGCTCGTGACCGCGATCACCACGAGCATCATGGCGGGCCAGGCGTAGACGACGCTGCGGCGGTTCGAGGCGAGCAGCCAGGCGCGCACCAGGGCGACGCCGACGAGCGCGACGAGCAGCAGCGCGCCGATGACGCCCACTTGGAAGTAGGCGTCCATGTACGCGTTCAGGGCGGACTCGTGCGGGCGGCCGGTGGCCACCTCGATCCACGTGTACGGAATGCGGTCGGGCCATGGCCCGACGAACCCCCAGCCCTGCAGCGGGTTCGTGTTGAGGTACCGCGAGAGCTCGCGCCAGACGTCGAGTCGCACGTCGAACTCGCCGCGGGCGTCCAGCGCCTCGATGATCTGCACCCGGAACGCCCAGCCGAGCACCACGGCGACGACGCCGGTGCTGATCAGGGCCAGTTGCCAGTTCCGGCGGGTCGCCGGGCGCGCACGGCGGAGGCCGTAGAGCGCGAGGGTCGCGACGAGCGCCGCGCCGAGGGCGATCCAGGTGGTGGGGGAGCCGGAGAGGACGAGGCATCCGGCCGCCAGGATGAACGAGGCGATCGCGCGACCGCGCAGGACGCTCTTGGTGCGCCACTCGATGACGAAGGTCAGCAGCGCGATGAGGGCCACGAAACCGAGCAGGTTGCGCGAGCCGAAGAGCCCCTGGATGGGGCCGAGGCTGGCGAGGTCGCCCTTGATGCCGAGGAAGACGATCGGCAGGTCGAGCAGCAGGCCGGACAGCACTTCGAGCACGAGCGACACCGACAGCAGCAGCCGCAGCACGTCGCCGAACGCGCGGACGATCTGGATCGTGTCGCGCATGAGCGCGACGTACACGCCGAGGACGGTGAAGGCGACGAGGTAGGCGACGCCTGCGGCGCTCCGAGCGGGGGTCGCGCTCCAGATGACCGACGCCGCGCACCAGCCGACGAAGACGAGGATGGTGAGCGGGAGGATGCCGTACCACTCGACCGCGCGCCACCTGGCGACGAGCGAGACGCCGCAGAGCGCGATGAGGGCGGTCAGGGCGGCGAGCAGCCCCGGCCAGCCGACGAGGCTCCGGATCGCGTGCGTCGAGAACGCGAGTCCGATCGCGATCAGCGTGAGCGCCTGGGCGAAGCGGGCGGACCCGGCGAACTCGCGCAGGGCCGCGACGGCCGTGCGTTCGGTCATCGGCGAACGCTCCGGATCATGCGTCCGCCTGCGGCGGCAGCCGGTGGGCTGGGACGGGCGGCGCCTCGGCGGGCATCGGCTCCGGCTGCCACTGGCCGCGCTTCGTCGACCAGGCGATGACGACCAGGAGCGCGAGGCCGCCCTCGACGAGCAGCCGGCTCTCGGCGAAGCTCTGACCGATCAGGGCGACGAGCAGCAGCAGCGGCGCGAGCGAGGCCGCCGTGTGCCGCAGGCGTCGCCCGACCGCGTCCATGGGCGGGTCGACCGCGAGGAACCAGCTGCGCCAGAGCGCCCCGATCACGACGGCGGCGAAGGCGAGCAGCCCGAGCACGCCGAGCTGCATCCAGACGTCGAGCCAGGCATCGTGCGCCTGCAGATAGGTGACGCCCTTGCGCACGGCGAGATCCTCGAACTCGGGCACCCAGGGCATCCAGTAGCCGATCCAGCCCCAGCCGAACCAGGGTCGCTCGAGCGCCATGCCGACGACCGCGTTCCAGATGTCGAGGCGGCCGGTGAGGTCCTCGCCCTTGCCGAACAGGCGCAGCAGGAGGTCCCAGCCGGCGATCAGGGCGGTCGCGCCGGCGACGAGGGCGGCGAGCGCCGTCGCGTAGACCCGTCTGCGCCGCTCGGGCCCGACCCGCCTGGCCCACACCGCGAAGCCGAGGGCGACGGCGACGAGGACGCCCGCGAGGATCACCGTCGCCGAGCGCGTCAGTGCGAGGGTGAGCACGGCGACGACGAGCCAGGCGATGCCCGGGCCGCGGCGCACGCTGCCGGCCGCGAGCATCGTGGCGAACAGGATGACGGCGAGCAGCGCGACCATCGCGAGCAGGTTGCGGCTCGCGACGACGCCCTCGATCGGGCCGCCGTCGAGCAGCAGCCCGCGCGACCAGTAGAACGCCATCGGCAGTTTCTCGCCGGTGACCTCGAAATCGGGGAAGTTCGGCAGCAACGGCGCCCGCACGAAGACCGCCACCCAGAGCTCGAAGAGGAGGGAGAGGGCCAGGATCCACTTCAGGGCGCCGGCGAGGGCGCGAGCGAGGCGGTTCCAGCTCAGCGAGATCGCGAGCGCCACGCCGACGAAGATCGTGACGAGCGCGAGCGCGACCCCCAGCGCCGAGGACGCCGGGTAGGCGGACCAGGCGATCGACGCCGTCGCGACGAACGCGAAGACCAGGGTCGACTTCGGTACGCGTCGCCAGCTCCACGCCGGGCGCTCCGCGAGCACGAGCCAGACTCCGCCGACGACGACCAGGAGCGCGACGGCCCCGAAGCCCCACCAGCCGAGCAGATTCCGCCAGAACTGTCCGGCGAACAGCGTGAAGAACGCGAAGGTCGCGTACGCGCCCACGAGCGTGTCGCGCCGGGCCGGGGTCATGCGGTCAAGCGTAGCGCGGCGGCTCAGCTCCCCGTGGTGCGGCGCACGGGCGGCGTGGCCGGCTGCTGCACCCGGACGTCGACCACCTGGCCGGTGAGCCCGGAGTCGAGCACGGCCAGCGAGACCCGGGCCACCTCGTCGGGGTCGAGCAGGGTCGCGGAGGGCTCTTCGCCGAACGCCCGCACGCGCATCGGGGTGCGGGTGCGCTGCGGATTGATGCAGTTGACCGCGACCCCGGCATCGGCCCACTCGTCGGCGAGGGCCTGCGTGAGATTGACCACGCCGGCCTTGGTGGCCGAGTACATGCTGTACCCGGCGCGGCCCCGCGTGTAGGAGCTGGACGTGAAGAGCAGCAGCTGGCCGCCGGATGCCTCGAGGTAGGGGTACGCCTCCTGTGCGACCTTGGCCGGGCCGACGAGATTGGTCTGCACCGTGCGTTGCAGGCGCTTCTTCGAGGTGCGGGTGAGCTCGGACATCGTGAGCAGGCCGGCGGTGACGACGACGTAGTCGATCGCGCCCGACTCGGCGGCGGCGGCGAGCGCCCGGCGCACGGCCTTGCGCGAGCTGACGTCGGTGCCCGTGGTGCTTCGGCTGAAGGCGTGCACGGTCGCCCCGGCGGTGCGGGCCCGCTCGGCGATCGCGGCGCCGATGCCGTAGCTGCCGCCGAACACGACGACGGACCGGCCCTCGAGCCTCGGCAGTTCGGCATCGCTCGCCTGCGCGGCGAAGGAGGCGGACTGCAGCTGGAAGATCTTGTCCGCGATGTGCAGGTCGAGCGGCTCGGTGACCTTCATGTTCTCGGCGGTGCCCTCGATCACCTTGATGTGCACCTCGGGCAGATACGTGAACACCACGCCGCAGTCGTCGGTCGCCGCGAACGCGGGGTCGTCGGCCGCGAGCGCGTAGGCGCGGCGGATGACCGGGAGGCGGAAGCCCTGCGGCGTCTGCCCGCGACGCAGGGCCGCCCGCTTCGGGATGCCGGCGATCACGGAGTGCTCGTCGACCTCGATGATCGTGTCGGTGGAGGGGATCGCCGTGTCGACCGCGTCGTACTCGTCGAGCGCCGCGATGCAGTCCTCGATGATGCGGTCGTCGAGGAACGGGCGGACCGCGTCGTGGAAGAGCACCTTGCCGTCCGCGGGGAGGACGGCGAGGGCGGCGTTCGTGCTGTCGTTGCGGGTCTCGCCGCCGGGGATGATGTCGACGAGCTTCGTGAACCGCGCGTCGTCGCGAAGGTGGTCGAGCTCGTGGATCGCACTCGCGTTCATGACGACGAGCACCTCGTCGATGGCCGGGTTCGCGTCGAGCCGCTCGAGCGTGTGCTCGACGATCGCCTTGCCGGCGATGCGGATCAGCTGCTTCGGCATGCCGAGGCCGACACGGGTGCCGACCCCTCCGGCCAGGACGACGGCGGTCGTTTTCAGGGGGACTCACTCCTTCGGGCGGGCGCCCGCAGGGCCCCGCGAGCGGGCGAATTCGCCCGGCGCGGGCGGGGACGTGGGTTCGATGCTAGCCCGTGGCGACGACGGAGTCGAGTTCCGGAGGCCATTTGGGATACTAGACTCGAGCTGGCTCGCGCGCTGCGCCGGGCGCGCGGATCCGAAATGGAAGAGAAGAGAACGGTGGAGACCCCAGCAGTGCGGAATAGGAAGATCTGGCTGTTCAATGCCGCGGAATTCGCCGGGAATCCGAAGTGGCTCTTCGAGTACGTCCGCCGGTTCCGCCCCGACATTCGGGCGTACTGGATCACGGAGTCGGCGGAGACGGTGCAGCGACTCCGCCGTCTGGGCTACCAAGCGTTGAGCTTCTCAGCACCCGAGAGTCGACGGATCCAGCGCGCCGCGGGGGTCTTCGTGGTCAATCAGGTCAAGGAGCGGATCCCCGATGCGATGCGCGGGATCGTGCTGCTGAACCTCTGGCACGGGGTCGGCGTGAAGCGCGTCGAACGCGCCATGACGACGGGGGTCCTCATGCCGCGGATCGCGGGGAAGTACATCCGCAACAACAAGGCGTACCGCGACACGCAGTTGTTCCTCGTGTCGTCGGAGCTGATGGAGACGCACTTCCGCGAGCAGATCGGCTTCGACGAGTCGCAGGTGATCCGGGCGGGGTATCCGCAGAACACCTACCTCCGCGCCCACGGCAGCATGACGACGTTCGATCATGAGCTCCGGGGCGCAGACGGGCTCACGCCGCGGACGAGCGTGATCTTGTACGCGCCGACTCATCGGGTGAGCGGGAACGCCGGATTCCTCACTCGAGCGCTTCCCGACTTCGACGCGCTCGTCGCGGTGCTCGAGGCCAACGACCAGCTCCTCATCCTGAAGATGCACCCGCATCTCGTCGGCGACCGCGCGTACCTCGAGCTCAAGCGCCGGTACGGGCGGCATCCGAGGCTGCGATTCTGGGACAACGCCCACGACGTCTACGAGGTCTTCGACCAGATCGACACGGCGATCATCGACTACTCCTCGATCCACTACGACTTGATCGCGGCCGGGGTGACGTCGTTCATCCGCTACGTCTTCGACCTCGACGCGCCCGAAGCGCTCGAGCCCGGGTTCGACTACCTCGAACTCTCCCGCGGCACGATCGCCGCGGACTTCCCCGCCCTGCTCACCGCCCTCGGCGGCGACAACCGAGTCGCCGAGGCGGAGCTCGACGAGCTCAGACGGCAGTTCTGGTCGTACGACGACGACGCGTCCATCGAGCGCATCATCGAGCACGCCCTGCAGTACGAGGTGCGCGACGTCGAGCTGCCGACGCTCTACAGCTTCGACGTCTTCGACACGGTCATGCACCGCCGCGCCGTGCGGCCGGTCTCGATCTTCCTCGCAGTCCGCCGGGAGATCGCCCGGGCGGGCGACGACTTCCCCCAGTTCCTCGCGCAGCGCTTCGTCGAAGTCCGCCAGCAGAGCGAAGCCGCCGTCCGCGAAGGACTGCGGAAGGACCCGCGCCGCGCAACCGGGGCCGAGTTCGAGATCACCTTCGACGCGATCTACGAACGGATCGGGCGGCTCTTCGATCTCGATCAGCCCCAGCTCGACCGGATCAAGGCGTGGGAGATCGAAAGCGAACTCCGCGACGTCGTGCCGGATGCCGAGATCGTCGCCAGGGTGCGCGAGCTGCACGAGGCAGGGGAGCGGGTCATCCTGATCAGCGACATGTACCTGCCGCGCTCGGTCGTCGCACGCATGCTGGAGCGTGCCGATCCGCTGCTCGCGGAGCTGCCGCTCTATCTCTCGAGCGAGCACGGCGTGCAGAAGTCGACGAAGCAGCTCTATCTCCGGGCCTTCGTCGACGTCGACTACGACTTCGAGCGCTGGGTGCACACCGGCGACAACCCGCACGCCGACGTCCGGATGGCCGCGCAGCTCGGCATCACGACCGTCAAGCTCGAGACGCCGGTCTTCGACGGCTACGAGCAGGCGATGGCGAACACGATCGGCTCGTACGACGGCTATCTGCTCGCGGGCTTGAACCGCGCCAAGCGGTTCGAGGGAGCGTCGCGAACGGAACTGTTCGCCTACCGGACCGCCTCGCTCTACCTGGTCCCGTACGTCGTGTGGGCGGTCCGGGACGCCGTAGCGCGCGGCTACGAGACGCTCTACTTCATCTCGCGCGACGGTCACCTGCTGCGCGGCATCGCGGAGCGGTGCATCGAGGAGCTCGGGCTCCCGTTGAAGACGCGCTACATCCACGGATCGCGCCGCGCGTGGCGGCTCGCCTCCCAGCTCGACGGCATCGACGACGACACCTTCGCGCCGCACGGGAGCTTCGGCGGCATCCGCACCTTCGCGGGGCTCGTCGAGGCGTCCCGACTGGAGGAGCGCGAGCTGCTGGAGCTGTTTCCGGACTTCGCGCGATTCCGCCGGGCTGGTGGGTTCAGCGCGCACGAGGCGGCCGGAATCGTGGAGACGATGCGGGCCTCGCACGCCTTCCGCAGCAGGCTCGCCGAGATCGCGGCCGCGGATCGCGAACTCGCCACGGCCTACCTGGCGCAGGAGATCGATTTCGACGAGCGGTTCGCCTTCGTCGAGTACTGGGGGCGCGGCTACACGCAGGACTGCCTGGTCCGGCTGTTCGAATCGATGGGGGTGGAGACGGGCGCTCCGTTCTATTACGCGCGGAGCATCTACCCTTCCGCCACCGCGGCCGAGCGGCACAACTACACGTCGGCCTCGTACTCGCTGCTGCTCATCGAAGCGATCTTCGCGAACCTGCCGTACGGCACGACCGAGGGCTACGACCGCGTCGACGGCCGCCTCGTGGCGCGCACCTCGCCGCGAGGTCACGACGCTGAGCTGCTCGAGGCGATGGAACGGATGCTGCCGATGTTCGCGGCCGACTTCCTCGCGCTGCCCGCACTCGACCAGGTCCAGCTCGCCCGCGACGCCTTCCGCTTCGGCTTCGAGCACTTTCGCACGCAGCCCGGATTCATCGATTACGTCGAACTGATCGCGCCGCTCCGCGACGCGGTGGAACTCGGCGGACACGAGCGGGAATTCGCGCCCGCGCTTCGCCTCGGCGACCTCGTCGCCTTCCTCCGTGGCAAGCCGATGAGCGAGATCACGAGATCGTTCCCGATCAGCATGACGCGCTCACGAGGGCTCGCCCCGAAGCTCTTCCGCCTGCAGCGCGAGGTGGGGTTGCGCCGGGTGGTCAAGCGACAGCTCCGCCGCCTCATCGGCGCGAGGCCGAACCGTCCCGGTGCGGCAGCGCCCGCTGCCGAGCAGTCCCGGCCGTCCGTGAACCCCGCGATCATGACCGATCCGGGCGCGTGAGCGGCCCCGGTGGCGGCGAGCCGGGTCCGCCCGACCGCACGTCGACCACCTGACCGGTCAGCCCGGATGTGAGGACCGCGAGCGACACGCTCGCCACGTCGTCGGGATCGAGGAGCGTGTGCGCGGGCTCCTCGCCGAAGGCCTGCGCGCGCATCGGGGTGCGGGTCCGTTGCGGATTGACGCAGTTCACGGACACCCCGGCCGTCGCCCACTCGTCCGCGAGCGCCTGGGTCAGGTTCACCACGCCGGCCTTCGTGGCCGAGTACAGCGCGTACCCGGCCCGTCCGCGGGTGTACGAGCTCGAGGTGAACAGCAGGAGCTGACCGGCCGAGGCCTCGAGGTAGGGGAACGCTTCCTGCGCGATCACCGCGGGTGCGAGGAGGTTCGTCTCGAGCGTGGACTGCAGGGCCTCCTGCGGCGTGTCGACCAGCGTGTTCACGTCCAGCCGACCGGCAGTGACGACGACGGCGTCGATCGGTCCGCTCGCAGCGGCCTCGGCCAGCGCGCTCGCGACCTGCGCTCGTGACGTCACATCGGTGCCCGTGTCCGTCCGGCTGAACCCGTGCACCCGGGCACCGGCCGCGCGCGCCGCTTCGATGATGCTCGCCCCGATGCCGTAGGACGCGCCGAACACCACGATCGAGCGGCCCGAGAGCCCCGCCTCGACCTCCAGGCCGTCCGCGGCGAACGACGCCGACTGCAGCTGGAACAGCTTGTCGGCGATGTGGATGTCCAGCGGTTCCGTGATCTTCAGGTTCTCGGCGGAGCCGACGACGACTTTGATCGGGACATCCGGGAGGTAGGTGAAGACCACGCCGCAGTCGTCGGTCGCCGTGAACTCCGGATCGGACGCGGCGCGGTCGTAGGCGCGGCGGATCGTCCCGAGCCGGAACGCCTGGGGGGTCTGGCCGCGGCGCAAGCGGGAACGCGGCGGAATGCCGGTGATGATCGAGCGATCGTCGACCTCGATGATCGTGTCCGCCGAGGGGATCGCGGTGTCGACCGCGTCGAACTCCTCGAGGGCGGCGACGCAGTCGGCGATGATCCGTTCGTCGACGAAGGGTCGGACGGCGTCGTGGAACAGCACTTTCGTCGACCCGTCGGCGGGCAGCGCATCGAGCGCGAGCCGGGTCGACTCGTTGCGGGTCTCACCGCCGGGGAGCACCGCCGACAGTTTGCCGAACCGCGGGTTGCCGAGGTACCGGTCGAGTTCGCGGATGGACTCGGCGTTCATCATGACGAGGATCTCGTCGATCGACGGGCTCGTCTGCAGCGCCTCGAGGGTGTGCTCGACGATCGCCTTGCCCGCGAGCCGGATGAGCTGCTTCGGGGTGCCGAGCCCCACGCGCTCGCCGACCCCGCCGGCGAGCACGACGGCGATCGTCCTCGTCTCCGCGGTCATCTGGTGATGGCCTTGAGCTGGTCGATGGCGTCGTCGATGGCGCCGTCGTAAACGAGTTCCCCGCGCCGGAGGACGAGGCCCCGGCTGCAGAGCTCGGCGACCATGCTGAGGTCGTGGCTGACGATGAAGAGCGTCTTGCCCGCCGCGACGAGCTCACGGATCTTCGCCTTGCACTTCTCGCGGAACGGCGCGTCGCCGACCGCGAGGACCTCGTCGACGAGCAGGATGTCGAGTTCCGTGTGAATCGCCACCGAGAAGGCGAGTCTGACGAACATGCCCGACGAGTAATGCTTGACCTCGGTGTCGATGAACTCGCCGATCTCGCTGAACTCGACGATCTCGTCGAAGCGGGCGTCGATCTCGGTCTTCGACATGCCGAGGATGGCCGCGTTGAGGTACACGTTCTCGCGACCCGAGAGGTCGGGGTGGAACCCCGCGCCCACCTCGATCAGTCCGGCCACTCGTCCGCGGGTGAGCACTCGACCACGGTCAGGCCGGAGCACGCCGGAGACGAGTTTCAGCAGCGTCGACTTGCCCGACCCGTTGTAGCCGAGCAGGGCGACCGCCTCCGACTCGCCCACGGTGAGGTCGATGTGCTGGAGCGCGTCGAAGGACGTGGACACCTTCTTCCGGCGCAGCCAGGCGACGAACGTCTCCTTGAACGAATGGGTGTGACGAAGCGTGTAGGTCTTGCGAACGCCTTCGATGATGATGCGGGGGAGCGGGGGTTCAGAGGTCCTGGGCAAAACGACCCTCCAACCTGCGGAAGACGAGCTGGCCCACGACGAGCGCGACGATCGCGATCACGATCGCGAGCGCCGAGATCAGCCAGAGATGCTCCGGACGGGCCGCGGACCCGCTCGTCGTCGGGAACCAGAATGCGGAGTGGAACAGTTCGACGGCAGCCGTGACCGGATTCATCATGTACAGGTCGAACAGCCACGGCGGCAGTTTGTTCTCGACCATCTGGAACGAGTACAGCACCGGCGAGGTGTACGTCGCGAACATGAGGATCAGCTCGACGAGGTTCTGCGAGTCGCGGAAGGTGACATTGATCGAGCCGAAGAGCAGGCCGAGGCCCGTGGCGATCAGCAGGATGATCACGATGGCGAGGAGGGCGCCGGCGAGCTGCACGAGGCTCGGGGCCCACCCGGAGAACAGGCAGACCGCGATGAGGATGGTGAGCTGCGGCAGGAAGTGCACGAAGGCGATGAACACGTCGGCGATGGGGAAGAGCTCGCGGGGGAGATAGATCTTCTTCACCAGCGCCCGGTTGTTCACGATCGACCGCGTGGCGTTGCCGAACGCCTCGTTGAAGAGGTTGACGACGACGATCCCGGAGAACAGGTACACGGGGAACGCTTCGATGCCCCGGTTGAGGCCGAGGAACACGCCCATCACCAGGTAGTAGATGAGGAACTGCGCGGCGGGCTTCACATAGGACCACGCCCAGCCGAGTGCCGAGCCGTGGTACCGGGTGAGGATGCCCTTCCGCACGAGCAGGCGCAACAGGTAGCGGTACCCGAACACGTCGAAGACGCCGCGGCCGGTGCCGGGCACGGTGAAGGCCGACAGGTCGACCGAATCGGGCTTGGACATCCTGACGATTGTATGCGCGTACGGTTGGTCGCAAGCTCTGAACCCACGCGCAGGCCGCCGTGCCGAAGAACGAGGCGACTCGAATACCCCAGAATGGTCTGGATCGACTTTCAAGGAGACACGTGAAGCTCTCGGTAATCGGCTGCGGCTACCTCGGTGCGGTGCACGCGGCGGCGATGGCCAAGCTCGGCCACGAGGTCGTCGGCATCGACACGGACGCGGAGAAGATCGCGAAGCTCGCGGCCGGGTCCGCGCCTTTCCACGAGCCCGGTCTGCAGGAACTGCTCGCAGACGGCATCGCGGCCGGGCGGCTGCGGTTCACGACGGACATCACGGAGGCCGCCGACGCCCGGGTGCACTTCGTGGCGGTCGGCACCCCCCAGCTGGCCGACGGCGACGGCGCCGATCTCCGCTACGTCCACGGCGCGATCGAGTCGCTCCGCCCGGTGCTCCGACCCGGCGCGCTCGTCGTGGGCAAGAGCACCGTGCCGGTGGGCACCGCGGCGGTGCTCGTGGACCGGATCGCCGAAACCGGGGCGTCGCTCGCCTGGAATCCGGAGTTCCTGCGAGAGGGCTTCGCGGTCGCCGATACGCTGACTCCCGATCGCATCGTCTACGGCGTGGTCGACGATGCCGACGCCGGGCTGCTCGACGAGGTCTATCGCGCGGCGCTCGAGGCGGGGACGCCCCGCATCGTCACCGACCTCGCCACGGCCGAGCTGGTGAAGACCGCCGCGAACGCCTTCCTCGCGACCAAGATCAGCTTCATCAACGCGATGGCCGAGATCGCCGAGGTCACGGGTGCGGATGTGACGACGTTGGCCGATGCGATCGGCCACGATGCGAGGATCGGCCGGCGCTTCCTGAACGCCGGCATCGGCTTCGGCGGCGGGTGCCTGCCGAAGGACATCCGGGCGTTCACCGCGCGGGCCGAGGAGCTCGGGCGAGCCGAGTCCGTCGCATTCCTGCGACAGGTCGACGCGATCAACCTGCGCCGTCGGGAACGCGTCGTCGAGCACGCGATCGAACTCCTGGGGGGCAGCGTCTTCACCCGGCGGATCGCCGTGCTCGGCCTCACCTTCAAGCCTGACTCCGACGACATCCGCGATTCGCCGGCACTCGATGTCGCGGCCCGCCTGTACGGACTCGGGGCGGACGTCGTCGCGACGGACCCGCACGGCATCGACAACTCCCGGGCGAAGCACCCGCAGCTCGAGTACGTCGCCGACGTCGGCGACGCGCTCCGCGGTGCGGAGCTCGCCGTCCTCGTCACGGAGTGGGCCGCCTACCGCGAGCTGGATCCGCGACGCACCGCCGAGCTCATGGCCGTGCCCCGCATCATCGACGCCCGCAACGCGCTCGACCCGGCGTCGTGGAAGGCAGCCGGCTTCGAGTACCGGGGGCTCGGCCGCAGCTGACCCCCGGCCGCGCCGCGTTCGCGTCGGGGCGGTGCGGCCGTGCTAGATCCCGGCGGCGGCGCGGATGCGTTCGATGAGGAACGGGGCCATCGACTTCATGTACGTCCCCGTGATGTGGCCCGCCGCGTCGCGGGCGACGATGACACCGCCGATCACGGCCGGGCACACCTCGTCGGTGCAGTAGAAGTCCGTCATGTCCACGACGTCGGCCCCGGCGTC
Source organism: Agromyces soli (assembly GCF_022811605.1). Classification (GTDB taxonomy): domain Bacteria; phylum Actinomycetota; class Actinomycetes; order Actinomycetales; family Microbacteriaceae; genus Agromyces; species Agromyces soli. The sequence continues at coordinate 3,575,975 of NZ_CP094533.1, read as the reverse complement.
GCGCGCGGCGACGAGCTCGACATCGTCCGGCTGCAGGGCGTCCGTCCGCGGTGTGGCGCACTCCTCGGGCGTCGCGCCGACACGGGTGAGGCAGGCGAGCACCGACTCGGGAACCGTGGGTGCGGCCGCCACGACGACCACGGCGGCCCCCGCGGCCTCGGCAGCCTCCCATCGCGAGCTGAACGACTCCGGCGGGGCGTCCTCGGTCGCCCAGCGCGCGGCCGTGGTGATGATCAGGTCGTAGCCGCCGCTCACGAGCCGATCCTGGACCTCGTCGGCCACCCGGTCGCAGTCGCTCACCTCGGGCTGGTCGCGCCATTGGCAGCCGTAGCCCGTGTACGTGTCGAGGGACCAGCCGAGCCCTTCGGCCTCCCCGAGCAGCGCGGGCAGCAGTGCGGCGGCGTGGCTGTCGCCCACGAGCGCGACCTTCAGCGCATCCGCCGCCTCCGACCCGAAGGTGCACGTCTTGAGCTCGCCGCCCTCGGGACGCCAGCACGAGTAGCCGCCCGCGGTGTCCTCGGCGAGATCGTCGAGGCTCGGCGCGACGTCGGCGAGCCCGCCGGCACGGTTCTCCTCGCACGCGTTGCCCGCACCGGGGGCGGCCGCGGCGCCGAAGCACGACGCGGACGCGTCGGCCGTCGTGCGCGCATCGCCAGGCATCGCGAGACGGACGGCACCGAGGCCCATGGCCACGACGAGGGCGGTGATGCCGACCGCCGTTGCGGCCACCTGGAGCCGGCTGCGGCGCTGCCGACGGGGCGGGCTCCCGGGCAGCAGCCAGTTCGAGCGCCGCACCGGTTCCTCGACGAAGTGATAGGACAGCACCGACAGCACCGCCGTCAGCGCCAGCGCGAGCGCAAAGTACCTGCGGGAGCCCTGCGGCACGAAGGAGACGAGGAGCACGATGACGGGGAAGTGCCAGAGGTACACCGAGTAGGAGATCGCCCCGACGTAGGTGCTGATCCGGTTCGTGAGCGGCCAGAGCGCCCGGTCGTAGCGAGGCTCGGCGCTGCTGCCCACCCCCGCCGCGATGACCGCGACGGTGGCCAGGACCGGCAGTGCGACCGTCGGCGCGGGGAACACGGAGGCCGAGTCGATGAGGAAGACGCTGGCGACGAGTCCGGCGAGGCCCGCCCATGCGAGAGTGATCCGCCAGCCGAAGGGGATCGTCAGGCTGCGCGTCAGCACGGCGGCCAGCAGGGCTCCGACGCCGAGTTCCCAAGCTCTCGAGAACGTCGAGAAGTAGGCGACGGTCGGGTTCTGCGCGGTCTCCACGACCGCCCAGACGAAGGAGGCGACGACGAGGACGGCGTAGGTGGCCACGACCGCGCGGCGGGCGCTCGTGGCGCCGCCCCAGCGGCGCAGCGCCACGAGGAAGACGATCATGGTGAGCAGCGGCCAGACGAAGTAGAACTGCTCCTCCACCGACAGCGACCAGTAGTGCTGCAGCGGCGAGGGCAGCTGGCCGAGCTGGAAGTAGTCCGTCCCGACGGACATCGAGCGCCAGTTCGCTCCGAAGAAGAACGCCCAGATGCCGTCGATCGCGACGGAGACCGCTCTGCTGCGCGGGAGGATGAGCGCCGAGACGGCGACCGTGACGAGGATGACGACCGTCGCGGCCGGGGCGATGCGACGGATCCTCCGCCGGTAGAAGCCCGAGAGCGAGAGCCGCTCGGTGCGCTCGAGCTCCCGCAGGATGTGCGAGGTGATGAGGTAGCCGGAGATGACGAAGAAGACGTCCACGCCGATGAAGCCGCCGCTCGGCCAACGGAACAGGTGATCGAGCACCACGACGACGACGGCGAAGGCGCGCAGCCCCTGAATGTCGGCGCGGAACCCGGAGCGGACGGGACGGACCGCCGCCTCCCCGGGCGTGTTCATCGTCGCCGACCGAGTCATCGATCACCTTCTTCATTCGACGCACGGTCGGACACCGAGCCGCAAAGAAGAGTACCCTCCCCATTCGTCGTCAGCGAGACGAGCGCGCCGACGTCGAAGAGGGTTCTCCGATCGAGTCGGTCCCGGATAGCATGTTCGCTCGTGCGCACCATGCAGAGAGTCCTCGTCTTCCCCGCGTGGGGCGACAACCCCTACTTGAACCTGATGAGCCTCGCGCCGCGCGCGAGCGGCTACGAGTTCCGCGGCGCGACGATCGTCGATTCTCTCGTGAAGTCCGCTGCGGATCTCGCGGCGAACGACGTGCTGCACCTGCACTGGACCTCGCCGATCCTCCAGCGGGCGGCCGACGGTCGGGAAGCTGCGGCGGCGTTCGCGCGATTCCGTGCGCTCCTCGACGAGCTGCGCGAGCGCGGGGTCAAGCTCGTGTGGACCGTGCACAATCAGCTTCCGCACGAACTCGCCTACCGCGAGCCGGAGATCGAGCTGTACCGCCTGCTCGCCGAACGGGCCGATGTCGTGCATGTCATGTCACCCGCGACGGCCGAGGTCCTCGCGGGGATCTGCACGCTCCCCGCCGATCGGGTCAGGCACCTCCCTCACCCGAGCTATCTCGGCGTCTACGGCGTCCCGCCGGCCAAGAGCGAGGCTCGGGCGCTGCTGGGGGTCGATCCAGTGGCGCCCACCGTGCTCTTCCTCGGTCAGATGCGTCCGTACAAGGGGCTCGGCACGCTCCTCGCCGCGCTCCGCCGTCTCGCCGAGACCGAGCGCACGCTGCCGACACTGCTCCTCGCCGGCTCGGCGTCCGCCGAGGTCCGCGCCGAGATCGAGTCGAGCCTTCCGGACGGGATCCCGGTCGTCGCGAAGTACGAGTTCGTGCCCGACGGCGAGGTGGGCACCTGGTTCGCCGCGGCCGACCTCGCGATCTTCCCCTACACGGCGATCCTCAACTCGGGCAGCGTGCATCTCTCGGCCGCGTTCGAGGTGCCGGCGATGCTCCCGAACGAGCCCCACCTCGTGCAGCAGTTCGCGAGCGAGCCGTGGGTGAGCTACTTCGACGTCGCGAATCCCGTCGAGTCGATGGCGAACGGGATCCGCGACCGCCTGCTCGTCGACCACCGCACCGAGCACGGGCCCGGTATCGACTTCGACGGTTTCAACGAATCGGTGTCGCCGTGGCGCATCTCGCGCCGCTACGCAGGCTTGCTCGACGAACTCACCGGCCGCCGGAGCGAGTAGCTCGCGCGGGCCATCCGCTCGCGGAGCGTCCGTGCGGCGCGCCGCGCGCCGCGCAGCGCCCAGTGCGGCCGTCGCTCGAGCCAGATCCCGCCCTCGCTGTTCCGCCCGACGGTGAATCCGGCGAAGCGGTCGTAGGGCGTCGAGAAGCGGACGGACGTCGGGAACGCGACGATCGTCGTGTCCGAGCCCGAGCCCGAGCCCGAGCCCGAGCCCGAGCCCGAGGCGCTCGCGACGAGGTGGAGGCGGACGCCGACGGGCACCCGCGAGCGGCCGATGCTCGCGGTCCATTCGGACGCCCCCTCGGCGGTGCGCCGCTGCGAGGCCGGGACGCTCACCAAGCCGTCCGCGGCACTCGTTCGGAGGTGCAGTCGGACCTCCTCGGACCCGCTCGCGCCGGAGAGCGCCACGCGTCCGCGTTCGATCCGGACGTGCGCGAGCCGATGCGCGCCCGCACGGCTCGCGCGGATGCGCCGGAGCAGCGTGTCGTCGGATACGGTGCGCGATGCCTCGAACTCCGGGAGGCGGTGCAGCGGGCGCCACGGGTCGTCGTCGGACGCTGACTCCGCCGCTCGGACGAGCCTGATCAGCTCGGCGTCGTCCGTCTCCGCCCCGGCGCGGATCTGCTCGGCGAGCACCGGGGTGAGCATGCGGACGGCGTCGCGGGCGGCGAGCGCATGGTCGGACACGCGCAGGCCGTCGAGCGCGTGCGTCCAGAGCGCGAGGTGGTCGGATTCATGCGGCGGGCGCCGCTCCACCAGTCGGACGAGCGCGGATGCCGCCTCGAGCCGATGGCGGCGGGCGAGATCGAAGACCGCCCGACGCGAGGGAGCCAGACGATTGAACCGGAACTCTGGCAGCAGTGCCATGATCGCGGCCACGGTCTCGCTGATCTGCGCGTCGGCCGAGTCGTCGCGCGACGAGACGGCCAAGTGCTCCGAGAGGTGCTTCCAGCCGTCCGCCTCGTAGAAGATCCCGGCGTAGGTCGAGCTGAGTCCGGGGTCGGCGGCTTCGGCGATCAGTGCGGCGCAGGCCAGTTCCTGGCGGAGATAGGCGAGCACGGACGCCGCCGTGGTAGCGCGCGCGGTCATCGAGGAGGCGCCCGGACGTTCGCGATAGAGGTAGACGACCTCCGGCACGACATCGACGCGGGTCGCCGCGAGGTAGCTCGTCACCATGGGCACGATGTCGTTCGAGCGCACGGTCTCGGGGTACTCGATGCCGAGACGGCGCCAGTAGTCCGCGCGGAACACTTTGTTCCAGACCGCGCGGCCTCGCAGCAGCGACGGGTGGTCGACGAGCCGGACGGCGCGCCGGGCCTCCTGGAAGGCGGGCCATCCGGCGGTCGGGCGCCAGGTCTTCGTCGGCGAGAACTTGAGGAAGTCCCCGAAGGCGAGGTCGGAGCCGGTGGCCTCGAGCGAGGCGACGAGCGAGCGGTAGCCGCCGGGCGGGACGAGGTCGTCCGCATCGCAGAAGGCGAGATAGCGTCCGCGGGCGTGGAGCACGGCGGTGTTCCGCGCGGCGGCGCCTCCGCTCTGCTCCGCGTCGACGAGTGCGACCCGGGCGTCGCACTCGGCGAACCGCGCCACGATCTCCCTGGTGCCGTCGCTCGAGTGGTCGTCGACGACGACGACCTCGAGCTCGCGCAACTCCTGGCTCAGGAGCGATTCGAGCGTCTCGCCGATCCAGTTCCGCACGTTGTGCGCCGGGACGAGGACGCTGAGCATCGGCGCAGCGGGCCGGCCGACGACGGCCCCCTCGTCACCGCCGGTGGCGTGAATCGTCATGGCAGTGGTCCTCCGGTCCCCGATCGTGCACCGGGGGAGTCTACCGGAGGGTATTCATCCCTTCGGCGTCCCGCGCAGTCGGCGGAGAAGCCCGCGAACTCCTCGTCGGCCGGCCCGGGGCAGCCACCCCGGTCGCCGTTCGACGAGCACCCCGCGCCGATCGAAATGCAGCAGGAAGCGGTCGAACGGGCTGTACTCGGGGGTGGAGGCGGCGAACCGCAGCGACATCGCCCAGCCGGTCTCGGGGTCGACGAGCACCGCTCGCAGACGGACCGCCATCGGCAGCCGCCGCCCCGCGAGCCTGCTGCGGACGCCAGGGCCGTGCTGGGCGGGTCGGGTCGGGGCGCGGGCGACGACCCGACCGCTGGACTCGTCGTACAGGGCGGCGAGATCGGCCGCGGCGACGTTCCCGTCGACCTGCAAGCCGATCGAACGGCCCGACGACACCGCGACGAGTTCAGCGGCCCGTGCGCGCGTCGCGCGCAGCCGGGCGCGCAGCTCCTCGGCCGAGCTGTTCGCTGCGTCGGCGAACTCGGGCACGGCGCGGAGCAGTTCCGGACGCGAAGTCGCGACGGCGCCGACGGCACCGAGGAGCGCGACGTCGGCGGAGTCGTCCGCGGCGTGGACGCCGGCCACGAGCGCGGCGCACAGCCGGGAGGAGAAGACGGGCTCGGCGAGCAGCGCGGCGTCGTCCGCCGCATCGTGCTCGGCGATCGTCCGCCAGCTCTCGAAGAGCCGTGCGTCCGGCGCGGCGTCGTCGTCGCAGACGACGGCCGCCGCGGCGGCGAGATCGATGCGTCCCGCGAGCAGGAGCTCGAAGACCGCGGCCTTCTGCCGGTCCCGCGCGTTCGGGCGATCGATCCCGAGTTCGGCGACGAGTTCGCGCACCAGCCCGACGATCTCGGCGTCGCGCCCGTGGTCGCCGCGGTCCGCACGGAGGTACCTGGCGAGGTGGACCCAGCCGTCGCGATCGAGGATGAGCGTGCGATACACGCGAGTCAGTTCGGGAGACGACGCGGCGCTGATGAGCCGCGCGCAGACGATCTCCTGAGTCAGATAGCTGATGAGGGAATCCGCGGACTTCGCCCGCGACGTCATCGAGCCGAGACCCGGCCGTTCCCGGTAGAGGTAGACGACGTCTTCGACGATGTCGACCGCATCGGCGGCGAGATAGGACCGGACCATCGGGACGATGTCGTTGGAGCGGGGGACGTCGGGGAAGGAGAGCTCGGTCCGCGCCCAGAACGACCGCCGGAACACCTTGTTCCAGCACGGCCGACCGTTCAGCAGCGAGGGCTCGTCCTGCACGCGGATGCCGCGTCTGGCGGCCCGGAACGCGGGCCAGTTCTGCGTCGGCGACCAGGTCCTCGTCGGCGAGAACTTGAGGTAGTCGCCGAACGCGATGTCCGAGCCGGACGCTTCCAGGCTGTCGACGAGCGCCCGGTACGCGCCCGGCGCGACGAGGTCGTCGCCGTCGCAGAACGCGAGGTAGCGGCCGCGCGCGTGGTCGGACCCGATGTTCCGCGCGGTCCCGCCGCCTCGGGTGACCGCATCGATCACGCGGATGCGCGGGTCGGCGGCGGCCAGCGCGTCGAGGAGCGCCCTGGTGCCGTCGGTCGAGTGATCGTCCACGATCAGCACCTCGAGGTCGAGGTCCTGAGCGAGCACGGAATCGAGCGTCTCCCCGATCCAAGGGCGCACGTCGTGCGACGGGATGACGACCGAGAGCAGCGGACCGCCGGCGTCGTCGCCCGGCGCGGAGGCCCGGACGGGGGCGGCGCCGATCGCGCGGCGCTCCTCGTCGGTCAGACCCTCGAGCGGCGGATTCCGCAGGCTCAGCATCTCCAGCCGTTCGATCGCCGAGCCCGCTTCGTCGAGCTCGGCATCCGCATCCGGCACCGGCGCGCCGAGCGCCGCGCGCAGGGCGGTCCGTTGCGCCAGTGAATCGGCGCGCAACTCCAGATAGCTTCGGGAGCGCGACGGGCGTGGGGCGCCCGTTCCCGCCCAGAGGTCGATCGGGAACGCGGCGAGCAGCGCCGCCGCGTCGAACTCCGGCGCCGGGACGGGGCCGAGCTCGAGGGCCTCCTCGACCGTGTGCGCGAAGCGCACGTCGGATCGCCCGGTGCCCGCGTAGTAGTCCAGGTACTTGAAGGTGCTCTCGTTCTCCGGGGCGATGGGGCGCGACGGGATCCCGAGGGCGTCCGCGACGACGAGCGCGTGCAGCGAGGTTCCGGTGACGAACTCGCTCGCCGCGAGATCGTCGATGATCGCCCAGGGATCGCCGATCGGCGAGCGGGAGAGCGCTGGGGCGAAGCGGGCCGTCTCGTTCAGGTTCGGCACGACCGTGAGCGCACGTCGCTTCGGTCGCGGGCGGCGCACGAGTTCGGGCCAGAGCTCCGGCAGCAGGAGTGCCGGGTCGCCGAACACCTCCGGCGCCTCGATCCCTCGCGCGGTCAGGACGGCGCGGGTGAGCGGACCGCGGACCGCCCGGACGTCGAGCGACGGCGGGAGGGGTTGCGTGCCGATCTTCCCGTTCACCCCGGTGCCCCAGACCACGTCGCCCGGGTTCGCGAAGTGCATGACCGAGCCGACGCTCAGCAGACGGCGCGACGCCGAGGACGCGAAACGGATGCGCCGGGTCTCGACGATCCTGCGGATCACGAGCGGGCCGAGCAGGTCGCCGAAGTTCGAGACGGGCGCGGTGCGGCCCTCCTCGTCGGCGCGTTCCGGGTTCCAGCGCACGCACCGGACCCCGAGCACCTGTTCCTCAAGATCGCTGGTCACCCGCCCGATCATAGGCGGCGAAGCTCGGCAACAGCCGGTGCGGTAGCTTGGCTGGGTGCCGATTCCCATCGCCCGGCGGATGCGCGCCGCGGCCGAGCGGCTCAGCGGCGCCGTCCACGCGGCCAGAGGAAGGTCGTGGGCGGCGCGCGCCGAGGACGACGGCCGAGGACGCGTGGACCTCGTCATGCCCGCGCACGACGTGGGGCGCTTCATCGACGAGGCGATCCGCTCCGTGCTCTCCCAGGATCGACCGCGGCTTCGGCTGTTCGTGCTCGACGACGACTCCCAGGACGACACGGCGAGCCGCGTCGAGCGCTGGGTGCGGCGGGACGCGAGGGTGCGGCTCGTCCGGGTCGCCCATCACGACCCGAATGCCGTCCGCAACGACGGGATCGCTCGGGCCGACGGGGAGTACCTCGGGTTCCTCGACGCCGACGACCGGTTGCGGCCGGGCGCCCTGCGCGACCTGGTGCGGAGCCTGGAGCGCTCGGGGTCGGACTTCGCGGTGGGCTCCTACGATCGCCTCGTCGGATCGGAGCGCCGGGCACCGGCGTTCTGGATCGACGAGGCGCACGCTCGCGAGCGGCTCGGCACGAACGTGCGCTCCTTCCCCGAGGTCATGGTCAACGCGGTGCAGTGGACGAAGCTCTACCGTCGCTCGTTCTGGGACGCGGCAGCGCTCGAATTCCCGTCCGGCGGCCATTTCCAGGACCAGCTCGTGAGCGCCCGCGCGTACTCGCGCGCCGCCGCCTTCGACGTGCTCGCCCGGAAGACGGTCGACTGGCGGATCCGCGGCGACGGTTCCTCGATGACGCAGCAGGGGGTGCGCGCGGCACAGGTTCGGGACCGCTTCACGACCGCGCTGGGCGCGCTCGCAGTGCTCGACGCCGAGACGGACGAGGCGACCTCGCGCGCCCGGCTGCTCCAGTTCCTCTCGAACGATGCCGCGATCGCCGCCGCCGAGCTCCGGGGGATGGACCGGGAGGCGTTCGACGCACTCGGGACCGGGCTCGCGGCGCTCGCGGAACGCGCGGATCGCGCGATCTGGGAACAGGTCCCCGCCGAGTCGAAGGTGCTCTTCGAGTTCGTGCTTCGCGGAGATCGAGCCCGCGCCCTCGAGTATCTGGACCGGGGCGGCCTCGACTCCCTCGCCGCGCCGCTGGTCGTCCACCGCGGCCAAACGTTCGTCGGACTGCCGTTCTGGCAGGATCCCGAGGCGGCCGTGCCCATCGACCGCTTCCGGGCGGCGCCGAGGGAGCTCCGCGCGTACGCCGAGCAGCCCCGTCGATCGAGCTGAGGCCGTGCAGCGGGACGGTCCGGCGCCGCCCTAGACGAACGCCGCTTCCCCGGTCACGGTGCGGCCGACGATGAGGGTGTTCATCTCGCGGGTGCCCTCGTAGGAGTAGAGCGCCTCGGCGTCGGCGAAGTAGCGCGCCACCCCGTAGTCGAGCACGATGCCGTTGCCGCCGAGGGTCTCCCGCGCCCACGCGACCGTCTCGCGCATCCGCGCCGTCGCGTAGGCCTTGGCGAGGGCCGAGTGCTCGTCGCGCTGGGTGCCGGCGTCGAGCATCTGCGACACCCGCACCACCATGGCGAGCGAGGCGGTGATGTTGCCCAGGCTGTTCACGAGGTGCTCCTGGATGAGCTGGTGGGCGGCGATCGGCTTGCCGAACTGCTCGCGCTCCTTCGCGTAGGCGACGGCCGCCTCGTAGGCACCGATGGCGGTGCCGACGGCGGCCCAGGCGACCTCGGCGCGGGTCTGGCGGAGGATGGCGGCGGTGTCGCGGAACGAGTTCGCGTTCTGCAGGCGCAGCGCCTCCGGCACGCGGACGTCGCGCAGCTCGATGTCGGCGTTCTGCACGGGCCGCAGGCTGATCTTGCCCTCGATCTTCGTCGCCGTGTAGCCGGGGGTCGAGGTCGGCACGATGAAGCCCTTGACCTGGCCGTCGGACTCGTCCTTCGCCCAGATGATCGTCACGTCCGAGAAGGTCGCGTTGCCGATCCAGCGCTTCTGCCCGTTCAGCACCCACTCGTCGCCCTCGCGCCGGGCGGTCGTGCGCAGGCCCCGCGCGGAGTCGGAGCCGGAGAGCGGCTCGGTGAGCCCGAAGGCGCCGATGACCTCGGCGGAGGCGAGCTTCGGCAGCCACTCGGCGCGCTGCTCGGCGGAGCCGGCGAGTGCGATCGAGCCGGCGGCCAGGCCGTTCTGCACGCCGACGAAGGTGCTGACCGAGGCGTCGATGCGGGCGAGCTCGAGGGCGACGAAGCCGCGGAACACGGCCGAGTTCTCGAAGGGCTTCGTCTCGTCCCAGGCGAACGACAGCACGCCGAGCTCGGCGAGCGGCTGCACGATCCCGGTGGGGAACTCGGCGCGCTCCCAGTAGCCGCCGATGACGGGCTTGACCTCGCGCTCGCCCCAGGCTCGGATGGCCATGACGGCCTCCTGCTCGCGATCGCCGAGGAGGGCCTCGGCGTAGCCGTAGAAGTCGCTCGAGAGGGGCGCGAAGGTCATGACTGCTCCAATGCGGGTCGGATGCCCCGAGCCTAGGACGCCGGCTCGGGGCATCCGAAGCCGTTGGTAGTTTGGAGCCAAGCCGCGAAAGGAACTGCGCCGAGATGTTCGTCAGGATCGACAACGAGCCCAGGGACTACGCCTGGGGCGACCGCGGGCTGATCGCGGCCTTCCGCGGCCGGGAGGCGAGCGGCGCGCCCGAGGCGGAGCTCTGGCTCGGCGCGCACCCCGGCTCGCCGTCGCGCATCGTCGGCGCCGAGCCGCCGTTCGGCGACCTCGCAGCCTGGATCGCCGCGGAGCCCGAGCGGGCGCTCGGCGCCGAGGTCGCGTCGCGCTTCGCCGACGAGGGGATGCCGCGGCTGCCGTTCCTGCTGAAGCTGCTCGCCGCCGGCGGCCCCCTGTCGCTGCAGGCGCACCCCACGACGGAGCGCGCGCGGCTCGGCTTCGCCAAGGAGGAGTCGGAGGGCGTGCCCGTCGACGCCTACGACCGCAACTACCGCGACCGCTTCCACAAGCCGGAGCTCGTCGTCGCGCTCAGCGAGACCTTCGACGCGCTGTCCGGCTTCCGGCCCCTCGACGAGGTCGCCGCGGTGATCGAGGTCCTGCGCGACGCCGACGCCGCATCGGCCGAGCCGCAGCCCGGCGCGATCGAGCTGCTCGCCGTGCGCCTCGGCGCCGAGGGGCTCGACGGAGCGGTCGAGTGGCTGCTCACCGACGGCCGCGGCGGCGACACGGGGGAGTCCACGTGGCTCGTCGAGCGCGTCGTCGCCCTCGCCGCCGAGCCGCTCGCGCTCGCCTCGCCCGCCGCGGCGTCGTTCCGCACGGTCACGGCGCTCGCCGAGGCATATCCGGGCGATCCGGGCATCGTCATCTCGCTGCTTCTGAACCGGGTGCGCCTGGCGCGGGGCGAGTCGCTGTTCCTCGCCGCCGGCAACATCCACGCCTACCTCGGCGGCCTCGGCATCGAGCTCATGGCCGCGAGCGACAACGTGCTGCGCGGCGGATTGACCCCGAAGCACATCGACGTCGGCGAGCTCGTCGAGGTGCTCGACTTCACCCCGATGCCGCCGCCGCGGCTCGAGCCGGAGCAGCCGGCACCCGGGGTGCGGAGCTTCCGCCCGCCGGTGCCCGACTTCGTGCTGCATCGGCTCGAGGCGGCCGAGGGGGAGGCCGCGCTCCCCGAGGTGCAGATCGACGGGCCGGCGATCGCGATCGCGGAGGCCGGGCCGGCCCGCCTCGCCGGTGCGCTCGGTTCGATCGAGCTCGGCCGTGGCGAGGCGGTGTTCGTCACGCCGGACGAGGCTCGCCTGCGCCTCGAGGGCCCCGGCACGGTCTGGCTCGCGACGACCGGCTGAGCCGAGGCATCCGCCCGCTCAGCCGGCGAGCGCCGCCGTCTCGCGCCGTCCGAAGAGCCGCCGGTAGGCGGTCGGCGTCGTCTGCAGCACCTTCACGAAGTGGTGCCGCATCACGGCCGCCGCACCGAAGCCGCACTCGCGCGCGATCTCCTCGAGGCTCAGGCCGGTCTCCTCGAGGAGCTGCTGCGCGCGCAGCAGGCGCTGCCGGTTGAGCCAGGCGTTCGGCGTGGTGCCCGTCTCGGCGCGGAAGCGCCGCGCGAAGGTGCGCGGCGACATGAGCGCCTTCCTGGCGAGCCGGTCGACGGTGAGTTCCTCGTCGAGGTGCTCCAGCATCCACGCCGTGACGGTCGCGAAGGAGTCGCTCTTGCACTCGACGACGGGCGTCTGGATGAACTGCGACTGGCCGCCGTCGCGCTGCGGGGGGACGACCATCCGGCGGGCGACGATGTTCGCGGCGCTCGCGCCGAGCTCGGTGCGCACGATGTGCAGCGCGGCGTCGATGCCGGCGGCGGTGCCGGCGCCCGTGACGACGAGGCCGTCCTGCACGAACAGCACGTCGGGGTCGACCTCGGTGGCGGGGAACGCGGAGGCGAGCCGGTCGGTGTACATCCAGTGCGTGGTCGAGCGGCGGCCGTCGAGGACGCCGGCCTGCCCCAGGATGAACGCGCCGGAGCAGACGGAGAGCACCCAGGCCCCGCGCTCGACCGCCTCGCGGATGGCCTCGAGCACGCGCTCGTCGGCGTCCTGATCGATGAGCGCGGCGGGCACGGCGACGAGGTCGGCGGTGCGGGCCGCGTCGAGTCCCTCGTGCACGACGACGTCGAAGCCGAGCTTCGTCGGGATCGGGCCGGGCTCGGCCGCGACGACGTGGAAGTCGAACGTGGGCCCGCCGTGCTCGCGCCGGTCGATGCCGAAGACCTCGCAGATGACGCCGAACTCGAACGGCGCCATGTGCGGGACGGCGATGCAGGCGATGGATCGGAGCATGGGCACCTCGCGTGGCAGGAACTGGCTGATTCGTGGCAATGCTGCCACTGTCGGCAGAATCTCACAAGTCATAGATTTCCTGCCATGACCACGATTCTGCTCCTGATCCTCGCGGGCCTCGCCGTCTGGGGCGTGGTGGCGACCCTGCTCCGGCTCGACTCCGACGGCTACGGCCGACCGGAGATCCGAGACCGCGTCCGGCACGCCCAGCACGAGCCGATCTCCAGCCGTTAGCATCATCGAGGCGGCGGCCGCTCGGGCCGCCGCGTCGAGGTGCTGCGGAGGGAACGACGGATGAGCTGGATGGTCACCGGGGGAGCGGGCTACATCGGAGCGCACGTCGTGCGGGCGTTCCAGGCCAAGGGCATCGACGTCGTCGTGCTCGACGATCTCTCCTCCGGGCGGCGCGGCTTCGTCACCGACGGCGTGGACTTCGTGCACGGCTCCATCCTCGACGGCGCTCTGCTCGAGAGCGTCTTCGCCCGGCACGACGTGCGCGGCGTCGTGCACCTCGCCGGCTTCAAGTACGCGGGCGTCTCGGTGCAGCGGCCGCTGCACACCTATCAGCAGAACGTCACCGGAACCGCGACGCTGCTCGCCGCGATGGAGGCGGCGAAGGTCGCCCGGATCGTGTTCTCGTCGAGCGCCGCCGTCTACGGCACGCCGGACGTCGACCTCGTCACGGAGGAGACGGCGAAGCATCCGCAGTCGCCGTACGGCGAGTCGAAGCTGATCGGCGAGTGGCTCCTCGCCGACCAGGCCGTGGCGACCGGTCTGGCGCACACGAGCCTGCGCTACTTCAACGTCGTCGGCTCGGGCACGCCCGAGATCTTCGACCCGAGCCCGCACAACCTCTTCCCGTTGGTGTTCGACGCGCTGCTGGACGGCCGCACCCCGAAGGTCTACGGCGACGACTACGCGACGCCCGACGGCACCTGCGTGCGCGACTACATCCACGTGGCCGACCTCGCGGCGGCGCATGTCGTGGCGGCCGAGCGGCTCGAGGCGGGGGAGCCCGTCGCGCCCGTCTACAACCTCGGATCGGGCGACGGCGTCTCGGTCGCCGAGATCATGTCCGCGGTCGCGGCCGTCACCGGCATCGACTTCGCGCCGGAGAATGCCCCGCGCCGGGCCGGGGATCCCGCCCGGATCGTGGCCTCGGGCGAGCTCGCCGCGCGCGACCTCGACTGGCGTATGCGGCACTCGCTCGAGGACATGGTGCGCAGCGCCTGGGAGGCGCGCCGCGCCGCCGGCTGAGCGCCGCGAACGGGCGCGCCGTGTCCCCAGAGCGGGGGACGGGATCACAACTCCGGAACGACTCCGGCGTGTCGCGGCGAGGCGGAAGCTTCGATCCCTGCCTGAGGGTTTACGATCTGCGACTTGACTCACTCGAATTACACCGCTGTAATTGGTCGTGACGCGGCATCCGGATCCTCGGGAGCGGCGGGCGGTACAACTGGGTGGGAGACGATATGGCAATTCCTGAATATCGTTCTGGAGTACCTGACGACTGGTTCATCGATCCGGTGCGGCTGGGGGTCCCGGGGGTGCGTCCAACGACGGACGACGACGACAACCCCCTGGCATGGCAGAGCGACGCGCTGTGCGCGCAGACCGACCCGGAGGCGTTCTTCCCCGAGAAGGGCGGATCGACCCGGGACGCGAAGAAGATCTGCACCGGCTGCGAGGTTCGTGCGCAGTGCCTCGAGTACGCGCTGTCGAACGACGAACGGTTCGGGATCTGGGGCGGGCTCTCCGAACGAGAACGACGAAAGCTCCGCAAACGAGCGGTGTAGCAACATCCGGCAGGACGAACGAGGGCCCGTGCGATGCACGGGCCCTCGTCGTTCGACCGCGGATCGGCGGCACGCCCGCCGATGGCGACGGCTCGCAGCGAGCCGGTGCTTAGGCTGACTGCGATGTCCCCCAGAGTGACCGCCATCCTCGTCGTGCACCGCGGCGGCGAACGCCTGACCCGTGCCCTCGACGCCATCCGCGCGCAATCACGCCGGCCCGAGCGCCTGCTCGTCGCGCTGGTCCAGGCGAACGCGGAGACCCGCGCCGCCGCAGCAGAGGCCGCTCCCGACGGGATCATCCAGATCGAGGAGCGCGTCGCCTTCGGCGAGGCCGTCCGCCGCGCCGAGCAGACGCTGCCGCCCCCGCAGGACGACGAGGACGCCGTCTGGCTGCTCTCCGAGGACACCGAGCCGGAGTCCCGTGCCCTGGCCGCGCTCGAGACCACCCTCGAGACCGCACGGTCCGTCGCGATCGCCGGCCCCAAGCTGCTCGAGGCGGAGCGTCCCGACCGGATCGCGAGCCTCGGCCGCTCGATGACCCGCTTCGGCGCCGCCGTGCCGCTCGTGACCGGCGAGCTCGACCAGGGCCAGCACGACGGGCTCAGCGACGTGCTCGGGGTCGACCCCGGCGGGATCCTGGTCCGGCGCGCCGTCTGGCGTTCGCTCGAGGGCTTCGACCCCGCGCTGCCGGTCGTCGACGACGGGCTCGACCTCGCCGTCCGGGCGCGCCTCGGCGGGCACCGCGTCGCCGTGGTGCCGACCGCGCACGTCCGCTTCGCCGCCGGCGGCCTGATCGGCCCGGCCGCCGGGCACCGCGCGGGCGCCGTGCGCCGCAGGGCCGCCGCGACCAGGCGCGCCGCACTGCACCGGCGGATGAGCTATGCGCCCGCCGCGGCCACGCCCCTGCACTGGCTGAGCCTGCTGCCCCTCGCGGTGCTGCGCTCGATCGTGCTGCTCGTGACGAAGGCCCCCGGCCGCATCGTCGGCGAGTTCGGCGCGGCGCTGCGCACCATGTTCTCCTTCGGCGCCATCGCCCGCTCGCGCCGGGTGCTCCGCGGCGCGCGCTCGGTCGGCTGGTCGGCGATCGCGCCGCTGCGGATGCAGCCGGACGAGATGCGCCGCCGACGCCGGCTCGAGGCCGAGGAGCGGCGGGCCAGGGCCAGGGGGCGGGTGGACGGCGTCGACTTCCTCGCCACCGGTGGAGGTTGGGTGCTGCTCGTCGCGGTCGTCGTGTCGATCGCCGTCATGTTCCCCCTGCTCGGTGCCGCCGGCGTCTCCGGCGCGGGGCTCCTGCCGCTGTCGCCCGCGGTCGACGAGCTCTGGCGGAATGCGAGCTACGGCTGGCGCGACGTCAGCACGGGCTTCATCGGTGCAGCGGACCCGTTCCAGGCCGTGCTCGCGGTGCTCGGTTCGCTCGCGTTCTGGTCGCCATCCTGGGCGCTCGTCGCGCTCTGGCTGCTCGCCATCCCGGTCTCCGCGCTCGGCGCCTGGTTCGCGGCGGCCCGGCTCACCGAGCGCGGCGCCCTGCGTGCGCTCGCGGCGGTGCTCTGGATGCTCGCGCCGCCGCTGCTGTCCTCGCTCGCCGACGGGCGACCCGGTGCGGTGCTCGCTCACGTTCTGCTCGCCTGGCTGCTGTACGCGGCACTCGGCTCGGCGACGAGCTGGGCGACGGCCGCGACCGCATCTCTGCTGTTCGCCGCCGTCGTGGCGGCCGCGCCGAGCCTCGCCCCGGCGCTGCTCGTCGCCTGGATCGTCGGCATGGCGGCGTCCGGCCGTGGCGCGGCCAGGCTCGCGCTCCTGCCCGTCCCCGCCGTGGTGCTCGCCGCACCGCTGATCTGGGCGCAGCTGGCCGCGGGCAACCGCTTGGCGCTGCTCGCGGATCCCGGCGTCCCCGTGCCTGCCGCGGTGCCGGGCTCCGGAGTGCTCGGGCTCGGCTTCACCGATCCCGCGCTCGGCGGATGGCAGCAGGTGCTGGCCGCGCTGCAGGCGAGCATCGACCCGCGTTGGGTCGTCGCCGCGCTGCTGCTGCCGCTCGCGCTCGCGGCGCTGGCGGCCTTCGCGACCGGTCGCATCCGGGCCGCGGCCTTCGCCCTCGCCGGCGCGGCCCTCGGCTTCGCCACCGCCGTGGCCGCCGCGCAGCTGTCGCTCGCGATCATCGGCGCCTCGGCCGCCCCTGTGGCCTCCGCTCCGGGCCAGAGCATGATGTGGCTCGGCCTCGTGCTCGCCGCTGTCGTCGCCCTCGACGGGGTGCGTCGCGCGTCCGCCTGGCTCGCAGCGCTGCTCACCGTCGCGACGGCGGGCGCCGTGCTGCCGCTCGCCGTCAGCATCGCCACCGGGCGGGCGGAGGTCGGTCCCGCCGCCCAGCGTTCGCTGCCCGCCTTCGTCACCGCCGAGGCGGAGAACGATCCCAGGGTGACGACCTTGCGGCTCGTCCCTGAGGCCGACGGCGGCCTCAGGGCCACCCTCGAGCACGGCGCGGGCGCGACGCTCGACGAGCAGTCGACCTTCGCGCAGACCCGCGTCACGATGGACGCCGGCGAGCTCGCGCTCGCGGAGATCGCCGGAAACCTCGCCTCGCGCGGCGGGTTCGACGCCGACCGTGCGATCGATGAGTTCGGCATCTCCTACGTGCTCCTCGGCCAGGCCGATGCGGACGCCCCACGGGCCGAGACGCAGACCGCGGATCGGTCCCGGGCCGCCCTCGACGCGAACGCCGCCCTCGTGCCGGTCGGCGAGACCGACTTCGGCACCCTCTGGCGCTTCGCCGATGCCGTGCCCGATGCGCCTGCCGCGCAGATCCCGCCGCACGCGGGCGCGCCGCTCGCCGGCTGGATCGCGACGGTGCAACTGATCGTCTTCGGCGCCGTGCTGCTGCTGTCGATCCCCGCGGGGGTCGGCCGCGAGGAGCCCGCGCGCCGCCCGAAGCGGCCGCGTCCGGAGCGCGTGCGGCGGCGCGGCGCGAAGGTCGTCCCGGCCGCGCCGGCGGCGCAGGCCGAGACCGAGGAAGGCACCCCGGTCGAGGAAGGCACGCCGGTCGAGGACGGCACGCCGGTCGAGGATGGCACGCCGGTCGAGGACGGCACGCCGGTCGAGGTCGGCTCGGCCGAACCCGAGCCGGCGACCGCGGTCGAGGAGCCCGCGCACGACGGCCCCCCGACCGATCCTGGCGTGACGAATCCCGACGAGCGAGAGGGAGAGCACGATGCCCGATAGCCGCACCCTGCTGCGGGCCGGCGGACGCGGCGTCGCCGTGCTCGGCGCCGCAGCCCTCACGGTGGCCGCGTTCGGGGCGGCGGCGATCGTGCCGTGGCCCGAGCACCGCGCGGAGCCGCTCGCCCGCTCCATCCAGCCCGCCGAGAGCCGGACGCTGCGCGTCTGCCCCGGCCCGATGCTGGAGCTCGGCGACGATGCCGAGAGCGTGTCCGCACTGGGGTCCGCCCGCATCGCGACCGCGACGCGACCGGCCGACGCCGGGGCCGAGCGGGTCGTGCTCGCGCCGCCGCGCGGCACCGAGGACGACGTCGCCGTCTCGCTCGTGACCGAGCCGGGAGCCGTGGACGCCGGGATGCTCGCGGGCGCCCAATCGCAGCGACTCACCACCGAGACCGCGGCGGGGTTCCTCGCCGCGGGCTGCGCAGAGCCGGTCGCCGATGCCTGGCTCGCCGGGGGAAGCACCGAGCTCGGGCGCTCGACGCTGCTGCTGCTCGCGAATCCGGGCGAGGTGGCCGCGACGGTCGACGTCCGCGTGCATTCGGAGACCGGCCCGGTCGAGGCGCCGTCCGGGCTCGGTCTCGTCGTGCAGCCGGGCGGACAGCGCGTCGTCTCGATCGCCGGCCTCGCGCCGGGGGCGGCGGCGCCGGTCGTGCACGTCACGAGCACGGGCGGCACGGTGGCGGCGACGCTCGAGCAGACCGCGATCGACGTGCTGACGCCGACGGGCGCCGAGCTGATCGGGACGACCGCGCCACCGGCGACGCGGCAGACCATCACCGGCGTCGTCGTCCCCCAGTCCGGCGGGATCGCCGTCGACGAGGATCACGCCGAGGGCGACGCGCATCCGAGCCTGCGGCTGCTGGCTCCGGGCGCGGACGCCGTGGAGGCCGCGGTCTCGGTCGTGCCCGAGGCCGGCGGCGAAGGCTCCGTCTTCGACGTGGTGCTGCAGCCGGGCCAGGTCAGCGACATCCCGCTCGGCGAGCTCGCCGCCGGCGAATACACCGTCCGAATCGATGCCGACGGCGAGTTCGTCGCGGCGGCCCGGACCGCCACGACGGCCGGCGGCGACGAACTCCCGAGCGACTTCGCCTGGTTCCCGGCCTCGCTGCCGCTCCTCGAGGAGACCCTCGTCGCGGTTCCCCGCGGACCCGGGACGAAGCTCCACTTCGCCAACCCCGGCGACGCCGAGGTCGAGGCGAGCGTGACGATCGGCGACGACGAGCGGCGGGTGACCGTAGCGGCCGGCGGGGTGGCCTCCGTGCAGCTCCCGGGCGGCGGGGGAAGCGCGCTCGTGACGGGCGGTGCCGGCCTCTTCGCATCCGTCAGCTTCAACGGCAACCGCCAGCTCGCCGGCTTCGCCGTGCAGCCGCCCGGCCCGCTGGACTCGCCGATCGTGGTCTACCCGCGCTGACCCGAGGCGCGCCCGGACGTCGCCGTCAGAAGTGCCGGTAGCGGCCGGGCGCGAGCTCCCACGGGTCGCGTCCGATGAGCTCGCCGACCGCTCGGAACACGCAGCTCTCGATGAGGAGCTTCTCGTCCTTGTCCTCGCCCTCCTGCAGGCGCAGGAACCGCACGATCGGCAGCCGGAAGAAGACGATCCGGCGCTCGTCGTGGAAGACGTGCCAGCGGTCGACGTGGTCGTCGTGGATGGCTTCCGCCGGCGCCTGCGAGACCTCGAACACGGCGCCGTCGAGCTCGGGCCACAGCCCCCGCAGGTACGACGCCGTCGCGGCGATCGTCATCTCGAACTCGTCGATGCGGGTGCTGAGCAGCGGCAGGTGCGGCCCGGTGACGGGGGAGCGCAGGCCGCGGCCGTGGCGGTCCCTCGCGAGCCGCCTCGGCGAGTGCGGGACTCGGGCGACACGACGAGGACGGGGCATGCCCTCCATCGTAATGTCCGTGCGGCTCGCTACGCTGGTCGAGCCATGAGACGTTGTTCGCGCACCGCATGCACCGCCGAGGCGGTCGCCACGCTGAGCTACGACTACGCCGACTCCATGATCGTCGTGGGGCCGCTCTCGCCCGTCCGCGAACCGCACGGCTACGACCTCTGCGCGAGGCATTCCGAGCGCACGAGTGCGCCGCGCGGCTGGCAGGTCGTGCGCCACAAACCGATGGGTGAGGTAGGTTTCAAGGCGTGATCGCCCCCGCCGACCCGTCCGGTTCCCTCGCCAGCCTGTCCACCGTCGTCAAGGCCTACGACATCCGCGGCCTCGTCGGCGATCAGCTCACCGAGCCGATCGTCGAGGCCATCGCCGCGGCCTTCGTCGACGAGGTCGACGCGACCGGCGGCACCGTGGTCGTCGGGCACGACATGCGCGACTCCTCGCCGGCCTTCGCCGCGGCGTTCGCCCGCGGCGCTGCGGCGCGCGGCGCCTCGGTCACCGAGATCGGGCTCTGCTCCACCGACGAGAGCTATTACGCCTCGGGGGCGCTCGCCGCGCCGGCCGCGATGTTCACCGCGAGCCACAACCCGGCGGCGTACAACGGCATCAAGCTCTCCCGCGCCGGCGCCCAGGGCATCTCGCTCGACACCGGTCTCGCGGCGATCCGCGACCGCGCCGCGGGCTACCTCGAGGGCGGCATCCCGTCCGTCGCCGAGCCCGGGGCGATCGCGGCCCGCGACGTCCTGGTCGAGTACGCCACGTACCTGCGCGGCCTCGTCGACCTCTCCGGCATCCGGCCGCTCAAGATCGTCGTCGACGCCGGCAACGGCATGGCCGGGCTCACCGTGCCCGCCGTGCTCGGCGAGGCGGCGGGGCTGCCGCGTCTCCCCCTCGAGATCGTGCCGCTGTACTTCGAGCTCGACGGCACGTTCCCCAACCACGAGGCGAACCCGCTCGAGCCCGCGAACCTCGTCGACCTGCAGCGCGCGGTCGTCGAGCACGGCGCCGACCTCGGACTCGCCTTCGACGGCGACGCCGACCGCTGCTTCGTCGTCGACGAGCGCGGCACGGCCGTGACACCCTCCGCGGTCGCCGCGATCGTCGCGCTCCGCGAGATCGCCCGGGTCCGCGCCGCGGGCGAGACCGGCGAGATCGCCGTCATCCACAACCTCATCACCTCGCGCGTCGTCCCCGAGACGATCGAGCGTGCCGGCGCCGTGCCCGTGCGCACTCGCGTCGGCCACTCGCTCATCAAGGACCGCATGCGCGAGACCGGCGCCGTGTTCGGCGGCGAGCACTCCGCGCACTACTACTTCCGCGACTTCTGGGGCGCCGACAACGGCATGCTCGCCGCGATGCACCTGCTCGCCGAGTTCGGGGCGCAGACCGGGCCGCTGTCCGAGCTGTCGGCGCGCTTCACGCCGTACGCCCTCTCCGGCGAGGTCAACTCGACCGTCGACGACGTGCCGGCCGCCTACGCCCGCATCTTCGAGGCCTTCACCGGCCGCGCGGAGTTCGACGAGCTCGACGGCCTCACCGTCGAGGGCGTGACCGCGATCGACGACCCGTTCTGGTGGTTCAACGTCCGCCCCTCGAACACCGAGCCGCTGCTTCGGCTGAACGTCGAGGGCGCCGACGAGGCGACGATGATCCGCATCCGCGACGAGGTGCTCGCGCTCATCCGCGCCTGAGCTGCGGGGGAGACGGGGCGGGTGGCGCGCGGCGTCACACTCGCGCCTCGAGTTCCCGATTCGCCCGCCGAGGCCGGAGAATGGATGCCATGAGCTCCCAGCCCCTCACCACCGCCCTGCCGTTCAAGGTCGCCGACCTCTCGCTCGCCGAGGCGGGCCGCCACCAGCTGCGGCTCGCCGAGAACGAGATGCCGGGGCTCATGGCGCTCCGCGCCGAGTTCGGCGCGGCGCAGCCCCTGGCCGGCGCGCGCATCGCCGGCAGCCTGCACATGACGGTGCAGACCGCGGTGCTCATCGAGACGCTCGTGGCGCTCGGCGCGGAGGTGCGCTGGGCGAGCTGCAACATCTTCTCCACGCAGGATGAGGCCGCCGCCGCGGTCGTCGTCGGCCCGAACGGCACCGTCGCGGAGCCCGCCGGCGTGCCGGTGTTCGCTTGGAAGGGCGAGTCGCTCGAGGAGTACTGGTGGTGCACCGACCGCATCTTCGACTGGTCGGCCGAGGCCGAGGCCGCCGGTGCCGACTGGATCGGGCCGAACATGATCCTCGACGACGGCGGCGACGCCACCCTGCTCGTGCACCAGGGCCGCGAGTACGAGCTCGCCGGTGCGGTGCCGGCCGCGGCCGCCGACGACAGCGCCGAGTTCCGCGTCGTGCTGGAGACGCTGCGCCGCTCGCTCGAGCGCTCGAGCGACCGCTGGACGCGCATCGCCGACGAGCTCCAGGGCGTGACCGAGGAGACCACGACCGGCGTGCACCGCCTCTACGAGCTGCACGCCCGCGGCGAGCTGCGTTTCCCGGCGATCAACGTCAACGACTCCGTCACGAAGTCGAAGTTCGACAACAAGTACGGGATCCGGCACTCGCTGCCCGACGGCCTGAACCGCGCCACCGACGTGCTCATGGGCGGCAAGGTCGCCTTCGTCGCCGGCTACGGCGACGTCGGCAAGGGGGCGGCCGAGGCGCTGCGCGGCCAGGGCGCCCGCGTCATCGTCTCGGAGATCGACCCGATCAACGCGCTGCAGGCGGCGATGGACGGCTACCAGGTCGCGCGCCTCGAGTCCGTCATCGGCGACGTCGACATCCTCGTCACCGGCACGGGCAACAAGGACGTCGTGCGCCTCGAGCACCTGCTCGGGCTGAAGCATCTCGCCGTCGTCGCGAACGTCGGCCACTTCGACAACGAGATCGACATGGCCGCCCTCGAGGCGCTGCCGGGCGCCGAGCGCATCGAGATCAAGCCGCAGGTGCACGAGTGGCGGCTGCCGAACGGGCGCAGCGTGCTCGTGCTGAGCGAGGGCCGGCTGATGAACCTCGGCAACGCGACCGGGCACCCCTCCTTCGTGATGAGCAACTCGTTCACGAACCAGGTGCTCGCGCAGATCGAGCTCTTCACCCGCCCGGAGGCGTACCCCACCGCCGTGTACGTGCTGCCGAAGCACCTCGACGAGAAGGTCGCCCGGCTGCACCTCGACGCGCTCGGCGTCGAGCTGACGGAGCTCACCCCCGAGCAGGCCGCCTACATCGGCGTCCCGGTCGAGGGGCCCTACAAGGTGGAGCACTACCGCTACTGACGGATGCCGCGGCGGTGCGCCTGCGCCGCCGCGGTGATCCCCGCGGAGCGGTGCGGTGCTCAGCGCTCGGGGAAGCCGTTGGGACGCGCGGTGAGCACCGGCTCGAGCGAGCGCATCCGCGCGGCCTCGAGCTCGAGCGCGGCGGTGTCGCGCTCCCGGCGCAGGGCGATGACGCCCGCGAGGAACAGCTCGGCCGGGGCATCCGGGATCGGCGAGACGTACGGCGCCGCCTCCTGCGCGAGGGCCGCGGCGAAGCCGGCGCGCCGCTCGGGCACGAGGTGGGCGGCGTTCCGGAAGAACGCGGAGATCCGCCGCTCGAGCGGCGCAGGCAGGCGGCCGACGTCGGCCGTCGCGGCCCACGCGGTGAGCGGCGTCGGCACGCCGAAGGGGTCGATCTCGAGCTTCGGCACGCGCTCCATCTGCGCATGGGTGCCGGCGAGCAGGTCGCCGAGCCGCTTCGAGGACGGGTTCAGGAAGCCCACGAGGAGCGCCAGCCCGCCGAGCGTGAAGTAGATCTCCAGCACTCCGGTGAGCGCGCGGATGAAGGCGTGCCGGAATCCGATCGAGCCGCCGTCGTCGCGGACGACGCGCAGCCCCACGGCGAGCTTGCCGAGCGAGCGGCCCCGACTCGCCGTCTCGACGGTCGTGGGCACGACGACGAGGCAGACGACGAGCGCGGTGATGGCGACGGCGCGGAACGCGGCCTCGTCGAGACGGAGGCTCGAGGCGAGCCACACCAGGCCGGCGCCCAGGAGGAGCGTCACGAGCACGTCGATCGCGGCCCCGGCAGCGCGCAGCACGGCACCGGCCGGGCGGACGTCGAGCTGCACCGCCTCGCCGGTCAGCACGCCCTCGTCGGCCGTGGTGGAACGGCGCTCGGGCGCTGCGACGGTCATGGGTAGTATTCAAGCAGATGGATCTCGACGCTCTCGCCGCAGCCCGTGCCGACGACTGGCAGCGCCTCGCCGCGCTCACCACGCAGCGCCGGCTCGACGGCCGCGAGACCGACGAGCTCATCGAGCGCTACCAGTCGGCCGCCTCCGACCTCTCGACCGTGACGACGACGGCCGGCTCGACCGCCCTCGGCGAACGGCTGTCGATCCTGCTCGCGCGGGCCCGGCTCCGTTTCACCGGGGTGCCCGAGAATCCGCTGCGCCAGCTCACCCGCTTCTGGCTCGTCTCGCTGCCCGCCGCCCTGTACCGGGTGCGCTGGATCACCCTGGCGGTGGCCGTCGCGACCGTCGTCGTCGCGGGGCTCTTCGCGTCCTGGGTGCTCTCCGATCCGCGCGTCATCGCGAACCTCGGCAGCGACGCCGAGCTCAAGCAGATCGCCGACGAGGGCTTCGTCGCCTACTACTCCGAGCATCCCGCCGCGTCCTTCGCCGGATCCGTCTGGACCAACAACGCGTGGATCGCCGCGCAGTGCGTCGCCTTCGGCATCGTCGGCGTCTGGGTGCCGTGGGTGCTGCTGCAGAACGCGCAGAACCTCGGCGTCACGGCCGGCATCATGTTCCACTTCGACGAGGCCGACACCTTCTTCCTCTACCTCGCGCCGCACGGGCTCCTGGAGCTCACCTGCGTCTTCGTGGCCGCCGCCGCCGGACTGCGCATCTTCTGGGCGTGGATCGCGCCGGGCCCGCGGGGGCGCGCCTCGGCGCTCGCCTCCGAGGCCCGGGCGCTCTTCACGATCGCGATCGGGCTCGTGTTCTGGCTGTTCGTCTCGGGCCTCATCGAGGGCTTCGTGACCCCGCAGCCCTGGCCGTCGGCGGTGAAGATCGGCATCGGCGCTCTCGCGCTGGCCGCCTTCCTGTTCACGATGCTCGGCCTCGGCCGTCGCGCCGCGAAGGCGGGCGAGACGGGCGATCTCGCCGAATTCGACTCGGGCGAGCGCCGCCTCGTCGCCGGCTGAGCCGAGCTGAGCGGCGCTCGGCCGGACCGAGCCGGGCTGGACCGCCCCGGAGACGCCGATGGCGGATGCCCCGTCGGGACATCCGCCATCGTGGTCGTACGGCTCAGGCGCTGAGCTTCGCCGCGCGGTCGAAGACCAGCTTGTACAGCACGCCCGCGATGAGGCCGCCGACGATCGGCGCCACGATCGACGCCCAGAGCTGCCCGAGCGCGTCGCCGCCGCCGAAGACCGCCGTCGCGATCGAGCGGGCCGGGTTGAACGACCCGTTGGTGATCGGGCCGGCGACGAGCACCAGCACCGTCAGCGTGAGACCGATGGCGAGCGGCGCGAAGTTCGCCGCCGCGCGGCCGGCCGAGGTCACGCCCAGGATGACGAAGAGGAACACCGCGGTCGCGACGATCTCCGCGATGAAGAAGGCGCCGATGCCGAAGCCGGCGGGGGAGAGCTCGTCGTAGCCGGTCGAGGCCGCGCGGAACGTCGCGACGACGTCGGCGCCCGGCGCGCTCGCGACGATGCCGAGCAGCACCACGGCACCGAGGATGCCGCCGACGATCTGCGCGATGAGGTACCCGGCGACGTCCTTCCAGGCGAAACGGCCGGCGACCGCGAGGCCGAGCGTCACGGCCGGGTTGAAGTGCCCGCCCGAGATCGGACCGAAGGCGTAGGCGGCGACGAGCACGCTGAGGCCGAGCGCGAAGGCGACGCCGAGAAGGGTGGCGTTGGCGGAGGAGAAGATCGCCGCTCCGATGACGCCGAAGACGAGGATGAAGGTGCCGAGGAGTTCGGCGGTGAGCTTCTGCCCCGTCGAGGGGGCGGCCGTTCCGGCCATGCTGGTGTCCTTTCCTAGGGAGACGAATCGCCTCCTGCGGAGGCGACGAAATGGCGCGGGACCCCTCCGCGCCGCGGATGAGCCTATCGAGAACGCGGATCGCCGAAGCGGCGAGGCGCGCCGGTGTGTCGTGCCACGACGTCGGATGACGGCGAGCGACGCCGCGTGCAACGCCGAGGCGCCCGGGCGCGCGACTAGAGCCGCCCGGCCGCCTTCAGCGCCAGGTACCGGTCGGCGAGCGCGGGCGGGAGCTCCTGCGGCGGTGCGCTCACCGTCTCCGCGCCGAGGCGGCGGATGGCCGCCTCGACCCGGGCGCCGTCGAGCAGGCCGCGCTCGGCGGCGGCCGCGCGGTAGACCTGGTCGAGGTCGTCGGTGCCGCCGCTCGCGGCGACCGCGTCGGGATCGGCGACCGAGGCGACGATCACGAAGTGGCGGGAGGTGAGCTGCGGGAGCATGGCGAGCAGTCCCGCCGCGTTCGCGGGGGAGTCCACGCCGGTGAGGAGGACGACGAGTGCGCGTCGGCTCGTGAGCCGGCGCACCTGAGCGGGCACCGCCGCCCAGTCGGCCTCGATGAGCTCGGGGTCGATGGTTGACATGACATCGACGAGTTTCGCCAGCAGTTCGGCGCCGTTCGCGCCGTGCACCCGGCCGCGGACGCGGCGGTCCCAGGCGAGCCAGTCGACCCGGTCGCCCGCGTGCGAGGCGAGGGCCGAGAGCAGCAACGACGCCTCGAACGCCGTGTCGAGCCTGGGCTCGTCGGCGATCCGGGCGGCCGCGGTACGGGAGGTGTCGGTGACGATGACGATGCGCCGGTCGCGCTCGGGCCGCCAGGTCCGCACCATCAGCCGCGTGCCGCCGGGGGCGTCGGGATCGGTGCGGCGCGCGGTCGCCCGCCAGTCGATCGAGCGGACGTCGTCGCCGCGGACGTACTCGCGGATGGAATCGAACTCGGTGCCCTGCCCGCGGATCAGGATCGGCGTGCGCCCGTCGAGCTCCCGGAGTCTCGTCAACCGAGACGGCAAGTGCACCCGCGAGGCGAACGGCGGCAGCACGCGCAGCACGCCGGGCGCGGCGAGCGTCGCCTGCCGGGACCACAGGCCGAGCGGACCGGCGCTGCGGATCGTGACCTGCCCGACCCGGCGGTCCCCGCGCCGCCGGGGCACGAGCACGAGGGTCGCGCGACGCCGCTCGCCGGTAGGGATCCGGAGCGGTGAGCGATTCGGCCCGACGACGCCCGCGGAGGGCTGCCAGCCGTCGCGGACGACGGCGCGCAACGCCCGCCCGCCGAGGTTCTGCACGATGAGGTGCGACTCCACGGCCTCACCGAGCCGGACCCGAGGCGGCAGCTCCCGCTGCAGCGCGACGCGCCGCGGGGAGCCGGCCAGGGAGAGGTCGATCGCCCCGAGGCCGGCGCAGAGCGCCGCCCAGGCGAGCAGCGCCAGCCACGCCGCCTGGCCGCCTGCGGCCGCCACTGCGGCCGGCGTCGGCGCGCCGGAGGCGGCGCCCGCGAGCGCGCCCGCGACGACGATCGGCACCACGCCGAGGGCGAGGAGCAGCACGAACCTCCCGGAGATCGTCATCTCAGAGCGGGACCCGGACCTGCTGGACGATGCCGCGGAGCACCTGATCGACGGCGACGCCCTCGAGCTCGGCCTCGGGCCGCAACTGCACGCGGTGGCGCCAGACGGGCAGCAGCATCGCCTGCACGTGATCGGGGGTCAGTCGCTCGTAGCCGGTCAGCCAGGCCCAGGCCTTCGCCGCGGCGAGCAGGGCGGTCGCCGCTCGCGGGCTGATCCCGAGCCGGAGCGAGGGCGCCCGGCGGGTCGCCCTGGCGAGGTCGACGAGGTAGGCGAGGACGTCGTCGGAGGCGCCGACCCGGCCTGCCGCGGCGCGCGCGGCCGTGAGCTCGCCCGCCGAGAGCACGGGCTGGACGCCGGCCGCCTCCAGGTCGTGCGGGGAGAAGCCGTCGGCGTGACGGCGGAGCATCGCGAACTCCGCGTCGCGCTCGGGCACCTCCAGCACGAGCTTCATGAGGAAACGGTCGAGCTGCGCCTCGGGGAGGGAGTAGGTGCCCTCGTACTCGATGGGGTTCTGCGTGGCCGCCACGAGGAACGGATTCGGCAGCGGACGGGTGACGCCGTCGGCGGAGACCTGCCGCTCCTCCATCGCCTCGAGCAGCGCCGACTGCGTCTTCGGCGGGGTGCGGTTGATCTCGTCGGCGAGGAGGAGGTTCGTGAAGATGGGACCCTCTCGGAACGCGAACTCCCCGGACCTCGGGTCGTAGGCGAGCGAGCCCGTCACGTCGCCCGGCATGAGGTCGGGGGTGAACTGCAGACGACGGGTCTCGAGCCGGAGCGTGCGGCTCAGTGTGCGCACGAGCAGCGTCTTCGCGACACCGGGAACGCCTTCGAGGAGGACGTGGCCGTCGGCGAGCAGGGCGATGATGAGGCCGGTGATCGCGCCGTCCTGGCCGACGACGGCCTTGCCCACTTCGGCGCGGACGCGGTTGAGCGCGTCGCGCAGTTCGGCGTCCGTCTGCATGGGGTCGGTCATGAGGGCCTTCCTGGTCGTTCGGTGGACTGCGTGGGGTCGGCGTCGGGCCGGAGGGTGCGGCGCACCTCGGCCTCGAGCTCGTGGATGGCGGCGGCGAGCTCCACGAGTCGCCGGTCGTCGGCCGGCTCCTCGTCGACGAGCAGCCGCTCGGTGGCGTACGGATCCCGGCCGGTCGCGAGCGCGGCGGCGTGGGCGATCTCGCGGACGTCCGCGGAGCGGGGCAGCTTCAGGATGCCGAGCAGGCGGCCGAGTGCACCGATGCGGAGCTGATCGAGCGCGTGGGTGCGCACCGCGCTGCGCTCGTAGAGGCGGGCGCGACCCTCGCGGGTCTCGGCGACGGGGACGTCGACGACCAGGTCTTCGGCGACGAGCGGTCCGAAGCGGCGGCCGCGCCAGACCGCCGCCACGACGACGAGCACGATGAGCAGGAGGATGACCGGCGTCACCCAGCCCGGGGTGAGCTCGCCGAGCGTCGGGGCGGTCGCGGCGTCGACGTCCTCGATGCCGGGGACGTACCAGGCGAGCGCGCCGGTCTCGCCGAGGATCCCGAGTGCGAGCGCCGCGTTTCCGGCCTCGTCGATCGTCTCGTTCGCGAACGCGGTCGGGGCGGCGACGATCGTGATCCGACCGCCGTCGCCCGGGCCTTCGGCGAGGGCGAAGCCGAACTCGCCGTCCGGGAAGCAGCCCTGCCAGCCCGCGGCCCGGGCGCCGTCGTCGATCCGGAGCAGCCCCTGTCCGTCGGAGAGCGTGCCCGCCCGTTCGGCGGCGGGAAGCTCGCAGGCGGCGCCGTCGAGCGCGCCGCTCGCGGTGCCGGCCAGACGCACGCCCTCGGCGAGCGCGTCGAGCGAGGCGAAGTCGGGCGCGATGACGACGAGGCGTTCGGCGGTGTCGGCGAGCTCGCCGAGCCGTTCCGGATCGAGGAAGCCCGCGACGTCCGCGACGACGACGGTCGCTCCGCCGCGGGCGGCGCTGCGCGCATCGTCGAAGGCCGAGACCTCGTCGACCTCGACGCCCTGGGCGCGGAGCACCTCGACGACGGCCTTCGCGCCCGCCGGGGCGGGGTTGTCGGCGCCGAGGGGCGGGCCCCCGCCGCGGATGCCGCCCTGCAGCACGAGCAGCGCGACGGCACCGAGGATCGCGACGGCGCCGATGGCGATCCAGGTGCGGGCGCGGCGCAGGCCGCCGCGCAGCGTGGGGGTGATGGAGGTCGCCTGCCGGGGGTCGGCGTCGCGCGCGGTCGCGGGCGTCTCCGGCGCGGGCAGCTCCGCCGGGGGCGCCGGCGCGTTCGTGCCGTTCACACCGGCACCGCCGAACGGCGTGCGGACGCGTCATCCGGCATGGTGGTCGCGAGCGCGGTCTCGAGCTCGGTCAGCTGCTCGTACTCGGCAGCGCCGCCGCTGCGTCCCAGGTACCTGACCTCGTCGAACGCCCGTGCCGCCTGCTGCAGCGCGGCGCCGTGGGCGGGGAACGGGATCGTCGCGGCCGCGGCGATCGCGTGGGCCGTGGTGCCCGGGTGGATGCGCACGAGCTCGCGCTCGACGAGTCCGCGGGCGAGCGCGCGGAACCGCTCCTCGATCGCGAGCGGCCAATCGCCGCGCTGCGCCGCGAGCGCCGCGGCCCGGCGCAGCTCGTCGAGCCCGCGGACGTCGCCGTCCTCGAACAGCGGGACCTGCGCGGCACGGCGCCGTCGGAGCCGGGGCGCGCCGAACACGAGCAGGCCGATGACGACGAGTGCGATCACGATGAGGACCACGATGCCGATGACGAAGGGCTGCGGCACGCCGCCCGCCCCCGAGAAGAGCTCGCCCAGCCACTCGCCGATGGCCTGCATCAGCCGATCGAACCAGCTCGGCTCGGCCGCGCGGTACTCGGGTTTGGCGAGCTCGTCGATGAGCCAGCGCCGGGCCTCCTCGGCATCCGGGTCGACCGGGATCTCGATGCGCACGGCCGCTCAGGCCCAGTTCGGCGAGGTCGCGGTGGGCGCCGCCGACGGGGCGAACGGGTCCCCGACGGGGTGGCCGGTTTCGCGGAGTTCGACGTGCCGCTGCAGGACGAGGTCGAGCCCCTCTTTGCGCATGCGCAGGTCGACGTAGACGACCGCGACGACGGCGGATTGCACGACGGCCGTGACCGCGCCCAGGACGAGCGAGAGCACCATCGAAACGGCGTAGAGCGCGATGATCGCACCGACGCCGCTGCCGGAACCGGTCGGGTCGACGAGGCCGACGACGATGCCGCCGATGACGGAGACGGGGGTGCTCACGAGCTGCGCGGCGAAGTACAGGATCACGGCCACCAGCGCCTCGACGCCGAAGGTGCGCCAGAAGAATCCGTTCGTGAGCTGCCAGGACCTCCCGATCGCGCGGCCGACGCCGGCCTGCTCCAACACGATGACGCTCGGCACGAGGGACAGCTTGACGGCGAGCCAGACCCCGACGGCGCCCACGCCGAGCGAGACGAAGCCGATGATGAGGATCGTCGCGACGATGCCGCCGACCCCGCCGTCGGTGGCTGCGGCGAAGCCGACGCCGACGAGGACGCCGAGCACGACCACCACCAGGATGGCGAGCACGACGGCGACCGCGACGAGCAGCGTCCAGCCGATGAGCGGCCAGATGCGCCGCGCGGTGCGACGCCACAGCTCGCCGAAGCGGAGCCGTTCGCCGAGGGTGCTGCTCGCGACCTCGACCACCATGATGCCCTGCAGGAACGCGCTGCCCACGACGGAGAGCGCCAGCGGGATCAGCATGAGCAGGAGGAAGCCGCCGACGGCGCCGGCCGCGATGGCGCTCTGGTCGGCGACGCTCGCCGAGCCGGCCCGTGCCGTCACGGCGAAGAAGAACGGCACGAACGCGCCGACGGTGGCGAGCGCGATGACGAGCTGGACGATCAGCCCGCTGCCGAGGACCGGCCCGGGGTTGCGGCGGAGCGTGCGGAACGGCGCCCACATCAGCGTGCCGAATCCGAGCGGGCGCAGCGGGAGGAGGCCGGGCTTCGGAGGCGGGGTCCATCCCGGCTGCGGTGCGCCGTACTGGGGTTGGGGAGCGCCGTACCCGGGTGCCCCGTACTGGGGCTGGGGGATGCCGTGTCCCGGCTGGCCGTATCCCGGCTGGCCGTATCCCTGCTGGGGCGCCGGCGCCGGCGCCGGCGCCGGCCAGCCGCCCGGGGCGCCGCCGTTCGCCGGCGGCGACCACGCGCCGGGTTCGGGCGCCTGCCACTGCGGATCGGTCACGAACGGGCTCCTTCCGGCGGTCTTCCCATGCTTTCACATCCCGCCGGGAACGCGCCGTCGTCGTCCACAGCGCGCCCCTCCCTTCGCGATCCCGCTCCGTCCGCCGTCGAACGGCTACGCTGGGACGACCGGCCACGTCGCAGAAGCCCCGGCCCGAGCGGAGATGTGAATCGATGTCCCAACGCATCCTGGTCGTCGACGACGACACGGCCCTCGCCGAGATGATCGGCATCGTGCTGCGTTCCGAGGGATTCGAGCCGCTGTTCTGCGCCGACGGGGCCGAGGCCGTCGAGGCGTTCCGCGAGGCCCGGCCCGATCTCGTGCTCCTCGACCTCATGCTGCCCGGCATGGACGGCATCGAGGTGTGCGGGCGCATCCGTGCGGAGTCGGGCACCCCGATCATCATGCTGACCGCGAAGAGCGACACCGCGGACGTCGTCCGCGGGCTCGAGTCCGGCGCCGACGACTACATCGTGAAGCCCTTCAACCCGAAGGAGCTCATCGCGCGCATCCGCACCCGGCTCCGCCCGGCCCCCGAGCAGGCGCCGGAGACCCTCGGCGTCGGCGACCTCGTGATCGACGTCGCCGGGCACGAGGTGCGCCGCGGCGACGAGCGCATCAACCTGACGCCGCTCGAGTTCGATCTACTGCACACCCTCGCGGCGAAGCCGCAGCAGGTCTTCACGCGGGAGATGCTGCTCGAGCAGGTCTGGGGGTACCACTACAAGGCGGACACCCGCCTCGTGAACGTGCACGTGCAGCGCCTGCGGGCGAAGGTCGAGCACGATCCCGACAACCCCCGCATCGTCATGACCGTGCGCGGCGTGGGCTACCGCGCCGGCGCCACCACCTAGCGCATGAGCACGACCGAGGCGGCGCCGTTGACGCTGCGGATCGGTCGCTGGCGGGGCGTCCCTCGGCGGCTGGCGACCCTTTGGCGCCACTCGCTGCAGTTCCGCACCGTGCTCATCACGCTGGCGCTCTCGGGACTCGCGATCCTCGTCATCGGCCTCTACATCAGCTTCAGCGTCGCCTCCAACCTGTTCAAGACGCAGCTCGACCAGGTGCTCGCCTCGTCGAACAACGCGACCGCGGCGGCGCAGCGCATCCTGAACCCCTCCGACGCCTCGGACCAGGCGGCGATGCAGTCCCTCATGGACTCCACCGTGAAGATCGTGCAGTCGAGCTCGGGCAGTTCGCTCATCGGCGTCTACCGCGCGCCCGACCAGGACCCGTCGACCATCGCCCCCCTCGGCAGCATCGCGCCGGGACTCGAGGCGGTGCTCACCGACGAGCTGCGCGAACGAGTGCAGGAGAACCCCGGCGGGCAGTTCTGGCAGTCCGTCGCCCTCGACGACGGCGAGGGGGGCGCCGATCCGGGCGTCGTGGTCGGCTCCGACCTCCAGGTGCCGGGCGCGGGGCGGTACGAGCTGTACATCGGCTACGACTTCGCGGACGCCCAGCAGACGCTCGACCAGATGCAGGCGACCGGCGTCGTCGGCGCCATCGCGCTCCTCGCGCTCCTCGCCGTCGTCACCCTCCTCGTCGTGCGCTGGGTCATCGAACCGATCCGCACTGCGGCGGTGACGAGCCGCCGGCTCGCGGCGGGAGATCTCGGCGTGCGGATGCCGGAGAAGGGCGAGGACGAGCTCGCCACGCTCGCGGCCTCCTTCAACGGCATGGCCGACAGCCTGCAGGCGCGCATCCGCGAGCTCGCCGAGCTCTCCGTGGTGCAGCAGCGCTTCGTGTCCGACGTCTCGCACGAGCTGCGCACCCCGCTCACCACGATCCGACTGGCCGGCGACGTGCTCTACGGGCAGCGCGACGACTTCCCCGGCCCGACCGCTCGGACCGTGGAGCTCCTGCACACCCAGACCGACCGCTTCGAGCAGCTCCTCGCCGACCTCCTGGAGATCAGCCGCTACGACGCCGGCTCGGTCGAGCTCGCCACCGAGCCGACGAATCTCGTGCACCTCGCGGGCGACGCCATCGAGTCGATGCACGAGCTCGCCGAGGAGCGCGGCAGCGAGCTCCGCCTCGATGCGCCGGGCGGGCACCTCGACGCGCACGTGGACCCGCGACGCATCCGCCGCATCGTGCGGAATCTCCTCGGCAACGCCATCGAGCACGGCGAGGGCCGACCCATCGTGATCGCGGTCGACTCCAACGAGCAGGCGGTCTCGCTGAGCGTGCGCGACTACGGCCTCGGCATGAGCGAGGAGGAGCAGGCGCACGTCTTCGACCGCTTCTGGCGCGCCGACCCGAGCCGCACCCGCACCATCGGCGGCACCGGCCTCGGGCTCGCCATCTCGCTCGAGGACGCGGTCGTGCACGGCGGTGCGCTCGACGTCTGGTCGCGGCCCGGGGTGGGGACCGTGTTCCGGCTGACCGTGCCGCGGGCGGCCGGCGGCGAGTTCGCCGAGCCGCCGCTGCCGCTCGCGCCGCTCGACCCGGAGGCCGACGGCCCGGGGGCGCCGAACACCGTCACCACCGACACGAAGAGCCTGGGGGTGCCCGATGCGTAGGGGGATCGCGCTCGCGGCGGCGGCGATCGCCGCGTTCCTGCTCGCGAGCTGCGCCTCGCTGCCGAGCTCGGGCGGGGTGAACGCCGGCAGTCCGGGATCGGGCGACGAAGCGCTCGAGCTCGATCTCCAGGCGCCCGCGCCGACCGACGGGGCGAGCCAGGAGGAGATCCTGCGCGGCTTCATCAACGCGGCCACGAGCCCGCGCAGCAACTACGCCGTCGCCAGGCAGTACCTCGCCCCCGGGTTCGCCGACGAGTGGCAGCCGGGGGAGGGCGCGACCGTCGACCGCTTCGCCGACCGCGACACGATCCGCATCGACGACGCGCACCTGCAGATCGACGCCGTGCCGGCCGCGGAGCTCGCGGCGAACGGCCAGTACCAGGCGGCGCTGTCGCAGGCGCCGATCCAGCTCGACTACCGCTTCGTGAAGGTGGGCGACGAGTGGCGGATCAGCGAGGCCCCGGCGGGCGTGCTGATGGACGAGTCGAACTTCTCCCGCGTCTACCGCACCCACACGCTCTACTTCTACGATCGCGACTTCCGCTTCGCGGTGCCGGATGTGCGCTGGTTCGCCGGGCGCGAGTCGGTGCAGACGAGCATCGTGCGGGCGTTGCTGGCCGGGCCGGCCGACTGGCTCGACGCCGGCGTGGTGTCGGCGTTCCCGGAGGGGGTCCAGCTCGACCCGGACGCGGTGCCGATCGACGGCGGCGTGGCCGACGTCTCGCTCGAGGGCGCGACGGCCGACGATGAGCTGGCCTCGCAGCGGATGCGATTCCAGCTGAAGGAGAGCCTCGCCTCGGTGCCGAACGTCGACGACGTGCAGCTCTCGCTCGACGGCACGGTCCAGGGCGGCGCGCTGACGTTCTCGGCCGTGACCGACCCCGTCGGCGACTCCCGGCCCGTGGTCTACGACGGAACCGTCTTCGGCCACCTCGCGGCGACCGGCGACGGCATCGAGCCGATCCCGGGGCTCTCGGACCAGGTCGCGGCGCTGCTGCCGACGGCGGCGGCGGTCGCGCCCGACGCGCAGTCGGCCGCGGTTCGCTCGGTGGAGGGCGACGTCTACCGGGTGCTGCCCGACGAGCAGCCGGTGCGGGTCGACGATCGTGCCGGGCTGATCGCGCCGGCGATCGACGCGCACGGCTACCTCTGGACGGTGCCGGCCGACTCGCCCAGACAGCTCCGTGCGACCGGCCCGGACGGGAACGCGATCGCGATCGCGCCGCCCTGGACCGGCGACGGCATCGCGTCGATGGAGCTCTCGCCCGACGGGACGAGGCTCATCGCCCTCCTCGACGACGGGGCCGCGAGCCGGTTCGTCGCGGTGGCCGTCGCTCGCACAGCCGACGGTGCGCCGCAGTCGCTCGGCTCCGTGCAGCTCGTGCTGGCCGGCGACTCCGGAGAGGCCGAGGACGTGAGCTGGCTCGACCAGACGACCGTCGTCGCCCTGAGCTCGACGGACGGCGGCAGCGTCATCGTCAGCCAGGTGCTCGGCGGGCTCGCGACGCGGCGCGACGGCCCGGGCGGCGGCGTGCAGCTGGATGCCACGGCGAGCCCGCGCGAGTACCGCGTGCTCACCGAGGACGGCGATCTCGAGACCGTGAGCGGAGTGGGCTGGCAGGTCCGGGCGAGCGGGCTGCGCTTCCTCGGCGCGCAGCTCGCGGGCTGAGCCCCGGCTCCTCCTCCCCAGCGACGTCCGGGTCTCGCGCCTCCCCGGTTCGGGGCGCGGCACGCGTGGCGGGATGCCGCGCCGGCATCCTTGCCGCATGGCCGGCCGAGTGGTGCGTGACGCGCTCGCCGGAGCGCTCTCGCTCGTGCTCCCGGTGTCCTGCGCCGGCTGCGGGGCGTTCGACCGGGCCGTCTGCCCGGCCTGTGCGCGCGAACTCGAGCCGGCGCCCCGGCTCGTCGCCAGGGAACCGCTCGGAACGCGCGCCGTCTGGGCCGGGCTCCGCTATCGCGGCGCGGTGCGTCCCGTGCTCCGGGCCTACAAGGATGCTGGCCGCACCGATGCCGCGGCCGCGCTCGCGCCCGCACTCGGCGCCGCGATCGAAACGGCGCTGCGGGCGCTGCCCCAGGGCGGCCCCGACGCCCTGGAACTCTGCACGATCCCCTCCACGCCGGCGGCGCTCCGAGCGAGGGGCTACCGGCCGGTCGAACGGCTGCTGACCGGGCTGGGGCTGCGCGCCGCCCGCGTGCTGCGGCCGGTCGCCGGCCATCTCGACCAGGCGGGGCTCGATGCCGAGGCCAGGCGGCGGAATTCCTCCGGCTGGCTCCGTGCGCACCGGGCGCACGGGAGGCGGTTCCTCCTCGTCGACGACGTGCTCACCACGGGGTCGACCCTCGCCGCCGCGGCAGCGGCGATCGAATCCGGGGGCGGCCGGGTCCTGGGCTTCGCCGTGCTCGCCGAGACCCCGCGCCGCGCGGATGAACATCGCAGGAGATCTTCGGGGAACTCTCCGTGACAAGCGGCCCGAAGCGGGCTACGGTGGCAGCACAGGCGTGGTCCAACCACCCTTCAGAACCGGGTGACACGCCGGGAGATGGAGGCCGTAATGGAACTGAACATCGTCGGACGCAACCTTGGGGTCACCGATCGATTCCGTGCCTACGTCACTGAGAAGGCCGAGAAGGTCTCGCGCCTCGCCGAGCGAGCGATCGCGCTCGATGTGAAGCTCGTGCGCCACAGCGAGAAGAACGGGAACCCGGGACCCGACCGCGTCGAGCTCACGCTCGTCGGCCGCGGCCCCGTCGTCCGGGCGGAGGCGGACGGCAGCGACAAGTACGCCGCGTTCGACGTGGCGCTCGGGCGATTGCTCGAACGGATCAGGCGGGCGAAGGACCGCAAGAAGGTGCACCGCGGCGGCGCCCACCGGCACACCTCGCTGCGCGAGGCGGCGGACGCCGGGTTCACCGGGGTCGGCGTCCAGGCCGCGGACGCCGAGGTGCTCGAGCGGGTGCGCACGGGGAGCATCCCGGTCGTCGACGAGCACGAGGAGCACGGCGAGGACGAGGTGTACACGCCGGTCGTCATTCGCCGGAAGGTGTTCGCGTCCGCACCGATGACCGTCGACGAGGCCCTCTACTTCATGGAGCTCGTCGGACACGACTTCTACCTCTTCGTCGACTCCGACTCGGGCCGGCCGAGCGTCGTCTACCGGCGCAAGGGCTGGGACTACGGGGTGATCGGCATCGACGAGCAGGCCGGCGCCGTCGTCGACGACCCGGTCACGAAGGGGCGCGAGGCGGTCGCCTCTTAGACGCAGGAATCGCGCGGGGCATCCGGTCGAGGGCCGGATGCCCCGCGGTCCGTGTCAGCGGCGGCCGGCGCACCGGCGCCGCTCGGCGGGCGTCCGGCTCGTGTCCAGGTCGCTGCCCACTAGCATGGCTATGATGACCGTCTGCACAGGCGGCAGCGGGCGTGCCCTCCACCCGAGCGGGTGCGGCCGACGACACTGGGAGAGCATTTCGTGGCTTCGATTCTGGAAAAGGTCCTGCGCGTCGGCGAGGGCCGCACCCTCAAGCGCCTCGAGAACTACGCGAAGGCGATCAACGCCCTCGAGGACGACTTCAAGGACCTCAGCGACGAGGAGCTGAAGCACGAGACCGTCGAGCTGCGGGAGCGCTACTCGAACGGCGAGTCCCTCGACGACCTGCTGCCCGAGGCCTTCGCCGCCGTCCGCGAGGCGTCCCGTCGCACCCTCGGCCTCCGCCACTTCGACGTCCAGCTCATGGGCGGCGCCGCACTGCACCTCGGCAACATCGCCGAGATGAAGACCGGTGAGGGCAAGACGCTCGTCGCGACGACCGCGGCGTACCTCAACGCGCTCACGAGCCGCGGAGTCCACATCATCACGGTGAACGACTTCCTCGCCTCCTACCAGTCGGAGCTCATGGGCCGCGTCTTCCGCGCCCTCGGCATGACGACCGGCTGCATCCTCTCCGGGCAGACCCCGCAGCAGCGCCGCGAGCAGTACGCCGCCGACATCACCTACGGCACGAACAACGAGTTCGGCTTCGACTACCTGCGCGACAACATGGCGTGGCAGGCGTCCGACATGGTCCAGCGCGGGCACTACTTCGCCATCGTCGACGAGGTCGACTCCATCCTCATCGACGAGGCGCGCACGCCGCTCATCATCTCGGGCCCCGCCTCCGGCGAGGCCAACCGCTGGTTCACCGAGTTCGCCCGGCTCGCCGAGCGCCTCGTCCCCGGCGAGGACTTCGAGGTCGACGAGAAGAAGCGCACCGTCGGCGTGCTCGAGCCCGGTATCGAGAAGGTCGAGGACTACCTCGGCATCGACAACCTCTACGAGTCGGCGAACACCCCGCTCATCTCCTTCCTGAACAACTCGATCAAGGCCAGGGCCCTGTTCAAGAAGGACAAGGACTACGTGGTGATGAACGGCGAGGTGCTCATCGTCGACGAGCACACCGGCCGCATCCTCGTGGGCCGCCGCTACAACGAGGGCATCCACCAGGCGATCGAGGCGAAGGAGGGCGTGCAGGTCAAGGCCGAGAACCAGACTCTCGCCACCGTGACGCTGCAGAACTACTTCCGCCTCTACTCGAAGCTCTCCGGCATGACCGGTACCGCCGAGACCGAGGCCGCCGAGTTCATGTCGACGTACAAGCTCGGCGTGGTGCCGATCCCGACGAACAAGCCGATGCAGCGCATCGACCAGCCCGACCTCGTCTACAAGAACGAGGAGTCGAAGTTCGCCCAGGTCGTCGAGGACATCGTCGAGCGCCACAAGAACGGCCAGCCGGTCCTCGTCGGCACGACGAGCGTCGAGAAGAGCGAGTACCTCTCCCGGCTGCTCGCGAAGAAGGGCGTGCGTCACGAGGTCCTGAACGCGAAGAACCACGCGCGCGAGGCCGCGATCATCGCGCAAGCCGGCCGCCACGGCGCCGTCACCGTCGCAACGAACATGGCCGGTCGAGGCACCGACATCATGCTCGGCGGAAACGCCGAGTTCATCGCCGTCCAGCGCATGCACGAGAAGGGCCTGTCGCCCGTCGACACCCCGGAGGAGTACGAGGCCGCCTGGGACGACGTCTTCGCCGAGGTCAAGCGCGAGGTCGACATCGAGGGCGAGAAGGTGCTCGAGGCCGGCGGGCTCTACGTGCTCGGCACCGAGCGGCACGAGTCGCGGCGCATCGACAACCAGCTCCGCGGTCGATCGGGTCGTCAGGGAGACCCCGGTGAGAGCCGGTTCTACCTCTCCCTCACGGACGACCTGATGCGGCTCTTCAACGCCGGCGCGGCCGAGAGCATCATGGCGCGCGGGGTCCCCGACGACGTGGCCATCGAGTCGAAGGTCGTCTCGCGGGCCATCCGTTCGGCGCAGTCGCAGGTCGAGGCGCGAAACGCCGAGATCCGCAAGAACGTGCTGAAGTACGACGACGTCCTCAACCGGCAGCGTGAGGCGATCTACTCCGACCGCCGGCACATCCTCGAGGGCGACGACCTGCACGAGCGCACGCAGGCGTTCCTCGAGAACGTCATCGACGAGGTGCTCGACCAGCACACGGCCGAGGGCAACCCCGACGAGTGGGACCTCGACGCCCTCTGGACCGAGCTGAAGACGCTCTACCCGATCGACATCACCATCGACGAGGTCGTCGCCGAGGCGGGCGAGAAGGGCCGGGTCAACCGCGACTTCATCCGCCGCGAGATCCTCTCCGACGCGAAGCTCGCCTACCAGCGCCGCGAGGAGCAGCTCGGCAGCCCCGCCATGCGCGAGCTCGAGCGCCGCGTCGTGCTCTCGGTGATCGACCGCCGCTGGCGCGACCACCTGTACGAGATGGACTACCTGAAGGACGGCATCGGCCTGCGCGCCATGGCGCAGCGCGACCCGCTGGTCGAGTACCAGCGCGAGGGCTACGCGATGTTCCAGCAGATGATGGGCTCGATCCGCGAGGAGACCGTCGGCTTCCTGTTCAACCTCGAGGTCGAGGTCGCACAGCAGGGCGGCGTCGCCGGGCCGAACATCGAGGCCAAGGGACTCGGCCGTCCGGCAACCCCCGAGGAGAAGCTCAGCTACACCGCGCCGAGCGACTCGGGCGAGGCCGAGGTTCGGAACCAGCGCGGACAGCTGCAGCAGGCGGCGACGCAGCGTCTGCGTCGTGCCGTCGCCGAGTCGCAGAGCGAGGGCTCCGGTGCGGCGCCCGCGCAGGGCGGCGCGCGCGGCGCGTTCGGGCAGGCCACCGGCGAGGCGTCCCCGCAGAACCGGGCCGAGCGTCGCGCCCAGGACCGCAAGGGCCGCTAGCGATCACGACACGAGAGCCGCGCATCCGAGGGATGCGCGGCTCTCGTGCGTTCGCCCCGCCGTTCGCTCGCGAGCGAACGAGCGGCGATCGATCGGCGCGCTCAGAGCACCCCGAGCACCGACGCCCGCCAGCGTGCGTCGAAGCCCTCGAGCCGGATGACGATGGCGCGGGTGCGCGGGCGCTGGTGCACGAGCACGACGGCCTCGATCACGCCGTCGGCCGGCTCGCTGGCCCGGACCGTGCCGATCGCGAAGACCGGACGCTGCGGGCGGGCACCGCGCACCCGGCGGGCCCGCGCGGCGAGGGCGACTCGCTTCTCGAGCCCGCGGTAGACGTCGTCCGTGACCCAGCGCGCGAGCTGCTCGAGGTCTCGCGCTCCCGCGAGCGCCTCGACGACGCAGTGCGCGAGGTTGCGCAGCACCGGCATCGGATCGGGAAGCTCGGCCCGGCCGACCGGCTGCGGACCGAAGAAGTCGTCGCGGTCGAGTGGAGTCGGGTCGTAGACGGGGTCACCGGTCTGCGCCGGTT
Organism: Agromyces soli; assembly: GCF_022811605.1. Classification (GTDB taxonomy): domain Bacteria; phylum Actinomycetota; class Actinomycetes; order Actinomycetales; family Microbacteriaceae; genus Agromyces; species Agromyces soli. The sequence continues at coordinate 3,535,418 of NZ_CP094533.1, read as the reverse complement.
CGAAGTGCGGGGCCATCGTGCTCCTGGATCGTAGCGATCGCCGAGCACGGCCCGACGACCGGATCACCCCCGAACGGGGGAGGAGGGGGACCCGTGCTTGAACGCTAGACGGTGCCTGGAATCCCTGTCAAGAAATCTGGGCGCCTGTGGAGAGCGTCGGGCTGTCCTGGCTCGGTCTGGACTAGGGTCGCCGGCATGCGATTCGAGCGCCTCATCGACGACCTCTCGGCGCAGATGGAGCACGAGCAACGAGAGGAGGAGCGCTCCCTCGCACTCGAGGAGGAACGGCATCGGCTCGGTCGGCTCTCCGTGCGGGAACGGGCGCGAGCGCTGCACGAGCTCGGGCGGCCGCTGCGGTGCGAGCTCGTCGACGGCCGCGCCATGACACTGGCGCTCGAGTCGTTCGGCCGGGACTGGCTGGCGGCGCGCGCCCAGCCGCCCGTCGGCGGCCTGCTGATCGTGCGGATCCCCGCGATCGAGGCGATCGTCGGGGATCGGGAGGAGCTGCAGGCGAGCCTCGCCCCCGTCCCGGAGTCGCCGACCGCGCTCGCCGCGCGCATCGGATTCGGGTTCGTCCTCCGCGACCTCGCCCGTCGTCGTGCGGCGGTGCTCGTGCGCGGCGTCAGCGGCGCGAGCTGGCAGGGCACGATCGACCGGGTCGGCGGAGATCACCTCGAGCTCGCGCTGCATCCGGCGGGCACGCCCCGGCGCGAGGCCGAGGTTCGCGGCTACCGGCTCGTGCCCTTCGAGCGGATCTCGACGATCGCGATGTGAGGGGCCGATGCGGGGCCGCAGCACCGCTCCGATTGGAATCCCGAACGTCCTCCCGGGGGGTTCGGTGGCGGTGCGAACGCGGCGACCGCGATCAGTCCACGGGACGCACGCCACCGCGGCGGACGCCCGAGAGCTCGGCGATGCCGGCGAACTCGCCCTCGTTCCAGGCGGCGTGACGACGGGTCGCTTCGTACTGCTCGTCGATCCAGACCTCGAGCTGGGCGCGCTCGACGCGCCAGGGACCGTGCTCGCCGACGCGGATGGCGGGGAGCTCTCCCGAACGGATGAGGCCGTCGACCGTGCCCACGTCGACGGCGAGCAGCTCCGCGGTATCGGCGAGGGACAGGAATCGCCCGAGCTCGCCGCTCGGTCCAGGTGAGGTCATGCCCTCGATTATCGACCCGGCGGGCGGGGACGACGGGGTCTGTGGATAACTCCGGACGTGTGGCTCGCACCCTCGGGACGATGGACGGGCCGAGGAGTTCGGCGGGAGCAGGCGGGAGCGTGAATGGGCTGGCGGACGAGGCCGGGCAGGGCGGTCGACCTTCGACTGGTGGTCGGGCTGCTGCTCGTCGTCGCATCGGTGGTCGGCGTGTGGGCGCTCGTGGGCGGTCTCGACCGCTCGGTGCGGGTCTACGCGGCTCGAGACACGATCACGGCGGGCTCGCGTCTCGAGGCGCGCGACCTCGAGACGGTGTGGGTCGTGCTGGGGGATCGGGCGGCGCGATACCTCTCGGCCGAGTCCGCGTTGCGGCCCGGAACGATGCTCGCGCGCACCGTCGGACCCGGGGAGCTCCTCCCGCGCGACGCGGTCGCCGATGCATCGGACGGCACCTTCGCGACCGTCGTCGTGCCGAGTCGAGGGCCGCTTCCCGAGGTGGTCGCCCCCGGAAGCTCGGTCGACGTCTGGGCGGGCGATGCGGTCGAGCGGGGATTCGAGCCGCCCGCCGTGCTCGTCCCCGCCGCAGAGGTCGTCTCCCTCCGACCGGCGGACTCGCCCGGCGCCGACGGGCCGCTCGTGGAACTGCGGCTCGACCGCGAGCGCCTGCCGCTCCTGCTCGAGGCGATCGCGTCCGGCGACGCGATCGACCTCGTGCCCGCACGGTCGGTCGGCTGATGGTCCGGATCGCCCTGCTGCTCGGGCGCGAGGTGGAACGTCGACTGCTGCCCGACGCGGTGGAGCACGGGCACCGGGTCGTGCGGGCCGGCACGTGGCCGGAGCTGCGCGACGGGCTGGCGGAGCACCGGCCGGAACTCCTGCTCGTCGCGGCCGGCGTGCTCGCCGTCGATCACGACGTGCTGGCGGTGTGCGACGCCGCCGGGGTCCGGGTCGTCGCCCTCGCCGACGACGACCGCCAGCGCGCCGCGGCGCGGGCGGCCGGCCTGCACGAGGTCGTCGGGCCCGTCGTCGCGTGGGCGGAGCTCGAGCCCGTCGTGACGGGGCGCGTCGCGCTCGCGCCGGAGGCGACGCCCTCGCCCGAGGCCCGCACCGTCGCGGTCTGGGGTCCCACCGGGGCGCCCGGCCGCACGACGGTCGCCGTCAACGTCGCCGCCGAGCTCGCGGCCGCAGGTCGACGCGTCGCACTCGTCGACGCCGATCCGTACGGCGGAGCCGTGGCGCTCGCCCTCGGGCTGCTCGACGAGACTCCCGGCTTCGCGGCCGCCTGCCGACTCGCCGGCATGAACGCCCTCGATCGCGCGGAGCTCGAGCGGCTCGCGCAGCGCTGCGCGACGAGCGGTGCGGAATTCGAGGTGTTCACCGGCCTCATCGGACCGGGGCGCTGGCCCGAGCTCGGCGCGGACCGGGTGGCCGCCGCGCTCGCGGCCATCGCCGCCGAGGTCGATGTCGTCGTCATCGATACGGGGTTCAGCCTCGAGCGCGACGAGGAGCTGACGAGCGATCAGTTCGCCCCGCGGCGCAACGCCGCGACCTTCGCCGCGCTCGAGGCGGCCGACCGGGTGATCGCCGTCGGGCTCGCCGATCCCACGGGGCTCGGCCGCCTGCTGCGCGGCTGCGCTGAACTCGCGGAGCACGTGGATCCGGAACAGATCGACGTGCTGGTGAACCGGGTCCGACCGAGCGTGCTCGGCATCGGTGCCTACGCGCAGGTGCGGGCGACGCTGCAGCGCCTCGGCGGCATCGAGCGGGCCTGGCTCCTGCCCCACGACGGGCGCGGCCCGGACGCCGCGGTCCTCCGGGCTCGAGCACTGCGCGACGCGGCTCCGCGCTCCGCCCTGGCCTTGGCCTTTCGGGAGTACACCGCCGAGCGCTTCCCGCGCGCGGATGCGTTCGACGCGGGCGCGCCCCGCCCGAGCAGACGCGGCCCGGGCATCCGCGGAACACGTCTGCTGGATCGCGTACGACGCGGTGCGCCGCACTACGCTTGAGCTGTGTCGACCCTCAGTGAACTCGTCCTCGCCCAGGGCCGCAGCAGTCAGGCCGACGTCGACTGGCTGCACATGCTCGTCGGCGACCTGCAGCTGCTCGCCGATCTCGCCTTCGCCGACATCGTGCTGTGGGTGCCGTCCGGCGACGACGACTTCGTCGCGGTCGCGCACTCGCGCCCCTCGAGCGCGGCGACGCTCTTCTACCGGGACTTCGTCGGCCAGCGCATCAAGCCGCAGTGGCGCGAGCTCGTCACGCAGGCGTACACGAGCGCGGAGATCATCGACTCCTCCGCGCCCGACTGGTACGAGGAGATGCCGACCCGCGTGCGCGCCGTGCCCGTCATGCGGCGGCTCGCCGAGGCGAGCACCGCGGTCGCGCCCGAGCCGGTCGCCGTGATCACCCGGCACACGAACCTCGGTGCGACGCGCACGCCGAGCCGGCAGGAGCTCACCTTCAACGACTGCGCCGGCGAGCTGTTCCAGATGATCGCCTCCGGCGACTTCCCCGATCTCGGTGCCCCGACGGGCCCCCGGCGAGGCGCCCCGCGCGCCTCCGACGGCCTCATCCGGCTCGACGTCGACGGCATCACGACCTTCGCGAGCCCCAATGCGCTCTCGGCCTTCAACCGGATGGGGTTCGACGACGAACTCGAGGGGGAGTCGCTCGCCGACGTGACGACCCGGCTGCTCGGCGGCAAGCTCGTCGTCGACGAGTCGCTGCCCCTCGTCGTGACGGGGCGGGCGCCCTGGCGCACCGACGTCGAGTCCCGCGGCGTCACGGTCTCGCTCCGGGCCATCCCGATCCGGCGCAAGGGATCGCGCATCGGCGCGATCGTGCTCACCCGGGACGTCACCGAGCTCCGCCACCAGGAGCAGGAGCTCATCACGAAGGATGCCACGATCCGGGAGATCCACCACCGGGTCAAGAACAATCTGCAGACCGTCGCGTCATTGCTGCGCATCCAGGCGCGCCGCACCCACTCCGACGAGGCCCGCGAGGCCCTCACCCAGGCCATGCGCCGAGTCGGGGCGATCGCGGTCGTGCACGACACGCTGTCGACGGGCCTGTCTCAGAACGTGGACTTCGACGAGGTCTTCGACCGGGCGCTGCTGCTCGTCGCCGAGGTCGCCGCCGCTCACAACACGACGGCCCACCCGAAGCGCTCCGGCAGCTTCGGCGTGCTCCCGAGCGAGTACGCGACCCCGCTCGCCCTCGCGCTCACCGAGCTCGTCACCAACGCGGTCGAGCACGGCCTCGCCGGCCAGGTGGGCGAGGTCGAGGTGGTCGCCGACCGCTCCGACCAGCTGCTCACCGTGCAGGTGCGCGACACGGGATCCGGCCTCCCCGAGGGGCGCGTGGGCGAGGGGCTCGGCACGCAGATCGTGCGCACCCTCATCCAGGGCGAGCTCGGCGGCACGATCGACTGGCACACCGTCGTCGGCACCGGCACCGAGGTGACCATCGAGGTGCCGCTGCGCTGGATCGCCCCGGCGTGAGCCGGCGCTCGTCGCCGGCGCCCGGACATCCGACGCGGGGCGCGCCCCGCGGAGGCGGCCTACCATGGTCGATATGAACGATGCACGACTCGCCCCCGGCGATCCCGCCCCCGACTTCACGCTCGACGACCAGGACGGCACCCCGGTGACGCTCTCGTCGCTCCGCGGCGGCAAGGTGGTGCTGTACTTCTACCCCGAGGCGATGACCCCGGGCTGCACGACCGAAGCGTGCGACTTCCGCGACAGCCTCAACTCCTTCAAGGCGGCGGGCATCCGCGTCCTCGGCGTCTCCAAGGACGAGGTCGAGAAGCTCAAGCGCTTCGCGGAACGCGACCGGCTGAACTTCACCCTCCTCGCGGACCCCGACCTCGCCGTCCAGCAGGCGTACGGCGTCTGGGGCGAGAAATCGCTCTACGGCAAGATCGTCGTCGGCTCCATCCGCTCGACCTTCGTGATCGACGAGGAGGGCCGCATCGCGAAGACCTTCTACAACGTGAAGGCCACCGGGCACGTCGCGCGCATCCGGCGCGAGCTCGGCCTCGACGACTGAGCCGCATCCGCTCCGCCGGGGCGGTGCCGGGGTGCTCAGTGCTCCGGCGCCGCCCCGGCGTTGCCGTAGGCGCGGCGCACCGACGGGGCGAGCATGAGCACGACCACGACGATCGCCGGGATGAGCAGGGCCCAGCCGATGTCCGGACGGGCGAAGAGCCCCTGGAACGCCCCGGCCGCGACCGAGACCTGCAGCACCTGCCACACGATGGCGCCGGCGCGCGACCACCCGGCACGACGGATCGAGGCGACGGCGACGGCGGCCGTGAAGACGGCGCCGATCGCGACGAGCACGATGAGCGCGACGGCGGTCGCGTAGGACGACGGGGCGAGGGTCAGCAGGTCGACGACGAGCCAGACGAGCACGCCCGCGACGGCGAGCGCCTCGAGCACGAGCAGCACGTTCACGATCGCGAGCGCCGCGCGGGGGACCCCCTGATCAGCGGGCGGTTCCTCGGCTGAGGCGGGGCGGTCGGAGCTCTGATTCACAGCGATATCCCATACACGGCTATTGATTCGACCCCGTCGCTATGCCACGATTTACAAGGCCGAGTTGATGCTCACAGGGTGGTGAGCCGATCAATCATGATCCTACTTCCCGAGACTTGGCTTTCCCCCCCGCAACACCGCCACCGAGTTCGCGCGCACGCGAGTACGTACGAACGAAATGGCCGCGCGAGAGCGCGCGAGTGTGACTGCGACGAGTAGCAACAAGGAGCATCTCCATGGATTGGCGCGACAAAGCCGCCTGCCTCACCGCCGACCCCGAACTGTTCTTCCCGGTGGGGAACACTGGTCCGGCCGTCGACCAGATCGAGAAGGCGAAGGCGGTCTGCGCCCGTTGCACGGTCACCGAGATCTGCCTGCAGTACGCCCTCGAGACCGGTCAGGACTCGGGCGTCTGGGGCGGCCTCAGCGAAGACGAGCGCCGCGCCCTGAAGCGCCGCGCCGCTCGCGCCCGCCGCGCCGGCTGAGCGCCGCGACACGACCTCCATCGAGCCGAGGCCGGACGACACCACCCCGTCCGGTGCTCGGCTCGATCAGTGTCCGCCGCGATCGGCGCCGCCCGGCGCGGTCGAGAACGTCTCGAGCAGCCGCTGCAGCGAGTCCAGCCTGGCCGCGCCCGTCTCGTCGAGCTCGCCGTCGGCCGCGGCCTCGTTGAGCGCGCAGTCGGGCGCATCGGGCAGATGGGTGCAGCCCCTGGGGCAGCGCTCCGCGATCTCGGCGAGCTCGGTGAACGAGCGCAGGATGTTCGCGGGGTCGACGTGCCCGAGGCCGAAGGAGCGCACGCCGGGGGTGTCGATCACCCAGCCGTCGCCCTCCGCCGCCTCCAGGCGCAGCGAGACCGTCGAGGACGAGGTGTGCCGGCCGCGACCGGTGACGTCGTTCACCCGGCCGGTGGCACGCTCCGCGCTCGGCACCAGCGCGTTCACGAGGGTCGACTTGCCGACGCCGGAGTGCCCGACGAAGACCGTGCGGTGGCCCACGAGGGCGGCGCGGATCTCGTCGAGCGGCATGTCCTCGGCAGCGGAGCGGAAGACCGGCAGCTCGAGGCCGGCGAAGCTCTGCAGGAACGGCTCGGGATCGGCGAGGTCGGTCTTCGTGATGCAGAGCAGCGGCGTGATGCCCGCGTCGTAGGCGGCGACCAGATAGCGGTCGACGAGCCTGGTGCGCGGTTCGGGGTTCGCGGCGGCGACGACGACGAGCATCTGATCGGCGTTCGCCACGATGATGCGCTCCACGGCGTCGGTGTCGTCGGCGCTCCGCCGTAGCAGGCTCGTGCGCTCGCCGATCCTGACGATCCGGGCGAGCGTGCCCTCGTCGCCCGTCGTGTCGCCGACGACGTCGACGAGGTCGCCGGTCACGACGGACTTGCGCTTGAGCTCGCGCGCCCGCGCGGCGGTCACCTCGCGCTCGTCGGCACCGCCCTCGTCGAGTAGGACCGCGTAGCGGCCGCGGTCGACGCCGAGCACGCGGCCCTGCACGGCGTCGGCGTGCTCCGGGCGCTGCTTCGTGCGCGGCCTGCTGCCGCGGCGGCTCGGACGCACCCGGACGTCGGACTCGTCGAACTCGGGCTCGTCGTCCTCGTCGTCGGCGTCCCACCAGCTCATCGCAGCAGCCCGCCCCAGAGCTCGGGGAACTGCGGCAGGGTCTTGCCGGTCGAGGCGATGTCGTCGATCACGACCCCGGGAACCGCGAGGCCGACGATCGCGCCGCTCGTCGCCATCCGATGGTCGGCGTAGGCGCGCCAGGCGCCCTCGTGCAGCGGGACCGGCTCGACCAGCAGACCGTCCTCGAGCTCGGTGACCCGCCCGCCGAGGCCGTTCAGCTCGGCCGCGAGCGCGGCGAGCCGGTCGGTCTCGTGGTGGCGGATGTGGCCGATCCCGGTGAACGTCGACGGGCCGTCGGCGAAGGCGGCGATCGCGACGAGGTTCGGCACGAGCTCGCCCGCCTCGCCGAGGTCGAGCTCCACGGCGCGGATGCCGCCCGCCGCCGCACCCGGAGCGCGGACGGTGAGCCGGTCGCCGGCGCGCTCGACCGTGGCGCCGAAGCGGGGCAGCAGCGTCTCGAGCTGGGCGCCGACCTGCGTGGTGGCGTCGGGCCATCCCGTGATCGTCACCTCGCCGCCCGCGACGAGCGCCGCGGCCAGGAACGGCGCAGCGTTCGAGAGGTCCGGCTCGATGTCGACGTCGACGGCGGCGATGGGGCCGGGCGCCACGATCCAGCGACCGGGCTCCGGCGACTGGACCACGACGCCCCGGCGGGCGAGGGCCGCGACGGTCATCTCGATGTGCGGCATGCTCGGCAGCCGCTCACCGGTGTGCCGGAGGTCGAGCCCCTGCTCGAAGCGCGGGGCCGACAGCAGCAGCCCGGAGACGAACTGGCTCGACGCGGAGGCGTCGATCTCGAGGGCGCCGCCCGCGATGCGGCCGGTGCCGTGCACGGTGAACGGCAGCGTGCCGCGGCGGTCGTCGTCGAGGTCGACGCCGAGGCCCTTCAGGCCGTCGATGACGCCGGACATCGGGCGTCGCCTGGCGGCCTCGTCGCCGTCGAAGGTGGTGGGCCCGAGGCCGAGGGCGGCCACCGGCGGCACGAAGCGCATGACGGTGCCGGCGAGGCCGCAGTCGACGGTGGTGGAGCCGAGCAGCTCCTCGGCGGGCGTCACCCGCAGATCGTCGCCGAAGCCGCCGCGGCCGGGCAGCCGTTCGAAGCCCACGCCGAGCGCCGAGAGCGCCTCGACCATCAGTTCGCTGTCGCGCGACCAGAGCGGCGCCCGGAGCACCGACGGGCCCTCGGCGAGGGCGGCGAGCACGAGCTCGCGGTTCGTCAGCGACTTCGAGCCCGGCACGGCCAGCGTCGCCTGCAGCGGCCGGCTCGCGGTGGGCGCGGGCCAGCCCGGGTCGGGCTCGGTGCGGCGCGCGTCGCCGTACGGGTCGAACTCGGGCTCGGAATATGGCGTGATCTGCATCGGTTATCAACAGTAGCGTCCGTGCGGGCGCGGGAGGAGAGGGTGCAGGTGAGCCTCGCACTGCTGGAACGGACGGCGGCCGAGCGGGTCGACGATCTAGGATGGCCGGTGATGACCGGTGATGAGATCGACGAGCCCATGGTCGAGGCCGAGCGCCCGCTGGGCGAGCTGTTCGAGGAGCAGGCGCTGCCCTTCATCGATCAGCTGTACGCCGCCGCGCTGCGGATGACGAAGAACCCCGCCGACGCGCAGGACCTCGTGCAGGAGACCTTCGTCAAGGCGTACGCCGCCTTCGCGCAGTTCAAGCAGGGCACGAACTTGAAGGCGTGGCTGTACCGCATCCTCACGAACACCTTCATCAATACCTACCGCAAGAAGCAGCGGGAGCCCTACCAGGGCACGATCGACGAGCTCGAGGACTGGCAGCTCGGCGGCGCCGAGTCGACGACCGCCGCGACGAGCCGCTCCGCCGAGGCGGAGGCGATCGACCACCTGCCCGACAGCGCCGTGAAGGACGCGCTGCAGGCGCTCCCCGAGGACTTCCGACTCGCCGTGTACTTCGCGGACGTCGAGGGCTTCTCCTACCAGGAGATCGCCGACATGATGAACACCCCGATCGGGACCGTGATGAGCCGCCTGCACCGTGGCCGGCGGATGCTTCGCGAGTCCCTCGCCGACTACGCCCTCGAGCAGGGCATCCAGTCGGCGGCCAACCCCACCAGGAGCAAGAAATGAACGACTGCGGCTGCGACAAGGCGCGCGCCGAGCTCGAGGAGTACCTGCACAACGAGCTCTGCAGCGAGGATGCCGCCGACATCCGCGCGCACATGGAGAACTGCCCCGAGTGCTCCGGCGAGCTGAAGGTCGGCATCACCATCACCGAGGTCGTGCAGCGGGCGTGCCGTGAGAGCGCCCCCGACGAGCTCCGCACCGTCGTGCTCACGCGGATCCGCGAGATCCAGACGCACGCCGTCTTCGCCGACTGAGCCGAGCGGTCCGCGCGCGGCCAACCTTTCGATGGACGCGCCGGAAGGCGCGCGCGGCCTAACGTCGAGAGCATCATGAACGATGCAGAGCTTCGACCCGTCCGCTCCGGAGTGCCCCGCTGGCTCCGCGTGCTGCTGCCCGCCGTCCTGATCCTCCTGTGGACGGCGGCGTTCGGCGTCGGCGGCGCCTCCTTCGGCGCCATCTCCGAGGTGCAGACGAACGACCAGACCCAGTTCCTGCCCGCGAGCGCCGAGGCGACCGAAGTGCAGGCCCTCCAGGAGAGCTTCCGCACGGGAGACGAGGTGCCCGCGATCGTCGTCTACGCGAGCGACGACGGCTCCAAGCTCGACGCCGCCGCCCTCGCCGACGTCGACGACGTCCGCGGGCTCATGGCCGGCGTCGACGGCGCGGGGGAGACCTCGCCGGTCATCCCCTCCGAAGACGGTGCCGCGGCGCAGTTCGTCGTCCCGGTGGACTCGGGCGCCGAGGGCGGGGTCGACGAGGTCGTCGGCCAGGTGCGGGAGCTCGTCGCCGAGCACCAGCTCGACGGCGTCACGAGCGCCGTCACCGGCCCGGCGGGCTTCACCGCCGACCTCGTGGCCGCCTTCGCCGGTATCGACGGTCTGCTGCTCGCCGTCGCCCTCGCCGCGGTGTTCGTCATCCTCGTGATCGTCTACCGCTCGCTCCTGCTGCCGTTCATCGTGCTCTTCACGAGCTTGTCGGCGCTCTGCGCCTCGGTGTTCGCCGTCGTCTCGCTCGCGCGCAGCGGCGCGCTGCTGCTCAGCGGCCAGACCCAGGGCATCCTCTTCATCCTCGTGATCGGCGCGGCCACCGACTATGCGCTGCTCTACACCGCGCGCTACCGCGAGGCGCTCGAGTCCGAGCCCGGCAAGTGGGCGGCGACGATGACCGCGCTCCGCCGCGCCTGGGAGCCGATCGTCGCCTCGGGCGGCACGGTCATCGCGGGGCTCCTCATCCTGCTCTTCAGCGAGCTCAACTCGAACAAGGCGCTCGGCCCGGTCGCGGCCATCGGCATCGTCGCGGCGCTCCTCGCCGCCCTCACCCTGCTGCCGGCGCTGCTGCTCTGGGCGGGCCGGGCGGCCTTCTGGCCGCGCAAGCTGCACCGACCGGATGCCTCGGCGCCCGGCGCCCCCGCGGAGCCCGAGCTGCCCGCCACGGGGCTCTGGGCGGGGCTTGCGCGCCTGGTCGGTCGGCGGCCGCGCCTCGTCTGGGTGCTCTCCGTGCTGCTCCTCGCCGGCATGTCGCTCGGCCTCGCCCGGCTCGACGCCGACGGGGTGCCGTCGAGCGAGTTCGTGCTGGGGCACTCCGAGGCGCGCGACGGGCAGGCACTGCTCGCCGAGCACTTCCCGGGCGGCTCCGGGGCGCCGGCGGCGATCGTCGGGCCGGAGGACGAGCTGCAGGCGATGGCCGACACCGCCCTCGCGACGGATGGCGTGGCGAGCGTCGCGGTGGTCTCGGCCGACTCGCCCTCCGGCACCGCGCCCGTGACGGCCGACGGCATCGGCGCGTTCGGCCCGCCCGGCACCCCGGCGCCCGAGCCGACGGTCGTCGACGGTCGGGTCCTGCTGCAGGCGACCCTCGACGACGCCCCGGACTCCGCGGCCGCCGAGCAGACCGTGCGGGAGCTGCGAGACGCGCTCGACGCCGTGTCGTCCGACGCGCTCGTCGGCGGCCCGACGGCAGTCGCCCTCGACACGAACGATGCGGCGATCGCCGACCGCACGCTCATCATCCCGCTGGTGCTCGCGGCGATCCTGCTCATCCTGATGCTGCTGCTGCGCGCCATCGTGGCGCCGCTGCTGCTCATCGCGAGCGTCGTGCTCTCGTACACGGCGGCGCTGGGCGTGTCCGCCTGGGTCTTCGAGGGGATCTTCCACTTCCCGGGCGCCGACCCGAGCGTGCCGCTCTTCGGCTTCGTCTTCCTCGTCGCCCTCGGAGTGGACTACAACATCTTCCTGATGACGCGGGTGCGCGAGGAGTCGCTGCGCTTCGGCGCGCGGGAGGGCGTGCTGCGCGGACTCCGGCTCACCGGCGGGGTGATCACCTCCGCCGGCCTGGTGCTCGCGGCGACGTTCGCGGCGCTGGGGGTGCTGCCGATCCTCTTCCTCGCGCAGATCTCCTTCATCGTCGCGTTCGGCGTGCTGCTCGACACCTTCCTGGTGCGCACCCTGCTCGTGCCCGCCCTGGCGTACGACCTGGGCCGGTCCATCTGGTGGCCGTCGAAGCTCGCCCGCGGGGCGCGCTGAGCGGGCGCGCCCCCGGGCGCGGGAGCGCCGAAGGGGCGCGGATGCCGAGGCATCCGCGCCCCTTCGGCGCTTCAGACGTGAGTTACACGCTCAGCGCGCGACGCACGAGCTCGCTCTGCTCGGCGGCGTGCCGCTTCGCCGAGCCGGTCGCGGGGGAGGCCGCGGCCGCACGCGAGATGACCTGGACCTGACGCGGCCCGAGCTTGTTCGTCTCGATGATGAAGTACGGCCAGGCGCCCTGGTTCTCCGGCTCGTCCTGCGCCCACACCAGCTCGGCGTTCGGGTAGGAGTCGGTGACCGCCTTCAGCTCGCCGGCGGGCAGCGGGTAGAGCTGCTCCAGGCGGACGAGGGCGATCTCGGGGTTGGGTGACTTCTCGAGCTCCGCCGCGAGGTCGTAGTAGAGCTTGCCCGACAGGAACACGACCCGCTTGACGGCGGCCTTGTCGGTGATGCGCGCATCGTCGATCACCGGCTCGAAGCGGCCCTGCGTGAAGTCGGCCACCTCGCTCGTGGCGCCGCGCAGGCGCAGCATCGCCTTCGGGGTGAAGACCACGAGCGGCTTGCGCGGCCGCGCGTACGCCTGACGGCGCAGCAGGTGGAAGTAGGACGCCGGCGTCGAGGGACGGGCGACCGTCATGTTGTTCTCGGCGCAGAGCTGGAGGTACCGCTCGATGCGGGCGCTCGAGTGGTCGGGGCCCTGGCCCTCGTAGCCGTGCGGCAGCAGGAGCACGACGCTCGAGCGCTGGCCCCACTTCTGCTCGGCCGAGGAGATGAACTCGTCGATGATGGTCTGCGCACCGTTCGCGAAGTCGCCGAACTGCGCCTCCCACGCCACGAGAGTGTCGGGGCGCTCCACCGAGTAGCCGTACTCGAAGCCCATCGCCGCGTACTCGCTGAGCAGCGAGTCGTAGACGTAGAAGCGGCCCTGGTTCTCGGCCAGGTTCATGAGCGGCAGCCATTCCTGGCCGTTCACCCGGTCGTGCATGACCGAGTGGCGCTGTACGAAGGTGCCGCGGCGCGCGTCCTGACCGGCGAGGCGCACGGGGGTGCCCTCGAGCAGGAGCGAGCCGAAGGCGAGCAGCTCGCCGAAGCCCCAGTCGATCTTGCCGTTGCGGCTCATGTCGACGCGCTTCGTGAGCAGCTGCTGGATCTTCGGGTGCACCGTGAAGCCGTCGGGCTTGTTGCCGAAGGCGTCGCCGACGGCGTGCACGACCTCGAGGGAGACGCCGGTCGTCTCGAGCTCGCCGCTGGCGGGCTCGGGTTCGGCGACGGACTCGGTCGCGCCGATCACCGGGATCGCGCCGGTCTGCGCCGCGTGCGTCTCCGCGAAGGCGCGCTCGAGGCGGTCCTGGAAGTCGCGGTGCGCGTTCTCGTACTCCTCCTCGGTGATGTCGCCGCGGCCGACGAGCGCCTCCGTGTAGAGCTTGCGCACGCTGCGCTTGGCCTCGATGAGGTTGTACATCAGCGGCTGCGTCATCGAGGGGTCGTCGCCCTCGTTGTGCCCGCGCCGGCGGTAGCAGATGAGGTCGATGACGACGTCTCGCTTGAACTCCTGGCGGTAGCGGAACGCGAGCTCCGCGACCCGCACGACCGCCTCGGGGTCGTCGCCGTTCACGTGGAAGATCGGCGCCTGGATCGTCTTCGCCACGTCGGTCGAGTAGATCGACGAACGGGCGTCGCCCGGCACGGTGGTGAAGCCGACCTGGTTGTTGATGTTGACGTGGATCGTGCCGCCCGTGCGGTAGCCGCGCAGCTGCGACATCTGCATGGTCTCGACGACCACGCCCTGGCCGGCCATCGCCGCGTCGCCGTGGACCAGGATCGGCAGGGTCGAGAAGGTGCCGATGGGCTTGCGGTCCTGCTTCGCGCGCACGATGCCCTCGAGCACGCCGTCGACGGCCTCGAGGTGCGAGGGGTTGGCGGCGAGCGAGACCGGGATCTGCTGGCCGCCGTCGGCGGTGAAGGTGCCCTCGGTGCCCAGGTGGTACTTCACGTCGCCGGAGCCCTGGCCGGCGGTCGCGCCCTCGAACTCGCGGAACACCTGGCCGTACGTCTTGCCGGCGATGTTCGTGAGCACGTTGAGCCGCCCGCGGTGGGCCATGCCGATCGCGACCTCGTCCATGCCGGCCTTCGCCGCGCCCTGGAGGATCTCGTCGAGCAGGGCGATCACCGACTCGCCGCCCTCGAGGCTGAAGCGCTTCTGGCCGACGTACTTCGTCTGCAGGAAGGTCTCGAACGCCTCGGCCTCGTTCAGCTTGCCGAGGATGCGCATCTGCTCGTCGTGGGTCGGCTTCTCGTAGGGCCGCTCGACCTCGTTCTGGATCCAGGCGCGCTGCACGGGGTCCTGGATGTGCATGAACTCGATGCCGATGGTGCGGCAGTAGGAGTCGCGCAGGACGCCCAGGATGTCGCGGAGCAGCGCCTTGCGCCGGTCGCCGAAGCCGCCGGTCACGAACTCGCGGTCGAGGTCCCAGAAGGTGAGGCCGTGGCTCGCGATGTCGAGGTCGGGGTGCGTGCGCTGCACGTACTCGAGCGGGTCGGTGTCGGCCATCATGTGACCGCGCACGCGGAACGCGTTGATGAGCTCCTGCACGCGGGCGGTCTTGTCGATCGCGCTCGCGACGTCGACCGCGATGTCCGGCGCCCACTGGATGGGCTCGTACGGCAGCCGGAGCGCGGCGAAGATGCCCTCGTAGAAGCCGCGCTGGCCGATCAGCAGCTCGTGCACCTTCTTCAGGAACTCGCCGGAGCCGGCGCCCTGGATGACCCGGTGGTCGTAGGTCGAGGTGAGGGTGATCGTCTTGCCGATCGCGAGGTTCGCGAGCGTCTTCTCGCTCGCGCCCTGGAACTCGGCGGGGTACTCGAGGGCGCCGGCGCCGATGATGCAGCCCTGGCCCTTCATGAGCCGCGGCACCGAGTGCACGGTGCCGATGCCGCCCGGGTTCGTCAGGGAGATCGTTCCGCCCTGGAAGTCGTCGGCCTTCAGCTTGTTCTGGCGCGCCCGCGAGACGAGGTCCTCGTACGCGGCGAGGTACTCGTTGAAGGTCATCGTCTCGGCGCGCTTGATGGCCGGGACGAGGAGGGCACGGGTGCCGTCGGGCTTCGGCAGGTCGATGGCGATGCCGAGGCCCACGTGGGCGGGCTTCACGAGGGAGGGCTTGCCCTCGACCTCGGCGTAGTAGACGTTCTGGCTCGGGAACTCCTTGAGCGCCTGGATCAGCGCCCAGCCGATGAGGTGGGTGAAGCTGATCTTGCCGCCGCGGGTGCGCCGCAGGTGGTTGTTGATCACGATGCGGTTGTCGATCATGAGCTTCGCGGGGACGGTGCGCACGCTCGTCGCGGTGGGAACGGTGAGCGAGGCGTCCATGTTGGCCGCGAGCGTCTTCGGCATGCCCTTGAGGGTCACGACCTCGTCCTCGCGCTCGGAGGCGACGACGGGCTGCGGGCTCGTGACGGGCACATCGGCCGGGACCGGCTCGGAGCGCGGCGCCCGGGAGGTGGTGCGCGCCGCCGGGGTCTGCCCGATGACGGGCGTCGGCGTGGTCGGCGTGGGCACGGCGCCGTTGGCCGAGCCGTCGGCCGAACCGTTGGCCGGTTGGGGAGCCGCCGGTGCGGCCTGCGCGGCCGGCGCCGGCGGAGCGGCGGAGGTCTCGGCCGCGGGAGCCGGAGCAGCGGCGGCGCTCTCGGCCGTCTTCGAGCGGTGGTAGTGCTCCAGCACCGGCCGCCAGGTCTCGTCGACGGAATCAGGGTCGGCGAGGTACTTCTCGTACATCTCGTCGACGAGCCATTCGTTGGCTCCGAATTCGCCCGACGCCGTCTCTTCGGCACCCGCCCCGGTCAATTGGCTCGACACAGCCTCTCGCCCACTCTCTCCGTTGATGAAAGGATTCCGCGGAGATCGGACCGGCCGCGCTCGCGACCGCGCCCCGATCACCCACCCAAGCCTAAACCCGTTGCGACCCGGCCGAGGACCTCGCGCCTGGCAGTACCGTGGGAGCCATGGAGTTCTACCGCACGGCGCCGACGCACGATCTGACGTACTCCGACGTATTCCTCGTCCCGAGCCGCTCCGGCGTGCCGAGCCGGCTCGACGTCTCGCTCGCCCCGGACGACGGATCGGGCGGCTCGATCCCCGTCGTCTCGGCGAACATGAACTCCATCACGGGGCCGCGCCTCGCCGCGACGCTCGCCCGCCGCGGCGGCATCGGCGTGCTCCCGCAGGATCTGCACCTGCAGGACCTTGCAGAATCCATCCGCTGGGTCAAGGCCCAATCGGCGAGCTTCGACATCCCGCACCGCTTCTCGCCGGATCAGACCGTCGCCGATGCCCTCGTGGCTCTGCCCGCCGCCGCCGGCCACGGCCTCGTGCTCGAGGACGAGCAGGGCGAGTTCCGCGGCTGCATCCTGGCCGAGCGCCTCGCGACGGCGCTCCCCGATGCCCGGCTCGGCGACCTCGTGCACGGCGGCAGCGCCGCGCTCGACGCCGACGACGTCGACACCCCGCGCCGCGCCTTCGACCTCATGGTGGAGGCCGAGCTCGACTTCGCCCCCGTGCTCCGGCACGGCAAGGTCGTCGGCACGCTCAGCCGGCGCAGCGCCCTCCGCGGCACGATCTACGAGGCCAACGTGGACGGCGACGGCCGGCTCCGCGTCGCCGCGGCCGTCGGCATCAACGGCGACGTCGAGGCCAAGGCCCGCGCGCTCGCCGCGGCCGGCGTCGACATGCTCGTGCTCGACACGGCCCACGGCCACCAGGAGGGCATGGTCGCCGCGGTCCGCCGCGTGCGCGACCTCGAGCTGGGGCTGCCCATCGTCGCGGGCAACGTCGTGACCGAGCAGGCGGTGGCCGATCTCGTCGAGGCCGGTGCCGACGTGCTGAAGGTCGGGGTCGGGCCCGGCGCGATGTGCACGACCCGCATGATGACCGCCGTCGGTCGCCCGCAGTTCTCCGCCGTGCTGGAGACCGCCGAGGCGGCGGCCGGCCTCGGGGCGAAGGTCTGGGCGGACGGCGGGGTGCGCTACCCGCGCGACGTCGCGCTCGCCCTCGCCGCCGGGGCGGCCTCGGTGATGATCGGCTCCTGGTTCGCCGGTACGATCGAGGCGCCCGGCGTGCTGCGCACCGACGCCGACGGCCGGCTGTACAAGGAGAGCTGGGGGATGGCCTCCACCAAGGCCGTGCGCGAGCGCTTCGACCGGCTCTCGCCCTACGAGCTCGCCCGCAAGGAGCTCTTCGCCGAGGGCATCTCCTCGTCGGCGATCTACCTCGACCCGCTCCGGCCCTCGCTCGAGGATCTGCTCGACATGATCACCTCCGGCGTGCGCAGCTCCTTCACCTACGCGGGGGCGCGCTCGCTCGCCGAGTTCCGCGATCGTGCGCTCGTCGGCATCCAGTCCGCGGCAGGCTACGAAGAGGGCAAGGCGCTGCCGGTCAGCTGGTGACGGATGCGGCGGCTTCCCAGTCTCGGAGCGGGACGCCGCCGATATACTGGCGGCACCATGGACGAACCTCCCTCTGCGAATACGCCCGGCCATAGACCCTCGCCCGTGACGCGTCGGGGAGGTGCCCGTGTCTGAGTGGATCCTGCTCGGCATCGGTGTGCTTCTCACGATCGGCACGGGCTTGTTCGTTGCGAGCGAGTTCGCGCTCGTCAACCTCGATCGCGCCGATCTCGAGGCGCGACGCGCCAGGGGCGAGACCCGATTGGGCCTCACCATCCAGGCGCTGAAGATCACCTCCACCCACCTCTCGAGCGCCCAGCTCGGCATCACGCTGACGACGCTGCTCACCGGTTACACGATGGAGCCCGCGATCTCCTCGCTGCTGGCGGGGCCGCTCACGGGCATCGGGCTCCCGGAGGAGCTCGTGCGGCCAGTGGGGGCGACGACCGCCGTCGTCATCGCGACGCTGCTGTCGATGCTCGTCGGCGAGCTCGTGCCGAAGAACTTCGCGCTCGCGCTCCCGCTCGCCACGGCGAAGCTCGTCATCCCGTTCCAGACCGCGTTCACCTGGGTCTTCCGGCCCGCGATCGCGGTGCTGAACGGCAGCGCCAACGCCGTCATCCGCTCCTTCGGCATCGAGCCGAAGGAGGAGCTCTCCGGCGCCCGCTCCGCTGAGGAGCTGAGCTCGCTCGTGCGCCGCTCCGCGAGCGCCGGCGTGCTCGAGCAGGACACGGCGACGCTGCTCGGCCGCACGCTGCGCTTCTCGGGCCACGACGCCTCCGACGTGATGACGCCGCGCCCGCGGCTCGCCGCGGTGCAGCGCCTCGAGCCGGCGGAGGCGGTCATCGAGCTGGCGCGCCAGACCGGCTACTCGCGCTTCCCGGTGTACGACGAGAACCTCGACGACATCGTCGGCGTCGTGCACGTCAAGCAGGCGGTGGCCGTGCCGCGCGAGCGCCGCGGCGAGGTGCCGACCTCGGCGCTGCAGTCCGACGCGCTCCGCGTGCCGGAGACCATGAAGCTCGACTCGCTCCTCGGCGAGCTGCGGGCGCGCGGCTTCCAGATGGCGGTGATCGTCGACGAGTACGGCGGAACCGCCGGGGTCGCGACGCTCGAGGACCTCGTCGAGGAGCTCGTCGGCGAGGTCGCCGACGAGCACGATCGCACGCGCGCGGGCATCGTGCGCCGTGGCGACGAGATCAGCTTCCCCGGCATCCTGCGCCCCGACGAGCTCGAGGAGCGCACCGGCATCCGCGTTCCCGAGAACGGCGACTACGAGACCGTGGCCGGGTTCATCACCGCGTCCCTCGGGCGCCTGCCCGTCGTCGGCGACGAGGTCGAGATCGACGAGGGCCGGCTCGAGGTGCGCCGGCTCGACGGCCGCCGGGTCGACCGGGTGAGGTTCATCCCGACCCCGCTCCCCACGGCCGATGAGGAAGGGGGCGAGCGATGAGCGACTGGGCCGGACTCGCCTGGCTGTTCGTGCTGCTGCTCGCGAACGCCTTCTTCGTGGGCGCCGAATTCGCCGTCATCTCGGCGCGGCGCTCGCAGATCGAACCGCTCGCCGAACAGGGCAAGCGCAGCGCCAAGACCGCGCTCTGGGCGATGGAGCACGCGACGCTCATGCTCGCGATGAGCCAGCTCGGCATCACGATCTGCTCGCTGCTGATCCTGAACGTCTCGGAGCCGGCGATCCACCACCTGCTCGAGATCCCGCTGGCGCTCACCGGCTGGAGCGAAGAGGTGATCGGCACGGTCGCGTTCATCATCACGCTGGTGCTCGTGAGCTACCTGCACGTGGTGTTCGGCGAAATGGTGCCGAAGAACCTCTCGTTCTCGGTGCCCGACCGCGCGGTGCTGCTGCTCGCCCCGCCGCTGGTGTTCATCGCCCGCCTCCTGAAGTTCGTCATCGTGGCGCTGAACGCGACGGCGAACGGGGTGCTGCGGCTCTTCGGCGTCGAGCCGAAGAACGAGGCGAACTCGACGTTCACGCTCGACGAGGTGCAGACCATCGTCGACCAGTCCCGCCGCGAGGGCGTGCTCGACGACGCGAGCGGCACGCTGAGCGCGGCGTTCGAGTTCACGACGAAGCGCGTCTCCGACGTCGCGGTGCCGATGGACTCGCTCGTCAGCCTGCCGCCCGGGGCCACCCCGCGGGACGTCGAGCGCGCGGTCGCCAAGCACGGCTTCTCGCGCTACGTCATCCTCGGCGAGGACGGCGAGCCCGACGGCTACGTGCACCTGAAGGACGTCATCGACCTCGACGACGGCGAGTTCGACGACCCGCTGCCCGCGAAGCGGGTGCGGCGGCTCGTCTCGGTCTTCGACGGCACCGAGGTCGAGGACGCGCTGTCGACGATGCGCCGGCTCGGCACGCACGTCGCCCGCGCCTTCGACCGGGAGGGGGCGACGACGGGCGTGGTGTTCCTCGAGGACATCATCGAGGAGCTCGTCGGCGAGGTGCACGACGCGACCAGGCGGGGCTGACGCCACCGCGACCGAAGGGCGGCCCCGCGCAGGCGGGGCCGCCCTTCGGCGTCAGCGGCAGGTGCCGATTCCGGCGTAGACTGAGCGCGACCCGAGGAATCGAGGTTCACTCATGTTCGAGACGATCCTGGCGACGGCGGTCCTGCCGGCGCACGACCTCGACCGCGCCAGGCAGTGGTGGGCGCAGGTGCTCGGCCGCGAGCCCATCGGCGGCGAGCCGGAGGGCGAGACGCTGTTCTACGAGATCGGCGGCCTGCCCGTCATGGTGTACCGCACGGGCTTCGCCGGCACCGCGCAGAACACCGCCTTCAATCTGCTCACCGACGACCTCGACCGTGACATGGCGGCGCTCCGCGCAGCGGGCGTGGCCTTCCACGAGTACGACCTCCCGGGCCTCAGCACGGTCGACGGCGTCGCCGAGCTCGGCGACGAGCGTGCGGCCTGGTTCAGCGACAGCGAGGGCAACATCTTCTCGCTGAGCCAGCCGGCCGGGGAGTCGGCGGCACTCGTCGAGCGCTTGCGCGCCCGGAACTCGGCCGGCTGACTCCGCCTCAGGCCGAGCGCTCGCGGAGCCAGCGCTCGAGACCGGCGGCGTCGGTGAAGACATGCCCGTCGCCGCCCGCAGCCCGCGCGCCCTCGACGTTCTCGGCCCGGTTGTCGATGAACAGGAACTCCTCGGGCACGATGCCGAGCTCGGCGATGACGTGCTCGTAGATGTCGGCGTTCGGCTTCACGAGCCCGAGCTCGCCGCTCACGAAGACCCGCTCGAACAGCGGACCGAAGGAGCCGTGCCGCAGCCAGCCCGAGAAGTCGGCGCCCGCGTTCGACAGCAGGGCCAAGCGGGTGCCGCCGGCCTGCAGCGCGTGCAGCACGGCGAGGGTGCCCGGATCGACGCTGAGCCAGCCGCGGTGGTCGATCGCCCACAACTCGTGCACGTCGATTGGGGAGAACTCCGTGCCGAGGCCCGCGGCGACCGCCGACCAGTAGCCGAAGATCGAGAGGGTGCCCTGGTCGAGGCCCTCGCGGTGCGCCCAGTACTCGTGCCAGAACGCGTCCTCCTGCTCGGGGGCGACGCGCGCCCGGGCGACGAGGGCGGCGCGGTCGGCGGCGCCGGGCTCGCGGGAGATCACCTCGCCGTAGTCGAACACGACGACGGCGGGGGAGAGGGCGATGGGGGCGAGGGCTGTCGGAGTCATCCCGGCCAACCTATCGTTGGAGCATGAGCGCTGGCGGATGGCAGGAATGGCAGGCCGGGGACGCGGCGGAGTGGCTGCGGCCGCCCACCGCGGACGACGACAAGTACTCCCGCGGCGTGCTCGGGGTGGTCACCGGTTCCCACGAGTACCCCGGGGCGGCACTGCTCGGGGTCGAGGCCGCCACCCGGAGCGGCGTCGGCATGGTGCGCTACACGGGGCCGCGCCCCGTGCGGGCGCTCGTGCTGGCCCGCGCACCCGAGGTGGTCACGACCTCCGGCCGGGTGCAGGCCTGGCTGCTCGGCTCGGGCATGGACCCCTCGCGCCGCTCCTTCGTGCTCATCGGCGAGCTCGAGCACGCGCTCGCCTCCGGCCTCCCGGTCGTGCTCGACGCGGGCGCCCTCGACCTCGTCGGCGCGCATTCGGCGCCCACCGTCATCACCCCGCACGCTCGCGAGCTCGCGACCCTGCTCGCCGACCGGGAGGTGCGCACGAGCGTCGAGGAGGTCCGCAGCGACCCGGCCGCGTGGGCGGCGCGCGCCGCGCGCGAGATCGGCGTCGTCGTGCTGCTGAAGGGCGCGGTGACGCACATCGCCGATCCGGACGGCGCGGCGATCGCCGTGACCGCGCCGACGCACCGGCTCGCCACCGCCGGCTCGGGCGACGTGCTGGGCGGCATCCTCGGCGCGCTCGTCGCCGGCTCCCACGAGCGCCTCGCGAACGACGCGCACGCGCTCGCCCCGATCGCCGCGACCGCAGTGCTGGTGCACGGGCTCGCCGCCGAGCGGGCCGTCGCCGCGGTCGACGGCGGCCCGATCGTCGCCTCCGACATCACCGCGCAGGTGCAGCGGGTGCTGGGTCAGCTCGCGGGCTGAACGCCCCGCCGGACCGTCGTCGGAAGCGGCCGCGCGTCAGCCGGGCAGCACACGGGCGAGGAACGCGCGGGTGCGCTCCTCGCGCGGAGCGGCGAAGAACTGCCGCGACGGCCCCTGCTCCACGATGCGGCCGCCGTCGAGGAACACCACCCGGTCGGCGACGTCCCGTGCGAACGCCATCTCGTGCGTCGCCATCAGGATGGTCGTGCCGCCGTCGGCGAGGGAGCGGACGAGGGCCAGCACCTCGCCGACGAGCTCGGGGTCGAGGGCGCTCGTCACCTCGTCGAGCAGGAGCAGCTCGGGTCCGGTCGCGATGGCCCGCACGATCGCGACGCGCTGCTGCTGCCCGCCCGAGAGCCGGTCGGGGTAGGCGCGGGCGAAGTCGGCCAGGCCGATCGAGGCGAGGAGCTCCTGCCCGCGGCGCTCCGCTTCGGCCTTCGGCGTGCGATGCACCAGGCGGGAGGCGAGCGTCACGTTGTCGAGCACGCTCAGGTGCGGGAACAGGTTGTAGTGCTGGAAGACGGCGCCGATCCGCGCGCGGACCGCATCGGCATCCACTCGCGGATCGCTGATGTCGCGACCCGCGAGCCGGATGACGCCGTCGTCGATCGGCTCGAGGAGGTTCGCGGTGCGCAGCAGCGTCGACTTGCCCGAGCCGGAGGCGCCGATGAGCGCGACGACCTCGTGCGCGCGCACCTCGAGGTCGACCCCGTCGAGGACGACGTGCTCGCCGTACGCGCGGCGGACGCCCGAGAGGGCGAGCACGGGTTCGCGCTCGCCCGCGGCCCCGGCGGGCGGCTGCGCCCCGTCGGCTGCGCGGCTCATACGATGCTCCCGATCTGCTCGCGTCGCCGCATCCGCGCCGTCACCCAGTCGGTGAGCCGGACCATCGGCAGCGCGAGGAGGACGAACAGCAGCCCGGCGACGACGTAGGGCGTGAAGTTGAAGTAGTGCGCCGTCTCGATCTGCGCCGCCCGCACCGCGTCGACCGCGCCGAGCACCGAGATCAGCCCGACGTCCTTCTGCATCGCGACGAAGTCGTTCATGAGCGCCGGCGTCACCTTGCGGATCGCCTGCGGCAGCACGACCCGGCGCATCGTCTGCGCGTGGCTCAGGCCGAGCGAGCGCGCGGCGAGCCGCTGCGAGGGGTGCACCGCCTCGATGCCGGCGCGGAACACCTCGGCGACGTACGCCGAGTACACCAGGACGATCGCGATCGTGCCCCAGACCGCGACCGGCAGCCGCGGGAAGAACTCGAGCGCGGGCACGCCGTAGCCGACGAGGTAGAGCACGATGAGCAGCGGCACCCCGCGGAAGAGATCGGTGTAGCCGGCCGCGATCGCCCGCAGCGGGAAGAACACCGGGCCGCGGAGGGTGCGCAGAGTCGCCAGCGTGATGGCGACGAGCAGCACGCCGACGGCGGCGAAGACGAGCACCTGGAGGTTCAGCAGCAGCCCCTCGGCGATGCGCGGGAGGGAGGCGATCGCCACCTCGGGATCGAAGAAGGTCTCCGCGACCCGCGCCCACCCCGGCGAGCCGAGCACCGCCCAGGCGAGCAGCCCGGCGAAGACGAGCGTGCTCAGGGCGCTCACGAGCACCGATCGCCAGGTCTGCCGACGGCGGAACGCCCGGCGGCCGAGCTCGAGTTCGCTCGGCCGCCAGGCGCCGTCGGGGGATGCTGCGCTCATGCGGCCGCCGGAGCGGCCGGAGCGGCCACGCGGGTCACTTGAGGACGGGCGCCGTGTCGTCGCCGCCGAGCCACTTCGCCGCGAGCTCGTCGAGCGTACCGTTCTCGCGCAGCGCGTCGACCGCGGCGGTGACCTTCTCGGTCAGCGGGGAGTCCTTCGCGAGCACGAGGCCGAACTGGTCGCCGCCGCCCGTCGAGGGCAGCTGGCCGATGATCTTGCCGCCGTCGAGCTCCGCGCCCGTCAGGTAGAACGCGGTCGGCAGGTCGACGACGATGGCGTCGACGGTGCCGCTCTGCAGCGCGAGCTTCGCGTCGTCGTTCGTGTTGAAGATCTGCGCCCCGCCCTCGGGGGCGATCGTCTGCTCGACCGCGGTGAGGCTCGTCGTGCCGGTCTGGGCGCCGATCTTGAACGGCTTCAACTCGGCGATCGTGGTCGCGCCGGCCGCGGGCGAGGCGTCGACCGTGACGACCACCTGCGTGGTCTCGTAGTACGGCGAGGAGAAGTCGACGGCCTGCTTGCGCTCGTCGGTGATGGAGAACTGCTGGAGGTTGAAGTCGAAGTCCTTCGGTCCCGGCGCGATCGCCTGCTCGAAGGTGGAGCGCACCCAGACCACGTCGTCCTTCGTGAAGCCGAGCTCGTCGGCGACCGCGTAGGCCACGGCCGACTCGAAGCCCTCGCCGGACTCGGGGGCGTCGTCGATGACCCAGGGGAAGTACGCGGGCTGGCCGGTGCCGATCGTGAGCTTGCCGTCGGTCACGTAGCCCTCGGCGCTCGGGCCGGCGGCCTGGCCGTCACCGCCCGCGGTGCAGCCGGCGAGGGCGAGGGCCGCTGCGGCGGCGAGGGCGACGGCGGTGAGCGTGCGACGGGTCATGGCGGGGCCTTCCGATCGGGATGACTCCAGCTTGGCCGAACTCGCCGCATTCCGCAGCCCGCATGGCGTCGTATGACGGCCCGGCGCGGCTAGGCTCTGAGCCATGCCGGATCGGGTGGGGGGTCGTCGATCGAGCCGTGGCATCCGCCGTCTTCTGGCCGGGCGGGGCGCGATCTGGATCGCGTTCGCGCTCGTGCACGCCGCGCTGATCGCGCTCAATCTCTTCGCGCAGGGCCTGCCGCTCGGCGACGTGACCGGGGTGTACCGGATCTGGGCCGAGAACGCGGCGCACGGCTACGCGCGAATGGGCATCGACCTGCCGTGGGTGTACCCGATCCTCGCCTTCGCTCCGATGGCGGCGTCCCTCGCGTTCGGCGGGCCGTGGTTCGGCGAGACGTGGCTCGCGCTCGTCACCGTGCTGAACGGGATCACCCTCGCGGTGCTGCTCGGGCGGGCGGCCTTCTCCAGGCACCGCCGGCTCGCCGCCTGGTGGTGGCTCGGCTTCCTCGCGCTGCTCGGGCCCATCGCGCTCGGCCGGATCGACGCCGTCACCGTGCCCTTCGCGATGCTCGGCCTGCTCTGGGCCGCCGGCCGGCCCCGCGTCGCCGCCGTGCTGCTCACCATCGGCGCGTGGATCAAGGTCTGGCCGGCCGCTCTCGTCGCCGCCCTCGTCGTGGCGCTCCGCCGCAGGGCCGAGGTCGTGATGATCGCGCTCGCGCTGAGCTTCGGCATCCTCGCGGTGAGCGTCGTCGCCGGAGCGGGCGCCAACGCGATCGGCTTCATCGGCGAGCAGGCGGGCCGCGGGCTCCAGGTCGAGGCGCCGCTCGCGGTGCCCTGGCTGTGGGCGATCGTCGCCGGCGCGCCCGGGGTGCACATCGCCTACGACCGCGAGATCCTGACCTACCAGGTGTACGGACCCGGCGTCGAGACCGCCGCCTGGCTCACCACGCCGCTGCTCGCCGTCGGCGTCGCGGCCGTGCTCGCCGTCGGCATCCGCGCGGCGCGACGTGGCGCACCGTTCGGCCGGCTGCTGCCACCGCTCGCGCTCGCCTTCGTCGTGGTGCTGCTGCTCGGCAACAAGGTCGGCTCGCCGCAGTTCGTCACCTGGCTCGCCGCCCCGATCGTGCTGGGGCTCGTGCTGCGCCCCGCGCGCTTCGCGGTGCCGGCGCTGCTCGCGGCCGGCGCGGCGCTGCTCACCCACGTCATCTACCCGTACTGGTACGGCTGGCTGCTCGTCGCAGACCCGGCGTTCGTGCTGCTCTTGACGGGCAAGGTCGCGCTGCTCGCGCTGCTGCTCGCGTGGGCGCTGCGACGGTTGTGGCAGGCTGGAAGCCGGGTCGCGCTCCCGGTGGACACCCGACCGCAGTCGATGGAGTCAGGATCGAGACTCGGGCGGGCGATCGGCGGGAGGGACTGAGATGATCCGCGTACTGCGGGACAGCGAGGAGTGGGGCTCCCCGCATCTCGAGTTGCTCCAATCGAACATTCTGGAGCAGCTCGATGCGGAGAACATGCTCTGCGACCTGGGGCTCGAGGCCGACGCCCTGGAGAGACTGGCCTGGGCACTGACGGCGAACATCCAATATGCGTTCGACGTGCGTTGGGCGCCGAAGTGGGTGCCGAAGGGGTCCCCGCACATCTGGGTCCAGTGGGACCAAACATTCGCACGGTGCAACGAGTGCCTCGCCGAGAGCCCTGCGCTCGCCTCGGAGAACCAGGCAAGGGCGTGGTTCTCCTCGCACCGGGTGATTCACGAGAACACGGAGTAGGAGCAGACATGCTGGTGGCATTCTCAGTCGCGCCGAGCGGCACGGGGCGGAGCGACGGCTCGGTGCACGACGCCGTCGCGGCGGCGGTGAAGATCGTGCGGGAGTCCGGGCTGCCGAACCGCACCACCTCGATGTTCACTGAGATCGAGGGGGAGTGGGACGAGGTCTTCGACGTGGTCCGGCGGGCGACCGAGGCCGTCGGCGCGTACGGCTCGCGCGTCTCGCTCGTGCTGAAGGCCGACATCCGCCCGGGCTACGCCGGCGAGCTCGACGCGAAGGTCGAGCGGCTGGAGCAGGCGATCGACGAGGCATAGTCGGCGCGCTCGCACGGACGCACGACGGCGGATGACGGCATCCGCTTGTCGAATCGATTCGAGGCGTGACAGAATCGCCGGGTGATCCCCGACTCCTCCGGGCCGACGACGCTGTCGCCGGCCCGTCTCCGTTTCGCGCTGCTGGCGCTCGCCCTCGGCGGCTTCGGCATCGGCGCCACCGAGTTCGTCGCGATGGGCCTACTGCCCGACATCGCGGGCGATCTGCTGCCCGGCCTCGCCGCCACCTCGCCCGACGAGGCGAACGCGCAGGCCGGCTGGCTCATCTCCGCGTACGCGCTGGGCGTCGTCGTCGGGGCGCCCACCATCGCCGCGGCGGCGGCGAAGTGGCCGCGCAAGCGGCTGCTGCTCGCCCTCGCCGCCTGGTTCGCCCTCGGCACGCTCGCCTCGGCCCTGCTGCCGAGCTTCGGCCTCGTGCTCGTCGCCCGCTTCGTCGCCGCGCTGCCGCACGGCGCGTACTTCGGCATCGCCTCCCTCGTCGCGGCGAGCCTGATGGGGCCGGGCAAGCGCGCCCGCGGCGTCGCGCTCGTGCTCTCCGGGCTCACCATCGCGAACGTCGTCGGCGTGCCGAGCATCACCTGGCTCGGGCAGCTCGCGGGCTGGCGGATCGCCTATCTCGCCGTCGCCGTGATCTTCGTGCTCACCTTCCTCGCGATCGCGGCGGCGGTGCCGTGGCAGGCGGGCGACCCCGCGGCGAGCATCCGTCGCGAGCTCGGCGCCTTCCGCCGCTCGCAGGTCTGGTTCGCGATCGCGATCGGCGCGATCGGCTTCGGCGGCTTCTTCGCGATGTACAGCTACATCGCGCCGCTCGCCACCGAGGTGACGGGGCTCGAAGCGGCCTTCGTGCCCTTCGTGCTCGTCGCGACCGGCCTCGGCATGACCGTCGGCAACCTCATCGGCGGCCGCCTCGCCGACTGGAGCGTGCGCCGCACGATGTACCTGTTCTTCGTCGCCCTCGCGGCGGCACTGCTGCTGCTCGCCCTCACGGCGAGCCATCCGCTCGGCCTCTTCGGTGGGGTCTTCCTCGTCGGCGTGACGTCCTCGGCGCTCGCGCCGACCATCCAGACCCGCCTCATGGACGTCGCCCGCGACAGCCAGTCGATCGCCGCCGCGCTGAACCACTCGGCGCTGAACGTCGGCAACAGCATGGGCGCGGTGCTCGGCGGCCTCGTGATCGCCGGCGGCCTCGGCTACCTCGCCCCGATCTGGGTCGGCTTCGCGCTGACGCTCGCGGGCATCGCCCTCGCGTTCGCGAGCTTCGCGCTCGACCGGCGGCGGATCGGCCGCGGCGTCGACGTGCCGTACGCGACCGGGGCGGTCGCGGCGGCCGAGCGGGACTGAGCGGAGCGGCCGGCCGCGCGGCGCCGGCCGCGCGCCGCGTCAGTCGGTCTGCAGCAGGATGCCGTCGGCGATGGCGCGCTTGCGGAGCGCGACCTTCGTGCCGACGTCGTAACCGGCGACGCGGTACTTCTCGCGGATGCGCTTGAGGTAGCTCTTCGCGGTCTCCTCGGAGATGCCGAGCTGGAACGCGACCGCCTTCACCGGCTGCCCGGCGCCGTACAGCGCCATGACGCGCCGCTCCTGCGCCGACAGCTTCGGCGCCTGCACCGCGTCGGCGTCGGCGAGGGTCGTCTCGAGCTCGGGCGTGATGTACGAGTCGCCGAGCCGCGCCGCCCGGATCGCCTCGACGATCGTCTCGACCGGCTCCGACTTCACGAGGTAGCCGAGCGCGCCCGCGTTCAGCGCCTCGCGGACCACCGCGGGCTCCGAGTAGGTGCTCATCAGCATCGTCTGCACGCCGGCCGACTTCAGCATCGACAGCTTCAGGGAGACCGGGATGTTGTCGCGCAGGTCGAGGTCGAGGAGCACGACGTCGGCCGGGAACTCCGGATGCGCGAGCAGCTCCGACCAGGACGGCACCGCGGCCACGAGCTGGATGTCGGGCGCAGCACCCCGCAGCCACTCGGATAGGGCGCCGAGCAGCATGCGGTGATCGTCGACGATCGCCAGGCGGATCGGTGCGGCCGGTTCAGGCATTCATCTTCCCCTCGTTCGGGCGCCTCGAGGCGCCGAAGCGGCTGCCGGGGCGTTCGGGTCGACCGGGCAGACGAGTTCGATCCTGATCGAATCCGATGTGGACACGACCTCGTGACTTCCGAGACTACCGAGTGCATCCCAGATGGCGGGGTCCAGATGACGCCGCGCCACGCCGGAGACCTCGATCTCGATCGCGAGCGGGCCACGTTCGTCGTCGTCGAACGGCTCGCTGCGGACCCGCACGACCACCCTCGCGCCGGCCGCCCGGCGCGGGCGCCGCTCGCCGGCGATCAGCCAGAGCGTGAGCAGCAGACCGTCGCGCTGGGCCGGAGCGAGGACACCGGCGTCGCCCTCCGGGTCGTCGATCGTGACGCGGCGGCTGAGGTACGCCGACTCGGTGACGGCGTGCTTCAGCCAGGTGTCGCTGCGCCCCTCGATGAGGCGGACCCGCAGCTTCGCCGCGAGCGCGCCGGCCCGGAGCGCCGCGTCGGTCGGCAGCGGGATCGGCAGCCGTCCGGAGCCGACGTCCTCGAGCAGCGACTCGGCGTCGAAGTCGAGCCGTGCGAGCTCCTCCGAGGCGCGCATGCCGACCGCGCTGCGCGGGGTCTGCACCGTGCTCTGCACGAGCGAGAGGTCGAGCTCGCGCCCGACGAGCCGGCGGAACCCCACGATCGCGAGTGCGGCGACGACGACGGGCAGCACGGCGGACGCGGCGACCGCGACGCCGACGACGACGAGGGAGCCGGCGGCGGGCAGCTGCAGCAGGGAGACGATCGCGATCGCCGCGCCGATGACCCCGGCGACCACGACGGGCACGCGGCGGCCGCGCAGCGTCGTCACGGGCATCAGCACGACGGCGGATGCCGCGGCCGCCGTCGGCGCGACGCCGAGGTGCAGCAGGCCCTGGGTCGCGACGAGGTCGAGGCCAACCGGCACCGCGAGCGCGGTGAACAGCGCGAGGTAGACCCAGGCCGGCATCCGCGGCGAGAACAGCCGGGAGACGACGCCGCCGGCGAGGACGACCGCGAGCGCGATCCACGCCGCCCAGGGGTCCCGGCCGGCCGGATAGGCGCCGGCCGTGGCGAGGAGGTGCACGAAGTGCCCGGCGACGAGCACCGCCGCGGCGATCGTGATGCCCGCAGACATCCGCCGACCACCGTGGCGCTCGCGCATGTCGACGGCGGCGCGCGCCGAGCGCGCCGGTCGCCGGAACGAGCGTTCGATGGTCGAGTGCAGTCCGCTCACGGCTTCGGCACCTCGAGCATGACGGTCGTTCCGGCCCCTGGGGAGGAGAAGACCCTGGCGCGCCCGCCGACGGCGTGCAGACGGCCCACCACCGACTCGGCGAAGCCGAGCCGGCCGGGCTCGACCGCGTCGGTCTGGAAGCCGGTGCCGGCGTCGGTGATCATCGCGCGCACCGCACGCTCGTCGTCGGTGACCGTGACGTCCGCCTCGTTCACGCCGGAGTGCCGGCGCACGTTCTCGAGGCACTCGCCGAGCGCGCCGAGCAGCGCGTCGAGGCTGTCCCGGGGGAGCAGCAGTTGGCCGGCGCCGTGCCAGTTCACGTCGAGGCCCATCCGGGCGAAACGCTGGCGGACCGACTCGAAGGTCGAGCCGAGCGCGTCCTCGTCGGCCTCGGGCGCGTACATCGGGTGCGAGCCGACCTCGAGCGGCACGCCCAGGCGCAGCTGGCGCAGCAGGCGGGCGTCGTCGCGCGCCTGGTCGCGGAGGGCGGCCTGGCCCACGCCGACGCCGGAGTGCGCGAGGAGGCTGAGGGTCGCGAGCACGGTGTCGTGCAGCAGCCGGGCGTCCTGGCGCTGCTGCGACTCCGCCTCGCTCGCGAGGCGCTCCGCCTCGTGCGCCCGACCGACCTCGGAGATGCGGTCGGCGGCCCGGTCGATCGCGCGCGCCGTCCAGGTCGCGAGCAGGCCGCAGGCCGCCCAGCCCGCGATCGCGGCGACGATGGGCAGCAGCGAGCCGCGGCCGGCGACCGCGCCGATCCAGACGGCGATGACGACGACGGCGGCGAGGCTCGCGACGATGAGCTGACCGTGGCGTCGGGGGACGAGGGTCAGCGCGAGCGCGGCCGTCGCGGCGCCCGCGATGGCCGCGATGGCCGTCGATCCGGCCGGGCCCGGGGTGTCGAGGCCCACGAGGAGGATGGCGGCGACGCCCGCCGCCACCGCGCCGAGCGCCGGGCCGAGCTCGCCGCGTTCGGTGTGCAGCACGATCGCGCCGGCCACGAGCAGGATGAGCACGATGGCGACGATCCGGGCGATGAGGCCCGTGGAGTCCGGCACGAGCAGGCACAGCACCGCCCCGGCGCACCCGGAGAGGCCGGTCAGCCGCGCGATCCGGGCGAGGAGCCGATCGCGTTCGTTGTGGATGCGATGCACGATCTTCCTCAGCCGAACAAGGGCGCCCGCGACGGAAGCCCGATAGTCGAACCCTAGTGCAGAGCGGGCCGGTGGCGCTCGTTCGAGCGGCGACGCGCGCCCGCCGGAGGCTCAGGCGGCGAGCAGCGCCGCGATCGCGCGGCCCACGGCGTCGGACTCGATGAGGAAGGCGTCGTGGCCGTACTCGGAGTCGAGGACGACCGGGTCCGGCCCGTGCACACTGCGCCGCAGCTGCGCCGCGATCTCGCGCTGCCCGGCGAGCGGGAAGTACCGGTCGCTCTCGATGCCGAGCACGAGGCTCTTCGCCTCGATGCCGGCGAGCGCCGTCGCCGCCCCGCCGCGCCCTCGGCCGACGTCGTGCGAGTTCATCGCCTCGGTGAGCACGAGGTAGCTGTTCGCGTCGAAGCGCCGGGTGAACTTGTTGCCGTGGAAGTCGAGGTACGACTCGACGGCGAACCGGCCGCCGCCGCCGAGCGGGTCGAGGCCCGACTGCCAGCTGCGCGCGAAGCGGTCGTTGAGCTCGGTCGCCGTACGGTAGTTCAGCATCGCCATCCGGCGGGCGAGTGCGAGGCCCCGGCTCGGGCCTTCGCCGTCGGGGGCGTCGTAGTAGGCGCCGCCGGCGAAGGCGGGGTCGGAGCGGATGGCCTCGAGCTGCACCGAGTTCAGGGCGATCTGGTCCGCGGTCGCCGCGGGCGGGCCGGCGAGCACGGCGATCCGCTCGACCCGCTCGGGGGCGGTGATCGCCCACTCGAGCACGTGCATCGCGCCCATCGAGCCGCCCACGACGGCGGCGAAACGCTCGAGGCCGAGCTCGTCGGCGAGGGCCTGCTGCGCGGCGACCTGGTCGCGGATCGTCAGGAACGGGAATCGGCCGCCCCACTCGGCGCCGTCGGGCGCGAGGGAGGCCGGGCCGGTCGAGCCCTGGCAGCCGCCGAGCACGTTCGGGGCGATGACGAACCAGCGCTCGGTGTCGATCGCGCGGCCCGGGCCCACGACGTCCTCCCACCAGCCGGCGCTCGGGTGGCCGGGCCCAGCCGAGCCGAGCACGTGGCTGTCGCCCGTGAGCGCGTGCAGCACGAGCACGGCGTTGTCGCGCGCGGGGGAGAGTTCGCCCCAGGTCTCGTAGGCGATCGTGACCTCGGGCAGCGTCTCGCCGGACTCGAGCCGGACCGCGCCGATCTCGGCGAAGCGGCGGTCGCCGACCGGGTCGCCGATGCGCCAGGCGCCGGTCGCCGGGGCTCGGCCGAGCAGGCTGTGCGCCCGCGCCTCCGGCACGATGCTCGCCGGGACGACGTCCGCCTGCGTCTGCCAGTCCATGCCTTCGATTCTCCCCGAGCGCGCGGGGCGCGCGGGCATTGTTACGGTCGAGGCGTCCGGCCACCGTCGCCCTCGCACAACTCAGGAGGGCCAGCCAGGGGCGACGCGGATCGGGCGGATGACGACGGCCATAACCGGCAGATGTTCCTGAGTTGTGGAAGGGGAGACGACGGATGCCGCAGGCGTCGGCCTGCGGCATCCGGGTCGTGCTGGGCTTCGCGTTACGCGCGGAGCGCCTCCGAGGCGGCGCGGGCGGCGGCGAGGCCGGCCTCGAGGTCCGCCTTCAGGTCGTCGATGTTCTCGATGCCGACCGAGAGCCGCACGAGGCCCGGCGTCACGCCGCTCGTGAGCTGCTGCTCGGGCGTGAGCTGCGAGTGCGTCGTCGAGGCCGGGTGGATGACGAGCGAGCGCACGTCGCCGATGTTCGCGAGGTGCGAGAACAGCGAGAGGTTGTCGACGAGCGCGCGGCCCGCGTCGACGCCGCCCTTCAGCTCGAAGGACAGCACCGCGCCGACGCCCTTCGGGGCGTAGGTGTTCGCCGCCGCGTACCAGGGGCTCGAGGGCAGGCCGGAGTAGTTCACGCTCGCGACGTCCGGGTGGTCGTCGAGCCACTCGGCGATCTCCTGCGCGTTCTGCACGTGACGCTCGATGCGCAGCGACAGCGTCTCGATGCCCTGGATGAGCAGCCAGGCGCTGTTCGGCGAGATCGCCGCGCCCAGGTCGCGCAGCAGCTGCACGCGGGCCTTGATGATGTAGGCGAGGCCGTCGCCGACCGCGGCCGTGTAGCTCGCGCCGTGGTACGAGGGGTCGGGCTCGGTGAGGCCGGGGAACTTCTCGACGTTCTTCGACCACTCGAACTTCCCGCCGTCGACGATGATGCCGCCGATGGTGGTGCCGTGGCCGCCGAGGAACTTCGTCGCCGAGTGGATGACGATGTCCGCGCCGTGCTCGAACGGACGGATGAGGTACGGCGTCGCGATCGTGTTGTCGACGACGAGCGGGATGCCGGCGTCGTGCGCGATGCCCGACACGAGGCCGATGTCGAGCACGTTGATCTTCGGGTTGCCGATGGTCTCGGCGAAGAAGAGCTTCGTGTTCGGGCGCACCGCGCGGCGCCACTCCTCGGCGTCGTCCTGGTTCTCGACGAAGGTGGTCTCGATGCCGAGCTTCGCGAGCGTGTACTTGAAGAGGTTGTAGGTGCCGCCGTAGATCGAGCTCGACGAGACGATGTGGTCGCCCGCCTGCGCGATGTTCAGCACCGAGAAGGTCGCCGCCGACTGGCCGGAAGCGAGCAGCAGTGCGCCCGTGCCGCCCTCGAGCGCGGCGACCCGCTCCTCGACGACCGCCTGGGTCGGGTTCTGGATGCGGGTGTAGATGTTGCCGAACTCGGCGAGCGCGAAGAGGTTCTGCGCGTGCTCGGCATTGTCGAAGACGTACGAGGTCGTCTGGTAGATCGGGGTCGCGCGGGCCTTCGTGATCGGGTCGGGGGCGGCGCCGGAGTGGACCTGCTTGGTCTCGAAGCGCCAGTCGGCTGCGTTGCTCATCGAGCTCTCCTTCGGTTCGGCCGGCTCGGGTGGCCCGGCCGTGTTGCGACCACGCTAGGCGGGGCGCGCAGGCCGGGCAACGCGACCCGACACACGGCGTAACCGCTGACCGGCCGGCTCAGTCGCGCGGCGCGGGCGGGGCCGTGGGCGGCGTCGTACCGGCCGGGCCCGGCGGAAGGGCCTCCGGGGGGAGCACGATCGTGCCGGTCGCGGTCGACGGCTCCGGGCGGAACAGCCACCTGGCGCGCGGCTCGACGAGCGGGCGGAAGAGCCGGCGCACGGGTTTCAGCGACAGCACGATCGAGATGCCGACGCAGAATACGATCATCGCGGGCAGCACCCAGAACGGCTGATCGCCCTCGAGCACGCCCGACTCGCGGAACGGATAGAGCACGAAGCTGTGCAGCAGGTAGATGTACATCGTCGCGGCGCCGAACGGCGTGAACCAGTGCGCCCCGCGCGGCATGAGCGTGAGGAAGGCGACCGCGAGCACCATGGCGGCGAGGAGCAGACCGAGCCGGATGGCGCCCGTCCACGGCTCGTCGTAGCCGAGGTCGGGGTAGGACTCGTCGTAGAGCAGGAACCGGCGGAGCTTCATGTCGCGCCACCACTCGATCGCGCTCGGCATGGCGATGAGCACCGCGGCGAACAGCGCGATCGCCCCCGCGCGCCAGCGCCAGGCCACGCGGGCGGGCAGCGCCAACCAGCGGCCGGTGATGCGCCACTGCCGCAGCTTCCACCCGAAGACGAAGAACGGCAGCATGCCGAAGGTGCGGCTGAGGGCGAGCGTCGAGTCGATCGTCTCCGAGTAGCCGGCGGCGACGGAGATCGCGATCGCGATGAGCAGGGGCGCCCGCAGCACCACCAGGTAGGGCAGCGCGACGCGCCACACCGCGAGCGCGATGAGGAACCAGAGCGTCCACGACGGCGTCGCGTAGTCGAGCCCGACCCCGGTGCCGAGGAGGAATCGCAGCACCGTCCAGATCGTCTCGAAGATCAGGTACGGCAGCACGATGTCGGTGATCACCTGGCGGATCGACCGGGCCGTCGGCGGCCCCGACTTCGCGAAGTAGCCCGAGACCGTGACGAACACCGCCACATGGAAGGAGTAGATGAACAGGTAGACGCTGTACGCCGAGTTGGACTCGCCGATGAGCGGCAGGATGCCGTGACCGACGACGACGAGGACGATCGCGATCCACCTCGCGTTGTCCCACAGCGGCACCCGTTTCTTCTGGTGCGGCTGGGACTTCGTCGGCGTCGTCGGCGTGGAAGGCATCGCCCCATTGTTCCAGCACGGGCAGAATAGGCGCATGAACGGCAGGCGGGCAGTGGTCACCGGGGCGAGCTCGGGCATCGGCGAAGCCACGGTGCGGGCGCTCCGCGCAGGCGGCTGGGAGGTGGTCGCCGTCGCGCGGCGCGCGGATCGGCTGCGCGCGCTCGCCGAGGAGACGGGGGCCGCGTTCGTCGTCTGCGACGTCACCAGGCAGGACGACGTCGACGCCCTCGCCGCCGAGCTCGCCCGGGGCGGGCCCGTGCACGGGCTCGTGAACAACGCGGGCGGGGCCAAGGGGGTCGCCTCCGTCGAGGCATCCGATCCCGAGGACTGGCGCTGGATGTTCGAGGTGAACGTGCTCGGGCTGCAGCGCGTCACCGCGGCGCTCCTGCCGCTGCTGCGGCAGGGGGCCGCGGAGCGCGGCGTCGCCGACCTCGTCAACGTCACCTCGATCGCCGGGCACGTACCGTACGCGGGCGGAGGCGGGTACAACGCCGCGAAGTCGGCCGCCCACGCCGTCACCGCGGTGCTGCGGCTGGAGTTGAACGGCGAACCGATCCGCGTCGTGGAGGTCGCGCCCGGCATGGTGCGCACCGAGGAGTTCTCGCTCGTGCGCTACGGCGGCGACCGGGAGAAGGCGGAGGCCGTCTACGCCGGAGTGGCGGAGCCGCTCGCCGCCGAGGACGTCGCCGCGGTCATCGCCGACGCGATGGGCAAACCCAGGCACGTCGATCTCGACCTCATCGTCGTGAAACCTGTGGCGCAGGCCGCCCCGCACCTGCTGGCGCGGGGACCGCTCGAGGTGCGGACCGGGCGATGAGCGGGACGGGCGGGGGCGAGCGCGATCGTGAGACCGCCCGCCGCCGCGCCTGGGAGGACCGCACGACCGGGCCGCTCGTCGTGCTCGGGATCGGGTTCCTCGTCGCCTACGCGACCCTCGTGCTCACGGAGGCGCTGCCGCCCTGGCTCGTGCTGACGCTGCAGCTGCTGCTCATCCTCTCCTGGGCGACCTTCGTCGTCGACGTCGTCGTGCGCTGCGCGCTCACCCCGCGCGGGCACCGGATCGCGTTCCTCGCGCACCACCCGCTCGACGTGCTCTCGGCGCTGCTGCCGGTGTTCCGGGCGCTTCGCGTGGTGAGTCTCGTGCACCGGGTGCGGTTCTTCCGGGGCCATGGCGGCGACGCGTTCCGCGCGCGGGTCGTCTCCTCGATGCTCGTCTACGCCGTCGTCTTCATCGTCTTCATCGCGCTCGCCACGCTGAACGTCGAGCGCGACGCTCCGGGCGCGACGATCCAGAGCTTCGGCGACGCGATCTGGTGGGCCTGCGTCACGATCGCCACCGTGGGCTACGGCGATATGTACCCGGTGACGGTGACCGGGCGCATCTTCGCCGTCATGCTGATGATCGGCGGCATCGCGATCGTCGGCACCGCCTCGGCCACGATCGTCTCGCTGTTCACCGAGCGCCTCGGGCAGCTCCGCGAGCGGCCGCACGAGGAGCGCGAGCGCCCGCACGAGGGACGGACCGCGGATGCCGGGGCGGCCCCCGACGCCGTACCCTTGCAGGATGACCTTCGACGCGAATGACGCGGCCATCGGCGAACCCGATGTGCGTCGCGAGATCCTCGGCTGGGACCAGTTCGGCGAGGCGGCGAGGACCCTCGCCGCGGACGTGCTCGGGTCGGGGTTCCGCCCCGACGTCGTCATCGCGATCGCCCGCGGCGGGCTGCTGCTGGCCGGCGCGATCTCGTACGCGCTCGGCACCAAGCAGTGCGGCTCCATCAACGTGGAGTTCTACACCGACATCGAGCAGGTCCTGCCCGAGCCGATCGTGCACCCGCCGATGCTCGACGCCCCCGCGCTCGCCGGCCTGAAGGTGCTGCTCGTCGACGACGTCTCCGACTCGGGCCGCACGCTCGCGAAGGTGCTCGAACTGCTCACCGACGTCGGCTCGGAGGTGCGCACGGCGACGCTCTACACGAAGTCGCGCACGGTGCTCGTGCCGGACTACAGCTACCGGGCCACCGACGACTGGATCGTCTTCCCGTGGTCGGCGCAGCCGCCGGTGCAGGTCACCGCGTGAGCGTCCACCTGCTGGGCGGCGGCGCGCTGGAGCCGGCGGACGCCCCGCTGTACGCCCCGTTCCTCGCCGAGGCGGCGACGCGGGCCCGCGCGGCCGGCCGCACCGTGCCCCGCGTCGCGATCGTGTCGATCCACCCGGGCGGTCCGGAGCGGGCCGAGGTGCTGCGCGTCGTGCTCGCCGCGGCCGGCGAGGTCGAGACCCACGTGACGAGCTCGCCCGGCGGCGAGCCGCTCGCGCTCACCGCGATCGCGGACGTCGACGGCATCCTCGTCGGCGGCGGCATCGTGGAACAGGTGCGCGCCGGGCTCGAACCGCTCTTCGGCGAGCTGCGGCGTCAGGTCGCGGGCGGCGTGCCCTACCTCGGCGTCTCGGCCGGCGCCATGATCGCGGCCGAGGGCGCGCTCGGCGGCGGCTCCCGCATCGACGGGGTGCTGGTCGCGCCCGAGGACCCGGCCGAGCCCGGCCCCGAGTTCGAGGTGGACGCCGGCATCGGCCTCGTCGACGTCGCGATCGACGCGCACGTCGCGCAGCGCGGCACCCTCTCCCGGCTCGTGGCCGCCGTGGAGTCCGGGCTCATCGACGGCGCCCTCGGCATCGACGAGCGCACGGTGCTCATCGTCGGCGAGGGCGGGCTGCGCGTCGAGGGCGACGGCAGTGTGTGGCGCGTGCTCCCCGGCGACGGCGGCGTCCTCGTCTCGACGATCGGCGCCTGATGGCGCCCGCGAAGACCCTGCCCGAGCTCGCCGAGGCCGGCCTCATCGACCCGGGCTGGGCGGCCGCGCTCGAGCCGGTCGCCCCGCGCATCGCCGAGCTCGGCGAGTTCCTGCGCGCCGAGCAGGCCGCCGGTCACGGCTACCTGCCGGCGGGGGACCGCGTCCTGCGCGCGTTCTCGCAGCCGATCGACGACGTCCGGGTGCTCATCGTCGGGCAGGACCCGTACCCGACGCCGGGGCATCCGATCGGGCTGAGCTTCGCCGTGGAGGCGCACGTGCGACCGGTACCGCGCAGTCTCGGCAACATCTACAAGGAACTGCGCGACGACCTCGGCGTCGAGCCGCCGGCGCACGGCGACCTCGGTGCCTGGAGCCGCAACGGCGTCATGCTGTTGAACCGGGTGCTGACCGTGCGCCCCGGCACGCCGGCCTCGCACCGCGGCAAGGGCTGGGAGGCGGTCACCGACCACGCCATCCGCACCCTCGTTGCTCGGGGCACGCCGCTCGTCGCGATCCTCTGGGGGCGCGACGCGCAGTCGCTGAAACCGCTGCTCGGCCAGACCCCGACGATCGAGTCGGTGCACCCCAGCCCGCTCTCCGCCTCGCGCGGCTTCTTCGGCTCGAAGCCGTTCAGCCGGGCGAACGCGCTGCTCGAGGCCCAGGGCGGCGCCCCGGTCGACTGGTCGCTGCCCGCCTGAGCCGCGCCGCCGGCTCGGCCGACTCCGCCGGCTCGGCCGACTCCGCCGGCTCGGCCGCCGAAACGCGCCCGCAACACCGGACGCGTAGGCTGGCCGCCATGCTCGAGGAGGAATACCAGCAGCGGCGCGTGCCGCCGCCGCATCTGCGACCGGCTGCGCCCGCCGAGCCGCCGTTCGAGTACGTCATCCGGCCGGCGACGCCCGCCGACCTGCCGAGCGTGCGGGAGATCTACAACTACTACGTCGCGAACTCCACGGTGACCTTCGACGAGGACCCGATGACCCTCCGCGAGTGGCGGCAGAAGTTCGCCATGCTCGACAAGCTCGGCCTGCCGTTCCTCGTCGCAGAGTCGCCGTCCGGTCAGCTGCTCGGCTACGCGCTCGCCGCTCCCTGGCGCCAGCGGCGGGCGTACCGGTACACAGCGGAGAACTCGATCTACCTCGGCCCCGCGGCATCCGGCAAGGGGCTCGGCCGCGCGCTGCTGACGGCCCTCCTCGATGCGTCGACCGCGGCGGGGCTCCGCGAGATGATCGCGGTCATCGCCGACCAGGGCGCCGAGGCCTCGCTCGCGCTGCACGAGAAGTTCGGCTTCGTCGAGATCGGCCGCATGGGGCGCGTCGGCTTCAAGTTCGACCGCTGGCTCGGCACGGTGCTGATGCAGAAGAACCTGCGCTGAGCGCGCAGACCGCCGTCGGTCGTAGGCTCGACGGATGAGCGACCCGGTGGAACTGCACGAAGCGACCGCCCTCGAACTGCACCAGCTGCTCCAGCGCGGCGAGGTCTCGCCGAGCGAGCTCGCGGCGCACTTCCTCGCCCGCATCGAGCGGCTGGGCCCCCGGGTCGGCGCCTTCGCCCACGTCGACGCGGAGGCCGCGCTCGAGCGCGCGCGCCTCGTCGAGCGGGAGGTGCCGCGGACCGCGCCGCTCTGGGGGATGCCGCTCGCGGACAAGGACCTGCAGCTGCGCGCGGGGATGCCGGCCCGCTTCGGCTCCCGCGCCTTCGCCGACTTCGTGCCCGCGGAGTCCGATGCGCTCGTGCGCGACGTCGACCGTGCCGGCGCCGTGAGCCTCGGCAAGACCGCGACGCCCGAGTTCGGGCTGCCGTCGTACACGGAGGGGCTCGCCTTCCCGCCCGCCCGCACGCCCTGGGACCTCGCGCGCGGCGCCGGCGGCTCGAGCGGCGGCGCCGCGGCGGCCGTCGCGGCCGGGCTGCTGCCGTTCGCGCCCGGCTCGGACGGCGGCGGCTCGATCCGCATCCCGGCCGCCTCCTGCGGGCTGGTGGGGCTGAAGCCGTCGCGGGGGCGGGTGCCGGGCGGGTCCGGGATCGGCAGCCTCGCCGGCCTCGGCGTGGCCGGCCCGATCGCGCGCACCGTCGCGGACGCCGCGCTGCTGCTGGACGGCCTGGTCGCTCCGGCCGGGTACCCGGCGGAGCATCCCTTCGCCCTCCGCGCCCCCGGCTCCGACGGCCCGTTCCTCGGTGCCGCGATCCGCGGCGAGGGCCGCTATCAGCTCGGGGTGATGACCGAGACCCCGTGGGACGACTTCACCGAGATCGTCGTCGAGCCCGAGGCGCACGCCGCACTCGAGCGCGGCATCGAGCTCGCCGACCGGCTCGGGCACGGCGTCGAGGCCGTTCCGCCGGCGCCCGAGCCCGGCTACGCCGACGCGTTCCGCGCCGTCTGGCAGGCGGGCGCGGGCGGCATCCCGGTGCAGGGCGAGGGGGAGGAGCTGCTCGAGCCGCTCACCCGCTGGCTGCTCCGCCGCGGCCGCGCCCTGCCCGCGACCGAGCTCGTCGCGGCGCTGTCGTGGCTCTCGGACTACGAGCAGCGCGTCATCCGCCGCCTCGCGAGCTACGACGCGGTGCTCACCCCGGCGCTCGCGATGACGCCGCGCCCCGTCGGCTGGTACGACGCGGAGGACGGCGAGCGCAACTTCGCCCAGCAGGTCGCGTTCACGCCGTTCACCTCCTTCGTGAACGTCACGGGGCTGCCCGCGATCACCGTGCCGGTGACGTTCACCGAGGGCGGGCTGCCGATGGGGGTCCAGCTGATCGGGCGGCCGGGCGGCGAGGCCGTGCTGCTGTCGATCGCGGCGCAGTTCGAGCGCCGTGCCGGTGTCGTGGGGCGGCGTCCGCAGGTCTGGTGAGCGGCCCCGCCCCGCCCGTCGGGCGCCGCCTCGCCCGCTCCGTCGCCCCGCCCGGCCCGCCCGCCCTGCCCCGTCCACCCCGCCCCGCCGCCTTTCGAGAACTCAGGAACGCGTTCCGGGCAGGCGCGGAATCTCGGGCCTCCGCGAAATGCACGGCGGCCATAACGGGCAGATGTTCCTGAATTGTCTCTTCGCCCCGGCGGAGTGGTGTGTAAGACTTAGGTAATGCTTACCTCAGTAGCGGAGTCGATCGTCCGCTCGCGACCGGCGTACCGCAGCTTCCCCGCCGCCGTCGCGCGGGTCGAGCGACTGTCGCCCCACTTCGTCCGGGTGACGTTCGCGGGGGAGGAGCTCGCCGACTTCGGCACCGCCGGCCTCGACCAGCGGGTGAAGCTCGTCTTCCCCATCGAGGGCCGCGGCTTCGCCGACTTCCCCGAGGGGGAGGACTGGTACCGCGCCTGGCGGGAGCTGCCCGCCGAGCGGCGCAACGTGTTCCGCACCTACACGGTGCGCGCCGTGCGCCCGCACCGCCGGGAGGTCGACGTCGACTTCGCCCTGCACGGCGACCTCGGACCCGCCTCCGCCTGGGCCGCCCGCGCGAGCGCCGGCGACGAGCTCATCATCATCGGGCCCGACGAGCGCAGCCCCGAGCGCACCGTGGGCATCGACTTCCGCCCGGGCGCGGTCGACACCGTGCTGCTCGCCGGCGACGAGACCGCGGCGCCCGCCATCTGCGCGATTCTCGAGCAGCTCCCCGCCGACGCCTCGGGCGCCGCCATCATCGAGGTGCCGACCGCCGACGACGTGCTGCCGGTCGCCGCGCCGCCCGCCGTCGAGGTGCGCTGGCTCGCCCGCTCCTCGGCCGACGCGGTGCACGGGGAGCGGCTGATCCCCGCAGTGCGCGACTGGGTCGTGCGGGCGACGACGCCGAGCGGCTCGGGCGAGGCGGCCGCCGCCGCAGATGCCTCGGGGGCCGCCGCGCTCGCCGCGGCCGAGCGGGCCGACGGCGACGACGTGCCGCTCTGGGACGTGCCGGAGGGTCGGAGCCTCGACGGGGCCTGCTACGCGTGGCTCGCCGGCGAGGCATCCGTCATCACGGCGCTGCGCCGCTTCCTCGTGCGCGACGCCGGTCTCGACCGGCGCCAGGTCGCGTTCATGGGCTACTGGCGGCGCGGTCGCGCCGAGCTGGAGTGATGCGCGCCGCCACCACGGGCCCGTCCTCGGTTTCCGCGCCCGCCCCGCGTCGGCCGACCCGCTCCCGGCCCGGCCGGGTCGTGCTGGTCTTCGGCCTCGCGGCCCTGGTGCTCGTGCTGATGGTGCTCGCGAGCCTCGCCTTCGGCGTCCGGGCGATGGACCCAGCACAGGTCTGGCGGGCGATCTTCTCGCCCGACACGGCCGACCCGGACCAGTTCGTCGTGCTGCAGCTGCGCGTGCCGCGCACGGTCATCGGGCTCGCCGCGGGCGTCGCGCTCGGCCTCGCGGGCACGGTGATCCAGGGCGTCACCCGGAACCCGATCGCCGATCCCGGCCTGCTCGGCATCAACGCCGGCGCCTCGTTGGCGGTCGTGCTGGGCATCTCCTTCGTCGGGATCGTCGACCCGCTCGGCTACATCTGGCTCGCCTTCGCCGGGGCCGGGCTCGCGGCCGTCGCGGTGTTCTCGATCGGCCGCGGGGAACCCGTGCGGCTCGCACTCGTCGGCGCGGCCGTCACGGCGTTCATCACGCCGCTCATCGCGCTCGTG
Source organism: Agromyces soli (assembly GCF_022811605.1). Taxonomy (GTDB): domain Bacteria; phylum Actinomycetota; class Actinomycetes; order Actinomycetales; family Microbacteriaceae; genus Agromyces; species Agromyces soli. Next base: position 3,492,882 of record NZ_CP094533.1, on the reverse strand, counting down.
CTGCTGCAGGACACCGAGGCGTTCAACCAGTACCGCTTCTGGGCGGTGGGCTCGTTGACGGGGCGCGAGCTCGCGACGGTCGGCGTGCTCTGGCCGTTCCTGCTCGTCGGCGCCGTGCTGGCGTTCTTCCTCGCGCACCGGCTCAACCTCCTCGCCCTCGGCGAGGACGTCGCGAGCGCCCTGGGGCAGCGCGTCGGCGTCACCCGCGGCCTCGCGGGCGTCGCGATCGTGCTGCTCTGCGGCACCGCGACGGCCCTCGCCGGCCCGATCGCCCTCGTCGGGCTCGTCGTGCCGCATGCGGCGCGCCGGCTGGTCGGCAGCGACTACCGCCTCGTCATGCCGCTCGCGCTGCTGCTCGGGCCGATCATGCTGCTCGCCGCCGACGTGCTCGGCCGGCTCGTCGTGCCGAACTCGGAACTCGAGGCGGGCGTCGTCGCGGCCTTCCTCGGCGCGCCCGTGCTCATCGCGGTCGCCCGCAGCCGGAAGGTGGCCGGGTTGTGACCGCCGTGGGAGTGCGCCCCGGCCGCGCGGAGGCGTCGCCCGGCGTCGGACGGCTGCACGAGGTGCGCCGTCGTCGTCGCCGTCGCGGGCTCGCGGTCGTGCTCGTCGTCGCGGCGCTCGGGCTCGCCGTCGCGCTCGTGGCCGCGTCGCTCGGCGCGGCGGCCGTCTCGCCCGACCGGGTGCTCGCGGTGCTGCTCGGGCAGGGCGAGAAGGTGGAGCGCTTCGTCGTGCTCGAACTCCGCCTGCCGCGGATCGTGGCGGCCCTCGTCGTCGGCTGGGCCTTCGGGCTCGCCGGCTCGGTGTTCCAGGCGGTGCTGCGCAACCCGCTCGCGAGCCCCGACATCCTCGGCATCTCCTCCGGGGCGAGCCTCGGCGCCGTCTGGGCCATGCTCGGGCTCGGCCTCGCCGGCATCTGGGTCACGGGCTTCGCCTTCGCCGGCGGACTGCTCGTCGCCGTCATCATCTGGGCCGTCGCGTGGCGGCAGGGCCTGCACGGCATCCGCTTCGTGCTCGTCGGCGTCGGCCTCGCCTACGTCTGCGGTTCGGCGGTCAGCTGGCTGCTCGCCCGCGGCGACGTGCGGCAGGCGCAGCAGGCGCTGCACTGGACGGTCGGCAGCGTCGCGGACGTGCGCGGCGACGACCTCGCGGGCCTCCTCCTCGGGGTCGCCGTGATGTCGCTCGTCGTCGCGCTCGCCTCGCGCATGCTCGCGGTGCTCGCGCTCGGCGACGACCACGCCTCGTCGCTCGGAGCCCGGGCGCACGCGGGCCGCGTGGTGCTGCTGGCCGCGGCCGTCGGGCTCGTCGCCGTCGCCGCCGCGATCGCGGGGCCGATCGCCTTCGTCGCACTCATCGCCCCCGCCATCGCTCGCCGGCTCGTCGGCGGCGGCGGCGCGGCGCTCCTCGCCGCGGCCGTCGTCGGCGGCGTGCTGACGCTCTCCGCCGACGTCGTCGGCCAGTTCGCGATCCCGGGGCTGATGGCCCCCGTCGGCATCGTCACCGGCCTGATCGGCGCCCCCTATCTGCTCTGGCTGCTCGCCCGCACCGAGAGGACCCGCGCATGACCCCCCGGGCACGCACCGTCGACCCGGCCGTGGAGGCCGGCTCGGTTCCAGCCGACGCCGGGCCGGTCCCGGTCGAGGCATCCGCGCCCCGTCCGTCCGCCGACGCCTCCGGCCCCTCGGACCGCGCCGACCACCGCGCCGGCCACCCCATCGGCCTCGCCGCCGAGGGCGTGAGCCTCGGCTACGACGGCCGCCGCATCGTCGAGGACCTCTCGCTGCGGCTGCCGGCGGGACGGATCACGGCGATCGTCGGCCCGAACGCGTGCGGCAAGTCGACGCTGCTGCGCGGCCTCGCGCGACTGCATCCGCTCGAGGCCGGCCGCGTCACGCTCGATGGGCAGGACGTCGGACGGATGCCGCGTCGCGAGCTCGCCCGCCGGCTCGGCGTGCTGCCCCAGTCCTCGGTCGCCCCGGACGGCGTGCGCGTCGCCGACCTCGTGGGGCGCGGGCGCTACCCGCACCAGGGCTGGTTCGGTCGGCATTCGAGCGGCGACGACCTGGCGGTGGCCGAGGCGCTCGAGGCGACCGGGATGGCCGAACTCGCCGACCGGCCGATCGACGAACTCTCCGGCGGGCAGCGGCAACGGGTCTGGATCGCGATGGTGCTGGCGCAACAGCCCGAGGTGATGCTGCTCGACGAGCCCACCACCTACCTCGACCTGGCCCATCAGCTCGAACTTCTGGACCTCCTCACCGCGCTGAACCGCGAGCGCGGCACGACGATCGTGATGGTGCTGCACGAGCTGAACCTGGCGGCACGCTACGCCGACCACCTCGTCGTGATGTCGGGTGGTCGCGTGGTGGCCGAGGGGGAGCCCGCCCGCGTGCTCGACCGCGACACGGTGCACGGCGCGTTCGGGCTCTCGGCGGAGGTGATCGACGACCCGGTCTCCGGCGGTCCGCTCATCGTGCCGATCGGACGGTTCCACTCGGCGCCGGTCGTCACGGAGCGCAACGCGGGTTCCGAATCCACTCTCGGTTAGGTTAGCCTGTCCTTATCATCCCCTGATCGACTCGAGGAGTCCCCGTGCGTCTTCGCCGTTCCCTGATCGCCGTGGCCGGTGCCGCCGTCGCCGCGATCGCCCTGTCCGCCTGCGCCGGCGGGAGCACCGAGCCCGCGGCGAGCGACGCGCCCGTCACCGGCGAGGGCTTCCCGATCACCATGGAGCACGCCCTCGGCGAGACCGTGATCGACCAGGCGCCCGAGCGCGTCGCCACCTGGGGATGGGGGTCGACCGAGGCGGCCATCGCCCTCGGCGTCTACCCCGTCGCGATCGGCGAGCAGATCTGGACCGTCGGCGCCGGCAACTACCTGCCCTGGGTCGAGGCCGCCTACGAGGACGCCGGCGTCGAGCTGCCCGCCCTGCTGAGCGACCCCGAGGGCGGCGCGACCGTGCCCTACGAGGAGTTCATCGAGGCCGACCCCGACCTGATCCTGGCGCCGTACTCCGGCCTCACGCAGGAGCAGTACGACACCCTCTCCGAGATCGCCCCCGTCGTCGCCTATCCCGAGGCGCCGTGGACCACCCCGTGGGACGAGGAGATCCGCATCACCGCCGAGGCGCTCGGCCTCGCCGAGCAGGGCGACGAGCTGCTCGCCTCGATCTCCGACCAGCTCGCGGAGACCGCCGCAGCGCACCCCGAGTTCGCGGGCAAGACCTTCGCCGGCATCTGGGACGGCGACGGCTTCGTCTCGGTCTACACCGCGGCCGACTCGCGCATCGAGGTGCTCACCGAGCTCGGCCTCGAGGTCGCGCCGAGCGTGTCGAAGCTCGACACGAGCGACGGCGGCTTCTACTACGAACTCAGCTACGAGCAGCTCGACCAGCTCGACGCCGACTTCATCGTGAGCTACCACTCCTCGAAGGAGGAGGCCGACGCCTTCCTCACCAAGCCCGAGGTGCAGGCCATCCCCGCCGTCGCCGCGGGGAAGGTCGCCCAGGTCTCCGACCCGGTCACGGTCTCCTCGGTCTCGCCGCCGACCGCGCTCAGCTTCGACTGGGAGGGCGGCCTGCCCACGCTCGTCGACGCGATCGCGGCGGCGCTCGCCAAGTAGGCGGGCAGACGCCACGGGAACGGCCCGGATGCCTCGAGGCATCCGGGCCGTTCCGTGTTCGCGCCATCTCCACCCCGTTGCTCCACAACTCAGGAACAACCCGATCGGCATCCCTGTGAATCCGGGCATCGTCCGATGGGGCCACGCGCATAACCGCCAGATGTTCCTGAGTTGTGCGAGGAGGGGTCAGGGGAGGTAGCCGCCGTCCTGGAGCCCGGCCTCGATCTCGAAGCGGTTCTTCAGCGGATCGCGGCCGGCGATGAAGTAGAGCAGCGGGAAGAGCATGCCGTACGTCCGCCACTGCTCCCGGTGCACGGCCTCGTGCACGAGCACCCGCGGCCCGACGTTGCGGTCGGTGAGGTAGCAGCCGCCGACGCAGGAACCGCCGCGGCCGAAGGTCCACTTCGGCATCCCCTGGAAGATCCAGAGCCCGTCGCGCCGCTCGATGCGACCGGTGCTCCACAGCGATCCCCAGACGAAGCCGACGGCCGTGGCCCACCAGTAGCCGACGCGGCTGACGGGCGAGTCGGTGAGGCGCAGCACGACGCGGCGCGGCTCCCGGTCCGGGATGCCGCGGGCACCGCCCGTCATGCCTCGCCCCGCTCGGCCGAGGTGAGCGCGGCGACGAGGCGCAGGATCGTCGGCAGGTCGTCCTCCGCGGCGAGCGGGGAACCGGGGGCGAAGCCCGCGATCGCGGCGCCCGCGATCGGGAAGCGCGCGACGACCGCGCGGAGCGTGGCGGCGAGGGTCGCGGCGTCGACTCCGAACGGCAGCGGGTAGGAGAGCCCGGCGAGCGCGGAGGGGTCGAGCACGTCGAGGTCGAGGTGCACGAACACGCGGCTCGCACCCGTCGCCTCGAGGGCGCCGACCACGACGGTCGGGTCGGAGAGGTCCTCGACGGTGAGCGTCTGCACGCCGTGCTCGTCGATGTAGCGGCGCTCCTCGTCGTCGAAGGCGCGGGCGCCGCCGAGCACGATGCGCTCGGGCGGGACGCGCTGCGACTCGTCGAGCCGGAGACCGTCGGCGCCCTCGCCGGCGATGGCGCGGAGGGTCATGCCGCCGAAGCCGCCCGACGGCGAGCTCTCCGGCGTGTTCAGATCGGGGTGGGCGTCGAGCCAGAGCACCGCGAGCTCGCCGTCGCCGCGGGCCGAAGCGTGCCCCACCGCGGCGAGCGAGGCTCCGCAGTCGCCGCCGATCGTCAGCGCCCAGTCGGGCACCTGCTCGAGCACCGTCGCGGCGGCCTCGCGCACGCGGCGGATCGTGCTGTACCGCTGGATGCCGGTGCCGAGCGCCTCACCGGCCTCGACGGGCACCTCGACCGTGAGCGTCGCGGCGGACGGCAGATCGCCGCGGATCGCCTCGGCTCCGTCGACGTGGCTCATCGCGCGAGCGGAGACGGAACCCTGCCAGAGGGGGACGACGACGAAGGTGGCCGGCATGGTCTCCAGTATCGCCCCTCGACGGGGGATCGGGGGAGAACGGCGGATGCCCCGAGCTTCCGCCCGGGGCATCCGACTGGTGCGCGCGGTTCAGCCGCCGATCGCGCCCTGGCCGCCGCCGGCCTTCAGCGCGGCGAGCCGCGCGTCGACCTCGGTGAGCTCGCCGAGGTCGTCGAGCTCGTTGAACTGGGCGTCGAGGCTCGACGCGGCGATCTCGGCCTGGCCTCGGACGAGCGCCTCTTCGCGGCGGATCTTCTGCTCGAAGCGGCCGAGGTCGCTCGTCGGGTCGAGGATGTCGATCGACTTGACCGCGTCCTGCACCTGGCGCTGCGCCTGGGCGGTCTTCGCCCGGGCGACGAGCTCGTTGCGCTTGTTCTGCAGCTCGACGAGCTTCTGCTTCATGCCGTTCAGGCCGGCCTTCAGCTTGTCGACGACCTCGGTCTGCGCGGCGATCTGCGGCTCGGCGGCCTTCGCCTCGTTCTCGGACGTGATCTGGCGGCTGAGCGCGACCTTCGCGAGGTTGTCGAACTTGTCGGCCCCGGCGGCGTCGCCGGCGCTGCGGAGCTCGTCCGCCTTGCGGCTCGCGGCGAGGGCCTTGTCGCCCCACTCCTTGGCCGCGTCGACGTCTTCGCGGTGGTCGTCCTCGAGCAGGCGCAGGTTGCCGATGGTCTCCGCGATGGCGGCCTCGGCGTCGGCGATGGAGTTCGTGTAGTCGCGCACCATCTGATCGAGCATCTTCTGCGGGTCTTCGGCCTCGTCGAGGAGCGCGTTGATGTTCGCGCGGACGAGCTGCGAGATGCGACCGAAGATGGACTGTTTGACCATGGCGGTTCCTTTCCTGTGGCGGGTCAGCGGATGCCGTCGGCATCCGTCGGGTCGAGCCGGCCGGTGCCGGCGAGCCGGCCGGTGCCGGCGAGTCTGGGGCGGGCTGTCCGGATCAGAATCGGCCTCCGCTCCCGCGGCGGGATCGCGTGCCTGAGCCGCCGAAGCTCCCTGCGGAGCGGCGCCCGGAGCTGCCGCCGCCGAATCCGCCGAATCCGCCGGACGAGCCGGAGGAGCCGGAGCCGCCGCCCCAGCCGCCGCTCGAGCGACGGCCGCCGCCGCCTCCGCCGCCGAGCAGGTTGTCGATGAGGATGCCGCCGAGCACCGCGCCGAAGAGGTCGCCGCCGGAACTGCGGCCGGCCGGGGCCGCGCCGCCGCCGTACCCGGAGCCGTACCCGCCGCCGCCGAAGCCGCCGACGTCGGTGCGGGCGAGCGAGATCGCCTCGTCGGCGAGGCGCTCGGCCTGCTGCGCGGTGGCGAGCGCCGCGACGGGGTCGCTCGCCGCCTGGGTGCCCGCCTCCGAGACGAGCCTGCGGGCCTCGGCGACCCTGGTGCGGGCTTCCGGGCCGATGGCGCCGCGGCGGGCGACGATGTAGTCCTCGGCGGTCTGTGCCTTGGCGGAGGCGGCGGCGAGCGTGCGCTGCAGCTGGGCCGCGGCGCGCTGGACGCGCTCCGCCGCATCGCGCGCGCCGGCGATCGCCTGATCGATGGCGGTGTTCGCCTGGGCGAGCCGCGCCTGCAGGGCGAGCGGGTCGCGGGGGGCGGCGCCAAGGGCGCTGCGGAGCGCGGCGGCCTCGGCAGCGGTCTGCTCGGCGAGCGCGGCGAGCCCGTCGCCCGGCATGCCGCGGGCCGTCTGCACGTCCTGCTCGAGGTCGGCGGCACCCGCGGCGATCGCCGCATCCGCGGCGGCGAGCTCGGCCGCGAGCCGCTCCACGGCCGCCGCGAGCAGCTTCGCCTGGTCGACGGCCTCCTCCGCGGCGCGGATCTCGACGGCGGCCGGGCCCTGCTCGCCCCGGGCGAGGGCGGCCTCGGCCTCGGCCATCGCCTCGCGCGCGAAGTCGAGGCGGGCGCGGGCCTGCGCCGGGTTGTCGGCGATCGCCGCGAGGGCCGGGGCCGCGTACTGCGCCTGCAGCGAGGCGAGCCGGGCCGCCGCGGGCGACGCGTTGGTCTCGACGGCGGCCGCGGTCTGCCGCACCCGGGCGAGCGCCTCCGGGGCGGTGCGTTCGAGCTCGCGCAGGGCGTCGAAGCGTTCGGCCTGCGCGTCGAGCAGCGCGTCGGCCTCGCCGGTCACGCGGATGATCGTCGAGTACCACTCGCGGCGCTGCTCGTCGGTGTCGGGGATCCCGTCGTCGAGCTGCTGCTGGATCGCGAACGCCTCGCGCACCTTGCCCTTCGCGGCGGCGAGGGCCTCGCGGAACGGCGCGGTGGCCTCGTCGCCGTAGGAGGCGACGGCGAAGCCGAGCTCCTCCTCGCTGGTCTTCAGCGCGTCGTCGATCTGCACGAGGGCGCCGCCGGCGGTGCGGCGCAGCTCCTCGAGCGAGGGCGGCGGGGGAGCGCCCGGCGCGGCGGTCCCGGCGCCCCGCCTGCGACGGGAGCGGACGACGAGCACGATCACGACCACGATGCCCGCGACGACGAGGAATGCGAGGAGCCAGCCCCACCAGCCGCCGGCCGCACCGTCGCCGCCGGCGATCGCGTCGGCCGCCGCGGTCGCGGCGCCGGCCCAGTCGCCGGCGCGGAGCCTGGGTTCGACGATCTCGGAGCTGATCCGGTCGAGCTCGGCGTCGGAGAGCGAGGCGCTCTGGTCGGCGGAGAGGTAGTAGGCGCGGCCGTCGACGGCGACGGCGAGGAGGTAGTCCTCGGCGCCCATGTTCGCGCCGACCGCGGTGTCCGCCGCCCACTCGACGGCGGACGACGGGTTCGTGAACTCGTCGACGTAGGCCACATAGAGCTGGCGGCCGCTGCGCTCGCCGGCGTCGACGAGCGCCTGCTCGACGGAGGCGAGCTCATCGCCCAGCACGCCGGCCTGATCGACGACGGGGGAACTGCCGAACGAGACCGGATCCTCCGCGTGCGCGATGCCCGCGGGCAGGGCCACCGCGGTGAGGACGGCGCCGAGCGCCAGCAGCATCGAACCCAGACGTCGCTTCGACATGTACCAGCAGCCCTCCGCCCCGGGACCAGACGCTCCAGAGTCTATGTCCCGCCCCCGAACTGGCGCCACCGGAGGGCGCGGCGCTCAGCGGACGGTCAGCTGCACCGGTTCGGAGACGAGGGGGACGCCGAGTGCGGCACCGGGGGCGGCGAGCGAGACGGCGGCGCTCAGCGCGTAGGAGCCGGGCGCGAGCGCGGGGAGGGCGCCGGGGTCCGTGAGCGCCGCGTCGTCGTCGCAGCGCACGGCGCGCACCGGGGCGGTGAGCTCGATGTGCTCGCCGGGCTCGAGTGCGAGCGGCATCCGCACCGCCTCGAGCCCGCTCGTGTGCCACCGGGTGACCTCGTCGGCGACGGTGAGCGCCGGCCCGGCGAACAGCTCGCCGCGGAACGGGACCTCGCCCGTGTTCGTGAGGGTCACGGTCGCCTGCGCGATGCCGCCGGCGTCGAGCGCCGGGACCGCCGAGATCTCGATCGCGAGCCCGTCGGCGGACGGCGTGTTCGCCGCGGCCGGAGACGTCCCGCACGGGTTCAGCCGGTCGATCGGGCGCAACGCGAGCTCCTCCTGCGGCGGCTCGTCCGCCGGGGCGACGCCCGTCGCGGACGGCGCGGGCGACCCGGCGGCGTCGCCGTCGGCCTCGGTCGAGGCGCTCGCGGGCGCGTCGGCCGTCGTCGACCCCGCGTTCATCACGAGGCCGCCGGAGAGCACGACGCCGCCGATCGCGAGCACCGCGACCGCGCTCGCCGCGCCGCTCAGGATGGCCGTTCGCCGTCGTCGGCGGTCGCGCCGGCTGCGCGAGAGCACCCCCTCGAGGTCGAGCCGGGCGCCGTCGGCGCCCTCGGCATCCGCGTGCAGGGCGCGACGCAGCGCCTCAGGGTCAGGGCGTTCCATCTCCGCCTCCCGTTCCGGCGGCCGGATCGGCCGCGATCATGCTGGAGGAGAGCGCCCGCAGCCCGTCGCTCAGGTAGCGCTTCACGGAGCCCTGGGCGATGCCGAGGACGCGGGCGATCTCCGCGACCGGCAGGTCCTCGTAGTAGCGCAGCACCAGGCACGCCGACTGCCTCGGCGAGAGCGTGCGCAGCCGCTCGGCGAGATCGATCCGCTCGTCCACCGCCTCGGCGGCGGCGACCGTCCGCTCGGGCTCGACGGCGAGGTGCCTGACCCGTCGCCAGGTGTCCCGCCGCCTGGAGCGGTCGATGACGAGGTTCAGGATGGCTCGTCGCACGTAGGCCTCGGCGCGCGGCAGCTCGAGCGAGCGGCGGGGCCGGCCGAAGGTGCGGACGAGCGCGTCCTGCACGAGGTCGGCCGCCTCGTCCCGATCGCCGCAGAGCAGGTAGGCGTAGCGCACCAGGGCGTCGCCGCGTTCGGCGACGAGCCGCTCCGCGACCCGGTCCCATGCGCTCGCCACGTTCGTTCCTCCCGACGGCGGACGATCCGCCGTCACTTGAAGAGACGAGTGAGTCGGCGAATCGGTTGGGGCGGAAACGCGAATGACGCGGGACTCGCGTCCCGCGTCATTCGAACTCGTGCCCCCGGAGGGATTCGAACCCCCGACCTACGGTACCGGAAACCGGCGCTCTATCCCCTGAGCTACGGAGGCGCACAGCTGTCAACAGTAGCACCCCGCGAGGGGCGCGCCGAACGCTCGGCTCAGTGCACGACGAGGCTCGCGACGGTGTCCAGCAGGTCCTCGCGCACCTTCGCGCGCAGGTACGTGCGGCCGCCCCGGAGCACCGGCACGTCGCGCACCTCCGTCGCCACGACCTCCGGGTACCAGCGGCTGATCCGGCGGATCGCCGCCTGCACGACGGCCGCGAGCTCGTCGCCGCCGATCGCCGCGACCGGGCCGGCCAGCACGAGCTGCCGCGGGTCGAGCGTGGCGAGCAGCGGAAGGACGGCGTGCGCCACGCGCTCGCCGAACTCCGCGGTGAAGCGGGCGCGCACCTCGGGTCCGGCGGCGGCGAGCGCGGCGAGGGCCGTCGGGTGGTCGCCGGCGGGCAGCCCCTCGGCCCGGACGAAGCGCTCGACCGCCCGGCCGCCGACGAGGTCCTGCACCGTCTGGGCCTCCGGGTCCATCGCGCGCGCCTCCGCGGAGAGGGGGAGGAAGCCGATCTCGCCGGCCCCGCCGAAGCTGCCGCGGTGCAGGTCGCCGGCCACGTCGAAGGAGGCGCCGACGCCGTTGCCGAGCCAGACGAGCGCGAACACCTCGCCGTCGACCCCGGCGCCCGAGTCGCGCTCCGCGACGGCGGCGAGGTTCACGTCGTTCTCGATGAACACCGTGCGGCCGAGCGCCGCCTCGAGCGTCTGCCGCACGCGCAGCACCGGCCAGCCGGGCAGCGTCTCGGTGAACAGCTCGCCCTCCTCGCCGGGGTCGACGTAGCCGGCGGTGCCGATCACGACCGTGTGCACCGCTTCGGCGTCGGTGCCGGCCGCCGCGCTCGCGTCGGCGATGGCGCGGCGGATCTCCGCGACCGCGTCGCGGTCGGCGGCCGCGGCGGGCAGGGCGAAGCGGGCGACCGGATGCTCCGTGCCGACCGCGTCGACGACGGTCGCCCGGAGTTCGGCGGCGTCGAGGTCGACGGCCACGCCGAGCGGGCGGTCGATGCGCGCCGCGTACAGCGCGGCGTTCCGGCCGGGGGAGCCCGCGACGGTGCCGCGCTCCTCGATGACGCCTGCGGCGAGCAGCCGGGTCATCATCAGCGACGCCGTGGGCTTGGAGACGCCGACGATCTCGCAGATCCGGTTGCGGGTGAGCGGGCCGTGGTCGAGCAGCGCCGAGAGTCCGACCCGGTCGTTGACCGCGCCGAGCCACGATGGCGTGCCCTTGGCGGATCGCGCAGCCATCCTCGCTCCTTCCCGTTCCGCCTGGCCGTGGCCCGGCGTCACGCCGGCAGGTTCGACAGCACCGCCTCGACGAGCTGCTGGGCGTCGCCCGGCTCGAAGAGCGCGTTCGAGTCGATGACGATCCAGTAGCCGCTCTCGGTGAAGATCTGCGCCTCGCCCGAGTCGCCGGACTGGCGGAAGTACCCCTCGACCGCCGGCGGCGTGCCGTACGTGGGCACCGCGCTCGAGCCGGACGCCGCCTGGTTGCGGGCGGCGTCGAGCGCCGGGCCGGCGGGCGTCGCGACGCCGAGCTGGATGACCTCGCCGCTCGTCTGGTTGAGCCAGCCGCAGGCGGTGCCGCCCGCCGCGACCGTGGCCGAGACGTCGGTGGAGCTCGGCTCGAAGCCCTCTTCGAGGCCGAAGTTGGCGTTGAACTCGTAGATCTGATCGGGGGTGATCAGGGTGTCGCAGTCGGCGCTGAACGGTGTCGACGTGGGCTCCGGAGTGGCGCTCGGCGTCTCGCTCGGCGCGGGCGCGGAGCTCGAGGGCGACGGCGACCCGCTCGGCGTCGAGCTCGGGGTCGGCGACTCGGCCGCGCAGCCCGCGAAGGCGGCGGTCGCCGCGACTGTGACGAGGAACGCCGCCACGGCCTTGGCGGACCGGACGGCGGGGGAGCGGTGCATGCGCGACATGGGAGGAACCCTATCAATCGCGAACGATAGGATTCGTGCGTGACTCCAGCCGATCTTTCGCATGCCCTGTCCGACCTCGTCGCCGCCCTCGTGGAGCGACGTCGCGCGGCGGGCGCGGAGCTCGAGCTGAGCGTCACCCCCGAGCAGATCGTGCTCGAGCGGCCGAAGCTGCGCGAGCACGGCGACTGGGCCTCGAGCGTGGCGCTGCGCATCGCGAAGCCGCTCGGCGCGAACCCGCGCGAGATCGCCGAGGAGCTCGCTTCCGGCCTCGCCGAGCTCGACGGCGTGGCGAGCGCCGAGGTCGCCGGTCCCGGCTTCATCAACATCCGCCTCGACGCGGCGGCGGCCGGCGCACTCGCGAAGACGATCGTCGACGCGGGCGCCGACTACGGGCACGGCACCACCCAGGCGGGCCGAGTGATCAACATGGAGTTCGTCTCGGCGAACCCCACCGGCCCCCTGCACATCGGCCACACCCGCTGGGCGGCGCTCGGCGACTCGATCAGCCGGGTGCTGCGCGCCGCGGGCGCCGAGGTCGCGAACGAGTACTACATCAACGACGCCGGCAACCAGATGGACAACTTCGGCGCCTCGGTGCTCGCGGCGGCGAAGGGCGAGCCGACGCCGGAGGGCGGCTACCCCGGCCAGTACATCGCCGACCTCGCGAAGGTCGTGCTCGAGCGCGAGCCGAAGCTCGGCGAGCTCGACGACGCGACCGCGCTGCACACCGCCCGCGAGATCGCCTACGAGCACCAACTGGCCGAGATCCAGGCCTCGCTCGACCGCTTCAACGTGCACTTCGACGTGTGGACGAGCGAGCGCCGGCTGCACCAGAAGGACGAGCACGGCGTCTCGGCGATCGACGCGGCGCTGGAGCGACTGCGCGCCCAGGGTCACGTCTACGAGGCCGACGACGCGATCTGGGTGAAGACGACCGACTTCGGCGACGACAAGGACCGCGTGTTCTGCCGCTCGAACGGCGTGCCCACCTACTTCGCCGCCGACGCGGCGTACTACCTCGACAAGGGCGACCGCGGCTTCGAGCACAAGATGTACCTGCTCGGCGCCGACCACCACGGCTACGTGCACCGGCTGAAGGCCGTCGCGGGCGCCGCGGGCGAGGACCCCGAGCGCGACATCGAGATCCTCATCGGCCAGCTCGTCTCGGTCAACGGCGCCCGGCTGTCCAAGCGCGCCGGCAACATCATCGAGCTCGACGACCTGCAGGCCTGGCTCGGCACCGACGCGCTCCGGTACACCCTCGCGCGCTACCCGGCCGACTCGCCGATCGCGATCGACCCGGAGGTGCTGAAGCGGCGCACCAACGACAATCCCGTCTTCTACGTGCAGTACGCGCACGCCCGCACCGCGGCCGTCGCCCGGAACGCGGCCGCCTCCGGCGTCGACCGTTCGGAGTTCGCCCCGGAGCTGCTCGAGCACGAGACGGAGTCGGCCCTGCTCGGCGCCCTGCAGGAGTTCCCGCGCGTCGTGGCGCAGGCGGCGGAGCTGCGCGAGCCGCACCGCGTCGCCCGCTATCTCGAGGAACTCGCCGGGCTCTACCACCGCTGGTACGACAACTGCCGCGTGCTGCCGCTCGGCGAGGAGCCGGTCGGCCCGCTGCACCGCACCCGGCTCTGGCTGAACGACGCCTCCGGCCAGGTGCTCCGCAACGGCCTCGACCTCCTCGGCGTCTCGGCGCCCGAGCGGATGTGACGGAGGCGCGATGAGCGAGGCCGCGACCGTGCCGATCGACCCGGCTCCCGGTGCCCGGGGGCCGAAGCCGAAGCGGCGCGGGCTGCGCGCCCTCGTCATCGTGCTCGTCGTCGTCGTCGTGCTCGGCGTGGCCGCGGTCGTCGCCGACGGCATCGCCCGCGGCATCGCGCAGCAGCAGGTGGCGGCCAAGATCCAGCAGAAGCTGCCCGAGGACGTGCAGGGCGACGTCGACGTCCGCATCGGCGGCTTCTCCGTCATCGCCCAGTACCTCTCCGGTCGGATGGACGAGGTCGAGCTCTCCGCACCCGAACTCGAGGTGCGCGGTGCGCCCGTGGCCGTCGATGTCACGCTGCACGGCGTGCCCGTCGACCTCGCGGAGCCGGTCGGTCGGCTCTCCGCCCGCGTCACGATCGAGCAGGACGCGCTGAACGCCCTCATCGCCGAAGCCGGCACCGCGGCGGCGGTGGGCACGGTCGAGCTCGGCGAGGGCACGGTCGGCTACGCCGGACAGGCCGAGCTGCTCGGCCTCACCGTCGACTACACGGCGAGCGCGCGCCCGGAGGCGGCCGGCGACGAGGTGCTGCTCACCCCCGTCGACGTCTCGGTGGGCGCCCTCGGCGGCAGCATCGACGTGTCGGGCCTCGTCGAGCGGCTGCTCGGCGAGGAGCCGGTCGCCGTGTGCGTCGCGCAGTACCTGCCCGAGGGGCTCCGGGCGGAGCGCGTGCAGGTCGAGCCCGGCACCGCGACGGCGTGGCTCGGGGCGGAGCGCTTCACGCTCGACGGCGCGAGCCTGTCGACGACCGGCAGCTGCGACTGACCCGACGTTTCGGGGCGTCGTCATGAATTTCAGCGGCTCCGGCTCCGTCGATAGACTCGCGATGATCCGCCGAGGCGGATGACGCCGACTGGCTTCAGGGACCAATCCGGGTTCGCTCGCCGCGCAGCACCCCCAGCTCCCGCATCCCGTGAGGTTCGTACGTGGCAGGACACGCAGCAGACCGCCGCACCCTCGAGGTGCCCGCCGACCCGAACGCGCTCGTCGAGGGCGTCTGGCCCGCGAGCGCGACCCGTGACGAGGCCGGCCGACTCGTCGTCGGCGGCGTCGACGCGGAGAGCCTCGCGGCCAGGTTCGGCACCCCGCTCTACGTGCTCGACGAGGGCGACGTTCGCGCCAGAGCCGCCCGCACCCGCACCGCGTTCGAGGCGGCAGCGCGCCGCATCGGCACCGAGGCGACCGTCTACTACGCGGGCAAGGCGTTCCTCTCCACGGCGATCGTCCGCTGGGTGACCGAGTCGGGTCTCGCCGTCGACGTGTGCTCGGGCGGTGAGCTCGCCGTCGCGCTCGCCGGGGGCGCCGAGCCCGCGCGCCTGGGCTTCCACGGCAACAACAAGTCGGAGGCGGAGATCGCCGCCGCGGTCGAGGCCGGCGTCGGCGCCCTCATCATCGACAGCGAGATCGAGATCGAGCGGGTCGCCCGGGCTGCTGCGGCCGCCGGCCGCGTGCAGCGCGTGCGCCTCCGCGTGAACAGCGGCGTGCACGCGTCGACGCACGAGTTCCTCGCCACCGCGCACGAGGACCAGAAGTTCGGCGTGACGCTCGGCCGCGCCGTGGAGCTCGGCGAACGCATCCGCTCGCACCCCTCGCTCGAGTTCCTGGGGCTGCACTGCCACATCGGCTCGCAGATCTTCGACGCGGCCGGCTTCGCCGAGTCGGCGGCGCGGCTCCTCGCCGAGCACGCCGCGCTGCTGGCCACCGGCCCGGTGCCCGAGCTGAACCTCGGCGGCGGCTTCGGCATCGCCTACACCGCGGCCGACGATCCGGCGCCCATCGAGCGCATCGCCGACGGCATCGCCGACGCGGTGGCCGAGGGCTGCCGCGCCCTCGGCATCCCCGTCCCGAAGCTCGCCTTCGAGCCCGGCCGCACGATCGTGGGCCCAGCGGGCGTCACGCTCTACCGCGTCGGCACGGTGAAGCCCGTGCCGACCGAGGAGGGCTGGCGGCACTACGTCTCCGTCGACGGCGGCATGAGCGACAACGCGCGCTTCGCGCTGTACGGGGCCGACTACTCGGCCCGGCTGGCCTCCCGCAGCTCGGCGGAGCCCGCCGCGCTCGTCCGCATCGCGGGCAAGCACTGCGAGGCCGGCGACATCGTGGTCGACCGCGAGTACCTGCCGCACGACGTGGGCCCGGGCGACCTCGTCGCCGTCGCCGCGACGGGCGCGTACTGCTGGTCGCTCTCGAGCAACTACAACCACGTGCCCCGCCCGGCCGTCGTCGCCGTGGACCGGGGCGCCGTGCGGGTCATCGTCCGCGGCGAGACCATCGCCGATCTCCTCGCCCGCGACGTCGGGCACGACGCATCCGGAACCTCGGACGCCGTCTCCACCCCAGCCGAAGGGACCTCAGAATGATCGAGTACCGCTCCATCCGCGTCGCACTCCTGGGCGCCGGGTCGGTCGGATCGCAGGTCGCGAGGCTCCTCCTCGAGCACGGCGACGAGCTGGCCCAGCGCATCGGCGCGCGGCTCGAGCTCGTCGGCGTCGCGGTCCGCGACGTCGACGCCCGCCGCGATGTCGAACTGCCCCGGGAGCTCCTCACGACCGACGCGGAGACGCTCATCCTCGGCGCCGACGTCGTCATCGAGCTGATGGGCGGCATCGAGCCGGCGCGCACGCTCGTGCTGCAGGCGATCGGTTCCGGCGCCGACGTCGTGACGGGCAACAAGGCGCTCATCGCCGCGCACGGCCCGGAGCTCTTCGCCGCGGCCGAGCAGGTCGGCGCGCAGCTCTCCTACGAGGCCGCGGTCGGCGGGGCGATCCCGATCATCCGCCCGCTGCGCGACTCGCTCGCCGGCGACCGGGTCGAGCGCATCCTCGGCATCGTGAACGGCACCACGAACTTCATCCTCGACCGCATGGACACGACGGGCGCCTCCCTGGAGGACGCGCTCGCGACCGCGACCGAGCTCGGCTACGCCGAGGCCGACCCGACCGCCGACATCGGCGGCTACGACGCGGCGCAGAAGGCCGCGATCCTCGCGAGCCTCGCGTTCCACACGAACGTCCCGATCGAGGACGTGCACCGCGAGGGCATCACGCAGGTGAGCGCGGAGCAGGTCGAGTCCGCGCGGAAGGCCGGCTACGTGGTCAAGCTGCTCGCGATCTGCGAGCGGATCGCGGATGCCGCGAGCGGCGAGGAGGGCGTCTCGGCCCGCGTCTACCCGGCGCTCGTGCCCCGCAGCCACCCGCTCGCCGCCGTGCACGGCGCGAACAACGCGGTCTTCGTCGAGGCCGCCGCCGCCGGCCCGCTGATGTTCTACGGCGCCGGCGCCGGCGGCGTGCAGACGGCGTCGGCCGTGCTCGGGGACCTCGTCGCGATTGCCCGCCGGCACGTCATCGGCGGCCCGGGCACCGCGGAGTCGACGCACGCCGCCCTGCCGGTGCTGCCGATCGACCGCATCACGACCCGCTACGCCATCACGCTCGAGGTCGCCGACGAGCCGGGCGTGCTCGCCACCATCGCGCACGTCTTCGCCGACCACGGGGTCTCGGTCGAGCAGCTCGAGCAGACCGTGGACGAGGTCTCCGGCCGGGCTACGCTGGTCATCGGCACGCACGAGGCCAGTGAGGGCGCCCTCGCCCAGACCGTCGCCGCACTCGCGGCGAGCCCGGTCGTCGTGTCCGTCGCGTCCGTCCTCCGAGTCGAAGGAGCCCAGTGAACCAGCCCACCCCCAAGCCGGGCTCGCGCCAGTGGCGCGGCGTCATCCGCGAGTACGCCTCGAGGCTCGACGTCACCGACGCCACCCCCATCGTCACGCTCGGCGAGGGCGGCACGCCGCTGCTGCCGGCCCCCGCGCTCGGCCGCCGCACCGGCGCCGACGTCTGGGTGAAGTTCGAGGGCATGAACCCGACCGGCTCGTTCAAGGACCGCGGCATGACCATGGCCGTCACGAAGGCCGTCGAGCGCGGCGCCGAGGTCGTCATCTGCGCCTCGACGGGCAACACCTCGGCCTCGGCGGCCGCCTACGCGGCGCACGCCGGCATCACGGCGGCGGTGCTCGTGCCCGAGGGCAAGGTCGCGATGGGCAAGCTCAGCCAGGCCGTCGCGCACGGCGCCCGCATCATTCAGCTGCAGGGCACCTTCGACGACTGCCTCGACATCGCCCGCGAGCTGGCCGACGTGCACCCGGTCCACCTCGTCAACTCGGTGAACAACGACCGCATCGAGGGGCAGAAGACGGCGGCCTTCGAGGTCGTCGAGGTGCTCGGCGATGCGCCCGACTTCCACTTCGTGCCGGTCGGCAACGCCGGCAATTACACGGCGTACACGCGCGGGTACCGCGAGGACATCCAGGCGGGCAACGCGACGCGGATGCCTCGCATGTTCGGCTTCCAGGCGGCGGGATCGGCTCCGATCGTCCGCGGCGAGCCCGTGCGCGACCCCGAGACGATCGCGAGCGCCATCCGCATCGGCAACCCCGCCTCGTGGGAGCTCGCGCTCTCCGCGCGGGACGAGACCGACGGCTACTTCGGCGCGATCGCCGACGAGCGCATCCTCGAGGCGCAGCGCATCCTCTCGGCCGAGGTCGGCATCTTCGTCGAGCCCGCCTCGGCGATCTCCGTCGCCGGACTGCTCGAGCGCGCCGAGGCCGGGCAGGTGCCGGCTGGTGCGCGCGTCGTGCTCACGGTCACCGGCCACGGGCTGAAGGATCCGCAGTGGGCGGTCCGCCGCGCCGACGGCACGGAGGAGCAGCCGGTCGTCGTCCCCGTCGACACGGCCCAGGTCGCCTCGCTGCTGGGGCTCGGCGCGTGAGCGGCGGGATGGCCGGCGCGATGCCGGAGCAAGAGCTCGCACAGGCCCCCGGCCTCGTGGGACGCTCGATCGTCGTGAAGGTGCCCGCCACCTCGGCGAACCTCGGCCCCGGCTTCGACACGCTCGGGCTCGCGCTCGCGCAGTACGACGAGCTCGAGGTCAGCGTGATCGAGGCCGGCCTCGAGATCGAGGTGCACGGCGTCGGTGCCGGCGAGGTGCCGCTCGACGACTCGCACCTCGTCGTGCGCGCGGCGGCGCACAGCTTCGCCCGCGCGGGCTACGCCCTGCCGCCGATCCGGCTCGTGGCGCGCAACACGATCCCGCACGGCCGAGGGCTCGGCTCCTCGGGTGCGGCGATCGTCGCCGGCGTGATGATCGCGAAGGGCCTGCTCGAGGGCGTCGTCGAGTTCGACGCCGACCGCCTGCTCGAGCTCGCGACCGAGCTCGAGGGCCACCCCGACAACGTCGCCCCCGCGCTCTTCGGCGGGCTCACGATCGCGTGGACGACGCCGGAGGGACCGCGCCACAAGAAGCTCATCGTGCACCGCGGCGTCTCGCCGCTCGTGCTCGTGCCCGAGCACGAGATGTCGACGGCGCTCGCCCGTTCGCTGCAGCCCGAGCAAGTGCCGCACGAGGACGCGGTGTTCAACGTCTCGCGTTCGGCGCTGCTCGTCGCCGCGCTGATCCAGAGCCCCGAGCTGCTGCTCGCGGCGACGGAGGACAAGCTGCACCAGAACTACCGGGCGCAGGCGATGCCCGAGACCGACGCCCTCATCCGGGCGCTCCGCGCCGCGGGGCATCCGGCCGTCGTCTCGGGCGCCGGGCCCTCGATCCTCGTCCTCGCGAGCGACCCGGCCGAGCGTGCGGAGGCCGCGGCGCTCGTCGCCGAGCGCTCGGAGACGGCCTGGCAGGCCCTGCCGCTCGCCGTCGACTTCAAGGGCGCGACCGTCCAGGCGGGCTGACCCGGCGCGCCGGCGGACGCTTCCGTACGGATTGGCGCGTCGCGGTTCGTCCCCGGGCGGGGTCGGGTGCTAGACTCGACCCCGCACCCGACGACCGACACGCGGTTCGCGTCCGTCGCCGCATGGTGCGATTCCCGGCAATTCATTGCTCTCGCTCTTGCGCAGATCTGCGCCTCCGCGCGCATCGATCGCCCGCTGTCGAGCGACCAGCCCTTCCGAGCCCGCGAATCTCGCGGCCGGGGGAAAGGAACATACCCCAGTGACCAACGGAACCGACCGCGTCCAGAACGCGGCCAGCACCGCAGAACTCAAGAGCCTCAAGGTGGCCGAGCTCGTCGAGCTCGCCGGCTCCCTCGGCATCGCCGGCGCCTCGAAGCGCCGCAAGGGCGAGCTGATCGAGCTCATCGAGGCCCAGCAGGCAGCCGGCAACGTCGAGCTCGACGTGCCGACCGTCGAGGCCGACGCGCCCGCCCCTGCCGAGGCGGCACCCGCCGTCGCGACCGAGGCGCCCGCCGACGAGGCCCCGGCAACCGAGGCATCCGCTGCGTCCGAGGCGCCGGCCGTTGAGGCGCCGGCCGTCGAAGCATCTGTCCCGGCCGAGGCGCCCGTCGCCGAGGCGCCGGCGCAGACCGAGGCGCCCGCGCGTCGCGGCCGCCAGTCGCGTCGCGTGACGAGCAGCGGCACCGCCGCCGTGCAGCACGTGAACGGCGGCGGCTCCGGCGTTCCGCTCGTCCCCGGCGACGACGAGGCCGCCCGTGAGGCCGCCCGCGCCGCCGTGCGCGAGGAGCTCGCGGCCGCCACCGGCGAGGCCGGCCAGCGTCCGGCCGCCGCCGAGGGCGAGTCGGGCGAGACGCCCGAGCCCCGGCAGGGCCGTCGTCGCGGCCGCCGCGGCGGCGAGCGCAACGCCGACGACAAGCAGCAGAACGGCCGCGGCGAGTCGCAGGCCGACGGCGAGAAGTCGCAGGGCGGTCGCAACGGCGACGCCCGCAACGAGCGCAAGAACGACGGCGAGCGCAAGAACGACGGCGAGCGCAAGAACGACGGCGAGCGCAGGAACGACAAGAACGACGGCGACAAGACCGCCGACGGCGAGAAGCAGGGCCAGGGCCGCGACAAGCAGGGCCAGCAGGGCGGCCAGCAGACCCAGCAGCAGGACGGCGAGGGCGGCCGTCGCAGCCGCTACCGCGACCGCAAGCGCCGCGGCCAGGGCGGCCAGGGTGACGAGGTCGAGCCCGAGATCCTCGACGACGACGTGCTCATCCCCGTCGCCGGCATCCTCGACGTGCTCGACAACTACGCCTTCGTGCGCACCACGGGCTACCTGCCCGGCCCGAGCGACGTCTACGTCTCGCTCGGACAGGTGAAGAAGTACCACCTGCGCAAGGGCGACGCCGTGGTCGGCGCCATCAAGCAGCCGCGCGAGGGCGAGGGCAGCAGCCGCCAGAAGTACAACGCGCTCGTGAAGGTCGACTCGATCAACGGCCAGACCGCGGAGGAGGCGGCGGCCCGCGTCGACTTCCAGAAGCTCACGCCGCTGTACCCGCAGGACCGCCTGCGCCTCGAGACCGAGCCGACGAAGCTCACCCAGCGCATCATCGACCTCGTCGCCCCGATCGGCAAGGGCCAGCGCGGCCTCATCGTCGCGCCGCCGAAGGCCGGCAAGACGATCGTCCTGCAGCAGATCGCGAACGCGATCTCGCAGAACAACCCCGAGGTCCACCTCATGGTCGTGCTCGTCGACGAGCGCCCCGAAGAGGTCACCGACATGGAGCGCACGGTGAAGGGCGAGGTCATCGCCTCGACCTTCGACCGTCCCGCCGAGGACCACACCACCGTCGCCGAGCTCGCCATCGAGCGCGCCAAGCGCCTGGTGGAGCTCGGCCACGACGTCGTCGTGCTGCTCGACTCGATCACCCGTCTCGGCCGCGCGTACAACCTCGCCGCGCCGACCTCGGGCCGCGTGCTCTCCGGCGGCGTCGACGCCTCGGCGCTGTACCCGCCGAAGCGCTTCTTCGGCGCCGCGCGCAACATCGAGAACGGCGGCTCGCTCACCATCCTCGCCACCGCGCTCGTCGAGACCGGGTCGAAGATGGACGAGGTCATCTTCGAGGAGTTCAAGGGCACCGGCAACAGCGAGCTGCGCCTCAGCCGCCAGCTCGCCGACAAGCGCATCTTCCCGGCGGTCGACGTGAACGCGTCGTCGACCCGTCGCGAGGAGATGCTGCTCAGCCCCGACGAGGTGAAGATCACCTGGAAGCTCCGTCGCGCGCTCGCCGGCCTCGAGCCGCAGCAGGCGCTCGAGGCCGTCCTCGGGCGGCTCAAGGAGACCCAGTCGAACACCGAGTTCCTGCTCCTCATGCAGAAGTCGGCACCGGTCGGCGGGCACTCGAACGAGTCCGACCACCGCTGATCCGCCGATGTTCGAAACCGTCCGACCGCTGATCGCCGAGCACGGCGAGCTCCAGCAGGAGCTCGCCGACCCGGCGCTGCACGCCGACCCCGCTCGCGCGAAGAAGGCGAACCGGCGGTACGCGGAGCTCTCGAAGATCGTCGCCGCACACGGCGCCTGGGTGCAGGCCGGCGACGATCTCGAGGCCGCCCGCGAGCTGGCGAAAGAGGACGAGGCGTTCGCCGAGGAGGTGCCCGCGCTCGAGGCATCCCTCGCCGAGGCGCAGGAGAAGCTGCGGCGGCTGCTGATCCCGCGCGACCCCGACGACGGCCGCGACGTGATCATGGAGATCAAGGGCGGCGAGGGCGGTGCCGAGAGCGCGCTGTTCGCCGCCGACCTGCTGCGCATGTACATCCAGTACGCGCAGTCCAAGGGGTGGAAGACCGAGCTGCTCGAGCGCAACGAGTCCGACCTCGGCGGCTACAAGGACGTGCAGCTCGCGATCAAGTCGAACGCGAGCGATCCCTCGCAGGGCGTGTGGGCGCACCTCAAGTACGAGGGCGGCGTGCACCGCGTGCAGCGCGTCCCCGTGACCGAGACGCAGGGGCGCATCCACACCTCGACGACGGGCGTGCTCGTCTTCCCCGAGGTCGACGAGCCCGAGGAGGTCGACCTCAACCAGAACGACCTCAAGATCGACGTCTACCGATCGAGCGGCCCCGGTGGCCAGTCGGTCAACACGACCGACTCCGCCGTGCGCATCACGCACCTGCCGACCGGCATCGTCGTCTCGATGCAGAACGAGAAGTCGCAGCTGCAGAACCGCGAGGCGGCCATGCGCGTGCTGCGGGCACGGCTCCTCGCCCGGCAGCAGGAGGAGCTCGCCGCGGCGGCCTCCGACGCCCGCCGCTCGCAGATCCGCTCGATGGACCGGTCCGAGCGCATCCGCACGTACAACTTCCCCGAGAACCGCATCGCGGATCACCGCACCGGCTACAAGGCGTACAACCTCGATCAGGTGATGAACGGTGCGCTCGACCCCATCATCGAGTCGGCGATCCGCGCCGACGAGGAGTCGCAGCTGGCCGCCTCCGGCGACGACTGAGCCGCCCGGGCAGGGCTCCGGCGCCTGACGGACGCTGCCCGGTCTGCGGCTGACTACGCGGGCCCTGACGCAGCGCGCGCGCCACTTCGTGCTCGTCGCGCCACTCGGAGTGGCGCGTGGCGAGCGAAGTGGCGCGGATGCCTCGGGTCGAGGCCTGCGGGCCGCCGAAGGGCGCGCGAACGCACCTGGATGCCCCTGCTCCTCCTCCACATCGTGGCGAGCTGCGGCGTCCTCCACGGATGCGCTCCGAGCGCCGGGACGGCGGCTCGCACGGCTCGATGCTGAGGCGGTGCCCAGCCGCCCCGACGACTCAACGCCCCTGCCGATCGATCGCCATCGGCTCATCCGCACGTCCGCGGCGCGCCAGACCGGGCAGCAGGCGCAGCTCAACCGGGCGGTACGTGCCGGCGAGGTGCAGCGCGTTCGGCGCGGGGTCTACGCACCGGTCGGCGCCGACCCGCCGCTGCGCGGAGCCGACCATCACCTCCTGACCGCGTTCGCCGCAGCCGCGCAGCGCGAGGACCCGGTCTTCGCGGGATACACCGCCGCGCTGCTGCACGGCATGCCGGCGGTCGGGGCGATCCCGGCGCAGGTGACCGTTCTCGCGGGCGGGGCCTCCGGGCGCATCCGCAACGGCGTCATCGAGCTGGGGCGCCGAGCCGACACCGTCGTCGAGTCGCATGGCGGCGTCCGGCTCACCTCGCTCGCCGAGGCGGTCCTCGAGGTCGGTCGTCGATCACCCCTCGTGACCGCGCTCGCGATGGTGGATGCCGCGATCGGCCCTCGGCTCGACGGCGATCCGCGCCCAGACTGCACGCTCGACGAACTCGTGGCGATCCTCGAACGTCGGCGGCCGTTCCGGGGGAGTCCCCGGATCGCGGCCGTCCTCGCCCGCGCCGACCCGCTGGCCGAGAGCCCGCTCGAGTCGCTGAGCCGGCTGCGTTTCGAGGAGTACGGCTTCCCGCCGCCGCGCTCGCAGCACGAGGTCCGCCTCACCGACGGGCGGACCGCTCGGCTCGACTTCGCGTGGCCGGGCCTTGGGGTGTGGGGCGAGGCCGACGGCATGGGCAAGTACGGCAGCGGCGGGGCGCGTACTGCGGCGACCCTCATCGAGGAGAAACGGAGAGAGAATGCGATCCGAGCGATCACCGGGTGGCGCTGCGTGCGCTGGGGATGGCGGGACGCGTGGCTGGGCGTCCCGCTCGCGCGCCTGCTCCTCGACGCGGGGCTCCCGGCGAGCGGACGCGCCCGACGGCGGTGAATCCGTGCGGCGGCGCGCGCGTCGTCAGATCTGCCAGTGCCAGTCGTGCACGCCGCGCGCGGCATCCGCGGCAGCGTTCGAGAGCGGGCGCACCGTCGCGGGGACGCCGACGACCAACGAGTGCGGCGGGGCGTCCTTCGTGACGACCGCATTCGCCCCCACCGCGCTCCAGGCGCCGATCGTGATGTTGCCGAGCACTTTCGCGCCGGCGCCCACGGTCACGCCGTCCTCGAGGGTCGGGTGCCGCTTCGTGCCCGGCGGGGTGTTCCGGGGCGCCTTCCCGCCGAGCGTGACGCCGTGGTACAGCATCACGTCGTCACCGATGACCGTGGTCTCGCCGATGACGACGCCCATGCCGTGGTCGATGAAGAACCGCCGGCCGATGGTCGCCCCCGGGTGGATCTCGATCCCCGTGAGGAAGCGCGCGAGCTGCGAGACGAGCCGGGCGAGGAAGCGCCAGCGGCGGCGCCACATCCGGTGCGTCAACCGGTACGTCCAGATGGCGTGCAGCCCCGAATACACGAGGAAGACCTCGAGACCGCCCCGTGCGGCGGGATCGTGCGCACGGGCGGTCGCGAGGTCTTCCTTCAGGCGCGAGAAGATCGTCACCCGATCAGTCAAGCAGACCTTCGTACAGCACCGTCGACAGGTACCGCTCGCCGTAGCTCGCGACGATGACCACGATGGTCTTGCCCTCGTTCTCGGGGCGCTTCGCGAGCTCCAGCGCGGCGTAGACCGTCGCGCCCGAGGAGATGCCGCCGAGGATGCCCTCCTCCTGGCCGAGCCGGCGCGCCGTGGCGACGGCCTGGTCGATGTTGACGTCGATGATCTCGTCGTACACCTCGCGGTCGAGCACCGCGGGCACGAAGTTGGCGCCGATGCCCTGGATCTTGTGCGGCCCGGGCTCTCCGCCGTTGAGGATCGGCGATTCGGCGGGCTCGACGCCCACGATCTTCACCTCGGGCTTGCGCTCCTTGAGCACCTGGCCGGTGCCCGTCAGCGTGCCGCCCGTGCCGATGCCGGAGACGAAGATGTCGACGCCGCCATCGGTGTCGGCCCAGACCTCCTCGGCCGTCGTCTTGCGGTGGATCTCGACGTTCGCCTCGTTCTCGAACTGGCGCGCGAGGATGGCGCCGGGTGTCGAGGCGGCGATCTCCTCGGCCTTCGCGACGGCGCCGCGCATGCCCTCGGAGCCCGGGGTGAGCACGAGCTCGGCGCCGTAGGCCTTCAGCAGCGCCTTGCGCTCGGCCGACATGGTCTCGGGCATCGCGAGGATGACCCGGTAGCCGCGTGCTGCACCGATCAGGGCGAGCGCGATGCCGGTGTTGCCGCTCGTGCCCTCGACGATCGTTCCGCCGGGCTGCAGCTGACCGGACGCCTCGGCGGCGTCGACGATGCCGACGCCGAGACGGTCCTTCACGCTGGCCGAGGGGTTGTAGAACTCGAGCTTCGCGAGCACGGTGGCGCCCGCGCCCTCGGTGAGGCGGTTCAACCGCACGAGCGGGGTGCCGCCGAACGTCCGGGTGATGTCGTCGTAGATCTTGGCCATCTGGAGCCCCTCTCGGAGAGCAACGGGTCGGGCGCTGCGGAGCGCAACTGGTCGGGCGCTGCCAGACTACGGCGGGAGTCTCACAGCCGGGTGTGCGTTACATTCCATTGCGTGGATTCGTTCGACCCGCCCGCCCGTTCCCTGCGTCAATTGCGAGAGGAGACGGTGGCCCGACTCGCCGCCGCGGGGGTTCCCGATCCCGAGGTCGACGCCGAGCTGCTGCTCGGCCACGTCCTGGGCCTCAGCCGCGGGGGAGTGCAGGCGAAGCTCGTCGTGGGCGCCGAGGTGCCCGATGCGCAGCTCGCGACGCTCGACGGCCTCGTGGCCCGTCGGGTGCGGCGCGAGCCGCTGCAGCACCTCACGGGGCGCGCCGCGTTCCGGTCGCTCGAACTGCACGTCGGGCCGGGCGTCTTCGTGCCGCGCCCCGAGACCGAGCAGGTGACGGAGCTCGCCGTCGAAGCCCTGCGCGCCGTGGCGACGCCCGAGCCGGTCGCGGTCGACCTCGGCAGCGGCAGCGGGGCGATCGCGATCGCCCTGGCCACCGAGGTGCCGCACGCCCGGGTCTACGCCGTCGAGAAATCCGGCGACGCGATCGACTGGACGCGCCGCAACGTCGACGAGCTCGCGGGTCCCAATCTGACGCTGGTGCACGGCGACCTGGCCGACGCGCTCCCCGAGCTCGACGGCGCGGTCGACCTCGTGATCTCGAACCCGCCGTACGTGCCGGACGAGGCGGTGCCGCGCGATCCGGAGGTGTGGCTGCACGACCCGGCGATGGCGCTCTACGGCGGGGCGGACGGGCTCGACGTCGTGCGCGTGCTGTCGCAGCGGGCGCGGCAGCTGCTGCGCCCGGGGGGCCTGCTCGTGATCGAGCACGGCGAGCTGCAGGCGGCGCCGATCGCGGCGCTCCTCGCCGGCGACGGCTGGAGGGGCATCTCGCACCACCGCGACCTCACCGCCCGCGACCGGGCGACGACGGCGCTGCGCTGAGCCCGGCGGTCAGCTCTGGCGCGCGGCCTTCTCGCGCGCGTGCTGCTCCTTCTCGCGCGCGTGCTGCTCCTTCTCGCGCGCGTGCTGCTCCTTCTCGTGCGCCTGCTTGACGGCCTCGCGCTCGCGCTTGCGGGCCTCGCGCAGGGCCTTCTCGGCCTCGCGCACCTTCTGCTCGGCCTCCTTGCGCGCCTTCGCCGCTTCGCGCACCTTCGGCTCGCGAGGCAGCACGAGCATCGGGTCCCCCTCGGGCTGCGGCCCCGCGGCCTCCGCGTCGACGCGAGCCGCCCCGCTCTGCCCCGCTGCGGCCGAGCCTGAGGTCGAGGCCGCCTCGGCCGTGCGATCGAGGTGGTACTGGAGCCCGTCGAGGATCCGTTCGAGCCCGAAGGTGAAGTCGGTGTCCGCGTCCTCCTCGGACTCCTCGGGCGGCGGCACGTAGCCGCCGGCGGCGAACAGTGGGCTGAGCGCGGGGAAGCGCTCGGGGGTCACCAGCTCGGCGAGCGCGGCGAACGCGGCGGAGCCCGAGGCATCCGCTCCGCCGGCCGCCGCCGCGGTGAGGTCGCGCTCCTGCGCGCTCGTGGCGCGGACGTAGGCCGTGAGCAGCAGGAGCGCCGACATCTTCTCGCCGTCGCTCAGGGGGAGCTCCCGCACCTCGTGCAGGAACCAGTCGACGATCTGCAGACTGTTGGGCGTGATCGGCGCGCCCGACACGGGGATGTCGACGAGCCAGGGGTGCTCCCGATACGTCGAGCGGATGCCGAGCGCCCAGGCGGTGACGCCGGCGCGCCAGTCGCGCTCGAGCGACTCGCTCGGCTGCACGGGCAGGCTCGCGCCCTCCTGCATCAGGAGCACGAGGTCGTCCTTGCTCGTGACGTAGCGGTAGAGCGACATCGTGGTGAAGCCGAGCGCCGTGGCGACCTTGCTCATCGAGACCGCGGCGAGCCCCTCTGCATCCGCGATCTCGATCGCCGTCTCGACGATGCGCGCGATCGACAGCTCGCGCTTCGGTCCGCGCTGGGGGTGTGCGGCGATGCCCCACGCCAGCGCCACCCCGCGGGGGAGCTCGGGGTCGGTGGGCGGCGCGGGCTGATTCACTCGGCACTCCTCGGTTCGGCTTGACCTCAGTCTAGAACTGTGTATTACTTAAACAACTGTAGGCGATATAAACAGTTTGCGGGATACGCAGACGCTCGACGAAGGGAACCACCCGTGGAACTCGCCATCCAAGCCCGCGGACTCCGGAAGCGGTTCGGCAGCACCGAGGTGCTCGCCGGGCTCGACCTCGCCGTCCAGGCGGGCAGCATCTTCGCGCTGCTCGGCCCGAACGGCGCCGGCAAGACGACCACCATCGGCATCCTCACGACGCTCGTGCGGCCCGATGCCGGAGCGGCGACCGTCGTCGGCGCCGACGTCCGCACCGCGCCCGCCGAGGTGCAGCGGCGCATCGCGCTGACCGGCCAGTCGGCCGCGGTCGACGGGGAGCTCACCGCGATCGAGAACCTGGTGATGCTCGGACGGCTGTCGGGGCTCGGCCGGCGGCAGGCCCGCGCGAAGGCCGCCGAGCTGCTCGCGCGTTTCGAACTCGAGGGCGCGGCGAAGCGGCGCGTCAGCACCTTCTCCGGCGGCATGCGCCGTCGGCTCGACCTCTCGCTGAGTCTCGTGGTCGACGTGCCGGTGCTCTTCCTCGACGAGCCGACGACCGGGCTCGACACCCGCAGCAGGCAGGAACTCTGGGCCATCATCCGCTCGCTCGCCGACGCCGGCACGACGGTGTTCCTCACCACCCAGTACCTCGAGGAGGCCGACCGGCTCGCCGATCGCATCGCGGTGCTCGATCGCGGCACGATCGCGGCGGAGGGCACCGCGGCCGAGCTCAAGGCACGAGTCGGCGGCGAGTTCGTCGAACTCCGCGACGCCGACGGGGAGCTCCTGCGCGAGATCCCGACCGACGGCAGCGTGCACGCCCTGCGCGGCGCCATCGACGAGCTCGACCGCAGCGAGCTCGGCGCCGTGCCCGGCGCGCGGATCGGCATCCGCCGGCCCAGCCTCGACGACGTCTTCCTCGCGATCACCGCGGGCGGAACGCCCGGCTCGCCCGGATCCTCGGCCGTGCGATCCGGCGAATTGCTCGAGACGAACTGACCCGTGCCGACGCGAGCACGTGACGAACCGACCTTGAAGGGACGACCATGACCACCAACGCCACCACCCTGCCCGCGCGCACCGCGCCGGCCGGCCCGACGCGCGCCCTCCGCCCGCGCATCCGCGGCACCGTCGCCGAGCGGGTCTTCGTGACCAGGAGCCTGCTCCAGGAGCTCCGCGACCCCGAGTCGATGCTCATGGCCGTCGTGCTGCCGGTGATGCTCATGCTGATGTTCACGTTCATCTTCGGTCAGGCGATCGACCCGAGCGGGGGCTACGTCGACTACGTCGTGCCCGGCATCATCCTGCTCTGCGCGGGCTTCGGCGCCTCCTCGACCGCCGTGTCGGTGTCCCGGGACATGACGACCGGGATCATCGAGCGCTTCCGCACCATGCCGCTGCGCAGCGGCGCGGTGCTCACCGGGCACGTCGTCGTGAGCGTCATCCGGAACCTCTTCGCGACCGCCGTCGTCATCGCCGTCGCGCTCCTCGTCGGCTTCCGGCCGGACGCCACCGCGCTCGACTGGCTGGCGATGTTCGGCGTCGTCGCGCTCTACATCCTCGCGATCACCTATCTGTTCGCGGCGATCGGCCTGGCCGCCTCGAGCCCGGAGGCGGCGAACGGCTACGGCTTTATCCTGCTGTTCCTGCCGTACGTGTCGAGCGCGTTCGTGCCGGTGGAGACCATGCCCGACTGGCTGCGGCCGATCGCCGAGCACCAGCCGATCACGCCGGTGATCGAGACGATCCGCTCCTTCCTCGTCGGCACGCCGCTCGGCAGCTCCGGCTGGGTCGCGCTGGCCTGGTGCCTCGGCATCGTGCTCGCCGCGGCCGTCTGGGGCGCCTGGCTCTTCCGGCGCAAGGCCGGCCGCCGCTGAGGCGCCGATACGGCGGATGCCTCGGGCGCGGCGTCGCCCGAGGCATCCGGCGCGCCCCCGGCCGCACGCCGTCGCCTCTCGCGGGCCCGGACTAGAATCGGCAGGTCATGACTGCCATCTACGACTGCTCGGTCGACTCCCAGCTGCTCACCGGAATGCGCCTCGCCAGAGGTGCGATCGGCCGGGGCGAGCTCGTCGTACTGCCGACCGACACCGTCTACGGACTCGCGGCCGACGCCTTCACGCCCGCCGCCGTGCAGCGGCTGCTCGACGCCAAGGGGCGCGGGCGCACCTCGCCGCCGCCCGTGCTCGTGCCCGGGATCCCCACGCTCGACGCCCTCGCCGCCGAGGTGCCCGATGCGGTGCGCGAGCTCGTCGCGGCGTTCTGGCCGGGCGGGCTCACCGTGATCCTGCACGCCCAGCCCTCGCTGCAGTGGGACCTGGGGGAGACGCGCGGCACGGTCGCGCTCCGCATGCCCTCGCATCCGATCGCGCTCGAGCTGCTGAGCGAGACGGGCCCGCTCGCCGTGTCCTCCGCGAACCTCTCCGGCCGTCCGAGCGCCACGACCGCCGCCGAGGCGGAGGCGATGCTCGGCGATTCGGTCGCGGTCTATCTCGAGGCGGGGCCGAGCGGCAGCGACTACGAGGCCGTCGGCGAACGCCCCGGCGACCTGTCGTCCACCATCGTCGACGCCACGGCGCTCGCTTCCGGCGGGCCGCTGCGCATCGTCCGCGCCGGGGTCATCACCCGTGAGCGCATCGCCGAGGTCGTGGGGGAGGAGCTCCTGGCCCCGATCGCGGAACCGGCCCTCCCGGCCGCCGCGGATGCCTCGGCGGACGCGGACGCGTCGACCGACGCCGCTCCCGATGAGACGGACGCCGCCCGCTCATGACCCTGTTCGTCGCCCTCGCGCTGCTCGCCGCCCTCGTCACCTTCGGGTGCGCGGTCGTCGTCTGGCGTCTCAGCCTGAAGTTCCGGCTGTACCCGAAGATCCGCGAGCGCGACGTGCACACCCGGCCGACGCCGAGGCTCGGCGGCATCGCCATGTTCATCGGCGTGCTCGCCGCCTTCGGGGCGGCCTGGTTCGTGTCCTCGCTCGGCTCGACTCGATTCGCGAACGTCGCCATCATCTTCCAGAACCCGGGCCAGGTGCTCGCCATCCTCGGTGCGGCCCTGCTCATCGTGCTCATCGGCGTCGCCGACGACCTCTGGGACCTCGACTGGATGACGAAGCTCGCCGGTCAGTTCATCGCCGCCGGCCTCGTGACCTGGCAGGGCGTCTCGATCGTCTCGCTGCCGATCGGGGGCATCACCGTCGGCTCCTCCTGGATGTCCGCCGCGGTG
The DNA here is from genome assembly GCF_022811605.1 of Agromyces soli. Classification (GTDB taxonomy): domain Bacteria; phylum Actinomycetota; class Actinomycetes; order Actinomycetales; family Microbacteriaceae; genus Agromyces; species Agromyces soli. The sequence goes on along the minus strand of NZ_CP094533.1, from coordinate 3,462,192 downwards.
ACGGTCTTCGCGATCGTGCTCGTGATGAACGCGGTCAACTTCATCGACGGGCTCGACGGACTGGTCGCCGGCGTCTCGCTCATCGCCAACGGCGTGTTCTTCGTCTACACCTACCTGCTCGTGCAGCAGACCTCGCCGACCAACTACTTCAACCTCGCCTCGATCATCGCCGTCGTCCTCGTCGGCGCCTGCGCGGGCTTCCTGCCGCTGAACTGGCGCCCCGCGAAGCTGTTCATGGGCGACGCCGGCGCGCTCCTCGTGGGGCTGCTGATGGCGACGTCGGCGATCTCGGTCACCGGTCAGCTGAACCCGGGCAGCGTGGGCTTCGAGCAGCTCTTCGCGGCGTTCATCCCGATCCTGCTCCCCTTCATCGTGCTGCTCATCCCGCTGCTCGACTTCGGCCTGGCGATCGTCCGGCGCCTGCGCGCCGGCAAGTCGCCGTTCGCCGCCGACCGCAAGCACCTGCACCACCGACTGCTCGACATGGGGCACAGCCACCTGAACGCCGTGCTCATCTTCTACGGCTGGACCGCGGTGGCGTCCGTCGGATGCCTCCTCACCTACGTCTTCCCGCTGTACTTCGGGATCGACGTGCTGTGGGCCTTCGTCTTCCTCGGCGTCGGCTTCGTCGTCTGCACGGTGCTGACCCTCGCCCCGCTCGGCCGGCGCAAGCGCCTGACGGTGGCTGCGGAGGAGCGCCAGGTCGAGGGCCCGGTGAACGCCGTGGACGGCGAGCCGGAGGAGCCGGTGCACGCCGACGGGCTCGACGAACTCGCAGCGACGCCCTCGGTAGAATCGGGCGACCCCGGAACAGGAGCCCGATGAACGACGTCGCCCCCGCAGACCGCACGCCCACCTCGAACCCGGTGCTTCGCCGGGCGCTGACCTGGGGCGGCCTCCTCGCGGCCGTCATCCTGGTGGTGAGCTCGGTGCTCGGGCTGATCTTCGCCGGGGTGCCGGGCCTCGTGAGCGCCCTCATCGGCACGGTGATGGCCGTCGTCTTCATGGGCATCACCTCGGCGAGCATCCTCCTCGCCAACCGCTACGCGAACAGCGACCTCTTCGTCGGCATCTTCTTCGGCGTCGTGCTCGGCGGCTGGATCGTGAAATTCATCGTCTTCATCGTGCTCGTCGTCGTCCTGCGCGGCGTCGACTGGCTCGATCCGACGGTGCTCTTCCTCAGCATCGTGGCCGGCGTGCTCGCCTCGCTGGTCGTCGACGTGCTCGTCGTGGCCAAGTCGCGGCTGCCCTACGCGAGCGATGTCGAGCTCCCGAAGGCGCCCTCCGAGGACTGATCTCGGCGAAACTCCCGGCTACGGCGAATTCGTCTCGATGTAGAAGTATTGCTAGAGTAGACCCCGATCCCCTACGGTTTGCGCCGCTCACGCGTGTGCGAAACCGTATCCGATGTTCGTCGTCGCGAGAGCCCCGCTCCACGCCCCGAAACAGGAGAACGCGCTGCTAGCACACGCTGTGAACCTGCTGGTTCCGATGTCAACCGATGATGGTGAATTCCACGGACCGTCGATCGGCGAATTCTTCCCGGGCCCGCTCCTGTTCGAGGACACGCCCTTCGAGATCAACCGCATCATGCTGGTGCGTTTCGTCGCCGTCGCCGCGCTCCTCCTGCTCTTCTGGCTCGGCACCCGTCGCATGCGCGTCGTCCCGGGTCGCTTCCAGAGCCTCGTCGAGATGGGCCTCGACGTCGTTCGCGTGAACATCGCCGAGGACCTGCTCGGCAAGAAGGACGGCAAGCGCTTCCTGCCGATCCTCACCACCATGTTCTTCATGGTGCTGTTCATGAACCTCACGGGCGTCATCCCGTTCCTGAACATCGCCGGCACCTCCGTCATCGGTGTGCCGCTGGTCCTCGCGATCGTCTCGTACATCACCTTCATCTACGCCGGTGTGCGCAAGAGCCCGAAGAACTTCTTCAAGAACGCGCTCTTCCCCTCGGGCGTGCCGTGGCCGGTGTACATCATCGTCACGCCGATCGAGTTCATCTCGACCTTCATCATCCGCCCCGTCACGCTGACGCTGCGACTCATGATGAACATGATCGTCGGCCACCTGCTGCTCGTGCTCTTCTTCGCAGCCACGCAGTTCTTCTTCTTCACGGCGCCCGGGCTGTTCAAGCTCATGGGCGTGGGCAGCCTCGCCTTCGGCCTGGCGTTCACCCTCTTCGAGATCCTCGTCGCCGTGCTGCAGGCCTACGTCTTCGCTCTTCTCACCGCGGTCTACATCCAGCTCGCGGTCGCGGAAGAGCACTGAGCCGGGCAACCGCCCACACCAATCCCTAAGAAAGGAAACCCCAACGTGGACGCAACCACCGTTCTCGCTGAGATCAACGGCAACATCGCGACGGTCGGCTACGGCCTCGCTGCCATCGGCCCGGCCATCGGCGTGGGCATCGTCGTCGGCAAGACGATCGAGGGCGTGGCCCGCCAGCCCGAGCTCGCCGGCCGCCTGCAGGTGCTGATGTGGATCGGTATCGCCTTCACCGAGGCGCTGGCCTTCATCGGTATCGCCACCTACTTCATCTTCACCAACTAGTCCCCTTCCGCAGCGAGTTAGGAGGCCACTGTGCTTCACGCAGTACTCAAGGCTGCGACTGAGGAGTCGACGCAGAACCCGGTGATCCCGGAGTGGTACGACATCATCTGGTCGTCGGTCTGCTTCGTCATCATCCTCGTCTTCTTCTGGAAGTACGTGCTGCCGCGCGTCCAGAAGATGCTCGACGAGCGCGGAGAGGCCATCGAGGGCAACATCGCGAAGGCCGATGAGGCTCAGCGCAAGGCCGAAGCGGCCCTCGAGGAGTACACCGCTCAGCTCGCCGACGCGCGAGCCGAGGCCGGTCGTATCCGCGAGACCGCCCGCGAGGACGGCAAGCAGATCGTCGCCGAGGCCAAGGACACCGCGGTCGCCGAGGCCGCTCGCGTCACCGCGAGCGCGCAGGCGCAGATCGAGGCCGAGCGGCAGTCCGCGCTCGTCTCGCTGCGCAGCGAGGTCGGCACCATCGCGATCGACCTCGCCTCTGGCGTGGTCGGCGAGACGCTGTCCGATGACGCGAAGGCGAAGGCGGTCGTCGACCGCTTCCTCGCCGATCTCGAGGCCGACACGGCCACCGCCGGAGGGAAGAACTAGCCCATGGGGAGCGCCACGACCCAGGCCCTGGCCGCCACGCGCACCGCACTCGGTGCGCTCGGCCCGGCCGAGCTGTCGGTCGCGAGCGAACTGCTCGCCGCCGTTCGCGTGATCGGTGCCACGCCGCAGCTGCGCACCGCACTCACCGACAACGAGGCGGATGCCGCGCAGAAGCGCGCGCTCGTCGAGTCGGTCTTCGGCGGCAAGATCTCGGCCGGCGCGGCCTCGCTCCTCGTGAGCGCCGCGTCGAGCCGCTGGTCGAGCGCCGCGGACTTCCTCGCGGGTGCCGAGGAGCTCGGCATCCGGGTCGCCGCCCGTGCGTCGAGCGACGCCGAGGTCGACGCCGAGCTGTTCGCCTTCGACCGCACGGTCGCCGGCGACTCGGAGCTCGAGCTCGCGCTCGGCTCGAAGCTCGGCGGCCCCGAGCCGAAGGCGGCGCTCGTCGATCGCCTGCTCGGCGGCAAGGCCTCGCCCGCGACGGTCGCCATCGTGCGTCACCTGGTGCAGCAGCCGCGCGGCCGCCGCATCGGCGAGATGCTGCGCGGTGCCGCGTCCGTGGTCGCCGACGAGCGCGGCTTCGAGGTCGCGACCGTGACGACCGCCGTCCCGCTCACCGCCGAGCAGCTCGCCCGGCTCGAGCGCGGCCTCGCCGCACAGGCCGGCCGTGCCATCCGCTTCGACACCATCGTCGACCCCGCCGTCGTCGGCGGAGTCCGCGTGCAGATCGGCGACGAGGTCATCGACGGCAGCGTCGCCAGCCGCCTCAACGAGCTGCGGCAGAAGCTTGCCGGCTGACGCCGGACGACAACGACCGGCGTCCTGCGCCGCGACACATCAGTAGCTGTACCGCGGTACAGGCCAGCCCAGGAAAAGGAAAAGGCAATGGCAGAACTCTCCATCAGCCCCGATGAGATCCGTTCGGCTCTCTCGGAGTTCGCTCAGGCGTACGAGCCTGGCGCGGCGCAGAAGACCGAGGTCGGGTACGTGACCGACGCGGCCGACGGCATCGCCCACGTCGAGGGCCTGCCCTCGGTCATGGCGAACGAGCTCGTCCGCTTCGCCGACGGCACCCTGGGCCTGGCGCAGAACCTCGACGAGGACGAGATCGGTGTCGTCGTGCTCGGCGAGTTCACCGGCATCGAGGAGGGCATGGAGGTCACCCGCACGGGTGAGGTCCTGTCCGTCCCGGTGGGCGAGGGCTTCCTCGGCCGCGTCGTCGACCCGCTCGGCAACCCGATCGACGGTCTCGGCGAGATCACCGACATCGACGGCCGTCGCGCGCTCGAGCTCCAGGCGCCCGGCGTCATGCAGCGCAAGAGCGTGCACGAGCCGATGCAGACCGGCATCAAGGCGATCGACGCCATGATCCCCGTCGGCCGCGGCCAGCGCCAGCTGATCATCGGCGACCGCCAGACCGGCAAGACCGCCATCGCGATCGACACGATCATCAACCAGCGCGCCAACTGGGAGTCGGGCGACCCGACCAAGCAGGTCCGCTGCATCTACGTCGCGATCGGCCAGAAGGGCTCGACCATCGCGAGCGTGAAGGGCGCCCTCGAGGAAGCCGGCGCGATGGAGTACACCACCATCGTCGCCGCGCCGGCCTCGGACCCGGCGGGCTTCAAGTACCTCGCGCCGTACACCGGTTCGGCCATCGGCCAGCAGTGGATGTACGCCGGCAAGCACGTCCTCATCGTGTTCGACGACCTGTCGAAGCAGGCCGAGGCCTACCGCGCCGTGTCGCTGCTCCTCCGCCGTCCGCCGGGCCGCGAGGCCTACCCGGGCGACGTGTTCTACCTGCACTCGCGTCTGCTCGAGCGTTGCGCCAAGCTCTCCGACGAGCTCGGCGCCGGCTCGATGACCGGCCTGCCGATCATCGAGACCAAGGCGAACGACGTCTCGGCGTACATCCCGACCAACGTGATCTCGATCACCGACGGCCAGATCTTCCTGCAGTCCGACCTGTTCAACGCGAACCAGCGTCCGGCGGTCGACGTCGGTATCTCGGTCTCGCGAGTCGGCGGTGACGCGCAGGTCAAGTCGATCAAGTCGGTCTCCGGCACGCTCAAGCTCGAGCTCGCCCAGTACCGCTCGCTCGAGGCGTTCGCGATGTTCGCGTCGGACCTCGACGCGGCCAGCCGTCGTCAGCTCGCCCGCGGTGCGCGCCTGACCGAGCTGCTGAAGCAGCCGCAGTACTCGCCGTACCCCGTCGAGGACCAGGTCGTCTCGATCTGGGCCGGCACCAAGGGCCACCTGGACGAGGTCCCGGTCGAGGACATCCTGCGCTTCGAGTCGGAGTTCCTCGACTACCTGCGCCGCAACTCGGACGCCCTCACGGTGCTCCGCGAGTCCAACAAGCTCGAGGACGAGACCATCGCCAAGCTCGAGTCGGCGATCTCGACCTTCAAGAGCGAGTTCCAGACCGGAGAGGGCAAGCCCCTCGCCTCGGTCGGCAGCGAGCAGTTCGAGGCCATCGCCGAGGAAGACGTCAACCAGGAGAAGATCGTCAAGGGTCGCCGCTGAGGCATCCGGCGATCTAGCCAGGTCACCAGGGATACAGGAGAGACATGGGAGCGCAACTTCGGGTCTACCGGCAGAAGATCAAGTCTGCCCAGACGACGAAGAAGATCACCAAGGCGATGGAGCTCATCGCCGCCTCGCGCATCCAGAAGGCGCAGGCCCGAGTGACGGCGTCGACGCCGTACTCGCGGGCCATCACCCGTGCCGTCTCGGCCGTGGCGACGTACTCCAACGTCGATCACGTGCTGACGACCGAGCCCGAGAAGATCGAGCGTGCGGCCGTCGTGATCCTCACGAGCGACCGCGGCCTCGCCGGTGCCTTCAATTCGCAGGTCCTGCGTGAGGCGGAGGAGCTCGCCGAGCTCCTCCGCTCGCAGGGCAAAGAGGTGGTGTACTTCCTCGTCGGACGCAAGGCGGTCGGATACTTCCAGTTCCGTCACCGCGGGTTCGAGCAGCAGTGGACCGGCAGCTCGGAGAACCCCGAGTTCGAGCTGGCGAAGGAGATCGCCGACGCCGTGCTCGAGGCCTTCCTCCGGGACGCCTCCGACGGCGGCGTCGACGAGATCCACGTCGTCTACAACACCTTCGTGAGCATGATGACGCAGACCCCCACGGTCGTGCGCCTGCTGCCGCTCGAGGTGGTCGAGGGCGTCGAGGAGCCGGATGCCACGGTGCAGCCGCTCTACGAGTTCGAGCCCGACGTCGAGACGGTGCTCGACGCACTGCTTCCGGTGTACATCGAGAGCCGCATCTTCAACGCGCTCCTGCAGTCGGCTGCCGCCAAGCACGCCGCGACGCAGAAGGCGATGAAGTCGGCCTCGGACAACGCCGACAAGCTGATCACCGACTACACCCGCCTCGCGAACAACGCTCGCCAGGCCGAGATCACGCAGCAGATCTCCGAGATCGTGGGCGGCGCGGACGCGCTCGTCGTCGCCAAGTAGCAATCCAGAAAGAGTGAGCAGAATGACTGACACCATCGACATGGTCGCTGACCAGGCCGTCGCGGTCGGCCGGATCGCCCGCGTGACGGGCCCGGTCGTCGACATCGAGTTCCCGCACGACTCGATCCCCGAGATCTACAACGCCCTGACCACGCAGGTCACCATCGGCGGCGAGACCTCGACCCTGACGCTCGAGGTCGCCCAGCACCTCGGCGACGACGTGGTCCGGGCGATCGCCCTGAAGCCGACCGACGGTCTCGTCCGCGGCCAGGAGGTCCAGGACACCGGCGCGCCGATCTCGGTGCCCGTCGGCGACGTCACCAAGGGCAAGGTCTTCAACGTGATCGGCGAGGTGCTGAACCTCGAGCCCGGGCAGACCATCGAGGTCACCGAGCGCTGGCCGATCCACCGCAAGCCCCCGGCCTTCGACCAGCTCGAGTCGAAGACGCAGCTCTTCGAGACCGGCATCAAGTCGATCGACCTCCTCACCCCGTACGTGCAGGGTGGAAAGATCGGTCTGTTCGGTGGTGCGGGCGTCGGCAAGACGGTCCTCATCCAGGAGATGATCCAGCGTGTCGCGCAGGACCACGGCGGTGTCTCCGTGTTCGCCGGCGTCGGCGAGCGCACCCGTGAGGGCAACGACCTCATCCACGAGATGGAGGAGGCGGGCGTCTTCGACAAGACCGCCCTCGTCTTCGGCCAGATGGACGAGCCGCCGGGCACGCGTCTCCGCGTCGCGCTGTCGGCCCTGACGATGGCCGAGTACTTCCGTGATGTCCAGAAGCAGGACGTGCTCCTCTTCATCGACAACATCTTCCGCTTCACGCAGGCGGGCTCGGAGGTCTCGACCCTGCTCGGCCGCATGCCGTCCGCGGTGGGGTACCAGCCGAACCTGGCCGACGAGATGGGCATCCTGCAGGAGCGAATCACCTCGACCCGTGGCCACTCGATCACCTCGCTGCAGGCGATCTACGTGCCGGCCGACGACTACACCGACCCGGCCCCGGCCACCACGTTCGCGCACCTCGACGCGACCACCGAGCTCTCGCGCGAGATCGCCTCGAAGGGTCTGTACCCCGCGATCGACCCGCTGACCTCGACGTCGCGCATCATGGACCCGCGCTACCTGGGCGCCGACCACTACCGCGTCGCCACCACGGTGAAGCAGATCCTCCAGAAGAACAAGGAGCTCCAGGAGATCATCGCGATCCTCGGTGTCGACGAGCTCTCCGAGGAAGACAAGATCACCGTGGCCCGCGCGCGCCGTATCCAGCAGTTCCTCTCGCAGAACACCTACATGGCGAAGAAGTTCACGGGTGTCGAGGGCTCGACGGTTCCGCTGAAGGAGACCATCGAGTCGTTCGACGCCATCGCCCGCGGTGACTTCGACCACGTCGCCGAGCAGGCCTTCTTCAACGTCGGCCCGATCTCGGACGTGGAAGAGAAGTGGGCGCAGATCCAGAAGGAGAACGGCTGATCATGGCCGCCCTCAACGTGAGCGTCGTCTCGGCCGACCAGGAAGTCTGGTCGGGCGAGGCGGCGATGGTGGTCGCGAAGACCGTCGAAGGCGAGATCGGCATCCTGCCGGGTCACGAGCCCATGCTCGCGATCCTCGCCGGCGGCGAGGTCCGGGTGACGCTCGACGGAGGGGAGAAGCTCACCGCGAACGCGGAAGAGGGCTTCCTCTCGGTCCAGCAGAACTCGGTCCAGATCGTGGCGTCTCGCGCCGCGCTCGTCTGAGCGATCCACCCAGCTGAGAAGGAGTTCGCGGATGCCTGGGGAGCAGCCGTTCGACCGCCAGTTCGGTGACCTCGCGGTCACGCAGCTCATCGTCATGGCGGGGCTGCCGGGTGCGGGAAAGTCGACGATCGGTGAGATCGTCGGCGCCCGCCTCGGCGCCACCGTCGTGTCGGTCGATCCGATCGAGTCGGCCGTGCTCCGTGCCGGCATCGATGCGGATCAGCCCACCGGCCTCGCCGCATACCTCGTCGCCGAGGAGATCGCGCGCAAGGAGCTCGAGGCCGGTCGCACCGTGATCGTCGACGCGGTGAACGCCGCGGAGGCCGCGCGTCTGCAGTGGCGGGATCTCGCCGAGCGCACCGACGCCCGGCTCCGGGTCATCGAGGTCGTCTGCTCGGACGAGGGCGTGCATCGTTCCCGTCTCGAGAAGCGCGAGCGCAACCTCCCGCACCTCGACGAGACCACGTGGCGCGCCGTGGAGCAGAGCCTCGAGGGCTATGCCGCCTGGAACGGCCCCTCGGCGGCGCTCCCGCGCGTGACGATCGACTCGGTCCGCTCGCTCGGTGAGAACGTCGACGCGGCGCTCGCGTTCATCGCCTCGTAGTGCTGCTCGTCCTTCCGCCCTCGGAGACGAAGCGCACCGGCGGCACGCAGCCGCCGCTCCGTCTCGACGCACTGTCGTACCCCTCGCTCGAACGGGTGCGCGCCGAGCTCGTTGCCGCCGTGGTGGAACTCGCCGCGGATCAGGACGCCGCGATGCGCGCCCTGAAGCTGGGACCCCGCTCGGCGGCCGAGGTCGAGCACGACCGGCTGCTCGCGACGTCGCCCACGATGCCGGCCCTTGACCGCTACACGGGCGTGCTGTACGACGCCCTCGACGCTCCGAGCCTGGACGGAGATGCACGCGCGTACGCCGGCCGGCATGTCGTGGTGCACTCGGCGCTGTTCGGCCTCGTGGGTGCGCTCGATCCCATCCCGGCGTATCGGCTCTCGCACGATTCGCGCGTGCCCGGCCATCGGCTGAAGCCGCTCTGGCGGGAGCCGCTCGCGGCCGCGCTCGCGGCGCACGGCGGTCTCGTCGTCGATCTCCGCTCCGAGGGCTACGTGGAACTCGGGCCGGCGCCGCCCGGTTCGGTGTTCGTGCGGGTCGTCGCGGTCGATGGCGACGGCCGGAAGCGCGCCCTCAACCACTTCAACAAGCGCGCGAAGGGCGAGTTCACCCGGGCGCTGCTCACCGCGCGCCCCGAGCCCCTCGACGAGGTCGACGCCCTGATCGCATGGGCGCGCTCGGCCGGCTTCGAGCTCAGCCTCAGTGCCGATGCGACCGCCGGAGGCGACGAGCCGTCCGTGCGCGAGTTGGAGCTGCTCGCAGCGTGAGCGGCGGGCGCCTGCGCCGCGCGACGGCACGCTGATCAGCTCACGAGCCCGTCGGTCCGCGATGCGGAGCGGAAGCAGCCGACCAGATGATCGTCGACCATCCCGGATGCCTGCATGAGGGCGTACATCGTGGTCGGCCCGACGAAGCGGAAGCCGAGCCTGCGGAGCTCCTTGCTCATCGCGGTGGACTCGGGTGTCGTCGCGGGCACCTCCGCGAAGCTCGCGAACGGCGCCTCGCGAGGCGGCGGCGCGAACGACCAGAGCAGCTCGTCGATCGGGGCATCGAGTGCGAGCGTCGCCCGTGCGTTCTGAATGGTCGCCTCGATCTTGCCGCGGTGCCTGATGATCCGTGCGTCGCCGAGCAGCCGTTCGACGTCGTGTTCGTCCATCTCGGCGACTCGGACCGGATCGAAGCCGTGGAAGACCTCGCGGAACACCGGCCGCCGCCGCAGGATCGTGATCCAGGAGAGCCCGGCCTGGAAGCCTTCGAGGCACAGCTTCTCGAACAGTCGGACGGGGTCGCGCATCGGGGTGCCCCACTCCTCGTCGTGGTAGCGGGAGTACTCGGCGTCGCCGGCGCCCCACGCGCACCGCGTGATTCCGTCGTCGCCGACGACGAGGTCGGGGCGTTCCGCGCTCATGCGGCGAAGCCGATCTGCTCGTGGCCGAGCAGCCACAGCTTGGTGGGGATGCCCCGCCCGCCCGAGTAGCCGGTGATGCGTCCATCGGAGGCGAGCACTCGGTGGCAGCCGATCACGATGGGGATCGGGTTGGCGCCGACTGCGCCACCGATCGCTCGCGCGGAACCCGGGCGGCCGACAGCCTGGGCGAGAGCGCCGTAGGAAGTCGCCTCGCCCCAGTGCAGTCGCGCGAGCTCGGCCCACACGGCGCGCTGGAAGTCGCTGCCGCCCGCGGGCCGCACCGGGATCTCGAAGTCCGTGCGCGTGCCCGCGAAGTACTCGGACAGCTGCTCGCGGGCGAGCTCGAGGACGGCGTTGGGGCGCTCGGGCTCGTCGTCGTGCGGCAACGAGCCGTCGGCGTCCTCGATCGTCAGCGCGACGAGGTGCTCGTCGTCGCCGACGAGCTCGATGCGCCCGACGGGGGAATCGATCCGGAGGAGGTAGACGTTGCTCATGCTTCGAGCGTATCTGCGCCCGCAGACACCAGCTCGCGGGAATCGGACACCTGTGGAGAGCGGATTCCGGTCGGCCGTTGTTGGGGGAGGGGAGGCGACCGCGTCGTGCGCTCCGGCGATCCGTCCTCCCCATCCTCCATCCAGACCGCAGCTTCCACAGAAGCCGCTCGCGCCGCCGTCGACGGTCCGCTCGGTGCGGATGCTGGGGCCATGTCGAAACAGTTCACCGTCCGCGCCGTGGGCGGACACGAGTTCCTCGCCCTCCTCCCGCAGCTCGCCGGGGTCCCCGTCCGGCGATCGCTCGTCTGCGTCGCGTTTCGAGGCGATACGGTCATCGGCGTCCTCCGGCACGATCTCCCGCGCCGGGTCGCCGACCATCCGGTGCTCGTCGCGGCGGTCGTCGGAGCGGTGTGCCGCATCGAGGGGGCCGAGGGCATCATCGTCGTCGTGTTCACCGACCGTGACTATCCACGGTCTGCCGCCGCCTCTGAGCGCCGTCTGATCGATCGGATGGGTGCGCGGCTCGAAGATGCGGGCTTCGAGGTGCGCGACGGCTTCGTCGTGGCGTCGACCGGCTGGGGATCGGTCGTCGATCCGCTCGTCCCCATCGGAGGACGCGATCTCGCACTCATCGACTCGGCGGCCGCCGAGCTCCCGGTGCTCGGCGAGCTCGCAGCGGACCCCCGGCAGCCCACCACGGACCGCGCACGGGCCGCTCGCCTGCGACGACGTCTCGTGGCGCTGCGCGAGCAGGGCTCGCTCGAGTGGCTCCAGCGCGAGCTCGGCGACCAGATCGACCCGATCGAACTCGTCGAGCGCGTGCTGTGCGAACCGGTGTCGACGGCGGCGCAGGGCGCGTGGTTCGCCGAGCTCTCCGCGTCGGCGGTGTTCCGGGACGCGATCGTGCTGCAGATCGCGTTCGGCGCCGCGGTCGGGGAGATCGCGCTCCAGGGGGCCGCCGGACGCTCCGAGCCCTTCGACGACAGCCCCGTCGGGCTGACGAGCGACCTGGAATCGGAGGGGAGCGAGGAGTTCGTCTCGGAGCTCTACCTCGGCCGTACTCGGCTCAGACCGCAGACGAAGCGGGTCGAGGCCGGCATCGGGTTCGTGGAGCAGCTGCTGGTCGACCTCCCGCGGGCCGATCGGCCAGGGGTGCACTGCGTCGCCGGCTGGCTGCACTGGGCGCTCGGACGGGGAAGCCGTGCCGGCGCGCACCTCGATCGGGCCCTCGAGATCGACCCGGACCACGCCATGGCGCGCTTGCTCGACACCTACCTGGGTTCTGGGGCGCTGCCCGAGTGGGCGTTCGTCCGGGAGGATGACCACCGTGCGCTCCTGGGCGGGCACTGATCGCGGGAGCGGTCCGATGCGGTCCGTCCCGCCGGCCGCGAGCGGGTCCGCAGGGACGCCGAGGGCCCCGGATGTCACGCATCCGGGGCCCTCGGGATCTGGCCGATTCAGTGCGTTCGCGCGTCGATCCGTGCGCGAACGCGAGCGGTCACAGGCGGTTCGACGCCTCGGTGAGCACGCTGCGCAGAATCTGCTCGATCTCCTGGAACTCGGGCACGCCGATGGTGAGCGGCGGCGAGAGCTGGATCACGGGGTCGCCGCGGTCGTCGGCGCGGCAGTACAGGCCCGCGTCGAAGAGCGCCGTCGAGAGGAAGCCGCGCAGCAGGCGCTCCGACTCCTCCTCGTTGAAGGTCTCGCGCGTGGCCTTGTCCTTCACGAGCTCGACCGCGAAGAAGTAGCCCTCGCCGCGGACGTCGCCCACGATCGGCAGGTCGTTGAGCTTCTCGAGCTCGGCGCGGAACAGCGGGCTGTTCTCGCGGACGTGCTCGTTGAGCTTCTCCTCCTCGAAGATGTCGAGATTCTCGAGCGCGACCGCGGCCGAGACCGGGTGACCGGCCCAGGTGTAGCCGTGGTAGAAGGTCGTGTCGCCCTTCTTGAACGGCTCGTAGATCTTCTCGTTGATGATGGTCGCGCCCATCGGGGCGTAGCCCGAGGTCATCGCCTTCGCGCAGGTGATCATGTCGGGCACGTAGCCGAGCTGGTTGCACGCGAAGTAGTCGCCGATGCGGCCGAAGGCGCAGATGACCTCGTCCGAGACGAGCAGCACGTCGTACTTGTCGCAGATCTCGCGCACCCGCTGGAAGTAGCCGGGGGGCGGCGGGAAGCAGCCGCCGGAGTTCTGCACGGGCTCGAGGAAGACGGCGGCGACCGTGTCCGGGTCCTCCATCAGGATCTGCTCCTCGATGCGGTTCGCCGCCCAGAGGCCGAAGGCCTCGATGTCGTCGGCCGGCGCGCCCATCTCGGCAGCGCGGTAGAAGTTGGTGTTGGGCACGCGAAGCCCACCGGGGGTGATCGGCTCGAACGGCGCCTTGATCGGCAGACCGGTCACGGCGAGGGCGCCCTGCGGGGTGCCGTGGTAGGCCAGGGCGCGCGAGATGACCTTGTACTTGGTCGGCTTGCCCATGAGCTTCCAGTAGTTCTTCGCGAGCTTGTAGGCGGTCTCGACCGCCTCACCGCCGCCGGTCGAGAAGAACACGTGGTTCAGGTCGCCGGGCGCGTACTCCGCGAGACGGTCGGCGAGCTCGATCGCCTTGGGGTGCGCGTAGGACCAGATCGGGAAGAACGCGAGCTCCTCGGCCTGCTTCGCGCCCGCCTGGGCGATGCGCGAACGGCCGTGGCCGGCGTTCACGACGAAGAGGCCGGCGAGCCCGTCGATGTAGCTCTTGCCGTTGATGTCGAAGATGCGGTGGCCCTCGCCGCGAGTGATGATGGGCACACCCTGCTCCATCGTCGACTGGCGCGCGAAGTGCATCCAGAGGTGATCCTTCGCCTGCTTCTGCAGCGTCGCATTGTCGTAGCGGACATCGGTCATGGTCATCGGTTCCTCACGGTTCCCCAGTTGTAATGCTGCTTCTGCAGCCTCAGGTAGACGAAGGTCTCGGTCTGCTGCACGCCGTCCAGCGAGCGGATGCGAGCGTTGAGGAGATCGATGAGCTCCTCGTCGTTCTCGCACACGACCTCGGCGAGCAGATCGAAACTGCCGGCGGTGAGCACCACGTAGTCGATCTCGGGGATCGCGGAGAGCTGCTCGGCGAGCAGCCGGGTGTCGCCCTCGGCGCGGACGCCGATCATCGCCTGTCGCGTGAACCCGAGCTGCATCGGGTCGGTGACGGCGACGATCTGCATGACGCCGGCCTCCTGCAGCCGTTGCACGCGCTGGCGCACCGCGGCTTCGGAGAGGCCGACGGCCTTACCGATATCGGCATAGGAACGCCGACCGTCGGTCTGGAGCTGCTCGATGATCGCCTTCGACACATCGTCGAGTTGCACCGGACGCGACGTGAGTCGTCCCGTGTTCGTCATGGCTCGATCATGACAGTCCAAAGGTGCAGAAGCAAGGGAATCAGTCGAATGAGCGCTGTTTCACAACTGATTCCATGGATGGTGGGGGGAGATCAATCCCGAACCGGGAAGTGCTCGTGGCGCGTTGTCCGCAGCCGAGCGGCGGTTCGAAGCGCTACGATCGACGGGTTCCCCTCACATCCTGACGCGTCCCCCCGCAGACAGGCGAGATCCGTGACCCAGATCGGCATCGGCAATCCGCGCCATCGTGTCGTGCTGCCCGGCGGCACCGAGATCGGGATCGCGTGGTCGGCGATGACCGACACGGGCCTGCGACGCGAGGTGAACGAGGACAGCTTCCTCGCCCAGCCGCCGATCTTCGCCGTCGCCGACGGGATGGGCGGGCACGCGGCCGGTGACTTCGCGAGCGCCGCGGTCGTCACCCGGCTCGCGGAGTACGGCGGCCGAACGGTCGTGGGCACCCCCGACATCGACCAGGCGCTGCGCTCCGCCGTCCAGGACATGGGCCGCGGCCGGGGTGTGACCGACGAGGGCAGCGGCACCACGGTGACCGGCGTCGCGCTCGGCTCGATCTCGGGCGAGCCGGCGTGGATCGTCTTCAACATCGGCGACTCCAGGGTCTACCGGCTCATCGGCGGCGTGCTCGAACAGCTCACCGTGGATCACTCGATCGTGCAGGAGCTCGTCGACGCCGGTCAGATCACGCGGGAGGAGGCCGAGACGCACCCGCACTCGAACGTGATCACCCGCGCGGTCGGCTTCCACGAGGCGCCGCTGCCCGACTACCGCGCCATCGCGATCGAGCCGGGAATGCGCCTGCTGATCTGCTCCGACGGGCTCACGAAGGAGATCACGGCCTACGGTCTCCGCCACTTCCTCGCGTCCAATCCCACGGCGGATGCCGCGGCCAGGCACCTGATGGATGCGGCGCTCGGCAACGGCGGTCGCGACAACGTCACCGTCGTCGTGGTCGACGTCCTCGATGTGGTCCGGCCGGCCGGGACCGACTGACACCCCTCGCCGGCGACACGGGCGCCGCCCGCCTGCGCCCGCCCGGCGCATCCGCCGCTACGCTGGAAGCGGAGATGAGGAGCGTGCACGTGAACTGCCGGATCTGCGGTGCTGACCTGCCCGACGGGGCGATGTTCTGCGGTGAGTGCGGAAGCTCGACGAGCGCGACGCCGGAGTCCAGGCGCAAGCCCGACCCGAGGCCGGGCGATACGACCATCGTCCACCCCCTTCCGCGCCGCAACAGCGGAGTCATCAGCATCCCGGTCGGCGGGTTCCTCGCCCCGGGCGCTGACGCCCAGGGGGACGACGTGCCCGTGGCGGCGGGCCAGACGCCGCCGGCGTCGAGCGGGGCAGCGCCCGCTGCGAAGAGCGCTCCGGGGGAGTCCGACCGGTTCCGCCTGCGGTTCAGCACGGGGGAGACCCGCATCGTCTTCGGCACCGGCCTGATCGGACGCAAGCCGCTGCCGCAACCGGGCGAGCGGTTCGACCATCTCGTGCAGATCGCCGATCGCACGCTCTCGGTGTCGAAGACGCATCTCGAATTCGGATCCCACGACGGCGTGCTGTGGATCGCCGACCGCTTCTCCGGCAACGGCACGCTGGTGCGCCGCCCGGACGATGGCGCCGTGCGCTGCGAACCCGGCCGCCGATACCAGGTGCCGAGAGGCAGCACGATCGAGCTCGCGCAGCAGCAGATCGTCGTCGACTAGCGAGGCTCCCGTTCCTCAACAGCGGGCGTGATCGCCGTCGTATCCACCGATCGCCCGACCCGAAGCCGGCGGCGGTCCGATGCTGCTGAGATTCTGGCATGGACCTCCCGACCGATCGGCAGCCGCGGCTCCGCCTCCCGCACCCGCCGAGCACCCGGCAGAAGCCTCCGTTCCCGCTCCTGGCGACGCTCGCGCCGATCGCCACCGCGGGCGTGCTGTTCGCGCTGACGCGGTCTCCGCTCGCGCTCGTGTTCGCCGCGATCGGGCCGGTGGTCGGCCTCGCGGCGGTCTTCGACGGGCGGCGCAGTGCGCGGCGCCATCTCAAACGGGAGCGGCTCGAACGGATCGAGGCGCGGCGGTTGCTCACCGACGAGATCGCGGAGCGCCACGCGGTGGAGCGCGTCGAGGCGTGGCGTCGGGCCGGCGAACTCGAAGCGCTCCTCTCCGAGCCGGCGGGCTCACGATGGCGCACCGCCGACAGCTCGGAACTGGTGCTCGGTCGCGGCGTCGTACCCAGCGGGCTCCGCATCGAGGGCGAGGCCTTCGACGACGACGACCGGGCGCTGCTCGCCCGGGCATGGGCGCTCTCGGACGCGCCGATCCGCGCCGATCCCGCCGCGGGCATCGGCTTCGTCGGGCCGATGCCCGTGGTCCGGGCAGCGGTCCGCGCTTCGGTGGTCAGGTGGGCGTCCACCGTGCGGCCCGGCGCAGGAGGGCTGCGCGTCCCGCCGCTGGAGGAGTGGGCCTGGGCCGAGCGGCTGCCCCAGCTTCGCGGTTCGCCCTCGATCACCGTCGTCGAGGGCGAGCAGCCGGCCGACCCGCGCGGAGTCATCGCGTGCGCGATCGAGCGCGCCGCCTTGCCGCCGGGCCTCGGCACGGTGGTCGAGCTCGACTCCCCGCGTCGCGCTCGGATCGAGGTGCTCGACTCGCCGGAGCGCAGCGGAGCGTTCGTCCCGGAGCTGCTCAGCAGCAGGCACGCCGCCACCGCTGCGGACCGGCTGGCCGAGGTCGCCGAACGAAGCGGCCTCGACGCGAAGCCGCTGCCTCTTCGTGTCGATCTCGCCGCGTTGACGCAGCCGCCCGCCGGTGGTCGCGAACGTCTCGCGGCGGCGGTGGGGACTGCGTCCGGCGGTGGCGCGCTCGAACTCGACTTGGTGCAGCAGGGACCGCACGCCCTCATCGGCGGCACGACGGGAAGCGGCAAGAGCGAGTTCCTGCTCGCCTGGCTCGCCGCGCTCGCGACGATGTACTCGCCCGCGGCCCTCGCGATGCTGCTGGTCGATTTCAAAGGCGGCGCGGCGTTCCGACCGATCGCCGAGCTGCCGCACGTCGTCGGCATCGTCACCGACCTCGATGAAGCCGAGGCGCTCCGCGCCGTGGAGAGCCTCCGCGCAGAGATCCGGCAGCGAGAACGGCGGCTGCGGCAGAGCGGCGCTCGGGACTTCGTCGAGCTCGATCGCTCGATCGATCTCCCGAGGCTCGTCATCGTCGTCGACGAGTACCAGGCGCTCCTCGAACGCTTCGACGAGTTGGGTCGGGTGTTCGCCGACCTCGCGGCCCGCGGGCGCTCGCTCGGCATGCACCTCATCCTCTCCACGCAACGTCCGAACGGAACCGTTCGGGAGCAGATCACCGCGAACTGCCGGCTGCGCGTCTGCCTGCGGGTGCTGCACCCGAGCGACAGCCGCGCCGTCGTCGGCGTCGATGACGCGGCGCGGATCCCTCCCGATCGACCGGGACGAGCGATCGTCGACGACGGCACTGGGCCACCGCGCACGTTCCAGTCGGCGATCGCGGACCCGCTGCACCTCGAACTGCTGCAGGCCGGTCGGGCGGGCGAACCCCAGGCCAAGCGCCCGTGGCTCGACCCGCTTCCCTCCCGCCTTCGTCTGGGCCAACTCGATCCGACTCCCGACGGCATCGTGTTCGGGCTGCTCGACGCGCCTGAGGAGCAGCGCCGCATGAACGCGGTCTGGCGGCCCGCAGCCGACGGCGCCCTGCTCGTCTGCGGAGCACCCGGCAGCGGTCGGCGCACGACCCTCGACACGATCGCGGCCGCGTTCGCCGCGCGCCACGGTCCTGATCGGGTCGTCCGGCTGCCCGAGCAGCGCTCGCTGGCCTGGGACCTGCTGACGGGGCTCGCCCGGCAGGCGGAGTCCCCCCGCCTCGGTGGCGGGCCGAGACTCCTGCTCGTGGACGCCGCCGACGTGCGCTTCCGCTCCTGGCCCGACGAGTACCGCCTCGCTGCGGCCGAGGCGCTCGCCACGATCCTCGACGACTCGAGCGGCGGCCTGCACCTCGCGGTGTCGGCGACCCGCCCGACGGGCCTGCCAGCCGAGATCCGCGACGGCTTCCGTGCGCTGCTGCTGCTTCGGCATGCGTCGCGTGGTGAACTCGCGCAGCTCGGCGGCGAGCCCTCGCTCTGGCGAGCCGATGATCCGCCCGGAGCCGGGCAATGGGGCGGCAAACGGCTGCAGGTGGCGATGACCGATCCGCCCGGCTCGGGGGCGATGCGTGCCGGGAGCCCACCGCTCGCCGGCCGGCCGGATCCGGCTTCCGTGCTCGAGTTCCAGGGCGGCGGCCGGTACGCGGTCATCGCGCGGAACGTTCCCCTCGCACTCGCGCGACTCGCGGAGATCGAGGGCATCCGGGTCCGTGGCCTGACTGCCGCCGGCGCGGTCGAACACCCGCTCGCTCCGGCCGATGAATCCGGCCGGCCCGAGGTGCTCGTCGGCGACCTGGACGCGTGGGCGGCCGCGTGGCGGCTCTGGGGAGAGCTGAGGCAGACGGCGGTCGTGATCGTCGACGGCGGACTCGCCGAGTTCCGCACGCTCTACCGGGGACGCGAGCTGCCGCCGCTGCTCGACCGGGGCGCCGGGCAAGGCTGGCGGGTGAGCCCCGACGGGGGAATCGCACGCTTCGTCTGGCCGGAGCGGCGCTTTCGACGGATTCACCCGTCGAAAGCGCCGAGCGCAACCGGAACCATCGTGTCCGACGCGGAATCGTAACGAATCGGACATCGACCCGTGATTCCAGCCGTGCACTGTGGCAGGATCAAGCCACCCCGCAGTGCTGCGAACCCGAGAGGAAGCCCGTGACTCGGCAACCCCCGACGGATCCACGAATCCGTTCCCTCATCGATCTCGCACGCCGCCAGCAGTTGAGCCGCAGAACCTTGCTCGCCGGTGCCGGCGCCGGGGCCACTGCGCTCGCGCTCGCCGCGTGCCAGAGCGGGCCCCGCCCGAAGCCGACGCCGGCCGCCGACCGTTCCGACGGCGATCCCACCGTCCGCTGGGCCAACTGGGCCGCCTACATCGATGAGGACGACGACGGCAACTACCCGACCCTGCAGGCGTTCACCGAGGCCACCGGCATCTCGGTCGACTACCAGGTCGCCGTCGACGACAACAACACCTACTACGGCAAGGTGAAGGATCAGCTCGCGCTCGGCCAGGACATCGGCTCCGACACGGTCTGCCTCACCGACTGGATGGTGGCCCGCTGGATCCGCTTCGGCTACACGCAGGAGCTCGACCACGCCAACATGCCGAATCTCGCAAACCTCAATCCCGCCCTCCGCGATCCGGACTTCGACCCCGGCCGCACGTACTCCGTGCCGTGGCAGGGCGGCTTCGGCGGCATCTGCTGGAACAAGGAGGCGATCCCCGGCGGCATCACGCGGGTCTCCGATCTGTGGGACCCCTCGCTCAAGGGCCGGGTGGGCGTCCTCTCCGAGATGCGGGACACCATGGGCTGCATCATGCAGGACCTCGGCACCGACATCGCCGGCGATTGGGGCGACGACGAGTTCACCGCGGCCATCGACGTCTTCCGCGAACAGGTCGACCGCGGCCAGGTGCGCAACATCAAGGGCAACGCCTACCTCGAGGACCTGAAGTCCGGCGACACCCTGGCGGCGATCTGCTGGTCCGGCGACATCACCGTGATCAACGCGGAGGCCGGCGACAAGTGGGAGTTCGCCCTGCCCGTCGGCGGCGGCACGCTGTGGAACGACAACTTCCTCGTCCCGGTCGGCTCGCCGCGCAAATCGAACGCCGAGCGGCTCATCGACTTCTACTACCAGCCCGAGATCGCCGCGGAGGTCGCGGCGTGGGTGAACTACATCACGCCCGTCGAGGGGGCGAAGGAGGCCGCCATGGCCATCGACCCCGAGCTCGCCGAGAACCAGCTCATCTTCCCGAACGCCGACACGCTCGAGCAGGCTCACGTCTTCCGGGGGCTCACGGCGCGCGAGGAGCAGAAGTACCAGACCCAGTTCCAGTCGATCCTGTTGGGAGTGTGACCATGGCGATGCGCGAATTCGCCGAGCGCGGTGCGGACCTCGAGCTCGTCGGTATCCACAAGCGGTTCCCCGGCTTCACCGCCATCGAGGAACTCGATCTCACGATCCCCGCGGGATCCTTCTTCGCCCTGCTCGGGCCGTCGGGCTGCGGCAAGACGACCACCCTCCGGCTCGTCGCGGGGCTCGACGAGCCGACGAACGGACGCATCCTCATCGGCGGCACGGACGTCACGGCCACTCGATCGCACGAGCGCCCGGTCAACACGGTCTTCCAGAGCTACGCGCTCTTCCCGCACATGACGATCCTCGAGAACGTCGCGTTCGGGCTCCGCCGGCGCCGCATCGACGATCCGGCGGGCAAGGCGCACGAGGCGCTCCGCCTCGTCGAACTCGACCACCTCGCCCAGCGCCGGCCCCAGCAGCTGTCCGGCGGGCAGCAGCAGCGCGTCGCGCTCGCCAGGGCGATCGTGAACCGTCCCGCGCTCCTGCTGCTCGACGAGCCGCTCGGCGCGCTCGACCTGAAGCTCCGGCGGCAGATGCAACTGGAGCTCAAGGCGATCCAAGAAGAAGTGGGGCTCACCTTCCTCCACGTCACCCACGACCAGGAGGAGGCCATGACCATGGCCGACACGGTCGCGGTCATGAACAAGGGGCGCATCGAGCAGATGGGCGCCCCGGAGGAGCTCTACGAACTGCCGAGGACGGCGTTCGTGGCGAACTTCCTGGGCCAGTCGAACCTGTTCACGGGCGACGTCGTCGGCGCCACGGACACCGCGATCGCGGTCGACGCCGCCGGCTCGCGCATCGTGGTCCCGGCGGCGCGGGCGCAACGCCATTCGGGCCAGGTCACGGTCGGCGTCCGCCCCGAGAAGGTCGAGCTGCACCGCGAACAGCCCGCCGCCGAGGCGGACCGCAACCTGATCGGCCCGGGCGTGGTGACCGACGTCTCGTTCTCGGGGGTGAGCACCCAGTACCTCGTCGAGATCCCCGGAGCCGGTCGGGTGCTGGTGTTCGCGCAGAACATCTCCTTCGGCCCCGCGGCCGCCGAGGGCGACCGCGTGTGGGTCAGCTGGGCCGTCGAGCACGGCTTCGGGCTCGAGGACACCCCGGACGAAGCGCGGTTCCAGGCGGATGCCTCGACGAGCGCCATCGCGGCCCAGCACCGCGACGCGCTCGTGGCGGAGCTCGAGGAGCACTGAGGTGGCCTTCGCAGCCTTCGCCACGGCCGAAGCGCAGCCGCAGGCGCCGAGGAAGCGCAGCGCGATCGCGCTCGTGCTGCTCGCCCCCGGCATCGCCTATCTGGTGCTGTTCTTCCTGACGCCCCTCGTCTCGCTCCTGCTCACCTCGCTGCAGGTGCAGAGCGAGTTCGGCGACATCGGCGAGTTCGACTACGCCTTCAACTGGCAGAACTACGTCGACGTCGTCACCTCGTACTGGCCGCACATCCTGCGCTCCTTCGGCTACGCGCTCGTGGCGACCGTGCTCGCCCTCGTGATCAGCTATCCGATCGCCTACTTCATCGGAGTGAAGGCCCGCAGCAAACCGCTCCTGCAGGGCATCCTGCTCGTGCTCGTCATCGCCCCCTTCTTCATCTCCTTCCTGCTGCGCACCCTGGCCTGGAAGCAGGTGCTCTCCGACGAATCGTTCATCATCACCTCGTTGAAGGCGCTCTCGCTCATGGCGCCGGACGCGCACTTCACCGGCACCCCGTTCGCAGTCATCTTCGGTCTGACGTACAACTTCATCCCGTTCATGACCCTGCCGCTCTACACCACCCTCGAGCGGCTCGATCTCCGCTACCTCGAGGCGGGCGGCGACCTGTACGCGAGCCCGGCGACGGTGTTCCGCAAGGTCACCGTCCCGCTGTCGATGCCGGGCATCGTGGCGGGCACGCTGCTCACATTCATCCCAGCGGCCGGCGACTACGTGAACGCGAGTCGCGACTTCCTCGGCGGGCCGGGCACGCAGATGATGGGCAACGTGATCGAGGCGAACTTCCTCGTGCTGCTGAACTATCCAGCGGCCGCGGCACTCTCCATCATCCTGATGGCGGCGATCCTCATCCTCGTCGGCATCTACGTCAAGCGGAGCGGAACGGAGGACCTGCTGTGAGCGGTGAAGGACAGGCCGGGGCGGTCCTCGGGGGACTCGCCGAGAGCGAGCAGCTCGAGCAGCGCCCGCAGCCGACGCGCGACCGACCCCGACGCGGGCTCGGCCGCTGGCTGCTGCCCACCTACGTGACGATCGCCTTCGCGTTCCTCATGATCCCGATCGTGTACACCTTCGTGTTCAGCTTCAACGACTCGGTCAAGTCGAACATCGCGTGGCGCGGGTTCACCTTCGACAAGTGGCTGAACGTCTGCAACGTCGAGGGCGGTGCGGTCTGCCAGGCGTTCGGCAACAGCATCGTGATCGGGCTCGTCGCGACCGTCCTGGCCACCACGCTCGGCACGATGATCGCGATCGCCCTCGTGCGCTACCGGTTCCGCGCCCGATCGGCGATCAGCCTGCTGCTGTTCCTGCCGATGGCGACCCCGGAGGTGGTGCTCGGTGCGGGCCTCGCCGCGCAGTTCCTCGCGGTCGGCGTGCCGAAGGACATGGTGACGATCATTCTGGCGCACACGATGTTCTGCATCAGCTTCGTCGTCGTCACGGTGAAGGCCCGGGTCGCGAGCCTCGACCCGGCGCTCGAGGAGGCGGGCCGCGACCTCTACGGCTCGCCGTCGCAGGTGTTCTGGCGGGTGACGTTCCCGCTGCTGCTGCCCGGCATCCTCGCGGCTGCGCTGCTCTCCTTCGCGCTCAGCTTCGACGACTTCATCATCACGAATTTCAACTCCGGTTCGGTGTCGACGTTCCCGAAGTACATCTACATCTCGGCGGCGCGAGGCATCCCGGCCGAGGCGAACGTGATCGCCTCCGCCGTGTTCCTGTTCGCGATGATCCTCGTGATCACCGTGCAGGTGTCGCGCGCGGCGCGCGAGAAGCGGCTCGCCAAGCTCGGCTGAGGCGGTGTGGGCGCTCGGATGAGCGCCCGCACCGCATCCGCCTGAGGGCGGCGCGAGCGGCGGTCGTCAGACGGTCGCCCGGATCTCGCCGACCGGGCGGTCGCCGCCCATCACCCAGAGGTCGAGCTCCGCGCGGGCGAGGTCGACGTCGTCGTGGTCGAGCGCCTTCGCATCGGCGAGCAACCGCAGCGCGACGATCGTCGACGCCCGTGAGGAGCCGTCGAGCACCTTCAGTGCGACCGTCGTGCCGTTCGGCGCGGTCATCACCATGACGCCTTCCGCGCCGAACTTCGCGAAGACGCCGAGCCGTTCGATCGCCACCGTGTCGGGCTGCCCGGGACCGGCGACCGCCCACGGGTGCGCCCGCGCGGCCTCCGCCAGTTCGGCGGCCTCGCGGTAGAGCGCGAACGGCGAGCTGGTCTGGGCGGTGGTGATCTTCTGGACACCGCGCGCGAGCCCGCCGAGGCTGATCGCGTGCACCGGCGCCCCGCAGCCGTCGACCGCGCTCGCCGCGGGGCGCTCGCCGGTCAGCCGCTCGAGCACGTCGAGGATCTTCTTCTGCAGCGGATGCTCGGGGGAGAGGTAGCCCTCGACGGGCCAGCCGTTCTGCACGCAGGCGAGCAGCATGGCCGCGTGCTTGCCCGAGCAGGTCATGAAGACCCGTTCGGCCGAGCCCCCCGAACGCAGCAGCTGTTCCCGCGCCGTGCGGTCGCCCGGCAGCGCCGGCGGGCAGCCGAGCGCCGATGCGCTCAGGCCTTCGCGGGCGAGCAGCCCCTTGACGAGCGCCACGTGCGCGGCCGTGCCGGAGTGGCTCGCCATCGCGATGGCCGCGTCCTCGCCGCGCAGAACGACCCCTGAGGTCATCACGGCCACGGCCTGGAACGGCTTCAGCGCCGAGCGCGGGAAGACCGGGGTGCGAACGTCGCCGAGGCTGCGCAGCACCTCGCCCTCGGGGGTGAGCACGATGGCGGAACCGGCGTGCCTGGACTCGATGAAACCATTGCGTTCGACCACTGCGAGTTCGACGGAATCGGCGATGCTGAAGGTGCCGGCCATCAGCCGAGCGTCGCGAGGCCGGACTCGAGCACGCCGAGCGCGTCCTCGATGAGCTCGTCGGTCACGGCGAGGCTCGGCAGGAAGCGGAGCACGTTCCCGTAGGTGCCCGCGCTCAGCAGCAGCACGCCCTGCTGGGCGGCGTGGGCGATGAGCGCCCCGACCGCCTCGGGGTACGGCTCCTTCGTCGTGTCGCGGGTTCCGGGCCGGACGAGCTCGATCGCGATCATCGCGCCCTTGCCGCGGACGTCGCCGATGACGTCGAAGCGCTCGGCGAGCGAGCGGAGCCCTGCGGTGAGGCTCGACTCGATCCGGCGGGCCTCCGCCAGGAGGTCGTCGCCCTCGATCGCCTCGAACACGGCGACGGCCGCCGCGCAGGCGACCGGGTTGCCGCCGAAGGTGCCACCGAGGCCACCGGGCTGCGCCGCGTCCATGATCTCCGCGCGGCCGGTGACGGCGGCGAGCGGGAGCCCGCCGGCGATGCCCTTCGCGGAGAGCACGAGGTCGGGCTCCCAGCCGAACTGCTCGCTCGCGAAGTAGCTGCCGCTGCGGGCCATGCCCGACTGGATCTCGTCGGCGATCATGACGACGCCGTGCTCGGTGCACCAGGCCTGCAGCGCGGGCAGGAAGCCGTCGGCGGGCACCATGAAGCCGCCCTCGCCCTGGATCGGCTCGACGACGAGGCACGCCAGGTCCTCGGCGCCGACGACCTTCTCGAGATAGGCGATCGTGCGCGCAGCGGCCTGCTCGCCGCTGAGCCCGTCCCGGTACGGGTAGGAGTTCGGCGCGTGGTAGACGTCTCCCGCGAGCGGGCCGAAGCCGGAGGCATACGGGTGCGCCTTGTAGTTCATGGCCATGGTGAGGTTGGTGCGACCGTGGTAGGCGTGGTCGAGCACCGCGACGCCCCGGCGACGGGTGAACTTGCGTGCGATCTTCACGCCGTTCTCGACGGCCTCGGCGCCCGAGTTCACCAGCACGGACTTCTTCGCCCAGTCGCCCGGCGTGTGCTGGGCGAGGAGCTCGGCCACGCGCACGTACTCCTCGTACGGGGTGACGGTGAACAGGGTGTGGGTGACGTCGTGCAGCTGCGCGGTGGCCGCCTCGACGACGTGCCGCTCGGTGTGGCCGACGGTGGTGACGCCGATGCCGCCGCCGAAGTCGACGAAGCGGTTGCCGTCGACGTCGACGAGGATCGCGCCGTTGGCGCGCTCGATGTAGACCGGCAGGGCGCTCGAGACGCCCGCGGAGACGACGGCGGTGCGTCGCTCGTGCAGCGCGATCGACTTCGGGCCGGGGACGGCCGTGACGAGCTGGCGCTGCTGCGGCACCGTGTACGAGGGTGCGATCTGGGTCTCAGTCATGATGCGCCCAAGCTTATCCCCGAGGCAGAATCGTGTGGGCGGTCGATTCGGCCGCCGGACCGGGCGGCGGTCGCGCGCCCGGTCGAGACGCGGTCGGACGGAGTCGGGATGCTGGGCGAACACCACTACGAGGTCGCGGTCGAGTGGACCGGCAATCTGGGCACCGGCACGAGCGGCTACCGCGCCTACTCGCGCCGCCATGTCGTCCGCGGGGCGGGCAAGGAGCACGAGCTCGCCGGTTCCGCCGATCGCACCTTCCACGGCGACCGCGAGCGCTGGAACCCCGAGGAGCTCCTGCTCGCCGCCCTCAGTCAGTGCCACATGCTCTCGTACCTGCACGTGGCGACGAACCACGGCGTCGTCGTGCTGGGCTACGAGGACGCCGCGTCGGGCACCATGAGCGAGGACGGTCGAGGCGGTGGGGCGTTCGTCGCCGCGACGCTGCGGCCGCGGGTGACCGTCGCCGATCCCGCCATGGTCGAGCTCGCCCAGCGGCTGCACGCCGAGGCTGCGGAGAAGTGCTTCATCTCGGCATCCGTCGCCTTCCCGGTCGGCCATGAGCCGAGCGTCGAGGTGGCAGCGGCCGACTGAGCCGCCGCGGCCGACCGAGCCGCAGCGGCCGTCAGCGCACGGCGCCGCCGGCCGACCGCGACGAGCCGCGGTCAGTCCTCGCGCGGCGGCGCGGTCGGGATGCCGGGGGTCGGGCAGACCTGTCCGTCGACGAGTCGGCTGCACGGCGGCAGGAAGCCCGGGTAGCGCTCGCTCGTGGGGTCGCCGAACCACCGGTTCCACAGCAGCCAGAAGTTCAGGTTGCCCCAGGCCGAGCAGCCGTCGCCGCCCGCGTCGGCCGAGACGAGGGCGGCCTCGTTGGGCTGGTAGGGCGTGTAGTTGTAGAGGTTCGCGGTCGCCTGGTTCTGGATGAGCACGGTGCTGCCGCCGCACGCGGCGTCGGGGTTGTAGGAGACGGGCACCGCCCCGATCCGGTACTGCCGGTCCGGCTGCTGGGTGTACTGCCGGAACTGCCACGCCGCGTTGTACACCTGGTTGAAGAAGCCGAAGTACTTCACGTCGCAGTCGGCCGTGTCCGGGCAGGCGTAGCCCGTCGCCCGCAGGTAGCCGTGCTCGCTCGGCCGGGTGAGCAGCGACTGCTCCTTCTGCAGCAGCACGAGCAGCGTCTTCGGACTCACCCCGCAGGCGACCGCGGTCTTCGCGATGATGCGGCTCGCGCGCTCCTTCACCGCGCCGCGGTACTCGGCGCAGTGTCCGGGACCTGCGGCCGGCTGCGTCACGGTCGTCTGCCGGTAGTCGGCCAGGCAGGTGACCCCGGCGTCGGGACGGCAGGGCAGCGCTTCGAGGAAGTCCTGGATCTGCTCCTCGTCGAGCGCGGCCGAGTCGAAGAAGCTGTCGTCGCTGACGATCAGGCCGGGATCGAAGCCGGAGGTGTCGACCTCGTCGATCTGCTCGGGGTTCGCGCGGACGGTCGCCGCCGGGTCGACCGTCGGCGCGCAGGCGGCGAGCAGCACGACGACGCCGGCGGCGAGCGCGGCGAGGGCGGAGATCGGTCGGAGCCTGGTCACCCGCTCGACGCTAGCGGGTACCGGTGCCAAGCGGCTGAGAAGCGGCGGCACGTCGCGAGGCGGGACCGCTCGCGGCTCAGACCCGTTCGCGCGGGACGACCCGGTCGGCGATGCGGGCGATCGCGCTCTGCGGGGGCGTCTCGTTGTAGCGGCCGGCGAGCTCCTGGCCGCTCAGGGCGTGGATCGCGGCCATGATCTCGTCGGTCGCCGCCCGCCGGGCCTTGCCGGACTCGGCACTGCCGTGCACGGAGAGGTCGAGCGGCTCGCCGAAGCGCACCTGCACCGGCCGGATGCGAGGGAATCTGGCACCCACCGGCTGGATCTCCTGCGTGCCGACGAGCCCGACCGGCACGACGGTCGCGCCCGTGGTGAGCGCGAGCCACGCGACGCCCGTGCGGCCCTTGTAGAGGCGGCCGTCGAGGGAGCGGGTGCCCTCCGGGTAGAGCGCGAAGGCGTTGCCGCCCTCGAGGATGCGACGGCCGAGATCGAGGGCCTCCTGCGCCTGCGAGCCGGCGCCGCGCTCGACGCTGACGGCCCCGATCGAGCCGAAGAAGGTGCGCGAGACCCACCCCTTCAGGCCCTTCCCGGTGAAGTAGTGCGACTTCGCGAGGAACTGCACGGGCCGGGGCGCGGCGAGCGGGATCACGATGCTGTCGATGAACGAGAGATGGTTCGAGGCCAGGATGACCGGCCCGCGTCGGGGCACGTGCTCGCGGCCCGTGATCTTCGGCCGGTAGACGATCGCCACCAGGGGACGGAGGATGCCTCGCACGATCGTGTACAGGGGCCCGGGGCGCTTCGGCGCAGCAGGGACGGCTTCGGCCTCGATCTCGCTCACCAGACGAGCGTAGGGCCATCCGTATGCGGCTGTCGGCATACCCCCGAACCCGGGCGGCGAGGCGTCGTCGGCCCTAGGGTGGAGGCGTGCGCAGCGTGATCATCCTCGGCTCATCCGGTTCCATCGGCACCCAGGCGCTCGACGTCATCCGCGCCAATCCCCGCCGCTTCGAGGTCGTCGGCCTCGCGGTCGGCTCCGATCGGGCGACCCTCGAACGGCAGGCCGCGGAGTTCGGGGTCGAGCACACCGCGGTCGGCATCGAGGAGGCCGAGCAGCTCGTGCGCGACGTCGACGCCGACGTCGTGCTGAACGGCATCACCGGCTCGGTCGGCCTGGGCCCGACGCTCGCGACGCTCCGGCGCGGCGCGACGCTCGCGCTCGCGAACAAGGAGTCCCTCATCGTGGGCGGCGATCTCGTGACCGGGCTCGCAGCTCCCGGCCAGATCGTGCCGGTCGACTCCGAGCACTCCGCCATCGCGCAGGCGCTGCGCTCCGGCACCGACGACGAGGTGCGCCGGCTCGTGCTCACCGCGTCCGGCGGACCGTTCCGCGGCCGGAGCCGCGACGAGCTCGAGGCGGTCACGCCCGCCGAGGCGCTCGCTCACCCGACCTGGGACATGGGGCTCGTCGTCACGACGAACTCCGCGACCCTCGTGAACAAGGGTCTCGAGGTGATCGAGGCGCACCTGCTCTTCGACGTCGACTACGAGCGGATCGACGTCGTGGTGCATCCGCAGTCCATCGTGCACTCGATGGTCGAGTTCATCGACGGCTCGACGATCGCGCAGGCCTCGCCGCCCGACATGCGGCTGCCGATCTCCCTCGGCCTCGACTGGCCGAATCGGGTGGGGTCCGTCGGCCGGCCGCTCGACTGGACGCAGGCGCAGAGCTGGACCTTCGAACCGCTCGACGACGCGGCGTTCCCCGCCGTGCGCCTCGCGAAGCAGGTGGGCCGGGCCGGGGGCGAGTACCCGGCCGTGTACAACGCGGCCAACGAGCAGGCGGTCGCGGCGTTCCACGCCGGCCGCATCGGCCTCCTCGACATCGTCGACACCGTGCGCGAGGTCGTCGAGCAGCACGAGGCCGCCGGCACGCTGACCCTCGAGTCGCTCGCCGCGGCCGAGGCATCCGCCCGCCGCTCGGCCGACGCGAGGATCGCACGCCGCTCAGCGGATCGATAGCCGCCGCCCAGCGGCCTCCGAGCGGATCGCAGTACGCTTCACCCCGTGGAATCCGTGCTCGCCTTCGTCATCGGCGTCGTCATCATCGTGATCGGCCTCGGCCTGTCGATCGGCCTGCACGAGATCGGGCACCTCGTGCCGGCGAAGCTCTTCAAGGTCAAGGTGACGCAGTACATGATCGGCTTCGGGCCGACCATCTTCTCCCGGCGCAAGGGCGAGACCGAGTACGGCGTGAAGGCGATCCCGCTCGGCGGCTACATCTCGATGATCGGCATGTTCCCGCCCGGCAAGAGCGGGCAGACGAGGGCGGACTCCACCGGGTTCTTCCGCGGCCTCGTGCAGGACGCCCGCGACTCCAGCGCGGAGTCGATCACGCCGGGCGACGAGGACCGCGCCTTCTACCGGCTGCCGGTGTGGAAGCGCATCATCGTCATGTTCGGCGGGCCGTTCATGAACCTGCTGCTCGCGGTGCTCTTCTTCGGCATCCTCTTCATGGGGCTCGGGATGCCGGAGCCCTCGACGACCATCGGCAGCGTGAACGCCTGCGCGCTCCCCGCGACGAGCGAGCGGCAGACGTGCGAGAGCGGCGACCCGCAGGCGCCCGGCGCCGAGGCGGGGCTGAAGCCCGGCGACCGGCTCGTCTCGATCGACGGCACCCCGATCACCAGCTGGGCCCAGTCGACGGCGCTCATCCGGGAGCACCCGAACGAGGCGATGACCTTCGTCGTCGAGCGCGACGGCGCCGAGCGCGAACTCACCGTCACCCCCATGCTGAGCGAGCGCTACGCGCTCGACGAGCGGGGCGAGGTCGTCACCGGGGCGAACGGGCAGCCCGAGACGATCTCCGCGGGCTTCGTCGGCATCGGCGCCGCGAACCACCGGGTCGCCCAGTCGCCCGGCACGACCCTCGAGGCGGTCGGCCAGCAGATCTCCGGCGTCGCCGGCATCATCGTGAACCTGCCGCAGCGCATGATCGACGTGGCGAACGCGGCGTTCGGGCCGGGGGAGCGCGACCCCAACGGGCCGATCTCGGTCGTCGGGGTCGGCCGAGTCGCCGGCGAGATCGCGACGATCGACACGATCCCGCTCGTCGACAAGGCGGCCGGCATGATCGGCATCCTCGGATCGCTGAACGTTGCCCTGTTCGTCTTCAACCTCATCCCGCTCCTCCCGCTCGACGGCGGCCACATCGCGGGAGCGCTGTGGGAGGCGATCCGTCGCGGCTTCGCGAAGCTCTTCCGCCGGCCCGACCCGGGCCCCGTCGACCTCGCGAAGCTCATGCCGCTCACCCTCGGGGTCGTGGTCGTCGTCGGCGCGATGAGCGCGCTGCTGATCTACGCCGACCTGGTCAAGCCGGTGACGCTGCTCTGAGCCGGCGGCACCGCAGGGGACCAGCGCGCACCGGGATGGCCCGGGCGTCTCGACGGCTACGCCGGCGGGAGTACGGGAGCCGCCTCCCGTGGGCGGATCCGGACGGGATGGCGCGGGGCTACGATCGGGACATGCCCGTGCCTCCGTGGGACGACCAGGCTGCGCGGCAGGGCCCTCCGCCCGCCGTCGTGCTGCTCCTGCCCGTCGTGCTCAGCCTGCTCGTGCAGGTGCCGGCGGCGATCGGCATCGCCGTCTGGACGGCCGCGCCCCCGGCGCTCGCCGCGCTGCAGATCGGCCTCGCCGCGGCCGGCGGCCTGGCCCTCCTCGCCTCGCGGCGCTGGCCCGGGCCGACCGTCGTGGTCGTCGCCCTGCTCGCGCTCGCCGCGGTGCTCACCGGTCCCGACGTCGGGCCCCCGTCCCTCGCGCTCGCGTTCGCGATCGTGCTGGCGATCGTGCGCGGCGCCGCGGTCTGGGCCGCGAGCGCGGTCGGCGTGGCTTGGGTCGTCGCCGTCGCGCTCGGGCCGGTGACGGGGCACGCCTGGTCGCCGTTCCGGGTCGCCGCGACCACCGCGGGGCTCGGGCTCTGCTTCGCGATCGGCTGGTTCGCGCGCCGCCGACGGGAACGGGCGAGCGCCTTCCGGGAGGCGGTGGCCCGGCGACGACGCACCGCGGAGGAACGCGAGCGCGTGCGGATCGCCCGGGAGCTGCACGATGTCCTCGGCCACGCGCTCTCGCAGATCAACGTGCAGGCGAGCGTCGGACTGCACCTCATGGACCGCGACCCCGAGCAGGCGCGGACCGCGCTCGCGAGTATCAAGGGCGCCTCCAAGACCGCGCTCGAGGAGGTGCGCAGCGTGCTCGGCGTGCTCCGCGAGGGCGAAGCGCCGCTCGCGCCTCAGGCCGAGCTCGCGCAGCTGCCCCGGCTCGTCTCGGAGTTCGCGGTGCCCGGGCTCACCACCAGCCTGGACGACCGGCTGGGCGGCGAGGTGCCGGCCCGACCGACGCAGTTCGCCGCCTACCGCATCGCCCAGGAGGCGCTGACGAACGTCGCCCGGCACGCCGAGGCGAGCCGCGTCGAGCTGCGCCTCGAGCGCGACGGCGAGGTCTTCGTGCTCACGGTCGACGACGACGGCGTCGGGCTCTCCGCCAACGCCGCCGAGGCGACGACCGGCGCGATCGCGCTCGGCGACGGGCTGGAGGCCGGCCGCGGCCTCCTCGGCATGCGTGAGCGCGCCGCGTTGCTCGGCGGCACCGTCGACTTCACGGCGGCGCCGCACGGCGGCACCCGGGTCACCGCCAGACTGCCGTGGGGTGCGCCGCGATGAACGAGTCGACCGCCGCCACCGCACCCCGGACGATCCGCGTCGCCCTCGCCGACGACCAGCTGCTCGTGCGCGCCGGC
This sequence comes from Agromyces soli, assembly GCF_022811605.1. GTDB lineage: Bacteria > Actinomycetota > Actinomycetes > Actinomycetales > Microbacteriaceae > Agromyces > Agromyces soli. The sequence goes on along the minus strand of NZ_CP094533.1, from coordinate 3,430,148 downwards.
TTCCGCGCACTCCTCGACGCCGAGCCCGACGTCGAGGTCGTCGCCGAGGCGGCCGGCGGCCGGGAGCTCCTCGCCCGGCTCGGGGAACACGCGGTCGACGTCGTGCTGATGGACATCCGGATGCCGGACGGCGACGGCCTCTGGGCGACGGAGCAGATCGCCGCCGATCCCGCGCTCGCCGGGGTGCGGGTCGTCATCGTCACCACCTTCGAGCTCGACGAGTACGTGGCGCGGGCGGTGCGGGCCGGGGCGAGCGGCTTCCTCGTGAAGGACACCGAGCCGGTCGACCTCATCCGCGCCGTGCGCGTCGTCGCCGCGGGCGAGGGGCTGCTCTCGCCGGGCGTGACGCGGCGGCTGCTGGAACGGCTCTCCACGGGCCTCCGCGAGTCCCCGCGCAGAGCGGAGCTCGACGTGCTCACCGAGCGGGAGCGCGAGGTGCTTCGCCTGGTCGGCCTGGGCCTCTCGAACGAGGAGATCGCGGCCCGGCTCGTGCTCAGCCCGCTGACCGCGAAGACGCACGTCTCTCGGATCATGTCCAAGGTCCACGCCCGCGACCGGGTGCATCTCGTGGTGCTCGCCTACGAGACCGGGCTCGTCGCGCCGGGCTGGCAGGACCCGGCCGGCTGATCGGTCGCCGATCTTCGCCGGCCGCCACGCGTCCGGCCGGAGGGGCCTGCTCCCGGGGGAGCAGTCGAGGTGTCTCCCACCGGCGGATTCGCGGGACGCCGCCGACGGGGAGGCTCGAATCGGAGCGGCCCACTCGGGGTCGACCGGATCGCAAAGGACCCACACCATGCTCACCACCACCCTCGCAGCGGCCGTGGCCGCGCACGCCGGCCCCTGGGCCGCCGGATTCGGCTGGGTGTTCTTCCTCATCCCGCTGTTCTGGATCCTCGTCTTCGTGCTCCTGTTCGGACTGCTCGGCCGTCGCTGGCGTCGTGCGGCCTGGGCGCAGGGCGGCGGCTACGGGCCACCGTGGGCCCGCGGCGCGAGCGCCGAGCAGACCCTGGCGGAGCGTTTCGCGAAGGGCGACATCGACGAGCAGGAGTACCGCGCTCGGCTCGAGGTGCTCCGCGCGAACCGGCCGAACGGCTGAACCCGGATGGCGGGCGCCGCGGGCGCCCGCCATCCGCTCCGCCTCAGCGCTCGAGGATCTCCTCGAGCGCGAGGCGCTGGTGGCGGTGGCCGACGGTCTCGTAGCCGACCACGACGACGAGGGGCGCGAGCGCCGCGATCAGGATGCCGACGGGCAGGCTCGCCCCCGCGGCGACGGCGACGGCGGCGAGCGCGAGCATCGCGAGGCTGCCGAGGTACAGGCCGATGTGGAACGGGTCGAAACGACCGAGCAGGAACGAGTACAGGGCGAACAGCATCGTCAAGAACACCGCGACCGGGATCACGACGGTCGCGAGCGCGGCCAACTCGGAGATGGCGACCTCGTCGGCGATCGCGTTCGCGGCGACGTGGAGGCCCGCGCCGGTCGCCGCGAGCGCGCCGAACACGAGCATGTGCCCGTAGCCCCAGACGAAGGAGCGCCGCGGGAACACGGCGAGCAGCGTGCCCGACGGCATGGTGAAGTAGCTCCACCAGAGTCCGAAGGCGAGCAGGACTCCGCCGAACGCGACGATCACGGCGTCGGCCGACCACCCCTGCTCCTCGACGACGGCCGAGATCGCGAGGATCGTGCCGAGCACGATCTCACCGAGGGTGATGATGACGAGGAGCGAGTAGCGCTCGGCGATGTGGTGCGGATGCCACGGCGTGCTGCCGCCGCGGCGCTCGGCCAGCAGCGGCACGAGCATCTCCGCCACGCCGAAGAGCACCATGAGCCAAATCGCCACGGCGAACGGCGGGTACACGAGGATCTGCACGATCCAGGCGATCTGCACAATGCCGAGGAGCCCGGCGTAGCGGAGCGCCGTGCGCCGATAGCGCGGGTCGTGCCGGGCGACGCGCAGCCAGAGCGCGATCGTCGAGACCCGCATCACGACGTAGCCCGCGATCATGATCCCGTTCTCGACGTGCGCACCCTCCTCGATGGAATGGAAGAACGGCGGCAGGCCGAGCGCGAGGACCAGCACGCCGAGCATCTGCACCATCGTGGCGATGCGGACGAACACGTCGTCGTTGTCGAACGCGCTGGCGAGCCAGGAGTAGTTGATCCACGCCCAGCAGATCGCGAAGACGGCGAGGCCGAAGGCCAGCAGGGCCGGGCCGAAGCTGCCGATGCCGAGCAGGTGCGCCGCCTGGGTGCCGGCCTGGCTGAACGCGACGACGAGGGTCAGGTCGTAGAGCAGCTCGAGCGGCGTCGCCGCCCGGTGCTGCTCCTCGGGGTCGCGGCCGACCATCCGGCGCAACCGGTGGTCGAGCGGCTGGTGGGCGGTCGAGGTCATGCGCACATCGTCGCACGGTGGGCGGGAACGGCGACAGCCCCCGGATCGGCGGCGATCCGGGGGCTGTCAGGGTGCTCGGAGGGTCAGCGGGAGAGCAGCAGCGCCTCGCCCTGACCGCCGCCGCCGCAGAGGGCGACCGCGGCCCGCCCACCGCCACGGCGCGAGAGCTCGAGCGCGGCGTGCAGTGCGAGCCTCGCGCCGGAGGCGCCGATCGGGTGGCCGAGGGCGATGGCGCCACCGTGCACGTTCACCCGCTCGTGGTCGAGCTCGAGGTCGCGGGCGGACTGCAGGGAGACGGCGGCGAAGGCCTCGTTGATCTCGACGAGGTCGAGCTCGCCGGCCGTCCACCCCGCGCGTGCGAGCGCCGCCTGGATGGCGTTCGACGGCTGGGAGTGCAGCGAGTTGTCGGGGCCGGCGACCTGCCCGGCGGCGCCGATCACGGCGAGCCAGCCGAGGCCGCGCTCTTCGGCCCAGCTGCGGCTCGCGACGACGACCGCCGCCGCGCCGTCCGACAGCGGCGAGGAGTTGCCGGCGGTGATCGTGCCCTCGGCGGCGAAGGCGGGGCGCAGCTTCGCGAGCACCTCGACGGAGGAATCCGGTCGTACGCCCTCGTCGGCGGAGACGGTGACCGGCTCGCCCTTGCGCTGCGGGATCTCGACGGACACGATCTCGTCGTCGAACACGCCCTCGGCCTGGGCGCGGCCCGCCCGCACGTGCGAGGCGGCGGCGATCTCGTCCTGCTCGGGGCGGCCGATGCCGTAGCGGCCGTTGATCCGCTCGGTGGAGGCACCCATCGACTCGCGGTCGAAGGCGTCGGTGAGTCCGTCGTGCGCGGCGTGGTCGAGGAGCTCGATGCTGCCGTACGTGTGCCCGGCACGCGAGCCTGGGAGCAGGTGCGGCGCCTTCGTCATGGACTCCTGGCCGCCGGCGACCACCACGCTCGCCTCGCCCAGTCGGATGAGGCGAGCCGCGTCGGTGATCGCGACGAGGCCGGAGAGGCACACCTTGTTCAGCGTCGTCGCCGGCACGCTCCACGGGATGCCCGCGGCGACGGCGGACTGCCGGGCGGGATTCTGCCCGGCGCCGGCCTGCAGGACCTGGCCCATGATGACGGCGTCGACGTCGTCGGGGGCGACCCCCGCGCGCTCGAGCGCGCCGCGGATCGCGACCGTGCCGAGCTCGACGGCGCTGCGGCTCGCGAGGTTGCCGTTGATGCGGGCGAACGGGGTGCGGGCGCCGGCGATGATGACGACGTCTTCGGTGCTCATGGTGGGTGGACTCCTTCGTCGGGGCGCGGGCTTGCGCGACCTCACCATTCTACGGTTCAGTTAACGGTGATTCACCGGAATCGCGGCGGACGGCCCGATTTCCGGCGGTCGACGTGACGAGGAGGTCGCGACATGACGCTCGACAAGACCGTGCCCGATGCCGCGGCGGCGGTCGCCGACATCCCCGACGGCGCTTCGCTGGCCGTGGGCGGCTTCGGCCTCTGCGGCATCCCGATGGTGCTCATCGACGCCCTGCTCGCACGCGGGTCGCGTGAGCTCGCCGTGGTGTCGAACAACTGCGGCGTCGACGACTGGGGGCTCGGCGTGCTGCTCGCCGCCGGGCGCATCCGCAAGATGACGTCCTCGTACGTGGGCGAGAACAAGGAGTTCGAGCGGCAGTACCTCTCGGGGGAGCTGGAGCTCGAGCTCACCCCCCAGGGCACGCTGGCCGAGAAGCTCCGCGCCGGGGGAGCCGGCATCGCCGCCTTCTTCACGCAGACTGGCGTCGGCACGCAGGTCGCCGAGGGCGGGCTGCCGCAGCGGTACTCCGCGGACGGGGGGATCGCCGTGGCCTCCGCCCCGAAGCCGGTGCAACGCTTCGACGTCCGCGGCGAGCTGCGCGATTTCGTGCTCGAGGAGGCCATCACCACGGACTTCGCGCTCGTGCACGCGAAGCGGGGCGACCGGCACGGCAACCTCGTGTTCGACAAGTCGGCGCGCAACTTCTCGCCGCTCGCCGCGATGGCCGGGCGGATCTGCATCGCCGAGGTCGAGGAGCTCGTCGAGCCCGGCGAGATCGACCCGGACGCGGTGCACCTGCCGGGGATCTTCGTGGACCGCGTCGTCGAGGTGGGCCCCGACGTCGAGAAGCGCATCGAACGGCGCACCGTGCGAGAGGAGCACTGAGATGGCGCTCAGCAGGCTGGAGATGGCGGCCAGGGCCGCGCGGGAGCTCGCCGACGGCTCGTACGTGAACCTCGGCATCGGGCTGCCGACCCTGGTGCCGAACTACGTGCCCGACGGGGTCACCGTGGTCCTGCAGTCCGAGAACGGGATCCTCGGCGTCGGCCCGTACCCGCGCGAGGACGAGGTCGACCCGGACCTCATCAACGCGGGCAAGGAGACGGTGACGGTGCTGCCCGGCGCCGCGTTCTTCGACTCGGCGACGAGCTTCGGCATGATCCGCGGCGGCAAGGTCGACGCCGCGATCCTCGGCGCGATGCAGGTGTCCGCGACGGGCGACCTCGCGAACTGGATGATCCCCGGCAAGATGGTGAAGGGGCCTGGCGGCGCGATGGATCTCGTGCACGGCGCCCGTCGCCGGATCGTGCTCATGGAGCACGTCGCGAAGGACGGCTCGCCGAAGATCGTGCGCGAATGCTCGCTGCCGCTCACCGGGCGCGGCGTCGTCGATCGGATCATCAGCGACCTCGCTGTGATCGACGTCACGCCCGATGGGCTGCGGCTCGTGGAGCTCGCGCCGGGGGTCACTGCCGAGGAGGTCGTCGCCGCGACGGAGCCGCCGCTCGACGTCAGCGCCGTCGCGCACTAGCGCGGATCCGGTGCCGACGGAAGGGGCTGCGGCATCCCGCCGGGTTCCGCCAGAATCGCAGGGTGGAACGCCCAGCATCGCCCGTACAGCTGAGCCGCGCCGCGTGGTGGGTCGCCGCCCGCCGCACGGCCCGCACCTTCTTCGAGGGCAACGGCATCGACCGCGCCGCCGCGCTCGCCTTCTTCAGCGTGCTCGCGCTCTTCCCCGCGGTGCTCGTGACCGCGTCGATCCTCGCGCTCGCCGGCCAGGAGGGACGCGCGCTCGGCGCGGCGATCGATCTGGCGGGCGATGTGCTGCCGCGCGAGACGGTCGCCTTCCTCAGGGAACGGCTCGGCGAGTTCGCGGTCTCGCCGGCGGCGACGCTCGGCGTGGTCACCGGCGCGGTCGTCGCGCTCTGGACCGCCTCCGCGTACGTCACGGCCTTCGGTCGGGCCATGAACGACGTCTACGGCGTCGAGGAGGGGCGGCCGATCTGGAAGCTGCGCGGGGTGCAACTGCTCGTCACGGCGGGGTTCCTGGCCCTCGTCTCCGTCATCGTGCTGCTGCTCCTGCTCGGCGGCGGGATCGCCACGGCGGTCGCCGAGCAGCTCGGCGCGGGCGAAGCGGTCCAGCTCACCTGGGCGATCGTGCGCTGGCCCCTCATGTTCGCGGTGCTCGTCTGCCTGATCGCGCTGCTGTACCGGGCGACGCCGAACATTCGGCAGCCGAGGTTCCGCTGGCTGAGCGTCGGCGCCGTCGTGGCGATCGTGGTGGTCGCGGGGGCCTCGGCGGCCTTCGCCTGGTACCTCACGGCGTTCGCCGACTACGACCGGGTCTACGGTTCGCTTGCCGGAGCCGTGGTCTTCCTGGTGTGGCTGTGGCTGGTGAACGGCGGTCTGTTGATCGGTGCCGCGTTCGATGCCGAGCTCGAGCGCGCACGGGAACTGCAGGCTGGCGCTCACGCCGAGGATCGCATCCTCCTGGAGCCGCGCGACACGAGTCGGATCGCGCGCAACGCCGAGCGGATCGCCGCCGAGCGGGAACGGGCGCGGCGGCTGCGACGAGACGCTCCGTGAGCCGTTACCGGATCGTGCTCTCCGGTCGCTGTCCAGGAATGAATGCGTCCAGCAGAATGTGATCGACGGGCGGGGGATGCCCGGAGAGGCATGGTGGGGGATGCGCCGGACGCGCGTGGGGATCATCGGGGTCGTCGTCGCGGCGGCGCTCGTGCTGACGGGGTGCGCGGCGGAGCCGGCGCCCACTCGTGCCCCGAGCCCTCCGGCGACGCCGGTCGAGACACCGACGCCGACGCCGAGCGCGGACCCGCTCGCCTCCGTCGACGCGCTCGTCGTGCGGCCGACCGTGCTCGAACTCCGCGCGGGCGAGGAGGTCGTCGAGACGCTCGACTACATGTCGGAGCCGGCGGCCGCGGTGGCGACGCTCACCGAGCTCTTCGGCCGGCCGCCGGTCGACGAGGAGTACGACGGCGGCAATCACCGGCCGGACGGCATCTTCCACGCGTGGGGCGACTTCGTCCTGGACGAGCGGTTCTACGACGAGGAACGCCGGCAGCGCGACGGCTACGACTGGCTCGTCTGGCCCCGCTTCGCGGTCTACTTCGACGGCCCGGCCGCCGAGGGGATCGCGCTCCGCGCGCACGACGGTTCGCAGGCGGGCGAAGCCTGGTCGGCGCTCGCCGAGCGGCCGTCGTTCGACCCGGAGCTCTGGGTCTGCGTCGGCACCTCGATCGAGGCGGAGACGATCGAGGTGCCCGACGATCGAGCGGATCGCGTGAACGTCGTCGCGACGGAGGACGAGGAGGACGGCACCGTGCGCTGGATCGGCGCCCCCGAGATGGAGGCGGAGGGCTGCGCCTAGCGCGACGACCGTGACGCCTCGGGAGTTCGCTGCGCTCGGCCGCGACCCAGCCGGGCGGAACTAGACTGCAAGACGTGCCTGCAGTGAATCTCGGAATGCCGAAGGTCCCCGAAGTCCTGGCCGCGCGACGCAAGTCCCGCCAGATCAAGGTGGGCAAGGTGCTCGTCGGCGGCAACGCCCCGGTGAGCGTGCAGTCGATGACTACGACGCCCACCACGAACATCAACGCGACGCTGCAGCAGATCGCCGAGCTCACCGCCTCCGGCTGCGACATCGTGCGCGTCGCGGTGCCGAGCCGCGACGACGCCGAGGCGCTGCCGATCATCGCGAAGAAGAGCCAGATCCCCGTGATCGCGGACATCCACTTCCAGCCGAACTACGTGTTCGCCGCGATCGACGCCGGCTGCGCCGCGGTGCGGGTGAACCCCGGCAACATCCGCAAGTTCGACGACCGGGTCGGCGAGATCGCGGCCGCGGCGAAAGCCGCCGGCGTCTCGCTCCGCATCGGCGTGAACGCGGGGTCGCTCGACCCGCGGCTGCTCGAGAAGTACGGCAAGGCGACGCCCGAGGCGCTCGTCGAGTCGGCGGTGTGGGAGGCCTCGCTCTTCGAGGAGCACGACTTCCACGACTTCAAGATCTCCGTGAAGCACAACGACCCCATCGTCATGGTGAAGGCGTACCGGCTGCTCGCCGAGCGCGGCGACTGGCCGCTGCACCTCGGCGTGACCGAGGCGGGGCCGGCGTTCCAGGGCACCATCAAGAGCGCGACGGCCTTCGGCATCCTCCTCGGCGAGGGCATCGGCGACACCATCCGCGTCTCCCTCTCGGCCCCGCCGGTCGAGGAGGTCAAGGTGGGCCTGCAGATTCTGCAGTCGCTGAACCTCCGCGAGCGCAAGCTGGAGATCGTCTCCTGCCCGTCGTGCGGGCGGGCGCAGGTCGACGTCTACACCCTCGCGAACGATGTCACCGAGGGGCTCAAGGACGTCACCGTCCCCCTTCGCGTCGCCGTGATGGGCTGCGTCGTGAACGGCCCCGGCGAGGCTCGGGAGGCCGACCTCGGCGTCGCGAGCGGCAACGGCAAGGGCCAGATCTTCGTCAAGGGCGAGGTGATCAAGACGGTGCCCGAGGCGGAGATCGTGCAGACCCTCATCGCCGAGGCGCAGCGCATCGCCGAGGAGATGGGCGGGGATGCCCCGACGGGCGCCCCGACGGTCGTCACCGTCTGATCCGCGCTCCGCGTCGAACGACCCCCACTCGGGTGCCCCGAGCTGGGGGTCGCTCCGTGTGCGCCAGGGGTGGAGAATCGGGGCACTCCCTGATCTGAGAAAACCTCACAGATTAGTACCGTGATGGCGTGAACCGGGACGCCGCGCCGGTACCGCCTCCGCCCCGTTCCGGGAATCGCCGAACCCGATTGCCGCCCGCCCGGGCGGCTGCACGAATGGAGCGATACCCATGTCCATCCGAACGCGCGCTCGCGCGCGGCTCGGCGTCGGCCTCGGTGCCGGTGCCGCGCTCGCCGCGCTGAGCCTCCTGATCGCGCCGCTCGCGGCGCAGGCCGAGGAGCCGGCACCGGCCGACCCCGCGGCCGTCACGGCCCCCGCCGATCCGGCGCCCGCCGAGCCGGCGCCCGACCCCGCCCCCGCGCCCGCCGATCCCGCACCCGCAGCCGAGCCGGAACCCCCAGCCGAGACCGCTCCCGCACCGGAATACGAGCCCGCCGCAGCGCCCGAACCGGCGCCCGCGCCGCCCGCGGTCGTCGTCGCCGAGCCGGGCACCACCGCCGAGGAGTCCCTCGCCGATCCTGTGGCGGAGCCGACCGTGACGCTGTTCCCGGGCGCGAGCACGCCGGCGGCGACGGGAACGAAGGCCGCCGCAGCACCGCTCGCCGCCCCCGCGCCGGGCGACCCCTGCTATCCGGCCGTCTGCATCGACAACGGCACGATCCTGCTCGCCGTGAACCCGACGGGCGAGCTCAACACCTCGAACGCCGCCGGTTCGAAGGCCGGCCCAGGGGACGCCGGGCTCGACTACCTGCCCACCAACAACGACGCCACCTCGCCCGGATGCCTCTGCGAAGGCTGGGGCGTCGCGGATCCGGCGAGCGGGGTCTGGGGCGGGGCGAACCTCGACACCGAGGGGCCGGGCGGCACGAACCTCGTGCTCGAGTCCTTCACGCACACCGCCTCGACGGCGACCTCGGTCGTCGTGATCCAGGACGCGGAGGCCCGCCCCGTGTTCCGGGTCACCCATCAGTACGTGCCCTCGACCGCCACGAAGAACCTCTACCAGGTGAACGTGACCATCGAGAACTTGACGGGGGAGACCATCGCCACCGTGAAGTACCGGCGCGTCATGGACTGGGACATCGAGCCGACGGCGTTCAGCGAGTTCGTCACGATCGACGGCGGCTCGGCGAGCGCTCTCGCGTACTCGAGCGACGACGGCTTCGCGAGCCCGAACCCGTTGGCCGGGCCCAGCTCGATCCGCTTCGAGGGCAACGCCGTCGATGACGGCCCCGCCGATCACGGAGCGCTGTTCGACTTCGCCTTCGGTCCGCTCGGTCCCGGCGGCTCGCTCAGCTTCGTGATCTTCTACGGGGCGGCGGCGAGCGAAGCGGAGGCGCGGGCCGCGCTCGCCGCGGTCGGCGCCGAGGCCTACTCCTTCGGCCAGACGAGCAGCGATCCGAGCGGCGGCACGCCGAACACCTTCATCTTCGCCTTCGGCAAGGTCGGCGGTGCGCCGATCTTCCCGAACGAGGGTGAGGAGCCCGAACCGGTGCCGGTGCCCGCTCCGGTCGTCGTGCCGGCCGCGCCCGTCGCGGTCCCGGCGGCGGAGGTGGAGGTCGCCGCGGTCTCCGCCGACGAGCTCGCCTCGACCGGCGCCGAGCCGGCCGGTGGCCTGCTCGCCGCCGCGCTGCTCGCGTTCGCGGGGATCGGGCTCGTCACGACGGCAGCGCTGCGCCGCCGCCGGGCCTGAACCCGACCGAGCCGGAGCGGATGTCGGCGTGCTCCAGCACGATCGGCATCCGCTCGCCGGCTCCAGGCATCGGCCGGCCGGCCGGTGCCCGGCAGTTCGCGGTGACCGCCGGCTCGTCCAGTTGCACGACGAGGCGGTCCTCGCCGCGCACCTCGACGACGGTCGCCTCGAAAACCTCGCCGACCCGGTCGGCGAGGAGCGCCGCCTCGACCCGGTCGAGGGTCGCCTGCTCGAGCCGGCCCGCGCGAGCGGCGGAGGCTTGCATGAGGGGCGGCAGCTCGGGCAGGCTCTCACGGAGCCACGTCGGCACCGGACGGCCCTCGGCGATCGCGAGGCTCGCGACGAGCCCCCAGCGGTCGACGAGCCGGCGGATCGGCGCCGTGACGTGCGCGTACGGCGCGGCGATCGCGGCCTGCCCGGGATCGGCGGGCGGAGTGCCGTCGAACACCTCGTAGCCGGCGCCGCGGAACAGCGAGGCGGCGGCGCGCAGCACCGGTCCGGTGCGCGGGTCGCGGCGGTCGAGGCTGCGCAAGTACTCGCCGTAGGCGAGCCGCTCCGGCCAGGGCAGCCCGAGCGCCGCCGTCCGGATGCGGAACGCCGCGATCGCCTCGGCGTCCGGCGGCGGCATGGTCCGCAGCACCCCGACGCCGCCGTCGAGCATGAGCCGGGCGGCCGCGATGCCCGTCATGATCGAGAGCTGCGCGTTCCAGGTCTCCACCGGCAGGGGCAGTCGCCGCTCGATGCGGTAGCCGCCCTGCTCGTCCCTGACGACCTCCTCGTCCGGCAGGTCGAGGCTCGCGCCGCCGCGCAGCCGTTCCTGCTCGAGCCTGGCCGCTCCGAAGGCGGGCAGTTCGGCGAGCGGGCCGGCGTGCTCGCCGGCGTCGACGGCGCGCTGCGCCGACTCGTAGTCGAGCTGCGCCCGTGAACGGACGAGCGCGCGCTCGAGACCGGTGCGCAGGACCTCGCCCTGCCCGTCGAGCTCGAAGGACCAGACGTAGGCGGTGCGGTCCTCGCCGGGCAGGAGCGACGCGCGGTCCACCCCGATGACGGGCGGATGCAGCGGGATCATGCCGTCGGCCGCGTACAGGCTCTGCCCGCGGCGGCGGGCTTCGGCATCGACCGCGCCGCCCGGGCGGACGAACGACGGCACATCGGCGATCGCGTAGCGGACGAGCCATCCGCCGCGCCTCCGCGGCTCGATCAGGAACGCCTGATCGAGATCGCGCGCCCCGGCCGGATCGAGCGTGACGAACGCCAGCTCGCGGAGGTCGCGTGCGGGCACGGGGTCGGCGGGGCGCGCCGCATCGGCCTCCGCGAGCACCTCGGGGGAGAACTCGCCGGGCAGCTCGAGCTCCGTGCGCAGCGCGTCGAGGGCCTCGGCGAGCTCGCTCTGCGCGGTGGACGGGGCGAGGTGCGTGCGTCGGGCCGGCATGGGGCCAGCCTACGAGCCGACCGGGCGCGCTGAGCGAGCTCGCCGCTCGCAACTAGACTCGTCGGGTGCCCACACGTCTTACGAACTTCTTCCTCCGCACCCTCCGTGAAGACCCCGCCGACGCCGAGGTCACGAGCCACAAGCTGCTCGTCCGCGCCGGCTACATCCGGCGCCAGGCGCCGGGCGTCTTCGCGTGGCTGCCGCTGGGCCTGCGGGTGAAGGCGAAGATCGAGCGCATCGTCCGCGAGGAGATGACCGCGGCCGGGGCTCACGAGGTGCACTTCCCCGCGCTGCTGCCGCGCGAGCCCTACGAGCTCACGAACCGCTGGACCGAGTACGGCGACGCGCTGTTCCGGCTGCAGGACCGCAAGGGCGCCGACTACCTCCTCGCGCCGACGCACGAGGAGGCCTTCACGCTGCTCGTGAAGGACCTGTACTCCTCGTACAAGGACCTGCCGCTCACGATCTTCCAGATCCAGGACAAGTACCGCGACGAGGCCCGGCCCCGCGCGGGGCTCCTCCGCGGCCGCGAGTTCACGATGAAGGACGCCTACTCCTTCGACGTCGGCGACGAGGGGCTGGATGCCTCGTACCAGGCCCAGCGCGACGCGTACGAGCGCATCTTCACGCGGCTCGGCCTCGAGTACGTCATCGTGCAGGCCGACGCCGGCGCGATGGGCGGTTCGAAGAGCGAGGAGTTCCTGCACCCGACGCCGGTCGGCGAGGACACCTTCGTGCGCTCGGCCGGCGGCTACGCGGCGAACGTCGAGGCGTTCACGACCGTCGTGCCGGACCCCATCCCCTTCGACGGTCTGCCGGCCCCCGTCGTGGTCGACTCGCCGAACACGCCGACCATTCAGACGCTCGTCGACCTCGCGAACGCGGAGGTGCCCCGGCCCGACGGCCGCGCCTGGACCGCGGCGGACACCCTGAAGAACGTCGTGCTCGCGCTGACCCGGCTCGACGGCAGCCGCGAGCTCGTCGTCATCGGACTGCCCGGCGACCGCGAGGTCGAGATGAAGCGCGTCGAGGTCGCCTTCGCGCTGGCCGAGGTCGAGCCCGCCACCGAGGCCGACTTCGCGAAGCACCCCGGCCTCGTCAAGGGCTACATCGGCCCCTGGTCCGAGGACGGCGCGGTGCTCGGCGAGGAGTCGGCCACCGGCATCCGCTACCTGCTCGACCCGCGCGTCGTCGACGGCACCGAGTGGATCACCGGGGCGAACGTCGACCAGAAGCACGTCTTCGGGCTCGTGGCCGGCCGCGACTTCGTCGCCGACGGCACGGTCGAGGCCTCCGACGTCCGCGACGGCGACCCCGCGCCCGACGGCTCCGGCCCGGTGGAGATCGCCCGCGGCATGGAGATCGGCCACGTCTTCCAGCTCGGCCGCAAGTACGCCGAGGCGCTCGGCCTCAAGGTGCTCGACGAGAACGGCAAGCTCGCCACCGTGACGATGGGCTCCTACGGCATCGGCGTCACCCGCATCCTCGCGATCATCGCCGAGCTGAACAACGACGAGAAGGGCCTCGTCTGGCCCGCCGCGGTCGCGCCGTTCGACGTGCACGTGCTCGCGACGGGCAAGGACCAGGCCGCCTTCGAGGCCGCCGAGCGGATCGTCGCCGCGCTCGAGGCGAGCGGACGCGAGGTGCTCTACGACGACCGCCCGAAGCTCTCGCCCGGCGTGAAGTTCGCCGACGCCGAGCTCATCGGCGTGCCGAAGATCGTGATCGCGGGCCGCGGCGTCGCCGAGGGCGTCGTCGAGCTCTGGGACCGCGCGAGCGGCGACCGCGTGCAGGTGCCGATCGACGGCGTCGTCGCCGCGCTCGACCAGGACTGAGGCGGCTCGCACGGGCGCGGCGGGCGATGATCGCCGCGCTCCGTGCGAGGCTGGAGGCATGAGCCTCACGCCCGCCGACGCCCCGAGTCTGCCGCCCGAGCTGCAGGGCGCCGTCGACGAACTCGTCGCCGAGGCCGGGATCTCCGCGAACCGCTCGCTGATCGAGCGGATCCTCGTCACCGGCCTCCACCTCGGCACCGATCCGACCGATCGGCTCGACCTCAAGATCACCGCGGCCGCGCTCGAGGAGATGCGCGCCGCCTTCCGGCTGTTCGCACCCTATGCGGACGTGCCGAAGGTCACCGTCTTCGGCTCGGCGCGGACGAGGCCCGACGATCCGGGCTACGCGCAGGCGGAGCAGGTCGCCGCGGCGCTCGCCGAGCAGGGCTGGATGGTCGTGACCGGCGCCGGCCCCGGCATCATGGAGGCCGCGACCAAGGGGGCGGGGCCCCATCGCTCGCTCGGCGTGTCGATCCGGCTGCCCTTCGAGGAGAGCCCGAACCCGGTGCTCGTCGACCCGAACCGCGTCGCGATGAAGTACTTCTTCACCCGCAAGCTCATGCTCGTGAAGGAGTCGCGCGGCTTCGTCTGCCTCCCCGGGGGCTTCGGCACGCTCGACGAGACGTTCGAGCTGCTCACCCTGCAGCAGACGGGCAAGGCGGAGCCGGTGCCGATCGTGCTGCTCGACCGGCCGGGCGGGCACTACTGGCGCGGGCTCGCGGAGTTCGTCGAGGGCGAGCTCGCCGCCGGCGGCTTCATCGCGCTCGACGATCTCGATCGGGTGCTCATCACCGAGGACCCCGTGCGGGCGGTCGACGAGATCGTCGGCTTCTGGCGCAACTACGACTCGCTCCGCTGGGTGGGCGGCCGCCTCGTGCTGCGCCTTCGGGCCGAGCCGAGCGACGCCGAGATCGCGGAGCTCAACGAGCGCTTCGCCGGGCTGCTGGCGGGCGGCAGGATCGAGCGGGTCGCCCCGTTCGCCGTCGAGCGCAACGACGACGACCGGATCGAGCTGCCGCGGCTGGCGCTCGAGCTCGTGCCCCGGCAGGTGGGGGAGTTGCACCGGCTCATCCGCGCCATCGACGAGTTGCCGAGCGCGCCGGCCGAGCCTCCGCTCGGCGTCTGAGCCGGCGCGGCACCGGGCGCGGACGGCGCGGTACTGACCGGGCGGTCGATCCGGTACCCTGGGATCTCCGCCGAATCGGCGGGAAGAGCTGAATAGAGGAGGCCGGCGATGGATATCGACCTCAGCATGCTCCGCATGGTGGAGCGCGAGAAAGAGATCCCGTTCGACGAACTGGTGCAGATCATCGAGCAGGCGATCCTGATGGCCTACCTCAAGCACAGCAATCCGAATCAGCACGGGCACGCCAATCCCAACGGCGCGCGTGCCGAGCTCGACCGCAAGAGCGGGCACGTCGCGATCTTCGTGCCCGAGCTCGACGAGGAGGGCAACGTCATCGGCGAGGCCGAGGACACCCCCGACGACTTCGGCCGCATCGCGGCGTACGCCGCGAAGCAGGTCATCAGCCAGCGCCTCCGCGACATCGCCGACGACGCCGTGCTCGGCGAGTTCCGGGGCCGCGAGGGAGACATCGTCGCCGGCGTCATCCAGCAGGGCCCGAACCCGAAGATGGTGCACATCGACCTCGGCACCGTCGAGGCCATCCTGCCCCCCGAGGAGCAGGTGCCCGGCGAGGAGTATCCGCACGGCCAGCGCGTGCGCGTCTACGTGACGAGCGTCGCGAAGGGCGCGAAGGGCCCCTCGATCACGGTGTCCCGCACCCACCCGGCGCTCGTGCGCAAGCTGTTCGCGCTCGAGGTGCCCGAGATCGCCTCCGGCGTGGTCGAGATCGTCTCGCTCGCCCGCGAGGCGGGACACCGCACGAAGATCGCGGTGCGCGCCACCCAGCCCGGCGTGAACGCGAAGGGCGCGGCGATCGGCGAGCTCGGCCAGCGCGTGCGCGCGGTCACCGCCGAGCTCGGCAACGAGAAGATCGACATCGTCGACTTCTCCGACGACCTCGCGACCTTCGTCGCCTCGGCGCTCTCGCCCGCGAAGGTGACCCGGGCGTACGTCGTCGACGAGACGCTGCGCGCCGTGCGCGCGCTCGTGCCCGACTACCAGCTCTCCCTCGCCATCGGCAAGGAGGGCCAGAACGCGCGCCTCGCGGCGAAGCTCACGGGCGCGAAGATCGACATCCAGCCGGACACGGCCGAGTAGGGAACCGCGTCGGCTCCTCCGTCGCGTCCCGGCGCGACGGAGGACGTGGCCCGGGGGTGTAAGATGGAACCCGTCAGAACGTGCATCGGTTGCCGTGCGCGTGCCCCGCGATCCTCACTTCTGAGGGTCGTTCTCCAAGATTCCCACCTCGTCGCAGATGCGGCAGCGGTGCGTCCTGGGCGGGGCGCGTGGCTGCATCCGACGCGCGAGTGCTTCCTGCTCGCTGACCGGCGCCGCGCCTTCGGGCGCGCGCTCCGATTCACGGGCTCGCTGGACACCAGCGACATACAGAACAGGCTGAACGGCTAATGGACCACTAATGAGCGGCTCGAAATGAGACCCGTCCACTAATCGGTCTGCCCCTGTCCGGGCGCAGACCCGGAACAGGAGAGTTGTGGCTGCCAAACCACGCGTACACGAGATCGCCAGCGAGCTCGGGGTCGACACCAAGATCGCCCTCGAGAAGCTGAAGGAACTGGGCGAATACGTCAAGGGCCCGTCCTCGTCGATCGAACCCCCCGTCGCCCGCAAGCTCAAGGCCGCCCTCGAGGCCGCCGGAGCCGCCGGCACCGCTGCGCCCGCCGCAGCGCCGAAGCCCGCGGCGGCGAAGCCGGGCCCCAAGCCGGGCCCGAAGCCCGCAGCGACCCCCGAGCCGGCCCCCGCCCCCGCGGGCGAGGCCCCGCTCACGGTGGCCGAGCGCCAGGCGCAGGCCGAGAAGGCCGCGGCCGAGAAGGCTGCTGCCGAGAAGGCCGCCGCAGCGCAGGGCGCCGAGCAGGCGCCCGCGGCCGAGCAGCCCGCCGGCGACGCCGTCAAGCCCGGCGGAGCGCCCAAGCCCGGTGCCCCGCGCCCGGCCGGCCCGAAGCCGGCCTCCTCGCGTCCGGGCAACAACCCGTTCTCGAGCTCGCAGGGCATGGGCCAGCGCCCCGCGCAGCCCCGCCCGGGCAACAACCCGTTCTCGAGCTCGCAGGGCATGGGCCAGCGCCCGAGCCCCGGCAACATCCCGCGCCCGCAGGCGCCTCGTCCCGGTTCGCCGCGCCCCGGCGCCCCGCGTCCCGGCGGTGCTGGTCGTCCCGGCGGTCCCGGCCGTCCCGGTGGTGGCGGCGGCTTCCGTCCCGGTGGTGCTCCCGGCGGCGCAGGCCGTCCGGGCGGTCCCGGTGCCGGTGCCGGCGGCTTCCAGCGCCCCGGCGGCGGCTTCGGCGGCCCGCGTCCCGCGGGTGGCGGCGGTCGCGGTCGTGGTCCCGGCGGCGGCACGGCCGGCGCGTTCGGCCGCGGTGGCGGCAAGAGCAAGGCGCGCAAGTCGAAGCGGACGAAGCGGGCAGAATTCGAGATGCGGGAGGCTCCGTCGCTCGGCGGCGTGAGCGTGCCCCGTGGCGACGGCTCGACCCCGATCCGTCTGCGCCGCGGCGCCTCCATCTCGGACTTCGCCGACAAGATCGATGCGAACCCCGGTTCGCTCGTCACCGTGCTGTTCCACCTCGGTGAGATGGCGACGGCGACCGAGTCGCTCGACGAGGCCACCTTCCAGGTGCTCGGCGAGGAGCTCGGCTACAAGATCCAGATCGTCTCTCCGGAGGACGAGGACCGCGAGCTGCTCGAGGGCTTCGACATCGACCTCGACCAGGAGCTCGAGGACGAGACCGACGAAGACCTGGCCCAGCGGCCCCCGGTCGTCACCGTCATGGGTCACGTCGACCACGGTAAGACCCGACTGCTCGACGCCATCCGCAACGCGAACGTCGTGTCGGGCGAGGCCGGCGGCATCACCCAGCACATCGGTGCGTACCAGGTGCACACTCAGCACGAGGGCATCGACCGCGCGATCACCTTCATCGACACCCCGGGTCACGAGGCGTTCACCGCCATGCGTGCCCGTGGTGCGCAGGTGACCGACATCGCGATCCTCGTGGTCGCGGCCGACGACGGCATCATGCCGCAGACGGTCGAGGCGCTGAACCACGCCCAGTCGGCGAACGTGCCGATCGTGGTCGCCGTGAACAAGATCGACAAGCCCGAGGCGAACCCCGCCAAGGTTCGTCAGCAGCTCACCGAGTTCGGCCTCGTGGCCGAGGAGTACGGCGGCGACGTCATGTTCGTCGACGTCTCGGCTCGTGAGGGCGTCGGCATCCAGGACCTGCTCGACGCGGTGCTCCTCACCGCCGACGCGGGGCTCGACCTGCGGGCCAACCCCGACAAGGACGCCCGCGGCGTCGCGATCGAGGCGAAGCTCGACAAGGGCCGCGGCGCCGTGGCGACCGTGCTCATCCAGTCGGGCACGCTCAAGGTCGGCGACGCGATCGTCGCGGGCACGGCCTACGGCCGCGTCCGGGCGATGAGCGACGAGAACGGCGATCCGGTCGAGGCCGCGCTGCCGTCGCGCCCGGTGCAGGTCCAGGGCCTGTCCTCGGTGCCTCGCGCCGGCGACACCTTCCTCGTGACCGAGGACGACCGCACGGCGCGTCAGATCGCCGAGAAGCGCGAGGCCGCCCAGCGGAACGCGCAGCTCGCGAAGGCCCGCAAGCGCATCTCGCTCGAGGACTTCACCCGGGCCCTCGAGGAGGGCAAGGTCGAGGCGCTCAACCTCATCATCAAGGGCGACGTGTCGGGTGCCGTGGAGGCGCTCGAGGAGTCCCTGATGAAGATCGAGGTCGACGACTCGGTCCAGCTCCGCATCTTGCACCGCGGCGTCGGTGCGATCACGGAGTCGGACATCGACCTGGCCACCATCGACAACGCGATCGTGATCGGCTTCAACGTGCGACCCGACGTGAAGGCGCGCGAGCGCGCCGCCCGCGAGGGCGTCGACGTGCGCTTCTACTCGGTCATCTACAACGCGATCGACGACATCGAGAACTCGCTCAAGGGCATGCTCAAGCCCGAGTACGAAGAGGTCCAGTCGGGTGTCGCCGAGATCCGCGAGGTGTTCCGCTCCTCGAAGTTCGGCAACATCGCCGGTGTCATCGTCCGTTCGGGCACGATCACCCGCAACGCGAAGGCGCGCGTCATCCGCGACGGCGTCGTCCTCGCGGACGGGCTCGCCATCGAGTCGCTGCGCCGGTTCAAGGACGACGTCACCGAGGTCCGCACGGACTTCGAGTGCGGTATCGGCCTCGGCAAGTACAACGACATCCAGGTCGGCGACGAGATCGAGACCGTGGAGCTGCGCGAGAAGCCTCGCGTCTGATCGAAACGGCCGGGGCGGTTCGCCGCCCCGGCCTTTCGTTCGAAAGGAGACCCTGCATCATGGCTGATCCCCAGCGCGCCAGGAAGATGGCGGACCGCATCCGCGAGATCGTCGCACGTCGGCTCGAGAAGGGGCTGCGGGACCCGCGCCTCGGCTTCGTGACGATCACCGACGTCCGCGTCACGGGCGACCTGCAGCACGCCAGCATCTTCTACACGGTCTACGGCACCGAGGAGGAGCGTCGCGACTCGGCGCTCGCCCTCAAGGCGGCGACCGGGATGCTGCGCACCGAGGTCGGTCGCAACATCACCGCGCGGCTCACTCCGTCGCTCGAGTTCATCGCCGACGCGATCCCCGAGAACGCCGAGCACATCGAGGAGCTGCTCCGCGAGGCGCGCGAGCGCGACGCGGAGACCACGGCGCTCGCCTCGGGCGCGAGCTTCGCCGGGGAGGCCGACCCCTACGTGAAGCCTCGCGTGGACGAGGACGAGGACGACGAGGACGAGGCATCCGCCGCCGTTCGGGACTGATCCCGCCCGCCGCCGTTCAGGCGTCCGGGAGGGAGTAGCCGTCCGCGCCGACGACCGCGAGGCCGTCGGCGACGAGCGAGCCGAGCGCACGCTCGAGCTGTCCGGCGTCGGCCCAGCGGGTCTCGAGCAGGGCCCGGTCGACGGGGGCGTGCGCGGCCCGCAGCTCCGCGAGCACGATGCCCCGCACCTGGCGGTCTGAGCCCTCGTAGCGGGCCTGCCGACGCTTCGGTGCGCCGTCGTCCGGGCGGCCGGCGGCGAGCCAGGCGCAGCGCGAGCGCACCGGGCACGCCTCGCAGTCGGGCGTGCGCGCCGTGCACACGGTCGCGCCGAGCTCCATCGCCCCGGCGTTGAAGCGACGCGCTGCGGCGCGCTCGACGGGCAGCTGGGCGGACATGGCGGCGAGGTCGCGCGCCGTGGAGGGGGCGCCGGCATGGGCGCGGCCGTCGATCGCGCGGGCGAGCACCCGACGGGTGTTCGTGTCGACGACGGGGTGCCGATCGCCGAAGGCGAAGGCGGCGATCGCGCGCGCCGTGTAGGGGCCGATGCCCTTGAGGGCGAGCAGCTCGTCGAGGCCGGACGGGACCTCGCCGCCGTGGCGCTCCACGATCTCCGTGGCGGCCTCGTGCAGCCAGAGCGCGCGCCGGGGGTAGCCGAGACGGTCCCAGGCGCGAACGGCCTCGGCCGGGGGAGCGGCGGCCAGCGCGGCCGGCGTCGGCCAGCGCTCGATCCATGCGGTCCAGCGGGGGAGCACCCGCGAGACCTGCGTCTGCTGGAGCATGAACTCGCTCACGAGCACCGCCCAGGGCGACACCTCGGCGGCACGCCACGGCAGGGGGCGCGCGGCGTGCGCGAACCAATCGTCGACGAGCTCGGCGAAGCTCGGCTCGGTGGGGTGTGGCATCCTCTCGAGCCTAGGCCGTGCCGGGGCGGGCCGAGGCGGTTAGGCTCGCAGTATGCGACTCGTGACGACCCCGCGAGTGACGTTCCTCCGGGACCTCGCCGACCTCGTGCAGCTGCGCACCGCCCGGGGGCGGGTGGTGGTCGCGGTCGACGGGCCGCTGCGCTCGGGCAAGACCGCGTTCGCCGACGACCTCGGCGCGGTGCTCGAGGAGCGCGGCGCGACGGTGTTCCGGGCGCGCATGGAGGGCTTCCACCGTTCGCGCGAGGCGCAGGCGGCGTTCGGCCCGGACACCGCCGCGCGCTACGTCGACTACGGCTTCGACGAGTCGGCGCTGCGTCGGGTGCTCGTCGAGCCGTTCCGGCTCGCCGGCTCGACGGGATTCGTCACGCGGGTCCGCGACGTCGGACGGGATGCCTGGGTGGAGCCGAAGTGGCTCACGGGGCCCGAAGACGCCCTGCTCCTCCTGGACGGGCGGTTCCTGCTGCGGGACCGGCTGCGTCCGCTCTGGGACTTCTCGATCGCGATCGCCGGGGATCCGGTCGACCCGGCGGACGCGATCGCCTACGCCAGGTGCGACCCGCGGCGGGTGGCGGACGTGGTGGTGGAGCTGGCCGACCCGGCGAGGCCCCGCGCGGTCTGAGCCGCGTCGAGGCCGCACCGGACGCGGCTGAGTCGCGGCCCGCTCCGGACGGCGAGCCGGTGTGACGACGGGGGCGGACGGACGCCCGCCCCCGGGCTCGCTCAGCGCTTGCGCGCCTTGACGATGCCCTCGTCGGCCTTCTCGCGCTTCTGCGCTCGCTTCTCCTTCAGCGAGAGCTGAGGCTGCTTCTTCGACGTGCTTGCCTTGGGTGACTTTCCGGCCATGATGAGCTCGCTTCCCTTCGTCAGCTGGCGGGCTTCCGGACACCATAGTCCATTTCTTGCGGGAGCGTGGTGCGGGGCAGGCGGCTTCGCACGCAGCGCCGGGAATTGCCGTTCACCAGGGAATCTGGGATGATCGTCAGTTCAATCGGAATCTTGCAGGGAGGGCAGTCGTGATGGTTCACCGCACCGCGGACGCGCCGCTGCGCGACCGCGTCGTCACCCCCGACCGCCCCGCCCGACCGCCAGGCAGCTGAGCCGAACACCCAGACGCTCAACGCCACCCGGTCGACGACCGGGTGGCGTTCTCCGTCTCCGCCGTCCACCGACCATCCGACCGCAGAAAGGACCACGACCATGACCACCACCGACCGCCTCGCAGGCCTCGACGCCGAGCAGCTGCACCGCATCGTCGTCGCGCACGAGGCCGCCAAGCGGGCCCGCTTCAGCGCCGACTACCTGCGCGCCCGGGTCACGATCGCCGGCGCCCCCGAGTTCGCGCAGGCCTCCGCCGAGTTCACCGACGAGATCATGGAGCTCATGGACCGGGTGGGCTACACCGGCGGCCGGAACACCGCGCTCGCGACCATCCGGTGGGCGCTGCTCGCCGACCGTTTCCGGGACTCGCTGAGCGACGACGAGCACCGCGCCCTCACGGCCTCGTTCGAGGCGGCGGCGGTCCCGGCCGCCTGAGTCGGGTCCGGCGTCGTCGCGTCGCGCTCAGCTCGGGATGGCCGCGAGCAGCTCGGACTCGCCGAGCGGTGCGCCGGCGCGTTCGACCCGGTGCACCAGCTCGACGAGCGCGGCGTTCACGGGGGCCGTGAGCCCGACCGCGGCCGCCTCGCGCACGACCGCGCCGTTCAGGTGGTCGACCTCGGTCGGCTGCCCGCGGCGGAGGCTCTGCTGGGTGGAACCGAGGTTCGGCACCCGCCCCATGCGCACGCCCATCAGCCACGGCAGCGCCTGGCCGAGCGCCACCGGGAGTGCGGCGAAGCACCGCAGCCGACGATCGCCGAGGCCCTGCAGAGCGCCGAATCGCACGCCGCGGGCGACGCCCACCCGCACGGTCTCGCGCATCGAGCGGGCGACGACCCGGCGGGTCGGTCCGTGCCGGAGGACGTCCTGCACGGGGCGGCCCAGAATCGCCGGCACCGCGTTCACCATGTTGACGACGAGCTTCGACCACTGCGCGCCGCGGAAGTTGCCGATCGCGACGACCGGTACGGCGTCGCTGAGCAGCGCCGCGATGCGCCGGCTCTCGGCGTCGGCCGGGCCCTCGCCGCGGCCGAGGTAGCTCGTGGCCGTCGTCGTCACGCGCACGACGCCCGGCTCGGTGTAGTTCGCGGCGATGATCGACAGCACGCCGAAGCACGGCGTGCCGGGCAGCAGCCGCTCGGCCGTGGCGACGCCGTCGAGGCCGTTCTGCACGACGACGAGCGGCAGGCCGGCGATCAGCTCGGCGTTCGCGGCGATCGCGGCCTCGGCATCCTGCGCCTTCGTGCACACGAGCACGAGCTCGGGGCGACGGGTGAGCCGGGGGTTCGCCTCGACCTGCACGGCGGCCTCGCCGTAGCCGCCGGACAGGCGGATGCCGCCCGCGCGGATCGCCTCGAGCCCGGCGCCCCGCGCGGTCACCTCGACCTCGTGGCCCGAGCGGGCGAGCAGCGCGGCGAAGGTGCCGCCGAGCGCGCCCGCGCCGATGATCCCGATCCGCATCCTCCCAGCGTAGGGGCGGCGGCCCGGCCCGCGGACGACTGTTAGCCTGGTCGGCGTGAACAGCGGCCTCCTCCTCGTCGACAAGCCGCAGGGGATCACGAGCCACGACGTCGTCGCGCGCGTCCGCCGCCTCGCCGGCACCCGCCGGGTGGGCCACGCCGGCACGCTCGACCCGATGGCGACGGGGCTCCTCCTGCTCGGCGTCGGCGGCTCCACCCGCCTGCTGCACTACCTCGTCGGTCTCGACAAGCAGTACCTCGCGACCATCCGCCTCGGCTGGGGCACCACGAGCGACGACGCCGAGGGCGAACCGCACGAGGCGGCCGACCCGGCGCGCGTCGCCGCCGTCGCCGACCGGGCGATCGCCGCCGGCATGGCGGCGCTCACCGGCGAGATCGAGCAGGTGCCGAGCTCCGTGAGCGCCGTGAAGGTCGACGGACGGCGCGCCTACGACCGCGTCCGCGCGGGGGAGCAGGTCGAACTCGCGCCCCGGCGCGTCACGGTCTCGGCGTTCGAGCTGCTCGAGCTCCGCCGCGCCGACGGCCACCTCGACCTCGACGTGCGCGTCGACTGCAGCTCGGGCACCTACATCCGGGCGCTCGCCCGCGACCTCGGCGCGGGCCTCGGCGTCGGCGGGCATCTGACGGCGCTCCGCCGCACCAGAATCGGCAGCTTCCCGGTCGAGCAGGCCGCACCGCTCGACGGACTGGACGTCGCCGCGCGCATCCTGAGCCCCGCCGAGGCGGCGCGACGCGCGCTGCCGGTCGTGTCGATCGACGCGCAGCAGACCATCGACCTCGGCCACGGCAAGCGCATCCCCGCCGGCGAGGCCCCGACGAAGCAGCCGCTCGCAGCGATCGGTCCCGCCGATCGGCTCGTGGCCATCGTCGAGCGCCGCGGCGACGAGCTCCGCGTCATCACCGGCTTCCCCCAGGAGGAGACGACCCCATGATCGAGTGGTACACCTGGGTGCAGCTCGGCGTCGCCGTCGCGGCGGGCCTGCTCTGCCTCGTCCTGGGCCTCGCAGGACGCAAGCCCAGCGACCTCACCATCGGCGCGCTCGCCCTCGTCGAGCTGCTGCTCGTCGCGCAGCTCGTCGTCGCGCTGCTCGCGCCCGCGTTCGGGAACGCGCCGAGCGGCAGCGTGCTCGAGTTCTACACCTATCTCGTGAGCGCCCTGCTGCTGCCCCCGGCGGCCGCGCTGTGGGCGCTGCTCGAGCGCAACCGCTGGTCGACGGTCGTGCTCGGCGTCGCCGCCTTCTCCGTGGGCGTCATGGTGTACCGGATGCTGCAGATCTGGACCGTCCAGGGGCTCTGACCCCGTGCGCCGCATCGTCGGCGCGTCTGAGAGAATCGAAGCGACATGAACAGCGCACCCCAGAGCCCGGCCGCGCCCGCCGCGCGTCGGCGGATGAGCGGCATCGGCCGCGTCCTCGTCGCCGTCTACGGCGTGCTCGCCCTCGCGGCCCTCGGCCGTTCCTTCGTGCAGATCGTGCAGAAGTTCGACGAGGCGCCGCTCGCCTACGCCCTCTCCGCGCTCGCCGCCGTCGTCTACGTGATCGCGACGATCGCCCTCGTCCGCTCGGGCCGCGGCTGGTACCGCGTCGCCTGGGCGACGATCGTCTTCGAGTTCACCGGCGTCCTCGTCGTCGGCACGCTGAGCGTCGTGCTGCCGGGGCTGTTCCCGCACGACACGGTGTGGTCCTGGTACGGCCGCGGGTACCTGTTCATCCCGCTCGTGCTTCCGGTGCTCGGCATGTGGTGGCTCGCGAAGCACCGCCCGGCCGCCGGCACGCCGGCCGAAACCCCGCTCGCCGTCGCCGCCGAACGGCCGGCCTCGTGAGGGTCTTCGACGACCTCGCCGGAGTCCCGGCGGGGTTCGGGCCCGCTGCCGTCACGATCGGCAAGTTCGACGGCGTGCACGTCGGGCACCGCGCCGTCATCGGGCGACTGCGCGAGATCGCGGCGGAGCGGCAGCTCGCCGCGGTCGCCGTCACCTTCGACCGCAATCCGCTCGCGCTCCTCGCGCCAGACAAGTGCCCGGCCTCTCTCGTGAGCACGAGGCAGAAGCTCGAGCTGCTCGCGACGACCGGGCTCGACGCCACGCTGCTGCTGCACTTCGACCGGGTGCTGGCCTCGGTGCCGGCCGAGGAGTTCGTCGAGCGCATCCTCGTCGGCGCGCTCGGCGCGAAGGCGCTGCTCGTCGGCGAGGACTTCCGCTTCGGGGCCAGGGGCGCCGGCGACGTCGCCCTGCTCGAGCGCCTCGGCGAGGGGCACGGCTTCACGGTCGAGGTGCTGGGCGACATCCGGCCCGACGGCGAACGCCGGGTCTCCTCGACCTGGGTGCGCGAGATGCTCGACGAGGGCGACGTCGCCCGTGCCGCCGAGCTGCTCGGCGGGCACCGGCCCACGGTGAGCGGCGTCGTGGTGCACGGCGCCGCGCGCGGCCGGGAGCTCGGCTTCCCGACGGCCAACCTCTCGCCGGAGTCGGAGGGACTCATCCCGGGCGACGGCGTGTACGCCGGCTGGCTGACCGACGCCGGCGTCCGGTATCCGGCGGCGATCTCCGTCGGCGACAACCCGACCTTCGAGGGCGTGCCGAAGAAGCAGGTCGAGGCGTACGTGCTCGATCGCGAGCTCGACCTGTACGACCACCTCGTCGACGTCGAGTTCGTCGAGCGGATCCGCGGGATGGTGGCGTTCACGACCATCCCAGACCTGATCGCGACCATCCAGGACGACGTCGACCGCATCCGCACCATCCTGCTGGGCTGAGCGTGGCCCCCGCGGGTCCGCCCTCGCCTCGCGCTCCGTGGCGGGGCCGGCTGCTCGCCCTCCTCGGCATCGTGCTCGTCGCGTTCAACCTGCGCACGGCCGTCGCGGCGCTCTCGCCGGTGCTCGGCCGGGTCGCCGAGGACATCGCACTGAGCCCGGCGTTCATCGGCTTCCTCGGCATGCTGCCGCCGCTGTGCTACGCGGCCTTCGGCATCCTGACGCCGCTCGTGGCGCGCCGGTTCGGCCTCGAACGCACCCTCGTGGCCTCCCTCGTGCTGCTGACGGCCGGGCTGGCCTGGCGCGGTCTCGCCGCGGACGGCGTGCAGCTCGTCGTGGCGAGCGTCGCGACCTTCGCGGCGATGGGCGTCGGCAACGTGCTGCTGCCCCCGCTCGTGAAGCGCTACTTCCCGGCTCGGATCGGGCTCATGACGACGGTCTACGTCACGGCGATGTCGGTGAGCACGCTCGTTCCGCCCCTGCTGGCCGAACCGGTGGCCGAGGCGGCCGGTTGGCGGGTGTCGGTGGGGGAGTGGGCCGTTGTCGCGGCGGTCGCGCTCGTGCCGTGGGCGCTGCTGCTCGCGCGGCCGGCGGCGGGCGTCGACAGCCAGCCGGAGGAGCCGCAGCCCGGGCTGCTCGCCCGGGCCGCGCGCTCGCCCCTCGGCTGGGCGCTGCTCGTCGTCTTCGCGGTCGCCGGCTTCAACGCCTACTCGGCGTTCGCCTGGCTGCCCGAGATCCTGCACGACATCGCGGGCACCGCTCCGGCGGAGTCGGGCGCGCTGCTCTCCCTCTACGCGGCGATGGGGATCCCGGCTGGGCTCTTCGTCCCGGTGCTCGCGGTGCGCTTCGGCCGGATCCGGCTGCTCGTCTGGTTCGCGGTGCTCGTGTTCGTCTGCGGCTACCTGGGCCTCCTGCTCGCGCCGGGGCAGGCGAGCTGGCTCTGGGTCGCCCTCGTCGGCTGCGGTCCGATGCTGTTCCCGTTGTCGCTCGTGCTCATCAATCTCCGCACGCGCAGTCACGAGGGTGCGGTCGCCCTGAGCGGCTTCGTGCAGTCGGCGGGGTATCTCGTCGTCGCGGTGGGCCCGCTCGTCGTCGGCCTGCTGCACGAGGCGAGCGGCGGCTGGACGTGGCCGCTCCTGCTGCTGCTCGTCTCGACCCTGCCGGCCGCGGTCGCCGGGGCCGTCGTGGCGCGGCCGCGGTACCTGGAGGACGAGCGGCGCTGAGCGTCCGCGCCGGTCGCGGGCTCCGCGGTGGATGCCTCGCCGCCGTGCTCGCGCGCGTGCGCCGCCGGCCCGTGTTGCTCATGTGAGCAGAATCACCTGCGAGTGTTGCTGGGCGCGGATCCGGTGCCTACCCTGGAACGAGGGGAAGGAGTCGGATGGACGAGACCGATGAGCTGCTGTCGATCCGGGCCGCTGAGCTCTACTACGAAGAGAACAAGACCCAGGACGAGATCGGTCAGGCGCTGCGCCTGACCCGCTGGAAGGTCGGCCGGCTGCTCGCCCAGGCCAAGCAGCGCGGGTTCATCCGCATCGAGATCCTGCACCCGCGAGCCCGGCGCCTGCCGATCGAGCGCCGCCTGCGCGAGGAGCGCGGGCTGAGCGACGCGATCGTCGTCTCCTCCGCCGGGGTCGCCGGCCCCGAGGAGTTGCAGGCCCGCACGGCCCAGGCCGCGGCCGACTACCTCACCGCGCTGCGCCCGGTGCCGCGCACCCTCGGCGTGAGCTGGGGCCGCACGCTCTACGAGATCTCGCAGCACCTCCGCAACGGCTGGGCGACCGGCGTGAACGTCGTGCAGATCAACGGCGGCGTGAGCCTGAACCGACGACCGGGCACCGCCGCGGCCACCGCCGTCGGCATCGCCCAGAAGGGCGGAGGGCAGGCCACCCTGCTGCCGAGCCCCGCCATCCTCGAGCGGCTCGAGACGAAGCAGGCCATCGAGTCCGATCGCGTCGTCGCGGGCGTGATCGAGCTCGCCCGCTCCGCCGACGCCTACCTCTTCAGCGCAGGCGCCGCCGACGAGAGCTCGGTGCACGTCGAGAGCGGGTACCTCTCCGTCTCCGACGTGGACCTCCTCGTCGCGAAGGGCGCCGTCGGCGACGTCGTCGGCCGCTACCTCGACTCCGACGGCAACATCGTCGACCCCGCGCTCGACGCGCGCACCGTCGGGCTCACTCTCGACGAGCTCCGCCAGGCCCCGCTCGCCATCGCCGTCATCGCCGGTCAGGCGAAGCATCCCGTCGCCGACGCGGTCGTGCGCAGCGGGCTGTGCACCGTGCTCGTCACCGACGAGGCCACGGCGCTCCACCTCCTCGACGGCTGAACGCCGCGCACCTCCCCACGAACCACGTATCGCCACAACAGCCGGAAGGCAGGTCACCCACGATGACTGGCACCACCCTCGTCACCGCCCGCGAGCGCGCGCTCGCCGTGCTCGGCGGCGACCCCGACGACGCGACGCTCCGCCGCTATCTGCACGGCATCCCCGGCGTCGACGCGGTCGGCCTCGAACAGCGGGCGGCCGCGCTCGGCACCCGCTCCGTCAAGACCAGCTCGAAGGCCTGGGCCCTCGACCGCATCATCTCGCTCATCGACCTGACCACGCTCGAGGGGGCGGACACCCCCGGCAAGGTGCGCTCGCTCGTCGCGAAGGCGCAGAACCCCGACCCCGCCGAGCCCGGCACCCCGCGGGTCGCCGCCGTCTGCGTCTACGGCGACATGGTCCCGTACGCGGTCGAGGCGCTCGGTGCCGCCCACGGCGACCCCGACGACGGCGGCATCTCGGTCGCGGCGGTCGCGACCGCCTTCCCGTCCGGCCGCTCCTCGCTCGACATCAAGCTCGCCGACACGGCCGAGGCCGTCGCGGCCGGCGCCGACGAGATCGACATGGTGATCGACCGCGGGGCGTTCCTCGCCGGTCGCTACGGGCTCGTCTTCGACCAGATCGCCGCCGTGAAAGAGGCCTGCCGCCGTCCCGACGGCACGAGCGCGAGCCTCAAGGTGATCCTCGAGACCGGCGAGCTCGTGACGTACGACAACGTGCGCCGCGCCTCCTGGCTCTCGATCCTCGCCGGCGGCGACTTCATCAAGACCTCGACCGGCAAGGTGCAGCCCGCCGCGACCCTGCCCGTGACCCTGCTGATGCTCGAGGTCGTCCGCGACTGGCACCGCCTCACCGGCCACAAGGTGGGCGTGAAGCCGGCCGGCGGCATCCGCACCTCGAAGGACGCCATCAAGTACCTCGTCACCGTCGCCGAGACCGTGGGCGAGGAGTGGCTCGTGCCGCACCTCTTCCGCTTCGGCGCCTCCAGCCTGCTGAACGACGTGCTGCTGCAGCGCCAGAAGCTCGCGAGCGGGCACTACTCCGGCGCCGACTACGTGACCATCGACTGACCGAGACGAGACCTGAGATGAGCTTCCTCGAATACGCACCGGCCCCGGAGTCCCGGGCCATCCTGTCGCTCCGCGACCGCTACGGCCTCTTCATCGACGGCGAGTTCGTCGACGGCCGCGGCACGCCGTTCCAGACGATCTCCCCGGCGAGCGAGGAGCGGATCGCCGAGATCGCCTCGGCCAACGCGGAGGACGTGGCCGACGCCGTCGCCGCCGCCCGGCGCGCCTACGAGCGGGTCTGGTCGAAGATGAGCGGCCGGGACCGCGGCAAGTACCTCTTCCGCATCGCCCGCCTCGTGCAGGAGCGCGCCCGCGAGCTCGCGGTCGCCGAGTCGCTCGACAACGGCAAGCCGATCAAGGAGTCGCGCGACGTCGACGTGCCGCTCGTCGCCGCCTGGTTCTTCTACTACGCGGGCTGGGCCGACAAGCTCGACCACGCTGGCCTCGGGGCCGACCCGCGCGCCCTCGGCGTCGCCGGGCAGGTCATCCCGTGGAACTTCCCGCTGCTCATGCTCGCGTGGAAGATCGCGCCGGCGCTCGCCGCGGGCAACACGGTCGTGCTGAAGCCGGCCGAGACGACCCCGCTCACGGCGCTGCTCTTCGCCGAGATCCTGCAGCAGGCCGAGCTGCCCGCCGGCGTCGTGAACATCGTCACCGGCGCGGGCGAGACGGGCGCGGCGCTCGTCGCCGCCGACGTCGACAAGGTCGCCTTCACCGGCTCGACGGGCGTCGGCCGGGCGATCGCGAAGCAGGTCGCCGGCACGCAGAAGAAGGTCACCCTCGAGCTCGGCGGCAAGGCGGCGAACATCGTCTTCGACGACGCGCCCATCGACCAGGCGATCGAGGGCATCGTCAACGGCATCTTCTTCAACCAGGGGCACGTGTGCTGCGCCGGCAGCCGCCTGCTCGTGCAGGAGAACATCCACGACGAGGTCGTCGACCGGCTGAAGCAGCGCCTCTCCACGCTCCGCCTCGGCGACCCGCTCGACAAGAACACCGACATCGGCGCCATCAACTCCGCCGCGCAGCTCGCCCGCATCCGCGAGCTCAGCGACGTCGGCGTGGCCGAGGGCGCCGAGCGCTGGAGCGCACCGTGCGAGCTGCCCGCCGAGGGCTTCTGGTTCGCGCCGACGATCTTCACGGGCGTCGAGACGAGCCACCGCATCGCCCGCGAGGAGGTGTTCGGCCCGGTGCTCTCGGTGCTGAGCTTCCGCACCCCGCAGGAGGCGATCGCGAAGGCGAACAACACCCCGTACGGCCTCTCGGCCGGCATCTGGAGCGACAAGGGCAGCCGCATCCTCGCGGTCGCCGATCAGCTCCGGGCGGGCGTCATCTGGGCGAACACCTTCAACCGCTTCGACCCCGCGAGCCCGTTCGGCGGCTACAAGGAGTCCGGCTACGGCCGCGAGGGCGGCCGGCACGGGCTCGGCGCCTACCTCGCGCCCGCCACGAGCCGCAGCGCGCGCGCCGCGCGCGCCGTCGAGGCATCCGCCGCGCCCGCCGCGAAGGCGAGCCCCGCCGCGAAGGCGGATGCCGAGGCGAAGCCGGCCCCCGCGAAGCGGAGCCGTCGATCGAGCAAGTCCGCTGAGAAGGGAGCCGCGAAGTGAGCCGCCTCACCGTGCCGAAGACGTACAAGCTGTTCATCGGCGGGGCCTTCCCCCGCAGCGAGTCGGGCCGCACCTACGAGGTGACGAACGCGTCGGGCGGGTTCCTCGCCAACGCGGCGAAGGCCTCGCGCAAGGACGCCAGGGACGCGGTCGTCGCGGCCCGCGGCGCCGTCGCGGGCTGGGCCGGCGCCACCGCCTACAACCGCGGCCAGGTGCTCTACCGCATCGCCGAGCTGCTCGAGGGCCGCCGGGCCCAGTTCGTCGCCGAGATCGAGGAGGCCGAGGGCGTCTCCCGCGCCGCGGCCGGCGCGCAGGTCGACGAGGCCATCGACCGCTGGGTCTGGTACGCGGGCTGGGCCGACAAGTTCGCACAGGTCGCGGGCAACGCCAACCCGGTCGCCGGCCCCTACTTCAACCTCTCGGTGCCGGAACCCACGGGGGTCGTCGCGATCGTCGCGCCGCAGGATTCCGCGCTCCTCGGCCTCGTCTCGGCGGTCGCCCCCGCGCTCGTCGCCGGCAACGCGGTCGTCGTCGTCGCGAGCGAGCGCTTCCCGCTGTCGGCCATCTCGCTCGCCGAGGTGCTCGCCACGAGCGACGTGCCGAAGGGCGTCGTCAACGTGCTCACGGGCTCGCCCGCCGAGATCGCCCCGTGGCTCGCGAGCCACGCCGACGTCAACGCGCTCGACCTCGTCGGCGCGGGCGCGCTCGACTGGATCGACCTCGAGATCGCGGCGGCCGACACCCTGAAGCGGGTGCACCGCCCCGAGCAGGGGACGGACGCCGCGGCGCCGAGCCTCGAGCGCATCGTCGGCTTCACCGAGACGAAGACGGTCTGGCACACGAAGAGCCTGCGCTGATCGTGGCCGGTCGCCGGGGCGCCTCCGACGAACGCGGTCGTCTCGTCGACGATCCGTTCGCGTGGCGCGCCACGGCGGCCGGCGGCCTGCTCGTCTCCCGCGGCGGCCGGCACGTCGTGACCGTCGGGGGAGCGGAGGCGGCGCGCCTCATCGCGCGCCTGGAGCGGGCCGAGTCCGCCGGTGACGAACTCGCCGTGCAGCACCTGCTCGCCCGCGCGACCGGCAACTACCGGCGCGGCAACGAGCGGCGCGGCGGGGGCTGAGCTCCGGCTCGGGCTCAGGTTCGGGCGCCGGGCGAGGCTCAGCTGCGGTTGTTCGACAGCTCGAAGATGCGGATCAGCTCGGCGACGGCGGCTTCGCGCTGCTCGCCGCCGGCCTCGTACTGGTGGCTCACGTGGGTGCGCAGGTGGTTCTCCACGAGCAGCTTGTTCAGCGAGCCGAGGGACTTCTGCACCGCGAGCGACAGCGTGATGATGTCGACGCAGTAGTCCTCGTTCTCGATCATCTTCTCGATGCCGCGCAGCTGGCCCTCGATGATCTTCGTGCGGTGCAGCGCCCGCTTCTTGATGTCCTCGATCACCCCCTCAGGATAGCGGCTGCGAATGCAGTACCGACCGGGGTATTCGGTCCAAGCGCGGGGCCGGATTCGCTACGGTGGCAGCATGAGCCGTCGGATGCCCCGCACCGCCGTCGCCCTCGTGGCCGGCCTCCTCGCCGGCGCCGGGCTCGCGCTCGCCGGCGCCCCGCTCGCCTTCGCGGGCCCTGGCGGTGCGGCGGCGCCCGCACCCGCGCTCGCCTCGGCCGAGACAGCGGCGCCGGCCGGCGTGTCCGTGCTGCCCGCGGGCACCGACGACTTCGTCTTCGACTCCTTCGACGCCGTGTACGAGCTCGGCACCGACGAGGACGGCCGGTCCGTGCTCGACACCACCGAGACGCTCGTCGCCGTGTTCCCCGAGTTCGACCAGAACCGGGGCATCCGCCGGGCCATCCCGCTCTCCTACGACGGTCACCCGGTCGACCTCGAGGTGCGCTCGGTGACCGACGAGCACGGCACGCCGCGCGCCTACTCGACCGAGCCCGACGACGACGACGAGTTCCTGCTCGTCTCGATCGCGGGCGACGAGTACGTGCACGGCCGGCAGAGCTACGTCATCGAGTACCGCCAGCACAATGTCACGCACGTGCCCGACGACCGGCCGATCGACGAGTTCTACTGGGACGTGAACGGCACCGGCTGGGCGCAGCCCTTCGGCCGGGTGAGCGCCGAGGTGCGGCTCGCGGGCGGGGCGGCCGCGGGCTTCACCGGGGAGGGCGCCTGCTACCAGGGCCCGTCGGGCTCGAACACGCCGTGCACCTCGCTCGAGCTCGGCGAGACGGGGGCCGTCGCCACGGCCGAGGCGCTCGGGCCGTACCAGAACCTCACGGTTGCGCTGGCCTTCGAGCCCGGCACCTTCGTGCCGCGCGACGACGCCTTCACCTCCTCGCCCGCGGCGCTCGCCGGGGCCGGGGGAGCGCTCCTCGCCCTCGGCGCCGCGGGCGCGGCCATCGTCGCCCGGGCCACGCGATGGCGCGACCATCCGGGACGCGGCACGATCATCGCCCAGTACGAGCCGCCGCCCGGGCTCAGCGTCATGGAGGCCGCCGAGCTCGTCGGACAGCCGGGCAAGGGCGTCACGGCGACGATCCTGCAGCTCGCGGTGCAGCACCGGCTCCGGGTCGTCGAGCTCGCTCCGAAGCGCTTCGCCGTCGAGTACGGCGGCGGCGAGGGGCCGGACCCCGACGCCGACCAGGTGCTGCGCGAGCTCTTCGCCACGAGCGGTCGGCGCGAGCTGAAGCAGCAGGACACCGCGCTCGGCAAGAAGCTGCTCGCGCTTCGCAGCGCCGTCCGCAGCCGCGTGGTGACGGAGGGGCTCCGACGCACGCCGCCCGTCGGCCCGCGCCTGCTGCTGGGGCTCCTCGCCCTGCTGGGCGGCATCGCGGGCGTCGTCTTCGGCATCGTCGCCCTCGACCAGGCGATGGGCGGCGGGTGGCCCGTGCTCGGCCTCGTCCTCGGTATCCTCGCGGTGCTCGCCGCCGCGTTCGCGGTGATCGACGTGCGCCCGCTGACCGAGCCGGGCCGCGCGGCGAAGGACCACCTCGAGGGGCTGCGCGTCTACCTGCGACTCGCGGAGGCCGACCGCATCCGAATGCTGCAGAGCCCGCAGGGCGCGCTGCGCACCGGCGGCCCCGAAGCCGTGCTGAAGCTGCACGAGAAGCTGCTGCCGTACGCGGTGATCTTCGGCATCGAGCGGGAGTGGAGCCGGGTGCTCGCCGCCGAGTACGCGGAGCGCGGGGCCCAGCCCGAGTGGTACGCGGGGCGCGGGCCGTTCGACGCGCTCGCGTTCAGCGCGGGGGTCTCCGCCTTCTCGACGAGCTCGTCGAGCTCATGGTCGGGGTCGAGCTCGAGCTCCTCCTCGAGCGGTTCGGGCGGCGGGGGCTTCTCGGGCGGCGGCGGGGGCGGCGGCGGAGGCGGCGGACTGTGAGCGCGACGCCGGCCGGCCCGGAGGCCCGCCGGTGATCCCCGAGTGGATCGCCCCGGGCATCGCCGGCCTGCTCGCCGGCGGCGCCCTCCTGATCGGTGCGCTCGTCGCCTGGTACGTCGACGTCCCGAGACCGATCGTCGCCGGCATCATGGCCTTCGGCGCCGGGGTGCTCGTCTCCGCGCTCGCCTTCGATCTCGTGCTCGAGGCGCAGGAGCAGGGCGGGCTCTGGCCGACGGTGCTCGGCTTCGCGGGCGGCGCGGTCGTCTACGTCGTGCTGAACCAGCTGCTCGACCGGCTCGACCAGCGCAACCGCCCCGGCAGCGGCGAGGACCCGGGCACCGGCACGGGCATCGCGGTCGGCGCGCTGCTCGACGGCATCCCCGAGTCCGCCGTGCTGGGGCTCAGCATGGTCGGCGGGGCAGGGGTCAGCGTGCCCGTCTTCGTCGCCATCCTCATCTCCAACCTGCCGGAGGGGCTGTCGAGCACCGCCGAGCTGAAGGCCGCAGGCCGGAGCCGGCGCTACGTGCTGCTGCTCTGGTCGGGGATCGCCGTCGCGAGCGCCCTCTCGGCGATCGCCGGCTTCGTGCTGCTCGACGAGGCGAGCGGCGAGACGACCGCCGTCGTCACCGCCATCGCGGCCGGAGCCATCCTGGCGATGATCTGCGACACGATGATCCCCGAGGCGTTCCGCACCGCCCACGCCGCGACCGGCCTGCTCGCGACCGCGGGGTTCCTGCTCAGCTACACCGTGCACGTGCTCGGCGGCTGAGCGCCGCGCCGATCCCCGTGAACTCGCCTGTTCGGGTCGAATCCCGCTAGAATGAGGGGTGCGCCGGGCGATTCCGCTCAGGGGCAGGCGGTGCGATCCGCGCCAGCCGTCCCAGATGCCGCCCTGCAGTCGATGATCGACACCGCGCAGTCCGCGGTTCCGATCGTGCGGCATCCGTCAGCCGGAGGCCGCGAGGGGGAGTCGTCGTTCCGAACGGGCCGACGCCCGGCGCGACGGCCAAGAGACCGGAGGACCATGGCCCAGACCAGGCAGCGCTCGCGCACGCGCTCCCGCGACGACGACGCGCCCATCATCCCGATCCTCGCGCGCAAGGTGCGCGAGGTCGAGCAGAAGGCGCAGAAGAACAAGCTCGGCCCGACGAACCGGACCAAGTTCCAGGTGATCGCCCTGCTCATGCGCGAGGAGCGCACCCGCGTCAAGGCCGATCCGGAGCTCAGCGATGCGCAGCGCGCCGAGCTGCTGAAGCGCCTCGACGGCATCGCCCAGATCCTCGCCAAGACGGCGGCGCGCGACACGAGCCTCATCACCCTGCTCGAGCCGGATGCCTCGATCTCCACGGTCGCGCAGCGCTTCCGCCGCGACTGGCTGCTCGAGTCCGGCGCCGAG
This sequence comes from Agromyces soli, assembly GCF_022811605.1. Taxonomy (GTDB): domain Bacteria; phylum Actinomycetota; class Actinomycetes; order Actinomycetales; family Microbacteriaceae; genus Agromyces; species Agromyces soli. The sequence continues at coordinate 3,394,873 of NZ_CP094533.1, read as the reverse complement.
CTCAGCGCCGACGAGCTCATCATCACGCGCGAGCCGGAGCCCGCCCCGATGCTCGCCGAGAACCAGGTCGTGCCGCGCTCCGTGAAGTCGCGGCAGCTCGCGAGCCCGTTCCTCGCCCCCGACTTCTCGCAGCAGCCGCAGCCGGCCGTCCCGGCCCGACGCCTCGCGAACTGGGAGCTGCTGAGCCCGCTGTTCAAGGCTTTCGAGCTCGGCTCGGGCGGCCAGTCGGCGACGATGCCGCTGCCCGAGGCGCCGAAGATCGACCGGGTCACCCCGCGCGGCCTCGAGCTCATGAAGCACCAGGCCCGCTTCGTCGAGGCCGCCCGGCTCGGCCACCGCACCTTCCTGCTCGCCGACGAGCCGGGACTCGGCAAGACGGCGCAGTCGGTGCTCGCCGCCTCCGTCGCCGATGCCTACCCGCTGCTCGCCGTGGTGCCGAACGTCGTGAAGATGAACTGGGCCCGCGAGGTCGAGCGCTGGACGCCGCAGCGGCGCGCCACGGTCATCCACGGCGACGGGCAGACCGTCGACGCCTTCGCCGACGTCGTCGTGGTGAACTACGACGTGCTCGACCGGCACATGTCGTGGCTGTCGACCCTCGGCTTCCGCGGCATGGTCGTCGACGAGGCGCACTTCATCAAGAACCTCGGGTCGCAGCGCTCGAAGAACGTGCTCGCCCTCGCCGAGCGCATCCGCCGCAGCGCCCCCGGCGGCGACCCGCTGCTGCTCGCCCTCACCGGCACCCCGCTCATCAACGACGTCGACGACTTCCGGGCGATCTGGCAGTTCCTCGGCTGGATCGACGGCGACAAGCCGGCCCCGCAGCTCCTCGCCGAGCTCGAGCGCATCGGGCTCACGCCCGCCGACCACGGCTTCTACGCCGAGGCGCGCCGCGCGGTCATCGACCTCGGCATCGTCCGCCGCCGCAAGGTCGACGTCGCCGCCGACCTGCCCGCCAAGCGCATCGCCGACCTCCCCGTGGAGCTCGACGACGAGCTGGGACGCTCCGTGCGGGCCGCCGAGCGCGAGCTCGGCAACCGGCTCGTGCAGCGCTTCCGGGCGCTCGTCGAGGCGCGCGACCTGCGTGTGGGCGACCTCGACGAGGACACCCGCGACCAGTTCGTCCGCGCGGTCGCGAGCGCCGAGCTCGAGGAGTCGAAGCAGGCGAAGTCCGGCGAGAACGTCTTCACGATGGTGCGCCGCATCGGCCAGGCGAAGGCCGGGCTCGCGGCGGACTACGCCGCCCAGCTCGCCCGCTCGGTCGGCAAGGTCGTCTTCTTCGCGAAGCACATCGACGTCATGGACCAGGCCGAGGCCGCCTTCGCGGCGCGCGAGATCCGCACGGTGTCGCTCCGCGGCGACCAGACGGCGCTCGCCCGCCAGGCGGCGATCGACGCGTTCAACTCGGACCCCGAGGTGCACGTCGCGGTCTGCTCGCTCACGGCGGCCGGCGTCGGCGTCAACCTGCAGGCGGCCTCGAACGTCGTGCTCGCCGAGCTCAGCTGGACGAGCGCCGAGCAGACGCAGGCGATCGACCGCGTGCACCGCATCGGTCAGGACGAGCCGGTCACCGCGTGGCGGATCATCGCCGCGCACACGATCGACGCGCGCATCGCGGAGCTCATCGACCAGAAGCAGGGCCTCGCCGCCCGCGCGCTCGACGGCCAGGACGTCGAGCCCGGTTCGGCGGACTCGGTGCAGCTCGATGCGCTGCAGCACCTCCTGCGGCAGGCGCTCGACGGCGCGCTCTGAGCGATCCGTCGGCGGCGGGGTCGGGGCGAACGCCCCGGCCCCGCCGCCGTCTCAGCACCCAGTCGAGGAGCGTATAGACTCCGATTCGACCCCGCCGACGTGGTCATGCACCCTTCCCGCCTTCCCACTTCCCCAGGAGACGTGCACATATGAAGATCGGCCTGCTCACCTCCGGCGGCGACTGCCCCGGACTCAACGCGGTCATCCGCGGCGCCGTGCTGAAGGGCGTCATCTCCCACGACACCGAGTTCGTCGGCTTCCGCTGGGGCTGGCGCGGCGTCGTCGAGCGCGACATCGTGCCCATCACGCGGCACGACGTGCGCGGCCTCGCCCGACAGGGCGGCACCATCCTGCACTCGAGCCGCACCAATCCCTTCGAGGGCGAGTTCGGCGGCCCTGAGCACATCCAGCGCACCCTCGACGAGTACGGCATCGACGCGATCATCGCGATCGGCGGCGAGGGCACGCTGACGGCGGCCCGCCGGCTCTACGACGAGGGCGGCATCAAGGTCGTCGGCGTGCCGAAGACCATCGACAACGACCTCGCGGCGACCGACTACTCCTTCGGCTTCGACACGGCCGTGGAGATCGCGACCGAGGCCATCGACCGCCTCCGCACGACGGCCGACTCGCACGGCCGCTGCATGGTGCTCGAGGTCATGGGCCGCCACGTCGGCTGGATCGCGCTGCACTCCGGCATGGCGGGCGGCGCGCACGCCATCCTCATCCCCGAGCAGCCCCAATCGATCGAGCAGATCTGCGAGTGGGTCGAGTCGGTGCGTTCGCGCGGCCGCGCCCCGCTCGTGGTGGTCGCCGAGGGCTTCACCCTGCCCGGCATGGACGAGCCGCACTCGCACAAGGGCCTCGACGCGTTCAACCGGCCGCGCCTCGGCGGCATCGCCGACGTGCTCGCGCCGATGATCGAGGAGCGCACGGGCATCGAGTCCCGGGCGACCGTGCTCGGCCACATCCAGCGCGGCGGCGAGCCGAGCGCCTACGACCGGGTGCTCGCCACCCGGCTCGGCATGGCCGCCGTCGAGGCGGTCTACGACGAGGCCTGGGGCTCCATGGTGACGCTGCGCGGCACCGACATCCGCACGGTCTCGATCGCCGAGGCGACCGGCAGCCTGAACACGGTGCCGCAGTCGCGCTACGACGAGGCCAGGATCCTCTTCGGCTGAGGCCGGCGCGACGGATGCGGCATCCCGAGGTGTGCGTGTGCTACCTCCTGCGCGAGCGGGAGGGGCGGTTCGAGGTGCTCCTCGGGCGCAAGAAGCACGGCCTCGGCGAGGGGCGGCTCGTCGCACCAGGCGGCAAGCTCGAGCCGGGGGAGACCCCGGCCGCCGCGTGCGTCCGCGAGGTGGCCGAGGAGGTCGGCCTCGACGTCGTCCCGGCCGACCTCGAGGCGCGGGGCGTCGTCGACTACCGCTTCCCCACTCGGGAGTCGTGGAGCCAGCGCTCGCACGTCTTCGTCTGCCGCGAATGGCGGGGGGAACCGCGCGCGTCCGACGAGCTCGATCCCGAGTGGTTCCCGGTCGAGGAGGTGCCGCTCGAGCGGATGTGGGACGACGCCTCGCGATGGCTTCCGGGCGTGCTCGCGGGGGGCCGGGTCGAGCGCTCCTTCGTCTTCGGGGACGATCTCGCGACCGTGGTGGAACCGGGCCCGTCCGTCGCGTAGGATCGACGGGTGCGCGGGCTCCCCGGAGGCCGCAAGCGATACCCCATGAACTTCTGGTGAACGTCTTCACCGATCACAAGAGGCAGCGTCCACTACAGAAAGGCGCCGGTGGATCTCACCCTCATCGTCGTGCTGGTCATCGCACTGGCGTTGTTCTTCGACTTCACGAACGGCTTCCACGACACGGCGAACGCCATGGCGACGCCGATCGCCACCGGGGCGCTCCGGCCGAAGACCGCGGTCACGCTCGCCGCGATCCTGAACCTCGTCGGCGCGTTCCTCTCCACCGAGGTGGCGAAGACCATCTCGGGCGGCATCATCCGCGAGGGCGACGGCGGCGTGCTGATCACGCCCGAGCTCGTGTTCGCCGGCCTCATCGGCGCCGTGGTCTGGAACATGATCACGTGGCTGATGGGGCTCCCGTCCTCGTCCAGCCACGCCCTGTTCGGCGGCCTCATCGGCGCGGCGATCGTGGGCGCCGGCCTCGGGGCGATCGACTTCCCGGTCGTCGTCTCGAAGGTCATCCTGCCGGCCCTGCTCGCACCGCTCACCGCCGGGCTCGTCGCCTACGCCGCGACGAAGCTCGCCTACGCGATCACCCGGCGCTACGACGGCAAGCCCGACGGCCGCGACGGCTTCCGCTACGCGCAGGTGTTCTCCTCCTCGCTCGTCGCGCTCGCGCACGGCACGAACGACGCGCAGAAGACGATGGGCGTCATCACGCTCACGCTCGTCGCCGCGAACCTGCAGGCGCCGGGCAGCGACGTGCAGTGGTGGGTCATCGTCACCTGCGCCGTCGCGATCGCGCTGGGCACCTACATGGGCGGCTGGCGCATCATCAAGACCCTCGGCACGGGGCTCACCGACGTGAAGCCCGCGCAGGGCTTCGCCGCCGAGACCGCGACCGCCGCGACGATCCTCGCCTCGAGCCACGTCGGCTTCGCGCTCTCGACGACCCAGGTCGCCTCGGGCTCGGTGATCGGCTCCGGTCTCGGCCGGCGCGGCTCGAAGGTGCGCTGGCGCACGGCCGGGCGCATCGGCGTCGGCTGGCTGCTGACGCTGCCCGCCGCGGGCGCGGTCGGCGCGCTCGCCGCGCTCGTCGCCCACCTCGGCGTCGGCGGCGTCATCATCGACGCGGTCGTCGGCGTCATCGTCATCATCGGCATCTTCATGTGGTCCAGGCGAAGCGAAGTCTCCCACCACAACGTGGTCTCCGAGGTGGCGGACTCCGGTCGCGCCGTGAAGATCAAGCGCAACCCGAAGCCCAAGCGGAAGGCGAAGAAGTGATCGACTGGGCCGCCTTCCTCCTCGTCCTCGTCTCCGCGCTCGTCGGGGCCTGCGTCGTCGTGAGCGCGTACGCGCTCGGCATCCGCCTGCTCACCCTGTCGGGTCGCACCCCGCTCGTCACCCCCGCCGAGTTCACCGACGCGATCACCATCGTCACGCCCGCCGAGATCAAGGCCGCAGCGAAGCGCGCCGCGAAGGCGGCCAAGAAGAGTCCGCTCACGGAAGGCCAGAAGCGGCTCGCGCTCTTCGGAGCGTGGGGGTGCTTCGCGCTGAGCGCGATCGCCGTGCTCGTCGGGATCTACCTGATCCTCGGCGAGCACCTCACGCGGCTCGTCGGCGGGGCCTGACGCCCGAGTCGCTGCATCACCCTTCGGATTCCCCACCTCCGAGCGCACGCTCGGCGACCCCACAGAAGGCGCAGCCAATGACGACCACGACCCCGACTGCTGACACCCCGCAGCAGACCCCCAAGAACGCGTTCGACCGCTTCTTCGAGATCACCGCCCGCGGCTCGTCCGTCGGCACCGAGATCCGAGGCGGCATCGTCACCTTCGTGACGATGGCCTACATCGTGATCCTGAACCCGATCATCCTGTCCTCCGGCGTCGACGTCGACGGCAACCAGCTCGGCTTCGCCCAGCTGTCGGCGGTCACGGGCCTCACCGCGGGCGTCATGACGATCCTCTTCGGCGTCGTCGCGCGGCTGCCGTTCGGCTTCGCCGCGGGCCTCGGCATCAACTCCTTCCTCGCGGTCTCCGTCGTCGGGCAGGTCACCTGGCCCGAGGCGATGGGCCTCGTCGTCGTGAACGGCCTCATCATCGTGCTGCTCGCGGCCACCGGCCTGCGGCGCATGATCTTCAACGCGGTGCCGATCCAGTTGAAGCTCGCGATCACGGTCGGCATCGGCCTGTTCATCGCCTTCATCGGCTTCGTTGACGCCGGCTTCGTGACCGCGACGGGCGTCTCCTCGCCGCCGGTCGGCCTCGGCGCCGGCGGCTCGGTCGCGACCGTGCCGAGCCTCGTCTTCATCCTCACCCTCCTCATCACCGGCGTGCTCGTCGCCCGCAAGGTGAAGGGCGGCATCCTCATCGGCCTCGTCTCGGGCACCGTGCTCGCGGTCGTCATCGAGGCGATCTGGAACCTCGGCCCGAAGATCGCGAACGGCGAGCTCGTGAACCCGAACGGCTGGGGCCTCTCGGTGCCGGAGCTGTCCGGCTCGCCCGTGAGCCTGCCCGACCTCTCGCTCGTCGGCCAGGTCTCCTTCGGCTCCTTCGAGCGCATCGGCGTGCTGGCGGCCCTCATGCTGGTCTTCACCCTCGTGTTCACGAACTTCTTCGACGCCATGGGCACCATGACCGGCCTGTCGAAGGAGGCCGGCCTCGCGGACGAGCGCGGCGACTTCCCGCGCATCAAGTCGGCCCTCGTCGTCGAGGGCGTCGGCGCCGTCGCGGGCGGTTTCACCTCGGGCTCCTCGAACACCGTCTTCATCGAGTCGGGCGCCGGCATCGGCGAGGGCGCCCGCACGGGCTTCGCGAACGTCGTGACGGGTGTGCTGTTCCTGCTCGCGATGTTCTTCACGCCGCTCGTGTCGATCGTGCCGACCGAGGTCGCCGCGGCGGCGCTCGTGATCGTCGGCGCGCTGATGATGTCGCAGATCCGCTACATCGACTTCAGCGACTTCTCGGTGCTGCTGCCGGTATTCCTCGCGGTCACCGTCATGCCGCTCACGTACTCGATCGCGAACGGCATCGGCGCGGGCTTCATCGCCTGGGTCGTGGTGCGTTCGCTCGGCGGCAAGGCCCGCGAGATCAGCCCGCTGCTGTGGATCGTCGCGGCCGGCTTCCTGCTCTACTTCGCCCGTGGCCCGGTGGAGGCGCTGTTCGCCTGATCGGCGGGTGACGCACGGATGCCCCGGGCAGCACTGCTGCCCGGGGCATCCGTCGTTCGAGGCGGGGCTACGCCGTGCCGCGCGCCTTCCCGATGGCGTTCATCGCGTGGTACACGACGATCGCGGCGACCGTGCCGAGCGCGATGCCGTTGAAGACGACGGTGCCGAACTGGATCGTGAAGTTCGCGATGCCGATGATGAGCGCCGTCGCGGCCGTGAACTGGTTCACCGGGCGCGAGAAGTCGACCTTGTTGTCGACCCAGATCTTCACGCCGATGATGCCGATGAGACCGTACAGGGCGACCGTGGCGCCACCGAGCACGCCCGCGGGGATCGTGTTCACGAGCGCCCCGAACTTCGGCGAGAGGCCGAGCAGGATCGCGACGAAGCCGGCCACCCAGTACGCGGCCGTCGAGTAGACGCGCGTCGCCGCCATGACGCCGATGTTCTCGCCGTACGTCGTGGTGCCCGAGCCGCCGAAGAAGCCCGCGATGGTGGTCGCGATGCCGTCGGCGAAGAGGGCGCGGCCGGTCTGCCGGTTGACCGCGGGGTCGGTCATCTGCGCGACACCGCGCACGTGGCCCACGTTCTCGGCGATGAGCACGAGCACGATCGGCAGGAAGGCGGGCAGCAGGCCCCAGAGCGCCGCGTCGGCGAAGGGGTTGCCGGCGAGGTGGAACTCGGGCAGGCCGACCCAGGCGGCCTGCTGGATCGCCTCGAAGTCGACCTGGCCCTGCAGCACGGCCGCGACGTAGCCGACGAGTACGCCGATGAGGATCGAGATCCGCCCCAGGATGCCGCGGAACAGCACGGTCGTGAGCAGCACCGCCGCGAGCGTGATGAGCGCGGTGAGCGGGGCCTGATCGAAGTTGGACTTCGCCGCCGGGGCGAGGTTCAGACCGATGAGCGCGACGATCGCACCCGCGACGACCGGCGGCATGAGCACGTCGATCCAGCCGGTGCCGGTCCAGATCACGAGCGCGCCGATGAGGGCGAGCATGACGCCGACGGCGACGATGCCGAAGAGCGCCGCGCCCATCGGGTCGGCCGCCTGCTCGGCGGCGAGCGCGGCGGTGACCGGGGCGATGAACGCGAACGAGGAGCCGAGGTAGCTCGGCAGCCGGTTCTGCGTGATCACCAGGAAGAGGATCGTGCCGATGCCGGAGAACAGCACCGTCGTCGCCGGCGGGAACCCGGTGAGCAGGGGCACGAGGAAGGTGGCGCCGAACATGGCGACGACGTGCTGCGCGCCGAGGCCGATGGTGCGCGGCCAGCTCAGGCGTTCGCCGGGGGCGACGACCTCGCCCGGGGCGACGGTCTTGCCGTCGCCGTGAAGGGTCCAGGGGAGTGCCATGGGGCTCCGTTTCGCGTGGTGGGGGTGCCCGTCGGCGCGGGTCGCGCGGCGGGCCGGGGCTCGAGCGGCGCGGCAGGGGCCGTGCGCTGCATCGGAGCATAGCGAAGCGGAGGGCCCCCTGTCGTCACTTCGATCGGAGAAGTGCCGTCGCGGCGGCGCGCGCCGCGGCGCTCAGCGCGCGAGCAGCCGGTCCTGGCTCGGCCGTTCGTCGGGCGCGCCCGCCGCGGGCCAGTACGACAGGGCGCGCTCGGCGAGCGCCGTGATCGTGAGCGAGGGGTTCACGCCGGGGTTCGCCGGCACGGCCGCGCCGTCGACGACGGAGAGCCCGGGGTGGCCCCACACCCGGTGGTACGCGTCGACCACGCCGTCGGCGGGCGACGCGGAGATCGGGGCGCCGCCGAGGAAATGCGCGGTCAATGGGATGCCGAACACCTCCGGCCACGAGCCGCGCGCCTCGGCGGGCACACCGCTCTCCTCGGTCATCCGGGCGGCGATGGCCTCGGCGGCGCGGTGCGCCTCGGGCAGATGGCTCGGGTTCGGCTCGCCGTGGCCCTGCGCGCTCGTGAGGCTCAGCCGGCCGAAGCGGCGGCGCAGCGAGAGGGTCAGCGAGTTGTCGGCCGTCTGCATGACGAGCGCGATGATGCCGCGCTCGCTCCAGCGGCGCAGCGAGGCGAGCCGGAACTGGCGGGCGGGCGAGCGCAGCACGAGCCGGACGACCCGGCCGAGGCGCCGGGGGAGCGGGAGCTCGCCCGGCACCATCACGGTCGCGAGCGCGCCCATGAGGTTCGAGCCGGGCCCGTACCGCACGTTCTCGACGTGGGTGCGGTCGTCGACGTGGAAGGAAGTCGTGATGGCGACGCCGTGCGCGAGGCCGAGCGAGTCGGGCACCGCGGTCGCCACGGCGCCGTCGAGGGCCTCGGAGTTCGTGCGGGTGAGCCGGCCGACCGCGTCGGAGACGGCGGGCAGCGCGCCGGAGCGCTTCATCCGGTGCAGGAGCTGCTGCGTGCCCCAGGTGCCGGCGGCGAGCACGACCCGCTGCGCGGTGACGGTGCGTTCGCCGCGCCGCAGCCGGCCGTCGGTGCGGCGGGTGGTGACGGTGAAGCCGCCGCCCGGCAGTTCGCGCACCTCGGTGACGGTGCGCATCGCCTCGATGGCGACGCCCCGGCGCTCGGCGAGCGCGAGGTAGTTCTTGACGAGCGTGTTCTTCGCACCGACCCGGCAGCCGACCATGCAGTTGCCGCAGAGCGTGCAGCCGGTGCGCTCGGGGCCCTCGCCGCCGAAGAACGGGTCGGCCGTGCGCTCGCCGGGTCGACCGAACCAGACCCCGACCGGGGCGCGCCGGAAGGTGTCGCCGACGCCGAGGTCCTCGGCCGCGCCCGCCATGATCCGTTCGACGGGTCCGTGATGCGGATAGCGTTCGACGACGCCGAGCATGCGCTTGGCCGTCGCGTAGTGCGGGGCGAGCTCGCCGCCCCAGTCCGCGAGATCCCGCCACTGCCGGTCGGCGAAGAAGCCGGGACCGGGTTCGTAGAGGGTGTTCGCGTAGTTGAGCGAGCCGCCGCCGACGCCGGCGCCGGCGAGGATCATCACGTGGGGCAGGCGGTGGATCCGCTGCACGCCGTAGCAGCCGAGCGCGGGCGCCCAGAGGTAGCGCCGCAGGTTCCAGCTCGTCTTCGCGAAGTCCTCGTCGGCGAAGCGCCGGCCGGCCTCGTAGACGCGGACCCGGTAGCCCTTCTCCGCCAGCCGCAGCGCCGCCACCGAGCCGCCGAAGCCCGAGCCGACGACGACGACGTCCTCGTCGAACGCCGTCCGTGCGCTCATGCCGGGCCGCCCGCGGCGTGCGCCGCTTCGCCGAGGGTCGGCCGACCCTCCGCGGGCGGCACCATGATGCGCAGCGCGCCCGCCCGGGAGACGATCTCGCAGTCGCCGCTGCCGACCCGCTCCCCGTCGGCGTAGACGGTGAGCCCGGGGGCCGAGACCCGCACGGCCCGGGCGCGCCGGTGGGTCACCTCGGGGCGGCGGTCGTGCCGGCCGCGCAGCAGCAGCGGGAACAGCCGGATGAGCCGCAGCCGCGTGAGCGGGGCGACGTGCACGAGGTCGAGCAGCCCGTCGTCGGGGTGCGCGCCGACGCAGACGGGCATGCCGCCGCCGTAGCTCTCGGTGTTGCCGACCGCGACGAGCGTGCCGGGCGCGCGGTACTCGGCCTCGTCCTCGATCCGGATCGTGAAGTCCATGGGGCGCAGCCGCACGAGCTCGATCGCGAGCGCCAGGTAGTAGCGGAGCGCGCCGTGCGGCCAGCGCAGCCGGTTCGTGCGGTCGCTGACCTTCGCGTCGAAGCCGAGCGCGGCGACGGTGAGGAAGGGCGTCGTCCGGCCCGCGCTCCGCACCTCGCCGACGTCGATGACCCGCGCGGTTCCGGTGAGCGCGAGCGCCGCGGCGGCCGCGGCATCGTCACGGGGGAGTCCGAGGGCGCGGGCGAGGTCGTTGCCGGTGCCCGCGGGAACGAGCACGATCGGCACGGACACGTCGAGGAGGAGGGGCTCGAGGATGCCGGAGAGGGTGCCGTCGCCGCCGACGACCACGAGCGCGCTCGGGGCGGCTTCGAGCGCCTGCACCGCGAGCGCGGCGGTCTCGGCGGCCGAATTCCCCTCGTAGCTGCGCACCTCGACGCCGTGCGCGCGGAGCCCGGCGACGGCCGATGCCGCCGCGGCGCGTCCGCGCCCCTTTCCGGCGAAGGGATTGGCCAGCACCGCGATGTGCCCGCCCACCGTCATCCCTCCAGGCCCGGTTCGGGTTCGGGGGACGCGGGCGGCTCGGCCGCGATCACCGCGCCGGGATTCAGGATCGCGCGCGGGTCGAGTTCGCGCTTGATGGCGCGGAGGATGCGGATGCCGGTCTCGCCGATCTCCGTCGCCAGCCACGGGGCGTGGTCTCGGCCGACCGCGTGGTGGTGGCTGATGGTGCCGCCGGCCGCGAGGATGGCGTCGTTGACGTCGGCCTTCACCCGCTCCCAGACCTCGAGCGGCTCTTCTCGGATGCCCGCGAGGACGGTGAAGTAGAGCGAGGCGCCGGTGGGATAGACGTGCGACACGTGGCACATCACGTACGACTTGGCGCCGGCCGCGCCGAGCCCATCTCTGAGCGTGCGTTCGACGGCCTCGCGCAGCGCCGGCAGCTTCGACCAGGTGGTGGCCGTTTCGAGCGTCTCGCAGAACACGCCGGCGTCGAGGAGGGCGTCGCGCAGGTAGGGGCCGTCGAAGCGGCCGGCCAGCCAGTCGGAGGCGGCGCCCGCGCCGGAGGAGGTGCCGCCCGCGGCGCGCAGCAGCTCCGCGGTGCGCGCCCGGCGGTCCTCGATGCCGTCGCCCTCGTAGACCGTGACGGCGCTCGCCCCCTTCGCGAGCGCCTTGCCGAGCTTGCCGAGCTGGGCGAGGCTCACAGCGGTCTCCGCCTCGTCGGAGAGACGGATGACGGTCGGGCCGCCGCCGTGCTGGGCGACCCGGCGGAGCCCCTCCGCGCCCGACGCGAAGTCGGGGAAGGTCCAGGCCTCGAACACCCGCTCGCGCGGCACCGGGTGCACGCGCACCCGGACCTCGGTGATGACCCCGAAGATGCCCTCGGAGCCGAGGAACACCCGGACGAGGTCGGGGCCGGCGGCGGAGCCGGGGGAGCGGCCGAGCTCGAGCTCGCCGGTGGGGGTGGCGACGCGCAGTCCCGTGACCATGGTGTCGAAGCGTCCGTAGCCGGCCGAGTTCTGCCCGGACGAGCGGGCGGCGGCGAAGCCGCCGATGGTCGCGTAGCGGAAGCTCTGCGGGTAGTGGCCGAGCTCGAAGCCGTGCGCGGCGAGCAGCGCCTCCGCCTCGGGGCCGGTGGTGCCGGCGGCGAGGACGGCCTCGCCGCTGAGCTCGTCGAGGGAGCGGAGGCCAGTGAGCCGGCGCAGGTCGAGGCTCACGACGGCGTGGTGGGCGCCGCGTTCGGGGTCGAGGGCGCCCACGACGCTCGTGCCGCCGCCGTACGGGATGACCGCGATGCCGTGGGCGTCCGCGACGGCGAGGCAGGCGAGCACCTCGTGGTGGTCCGCCGGACGCACGACGGCGTCGGGGGCGAGCTGCTCCGCCGCCCTGCGGCGGAGCAGGTCCGGCGTGGAGCGGCCGCCGGCGTGCCGGAGCCGGGCCTCGGCCGAGAGCTCGACGTGCGCTTCGCCGACGACGGCGCGGTACGCGTCGAGCTCGTCGGCGGTGAGCGCGGGCGGCGGCAGGCGCACGGCGTCGAGCTCCGCGGCCGGGGCCGGTCGCCGGACCCGGCCGAGCAGGAGCGGCAGCAGCGTGCGCACGGCGAGCGGCAGTTCCTTGGCCTTGGCGGGGTCGCCCCAGCCGTTCCACCGCATCGGCGGGTCCGCGGCGACTCTGTCGCGTGCATCGCTCATGCATTACAGTGTGACAGATCATGGAAGAACGTCAAGCAATGCTGCCGCCGTTCGGCGCCGAGCTCCCCGAGTGGGACGCCACGCAGGCGCGCGTGCTCGACGCCGCGGACGAGCTCATCCGCCGTCGCGGCCTCGGCGGGGTGACGATCGCCGAGCTCTCGCGCCGTTCCGGGCTGAGCCGACCCACCGTGTACCGCAGCTGGAGCGACGCCGACGACGTCGTCCGTTCGGCGCTGCTGCGCCGGGTCATCCGCATCCTCGGATCCTTCGAGACCCCCGCGCGCACGCGCGCGGGCCTCGTCGACGACGTGCTGCGCTTCTCCGCCCGGTTCCGCGCGGACGCGGTCTACGGGCGGCTGCTCGACGACGAGCCGGAGGCGTTCACGCGCTACACCCTGCAGCGCGTCGGCTCGAGCCAGCGGATGATCCTCGCCTGGCTCGCCACGGCGATCGCGGCCGCGCAGGACGACGGCTCGGTGCGTCGGGGCGAGCCCCGCGAGATCGCGGTCATGCTGCTGCTCATCGCCCAGTCGGCCGTGCTCTCGCACGGCACCGTCACCGAGCTCATCGACGAGGTCGCCTGGGAGCGCGAGCTCCGCGCGGCCCTCGACGGGCACCTGCGGCCATGACCGGTCCCGACGCGCTCGATGCCGGCCGCCGCAGCCGGGAGCTCGAGCGCGCCGCCGGCGAGACGGCGGATCTGCTCGTCGTCGGCGGCGGCATCACGGGAGCCGGGGTCGCGCTCGACGCGGCCTCGCGGGGGCTCCACGTCGTGCTCGTCGAGGCGCAGGATCTCGCCTTCGGCACGAGCCGATGGAGCTCGAAGCTCGTGCACGGCGGGCTCCGCTACCTGGCGACCGGCGACGTGGCGACCGCCAGGGAGAGCGCCGCCGAGCGCCAGCTGCTGATGACCGCGATCGCGCCGCACCTCATCCGGCCGCTGCCGCAGCTCCTCCCGTTCCTGCCGGGCGTCTCGCTCCGTCAGCGTGCCGCCGGGGCGGTCGGCATGGGCCTCGGGGACCTGCTCCGCGTGCAGGCACGCACCCCGCGGAGGGTGCTGCCGCCGCCGCGGCCCGTCACGGCCGGCACGGCGCGGCGGCTGGTGCCGGCGCTCGAGCGGCGGGGCCTGCGCGGCGGGATGCTCTCGTACGACGGGCAGCTCGTCGACGACGCGAAGCTCGTGGTCACCGTCGCCCGCACGGCCGCAGCGCACGGGGCGCGGATCCTCACCCGTGTGCGCGCGCTCCGACTTCGCGCCGACGGCGCCGCGGTGGTGGACGCGCTGAGCGGGGAGCGCTTCGAGCTCCGCGCGCGGGCCGTCGTGAACGCGACGGGCGTCTGGGCCGGAGGCCTCGACGACGGCATCGCCGTGCGACCGAGCCGCGGCACCCATCTCGTGCTCGACGGCGCGCTCCTCGGCCACCCGTCCGCGGCGCTGACGATCCCGCACGAGGGCTCGATCAGCCGCTACGTGTTCGCCCTGCCGCAGCGCTCCGGCCGCGTCGTGGTCGGGCTCACCGACGAGGATGCGCCGGGGCCCGTGCCGGAGGTGCCGGTGCCGAGCGAGGCCGAGATCGCCTTCCTCCTCGCGAGCCTGAACCGGGTCGTCGCGACGCCGGTCCGGCGCGAGCAGATGCTCGGCGCGTTCGCCGGGCTGCGGCCGCTCATCGACAGCGGCGCCGACCGCACGGCCGACCTCTCCCGGCGCCACCTCGTCGCCGTCTCGGGCGCCGGCTTCGTCTCCGTGCTCGGCGGCAAGCTCACGACGTACCGGCGGATGGCGGAGGACGCCGTCGACCTCGCGGTGGCGACACGGGCGATCGCGGCGCCGCCGAGTCGCACCGCCCGCCTGCGGCTCGTCGAGGTCGACGACGCCCTCGCCCGAGCCCGCCTGGCGGACGCGGCCGAGCCGATCGCCGAGGGCGTCCCCGTGCGTCGCGCCGACGTCGAGTACGCCGTGCGCGTCGAGGGCGCGCTCACCGCCGACGACGTGCTCGATCGGCGCACCAGGATCGGTTTCATCGCCGCCGAGCGGGAGCGCTGCCTGCCCGTCGTCGAGCAGCTCGTCGCCGAGGCGCTCGCCGAGGGGTGAGCCCGCAGCCCGGGGTCGGGTCCGCTCGGGGTCGGAATCGGGGGATATCCCCATACCGACGTCGCGGCGCGATCCGTAGCGTTGGAGCCATGACCACCACCATCGATCCCACCGTCACCCCCGTCCACCCGGCGGGCGGGGCTCAGCAGCCCGCCCCGGCGCAGCCCCGGGCGGCCGAGACGAACGGCTTCTCGATCGCGAGCCTCGTGCTCGGGCTCGTGTCGATCGTCGCCGGCTTCACGTTCCTGGTGCCGATCGGCGGTCTCGTGCTCGGCATCGTCGGCCTCCAGCGTGAGCCCGCCTCGCGCACCATGGCGATCTGGGGCGTCGTGCTCAACACCGTGATGCTCGTCGGCACCGTGCTCGTCGGCTTCGGCATGCTCGCCTTCGGCGCGCTCACACTGCCGTTCCTGCCCTTCTTCGCGACCGCGTTCTGACGCCCGCACCACGGACGGGGGCGCGCCGACGGCGCGCCCCCGTTCCGCGTGCGCGCGAGCTCAGCCGTAGAAGCCGCGCAGCAGCGCCTCGGTGCCGATGAGGTGCTCGGCCATGGCCTGCGCCGCCTCGTCGGGGCTGCCCTTCAGGATCGCCGAGACGATCGCGCCGTGCTGCTCGTCGGAGTGCGAGATGTTCGGCGCGAGCAGCGGGATGCCGTCCAGCAGTTCGTTGATGCGCATCCGCACCTCGGCGACGAGCGGGGTCACCGACTCGGCCCCGACCACCTCGGCGATGACGAGGTGCAGTCGGGAGTCCGCGACCCGGTAGCCCGCCTCGTCCGCCTGTCCGCAGGCGAGGTGCGCCTGCCAGAGGCGTTCCCGGTCGGCGGCGCTCAGCTCGCTCTCGGCGGCTCGCCGCGCCACGCCGACCTCGACGACGGCGCGCAGCGCCAGGGTGTCGTCGAGCGCCCGCCGCTCGATCGGCCGGGGCACGCCGGGCCCGGGCTCGGGCAGGGGATCGGAGACGAAGGTGCCGCCGTAGCGGCCGCGCCGGGCGACGACCCAGCCGGCGTCCGCGAGCGAGCCGATCGCCTCGCGGAGGGTGTCCCGGCTGACCTCGAGGGTCGCCGCGAGCTCGCGCTCGGCCGGCAGGCGCTCTCCGGGCGCGATGAGCCCGAGCCGGATGGTCTGCAGCAGCCGCTGCACGGTCTCCTCGAAGGCGTTCGCCGGCCGGGCGGGCCGCAGCAGCAGGCCGGCGTCCAGCATGCCCGGCTGCTCCGCTCCCCGCTCGTCCATGCTTCCGAGCCTAGAGGGGCGTGACGTAGGCGGCGCTGATGCCGCCGTCGACGAGGAAGGTCGAGCCGGTGATGAACGAGGCATCGTCGCTCGCGAGGAAGGCGACCGCCGCCGCGAGCTCCTCCGGGTTCGCGAAGCGCCCGACCGGCACGTGCACGAGCCGGCGCTGCGCCCGCTCGGGGTCCTTCGCGAACAGCTCCTGCAGCAGCGGGGTGTTGACCGGGCCCGGGCAGAGCGCGTTCACCCGGATGCCCTGCCTCGCGAACTGCACGCCGAGCTCGCGGCTCATCGCGAGCACGCCGCCCTTCGACGCCGTATACGAGATCTGCGAGGTGGCCGAGCCCAGTACCGCGACGAAGGAGGCGGTGTTGATGATCGAGCCGCGGCCCTGCGCGACCATGTGCCGGAGCGCGGCCCGCGAGCACAGGTACACGCTCTTCAGGTTGACGTCCTGCACCTTCTGCCAGGCCGGCAGCTCGGTCGTCTCGATGGAGTCGTCATCGGGCGGGGAGATGCCCGCGTTGTTGAAGGCGATGTCCACCGAGCCGTAGACCCGCGCGGCCTCGTCGAAGAGGTGGTCGACCTGCGCCTCCTCGGTGACGTCGAGCTGGACGAAGAGGCCGTCGACGTCGCTCGCCGCGGCCGCGCCGCTCGTCGGGTCGAGGTCGCCGATGACGACCTTCGCGCCCTCCGCCGCGAGGCGGCGCGCGGTGGCGAGGCCGATGCCGGAGGCGCCGCCGGTGATGACGGCGACGCGCCCGGCCAGGCGCTGGGTGAGGTCGAGCGGGGTGACGGTCATGGTGCTCCCTGGGTTGCGATGGTCGGATCGGGGCGAGGCGTGGCGGGCCGGCTCAGTCGACGGCGATGAAGACGTTCTTCGTCTCGGTGAAGGCGGCGGGGGCGTCGGGTCCGAGCTCGCGGCCGAGCCCGGACTGCTTGAACCCGCCGAACGGCGTCGAGTAGCGCACGGAGGAGTGCGAGTTCACGGAGAGGTTGCCGGACTCGACGCCGCGGGCGACGCGGATGCCGCGGCCGATGTCCCGCGTCCAGATCGAGCCGGACAGCCCGAAGCGGCCGGCATTGGCGAACGCGACCGCATCCGCCTCGTCGTCGAAGGGGAAGACCGACACGACCGGGCCGAAGATCTCCTCCGTCGCGGTGCGGGCGTCGCGGGCCGGGGTCAGCACCGTCGGCGGGAACCAGAACCCCGGGCCGTCCGGTGCGCTGCCGCGGAACGCGACGTCGCGGTCGTCGGGCACGAACTCGCGCACCCGCTCGCGGTGCGCCGCCGCGACGAGGGGGCCCATCTCCGTCGCCTCGTCGCGGGGGTCGCCGACCTTCACGCCCTGCACGGCGGGTTCGAGCAGCTCCATGAAGCGCTCGTACACGCTGCGCTCGACGAGGATGCGGCTGCGCGCGCAGCAGTCCTGGCCGGCGTTCTCGAACACGCCGTACGGCGCGGTGGCCGCCGCGCGCTCGAGGTCGGCGTCGGCGAAGACGATGTTCGCGCTCTTGCCGCCGAGCTCGAGGGTCACCCGCTTCACCTGCGCGGCGCAGCCGGCCATCATGCGCTGACCGACCTCCGTGGAGCCGGTGAAGACGACCTTCCGCACCGTCTCGTTCGTCACGAACCGCTCGCCGACCACCGAGCCCCGACCCGGGATCACCTGGAACAGCCCCTCCGGCAGCCCGGACTCGAGTGCGAGCTCGGCGAGTCGGAGGCTCGTGAGCGGCGTCCACTCCGCGGGCTTCAGCACCACCGCGTTGCCGGCGGCGAGCGCCGGCGCGAAGCCCCACGAGGCGATCGTCATGGGGAAATTCCACGGCGTGATGACCCCGACGACGCCGAGCGGCTCCTGGAAGGTGACGTCGAGGCCACCCGCGACCGGGATCTGCCGGCCGAACAACCGCTCGGGGGCGGCCGAGTAGTACTCGAGCACGTCGCGGACGTGGCCCGCCTCCCAGCGGGCCTGGCCGATCGGATGCCCAGAGTTGCGCACCTCGATCGCCGCGAGCTCCTCGATGGCGCCGTCGACGGCTTCGGCGAAGCGGCGGAGCGCTCGCGCCCGGTCGGCGGGCGCCGCGGCGGCCCAGTCGCGCTGCGCCAGCGCGGCGGCGGCGATCGCGGCGTCCGTCTGCTCGACGTCGGCGCCCTCGACGGCGGTGACGAACTCCTCGTCGGCGGGGTTCACGATGGTGTGCGTCATGGCGCGGTCCTCTCGGGGGCGTCGGATGCGGGGGCGGCGGATGCGGGGGCGTGCTCGCGGGTCGCGCGGTGGGACCGGGCGGCCTCGACGAGGCCGGCGAACAGCCGGCGGTCGCGGGCGTTCTCCTCCGGGTGCCACTGCACGGCGACGCCGAACGGGGCGGCGGGCAGCTCGACGGCCTCGATGACCCCGTCGTCGCTGCGCGCGGTCACGAGGAGGCCGTCGGCGACGCGGTCGAGCGCCTGGTGGTGGTAGACGTGCACGGGCAGGGCGTCGGTCTCGCCGACGAGCCCCGCGAGGCGGGAACCGGGGGCGATCCGCACGGTGGTCTCGCCGAACACGGCGGGCGCCGGCTGGTACGCCTCGGTGCCGACGACGTCGGGCAGGTGCTGGTGCAGCGTGCCGCCGAGGGCGACGTTCAGCATCTGAGCGCCGCGGCAGATGCCGAGGAACGGCACGCCGTCGTCGATCGCTGCGGTCAGCAGCGCGTCCTCCCAGTCGTCGCGATCGACTCTGGGCGCACCCGTGCGCTCGTGGGCGGGCTGCCCGTAGCGGGCCGGGTCGACGTCGGCGCCGCCGGCCACGATCAGCCCGTCGAGCGAGGCGAGGACCCGGCTCGCGAGCTGCGCGTCCACGGGCTGCGGCGGCAGCAGCACGGCGATGCCGCCCGCATCGGTGACGGCGTCGAGGTAGACCTTCGGCAGGAAGGATGCGGGCACGTCCCACACCCCGGTCTGCGCCCGTTCGAGATAGGTCGTGATGCCGATGACCGGCGCGGTCGCGCTCGCCGCCCGGAGGCGCTGCGGCTCAGAGTCGTTCGAAGCCACGAACCCGCTCCCAGTCCGTCACGGCCGCGTCGTAGGCGGCGATCTCGACGCGCGCGTTGTTCAGGTAGTGCTCGACGACCTCATCGCCGAAGGCGTCGCGGGCGATCGTCGAGGCCCCGAAGAGCTCGGCGGCCTCTCGGAGGGTCGCGGGGACCCGGGCGACGTCGGACTCGTAGGCGTTGCCCGAGAAGAGCTCGTCGGGCTCGAGCTCCTGCTCGATGCCGTGCAGGCCCGCGGCGATGAGCGCGGCGACGGCGAGGTACTGGTTGACGTCGCCGCCCGGCACCCGGTTCTCGACGCGCATGCCGTGGCCGTGGCCGACAACGCGGAGCGCGCAGGTGCGGTTGTCGAGCCCCCAGGCGATCGCGGTCGGCGCGAAGCTGCCGGCGACGTAGCGCTTGTAGGAGTTGATGTTCGGTGCGGAGAACAGGGTGAGCTCGCGCATGGCGGCGAGCTGCCCGGCCAGGAAGTGCCGGAACAGCTTCGACATGCCGTGCGGGGCGGACTCGTCGGCGAAGACCGCCTCGCCGCCCGTGCCGCGGAGCGAGATGTGGATGTGGCAGCTGTTGCCCTCGCGCTCGTCGTACTTCGCCATGAAGGTGAGCGCCTTGCCGTGCCGGTCGGCGATCTCCTTCGCGCCGTTCTTGTAGAGCGAGTGGTTGTCGCAGGTGGTGAGCGCGTCGGCGTAGCGGAAGGCGATCTCCTGCTGGCCGAGGTTGCACTCGCCCTTGACGCCCTCGCAGTACATGCCGGCGCCCTCCATCGAGCGGCGGATGTCGTGCAGCAGCGGTTCCATGCGGGTGGAGGCGAGCAGGGCGTAGTCGATGTTGTAGTCGCTCGCCGCGGTGAGCTCGCGGTAGCCCTTGCGCCAGGCCTCGCGGTACGAGTCGTCGAAGACGATGAACTCGAGTTCGGTGCCGACGAAGGCGGTGAGGCCGCGCTCGGCGAGCCGCTCGAGCTGGCGCTGCAGGATGCGCCGGGGCGAGGGCTCGACGGGGGAGTCGTCGAGCCAGCGGAGGTCGGCGGTGACGATCGCGGTCTGCTGCAGCCAGGGCGCCATCCGCAGCGTCGCGAAATCGGGGATGAGCGCCATGTCGCCGTAGCCGCGCTCCCAGCTCGACATGGCGTAGCCGCCGACGGTGTTCATCTCGACGTCGACCGCGAGCAGGTAGTTGCACGCCTCGACGCCGTGCGCGGCGGCGTCCTCGAGGAAGAGCCGGGCCGAGACCCGCTTGCCGACGAGGCGCCCCTGCATGTCGGTGAACGAGACGATGACCGTGTCGACGTGGTCGTCGGCGATCGCCTTGCGCAGCTGGTCGAGCGTGAGGGGTCCCGTGGGTGCCGACATTCGATGCTCCTCCTCGAGTGGAATGGTCGGTTGTGGCGACCATTACATCACGAGTGCGCGCCGCTGGGAATGGATGCTTCGCAGCCGATCTGGATGTTTCCGAGACATTTCTTCACGAAAGGTCTGTACGGCCGACCATTGACGCCCCTATCATCGTGGCCAACACACCGCACCCCCGCGCTCGCCCCCGAACGGCGCGCGCCATGAATGCAAGGGAGCACCATGGCCAAGGACACGCTCAAGGTGTCGGGCGTCACGTATTCGACGGCCGACGAGGGGTACTTCGAGAAGCGCAGGCTCAAGCGTTCGGCGGGCGTCTGGGGGCTCTGGGGCCTCGCGGTCGCCGCCGTCATCTCCGGCGATTTCTCGGGCTGGAACTTCGGCATCGACTTCGCCGGCTTTGGCGGCATGCTGATCGCCTTCGCCGTGCTCATCGTCATGTACTACGGCCTGATCTTCTCCATCGGCGAGATGAGCTCCGCGATGCCGCACACGGGCGGCGCCTACTCCTTCTCGCGGGCGGCGATGGGCCCGTGGGGCGGCTTCATCACGGGCCTCGCGGAGACCATCGAGTACGTCGCCACCACCGCGGTGATCGTCTACTTCTCGGCGGCGTACGCCGACGGCATCACGAGCGAGCTGCTCGGCTTCTCGATGCCGGCGCCGATCTGGTGGGCCATCCTCTACCTCGCGTTCATCGCGCTCAACGCGGCCGGGGCGAGCATCTCGTTCAAGTTCGCGATCGTCGTGTCGATCATCTCGATCGCGATCATCCTCGTGTTCTCGGCCATGGCGCTGTTCTCCGGCCAGTTCTCCTGGGATGCGCTCTGGGACATCGCGCCCGACGCCGGCCAGACGGCGTTCCTGCCGCACGGCGTGCTGCCGATCCTCTTCGCGCTGCCGTTCGCGATGTGGTTCTTCCTCGGCATCGAGGAGCTCCCGCTCGCCGCGGAGGAATCGCACGACCCCGTCCGGGACATCCCGCGCGCCGGTCTCATCGCCCGCGCGACGCTCATCATCACCGGCCTGCTCGTGCTGTTCCTGAACACCGGCGTCATCGGCGCCGAGGCCACCGGCACCGCGGGGGAGCCGCTGCTCGACGGCTTCCGGGCGATCGTCGGCGACGGCGCGGCCGCCGTGCTCGCGCTCTTCGCGCTCGTCGGCCTGCTCGCCTCGCTGCAGGGCATCATGTTCGCCTACGGGCGCAACATGTACTCGTTGTCCCGCGCCGGGTACTACCCGAAGTTCCTCTCGCTCACCGGATCGCGGCAGACCCCCTGGGTCGCGCTCGTCGCCGGGGCGATCATCGGCTTCGTCGCGCTCAACATCGTCGACCTCGCGGGCGGGGCGGGCGGCGTCGCGGGCGCGATCGTGCTCAACATCGCCGTGTGGGGCGCGGTGCTCGCCTACCTCATGCAGATGGTGGCCTTCGTGCTGCTGCGCCGCAAGTTCCCGAACGCGAGCCGCCCGTACCGCAGCCCGTGGGGCGTGCCCGGGGCGATCGCCGCGGCCGTCATCGCGGCGCTCATCTTCGTCGGCTTCCTACTGAACCCGACCTTCGTGCCGGCGATCATCGCGATCGCGGTGGTGTACCTCGTGATGCTCGTCGGCTTCGGCGTCTGGGGCCGGCACCGCCTGGTGCTCTCCCCGGAGGAGGAGTACGCGGTGTCCGGCGGCCTGCACGGCGACCCGCAGGCCGAGGGCTACGGCGGCACGGTGGAGGAGCAGCTGCTCGCGAGCGACGGCGTCGACGAGCCGGCCGAGGGGCGAGCGACGGGCGGACCGGGCGGGGCGGCCCCGCTCGGCTGAGCGGGCGACGGATCCCGGCGTGGGGGCGCCGGGAGGAGCGGAGCGGCGGGGCGCGGGGGGCGCTCCGCCGCTCGGCGCTTCGGGCTAGGCTCGGAGGAGGCGCGGAACCGCGCCGGTACCACCCGCCGGGCGATCCCCGGCGGCCGAGGCGATGGAGCCAGCGTGTCGATCTCCGCACACCCGACCCACGAGCGCCGCCTGGAGGCGAACATGATCGGACCCGACGTCCCCACCCGAGTCGAGCGGGACTCGCTCGGCGAAGGCCATGTGCCCATCGACGCCTACTGGGGCGTGCACACGCTCCGCGCCCTCGAGAACTTCCCGATCACCAAGCGCCCGATCTCGGTCTACCCGGAGCTCGTCGTCGCCCTCGCCTCCGTCAAGCAGGCGGCGGCCCGAGCCAACCGCGAGCTCGGCGTGCTGACCGAGCAGAAGGCCGCCTGGATCGACGAGGCCTGCCAGCGCATCATCGACGGCGAGCTGCACGACCAGTTCGTCGTCGGCGTGATCCAGGGCGGCGCCGGCACCTCGACGAACATGAACGCGAACGAGGTCATCGCGAACTTCGCGCTCGAGATCGGCGGCTACGAGAAGGGACGCTACGACGTCCTGCACCCGATCGACGACGTCAACCGCAGCCAGTCGACGAACGACACCTACCCGACCGCGGTGAAGCTCGCGATGGCGTTCTCGCTGCGCACGATGCTCACCGAGCTCGACCTGCTGCGCATCGCCTTCGGCAAGAAGGGGCGCGAGTTCCACGAGGTGCTGAAGGTGGGCCGCACGCAGCTGCAGGACGCCGTGCCGATGACGCTCGGCCAGGAGTTCCACGGTTTCGCGACCACGCTCGGCGAGGACGTCGACCGGCTCCGCGAGACCATCAAGCTGCTCTCCGAGGTGAACCTCGGCGCGACCGCGATCGGCACCGGCATCACGGCGGAGCCGGGCTACACCGACGCGGTCGTCCGCACGCTCAGCGAGATCACCGGCCTCACGCTCGAATCCGCGCCCGACCTCATCGAGGCCACGAGCGACACCGGCGTCTTCATGACCTTCTCGAGCGCGCTGAAGCGCAGTGCCATCAAGCTCTCGAAGATCTGCAACGACCTGCGTCTGCTCTCCTCCGGTCCGCAGGCGGGCCTCGGCGAGATCAACCTGCCGCCGAAGCAGGCGGGCTCGTCGATCATGCCCGGCAAGGTCAACCCGGTGATCCCCGAGGCGGTCAGCCAGGTCGCCTACGCCGTCGCCGGCGCCGACCTCACGGTCACGATGGCGGCCGAGAGCGGGCAGCTGCAGCTGAACGCCTTCGAGCCGGTCATCGCGCACTCGCTGCTGCAGTCGATCACGTGGATGCGCCAGGCCTGCTGGACGCTGCGGGTGAACTGCGTCGACGGCATCACCGCCAACACCGACCGGCTCGAGCACATGGTCTCGACGAGCGTCGGCGTCATCACGGCGCTCATCCCGTTCATCGGCTACACCGAGGCCGCGACGCTCGCGAAGCTCGCGCTCGCGACGGGTCGCCCCGTGGCCGACCTCGTCGTCGAGGCCGGCCTGATGAGCCGCGAGGACGTCGAGCGGCAGCTCTCGCCATCGAAGCTCTCCGGCATCCGCCCGATCACGACCGCGATCCCGGTGCAGCAGCTGCAGGCCGAGCCGAGCGAGTAGCGAGCGATGCGAAACGGCGCCCCGGCCGAGGCCGGGGCGCCGTTCGCGTCCGTGCGTGGGGTCGTCTCAGACGACGCGGCAGTGGGTCGTGAGCGAGCCGATGCCCTCGACGGTGATCGTGACGGTGGAGCCGTCCTGCAGGAACACCTGCGGGTTGCGCGAGTAGCCGGCGCCGCCGGGGCTGCCGGTGCTGATCAGCGTGCCGGGCGGGATCGTCGCCGAGCGCGACAGGTAGGAGATGATCTCCGCGACGCTCCGCACCATCTCGTTCGTCGAGGCGTCCTGCAGGATGCGGCCGTCGAGGTTCGTGGTGAGCCAGAGGTCCTGCGGGTCGGCGATCTCGTCGGCGGTGACCACGACGGGGCCGGTCGGGGTGAAGCCGTCGAAGGACTTGCAGCGCGACCACTGCGCCTCGCTGAACTGGATGTTGCGCGCCGTGATGTCGTTCACCACGGTGTAGCCCCAGACGTAGTCGAGCGCGTCGCGCACGTGCACGCCGCGCGCCGGCCGACCGATGATGACGCCGAGCTCGGCCTCGTAGTCGACCTGCGTCGAGAGGTCCTCCGACCAGCTCGTCGTGGCGCCGTGCGAGGTGAGCGAGTTCGGCCAGAGCGAGAAGATCGTCGGGGCGGTCTCGTGGCGGAGCTTCAGCTCCTGCGAGTGCGCGGCGTAGTTCGCGCCGATCGCGAGGATGTGCGGCGGGCGCAGCACCGCGGAGGCGTGCCGCAGCTCGGAGACGGGGGTGAGCCGTGCGCCGGCCTCGAGCGCGACGTCGACTGCGACGCGGACGGCGGCGAGGCCGTCGGGGCCCTGCTCGATGAGGTCCTGCAGGTCGCGCGGCGCCGGGTCGAGCACCTCGTCGAGGAAGAGCGCTGCTTCGGCGATCACCACCGCGAGCCGGGGGGTCGTCTGGCCTTCGACTCTCAGGTGCGCGAATTTCACCATTCCAAGCTATCGGGTGGGTTCCGGGCGAAACCTGACGGCATGTACAACACTCCGGCGCTATCCTTCCACAATGGCGACAGTCGCTTCCGCCATCCGAAAGGAATGGGTCACGTGGCGGCGCGCCAGAGATGCATCGAGGCGTAGCTGCGCCAGGGCGCCCAGCCCGTGCCGCGCCCGTCGAGCTCGCCCGCTTCGCCCGGCAGGCCGAGCGCCCGCGCCCCGGCGCGCAACGCGAGGTCGCTCGTCAGCAGCACGTCGGGCGCCCGGGTGACGCGCATCGCCACGTAGCCGGCCGTCCAGGGGCCGATGCCGCGGATGGCGAGGAGGTCGGCGGCCAGCTGCTCCCGCGACCGTTCGGCCGAGACGAGGAGTTCGCCGCTCGCCAGCCGCTCGGCGACGTCGAGGATGGTCGCGATCCGCGCTTTCGGGCCGGCGAGCACTTCGGCGCCGCGCGCCGCGATCGCGGCGGCCGTCGGGAAGAGCAGGGAGAGCTCGCTCGGTGCCGCCGCCGGCATGGGCTCGCCGAGCGCGGCGGCGAGGCGGCTGAGCGCGGTGCGCGCGGCGGCGACGGAGATCTGCTGGCCGATGAGGGCGCGGAAGAGGAGTTCGTGCGGGTCGAGGCAGCCGGGGACGCGGATGCCGGGCACCCGCGCCACCGCCGGGGCGAGCGCCGGGTCGTCGGCGAGCGCCTCGTCGATCGCGACCGCGTCGGCGTCGAGGTCGAACAGCCGGCGCACCCGGGCGACGAGCGGCGGCAGGTCGCCGAGGGCGGCGAGCCGGGCCTCGACCTCGATCGCGGCGCCGCCTTCCGCCTTCGTGAACGAGAGCAGCGCCGGTCCGCCCGGCAGCCGCAGGGTGCGCTCGAAGCCGCCCTCGACGGCTCGCTCGACGCCGACGACCGCGCGGACCGCGAGCCAGGTGAAGACGCCGTCGGCGTCGAACGGCTCGCGAGCGGGCAGTCGCAACCGGACGTGGGCGCCGCCGTCGGCGGTGGCCTCCGGCGGCGCACCGCCCGCGCCCGTGCGATGCGCCGCGTGCCGCAGCTCGAGCGGGCTGCGGTCGTAGACCTCGCGGATCGTCTCGTTGAACTGACGCACGCTGCCGAAGCCGGCGGCGAACGCGATGTCGGCCGCCGGCATGTTCGTGGAGAGCAGCAGCGTGCGCGCCGTCTGGGCGCGGTGCGCCCGCGCGAGGGCGAGCGGGCCGGCGCCGAGCTCGGCGCCGAGCACCCGGGTGAGGTGGCGGGTGGTGTAGCCGAGCCGTGCGGCGAGGCCGGGCACGCCCTCGCGCTCGACGACGCCGTCGGCGATGAGGCGCATGGCGCGGGCGGCCAGGTCGTCGCGCAGGTCCCACTCGGGGGAGCCGGGCACCGCGTCGGGCAGGCAGCGCTTGCAGGCGCGGAGGCCCGCCTCGTGCGCCGCGGCCGCGGTGAGGTAGAAGGTGACGTTCGACGGCTTGGGGGAGACGGCCGGGCAGCTCGGCCGGCAGTAGATGCCCGTGGAGTGCACGCCTGTGATGAACTGCCCGTCGAAGCGGGCGTCGCGGGCGCGCATCGCCCGGTACCGCTCGGCGAAGACCGGGTCGGCGAGCGCGGCCTCGTCGCGGGCGGCGGCCCGCTGCGGGCGGTCGGTGGTGACGGTCATAGCTCCAGCCTGCCACCGTCCGCCGACAACGACTCGCGGGAATCGGACACGAGCGGCGCGGCTAGGCTGCATCCATGTCGAACGAGGTCGTCCAGCAGCTGATCGCCGAGCTCGGGGGCGCCGTGGCCCTCGACGAGGCCGCGCTCGACGCGAGCCGCGAGGACCGCTCGGGGCATCGCGCCGCCGCGCGCCCCCTCGCGGTCGTCCGCCCCGGCAGCATCGCGGAGGTGCAAACGACGATGCGGATCGCGCACGCGAGCCGCACCCCGGTCGTGCCGCGGGGAGCCGGCACCGGGCTCGCCGGCGGCGCGATCGCGAGCCCGGGAGCCATCGTGCTCGACGTCTCCGGTATGGACCGCATCCTCGAGATCGACGAGGAGGACGAGCTCGCCGTCGTCGAACCCGGCGTGCTCAACGGCGCCCTGAACGCCCAGCTCGCGCAGAGCGGACTCTGGTTCGCGCCCGACCCGGCGAGCCGGGAGATCTCCTCGATCGGCGGCAACATCGCGACGAACGCGGGGGGCCTGCTCTGCGCGAAGTACGGCGTCACCCGTGAGGCGGTGCTCGGGCTCGCCGTGGTGCTCGCCGACGGTCGGCTGATCCGCACGGGCCGCCGCACCGTCAAGGGCGTGACCGGCTACGACCTCACCGCGCTCCTCACCGGCTCCGAGGGCACGCTCGGCGTGATCGTGGAGGCGACGGTACGGCTGCGGCCCATCCCGCTCGGCGGACCCGTGACGATCGCCGCCGCCTTCCCCGACGTCGAGGCGGCCGCCGCGGCGTGCACCGCGGTCACGGCGGCGAAGCTCCGGCCCGCCATCCTCGAGCTGCTGGACGCCGGATCGATCGCCCGCATCGCCGAGCACCTCGGCGAGGCGGCGCTCGTCGGCACCCCGCTCGCCGGGCTCGCGCCCGGCGAGGCCTTCGTCGTCGCCCAGTGCGACGACGCCGGGGCCGAGGCGGACGCGGTCGCCGTGGCCGCCGTGTTCGAGGCGGCCGGCGGGCGCACCCGCCGCTCGGGCGACGTCGCCGAGGGGGAGCGGCTGCTCGGCATCCGCCGTGCGATGCACCCCGCGATGGCCGCGCGCGGCGAGGTGCTCATCGAGGACGTCGCCGTGCCGCGCTCGAAGCTCGCGGAGATGTTCCGCGCCATCGAGGAGATCGGCGCCCGGCACGGCGTCGAGATCCCGACGATCGCGCACGCCGCCGACGGCAACCTGCACCCGAACTTCGTGTACGCCGGCGGCGAGGTCCCCGCTCACCTCTGGGCCGCCGCCGATGAGATGTTCCGCACCGCCGTCAGCCTGGGCGGCACCCTCACCGGCGAGCACGGCGTCGGCATCCTGAAGCGCCGCTGGCTCGCCGACGAGCTCGGCCCCGACGTCTTCGAGCTGCAGCGGGGCGTCAAGCGACTGTTCGACCCGCTCGGCATCCTGAACCCCGGGGTGATGTTCGAACCGGCGCCGCCCGCTCGATAAGCTGCGCGCGTGAGCTTCCATCCGCAGGCCCAACCCCAGTTCCTGCCGCCCGCCGCGACGCCGCCGCGCCGCTCGTCGGGCCTCGTCTTCGCGGTCGTCGGCCTCTCGATCGCCGGGCTCGTGGGCCTCCTCGTCCTCGCCTACCTCGCGGTCGCGCTCGGCGTGTCGAGCCTCGTGGTGGGCTCGGTGCTGGCCCTCGTCCCGCTCGCCATCGTGCTGCTCGCGGTGCGGTGGGTGGACCGCTGGGAGCCGGAGCCGCGTTGGGCGCTCTGGTTCGCGTTCCTGTGGGGCGCCGCGGTCTCCGTCGCGATCGCGCTGATCGTGGACCTCGGCGTGCAGATCGCCGTCGCGGTGACGACGCCGGGAGGTGCGAGCGACGAGGTGCTGCAGTCGGTCGTGCAGGCGCCGATCGTGGAGGAGACGGCCAAGGGCGTCGGCGTGCTCCTCGTCTATCTGTTCTCGCGTTCGCACTTCGACGGTCCGATCGACGGGCTCGTGTACGCGGCCACGGTCGCCGCGGGCTTCGCCTTCACCGAGAACGTGCTCTACTTCGGCGTCGCGCTCGCCGAGGGCGGCGCCGAAGAGCTCGGCGCGACCTTCGTCGTGCGCGGGCTCTTCTCGCCCTTCGCCCATGTGCTCTTCACCGCGTGCACGGGCCTGGCGCTCGGCATCGCGGCGAATCGCGGCGGCGGGCCCCGGGTCGTCGGCTGGTTCCTCGGCGGGCTCGCGCTCGCGATCGGGCTGCACGCGCTCTGGAACGGCTCGCTCGTCTTCGCCGACGCGGTGGCCATCTACGTGACGGTGCAGGTGCCGATCTTCGTCGCCGCGATCGTGCTCACCGTGCTGCTGCGGCGCCAGGAGGTGCGGATCACGAGGCTGAGGCTCGGCGAGTACCAAGCCGCGGGATGGTTCGACGCGGGCGAGGTCGAGGGGCTCTCGACCCCGGCGGGCCGCCGGGCCGCCCTCGCCTGGGCGAAGGCCCAGCGGCCGCCGCGCACCGCCGCGGTGCGGAGCTTCATCGCGGACTCCACGCGACTCGCCTTCACGCGGAACGCGATCGCCACGGGGCGGGCCGACGTGCGCCGGCTCGAGGACGAGCGGGTGCTGCTCGAACGGGTCACCGCCGCCCGCCGCGCGATCATGGGGTAGACGCACGGAAGAAGCTCGTCGCCTGGGCCGGTGATGGGCGCAGTGCGCTGCCGGGGCGTTTCCCCCTCCACGGAAGAAGCTCGTCGCCCTGGGGTGTGGCACTGCCGACAGCTCTCCTGGGCGACGAGCTCCTTAGGGTTCCAGGGTGCACGCTGTTCGCAGTCAGCGCAAGAGCGGAGTGGACGCCCGTCCGCGATTGCTCTCGGCCAGGCCATCCGTTTGGATGGAGGCATGACCGACACCAACAGCAAGCCTGAGATCGACGCCCCCGAGGGGCCCGCCCCCACCGAGCTCGTCATCGAGGACATCGTCGTCGGCGACGGCGCCGAGGCCCAGCCCGGTTCGACCGTCGATGTGCACTACCTCGGCGTCGAGTACGACTCGGGCGAGGAGTTCGACTCCTCCTGGAGCCGCAACCAGTCCATCAACTTCCCGCTGCAGGCGCTCATCGCCGGTTGGCAGGAGGGCATCCCCGGCATGAAGGTCGGCGGGCGCCGCAAGCTCACCGTTCCGCCGCAGAAGGCGTACGGTCCCGCCGGCGGTGGCCACCGCCTCTCGGGCCAGACCCTGATCTTCGTGATCGACCTGCTCGGCGTCAGCTGAGCGACCACGACCAACGAGGGCCGGCGGGGATTCCCGCCGGCCCTCGTCGCGTCCGCGCCGCGCTACGATGCCTGCTGTGCTGCCGCCGTTCCTGCCCTATCTGGTCCTCTCCGTCGTGCACCTCGTGCTGCTCTCGATCGGCCCGGACTGGTCGGTGACCGCGACGAAGGCGCTGCTGATGCCGGCGCTCGCGCTCGCCGTGGTGCTCGCCGCACCGCGGCCGAGGGGCGCGGCCTGCTGGCTCCTCGTCGCGGGGCTCGGCTTCTCCTGGGGCGGCGACGTGGCGCTGAGCTTCCCCGGCGACGGCTGGTTCACGATCGGCCTGGGCTCGTTCCTCGTCGCGCATCTCGTGTACCTGGCGTTGTTCCTGCGGCTCGGCCGCGGGGCGGGCGAGGTGCGTCTGCGTCGACGCCGGCGGGTCCCGCTCTGGGCGCTCCTGGGCTATCCGGTGTGGTTCGCCGGGTTCCTCGCGCTGCTCGGCCCGCACACGGGCGCGCTCCTCGTGCCGGTGGCCGCCTACGGGCTCGCGCTCGGGGCGATGGCGGCGTTCGCCGCCGGCAACGGTCCGATGCTCGCCGCGGGCGGCGCCCTCTTCGTGGTGTCCGACTCGGTGCTCGGGCTCGGCCGGTTTCTGCCGGGCTACGACGTCGCATGGCACGATGCCGTCGTGATGGTGAGCTACCTCGCCGCGCAGGGCCTCATCGCCCTGGGCGTCGTGGTGCACCTCCACGTTGCGGCGCGGCGGTCCGCCGCACCCGTTCGACCAGCTGCTGCCACGGCCCGGTGAGCTGACGCTCGGCGAGCTCGACCTCGTTCGGCGGGCAGCTGATGCGGTAGACGTAGCGGTCGGGCTCCGGCGGTGCCGCGGGCACCTCGTGCCAGGGCAGCTCGTCGAGCAGCAGCACCCAGTCGTCGCGGTCGGGCTGCGCGTCGACCTCCACCTGCCAGGTGAGGCGGAGCCCGGCGAGCCCGCCGCTGCGTTGCACGATGACGTCCATCGCGCCAGATGCTACTCCGCCGGACGGGACGCCGGGCCGTCGGCCCCGGCATCGTCACTCGCCTCGGGCTCGACGCCCACCGCCTGCCAGCCGCGGAGCACCGCCTGCCGTTCGCGGGATTCGGCGCCGAAGCGCTCGCCGGCGGCGCGCACCGTCTCGGCGGCGAAGCCGGCGAAGGTCTCGTCTTCGCGGAGCCGGTCCGACACGAGCGCGTCGTACCAGATGCGGCCCACGTGCTCCCAGGCGAAGCCGCCGAGCTCGCGCGCCGCGAGGGCGAACGCCCGGTTGGGGATGCCGGAGTTCAGGTGCACCCCGCCGTGGTCGTCGCTCGTCTCGACGTAGTCGCGGAGGTGCCCCGGCTGTGGGTCGCGGCCGAGCACGTCGTCGTCGTAGGCGGTGCCGGGTTCGAGCATGGAGCGCAGCGCCCGCCCCTCGACCTCGGGCGTGAAGATCCCTTCGCCGATGAGCCAGTTCGCGGCCTCGGCGTCCTGGCCGAGGGCGTACTGCTCGACGAGGGCGCCGAACGCGTCGGAGACGTGCTCGTTGAGCGCGCCCGATTGGCCCTCGTAGCGGAGCCTGGCGGTGTGCTCGGTGACGCCGTGCGCGAGTTCGTGCCCGATGACGCTGAGCGAGCCGGTGAACCCCTGGAACACCTCGCCGTCGCCGTCGCCGAACACCATGCGCTCGCCGTCCCAGAACGCGTTGTCGTAGCGGTCGCCGAAGTGCACGGTGGCCTCGAGGGGCATGCCGGCGCCGTCGATCGAGTCGCGCCCGAACACCCGCTCGAACAGCCGGTGGGTGTCGCCGAGGCCGTTGTACGCCTCGTCGACGGCGTCGTCGCCGGTGGCGGGTTCGCCCTCGCGCCGGACGAGCCGGCCGGGCAGCTTCTCGAGGCCTTCGGCGTCGGAGATGCGGCGCACCGGCGTGGAGGGCGCGTCGGGCAGCACGCTCGGCAGCTCGGGCAGCGGGCCCGGGCCGAGCCGGGGCGACGGGGGCCGCAGCAGTGCGCGCCGGGCGGCCTCCGCGGCGAGCGGGAAGCGCGGCCCGGCGGACTCGGCGATGCGATCGAGCAGGTAGGGCGGGACGATCTCCGGCATGCCTCGATGCTGCCACCGACCGCCGACAGCGGCCACCCTTAGGGTGGGAAGGTGCCAACGCTTCCGACGGGCGAGCTCCGCCGCCATGCGATCGGTCTGCTCCCCGCCGCCGCGGTCTGCGGTGCGGCGGTGCTGCTGTTCGGCGTGCAGCTCGTCTGGCCGGGCTACGCGCTGCTCGCCGCAGGCCTCGTCGGCGCCTGGCTCTGCGACCGCAGCGGCCGCACCGAGCGGCTCGCCGCCGATCTCGCGCTCATCGCGCTCGGCCAGCTGATCATCTCCACCGTCTCGCTGAAGGCCGACCTCTCGAACGAGGGGATGGTCCGCTTCGCGATCGTGCTCGGGCTCGCCGTCGCTGTGCCGTACCTGGTCTCGCGATTCCTCTACCGCGAAAAGGTGATCCGATTCCCGTGGCGCACGGGGCGGCGCTGGACGCTCGCGCAGTGGGGCTACCTCGCCGCGGTCGTCGTGGCGGGATGGCTCATCCTGCCGTTCTACTTCATCACCTCCGGGGTCTACACGAACTGGCCGACCGTGGTCGCGCCCGACGAGATCGCCCGCCTCTTCGTCGGCGTGAACGCCGTCGGCACCTGGGACGAGCTGTTCTTCATCTGCACGGTGTTCACGCTGCTCCGCCGGCACTTCCCGGTCTGGCAGGCGAACCTGCTGCAGGCGACGGTGTTCGTCTCCTTCCTCTGGGAGCTCGGCTACCAGTCGTGGGGGCCGCTGCTCACCATCCCGTTCGCCCTCGTCCAGGGCTGGACCTTCACCCTCACGAAGTCGCTCACCTACGTGCTGACCGTGCACCTGCTGTTCGACGCGGTGGTCTTCGCGGTCATCGTGTACGCGCACAACGGATGGCCCGCGATCTTCCTGCTCGCGCCCTGAGCTCCCACGGGCGGGGGAGGGGATTCCGCCGCACGGGGGAGGTGCGGCCTCCGCCGGCTCCGCTTCGATGGGATCCATGAGCGATTCCGAGACCACCACCACGGTGCCGGGCCCGGCCGGGGCGGGCGCCGCGAGCGCCGCCGACCGTCAGCGGGCGAAGAACTCCGAGCGCGGGCCGGTGCTGCCGACGTCGGTGCCGTGGCGGGCGGTGATCGTCTTCCTCGTCATCGCGCTCGGCGGCGCCTGGCTCGTCGAGCTGCCGGTCTGGCTCTCGGGCGAGGGCCTCGCGAGCCCGTGGTTCGGCCCGCTGACCCTCGCGATGATGTTCACCCCGACGGTCGCCGCCCTCGTCGTGGCGTTCTGGGTGCGGCGCGCGCCGAGCGTGCCGCGCTGGCTCGGGCTCTGGCCGCTGCGGCCCGCGGGGCGGACCTGGCTTCTCATCGCGCTCGGCGCGGTCGGCTTCACCGTCATCCCGTTCGCCGCGCTCCTCCTCGGCGACACGATGGGGCTCATCCGGCTCGACCTGAGCGGCGTCAGCGGCGTCGCCGCGGCGCTCGCCGCGAGCGGCGGGCAGGGCGCGGATCCCGCGACCGTCGTGACGATCACCCTCCTGATGCTGCCGATCGTCACCCTCGTCAACTGCGGGGCGACCTTCGGCGAGGAGCTCGGCTGGCGCGGCTGGCTGCTGCCCGCGCTGCGCCCGCTCGGCACCTGGGCGGCGCTCCTCGCGAGCGGCGTGATCTGGGGGCTCTGGCACGCGCCGGTCGTGCTGCTCGGCTACAACTACGGCCGCACCGACGTGCTCGGCGTCCTCTGCATGATCGTCTTCTGCGTGCTCGTCGGCACGGTGATCGGCTGGCTGCGCCTGCGCAGCGCCTCCGTGTGGCCCGCGGTGATCGCGCACGCGGCGCTCAATACCGCCGGCTCCCAGTTCCTGATCTTCGTCGACGCGAGCGACCTCCCGGCCGATCCGTGGGGGTCGATGCTCGGCTGGCCCGGCTGGATCCTCTTCGCGGCGATCATCGTGCTGCTCGCCGTGACGGGGCAGTTCCGGAAGCAGCCGCAGCCCGGCCTCACGCTCGCCGAGTCGCACGCTTGAGCCGAGACGCCCGAGTCGACGCGTCGAGTCGGGCGAGCCTCCCGGCTCAGGCCGGCTGCTCGACCTCGGCGCCGTGCGCGGCGAGCCAGTCGAGCAGTACCGCCGCGTGGTTCACCCGCTCGTCGCGGGCGCCGAAGAGGAGCGTGACCCGCGGATGCTCCCGGCCGAGCTCGAGGAGCTCGGCACCGGCCGTGCCCGCGTCGAGCTCATGCCGGTACTGCGCGGCGAAGTGCGCGAAGTCCTCGAGCTGGTGATGCCACGCCGTGCGCAGCTCGGGGGAGGGGGCGACCTCCTTGTCCCAGCGGTCGAGTTCGGCCCGCTCCCGGCTCACCCCGCGCGGCCAGAGCCGGTCGACGAGCACTCGGAATCCGTCGTCGGCGGAGGCCGCCTCGTAGACGCGCTTGATCGCGAACACCATGGCTCCAGTCTGAGGCAAGTCGGGCCCTCGCGCTCTGCTAAGCTAGTTCGGTTGCCGTCCACCGGCCGCGCATGAAGAGAGCCCAGGCATCAGGCCCCGGGCAGCGCGCAACGAGAAGAAAGGGGATCCCTCTATGGCACTGGATTCAGAGACCAAGAAGGCGATCATCGAAGAGTACGCGACGCACCCCGGTGACACTGGATCCCCCGAGGTCCAGATCGCGATCCTCACCAAGCGCATCAAGGACCTCACCGAGCACCTGAAGGAGCACAAGCACGACCACCACTCGCGTCGTGGTCTGCTGCTCCTCGTCGGTCAGCGCCGTCGTCTGCTCGGCTACCTCGCCGACGTCGACATCGAGCGCTACCGTGCGCTCATCGAGCGTCTCGGGCTGCGCCGCTAAGTGCCGCCGGCGCCGCCCTCGTGCGGCGCGCCGAAGTCCGGCATGGCTCTCGATGAGCCGCGAACTTCTTGCGAAGGCCCCCGCACCTGCTCCTCGGAGCAAGGCCGGGGGCCTTCGTCATGCCCGGGCGCGGTAGGCGCGCACGGCCATGCGGTTGCCGCAGCGGGTCGAGCAGAAGCGGCGTGAGCCGTTCTTCGAGAGGTCGAGGTAGGCGGCATCGCAGTCGTCGGCGTCGCAGCTGCGGAGCCGCTCGAGCTGATCGGCGCGCACGACGTCGACGAGGGCCATGGCGACCTCGACGAGGATGCGCTCGGCGAGCGGGGCCTCGGCCGAGGTCGCGTGGATGTGCCAGTCGAGCGCGTCGTGCCGCACGAGCCGGGGGACCGCGTTCGACTCGGTGAGGATCGCGTTCACCTCGTCGACCGCGTCGTCGCGGTCGCGCGACCACAGTGCGCGCAGCCGCGCCCGCGCGGCGGCCACCTCGGCGAGTTCCCGGGCGTCGCCGTCGCGTCGTCCCGAGTACCACCAGCGATCCAGGATCGCGACGAGGGCGGCGGGGTCGCCGAGCTCGTCGGTGCCGGAGGCGCTCGCCTCGGGCACCGTGTTCACCAGGGCGGCGGCGAAGTGCAGGGCGTCGATCGTGTCATTGGTGAAAATCATTTGACTCCTGACTTCGGCGTGCCGTACTGTCACGAGCATAACGACGTTCACCCATGACGTGTGGACGTTTCGGCATCGGAGTCGAGGAGGGCTCGTGCGCGGATCGCGCGGCGTGACGGGGATCGCCCTCGGGGTGGCGGCGGGGCTCGCCTTCGGCGTGGGCGGCGTGTTCGTGAAACCGCTGCTGGAGAACGGCTGGAGCCCCGGCGCGGCGGTGCTCGCCCGTATCTCGATCGCCGCCGTCATCCTCGCCGTCCCCGGCGTCCTCGCCCTCCGCGGCGACCTCCGCCCGCTCTGGCGGGCGCGCTGGACCGTGCTGCTGTTCGGCCTCATCGCCGTCGCCGGCGTGCAGTTCTTCTTTTACGCCTCGCTGGAGCGCATCCCGGTCTCGCTCACGCTTCTCATCGAGTACCTCGCGCCGATCGCGCTCGTGCTGCTCGCCTGGGCGCGCTCCCGGCGGATGCCGCAGCGCATCGTGCTCGCGGGCTCGGTGCTCGCGCTCGCGGGCCTCGTGCTCGTCATCGGCCCGGGTGGCGGCCGGCTCGACCCGCTGGGGCTCGCCTTCGCCGCGCTCGCGATGCTGGGGGTCTGCGTCTACTACCTCGTCGGCGAGTCCTCGGCCTCCCAGCTGCCGCCGCTCGCGCTCATCGCCGCCGGCTTCGTCGTCGGGGCCGTCGCGCTCGCGCTCCTCGGGCTCACGGGGCTGCTGCCGATGCGTTTCGTCTTCGACGACGTCGCGTTCCTCGGCGCCGAGGCGCCGTGGTTCGTGCCCCTGATCGCCGTGGGCGTGCTCTCCACCGCCTTCGCGTACAGCGCCGGGCTCGCCGCGATCGGCCGGCTCGGTTCCCGGCTCGCGGCCTTCCTCGGGTTGTCCGAGGTGGTCTTCGCGGGCATCGCCGGCTGGGTGCTGCTCGGCGAGGTGCTGAGCGGCCTGCAGATCCTCGGCGGGGCGCTCATCCTGGCCGGCATCGTCTGCGTCAAGCTCGAACGCCGGCCGGCCGTGCCCGGCGGCACCGCCGGTGGAGGGGGCGGCGAGGCATCCGCGCCCGCCGTCGAGCTCGGCGCCGAGCCGATCCCGGTCACCGCCGCGCTGCCGCTCCCGCCGGGTGCGGGCGAGGAACGCGGGGCCTAGGCTCGCCCCATGCGCTTCGGCATCGTCATCCTTCCCCAGTTCCCGTGGCCGGAGGCCGCCCGCCGGTGGCAGGCGGCGGAGGCGTACGGCTTCGACGTCGCCTGGACGTACGACCACCTCTCGTGGCGATCCCTCGCCGACGAACCCTGGCAGGCGACCGTGCCGACGCTCACCGCGGCGGCGATGGCGACCTCGACGATCCGGCTCGGCACCTTCGTCGCGAACCCGAACTTCCGTCACCCCGTGCCGTTCGCGAAGGAGCTCGCGACCCTCGACCAGATCGCGGGCGGACGCGTGGTCGCCGGGCTCGGCTCCGGCGGCACGGGCTTCGACGCGCACGTGCTCGGGCAGGAGGCCCTGTCACCGAGACAGCGGCACGAGCGCTACGTCGAGTTCGTCGAGGCGCTCGATCGGCTGCTCCGCTTCGAGCAGCCCGGATCGGGCGGCGTCTCGTTCGCGGGGGACTGGTTCACCGCGGAGCATGCCCGCATGGTCGGTGCGCCGGCGCAGTCGCCGCGGCTGCCGGTCCAGCTCGCGGCGAACGGTCCGCGCGGCCTCGCGTTGGCGGCACGGCTCGCCGACGGCTGGATCACGACGGGGCGCGCCGAGCTCGATGCGGAGGCGTGGTGGCGGCACGTCGGCGAGCTGTCCGAGCGCTTCGCGGAGGCGTGCGCCGAGCAGGGCCGCGACGTCGCCGCGGTCGCGCGGGTGCTCTCGCTCGACGAGGGCGACCGCTATTCGCTCTCGAGCGCCGCCGCGTTCGAGGACGCCGTCGAGCGGGCGCGCGAGCTCGGCTTCGACGAGTTCGTCGCGCACTGGCCGCGCGAGTCGGGCATCTACGCCGGCGACGAGCGGGTGCTCGAGGACGTCGCGGCCCGGCTGCCCCAGCTGCGCTGAGCGCTGGGAAGCCGCCGTGAGTCGGCGGCGATCGAGCAGATACCGTTGAGGGCATGCCAGCCCCCCGCCGCAAGCCCCTGCTCCTGTGGGAGCCGTTCCCCTATCTCGCGCTCTTCGTCGTGCTGCTCGCGACGAGCTTCGTGCGGCCGGGCGCGGAGCCGTGGCTGTTCTGGCCGCTCATCGTGCTGCTCGCGGCCGCGCTCGTGTACCTGGTCATCTCGATCGGTCGCGAGAAGCGCGGCGCGAACCCCGACCAGTGGGGCAATCTGCTCGGCGTCGACGACCTCACCCTCGTCGAGGCGCCGTCGGCCGATCGCGAGGTGCGCACGGTCGTGCCCATCGACGGCGCCGCCCACCGGCAGTCCGGCATCGAGATCGCGCGCACGCAGGGCGGACCCGAGCAGACGGCGGTCCTCGTGCCGCGGGCGAGCCGGTGGATGGCCCGTCGCTACCGGGTGGGCGTGCAGCTCGTCGGCGGGCAGCGGCCCCGGCACGCCGGCTACCTCGGCCAGGCGGCGGAGGACCGCTACGTCGACCGGCTCGACGCGCTGCGCGGCGAGGGCAAGTACGTCCGGGTGCCGGCGCGCATCGTGGGCGACGGGCGGCCGTTCAAGGTCGAGCTCGACCTCAGCGGACTCGACGAGACGGTCTGAATCCGGGCGCGCGGCGCGCTCGGGTCAGGAGGCCTGACCGTCCTCCTCGCGCGCGAGCTGCTCGCGGACCTGGTCCATGTCGAGCTCACGAACCTGCGAGACGAGGTCGTCGAGCACCGGGCGGGGGAGCGCCCCGGCCTGCGCGAAGACGCCGATGCCGTCCTTGAATGCCATGATCGTGGGGATCGAGGTGATGTTCATCGCCGCGGCGAGCTGCTGCTGGTCCTCGGTGTCGACCTTCGCGAAGACGAGGTCGGGGTTCGCCTCGGCGGCCGCCTCGTAGTTCGGTGCGAACTGCAGGCAGGGGCCGCACCAGGACGCCCAGAAGTCGACGAAGACGGTGCCGCCTTCGAGGATCGTCTTCTCGAAGGTGTCCATGGTGAGCGCGACGGTAGCCATGGGCGTCAGCCTACGGGCCGCAGCTTTGAAGCCGCCCAGTGTTCGCTCTCGGCGATGGCTCGGCGAGGAGTCGCTGAGTCTCGGCGTCGCGCCGCCGTTCCGCCGATTCGAGCAGCCGCAGCGCTATCGTGAGGGCGTGACTGAGCGCGGTCCCGATGAAGCGGAGCGGGCGACGGATGCCGCCTTCCGGAGCACGCCGGCGGGCGTGCTCGCGCCACCGCCCCCGGGCTGGCAGGCGCACGCGGCCGAACTCGACGCCGCGATCCCCGACTTCGACTGGCGCTCGCTGCCGGTCGGGGCCGAGCGCCGCTGGTTCGACGCGCCGAGCGGGCGGCTCGCCGGACTCGCCATGGGGCCGGCCGACGGGCCGAGGGTGCTCCTCGTCCCCGGTGCGACCGGCTCGAAGGAGGACTTCGTCCTCATGCTGCCGCTGCTCGCGGACGCCGGCTACCGCGTCGAGGCCTTCGACCTCGCTGGGCAGTACGAGTCCGCCGGAGCGGGGCCCTGGCGGCTCGACCCACCGGCCGCGCGCTACGAGCGCACGCTCTTCCTGAACGACCTCCTCGCGGTGCTCGCCGCGGGGAGCGGGCCGGCGCACGTGCTCGGCTACAGCTTCGCGGGCACGATCGCGCAGGAGGCGCTCACCCTGGCGCCCGAGCGTTTCGCGAGCCTGGCGCTGCTGTCGAGTCCGCCGGAGCCCGGGCAGGCGTTCCGCGGGGTGAAGCGGATCGGCGCGATCTCCGGCTTCACGACGCCCAGGCAGGGCGCCGCGCTCATGCTCTGGGGCATCCGCAGCAATCTGAACCGGGTGCCGCCCGGGCGTCTCGCCTTCGTGCGCGAGCGGTTCCGGCTCACCCGCCGCGACAGCGTGGACGATCTCATCGCGTGCATGATGGCGACCCCCGACCTCCGGCGCGAGGTCGCGGCATCCGCCGTCCCGAAGCTCGTGGCGGTCGGGGCGCACGACCTCTGGCCGCTCGAGCTGCACGAGCGCTCGGCCCGCGAGCTGGGCGCGCGCTACGCCGTGTACCGGACCGGGCACAGTCCGTGCGAGACGACGCCGCACCAGCTCGTGCGCGACCTGCTCGAGCTCTACGCGACCGCCTGATCGCCCTCGTCCGCCACGGCGGTGTCCGTCGCTGCCGCGCGGTGCTCGGCGCGCCGCTCGAGCGCCGGCCACTCCCGCCATTCGACCGCGAGGGTGTGGAACGCCATCCGCAGCCGGCGGCCGAGCGCCGCCCAGCTGTCGAACGGTCGCGCGGAGACGCCGACGAGGAGGCTGCGCTCGTAGGCGACGGACATGCCGGGGCGGAGCCACCAGGCCAGGTCGAGGTCGTCGTGCACGTCGGCGCGCTCGCGGTGGACGATCCCGCGCAGCTCGCGCCACGCCTCGCTGCGCAGCGCATAGTTCGAGCCGAAGAGCGGCGGATGCCCGAGCAGGATGCCGATGGCCCAGAAGTAGCCGCCGATGTAGAGGTGCCTGGCGACCCAGCGCGTGAACGCGGTGCCCCCGTAGAAGCGGCCGGGGCCGGTGACCGCGGTGGGAGCGTCGGCCTCCGCCATCCGTCGCTCGACGCGGGCGAGCCAGTCGGGCGGGGGCACCGAGTCCGCGTCGAGTCGGGCGAGCAGCTCGCCGCGAGCCGCGTCGAAGCCGGCGGCGGTCGCTGGCCAGATGCCGCGGCGCGGCTCGGTCACGACGCGGGCGCCCACGGCGCGGGCCACGGCGGCCGAGTCGTCGCTCGAGCCGTTGTCGACGACGATGATCTCGTCGGCGGGGCGGGTCTGCGCGGCCAGCGCGGAGAGGCAGACCCGGAGCATGGCGGCATCGTCCAAGCAGGGGATGACGACCGAGATGCTGCCCATCACCCCGGAGTCTAGACCCCGGGTGTCCGCGGATCGCGGCGGCAGGGCAGACTGGATCCGGTGCGTCATTCCGCTGCCGATTCGATCGAATCGGCGAAGCGGGAATAGCTTCGGGGGCGAGCTCGTTCCTGTCTATGCAAACGCATTGAAAGCACTCGACCCGCACCCCAGGAGGACGCCGTGCAGTTCGGAATCTTCACCGTCAGCGACATCACGCAGGACCCGACGACCGGCCGCACGCCGACCGAGGCCGAGCGGATCCAGGCCACCGTCGCCATCGCCAAGCACGCCGAAGAGGTCGGCCTCGACGTCTTCGCCCTCGGCGAGCACCACAACCCGCCGTTCTGGTCCTCCTCGCCCACGACGACGCTCGCGTACATCGCCGGCCAGACCTCGACCCTCCAGCTCTCCACCGCGACGACGCTCATCACCACGAACGACCCGGTGAAGATCGCCGAGGACTACGCGATGCTCCAGCACGTCTCGGGCGGCCGCGCCGACCTCATGATCGGGCGCGGCAACACCGGGCCGGTCTACCCCTGGTTCGGCAAGGACATCCGGCAGGGCCTGCCCATCGCCGTCGAGAGCTACGAGCTGCTGCACCGCCTCTGGCGCGAGGACGTCGTCGACTGGGAGGGCAAGTTCCGCACCCCCCTGCAGGGCTTCACCTCGACGCCGCGCCCGCTCGACGGCGTGCCCCCGTTCGTCTGGCACGGCTCCATCCGCACCCCGGAGATCGCCGAGCAGGCCGCCTACTACGGCGACGGCTTCTTCGCGAACCACATCTTCTGGCCCGCCTCGCACACTCAGCGCATGATCGCGCTGTACCGGCAGCGCTTCGAGCACCACGGCCACGGCACCGCCGCGCAGGCGATCGTCGGCCTCGGCGGCCAGGTCTTCATGCGCCGCAACTCGCAGGACGCGGTGCGCGACTTCCGGCCGTACTTCGACAACGCGCCGGTCTACGGGCACGGCCCGAGCCTCGAGGAGTTCACCCAGCAGACCCCGCTGACCGTGGGCAGCCCGCAGGAGGTCATCGACCGCACGCTCGGCTTCCGCGACTACGTGGGCGACTACCAGCGCCAGCTGTTCCTCGTCGACCACGCGGGCCTGCCGCTGAAGACCGTGCTCGAGCAGCTCGACCTGCTCGGCGAGGTCGTCGGGGTGCTCCGCACCGAGTTCGCGAAGAACCGCCCGGCCGAGGTGCCCGACGCCCCCACGCACGCCTCGCTCGTCGCCGCGAAGTACGGTGACGAGGCGCCCCGGCAGGCGACCCCGAACGCCAACCGCGGCGACAACCTGACCGTGGGCGCCTCGCCCTACCAGGACGCGCCCGCGCCCGCCGGCTCGGCCTTCGGCCCCGCCGCGACCCGTGCAGGAGGTGCACGATGACCACCAAGCAGATCGTCGTCGTCTCGGCGGGGCTCTCCACCCCGAGCTCGACCCGTCAGCTCGCCGACCGCCTCGCCGCGGACTCGGTCGCCGCGCTCGCCGAGCGCGGGGTCGAGGCCGAGGTGCGCACCTTCGAGCTGCGCGAGCTCGCCCACGACATCACGAACCACCTGCTCATGGGCTTCGCGCCGCCGAAGCTCGAGGAGGCGCTCGACGCCGTGGCCTCGGCCGACGGGCTCATCGCCGTCACGCCGATCTTCACGACGAGCTATGCGGGACTGTTCAAGTCGTTCATCGACGTGATCGACCCGCAGGCCCTCACCGATCTGCCGGTGCTGCTCGGCGCGACCGGCGGCACGCCCCGGCACTCCCTCGCGATCGACTACGCGATGCGCCCGCTGTTCACCTACCTGCACGCGGTGCCGGTGACCACCGGCGTGTTCGCCGCGACGAGCGACTGGGGCGGCGCGGACGGCGACGGCGTGCGCTCGCTGCCCGACCGCATCTTCCGCGGCGCCAAGGAGTTCGCCGAGCTGGTCGAGCGCACCGACCGCTCGCAGCTCGTCAGCGACCCGTTCCGGCTCGACCGGCCGATGGGGCACCTCATCGGCGGCCTCGCCGGCGAGTAACCCCCGCCCACCCAACCGAGTTGCCCGACTTTCATGAAAGTCGGGCAACTCGGCGTTTTCAGCGGGCTCAGGGGGCGAAACGGCGGACGAGCGCGTCGACCCCGAGGCCCGCGAGGATCGCGACGGGCACCGAGATCGCGAGGGCGAGCAGCGGCCGGTCCGCGAAGGCGGAGCCGACGATCGCCCCCATCGCCGTGTTGAACACCGCCCACGCAAGCCCCGCCGCCGCCGAGAGCGGCAGGTACCGGCCGAGCGGGATCCGTACGGCGCCGGCGGCGAGGTTCACGGCGATGCGGGCGAAGGGCACGTAGCGGGCGGTGAACACGAGCACGGCGGTGCGGCGGCCCACGGTGCGACGCACCCGCTCGATCGCCGCGGCGACCCGCGGCTTCCGCTGCCACGCCCAGCGCTCGAGGCCGCCGGCGCGGCCGATCGCGTAGCAGGCGAGGTCGCCGAGGACGGCGCCGACCGCGGCGACCGGGATCACGACGAGCGGATTCGGATGCCCCGTGGTCGCCGCGAGCGCCCCCAGGGCCACGACGAGGGTCTCGCTCGGCAGCACCACGAGGAAGGCGTCGCCGACGACGAGCGCGAAGAGCGCGGGCAGCAGCCACGGCGAGGCGGCGAGCTGGGCGAGG
This sequence comes from Agromyces soli, assembly GCF_022811605.1. Classification (GTDB taxonomy): domain Bacteria; phylum Actinomycetota; class Actinomycetes; order Actinomycetales; family Microbacteriaceae; genus Agromyces; species Agromyces soli. The sequence continues at coordinate 3,352,327 of NZ_CP094533.1, read as the reverse complement.
GCGTCGTCTGACACCCCGCCTTGCTATCCCGGCGGGGTGAACAGCGGGTGGCCGAGCGGCGAGCGCCGTCAGTCGTCGAGCACGAAGGTCACTTCGAGCGTGACCGACCAACCGGTGATCACCCCGTCGCTGGCCTCGATCTTCTGCTCCTTCACCCAGGCTCCGGAGACGTTGCGCAGCGTCTCGGACGCCCGGGCGACGCCCGCGGAGATCGCGTCGTCGAAGCTCTGCTCGGAGCGGGCGGTGATGGTCGTCACGCGGGCGACGGATGCCATGGGATCCTCCTCGATCGATGGAGCGGTGCTCGGATGCGGCGCCGCCCTGCCATGCAACGCCGCTCCCGGCACGGCGGCAAGGCTCGAGCGCTGTCCGTCCGGCGACGGGTTCGCGACCGGGCGGCGAACGCTCGCCGACGCGGCGGTGAATCCTCGGTGCCCGGGCCCGCTTTCGCGCGGTGCGGCGGCGCAGCCGGGGCACCCTGGTCTCGTGAAGGTCGCGATCCTCGCCGAATCGTTCCTCCCGCACATGAACGGGGTCACCCACTCGCTCCTCCAGGTGCTGGGGCACCTGGAGCGCGCCGGGCACGAGGCCCTCGTCATCGCACCGCGCGCCGGCCGCGTCGACGAGGCGGCGCTCCGCGGGGCGCGGCTCGTGCAGCTGCCGTCGACGCCGCTGCCGCGCTACCCGCAGGTGCGGATCGCGGTGCCCGGCCTGCGCCGGCTCACCGCCGCGCTCGCCGAGTTCTCGCCCGACGTCGTGCACCTCGCCTCGCCGTTCGTGCTGGGGTGGCAGGGCGTGCGCGCCGCCGAGGCGATCGGGGCGCCGAGCGTCGCGGTCTACCAGACGGATGTCCCGGCCTACGCCGCCCGCTACGGAGTCCCGGCCGCGGCACCGGCGCTGGAGCGGCACGTCGCGCGGCTGCACGGCCGGGCGACGCTCACGCTCGCACCCTCGAGCTCGGCGCTCGAGCGGCTCGACGCGCTCGGCGTCTCCGGCTCCCGGCTGTGGCGGCGCGGTGTCGACCTCGAGCGCTTCCGGCCGGGTCGTCGCGACGAGGCCTGGCGGCGGCGGATCGCACCCGGCGGCGAGGTCGTCGTGGGCTACGTCGGCCGGCTCGCGCCCGAGAAGCAGGTCGAGGATCTGCTGGCGCTCCGCGGCGTGCCCGGAATCCAACTCGTCGTCGTCGGCGACGGCCCCTCCCGCGACGAGCTCGAGGCGCTGCTGCCGGACGCGGTCTTCACCGGGTTCCTCGGCGGCGAGGAGCTCGCGACGACGCTCGCGAGCTTCGACGTCTTCGTGCACCCGGGGGAGAGCGAGACGTTCTGCCAGACCGTGCAGGAGGCGCACGCGAGCGGTGTGCCCGTCGTCGCCACCGGCGCGGGCGGCCCGCTCGACCTCGTGCGGCAGAGCGTCGACGGCTGGCTCTACCGACCGGGCGACCTCGACGAGTTCGCCGCCCGCGTCGCGGACCTCGCGGGCGATGCCGCGAAGCGCCGCGCCTTCGGCCGGGCGGCCCGCCGCGGCGTCGTGGGCCGGGGGTGGGACGTGCTCTGCGAGGAGCTGCTCGCCCACTACCGCGACGCCAGGGCGCGCGCCGCGGGGCTCGCGTCGGCGGCACCGGGCCAGGTCGCACCGGCCCCGCCCGCGCCGCACCCGGCATCCGTTCCCGGCCCGGCCGAGCCCGGCCGGACCCGCGCCGCCGAGGCGCCGCTCCGCTTCGTCGCGGTGGGCGACTCGCTCACCGAGGGGCTCTGCGACGACTCGCGCACGGCCCCGGGCGAGTACCGCGGCTGGGCCGACCGGCTCGCCATGCTGCTCGCGATGAGCCGGCCGGGGCCCGGCGTCGAGTACGCGAACCTCGCAGTGCGCAGCCGCCGCATCCGGGACGTGGTCGACGAGCAGCTGCCCGCGGCGCTCGCGCTCGGCGCGGAGCTCGTCGGCATCTTCGTCGGCGGCAACGACCTCGTGCAGCGCGGCGCGGACCCCGTCGCGCTCGCCGATCAGCTCGGAGCGGGTCTGCGCGCGGCCGCCGCCGCAGGCTGCCGGGTGCTCGTCGTCACCCCGTTCCTGCCGGAGCGCTGGGAGGTGCGCGGCCTCCGGGCCCGATTCGCCCGCTTCGACGCGCGGCTCCGCGCGCTCGCGGCGGAGCACGGCGCCGTGCTGGTCGACGTCGAGCACGCCGCCGAGCTGCGCGCCCGCTCCAGCTGGGCGGCCGACCGGGTGCACCTGAACCCCGCCGGCCACCGCACGCTGGCCTACGCCGCGGCGCGCGCGCTCGGCATCCCGGACGCCGCGGTCCTCGCCGACCTCGAGCTCGCGCTGCACGACGGCGCGCACCGGACGCGGGTCTCGGGGCCCGCCTGGATGGCGGTGCACGTGCTGCCCTGGGTGGTCCGGCGGCTGCGCGGACGGACCGCGGGGGAGGGCCGCTCGCCGAAGCGGCCGGAACTCGCCCTACTCCGGATTCCGGCTCCGACCGGGGCCGCTCTGCTAGAGTCGAAGCGGTTGCCCGAGTGGTCGCCGCATCGCAGCTCTGCCTCGCAGCGGGCCGCGAACCGCAACTGAACACCGAGCACCTTCGGAGCAGGCCGGCAGGAAGCTGGTCCCCTGTGGTGGCTTACCGACTCGATTCGGTGGACTTCTACTGGTGGCCAGCGTGAGCGCATCGTCCTGATGCGATTCGTATTGCCTGTTCCTGCTCCTTCGTATGCAGTCGTGCCCACACGGGGTGCGACGGGAAACAAAGGAGAGAGACCTCTTGGAAGGTCCTGAAATCACGTTCGCCGAGACCGTCATCGACAACGGCAAGTTCGGCACCCGCACCATCCGCTTCGAGACCGGACGCCTCGCCCAGCAGGCGCAGGGCTCCGCGGTCGCCTACATCGACGAAGAGACCATGCTGCTCTCGGCGACGAGCGTCTCGAAGCAGCCGAAGGATCACTTCGACTTCTTCCCCCTCACGATCGACGTCGAGGAGCGCATGTACGCCGCGGGTCGCATCCCCGGCTCGTTCTTCCGTCGCGAGGGCCGCCCCTCGACCGAGGCGATCCTCACCTGCCGCCTCATCGACCGCCCGCTCCGCCCCTCCTTCGTCGAGGGCCTGCGCAACGAGGTCCAGGTCGTCGTGACCGTCCTCGCCATCGAGCCCGACGAGCTCTACGACGTGCTCGCCATCAACGCCGCGTCGCTCTCGACGCAGCTGTCCGGCCTGCCGTTCTCCGGTCCGGTCGCCGGCGTCCGCGTCGCGCTCATCGACGGCCAGTGGGTCGCGTTCCCGAAGCACGGCCAGCTCGAGGAGGCCGTGTTCAGCATGGTCGTCGCGGGCCGCGTCGTGACCGAGGCCGACGGCTCCGAGGACGTCGCGATCATGATGATCGAGGCCGAGGCGACCGACAACGCGTGGAACCTCATCCAGGGCGGCGCCGTCAAGCCCGACGAGACCGTCATCGCGCAGGGCATCGAGGCCTCGAAGCCCTTCATCAAGCAGCTCGTCGAGGCGCAGCTCGCGGTCGCGAAGACCGCGGCGAAGCCCGTCGCCGACTACCCGACGTTCCCGCCGTACCAGCCCGAGGTCAAGGAGGCCGTCGAGGCCTTCGCCGCCGCCGAGCTCAAGGACGTCTACCAGATCGCCGGCAAGGTCGAGCGCCAGGACGCCGACGACGCCCTCAAGGCGCGCGTCAAGGAGCACGTCGCGGCCAAGGTCGAGGCGGGCGAGCTGCCCGAGTCGGCCAACGCCGAGGTCTCCGCGGCCTACAAGTCGGTCACCAAGAAGGTCATGCGCACGCGCGTGCTCGAAGAGGGCGTCCGCATCGACGGCCGCGGCCTCGCCGACATCCGCCCGCTCGACGCCGAGGTGCAGGTCGTGCCCCGCGTGCACGGCTCGGCCATCTTCCAGCGCGGCGAGACCCAGATCCTGGGCGTCACCACGCTGAACATGCTGAAGCTCGAGCAGCAGATCGACTCGCTGAGCCCGGTCACCAAGAAGCGCTACATGCACAACTACAACTTCCCGCCCTACTCGACCGGTGAGACCGGTCGCGTCGGGTCGCCGAAGCGTCGCGAGATCGGGCACGGCGCACTCGCCGAGCGCGCGCTCGTGCCGGTGCTGCCGACGCGCGAGGAGTTCCCCTACGCGATCCGTCAGGTGTCCGAGGCCCTCGGCTCCAACGGCTCGACCTCGATGGGCTCCGTCTGCGCCTCGACCCTGTCGCTGCTGAACGCCGGTGTGCCGCTGCGCGCCCCGGTCGCCGGCATCGCCATGGGCCTCATCTCCGACACCGTGAACGGTGAGACCCGTTACGCGGCCCTCACCGACATCCTCGGTGCCGAGGACGCGCTCGGCGACATGGACTTCAAGGTCGCCGGCACGAGCGAGTTCGTCACGGCCATCCAGCTCGACACGAAGCTCGACGGCATCCCCGCCTCGGTGCTCGCCGGCGCGCTGACCCAGGCCAAGGAGGCCCGCACCACCATCCTCGCCGTGCTCAACGCGGCGATCGACGGCCCGGACGAGATGGCCCCGACCGCTCCGCGCGTCATCAGCGTGCAGATCCCGGTCGACAAGATCGGCGAGCTGATCGGCCCGAAGGGCAAGACGATCAACGCGATCCAGGACGAGACCGGCGCCGACATCTCCATCGAGGAGGACGGCACCGTCTACATCGGCGCCACCGACGGCCCCTCGGCCGAGGCGGCCCGCGCCCAGGTGAACGCGATCGCGAACCCGACCAACCCGGAGGTCGGCGAGCAGTTCCTCGGCACCGTCGTGAAGATCGCCACGTTCGGCGCCTTCGTGTCGCTGCTGCCGGGCAAGGACGGCCTGCTGCACATCTCCGAGGTGCGCAAGCTCGCCGGCGGCAAGCGCGTCGAGAACGTCGAGGACGTGCTGGGCGTCGGGCAGAAGCTGCTCGTCGAGATCACCAAGATCGACGACCGCGGCAAGCTCTCGCTCGCCCCGGTCCTGCAGGAGGACGCCGACGTCGAGGGTCGTACCGCCACTGGCGAGCACACCGACGCGCCGGCTGAGGGCTCCGAGGTCGAGTGACCGCGGTTCCCGCCTGACACGCGGATGCCCCGCCCGATTCGTTCGGGCGGGGCATCCGTCGTTTCCGGGCCGCTGCGGACGACGCGCAGCGCGGCCCGTTGCTCAGAGCGGGAGGTAGCCCGCGCTGCGGAACAGCTCGTCGCGCTCGGCGAGGGCGCGCTCGGCGGCGGCCCGGGCCTCGGCCCGGCCGAGCAGCTGCTCGCGGTCGGTGCGTCGGCTGGCGCGGCGCAGGCCCCAGCTCGCGAGGCCGAGGCCGCTGCGGACGGCGAGGCCGGCGAGTCGGCCGGCGCCGGGGGAGAGGGTGGCGGTGGTCATGATCACTCCTTCCGAGTGTGGTCCTGGGTGGCCTCGCCGCGCACGAGCGGGAAGGCGTTGAGGTGAATCTGCACGGGCATGGAGCCCGGCGTGGGCGTGCGCTTGTAGCGATCGCCGAACTTCAGGAACACCGCGTCGATCTCGGCGACGAGCTCGGCGAGCTGTTCGACGGTGAGACGGAGGTTGATCGTGTCGCTGGTGGCGACCTCGAGCCACTCCTTGCCGAAGACGTGCGGGCCGTCCGAGACGAAGTCGCGATAGTTGCGGTCGCGGATCGTGAGCCACTCGTCCTCGACGAGCTTCGCGGCGAGCCGCTCGGCGCTGCCCGGGGGCAGGTCCTGCGGGTCGGGCACGGCGACCGAGCCGGGCGTGCGCTCCCACCACCGCTCGCGGCCGGTGCCGCGGCTGGTGTCTTCGCGGACGAGGCCGGCGCGCTCGAGCTGGCGGAGGTGGTAGCTCATGGAGCCGCTCGACTCGCTCAGCCGTTCGCCGAGCCCGCTCGCGGTGAGCGGGCCGTAGGAGGACAGCTCGTCGTAGATGCGGATGCGCAGCGGGTGCCCGAGCGACTTCAGCGCCGTCGCCGACAGCACGTGGTCGATGCCGGGATGCCGGGTGCTGCTCGGCTGGGCCTCGATGTGGCTCGGAGTCGTCTCGCTCATGCATGCAAAGATACCGTTGCAAAGAAAGCTTTGCAAGCGTTTGTTTGCAAGTATTCGTTTGCAACGGTTTCTTGGCACTCGTGGACCGACGCGGGCCCCGGAGTTCGGCCGGCCGCGGCTACCGCTCGAGCAGCGGCCCGATCCGATAGGGGATGAGCTCGCCCATCGAGAGGGAGGTCTCGGTGCGCTCGACCCCGTCGATCGCGAGGATCTCGCCGTCGATGCGGAAGAGGTCGTGCGCGTCGCGGCAGACGACGCGGGCGAGCAGGTCGACCGAGCCGGAGAGCCCGTGCGCCTGCAGCACCTCGGGGATCTCCGCGATGCGGGCGACGACCTCGCCGAGCTGCTTCTGCCGCACGTGCACCGCGACGAAGGCCTCGAGCGGGTAGCCGAGCGGCGCCGGGTCGATCGCCCGCTCGAAGGAGGCGAAGGCGCCGGATGCCTCGAGCCGGGCGAGCCTGGCCTGCACCGTGTTGCGGCTGAGGCCGAGGCGCTCCGCGAGGGCGACGACGGTCGCGCGGTGGTCGGCGGCGAGCGCGGTGAGGAGGGCTCGGTCGAGCTGGTCGAGAGTGCTCATGCTGCGCAGTGTAGCGAGGATTCAGCGCCGCGTGCTTGGCAACATGCTCAATGGATCCGGTGATGCTTGAGCTGTGTGACCTCCCGACGTACGCTCGGGCGTATCCGGCGACGTGGCCGGCGAGTCGGAGCGCCCACGAAGCGCTCCGCCGAACCAGGAGGATCGACGATGACCCTTTCCGACCGTGATGCGACCGGGCTCTTGACGAGGCCCGAGTCGTTCGTGCAGCTCGTCGACGAGACGGGCACCCGGCGCCACGACGCCGAGTTCGACCCGTGGGTCGCCGACGTCGACGCCGCCGCGCTCGGCCGGCTCTACCGCGACATGGTCATCGTCCGCCGGCTCGACGCCGAGGGGGTCGCGCTGCAGCGCCAGGGCGAGCTCGGGCTCTGGCCGCCGCTCGCCGGGCAGGAGGCCGCGCAGATCGGCTCCGTGCGCGCCCTGCGCGACGACGACTTCGCGTTCACGAGCTACCGGGAGCTCGCCGTCGCCTGGGCCCGCGGCGTCGCCGCCGAGGGGCTCGTGACCACCTGGCGCGGCACCGCGTCGTCCGGCTGGGACCCGGCCGCCCACCGCGTCGCCGTGCCGCAGATCATCATCGGCGCGCAGGCGCTGCACGCCACCGGCTACGCGATGGGGCTGCGCTGGGACCACTCCGACGCCGCGGCCATCGCCTACTTCGGCGACGGCGCGACGAGCGAGGGCGACGTCAACGAGGCGTTCGTCTTCGCCTCGAGCTTCGAGGCGCCCGTCGTCTTCTTCTGCCAGAACAACCAGTGGGCGATCTCGGAGCCGGTCGGGCTGCAGTCCAAGCAGGAGCTGGCCCGCCGCGCCGACGGCTTCGCGATGCCCGGCATCCGGGTCGACGGCAACGACGTCCTCGCCGTGCTCGCCGTCACCCGCATGGCGCTCGAGCGCGCCCGGCGGGGCGATGGCCCGAGCCTCATCGAGGCCGTCACCTACCGCATGGGTCCGCACACCACGGCCGATGATCCGAGCCGCTACCGCGACGACGCGGAGCTCGCCGCCTGGCGGGAGCGCGATCCGATCGCCCGCCTGCTCGCCCTCCTCGAGGGCCTCGGAGTCGACGTCGCGGGGCTCGAGCGCGAGACGGCCGAGGCGGCGGACCGCGCCGCCGCCGAGCTCCGAGCCGCCTGCCTCGGCCTCGTCGACCCGCCCGCCCTCAGCGTCTTCGACCACGTCTACGCGGAACCGAACAGCCACGTCGCCCGTCAGCGCGAGCACTACGAGCGGTATCTCGCGCTCTTCGGCGACGAGGCATCCGACCAGAACGGAGCCGGCCGATGACCACCCTCACCCTCGGCAAGGCCCTGAACCGGGGCCTCCGAAACGCCCTCGCCGCCGACGACCGCGTCGTCCTCATGGGCGAGGACATCGGCACGCTCGGCGGCGTGTTCCGCATCACCGATGGGCTGCAGGCCGAGTTCGGCCGCGAGCGGGTCGTCGACTCGCCGCTGTCCGAGGCGGGCCTCATCGGCACCGCGGTCGGGCTCGCCTACCGCGGCTTCCGCCCCGTCGTCGAGATCCAGTTCGACGGCTTCATCTACCCCGGCTTCGATCAGATCGTCGCGCAGGTGGCGAAGCTGCACTACCGCTCCCGCGGGGCGGTGAAGGTGCCGATCACGATCCGGGTCCCGTTCGGCGGCGGCATCGGGGCGGCCGAGCACCACTCCGAGTCGCCCGAGGCGTACTTCGCGCACACCGCCGGCCTCCGCGTCGTGGTCTGCTCGAACCCGGCGGACGCGCACGTGATGATCCAGCAGGCGATCGCGAGCGACGATCCGGTGCTCTTCTTCGAGCCCAAGCGGCGGTACCACGTGAAGGGCGAGGTCGACGAGGCCGCGAGCCTCGCCGACGCGAAGCCGATGGGCATCGCGACGGTGGTCGCACCGGGCGACGACGTGACGCTCGTCACCTACGGCGCGCTCGTGCAGACGGCCAAGGACGCCGCGGTCGCCGCCGCCGAGGACGGCGTCTCCCTCGAGGTCATCGACCTGCGGTCGCTGGCGCCGGTGGACTACCCGACCCTCGAGGCCTCGCTGCGACGCACCGGTCGGCTCGTCATCGCGCACGAGGCCGGGCAGCAGGGCGGGGTCGGCGCGGAGATCGCCGCGAGCCTGACCGAGCGCTGCTTCGACTACCTGGAGCACGCGCCGGTGCGGGTCACCGGCCACGACATCCCGTACCCGCCCGCGAAGCTCGAACAGCACCACCTGCCGGACCTCGACCGGATCCTCGACGGCGTCGACCGCGTGCTCGGCCGCGCCAACTCGCTCTCGGGGGTCGAGGCGTGAGCGGCGTGCGCGCGTTCGCGCTGCCGGACCTCGGCGAGGGCCTGACGGAGTCGGAGCTCGTCGCCTGGCGCGTGTCGGTCGGCGACCGCATCGAGCTCAACCAGATCGTCGCCGACGTCGAGACGGCGAAGGCCGTCGTCGAGCTGCCGTCGCCCTTCGCGGGGGTGATCACCGCCCTGCACGCCGAGCCCGGTCAGACCGTCGAGGTCGGCGCGCCGCTGTTCTCGTGCGAGACCGGCGAGGGTGCGCCGGCCGGCGGCGCGGGCGATGGCGGCGCGGATGCCTCGGGCAGCGCAGGCCCCGAAGCAGACGCGCAGCCCGAGCCGAAGCGCGAGCCGACGCTCGTCGGCTACGGCGCCGCGGCCGATCGCGGGCCGCGCCGTCGCCGGCGCGTCCCGCCACCCGGCGGGGCGACGCCGGCAGCAGGCAGCGACGGCGGCGAGGCATCCGCCGCGAGCCCCGCGACCGCGGTCGCGAGCCCCGCCTCCGGGCCCTCGCGGCGCGGTGACCGGCCTCGTTCGACGCCGCCGGTGCGCCGACTCGCGCGCGAGCTCGGCGTCGACCTCGACGCGGTCGACGGCACGGGCGAGCGCGGGCTGATCACGCGCGACGACGTCGAACGCACGGCGAACGCCCTCCAGCCGTCCGCGGCGGCGGCGGCCCGCCCGGCGGCGGGCGAACGCCCGGCCGAGACCCGCATCCCCATCCGCGGCGTCCGAAAGCACACGGCCGCCGCGATGGTGCGCAGCGCCTTCACCGCGCCGCACGTGACCGAGTTCCTCACCGTCGACGTGACCGCGACGATGGAGCTGCTTCGCGGCCTGCGCGAGGATCGCGCCTTCGCCGGGCACCGGATCACGCCGCTCGCCGTCGTCGCGAAAGCGGTCTGCCTCGCCGCGGCGCGCACCCCGGAGGTCAACGCGCGCTGGGACGAGGAGGCGCAGGAGATCGTGCAGTTCGCCGGCGTGAACCTCGGCATCGCGGCGGCCACGGATCGCGGGCTCGTGGTGCCCGTGATCCCCGGCGCCGAGCGGATGACCCTCGTCGAGCTGGCCGACGCGATCGCGGCGCTCGCCGAGACCGCCCGTGCCGGCCGCACGAGCCCGGCCGAGCTGTCCGGCGGCACGATGTCGATCACGAACATCGGCGTCTTCGGGATCGACGCGGGCACGCCGATCCTGAACCCGGGGGAGGCCGCGATCCTCGCGACCGGCCAGGTGCGCCGGCTGCCGTGGGAGCACCGCGGCGAGATCGCGCTGCGCGAGGTGATGACGCTCTCGCTCTCCTTCGACCACCGGCTCGTGGACGGCGAGCAGGGCTCGCGCTTCCTCGGCGACGTCGGCCGGCTGCTGCGGGAGCCCGGGTTCGCCCTCACGATGTGAGCGGGCCGCGGGGGATGGCGGCGCCGTCCCCCGCGGCGTAGCCTCGCCGAAGGGCCGCACCTGCGGCCGGGACGGGGGGACGACGGGATGGACGACCGCACACTGCTGCTCGCGGAGGACACGGCCGCGGCGCTCGCCGGCACGCCGTTCGAACACGCCGTGGACCACCTCGTCGCGAGCTACGAGACGGGGGACTTCTCGGCCGGGGTGCGCTTGCTCGACCGCGTCGCGGTGGTCGCCGACGAGCTCGCGCACCATCCGGACGTGCACGTGCGCTGGGGCTCGATCACCTTCGAGCTGCGCTCGCACGACGTCGGCGGGGTGACCCGGCGCGACGTCGAGCTCGCGCAGCGCATCCACGCGCTCGCGAGCGAGTAGCGACTCGCACTCGGTCTCGGCGGTGTCGGGCTCAGTCGAGCTCGTAGACGAGGCGCTCCGTCTCGCCGCCGCGGGCGGGCGCGAACACGAGCTCGCGGGCGACCTCCGCGAAGCCGAGCTTCGCGAGCACCGCGCGCGAGCCCCGGTTGTCGGCCGCGACCCGGGCGCGCACGGGACGCTCCGGGAGCCCGTCGAGCAGGAGGCGGAGGGCGCGAGTGGCGATCCCGAGGCCCCAGTGGTCCGGGTCGATCCAGGAGTCGAGCACGGCCACGCCGTGCTCGCGGCGCACTTCCACGTCGCCGACGATGCGTCCGTCGGCGCGCACGGTGCGGGTGGTGAGCTCGGGATCGGCGAGGCGCTCGGCCCAGCGGGCGTCGAATGCGGGCCGGTCGTCGTCGCCCGGCGCGAACGCGGCCTGGTGGACGGCGATCTCGTCGTGGTGGAAGCGGAACAGTGCGTCGAGATCGGCGGCGCGGGTGGGGCGCAGCGTCACGACATGAGGCTCGCCCATGTCATTTCCTCCAGAATGCCGCGGATGGTGGTCGCGGCGGGTCGGCGCCCAGGGGTGCGGGCGCTGTGCGGAGTGGAGTTCATGAGGCCGAAGGCGGCGTGTGCCCTGACCCTGAGCTCCTCTTCGGCCAGATCCGGCCGGAGTCGATCGAGCACGCCGACCCAGTGTTCGACGTACGTGCGCTGGAGGGTGCGCATCTCGTGCCGTGCGGCCGGGTCGAGCTGGGTGACCTCGCGCTCCTGCACGGCGATGACGTCGGCGTCGCCGACGGCGAACTCGACGTGGAAGCGGATGAGGGCGCGCAGCGCCGCCTCCGGGGTCGCATCGACGGCGAGCACGCGCTCGGCCCCGTCGAGCAGCGCCCGGCTCGCGTCGACGAGGATGGCGGCGAGCACGGCGCCCTTGCCGGGGAAGTGCCGGTACACGGCCGGACCGGAGACGCCGACCGCCGCGCCGAGCTCGTCGAGGGTGACGCCGGCGTAGCCGCGCGCCGCGAAGAGCGCGGCGGCGGCGTCGAGGATGGCGGCGCGCCGATCGGCCTTGCGGAGGCTCCGCTGCGTGGGGGCCTCGACCTCGGTGCCGCTCGTCATCCGTGCTCCGCGTCGTCGGGAATTCAGTGAGTGCAGGTTAACCGGGTCGTGCTCGACCGGTCAACCTGGCGCGCAGGCGAGCGCACTGCTTGCCGTTTCGGTTAGTCGCCACTAACATCAAATCGAGTTAGCGGGCATTAACCGAAGTGCCCGCCCAACGCCACGACGGAGAGGCGGACATGGGCGCATTGCAGTCAGCAGTCGACCCGGCATCCGAGCGCGCGATCGCGAACGCCGCCGCTCACGCCGAGCTCGCCGCCGAGCTCCGCGAGCGGCTGGCGCGCGCCGCCCTCGGCGGGCCCGAGGCCTCACGCGCGCGCCACGTCGCCCGGGGCAAGCTGCTGCCGCGCGACCGCGTGGTGCGACTGCTCGACGAGGGCAGCCCGTTCCTCGAGCTCGCGCCGCTCGCCGCCGAGGGGCTGTACGGCGGCGACTCGCCCGGCGCCGGCCTCATCACCGGCATCGGCCTCGTGCACGGGCGCCCCGTCATGGTCGTCTGCAACGACGCCACCGTCAAGGGCGGCACCTACTACCCGATGACGGTGAAGAAGCACCTCCGGGCGCAGGAGGTCGCGCTCGAGCAGCGGCTGCCGTGCATCTCGCTCGTGGACTCCGGCGGGGCGTTCCTGCCGATGCAGGACGAGGTGTTCCCCGACCGCGAGCACTTCGGCCGCATCTTCTTCAACCAGGCGACGATGTCCTCGCTGCGCATCCCGCAGCTCGCCGCCGTGCTGGGCTCCTGCACCGCGGGCGGCGCGTACGTGCCCGCGATGAGCGACGAGACCGTCATCGTGCGCGGGCAGGGCACCATCTTCCTCGGCGGCCCGCCGCTCGTGAAGGCCGCCATCGGCGAGGTCGTGACCCCCGAAGAGCTCGGCGGCGGAGAGCTGCACGCGCGCACCTCCGGCGTCGTCGACCACCTCGCCGAAGACGACGAGCACGCGCTCGAACTCGTCCGCGACATGGTCGCCACGCTGCCGGCGCCCGCCGAGCGGGCCTGGGCCGTTCGGGAGCCGCGACCCCCGGCGGTCGACCCCGCGGGGCTCACGAGCGTCGTCCCGGTCGACGTGCAGCAGCCCTACGACGTGCGCGAGGTCATCGCCCGCCTCGTCGACGCCAGCGAGTTCGCCGAGTTCAAGCCGGAGTACGGCGACACGCTCGTCACCGGCTTCGCCCACCTCGACGGCCACCCCGTCGGCGTCGTCGCGAACAACGGGGTGCTGTTCAGCGAATCGGCGCTGAAGGGCGCGCACTTCGTCGAGCTCTGCGATCAGCGCGGCATCCCGCTCGTCTTCCTGCAGAACATCTCGGGCTTCATGGTCGGCCGCGACGCGGAGGCCGGCGGCATCGCCAAGGACGGCGCGAAGATGGTCACCGCCGTCGCGACGACGCGCGTGCCCAAGTTCACCGTCGTCATCGGCGGCTCCTTCGGCGCGGGCAACTACTCGATGTGCGGGCGGGCGTACTCGCCCCGCTTCCTCTGGATGTGGCCCAACGCCCGCATCTCGGTGATGGGCGGGGAGCAGGCCTCGTCGGTGCTCGCCACCGTGAAGCGCGACCAGCTCGCCGCGCGGGGCGAGGACTGGCCGGAGTCGGACGAGGCGGCGTTCCGCGCCCCGATCCGCGCGCAGTACGAGGAGCAGGGCAGCCCGTACCACTCGACCGCGCGGCTCTGGGACGACGGCATCATCGAGCCGGGCGACACCCGCACCGTGCTCGCGCTCGCCCTCGAGCTCGCGAGCCGCACCCCGCTGCCCGAGCCGCGCTTCGGCCTCTTCAGGATGTGATGGCGATGACCGATCAGCAGCTGCGCCGCTCCGCCGGCCCCCGGCCCTTCGACCGTGTGCTCGTCGCCAATCGCGGCGAGATCGCCGTGCGCGTGATCCGCACCCTGCAGCGGCTCGGCATCGAGGCCGTGGCCGTGTACTCCGACGCCGACCGGGACGCCCCGCACGTCGCCCTCGCCGACCGCGCGGTGCGCATCGGCCCGGCCCCGGCCGCCGAGAGCTACCTCGATCCCGAGCGCCTCGTGCGCGCCGCGGTCGAGAGCGGCGCCGAGGCCGTGCACCCCGGCTACGGCTTCCTCTCCGAGCACGCCGGCTTCGCCCGCGCCTGCGCCGACGCCGGGCTCGTCTTCATCGGCCCCGGAGCGCGCGCACTCGAGATCATGGGCGACAAGATCCGGGCGAAGCGCCACGTCGCCGCGAGCGGCGTCCCCGTGGTACCGGGCGTCGCCGACCCCGCGCTCGACGACGCGGCCCTGCTCGACGCCGCCGAGGCCGTCGGCTACCCGATCCTCGTGAAGCCGTCGGCCGGCGGCGGCGGCAAGGGCATGCAGCTCGCCCGCGACCGCGAGGAGCTCGCCGAGGCGCTGCCGACCGCGCGCCGCGTCGCGTCCGCCGCCTTCGGGGACGACACGCTCCTGCTCGAGCGCTTCATCGAGCGGCCCCGGCACATCGAGGTGCAGGTGCTCGCCGACGCGCACGGCGCCGTGGTGCACCTCGGCGAGCGCGAGTGCTCCCTGCAGCGCCGGCACCAGAAGGTCATCGAGGAGGCGCCGTCGGCGCTGCTCGACGAGGCCACTCGCGAGCGCATCGGCCTGGCGGCCTGCGAGGCCGCCAGGAGCGTCGACTACCGCGGCGCCGGCACGGTCGAGTTCCTCGTCTCGGATGCCGCGCCGGGCGAGTTCTTCTTCATCGAGATGAACACACGGCTGCAGGTCGAGCACCCCGTCACCGAACTCGTGACCGGGGTCGACCTCGTCGAGCAGCAGCTGCGCATCGCCGCGGGGGAGCACCTCGCACTCACCCAGGACGCGCTGCACCTCGACGGGCACGCGATCGAGGCCAGGCTCTACGCCGAGCGGCCCGCGGACGGCTTCCTGCCCGCCACCGGCCCGGTGCTCGTGTGGCGCCCGGCGGGCGGCGACGGCGTCCGCATCGACGCGGGCCTGCGGGCGGGGCAGGAGATCACCGCCCACTACGACCCGATGCTCGCGAAGCTCATCGCCTGGGGGCCCGACCGCACGACCGCGCTCGAGCGGCTCCGGGCGGCGATCGACGAGACCGTCGTGCTCGGGGTCGACACGAACCTCGAGTACCTCGGCGAGCTGCTCGACGACCCGGAGGTGCGCGCCGCCCGGCTGCACACCGGCCTGATCGACCAGCGCCCGGCACCGGCGGGAGCGGAGCCGACCGCCGCGGCGCTCGCCGCAGCGACCGCGCTCGTCGAGGCCGAGGCGCTCGCCGCCGCAGGGCCCGCCGCCCGCGCATGGCGGCGCGAGCGGGGCTGGCGAGCCTCGGGGCCCGGAGCCGAGGAGGCACCCGCCAGCCGTGCGCAGCCGGACGCCGTCGCCGTGCGCGCCCCCGACAGGGCGATCTGGGTGCACGCCGACGGCCGCGCCCAGCGCATCGTCCCGGTCGACCGCCGGGCCGAGCTCGAACGCCGTCTCGCGGCCGCGGAGCGCGGGGGAGCGGCCGACCCGGTGCTCCGGGCGCCCATGCCGGGCACCGTCACGGCCGTGCTCGTGCACGACGGCGACGCCGTCGAGACGGGCGCCGCGATCCTCGCCATCGAGGCGATGAAGATGGAGCACCGCGTCGTCGCGCCGTTCGCGGGCGTGGCGCGGCTCGCCGTCGCGGTCGGCGCGCAGGTCTCCCGCGAGCAGGCCGTCGCCACCGTCGAGCAGCTCCTCGCCGTCGAGCCGTCCGGACCCGACTCCCACCCCGATCCCGGCCGCGCCGACCCCGGCGCCGCCGAGCCATCGGCCCACGAGGCCACGACCCACGAGCAAGGAGCACCGCAGTGGACTACCAGCTGAGCGACGAGGAGCAGGCGCTCTTCGACCGCGTGAAGGACTTCGCCGACACCGTCGTCGCGCCCGCAGCCTACGAGTACGACACGAAGCGCCGGCTGCCGCTCGAGATCATCGCCCAGATGGGCGAGCTCGGACTCTTCGCGCTGCCGTTCCCGGAGTCGGTCGGCGGGCTCGGAAAGTCCTACTTCCAACTCTGCCTCGCGGTGGAGGCCCTCGGCCGCGTCGACCAGTCCATCGGCGTGACCCTCGAGGCGGGCGTCGGCCTCGGCGTCATGCCGATCTACCGCAACGGCACCCCCGAGCAGCACGCCGAGTTCCTGCCCGACCTCATCGCCGGTCGCGCGCTCGCCGGATTCGGCCTGACCGAGGCGGGTGCGGGCTCCGACGCCGGCGCCACGCAGACGACCGCGGTGCTCGACGGCGACGAGTGGGTGATCAACGGCTCGAAGCAGTTCATCACGAACTCCGGCACGCCGATCACGAAGCTCGTCACGATCACCGCGGTCACCGGAGAGCGCGAGCTCCCCGACGGCACCGTGAAGAAGGAGCTCAGCTGCATCATCGTGCCGAACGGCACGCCGGGCTTCACCGTCGAGGAGGGCTACGACAAGGTCGGCTGGCACACGAGCGACACCCACCCGCTGACGCTCCGCGACGTGCGGGTGCCGGCCGCGAACCTGCTCGGCGAGCGGGGCCGGGGCTACGCCAACTTCCTGCAGCGGCTCGACGAGGGACGCATCGCCTTCGCGGCGCTCGCCACGGGCGCGGCGCAGGGATGCCTCGAAGAGGCGCTGCGCTACGCGAAGAGCCGCGTGGTGTTCGGCCACGAGATCGGGCGCAACCAGCACATCGCCTTCAAGATCGCCAAGATGCAGGCCCGGGTGCACCAGGCGCGGCTGGCGTGGCACGACGCCGCGCGCAAGATGGACGCGGGGCTGCCCTTCAAGATGGAGGCCTCGATCGCGAAGATGGTGTGCGGGGAGGCGGCGATGGACAATGCCAGGGACGCGACGCAGATCTTCGGGGGCTACGGCTTCATGAACGAGAATCCCGTCGCCCGCCACTACCGCGACTCGAAGATCCTCGAGATCGGCGAGGGGACCACCGAGGTGCAGTTGATGATCATCACGAGGGAGCTCGGGCTCGTCGCCTGAGCGCGAGGAGGTCGCCATGACGGATGCCGGCGCCGAGACGCCCGCGCTGCGCGAGATCGTGCAGCGGGGCCTCTGGTTCGAGGAGTTCGAGGAGGGCGTGCGCTACGTGCACCGGCCCGGTCGCACCGTGACCGAGGCCGACAACGTGCTGTTCACGACCCTGACGATGAACCCGCAGCCGCTGCACCTCGACCGGGCCTTCGCCGAGACCCAACCGTTCGGCCGGGTGCTCGTCAACTCGATGTTCACCCTGTCCACGCTCGTGGGGCAGTCGGTGGCGCAGCTCACACTGGGCACGCTCGTCGCCAACCTGGGCTTCGGCGAGATCGCGTTCCCGGCTCCGGTGTTCGTCGGCGACACGCTCTCCGGCGAGAGCCTGGTCGAGGGCAAGCGGCTCTCGTCGTCGCGGCCGGGCGAGGGCGTCGTGACGCTGCGGCACACCTCGCGCAACCAGGACGGTGTCGTCGTGGCGCGGTGCACGCGCAGCATGCTCGTCTGGACCCGCGAGGCGGGGGAGCGGGCCGCGGCCGGCGGTGCGCGATCGTGAGCGGCGGATTCCGCTTCGGCCCCGCGCTGCTGTTCTGCCCGGCGGACCGACCCGACCGCTACGAGAAGGCGCTCGCGCGCGCCGATGCGGTGATCCTCGACCTCGAGGACGCGGTCGCCGCCCAGGCGAAGCCGGCGGCGCGCCGGGCGCTCGTCGAGCACCCGCTCGATCCGGAGCGGGTGATCGTGCGGGTGAACCCGGCGGCCAGCGGGGAGCTCGAGGCCGACCTCGAGGCGCTCGCCGGCACCGGGTACCGCACGGTCATGCTCGCGAAGTGCGAGGGCACCGCCGACCTCGTCGAGCTCGGCGCCCTCGAGGTGATCGCGCTGTGCGAGACGGCGCGAGGCGTGCTCGCCGCCGGGGAGCTGGCGGCCCTCGCCCCCGTGATCGCCCTGATGTGGGGCGCGGAGGACCTCGTCGCCTCGCTCGGCGGCACCTCCAGCCGTTTCCCCGACGGGCGCTATCGCGACGTCGCGAGGCACGCCAGGTCCCAGGTGCGCCTCGCGGCGGCCGCGCACGGCGTCGCCGCGGTCGACGCGGTCCACCTCGACCTCGACGACGACGCCGGGCTGCGGGCCGAAGCCGACGACGCGGTCGCGCTCGGCTTCGAGGCGACCGCGTGCGTGCACCCGCGCCAGGTGGAGCTCGTGCGGGCGGCGTACCGACCGCATCCGGACGCCCTCGCCGAGGCGCGGACCATCCTCGCCGCGGCCTCGGGGGAGCGCGGCGTGTTCGCGTACGAGGGCCGCATGGTCGACGCGCCGCTGCTCAGACAGGCCGAGGCGGTGGTCCGCCGCGCTGGCGGTTCGCCAACGATTCGGTAACGCTTCGGCCGCCATTCACGGCCAGTGGTATCCCCGCCCCGTACGCTCGAAAGCGATCCTGGGGAGGAGGAGCGGTGGCACGCCACACGATGACGAGAGACGCCCAGCGCGGGCGCGAGGCGGTCGAGCTCGAGTTCGACGCCGAGGTCATCGACGAGCCCACCGACGTCCTGGTGCCCTCGAACCCCGTGTCCGGTCCCATCCGGGTGCCGCGCAAAGCCGCCCTCGGCGACACCGGCATCGCGGTGCACCCGCTCGCCCTCGGCGGCAGCGTCTTCGGCTGGACGCTCTCGCACGAGGCATCCTTCGCGGTCCTCGACCGCTTCGCCGGCCTCGGCGGTGAGCTCATCGACACGGCCGACGCCTACGCCTCGGGACGCAGCGAGCAGATCATCGGCGCCTGGCTCGCCGACCGCGGGCTCCGCGACCGCATGACCGTCATGACCAAGGCCGGCCGACACCCCGAGCACCGGGGGCTTTCGCCCCGATCGCTCCAGGGCGCCGTCGACGCCTCGCTCGAGCGTCTCGGCGTCGAGCGCATCGACGTGCTCTTCTTCCACGGCGAGGACGCCGAGGTGCCGCTGGAGGAGAGCCTCGGCGCCGTCGACCGGCTGATCGCGGCGGGCAAGGTTCGCTCCATCGGCGCCTCCGACTTCTCGCCGGAGCGGCTCATCGAGGCGCGGGTGCTCGCGGCCAACGGCCTGCCGAGGTTCCAGACCGTCACGACGGCGTACAACCTGATGGACCGCCGCGGCTTCGAAGGGGCGCCCGAGCTCGTCGCGCACGCCCAAGGGCTCGCCGTGCTGCCGTACTTCGCCCTCGCGGGCGGCTTCCTCGGCGGCGGGGTGCGCCGTCGCACCGAGCTCCGTCACGACGCGCGCGGCGCGCGCGTGGCGCGCCACCTCGGCCGCCGCGGTCAGCGCGTGCTCGCCGTGCTCGACGACATCGCCGCGGAGCACGGCGTCACCACGGCGACGATCGCCGTCGCCTGGCTGCAGTC
Source organism: Agromyces soli (assembly GCF_022811605.1). Taxonomy (GTDB): domain Bacteria; phylum Actinomycetota; class Actinomycetes; order Actinomycetales; family Microbacteriaceae; genus Agromyces; species Agromyces soli. The sequence goes on along the minus strand of NZ_CP094533.1, from coordinate 3,333,214 downwards.
GCGCCCGACGGTCGCCGCGCCGGTCGCGGGCGTCTCGCGCCCCGAGCAGGTCGACGCGCTCCTCGCGGCCGGCTCCGTGCAGCTCCAGCGCTCCGAGCTCGTCGAGCTCGACCGCGCCTCGGCCTGAACCGGGGCCGCCCGGACGGGGGCGACCCACCTCCGGGGGACGTGGCTTAGGCTGTTCGGGATGAACGGCGCTGTCGACCTCCCTCTCGGCCTGGCCGAGCTCTCCTTCCGGGCGGCCGGGGAGTCGCTCGTCCGGCGCAGCGTCCTCCCCTCCGGCGTGCGGGTCCTGAGCGAGCAGGTGCCGGGCGCCCGTAGCGCCACGATCGGCTTCTGGGTCGCCGTCGGCTCGCGCGACGAGCAGCCCACCGGGGCGGGGCATCCGGCCACGTACGGCTCGACGCACTTCCTCGAGCACCTGCTCTTCAAGGGCACCGCCGGGCGCAGCGCGCTCGACATCGCCGTCTCCTTCGATGCGGTCGGCGGCGAGCACAACGCGCTCACGGCGAAGGAGCACACCTGCTACTACGCGAAGGTGCAGGACCGCGATCTGCCGATGGCGGTCGAGGTGCTCGCCGACATGTTCACCTCCTCCCTGCTCGACGCCGGCGAGTTCGAGACCGAACGCGGCGTCATCCTCGAGGAGCTCGCGATGGCCGGCGACGACCCGGCCGACGTCGCGGGCGAGCGCTTCTTCTCCGCGGTGCTCGGCGAGCACCCGCTCGGCCGCCCGATCGGCGGCACGCCGGAGACGATCCGCGCGGCGACGCGCGACGCCGTCTGGGAGCACTACCGCGCGAACTACCGGCCGCAGGACCTCGTCGTCACCGTCGCGGGCGCCGTCGATCACGACGAGCTCGTCCGGCTGCTCGAGGGTGCACTGGCCCGCGCCGGCTGGCGCATGGACGAGCCGGGCACCCCGGTCGAGCGTCGCACGGCGGTGCCGGCCCCGCTGGAGCGCGGCCCGGAACTCGCCGTCGTCGAGCGCCCGATCGAGCAGGTGAACCTGCTCGTCGGCGTGCCCGGCCTCGTCGCCTCCGACGAACGGCGCCCGGCGATGAGCGTGCTGAACGCGATCTTCGGCTCCGGCATGAGCTCCCGCCTCTTCCAGGAGGTCCGCGAGCGCCGAGGGCTCGCCTACTCCGTGTACTCCTTCGCCCCCGCGTACTCCGATGCCGGGCTCTTCGGCATGTACGCCGGCTGCGCGCCGCAGAAGGCCGGCACCGTCGTCGAGCTGCTCCGCAGCGAGCTCGAGCGGCTGGCCGAGCACGGCGTCACCCCGGAGGAGCTCGCCCGGGCGGCGGGCCAGCTCGGCGGCGCCTCGGCGCTCGCCCTCGAAGACTCCGACACGCGCATGTCGCGTCTCGGCCGTGCCGAACTCACGCTCGGCGAGTTCCAGGATCTCGATGAGGCGCTCCGGCGCATCGCACTCGTCACCGTCGACGATGTGCGGGCGCTCGCAGCAGACCTCGTCTCGCGGCCCTTCTCGGTCGTCGCCGTTGGCGCGACCGACGAGGCCGCCCTCAGCGGAGCGGCCGAGGCCGTTTCCGCGACCAGCGTCGCCTGAGCGCGGCATCCGATCGACGACAGGGAATCGAAACCTCGTGGCACACCACCTCTACCTCGTACGCCATGGCGAGCAGCTCGACGCCGAGCACGGCATGCCGGACGGACCGCTCTCGCCGAGGGGCCGCCGGCAGGCGGAACTGCTCGCCGAACGGCTCGGCGGCATCCCCTTCGACGCCGCCTGGCACTCGCCCCTGCAGCGTGCGGCGGAGACGGCGGGGATCGTCGCCGCGAAGCTCCCGGCGGTGACGCCCGAGCCCTCGGCCCTGCTCTTCGACTGCATCCCCTCGGGCCCCGCCCCCGAGACCCCCTCGGCGTACGCGCCGTTCTTCGGCGCCGTCACCGACGCCGAGATCGAGGCCGGCAGCGCGCAGATGGCCGACGCGGTGGCGGAGTTCCTCCGCTCGCACCGCGACGACCGGCACGAGCTGCTGATCACGCACAACTTCGTGATCGCGTGGTTCGTCCGCGAGGTCCTCGGCGCCCCGGACTGGCGCTGGGTGTCGATCAACCAGGCGAACTGCGGCCTCACGGTGCTCACGCAGAAGCCGGGCCGGCCGTGGAGCCTCGTCGTGCACAACGACCTCTCGCACCTGCCGCCCGAGCTGCGCACCGGCCTGCCCGAGCCCTACGCGCTCTGAGCGGGCGCCGAGCGCGAGCGACGGCGGGTCGGCCGGCGGGATGCCTCAGCCGAGGCGCTTGCCGAACCAGTCCGTCGCGTTCGGGTTCGCGTTGTACGGCTCGATCGGCGTGAAGCCGCTCGCGCGGTAGAGGCCGCCGGCCGCCTCGAGGCTCCGGTTGGTGTCGAGCACGAGCTCCTGCGCACCGAGTTCGCGAGCCCGCTGCTCGAGGGCGTCGAGCAGTCGCCGGCCCTCGCCGCCGCCACGCGCCGCCGGGGCGAGCCAGAGGTGCTTGACCTCGAAGCGGATCAGTTGATCGGGCTCGGGGGAGCGCTGGATGCGCCGCACGCCGCCGCAGCCGACCGCGTGCCCGTCCTCGCGGACGACGAGCAGGAAGGCGCCGGCCGGCGGGGCGAACTGGGCCGGATCCGGAAACGTCGGTCGGTACTCGCCCTGCTCGGGCGGGAAGCCCTCGGCCCGCTCGGCGAAGTACGCCGTGAGCATGGCCTGCGCGTCCGCGTCGGCGACGTCGACCTCTCGGTGCTGCAGCATGGGCCCAGCCTACGGCCGGCACGGCGACCGCCAGGCCGGGCGCCGGTCCGCCCGCGATAGGCTGGTCGGGTGACGATACGGGTCGCGGTGGCCGGGGCCACCGGCAAGATGGGACAGCTCGCGACGAGGCTCATCGAGGCCGCCGACGACCTCGAACTGCACGCCGGGCTCGACTCCCGTGCTCCGCTGAGCGCGCTCGACGGCGCCGACGTCGTGCTCGACGTCACCCACCCCGCCGCGAGCGCGGGCATCGTCGAGCACGCGGTCCGCGGCGGCATCCCCGTCGTCGTCGGCACCTCCGGCTGGTCGGCCGATCGCATCGTCGGCATCGAGCGGCTCGTCCGCGACACCGAGGGCGCGCGGGCCGTGCTCTTCGTCCCGAACTTCTCCATCGGCAGCGTGCTCGGCACCGCCTTCGCCGCGCTCGCCGCCCGGTTCTTCGACTCGATCGAGGTCGTCGAGGCGCACCACGCCGGCAAGGTCGACTCGCCCTCGGGCACCGCGGTGCGCACGGCCGAGCTGATGGGCGAGGCCCGCGCCGCCGCCGGCGAACCGCCGGTCGCCGCGCCGCACGTCGACCAGCGGGCCCGCGGGCAGCTGGTCGCCGGCATCCCCGTGCACAGCCTGCGCATGACCGGTCTCCTCGCCGAACAGCGGGTGCTCCTCGGCGGCGACGGCGAGACCCTGCAGATCACGCACTCGACCCTCTCCTCGAGCTCCTACGAGGCGGGCATCCTGCTCGCCCTGCGCCGCGCGCCCGGGGCGGAGGGCGTGAGCGTCGGGCTCGACGCCCTGCTCGAACTCGGGATCGGCGCGCGATGAGCGTGCGCATCGGCGCCGTCGTCATGGCGGTGCTGCTCGGCGTGTACCTCGTGCTCGTCGGCTGGCGGGCGGTGCAGTTCATCGGCACCGGCGAGCCCATCGCCGTCGCGATCGGCGTGGCCCTGCTCGTGCTGCCGCTGATCGGCGCCTGGGCGCTCTGGCGGGAGGTCCTCTTCGGCGCCCGCTCGCAGACCCTGATGACGACCCTCGCCGCGGAGGGCGGTACCGAGCTCGGGCTGCCGACGCTGCCGAGCGGTCGCCCGGAGCGGCAGGCCGCGACCGAGCGCTTCGACGAGTTCCGGCTCGCGGTCGAGGCCGAGCCCGAATCCTGGCGCGCCTGGCTGCGGCTCGGCCTCGTCTACGACGCCGCGGGCGACCGGCGGCGGGCCCGCCAGGCCGTTCGCCGGGCCATCGAGCTCTCCCGGGCCTGAACAGCCCGCGCGAGCCGAGCCGGCCGGTTCCGGCCGCGCGTCAGCGCGTCGGGGCGAGCATCGCGTCGAGCGCCGTCTCGACGGAGGGACGGGCGAAGCGGTAGCCGTCCGCCAGCAGCCGCTCCGGCACCGCGGCCTGGTCGGCGAGCAGCAGCTCGTCGGCGGCGACGCCGAGACCCAGCCGCAGGAACGGTGCAGGCACGGCGAGCACGTAGGGTCGCCGCATCCGCGTGGCGAGCGCCGCGAGCACATGATCGGCCGTGGCCGGCGCGGGGCCGACGAGGTTCACCGGGCCGTCGAGCTCGGAATCGAGCAGGTGCAGCATCGCGCCGATCTCGTCGTCGAGGGCGATCCAGGGCCAGTGCTGACGTCCGTCGCCGAGCCGGCCGGACAGCCCGAAGCGGGTGAGTCCGGCGATCCGGCGCATCGCCCCGCCGCGACCGACGACGATGCCGGAGCGCAGCAGCACGGTGCGCGTGCCGGCGGGGGCGCGGAGGGCCTCGGCCTCCCAGACGGCGACCACCTCGGCGAGGAAGCCCTCGCCGCGCTCGGCCGACTCCGGAAGCGTCTCGCCCGGTCGATCGCCGTAGGCGCCGACGGCCGAGGCGTTCAGCAGCGCCGCGGGCGGTGAGGCCGCCCGGCGCATCGCCTCGACGAGGGTGCGCGTGGCCGCGACCCGCGAGGCGACGATCTCGGCGCGGTAGCCGCGGGTCCAGGGCAGTCGCGCGAGCGACGCACCGGAGAGGTTCACGACCGCGTCGGCGCGCTCGATCTCCGCGAGGTCGATCTCGCCGCGCTCCGGCGCCCACGCGGACTCGTCGCCGGCGGACGCCGGGCGGCGCACCAGCCGGACGACCTCGTGCCCCGAGGCCCGCGCGCGGGCCACGAACTCGGTGCCGAGGAAGCCGGACGCACCGGCGACGAGGACGCGCACGATCAGGCCAGCTCGGCCTCGATGGTGATGGGGATGCCGGCGAGCGCCTGCGAGATCGGGCAGTTCTGCTTGGCGTCCTCGGCGAAGGTCTGGAACTCGGCTTCGCTGAGGCCCGGGACGCGCGCGCTCACGAGCAGGTGGCTGCCGAGCACGCCCTTGCCGGCCTCGAAGGTCACGGCGGCGGTGGTCTGGATGCTCTCGGGCTCGTGGCCGGCGCCGGAGAGCGCGTGCGAGAGGGCCATCGAGAAGCACGAGGAGTGCGCCGCGGCCAGCAGTTCCTCGGGCGTCGTCGTGGCGTCGGCGCCCTCCGAGCGGGCGCGCCAGTTCACGTTGAACTCGGCCAGCTTCGAGGAGTCGAGGCGGACGCTGCCGGAGCCGGCGACGAGGCTCCCGTTCCAGACGGTGGTGGATTCGCTCGTGACGGCCATGGGGTCCTCCTCTTCGCGCCGGGATCCGGCGTTCGTTCGGTGCGCCGGGCGTCTCACGATGCGGGCTCCGGCCTCGGGGGCCGGTGCCCGGCGCGCTGTTCGGCCGCCCGTCGGAGCTCGTCTTCGAGCCGGCACCCAGCCTAGCGAAGCGAGCCGGCGAGCGGACGGGCCGGGCGGATCACCCGGGCCCGGATCAGCAGCAGATACAGCTGGCAGCCGAGGCAGAATCCGAACGCGGCGTTCAGGAACGCGGCGAGGAACGCGGCGGCCGCCGCGATCGGGACCGCGAGCGGGAGGCCGACGGCGCCGAGCACCACGCCCGCGCCGGCGACGAGGAGGCCGACGCCCTGGGCGAAGGCCGGCGGGCGCGGGTCCTCGAGCTCGGCGGGCGGCGCGAGCCGCGGGCGGACGAGGCGCCGGTAGAGCACCCCGAACGGATGCCGGGCGACCCCGGCGATGGCGCCCCACGCGAAGAGCAGCGCGAGCGCCGCGAGCAGCAGCCATGCGGCGAGCTCGGCGCCGGCGAGGCCGAGCACGACGTCGACGAGGAGCAGCGCCGCGGTGATCGCGGCGCTGAAGCGCGGTCCGCGGGGATCGATGGCGGCGGGTTCAGTGCTGGACACGGGTCCTCCTGGTGAGCGAGTCGAGCAGCCGGGCGAGCTCCTCGATGCGAGGCGGCCCGCCGATGCGGGCGCGCTGCCGGCCGGCGCCGTCGTACACGAGCGTGGTCGGCGTCTGCAGCACGGCGAAGCGCGCCGCGAGCTCCGGTTCGTCGGTGAGATCGATCTCGAGGTGCCGCACGCCCTCGGTCTCCGCGGCGAGGGCCCCGAGCTGCCTGGCGGTGCCGGGGCAGCGGCTGCAGAGCGCGGTGGAGAACTGCACGAGGGTCGCCCGCTCGCCGAAGGCGGCGGCCTCCACGCCGAGCGCAGCGGCCGCCGTCGAGGCATCCGTGCCGCCGGAGGCGACGACCACCCGGCCGCTGCGGGCGCGCAGCACGAAGCCGAGCGCCGTCGCCGCGCCGAGCAGCGCGAGGGCCACGAGGAGCGCCGCGGTCCAGTTCATGCGGCGATGCTAGGCGCGCAGGAACCGGCCCGCGAGCATGTTGCGCCGGGTGACGCAGCGTGACGTCCGGCGGCTCAGCGCGGCACGCCCGCGACCCCCGGTTCCGGGGCTAGCATCGAGGGGTGGCAGCCGCGATCCCGACCCCGTACGAAGACCTGCTCCGCGACGCGCTCGAGCACGGCACGCACAAATCCGATCGCACCGGCACGGGCACGACCAGCGTGTTCGGCCGGCAGATCCGCTTCGACCTCGCGCAGGGATTCCCGCTGATCACCACGAAGCGCGTGCACTTCAAGTCGATCGCGTACGAGCTGCTCTGGTTCCTCCGCGGCGACTCGAACGTGCGCTGGCTGCAGGAGCACGGCGTCACCATCTGGGACGAATGGGCCGACGCCGAGGGCGAGCTCGGTCCCGTCTACGGCGTGCAGTGGCGCTCCTGGCCGACGCCCGGCGGCGAGCACATCGACCAGATCGCCCAGGTGATCGAACAGATCCGCCAGACGCCCGACTCGCGCCGGCTCATCGTCTCAGCATGGAACCCGGCCGACATCCCCGACATGGCGCTCGCGCCGTGCCACGCGATGTTCCAGTTCTACGTCGCCGACGGCAAGCTGTCGTGCCAGCTGTACCAGCGCAGCGCCGACCTCTTCCTCGGCGTGCCGTTCAACATCGCGTCCTACGCCCTGCTCACGCTCATGGTCGCCCAGCAGACGGGGCTCGAGCCCGGCGACTTCGTCTGGACGGGCGGCGACTGCCACATCTACGACAACCACCTCGAGCAGGTGCGCACCCAGCTCGAACGCGAGCCGTACCCCGCTCCGACGCTGCGCTTCGCGCGCACGCCCGAGTCGATCCTCGACTACGAGTACGACGACTTCGTGGTCGAGGGCTACGAGCACCACCCGGCCATCCGCGGCGCGGTCGCGGTATGAGCGACGCCTCCGCCGCGTCGGCGGCCGGTGTGCGCATCGGGCTCGTCTGGGCCGAGGCCCACGGCGGCGTGATCGGCGCCGGCGGCGGCATGCCCTGGCACGTGCCGGAGGACCTGGCGCACTTCAAGGCGGTGACGCTCGGCGCGCCGGTCGTCATGGGGCGCAAGACCTGGGACTCGCTGCCCGAGCGCTTCCGGCCGCTGCCCGGCCGGGCGAACGTCGTCGTGACGCGGCAGGCCGAGTGGTCGGCCGACGGCGCGCAGCGGGCCGGCTCGCTCGACGAGGCGCTCGCGCTCGCCGCGGAGGGCACGGCGGCCGACGCGGATGCCTCGGCCGAGGCCGTCCGCGTCTGGGTCATCGGCGGCGGTGAGCTCTTCCGGCAGGCGCTGCCGCGCGCCGATCGACTGGAGGTCACCGAGCTCGACCTCGAGGTCGCGGGCGACGCCTTCGCTCCCGAGCACGGCGCCGAGTGGCGGCTCACGGCCGTCGAGCCCGACGAAGCGGGGAACGGATCCGAGGCGGGCTGGCACTCCTCCCGCTCCGGCATCCGCTACCGCTTCCTCGCCTTCGAGCGCTGAGCCCGCCCGGCTGCGCGCCCAGCTCCGCCCGTGCCCCCAGGCCCGCCCGTGCGCCCCGCAACGGATCGGCGGCGACGGCCGCGAAGCGCAACGGAACGTCGCGCGGCGCGCGGAACCGATAGCCTGGAGGGCGTGACTCAGGAAAACCCCTTCGGACAAGTGCTCGTCGCGCTCGTCACGCCGATGACGGCGGACGGCGAAGTCGATTGGCCCGGGGTCGAGAAGCACATCGACGACGTCATCTCGAACGGTGCCGACGGCATCGTCGTCACGGGCACCACGGGCGAGACCTCGACGCTGACCGACCCCGAGAAGCTGCGGCTCGTCGAGGTCGGCAAGGACGTCGCGGCGGGCCGCGCGAAGATCATCACCGGCGGCGGCTCGAACGAGACCGCGCACGCCATCGAGCTGTACCAGCACAGCGAGAAGGCCGGCGCCGACGGCATCATGATCGTCACGCCGTACTACAACAAGCCGACCCAGGCCGGCATCCTCACGCACTTCCGCATGGTCGCCGACGCCACCGACCTTCCGGTCATCCTCTACGACATCCCCGGTCGCACGGGCGTGCCGATCACCTACGAGACGATCCTGCGGCTCGCGAAGCACCCGAACATCCTCGCCGTGAAGGACGCGAAGGGCGACTTCAGCGAGGTCAGCCGGGTGCTGAACCAGACCGATCTCATGTACTTCTCCGGCGACGACGCGAATGTGCTCCCGCACCTCGCGATCGGGGCGACCGGCCTCATCGGCGTCACCGCGAACATCGCGCCGGCGCCCTACCGGGCCATCGTCGACGCCGTGAACCGGGGCGACCTCGCCGCGGCGACGGCCGAGCACCAGCGCCTCGAGCCGCTCGTTCGTGCGACGATGACGCACGTGCCGGGCACCGTGGCGGCCAAGTACATCCTGCACGGCCTCGGCCGCATCGGCAGCCCGCGCGTGCGCCTGCCGCTCGTCGGGCCCGAGGAGTGGGAGGCCGCCCTCATCGAGGACGAGATCGCGCTCGTCCAGGGCGTGCCCGGCGCCGACTTCCACAACTTCCGCCCCGATCGCAACGCCGCCGCCGGCGGCGCCCTGCCGAAGATCGCGGGCACCACGCGCTGAACGGCGCACCGAGACATCCGCTGGGCCGCGCGGCCCGCACCGTCAACTGAACATCAACACGAAGGAGGGCCTATGCCCGACGTCTTTGCACCCGCCACGCTCGAGGCGGGCACGCTCCGCGTGATCCCGATCGGCGGCCTCGGCGAGGTCGGCCGCAACATGACGAGCTTCGAGATCGACGGCAAGATCCTGATCGTCGACTGCGGCGTGCTCTTCCCGGAGGAGCACCAGCCCGGCGTCGACCTCATCCTGCCCGATTTCGGCTTCCTCGAGGACCGCCTCGGCGACATCGTCGGGGTCGTGCTGACGCACGGCCACGAGGACCACATCGGCGCCGTGCCCTACCTCCTGAAGCGCCGCGCGGACATCCCGCTGATCGGCTCGACGCTGACCCTCGCGCTCGTCGAGGCGAAGCTCAAGGAGCACCGCATCCAGCCGTACAGCCTCACCGTGCGCGAGGGGCAGCGCGAGACGCTCGGCCCCTTCGACCTCGAGTTCGTCGCGGTGAACCACTCGATCCCCGACGCGCTCGCCGTCGCGATCAAGACCCGGGCGGGCAGCGTGCTGGCCACCGGCGACTTCAAGATGGACCAGCTGCCGCTCGACGGCCGCCTCACCGATCTGCGCGACTTCGCTCGCCTCGGCGAGGAGGGCATCGACCTGTTCATGGTCGACTCGACGAACGCGGATGTCCCGGGCTTCACGCCGCTCGAGCGCGAGATCGGCCCGGTCCTCGACCAGGTGATCTCGCGGGCCACGAAGAAGGTCGTCGTGGCGAGCTTCTCGAGCCACGTGCACCGTGTGCAGCAGGTGCTCGACGCGGCGCACGCGAACGGCCGCCGGGTCGCGCTCCTCGGCCGCAGCATGGTGCGCAACATGACCATCGCCGCCGAGCTCGGCTACCTGAAGGTGCCGGACGGCGTGCTCGTCGACTACAAGAAGGCCGGCGACATCCCCGACGAGCGGATCGTCTACATGTCGACCGGCTCGCAGGGCGAGCCGATGGCCGTGCTCAGCCGCATGGCGAACCGCGACCACCAGATCGAGATCGAGCAGGGCGACACCGTCATCCTCGCCTCGAGCCTCATCCCCGGCAACGAGAACGCCGTCTACCGCGTCATCGACGGGCTCACGAAGCTCGGCGCGAACGTCGTGCACAAGGGCAACGCCCGGGTCCACGTCTCGGGCCACGCCGCGGCCGGCGAGCTGCTGTACTGCTACAACATCCTGAAGCCGCGCAACGTGCTGCCGATCCACGGCGAGTACCGGCACCTCGTCGCGAACGCGAAGCTCGCGCGCGACACGGGCATCCCGGAGCGCAACACCTTCATCGGCGAGAACGGCACCGTCTTCGACCTGAAGGACGGCGAGGTGCGCGTCGCGGGCCAGCTCGATCTCGGCTTCGTCTACGTCGACGGCTCCACGGTGGGCGAGATCACCGACGCCGACCTCAAGGACCGCCGCATCCTCGGCGAGGAGGGCTTCATCTCGGTCATCGTCGTCGTCGACGCCGCGACCGGACGGGTCATCTCCGGGCCGGAGATCCACGCCCGCGGCTTCGCCGAGGACGACGCGGTCTTCGAGGACGTGAAGCCGAAGATCGTCGGCGCCCTCGCGGATGCCGCGCAGAACGGCGTGCGCGATGCGTACGGGCTGCAGCAGATCGTGCGCCGCACGCTCGGCACCTGGGTGAACCGGCGGCTGCGCCGGCGCCCGATGCTCGTGCCGCTCGTGATCGAGGCGTAGCCCGCCGCCGTCCCGCTCCGCTCGCACCGCCCGTGGCTCCGGCCCGGGCGGTGCGAGCCGTTTCGGCGAGCCCGGCAGTGCGGGCGGCGCCTCCGCGACAGCGCGGTGGCGGGATCGCGACACCCGCTCGGGGTTTTCCCGGATTCATCCCCGAGAGGTACGAAGCGGAGCCGATTCACCCCATAAGGTGGTCCAGTGCCCGGGGGACGGGCCGAAGGATTGGGGTGTCGTGGGCGTCTGGCGCAAGTGGATCTTTCCGATCATCCGGGTGGTGCTCGTCGCGGTCGTCGCAGTGGCGCTCGTGAAGCTGGCCTTCTTCCCGGACCGGGCGGAGGATGACGCGGCGCTGCAGCCGGGCGGCAGCCTCACCCAGCCCCAGGTCGTCGTCTCGACCGGCACAATCACGAACGATCTCGTGCTGAGCGGCACGGTGAACGCCGACGCCGCCGTCACCGTCAAGGCCACCGGCACAGGCACGGTCGACGAGATCTTCATCGGCGCGGGCAGCACCGTGACCAAGGGCGACAAGATCTTCGACATCAAGGTCGAGGACCCGCCCGCGATGGTCGAGGAGCCGGGGCCCGACGGGCAGCCGATGCAGGTGCCCGCGGAACCGACGTTCCACTTCGAGAAGGTCTTCGCGCCGGCGAACGGCGTGCTCAGCTCGCTCGACGTCATCGAGGGCCAGCCCGTCACGACCGGGGCCGCGGCGGGCAAGGTCGCCCCGCCGTCCTTCAACGTGACGGCGACGCTGAGCCCGGAGCAGCAGTACCGGCTCACGCAGCAGCCGAGCGAGGCGACGGTGGCGATCACCGGCGGCCCTGCGCCGTTCGTCTGCACCGGCCTCACCATCGGCACGCCGCAGACCGGCGGCGGCGACGGCGGCGAGGAGAGCGGCGGTCAGGGCGAGGGCACCGCGACGGCGGCGACGGTGCGCTGCGCGGTCCCCGGCGACGTGCGCGTCTTCCCGGGCCTCGCCGCCGAGGTGACGATCCAGGCCGGCTCGGCCGAGAACGTGCTCATCATCCCCACGACCGCCGTGAAGGGCGGGGCGGAGACCGGCGTCGTGTGGCTCGTCGACGCCGAGGGCGCGCAGACCGAGCAGAACGTGAAGCTCGGTCTCAGCGACGGCAGCCAGGTGGCGGTCGCCGAGGGCCTCGCCGAGGGCGACACGATCCTCGAGTTCGTCCCGGGTGCTCCGGCCGTCGTGCCGGGCATGGAGGGCTGCGAGCTCCTGCCCGACGGCAGCCAGGTGTGCCTCGGATGAGACTCGTCGAGGCCGTCGACGTCGGCCGCACGGTGCAGATCCCCGACGCCGAGCCGCTGACGATCCTCCGGGGCGTCGAGCTCACCGTCGAGGCGGGGGAGCGGGTGTCGATCGTGGGACGCAGCGGGTCCGGCAAGTCCACGCTGCTCAACCTGCTCGGGCTCATCGACAGCCCGACCGAGGGCGAGCTGCGCATCCTCGGCGAGGACGCCGCACGGCTCCGCGGCGCCCGGCGCGACCGCATGCGCGGGCAGGAGATCGGCTTCGTCTTCCAGCAGTTCAACCTGCTTCCGGGGCGGACGGCGCTCGAGAACGTCCAGACGCCGCTGCTCTACGCCGGTGGCGCCTCCTTCTGGCGTCGTGAGCGGATCGCGCGCGAGATGCTGGGGCGGGTCGGCCTCGGCGAGCGCACCGACGCGAAGCCCGAGCGCCTCTCCGGAGGCGAGCAGCAGCGCGTCGCCATCGCCAGGGCGCTCGTGCGCCGCCCCCGGCTGATCCTCGCCGACGAGCCGACCGGCGCCCTCGACCTCGAGACGGGAAGCACGGTGATGGAGCTCATCGAGGAGGTCGCGGCCGAGACCGACGCCGCCCTCGTCACGATCACGCACGACCCGGCGATCGCGCGCCGCGCGGACCGTCACCTGCGGCTGAGCGAGGGGCGCCTCGTGCCCCTCGACGAGCCGGTGCCCGCCGGGAGCGCCGCATGAACGCGCTCGCGCGGCTCGGCACGGGCTTCGTCAGCGCCGTCGTCGAGGCGATGGAGGAGCTGCGCATCCACCGGGGGCGCGTGCTGCTGTCGCTCGTGGGCGTCGCGGTGGCCGTGTGCGCCCTGGCGACCGTCGTCGGGGCCGGCGCGGTCGCCGAGCAGGGCGTCCGCGAGTCCTCCGAGCGCGGGGGCGGTCGCGCCGCGACGGCGACCTTCAACGTCAATGCGGCGACGCCGCCCGATCCGGTGCAGGTCGGCACGGCCTGGAACGAGGTCCTCGAACGCTACGGCGTCGCGTACGGCACGCGGCTCAGCTACGGCGAGATGCTCGTGCAGTTCACCGACGGCGCCGTGACCGTCCCCGTGCAGGCCGTCGATCCGGCGTACGGCATCATCCACCGGGTGCGCGTGAGCGAGGGCGCCTGGTTCGACGAGACCGACGCGGAACGGCTCGCCCCCGCCGTCGTGATCAGCGAAGCCTTCTGGGACCGGCTCGGGCGACCGCCGCTCGCGACGCACCCGACGGTGGAACTCCTCGGCGAGGGCGGCCGCACTGCGGTCGTCGTCGGGGTCACGCCGCGCAACGGCGAGTGGGACACCGAGCCGAGCGCGTTCATCCTCGCCGACGCATACGCGTCGTTGCCGGTGCCGGGCGGAACGGGCTCGTCGATGATGGGCAGCCTGCTGCCGAGCTTCGAGGCGTGGATCGACCAGAACCAGGCCGACCCGATCATCGAGGCGATCCGCCGCGACTTCGCGGCCGCGCTCGGCGACGGGGTCCAGGTCGACGGGTTCCGCACCGACTACGCCGCCTTCGGCGAGGACCCGCTGCTCTTCGTCAAGCTGCTCGTCATCGGGGTCGCGGTGATCATCCTTCTGCTCGGCGCGCTCGGGCTCGTGAACATCGCCCTCGTGACGGTGCGCACCCGCATCCGCGAGATCGGCATCCGGCGCACCTTCGGCGCGACCGCCGGCCGAGTGTTCTTCGCCGTGATGATGGAGAGCGTGGTCGGCACCTTCGTGGCCGGCGTCGTCGGCGTCGGCGTCGCGATCCTGATCGTGCGCAGCCCGCTGATGAGCATGCTGCTCGGCGGCGGGGAGCTCGAAGACCTCCCCGGCTTCCCGATCGAGGCCGCGGTGATCGGGCTCGGCTCCGCAGTGCTCGTCGGAGCGCTCGCCGGCCTCCTGCCGGCCTTCGCGGCCATCCGCGTGCGGGTCATCGACGCGATCCGGTTCTGAGCGTGCGCACGCGGATCCGGAACATTCCCGCGCAGCTGCCGGCCGGTGACGGCGGGCGGCCGTAGCCTGGTGGGCATGGCAACGAGCACGAAGTCGACGGGCCGTGCCTCGGGTACCTCGACCCGCGGCGCCGCCGCGCGCACTGCCCCGACGAAGAAGCTGCCCGCCGCGACGGCCAAGCAGAGCAAGGCCGCGCAGGCGAAGGCCGCGCAGCCCGAGGGTCCGAACCTGCTCGTGCGGGCGTGGATGGGGCTCGCCCACGTGGCCGGCGGGGCCGCTCGCGCGCTGGGTCCGGAGACGCTGCAGAAAGAGGAGCGCCGCGACGGGCTGCCCTTCTTCCTGGTGCTCCTCGCCATCGCGGGCGCCGTGATCGAGTGGTTCCTCATCAACGACCCCGTGGCGCAGACGCTCGATGCGTGGAGCTTCGGCGCCCTGTTCGGCCGGGTCGCCTTCGCGCTGCCGATCATCATGCTGCTGTTCGCGGTCTGGCTGTTCCGCCACCCGAGCTCGGTGCACGACAACACCCGCATCGGCATCGGCCTGGCGCTGCTCCTCGTCACCGTGGCGGCGCTCTGCCACATCTTCGGCGGGCAGCCCGATCCGAGCGAGGGCATCATGGCGCTCGCGAAGGCCGGCGGCGTCCTCGGCTGGACGCTCGCGCAGCCCCTGATCTTCCTGATCACGCCGATCGGCGCGACCGCCGTCGTGATCCTGCTGCTCATGCTGGCCCTGCTCATCATGACGAAGACCCCGCCGAACCGCATCGGCGCGCGCGTCCGCGAGCTCTACGTCTGGCTCTTCGGCGCACCGGAGGCCGACCCCGTCGAGGCGGCGCCCGAGGCGAAGCCGAGCCGCCGCAAGAAGGAGCGCAGCGAGCCGGTCGAGCTCGACGGACTCGACGACGACGAGGAATCGAGTGCGAGCGGCCTCGTCCCCTGGTGGCGGCGCAACAGCTCGAACCGCGAAGAGGACCCGAGCTTCGAGGCTCCCGGCGTCGACGGCCTGACCGAGGTGTTCGGGCCCGGCTCGGCCGACGGCAGCTTCGAGTCGGCCATCGAGGGCGACGGCTACGACGCCGAGGTGATCGGCGAGCTCGAGCGCGCCGAGTCCGCGGTGGCTCGTTTCACGGGCGAGGTGCCGCACGGCGGCACGGGGCTCCGGGGCGACGACGCGGGCGCGACCGCCGTGCTGGAGCCGCTTCCCGGCCTCGACGACGAGCCTGGGGCCGACGCGGTGCCCGGGCTCGTGCCCGACGAGGCCGCCGAGCCGCAGCCCGACCGCCCCTACCACCTGCCCGCCTCCTCGACGCTCGCGGCGGGTGCCCCGGCGAAGACGCGGTCCCAGGCCAACGACGACGTGGTCCGCGCGATCACGGGCGTGCTCGAGCAGTTCTCGGTCGATGCGAAGGTCACCGGCTTCTCGCGCGGCCCGACCGTGACCCAGTACGAGATCGAACTCGGGCCCGGCGTCAAGGTCGAACGGGTCACCGCGCTGTCGAAGAACCTGTCCTACGCGGTCGCGTCGAACGAGGTGCGCATCCTCTCGCCGATCCCCGGCAAGAGCGCGATCGGCGTCGAGATCCCGAACGCCGACCGTGAGATCGTGACCCTCGGCGACGTGCTGCGGGCGCCGGCCGCGGCGAACGCGAAGCACCCGATGACGATCGGCGTCGGCAAGGACGTCGGCGGCGGCTACGTCGTCGCGAACCTCGCGAAGATGCCGCACCTCCTCGTCGCCGGCTCCACCGGCTCGGGCAAGTCGAGCTTCGTGAACTCCATGATCACGAGCCTCCTGATGCGGGCGAAGCCGAGCGACGTGCGCATGGTGCTCATCGACCCGAAGCGCGTCGAGCTCGCCCCCTACGCGGGCGTCCCGCACCTCATCACGCCCATCATCACGAACCCGAAGAAAGCGGCCGAGGCGCTGCAGTGGGTCGTCAAGGAGATGGACATGCGGTACGACGACCTCGCGTCGTTCGGGTTCCGCCACATCGACGACTTCAACAAGGCCGTCGTCAACGACGAGATCGTGCTGCCGGCGGGCAGCGAGCGGGTGCTGAAGCCGTACCCGTACCTCCTCGTCGTCGTCGACGAGCTCGCCGACCTCATGATGGTCGCCCCGCGCGACGTCGAGGACTCGATCGTCCGCATCACGCAGCTCGCCCGCGCCTCGGGCATCCACCTGGTGCTGGCGACCCAGCGCCCCTCGGTCGACGTCGTGACCGGCCTCATCAAGGCGAACGTCCCGTCGCGGCTCGCGTTCGCGGTGACGAGCGTCACCGACTCGCGCGTCATCCTCGATCAGCCGGGCGCCGACAAGCTCATCGGTCAGGGCGACGGCCTGTTCCTGCCGATGGGGGCGTCGAAGGCGCTCCGCGTGCAGGGCGCGTGGGTGAGCGAGGCCGAGATCGAGCGCGTCGTCTCGCACGTCACGCGGCAGGCGCGACCCGACTACCGTCAGGACGTGCAGGCCGCGGTCGAGCGCAAGGAGATCGACTCCGATATCGGCGACGACCTCGAGCTGCTGCTCGCGGCGGCCGAGCTGGTGGTGTCGACGCAGTTCGGCTCGACCTCGATGCTGCAGCGCAAGCTCCGCGTCGGCTTCGCGAAGGCCGGGCGGCTCATGGACCTCCTCGAGTCCCGCGAGATCGTCGGTCCGTCCGAGGGCTCGAAGGCGCGCGACGTGCTCGTGACCGCCGAGCAGCTGCCCGGCGTGCTCGCCAAGCTCCGCGGCGAGCCGTCGGGGCCGGCGCCCGCCGCGGCACCGGCTGCCGCGCCCGCCGCCGCGGCTGCGCCGCCGCAGGCCGCGCCGCAGGTGGACGACCGCTACGACGATCCGGTCGGCCGCATCCCCGAGGGCCTCGAAGAGGTCGAGGCGGAGGACGACGAGGATGCCTGGGGCCTCACCGGTCGCGACTGACCGGGTAGCCTTGGCCCTATGACCTCCTCCGCCGAAGGGCGTGCTCGATCGGCGAACTGGAACCTGCCGAACGCGATCACGATCGTGCGCATCCTGCTCGCGCCGATCTTCTTCTGGCTGCTGCTGGCCGATGGCGGCGAGGGCGGCGCGCTGCGCTGGGCGGCGACCGCGCTGTTCGTCGTCGCGATCGCGACCGACGGCATCGACGGGCACATCGCGCGCAGCCGCGGGCTCGTCACCGACCTCGGCAAGATCCTCGACCCCATCGCCGACAAGCTGCTCACGAGCGGAGCGCTCGTCTGCCTCTCGATCCTCGCCGAGGTGCCGTGGTGGGTGACCGGGCTGATCGTGCTGCGCGAGGTCGGCATCACCGTGTGGCGCTTCGTCGAGCTCGGCCGCGGCAACGTCGTACCGGCGTCCTCGGGCGGCAAGCTCAAGACCGTCGTGCAGGCGGTCGCGATCTCGGTCGCCCTCGCGCCGCTGCCCGTGCTGCTGGGCGAGTGGATGGCGTGGGTGAACGCGGTGCTCATCGCGGCGGCGCTCGTGCTCACCGTCTGGTCCGGTCTGCTGTACGTGCGGGACGCGGTCCGGCTCGCCCGTGAGGGGCGCGCGGGGCGCGCATGACGCACGGCGCGGATGCCTCGCTCGGGCCGGCCTCTCGGGGCTCCGGCGCCGCATCCCGGCACGACGAGACGGCCGCGCTCGTCGCGGAGCTCGGCCGTCGCGGCTGGCGTCTCGCGGTCGCCGAGTCGCTCACCGGCGGCCTCCTGGCCGCCGAACTCATCCGCATCCCCGGCGCCTCGGCCGTCGTGAACGGCGGGATCGTCGCGTACGCCACCCCGCTGAAGCACCGGCTCCTCGGCGTGGACGCCGAGCTGCTGGCCGCCGAAGGCGCCGTGCACCCGGAGGTCGCCAGGCAGATGGCCCGCGGCGCCCGCTCGGCGCTCGCCGTCGACGGCCGCGACGCGGAGCTCGGCATCGCCACGACCGGGGTCGCCGGCCCGGATCCGCAGGACGGCCGAGCACCCGGCACCGTCTACCTGGGAGTCAGCGGCCCGGCGGGGGAGCGTGCGGTCGAGCTCCGGCTGACGGGCGATCGGGCGCAGATCCGAGCCGAGACGGTGCGCCGGGCCATCGCCGAGCTGCGCGCCGGGCTCTAGCGCGACTCCCGCCGCCGGTAGCGGTGCTCCGGGCGGCCCGCCGCACCGTACCGCGGGGCGACCTCGGCCGCGCCGGTCGCGACGAGGTGCTCGAGGTAGCGCCGGGCGCTCACCCGGCTCATGCCGAGCGATTGGGCGATCTCGGCGGCCGAGGCATCTGGTGCCGCGTTCGCGAGCTCGGCGGTGACCCGGCCGAGACTGACCCCCGACAGCCCCTTCGGCACCGTCAGCGGGCCGGTCGCCGCCGCCGCAGTGCCGAGCAGGCGGTCGACTTCCTGCTGGTCGAGCGCGTCGGGGCGACGCTCCCGGCGGAGCTCGCGCCGCACCTCCTCGAGCCGTTCGCCGAGGGTCGCTCCGGTGAACGGCTTCACGAGGTACTGGCGCACGCCGAGCAGTCGCGCCCTCCGCACGGTGTCGAGGTCGCGGGCCGCGGTCACGGCGATGACTTCGATCTCGTCGCCCGAGGCGCGCAGTCGGCGGAGTACTTCGAGGCCGCCGAGGTCGGGCAGGTACACGTCGAGCAGGACGAGCTCCGGGCGGTGCTGCTCGATGGCCGCGAGCGCGGCGGCGCCGGTGTGCGCCTCGGCGACGACGACGAAGCCGGGCCGGGCGTCGACGAAGGCCCGGTTGACCTGGGCGACGGCGAAGTCGTCGTCGACGATGACGACGCGGACGTCGCTCATGCGTCCGCCTCCGCCCGGTCTCTGGCGGAGGGCAGCCGGACGGTGAAGCGCGCGCCGCCGGCGGGGGAGGGCACGGCCTCGGCGGTGCCCCCGAGCCGGAGGGCGATCCGCTGGACGATGGTGAGCCCGATGCCGCGGCGCGCCTTGCCGGGTGCGGGGGGTTTGTCGCTGACGTCGGGCTGGAAGATCGCGGCGCGGCGCTCGGCCGGGACGCCCGGTCCGTCGTCGTCGACCTGCACCAGGACGACATCGGGCTCGAGGTCGTCGCGCACGAGGAGGTGGACGCCGCCGCCGAGGACGCACGCTTCGACGGCGTTGTCGAGGAGGTTCGCCACGACGGTGCGGATGTCGTCGGCCGCGGGGTGCCCACTGCCGAGATGCGAGGCGGGGTCGACCTCGAGCCCGATGCCGAGCTCGTGGGCGCGGGAGCGCTTGGCGAGCACGAGCGCCGCCGTCTCGGGATCGGCGATGCCGCCGTGGTCGTGCAGCGAGCTCAGCGCGCCGCCGGCACCGACGCGCTCGATGAAGGCCGTTGCCGCCTCCAACTGGCCGAGCTCGATGAGCCCGCCGAGCACGTGCAGGGTGTTCGAGAACTCGTGCGACTGGGCGCGGAGGTCGTCGGCGAGGCTCTGCGCGCCCTGCAGCTCGCGCAGCATGGTCTCGAGCTCGGTGCGATCGCGGAGGATCGCGATCCAGCCCACCTCGCGGCCGTCGACGCGGATGCGGTCGGCGTGCACGAGCAGCACGCGTTCGCCGGAGAGCACGGGGGTCTCGGCGGGCTCGTCGGCCACGATGAAGCGGGCGAGCTCGCCGTCGAGCGCCTCGTCGACCGTGCGGCCGAGCACGGCCTCGGCGTCCACGCCGAGGAGGCGGGCGGCCGCGTCGTTCACGAGCACGATGCGCCGGTCGCCGTCGAGGGCGACGAGGCCCTCGCGGATGCCGTGCAGCATGGCCTCTCGTGTCTCCAGCAGGGCACGGATCTCGTCGGGCTCGAGTCCGTAGATGCGGCGCCGGATGAGCCCGCCGATCCAGGCGGAGCCGAGCACGCCCACGAGGGTCGCCCCGACGAGCGCCGCGAAGAGCGCCCAGAGGCCGCCGAGGAAGTCTTCGCGGAGCTCGGACTCGAGGATGCCGACCGAGACCTGACCGAGCACGGTCGTGCCGTCCGCGGCGAAGATCGGCACCTTGACCCGCCAGGACTCGCCGAGCGTGCCGGTCTGCGTGCCGACGTAGATCCGTCCGGAGAGCGGCACGGACGGGTCGGTGGAGACCCGCTCGCCGATCCGCTCGGGATCGGGGTGCGAGTAGCGGATGCCCTCGTCGTTCGCGACGACGACGTACGTCACGTCGGAGGCCTCGCGGATCACCTCGGCGATCGGCTGGATCGTGCGCGACGGCGCGCGGTCGTCGAAGGCGTCGATGATCACGGGCAGCGAGGCGACGGACTGGGCGACGGCGACCATGCGGTCCTCGTACGACTCGCGGAGCTGCCGCTCCTGCAGCAGGGCGGCGACGAGTCCGGTGCCGACGACGGTGGCGAGCACGATCGTCACCTGCAGCAGCAGGAGCTGCATGCGCAGCGACATCGACCGGCCCACTGGAACAGTGTGCCGCACGCGGCGGCGCCTCCAGGCATCCGGAGCCGTGAACACTACGACCGAAACGACCGCAACGACCCTTACGACGCTTACGACCGCAGCATTCCGCCTGACGGAAGCCGGGCTCTAGCTTCGTGCCGTACCGATCGACCGGCCAGGGTGGCCGGCGCTCAAGGAGGAGTCTTGCGATCAGCATCCGGACCGCGGTCCGCGGTCCTTTCCCGACCCACGGCGCGGCGCTACGGCGTCGTCGCTCTCGCGCTCGCGACCGGACTCGGCCTCGCGGCCTGTTCCGGCACCGGGGCGCAGCCCTCCGGCGGAGGCGACTCGGAGGCGGTGTCGCTCGACGCCGTCCAGCTCATCGCCCCGGCGGACCCCGGCGGCGGCTGGGACCAGACCGCTCGTGCGCTCGGCGAGGTGCTCACCGGTGAAGGCCTCGTCGGCAAGGCGCCCGTCGAGAACATCGGCGGCGCGGGCGGCACCGTCGGCCTCGCGGCGCTCGCCAACGAGAAGGATCCGGCCACCCTCATGGTGACCGGCCTCGTGATGGTCGGCGCCGTCGAGACGAACGCTTCGCAGTCGCGCATCGAGGACGTCACCCCGATCGCCCGGCTCACCGAGGAGCCGCTCGTCGTGGTCGTGCCCTCGTCGTCGCCCTACAAGTCGGTCGGCGACCTCGTCGACGCGATTGTGAAGGAGGGCGCGGCGATCTCGGTCACCGGCGGTTCCGCGGGAGGCGCCGACCACATCCTGGCCGGCATGCTCGTCACCGAGGCCGGCGTCGACCCCGCCGACGTCCCGTCGACGCTGAACTACATCCCGAACTCGGGCGGCGGCGAAGCGGTCACGATGCTGCTCGGCGGCACCGTGCAGGCCGGCATCTCGGGCGTCGGCGAGTTCGCCGAGCAGGTCGAGGCGGGCGAGCTCCGCGCGCTGGCGGTCTCGTCAGGCGAGCCGAGCGAGCTGCTGCCCGAGGTGCCGACGCTGGCCGACGAGGGCTACGACATCGAACTCACCAACTGGCGTGGGCTCCTCGCCCCTCCCGGCATCGACGACGCCGACCGTGAAGCACTGGTCGAGCTCGTGACCGAGCTGCACGCCTCCGACGCGTGGACGACGACCCTGGCCGACAAGGGCTGGAGCGACGCGTTCCTCGTCGGCGACGAGTTCCAGGCGTTCCTCGACGGGAACATCGCCGAGGTCGCCGAGACGCTGCAGACGATCGGCCTGGTCGCGAAGTGACCACCGAGACTCCGGACCCCGCCGGCGGCCCCCGCCCGGCGGGGGCCGGACCCCGGCGGCCGATCGGCGAGCTCGCGTTCGCGGTCGTCTGCGCGCTGCTCGGCGTCGGCGTCATCGTCGGCGCCGGGGCCATTCGCGTCCCGCCGGGCTCGGCGAGCGTGCTCGGCCCGCGCGTCTTCCCGTACTTCGTCGGCGCGCTGCTGCTCGCCGCCGCGGTCGCCGTCGTCGTCGCGATCGCGACGGGGCACCGCGGACAGCCCGACGAGGGCGAGGACGTCGACCCGAACGCGAAGACCGACTGGCGGGCGGTCGTGCTGCTCGTCGTCGTGTTCTGCTCGCAGCTCGTGCTCATCGAGTTCGTCGGCTGGCCGATCGCGATCGCCGTGGTCTTCGCCGGCGCGGCCCTCACCCTCGGCGCGAAGCGCTGGTGGATCGCGGTGCTCGTCGGGCTCGGACTCGGGCTCGCCACGCAACTGCTCTTCGGGACCTGGCTGGGGCTCTCGCTCCCCGCCGGCCCCCTGCTCGACTGGATCCCGATCTTCAATGGATAGTCTCGCCGCCCTCCTCGAGGGCTTCGCCACGGCCCTGCAGCCGCAGTACCTCCTCTACGCGCTGTTCGGCGTCTTCGTCGGCACCGCGGTCGGCGTGCTGCCGGGCATCGGCCCGGCGATGACCGTCGCCCTCCTGCTGCCGCTCACCTACTCGCTCGATCCCACGGGCGCCCTGATCCTCTTCGCCGGCATCTACTACGGCGGCATGTACGGCGGCTCGACCACCTCGATCCTGCTGAACACGCCGGGGGAGTCCGCATCGATCGTCACCGCGCTCGAGGGCAATCGGATGGCGAAGGCCGGCCGCGGCGCGGCCGCCCTCGCCACGGCCGCCATCGGCTCCTTCGTCGCGGGCACGATCGCCACCGTGCTGCTCACCTTCCTCGCCCCCGGCATCGCCAAGCTCGCGGTGCAGCTCGGACCGGCGGACTACTTCGCCCTGATGGTCGTGGCGTTCCTCACGGTCGGGGCCCTGCTCGGCTCGAGCGTGCCGCGTGGGCTCGTCTCGCTCGGGCTCGGCCTCATGCTCGGGCTCGTGGGTACCGAGGTGCTCTCCGGGCAGCAGCGCTACACCTTCGGGGTGCCGAGCCTCGCCGACGGCATCGACGTCGTGCTCATCGCGGTCGGCCTCTTCGCGCTCGGCGAGACGCTCTACGTCGCGTCGCGGCTCCGGCACGGCGCGGTGCAGCTCATCCCGGTCACGCGCGGATGGCGCAGCTGGATGACCCGCAGCGACTGGCGCCGCTCGTGGAAGCCGTGGTTGCGCGGCACGGCGATCGGCTTCCCGATCGGCACGATCCCGGCCGGCGGCGCCGACGTCGCGACGTTCCTCTCCTACGCGAGCGAGCGCAAGCTCGCGAAGGGCCGCGCCCGCGAGCAGTTCGGGCGCGGCGCGATCGAGGGCGTCGCGGGCCCGGAGGCCGCGAACAACGCAGCGGCGGCCGGCGTGCTGGTGCCGCTGCTGACGCTCGGCCTGCCGACCACGGCGACCGCGGCCATCATCATCTCCGCGTTCCAGTCGTACGGCATCCGCCCGGGGCCGCTGCTCTTCGAGAACCAGTCGGGCCTCGTCTGGGCGCTCATCGCGAGCCTCTACATCGGCAACGTGCTGCTGCTCGTGCTCAACCTGCCGCTGGTCGGCATGTGGGTGAAGGTGCTGCGCATCCCGCGGCCGTACCTCTACGCCGGCATCCTCGCCTTCGCCGGCCTCGGAGCGTACGCGCTGCACTTCAACGTCTTCGACACCCTCACGCTGCTCGTCGTCGGCGTCGCCGGCTTCCTCATGCGCCGCTACGGCTACCCGGTCGCCCCGATGGTCGTCGGCGGCATCCTGGGGCCGATGGCCGAGGAGCAGCTCCGCAAGGCGATGGCGATCAGCCAGGGCGATCTGCTCTACCTCGTGCACAGTCCGTTCGCGATCATCGCCTACACGACGATGGCCGTCATCGTGCTCGGCGGCATCTGGCTGAAGCGACGCAGAGCGCGGCTCGAGGCGGCGCCGAAGCTCGTGCCGACGTCCGCGATCCAGGCGATCGACGAAGCGACGAAGTAGTCGCAGCTTCGGGCCGCGGGGCCCCGTGGTGATCACCCGGGATCGCCGCGGGGCCCCGCGGAATACCCGCCGACTCCGAGCCGTTACATGTGACGAGTTCACACGGGAATTCCAGTGTGCAAGGCTAGAGTCTGACTCACGGGAGACGTCGGTTAGACTGACCCTCCCGTTCCGGTCCAACCGGGCCGAGAGGCAGAAGAGAAGGAGGTTCCGATGGTTCTGGTTCGTCAGGAGATCGGCGATGTGCTGAGGGACTTCCGGCTGCAGAAGGGGCGCACCCTTCGCCAGGTGGCGTCCAAGGCCTCCGTCGCTCTCGGCTACCTCAGTGAGGTCGAGCGCGGGCAGAAGGAGGCGTCGAGCGAGATCCTCGCGTCCGTCGCCGAGGCGCTCGACACTCCCATCTCGGTGATCATGCACGAGGTCGGCGATCGCATCGCCGTGCTCGAGGGCCTCACCGCGGTGCCCGACAGCCTGCCCGACGAGCTCGTCGCCGAGTTCGACGCAGACATGATGGTGCGCTGAGCCTCGAGTTCAGTGCTCCCCGATTCCCCGAACGGCCGGTCCTCGACCGGCCGTTCGGCTGTTCCCGGCCGTGCGGCCGGCAGGAGGTCGACGTGAAGCTCAGCGAGTTCCAGCTCGCCGTCGCCGAGGAGTTCGGCGAGGGCTACGGCGGGGTCGTGGTCGCCGATCTGGCGCTCGCCGCGTTCGGCGGGCGCACGGCGAAGGAGGCGCTCGCCGACGGCGTTCCGGCCCGCGAGGTCTGGGCGGCGCTCTGCGAGGCGACCGACGTCCCGTTGGCGCGGCGCCACGGGCCGGCGATCCGCGAGCCGCGCGCCACGAGCTGAACCGCGCCGAAGATCTGTTCGACACGCCGCGGCGGGTTCGAACATGCGTTCGGTGCTGCGGTACTGTCCTCAACAGGTGAGGTGATCCAGGATCCGTCCACGGTTCACCGCTTCCGGCACCCGGTGTCGGTGGTGGTGGCTAGCGTCGGAGGCGTCGGATCTTCCGATCCGAACCCGCCTTGTCGCAAGGCGGGCGGGGTCACGGCCCCGCTCGAGGCGCGACAGCCTAGAGGCAGCCGACCGACTCAGAAGGAGCCCACCTCATGCCCTCTCCCGCAGACCGCGAGAAAGCCCTCGAAACCGCCCTCGCCCAGATCGACCGCCAGTTCGGCAAGGGCTCCGTCATGCGCCTCGGCAGTGAAGAGCGCGCCCCGGTCGAGGTCATCCCCACCGGTTCCATCGCCCTCGACGTCGCGCTCGGCGTCGGCGGCCTGCCCCGCGGCCGCATCATCGAGATCTACGGCCCGGAATCCTCGGGAAAGACCACGCTCACCCTGCACGCCATCGCCAACGTGCAGCGCGCCGGCGGCATCGCCGCCTTCGTCGACGCCGAGCACGCGCTCGACCCCGACTACGCCAAGAAGCTGGGCGTCGACATCGACTCGCTCCTCGTCTCGCAGCCCGACACGGGCGAGCAGGCGCTCGAGATCGCCGACATGCTCGTCCGCTCGGGCTCCATCGACCTCGTCGTCATCGACTCCGTCGCGGCGCTCGTGCCCCGCGCCGAGATCGAGGGCGAGATGGGCGACTCGCACGTCGGTCTCCAGGCCCGCCTCATGTCGCAGGCGCTCCGCAAGCTGACCGGTGGGCTCAACCAGACGAACACCACGATGATCTTCATCAACCAGCTCCGCGAGAAGATCGGCGTGTTCTTCGGTTCGCCCGAGACGACCGCCGGCGGCAAGGCGCTGAAGTTCTACGCCTCGGTGCGCCTCGACATCCGTCGCATCGAGACCCTGAAAGACGGCACCGAGGCGGTCGGCAACCGCACCCGCGTCAAGGTCGTCAAGAACAAGATGGCCCCGCCGTTCAAGCAGGCCGAGTTCGACATCCTGTACGGCGTCGGCATCTCCCGCGAGGGCTCGCTCATCGACTACGGCGTCGACCAGGCCATCGTGAAGAAGTCGGGTGCGTGGTACACCTACGACGGCGACCAGCTCGGCCAGGGCAAGGAGAATGCGCGCAACTTCCTCCTGCAGAACCCCGACATCGCCGCCGACATCGAGCAGAAGATCCTCGTGAAGCTCGGCATCGGCAAGCAGGGGCAGCAGGCAGCCGAGACGGGCGGCAACGTCGAGTCGATCGACGCGAAGCGCCGGGGCGCCTGAGTCCCATGGTCCGTCGGCACGAGCCGGGTGGTGGGCGCGAGCGCTCGGACGAGGTCGGTCAGCCGGCCGAGTCCGAGCGGCTCGCGCCCGTCGCGTATCTGCCGTGGGCGGTGCCCGGTGTCGAGCCGAGCCCGCGCCAGGGCGAGTCGGGGTCGACCTCGGCACGGCCGGCAGCATCGCCACCGAGCGCGTCGCGCACGTCGGCCTCGCGATCGAGCCGCTCCCGCTCGCGTGACTCCGAGGCGCGACCGCCTCGGGGCAGCGAGTGGTCGCACCTCATCGCGGTGACGTCCGAGCCCGCCGACGAGGCGACGTTCGCCGGAGCCGCCAGCGGTGAGGATGCCGCCGGTCGGCGCGGTGGGCCGCGGGCCGACCGATCGCGATCCAGGGGCGGGCACCGGCCTCGGGCCGACGAGCCCGTCGAGGTCGACGAGCCGGGTCCCGAACGCGACGAGCGCATCGATCGAATCGTGGTCGGCCGGCTCCGGCGTTCGGCGTTGTCGGTCGCCGAGGTCCGGGCCGTGCTGGTCGAGCACGGCCTCGACGACATCGAGGTCGAAGACTGGATCGAGCGCTACGAGCGGCTCGGTTACCTCGACGACGCCCGGCTCGCCGAGCAGCTCGTGCACAGTCACGGTGAACGCCGCGGCCGGGGGAGCGGGGCGATCCTCGCGGAGCTCGGACGGCGCGGCGTCGACGTCGGCGTCGCCCGAGAGGCCGTCGGTGAGCTCGACCCCGAGGTCGAGCTCACGAACGCCATCGCGGTCGCCGAACGTCGGGCACGGCAGCTCGGCGGGCTCGACCGTGCGGTCGCCGAGCGCCGGCTCTCGGCATTCCTCGCCAGGCGGGGGTATCCGGGCGACGTCGTGCGGGAGGCGGTGGCGACGGCGCTGCCTCGCGAACGCTCGTAGACTGGTGCGATCATGAGCACGCTTCACGAGGTCTCGCCGGGCGAGGCCGTCCCCGCCCAGGCAGAGTCCGCCCCGCGCACCTACGAGGTGCGCACCTTCGGCTGTCAGATGAACGTGCACGACTCCGAGCGGCTGTCGGGCTCTCTCGAGGCCGCCGGCTACGTCCCCGCCAACGGCGCCGAGGCCGACGTGGTCGTCATCAACACCTGCGCGGTGCGAGAGAACGCCGACAACAAGCTCTACGGCAACCTCGGGCACCTCGCCGGCGTGAAGCGCCGCCACGAGGGCATGCAGATCGCCGTGGGCGGCTGCCTCGCGCAGAAGGACAAGAACGTCATCCTCGAGAAGGCGCCGTGGGTCGACGTCGTCTTCGGCACGCACAACATGGGCGCCCTGCCGAGCCTGCTCGAACGGGCCCGTCACAACGACGAGGCGCAGCTCGAGATCCTCGACGCGCTCGAGGTCTTCCCCTCGACGCTGCCGACGAAGCGCGACTCGACCTACAGCGGCTGGGTGTCCATCTCGGTCGGCTGCAACAACACCTGCACCTTCTGCATCGTGCCCGCGCTCCGCGGCAAGGAGAAGGATCGCCGGCCGGGCGAGATCCTCGCCGAGGTGCAGGCGCTCGTCGACGACGGCGCCATCGAGGTCACGCTGCTCGGGCAGAACGTCAACTCCTACGGCGTCGAGTTCGGCGACCGGCAGGCGTTCGGCAAGCTCCTCCGCGCCGCAGGCAAGATCGACGGGCTCGAGCGCATCCGCTTCACGAGCCCGCATCCCGCCGCCTTCACCGACGACGTCATCGACGCCATGGCCGAGACACCGAACGTCATGCCGCAGCTGCACATGCCGTTGCAGTCGGGCTCCGACCGCATCCTCAAGGCCATGCGGCGCTCCTACCGCTCCGAACGCTTCCTCGGCATCCTCGACCGGGTGCGCGCCAAGATCCCGAACGCGGCGATCTCCACCGACATCATCGTCGGCTTCCCGGGCGAGACCGAGGAGGACTTCCAGGAGACCCTTCGCGTCGTCGAAGCCGCCCGCTTCGCCTCCGCCTTCACCTTCCAGTACTCCATCCGCCCGGGCACCCCCGCCGCCACGATGGAGGAGCAGGTGCCGAAGGAGGTCGTGCAGGAGCGCTACGAGCGGCTCATCGCCCTCCAGGAGCGCATCTCCTGGGAAGAGAACCAGCGACTCATCGGCCGCACCGCCGAGGTGCTCGTCGCGACCGGCGAGGGCAAGAAGGACGCCGAGACGCATCGGCTCTCGGGCCGTGCCGAAGACAGCCGGCTCGTGCACTTCGAGGTGCCGGAGGGCTCCGAGATCCCGCGGCCGGGCGACGTCGTCACCGTCGTCATCTCGCAGGCGGCGCCGTTCCACCTCATCGCCGACTCGCCCGACGGGGCGCCGCTCGCGGTCCGTCGCACCCGCGCCGGCGACGCCTGGGACCGCGCGCAGGCCGAGAGCTGCGGCGTGCCGGCCGACGGCGGCGCCGCCGGAGCGCCAGGTCCGGTCTCGCTCGGACTGCCGTCGGTCCGCGTGGCGCGCGAGCCGCTCGTCTCGCCGGGCGTCGGCACCATGCCGATCTACGATCCCACCGACGGTCAGCGCTGAGGTGACCCTCGTCGCGGTCGTCGGTGCCACCGGCACCGGCAAGTCGGACTTCGCGCTCGACCTCGCCGAGGCGGTCGCGCGCACCGGCCGGCAGGCCGAGATCGTGAACGCCGACGCCATGCAGCTCTACCGCGGCATGGACATCGGCACGGCGAAGCTGCCCGTCGCGGCGCGCCGAGGCATCCCGCACCACCTCCTCGACGTGCTCGAGGTGACCGCGGAGGCCTCCGTCGCCGCGTACCAGCGCGATGCGCGCGCCGCCGTCGAGCGGATCACCGCCGACGGGGGTGTCGCGGTGCTCGTCGGCGGCTCCGGCCTGTACGTCTCGAGCGTCATCCACGACTTCCGCTTCCCCGGCACCGACCCGGCGGTGCGCGCGCGACTCGAGGCCGAGCTCTCCGAGCGGGGGCCTGGACTCCTGCACGCGCGACTGCGCGAGATCGACGCCGAGACCGCCGCAGGCGTCGACGCGCAGAACGGCCGGCGCATCGTGCGAGCGCTCGAGGTCATCGAGGTGACCGGCGAACCCAAGGCGGCGCGCCTTCCCGAGGAGCCGGTGCCGTGGCGCCCGCACCGCATCGTGCACCTCCGCAGCGACCGGGCCGCGCTCGTCGCTCGGCTCGACGAGCGGGTCGAGCAGATGTGGCGCGACGGGCTCGTCGACGAGGTGGCGGGTCTCCTGCCGCTGGGACTGGAGCGCGGGGTGACCGCGCGCAAGGCGATCGGCTACGCGCAGGCCCTGGCCGAGCTGCAGGGCCGGATGCCGCGGGCCGAGGCGATCGTCGAGACCCAGCAGCTCACCCGGGTGTACGCGAGACGCCAGGTGGGCTGGTTCAAGCGGTACCGCGAAGCGGTCGTGCTCGACCCCCTCGACGACGACGCCCGCGCCGCGGAGCTCGACCGGCTCGCCGCCCTAGACTGAAGCGCATGTCGTTCGATCTCAGGTTCACCAAGGGGCAGGGCACCGGCAACGATTTCGTGCTCTTCGCGGATCCCGAGGGCGACCTCGAACTGACCCCCGAACAGATCCGCGCGGTCTGCGACCGGCGCTTCGGCGTCGGCGCCGACGGCGTCATCCGCGCGGTCCGCAGCAGCAACCTCGCGGCCGGGGCCGATGCCCTCGCCGAGGACGCCGCGGCCGTCTGGTTCATGGACTACTGGAACGCCGACGGCTCCGTCTCGGAGATGTGCGGCAACGGCATCCGCGTCTACGCCGCGTACCTGCTCGACCAGGGCCTCGCCGAGCTGCCCGACGGCGGCGAGCTCGTCATCGGCACCCGCGCCGGCGTGCGGCACGTGCGCCGGGCCGGCAGCGGCTACCAGGCCGACCTCGGCGTGTGGCGGCTCGCCGGCGGCGAGCCGCTCGTGCGCGCGAAGAACCTGCCCGTCGCGCGGCCCGGCCTCGGCATCGACGTCGGCAACCCGCACGTCGTCGTCGCCCTCGCCGACGAGGCCGAGCTCGAGGGCCTCGACCTCGGCTACCTGCCCGTGCTCGACCCGGAGCCCGAGGCCGGTGCGAACGTCGAGTTCGTGGTGCCGGCCGACCCGCTCGTCGAGGACGGCGTCGGCCGCATCCGCATGCGCGTGCACGAGCGCGGCTCGGGCGAGACTCTGTCCTGCGGCACGGGCGCGGTCGCCTCGGCGCTCGCCGTGCGGCACTGGGCGGGCGCGGGCGCGCCTGACGCCTGGCGCGTCCAGGTGCCCGGCGGGGTGCTCGGCGTCCGCATGGTGAACGCCCCCGACGGCGAGCACGTCTCGCTCTCCGGCCCGGCCGAGCTCGTCTACGACGGCGTGCTCGCGCTCGCATGAGCGGGGCCGACCGCCGAGAGTCCGCGCGCTCCGCCTTCCCCTGGCTGCTGCTCGTCGGCATTTCGCTCGTCGCGCTGAACTTCCGCGGGCCGCTCGTCACGATCTCGCCGGTCATCGGGGATATCGAGCAGAGCCTCGGCATCACGCCGACCACCGCGGGGCTGCTGACCAGCCTGCCGGTGCTCTGCTTCGCGCTCGGCACGCCCGTCGCCGCCTGGACGATCCGGCTGACCGGTGCCGAGCGCGCCGTCGCGATCGCGCTCATCGGCACGTTGATCGGCACGATCATCCGGTCCGGCGGTACGACGACGGCCGCCTTCGTCGGCACCATCGTGATCGGCATCGCCATCGCGATCGGCAACGTCGTCGTGCCAGTCGTCATCCGGCGCGACGTGCCACCGGCGCGGGCGCAGCTCGTCACCGGCGTGTACTCGGCCATGATGAACGTCGGCTCGATGCTCACCATCGCCGCCACCGCGCCGCTCGCCGAGCAGATCGGCTGGCAGTGGGCCACCGCCGTCTGGGGCGTGCTCATCCTCGTCGCGCTCGCGGTGTGGGGCGTGCACCTGCGCCGCACGGTCGCGGAGAGCCGGGAGGCGAGGGCGGCGGAGGCGCTCGCGGTCACCGGCTCGATGCAGGCGGTCACCGGACCGACCGGCGTGATCCCGGGGGAGCGATCCGCGTGGCGCAACAGCATGACCTGGCTGCTCGCCGCGGCCTTCGCCACGCAGTCGTTCTCGTACTACGGCCTGAGCGCCTGGCTGCCGAGCCTGTACGGCGACGAGCACGGCCTCGACGCGATCGCCGCGGGCAACGTCTCCTCGCTGTTCCAGCTGGCCGCCGTCGTGGGCGCGCTCGGCGTGCCGTTCCTCGGCCGCGCGCGCCCCGTCTGGCTGCAGCCCGCGATCGTCGGCGTGCTCTGGATGAGCCTGCCGCTCGGGCTGCTGCTCGCGCCGGACGCGTACCTGCTCTGGACCGTCACCGGCGGCGTCGCGCAGGGCGGCGGCTTCGTCGTCATCATCGCCTCGGTCGTGCGGTTCACGCGCACCGACCGGGAGACGACGCAGATGTCCGCGCTCGTGCAGGCCGGCGGCTACCTGCTCGCCGCGACCGCGCCGCCCGTGCTCGGCGCCCTGCACGAGTCGACCGGCGCGTGGACCGCGCCGCTGCTCGCGGTGCTGGTCGCGACGAGCGGATTCCTCGTGCTCACGAGCACGGCGGCGATCCGTGCGGCGCGCACGGGCGCGGCGGACTGATCGCGAGCGCCGTGCGCCGAGCGCGGCGCGCGCCGCGTACGCGTCACGCGTCGGGCGAGCGCACCTCGATGAGGCGGAAGCCCTTGTCGGTGGCGTGCCGCTCGACCGCCGTGCCGCTCGGCAGCGTCTCGCCGAGCCAGCGCTGCAGCGAGTCGGCGCCGAGATTCTTCTGCACGACGAGCCAGGCCGAGCGGTCGGCCTCGAGGCGGGGCAGCCACGTCGTGAGCAGTTCGTGCAGCTGCGGCTTGCCGATGCGGATCGGCGGGTTGGACCAGATCGCGCGGAACGCCAGGTCGCCGGGAACATCCTCGGGCAGCACGGCGTTGACATTCGTGAGCCCGAGCCGCGCGGCGTTGCGTCGCACGAGGTCGAGTGCCCGTTCGTTCACGTC
Organism: Agromyces soli; assembly: GCF_022811605.1. Classification (GTDB taxonomy): domain Bacteria; phylum Actinomycetota; class Actinomycetes; order Actinomycetales; family Microbacteriaceae; genus Agromyces; species Agromyces soli. The sequence goes on along the minus strand of NZ_CP094533.1, from coordinate 3,301,362 downwards.
GACGGCCCAGACCGTCGCATCGGGGGAGCGCAGCGCGAGCGTCAGCGCCATCGGCCCCCAACCGCAGCCGAGGTCGAGCAGCTGCCCGTCGGCGGGCGGCTCGGGGGCGTGGTCGAGCAGCACACGGGTGCCGTGGTCGACGTGCTCGGGGCTGAACACCCCGGCGGCGGTGAGCAGCTCGAGTTCACGCCCCGCCAGGCGCACCCGGACGGTGCGCAGCGCGTCCTCCGACGCGGGCTTGGACGAGAAGTAGTGCTCCTGAGACATACAGGGGAACCTATCGCACGAGGGAGAAGTAGGCTGGACACGATGAACGAAGCCCCAGAACAGCACCCCGACGACGCCGTCGAGCGCGTGCTGCGCTCGGCCGACACGCGCGCCGGCATCGCCCGGTTCGGTGCCGAGGCCGCCGCAGCCATCCAGAAGGACGGCGCGGATGCCTCGCCGTGGCAGTCCAGCGACGGCGAACAGCTCGACCGCGAGGAGCGTGCAGCGCTCCGCCGCGTGAGCGGGCTATCGACCGAGCTCGAAGACGTCACCGAGGTCGAGTACCGCCAGCTCCGACTCGAGAACGTCGTGCTCATCGGCGTCTACTCGCAGGGCTCGCTCGACGACGCGGAGACCTCGCTGCGCGAACTCTCCGCCCTCGCCGAGACCGCGGGAGCCCGGGTGCTCGACGGCGTACTGCAGCGCCGCCCGCACCCCGACCCCGCCACCTACCTCGGCCGCGGCAAGGTCGAGGAGCTGCGCCACATCGTCGCCTCCCTCGGCGCCGACACCGTCATCGCCGACACCGAGCTCGCACCGAGCCAGCGCCGCGCGCTGGAGGACGCGGTGAAGGTCAAGGTGATCGACCGCACGGCCGTCATCCTCGACATCTTCAGCCAGCACGCGAAGAGCCGGGAGGGCAAGGCCCAGGTCGAGCTCGCGCAGCTCGAGTACCTGCTTCCCCGGCTCCGCGGCTGGGGCGAGTCGATGTCGCGCCAGGCCGGTGGCCAGGTCGGCGGCGCCGGCGCCGGCATGGGCAGCCGCGGCCCCGGTGAGACGAAGCTCGAACTCGACCGGCGGCGCATCCACTCCCGCATGGCGAAGCTCCGCAAGCAGATCGTCGGCATGAAGCCGGCCCGCGAGGCGAAGCGGGCCAACCGCAAGCGCAACGCGGTGCCGTCCGTTGCGATCGCGGGCTACACGAACGCCGGCAAGTCGAGCCTCTTGAACCGCATCACCGGCGCGGGCGTGCTCGTGGAGAACGCGCTCTTCGCGACGCTCGACGCGACCGTGCGGCGCAACACGACGGCCGACGGCCGCGTGTACACGATCGCCGACACGGTCGGCTTCGTGCGCAACCTGCCGCACCAGCTCGTCGAGGCGTTCCGCTCGACGCTCGAGGAGGTCGGCGACGCCGACCTCATCGTGCACGTCGTCGACGCAGCGCACCCCGACCCGGCCGGGCAGATCGCCACCGTGCGCGACGTCATCGGCGAGGTCGGCGCACGCGACGTGCCCGAGCTCGTCGTGTTCAACAAGGCCGATCTCGTCACCGCCGAGGACCGCCTCGTGCTGCAGGGCCTTGAGCCCGATGCCGTGTTCGTGTCCGCGCGCACCGGCGAGGGCGTCGAGGCCGTGCTCGAGGCGATCGGGCGCATGCTGCCCGACCCGGCCGTCGAGGTCGAGCTGCTCGTGCCCTACGAACGCGGCGACATCGTCTCCGCGCTGCACGAGACCTCCCGCGTGCTCGAGCTCGACTACGTCGAGGAGGGCACCCGGGTGCGCGCGCTCGTCTCGCCCGAACTCGCGGGCCAGCTCGCCGAGTTCCGGGCGCCGGTCGCGGCCTAGAACCGAGCCGCACCGCCGCGGGAGGCCGGGTCATCCGGCGTCCCGCGGCGTCATCCTCGGTCATACTCCTGCGCGCCCGGCGCCGTCGGCGTATCGTCGCTCATGATCGTCGGCGACGGGCCGGATGCCCGCCGCCAGGAGCGACCGCCGAGCCCGGCACCCGCCCGCGAGACCCACCCGCCGCACGGCGGCGGTGGCCGCGGCAAGCCGTGCCACCGCCCATGCGGCATCCCGTCGAGGAGCCAGCATGACCGGAGCCGCAGGCGACTGTCCCGGCCGTCCGCCGATCTCCTTCGAGCTGTACCCGCCGCGCAGCGACGCCGCGGCGATCGCGCTCGGGCGCACGATCGATCGGCTGGCCGAGGTCGACCCCGCGTTCATCTCCGTGACGTTCGGCGCCGGCGGTTCCTCGCGCGGACGCTCCCTCACGGTGCTCCGATACATCCTCGAGCAGACGCACGTCGAGCCGATGGCGCACCTCACCTGCGTCGGTTCCTCCCACGCCGAGGCGAACCGCATCGTGCGGGAGTTCCTCGACGCGGGGATCACGAGCTTCCTCGCGCTCCGCGGCGACCCCCCGGAGGACGGCGACGCGGACGCCGGTCTCGGCGACCTGGGCTCGGCCGCCGAACTCGTGCAGCTCATCCACCGGGTGCAGGAGGAGCGCGAGCCCTTCGGCCAGGCCGGAGTGCCCGGCGCCCCCGGCGCCCGGCGGATCCGCGCCCGCCCGCGCCCCGAGCGCGTCGCCGTCGCCGCCTTCCCGACGGGGCATCCGCGCTCGCGCGGCCTCGCCCAGGACGTCGACGCCCTCCTCGCCAAGGAGGTCGCCGGGGCGACGCTCGCGATCACCCAGCTGTTCTGGCACGCCGAGGACTACCTCGGCTTCGTGGAGCGGGCGCGCGCGGCCGGGGTCTCGATCCCGATCCTGCCCGGCCTCATGCCCGTGACGACGCCGGCCCGCCTCGCCCGGCTCACCGAGCTGACGGGCGTCGAACCGCCCGCGGAGCTCGCGATCGCGCTCGAGATCGAACCGGACGCCGCGGGCCGCGCGGAGATCGGCGAGGCGCACGCGGCGGCGCTCGCGGCCGCGGTGCTCGCCGGCGGGGCGCCCGGCCTCCACCTCTACACCTACAACCGGCACGAGACGGTGCGCTCGGTGCTCGAACGGATCGGCATCCACTCGGCCACGACGCACGGCTGAGCCCGAACGAAGACCCGGCCCGAGGCATCCCGCCCCGGGTCTCCCCGGCGACCCGCGATCCCGCGGTGCCTCGTCGACCCCGCAGCACGACGAAAGGACCCAGCACATGACCGCACCCGCCTTCCCCGCGGGCACGATCCTCGGCTACCCGCGGATCGGCCGCCGCCGCGAGCTGAAGCGCGCCGTGGAGGCCTACTGGGCCGGACGCATCGACCGCGCCGAGCTCGAGCGGCGGACCGCCGAGCTGCGGTCGGCGACCCGCGCCCGGCTCATCGAGCTCGGGCTCGGCCGCGACGACTCGGCCCTCCCCGACTCCTTCGCCGCGTACGATCAGGTGCTCGACACCGCCCTCGCGGTCGGCGCGGTGCCCGAGCGCTTCGCGCACCTCCGCACGGCCGACGGCTCCGTCGACGTCGACGGCGAGTTCGCGCTCGCCCGCGGCGAGGCGGGGCAGCCGCCGCTCGAGATGACGAAGTGGTTCGACACGAACTACCACTACCTCGTGCCCGAGATCGGCCCGGAGACGGCGTTCGGCGCCCATCCTGAGCGGCTCGTGACGCGCTTCGCGGAGGCGCTCGGGGAGGGCGTGCTGACCCGCCCGGTGCTCGTCGGACCGGTGACGCTCCTCGCGCTCGCGAAACCGGCCGCGGAGGCGCCTGAGGGCTTCCGACCGCTCGACGCGCTGGAGCGGCTGCTCCCCGTGTACGCCGAGCTTCTGGCACGTCTCGCCGAGGCGGGCGCCGCGTGGGTGCAGCTCGACGAGCCGGCCCTCGCGAGCGAGAGCCTCGACGAGAGCCCGGCCCGCCTCCGCGAGGCGGCGGCGCGAGCCTATGCCGTGCTCGGGACCGCCGCGCGGCGCCCGGCCCTCTTCATCGCCACCCCGTACGGCGGCATCGGCGAGGGGCTGGACGTGCTCGCGGCGGCGCCCGTCGAGGCGATCGGCCTCGACCTCGTGCGCGGCGAGCTCCCGAGCGGACTCGACGACACCACCCGCGCCGGCCTGGCGGGCAAGACGCTCGTCGCGGGCGTCGTCGACGGGCGGAACATCTGGCGGGGCGACCTCGCGGCGGCCTTCGATCGCGCCGCGGCGCTCGACGGGCTCGCCGGGTCGCTCGCGATCGCGACCTCCACCTCGCTCCAGCACGTGCCGCACGACCTCGCGGACGAGCAGCGGCTCGACCCGCGGCTCGCCAGCTGGCTCGCCTTCGCCGACCAGAAGGTCGCCCAGGTCGCGACGCTCGCGCGCGGGCTCGCGGACGGCCGGCGCACGATCGAGTCGGAGCTCGCGGATGCCTCGGCCGCCCTCGTCGACCGCGCCGGCGCGCCCGGGGTGCGGGTGCCGGCGGTCCGCGAGCGGCTCGCCGCCCTCTCGGACGCGGACTTCGCGCGCGTCGCCTACGACGCGCGCGTCGAGGCCCAGCTCGACCTCGGGCTGCCCGAGCTGCCGACGACGACGATCGGCTCCTTCCCGCAGACGGGCGAGCTCCGTCGGGCGCGGGCCGCGCTCGCGGGCGGCGAGCTCGACGAGGCCGGCTACCGCGCGCTCATCGAGCAGGAGATCGAGCGGGTCGTGCGGCTGCAGGAGGAGCTCGGCCTCGACGTGCTCGTGCACGGCGAGCCGGAGCGCAACGACATGGTGCAGTACTTCGCCGAGCTGCTCGACGGCTTCGCGGTGACCGAGCACGGCTGGGTGCAGTCCTACGGTTCGCGCTGCACGCGTCCGTCGATCCTCTGGGGCGACGTCTCCCGCCCCGCGCCGATGACCGTGGGCTGGTCGGCCTACGCCCAGTCGCTCACCGAGCGGCACCTGAAGGGGATGCTGACGGGGCCGGTGACGATCCTGGCCTGGTCGTTCGTGCGCGACGATCAGCCGCTCGGCGACACCGCGCGTCAGGTGGGCCTCGCCCTCCGCGACGAGATCGCGGACCTGGAGGCCGCCGGCATCCGGATCATCCAGGTCGACGAGCCCGCGCTCCGTGAGCTGCTGCCGCTCCGCCGTGCGGACCAGCCCGCGTACCTCGACTGGTCGGTCGGCGCGTTCCGGCTCGCGACGGGCGGGGCCGCACCGGCGACGCAGGTGCACACGCACCTCTGCTACTCCGAGTTCGGCGTCGTCATCGACGCCATCCGGGGGCTGGATGCCGACGTCACGAGCATCGAGGCCGCGCGCAGCCGCATGGAGGTGGTCGAGGACCTCGGCCGCAGCGGCTTCGACCACGGGGTGGGTCCGGGCGTGTACGACATCCACTCGCCCCGGGTGCCCGGCGAGGACGAGGTGCGCGAGCTGTTGGAGCGCGCGGTCGCGGAGGTGCCGGCCTCGCGGCTCTGGGTGAACCCGGACTGCGGGCTGAAGACGCGCGGCTACGCCGAGACCGTCGCCTCGCTCGCCCACCTCGTCGGCGCGGCGCGTTCGGTGCGGGAGTCGCTCGCCCGCGCCTGAGCGGCGTGACCCGCCGCGGCTGCGGACGCGGAACGGCCCGGGATGCGAGGCATCCCGGGCCGTTCCTGGCGTCTGGCGGCGTCAGACCGCGCGGAGCACCGCGACGACCTTGCCGAGCACCTCGGCGTCGTCGCCCAGGATGGGCTCGAAGGCGCTGTTGCGGGGGAGCAGCCAGGTGTGGCCGTCGCGCTGCCGGAAGACCTTCACGGTCGCCTCCTCGTCGAGCATGGCCGCGACGATCTCGCCGTTCTCCGCGGTGCGCTGCGATCGCACGACGACCCAGTCGCCGTCGCAGATGGCCGCGTCGACCATGGAATCGCCGACCACTTTCAGCATGAACAGCTCGCCCTTGCCCACGAGCTGGCGGGGGAGGGGGAAGACCTCGTCGATCTGCTGCTCGGCGGTGATCGGGATGCCGGCGGCGATGCGGCCGACGAGCGGCACCATCGCCGCGTCGCCGACGGGGATCGGCTCGCCCTCGCTCGGCTGGCGCTCGTCGCTGCCTGGGAGCTCGATCAGCACCTCGAGCGCGCGGGGACGGTTCGGGTCGCGGCGCAGGTAGCCGGCCAGCTCGAGCTGGTTCAGCTGGTGCGTGACGCTCGACAGCGAGGACAGGCCCACGGCGTCGCCGATCTCGCGCATGCTCGGCGGATAGCCCCGCGTCGCAACGGAGCGCTGGATGACCTCGAGGATCGAGATCTGCTTCGCGCTGAGGCTCTTGCGGCGGCGCGCACGTGCGGCCGGTTTGCTGCCCTCGGTCTCGGTGCTCACGTGCTGACGCCCCTCGTCGGCGGTCTTGCGACCGGAATGTCGGTGGTCCCTGATGGACTCTGTTCTGACATTCGAAACTGTATCCGCGCAACGCGGGTGCGGCAAACATTCCTTCGAGTGTGTCGCGAATCCGACGTGGCGCAATGTTCGAAGAACGGCTTGCAGATTCGAACAATCGAAGATAGATTCGGAACACAGCTTCGCATCCGGCCCTCCCGGCCGAGGGCCGGGTGCGATTCTCCTGGAGGTGTTGAGATGAGCGCAGTGGTAGCAAGCGGTGCCGAGTTCACCGCGAACGGCTTCGCAGGTGCCCGCACGCGGCTTCGACTGACCCGACGCGGTCGGGTCGTCTTCACGACCCTCGGGGCGCTCCCGCTCGTCATCTGGGCGGCACTGAGCGTGCTCGGCGCCGGAGTCGCGGCGGCCGACGACGCGGTCGGCGGCCCGGGCGCGAGCTTCGAGTACGTCACGGTCGGCGCCGGCGACACCCTGTGGGAGATCGCCGAGGCGACCGACCCCGGGGCCGATCCGCGGGTGGTCATCGACGACATCATCCGACTGAACGGGCTCGACTCCTCGGTGGTCGAGCCGGGCCAGCGCCTGGCGCTTCCCGCCGCGAACTGAGCGCTCCGACGCCGCGTGATCGCGGCGTCACAGGGTGCCGCGCATCACTAGCATGAAGTGGTGACGAGCTTCGAAGATCTGCCCATCCGCGATGACCTCAGGGGGCGCTCGCCCTACGGAGCGCCGCAGAAGATCGTTCCGGTCGCGCTCAACGTGAACGAGAACACGCACCCGATTCCCGAAGATGTGGCGCACGACATCGTCGCGCGAGTGGCGGCGGCCATCCTCCAGCTGAACCGGTACCCCGATCGGGAGTTCACCGCACTGCGCGAGGCGTTCGCCCGCTACCTCGGACACGGTCTCGCGCCCGAGCAGATCTGGGCGGCCAACGGCTCGAACGAGGTGCTGCAGCACCTGCTGCAGGCGTTCGGCGGCCCCGGGCGCCGGGCGCTCGGCTTCTCGCCCACCTACTCGATGTACTCGCTGCTCGCCTCCGGCACCGGCACGGAGTGGATCGACGCCCCGCGCGACGCCGACTACGAGTTGAGCGCCGAGACGGCCGTCGCGGCCATCGAGCAGCACGATCCCGACGTCGTCTTCCTCTGCGCGCCGAACAACCCCACCGGTACCCCGGTGTCGCTCGACACCATCCGCGCCGTCGCCGATGCCGCGCGCGGCATCGTGATCGTCGACGAGGCCTACTTCGAGTTCGCGGACCCCGGCACGCCGAGCGCGCTCGAGCTCCTCGAGGGCCGGCCGCGCCTCGTCGTCTCGCGCACGATGAGCAAGGCCTTCGCCTTCGCGGGTGCGCGGGTCGGCTACCTCGCCGCCGATCCGGCGGTGATCGACGCCCTCCGTCTCGTGCGGCTCCCGTACCACCTCTCCGCCCTCACCCAGGCCGCGGCCCTGGCCGCCCTCGCGCACAGCGACGAGATGCTCGCGATGGTCGACGAGATCCGCGGACAGCGCGAGCGCATCGTGCGCGAGCTCGGCGGCCTCGGCTTCCGCCCGTACCGGAGCGGGTCGAACTTCGTGCTGTTCGGCGGCGTCGAGGAACCGGCGGCGCTCTGGCAGGCGCTCCTCGAGCGGGGCGTCCTGATCCGCGACATCGGCCTGCCCGGCAGCCTCCGGGTGAGCGCGGGCACCGAGGCGGAGACGACCGCGTTCCTCGAGGCGATCGCGCTGTTCGCGCCGAGCGCCGCGAATAGGATCGGAGCATGACCATGGCGAACCAGCACCGCACGGCCCGCGTCCAGCGCGAGACGAGCGAGTCGAGCATCGACCTCTCCATCGATCTCGACGGCACCGGCACGAGCGACATCGAGACGGGCGTCCCGTTCTACGACCACCTGCTCACCGCCTTCGCCAAGCACTCGCTGAGCGATCTCACCGTGCGCGCCAGCGGCGACGTGCACATCGACGTGCACCACACCGTCGAGGACACCGGCATCGTGCTCGGCCAGGCCATCCGCCAGGCGCTCGGCGACAAGCGCGGCATCTCGCGCTACGGCGACGCACTCGTCCCGCTCGACGAGGCGCTCGCGCAGGCCGTCGTCGACATCTCGGGTCGGCCGTACCTCGTGCACACGGGCGAGCCCGAGGGCTTCGAGTTCCACCTCATCGGCGGCCACTTCACGGGGTCGATGGTGCGCCACGTCTTCGAGGCCATCACGTTCAACGCCGGCCTCACCGTGCACGTCCGCGTGCTCGGCGGACGCGACCCGCACCACATCGCCGAGGCCGAGTTCAAGGCCTTCGCGCGGGCGTTCCGGCAGGCCAAGGCGCTCGACCCGCTCGTCGTCGGCATCCCGTCCACGAAGGGCGCGCTGTGAGCCGCACCCGGCGCGTCGTCGTCCTCGACTACGGCTCCGGCAACGTCCACTCGGCGGCGAAGGCGCTCGAGCGGGCGGGGGCCGACGTCGAGGTCACCGCGGCCCGCGCGGCGGTGATGGAGGCCGACGGGCTCGTCGTGCCCGGCGTCGGCGCCTTTCGCGCCGTGATGGAGCAGCTCCGCGCCGTGCGCGGCGACGAGCTCATCGATCGGCGACTCGCGGGCGGGCGCCCCGTGCTCGGCATCTGCGTCGGCATGCAGGTCATGTTCGAGCGCGGCGTCGAGCGCGGCACCGACACCGAGGGGCTCGGCGAGTGGCCGGGCGAGGTCACCGAGCTGCCGGCCGAGGTGCTGCCGCACATGGGCTGGAACACGGTGACGCCCGACGCCGGCAGCGCGCTCTTCGACGGCATCGAGGACGAGCGCTTCTACTTCGTGCACTCCTTCGCCGCCCAGCGGTGGAGCCTCGATGTGATCCCGCCGTTCCCGCAGCCCTCGCTCACCTGGGCCGAGCACGGCGGCCGCTTCCTGGCCGCGGTCGAGAACGGCCCGCTCTCGGCCACGCAGTTCCACCCGGAGAAGTCCGCGGATGCCGGCATCCGCCTGCTCTCCAACTGGATCGGCACCCTTTCCTGACCGGCGCGACGCCCCGGCGTCCCGACCCTGATCGTCACGTGTCAATCGCGGCCACCGGCCGCGACTAGGATGCTGTGACTGTGCCCGAGTGCCGCACAGCGGCCTTCTCTCCGAGGACAGTGATGAGCGAGTTCAACCACACCCCCCGCCTGGTGCTCCTGCCGGCCGTCGACGTCGCCGGCGGCAAGGCCGTCCGCCTGACCAAGGGGGAGGCGGGCACCGAGACCAACTACGGCGACCCCGTCGACGCCGCGGCCGAGTGGGCCGATCAGGGCGCCGACTGGATCCACCTCGTCGACCTCGACGCCGCCTTCGGCCGCGGCTCGAACGCGGGCATCCTGAAGAAGGTCATCCGCCAGGTGCGCGGCGTGAACGTCGAGCTCTCCGGCGGCATCCGCGACGACGCCTCGCTCGAGAACGCGCTCGAGATCGGCGCGAAGCGCATCAACCTCGGCACCGCGGCGCTCGAGAACCCCGAGTGGGCCGCCTCGGTCATCGCCCAGTACGGCGAGGCCATCGCGATCGGCCTCGACGTGCGCGGCACGACGCTGGCCGCGCGCGGCTGGACGAAGGACGGCGGCGACCTCTGGCAGGTCATGGACCGCCTCGAGGAGGCCGGGGCCGCCCGCTACGTCGTCACGGACGTGACCAAGGACGGCACGCTGCAGGGACCGAACCTCGAGCTGCTCCGCCAGGTCATGGAGCGCACGCACCGCCCGGTCGTCGCCTCCGGCGGCGTCTCGAACCTCGACGACATCGCGGCGCTCCGCGAGCTCGTGCCGCTGGGCCTCGAAGGCTCGATCGTCGGCAAGGCGCTCTACGCGGGCGCGTTCACGCTCGCCGAGGCGCTCGACGTCGCCGGCTACTGACGGCCCGGCGATGAACGACGCCGAGGCGGCCGGCACCGACGGCCAGGATGGCGCACGGGAGCTTCCCGCGCACCTGGCCGACTCGGCGGGCGTCCCGTGGGCCGGTCGCGCCTTCGAGGCGAACCCGCACGCGGGCGACGACGGCTCGACGCCGCCGGAGCTCGGCGCCGCGCTCGCCCGGTTCCGCGACGGCGACGGCTCGCAGGCGGCGGTGGTCGACGCGTTCGGCCGTGCGCGGCTGCTGATCCCGCTCCTCGCGGAGCTCGGCGACCCGTCGGCCGGCTCGGGGGAGTCCGGCGGTGCCGAGATCGGCCCGCACGGCCACGCCGTCGACAAGAGCCAGGAGCTCTCGATCGTCACGGTGAAGGCGCCGGACGGTCGGCGCGTGCTGCCCGTGTTCTCCTCCGTCGAGGCGATGCGCACCTGGAACCCGGAGGCGCGGCCGGTTCCCGCCGACGGCGTGCGGGTGTGCCTCGCGGCCGCCGACGACGGCACGGAGCTCGTGGTGCTCGACCCCGGCTCGGGGAACGAGTTCGTGCTGCGCCGGCCCGCGGTCTGGGCGGTCGCCCAGTCGCACGGCTGGCTGCCGCCGTTCGAGTCCGTACCGGTGCGGCTCGCGTTCGAGCGCTCGATCGGCAGCGAGCTCGCGGTGCTCGGCATCGACCTCGCCGCGGGCGATCCGCTCTCGCAGCTCGCCGGGCCCGAGCTCGTCGTCGTGCTGCACCTCGTGGAGGGGCTCACCCGCGAGGAGCTCGACGCCACGACCAGCCGGCTCGCCCGCCGCTGGGCGGAGGACGACGCCATCGCGACCGGCGTCGACTCGCTCGCGGTCCGTCTCGTCGGCGGCCGCGCGGCCTGAACCGCCGGCGTGTCGGCGGCATCCGCTTGAATGGGTGCATGACGGATGCGCTCACGGCGTTCTCGGCGGCCACGCGCACGTGGTTCACCGAGGCGTTCCGCGCGCCGACGCCCGTGCAGGCCGGGGCCTGGTCGGCGATCGGGCGGGGGTCGCACGCCCTCGTCGTCGCCCCCACCGGCTCGGGCAAGACGCTCTCGGCCTTCCTCTCGGCCATCGACCGGCTGCATCGCGAGCCCGCCCGTGAGCCGGGCACGCGGGTGGTGTACCTCTCGCCGCTGAAGGCGCTCGGCGTCGACGTCGAGCGCAATCTGCGCGCGCCGCTCACGGGTATCGCCCGGGTGGCCGAGCGGCTCGACGAGACCCCGCCGCCGATCACGGTCGGCGTGCGGTCGGGCGACACCCCGGCCGACGAGCGACGCGCGCTGCAGCGGCACCCGCCCGACATCCTCATCACGACGCCCGAGTCGCTCTTCCTCATGCTGACCTCGCAGGCGCGTGAGACGCTCCGCTCCGTCGAGACGGTCATCGTCGACGAGATCCACGCGGTCGCCGGCACGAAGCGGGGCGCGCACCTCGCCGTGACCCTCGAGCGCCTCGACGCACTGCTGGAACGTCCGGCGCAGCGCATCGGGCTCTCGGCCACGGTGCGTCCCGTCGAAGAGGTGGCGCGCTTCCTCTGCGCGAGCGCTCCCGTCGAGATCGTCGCGCCCCCGGCCGACAAGCGTTTCGAGCTGCGCGTCGTGGTGCCCGTCGAAGACATGGCGCAGCTGCCCGCGAGCGACGACGCCACGGGCTCGATCTGGCCGCACGTCGAACAGGCGATCCTCGATCAGGTGCTCGCGAACCGCTCGTCGATCGTCTTCGCGAACTCCCGCCGCCTCGCCGAGCGGCTGACGGCCAGGCTCAACGAGCTGCAGCTCGAAGAGGTCGAGCGCGAGGAGCTGGCCGTCGCGGCCGCCGCCGGCGGGCCGCCGGCGCAGGTCATGGCGCAGTCGGGGCAGACGAACGGCGCCCCGCCCGTCATCGCCCGGGCGCACCACGGCTCGGTCAGCAAGGAGCAGCGGGCCGAGATCGAGGACGACCTGAAGTCCGGCCGCCTCCGTTGCGTCGTCGCCACCTCGAGCCTCGAGCTCGGCATCGACATGGGGGCGGTCGACCTGGTCGTGCAGGTCGAGGCGCCGCCCTCGGTGGCGAGCGGCCTGCAGCGCCTCGGTCGGGCCGGTCACCAGGTCGGCGAGGTCTCCCGCGGGGTGATGTTCCCCAAGAATCGGGCCGATCTGGTGCACACCGCCGTCGCCTCCGAGCGCATGCTCGCCGGCGCGATCGAGACGCTCCGAGTCCCCGCGAACCCGCTCGACATCCTCGCTCAGCAGACCATCGCCGCGGCGGCCGTCGACGAGCTCGACGTCGAGGGCTGGTTCGCGACGCTCCGCCGTTCGGCGCCGTTCTCCGCGCTGCCCCGCTCGGCGTACGAGGCGACCCTCGACCTCCTGGCGGGGCGCTACCCGTCCGACCGCTTCGGCGAGCTGCGCCCGCGCCTGGTCTGGCACCGCGAGCAGGGCGTCCTCACCGGCCGACCCGGCGCGCAGCGGCTCGCGGTGACGAACGGCGGCACCATTCCCGATCGCGGCATGTTCGGCGTGTTCCTCGTGGGCGCCGACGAAGGCGCGGCGCGCCGCGTCGGCGAGCTCGACGAAGAGATGGTGTACGAGTCCCGGGTCGGCGACGTGTTCGCGCTCGGGGCGACGAGCTGGCGCATCCAGGAGATCACCTTCGACCGAGTGAACGTCGTGCCCGCCTTCGGTCAGCCCGGCCGTGTGCCCTTCTGGAAGGGCGATGCGCTCGGCCGTCCAGCGGAGCTCGGCCGGGCGCTCGGGGCGTTCATGCGCGAGCTCGGGGCCGCCGAGGAGTCGCCGGCGCTCGCCCGGCTCCGCGCCGCCGGGCTCGACGACAACGCCGCACGCAATCTCGTCGCCTTCCTCGCCGACCAGGCGCGCGCCACCGGACAGGTGCCGAGCGACCGCACGCTCGTCGTCGAACGCACCCGCGACGAGCTCGGCGACTGGCGCGTCATCCTGCACTCCCCGTTCGGCATGCCCGTGCACGCGCCGTGGGCGCTCGCCGTCGCGGCCCGGGTGCGCGAGCGGCTGGGTGTCGACGGCTCGGCCGTGGCGTCCGACGACGGCATCATCGTGCGGGTGCCCGACACCGGGGTCGACCCGCCCGGGGCAGAGCTCTTCGTCTTCGAGACGGGCGAGCTCGAGCAGCTCGTCGCCGACGAGGTCGGCGGATCCGCGCTGTTCGCGAGCCGCTTCCGGGAGTGCGCGGCGCGGGCGCTGCTGCTGCCGCAGTACCAGCCCGGCCGCCGCTCACCGCTCTGGCAGCAGCGGCAGAAAGCCGCCCAGCTCCTCGAGGTCGCGAGCGCGTACCCCACGTTCCCGATCATCCTCGAGACGGTGCGCGAGGTGCTGCAAGACGTCTACGACGTGCCCGGGCTCGTCGAGATCGCCGCCGACATCGCGGCGCGGCGGGTGCGGCTCGTCGAGGTCACCACCGACACGCCGAGCCCCTTCGCGAGCGCCCTGCTGTTCGGCTACGTCGGCGCGTTCATGTACGAGGGCGACTCGCCGCTCGCCGAGCGTCGCGCCGCGGCGCTCGCGATCGACCAGTCGCTGCTCGGCGAACTGCTCGGCCGCGTCGAGCTGCGCGAGCTCCTCGACCCCGGCGTCATCGACGAGACCGAGGCCGAACTGCAGCGGCTCGCCCCGGATCGCCGGGCCAAGGGCGTCGAGGGCGTCGCCGATCTCCTACGCGTGCTCGGTCCCCTCCGCGACGACGAGCTCGCGGCCCGGGTCAACGCGGGCACTGACGCCGCGGCCGCCCTGGCCGAGCTCGTCGCGGAGCGGCGGGCGGTGCGGGTCTCGTTCGCCGGCGCCGAGTTCGCCGCGGCGGTCGAAGACGTCGGCCGGCTGCGCGACGCGCTCGGCGTGCCCGTGCCGCCGGGGGTCGCCGCGGCGTTCGGCGAGGGGGTCGCGGATCCGCTCGGCGACCTCGTCGGACGGTACGCACGCACCCACGGGCCTTTCGCAGTCGAAGAGGCCGCCGAGCGCTTCGGCATCGGCGTCGCGGTCGCCCGCGCGGCACTGCGCCGGCTCGCCGACGAGCGCCGGGTCGTCGAGGGGGAGTTCCGCCCGCACGGCACCGCGACCGAGTGGTGCGACGCGGAGGTGCTGCGCCGGCTCCGGCGTCGCTCGCTCGCGGCCCTCCGGCACGAGATCGAGCCGGTGCCGCAGGAGGCGCTCGCGCGCTTCCTCCCGGCCTGGCAGCACGTGGGCGGCACGCTGCGGGGCCTCGACGGCGTGGTCGCCGTCATCGAACAGCTCGAGGGTGCGCGGCTGCCCGCCTCGGCCTGGGAGTCGCTCGTGCTGCCGGCCCGGGTGGCCGACTACTCGCCGGCGATGCTCGACGAGCTGATGGCGGCCGGCGAGGTGCTCTGGGCCGGCTCCGGTGCACTGGCCGGCGACGACGGCTGGGTCACCCTGCACCTGGCCGAGACCGCTCCGCTCACCCTGCCCGCTCCGGCGCCGCTCGAGCTCGACCCGGTGCAACGCGAGCTCCTCGTCGCGCTCGGCTCGGGGGGCGCGTTCTTCTTCCGGCAGCTGGCCGATGCGGTGGGCGCCTTCGGCGAGCTCGAGCACGCGCCCGACGACGCGGCACTGGTCGAGGGGCTGTGGGGGCTGGCCTGGTCGGGGCTCGTCACGGGCGACACCTTCGCGCCCGTGCGCGCGCTGGTCGGTGCGGGGCGCAGCGCGCACAAGTCTTCGCGCCCGGCGCCACGGGCGAGGATGCTCCGAGGCCGTGCGCTGCCCCGGGCCACGATGCCGAGCCGCAGCGGGCCGCCGTCCGTCGCGGGCCGCTGGTCGGTGCTGCCCGTCGCCGACGAGGACGCCACCCGGCGCGCGCACGCGCTCGGCGAGACGCTGCTCGATCGTTACGGCGTGGTCACCCGCGGCAGCGTCGTCGCGGAGGGCGTGCTCGGCGGCTTCGCGCTCGCCTACAAGACCCTGCGCGGCTTCGAGGACTCGGGCCGTTCCCGGCGCGGGTACTACGTCGAGCGCCTCGGCGCCGCGCAGTTCGCCGCGCCGGGCGCCGTCGACCGGCTCCGCGGCTTCACCGAGCCCGCGGGCGACCGCGAGTCCGGCACGGAGCGCCCGCCGGCGCGCCGAACGTCGGACGCCGGGGGCGCGGGCGGTCGCGAGCCATCCGCTTCGGTGCCCCGGCCCGTCGCGCTCGCGGCCACCGATCCGGCGAACGCCTACGGCGCCGCGCTGCCGTGGCCGGACCCGCCGGGGGAGAGCTCGCACCGGGCCGCGCGCAAGGCGGGCGCCATCGTGGTGCTCGTCGACGGCGAGCTCGTGCTGTACGTCGAGCGCGGCGGCAAGACGGTGCTGGCGTACCGCGACGACGAGCAGACGCTGCAGGCCGCAGCCGCCGCGCTCGCGGAGCTCGTGCGCTCGGGCCGCGTGCGCCGGCTCGCCGTGGAGTCGGTCAACGGGGTCTTCGTGCTCGGCACGCCCTTCGGTCGCGCGCTGAGCGCTGCGGGCTTCGGCGAGACCCCGAAGGGGGTGCGGCTCGATGCCCGAAGGTGACACCGTCTATCGGGCCGCCGCGCGGCTCGGGGACGCCCTCGCCGGCCGGGTGCTCGTCCGCAGCGACTTCCGCGTGCCGCGCTACGCGACCGCCGACCTTCGCGGGGAGCTCGTCGAGCAGGTCGTGAGCCGCGGCAAGCACCTGCTCGTCCGCACGCCGTCGTGGAGCGTCCGCAGCCACCTCAAGATGGAGGGCGAGTGGCGGGTCTACACGCCCGGCCAGCCCTGGGGCAAGCCCGCCCACCTCGCGCGGCTCGTGCTCGCGAACGACGAGGCCGTCGCGGTGGGCTTCGAGCTCGGCGAGGTCGAGCTGCTGCCGCGCGACGCGGAGGACGCGGCCCTCGCCAGGCTCGGCCCCGATCTGCTCGGCGACGACTGGGACCCGGTCGAGGCGACCGCGAGGCTCGCCGCACGGGGCGAGCAGCCGATCGCGGTCGCGCTGCTCGACCAGCGCGTCATGGCGGGGCTCGGCAACGTCTACGTGAACGAGCTGTGCTTCCTCCGCGGCATCCGCCCGGAGCGGCCCGTCGCCGAGGCGGGCGACCCGGCGCGGATCGTCGATCTGGCGCACCGCCTGATCCGGGCCAACCGCGAGCGCACCGCACGGGTCACGACCGGCGTCGACCGGCGCGGCGCGCGGCTCTGGGTGTACGGACGGGGCGGGGCGCCGTGCCGGCGCTGCGGCACGCTCGTCGAGCGCGGCGAACTCGGCCGCGGACGCACCGATTCGGTCACCGACCCGCAGGAGCGCGTGATCTACTTCTGCCCGAACTGCCAGCGCTGAACGGCGCGGCTGAACGGGGCGCCGGTGGCGCGCGCGGCTCAGCTGACCGGGCCGGTCCACTTCTCGCCGGGGCCCTGACCGATCGGGTCGGGGATGGGCGAGGTCTCGCGGAACGCGAGCTGCAGCGAGCGCAGGCCGTCGCGCAGCGAGCGGGCGTGCATGTCGCTGATCTCCGGGGCGCCGGCGGTGATGAGTCCGGCGAGGGCGTTGATGAGCTTGCGGGCCTCGTCGAGATCGAGCTGCGAGTCGGGGTCGTCGGCGAGGCCGACCTTCACGGCGGCGGCGCTCATGAGGTGCACCGCGGCCGTCGTGATCACCTCGACGGCGGGCACCTCGGCGATGTCGCGGGTGGCGTCGGCGGCCTCAGCCGCGACCGCTGCGGCGTACTGCTCGGCCTCCTCCCCGTGCGAGTGGGCGGCGGGGGACTCGGCGGAATTGTCGGTCACGGATTTCCTCTGCTAAACTTCTGCGGGCTCCGGGGTTCATCCCCGGTACGAAAGTGGATCTTCTCCCACCCGCGCTGACCGCTCAAGGTTACCGGGTCGTTGCACTCCGCCGGGTCTCGTGAGAGGCCGGGTAGTCAGGGTGCCGCACCAGCCCTCGGAATCCGTTCCGAGGCCGAAGTGCGTGCCAGAATTTCTGGCAAGGAGTGCCGCTCTCGTCGTCGGGCGGCATCCGTCTCCCGATCGGCTTCTGAAGAATGCCTTGAGCAGAGGAGACACGCATCAGCGATCCGCGTACCAATGACCGTATCCGCGTCCCCGAGGTTCGTCTCGTGGGTCCTGGCGGAGAGCAGGTCGGCGTCGTGAAGATCGAGGTGGCCCTGCGGCTCGCGCAGGAGGCGGACCTCGACCTCGTCGAGGTCGCACCGAACTCCCGCCCGCCGGTCGTCAAGATCATGGACTACGGCAAGTACAAGTACGAGGCTGCGCAGAAGGCCAAGGAGGCCCGGCGCAATCAGGCGAACACCATCCTCAAAGAGGTCCGGTTCCGCCTCAAGATCGACAAGCACGACTACGAGACCAAGATGAAGCGCGCCGTCGGCTTCCTGAAGGCCGGCGACAAGGTCAAGGCGATGATCCTCTTCCGCGGTCGCGAGCAGTCGCGTCCCGAGATGGGCGTCCGCCTGCTGCAGCGCTTCGCCGAGGACGTGGCGGAGTTCGGCACCGTCGAGCACACGCCCACCATCGACGGCCGCAACATGGTCATGGTCATCGCTCCGCTCAAGAACAAGTCCGAGGCCAAGGCCGAGGCGAACGCACAGCGTGCTGCGTCCAAGGCGCGACCGGCCGAGGCCGGCGAGCCCGAGGCGCAGACGGCAGAGTCCGGTACGGACGAAGCCTGACACCCCGTCCGTCATTCGTGGCGGCAGATCCAAGGAGAACACGAGATGCCGAAGCAGAAGACCCACTCCGGGTCCAAGAAGCGCTTCAAGATCACCGGCAGCGGCAAGATCAAGAAGCAGCAGGCCGGTATGCGCCACAACCTCGAGGGCAAGTCCTCGGTGCGCACCCGCCGCCTGAACCAGGACAAGGTCGCCGCGGCGCCCGACGCCAAGGTCATCAAGAAGCTTCTCGGCCGCTGAGCCGAAGAGACCCGTAAGGAACACACGTCATGGCAAGAGTGAAGCGCGCTGTCAATGCGCACAAGAAGCGTCGGGTCATCCTCGAGCGCGCCGAGGGCTACCGCGGTCAGCGGTCGCGCCTCTACCGCAAGGCGAAGGAGCAGGTCACCCACTCCCTCGTCTACTCGTACAACGACCGCCGCAAGAAGAAGGGCGACTTCCGTCGCCTGTGGATCCAGCGGATCAACGCGGCCTCGCGTGCGAACGGCCTCACCTACAACCGCCTCATCCAGGGCCTTGGCCTGGCCGGCGTCGAGGTCGACCGTCGCATCCTGGCCGAGCTCGCGGTGAACGAGCCCACCGCGTTCGCGGCGCTCGTCGAGACCGCCAAGAAGGCGCTCCCCGCCGACGTCAACGCGCCTTCGGCCGCGTAACGTCGCTTCGGCACCCGAAGGGCCCGGCATCCTGCACAGGATGCCGGGCCCTTCGTCGTGCGCGCCGGTCCCGCCGCCGCGCGGGCCCGGCGCCCGGATCCGCGTCCAGCGCTCGCTAGGCTGAAGCCATGCTCGAGAACCCCCGTTCGCCGCGCGTCCGCGCCGTGGCGAAGCTCGCGAAGAAGGCCGCCCGCCAGGAGAGCGGACGCTTCCTGCTCGAGGGCCCGCAGTCCGTCGGCGAGGCCCTGACCTTCCGTCCGGAGCTCCTGGAGGAGCTGTTCGCGACGCCGACGGCGCTCGAGCGCCACCCCGAGGTCGCGGAGCGTGCGCGCGAGCACGACATCGAGGTCGAGTTCGTGACCGAGCAGGTGCTCGAGTCGATGGCCGACACGGTCACCCCGCAGGGCTTCGTCGCCGTGTGCCGGCAGTTCCCGACGGCCGTGAAGGACGTGTTCGCCGCCGGGCCGAAGCTCATCGCCATCCTCGAGGAGGTGCGCGACCCGGGCAATCTCGGCACCATCGTCCGCGCCGCCGATGCGGCCGGCGCCGACGCCGTGATCCTCACCGGCCGCGCGGTCGACCTCTACAACCCGAAGGTGGTTCGCAGCTCCACGGGCTCGATCTTCCACCTGCCCGTCGCGGTGGGCGCCGAGCTCGAGGACGTCGTGACCCGTGCGCGCGCCGGGGGCCTCACCGTCCTCGCCGCCGACGTGAAGGGCGACGACCTGCTCGCCGTGCGCACCGAGGGGCTGCTCGCGCAGCCGACAGCGTGGATCTTCGGCAACGAGGCGCGCGGGCTCGACGACGACAAGCTCGCCCTCTCGGACCGTGCGGTGGTCGTCCCGATCTACGGCAACGCCGAGTCGATGAACCTCGCCACGGCCGCCTCCGTGTGCCTGTATGAGAGCGCCTTCGCGCACCGCAGCTGATCACGAATCGGTAAACCCGCCGGGCGAGCTCTGGCGATTCCGGTGCGCTTGTCCCTAACTTGGGGGATATGCAGCGCAGCGAACCCGCCCCGGAGACGTCGAACTTCTCGGTGCGCCGGGGAGAGCCGCTGGTCGTCGTCGACCACGTCGAGAAGCACTACGGCCAGTTCCACGCGCTGAAGGACGTCTCCCTCAGCGTCGATCGCGGCGAGGTCGTCGTCGTCATCGGGCCGTCGGGCTCGGGCAAGTCGACGCTCTGCCGCACGATCAACAGACTGGAGACCTTCACCTCGGGCTCGATCCGCATCGACGGCGACGAGCTGCCGAAGGAGGGCAAGGCGCTCGCGGCGCTCCGCGCCGACGTCGGCATGGTCTTCCAGTCCTTCAACCTCTTCGCGCACCTGACGGTGCTCGACAACGTGACGCTCGGGCCGATCAAGGTCAAGCGGCAGTCGAAGGCGGATGCCGAGCGCGCGGCGCGCGTGCTGCTCGAGCGGGTCGGCGTCGCCCAGCAGGCGGAGAAGCTGCCCGGTCAGCTCTCCGGCGGCCAGCAGCAGCGCGTCGCCATCGCCCGAGCGCTCGCGATGAACCCGAAGGTGATGCTCTTCGACGAGCCGACGAGCGCCCTCGACCCGGAGATGATCAACGAGGTCCTCGACGTCATGGTCGGCCTCGCCCAGGACGGCATGACGATGATCGTCGTCACCCACGAGATGGGCTTCGCCCGGAAGGCGGCCGACCGGGTCGTCTTCATGGCCGACGGCCAGATCGTCGAGGAGGCCGCGCCCGAGGAGTTCTTCACCGCTCCCAAGAGTGCGCGGGCGAAGGACTTCCTCTCGAAGCTCATCACCCACTGAGACGTCCGCGCCCTGCCGCGGCGACCCGAACGACGATACGAAACCAGGAGGATCACATGCGAAGCAGAACACGACTCGCCGGCGCGATCGCCGGCCTCGCGGTCGCGGCACTCGCCCTGACCGGCTGCAACAGCGGGAGCCCCGGAGACCCGAGCGACGGCGCCGGCGACGCGAGCGACGCGCCGCTCTGGGAGGTCGCGAGCGACGTGCAGCTCGAGGGCAGCCCGACCTTCGACGCGATGACGAAGCGCGGCAAGGTCGTCATCGGCGTGAAGAACGACCAGCCCGGCCTCGGCTACGAGGACGCCGCCTCGGGCGAGCGCAGCGGGTTCGACATCGACATCGCGCGCTGGATCGCGGCCTCGCTCGGCTTCGACGAGGACCAGATCGAGTACCAGACGATCCCGTCGGCGAACCGCGAGCAGGCGATCGTGAACGGTGACATCGACTACTACGTCGGCACCTACTCGATCACCGACAAGCGCAAGGAGCAGATCGACTTCGCCGGCCCGTACCTGATCACCGGCCAGGGCCTGCTCGTCGCGGCCGACAACGAGGACATCAACGGCCCGGACGACCTGGCCGGCAAGATCGTCTGCTCGGTGACGGGCTCGACGCCGCTGCAGCGCATCCGCGACGAGTACAACCCGGGCGACACGGTCGAGTACGACACATACTCGCAGTGCGTCGACCAGCTCGTGCAGGGCTCGGTGGACGCCATCACGACCGACGAGGCGATCCTCGCCGGCTACGTGGCGCAGCAGCCCGACAAGCTGAAGATCGCGGGCGAGCCGTTCAGCGAGGAGCGCTACGGCGTCGGCATCGCGAAGGGCGACTCCGAGCTGCAGTCGCACATCAACGAGCTCTTCACCGATGGCGGCGACGTGTGGCAGGCGCTCTTCGACGAGCACCTCGCACCCGCCGGAATCAAGGGCGAACAGCCGGCCGTCGACTGAGCCGGCGCGGGCGGGGGCCGACCGGTCCCCGCCCGCACCGCCGTCCGACCCGATCCGCGGAGGAGCACGATGGGCATCATCACCGACAATCTCGACCTCTGGTCGTCGACCCTGCTCGGCACCCTCGTGCTGTTCGTCGCGGGCGGGCTGCTCGCGCTCGTCCTCGGCACCCTGGTGGGGGCGATGCGGGTGTCGCCCATCCCGGTGGCCCGGGCGGTCGGCACCTTCTACGTCAACACCATCCGCAACACCCCGCTCACCCTCGTCTTCTTCGCCTTCGCGTTCGCGCTGCCGCCGCTGCTCGGCCTCCGGCTCACCGGCGACGTCTCACTGACGCTCGCGATCTGCGCCCTCGGCATCTACACCGCCACCTACGTGGCCGAGACCATCCGCTCCGGCATCAACACCGTGCCGGTCGGCCAGGCGGAGGCGGCACGCGCCCTCGGCCTCACCTTCGGGCAGGTGATGACGCTCGTGGTGCTGCCGCAGGCGTTCCGCTCGGTCATCCCGCCCATGATGAGCGTCTTCATCGCCCTGCTGAAGAACACCACCGTCGCGGCGGGCTTCTCCGTCGTGAACCTCGGCTCGATCCGCAGCTACCTCAGCGAGCGCGGCGAGAACCAGTTCGTGGCGATCCTCTGGGTCATGGTCGTCTTCGTCGTGCTCGTGCTGCTGCTCTCCTGGGCGCAGCGAGCGCTCGAGAACCGTTGGAAGGTGGCGCGATGAGCAGCGTCCTGTACGACGTCCCCGGCCCCCGCGCCATCGCGAGGAACCGCATCCTCGGCGTCATCACCGTGCTCGTGGTGCTCGCCATCCTCGGCTTCATCGTCTGGCGGCTCTGGGACACCGGCCAGTTCTCCGCGGAGAAGTGGGACGCCTTCACCTACTCCAACGTGTGGCTGCAGATCGCGCTCGCCACGGGGCGCACGCTCGCCGCCTTCGCCGTCGCCGCCGTCGGTGCGCTCGCCCTCGGCTTCGCCCTCGCGATCGGGCGGCTCAGCGACCACCCGTGGCTGCGCGGGCCGATCGGCGCGGTCGTCGAGGTGCTGCGGGCGGTGCCCGTGCTGGTGTTCATGTTCCTGCTCTACTACGGGCTCCCGGTGCTCGGCATCCGCATGGAGCCGTTCTGGGCGGTCGTCATCGCGCTCATCGCCTACAACGGCTCGGTGCTCGCCGAGGTGATCCGCGCGGGCGTCGAGTCGCTGCCCCGCGGGCAGAGCGAGGCCGGCTACGCGATCGGCCTGCGCAAGGCGGCCGTGATGCGGCTCGTCCTGCTGCCTCAGGCGATCCGAGCGATGATGCCGGTCATCATCGCCCAGCTCGTCGTCACGCTGAAGGACACGGCGCTCGGCTACATCATCACGTACCAGGAGCTGCTGTTCTACGCCCGCTACATCGGCTCGCAGTCGACGTACGGTTCGCCGATCGTCCCGGCGACGATCGTGGTCGGCGCCATCTACATCGCCCTGTGCCTCATCCTCTCCTTCGTGGCGAACCGGGTGGAGCGCCGGCTGCGGCGGACGGCGAAGCTCGGCAAGGGCGTCGCCCCGGCGGACGACGCCATGACGGCGACGCGCGCCGTCGCCGTGCAGGCCGGGCTCGACGACCCCGAGCCGCGCCGCTGAGCGCCCGGCACCGCCCGGTGGCAGCGGCCGACTAGACTCGATCTTCGTGCCAGAGCCCACTGAAATCACCGAGCCCGCGGTCGCCGCGGCCGTCGACGCCGCCCTCGCGGCGATCGCCGCCGCCGACGACTCCGCCGCGCTTAAGCAGGTCCGCGCCGAGCACACCGGCGAGAAGTCGCCGCTCGCTCAGCTGAACGCCCTGCTGCGCAGCGTCCCCAACGAGCAGAAGGCCGCCCTCGGCAAGCTCGTCGGCAGCGCGCGCGGCCGGGTGAACCAGGCGTTCGCGGCCCGCGAGGCGGAGATCACCGCCGCCGAGGCCGAGGCGCGCCTCGCCGCTGAGGCCGTCGACGTGACGGCGCTGCCCTCGCGGACGACCGTCGGCGCCAGGCATCCGCTCACCCTGCTCCAGGACCGCGTGGCCGAGATCTTCACCGGCATGGGCTGGGAGATCGCGGAGGGCCCCGAGGTCGAGAGCGAGTGGTTCAACTTCGACGCGCTGAACTTCGACCCCGACCACCCCGCGCGCGCGATGCAGGACACCTTCTTCATCGACCCGCCCGAGCAGCACCTCGTGCTCCGCACGCACACGAGCCCCGTGCAGGTGCGCTCGATGCTCGAGCGCGAGGTGCCGATCTACGTGCTCGCGCCCGGCCGGGTCTACCGCACCGACGAGTTCGACGCGACGCACCTGCCGGTGTTCATGCAGTTCGAGGGGCTCGCGATCGACCGCGGGCTGACGATGGCGCACCTGAAGGGCACCCTCGACCACTTCGTCAAGGCCGTCTTCGGCGAGGAGGCGAAGATCCGCCTCCGCCCGAGCTACTTCCCGTTCACGGAGCCGAGCGCGGAGCTCGACTTCTGGCACCCGACGTTCAAGGGCGGTGCGCGCTGGATCGAGTGGGGCGGCTGCGGCATGGTCCACCCGAACGTGCTCCGCTCCGCGGGCATCGACCCGGAGGTGTATTCGGGCTTCGCGTTCGGCATGGGCATCGAGCGCGGGATCATGCTCCGCAACGACGTCTCGGACATGCGCGAGATGGTCGAAGGCGATATCCGCTTCTCCCAGCAATTCGGAATGGTGGTCTGACGATGCGAGTGCCGCTCAGCTGGCTCGCCGAATACGTCGAGCTCGTCCCCGGGACGACGCCCGAGGACGTCCACGCCGCCCTCGTGAAGGTCGGTCTCGAAGAAGAAGAGGTGCACGGCTTCGAGCTGCAGGGCCCGATCGTCGTCGGCGAGGTCCTCGACTTCGTCGAGGAGCCGCAGTCCAACGGCAAGACGATCCGCTGGTGCCAGGTCCGCGTCGCGCCCGAGGGCGAGACCGCGGCCGACGGCGGGGATGCCGTGCACGGCATCGTCTGCGGCGCGCGCAACTTCTTCGCCGGCGACAAGGTCGTCGTGACCCTGCCCGGCTCGGTGCTGCCCGGCCCGTTCCCGATCGCCGCGCGCAAGACGTACGGGCACGTGTCCGACGGCATGATCGCCTCGGCGCGCGAGCTCGGCCTCGGCGAGGACCACGACGGCATCCTCCGGCTCGCGGAGCTCGGCATCGACGCACCTGTCGGCAGCGACGCGATCGAGCTGCTCGGCCTGAACGACGCCGCGGTCGAGATCAACGTGACGCCGGATCGCGGCTACGCCTTCTCGATCCGCGGGGTCGCGCGCGAGTACGCGCACGCCACGGGGGCCGCGTTCCGCGACCCCGTCGCCCAGTCGGCGCCGGCGGATGCCTCGGGCGAGGCCTTCCCCGTCGTGATCGCCGACGATGCGCCGATCCGCGGTCGCGTGGGCTCCCACGTCTTCGCGACCCGCATCGTGCGAGGGGTCGACCCGGCGCGGCCGACGCCGCCGTGGATGGTCGCGCGGCTGAAGCTCGCCGGCGTGCGCTCGCTGTCGCTGCTCATCGACATCACGAACTACGTGATGCTCGAGTTCGGCCAGCCGATGCACGGCTATGATCTCGACACCCTCGTCGGCGGCATCACCGTGCGCCGGGCCCGCGAGGGCGAGACGATCGAGACGCTCGACGGCAAGCAGCGCGCGCTGCACCCCGAAGACCTGCTGATCACCGACGAGGCCGGCCCGATCGGCATCGCCGGGGTGATGGGCGGCGCCCGCACCGAGATGAGCGACGCGACCAAGAACGTCCTCATCGAGGCCGCGAACTTCGACACGGTGTCGATCGCGCGCGCCGCCCGCCGGCACAAGCTGCCGAGCGAGGCTTCGCGCCGCTTCGAGCGCGGCGTCGATCCCGAGATCGCCGCGGCCGCCGCGAGCCGGGTCGCCCAGCTCATGGTCGACCTCGCCGGCGGCACCGCCGACCCGGTCGGCGGACTGATCGACGAGACGCCTGCACGCGAGCGGATCGCGCTGCCAGACGGCTACGTCTCCGGCCTCATCGGCGTCGAGTACACCGACGCCGAGATCCGCGACGCCCTGGCCGAGATCGGGGCCCGGGTCGAGGACGCCGAGGGCGGGCTCTCCGTCACTCCGCCGAGCTGGCGCCCCGACCTCACCGGCAAGGCCGAGCTCGCCGAGGAGGTGGCCCGGCTGGTCGGGTACCACCGCATCCCCTCCGTGCTGCCGGTCGCGCCTCCTGGGCGCGGGCTCACCCGGGCCCAGCGGCTGCGCAAGCGCACCGCCGACGTGCTCGCCGCGGGCGGCGGCACCGAGGTGCTCGCGTTCCCGTTCGTCGCCGAGCACGACAACGCCCTGTTCGGCAGCGTCGACGGGGAGCCCGTCGCCTCGGTCCGCGTCGCGAACGCGCTCGACGCCAGCCGCCCGTTCCTGCGCCGCTCGCTGCTGCCGGGGCTGGTCGAGATCGCGCGCCGCAATCTGTCGCGCGGGCTCGTCGACCTCGAGCTGTTCGAGCTCGGCCTGGTCTTCCTCCCCGAGTCCGGCCGCGAGTACGGCACCGCGGAGCTGCCGGCCGCCGGCGCGCGCCCGAGCGACGCCGAGCTGGCGGCGCTCATCGACGGCATCCCCCCGCAGCCGCGCCACGTCGCGGTGCTGCTCACGGGCGACGTCGTCGCGAAGCAGCCCGGCCAGCCGGCCGTCCCCGCCGGGCTCGTGGACGTCCTCGATGCGGTGCGACGCATCGCGCTCGCGACCGGGGGCGAGATCGAGATCGTGCAGGGGCGCCACCAGGCGATGCACCCGGGTCGCACCGCGGAGCTCCGGCTCGGTGGCGCCAGCATCGGCTTCGCGGGCGAGCTGCACCCCGCGATCGCCGAGGCGGCCGACCTCCCGCGCGTCGTCGCCGTCGCGGAGCTCGACCTCGACGCCCTCATCGAGGCGACCGACCGCACGATGGAGGCCAGCCCGCTCGGCACCCACCCCGCGGCGACGCAGGACCTCTCCCTCGTCGTGCCGGTCGAGACGCCGGCCGCCGAGGTCGGCGCCGCCGTGCGCGAGGGCGCCGGTGAGCTCCTCGAAGCGCTGCACCTCGTCGACGACTACCGGGGCCAGGGCGTGGCCGAGGGCAGCAAGAGCCTCACCTTCGCGCTCCGGTTCCGGGCGGCCGACCGCACGCTCACCGCGGCGGAGGCGAGCGAGGCGAAGCTCGCCGGTGCCCGCCTCGCGGCCGAGCGCTTCGGCGCGGCGATCCGCGACTGAGCCGCGGAGCACCGTCCGTACGGCCCCGCCCGGCACTCGCCGGGCGGGGCCGCACGTCATCCGGCGACCTCCGGTTTGGCATCCCTCCCACGGAGTCGGTAGGGTCGCAGCATGTCCTCCCTTCGGTCCCTCGCCGCGGCGCAGCCTCTGCGCGCCGCCGCGCTGCGCGACCGACGCCGGGGCGCTCGCCGACGCTAGGCGACCCCGTGCACGGCGATGCCGCCGTGCACCGGTGTCGCCGGAGCCGACCCACGACCGCTCAGACCTTTAAGGTGGACTCATGACCTACTCCGTCGCCGTCTCCGGCGCGTCCGGCTATGCCGGGGGAGAGATCCTCAGGCTCCTCGCCGACCATCCCGAGTTCGAGGTGCGCACCGTCACCGCGCATCAGAACGCCGGCCAGTCGCTCGTGCAGGTGCAGCCGCATCTGCGCAGCTACACGCATCTCACGCTGCAGGAGACGAGCGCCGCGACCCTCTCCGGTCACGACCTCGTCTTCCTCGCCCTGCCGCACGGCGCCTCGGGCGCGATCGCGGCGGAACTCGCCGACGACGCCCTCGTCGTCGACTGCGGCGCCGATCACCGCCTCGAGAGCGCCGCCGACTGGGCCGCGTTCTACGGCGGCGACTTCCACGGTGCGTGGACCTACGGCGTCCCCGAGCTGCCGCGGCTCTCCGGCACCCAGCGCGACCGGCTCGCGAAGACCCGGCGCATCGCGGCTCCCGGCTGCAACGCGTCCACCGTGGCGCTGTCGCTCGCGCCCGGCATCCGGGCCGGGGTCGTCGAACCGACCGACCTCGTGAGCGTCCTCGCCGTCGGTCCGTCGGGCGCCGGCAAGAGCGCGAAGACGCATCTGCTCGCCTCCGAGATCCTCGGCTCCGCGAACCCGTACGCGGTCGGCGGAACGCACCGCCACATCCCCGAGATCCAGCAGGCGCTCCGCTGGGCGGGTGCGGCCGAGCCCACGATCTCGTTCACCCCGGTCATCGTGCCGATGTCCCGCGGCATCCTCGCGACCTCGACCGCGCGCATCGTGCCGGGCACGAGTGCAGCGACCGTCCGGGCCGCCTGGGAGGACGCGTACGCGGGGGAGCGCTTCGTCCAGCTGCTCCCCGAGGGCCAGTTCCCGCGCACCGCCGACGTGCTCGGTGCGAACACGGCGCTCATGGGCGTCGCCGTCGACGAGGCCGCGGGCCGGGTCGTCGTCGTCACCGCCGTCGACAACCTCGTGAAGGGCACCGCGGGTGCCGCCATCCAGTCCGCCAACCTCGCGCTCGGTCTCGCCGAGTCGACCGGCCTCCCCGTGAACGGAGTCGCCCCGTGACCGTCACCGCCCCCGCAGGATTCGAGGCGGCGGGGATCGCCGCCGGCATCAAGCGCTCCGGCGCACTCGACCTCGCCGTCGTCGTGAACCGCGGCCCCGCCCAGCAGGCGGCGGTCGTCTTCACCGCGAACCGGGCGCAGGCGAACCCCATCCTCTGGTCGAAGGAGGCGGCGAAGGACGGCCTCGTCTCCGCCGTCGTCCTGAACTCCGGCGGAGCCAACTGCTTCACCGGGCCCGAGGGCTTCCAGGTCGTGCACCGCACCGCCGAGGCCGCGGCGGCAGCGCTCGGCGTGGCCGCCGGCGACGTCCTCGTCTGCTCGACCGGCCTCATCGGCGAGCAGCTCGACGGCGAGATCCTCGAGGAGGGCGTGCTGTCCGCGGTGGCCCGGCTCGGGGCCGACGAGGGGTCCGGCGACGACGCCGCGCGCGCCATCATGACGACCGACACGAAGCCGAAGACCGTGATCGTCGACGGCGCCGGGTGGCGCGTCGGCGGCATGGCGAAGGGCGCCGGCATGCTGGCGCCGGGGCTCGCGACGATGCTCGTCGTGCTCACGACCGATGCGGTGCTCGACGCCGCGGCGCTCGACCGGGCGCTGCGCAGCGCGACCCGGGTGAGCTTCGATCGGCTCGACTCCGACGGCTGCATGTCGACGAACGACCAGGTCACGCTGTTGTCGAGCGGGGCCTCCGGCGTCGTCCCCGACGAGGCGGAGTTCGCCGACGCGCTCGCCCGGGCCTGCCTCGACCTCGCCGCCCAGCTGCAGGCCGACGCCGAGGGCGCGAGCCACGACATCACCATCGAGGTGCGCGGCGCGGTCACCGAGGACGACGCGGTCGAGGTCGGCCGCTCGGTCGCCCGCAACAACCTCTTCAAGGCGGCGATCTTCGGCAACGACCCGAACTGGGGCCGCGTGCTCGCCGCGATCGGCACCACGACCGCCCCGTTCGACCCCTACCTCGTCGACGTGTCGATGAACGGCGTGCGCGTCTGCCACGCCGGCCGCCCCGATCGCCCGCGCGACGAGGTCGACCTCACGCCGCGCGCGACGCACGTGCTCATCGAGCTGCACAACGGCCCGGCGACGGCGACGATCCTCACCAACGACCTCACGCACGACTACGTGCACGAGAACAGCGCGTACGCGAGTTGAGCATGACCGAGCAGCGCGATACCGGCGCAGACGCGGATGCCGCGTCGAAGGCGCAGACCCTGATCGACTCCCTGCCGTGGCTGAAGCGCTTCCACGGCGAGACGATCGTCGTGAAGTTCGGCGGCAACGCGATGGTGAGCCCCGAGCTCCAGCGCGCCTTCGCCGAGGACATGGTCTACCTCCGCTACGCGGGCGTGAAGCCCGTCGTCGTGCACGGCGGCGGCCCGCAGATCTCCTCGATGCTCGGCCGGCTGGGCATCGAGAGCGAGTTCCGCGGCGGGTACCGGGTGACGACCCCCGAGACGATGGACGTCGTGCGCATGGTGCTCTCCGGGCAGGTGAACCGGGAGCTCGTGAGCCTCATCAACGAGCACGGCCCGCTCGCTTCCGGCCTCTCGGGCGAGGACGCCGGCCTCTTCACTGGCCGCCGCCGCGGCGCCGTCGTGGACGGCGAAGAGGTGGACCTCGGCCTCGTCGGCGACGTGGTCGCGGTCGACCCGGCGCCCGTGCTCGCACAGCTCGCGGCGGGGCAGATCCCGGTGGTCTCCTCGATCGCGCCCGACGGCGACCACCCCGGGCAGTCGCTCAATGTGAACGCCGACTCGGCGGCCGCCTCGCTGGCGGTCGCGCTCGGCGCGGCGAAGCTCGTCATCCTGACCGACGTCGCGGGCCTCTACCGCGATTGGCCGAACCGCGACTCGCTCGTCTCGATGATCGACGCCGACGAGCTGGCGGCGCTGCTGCCCTCGCTCGAGTCCGGCATGATCCCGAAGATGACCGCGTGCCTCGAGGCGGTGCACGGCGGCGTCGCGAAGGCCGCGATCATCGACGGCCGGGAGCCGCACTCGATCCTGCTCGAGGTGTTCACCACCCAGGGCTCCGGCACGGAGGTCGTGCCGGCGACGACGAAGGAGACCGCGGCATGACCGCCTGGCAGCCGCGCTTCGAAGCGCGCATCATGCGCTCGATCGGGCTTCCGCTCGCGAAGCTCGAGCGGGGCGAGGGGGCGTGGGTCTGGGACGACCAGGGCACCCGCTACCTCGACTTCCTCGCCGGCATCGCGGTGAACGCCCTCGGCCACGCGCACCCGGTGTTCGTGCAGGCCGTCTCCGAGCAGGCGGCGAAGCTCGCGCACGTCTCGAACTACTTCACGACTGAGCCTGCGCTCGAGCTCGCCGAACGGATCGTGCGACTCGCCGGCGCGGGAGACGAGGGCCGGGCCTGGTTCGGCAACTCGGGCGCCGAGGCGAACGAGGCCGCGTTCAAGCTCGCCCGACTCAACAACGGGGGCGGTGGCCGGACGCGGGTGCTCGCGCTCGTCGACGCCTTCCACGGGCGCACCATGGGCTCGCTCGCCCTCACGGGCAAGCCGCAGATGCGGCAGGCCTTCGAGCCGCTGCCCGGCGGCGTCGAGCACATCCCAGCGACGATCGAGGCGCTCGAGGCCGCCGTCGACGACGCGGTCTCCGCACTGATCCTCGAGCCGATCCAGGGCGAGGCCGGCGTGGTCGAGCTCCCGGAGGGCTACCTCGAGGCCGCCCGCGAGCTCACCAGCCGGCACGGCGCCCTGCTCATCGTCGACGAGATCCAGACCGGTGCGGGCCGCACCGGCGCCTGGTTCGGCTTCCAGCACGCGGGCATCACACCCGACGCGATCACGGTCGCGAAGGGCATCGGCGGCGGGTTCCCGATCGGCGGCCTCGTCACCTTCGGTCACGCCTCCGAGCTGTACCAGAAGGGCATGCACGGCTCGACCTTCGGCGGCAACCCGCTCGCGACCGCGGTCGCGAACGCGGTGCTCGGCGAGATCGAGCGCGCCGGGCTCGTCGAGAACGCCGCGCGGCGCGGGATCGAGTTGCGCGAGCGCGTGCTCGCCCTCGGCTCGCCCCTCGTCTCCGGCGTCCGCGGGCGCGGGCTCCTCGTCGGCGTCGGTCTCGCCGAGCCGGCGGCCCAGGCCGTCGTCGCCGAGGCGATGCGCGAGGGGCTCATCGTGAACGCCGCCAACGACCACACCATCCGGATCGCGCCGCCGCTCACGATCGGCGACGCGGAGCTCGACGAGTTCGAGGCGCGGTTCGGCCGCGCGCTCGCCGCCGTCGCCGGATGACCGCACGCAACGAACGGATGCCGATGACCCGCCACTTCCTCCGCGACGACGACCTGAGCCCGGCCGAGCAGGCCGAGGTGCTCGAGCTGGCCGCCCGGCTCAAGGCCGACCGCTACGCCGAGCGCCCGCTCGCCGGCCCGCAGACGGTCGCCGTGCTCTTCGACAAGACCTCCACCCGCACCCGCGTCTCCTTCTCGGTCGGCATCGCCGACCTCGGCGGCGTTCCGCTCGTGATCAGCTCCTCCGAGAGCCAGCTGGGCGGCAAGGAGTCGGTCGCCGACACCGCCCGCGTCCTCGAGCGGATGGTCTCCGCGGTCGTGTGGCGCACCTACGCCCAGTCGGGCCTCGAGGAGATGGCGGCGGGCACCACGGTTCCCGTCGTCAACGCCCTCTCCGACGACTTCCACCCCTGCCAGATCCTCGCGGACTTGCAGACCGTGCGCGAGCGCAAGGGCGAGCTCGCCGGCCTCACCCTCGCCTACTTCGGCGACGGGGCGAACAACATGGCGCACTCCTACCTGCTCGGCGGCGTGACCGCCGGCATGCACGTGCGCATCGCCGCCCCGGCGGACTACGCCCCGCGCGCCGACCTCGTCGCCGATGCCGAGCGCATCGCCGCGCAGACCGGCGGCTCGGTGACCGTGACGACGGATGCCTCGGCCGCGGCTCGCGGCGCCGACGTGATCGTGACCGACACGTGGGTCTCCATGGGCCAGGAGAGCGAGAAGGCG
The DNA here is from genome assembly GCF_022811605.1 of Agromyces soli. Classification (GTDB taxonomy): domain Bacteria; phylum Actinomycetota; class Actinomycetes; order Actinomycetales; family Microbacteriaceae; genus Agromyces; species Agromyces soli. The sequence continues at coordinate 3,269,626 of NZ_CP094533.1, read as the reverse complement.
GAGCGGCTCGCGACCTTCGGCGACTATCGGGTGACGGCGCGGCTCATGGCCGAGGCCGACGCCGAGGCGGTGTTCCTGCACTGCCTGCCCGCGTACCGCGGGGTCGAGGTCGACGCCGAGGTCATCGACGGGCCGCAGTCCGTCGTCTGGGACGAGGCCGAGAACCGGCTGCACGCGCAGAAGGCGCTGCTGGCCTGGCTGCTCGCGAAGCAGGAGGAGGCACGATGACCGACGGCACGAACGCCGAGGCCCACGGCACGAACGAGGGCTCGCTCTGGGGCGCCCGCTTCGCGAGCGGCCCCGCGCCCGAGCTCGCCCGGCTCTCGAAGTCGACGCACTTCGACTGGCAGCTCGCCCGCTACGACCTCGCCGGATCCCGAGCGCATGCCCGCGCGCTCGCCGCTGCCGGGTACCTGCAGGCGGCCGAGCTCGATGGCATGCTCGCCGGTCTCGACGCCCTCGAAGCGCGCATCGAGACGGGCGAGCTCGTCGCCGCCGAGTCCGACGAGGACGTGCACGGCGCGCTCGAGGCGGCGCTCATCGAGGTCATCGGACCCGAGCTCGGCGGCAAGCTCCGCGCGGGTCGCAGCAGGAACGACCAGATCGCGACGCTCGTGCGGCTGTACCTGAAGGATCACGCCGCCGTCATCGGCCGCGAACTGGTGCACCTGATCGACGCGCTCGTCGCGCAGGCCGACGCGCACCCCTCGGCGATCATGCCGGGGCGCACGCACCTGCAGCACGCGCAGCCGGTGCTGCTCGCGCACCACTTGCTTGCGCACGGTTGGGCGCTGTCGCGCGACCTCGAGCGACTCGTCGACTGGACGAAGCGCGCCGACGTCTCGCCGTACGGCGGGGGAGCGCTGGCCGGATCGACCCTCGGGCTGGACGCCGCCGCCGTGGCGAGCGACCTCGGCCTCGCGAGCCCCGCGCCGAACTCGATCGACGGCACGGCGAGCCGCGACGTGGTCGCGGAGTTCGCCTTCGTCGCCGCCCTCATCGGCATCGACCTCTCGCGCGTCTCCGAGGAGATCATCCTCTGGAACACCCGCGAGTTCGGCTTCGTGACTCTCGACGACGGCTACTCGACGGGCTCGTCGATCATGCCGCAGAAGAAGAACCCCGACATCGCGGAGCTCGCCCGCGGCAAGTCCGGCCGCCTCATCGGCAACCTCACCGGGCTGCTCGCGACGCTGAAGGCGCTGCCGCTCGCGTACAACCGCGACCTGCAGGAGGACAAGGAGCCCGTCTTCGACTCGGTCGAGACGCTCGAGGTGCTCCTGCCGGCCTTCACCGGCATGGTCGCGACGCTCACCTTCCACACCGAGCGGATGGCCGAGCTCGCGCCCGCCGGCTTCTCACTGGCGACGGATGTCGCCGAGTGGCTGGTGAAGCGCCACGTGCCGTTCCGCGACGCGCACGAGATCACGGGCGCGCTCGTCCGTGCCGCGGAGGAGCGCGGGCTCGGCCTCGAGGACCTCGACGACGCCCAGCTCGCCGCGGTCTCGCCGCACCTGGTCCCCGAGGTGCGCGAGGTGCTCTCGGTCGAGGGCTCGGTCGCGAGCCGCGACGGCATCGGCGGCACCGCGCCCGCGCGCGTCGCCGAGCAGCTCTCGGCGCTCGCCGATCGCGTGCGTCAGCTGGTCGGGCAGCTCCCGGAGGCCGTGCACTGAGCGAGCTCACGACGATGCCGCGCTCGTTCTTCGAGCGCGACCCCGTCGAGCTCGCGCCGCTGCTGCTCGGCGCCGTGCTGAGCCATGAGACGGCCGACGGGCGGGTCGCGATCCGCCTCTCCGAGGTGGAGGCGTACCGCGGCGTCGGCGAGGATCCCGGCTCGCACTCGAACCGGGGCCTCACGCCGCGCACCGCGGTGATGTTCGGCGAGGCCGCACACCTGTACGCCTACTTCAGCTACGGCATGCACACCTGCCTGAACATCGTGTGCCGGTCCGCGGGCGAGGCCTCGGCCGTGCTGCTGCGCGGCGCCACCGTGGTCGAGGGGATCGAGCTCGCACGGGTGCGTCGGGGCGGAGCGCCGGATCGCGAGCTCGCCCGCGGACCCGCGCGGCTCTCCATCGCGCTCGGCGTGCCGCTCACCGCGACGGGGGCGGATCTGCTGGCGCCGCCGTTCGAGCTTCGCATGCCGGGCGCGCCCGTCCCGTTCGCGACGGGACCGCGCACCGGCGTGAACGGGGCGGGCGGCGGCACGGCGTATCCGTGGAGGTTCTGGATCCCGGGGGATCCGGGCGTCTCCCCGTACCGCAGGCACGCCGGCGCGCACGCCTGAGCGCGTTCGCGCCGGGCGTCAGCGCAGCACGAGGTGGGCGACGAGCCCGGCGGCGGCGGCCCAGATGAGGCTCGCGAGGGTGCCGATGATGAAGCGCTCCCGCGCCTCCGGGGCCTCGAGCTCGGTGAATCGGCCGACGCCCTTCACCGCGACGACGATCGCGAGCGCCTCGGGGAAGCCCGCGACGATCGCGCCGGCCGTCGCGAGCCGCTCGAGCACGCCGATGGTGCGCCCGCCGCGCAGCACCTCGCGCTGCGCGGGACGTGCGCCCGCGGCATCCTCCCCGTGCTTGGCGTCCACGAGGATGCCGCCGTGCAGGCCTTGCCGCACCGAGCCGCCCATCGCGAGATCGAGCGCGACCGCGGCCGCGGGGCCGCCGCCGAACACCGCGACGGCGATCGCCGCCGCGGACGTCAGCACGCCGATGCCGAGCGGGGCGGGGGAGGGCAGGCTCGCCGCCGCGACGAGCGCGAGCGCGAGCGCACCGGCGGCGAGCCACAGGTGCAGGCGTCGCGGCTTCCAGTACGCGAGCACCGCGAAGACGGTCGCAGCTCCCAGCGCGAGCGCGAGCAGGATCCAGCCGAGCAGCTCGGCGAGGTACCAGGTGGTCACGGTCGTCCTTCCATCGAGGCGTCGGAGCCGGACGCGGTGTCCAGGAGTTCGAGCAGGCGAGCGAGCGCGGGGAGGGCATCGAGCTCGGTGCGGATGTTCGCCGACTTCATCCTTGCGCTGATCGCGGGGGCGCTCACACCGAGCTCGTCGGCGATGTCGGTCTGCCGGGCGCCGTCGCGCAGCCGGTCGTACACTTCCCAGCCCTCGGGGGAGCGTCGGTCGCGGAGCACGAGGGCGAGCCGGAAGAGCGCCTCGACGTGCGCGGCGTCGGGCGAGGAGGCACCGATGGCGAAGCGCGGCGAGCTCTTCTTGGCACGCTCGACGGCGTCCCTCGCGGCGAAGAACGCCGCCCCGCTCGCCTCTCGGATGTCGTCGGGCAGCGGTTCGCGCACCTCGCCGACGCCGAGGCCGACGCTCCAGTCGCCGCTCCGCAGCAGCTCGAGCACGATGTCGACGACGACGCCCGGATCGTCGCTCAGCAGCTGCAGCTCGTCACCGGCGTTCCGCGCTACGGGCAGCAGCAGGTGGTCGCCGTACGCGGCCTGCAGGCGGTCGCGTTCGCCGGCGGTGAGATCGGGCCGCGTGCGGCTCGCGACCTGGTCGGCGGTGACGACGATCATGGCGCTCCTCGAGGTGGGGACGAGCGGCCGGAGCGACCGCGCCATCCTCCATAAGGATAGAGCATTAATCGAACACGAGTTAGCGATCCATCCTGAATCTCTCCGCTGGTAGCCTGACGTGGTGTCAGATCCCGAGATCCTCGCAACCCAGCAGAACGACGCCTCCTTCGAGGACGTCTGGGACGAGCTCGTCTGGCGCGGCCTCGTGCACGTGTCGACCGACCAGGCTGCGCTGAAAGAGCTCCTTTCCGGCGAGCCGATCACGTATTACTGCGGGTTCGACCCGACGGCGCCGAGCCTGCACCTCGGCAACCTCGTGCAGCTGCTCACGATGCGCCGGCTGCAGCTGGCCGGCCACCGGCCGCTCGGCCTGGTGGGGGGCTCGACCGGGCTCATCGGCGATCCTCGCCCCACAGCCGAGCGGGTGCTCAACACCAAGGAGACGGTCTCCGAGTGGGTGGGGTTCCTGCAGGCGCAGGTCAGCCGCTTCCTCTCGGCGGAGGGGCCGAGCGCCGTCCGCCTCGTCAACAACCTCGACTGGACGGCCGGGCTCAGCGCCATCGACTTCCTGCGCGACATCGGCAAGCACTACCGCGTCGGCACCATGCTGAAGAAGGACGCGGTCGCGTCCCGGCTGAACTCCGATGCGGGCATCAGCTACACCGAGTTCAGCTACCAGATCCTGCAGGGCTACGACTACCTCGAGCTCTTCCGCCAGTACGACTGCGTGCTGCAGACGGGTGGCAGCGACCAGTGGGGCAACCTCACGAGCGGGACGGACCTCATCCACCGCGTCGAGAGCGCTTCGGTGCACGCGATCGGCACCCCGCTCATCACGAACGCCGACGGCACCAAGTTCGGCAAGAGCGAGGGCAACGCCATCTGGCTCGACCCGGCCATGTGCAGCCCGTACCGCTTCTACCAGTTCTGGCTCAACACCGATGACGCCGACGTCGTGCAGCGCCTCAAGGTGTTCACGTTCCTGGGCCGCGCCCGGATCGAGGAGCTCGCGGAGCTCGTGGAGCGCGAACCGTTCCGTCGCGAGGCGCAGCGGGTGCTGGCGCACGAGGTGACGACGATGGTGCACGGAGCGGAGGCCACCGCCGCGGTCATCGCCGCCTCGCAGGCGCTGTTCGGGCAGGGCGAGCTCTCGGAGCTGGATGCCGCGACGCTCGAGTCCGCGCTGCGCGAGCTGCCCAACACGACGACGTCGCCCGAGACGCCGATCGCCCAGCTGCTCGTCGACACCGGACTGGTCTCGAGCGCGAGCGAAGCGCGTCGCGCGATCGCCCAGGGCGGGGTCTCGCTCGACAACGTCCGCGTCGAGGACGAGAAGGCGACGCTCGAAGGCCGGGTGGCGCCGGGTGGCATGGCCGTGCTGCGGCGCGGCAAGAAGACCCTCGCGGGCGTCTTCGTCCTCTGATCGACCCGAATGCGCGAATCGGCCCCGCATCCGTCTCGGATGCGGGGCCGTTGCACGTCCGGGGGAGCTGACCGCGAGACTGCCTCGCGTTCCACGACGGCGCGGCTCGGAATCGCCCCTGATCCGGGCCTTTCCCGCTCCGGGTCGACCGCTTCGAAGCGCGACACGCCCGGGATGTAGGGCGAAGTTGCGGGGAGGTGGCGATCTCCGTAAAGTATTCATCTGTTGCCCCACAGCAGCGGGAAGAGCGAGAAGCTCACCGCTTCAAGGTGGCAGAACAATGCCGAGACATGAAGGTTCTTCCTTCTGTTCTCGAAGCATTCGGTTCCGTCCTCTTCAGGATGCCCGGGTGAAGAACGATTGCTCCGAATGAGCGGCGTCTGACGTCGCGAAGCGGGTGCGTCCGTTTCTTGAGAACTCAACAGCGTGCACTATGTTCAATGCCAATTTATTGAACCCCAGCCTGCTTTTTGGAGTGGGTATGGATTCCTTTGATTGATGGACAATTTGATTTTGATTAGTCAGTTGTTTCTCTGTCAGTGAACAAACTCTGGTTGGCCTCCTTTGGGGGTTGGCCGAATCATTTTTTTTGGAGAGTTTGATCCTGGCTCAGGACGAACGCTGGCGGCGTGCTTAACACATGCAAGTCGAACGATGAACTTGGAGCTTGCTCTGGGGGATTAGTGGCGAACGGGTGAGTAACACGTGAGTAACCTGCCCTGGACTCTGGGATAACTTCGAGAAATCGGAGCTAATACCGGATAGGACCTTGCACCGCATGGTGTGGGGTGGAAAGTTTTTCGGTTTGGGATGGACTCGCGGCCTATCAGCTTGTTGGTGAGGTAATGGCTCACCAAGGCGTCGACGGGTAGCCGGCCTGAGAGGGTGACCGGCCACACTGGGACTGAGACACGGCCCAGACTCCTACGGGAGGCAGCAGTGGGGAATATTGCACAATGGGCGCAAGCCTGATGCAGCAACGCCGCGTGCGGGATGACGGCCTTCGGGTTGTAAACCGCTTTTAGTAGGGAAGAAGCCTTCGGGTGACGGTACCTGCAGAAAAAGGACCGGCTAACTACGTGCCAGCAGCCGCGGTAATACGTAGGGTCCGAGCGTTGTCCGGAATTATTGGGCGTAAAGAGCTCGTAGGCGGTTTGTCGCGTCTGCTGTGAAAACTAGAGGCTCAACCTCTAGCCTGCAGTGGGTACGGGCAGACTTGAGTGGTGTAGGGGAGACTGGAATTCCTGGTGTAGCGGTGGAATGCGCAGATATCAGGAGGAACACCGATGGCGAAGGCAGGTCTCTGGGCACTTACTGACGCTGAGGAGCGAAAGCGTGGGGAGCGAACAGGATTAGATACCCTGGTAGTCCACGCCGTAAACGTTGGGCGCTAGATGTGGGGACCTTTCCACGGTTTCCGTGTCGTAGCTAACGCATTAAGCGCCCCGCCTGGGGAGTACGGCCGCAAGGCTAAAACTCAAAGGAATTGACGGGGGCCCGCACAAGCGGCGGAGCATGCGGATTAATTCGATGCAACGCGAAGAACCTTACCAAGGCTTGACATACACGAGAACGGGCCAGAAATGGTCAACTCTTTGGACACTCGTGAACAGGTGGTGCATGGTTGTCGTCAGCTCGTGTCGTGAGATGTTGGGTTAAGTCCCGCAACGAGCGCAACCCTCGTCGCATGTTGCCAGCACGTTATGGTGGGGACTCATGTGAGACTGCCGGGGTCAACTCGGAGGAAGGTGGGGATGACGTCAAATCATCATGCCCCTTATGTCTTGGGCTTCACGCATGCTACAATGGCCGGTACAAAGGGCTGCGATGTCGTAAGACGGAGCGAATCCCAAAAAGCCGGTCTCAGTTCGGATTGAGGTCTGCAACTCGACCTCATGAAGTCGGAGTCGCTAGTAATCGCAGATCAGCAACGCTGCGGTGAATACGTTCCCGGGCCTTGTACACACCGCCCGTCAAGTCATGAAAGTCGGTAACACCCGAAGCCGGTGGCCTAACCCTTGTGGAGGGAGCCGTCGAAGGTGGGATCGGTGATTAGGACTAAGTCGTAACAAGGTAGCCGTACCGGAAGGTGCGGCTGGATCACCTCCTTTCTAAGGAGCAACTCGGAGGCTTTCGGGCTTTCGCAGTGCGCCAGATCAAGACGAACGTTCTTGCTGGTTGCTCATGGGTGGAACATTGACATAGGCATCCAGGCCAAGGGTTCTGGTTTAGTACGCCGTCTTTCGGGATGGTTGGAACGATCGGGGTCGGCGGGTTGGGTGCGTGCACGCTGTTGGGTCCTGAGGGACCGGGCGCAACTTCTTGGCTTTGGCTGGGGGGTGGCTGGTTTCTTGCAGGCCTCTGCCGATGCTCACTGTGGTGGGCGGGTGTGGGGGTGCTGTTCGTCTGTTGAGAACTACATAGTGGACGCGAGCATCTTAGACTGACCCGTTTTGGGTCGGTCACATAGGTGAGTCGTCGAATGGTGCCCTTTCGGGGGTGCGTGTTTCGGCGTATTCACTGGTCAATTTCGCAGCATCCTTTGGGGTGTTGCACGAATTCGATCGAACTCATGTGATTTCAAGTTTCTAAGAGCAAACGGTGGATGCCTTGGCATCTGGAGCCGAAGAAGGACGTCGTAATCTGCGATAAGCCTCGGGGAGCTGATAAACGAGCTGTGATCCGAGGATTTCCGAATGGGGAAACCCCGCCAGGCCCTTTGGGTGACCTGGTGACTCCCGCCTGAATATATAGGGCGGGTAGAGGGAACGTGGGGAAGTGAAACATCTCAGTACCCACAGGAAGAGAAAACAACCGTGATTCCGTGAGTAGTGGCGAGCGAAAGCGGATGAGGCTAAACCGGTCATGTGTGATACCCGGCAGGGGTTGCATGGTCGGGGTTGTGGGACCTTTCGGGCTGTTCTGCCGGACAGCCACGGTGACGCGTATGCGATAGACGAACCGGATTGAAAGCCGGACCGGAGTGGGTGTGAGTCCCGTAGTCGAAATCGTGTGCGGCCCGGAGAGGGATCCCAAGTAGCACGGGGCCCGAGAAATCCCGTGTGAATCTGCCAGGACCACCTGGTAAGCCTAAATACTCCCAGATGACCGATAGCGGACAAGTACCGTGAGGGAAAGGTGAAAAGTACCCCGGGAGGGGAGTGAAATAGTACCTGAAACCGTTTGCTTACAAACCGTCGGAGCTCCCGTGTTGGGGTGACGGCGTGCCTTTTGAAGAATGAGCCTGCGAGTTAGTGATCTGTGGCGAGGTTAACCCGTGTGGGGTAGCCGGAGCGAAAGCGAGTCTGAATAGGGCGATTCAGTCGCAGGTCCTAGACCCGAAGCGAAGTGATCTATCCATGGCCAGGTTGAAGCGACGGTAAGACGTCGTGGAGGACCGAACCCACTTAGGTTGAAAACTGAGGGGATGAGCTGTGGATAGGGGTGAAAGGCCAATCAAACTTCGTGATAGCTGGTTCTCTCCGAAATGCATTTAGGTGCAGCGTTGCGTGTTTCTTGCCGGAGGTAGAGCTACTGGATGGCCGATGGGCCTCAACAGGTTACTGACGTCAGCCAAACTCCGAATGCCGGTAAGTGAGAGCGCAGCAGTGAGACGGTGGGGGATAAGCTTCATCGTCGAGAGGGAAACAACCCAGACCACCGACTAAGGTCCCTAAGCGCGTGCTAAGTGGGAAAGGATGTGGAGTTGCACAGACAACCAGGAGGTTGGCTTAGAAGCAGCCACCCTTGAAAGAGTGCGTAATAGCTCACTGGTCAAGTGATTCCGCGCCGACAATGTAACGGGGCTCAAGCACGCCACCGAAGTCGTGGCATTCATACAATCGATAGGCCTTCGTGGTCCAGTCGTGTGGATGGGTAGGAGAGCGTCGTGTGCCGGGTGAAGCGGCGGTGGAAACCAGCCGTGGACGGTACACGAGTGAGAATGCAGGCATGAGTAGCGAAAGACGGGTGAGAAACCCGTCCTCCGGAAGACCAAGGGTTCCAGGGTCAAGCTAATCTGCCCTGGGTAAGTCGGGACCTAAGGCGAGGCCGACAGGCGTAGTCGATGGACAACGGGTTGATATTCCCGTACCGGCGAAGAACCGCCCACACCAATCCAGTAATGCTAACCATCCGAACTGTCACATCGTTCCCTTCGGGGGACACCGTGGCGGGGAGCATGGGACCCGGTCTGGTGCGGTGAGCGTATTAACAGGTGTGACGCAGGAAGGTAGCCCAACCCGGGCGATGGTTGTCCCGGGGCAAGCGTGTAGGCCGAGTCGTAGGCAAATCCGCGACTCATTACGGCTGAGACGTGATGCGGATAAAAAGTGGGTGATCCTATGCTGCCGAGAAAAGCATCGACGCGAGGTTCTAGCCGCCCGTACCCCAAACCGACTCAGGTGGTCAGGTAGAGAATACCGAGGAGATCGAGAGAATCGTGGTTAAGGAACTCGGCAAAATGCCCCCGTAACTTCGGGAGAAGGGGGGCCGGATCGTTGTAGGCACTTGCTGCCGAAGGCGTGAAGGCCGCAGAGACCAGTGGGAAGCGACTGTTTACTAAAAACACAGGTCCGTGCGAAGACGCAAGTCGATGTATACGGACTGACGCCTGCCCGGTGCTGGAAGGTTAAGCGGAACGGTTAGCTCTTCGGAGCGAAGCTGAGAAGTTAAGCCCCAGTAAACGGCGGTGGTAACTATAACCATCCTAAGGTAGCGAAATTCCTTGTCGGGTAAGTTCCGACCTGCACGAATGGCGTAACGACTTCCCAGCTGTCTCAACCGCGAACTCGGCGAAATTGCAGTACGAGTAAAGATGCTCGTTACGCGCAGAAGGACGGAAAGACCCCGTGACCTTTACTACAGCTTGGTATTGGTGTTCGGTGTGGCTTGTGTAGGATAGGTGGGAGACTTTGAAGCGGGCACGCCAGTGTTCGTGGAGTCATTGTTGAAATACCACTCTGGTCACTCTGGATATCTAACTTCGAACCGTGATCCGGTTCAGGGACAGTGCCTGGTGGGTAGTTTAACTGGGGCGGTTGCCTCCCAAAGAGTAACGGAGGCGCCCAAAGGTTCCCTCAACCTGGTTGGCAATCAGGTGGCGAGTGTAAGTGCACAAGGGAGCTTGACTGCGAGACTGACAGGTCGAGCAGGGACGAAAGTCGGGACTAGTGATCCGGCAGTGGCTTGTGGAAGCGCTGTCGCTCAACGGATAAAAGGTACCTCGGGGATAACAGGCTGATCTTGCCCAAGAGTCCATATCGACGGCATGGTTTGGCACCTCGATGTCGGCTCGTCGCATCCTGGGGCTGGAGTAGGTCCCAAGGGTTGGGCTGTTCGCCCATTAAAGCGGTACGCGAGCTGGGTTTAGAACGTCGTGAGACAGTTCGGTCCCTATCCTCTGCGCGCGCAGGAAATTTGAGAGGATCTGACCCTAGTACGAGAGGACCGGGTTGGACGAACCTCTGGTGTGCCAGTTGTTCCGCCAGGAGCACCGCTGGTTAGCTACGTTCGGGATGGATAACCGCTGAAAGCATCTAAGCGGGAAGCCGGCCTCAAGATGAGATTTCCATCCCCTTCGGGGGGAGAGGCGCCCAGCCAGACGACTGGGTTGATAGGCCAGATGTGGAAGCACCGCAAGGTGTGCAGCTGACTGGTACTAATACGCCGATAACTTGATAATCACTATCTACATCAACGTTTGCAAAAGGCACGATGTAGAGCCCGATGACTCGCGTCCACTGTGTGGTTCCCAACAGACGAACCAACCAACAAATTGAACAGAGCAACGCTCGAACGATTTCCCCACCAACCCGCGCCAGACGCACGGTTGGTGTCGGGGCAAGAGTTACGGCGGCCATAGCGTCAGGGAAACGCCCGGACACATTCCGAACCCGGAAGCTAAGACTGACAGCGCCGATGGTACTGCAGGGGGGACCCTGTGGGAGAGTAGGACACCGCCGGACACCCATTCACGAAAGGCCACCCCGAACCCCGGGGTGGCCTTTCGGCATTTACGGACAGATTTGAGCCCGCCCGATAGCCTCGAGGCGGATGAGACTTCAAGAGACGGCAGGCTGAGCGTGAGCGATTCCAGGAACGATGGGGAGCGGAGCTCCGACGACCGGGGACGCTCAGAACGCCCGAAGCGCGACTCCGGTTCGCGCGACGGAGGCCAGCGTCGTGATGGCGCCGCACCTCGCGGGGATCGCAGCGGCGGCCCGCGCGGTGGCGACCGACGCCCGTCCGAGCACAAGCCGTGGGAGAAGGACCGTGCGTCCGGCCCCCGCCGCGATGGTGACCGGAAGCCGTGGGAGCGCGACGGTGCGCGTGGCGGCGAGCGCTCCGGTGGCCAGCGTCGCGACGGTGAGCGTAAGCCCTGGGAGAAGGACCGCGCGTCCGGCCCCCGTCGTGATGGTGACCGGAAGCCGTGGGAGCGCGATGGTGCTCGTGGCGGCGACCGCTCCGGTGGCCAGCGTCGCGACGGTGAGCGTAAGCCCTGGGAGAAGGACCGCGCGTCCGGCCCCCGCCGTGATGGTGACCGCAAGCCGTGGGAGCGCGATGGTGCTCGTGGCGGCGACCGCTCCGGTGCTCCGCGTCGCGATGGCGAGCGGAAGCCGTGGGAGCGCGATGGTGCTCGTGGCGGCGGTCCTCGTCGTGACGGTGATCGAAAGCCGTGGGACAGCGATCGCTCCGGTGGTCCGCGTCGTGATGGCGACCGCAAGCCCTGGGAGCGCGATGGCGCTCGTGGCGACGATCGCTCCGGTGGTCCGCGTCGCGATGGCGAGCGGAAGCCCTGGGAGCGCGATGGCGCTCGCTCCGGCGGCCCGCGCCGCGACGGCGACCGCGGACCCCGCAAGCCGTGGGAGCAGCGCGACGATCGGGATCGCAGCGGCCGGCCCGGGGCCGAGCAGGCCCGGCCGGACTCGCACGGTGCCGCGATGCGCCAGATCCGCCCGCGCCATGACGACCCGATCGTGCCCGAGCACATCCGCCCGGCCTCGCTCGAGAAGAGCGCCCGCGCCGAGCTGCGCACGCTGACGAAGGAGAACGCCGACTGGGTGGCCGTGCATCTGGCCGCTGCGGCCGAGTTCCTCGATACCGATCCGGAGCTCGCGCACCGGCACGCCCTCTCGGCATCCCGCCGTGGTGGCCGCATCGGCGTCGTCCGCGAGACGCTTGCGATCACCGCCTATGCGACCGGCGATTTCGCGCTCGCGCTGCGCGAGCTGCGCACCTATCGCCGCATCACCGGCAGCGACGAGCAGCTCCCGCTCATGGTCGACAGCGAACGTGGGGTGGGGCGTCCCGACCGTGCACTCGAGCTCGGTCGTTCGGTCGACCGCTCGACGCTGCCGGCGGGGGTGCAGGTCTCGCTCGCGATCGCGATGTCCGGAGCTCGCCTCGACCGCGGCGAGACGGAGCTGGCGCTCGCGGAGCTCGAGATCCCGCAGCTCGACCCCGATCGCGCCTTCTCCTACAGCCCGTCGCTGTTCCTCGCGTACGCCGAGGTGCTCGACGAGCTGGGCCGCGAGGCGGATGCCGCGGACTGGCGCGCTCGCGCGCTGCGCGCTGAGGCGGCCCTGGCCGGTCCGGCCGAGTCGGAGGTGTTCGAGGTCTTCGTGCTGGACGAGGACGAGGATGAGGACCAGCGCGACATGCGCGTGGCGTCGGAGCCGGCGGAGGCCGAAGCTGAGGCGGAGGCTGAGACCGAGGCGGAGGCTGAGACCGAGGCGGAGGCTGAGACCGAGGCGGAGGCTGAGACCGAGGCGGAGGCTGAGACCGAGGCGGAGGCTGAGACCGAGGCGGAGGCCGAGGCGGAGGCCGAGACCGAGGCTGAGGCCGAAGCCGAGACCGAGGTCGAAGGGGAGTCGGACGCCGATGGCGCTCTTCCGCGCGAAGACTGAGCCGGTCACGCCGCTCGACGGCGTGGACGCGGTCTTCGCCGATCTGGACGGCGTCGTCTACCAGGGGCACGGCGCGATCCCGCACGCCGTGGAGAGCCTCAACCTCGCAAAGCGAGGCCGCGCGGTCGGCTATCTCACGAACAACGCCTCGCGAAGCGACGTCACGGTCGCCGCGCACCTGGCCGAGCTCGGCCTGGACGTCGTTCCGAGCGAGGTCGTCACGTCGCCGCAGGCGGCCATGCACCTGCTCGGCGAACACGTCGAGCCGGGTGCGCTCGTCCTCGTCGTCGGCGGCGAGGGCATCGTCACGGAGCTCGACCGCCGCGGCTATCGGGTCACCCGTTCGGCGGACGACGCTCCGGCGGCCGTCGTGCAGGGCTTCGCACCCGACGTCGGCTGGACGCAGCTCGCCGAAGCGGCGTTCGCACTGAACGCGCACGGCGGCCCGGACGTGCCCGGAGGGATCCCCTGGATCGCGACGAACATGGACTGGACGATCCCCGTCGCCCGTGGCATCGCGCCCGGGAACGGCACGCTCGTGTCCGCCGTGCATACCGCCGTGGGCCGGTTCCCGCTCGTCGCGGGCAAGCCGGAGCGGGCGATCTTCGACGAGGCCGTCCGCCGCTTCGAGGCGACGGCGCCGCTCATGGTGGGGGACCGGCTCGACACGGACATCCTCGGTGCGCGTCGCGCCGGGATCCGCTCGGCCGTGGTGCTGACCGGCATCGATCGGGCCAAGCAGCTGCTGGCCGCGAAGGCCGACAGCCGACCCGACTTCATCCTCGAGGACCTGCGCGGACTGCACGAGCCGTACCCGGTGACCGAGGAGCGTCGCGGGGGAGCCCTGCGCGTCGGACGGGCGGCCGCGAAGGTCGACGGCGCGCGCGTGGTCGTGGTCGAGGAGGGAGACGGCGGCATCGACCTGCTGCGCGCCGCCTGCGCGGCGATCTGGGCGTCGGGCACGCCGATCCACGCGCTCGAGGTGCCGGAGCGGTTGTACGCCTGAGGGCTCTCGCTTCGACGGCTCGCTTCGACGGCTCCCTTCGATGGCCTCCCTTCGACAAGCTCAGGGAACCCATGGCCCGTTCGTCGTCGGGTGCCGGTAGCGTTGAGGGCGTGAGCGACGCATCGAACTCCGAGCCCCGAGACCTGAGCGAGGCCACCCGGGCGGCGCTCGACGAGCTCGAGTCGGCCCCGCTCGACGAGCGTGCCGCGGGCTATCGCCAGCTCGCCGATGCGCTGCGCTCGGAGCTCGAGCAGTCCGACCCGAGCCGCGACGCGGGGTGAGCATGCCCGACGCCCGACTCGACGCCGCCCTCGCCGAGCGCGGACTCGCGCGCTCCCGCACCCACGCGGCCGCCCTCATCGCGGCCGGCTCGGTCACCGTCGACGGCCGCCCGGTCGTCAAAGCCTCGACGCGGGTCGCGGCGGAGGCCGAGCTCGCCGTCGCGTCCGACGACCACTACGTGAGCCGGGCCGCCCACAAGCTGCTCGCTGCGCTCGACGCGTTCTCCGTCGACGTCGACGCACGCCTCGCGCTCGATGCCGGCGCCTCGACGGGCGGCTTCACCCAGGTGCTGCTCGAGCGGGGCGCACGACGCGTGCTCGCGGTCGACGTCGGCCACGGTCAACTCGCGCCCGAGCTCCAGGGGCATGAGCGAATCGTGCTCGTCGAGGGCTGCAACGTCCGCACCCTCGACGCGGAGGGGCTCGCCGCGCTCACCGGGGTCGCCGAACGACCCGACCTCGTCACCGCCGACCTGTCCTTCATCTCCCTCACCACCGTGCTGCCGGCGCTCGTCGGCACCGCGGCGCCGGAGGCCGACTTCGTGCTGCTCGTGAAGCCGCAGTTCGAGGTCGGCCGGGGCGGCACCCGAGAGGGCATCGTGCGCGATCCGGCCCGCCGCGCCGACGCCGTGAACGACGTGCTGTGGGCCGCGCACGATCTCGGCCTGCGCACCGTGGGCGTCGCGGCGTCGCCGATCGCCGGCGGGCAGGGCAACCAGGAGTTCCTGGTGCATCTGACGGCCGTGCAGGGCTCCGATCCGTCAGAATGGTCGAGTCGTATCGAACGGCTGGCGAGAGGGGGCGCGGCATGAGCGCAGCACGGCATTTCCTCGTCGTCTCGCACACCGGGCGCGCCGCTGCGCTCGAGGCGACGGTCGAGGTCTGCGAGCGGCTGCTCGCCGAAGGCGCCGTGCCGGTCATCGCCGCCGAGCACTGGGACGACGTGCAGGAGGTCGTGCCCGAGCTCGATGGGCGGGCGCTCCGACTCGAATCGGTCGATCCCGCGGTCATCGAGCTCGTCATCGTCCTCGGCGGCGACGGCACCATCCTCCGCGCCGCGGAGCTGATCCGTCCCCACCCGGCGCCGCTCCTCGGCGTCAATCTCGGCCACGTCGGCTTCCTGGCCGAGAGCGAGCGCGACGACCTCGGCCTCACGATCACCCGGGCGCTGGCCCGCGACTACGCCGTCGAGGAGCGCATGACGCTCTCGGTGCGCGCGAAGGTCGGCGCCGAGGTCGTGTACGAGAGCTGGGCCCTGAACGAGGTCACCGTCGAGAAGGCCGAGCGCGAGCGCATGCTCGAGGTCGTCATCGAGGTCGACCGGCGCCCGCTGTCGTCGTTCGGCTGCGACGGGGTCGTGATGTCGACGCCGACCGGCTCCACCGCCTACTCCTTCTCCGCGGGCGGCCCCATCGTCTGGCCGAGTCTCGAGGCGCTGCTGCTGGTGCCGCTGTCGGCGCACGCACTCTTCGCGCGGCCGCTCGTCGTCGGGCCCGAGTCCTCGCTCGCCGTCGAGATCCTGCAGCGCACCGAGAGCAGCGCCGTGATCTGGTGCGACGGCCGCCGCACCTTCGACCTGCCCGCCGGCTCCAGAGTCATCGTACGGCGGTCCCCGGTGCCCGTCCGGCTCGCGAGGCTCCACGAGGCGCCGTTCACCGATCGGCTCGTGAACAAGTTCCAATTGCCGGTGACCGGCTGGCGGGGGCCGAGCGGCCGTGACTGAGCGCGAACGGAGGCGAACGTGATCGAAGAACTCGGCATCCGCGACCTCGGCGTCATCGCCGAGGCGACCCTGCCCCTCGGGCCGGGGTTCACCGCGGTCACCGGTGAGACCGGCGCAGGCAAGACGATGGTGGTGACTGCCCTCGGGCTGCTGCTCGGCGCGCGCTCCGACGCCGCGGCTGTGCGCGCCGGTGCGAAGCAGGCCTGGGTCGAGGGGCGCTGGCTGCTCGCCGACCCCGAGGCCGTGGCCGAGCGCGTCGCCGAGACCGGCGGCGAGATCGAGGCGGGCGAGCTGCTGCTCGGCCGCTCGGTGTCGGCGGAGGGACGCAGTCGGGCCGTGGTCGGCGGGCGCAGCGCGCCGGTGGGCGTGCTGGCCGAACTCGGCGAGGAGCTCGTCGTCGTGCACGGCCAGGCCGATCAGCAGCGCCTGCGCTCGGCCACGGCGCAGCGCGAGGCGCTCGACCGCTTCGGCGGCGCTCCGCTCGCCGCGGCGCTCGAGGCGTACCGCGCGGGCTTCGAGGGGTGGAAGGCGGATGCCGCGGAGCTCGCCACACTCCGAGCCGAGCACGACGCGAGGGCCCGCGAGGCCGAGGAGCTCCGCGAGGCGCTCGACGAGCTCGAGACGGTCGACCCGCAGCCCGGCGAGGACGAGGAGCTGCACGAGCGCTCCGAGCGGCTCACGAACCTCGAGGAGCTGCGACTCGCTGCGGCCCAGGCCCGCGAGCTGGTCTCCGCCGAGGAGGTCGCCGACGACGCGCCCGATGCCGTCGGGCTCGTCGAAGGCGCTCGGCGGCAGCTCGAGCGGGTCGCCGGCTTCGACGCGGCGCTCGCCCCGATCGCCGAGGCGCTGACGAACGCCGGATTCCTGCTGGCGGATGCTGCCGCCGAGCTCTCCGGCTACCTCGCTTCCCTCGACGCCGACGGTGCGCGCGAGCTCGAGCTCGTGCAGGAGCGCCGGGCGCTGCTCGCAGGGCTCGCGCGCCGGCACGGCTCGCTCGACGAGGCGATCGAGTTCCGCCGCACCGGCGGGCTCCGACTCGTCGAGCTCGACGGCGACGACGACCGCATCGCGGTGCTCGAGGCATCCGTCGAGCGCCTCCGCGACGAACTCGACCGGCTCGCCGACCAGCTCACCACGCTGCGCAGTTCAGCGGCCGAACGCCTCGCCGCGGCCGTCACGGCCGAGCTCGCTGCGCTCGCCATGCCGGACGCCGTCTTGAGCGTGTCGGTCGAGCCGCTGGACGAGCCGGGCGTGCACGGGCGCGACCAGGTGCAGATCCTGCTTCGCCCGCACCCCGGGGCCGAGCCCCGCTCCGTGTCGAAGGGCGCCTCCGGCGGTGAGCTCTCGCGGGTGATGCTCGCGATCGAGGTCGTCATCGGCGCGGTCGACCCGGTGCCGACGTTCGTCTTCGACGAGGTCGACGCCGGTGTCGGGGGAGCGGCGGCGATCGAGATCGGCCGCCGGCTCGCGAAACTCGCCGAGCGTTCGCAGGTCATCGTCGTGACCCACCTCGCCCAGGTCGCGGCGTTCGCCGGCAACCATTTGAGCGTCGTGAAGGGCACCGACGGCCAGGTGACGAGCTCGAGCGTCAGGCAGCTGCTCGGGGCCGAGCGCGAGGCCGAGATGGCGCGCCTGCTGTCCGGCCTCACCGACTCCGAGATCGGTCTCGCTCACGCGCGCGAACTGCTCGAGATCGCCGCCGAGCGGGCGGCATGAAGGACGAAGGGGGAGCCATGGGTCGGCATGTCGGGCACTCGGAGTCCGAGCGTGGGTTAGACTATAAGCCCGTGGTGGATGAACGCGGCGCACAGCACTCGAATACTGACTTTTCCGACGACACGACCAAGCACATCTTCGTGACTGGTGGTGTCGTTTCTTCATTGGGCAAGGGCCTGACAGCGGCCAGTCTCGGCAACCTGCTCACGGCTCGCGGGCTCCGGGTGGTGATGCAGAAGCTCGATCCGTACCTGAACGTCGACCCGGGCACGATGAACCCGTTCCAGCACGGCGAGGTGTTCGTCACTGACGACGGGGCCGAGACCGATCTGGACATCGGCCACTACGAGCGGTTCCTCGACATCGAGCTCTCCCAGGCGGCCAACGTCACGACGGGGCAGATCTACTCCACCGTCATCGCCAAGGAGCGGCGCGGCGAGTACCTCGGCGACACGGTGCAGGTCATCCCGCACATCACCGACGAGATCAAGCGACGCATGCGGCTGCAGGCCTCGGAGTCGCCGAAGCCCGACGTGATCATCACGGAGATCGGCGGCACGGTCGGCGACATCGAGTCGCAGCCCTTCATCGAGTCGGCGCGCCAGGTGCGCCACGAGCTCGGCCGCAAGAACGTCTTCTTCGTGCACGTCTCGCTCGTGCCGTTCATGGGCGCCTCCGGCGAGCAGAAGACGAAGCCGACGCAGCACTCGGTCGCGGCCCTCCGGTCGATCGGCATCCAGCCCGACGCGCTCGTGCTGCGCAGCGACCGGCCCGTCACGGAGTCGAACAAGCGCAAGATCGCGCTCATGTGCGACGTCGACGAGGCGGCCGTGGTGAACGCGGTCGACGTGCCCTCGATCTACGACATCCCGACCATGCTGAACACGCAGGGCCTCGACGCCTACATCGTCGACGCGCTCGGGCTCGACGGCAAGGCCGCCGAGGTCGACTGGTCGGGCTGGGCCGAGCTGCTGAAGGTCGTGCACGACCCGAAGCACGAGGTCACCATCGGGCTCGTCGGCAAGTACATCGACCTGCCCGACGCCTACCTCTCGGTCACCGAGGCGCTCCGTGCGGGCGGCTTCGGCAACGACGCGAAGGTCCGCATCGAGTGGATCCCCTCCGACGAGTGCGAGACGCCCGAGGGCGCCCAGAAGCACCTCGCGCACCTCGACGGCATCTGCGTGCCCGGCGGCTTCGGCGTTCGCGGCATCGAGGGCAAGCTCGGGGCGCTCCGCTTCGCCCGCGAGAACGGCATCCCGGCCCTCGGCCTCTGTCTCGGCCTGCAGTGCATGGTCATCGAGTACGCGCGGAACGTCGCCGGCCTTCCCGGCGCCTCGTCGAGCGAGTTCGACCCCGACACCGAGTTCCCGGTCATCGCGACCATGGAGGAGCAGGTCGAGATCATCTCGGGCGGCGATCTGGGCGGCACGATGCGCCTCGGCCTCTACCCGGCGGCCCTCGCCGAGGGTTCGATCGTCGCGGAGCTCTACGGCTCGGCCGAGGTCTCCGAGCGGCACCGGCACCGCTACGAGGTGAACAACGCCTACCGCGACCGCATCGCCGAGGCGGGGCTGTCGTTCTCGGGCCTCTCGCCCGACCGCAACCTCGTCGAGTACGTCGAGCTGCCGCGCGAGGTGCACCCGTTCTACGTGGCCACGCAGGCTCACCCGGAGCTGCGCAGCCGGCCGAACTCGCCGCACCCGCTGTTCCGCGGCCTCGTGGCCGCCGCGCTCGAGCGCCAGGCGGCGTCGAAGCTGTTCGACGACGACGTGGACAATGGCTGAGCCCTTCGGCGAGCCGACGGTCGGCGGGACCCCCGTCGGTCCGTCGCTCGCCGACGAGCGGGCCGAGCCGCTGATCCGCAGCTCGGAGCTCGCGTTCGAGGGGCGCGTGTGGGACATCCGCCGCGAGACCTTCGAGTTCGCCGGCGCTCCGGTGACCCGCGACTTCATGCACCACCCGGGCGCCGTCGGCGTGCTCGCGCTCGATCGCGACGACCGGGCGATGCTCATCCGCCAGTACCGGCATCCGGTCCGCCTGAACGACTGGGAGATCCCCGCGGGCCTGCTCGACGTCGTCGGCGAGGACCCGCTCCTCGCGGCGCAGCGCGAGCTCGCAGAAGAGGCCGACCTCGAGGCGGCCGAGTGGGCGGTGCTCGCCGACATCCACACCTCGCCCGGCGGCAGCGACGAGGCCATCCGCATCTACCTCGCGCGGGAGCTGCGCGGAACGCCCTCGCGCTACGAGCGCACCGAGGAGGAGGCGGAGCTCGTGACCGCCTGGATCCCGCTCGACGACTGCGTCGACGCGGTGCTCGACCGTCGGGTGTCGAACGCCCCGCTCGCGGTCGCCGTGCTCGCCGCGGCGGCCTCGCGGGCGCGCGGCTGGGCCAGTCTCGCCCCGGCGGATGCCCCGTGGGACTCGAAGCCCGGGCGCGAGGCAGCCGGGGCGTGAGCTCCCGCGAGATCGACGGCTACCTGCGACACCTCGCGGTGGAGCGGGGGCTCGCGCGGAACACCATCGCCTCGTACCGGCGGGACCTCCAGATCTACGGCGGATGGCTCGAACAGGCCGGCCACGCCGGCCCCGACTCGGTCGGCGCCGCTGAGCTCGCCGCCTTCCAGCGCTACCTCAGCGCCGACCGGCAGCCCGTCCTCGCGAGCTCCTCGGTCGCCCGGGTGCTGTCCACGGTGCGCGGCCTGCACCGCTTCCTCGCCGAGGAGGGCCTGACCGAGACCGACGCGGCGCGCGAGCTGAAGCCGCCCAAGCTCCCGGCGCGCTTGCCGAAGGCGATCCCGATCGAGGCGGTCGAGCGGCTGCTCGCGGCCACCGACGGCGACGAGCCGCTGCGGGTCCGCGACAAAGCGCTGCTCGAGCTGCTCTACGCGACCGGCGCCCGCGTGTCCGAGGCGGTCGGGCTCAACGTCGACGATCTCGTCGACGCCGAGGTGGTGCGCCTCTTCGGCAAGGGCGGCAAGGAGCGCATCGTGCCCGTCGGCAGCTACGCCAGGGCCGCCATCGAGGCGTACCTCGTGCGTGTCCGGCCGCAGCTGTCGAGCCGGGGCAAGGCGACGCCGGCGCTGTTCCTCGGCGCCCGCGGTGGGCGCCTCAGCCGGCAGGCGGCCTGGGTGGCGATCACGGATGCCGCGGACCGCGCCGAGCTCGGCCTGGAGGTGTCGCCGCACACCCTGCGGCACTCCTTCGCGACCCATCTGCTGTCCGGCGGGGCCGACGTGCGCGTCGTTCAGGAGCTGCTCGGTCACTCCTCGGTGGCGACGACGCAGATCTACACCCTCGTCACGGCCGATACACTCCGGGAGATGTACACGACCGCCCACCCGCGCGCTCGCTAGAATCGACCAAGCATCGCTCGACCCGAACGGGCGCCCGCTGAGGAGGAGAGACCACGTGACCGACCAGAAGCGCGACCCCGCGAGCACCACGGCGCCGCAGGAGTCGAAGCTCGGTCCGACCGGTCGACCGCTGCGCGAGTTCCCCACGCCGCCGGCGCTGCGCGAGCACGGCCCGGCCCGGATCATCGCCCTGTGCAACCAGAAGGGCGGCGTCGGCAAGACGACGACGACGATCAACCTCGGCGCGACGCTCGCCGAGTACGGCCGCCGGGTGCTCGCGATCGACTTCGACCCCCAGGGCGCGCTGTCCGCCGGGCTCGGCGTGCAGACCCACGACGTGCCGACGATCTACGACCTGCTGCTGTCCCGCGGCACCGAGCCGGCCGACGCCATCCAGCAGACCTCGGTCCGCAACTTCGACGTCATCCCGGCGAACATCGACCTCTCGGCCGCCGAGGTGCACCTCGTCACCGAGGTCGCCCGCGAGCAGATCCTCGCCGGCGTGCTGCGCAAGGTCTCCTCCGACTACGACGTCATCCTCATCGACTGCCAGCCCTCGCTCGGCCTGCTGACGGTGAACGCGCTCACCGCGAGCCACGGCGTCGTCATCCCGCTCGAGTGCGAGTACTTCGCGCTGCGCGGCGTCGCGCTGCTCATCGAGACGATCGACAAGGTGCGCGACCGACTGAACCCCGCCATCACGCTCGACGGCATCCTCGCGACGATGTACGACGCCCGCACTCTGCACTCCCGCGAGGTCCTCGAGCGCGTCGTCGACGCCTTCGGCGACCGGGTGCTCGAGACGGTCATCACGCGCACGGTGAAGTTCCCGGACGCCACCGTCGCGGCGACGCCGATCACCGAGTTCGCGCCCGAGCACCAGGCGTCGAAGGCCTACCGGCAGCTCGCCCGCGAGCTGGTGTTCCGTGGCGCGGTCGCCTGAGGCGGCCGCCCCGGCCGATGCGCAGCCCCCGGCGGAGGCCGCGGCAGAGGGCGACCCGGGATTCCGGGTCGCGCTGACGAACTTCGAGGGGCCGTTCGACTTGCTCCTCTCGCTCATCACGAAGCACGAGCTCGACATCACCGAGGTCTCGCTGTCGAAGGTGACCGACGAGTTCATCTCCTACCTGCGCGGGCTCGACTCCGAAGAGGAGCTCGACCGGGCGAGCGAGTTCCTGGTGGTCGCGGCGACGCTGCTCGACCTGAAGATCGCGGGGCTGCTGCCGCAGGGCGAGCTCGTCGACGCCGAGGACGTGGCGCTCCTCGAGGCCCGCGACCTGCTCTTCGCCCGGCTGCTGCAGTACCGGGCGTTCAAGGAAGCGGCGCGCTGGTTCCAGGCCGGGCTCGAGCGCGAGGGCACCCGGCACGCGCGCACGGTGCGGCTCGAGGAGCGGTTCCGCCAGCCCGCCCCGGAGCTGCGCTGGACGCTGTCGGCCGAGGACTTCGCCGCGCTCGCGGTGCTCGCCCTCACGCCGCGCGAGATCCCCGTGGTCGGGCTGGACCACCTGCACGCGCCCGTCGTCTCCATCCGGGAGCAGGCGGCGCACGTCGTCGCCGTGCTGCGTCGCGGCGAGCCCGTCACCTTCCGTCAGCTGATCGCCGGGGTCGACCGGCAGGGCGTCGTCGTCGCCCGCTTCATCGCCGTGCTCGAGCTCTACCGGCACGCGGCGATCGGCTTCGAACAACTGGAGCCGCTCGGCGAGCTGACGCTGCGCTGGGCGACCGACACATGGAGCGACGACAAGCTCGAGAGCCTGGGAGCCGACTATGACGACTGAGACCGAGCAGACCGAGCCGGGCGTGCAGGATCCGGAGGCTCGGGAGGGCACGACGACGGATGCCTCGGCTGAGGCATCCGCGCGCGACGCGTCCGCCGCAGCCGACGCGCCGGAGCTGTCCGTCGCGACGCCCCTCGACGTTCCCGGCCAGCACCGGCTCGACCTCGACCGTGCCATCGAGGCGATCCTCTTCATCTCCGACGAGCCGCTCGGCGTCGTCCAGCTGGCGGCCACGGTCGCGCGCCCCGTCGCCGAGGTGCGCGCCTCGATCGCCCGCCTCGTCGCCGACTACGACGGCACCGGCACCTCGGGGGAGCCGCGCACCGACGTGGCCGAGGCGCCCGCCCTCGTCGGCGGGGGCCGGCGCGCCTTCGAGCTCCGCGAGGTCGGCGGCGGCTGGCGCTTCTACGTGCGCCAGGAGTACGACGCGCTCGTCGCCGGCTTCGTGCTGACGCAGACGTCGACCAAGCTCTCCCAGGCGGCGCTCGAGACCCTCGCCGTGATCGCGTACAAGCAGCCGATCTCCCGTTCGCAGGTCGCCTCGATCCGCGCCGTGAACGTCGACTCGGTCGTGCGCACCCTGCTCGGGCGCGGCCTCGTCACCGAGGTCGACACCGACCCCGAGACGGGCGCGATCCTCTACGGCACGACCGAGCAGCTCCTCGTCCACCTCGGCATCAACTCGCTCGACGAGCTGCCGCACATCTCGCCGCTCCTCGACGACGGCCAGGAAGGATTCGATCTCGATGGCTGAGCCCGCCACCCCCACGGAGCCCACGGCCGGCGGTCCGCAGCGCCTGCAGAAGGTGCTGTCCGCCGCCGGCGTCGCCTCGCGCCGGGTCATCGAGGACTACCTCGTGCAGGGCCGCATCGAGGTGAACGGGACGGTCGTGACCGAGCTCGGCACGCGGGCGGACCCCGCGGTGGACCACGTGTCCGTCGACGGCGTCGCCGTGCAGCTCGACACCGCGAAGCGCTACTACGTGCTGAACAAGCCGACGGGCGTCGTGTCGTCGATGAAGGACGAGCAGGGCCGCCCCGACCTCCGTCGCTTCACCGACGAGCTCGACGACCGCGTCTACAACGTCGGCCGCCTCGACGCGGAGACCAGCGGGCTGCTGCTGCTGACGAACGACGGCGAGCTCGCGCACGTGCTCGCCCACCCCTCCTTCGGCGTGGAGAAGACATACATCGCGAAGGTGCGCGGCCGCGTGACTCCGCAGACGCTGCAGCGCTTGAAGCAGGGCGTCGAGCTCGACGACGGCCCCATCCGGGCCGATCGGGCGAAGCTCCTGCAGGCCCAGGGCGACGCGCGCCACAGCATCGTCGAGCTCACCCTGCACTCCGGCCGCAACCGCATCGTGCGCCGCATGCTGAAAGAGGTCGGGCATCCCGTCGTGGAGCTCGTGCGCCGCCAGTTCGGACCACTGCACCTTGGTACACTCAGGTCCGGCCAGCTCCGGGAGCTGACGAAGGCCGAGCGCGGCGCGCTGCTCACCATCGCCCGCCAGGCGGAGGCGACGCGCGGAACCGCCGGCGCGAAGGAGGACTGAGGTGGTCGAGTCACGACTGACCGGCCCCGTCCGGATCGTCGGCGCGGGCCTGCTCGGCACGAGCGTCGCACTGGGGCTCCGCTCGCGCGGCATCGAGGTGATCCTCGACGACGCCTCGCCGACGCACGTGGCGATCGCGGCCGACCTCGGCGCCGGCCGCCCGGCCACCGCGGGCGACGCCCCGCAGCTCGTCGTCGTCGCGGTGCCGCCGGACGTCACGGCCCGCGTCGTCGCCGCCGAGCTCGAGGCGTACCCCGACGCCATCGTCACCGACGTCGCGAGCGTGAAGGCCGGCATCCTGGCCGAGCTCGTCGAGCAGGGCGCCGACGTCGCCCGCTACATCGGCTCGCACCCGCTCGCCGGACGCGAACGCGGCGGACCCCTTTCGGCCCGCGCCGACCTCTTCGTCGGCCGCCCCTGGGTGGTCGCCGCCCACGACGCCATCAGCTACCAGCGCGCGGGCGCGATCGACGACCTCATCCTCGACCTCGGGGCGACCCTCGTCGAGATGACCCCGGAGGAGCACGATCGCGGCGTCGCGCTCATCTCCCATGTGCCCCAGGTGGTGTCGAGCGTCATGGCGCGGCGGTTCATCGACGCGCCGCACGCCGCCCTCGGCCTGGCCGGCCAGGGGGTGCGCGACGTCACCCGCATCGCGGCGAGCGACCCGGACCTCTGGGTGCAGATCCTCGGTGCGAACGCCGAGCCGGTGCACGACATCCTCGTCGCCGTGCGCGACGACCTCGACCGCTTCATCGAGGCGCTCGAAGCCCCGCAGGCGCCCGGCGCGCGTCGTCGCGTCGCCGAGGAGCTCGCCGCGGGCAACACGGGCGTCTCCCGACTGCCCGGCAAGCACGGCACTGACAAGCGCTTCACGACCGTCATCGTCATGGTCGACGACCGCGCCGGCGAGCTCGCCCGCCTACTCGCAGAGATCGGCGAGATCGGCGTCAACCTCGAAGACCTCCGCCTCGAGCACTCGCCGGGCCGCCAGGTCGGCCTCGCCGAGGTGCAGGTCGTGCCCGAAGCCGCCGAGCGCCTGAGCGAGGAGCTCGCCGCGCGCGGCTGGCGCATCGCCGGCTGAGCGAGCAGGCAGCCCACACCCCCGATCGCACCCGAACCCTGGAGGCATCCCCGTGCAGCACCCCCTCGTCGTCGCCGTCGACGGTCCCGCCGGCAGCGGCAAGTCGAGCGTCTCGAAGGCGGTCGCGCGCCGCCTCGGCTACGGCTTCCTCGACACCGGTGCGGCGTACCGCGCGCTCGCCTGGCACGTGGCCCAGTCGGACGTCGACCCGGAGGACACGGCGGCGGTCATCGGCTCCCTCGACGCCTTCGAGTACGGCATCGGCACCGACCCCGACGGCTACCGGGTCCACGTCGGCGAGCACGACGTCACCGAGGCGATCCGCGAGCCGAGGATCTCCGGCATCGTGAGCGCCGTGGCCCGCGTTCCCGAAGTGCGCGCGCACCTGATCGGCTTGTTCCGCGCCATCATCGCGGCGGAGGCCCGCCCCGGCATCGTCGTCGAGGGCCGCGACATCACGACGGTGGTCGCGCCCGACGCGAGGGTGCGCATCCTCCTCACCGCCAGCGAGGAGGTGCGGATGTCGCGCCGGGCCGCCGAGCTCGCCGGCCACGACGCCGCGGCGACGGGCGCGCAGCTCCGGGCCCGTGACCAGGCCGACTCGAAGGTCGTCGACTTCCTGAACGCCGCCGACGGGGTCACGCTCGTCGACTCGACCGAGCTGGACTTCGGCCAGACGATCGACGCCGTCATCTCGGTGATCCGTGCGGCCGACGAACGCTAGAGGATCTGCTCGAACAGCCCGAGCTCCGAGGCGGCCGCGCGGGCGAGGATGAAGCCGACGATCCCGAGGATCCACGCCGTGTTCTCGCTCGCCGTGCGCTCCAGCCAGGCGGCGAGCCGCTCCAGCGGCGCCTTCACGAGGGGCGCCGCGACGATCCGCAGCACGAGCAGCACGAGCGCGGGCGCGATCATCAGCAGGCAGTAGCCGGCAAGTGCGCCGAAGCGGAGCGGCATGCTGAACTCGGCCTCGGCGAGCATCCCCATCGCCACGAGATACGGCAGCATCGTCGCGACCTCGATGAGCCCGGCACCGAGGGCCACGGCCACGACCGTGACGGGCGAGGTGCCGTCGGCGAGCAGGCGGTCGCGCCAACGCGCGATCCGGCCGCCCGAGGCCGGTTCGGCCGGCGCACCCGCCGCGTTCGAGGCATCCGTGCTCCCCGCGGTCGCAGCGGCCGATCCCGGCAGCGCCGCGCCGCTCGCCGCGCTCGCCACGCGCTGAGCGGCCGCGGCCTCCCGCTTCTTCTTCGCCTGCTCGTTCGAGGGCATCGCGAAGGCGAGGACGAGGAGCCCCGCACCGAGGAGGAGCCGGATCCACAGTCCCGTCGTCGAGCTCAGGAATCCCTGCGCCACATCGACGAGGTTCACGAGCCCGAGCGTGAACAGGATTCCCACGGCGAGGTAGAACACCGCGATCGTCACGAGGTAGAGCAGCACCCGACCGCCGCGCAGCCGCGGGGCGAGCAGCAGGAACACCGGGATGAGCAGCGTGCCGATGCTGAGGCCGTCGACGAGGGCGAGCACGGCGAGGGTGATGCTGAGCGGCGCATCGGTCAGGAGGTCCATGCGCCCAGGTTCGCGCGAACGCCGACCACGCGGATCGGGCGGAGGACGGAGACGGGCCGGGCAGCCCCTCGTCCTTTCGGAGGAGGATCGCCCGCTCCGGGCATGCTTCGATGGAGGCATGCAGAGGAACGACGGCGGGACGGTACTGCGCTGGGTGCGCGAGCACCGCCCGCTCGTCGACGCCGTCGGCATCGCCGCGATCAGCGCGCTCGCGGCCGCCATGGGGCTGAACCAGGTCTGGGACGCGCTCAGCGTGCTGCCGGAGCCGGTCTCGCCGTGGTGGGGCTTCGTCGTCTCGATCCCCGCCTTCATCGCGGTGGCGCTCAAGCAGCGGATGCCTCGCACAGGACTCGCCGTCGCCGCGACGATCAGCGTTCTCTCGCTCTTCACCGTCGGCGGCCTCGGCGCGCTCCTGGCGCTGCTCGACCTGCTCTGGCTCGTGACGGTGCGGGCGACGCCCGCGGCCCGGCAGCGCATCCTCATCGGCTGCGGCATCGTCACGGCGGCGTTCACCGTGCTCACCCTCGCGGCGACCGGCGAGCTGCGCATCGCCCTCCTCGTCGGCCTGCAGCTCGGCGCGCTGCTCGGAACGGACTACTGGTGGGCGACGGCGGTGGCCCAGGCGAACGAGCTCGCCGAGCTGCACCGGCGCGAGGCCGCCGAACTCGTGCGGCACGCCGAGCGCGACCGCGACACCGCGCTGCAGCACGAGCGCGACGCGATGGCCCGAGAACTGCACGACCTCGTCGCCGGGCACGTCTCGGCGATGGCGATCCGCGCGGAGGCGGCGCTCTCGGTCCCGCCCGACGCCGGGGGAGACCGGGCGGCGCTCCGGGCCGTGCGCGACTCGAGCCTCGAGGCGCACGAGGCGCTCCGTTCGATGATCACCGTGCTCCGGGCCGGCGGCGGTGAGCTCGTCGTGCCGCCGCGGCTCGACCGGGTGGCCGACTACGTCGACGCGGCGCGCCGCTCGGGACTCGAGGTCCGCTTCGACGGCGCCGCTGCGACCGAGCTGCCCGCGCCCGTCGAACAGCTCGCCGCGCGGGTCGTGCAGGAAGGACTCGCGAACTGCGTGCGTCACGCCGCAGGCGGTCGCGTGGCGGTCTCGATCGAGACGGACGCGGGCGGCGTGCTCGTGCGAGTCGACTCGCGGGACGGCCGCCCGCTGGAACGACCGAGCCTGCCGGGCAACGGCTCCGGCCTCGCCATGCTCGCCGAGCGGGTGCGCGCGCTCGGCGGGCGCTTCGACGCCGGACCGGTGGGCGCCGGCTGGTCGGTGCGCGCCGCCCTCCCGCTGGAGCCCGCGGCATGAGCGCGCCACGGGTGCTCCTCGTCGACGACCACGGCGCGATCCGCGAGGCGCTGCGGATCATGCTCGAGTCGCACGGCCTCGTCGTCGTCGGCGAGGCCGCGGACGGCGAGACCGCGGTGCGCAACGCGACCGCGCTGCGCCCCGACGTCGTGCTCATGGATCTTCGGATGCCCGGCATGGGCGGGGTCGCCGCCACTCGGGAGATCCAGGCGCAGGGGCTCGCCGACGTGCTCGTGCTCACGAGCTTCGACGAGGACGAGCTCGTGTTCGGCGCCATCCGCGCCGGCGCGGCCGGGTTCCTGCTGAAGACGGCGGACGCCGCGACCCTCGTCGACGCGGTGCGCCGAGTCGCGGCGGGGGAGGGCATGCTCGATCCGCGGGTCACCCGGCGGGCGCTCGCCGCGCTCGCCGGAGCCGGGGCGGAGGGCCGGCCGGGGGACGGCGGCGAGCGGAGCCGCGCGGATGCGCCGGCCCGGGGCATCCCCGACGCCGCCGGCCTGACCGGCCGGGAGCGCGACGTGCTCGACGGCATGGCGCTCGGCCGTTCCAACGCCGAGCTCGCCGAGGCACTCGGCATCTCCGTGCCCACCGTGAAGACCCATGTCTCGAACGTGCTCGCGAAGCTCGGCGCCCGCAGCCGGAGCCACGCCGTCGCCATCGCGCGCGGGCTCGACGCCGGCCGCTGAGACCCGTTCGGCGACGCCCCGCGGACGGCCTCCGACGGTCGTTCCGACGGGGCATCCGGCCTTCCCAGCTCGGGTACGGCAGACTAGAGGGCGCGCGATCGCGCCCACGACGTTTCCAGGAGACCCCATGAGCGACCACGACGACGAGTTCGAGGCCCACGACGACGACCTCGCCGAGCGCCTCGCCGACGTCGACGACGACCTTGCCGAGCAGCGGGCCGCCGCGCTTCGCAGCGGCCTCGACGACTACGAGCTCGACGAGGAGGACCTCGACCTGCTCGAGCTCTCCGAGGAGGGTGAGGACGGCGTCCACTACCTCCCGGCGCTGCCGGTCATCGCCATCGTCGGCCGCCCGAACGTCGGCAAGTCGGCGCTCGTGAACCGTATCCTCGGCCGCCGCGAGGCCGTCGTCGAGGACACCCCCGGCGTCACCCGCGACCGCGTCTCGTACAAGGGCGAGTGGCTCGACCGCCGCTTCACCCTCGTCGACACCGGCGGGTGGGAGCCCGACGCCAAGGGCATCGACGCCTCCGTCGCCGCACAGGCGGAGGTCGCGATCGACCTCAGCGACGTGGTGCTCTTCGTCGTCGACGCGACCGTCGGCGCCACCTCGACCGACGAGCACGTCGTGCGCCTGCTGCGCAAGACGAAGAAGCCCGTCTTCCTCGTGGCGAACAAGGTGGACGACGCCCGCCAGGAGCCCGAGGCCGCCGCGCTGTGGAACCTCGGCCTCGGCGAACCGCACCCCGTCTCCGCCCTGCACGGCCGCGGCGTCGCCGACCTCCTCGAGTCGGTCTTCAAGGTGCTGCCCGAGGTCTCGGCCGTCGCGAAGCAGGAGATCGGCGGCCCCCGCCGCGTGGCGATCGTCGGCCGCCCGAACGTCGGCAAGTCGAGCCTGCTGAACAAGACCGCGCGCGAGGAGCGCGTCGTCGTCAACGAGCTCGCCGGCACCACGCGCGACCCGGTCGACGAGCAGATCGAGCTCGCCGGCAAGGTGTGGCGCTTCGTCGACACCGCCGGGATCCGCCGTCGCGTGCACCTGCAGCAGGGCGCCGACTTCTACGCCTCGCTCCGCACCCAGGCCGCGCTCGAGAAGGCGGAGGTCGCGATCGTCGTGCTCGACGTCTCGCAGCCAATCTCGGAGCAGGACGTGCGCATCATCGACCTCGTGCTCGAATCGGGCCGCGCGCTCGTGCTCGCCTACAACAAGTGGGACCTGCTCGACGACGACCGCCGCCGCTACCTCGAGCGCGAGATCGAGCAGGACCTGCACCACGTCGCGTGGGCGCCCCGCGTCAACATCTCGGCGCGCACCGGCCGCCACCTCGAGAAGCTCGTGCCCGCCCTCGAGACCGCGCTCGAGTCGTGGGACACCCGTATTCCGACGGGCAAGTTCAACGCCTTCCTCACCGAGCTCACGCAGGAGCACCCGCACCCGGTGCGCGGCGGCAAGCAGCCGCGCATCCTGTTCGGTACCCAGGTCTCGACCCGGCCGCCGACCTTCGTGCTGTTCACGACCGGCTTCCTCGACCCGGGCTACCGCCGGTTCATCCAGCGGCGCCTGCGCGAGATCTACGGCTTCGAGGGCAGCCCGATCGTCGTGAACATGCGGGTGCGGGAGAAGCGCCAGCGGCGCTGAGCCGCAGCGCTGCTCGCGGTCGCTGCTGCGTCGTCTCGCCGATGGAACTCACGGTTCGGGTGAAGCCGGGCAGCCGCAAGGGTCCGCTCGTGGAGCCGTCGCCGGAGGATCCGGCGGCGGCGCTCACGGTGTTCGTGCGCGAGCGGGCGGTGGACGGCGCGGCGAACGCCGGCGTGATCCAGGCGCTCGCCGCGCACTTCGGCGTGCCGCGGCGCGATGTCGTGATCGTGCGCGGCGAGACGTCGCGCATCAAACGGGTGCGGATCGAGGAGCGCTGACCGTGCGGATGCCGCAGGGGTTCAGAACTCGAGCTGCATGACCGCGCGGCTCGGCGAGGGGCGGCCCACCTCGGCGAAGCCGGCCCCCGCGAACATCGACACCGTGCCGTGGAAGAGCTCGGCGGCCGACACCGTGCTCTTCGCGCTCGGGTCGACGGCGTACGCCTCCAGCACCCGGGCGCCGTGCTCGCGCGCGTACGCGACGGCCGCCTCGGCGAGGGCGGCCCCGACTCCGCGACGGCGGTGCGCACGGGGGACCACGAAGCAGCTCACGGCCCACACGCTCTCGTCGGCGAGCTCCGGCTGCGCCGTGCCGTTGCGGACGAGCGTGCTTCGCGCGACACGGGAGAGCGCCGGTCGCGGCTCGACCGCGCACCAGCCGACGGGGGTCTCGCCGTCGTAGGCGAGCAGGCCGGGCCCGGGGCCGTCGTCGGCGAGCTGGGCTTCGAGTCGGTCGTGCAGCGTCTCGGTGCCGACCTCGCGCCAGTCCCGGCCGGGGATCTTGTACCACTGGCACCAGCAGGTGGCGGGGTCGCCCTTGGTGCCGAACACCGCCTCGACGTCGGCGAAGGGCGCCTCGTCGGCGGGGATGACGGTGAGGCTCGGATGCGTCGTCGGAATCACGGTGGCCATGCCGTCACGCTAGCGGGTGGGTCCGACGGCGCGGATATCGTGAAGTCAGGTAATGATGTAGTACCTTCATGGTATGAACGTCACGATCCTCGACCGGCTGCTGCAGATCGGCGAGCTCTTCCAGCACGACATGGCCCGAGCGTTCGCCGGCACCGGCCTCACCAGCGCCCGCGTGCGCGTGCTCTGGGTGCTCCAGCACAGCGGGCCGATGACGCAGCAGGCGCTCGCGTCGGCGCTCGAAGTCAGCCCGAGGAACGTCACCGGGCTCGTGGATGCGCTCGAGGCATCCGGCCACGTCCACCGCGCACCGCACCCGAACGACCGTCGGGCGGTGCTCGTCGAGCTCAGTGCGACGGCCGAGCAGACGATGGCGCAGATGCAGCGCGACCACGCCGCACTGTCGGCGACGCTGCTCGACGCCGTCGATCCGGGGGAGCGGGCCGCGGTGGAGCGCGGCGTCGCGGCGATCGCCGACCGCCTGGCCGTGCTCGTCGCCGAGGCGCGGGAGGCGGAGTCGTGAGCGGGTCGGAGGCCGGCGAGCGAATCACCGCCCCGTCGAACCGTTCCTCGATCCTGGCTCGCACTGGCGGCGTGCTGAAGCGCGCGCTCATGCTGGAGCTGCGGGTGTACGAGAGCCTCTGGCGCTTCCTTGCGCGACGCCCGGCGATCGCGCCCGGTGCGGTCGGCGTCGGCTACCACAAGCCCGTGCTGACGGTGCTCTGGATCTTCATCGTGCTCTCGGCCGTCGAGATCCCGATCATCGACCTGATCGTGCACCGCTGGCCGCCCGTGCGCATCGCGATGCTCGTGCTCGGCGTCTGGGGCGTGACGTGGATGCTCGGGCTGCTCTGCGCGATGCTGACGCGCCCGCACACCGTCGGCCTGGAGGGGATCCGGGTGCGGCAGGGGCTCGAGCTCGACGTAGCCCTCGGCTGGGACGACATCGCCTCCGTCGCGATCACGAAGCACGTCGACGAACCGAAGTCGCCGCGTGTGGCCGACGGCGTGCTCGCGGTGCGGCAGCAGGACGAGACCAACCTGGAGCTCGTGCTCGAACGGCCCACGACGGTGCGGCTCCCGGGGCCCGCACCGCGCGGCGGCGCCCACGAGGTCGAGGTGGTACGGTTCTGGGCCGACGATCCGCGAGCGGTGCTGGACGCGGCGCGGCCGTTCCTCGTGGGGGAGCCGGCGGTGCGGCGCGACTGAGTCGCGCCGGTTCGCGCTCACGCCGGATGCCTCCGCCGGGTGTGCACGAAGGGGCCTCCGGAACCCGCTATGATGGTCAAGTTGCCTCGGCGGAATCGCCGGAGCATCGGGCTGTGGCGCAGCTTGGTAGCGCACTTGACTGGGGGTCAAGGGGTCGCAGGTTCAAATCCTGTCAGCCCGACCGAAAGGTCCCGGAAACTCAAGGGTTTCCGGGACTTTTTCTGTAGGTGGATGTGGTTCGGTCATCGAAAACCCATCACTCTGACGCCCTCGCGGCCCTTGTGGGCCGCCGCGCTCCGGTAGGGGAGCGACCGTGCCGGTTGCTCCCGATCCGTGGGTGGGAGCGAGTCGCACCTGTTCGATATGGACACCGAACACAGCCCGACCGACAACTCCTGGGCCCTGGAGCCGCTGCTCGACGTCGGCGAGCTCGCCGCGTACCTGGGCGTGCCCGTCTCCACCGTCTACGACTGGCGCACCCGTGGCCTAGGTCCGCGAGCGTATCGCTTCAGGAAGCATCTGGAGTTCGCGCTCTCGGACGTGCGGATCTGAATCGAGCAGCAGCGCGACGCACCTGCCGCGGGCCAGAAGTGACGCGATGAGCTGGCAACGCCTGACCATCGGTACCTTCGGCGACGTCGGCTTCCTCACGAGCCCGAATGGACGCGTCGTCGCGCGTGCCCGCTACCGCGACTGGGATGGCAAGACTCGGCTCGTCCAAGCAACCGGGGACACACGGAAGTCCGCCGAGCGTGCGCTGAAGGCTAAGCTCGCCGACCGGATCCTCTTCCAGCCGTCGTCCTCGGCGCTCACCCCGGACAGCCCGTTCCCCGACCTGGTCGCGTACTGGCTCGAAGACTTCGCACTCGAAAACCGCCTGTCGAAGCGCACCCTGCAGCTGTATGAGCGAAACATTCAGACCCTCGTCATGCCCGCCTTCGGGAACCTGACCCTGCGGGAGATCGGTGTCGCCCGCTGCGACCACTTCCTCAAGCAACTCGCGAAGCAGAGTTACAACCGTGCCAAGCAGGCCCGCGTCGTGCTCCGGCTCGCGCTCGGTCTCGCCGTCAGGCATGAGGTGCTGCCGCGGAACCCTATGGACCACGTCTCGCGGCTACACTGTCCGGCGTCGACGCCGAATGCGCTGACGCCTGCGGAGGTGAATGCGATCCGCACGGCGATCGCGTTCTGGGAGGCCGGGCGCTCGATCTCCGGACCGAAGCCCGACGGACAGCTCGGCGCGATCGTCGAGGCCATGCTCGGAACCTCCGCCCGCATCGGCGAGGTCCTCGCCATCCGTTGCCGCGACATCGACGTCACCAGCCCGACTCCGTCCATCCGGATCACCGGCACGAGCGTCAGCCACCGCGGCGAGGCGACCACGCAGCAGGACCACCCGAAGACAGCCAAGTCGCGGAGGACGTGTCGATCCCGTCGTTCACCGCAGAAGCTGTGAGGCGGCGCCTGACACGCCTGGAAAAATCCTCGCTCGACGCCCTGTTGTTCTGCAGCCGCGAGGGAACTCCGCTGACCACGAACAACGTGCGCCGTCAGCTTCGGCACGTGCTGGACCTTGCGGGAATCACCGGGGTGACCCCGCACATGTTCCGCCGCACCGTCGCGACCGCGATCAATGAACAGGCCGGCGTCGAACTCGCTGCCGAACTACTCGGCTACACGGGCCCGAGAATCACGATCCAGCACTATATTTGCCGCAGCGAGATGGTGAACCCGGTCACCGCGAGATGCTGGAGCGGGCGTTCTCGAAGGACTAGTGCTCGGTGATCGAGCGACGGGATCGCCACAGGTGCGGGCTGCCTGTGGCGATCCCCGTCGGCTGGAGGTGGCGCCCTCTATGCGCGTGAGTCGGGCTTGACGCGCTGTGTTTGAAAGACGGATAGGTTATGGAATCCGGCGCGGCTCGGTGTCTCTCAGAAGACGAGCAAAGGTGGATCGCATCATCGGTGAGTTGAAGCTCGCCGGCGAGGAGCCGATGGTGGTCATCGATGTCCGTACCGACAACAAGCCATGGGCCTCGAAGGCGTGATTCGAAGCCCGGCTGTCTCATCACCAATAGATTGCGATGATCTCCGTATCGAGAAGCCGTTCAACCGGTCGAATGGGCGGAGGATTCGATCCTGACCGGCTCGTAGTGTCGATCGCGAATGAGGGGAACAGCTCCAGTCCAGCACTTGCGCGACACTCTTGCCGGACTTTCAAATCGCGCTTTGGCTTTGGAGCAACTATTTCGAAGCGCGCCACAATCAGATCGCGGATCTCGTCGAATGCTCTGCGCTGCATCGACGCGTCCGTCGCGCCGCCTACGAACTTCGACTTGAGCCTGGCGAGGGCTACCTGATCGTCGTCCTTCCAGTCTGCGTCTTCGGGTAGCAACGCGGTCTTGTATGCCTCGAGCGCTTTGTCGAACGCGATCTGCTGCCCCAGTTGGGAGCCTGTTGCCGAATCGGACGCTGTGGGCGAGCGGATCGCGTTTATCTGGTCGACGAAGCCCGGGGCGACCTCGCTGAAGAGGTCCGCTAGCTTCACGGGCGTCCAGGAGTTCTGGATGTTGTCTCGAGCAACGCGAGCCAAGATAGTGAATCGTGCTCCGGAGAAGAGGACGCGACGAATGTCTTTCCAATAGCCGATGTGCTCGGTAACTCCCGCGATGTGTAGTGGATGCGTGTCCACTTCGAGCCCCTCGATCGAAGTCTTGTGCACGATGTACTCGCACCCCTCAACCTCGACAACGACGTGATTCGTCGCCGTCGCCTTGATCGGGATGAGGCCCGCAAGGAAACGGTCGAGCACCCTCATGATCGGCTCGCTGTCGCGAAGAAACCCTAGGAGGCCACCCGAGCCAAACATGGCTGGGAACTCGTCGGCCATGGCAGACCACTCTGTCATCATCGATCCGAGCTTGAAGACCGGGTCGACCGCAAGCGTCACGTCGACCTCGATCAACGTACCCCGCATGAAGGAATAGCCGGCCTCTACTGCACGAGGGTTGTTGATTGTGGCGATGGACGGGACGTCGTTGATGCGGGTTGGCGGGTCCCCATCCTCGGAGAGCTTAAAGTCCAGCGGCAGCTCTCTCAGCTCTTTGAACAGCGTCTGAATGACGGCCTTACGTGAGCTCTGCGTGCTGTTGCTATTGCTCGTCTGATAGCGGGTGGATGAGTCCAGTTGAGCAGTTCCACCTACTAGTTCAGAGCCTAGTTTCGTGCCAACCGATCCACTCAGCTCTGCCTCGTCAGCTCGAGAGATCGCCTGAGACACCTCATGCGGGATGGTTGCGTTCTGCGATACCAGGAGGCTGTGAAGGCTGACCGCATCGAGATAGACGAACTCGCGCAGCGGTCGGCGGTTCTTTGTCTCGTTGGCGGCCTCGTGCAGGCGCCTGTCAGACCGCCATGCCTTGAACGAAGTCAGCGGATGCCGAATCCACGACCTACGTGACACGATCACTTCCTTCCGCCCGCACGCGGGTTGGCCTTGTGCGCACGCGCTCAAATGCGAGTGCGAGGTCCTCATCGGCAATTGCCTTGCGCCCATCGCCTGCCGCGACTAGGGCAGCCTCAGTCCAGATAGCCGTCAACATTGCGCCAGACCAGCCATCGGTCAGCTTTGCGAGGTCCTCGAGCGGCAGCGGATCTACCGTTGTCAGCCGCGCGGCGCGCACTTGGAGGATCTTGTAGCGGTCTTCGACGGTGGGAAGGGGGAAGTCAATCTCCCAGTCGAATCGGCCTGGTCGCAACAACGCCTCATCGATGTCCTCGACTCGGTTGGTCGCGGCGATCACGATGACGTTGCTCTCTGCTTCGAATCCATCGAGCAGGGTCAGTAGCTGCGCCACGACGCGCTTGGACTCTCCGTTGGAGTCGTTTGTACGGCGGCCGGCGATGCTATCGATCTCGTCGAAGAAGATGATGGCGCGCTCTTGCTTGGCCGCCTCTTCGAACAGTCGACGTAGTGTCTCTTCGCTGTCGCCGACCCACTTGCTGACGATTGAGGGACCGCTCACCAAGTAGAACTTCGCGCGAGACACCTGAGCGATGATGCGGGCGAGGTGCGTCTTCCCTGTGCCGGGCGCCCCCGTGAAGATAACGCCCTTCACGGGCTTGGCGCCAATCGCCTTCAATTCTTCGGCGCGGTCGAGCTGTGTCTCGATGAGCTCCTTCGCTCGCGAGACGACGTCCTCGTATCCGCCGAATGAATCGAAGGAGAGCCCATTCTCCGAAGGGTCGATGACATACTCGTGTAAGTCGTCGTCTACGCCAGCATCTCGATAGCGAAGAGGCGTGTCCGAAATCACCCTTACTATGCCGTCAATATCGTTGTATTCGACGGTGTTCCCCACGGCGACCTCGACTGATGGCTTGCCCTTCAACACACGTATTACAGCGCCACCTTCGAGTGCGACACCGTCATCAAGCAACTTTCGGATCACACCGACCGAGCCGTCCTCCGGCCAGACGGTGTCAGGTGCCGGGTACCATCGCCCCTCTGTGGTGAAGATGATGTCGCCACGAGAGAGCCCCACTGGTTCGGGCAACGAGAACCGCGCACTGCCCCCATTGGTGAGCCTCCCAAAGAAGACGTATCCGTCCTCGATGACGTCAATGACCTTGATGAACTGGCCGTCGTCGCGGCTTGCGTACTCGGCGTCTGTCACTCACTTCCTCCGTTGATGACGTCGGTTGTGCTCTCAGGCTACTGGGTTACGGCGACATGGCTGGCTAGTAGGCCAGCGCCACGTGTCGGTAGTTCGAGGCCGCGATCGGGGCGGGAGCGCTCGCGAGGTCGGGGCTGTCATTGCGCGGACGAAACGAGGCGTGCGTAGCTTCTAGCGTGCGTATACCCCGCCCGATGCTTTGCGCAATCGGCGCTCCCTGTGCGCACGACCGCCAACGCTTCGCCGGGTCGAGGCTTCCGAACGCGCTGAGCCGTCTGTCAACCTCCCGAACCTGAACGAATCCACGCAGCTTGACATAGCGCGCGCTGACCACGTTGGTGACAAGAGAGCTTCCGAAGGGCCGTCTCAAGCCGGTGGTCCTCCACGGAATGTCCCCATGAGAACCGCAAAAACACATGGATTCTCAGTGATTCGCCACTCCATCCGGATCCCGCTCGAACCCGTCACCTGTCCTTGGCGCGAGTCCGAAGCCCGACTCATCAGCAACCCACCTAAATCACCCGCCACGACCCGCCACCAACCGACTACGCTCGTGCCAAGCGAACCGCTCGGTTCCCAGTAGCACAAGGGAATCCGCGAGTTCCCGAGACGATCGGCGGAGATCGGAAATCGACCGGATCCTCCAAGCGGTCGCAGGTTCAAATCCTGTCAGCCCGACCAGAAAGCAGCGGAGACTCAAGAGTCTCCGCGGTTTTTTCGTTGGCGAGGTTCGACCTGACATCCGGCGACCAGGTGCACGATCTCGAAGCGGGCCGAGGGCGATCCGAGCAGGGGACTCGGCCCCGTGCTCGCCCGGCGAGGGCCGTGTTCCGCTCGAGCACGGTACCGTGGCGATATGCGTCCAATGCCGCTCGAGCCGTCGGGTCGATCGATCTCCATCGGGCCGCGCGTGCGCGAGGCGAGGATCGAACGGGGGCTGACGATCGAAGAGGTCGCCCGCGTCG
Organism: Agromyces soli; assembly: GCF_022811605.1. Classification (GTDB taxonomy): domain Bacteria; phylum Actinomycetota; class Actinomycetes; order Actinomycetales; family Microbacteriaceae; genus Agromyces; species Agromyces soli. Next base: position 3,231,317 of record NZ_CP094533.1, on the reverse strand, counting down.
CCGGGCTCACCAAGGGGTTCCTCTCTCGAATCGAACGCGACATCGTCTCGCCGAGCGTGAGCACGCTCGTCTCGCTGTGCGAGGTACTGTCGATCTCGGTGGGCTCGCTGTTCACCGAGCCGGAGGTCAAGTTCGTGGCGGCCGGCACCGGGCCTCGCGTCAATCTCGGCGGGATCGACACCGAGGAGCGTCTGGTGACCCCTCGTGAAGAGGCGCGCGTCCAGATGCTGCGGTCCGTCATCTCATCGGAAGGGCGAGGCGCGACCGACCTGTATGCGGTGGCCGCCGATGTCGACGTCCTGCACGTGCTTCGGGGCCGCGTCCGCGTGGAGTTCACCGCCGAGCAGGCGTGGGAACTCGGACCGGGCGACACCCTGACCTTCAACGGACATGAGCCGCACAACTGGAGCGTCATCGGCGACGAGGCAGAAGTGATCTGGGTGCTCGTCCCCGCCATCTGGAGCACCTGACCCGTGGACTGACGTTCCTCGCCGCCTCCGCGTTCAGCGGGGCGGCGCGGTTCGGCGTACCGGGATTCGATCTTGACAGCCGAGGGCGCGAGGGATTACCTTCATCGCAAGTTGCAGTATGAAAAACATCTGTTGCTTGTTAAGCACCTAGACCACGAGGTGTGCTCACCACGACGCTGCACTCCAGCGTGCTCCCATTCGCCACACCTCACCCCCGGAGGAGCAATGTCGCTCTTTTCTCGTCTCAACTCGCAGTTGGAGACGCAATCCGACCAGGCCGGCCCGGTGCGCGGCACCCTGTCGCTCGCGCGGATCGGACTCATCTGGCTCGCCGCGAACTTCGTCGTGACGACCCTGCTGACCGGAACGTTCTTCATCCCCGCCATCGACTTCGCCTCGGCGACGACGCTGATCGTCATCGGCACGATCGTCGGTGCCGTCGTCCTCGTGCTCGTGGGCTACATCGGAACTCGAACCGGTCTTCCGACCATGGCGCTCACTCGTGGCGCGTTCGGCATCCGCGGCAGCCTGCTCCCCTCGCTCGCCAACGTCTTCTCGCTGATGGGCTGGGTCTGGGTGCAGGCGATGCTCGCCGGCATCACGGTCGACTACATCGTGGCGACCTACACGGGGTACTCGAACCCGGTGCTCTTCTCGGCGCTCAGCCAGACCCTCGCCGTGATCCTCGCGATCTTCGGGCACGAGGGCATCGCCCGGATCGAGCCGTGGCTCGCCGCCGTGATGCTCGGCTTCGCGGCGTGGATCTTCACCACCGCGTTCACCGAGTTCACTCCCGCGGACTACCAGGCGATCCCCGTCGACCTCGACCTCGGCTTCACCCCGGCGATCGTCCTCGACATCGTCATCGCCACCGCGATCGCGTGGACGGTGCTCGCGGCCGACATCAATAGGCACGCACGGAATGGGCGCGCCAGCGTCGTCGGCTCCGGCGTCGGATACACCATCTCCACCATCATCGCGATGATGCTCGGCGCGACGGCGACCGGGTACCTGCTGCTCACCGGCGCGGACGCCATCCCGTTCGACCCCGCGCCGATCGTGGCCGCGTTCGGCATCCCGCTCGCCGTGGTCATCTTCGTCTCGGTCATGGCGACCAATGTGGTCGCGCTGTACGGGATCACGACCTCGGCGATCAATGCCGCCCCGCGGGGGAGGATCCGGTTCCTGCCCGCCGTCCTCGTGCTCGGCGCGATCTCCATCGCCGGCTCGACCTGGCTCGGACTGCTGGGGCAGTTCACCACGTTCTTGACCATGATCGGCGCGTTCTTCGTTCCGGTCTTCGCGATCATGATCGTCGACTACTTCATCATCAAGCGACGCAACTACACGACGGACATGCTCCGAGCCGAAGGCGGCCGCTACTGGTACACGCGCGGCGTCAACTGGATCGCAATCGTGGTCTGGGCGATCGGCGCCGCGGTGTCGTACCTGCTCGCGTACGTCTGGCACAGCCCCACCGGCGCCACGATCCCGGCGTTCGTGCTCACGTTCTTCCTGTATCTCATCGCGATGCTGCCCGAGCGTCGACGCACGGCGCCCGAGCCCTACGAGCACCTCGCCGACGCGGCGGCCGAGCGCGATGCGGCGCTGGAGACGGAGGTGGGACGATGACGGGCATGCGCGACCTCAGCCACGTCATCCGAGCGGGGATGCCGGTCTACCCGGGCGACCCCGCGGTCGAGTTCGCCACGACCGCGCGCATCGAGACCGAGGGGGTCGAAGTGACGTCGCTGACGCTCAGCACCCACTCGGGCACCCACCTCGATGCCCCATCGCACAGCGTCCGCGGCGGTCGGACCGTCGCGCAGATCTCACTCGAGGAACTGCGCGGTCCAGCGCTGCTCGTCCGCATGCCCGGGCTCGCACCGCGGGCGGAGATCACGGTCGCGGGCATCGAGCGGGCCCTCGGAGCTCCACTGCCCGCCGTGCTTCCGGCGATCGTCGTCATCGAGACGGGCTGGGCCCAGCACTACGGCACCGACGCCGCATTCCGGCACCCGGGCCTGACGCCTGATGCTGCGCGAGCACTCCTCGCGCGCGGGATGCGGGTGCTCTGCGTCGACACCTTCAGCCCGGACCTGACGGAGGACGGCGGAACGCACTTCCCCGTCCACGATCTCGTCCTCGGCGCCGATGGCGCGATCGTCGAGAACCTCTGCAACCTCGAGGGCCTCCCGCGGCACCTCGAGGTCGAGATCGTTCCGCTCCCGATCGACGCCGACGGAGCGCCCGCGCGCATCATCGCCCGCGACGCGGGCTGACGCGCGACCTCTGGGCCCACGGGGATGAGGCCCCTTCGCCGGCATCCTGGCTGCGCCGTTCCGGGCGCGACGGGGGAGTGGCAGGGCGGCCTCATTCTCAAGCTCGAGCGCGAAGTGATCTGGACTCCCGCTCGCTACGCTGGAGCGCATGCACGCGGACGTCGTTCTTCTGACCGGTTCGCCAGGGTCCGGCAAGACCACGACGGCGCGGAGCCTGGCAGCCGGGTATCCGTTGGCGGCGCATCTGCACACCGACGACTTCTGGCATGTGATCGTGTCGGGCGGTGTTGCTCCCTACCTGCCGGAGGCCGACGCGCAGAACCAGACGGTGATGGCGGCGATCCAGCAGACCGCCTGGACCTACGCCGCAGGCGGTTTCACGACGGTCGTCGACGGGATCATCGGACCGTGGATGCTTTCGCACTTCCGCCGGCGGGGCGCCGATGAGGAGCCGGTGCGGCCTCGGTTGCACTACATCGTCTTGCGTCCAAGCCGCGAAGAAGCCGTGCGGCGCGCGCAGGCGCGGACCGCTCCCGACGCGCTGGTCGACGAAGCGATAGTGACCGCGATGTGGGATCAGTTCGCTGACTTGGGCCCGCTCGAGCCGCACGTCATCGACACCACTGCGCAGCGGCCGCACGAAACGCTTGCAGCAGTACAGCAGGCCGTCGCCGGCGGCCGGTTCCTGCTCACAGATCCCTGAGTCCGCGTTCCGTCCGCACCGCGGAGGGCCGGCGGGCCGGTTGGCTGCTGCTCGATGCAGTCCGCCCGGCTGACGCGCCTTTGCGAGCTCAACGGTGTCGCCGGGGTGCGTCGCTGCCGAGGCATCCGGCAGGGTCTCAGGCGGGATCGGATGCCGGGACGAACGCGGAGACCGGTGCGGCCTTGCCCCAGGCGTACATCGCATCGAGCACGGGCCGAAGGCTCCGACCGAGATCGGTGAGCTCGTAGACGACCCGCGGAGGAATCTCAGGGAACGCGGTGCGCGTGAGGAGCCCGCGCGACTCGAAGAGCCGCAGGCGGTTGGTCAGCGTGTGCGCGCTGATGCCGGGCAGGGCCTCGCGGAGCTCTCCGAACCGCTGCGGTCCGTGCAGCAACTCGCGGATGATGAGCGTCGCCCACGGGCCGTCGAACAGGAGCAGAAACCGCGCCACCCCGCAGTCGGGCAAGTCGACGTCCACCATGATTTCCAGGATAGCCCGTTAGTGCAGTTGACGTAACTGGTGCACTGGATGAACTAATGGAGACATGACCTATCTCGTACATGGAGCCACTGGAGCTCAAGGATTGCCCGTTCTCGCTGCCCTGACCGCCGCCGGGAGGGACGCCGTGGCCGCGGTCCGGAACCCGGCCGGGCTGCCGGCCGGCACCCGATCGCTCGCCGTCGATCTCGCGGACGGGGAGGCGCTCGCGCGCGCCTACGCCGGCGCGGAAGGCGTGTTCGTGCATCTGCCGATGGGCGGCGACCCGGCGGTGTCCGCGGCGCAGGTCGTGGCGATCGTGTCGGCCGTCGACACGGCGCGGCCGGCCCGGGTGGTGATCTCCACCAGCGGAGCCATCGTGGACGAGCCGGGGTCGCCCCTGCAGGCTCCGAGCACCGCACCCATTCAGCAGCTGATCCAGGGCGTTGCCGCGACCGGGGTCTCCACGGCGGTCGTCGCCCCGCGCCTGTACCTCGAGAACCTCCTGCTCCCGGTCGTCGCGGAGCCCGCTCGCTCCGAGGGCGTCCTGCGGTACCCGCTGCCCGCGGAGTACCCCGTGTCGTGGAGCTCCCACGTCGATGTCGCGGACGCCGCCGTCGAGCTCCTCACCGACGACTGGGTCGAGGGCATCGTCGCGATCGGGCACCGTCCGGGGCTCACCGGCACCGATCTTGCGGCCGGCTTCGCGCAGCACTTCGCGACGGAGGTGCGTTTCGAAGCGATCTCGCCCGACGCGTTCGGAGAGCTCATCACGCCGCTCTTCGGGGCCGCCGCGCAGCCCGTCGTCGACCTCTATCGCGCGCTGAACGCTGCTGACCAGAACGTCATCGCCGAGGACCGGAGCGCGCAGATGATGCTCGGGCTGGCGCCTCGAAGCGTCGCCGACTGGCTCGCGGCCGTCGACGCGTAGCCGGTCGTCGCGGCGCGCTCGGCCCGCCCGCCGTGTCGCGGGGCCGGGACGAGCGCGCCGCGACACCGCTACGACCCCGGGTGCGCGGCGCGCCGCGCGCGGAGGACCAGCACCAGTGCCCCGCCGATCAGCAGCAGGGCTGCCAGGACGATGAGGCCGACCGCGATGGACACGCCGGTCGTCGCGAGTCCGGGCGACTCGGTCTTCGCCGTCGGCACCAGCGCCGTCGAGAACCCGGAGAACACCCGATCCGATGCGCCGGGACCGATGCCGGAAGCGATGGCGGTGTTCGTCAGTGGTGCGCCGCTGAGGTCGGCCTCGACCACGGTGTACACCGCGGTGCAGACGACCGTGCGCCCGGGGAGCAGCGCTGCGGCCTCGTCGGGACAGACGGGTTCGCCGAGTGCGCCGGCGCCGGAGAACTCGCCCTCCTGCACCGTGACGTCGCGGAGGGTGACGTTGCCGGTGTTGGTGATGGCGAACGAGTAGGTGATGCGCTGCCCGGCCTTCGCAGCCCGGTCGGCGTCGGCTGTCTTCAGGAGGGTGAGCCCGGGCTGGGGGTCCTGGGGGATTCGCACGTCGGACGGGTCCGACTCGACGGCCTCACCTCCGGGGCTGGTGGCCTGCGCCGTGGCGGTGTTCTCCAGCGTGCCGCGGTCGACGTCGGCCTGCTGGACCACGTACGTCGCGCTGCAGACGAGTTGCGCGCCGGGTGCGAGCTGCCCGGCGTCGTCCCGGCAGACGACCTCGGACAGCTCGCCGGCACCCGAGAAATCGCCCTCACTGACGGCGACCTCGTGCAGCGTGACGTTGCCGGTGTTGCTGACGACGAACGAGTAGGTGATCGTCTCACCGGCGACGAGCTCCGTCGTGTCGGCCGACTTCACGATCTGCAGGCTCGGGGCCGGCGGGATCACCACCTCCGCCTCGTCGGGATCGGAATCCACGGCACCGCCCCTCGGCGGGGTGCCGTGCGCGGCGGCGGTGTTCGTGATCGTGCCCGCATCGACGTCGGCCTGCGTGATCGTGTAGCTCGCCGTGCACCTGGTCGTCCCGCCGGGAGCGAGTGGAGCAGCCGGGCATTCGATCGCGGACAGGCTGCCCGTGCCGGAGAAGTCCTGCTCGTCGATGCCGATCTCGTGCAACGTGACGTTGCCGGTGTTGCGCACGTTGAAGGTGTAGGTGACGGTGGTGCCGGCCGCAGTCGCGGAGCCGGGATCGACGGACTTCGCGAGGGTGAGCGACGGCTGCGGATCCTGCGGAATGCGCACCTCGGAGGGGGGTGTCGTCACCTCGCGGCCCGACGGCGGCGTGCCGGTGGCCGTCGCCGTGTTGTCGATCGTGCCGCGGTCGACGTCGGCCTGCGTGACCGTGTAGCTCGCGCTGCAGTCGATCTGCGCCCCCGGCTTCAGTGCGGATGCCTCGTCGGGGCAGCTGATCTCCGACAGCGATCCCGAGCCGGTGAACCCGGTGTCGTTCACCGTCACCCCGGTCAGCGTGACATTGCCGGTGTTCTCGATCACGAAGGTGTAGGTGATCTCCTCGCCGACGCGCAGTTCGGTGCGGTCGGCGGATTTCACCAGGGTCAGGCTCGGTGCCGCTTCGATCGTGACGATGGCGTTCGCGGGGGAGGAGCTCGTTTCTTCGTTCGTGGGAGAGTTTCCGCGTGCGGTAGCGGTGTTCGTGACGACGCCGGCATCGACGTCGTCCTGCGAGAGGGTGTAGTCGGCGTGGCAGGTCATCTCGGCGCCGGGTGCCAAGGCGTCGCCCGGGCAGGTGATCGCACTGAGCTGGCCGGAACCGCTGAAGTCGTTCTCGTCGATGGTGAGCTCGTGGAGCGTGACATTTCCGGTGTTGCGCACCACGAAGTCGTACTGGATCGTCGCGCCGGCGGCGCTGGCAGTGGTCGGATCGGCGAGTTTCTCGAGCTCGACCGCAGGGGACGGCGGAGCGTCGACGGTCGCCCTGGAGGGCGGCGAGGGCACGGTCTCCCCGTTGGGCGAGGTGCCGCCCACGGTGGCGGAGTTGGCGATCGTTCCCGTGTCGACATCCTCCTGGGTCACCTGATAGGTGGCGGTGCAGGTCGTGGTCTCGCCTGCTGCGAGGCTCGTCACCGGGCAGTCGATGGCGCTCAGCTCGCCGGTGCCGGAGAACTGTCCCTCCGCGACCTCGAGGTCGCGGAGGGTGACGTTGCCGCGGTTCGTGACCTCGAACGAGTAGGTGACCGTCTCGCCGGCCCGTCCGATCGTCTCCGGCGAGGCGGACTTCCGCAGGTCCAGGTCGGGACGAGCGGCGATGGCGACCTCGGCGGTGGACGGAGCGGAGACCGGGGGCTCGGAGCCGGCCGGCGGAATCGCGGTGGCCGTCGCCGTGTTCTCGAATCCGCCGGCGTCGGCGTCAGTCTGCGTGATGACGTAGCTCGCCGTGCAGATCACGACCTCTCCGGGGCGCAGCACCCCGCTCGGGCAGCTCACCTCGGGCGGAGCGCCGCTGCCGCCGAACGCGGTCTCGTCGATCGTCGGGTCGGTGAGGCTCACGTTGCCGGTGTTGGTGATCACGAACTCGTACGTGACCGTCTCGCCCGGGCCGGCGGGCGCGCTCGGGGTGACCGACTTCTCGAGTGCGATCTGCGGGTCTGCCTCGACGGGGATCCGGGCGGTGTCTTCGGGCGCGTCGACCGGAGCCCCGTCGGGCGCGTCGCCGGACGCCGTCGCGGCGTTGGTGACCTCGCCGGCGTCGACGTCCGCCTGCGTGAGCGTGTAGCTCGCCGTGCACACGAACGAGGTGTTCGGAGCGAGCGTCCGGTCGGCAGGGCAGCTGAGCGCGGAGAGGGTTCCCGTTCCGGAGAAGTCCGATTCGGTGACGTCGATGTCTGCGACGGTGACGTTGCCGGTATTGCGGACGACGAAGGAGTAGGTGATCTCCTGCCCCTCCTGATAGCTCGCCGCGTCCTGCGGTTCGGCCGACTTCTCGATGGCGAGCGCCGGTGCCGCACGCTCGACCGGAGTCGAGGTCGATGACGGACGGGAGGAGACCTGCGGAAGCCCGTTCGGAGGCGTCGCCGCCGCGGTCGCGGTGTTGTCGACCGAGCCGGCATCCTCGTCGTCGGCGGTGATCGTGTAGACCGGCGCGGTGCAGCTCACCGATTCGCCCGGCTCGAGTGCGACGGCGGGGCAGGTGACCGCGCCGAGCTTCGGGTCGTCGACCGTGGGGTCCGTGAGGATCGTGTTGCCGGTGTTCTCGACCAGGAACTCGTAGGCGATCGTGTCCCCGGCATCGGTGATGCCGTTGTCGTTGACGTCCGTCGGCGTCCCCGCCGTCTTGGTCAGGCCGACGGATGGACGCTGGGCGTCGTTCGTGAAGGTGCAGACGACCGCGGAGCCGGACGGCAGCACGAACTCGCCCGAGGTGCCCCCTCCTCGCGCGAGCTCTCGGTTCGAGTTCGTGTCGACGCACCGCCAGCTGCGCACGTATCGTTCGTCGGCGCCCGCTCCGCTCTCGGTGACTCGGTAGGTCTCGCCGCCGAGTCCGATCACGGGCCCCGCGATCATCGCGGGGTCGTCCTGAACACCCTGCTTGGAGCCCGAGGTGGTGGCCCGGTTGCCACGGGTGATGCCGCCGCCCGTGACCTCCAGGGTGACCTGGTCGGCGGCGTCGACGCGCCCCTCGGGGAACGCCTTGCGGACCGAGATCGTGTTCGGGCTCGCGCACGAGCCGAGGTCGCCGGAGTCGTTCCGGTTGTCGCCGGTGAGCGCCCGCTGCGAGATGACCTGCCCGGTGCTCGGGTTCGCCTGGTACCAGGTGGTGCCGCTCGCCATGTAGAGGTACCCGTCACCGCCGAAGGCGATGCCGTTGATGTTGTTGTTCGGGGTGTTGATCGTGGTCAGCGTCTCGCCCGTGATGGCGCGCGGCTGCGGTTGCGAGGTGGTCGGCAGCTGCTGCTTGACCACCGAGAGCGTGTTGCCGCCGTTGCCGCCCGCGATGACGTAGAGGTACCCCGTGCTGTCGAACGCCCAGTCGCCGTTGTTGCCGCCGGGGACACTGCCGCGCGCGACGAGGCCGAGGTACTCGTCGGCACCCAGGTCGTAGCCGTAGACGTAGGCGGTGGAGCCGCTGAATCCGCCGTAGTAGTACACGTTCGCGGCGGTGTTGACGGCGCCGTGGGTGACGTTGACGGCGGCGTTGGGCAGACCGCGGACCAGCGCGGTGGTGGTTCCGTCGGGGTCCATCATGAGCAGATACGTGCCGGTCTGGCCCGCGGCGATCGCGCGACGCCCGTCCCCGGTGAAGCCCAGCGCGTTGAGGTTCGTCGTGCTCCCGCTGTTGTCGAACCTGCCGACATTCGTCGCGACCCCGGTGCCCGGGTCGACCTCCATCAGGTAGTTGTTCGGGGACGGGGCACGCAAGGAGTACACGGAGGTGCAGTCGAACGTCGTCGCGGCGATCGCCGGGAGCGCGTCGGAGGTCGCCGAGATCGGGGCGACGAACAAGGTCGCGAGGAGGCCGAGCACGGTCGTCGCGGCCATGCGCCGCCGCTCTCGTCGTGCGGGCTTCTTCATCTGCGCGTCTCCCAACGTGATTCCCCGCCTGCCGAGTGCGCGCACGACGGGATGCCAATGCTTGGCCATCCTACTGGTATGCTGCGCATCATGCACTTTGCCGACGGCGTTGACGCAACAGGGATGCATGGGGGCGGCGGGCGCGAAGCGCCGCGGCGAAGTCGACGCTCGCTGTCGCTCGTGACGTCGCGCTCAGGATTTGGGATCCCTGAGGTGGGCGGCATTCTTGCCAGAGTCGCGCGATGGCCCGTTCCCGGTTCCGATCAGCGGTGGGGGTGCTCGGTCGCCCCGGCGTCCGGCAGGTCGAGGTGGTCGAGCAGGTCGACCGCGGCCTGCATGTAGCCGCTGATCCAGCGGTCGTGGATGCGCTTGATCGGCAGGGGGGCGAGCGCGAGGTGGCGCTCCCGTCCGATCTTTCGACCGGTGACGAGCTCGGCCTCCTCGAGGACGCGCAGGTGCTGCAGCACGGTGGTGCGGTCGAGTTCGGAGAAGCGGGCGCAGAGGGCGCCGGTCGTGAGGGACGACTCGCGCAGCGCGTCGAGCATCCGCCGCCGCACGGGTGCGGCGAGCGCCTTGAAGACGGCATCGTCGTCCGCGGCGGGGCTTCCGGCATCCTGAGTCATGTGATAAAAATACAACATGAATGAGGATGCTGCGCTCCAACGACTCGCCTTCACCGTGTCCGGCCGGGTCGCGAGACCCTGCGCCGAGGTCTACGAGGCCGTCGCCGACCCCGCGCAGCTCTCCCGCTACTTCACGACCGGCGGCGCGCGCGGCCGGCTCGACGCCGGCGAGGAGGTCAGTTGGGATTTCGCAGACTTCCCGGGCCGATTCCCGGTTCGCGTCATCGAGGCCGAGCCGCCGCGACGCATCGTGATCGAGTGGGACGCTGCGCCGGGCACGGCCGACGGCGGCGCCGCCGCGACGCGCACGACCTTCGAATTCGAGCCCATCGATGACGACCGTCGCACGCTCGTGACGATCACCGAGTCGGCGTGGAAGCTCACGGAGGGCGGCGCGCAGCACGCCTTCGGCAACTGCGAGGGATGGACCGGCATGCTCTCGGCTCTGAAGGCCTGGGTCGAGCACGGCATCAACCTCCGCGAGGGCTTCTACCGCTGAGATGCGGGCGAGGCATCCGCCCATCGACGGGAAACGCCCCGGCAGATCCAGGATCTGCCGGGGCGTTCGTGGGTGGGGTCAGGCCGTCTGGCCGGCGTGGGTGCCCTCGCCGATCTCCTCGACGACCTTCGCGTTGAAGGCGGGCAGGTCGTCGGGGGTGCGGCTCGACACCAGGCCCTGGTCGACGACGACCTCCTCGTCGACCCAGTTCGCTCCGGCGTTCTTGAGGTCGGTGGCGAGGCTCGGGTAGCTCGTGATCGTGCGCCCGTCGACGACGCCGGCCTCGATGAGGATCCAGGCGCCGTGGCAGATCACGCCGACGGGCTTGTGCTGCTCGAAGAAGGCGCGCGCGAAGTCGATCGAGTCGCGGTCGAGTCGGAGATGGTCGGCGTTCACCACGCCGCCCGGCAGCACGAGCGCATCGAAGTCGTCGGCGCTCGCAGCGCCGGCCCGCACGTCGACGCGCTGCACGTGCCCCTTCTTGCCGGTGATCTCCGAGGCTTCCGGCGCGACCATCGTCGCGGTCGCTCCGGCGCCCGTCACCGCCTCCCACGGGCTCGTGAGCTCGCTGTCCTCGAATCCGTCGGTGGCGAGGAAGGCCACGCGCTGTCCGCTGAGGTGCGTCATCCGTCCGTCCTTTCGTCGGTGGTGGTGGGTGTCCCGTTGGGGGATGACTCCACTCTGCGTCCGACGCGCGGAGGCTGCGAGGGGGTGGCCGATGCCGGCCGAGGATGCTACGGGCGCGCAGCCCGCCCGTCGCTCAGCCGACGCCCGCTCAACCGAAGGCGACCCAGCCGATGCCGACCAGGACGGCTGCAACACCGAGCACGAGGCTCGGTGCGAACGGCTCGCGCCGGCGCATGTGCAGCGCGACCGCGACGACCATCATGACGGCGAGCGCGAAGGCGGCGACGGGGGTGAGCCACGGCGCCACGCCCGTCGCGGCCGGCAGGATCAGGCCGATCGCGCCGATCACCTCGAGGATGCCGATCGTCTTCAGCTGCGGTGCGGTCACCTCCTCGACCCAGCCCATGCGCTCGTGCACGCGCTCGTACGGCGTCACGGCCTTCATCGAGCCGGCCATGACGAAGAGTGCGGCGAGCAGGCCGGTGATGACCCAGAGGGCGATGATCATGCGAGGGGCTCCCTAATAGTTACTGATCGTGTGTAACGCACGATCAGGTACTGTAATGGATGCGGACCCGGCACTTCTCCGTGCGTCACGCACCTCGAGGTGCGTGACCGGGGCATCGATCAGGGCGGGCCGCGGGAAGGTGCACATGAGCGACCCGGCCGTCTCCCGCACGCTGCCGTTCCCGCCGTCGGGTGCCGATGGCGAGGGAGCCGCCTCGTGCAGCACCGACCATCCGGCGAGCCGGGTCATCCGCGAGATCCTCGCCCGCGTGGGCGACAAATGGAGTCTGCTCGTCATCGGCCTCCTGCACGACGGTCCGCTGCGCTTCACCGAGATCCAGCGCCGCGTCGACGGCATCTCGCACCGCATGCTCACCCAGACGCTGCGCAGCCTGCAGCGCGACGGACTCGTCTCGCGCACGAGCTACGCGGAGATCCCGCCGCGGGTCGAGTACGCGGTCACGCCACTCGGTCGTTCCCTCTCCGAACCCGCGATCGCGCTCGCCGCGTGGGCGGCCGAGCACCACCGGGCCATCCTCGACGCGCGAGCCGAATTCGACGGCGACGACGCCTGAACGCCGTCGCCGCCGGTCTCACGCGACGATCCGGAATGGATGCTCCAGCAGGCCGGTGAGCGTCGCGAGGAACTCCGCGGCCAATGCGCCGTCGATGATGCGGTGGTCCGAGGTGAGGGTGTACCGCAGTCGTCGTCGCTCGACCGGGATGCCGTCGACGAGGGCGAGCTCGGGTCGGGCCGCGCCGACGGCGAGGATCGCGCCCTGCGGCGGGTTGATGATCGCGGTGAAGTGCTCCACGCCGTACATGCCGAGGTTGCTGATCGTGAACGTGCCGTCTGCGAGCTCGTCCGGTGCGAGCGCCCGCTCCGCGGCGCGACGGCCGAGCTCGCGCGTGGACGTCGCGATGGCCCGCACAGCGAGGCGATCGGCGTCGCGCACGACGGGCACGACGAGCCCGGCCGGCGAGGCGATCGCGATCCCCAGGTGAATGCCGTCGTGCCGCACCGTGGCGCCGCCGCCCTCGGCGGAGTAGGAGGCGTTGACGCCCGGATGCGCGCGCAAGGCCAGGGCGACGGCGCGGACGAGCAGGTCGTTGACGCTGATCCGCGGCTCGTCGTCGACCGCTGCCTCGTTCACGCGGACGCGAAGTGCGAAGAGCTCCTCGACGTTCGCCGATGCCGTGGCGGTGAAGCTCGGCACGGTCGTCGCACTGCCGGTCAGACGGGCGGCGATGGTGCGGCGGATGGCGTCGAAGGGGATCGCTGTCGAGGGGGTGCCCTTCGACGGGCTCGGGGAACCAGTCGGGCTCGGGGAACCAGTCGGGCTCGGGGAGCCAGCCGGGCTCACGGGGCCGGGCGGAGGGGTGTCGAGATCGGCGCGGACGATGCGGCCGCCAGGCCCCGAGCCGGGGATGTCGGCGAGGTCGAGGCCGCGTTCGCGGGCGATCCGGCGCACGAGCGGGCTGGCCGCCCGGCGATCGGCAGCGGGCTCCGGCGCAGGAGCGGACGTTGCCCGTCCATCGTCGAGGCGCGCGATCGGCGTGCCGATCGGCACGTTCTCGCCGACCTGCACGAGGATCTCGACGAGCGTGCCGGCCTCGTAGGCCTCCTGCTCCATGAGGGCCTTGTCGGTCTCGATCTCGACGAGGAGCTCGCCGGGGGAGACCGCGTCGCCCGGCTGCTTGTGCCAGGCGGCGATGGCGCCCTCGGTCATGGTGTCCGAGAGGCGGGGCATGAGGATGTCGATCATGGCGGTCTTCCTGCTCAGCGGCGCCGGGCGACGGCGTCGACGGTCTCGCGGATGGCGGCGGCCGCGTCGTCCGCCGAGGGGAGTGCGGCGAGCTCGAGACTCTTCGCATAGGGCATCGGCACCTCGGCCATCGCGACGCGGCGCACCGGGGCATCCAGCCAGTCGAACGCGCCGTCCCCGATGGTGGCGGCGATCTCCGCTCCGATGCCGTAGGTGAGCCAGTCGTCCTCGAGCACGACGGCGCAGTTCGTCTTGCGCACCGAGGCGATGATCGTGTCGCGGTCGAGGGGACGCAGGCTCCGCAGGTCGACGACTTCGGCGTCGATGCCCTCCGCGGCGAGCCGTTCGGCGACCTCGAGGGCGACGACCGCCATCCGCGAGTAGGCCACGATGGTCACGTCGCTGCCCGTCCTGGTGACCGCAGCCCGGCCGATCTCGGCGGGCTCGAGATCGTCCGGCACCTCGCCGCTCGTGTTGTACAGCGCGAGGTTCTCGAGCACCAGCACTGGGTCGTCGTCGCGGATCGCCGCGAGCATGAGGGCCTTCGCGTCGGCCGGTGTCGCGGGGGCGACGACCTTCAGACCGGGAACGAAGGCGTAGTACAGCTCGACGTTCTGCGAGTGCGTCGCGCCGAGCTGCTGCCCGCCGCCTCCCGGGGTGCGGATGACGAGCGGCACCCGCGCCTGCCCGCCGAACATGCCGTAGATCTTCGCCGCGTGGTTCACGATCTGGTCGAGCGCGAGCAGCGAGAAGTTGATGGTCATGATCTCGACCACGGGGCGCAGGCCGAGCATCGCGGCGCCGACGGCCGCCCCGGTGAAGCCCTCCTCGGCGATCGGGGTGTCGCGGACGCGCTTCGCCCCGAACTCCGCGAGGAGCCCGGCGGTGATCTTGTACGAGCCCTCGAAGCGACCGATCTCCTCGCCCATGAGCAGTACATCCTCGTCGCGGAGGAGCTCTTCACGGAGGGCGTCGTGCAGGGCCTGGCGGTAACTGGTGACGGTCACGCGGTGGCTCCGTTCACGGAGGCGGCGGTCGACGCGGCGGGCATCGCGAGGAAGAGCGCCTCGCCGGGCCGCCGCCTCGAGTCGTTCGGTACGGGCGTCGCGTAGGTGTAGTCGAAGAGGGTCTCCGGGTCCGGGTGCGGGCTGGCCTCGGCGAAGGCGACGGCCGCGGCGACGGCGCGATCGGCATCCCGCTCGGCGTCCGCGATCTGCTGCTCGCTCAGGCGAGCCGACTCGAGGAGCCGAGCCGCGTAGCCGGCGATCGGATCGGCGGCCCGCGCCGCCTCCACCTCCTCGCGGCTCCGGTAGCGGGCCGGGTCCACGACGGAATGCCCCTTGAGTCGGCCCGACACGGCCTCGAGCAGGAATGGTGCCCCGGCCCGCGCGCTTGCGAGCGCCGTCGCGGCGGCTTCCCTCACCGCGATGGGGTCGTTGCCGTCCACCCGGGCCGACGCCATCCGGTAGGCCGCAGCGCGTCGGTGCAGCTCGGGCTCCGCCGAGGCCTCCTCGACCGTGGTACCCATGCCGAGTCCGTTGTTCACGATGACGTAGACGATGGGCAGCTTCCAGATCGCCGCCAGGTTCAGCGACTCGTGGAACGCGCCGATGTTCGTGGTGCCGTCGCCCATGAGGCAGACCACGGCCTCGTCGCCGCCGCGGTAGTCGATCGCGAGGGCGGCGCCGGTCGCGAGCGGGAGCTGCCCGCCGACGATGCCGTAGCCGCCCATGAACCGGGCTTCGAGGTCGAAGAGGTGCATCGAGCCGCCCCAGCCCTTCGAAACGCCGTCGCTGCGGCCGTAGAGCTCGGCCATGATCCGCTCGGGCGCGATGCCGCGGGCGAGGGCGTAGCCGTGCTCACGGTAGTTCGTGAACACGTAGTCCTCGGCGCGGAGGGCGGACATCAGCCCGGTGACGGTCGCCTCCTCGCCGAGGTTGAGGTGGCAGTAGCCGCCGATCCGCGCCTCCGTGTACGCGCGAGCTGCGCGTTCCTCGAAGCGCCGGATGAACACCATCTGGCGGTAGAAGGCGAGTTCCTGCGCCGCGCTCGGCGCGTCGTCAGCGGCCGGGGCCGTGGGCGCCGACCGGGGGCGAGTGCGGCTCGTCGTGGTCCGGGGCATGGGGGTTCTCCTTCTCGCCCGAGCGGGGCCGCGCTCGCCGAGGTGTCGGCCGCGGTCCCGCACATGAATGATACGAACTACGGATCATTATATGATGGTGGCATGAGATGTCACGACGACGGCGGGCGCGGATGACGGGGGAGCTCACGACCGCTCCCCGCAAGCGCGGGCGGCCCACCGAGTCCGAGCGCGCCCAGCGCCGCGACGACATCCTCGACGCCGCCGTGCGGCTGTTCGTCGCGAGCGGCTTCGCGCAGGTGAGCCTCGACGACCTCGCCGCCGAGGCCCGCGTCACCAAGCGCACCATCTACGCGTACTTCGGCGATCGCACCGAGATCTTCCTCGCGGCCGTCGCGCGCCTGCGCGAGCGCGCGCTGCGCCGGCCGACGACCGAGCAGGGACTGGCCGCGCTCGCCGCGGACATCGTCGCCGTGCTGCACTCCGACGAGGCGGTCGGGCTGCACCGGCTCATGATCACCGAGTCGGGCGCGTTCCCCGACCTCGCCGCCGGCTTCTACCGGGACGGCCCGGACTCGTACATCGGGGAGCTCCGCGACCGCCTCCGCTCGGGCGGGCTGCCCGAGGAGCTGGCCGAGCCGCTGTTCGCCCTCCTGCTCGGCGAACCGCACCGGCAGCGCCTGCTCGCCCTGCGCCCGGCGCCCGATCGCGAGGCCGCAGCGGCCCACGCGCAGCGCGCGCTCGCGGCGCTCGGCCTGGGAGCCTGAGCCGGTCGCCGGTCGCCGGTCGCCGGTCGCCGGTTGCCGGTCGCCGGTCCTGCTCCTGCTCAGTCGCTCCAGGCGTCCGAGATCGGGACCGCCCGCCCGAGCACCCGCTCGGCGGCGCGGTGCCCCGAGTACATCGCCGCGGGAACCGTTGCCGGGTCATCCGTCCACGTCGCCTCGCCCGCGAGGTGCAGCACGCCGCCGACGGGGGTCGCGAGCGCGTCGTGGTCGGCGGTCGTCGAGCCGAGCGTCATGTACGCGTACGAGCCCCGGGCGAAGGGATCGTCCTGCCACGCCGTGCGGTGCAGCCCCGTGGGCACGCCGACGCGCTCGCCGTAGATCCGGCGCAGCTGCGCGAGCACGTCCTCGACGAGCTCCTCGTCGGTCCAGGACCGCGTCGCCTCGGCCGCCGGGCCCGCAGCGAAGGTCAGCAGCGTCGGATCGCCGTGCAGCGCCGTGAGGTCGTACCAGGAGTGCCACCAGCGGCTCTCGGGCCCCTGCTGCCGGACGGCGTAGACGCCCTCGTCCCAGAACCGCGTCGGGAAGCGCAGGAACACCTTCTCGAAGGCGTTCATCTCGAGCCGGCCCAGCGCGCCCGCGACCGGCTCGGGCAGCGGCGGTTCGATCCGGAACCCGTCCGACTTCAAGACCCCGACGGGGACGGTCACGATGGCGGTGTCGGCTGTGAAGCGCTCCTCGCCGCACCGGACCAGGATGCCGCCATCGGCCCACTCGACGTGCGTCACCGCGTGCTCGAGGCGCACGTCGAGCCCCTCCGCCAACCGGGCGGGCAGCACGTCGTAGCCGTCGGGGAAGACGACCTCGTCGCCGTCGATCGCGTCGTCGTCGAGGCCGTGCGCCGCGAGGTCCTCGATCCACGCGCCGTACTGCTCCTCGCTGCGGTGCTCGAGGTACTCGCGCACGCGCTCGCTCCGCTCGGGCTCCCAGCCCTGCGCGGCGAGCGCGGCGTCGGTGACGTCTCGGTACGAGGCCTCGGGGACGGAATCGGCGATCTTCTCGAGCAGCGCCGCATCCACCGCGCGGATGTCGTCGGCGAAGGCGCGGGCCGCGTCATGGTCGAGCCGCCGCCCGTCCGGCCCGTAGTAGGCGATCGGACGGCTGTCGGGCTGATAGCCGCCGACGGTGAACTCCATGGTCCGCATGCCGAACGCCTTGGCCGCCTCGGCGACCGCGCTGCCGGTCACGCCGTGGATCCACGAGGCGCCGAGATCGGTGCTCGCGCCACCGCTGCGGTCGGTCCAGACGCGTCCGCCCACGCGGTCGCGCGCTTCGAGCACGACGACCCGTCGCCCGGCGCGGCCGAGCAGCCTCGCCGCGGTCAAACCGGACACCCCGGCGCCGATCACGATCGTGTCGACGTGCTCCATCGCTGCGCTCCCTCGCCGCGCGTGCTGGGACGCGCGATCCGACGCTACCGGCATCCGCGCGTGCTCGGCGAGTCGGTGACGCCGCGACGGCGTCGTCGTCGGCGGCCGGCGTGCGACTTCATAGACTGGACGGGTGTGGTGCTCCCGGTCGCATCGCTCGCGATCGCGAGCGCGGGTGGGTCGAGCCCGCATCCGGATCGGGGCCGGGGTGCTCGTGCTCTGCGTGCTCGCCGGGCTCCTGGCGATGCACGGGTTCGCAGGCGCAGCCGCGGGCGAAGCCGTGCCGTCGCGCGGAGCGTCGCAGGCCTCGATCGACCCGGAGCACTGGGCGTTGGCCGCATCCGACGCCGAGCGGGTCTCATCGGCCGGCGCGGACGCGGCGCCGCCCGCGCCCGCTGCGGTGCCGCACTGCCCGTCGTGCGCCGGGGACGAGGCGGTGGTCTGCGCTGCGGTGGGGTGCTTCCTCGCCGTGCTGCTCCTCGCCCTCTCGCTGGCTGCGCCGGCCAGACGGCCTGGACTCGCCGCCGCTGCGGCGGTGCTCCGGGCCTCCCCGCGTCGCGCCCAACTCCGGCTGCAACGCCCGGTACCGATCCGCGCGCTGCTCTGCATCAGTCGGACCTGAGGGGCCGTCGGACCCTCGGCGCGCGCCGTGCGCGTCGTGGACCGCCATGCCCGGTTCTCCTGTTCCACTGACCCTCGAAGGATTCCTTCATGCCGTTCCTCACCCGCTCGTTCTCCCGCGCCCGCAGTAGGGCGCTGCCCACGCTCGCCCTGCTCCTCGTCTCGATGTTCACGCTGGCCGCCTGCGCCGCGCCCGGGCCGGCTCCGGCCGCGCCGCCGAGCTCGGGCGGCGCCGCTGCGCCACCCCGGGCTCCCGGCGAGCTCCTCGCCGACTACGGCCTGGACGGGCTCGACGCCAGGCAGATCGTGGACCGCCTGGATGCGTTGCCGGTCGCGGACCGCCCGGCCGACCTCATCGCCTCAGTCCGACCCGACGTGCTCGCCCTGTCCGACGGAGAGCGGGAATTGGCGCTGCCGATGCCAGAGGAGTTCTACGTCTCGATCGCCCCGTATCGCTCGCAGACCCACGAGTGCGTCTTCCACAGCCTGACCACCTGTCGAGGGGAGCTGGCGAACGAAGCGTTCAGGGTCGTCGCGAGCGACATGGCGACGGGGGAGACGGTGCTCGACGAGGTGCGGACGAGCTTCGACAACGGCTTCGTCGGCCTCTGGCTGCCTCGCGGGGCCCAGTTCGAGGTGCGGATCACTGACGCCGACGGCGCGACCTCGGCGGCCACGGTCGACACGGCTGCGCTCGATGCCGCGAGCTGCGTCACCACGATGCGGCTGGGGTGAGGCGGCACGGAAGTGGCGCTATCGCGCCCCACCGTGCCCGAAGAGAGGTAAAAACGCATGCAGTGATTGAGCTAGGGGTGAATATGCACTAGGAACGAGAGTGAGCTCGGTCCAGACGGCGACCCGGGCCCGCAGAGTCAGGAGATCAGTGCAGATGTCGAAGAAGACGTTCCTCATCAGTTCGGGCGGAACGATCTCGACCCCGGTCGCGTGCGGTACTCGCTGAGCTCGCGCATCGCCGCCTCGAGGGCCGGAGCGATCGCCGCGATCGCTGCGGCCCTCGCGGTGGCAGGATGCGCGTCGGCACCCGACCTCGCGCCGTCGGAGCTCGTGGGGGCTCCGCTCGATCGATTGACCGGTGCGGTCGGCGACGAGGTCCAGCTGCTCATTCAGGATGCCTCACCCCGCCTCGGGCTGGCCGCCTCGTACGCCTTCGACCACGG
This sequence comes from Agromyces soli, assembly GCF_022811605.1. GTDB lineage: Bacteria > Actinomycetota > Actinomycetes > Actinomycetales > Microbacteriaceae > Agromyces > Agromyces soli. Next base: position 3,211,841 of record NZ_CP094533.1, on the reverse strand, counting down.
CGGGGACTCCGCCTGGACGATCATGGCGATCTGCTCGAGCGGGTCGAACGTGCTCGAGCCGGGCTCGGTCGAGGTGGCGGTGGTTCCCAGCGAGTCCGTCACGGCCGAGGTCGAGGCCGAGCTCCGCGCCGGCGACTGGTCCGATGCGACCGACTGCGACGGGCGGCCGCATCGCGGCTGACCCACTCGCTCCGGGCTTCCGGCCGGGGATCGGAGCCGGGCGGGGAGCACCCCCGCCCGGCTTCTCACGGCCTCAGGGCGGGCCGTCTCACGCCGGCACCGTCGGCCGTGCTGCCGCGACCGCGTTCGCCGCGACCAGCACCGCCTCCAGGCTGGCGCCCACCACGGAAGCGCCCCGGCCGGCGGTCCAGCGCACCCCCTCGGGATGGCGGAACTCGAGGAGCGTGAGCGCGTCGCTGCCCTCCCCGTGGCCGAGGCTCGTCTGGTGCAGCCCGAGCACCTCGAGCTCGATGCCGTGCGCGGCGAGCGTCTCGACCAGCGCCTCGACCGGGCCGACGCCCTCGGCCAGGTGCTCGATGGTCGCGCCGTCCCGTTCGATCACGATCCGCGTCCGACTGCAGCCGTCGGCCTCGCCGATCTCGTACCCGCGCAGCTCGATCGTCCGGGGCGTCGCCGCGTCCGTACCGTCGGGCTGCCCCGCACCGTTGAGGTACACCGCACCGAACAGCGCCCAGAGTCGCGCGGCGTCGAGCTCGTCGCCCGACTCGTCGGCGAGGCGCTGCACGTGCCGGGCGAAGTCGATCTGCAGTCGTCTCGGCAGCTCGATCCCGAGCTCCCGCTCCAGCAGATAGGCGGCGCCGCCCTTGCCGGACTGCGAGTTCACCCGGATCACGGCGTCGTAGCTGCGGCCCAGGTCCGCCGGGTCGACGGGGAGGTAGGGCACCCGCCACGCGATCTCCCGCTCGGGCCGCCCCTCGGCGGCGGCCCGGGCGCGGTGCTCGGCGAAGCCCTTTCGGATGGCGTCCTGGTGCGTCCCGCTGAAGGCCGTGTGCACGAGGTCGCCGGCGTACGGATGCCTCGGGTGCACCTCGATCCGGTTGCAGTGCTCCACCGTGCGGCGGATCTCGTCGAGCTGGGCGAAGTCGATCATCGGATCGATGCCCTGCGTGTGCAGGTTGAGCGCGAGTGTGACGAGGTCGACGTTGCCGGTGCGCTCGCCGTTGCCGAAGAGGCATCCCTCGACCCGCTCGGCGCCGGCGAGCACGGCGAGCTCCGCGCAGGCGACCCCCGTGCCGCGGTCGTTGTGCGGATGCACGGAGAGGATGACCCCCTCGCGCCTGGCGAGGTGCCGGTGCATGTACTCGATCTGGTCGGCGTAGACGTTCGGCGTCGCGATCTCGACGGTCGCCGGCAGGTTCAGGATCACTGGACGGTCGGGGCTCGCGTCCCACAGCTGCGTCACGGCGTCGCAGACCTCGAGCGCGTAGTCGGGCTCGGTGAGATTGAACACCTCCGGCGAGAACTCGAAGCGCACGTTCGGCAGCGCGCCGGCGAGTTCGAGGACGTCGCGGCCGCCGGCGAGGATCAGCTCGAGCAGCTCGCCCCGGTCGCGACCCAGCACCAGGTCGCGCCAGACCGGGGCCGTCGCGGTGTAGAGGTGGATGACGACGGGGTTCCGGATGCCCCGGATCGACGCCACGGTGCGCTCGATGAGGTCGCGGCGGGCCGGGGTGAACACGACGATGGTGACGTGCTCGGGCGCGAGCCCGGACTCGGCGAGGAGTCGGACGAAGTCGTAGTCGGTCTGCGACGCCGAGGGGTAGCCGACCTCGATCTCGGTGTAGCCCATCGCCACCATGAGCTCGAAGAAGCGGCGCTTCCGTGCGGGGTCCATCGGTTCGGCGAGGGCCTGGTTGCCGTCGCGGAGGTCGACCGGGACCCAGAGGGGCGCGGCAGTGAGGTGCCGGCTCGGCCATTCGCGGTCGCGGAGCGGGAGCTCCACCCGCTGGGTGACGTCTCGATAGCGGTGGGACGGCATCTGCGAGCGCCGTTGCCGGTTCCAGTGCGGTGCGTCGGCGGGGACGGGCCCGGCGGGGGAGTCGATGCGGTCGAACGGGGTCGGCGCGGCGGGGACGGTCGGGGTTGCGGTGCTGCCGGTCATGGCGGGTCCTTCGGTTCGGATCGGGTGACCGGCGTGCGAAGCGGCTCCACGTCGGGGAGCCGGCCCGGCTAGGCCCCGACGTGGCGACGAAGGAGGAGGCCGCGCGCGAACATGGCTAGACTGTAGCACGACTCCTCAGACAAGTAGAGAGGTGGGTCGATGGAACAGGTGAAGCGGGCGCCGCTCGCGGACCAGGCGGCCGAGCTGCTGCTCGAGCGCATCCGCGCCGGCGAGTGGGAGCTCGGCCAGAAGCTGCCCGGCGAGACGACGCTCGCGCCCCAGCTCGGCGTCGGCCGCTCCACGGTCCGAGAGGCCATCCGCCAGCTCGCCGGCCGCGGCGTCCTCGCCTCCAGGCAGGGCGCCGGAGTCTACGTCACCGCGCTCGACGTCCCCGAGGAGTGGGACGCCGTGCTGCGCCGCGCCGACCTCGTCTCGGTCATCGAGGCCCGCATCGCGATCGAGGCGGAGGCGGCCGCGCTCGCCGCGGGGCGACGCACGCCGAGCGACCTCCGCGCCATCCGTCGCGCCCTCGACGACCGTGCCGCGAACCGAGTCGACATCGAGGACCACGTCGACGCCGACACCCGCTTCCACCGCAGCATCGTCGCCGCGGCGCACAACCCGATCCTGACGGAGCTGTTCGACGGCTTCACCCCGCGGATGCGACAGGCGATGGTCGAGATGCTCCGCCTCCGCGGCGAGTTCGGCGACGACGCCGACCACGGGGCGCACGAGCGGCTCGCCGAGCGCATCGCCGAGCGCGATGGCGACGGCGCCGCGCGGGAGAGCCGCAGCCACCTCGGCGCCATGAAGGCGGCGCTCGCGTGACGGGGCCCGTCCTCGAGCTCGCCGGGGTGACCTTCCGCCGCGACGGCCGGCAGATCCTCGACGGCATCGACCTCCGCGTGGAGCAGGGCGAGCGCTGGGCGCTGCTCGGGCCGAACGGCGCGGGCAAGAGCACCATCCTCGGCTTCTGCGGCGCCGTCACCTTCCCGAGTTCCGGCACCGTCGACGTGCTGGGGGCCCGGCTCGGCCGCGTCGAGCTGCAGGAGCTCCGCCGGCACATCGGGCACGTGAACCCGCGGCATCCGGTCCGCTCCCGGCTCACCGTGACGCAGGTGGTGCTCACCGGTCTCACCGGCACCATCGAGACGCCCATGCGCTGGGTGCCGACGCCGGATCAGCTCGACGCCGCCCGTCGCGTCATCGCGGAGCTCGGCCTCGACCACCGGCGCGACGCGATCTGGCCGACGCTGTCGCAGGGCGAGCGCGGGCGGGCGCTCATCGCGCGGGCGCTCATCGCCGAGCCGAGCCTGCTGCTGCTCGACGAGCCCACGACCGGCCTCGACGTCGCCGCGCGCGAGCAGTTCCTCGAGACGGTGGACGGGCTGGCCGTGCGGGCGCCGCGGCTGTCGACCATCCTCGTCACCCACCACCTCGAGGAGTTGCCGGAGACCACGACGCACGCGATCGCGATCTCGCACGGGGCGACCGTCGCGTCCGGGCCGGTGGCCGAGGTCGTGACGACCGAGGTGATCACCCGGGCCTTCGAGCATCCGATCGTCGTCGGCCGCGACGGCGGCCGCTGGTCGGCCCGCGCCGCGCGGGCGCGGTAGTCGAGCCGGTGCTGCGTCGGTACGGGCGGATGCCGCGTACCCTTGGAGGGTGACGAACTCGAGCGATTCCACCATGACCCCCGTGCGCCGACCGCAGGTCCGCCCGGCGACCGAGGGCTGGGAGCAGAAGAAGGGCCCCGACGGGCGCCCGATGCTCCAGTTCGCCTCGCCCAAGCGCGGCAAGCCGCCGGTGCACCTCGCCGACATCGCGCCGGCCGATCGCAAGGCGCACGTCGCCGAGCTCGGCTTCCCCGGATACCGGGCCGCGCAGCTCGCGACGCACTACTTCGTGCACCACACGAACGACCCGGCCGAGATGACCGACCTGCCCGCCGCGTCCCGCGACGAGCTCGTCCGGACCGTGCTGCCGCCCCTGCTCACCGAGGTCCGCCGCTTCACGACCGACAACGGCGACACCATCAAGTTCCTCTGGAAGCTGCACGACGGCGCCCTCGTCGAATCCGTGCTCATGCGCTACCCGGGCCGGATCACCCTCTGCGTCTCGAGCCAGGCCGGCTGCGGCATGAACTGCCCGTTCTGCGCCACGGGGCAGGCGGGGCTCACCCGCAACATGTCAGCGGCGGAGATCGTCGAGCAGGTCGTGCTCGCGAACGCGGCGCTCGCCCGCGGCGAGCTCGGCGGCCGCAAGCACGGCGACCACACGCCCGACCGGGTGTCGAACATCGTGTTCATGGGCATGGGGGAGCCGCTCGCGAACTACGCCCGCCTGATGCAGGCGGTGCGCACGATGCTCGCCCCCGCGCCCGACGGCCTCGGCATGTCCGCCCGCGGCATCACCGTGTCGACCGTCGGCCTCGTGCCCGCGATCCGCAAGCTCGCCGCTGAAGACCTGCCCGTGACCTTCGCGCTCAGCCTGCACGCGCCCGACGACCAGCTCCGCGACGAGCTCATCCCCGTGAACTCCCGCTGGAAGGTCGACGAGGCGCTCGACGCGGCCCGCGAGTACTTCGAGAAGACCGGGCGTCGCGTCTCGATCGAGTACGCCCTGATCAAGGACATGAACGACCACGGCTGGCGCGCCGACCTGCTCGCCGAGAAGCTCAACGAGCGGGGGCGCGGCTGGGTGCACGTGAACCCGATCCCGCTGAACCCGACGCCGGGCTCCATCTGGACCGCCTCGGAGCCCGCGGTGCAGCAGGAGTTCGTGCGCCGGCTGGAGGCGGCCGGCGTCCCCACCACGATCCGCGACACCCGCGGCAAGGAGATCGACGGCGCCTGCGGGCAGCTCGCCGCGGCCGACGGCTGAGACGATCCGCGCGGCGGGTCGGCTCAGCGGATGAGGAACTGCACGAGCGCGCCGATCGCCGTCAGCACGATCAGGGCGAGGAGCCCCCATCGGCGGGCGACGACGGCGAGCCTGGCGGTCGACATGCGTCGTCGGCGTCGGCGGGGCTTCGAGGGCCTGGGCGTCTCGCTCATGGCAGCGGCGTCGCTCCCACCAGGCTGAAGTAGGTGCGGTCGCGGTAGACGAGCGGCGTCGCCGCCGGGCCGAGGCGCACCTCGACGACCTCGGCGAGCACGAGCGTGGAACTGCCGACCGGCGTGCGTTCGAGGATGCGGCAGCGGAGCGCCGCCGGGGCGTCGGGCAGCCAGGGTTCGCCGGTCTCGAAGCGGGACCAGCCCTGCTCCGTCGTGAAGCGCGGTGCGCCGGAGCGGGCGAACACCTCGGCGATCTCGGCCTGATGCTCGCCCAGGAGGTGCACGACGACGCCGTCGGTGCCGAGCAGGGCCCCGGCGGAGCCGGTCGCCCGGGTGACCGAGAAGGAGAGCACCGTCGGATCGATCGCGACCGAGGCGACGGAGGAGGCGGTGAGGCCCACCGGTCCGGTCGCGCTCGCGGCGGTGATGAGGGCGACGCCGGCGGGATGGTGCCGGAACGCGAGCTTGTAGGCGTCGACGAGGCCGGGCGCCTCGCTCATTCGTGCGCCTGCGGGGGGAGTACGGCAACCACAGGGTGATCGTAGGCGATGACGCCGACCTTCGCGGCGCCGCCGGGCGAGCCGATCTCGTCGAAGAACTCGACGTTCGCCTTGTAGTAGTCGGCCCACTCGTCGGGCAGGTCGTCCTCGTAGTAGATCGCCTCGACCGGGCAGACGGGCTCGCAGGCGCCGCAGTCGACGCACTCGTCGGGGTGGATGTACAGGGATCGCTCGCCCTCATAGATGCAGTCGACCGGGCATTCGTCGATGCACGCCTTGTCCTTGACATCGACACAGGGCAGGGCGATCACGTACGTCATGGTTCCACCGTAAGACTTCAAGTACGCTTGAAGTCAAAACGGAGCGAGGAAACGCACATGACGCCTCAGACCGAGCTGGACTCGACGGTGCCGGTGCATCACGAGCCCGACGAGCTCCTCACCATCGGCGAGATGAGCAGGCGCACCGGCGTCGCGGCGTCGGCGCTCCGCTTCTACGAGGACCTCGGGCTCATCGCCTCCGTGCGCACCACCGGCAACCAGCGCCGCTATCCGAGGCACATGCTGCGCCGGGTGTCGCTCATCGCGGTCGCGAAGCGTCTCGGGCTCCCGCTCTCCGACGTGCAGGAGGGCTTCGGCGATGTGCCGCTCGATCGCACGCCCAGTCACGAGGAGTGGCAGCGGGCGTCCCGGCAGTGGAAGCGGCGGCTCGTCGAGCGACGTCGCGGGCTCGAGCGACTCGAGCGGGAGCTCACGGGATGCATCGGCTGCGGCTGCCTCTCGATGAAAGCCTGCGCTCTGCTGAACCCCGACGACGCGCTCGGCGAAGACGGCGCGGGTCCACGCCGGCTCGATCCCGAGCTCGAGCGCGCCGACGCCGACTTCGACGCCTGATCGGGGATTTTCGACCCCCGAACGGGGGCGTTTCACATGACTTTCTCAGGAAATCCCAAGGGGTCGTGGAGTAACTCTCGCAAAACTACCCACTTCGCTCCGGCGACCCCCCTGTACCCGAGACGATGAGCCGCGCCGCGGTGGGCAGCACCACCGAGGGCGCACGTGAGAGACATGCAGAACCAGAACCGCGAGAACACCCCCACCACAACTTCAGAGCCGATGCAGAGCCGTGCCGAACGACGCCGCACCCGCAGCCAGCGCACGCGCTATTTCCTCGCCGCAGGTGCGGTCGTCGCCGTCGGCGCGATGGTCGGCACCGGCTTCGCCGTCCAGTCGGCCGTCGCCGCGCAGAACGACCGGGTGGCCGAGACCGCGGCCCTCGCCGACGCGGCCAACCTCGACATCGAGCAGCTCAGCTCGCACGCCGGCATCCTCTCGGCCCGCGCCGTGAAGACGGCCAAGGACACCCTGAGCGTGGCGCACGCCACCATCTCCGCGGCCGACGGCAAGGTCGACGCCGCGGCCCTCAACACCTCCGCCGCGAGCCTCGGCCAGTACGAGCTGCTCGCGCCCGAACGCGTCTTCGAGCTCGCCGCCGAGACCACCGCCGTCGCGAACGACGTGAAGGGCAAGGTCACCGAGTTCGACCGCGTCGCCGCTGAGAAGGCCGCGGCCGAGGCCGCCGCGAAGGCCGCTGCCGAGGCCGCCGCCGCTGAGGAGGCCGCGTCGGCCGACTCCGGCTCGAGCGAGTCGTCACGGCCGTCGGCTCCGTCGAACCCGAGCGAGGCACAGGCCATCGCCCGCGACATCATGGCCTCCGAGCACGGCTGGGGCGCCGACCAGTTCGGCTGCCTCGTCGAGCTCTGGAACCACGAGTCCGGCTGGCGCACCGATGCGGCGAACCCGAGCGGGGCCTACGGCATCCCCCAGGCGCTGCCCGGCAGCAAGATGTCCGCCTTCGGCGACGACTGGGAGACGAACCCGGCGACGCAGATCCGCTGGGGCCTGTCCTACATCTCGGGCCGCTACGGCACGCCGTGCGGCGCGTGGGACTCGTTCAACGCGCAGGGCTGGTACTGATCGCTCGCTGAGCGACACGCGGGCCGGGGCGATCGCCCCGGCCCGTTCCGCGTCTCCGGGCAGAATGGGGTCGTGCCGCGCACCGTCGAACTCGTCCGGGCCGTCGTCGCCCCGTTGACCCGCACACCCGTCTTCCGTGCCGCCGCGCCGGTGATCCTGCCGCGCGTCGAGCGCCTCCTCGCCCGCCTCACGGGCCGTCGGGTGCAGCTGAGCGCCCTGCTCGTGCCGTCGCTCGTGCTCCGCACGACGGGCGCGCGCAGCGGCGCGGTGAGAGAGACGGAGCTGATGTACACCCCGGACGGCCACGGCCGGGCGATCGTCGCGGGGACGAGCTTCGCCAGGCAGCGGCATCCGGCCTGGACCTACAACCTGCTGGCCCATCCGGACGCCGAGATCCTCGTCCGGGGCCGGGCGATGCGGGTCAGGGCGCTTCCCGTGGCCGACGCCGACCGCGACGCGGTCTGGGCGCTCATCGAGCGGCAGTGGCCCGGGTATCGCGGCTACGAGCGCGAGTCGGGGCGCGTCGTGCGACTGTTCCGTCTGCAGCCCGTGCGGTAGCGTCGCAGGCATGGCCTCCGACGCGGTCGTCCTCACCGTCCCCGGCCCGCACGGCGAGCGTGACGTGCGGGTTTCCAGTCCCGGCCGCGTGCTCTGGCCCGAGCCGGGGATCACGAAACGCGAGCTCGCCGAGTACCTGGTGACGGTCGGCGAGGCCTTCGTCGCCGCGAACGGCGACCGCCCGGTCTCGCTGCAGCGATTCCCCGAGGGCATCGAGGGCGAGCAGTTCTACTCGAAGAACCCGCCGAAGGGGGCGCCCGAGTGGGTGCGCGCCGTGCCGGTCACCTATCCGAGCGGGCGCAGCCACCCCCAGCTCGTGATCGACGAGCCCGCGGCCGCCGTCTGGGCGGCGCAGATGAACACGATCGTGTTCCACCCCTGGGCGTCGCGCGCGGAGGACAGCGACCACCCCGATCAACTGCGCATCGACCTCGACCCGCAGCCGGGCACCGGCTTCGCGGAGGCGGTGCCGGCGGCACTCGCGCTGCGTGAGCTGCTCGCCGAGCTCGGCCTCACCGGCTTCGTCAAGACGAGCGGCAACCGGGGCATCCACGTCTTCGCGCCGATCCGGCCGGAGCACGAGTTCCTCGAGGTGCGGCACGCGGTCATCGCGCTCGCGCGCGAGCTGGAACGGCGGATGCCGGAGCAGCTCACCACCGCATGGTGGAAGGAGGAGCGCGGCGAGCGGGTGTTCATCGACTTCAACCAGGCGAATCGCGACCGCACCATGGCGGGCGCGTACAGCCCGCGCGCGCTCCCGCACGCCGCCGTGTCCTGCCCGCTCGAGTGGGACGAGCTCGAGCACGTCGATCCGGCGTCGCTCACCGTGCGCACCGTGCCCGAACGCCTCCGCTCGGTCGGCGATCCCTGGGCGCGGATGCACGAGCAGGCGGGCGACCTCGCCCCGCTGCTCGAGTGGTGGCGGCGCGATCTCGACGACGGCCTCGGCGAGCTCCCGTTCCCGCCGGACTTCCCGAAGATGCCCGGGGAACCGCCGAGGGTGCAGCCGAGCCGGGCGAGAACGCCCGAGGCGGGGGAGTAGCGGGCGCTCAGGCGATCGAGGTGCGGCGCAGTCTGGCCTTCGCGCGCGGATCGCCGTGCACCTCGCGGTGCAGCCGCTCCATGCGGGTGTCGAGCTCGGAGGCGGTGCGTGCGGCGTCGGTGAGGCCGTCGAGGAGCTCCTGCGGCACCTGCCGGTCGTACTTGTAATAGATCTTGTGCTCGAGGCTCGCCCAGAAGTCCATCGCGATCGTGCGGATCTGCACCTCGACGACTACCGGGTGCGCGCCGGTGGACAGGAAGACCGGCACCTCCACGATGACGTGCAGGCTCTGGTAGCCGTTCGGCTTCGGCTCGGCGATGTAGTCCTTGACCTGGAGCACCCGGATGTCGCGCTGGGCGACGAGGAGCTCGTAGATCCGGTACGCGTCGGAGACGAAGCTGCAGGTGACGCGGACGCCGGCGATGTCGGTGATCGTGCGGCTGATGGCCTCGAAGCTCGGTTCGACCCCCTTGCGCGACATCTTCTCGATCACGCTGTCGAGCGACTTCAGCCGGCTCGAGATGTGCTCGATGGGGTTGTAGTCGTGGGCCTGGTTGAACTCCTCGCGGAGGATCGAGAGCTTGGTGATGACCTCGTCCATGCCGAACTTGTAGCGCTGCATGAAGCGTTCGGTCTCGTCCCGGAGCGCCCGCATCTCCTCGAGCGTCTGGCCGTCGATCGTGTCGAGCGCCCGCTGCGCCCGGTCGGTCAGCATCGGCGACTCCGGTGCCTCCGGCGCCGAGGGCGGCGTGATCGGAACCGGCAACGGTACCGGGGCGAAGTCGAACGGGCTGCTCTCGGCTGAGGTCACGGGCTCACCCTACGGAGCGAACCTCGGGATCTGCTTTGACCTGCCTGGGCACATGGGCACCTGGGCACCTGGGCATATGGGCGCCCGTGTGCCCGGGTGCCTGGTGCCCGGTGCTCAGTCCCGGTGCTCGCCGTCGAGGTAGCGCCAGCCGTCGTCGCGACGCACGAAGCGACTGCGCTCGTGCAGCTCGCCCCGACCGTCGGCGTCCCGGAAGACCGCGCGGAACTCGACGATGCCCGTCTCGTCCTCGGGGGCGCCGCCGACGACGTCGATGACGATGAGCCGGCGCCACTCGGTCCCGGCGTCGAGCGTGAGCTCGCTGGGCCGCGTCGAGGCATCCCAGCTGCGCAGCAGGTAGTCGATATCGCTGAGAGCGAACGCGGTGTAGCGGGACCGCATGAGCGCCACAGCGGTCGCCGGCGCCGCACCGCCGTCGATCGCGGGGCCGCAGCAGGCCCCGTACGCCCCGTCCCCGCAGGGGCAGGGGGCATCGGCTGGCGGCTGGAGGGTGGCCCGGTTCGGCATCCCTCCAGTATCGCGGTCGGGCGCCGCGCACACCGTCTGCTCAGGGAGAGCTGAGGAACTGTTCAGAAACGGCGTGCAGAGTGGCTGACTTGTGCCCGGCCCTCGGGATCCCCCGAACACCGACCCGCCGGCGCAGTACCCCTATGCGAACCAGTACTCAGAACCCCCACGCCCAGACCAGCCCCCGAATCCCCGACGCCCGCCCGACGCGTCGTTCGCTGCGCGCCCGTCGGACCGGCCGGCGCCGCCTGCTCGTCGTCGCCGGCGCGATCGTCGCCGCCGGCCTCGTGGCCGGCACCGGCCTCGCCGTGCAGGGCGCGGCGGACAGCCGGCAGCGCATCGCCGCGACCGAGGCGCTCGGCGCCCAGAACTCGCTCGACTCGAGCCAGCTCGGCGCCTACGCCGGCGTCGCCAAGGCACGCGCTCAGGGCAGCGCCAAGGACACGCTCGCGGTCGCCAACGCGGCGCTCACCGCGGCCGACGGCAAGGTCGACACGAGCGGGCTGGCGGCGGCCGTGGCCTCCCTCGGCGACTACGAGGAGCTGCCGATCGACGAGATCGTCGGCCTGACCGCGCAGACGCGCGCCGAGGCCGAGAAGACGCGCGCCCTCGCAGCCGAGCACGACCGCGTCCTCGCGGAGCAGGCCGCGGCGCTCGCCCGCGCGAACACGCCGGACGGCGCCCGCGCCACCGCCCGCGACCTCGCCGCCTCCCGGTACGGCTGGGGCGACGGCGAGTTCGAGTGCCTCTCCTCGCTCTGGCAGAAGGAGTCGGGCTGGTCGTACACCGCCTACAACGACTCGAGCGGCGCCACCGGCATCCCGCAGGCGCTCCCCGGCAGCAAGATGGCGAGCGCCGGCAGCGACTGGGAGACCAACGCCGCCACGCAGATCTCCTGGGGCCTCGACTACATCCAGCGCGCGTACGGTTCGCCGTGCTCCGCCTGGGGGCACTCGCAGTCGATGAACTGGTACTGAGCGCGGGACCCGCTCAGCTCGCGCGGGACTCGAGCAGGTGGCGCCGATCGGGATGCCGGTCGAACCACTCCTCCACGTACCAGCAACTCGGCACGATGCGCGCGGTCGTCGTCGCCTCGACGTCGTCCACCGCGAACGCGACGACCTCGCCCGCGAGCCCCGAGCCGCGGTATGGCGGATTCGTGAACGTCCGGACGAAGGCGATCGAGTCGCCGAGCCGCCGGTAGTCGAGGACGCTCGCCAGCTGCCCGTCGACGCGGAGGGCGTAGCGGCTCTGCTCGGGCTCGTGCCGGATCTCGGTTGCCATGCCCTCAGGCTACGCCGCTCAGAGCGGGCGCTCGCCGCGCAGACGCTCGAGCTCGCGGCGGTCGCGCTTCGTCGGACGCCCCGCTCCGCGGTCGCGCACGGGCAGCTGCGCGGTGAGCTCCCGAGGGGGCCGTGGAGGCGTCCGGTCTTCGAGCGCCGCGGCCGCGAGCGGTGCGCTCACCCGCTTCACGAGGATGCCCCGGACGACGAGGATGCGGTCGAAGCCCTCGACGCGGACCCGGATCTCATCGCCGGGCCGCACCGACTGCGCCGCCTTCGCGCGCTCGCCGTTCATCCGCACGTGCCCGGCCCGGCAGGCCGCCGTCGCGGCGGAGCGGGTCTTGAACTGCCGCACGGCCCAGAGCCAGGCGTCGATGCGGGCGGTCTCGGGAGCGGGCACCCGCCCAGCCTACGTCGCCCTCCGGCGCGGAGTGCGAGATGCTGGACGGGTGAGCGGAACGAGCGGCGACGCGTGGGTCGAGGGTCCCGACGGGGCGAGGTACTGGGGCAGGTTCGGCGCGGCCGGTCTGCTCATCACGAGTCCCGAGCGCGAAGTGCTGCTGCAGCACCGCGTCGAGTGGAGCCACTTCGGCGGCACGTGGGGCATCCCGGGCGGCGCCCGGCACGAGCACGAGTCGGCCGTCGACGCCGCCGTCCGCGAGGCGGGCGAGGAGGCGGGCGTGCCCGCCGGCCTGGTGGAGGTGCGCTTCACCTCCGTGCTCGACCTCGGCTACTGGTCGTACACGACGGTCGTCGCGAGCGCCCTCCGCCGCTTCGATCCGATCATCGCCGACCCGGAGAGCCTGGAGCTGCGCTGGACGCCGATCGAGGCCGTCGCCGAGCTCCCGCTGCACCCGAGGTTCGCCGAGGCCTGGCCGGGGCTCGCGTCGCAGCTCTGACCCCGAGCTTCGCGCCGCGCTGTCCGTGCGCCCGGCGAGGTCGGCGGCCGTCGCTAGGATCGGACGCGTGACGGGGGAGCGCGAGGGGCAGGTGAGCACGCGGGTCTGGACGATCCCGAACGTGCTCAGCATGCTGCGCCTCGCCCTCGTGCCCGTCTTCCTCGTGCTGCTCGTGCTCCACGAATACATCGGGGCGCTCGTCGTGCTGGTGGTGGCGAGCCTCAGCGATCTCGCCGACGGCTACCTCGCCAGGCGGCTGAACCAGGTCACCCGGCTCGGCCAGCTGCTCGATCCCGCCGCCGACCGCCTCTACATCTTCGCGGCACTCCTCGGGCTCGCCGCGGGCGGCCTGGTGCCCTGGTGGATCGTCGTGGTCATCGTCGCCCGCGACGTGTTCCTCCTGATCCTCGGCGTCGTGCTCGCGAGTCACGGCTACGGCCCGCTCCCGGTGCACCAGCTCGGCAAGGTCGCCACCTTCGCGCTCTTCTTCGGCCTGCCGGTCATCATGCTCGGCCTCGCGTTCCCGGCGGTGCAGCCCGTCAGCGAGCCGATCGGCTGGGCGATCACGCTCTGGGGCGCGTTCCTCTACTGGTGGGCGGGCATCATCTATGCGATCGAGACGGCTCGCGCGGTGCGCGCAGCGCGGGTGGCGCCACGGCCCTGATCCGATACGCTGGATGCGGGAGGTACGCCGTGGCGGACAACGACAACACGCAGGGCTCGGAGCCGACGACCAACACCTCGTCGAACGAGCTCGGCGGCAACGCGAACGACACGACCATCGGGTTCAGCCGGGAGGCGGCGGCGCAACTCGCCGCGGTCGACACCGACGTGACACCCGAGGAGCAGGAGGCGATCAATGCGCTTCCCTCGGGGTCAGCCCTCCTCATCGTGCGTCGCGGGCCCAACAGCGGTGCCCGGTTCCTCCTCGACACCGAGGTGACGACCGTGGGCCGCCACCCCGACGCCGACATCTTCCTCGACGACGTCACGGTCTCGCGCAAGCACGCGGAGTTCGTGCGGCACCGCACGGCGTTCGAGGTGAAGGACCTGAGTTCGCTGAACGGCACCTACTACGACGGCGTGCGCATCGAGACGGCGCTGCTCGCCGACGGGGCCGAGGTCCAGATCGGCAAGTTCCGGCTCACCTTCTACGCTTCGCGCCGCGACCTGGTGCCGGCGAGCGGCGAGTGACCCCCACCGCGGCATCCGCGGGTGCGAGCGGCCGTGCGCCGCTCCTCGGTATCGGGCAGGTTCTCGCCCGCCTCCAGCCGGAGTTCCCCGAGCTGACTCCGTCGAAGCTCCGCTTCCTCGAGGAGCGGGGGCTCGTCACGCCAGCGCGGACCGCCGCCGGCTATCGCAAGTTCGCCGAAGCCGACGTCGAGCGCATCACGATCGTGCTGTCCCTGCAGCGCGATCAGTACCTTCCGCTCAAGGTCATCCGCGAGCACCTCGACGCGATCGACCGCGGTGAGACCCCCGCGCTCCCGGGCGCGACGAGCGCCGCCGTGCACCTCGGCGGGGCCCGCCGTCTCAGCCGGCGCGAGCTGGTCGAGGCCGCCGGTGCGACGCAGCAGTTGCTCGATGACGCGATCGCCGTCTCGCTCCTCGCCCCGGCCGAGGTGTACGGCGACGACGCGCTGACGCTGCTCCGTTCCCTCGTGGCGCTCCGATCCGTCGGCATCGAGCCCCGGCACCTCCGTGGCGTCCGCGTGGCCGCCGAGCGCGAGGCGGCGCTCATCGAACGCGCGATCACGCCCGAGCGCCGCGCGGATCCGGCAGGCAAGGCCCGCTCTGGCGAACGGGCCCGCGAGCTCGCGGGCGAGCTCGAGACCGTGCACGAGCTGGCCCTGCGGGCGGCCGTCGCGCGGCTCTCGCACTGAGCCGTCGCGACACGCCGTGACGTTCGGCCCGATGTGTTTGGCGCCGACCCCCGGGGTCGGTAGCGTGGGAGTCGTCCGGCCGTGGAACGGCCAGAGTGAGGGGTGACGGATGAGCGAGCTCGATCGGAGCGAACGCGCACGGTACGACCTCGGCCTGCTGTTCACCGACGGACTCCCCGAGCACGACGAGGGCACCGGCTACCGCGGGGCGATCGCCGCGCGAGCCGCCGGCATCAGCTACCGCCAGCTCGACTACTGGGCCCGCACGCAGCTCGTCGAGCCGACCGTCCGCGGCGCGGCCGGGTCCGGCTCGCAGCGGCTCTACGGGTTCCGCGACATCCTCGTGCTGAAGCTCGTGAAGCGCCTGCTCGACACCGGCATCTCGCTGCAGCAGATCCGCACGGCGGTCACGCAGCTCCGCGAGTCCGGTGTGCACGACCTCGCCCAGACCACGCTCATGAGCGACGGCGCGAGCGTCTACCTCTGCACCTCGGACGACGAGGTCATCGACCTCGTGAACCGCGGGCAGGGCGTGTTCGGCATCGCCGTCGGCAAGGTGCTCCGCGAGGTGGAGTCGACCCTCGTCGAGCTGGACACCCAGCCTTCGGACCCGATGGATGAGCTCGCCGCCCGTCGCGGGGCGAAGACGCGCAAGATCTCCTGATCCCGCCGCGCACCGATCAGGTGCGCAGCCGTCGGAGCGGACGCCGCGTCAGGCGGATGGCGCCTCGAGCTCGGCCCGAGGTACCGCACCCGTCGCGATCGGCGTCGCCGCCGACTCGGGCGCCCCGGCGTCGCCGATGCGCGCGGCGCGCAGGACCCGGTCGAGCAGCTGGTCGAAGTTCGCCGACATCTCCTCGGCGCTCTCGCCGGGCCACATGTGCAGCGGCTTGGCGGCGCCCTGCGCCTGCTGCAGCGAGGTGCGCTCGGGCAGCTGGGGGCTCAGGACGAGCGGGCCGAACATGTCGCGCAGCTCCTTGATGCGGAACTGGTGCTCGAGCGACTGCACGCGCGCGCGGTTCACGATGATGCCGAGCGGCTGCAGCCGGGGGGAGAGGCCGCGGCGGATCTCCTCGATCGCCCGCAGCGCGCGGTCGGCGGCGGCCACGGAGAAGAGCCCCGGCTCGGTCACGACGGCGACGCGGTCGCTCGCGGCCCACGCGGTGCGCGTGAGGGCGTTCAGCGAGGGCGCGCAGTCGATGAGGACGAGCTCGTAGTCGGCCTCGACGTTCGCGAGCGCCTCCTCGAGCTTCCAGATGTCGCGGATGGACGGGTGCGGCCCGTCGAAGTTGATGGCGGACGGGCTGCCGATCATGACGTCGATCGTGGACTGGGGGTTCTGCCTGGCCCAGCCGCTCGGCGCGATCGCCGAGCGGACGATCTTCTCCTTGGGAGAGGCGAGGACGTCGGCGACGTTCAGGTGGCCGGCGACCTGGATGTCCATGCCCGTGGACACGTCTGACTGCGGGTCGAGGTCGACGACGAGGGTCCGGATGCCTCGGGCGAACGCCGCAGAGGCGAGACCGAGCGTGACCGTCGTCTTGCCGACGCCGCCCTTGAGGGAGCTGACCGAAAGAACGTGCACGAACAGATACGTTACCGTTAGGACTCGATGGATTGCTCAGCGTTCGCTGTGCGCGTCCGCAGCCCGCTGACCGAGAGGCCTGCATGTTCACGAAGATCCTGGTTGCGAATCGTGGCGAAATCGCCATCCGCGCGTTCCGCGCGGCGAATGAAGTGGGTGCGAAGACCGTCGCGGTCTACCCCTACGAGGACCGCAATTCGCTGCATCGTCTGAAGGCCGACGAGGCGTACCAGATCGGTGAGCCGGGCCACCCCGTCCGCGCCTACCTCGACATCTCGGAGATCATCCGGGTGGCCAAGGAGTCGGGCGCCGACGCGATCTACCCGGGCTACGGCTTCCTCTCCGAGAACCCCGAGCTCGCCCAGGCCGCGGCCGAGGCCGGCATCGCGTTCATCGGTCCGCCCAAGCAGGTGCTGGAGATGGCCGGCAACAAGGTCACGGCGAAGGAGCACGCGATCGCCGCGGGCGTCCCCGTGCTGAAGTCGACCCCGCCCTCGCGCGACCTCGACTGGCTCGTCGGCGAGGCCGAGAGCATCGGCTTCCCGATCTTCGCGAAGGCCGTCGCCGGCGGCGGCGGCCGCGGGATGCGTCGGGTGAACACGCCCGAAGAGCTCCGCCCGGCGCTCGAGGAGGCGATGCGCGAGGCGGACAGCGCCTTCGGCGACCCGACGATGTTCCTCGAGCAGGCGGTGCTCCGGCCCCGTCACATCGAGGTCCAGGTGCTCGCCGACGCGAGCGGCGAGACCGTGCACCTCTTCGAGCGCGACTGCTCCGTGCAGCGGCGACACCAGAAGGTCATCGAGATCGCCCCGGCGCCGAACCTCTCCGACGAGGTGCGGCAGTCCCTCTACCGCGATGCGATCGCGTTCGCCCGCTCCATCGGCTACGTCAACGCGGGCACGGTCGAGTTCCTCCTCGACACCGCGGGCGAGCGGGCCGGCGAGCACGTCTTCATCGAGATGAACCCCCGCATCCAGGTCGAGCACACGGTGACCGAGGAGGTCACCGACGTCGACCTCGTCGTGGCGCAGATGCGCATCGCCGCGGGGGAGACCCTCGGCGACCTCGGCCTGCACCAGGACGAGATCCGCCTGCGCGGGGCGGCGCTGCAGTGCCGCATCACGACCGAGGACCCCACCTCGGGCTTCCGCCCCGACACGGGCAAGATCACCACGTACCGCTCGCCCGGCGGCGCCGGCATCCGCCTCGACGGCGGCACGGTGAACCCCGGCGCGCAGATCAGCCCGCACTTCGACTCGATGCTCGCGAAGCTCACGTGCCGCGGTCGCGACTACACGGCCGCCGTCGCCCGGGCCAAGCGCGCCCTCGCCGAGTTCCGCATCCGCGGCGTCTCCACGAACATCCCCTTCCTGCAGGCCGTGCTCGACGACCCGGCCTTCGTCGCCGGCGACCTCAGCACCTCGTTCATCGACGAGCGCCCGCAGCTGCTGCGCGGCCGCGTCTCCAAGGACCGCGGCACCAAGATCCTGAACTGGCTCGCCGACGTGACCGTCAACCAGCCGAACGGGCCCGCGCCGATCTCGGTGCGCCCCGTCGACAAGCTGCCGAAGCTCGACCTCTCGCAGCCCGCGCCCGACGGCTCGCGTCAGCGGCTGCTCGAGCTCGGGCCGGCCGGCTTCGCTGCGGCGCTCCGCGCGCAGACGCCGCTCGCGGTCACCGAGACGACGTTCCGCGACGCCCACCAGTCGCTCCTCGCGACGCGCGTGCGCACGAAGGACCTCATCGCCGTCGCGCCGTACGTGGCCCGGCTCACGCCGCAGCTGCTCTCGGTCGAGGCCTGGGGCGGGGCGACCTACGACGTCGCCCTGCGCTTCCTCGGCGAGGACCCCTGGGAGCGGCTCGCCTCGCTCCGCGAGTCGCTGCCGAACGTCGCGATCCAGATGCTCCTGCGCGGCCGCAACACGGTGGGCTACACGCCGTACCCCACCGAGGTGACCGACGCCTTCGTGCGTGAGGCCGCGTCGACGGGCGTCGACGTCTTCCGCATCTTCGACGCGCTGAACGACGTCGCGCAGATGCGCCCCGCGATCGACGCCGTGCTCGAGACCGGGCACTCCGTCGCCGAGGTCGCGCTCTGCTACACGGGCGACCTGCTCGACCCGGCCGAAGACCTGTACACGCTCGACTACTACCTGCGTCTCGCCGACGAGATCGTCGGCGCCGGCGCGCACGTGCTCGCGATCAAGGACATGGCGGGGCTGCTCCGCCCGGCCGCGGCCGCGAAGCTCGTCCGGGCGCTCCGCGAGCGGTTCGACGTGCCGGTGCACCTGCACACCCACGACACCGCAGGCGGGCAGCTCGCCACGCTCCTCGCGGCGTCCGAGGCGGGCGTCGACGCGGTCGACGTCGCCAGCGCGCCGATGGCGGGCACCACGAGCCAGCCGTCCGCCTCCTCGCTCGTCGCCGCGCTCGCGCACACCGAGCGCGACACGGGGATCTCGCTCGACGCGGTCTCCGATCTCGAGCCCTACTGGGAGGCCGTGCGCCGGCTGTACCGTCCGTTCGAGTCGGGCCTGCCCGGCCCCACCGGCCGCGTCTACCACCACGAGATCCCCGGCGGTCAGCTCTCGAACCTGCGCCAGCAGGCGATCGCCCTCGGCCTCGCCGACGACTTCGAGCTCATCGAGGACATGTACGCGGCGGCGGACGAGATCCTCGGCCGTGTGCCGAAGGTGACCCCCTCGTCGAAGGTGGTCGGCGACCTCGCGCTGCACCTCGCCGCGGTGAAGGCCGACCCGGCCGACTTCGCCGCGAACCCCGAGAAGTACGACATCCCCGACTCGGTCGTCGGCTTCATGGCCGGCGAGCTCGGCGATCTGCCGGGCGGCTGGCCCGAGCCCTTCCGCTCGAAGGTGCTCGCCGGTCGCGACGTGCGCATCGGCGTGGCCGAGCTCGACGAGTCGCAGCGGGCCGCCCTCGAGGGCGACTCCGCCGGCCGCCGCGCGATGCTGAACACGCTGCTGTTCCCGGCGCCGACCCGGCAGTTCGAGCAGATCCGCGAGCTCTTCGGCGACCTCTCCGTCGTGGACACGGCCGACTACCTCTACGGGCTGCGCTCCGGCGGTGAGCACGTCATCGAGATCGACAAGGGCGTGCGGCTGTACGCGGGCCTCGAGGCGATCGGCGAGGCCGACGACAAGGGCATGCGCACCGTCATGACCATCCTGAACGGCCAGCTCCGCCCCGTGTTCGTGCGCGACCGCTCCATCACGGTGGACACCCGCGCCGCGGAGAAGGCGGATGCCTCGCAGCCCGGTCATGTCGCTGCGCCGTTCTCGGGCGTCGTCACGCTCCAGGTCGAGCCCGGCACCGAGATCCAGGTCGGCCAGGCCGTGGCCTCGATCGAGGCCATGAAGATGGAGGCGGCCATCACCTCGCCGGTTGCCGGTGTGGTCGAACGGGTCGCGATCCCGAAGACGCAGCAGGTCGAGGCGGGGGACCTCCTCGTCGTCGTCCGACCCGCCTGAGTCGCGATACGCTGTCGCCGCCCACCTGAACGCTCGCAACGCCCGCCTGCCGCGGGCCTGGAATGGAGCCCCCGTGCCTGAACGTCCCATCCGTGTCTTCGGCGATCCCGTGCTGAAGGCCCGGTCCGCGCCGATCGAGACCATCGACGACGGCGTCCGGGGGCTCGTCGCGGACCTGCTCGACTCGGTGAAGCTGCCCGGTCGTGCCGGTGTCGCAGCGCCGCAGATCGGCGTCAACCTCCGCGCGTTCAGCTACAACGTCGACGGGCGGATCGGCTACGTGCTGAACCCGGAGCTCGTCGAGGTGCGCGGCGAGAAGGAGCCGACCGGCGAAGGCTGCCTCTCGGTGCCCGGACTCTGGCACGACACCCCGCGCCATCCCTATGCGCGGGTGCGCGGCATCGACCTCGACGGCCAGGAGATCGTCGTCGAGGGCACCGGGGTGCTCGCGCAGGCGCTGCAGCACGAGACCGACCACCTCGACGGCATCCTCTACCTCGACCGCCTCGAGCCGGCGGAGCGCCGGGTCGCCATGCGCGAAGTGCGCGAGTCCGACTGGTTCTGAGTCGCCGGACGAACGACGAAGGGGGCGCCGCGGATCGCGGCGCCCCCTTCGCGGTGCTTCGAGGTCAGCTGATCGCGGACATGCCCTCGGTGGCCGGGGCGCCCGAGTACATCGCCTCGATCTCGCCGGCGAAGTCGTCCAGGATCACATTGCGCTTGATGCTGAGCTTCGGCGTGAGGTGACCGCTCGCCTCGGTGAGCTCGAGGGGCAGCACCGTGAACTTGCGGATCGACTCCGCGCGCGAGACGAGCTCGTTCGCGGCGTCGATCGCCCGCTGCACCTCCGCGCGGACCGCCTCGTTCGCCGCCGCCTCGTCGAGGCTCATGCCGGCGTCCTCGCCGTTGTTGTTCAGCCAGACCGGCAGCATCTCCGGGTCGAGGGTCACGAGCGCCGAGATGAACGGCTTCTTGTCGCCGACCACGACGACCTGCCCGACGAGCGGGTTGGCGCGGATCGGGTCCTCGAGCGCGGCGGGGGCCACGTTCTTGCCCCCGGCCGTGACGATGATCTCCTTCTTGCGCCCGGTGATGGTGAGGAAGCCCTCGTCGTCGAAGGAGCCGATGTCGCCCGTCTTGAACCAGTCGCCGTCGAAGGCCTCCGCGGTCGCCTCGGGGTTCTTCCAGTACTCCTTGAAGACGTTGATGCCCTTGACCTGGATCTCGCCGTCGTCGGCGAGGCGGACGGCGACGCCGGGCAGCGCCGGGCCGACCGTGCCGATCTTCGAGCGCTTGGGCAGGTTCACCGTGGCGGGTGCGGTGGTCTCGGTGAGGCCGTAGCCCTCGAGGATGGCGATGCCGAGGGCGTGGTAGAAGTGCCCGAGACGAGCGCCGAGCGGCGCGGAGCCGGACACCGCGTACTTGACGTTGCCGCCGAGCGCCGCGCGCAGCTTCTTGAAGACGAGCGCGTCGAACAGGCGGAAGCGCAGCTTCAGCCCGAACGGCACCGAGCCCTGCTCGAGGGCCGTCGAGTAGGCGACGGCCGTCTCGGCGGCGGCGCGGAAGATCTTGCCCTTGCCGCCGGTCTCGGCCTTCTGCTCGGAGACGTTGTAGACCTTCTCGAAGACGCGGGGGACCGCGAGGAGGAACGTCGGCTTGAAGCTCGACAGAGCGGGCAGCAGCTGCTTCGTGTCGGGCTGGTGGCCGACGCGCACGCCGGCGTGCACGCAGAGCACCGCGATGAACCGCGCGAAGACGTGGGCCAGGGTGATGAACAGCACGGTCGAGGCGCCGTTCGGGTCGAGCACGACCTCGTCGAGCGCGACCGCGGAGTTGCGCGAGAGCTCGACGAAGTTCGCGTGGGTCAGCACGCAGCCCTTCGGCTTGCCGGTCGAGCCAGAGGTGTAGATGAGGGTCGCGATGTCGTCGGCGTTGGCGATGGTGCGGCGGCGCTCGATCTCCTCGTCGGAGACGGAGCCGCCCGACGCGGCGAGCTTGTCGAGGTCGCCCAGGTCGACCTGCCAGACGTGCTGCACGGCGGGCAGCTCGGGGTGCACCTCGTCGAAGCGGCTGAAGTGGTCCGGCGTCTCGACGATGATGGCGATGGCGCCCGAATCGCTGAGGTTCCACCGCACCTGCGCGGGGGAGCTCGTCTCGTAGACGGGCACGAGCACCGCGCCCGCGAACCAGACGGCGAAGTCGATGAGCGTCCACTCGTAGCGGGTCTTGCACATCAGGCCGATCTTGTCGCCGGGCTGGATGCCGGCGGCGGCGAGCCCCTTCGCGAGGGCGATCACCTGGGCGTGGAACTCCTTCGCCGTCACCGGCGACCATCCACCGTCGGCGGTCGGCAGCGAGAACAACGCGGCGTCGGGGGTGGCGCGCACGCGTTCCACCAGCAGGTCGGTGGTGTTCGCATGCGGGTCGGCGGCGACAACGGCGGGCGTTGCGAATTCGGTCACGGCAGCTCCTTCGGCACCGGGGAGGCCTTCGCGCGTCGACGCACGTCTCGGGCCTCGGCGTTGGGTTGACTACACTCTAGTCGTTGCCCGCGCGCGCCCCGGCGTCCGGCGGCGGCGCGAACCTTCCCGTTCCCCCTGAAAGGCGGCCTCGTGGCGCACGCGATCGGCATCGACATCGGCGGTACGAAGATCGCGGGAGCGATCGTCGACGAGCTCGGCACCATCGTCGCGCAGGACCGCGTGCCGACCCCGGCCGGCGACGCGCGCGCGGTCGAGGACGCGGTCGTCGCGATGATCGGGCGGCTCCGCGCGGATGAGCACGCGGCGGGCGGCATCGACGCCGTCGGAGTCGCCGCGGCCGGATTCATCGACGCGGCGCAGTCCACCGTCTACTACGCGCCCAACATCGACTGGCGCAACGAGCCCTTCCGCGAGAAGCTCGAGGCCCGCGTCGGCGGCACCGTCGTCGTCGACAACGACGCGAACGCCGCGGGCTGGGCCGAGTTCCGCTTCGGCGCCGGGCGGCTCGTGAGCGACATGGTGATGCTCACGATCGGCACGGGCGTGGGCGGGGCGATCGTCGCGAGCGACCGGCTCTTCCGCGGCGGCTTCGGCGCCGGCGCCGAACTCGGGCACCTCCGGCTCGTCCCCGGCGGCATCGCCTGCGGCTGCGGTCAGCACGGATGCCTCGAGCAGTACGGCTCGGGCCGGGCGCTGCTGCGGATGGCCGGCGAGATCGCCGATGCCGGCGGCATCGGCCAGGCGCTCGCCCGGACGCGCGCCGAGCACGGCAAGCTCGACGGTGCGCTCGTCGGCGGGCTCATCGAGGCGGGCGACCCGGGCGCGCTCGCGGCGCTCCGTCAGCTCGGCCAATGGCTCGGGCAGGCGGCGGCGAGCCTCTCGGCGGTCCTCGACCCGCAGCGCTTCGTCTTCGGCGGCGGGGTCGCGGTCGCCGGCGAGCTTTTGCTGCAGCCCGTCCGCGAGGCGTATCTCGAGCATCTGCCGGCGCGGGGCTACCACCCCGAGCCCGACTTCGTGATCGCGGAGCTCGTGAACGACGCCGGGGTCGTCGGCGCCGCCGACCTCGCGCGCGTGTGGGTCGAGCAGCACGCCTGATCGCTAGGCTGGACTCCGCCCGGGGCGGGCGCGACGGACGAGACGGGGAGCTCGGGTGTTCTACTGGATCATGAAGCACATCGTGGTGGGGCCGGTGCTCCTCGCGATCTTCCGCCCCTGGATCGTCGGCCTCGAGAAGATCCCCGCGAACGGCCCGGTCATCCTCGCCTCCAACCACCTCTCCTTCATCGACTCGATCTTCCTGCCGCTCGTCGTCGACCGGCCGGTCGTCTTCCTCGCGAAGAGCGAGTACTTCACGGGCCGCGGACTCAAGGGCTGGGCCACGAAGCTCTTCTTCCAGGCCACCGGGCAGCTGCCGATCGATCGAAGCGGCGGCAAGGCGTCCGAGGCCTCCCTCAACACCGGGCTCCGCGTGCTCAGCGAGGGCCGCATCCTCGGCATCTACCCCGAGGGCACCCGCAGCCCCGACGCGAAGCTGTACCGGGGACGCACCGGGGTCGCCCGCATGGTCCTGGAGTCGGGTGCCCCGGTCGTGCCCGTCGCCATGATCGGCACCGCCGAGGTCATGCCGATCGGCACGCGGCTGCCGAAGGTGCGGCGCATCGGCATCGTGATCGGCGATCCGCTCGACTTCTCGCGCTTCCACGGGCTCGAGAGCGACCGCTTCGTGCTGCGCAGCGTGACCGACGAGCTCGTCTACGAACTGCGCGAGCTGAGCGGCCAGGAATACGTCGACGTCTACGCGAGTTCGGTCAAGGAACGACGGGCCTCCGAGGCGCGGTAGGCTCGTCCTACGACGCCGCGCAGCGCGGCGTCGTTTCGTACCCGCGCGCGACCGCGCGCCCGACCCTCCAGGACATCCAGTGCAGCAGCTCGTCGAGCCCTTCGTGAACGCAGATCCCGATGTGATCGCGGGCCTCGACTATTGGCGCACGCTGCCGATCAAGCAGCAGCCGCAGTGGCCCGACGCCGACGCGGCCTCCGCGGCGTCGGCCGAACTCGCCACGCTGCCGCCGCTGGTCTTCGCCGGTGAGGTGGACATGCTGCGCGAGCGGCTGGCCAGCGCCTCCCGCGGCGAGGCGTTCCTCCTGCAGGGCGGCGACTGCGCCGAGACGTTCGCCGGAGCCACGGCCGATCAGATCCGCAACCGGGTGAAGACCCTGCTGCAGATGGCCGTCGTGCTGACCTACGGCGCCTCGATGCCGGTCGTGAAGATGGGCCGCATGGCGGGCCAGTTCGCGAAGCCCCGCTCGAGCGACACCGAGACGCGCGGCGATGTGACCCTGCCCGCCTACCGCGGCGACATCGTGAACGGCTACGACTTCACGCCGGAGTCGCGCGCCGCCGACCCGCGTCGGCTGCTGCAGGGCTACCACATGGCGGCCTCCACGCTGAACCTCATCCGCGCGTTCACCCAGGGCGGCTTCGCCGACCTCCGGCAGGTGCACCAGTGGAACCAGGGCTTCGCGGCCAACCCGGCGAACGCCCGGTACGAGAAGCTCGCGCGTGAGATCGACCGCGCGGTGAAGTTCATGGACGCCTGCGGCGCGGACTTCGACGAGCTCAAGCGCACCGAGTTCTACACGGGCCACGAGGGTCTGCTGATGGACTACGAGCGGCCGATGACGCGCATCGACTCGCGCACCGGCACGCCCTACAACACCTCGGCGCACTTCATCTGGATCGGTGAGCGCACGCGCGAGCTCGACGGCGCGCACGTCGACTTCCTCTCGCGCGTCCGCAACCCGATCGGCGTGAAGCTCGGCCCCACGACGACGCCCGAGACGATGCTCGAGCTCGTCGAGAAGCTCGACCCCAACCGCGAGCCGGGCCGGCTGACGTTCATCACCCGCATGGGCGCCGGACGCATCCGCGAGGCCCTGCCGCCGCTGCTCGAGGCCATCAAGCAGTCCGATGCCCAGCCGCTGTGGGTGACCGACCCCATGCACGGCAACGGCATCACGACGCCCACCGGCTACAAGACCCGTCGCTTCGACGACGTGGTCGACGAGGTGAAGGGCTTCTTCGAGGCGCACCGGGCCGCTGGCACCCACCCCGGCGGCATCCACGTGGAGCTCACCGGCGACGATGTGACGGAGTGCCTCGGCGGCTCCGAGCACATCGACGAGGCGACGCTCGCGACCCGCTACGAGTCGCTCTGCGACCCGCGCCTGAACCACATGCAGTCCCTCGAGCTCTCCTTCCTGGTGGCCGAGGAGCTCGGCTCGCGCTGAGCGCGAGTGAACGAACGGCGGCGTCCTGCTTCGGCGGGGCGCCGTCGTTCTGCATGCGGCGGGCGGGGATGGCCCCGAGCGGTGCCGCGGCTCAGAAGTTGACGGAGATCTCGCTGCCGCGCTTGATGCGGTCGCCGGCCGCGACGCTCTGCTTCGCGGCGACGACGGCGCCCTCGAGGAACTCGGGCACGTTGGAGGTCACGGTGAAGTCGAGCGCCTCGAGCTGGGCTCGCGCCTCGGCGACCGTCTGGCCGGTGATGACGTTCGGCACCTCGACGAGGTCGGGGCCCTTCGAGACGATCACGAGCACGCTGTCGCCGGGGCGCATCGGGTCGTTCTGCGCCTCCGCGCTGATCACGACGTCGACGTCGACGTCGTCGCTGAACTGCGGGTCGCCCTGCACGAGCTCGAGGTTCACCTCGGAGAGCGTGGCCTCGGCCTCGCCGATCGACATGCCGGTGACGTCGGGCACCGCGCCGAGCGAGACGACGAGCGTGATCGCCCCGCGCTCCGGGTAGTCGGCGGGCAGGGCGTTGCCGTCGCCGTCGAGCAGCGCGATCACGGCACCCGCGTCGATCTCGCCGCTGAACTGCTGCACGACGTCGTCGGCGACGGCGAACTCGCCGAGCGCGGCGCGCGCGTCGGCCTGCGGCTGACCGATCACGTCGGGCACCTCGAGGATGCGCGGGCCGAGCGAGACGAGCATCGTGACGACGGACCCTCGTCGCGCCTGCGCGCCGGGGCCGGGGTCGGTGCCGGACACGAGTCCCGCCGCGATCTCGGGGTCGTACCGTTCGCCCTGCTCGACCTCGAAACCCGCGTCCTCGAGCAGGGCCTGCGCGGCGGCGGGCTCGAGCCCGGCGGCCTTCGGCACCGCGGCGAGCGAGCCGGGGCCCGCGCCGAAGTACCAGCCGGTTCCGCCGGCGAGACCGGCGAGCAGCAGGACGAGGGCGAACAGCCAGTACCCCTTGCGCTTGCGACGGGCGGCGCGCGCGGTGAGCGCGGCGGACTCCTCGCCCTGCTGCTCGGGGTCGGCGACGGCGGTTGGGACCGGCGCCGACGGCGGCTGCAGGACCCTCGTCTCCGCGGTGGCCGTCGCGTCGGCCAGCACCATGGTGGGCTGGTAGAGCTCGGGGACGGGGCCGGCGACGCCCCGAACGGCGCCCTCGACCTCGCGCAGCCGGTCGAGCATCGCCCGGGCGTCGGCGGGGCGCTGCTCGGGATCGCGGGCGGTCGCCCAGAGCACGAGCTCGTCGAGCTCGGGCGGGACGCCCGAGAACTTGGAACTCGGCGTCGGCACCTGGTCGTTGGCGTGCTGGTACGCGATCTGCATCGGAGCTTCCCCGACGTACGGCTGCTCGCCCGTGAGCATCTCGTACATCATGATGCCGACGGCGTAGATGTCGCTGCGGGCATCGGCGACGCCGCGCGTGACGAGCTCGGGGGAGAGGTAGGCGATCGTGCCGAGCAGCGCTTGCCCGGTCGCCGTGTTCGCGCTCGCGGCGCGCGCGAGCCCGAAGTCGCCGAGCTTGATGCGCCCGTCGTCGGCGAGGAGCACGTTCTCGGGCTTGAGATCGCGGTGCACGATGCCGGCCTTGTGCGCGGCGGCGAGGCCGGCGAGCACGGCGTCCATGATGTCGACGGTCTGCTCCGGCGTGAGCCGCTGGTAGTCCTTCAACAGGTCGCGCAGCGTGATGCCGGGCAGGTACTCCATGACGAGGTACGCCATGTCCGCGTCCTGGCCCTGATCGAAGACGTTGACCACGTTCGGGTGCGCGAGCCGGGCCGCGGATCGGGCCTCCTGCACGAAGCGGGTCTTGAACGTGTTGTCGTCGGCGAGGTGGCCGTGCATGATCTTGATCGCCACGCGGCGCTCGAGCCGCAGATCAGTGGCGAGGTAGACGGTCGCCATGCCGCCGCGGGCGATCCGCGAGCGCACCTGGTACCGGCCGTCGATGAGACGGCCGAGCATCGGGTCGACGGGCGCAGTGGTCACCGTAGAAGTCTACGAAGCGGCGTATGCCGTTTCGGTTCGAACCGCCGTGGCGATGCGGATCGAAACCCCTTCGTGACCCGGACGAGGGGTCAGCCGAGCTCGCTGAGCCAGGCGGTCGCCTGCGCCTCCCACTTCGCGTAGTAGCTCGGGTAGGCGCTCAGCTGCACGGCCTGCGCGGCGTCCGTCACGCTCATGGATTCCCAGCCGGGAATGTCGAGGAGGCCGCGGGTGACGCCCGGGTTCGGGTTCGCGGCGCCGCCGTAGAACGCGGTGGTCGCCCGGACCGGGTCGAGCACCTGCTCCGGCGTGCCCCAGCCCTGGCTCGGCCGCTGCTGGAAGAGCCCGAGCGAGTCTCGGTCGCCGTGCCGGACGTTGCGGAGCCCCGACTCCTGCGCGGCTGCGGCCAGCGCGATCACGATGCCGCGGTCGGGCACGCCGAGCGCGCGGCCGATGTCGACGACGAGCTGGGCGTTCTGCCGCATCTCGTCGGTGAGGACGGTGCTCACCGAGGCGACGAGTGCCACGGCGGCCGGGCGCGGGACGGTCAGCACCTGCCCGGGCTGCAGCACGGGGTCGGCGCTGAGGCGGTTCGCGGCGAGGAAGGCGTCGAGGTCGACGTCGAGCCGCTCGGCGAGGTCCCACGCGGTGTCGCCCTCGGCGACGGTGACCTGGGCCGGGGGCTCCGCCGTCGCAGGGGGGCTCTGCTCGGCCGGCGCCGACGGGGCGGATGCCGCGCCCGCGAGGGGCAGGACCACCTGTTGCCCGGGGAAGATGAGGCTCTCGCGCCCGAGGCCGTTCGCGCTCAGCAGCTGGGCGAGGTCGACGCCGTAGCGTTCGGCGATGCCGCCCATGGTGTCGCCGGCGACGACGGTGTGCCTGGCGATCTCCGGGGCCGGCTCGCTCGCCCGCGGCGTGCCGCCCGGCAGCACGAGGCGCTGGCCCGGGAAGATCAGGCTCGACCAGCCGAGGCCGTTCGCGGCCAGCAGCTCGGCCGTCGACAGGCCGTAGCGCTCCGCGATGCCCGAGACCGTGTCGCCGTCGGCGACGGTGACCTCGGCGGGCACGGCGCCCGCGACGGCGCGGGCGCCGGCCGTTCCGGCGGCGGTCGCCTTGCCTTTCGCGAGGCGTTTCGGCGGCTGGGGCGCGGCGTCGGCGGGCTGCGCGAAGCCGAGCGCGACGGCGATGGAGCTCATCACGGCGATGGGCAGGGCGATCGCTCGTGAGCGGAGGCTCGGCCGCGACGCCGAGGCTCCCTGATCTGGCCCCCGCTCGAATTCCGGTTCGGGCCGTGTCGTCATCTGGTTCCCCTCGTCGGCATGGATCACCGGCTGTTCGTCACGGTCGCACAGGGGAGGGGGCGAGTCAAACCCCTCGCCCGCGTGGCGCGGGACCCGACTCCGACACGAGCGGCCCGCGACGTGGCAGGCTGTTCTTCGTGAGCGAATCAACTGCGTCCGAGTGGCTGACCGTCCCCGAGCTCGTCGAACTGCTCGACGTCTCGCCCGGGCGGGTGCGGCGCCTGATCGACGAGCGCCACCTGCTCGCCCGCCGCGTCGACGGGGTGCTGAAGGTGCCGGCGGACTTCCTCCGCGACGGCGTGCCGATGCCGGAGCTGCACGGCACCGTCATGGTGCTGCACGACGCCGGCTTCAGCGACGCCGAGGCCCTCGACTGGCTGATCGGCGAGGAGGACAGCCTCGGGACGACGCCGATCGCGGCGCTGCGCGCCGGCCGCAAGGCGGAGGTGCGGCGCGTCGCGCAGGCGCTCGCCTGACGAGGCATCCGCTCCCGACGACGCGCGATCGGTCAGCTGACCCGCTTCGCGACGGAGCGGGCGAGCGCTCCGAGCTCGGCCCGGGCGTGCTCGCTGATGGGGGCCTCTGCGAGGGCCGCCGTCGCCGACTGCAGCTGACGGGTGATGAGCGCCTCGATCTCGTCGACCGCGCCGCAGTCGCTGAGCGTCTGCTGCAGCATCCGCACCTGCGTCTCGTCGAGCTCGGGGTCGCCCAGCAGTTCGTCGAGCAGGCGCCGGGTGCTCGGCGCGAGCCGCTCGCGCGCAATGGCGATGAGCATCGTGCGTTTGCCCTCGCGGAGGTCGTCGCCTGAGGGCTTGCCAGTGAGCTCGGGGTCGCCGTACACGCCCAGCAGGTCGTCGCGCAGCTGATAGGCGATGCCGAGCGGAAGCCCGTAGGCGCGGAGCGCGGCCGCCTGCTCCCTCGTGGCGCCGCCGATCGCCGCGCCGATCGCGAGCGGCGCCTCGACGCTGTACTTCGCGGCCTTGTAGACGATGACCCGCTCGGCGCGGAGCTGCTGCTCCTCGTCGGGCTGGGCGATCCAGGCGTGCTCCTCGAGGACGTCGAGATACTGGCCGGCCGTCACCTCGGTGCGCATGCGCATGAACTCGGTCCTAGCCGCGCGGGCGTCTGCGCGCTGCTCGAGCAGTTCGAGGCCCTCGTCGAGCAGCTCGTCGCTCCAGCCGAGCAGCAGGTCGCCGAGCAGGATCGCCGCCGAGCGGCCGAACTGCTCACCGTCGCCGACCCAGCCGGACTCGCCGTGCAGCCGCTCGAAGAGCCGGTGCGCGCTCGGCGCGGATCGCCTGGTGTCCGAGTTGTCGATGAGGTCGTCGTGCACGAGCGCCGCCGCATGGAAGAGCTCGAGCGACGCGGCCGCGGAGATCACGGGGGAGCGGTCGCGGGAGTCGGGGCCGTCGAAGGGATCGAAGGAGCCGCCGGTGACGGCCTCCCACCCCCAGTAGCAGAACAGTGCCCGGAAGCGCTTGCCCCCGCTGAGAAAGCGCTTCGAGAATGCGCCGAGTGGGGCGAGGTCGCCCGAGACAGCATCGAGAATGGAGGTACGGTCGGCGAGGAAATCCTCGATCCGATCGTGAACCAGGTCGACCAGTCGGGAACCGTGTGCCACCCGCCTAGCCTAGCGAGGCGCAGCGGCGTTAGAATCGACGTAGGATGCGTTGATCCCGAAAGAGGGGAATGAGATGCCGCTTTCAGAGCAGGAGCAGCGCCTTCTCGAAGAGATGGAGCGCAATCTCTACCGCAACGACGCCGATTTCGTGCAGGCGGTCGGCGGTCGACGAGGTGGGGTGGACTACCGACGGTTGACGATCGGTGTGCTGATCGCCCTCGTCGGCATCGGCGCGCTCATCGCCGGGGTCGCGCTCCAGATCCCCGTCGTCGGCATCCTCGGCTTCGCCGCGATGTTCGCCGGGGTGCTGTTCTCGATGACCCGTTCCCGCCGAGGGGCGGGCCAGCCCTCGCCGGTCGATCCGGTCGACGCCGCGCGCCGGCCTGGGCAGAGCCGACCGAAGGCGGGGTTCATGGACCGGCTCAACGACCGTTGGGACCGCCGTCAGGACGGGCAGGGCTAGGCGGTTCGACGCCGCCTCCACCGCGCTCCTCCACTTCGCACCACTCGCGGGCCGATCGAGACGATCGGCCCGCTTTTTCGTGCCCGGATGCCCGTCCGTGCGCGACCTGACGCGCTGAATCGGCGGTCCGGCCGGGCGTGACCACGCCGTCCGGCCCCTTCGGCGCGCCCGGAATCTCCACGTTGTGCGATTTCCCCTCCACTTCCCACCACGCCGAGGATCCTTGAATTTC
Source organism: Agromyces soli (assembly GCF_022811605.1). Classification (GTDB taxonomy): domain Bacteria; phylum Actinomycetota; class Actinomycetes; order Actinomycetales; family Microbacteriaceae; genus Agromyces; species Agromyces soli. The sequence continues at coordinate 3,180,730 of NZ_CP094533.1, read as the reverse complement.
CGGGCATCGAACCGGGCCAATCGGCGTCTTAAGGCGCAAGTTCATTGAAACGGGGATGAGAGTGGAGTAAAGTGGGGCCACCTGGATCCTGGCCGGAGGAAAGGGGGTGGGGGATGTTTCTCGGTACGTACGAGCCGAAGCTCGACGAGAAGGGGCGCATCATCCTGCCCGCGAAGTTCCGAGAGGAGCTCTCCAACGGTCTCGTCCTCACCAGGGGGCAGGAACGCTGCCTCTACGTCTTCAGCGCTCGCGAGTTCGAGCAGATGAGCGAGAAGATCCGCCAGGCCCCGGTCACGAGCAAGCAGGCCCGTGACTACATGCGCGTCTTCCTGTCGGGGGCTTCGGCCGAGACGCCCGACAAGCAGCACCGCGTGACCATCCCCGCCACGCTCCGCGGCTACGCAGGGCTCGACCGCGACCTCGCCGTGATCGGCGCGGGCAGCCGGGTCGAGATCTGGGACGCCGAGGCGTGGCAGGAGTACCTCGCCGAGCAGGAAGCGGCGTTCGCCGAGACCGCGGAGGAGGTGATCCCGGGGCTCTTCTGAGCTCCTCGGGCGCTGACTCCCAGCCGTTGCACCTGGTGCACTTCCCCGCATCAGGGTCACGGATGGGGATCAGGACCCGGGGCTCTCGGGACCGGAGAAGGAACATGGACCTCGATCGCATCCACACCCCAGTCATGCTCGACCGCACCGTCGAGCTGCTCGCTCCCGCCCTCGAGGCGCCCGGCGCCGTGCTCGTCGACGCCACGCTCGGCATGGGCGGGCACAGCCGCGCCTTCCTCGAGCGCTTCCCCGAACTCACCGTCATCGGCCTCGACCGCGACCTCGAGGCACTCGCGATCGCCCGCGAGCGGCTCGCCGCGTTCGGCGACCGCGCCCGCTTCGTGCACACCGTCTACGACGGCATCACCGAGGCGATCCGCCGCGAGGGCTTCGACGAGGTGCAGGGCATCCTGTTCGACCTCGGCGTCTCCTCGCTGCAGCTCGACCGGGCCGAGCGCGGCTTCGCCTACGCGAAGGACGCGCCGCTCGACATGCGCATGGACCCGTCCCGCGGGCGCACGGCCGCCGATGTGCTCGCCGAAGCGGACGAGGACGAGCTGCGCCGGATCTTCCTCGACTACGGCGAGGAGAAGCTCGCTGCCCGGTACGCCCGGGCCATCGTCCGGGCGCGGGCCGAGCACCCCATCACCCGATCGGGCGAGCTCGTGCAGATCCTGCACGACGCGACCCCGGTGGCGATCCAGCGCCAGGGGCACCCGGCCAAGCGGGTCTTCCAGGCGCTGCGGATCGAGGTGAACGAGGAGCTCTCGGTGCTCGCCGCCGCCATCCCGGCCGCGCTCGACGCGGTCGCGGTCGGCGGACGCATCGTGGTGCTCTCCTACCAGTCCCTCGAGGACCGGCTCGTGAAGCGCGAGCTGCAGGCGGCCTCGAGCTCGACCGCGCCCGCGGGCCTCCCGATGGAGCTGCCCGAGCACAAGGCGCAGTTCCGGCTGCTGGTCCGAGGAGCGGAGCTCGCGAGCGAGGCCGAGCAGGCCGAGAACCCCCGTGCCAAGCCGGTGCGCCTCCGCGCCGCAGAACGAGTGAGGAGGGCCAGATGAGCGCAGTGGCCGCCCAGACCCTGCCCGCACCGCTCCGCGGCGCGCCCGCCGAGGCCCCGGCCCGGCGGCTCCGTCTGGTTCCCGACGCGGTCCGGCGGCGCAAGCCGCGGATCGCCTACGCCATCATCGCCCTCGGCGCGATCATCCTCGTGGCGGCCGCACAGCTCGTGATCTCCGTCGCGATGACGCAGGGCGCCTACGAGCTCGACTCGCTCCGCGTGCAGCAGACCAAGCTCGAGCGCGACCGCCAGATCGTCGCCGAGGAGCTCGACGCGCTGCAGTCGCCCCAGAACCTCGCCCGCAACGCCGAGGAGCTCGGCATGGTGCCGAACACGACGCCCGTCTACCTGCGGCTCTCGGACGGCGCCGTGCTCGGCCAGCCGCAGGCGGCCGGCTCCGATGCGGCGGACTCCGGGCCGCTCGTCCCGAATTCGCTGATCACCGACGTGCCGCTCGTGAACCAGCCGGCGACGAGTGAGAATGCCACCGGAGGAACGGGTGCGGGGGCGCCCGCCGGCAACGACACCCAGCTCGTCCCGCCGGGGGCGCTGCCCACTCCGGACACGCACTGATCCACCAGGGGGCACTCCAGGCATGAAGCAGACGAGCCGGTATCCGATGCGGCGCGTGATCGTGGCCGGGGCGCTGCTCATCGCCTTCGTCGCGGTGTTCGTCGTGAAGCTCGTCGAGATCCAGGTGGTCCGCGCCGACGAGTACAACGCCGAGGCCGAGCAGGTGCGCAGCGACTCGCGCACCGTCTACGGTGCGCGCGGAGACATCGTCGACCGCAACGGCACCGTGCTCGCCGACTCGGTCATGCGATACGACATCACGCTCTCGCCGAAGCAGGCGAAGGCGCGCGAAGCCGAGGACCCCGGGCAGCTCGCGAAGAACGCGGCCGATCTCGGCGCGGCGCTCGGCATCCCGGCCGCGCAGATCACCGCGGTGGTCGAGCAGAGCCTCGCCGAGGACGCCGACTCCGACTTCGCGTACCTCGCGAAGCAGGTCGACGTCGCCGCCTACGATCGGGTCAGTGCGCTCAAGGTGCCCTGGGTGTACTCGCAGGAGCATCCCGGACGGACCTATCCGAACGGCGCGGTGGCCGGCAACCTGCTCGGCTGGGTCAACGACGACGGCGAGCCGGCGGGCGGCCTCGAGGCGGCGCAGGACCAGTGCCTCGCCGGCGTCGACGGCACGGTCACCTCGCTGCACTCCCTGAAGGACTGGGTGGACATCCCGGGCACGGAGCGCACCGTGAAGGAGGCGCAGCCGGGCGGCACCGTGCAGCTCACGATCGACGCGGACCTGCAGTGGGAGGTGCAGCGCATCCTCGCCGCGCGGGTGGCCGAGGTCGGCGCCGAGTGGGGCATGGTCACCGTCATGAACGCGAAGACGGGTGAGCTGCTGGCCGTCGCCGACGTGCCCACCGTCGACCCCAACGACCCGGGTGCGACGGATGCCGAGGACCGCGGCTCGCGCTCCTTCTCCGCCCCGTTCGAGCCCGGCTCGACCTTCAAGGCGCTGACCGCCGCGTCCGTGATCGACGCGGGGCAGGCAGACCCCACGAGCGGAGTCGTGGCCCCGTACCGGATCACTCCGGGCAACGCCGACATCAACGACTCCGACTACCACGACGACGAGCGACTCACCCTCACCGGCGTGCTCATCGACTCCTCGAACACCGGCATGTCGCAGTTCGGCGAGCGGGTGAGCGACGAGCAGCGCTACCAGGACATGCTCGACTTCGGACTCGGCACCGAGAGCGAGGTCGGCTTTCCGGCCGAGGCATCCGGCGACCTGAACGGCGGGCCGGACTACTGGGCCACCGACGACCAGACGAAGTACGCGACGATGTTCGGCCAGGGTCTCACGACGACGGCGATCCAGGTGGCGAGCTCGTATCAGGCGCTCGCGAACCACGGCGTGCGGATGCCGGTGCAGCTCGTGCAGGGCTGCGCGGACGCGGACGGCACGGTCACCGGCAAGCCCGATCAGACGCCCCGCGAGGTGGTCTCTGCCAAGGCGGCCGACGAGACGACCGCCATGCTCGAGCGGGTGTACCTCGAGGGCTGGTTGGCGGACCAGTGGAACATCCCGGGCTACCGGGTCGCGGCGAAGACGGGCACCGCGCAGGTCGCGGACGGTCAGGGCGGGTACCGCAGCGAGTACCTCGTCTCGGTCTCGGGGTACGCGCCGGCCGACGACCCCCAGTACGTCGTTTCGGTGAGCATCTTCGATGCGGTTAAGATGAACTCGTCCGCCGCATCCGCTCCCGTCTTCCGAGACGTGATGAGCCAGGTGCTGAAGAAGTATCGGACGGTTCCATCCGGCGCCCCGGCGCCCGAACTGCCAGCAAGCTGGTGAGAAAGTTGGATTCGTGACCGGCACGCCTCCCACGGCACTCCGGCCGCAGCACCCGAATCCCAGATCGCTCCGCGAGCTCGCGGAGGAGTTCGATCTGGTGGTGCGCGGCGATCTCGACGGACTCGAGGTGACCGGCGTGGCCCTCTCCAGCCGCGCGGTGCAGCCGGGCGATCTCTACGTCGGCGTGCCCGGGCGCAACGCGCACGGCGCCGACTACGCCGCGGATGCGGCCGCCCGCGGGGCGGTCGCGGTCCTGACCGACGCCGACGGCGCCGAGCGCGCGGCGCGCGCCGAGCTGCCCGTGCTCGTGGTCGACGACGCGCGGGCGGCGCTCGGCGAGGTCGCGGCCTGGATCCACGGCACGGCCGACAACCCGGCGACCCTCTTCGGCGTGACGGGCACCAACGGCAAGACGAGCGTCGTCTACCTGCTCGACGGCATCCTCCGCCAGCTCGGCGTCGTCTCGGGCCTCACGTCCACCGCCGAGCGCCGCATCGGCGACGAGGCGGTCGTGAGCTCGCTCACCACCCCCGAGGCGAGCGAACTTCACGCGCTCCTCGCCCGCGCCGAGGAGCTGGGCGCCAGCGCCTTCGGCATCGAGGTCTCCGCTCAGGCGCTCAGCCGTCACCGTGTCGACGGCCTCGTCTTCGATGTCGTCGGCTTCACGAACCTGAGCCACGACCACCTCGACGACTATGCGTCGATGGACGAGTACTTCGCGGCGAAGCTGGCCCTCTTCCAGCCCGACCGCGCTCGGCGCGGGGTCGTCACGGTCGACTCCGAGTGGGGTCGTCGGCTCGCACGCGAGTCCGGCGTCCCGGTCACGACGCTGACGACGAGCCCCGATGTCGAGGCGGAGTGGCGGATGACCGTCGGCGAGGAGCTGGCGGCGAGCACGTCGTTCGTGCTCGAAGGGCCAGCGGGTCGGCTCGAGACGTCCGTGCCCATCGTCGGCTGGTACATGGCGGCGAACGCCGCGCTCGCGATCGTGATGCTCGTCGAGGCGGGCTACGCCTTCGACGAGATCGCCACAGCACTCGACCGCGACGGCGGCATCAGTGCGTACATCCCCGGTCGAGCTGAGCGCATCTCGGGCGAGCAGGGGCCGCTCGTCTACGTCGACTACGGTCACAGCCCGGACGCGTTCTTGCAGACCCTCGGCGCCATCCGCCGATTCACCCCGGGCCGTCTCGTGATGGTCTTCGGCGCCGACGGCGACCGCGACACGACGAAGCGCGCCGAGATGGGCGCGATCGCCGCACGCGGCGCCGATGCGCTCGTGATCACTGATTTCCACCCCCGCTGGGAGGACCCCGCGGCCATCCGCACCGCGCTCATCGCCGGCGCCCTCGAGGCCGTGCCCGGCCGCGAGATCCACGAGATCGCCGACCCGCGAGCCGCGTTCCGCACGGCGCTCGGGCTCGTCGGCGAGGGCGACGCCATCCTCTACGCCGGACCCGGGCACGAGGACTACCACGAAGTGAAGGGCGAGAAGATCCCGTACTCCGCCAGAGACGATGCCAGAGCGGCGCTCCGCGAAGCGGGGTGGCCGGCGTGATCGCGTTGAGCCTTGCCGAGATCGCCGCGGCGGTCGAGGGAGAACTCCGCCTGCCCGCACACGGGGCCTCCGCCGAGGACCGTGTCGACGGGTCGGTCACCACCGACTCGCGCGAAGTCGTCGCGGGCGGCGTGTTCGTGGCCAAGCGCGGCGAGTTCGACGACGGGCACCGCTTCGTGCCCGCGGCCGTCGACTCCGGCGCGGCACTGCTCATCGTCGAGGAGGCGCAGCCGGTCGAGGTGCCGCAGATCCTCGTCGACGACTCGGTCGAGGCGCTCGGCCGCCTGGCCACGGAGGTCGTCGCGCGTGTGCGTGCGCTCGGGCGTCTCCGCATCGTCGGCGTGACGGGCTCGAACGGCAAGACGACGACGAAGAACCTGCTGCGCACGGTGCTCGAGCGGGTCGGGGAGACGGTCGCCGCACGGAAGTCCTTCAACAACGAGGTCGGCGCGCCGATCACGATGCTCGAGCTCACCGAGTCGACCGAGTTCCTCGTCGCCGAGATGGGCGCCTCCGGGATCGGCGAGATCGCACGGCTGATCCGGATGGCTCGCCCGGACGTCGGCATCGTCCTGAAGGTCGGCCTCGCGCACGCCGGCGAGTTCGGCGGCATCGAGCAGACCGTCCGCGCGAAGAGCGAGATGGTCACCGAGCTGCTCGACACGGATGTCGCGGTGCTGAACGCCGACGACCCGCGCGTCGCGCCGATGGCGGAGCTCACCCGCGCCCGCGTGGTCCGCTTCGGGCTGGGCGACGACGCCGACGTCCGAGCGAGCGACATCCGCGTGCACGCCCGCGGGACCGACTTCACCGTCACCGTGCCTGGTGGCGAGTCCGCGACAGTCGCCTTCGGGGTGCTCGGCGAGCATCACATCATGAACGCCCTCGCTGCGATCGCCGCCGCGCGGGAGCTCGGGGTGCCGCTCGACGGCATCGTCGCCGCGCTGGAATCCGTCACGCTGGCCGAGCACGGCCGCATGGAGGTGCTCGGCGGCCGCGACGAGATCACGGTCATCAACGACGCGTACAACGCGAGCCCGGACTCGATGTCGGCCGCGCTGAAGACGCTCGCCCAGGTCAAGCGCGACGGCGCTCGCACCTTCGCCGTGCTCGGCGAGATGAGCGAGCTCGGGGAGTTCTCCGGCGACGAGCACGACCGGATCGGCCTGCTCGCGGTGCGGCTCGGCATCTCCCAGCTCGTGGTCGTCGGCCAGGGTGCCAGGCGGCTGCACATCTCGGCCATCAACGAAGGCTCGTGGGACGGCGAGTCCGCCTTCGTGGAGACGCAGGACGAGGCCTTCGAGCTCGTCACGGCGCAGGCGCGCCCCGGGGACACGATCCTCGTGAAATCTTCGAACTCCGCGGGGCTGCGACACCTCGGCGACCGATTGGGAGAATGGTTCTCGTGAGAGCACTACTGACTGCCGGGGCGTTGTCGCTCGCGTTCACGCTCTTTCTGACGCCGGTGTTCATCCGGTTGTTCGTCCGCCTGGGGTGGGGGCAGTTCATCCGTGATGATGGGCCGCAGTCGCATCATGTGAAGCGGGGCACGCCCACGATGGGTGGGATCATCTTCATCCTGGGCACCTTGTTCGGGTATTTCGGGGCGACGCTGATCAATGGTGAGGGTGCGACGGCGTCGGCGCTGCTGGTGCTGTTCATGATGGTCGGGCTCGGTGTGGTCGGGTTCATCGATGATTTCTTGAAGACGCGGAAGAAGCAGAGCCTGGGCCTTGGCGGGTGGGCGAAGGTCGCCGGGCAGGTCGTGGTGGCGGGCACGTTCGCGTTGTTGGCGTTGCAGTTCCCGAATGCGCAGGGCACGACGCCGGCGGATACGAAGATCTCGTTCATCCGGGATCTGCCGTTGGACTTCATGGTGTTCGGCACGATCGCCGGGACGATCCTGTACGTGATCTGGATCTGTCTGATCTCCACGGCTGCGTCGAACGGGGTGAACGTGACCGACGGGCTCGACGGGCTCGCCGGCGGGGCGTCGATCCTCGCGATCGGGTCGTTCGTCGTGATCGGGTTCTGGCAGTTCAACCAGGCCTGCTCGAACCCGAACCTCAACCAGGCCGACGCCTACCGCTGCTACGAGGTCCGTGACCCCCTCGACCTCGCGATCGTCGCGACGGCGATCGTGGGCGGCCTCATCGGGTTCCTGTGGTGGAACACGAACCCGGCGAAGATCTACATGGGCGACACGGGGTCGCTCGCGCTCGGTGGTGCGCTGGCGGCGCTGGCGATCGTGAGCCGCACCGAGCTGCTGCTGGTGCTGATCGGCGGGCTGTTCGTGATCGAGACGGGGTCGGTGATCGTGCAGCGGGCGTACTTCAAGCTCACCCACGGCAAGCGGATCTTCCTGATGAGTCCGATCCATCACCACTTCGAGTTGAAGGGGTGGGCCGAGGTCACCATCGTGGTGCGGTTCTGGATCATCGGCGGCCTCCTCGTCGCTGCCGGCGTCGGCAGCTTCTACCTCGAATGGCTCCAGAGCTGATGGTGATCCCTGCCGCTGAACGACTCGCCGGGCTGACCAGCTGGCACGCCGACTGGAGCGGCCTGCGGGTCGCGGTCCTCGGGCTCGGCGTCACCGGCTTCGCCGTGGCCGACACCCTCACCGAGCTCGGAGCGGAGGTGCTCGTGCTCGCCCCAGCGCGCGACGACGATCGCGCCCGTATCCTCGAGGTGATCGGCGCCCGGCTCGTCACCGATCCGCTCGAGACGGTGCCCGCCGAGCTCGCCGAGTTTTCGCCCGAGCTCCTGGTCGCCTCGCCCGGGTTCCACCCGGACCATCCCGTGCTCGAGTGGGCCGGGGCCGAGGGCGTCCCGGTCTGGGGCGACATCGAACTGGCCTGGCGCGTCCGAGACAAGGTCGAGGCCGCCGAGTGGATCCTCGTCACCGGCACGAACGGCAAGACGACGACCACGCAGCTGACGGCCACGTTCCTCGCCGCGAACGGGCTGCGCGCGGCGCCGTGCGGCAATATCGGCGTGCCCGTGCTCGACGCCGTGCGCGACCCGCAGGGCTTCGACGTCCTCGTGGTCGAGCTGTCGAGCTACCAGCTGCACCACGTGCCCACCGCCGGCCCCGGCGCGCTGCACCCGCTCGCGAGCGTCTGCCTGAACCTCGCCGACGACCACCTCGACTGGCACGGCTCCTTCGCGGGCTACCGGGACGCGAAGGCCAAGGTCTACGCGAACACCAGGATCGCCTGCGTCTACAACCGCGCCGACGAGGCGACCCGGCTCATGGTCGAGGAGGCGGAGGTCGAGGAGGGCGCACGCGCCATCGGCTTCGGGCTCGACGTGCCCGGGCCGAGCGACTTCGGCGTCGTCGAGGGGATCCTCTGCGACCGCGCGTTCCTCGACGACCGCCGCAGCACGGCGCTCGAGATCATCACGGTCGCCGAGCTCGAGCCCCGCGGCCTCGACGCCCCGCACATCGTGCAGAACATCCTCGCCGCCGCGGCGCTCGCGCGCGCTGCGGGCGTCCCGGTCGGCATCATTCACGACGCGCTGGGGGAGTTCCGGCTCGACGCGCACCGCATCGAGACCGTGGCGATCGCCGGAGGCGTGCGGTGGATCGACGACTCCAAGGCGACCAACCCGCACGCGGCGCAGGCCTCGTTGAAGGCCTTCGGCCGTGTGGTCTGGATCGTGGGCGGCCTGCTCAAGGGCGTCGATGCGGACTCGCTCGTCGCGGCGCACGTCGGCCGGCTCCGCGCCGCGATCGTGATCGGTGCGGCCCGCGACGAGCTCGTCTCGGCGTTCCGCCGACACGCGCCCGAACTGCCGCTCTTCGAGGTCGTCGCGCCGGACACTGAGAACGTGATGCCCGAGGCGGTCGCGTTGGCGGCCTCGGTGGCCGAGCAGGGCGACACCGTGCTGCTCGCGCCGGCGGCGGCGTCGATGGACCAGTTCACCGACTACGCGGACCGCGGTCGCAGGTTCCACGAAGCGGTCAGAGCGATGCTGGGAGGTGAGGCGGATGCCGATGGCACCCCAGCCGACCCCCGAGCCGACGAGGACTGAACCGGCCAGCACCGAGGCCTCGGCCGAGCCGCGCGGGATGGCGGCCGCCCGGATCCGCTTCGGGCGGGTGCTGCGGGTCGAGTCCGGCGACTTCTACCTGCTGCTCGGCACGACGCTCTTCCTCGTCGTCTTCGGCCTGGTCATGGTGCTCTCCTCCTCGGTGGTGGAGTCGCGCATCGAGGACGGCGGCGCCTTCGTGCAGATCGGCCGGCAGGCCGCCTTCGCGGCAGTGGGCGTGCCCGTCATGCTGCTCGCGAGCCGGATGCCGCAGCGGGTGTGGATGCTGCTCGCCTGGCCGGCGCTGGCCTTCTCCTGCCTCATGCAGCTGCTCGTCGTGGCGACGCCGCTCGGCGTCGAGATCGGCGGCAACACGAACTGGATCTCGTTCGGCGGCTTCCAGTTCCAGCCCTCGGAGATGATCAAGGTCTCGATGGTGATGTGGCTCGGCCTCATCGTGACGAAGAAGCAGGCGCAGCTCGGCGACTTCGTGCACGGCGTGCTGCCGATCCTGCTCGTCGGCGGCGGCTCCATCGGCCTCGTGCTGCTCGGCGGCGACCTCGGCACCGTCATGATCATGGGCGCCATGCTGATCGGGGCGCTCTTCCTCGTCGGCATCCGGATCCGCCTGCTCATCGGCCCGGTGCTCGTCGCCGCCCTGCTCTTCGTGATCGTCGCCTTCTCGAGCGAGAACCGCATGAAGCGCATCATGAGCTTCGTGCAGGAGAGCTGCACGAAGGTCGACGTGGACGCGTGCTGGCAGATCCAGCACGGCACCTTCGCCCTCGCCAACGGCGGCGTCTTCGGCGTCGGCCTCGGCAACTCGGCGGCGAAGTGGTCGTGGCTGCCCGCGGCGGCGAACGACTTCATCTTCGCGATCATCGGCGAGGAGCTCGGCCTGATCGGCGCGATCGTCGTGATCGCCATGTTCGTACTGCTCGCGATCGCCTTCGCACGGGTGCTGCGGGGGGCCCGCACGCCCTTCGGCAAGGCGGCGACCGCATCGGTCATGGTGTGGGTCATCGTGCAGGCGTGTGTCAATATCGGTGTCGTGCTCCGCGTCTTCCCGGTCCTCGGCGTCCCCCTTCCGCTCGTCTCCGCTGGAGGCACGGCCCTCCTCACGACGCTCTTCGCGATCGGCATCGTGCTGTCGGTCGCGCGGAACCCCGACGGCGGCGGCAGCGGCCGCTGGCTGCGCCTCGGCGCCCCGGCGGCGGCGGGTGCCGTGCGATGACCGTCTACCTCCTCGCCGGCGGAGGCACCGCCGGGCACGTGAACCCCCTGCTCGCCGTCGCCGACCGACTGCGCGAACGCGAGCCCGACTCGGTCGTGCTCGTGCTCGGTACCGCGGAGGGCCTCGAGTCCCGCCTCGTCCCGCAGCGCGGCTACCGCCTGCTCACGATCCCGAAGGTGCCGTTCCCGCGGCGCCCGAACGGGGCGGCGCTGCGCTTCCCCCGCGCGTTCGGCCGCTCGATCGGCATCGTGCGCGAACTCATCGCCGAGCACGGCGTCGACGTCGTCGTCGGCTTCGGCGGCTACGTCTCGACGCCCGCGTACCTCGCGGCGCGGCGCGCGGGCGTGCCGGTCGTCATCCACGAGGCGAACGCCCGTCCCGGCCTCGCCAACCGCCTCGGCGCGCGCTGGGCCGCCGGCGTCGGCGTGGCCTTCGCCGGCACGCCGCTGCGCGGCGCGCAGGTGGTCGGCATGCCGCTCCGCCGCGAGATCGAGCGGCTCGACCGCGCGGCCTCGCGAGCCGAGGCGGCCGAGTACTTCGAGCTGGATGCCGCGTCGCCGGTGCTGCTCGCCACGGGCGGCTCGCTCGGCGCGCGCCGGATCAACGGCACGATGGTCGACTCCGCCCGGCGGATCGTCGACGCGGGCTGGCAGGTGCTGCACATCGCGGGCGGCACCGCCGAGGCGAGCGACCCCGGCGTCGAGGGCTACCGCTTCGTCTCCTATGCGGACCGGATGGAGCTCGCGCTCGCGCTCGCGGACTTCGCGGTGTCGCGCGCGGGTGCGGCGACCGTCAGCGAGCTCTCGGCGCTCGGCATCCCGGCCGTGTACGTGCCGTACCCCGTGGGCAACGGCGAGCAGCGCTTCAACGCGGCCGGCGTGGTCGCGGCGGGCGGCGGGATCCTCGTCGACGACGCGCAGTTCACCCCGGAGTGGTTCGCCGCCGAGGTGCTGCCGCTCCTCGCCGATCGCGACCGCATCGGGGAGATGGGCCGGCTCGCGCTCGGCACGGGCTTCCGCGACGGCACCGAGCGCTTCGTCGCGCTCATCGACGCGGCGCTCGACCCGCACGCCTGAGCCGCACCGCGCCGGAAGGCGCGTAACGTGGAAGGGGAGCATCGCGCTCCCGAGCAACACCGACCAGCGAGGAAGAGCCACCCGACGTGACGATCAAGCCCGACCCCTCCACCGAGATCCCCGCCGAGCTCGGCAACGTGCACTTCGTCGGCATCGGCGGCTCCGGCATGAGCGGTATCGCGCGACTCGTGCTCGGCGACGGGCACCGCGTGACCGGTTCCGACGTGCGGGACTCGGCGAACGTGCAGGCGCTGCGCGAGCTCGGCGCGGAGATCGCCATCGGGCACGACGCGGCCAACCTCCCCGACGACGTCGACACCGTCGTCGTGACCGGCGCGCTGTGGCAGGACAACCCCGAGTACCGGCTCGCGCTCGAGCGCGGGGTGCCGGTGCTGCACCGCTCGCAGGCGCTCGCGGCGCTCATCGGCGGGCGGCGGCTCGTCTCCGTCGCGGGCGCGCACGGCAAGACGACCTCGACGGGCATGATCGTCACCGGCCTGCTGGCGCTCGGCGCCCGGCCGAACTTCGTGAACGGCGGCGTCATCGAGGGGCTCGGCGTGAGCGCGGCCGCGGGCGACGGCGAGCTGTTCGTCGTCGAGGCTGACGAGTCCGACGGCTCCTTCCTGCTCTACGACACCTCGGTCGCGCTCATCACGAACGTCGACCCCGACCACCTCGACCACTACGGCTCGCGCGAGGCCTTCGAGCAGGCGTTCGTCGACTTCGCCGACCGGGCGCGCGAGCTCGTCGTGATCTCCTCGGACGACGCCGGCGCGCTCCGCGTGACCGAGCGGCTCTCGCACGCGAACATCGTGAGCTTCGGCGAGGCCGAGGGGGCGACGGTCCGGGTGCACTCGATCGAGACCGACGGCCCGGTCGCCTTCGCACTGAGCTACCAGGGCGCCGAGTACCGGGCCAGGCTGCGCGTCCCCGGCCGGCACAACGCGATCAACGCCGCCGGTGCGTTCGCGGTGCTCGTCGGCCTCGGCTTCGATCCGCAGCTCGCACTCGACGGGATCGCCGGCTTCGCCGGGACCGGCCGGCGATTCGAGCTGCACGGCACGGTCGGCGGGGTCAGCGTGTACGACGACTACGCCCACCACCCGACCGAGGTCGCCGCGGCGCTCGCGGCCGCGCGCACGGTCGTGGGCGAGGGGCGGATCATCGCGGTGCACCAGCCGCACACCTACAGCCGCACGCAGGCGTTCGCGAAGGAGTTCGCCGAGGTGCTCGAGCGGTACGCCGACGAGACCGTCGTGCTCGACGTCTACGGAGCCAGGGAGGACCCGGTGCCCGGCGTGACCGGCGCGCTCGTGAGCGAGCGCTTCGACGACGCCGAGCGGGTGGCGTTCATCGCCGACTGGCAGGAGGCCGCCGACCACACGGCGCAGATCGCGCGCGACGGCGACTTCGTGATCACCCTCGGGTGCGGCGACGTCTACCGCATCGTCCCGCAGCTGCTCGCCTCGCTCGAGCGGCAGCGCGGGTGAGCTCGGGGCTCGTGTGAAGCGGCCGCAGGGGTTCGACGGGCCGCGCGCGCCGCGCCCCGGTCGTGACCGGCCCGCTCCGAGCGAGCCGACGGAAGCCGCGCCCGTCCCGCTCCGCCGGGGCGGCGTCGCCGAGCGCATCGAGCCGGATGCAGTCACCGCACCGGTGCCCGTCGTCGGCGGCGATCCGTACGCGACGGTGCCGCTCGGCACCGCTCCGCTCGTCGCGCCGCTGACCCCGGATCCCGTGGAGCGCGGTGACGGCGACTCGTCAGCACCCGCGCCCGATCGTCCGTCGTCCGCCGCCTCGGCCGCGGCGGAGGCCCGGGCGGCGCGGAAGGCCTTGGCCGCGGCCGAGCGCGCGCGGCGTAGCTACGAGCGTCGCGAGGTCCGCCGCTTCACGGCGCACACGCGTCGTCGTCGGCGGGCGTGGCTCATCGGGATCGGCGCCGCGGCGCTGTTCGTCGGCGGGGTGCTCGCGATCGCGTACTCGCCGGCCATGGCGCTGCGCGAGGTACGGGTCGAGGGCGCCTCCCGGATCCCGCCGGAGCAGATCCAGGCGGCCTTCGACGGCGAGCTGGGCACGCCGCTGCCGCTCATCGGCTCCGGCGAGGTGAACACGGCGCTCCGCGCCTTCCCGCTCATCGAGACCTACTCGACCGAGCTGGTGCCGCCCGGCACGCTCATCGTCCGCATCGCCGAGCGCACGCCGGTGGGCGTGGTGCAGGGGGCCGAGGGGCTCGAGCTCGTCGACGCGGCCGGCGTCGTCATCGACCGCCCCGCCGAACGTCCGGAGGGGCAGCCGCTGATCGAGGCCGGCGCGACGAACGGGGCCGGGTTCCGCGCGGCGGCCGGCGTCGTGCGCTCGCTGCCCGACGACATCCGGACCCAGCTCGTGCGGGTCACCGCCGAGACGGCGGACGACGTCCGTCTCGAGCTCTCGAGCGGCGCCTCGGTCGTGTGGGGGAGCGCGGAGGACTCGGCGCTGAAGGCGGTCGTGCTCGCCGGGCTCATGAAGAACGCCGCTCCGGACTCGGTCGGCCTGTACGACGTCTCGGCCCCGACGAGCCCGGTCACCGACTGATCCCGCCCCGACGGTGCCGATTCGGTGTTCAGGAGCACGAATCGGGCCATCCGTTCGCGACACGCGGAGTGTCGTCGTCGCCCAGGCGGGGCGGGGGACCTACCGTCGTTCTCAGGAATTGCATACTCAGCAAAACTTTAACCTTCGACTAGAGGTTCAAGGTTCCCAGGGAAGGCCGAACATGTCGACAAACCAGAACTACCTCGCCGTCATCAAGGTCGTCGGCATCGGCGGCGGCGGCGTCAACGCCGTCAACCGCATGATCGAGCTGGGCCTGCGCGGCGTCGAGTTCATCGCCATCAACACCGATGCCCAGGCGCTGCTGCTGAGTGACGCCGACGTCAAGCTCGACGTGGGTCGCGACCTCACCCGGGGACTCGGCGCCGGCGCCGATCCCGAGGTCGGCCGTCGCGCGGCCGAGGACCACGCGGAGGAGATCGAGGAGGCGCTCGCCGGCGCCGACATGGTCTTCGTGACCGCGGGCGAGGGCGGCGGCACCGGCACCGGCGGTGCCCCGGTCGTCGCGCGCATCGCGAAGTCGATCGGCGCGCTCACGATCGGTGTGGTCACCAAGCCGTTCAGCTTCGAGGGCAAGCGCCGGCAGACGCAGGCCGAGCAGGGCGTGGCGCGTCTGAAGGAAGAGGTCGACACCCTCATCGTGGTGCCGAACGACCGGCTGCTCGAGATCAGCGACCGCGGCATCTCCATGCTCGAGGCGTTCTCGACCGCGGACCAGGTGCTCCTCGCCGGTGTCCAGGGCATCACCGACCTGATCACCACCCCCGGCCTCATCAACCTCGACTTCGCCGACGTGAAGAGCGTCATGCAGGGCGCGGGCTCCGCGCTCATGGGGATCGGCTCCTCGAGAGGGGCGGATCGGGCGATCAAGGCCGCCGAGCTCGCCGTCGCCAGTCCGCTGCTCGAGGCCTCCATCGACGGGGCGCACGGCGTGCTGCTCTCGATCCAGGGCGGCTCGAACCTCGGCATCTTCGAGATCAACGACGCCGCGCGGCTCGTGCAGGAGGCCGTCCACCCCGAGGCGAACATCATCTTCGGCGCGGTCATCGACGACACCCTCGGCGACGAGGTGCGCGTCACCGTGATCGCCGCGGGCTTCGACGGGGGCGAGCCGCAGCCGAAGCAGGCCGTGGAGGCGCGTCAGCAGGCCGCCGTCCCCGCGGCGGTCGGTGCGGCCGTCGGCGCGGCCGGCGCGCTCGGCTCCGGCGAGCCCGGCGACCCGATCGCCGAGATCGACATCGACGAGCTCGTCGAGACGGCGAGCTGGGGCTCGGCGGAGACGACCGCGAGCACGGCCGACCAGATCGTCTCCGACCCGGCCTTCGACGACGACGGCGACGACCTCGACATCCCCGACTTCCTGAAGTGAGCCAGCTCGCCGACCGGCTGGCCGCGGTCCGCGCCGGCATCTCGGATGCCGCGGCCGCGGCCGGCCGCTCGCCCGACGAGCTCACGACGATCGTCGTGACGAAGTTCCATCCCGCCTCGCTCGTGCGCGAGCTCGTCGAGCTCGGGGTGCGTGACGTGGGCGAGAACCGGCACCAGGAGGCGCAGGCGAAGGCGGCCGAACTCGCCGAGCCCGGGCTGCGCTGGCACTTCGTCGGGCAGTTGCAGAGCAAGAAGGCCAGGCAGGTCAGGGCCTACGCCTCGGTGATCCACTCGATCGATCGGACGGCGCTCGTCGACGTGCTCCGCTCGGAGGAGTCGAGCGTCGACTGCTTCGTGCAGCTCAACCTCACCGAGGACCCGGGGCGCGGGGGTGTGGCCCCCGCCGAGCTCGAACCGCTCGTGGAGCACGTGCTCGCGACGCCGGGGCTGCGGCTGCTCGGCCTCATGGCCGTCGCGCCGCTCGACGAGCCGGCGCGGCCGGCCTTCGCCAGGGTCCGCGAGCTCTCCGAGCGCGTGCAGCGGCTCGCCCCTGAGGCGGGCGCGCTGTCGATGGGGATGTCGCACGACTACGCCGATGCGATCGCCGAGGGTGCGACACACCTGCGGATCGGCACCGCAATCACGGGGAATCGCCCGGAGCGCGGTTAACCTCGAAGAGACGAAGAACACCGGAGGGCAGCGATGTCGAACCCGCTCAAGAAGACCATGGTCTACCTCGGCCTCGCCGACGAGGAGCTCGAGACCGAGGCTCCCCAGCAGCAGGCCGCAGCGGCGGCCCCGGCTGCACCCGCCCAGGCCGCGCCCGTCGCGGCTGCCGCCCCGAAGCAGGCGCCGGTGACGCCGCTGCGAAAGCAGCACATCCAGCCGGTCGCCCCCCAGGTGGAGATGAACGAGATTCTCACGGTGCATCCGCGCCAGTACCGCGACGCCCAGGTGATCGCCGAGTCCTTCCGCGAGGGGGTGCCGGTGATCATCAACCTGTCGCAGATGTCCGACAACGACGCTCGTCGCCTCATCGATTTCGCGAGCGGGCTCTCGCAGGGCCTCTCCGGCAAGATCGAGCGCGTCACGAGCAAGGTGTTCCTGCTCTCGCCGGCGCACGTCGTGATCTCCGGCGAGAGCGGCGAGGCCGACGACGACGTGGATGCGTCGTTCTTCACGCGCGCGTAGCCGGCGGTGGGCGCCCTCTCCGTCGTCTGGAGCATCCTCTCGACGCTGCTGCTCATCTACTTCTTCGTGATGTGGGGGCGGTTCGTGCTCGACCTCGTGCGCACCTTCAACCGCAGCTGGCGGCCGCGCGGCGGTTGGCTGGTCGTGGTCGAGGCCGTGTACACGATCACCGATCCGCTCATCAAGTTCTTCCGGCGGCTCGTGCCGCCGCTGCGCCTCGGTCCCGTGGCGCTCGACCTCGCGTGGAGCCTGGCCATGCTCGTCGTCATCGTGGCGATGACCGTGGTCTCCTGGCTCTCGCAGGTCACCGCGCTCGCTGGCTGACGATCTCCTGCGAGCATTGCGGGCCGAGACGATCGGCCCTGCGGTCGCCCGAACGCGGGTGGTACCGTAACCTGAACGTGATCCGACAGTTCGATAGTTTCGACAGATTTGAGGGTGAGCAGCCATGGCGCTAACTCCGGAAGATGTGGTCAACAAGCGCTTCCAGGCGACGAAGTTCCGTGAGGGCTACGACCAGGACGAGGTCGACGATTTCCTCGACGAGGTGGTCGTCGAGCTGCGTCGACTGAACCAGGAGAACGAGGAGCTGCGTCAGCGCCTCGCCGCCGCAGAGGCCCGTTCCTCCGACCAGCCGGCCGCGCCGGCGCCGGCGGCCCCCGCGCCCGCCGCGTTCACCGAGCCCGCCTCGCAGCCGGCCACCGTCGCCGTGCCGACGCAGCAGCCGACCCCGCAGTCGGAGCTCGACGAGCAGACCTCGACGACGAACCTCCTCCAGCTCGCCCGCCGGCTCCACGAGGAGCACGTGCGCGAGGGCGTCGAGAAGCGCGATGCGCTCATCGCCGAGGGGCACGCGACCGCGGCCCGCCTCGTCGCCGAGGCCGAGGCGAAGCAGCGGCAGCAGATCGGCATCCTCGACCAGGAGCGCGTCGCGCTCGAGAAGCGGGTCGACGAGCTGCGCGTCTTCGAGCGCGAGTACCGCCAGAAGCTGAAGAGCTACATCGAGGGTCAGCTGCGCGACCTCGACACCGCGTCGCCGGTGCAGGTCTCGGGCAACCAGGGCTTCTCGGCCCCCGTGAGCGCCTCGGCGCAGGGCGAGCAGCCGGCGCCCACCTTCCAGGGCTTTGGCGCCTGAGCGCAGCGCGAAGGTCGGCACCACCACCGCACTCCTGGTCCTGGCCGGCGCCGCCGTGGTGGCGTACGGCCTCGACCAGCTGAGCAAGTACCTGGTCGTCTCGAACCTCACCGAGGGTGAGACGGTCCAGGTGCTCGGGCAGGTGCTCGAGTTCCAGTTCGTGCGGAACCCGGGTGCGGCGTTCTCGCTCGCGAGCGGGATGACCTGGATCTTCACGATCCTCGCGGCCGGCGTCATCACCTTCATCATCTGGTTCGCCCGGCGCATCAAGTCGGTGGCCTGGGCCATGGTCTTCGGGCTGCTGCTCGGCGGCGTGCTCGGCAATCTGACCGACCGGCTGTTCCGTGAGCCGAGCTTCGGGCTCGGCCACGTCGTCGACTTCATCTCGACGCCGTGGATGCTCCCCGCGATCTACAACGTCGCCGACATCTCGATCGTGTCGAGCATGGCGTTGTTCATGATCCTCACGATCCGCGGCATCGGGCTCGACGGTTCGCGCGAGGAGCGTCAGCCGAGGGGCGCCAAGGCGAGCGAGTCCGTCGCGGCCGAGCCGCAGGCGAACACGGATGCCGAGCCAGGGGGCGAGACCGAGGCCGGGCCGCGGGCCAGCCTCCCGGCCCCCCGACCGAGCGAGTCCTGATGGAGCACCGCTCCCTGCCCGTCCCGGACGGGCTCGAGGGCGCGCGCGTCGATCAGGGGCTCGCGAAGCTGCTCGGCTTCTCGCGCACGCAGGCGGCCGAGGTCGCCTCGGCGGGTGGTGTGCTCCTCGACGGCGCGGTGGCCGGCAAGTCCGACCGCCTGCGCGCGGGCGCCTGGCTCGAGGTGAGCTGGGAGCCGCCGCGCACCCTCGAGGTCGAGCCGATCGCGGTGCCCGAGCTCGGCATCATCCACGACGACGACGAGCTCGTCGTCGTCGACAAGCCCGCCGGCGTCGCGGCCCATCCCTCGCTCGGCTGGACCGGGCCGACGGTCGTCGGCGCCCTCGCCGCGGCGGGCTTCCGCATCTCGACCTCCGGTGCGCCGGAGCGGCAGGGCGTCGTGCACCGCCTCGACGCAGGCACGAGCGGGCTCATGGTGGTCGCGAAGTCCGAGCGGGCGTACACGGCGCTGAAGCGCGCGTTCCACGACCGCGAGGTGGAGAAGATCTACCACACGGTGGTGCAGGGCCATCCCGACCCGTTCGTCGGCACGATCGACGCGCCCGTCGGCCGTCATCCGCGCTCCGAGTGGAAGTTCGCGGTCGTCGCCGACGGCAAGCACGCGGTGACCCACTACGAGACGCTCGAGGCCTTCCCCTCCGCGTCCCTGCTCGAGGTGCACCTCGAGACCGGGCGCACGCACCAGATCCGCGTGCACATGGCGGCGCAGCGCCACCCGTGCGTCGGGGACGCGATGTACGGCGCCGACCCCACCATCTCGGCCCGGCTCGGGCTCGAGCGCCAGTGGCTGCACGCCAAGCAGCTCGCCTTCACGCACCCCGGCACGGGGGAGTGGACGACGTACGAATCCGAGTATCCGGCCGATCTCGCCCGCGCGCTCGAACTCCTGCGGGCCGACTGAGCCGTCGCCGCCCCCGGTGTGGGCGGGTCGCCGTAGACTCGCAGCACACCCCAGATCCACCAGCAGCACCACCCGATGAGGAGCCCCGTGGCCGCCGATTCCTTCGTTCATCTGCACGTCCATTCCGAGTACTCCATGCTCGACGGCGCCGCGAGAATCGGGGAGCTCATCAAGGCCGCCCAAGGGCACGAGATGCCCGCCGTCGCGGTCACCGACCACGGCAACGTGTTCGGCGCCTACGACTTCTGGAAGCAGGCGACCGACGCCGGCATCAAGCCGATCATCGGCACCGAGGCGTACCTCACGCCGCGCACCGACCGGCGCGACAAGACCCGTGTGCGCTGGGGCGACGGCGGCGGCGACGACGTCTCCGGCTCCGGTGCGTACACGCACATGACGCTGCTCTCCGAGACGACCGAGGGCATGCACAACCTGTTCCGGCTCTCGAGCCGGGCCTCGATCGAGGGCTACTACTTCAAGCCCCGCATGGACCGCGAGCTGCTGCAGACCTACTCGAAGGGGCTCATCGCCACGACCGGCTGCCCCTCCGGCGAGGTGCAGACGCGGCTCCGCCTGGGCCAGTACGACGAGGCGGTGAAGGCGGCGGCCGAGTTCCGCGACATCTTCGGTCGCGAGAACTTCTTCTGCGAGATCATGGACCACGGTCTCGGCATCGAGAAGCGCATCATGGACGACCTGTTCCGGCTCGCGAAAGACCTCGGGCTCCCGCTCGTCGCGACGAACGATCTGCACTACACGCACGCCCACGACGCCAAGAGCCACGCCGCGCTGCTGTGTGTGCAGTCCGGCTCGACGCTCGACGACCCGAACCGCTTCAAGTTCGACGCCGACGAGTTCTACCTGAAGACCGCCGCCGAGATGCGGCACCTCTTCCGCGACCACCCCGAGGCGTGCGACAACACCCTCGCGATCGCCGAGCGCTGCGACGTGCAGTTCAACACCAGCGCGAACTACATGCCGCGCTTCCCCGTTCCCCAGGGCGAGAACGAGGAGAGCTGGTTCGTGAAGGAGGTCGAGAAGGGGCTGCACCTGCGCTACCCGAACGGCATCCCGGCCGACGTCCGCAAGCAGGCCGACTACGAGGTCGGCGTCATCAGCCAGATGGGCTTCCCCGGCTACTTCCTCGTCGTCGCCGACTTCATCAACTGGTCGAAGGAGAACGGCATCCGGGTGGGCCCGGGCCGCGGTTCGGGCGCCGGCTCCATGGCGGCCTACGCGATGAAGATCACCGACCTCGACCCGCTGCAGCACGGCCTCATCTTCGAGCGCTTCCTGAACCCCGACCGCGTCTCGATGCCCGACTTCGACGTCGACTTCGACGAGCGCCGTCGCGGCGAGGTCATCAAGTACGTGACCGAGAAGTACGGCGAGGAGCGCGTCGCGCAGATCGTCACGTACGGCACGATCAAGGCGAAGCAGGCGCTGAAGGACTCGGGCCGCGTGCTCGGCTTCCCCTTCTCGATGGGCGAGAAGCTCACGAAGGCGATGCCGCCGGCCGTGATGGGCAAGGACATCCCGCTCTCGGGCATCGTCGACAAGGAGCACCCGCGCTTCAAGGAGGCGGGCGACATCCGGGCGATCATCGAGACCGACCCCGAGGCCCGCACGGTGTTCGACACCGCCCTCGGGCTCGAGAATCTGAAGCGCCAGTGGGGCGTGCACGCGGCCGGCGTGATCATGTCGAGCGACCCGCTGATCGACATCATCCCGATCATGAAGCGCGAGCAGGACGGCCAGATCGTCACGCAGTTCGACTACCCGGCATGCGAATCCCTCGGCCTCATCAAGATGGACTTCCTGGGGCTGCGCAACCTCACGATCATCGACGACGCGCTCGACAACATCGAGGCGAACCGGGGCTTCCGCCCGGTGCTCGAAGACCTGGCGCTCGACGACCAGCCGGCGTACGAGCTGCTGTCGCGCGGCGACACGCTCGGCGTGTTCCAGCTCGACGGCGGCCCGATGCGCTCACTGCTGCGGCTCATGAAGCCCGACAACTTCGAAGACATCTCGGCCGTCATCGCGCTGTACCGACCCGGCCCCATGGGCGCGAACTCGCACACGAACTACGCGCTGCGCAAGAACGGGCTGCAGGAGATCACGCCGATCCACCCCGAGCTCGCCGAGCCGCTGAAGGACATCCTCGAGACGAGCTACGGCCTCATCATCTACCAGGAGCAGGTGATGGCGATCGCGCAGCGGGTGGCCGGCTTCTCACTCGGTCAGGCCGACATCCTCCGCCGCGCGATGGGCAAGAAGAAGAAGTCCGAGCTCGACAAGCAGTACGCGGGCTTCTCGCAGGGCATGATCGACAACGGCTACTCCGAGGGCGCGATCAAGATGCTCTGGGACATCCTGCTGCCGTTCTCCGACTACGCGTTCAACAAGGCCCACTCGGCCGCGTACGGGGTGCTCAGCTACTGGACGGCCTACCTCAAGGCGCACTATCCGGCCGAGTACATGGCCGCGCTCCTCACGAGCGTCGGCGACGCACGCGACAAGCTCGCGCTCTACCTCAACGAGTGCCGCCGCATGGGCATCAAGGTACTGCCGCCCGACGTGAACGAGTCGATCGGCTTCTTCGCCGCCGTCGGCGACGACATCCGATTCGGCCTCGGCGCCGTGCGCAACGTCGGGTTCAACGTCGTCGACGCGATCCGCGCCGCCCGCGACGAGAAGGGGCGCTTCGAGTCGTTCCACGACTTCCTGAAGAAGTCGCCGCTGCAGGTCGCGAACAAGCGCACCGTCGAGTCGCTCATCAAGGCCGGCGCCTTCGACTCGCTGGGTGACACCCGCCGCGCGCTCGTCGAGACGCACGAGTCCGCCGTCGACGGCGCGGTCGCCACGAAGCGCGTCGAGGCGACCGGCCAGGCCGGATTCAACTTCGACGACCTCTTCGACGAGGGGGAGCGCTCCGAGGCCGCCTCGCAGGTGCCGCCGCGCCCCGAGTGGCCGAAGAGCACGAAGCTCGCATTCGAGCGCGAGATGCTCGGGCTCTACGTCTCCGACCACCCGCTGGCCGGCCTCGAGGTGCCGCTCGCGAAGCATGCCTCCACGAGCATCGCCGACCTCATGAGCTCGGAGCACACGCAGGACGGCGACACCGTGGTCGTCGCCGGCCTCGTGACGAGCGTGCAGCACCGCATCGCGAAGTCCTCCGGCAACCAGTACGGCATGATCCAGGTCGAGGACTTCTCGGGCGAGATCACCGTCATGTTCATGGGCAAGGCCTACCAGGAGTTCGCGCCGGGGCTGCAGGCCGACTCGATCGCGGTCGTCCGCGGCCGGGTCAGCATGCGCGACGACGGCATGAACCTGCACGCCTTCAGCGTCTTCACCCCCGACCTCGGGCAGGGCGACGAGAGCGGGCCGGTGATGATCTCCCTGCAGGACGTGCGTGCCACGACCGACACCATCACGGCGCTCGGCGAGGTGCTGGCCCGCCACCGGGGCGACACCGAGGTGCGGCTCCGGCTCGTGAAGGGCGGCACCGCGCGCGTCTTCGAGGTGCCGCATCCCGTGCGGGTGACGGCCGACTTCTACGGCGAGCTGAAGAGCCTGCTCGGCCCGAACTGTCTGAGCTGAGCCGAGCCGAGTCGAGCCGAGCTGAGGTGAGCAGAGCTGAGCCGAGCCTGAGCGGCGCGGTCCGGGGCGCCCGGCCTCGCTAGGCTGGAGCCCTGATGCTGCGAACGATCGATCTCCGCGGAACCCGTCCGACCCAGCGCGAGTTGCTCGCGCTCGTGCCCCGTGCCGCCACCGACGTGTCGGCGGCGCTCGAGACCGCGCGCACGCTCGTCGAGGAGGTCCGCGAGCACGGCGAGCAGGCGCTGCTCGCCCAGGCGGAGCGTCTGGACCGGGTGCGCCCGCCGGCCATCCGCGTGCCCGAGTCGGAGCTGCGCGAGGCGCTCGACGCGCTCGACCCCGGGATCCGCCGCGCCATCGAGTCGACCATCGAACGCGTCCGCGCGGCGAGCGCGGCGCAGGTGCCCGCTCCGGAGCGCACCGTGCTCGCCGACGGCGCCGTCGTGGAGCAGCGCTGGCAGCCGGTCGCCCGGGTCGGCCTCTACGTGCCCGGCGGCAAGGCCGTCTACCCCTCGAGCGTCGTGATGAACGTCGTGCCGGCGCAGGCCGCCGGAGTCGCCTCGATCGCGCTCGCCTCGCCGCCGCAGGCGGCCCACGGCGGCCGCATCCACCCGACGGTCGCCGCCGTCGCCGCGCTCCTCGGCATCACCGAGGTCTACGCGATGGGCGGCGCGGGCGCGATCGGCGCCTTCGCGTACGGCGTCGACGAGCTCGGGCTCGACCCGGTCCAGCGCGTCACCGGCCCGGGCAACGTCTACGTGGCGGCTGCGAAGCGCGTCGTCGCCGCGGTCACGGGCATCGACGCGGAGGCGGGGCCCACCGACATCCTGGTCATCGCCGACGACGCGGCCGACGCCGACTTCGTGGCCGCCGACCTGATCAGCCAGGCCGAGCACGACGAACTCGCCGCCTCGGTGCTCGTGACCGACTCCGAGGCTTTCGCCGCGCGGGTGCTCGAGCGGCTCACGGTCCGGGCCGCGGCGACGAAGCACCGCGAGCGCGTGCTCGCGGCGCTCGGCGGCGCGCAGTCGGCCCTCGTGCTCGTCGACGACCTCGAACAGGCCGCGGCCTTCGCGAACGCCTTCGGGCCGGAGCACCTCGAGATCCAGGTGCGCGACGCCGACGCGGTGCTCGCCGGAATCGAGAACGCCGGGGCGATCTTCCTCGGCCCGTACTCGCCCGTGAGCCTCGGCGACTACGCCGCCGGCTCCAACCACGTGCTGCCCACGGGCGGCCAGGCGCGGCACGCCGCCGGCCTCTCGGCGGCGACGTTCCTGCGGCCGCAGCAGATCGTCAGGTACGACGAGCGGGCGCTCCGTGAGGTCGCGCCGGTGATCGCCGCGCTGTCCGCGGAGGAGGACCTGCCCGCCCACGGCGAGGCCGTGACGGCGCGGTTCCCGGAGGTCTGAGCCGGCCGCCGGGCCGGGGGTAGGCTTGGCACACCATGTACTGCCCGTTCTGCCGCCACCCAGATTCGCGTGTCATCGACTCCCGCACGAGCGACGACGGACTCTCGATCCGACGTCGTCGGCAGTGCCCGGAATGCGGTCGCCGCTTCTCGACCACCGAGACCGCGAGCCTCGTGGTCATCAAGCGCTCCGGAGTCGTCGAGCCGTTCAGTCGCGAGAAGGTCGTGCTCGGTGTGCGCAAGGCGTGCCAGGGGCGCCCGGTGACCGACTCCGACCTCGCCGTGCTGGCGCAGAAGGTCGAGGAGACCATCCGCTCGACGGGCGCCTCGCAGATCGAGGCGAACGACATCGGCCTCGCCATCCTGCCGCCGCTGCGTGAGCTCGACGAGGTGGCGTACCTGCGCTTCGCGAGCGTCTACCAGGCGTTCGAGTCGCTCGACGACTTCGACGCCGCCATCGCCCAGCTCCGCGAGGAGCACGGCCGGCTGCCCGCACGCCCCGTGGAGTGACGCGCGGCGCGGAGCGGCACGTCGGCTCCGGTAGCCTGGCTGCGGCATGTATGGACTCCTCTTCTCGCTCTTCCTGTCGAAGCTCGACCCCGAAGACGCGCACCACCTCGCCTTCCGCGTGATCCGCGCGCTGCCGACCCTGGGCGTCGGACGCGTCGTCGAGCGCTTCACCGCCCCCGACCCTGCGCTCGCGGTCGAGACGCTCGGGCTGCGCTTCCCCTCGCCCTTCGGCGTCGCGGCGGGCTTCGACAAGGACGGCTTCGCCGTGCGCGGGCTCGGCAACCTCGGCTTCGGCCACGTCGAGGTCGGCACGATCACCGCGATCGCGCAGCCCGGCAATGAGCGACCCCGGCTGTTCCGCCTCGTCGCCGACCGGGCCCTGATCAACCGGATGGGGTTCAACAACGGCGGTGCGGATGCCGCGGCGGGCCGCCTCTCGCGACTCTCCCGCCGCCCGCACCGACCCGTGCTCGGGGTCAACATCGGAAAGAGCCGGGTGACCGCGGTCGAGGACGCCGTCGCCGACTACGAGCGCAGCGCGAGCGTGCTCGCCCCCTTCGCCGACTACCTCGTGGTGAACGTCAGCTCGCCGAACACGCCGGGGCTGCGCGGCCTGCAGGAGCTCGACGCCCTGGCACCGCTGCTCGAGGCCGTGCGCGCGGCCGCTGGGCGCACCCCGCTGCTCGTGAAGATCGCCCCGGACCTCGCCGACGAGGAAGTGCGCCGCATCTGCGCGCTCGTGCTGCGGCTCGGCCTCGACGGCATCATCGCGACGAACACGACGATCTCCCGTGACGGACTGAAGACCCCGGCGGCCGAGGTCGAGGCGAAGGGGGCGGGCGGCCTCTCGGGCGCCCCGCTCGCGGCCCGTTCGCTCGAGGTGCTCCGGCTCATCCGGGCCGAGGTGCCCGCCGAGCTCTGCGTCGTCTCCGTCGGCGGCGTCGAGACGGCAGCCGACGTGCAGGACCGGCTCGACGCCGGTGCGACGCTCGTGCAGGGCTACTCGGCGTTCATCTACCGGGGGCCGTTCTGGGCCCGGCAGGTGAACCGCGGGCTGCTCCGGTTCCGCCGCTCGCGCGAGCAGGCCGGGTCGCGTTCGCGCTGAGCCCGCCGCCGGGCCGCGTCGGCGCGCCGATCCGTCTCAGGCGTCGGCGCCCCCGCGCCCGCTGAGCACGCCGGCCTCGGCCAGGCGGTCGGCGAGGGAGGACCCGTCGCTCGCGGAGACCCACGGGATGCCGTCGTCGTGCTCGCCCGTCTTCGTGCGACCGCCGGCGAGCACCGCCTCGCCCGTGGAGAGTCGCCGGATCGCCACGGCGGCGACGCGGTCGGGGTGATCCTCGGCGAAGCTCGCGTAGAGCTCCTCGTCGTGCTGCCCGTCGTCCCCGATCAGCAGCCATCGGATGCCGGGGAACTCCTCGGCGAGCCGGCGCAGGTTCTGCTCCTTGTGCGCGCGGCCGCTGCGGAACCAGCGATCGTGCGTCGGACCCCAGTCGGTGAGCAGCAGCGGCCCGGCGGGGAAGAGGTTGCGCGAGAGGAACCGCGTGAGCGTCGGCGCGACGTTCCAGGCTCCGGTCGACAGGTAGATCACGGGCGCGCCCGGGTGCGAACGGGCGAGCCGCTCGAAGAGCACGGCCATGCCGGGCGTCGGGATGCGGGCGTGCTCGGCGAGCACGAAGGTGTTCCAGGCCGCCACGAGGGGGCGGGGGAGCGCGGTCACCATGACGGTGTCGTCCACGTCGGAGATGATGCCGAAGTCGGTGTCGGGCGAGACGACGAGGATCGGCGCCTCGACCTCCGCAGAGCCCTCGGTCGAGAGCACGGCGCGGTGCCAGCCGGGCGCGAGCTCGACGGGGATCTTCGTGTCGACCACGCCGCCGCGGTCGGCGAGCACCTCGATGCGGACCTCGCCGATGCGGATGACGACCGGAACGTCGCCGACGGGGACGCTCGTGAAGCTCCGCCAGCCGCGGATGCTCTCCTGACCGGGGCGCCGGCGCCGGCGGCCGCTCGGCTCGTCACCGGTGCGGGGCTTCGAGAGCAGCACCCGGCAGAATACGCGGACCCAGTCGGTCGAGCCGTACCCCGTGTACGGCACGACCGTCGGGATGTGCCCGCGGCGCCTGGCGAACCGCTCCCTGACCTCGTGCACCCAGTCCTCGAAGCGTGCCGCGCCGTGCCGGGCCGTCCGCTCGGGGGGTCCGGGCGGGGGTGGGGGGCTCGCCGGCATCCCCTCAGTCTGTCATGCCGGTGCGGACGGGGTCGAACCGCGGCGCGCGCCGCCCGTGCGGTCGGAGCGGGTCCGGCGGGCAGGTAAAGTAGCCAGGCAAGTCCAAGGAGGTTTCGTGTCGAACGTCGACCTGATCCTCGGTACCGACCACGCTCGGAAGCGTGCCGTCCGTACCGAACCGACCCAGCGTCGCAGCTCGCAGCGCCTCGATGCGCTGCTCGACGCCGCTGCTGAGATCGTCGACGAGATCGGCTTCGAGCGGCTCACCACGCAGATGGTGGCCGAGCGAGCCGGCGCCTCCATCGGCACGGTGTACCGCTACTTCCCCGACCGCGTCGCGGTGCTGCACTCGCTCCGCGAGCGCTCGGTCCGGCGCTACCGCGAGCGGGTCGCCGACCTGTTCGACGGAACCGCGTTCGACGGTTGGTGGCACGCGGTCGAGCTGGCGGTCGACGCGTGCATCGACCTGTACCGCGACGAGCCCGGCTTCAGCGTGATCCACGGCTCGGAGCGCGAGCTCAGCGACGACGGCATCGAGCCCGAGTTCGCCGACCGGCTCGCGAGCGTCATCGAGGCCGAGTTCGGCGAGCTGGGCGACGGGGAGGAGCTGCGGTTCCGGCTCGGCGTCGCGATCGAGCTCGTCGACTCGCTCGTGAACCGGGCGTTCATGCGCGATCCCGCAGGCGACGAGCGCTACCTCCGCGAGGCGAAGCGAGTCGTCCGCGAGTACCTCGAGGGCGCGCTCGACGGACGTCGCAGGGTCGAGTCCGCAGCATAGTGCACCCGCGCCGCGCCGATGGAGGCGTTGCCCGCCGGCCGGAATGATGTTTGGCTGGTCCTCGCGTTCGGACCCACCGGGCGGGGGAGAGCGAAACATGATCGAGTTCCGCGGCGTCACCAAGCAGTATCCCGACGGCACAGTCGCGGTCGGCGGTGTGGACCTCGTCGTCCCGCCCCGCACGACCACGGTGCTCGTCGGCACCTCCGGTTCCGGCAAGACCACCCTGCTGCGCATGATCAACCGGATGGTCGACCCGACCGACGGGGCCGTGCTCATCGACGGCACCGACGTCGCCACCGTCGACCCGGTGCGCCTGCGCCGTTCGATCGGCTACGTCATGCAGAACTCCGGCCTGCTGCCGCACCGCACCGTGCTCGACAACGTCATGACGGTGCCGCTGCTGAAGGGCACACGCCGCCAGACGGCTCGGGCGAGGGCCATGGAACTGCTCGAGACGGTCGGACTGGATGCCTCGCTCGCGCAGAAGTACCCCGCGCAGCTCTCGGGCGGGCAGCAGCAGCGCGTCGGCGTCGCGCGCGGCCTCGCGGCGGACCCCAACATCCTGCTGATGGACGAGCCGTTCGGCGCGGTCGACCCGCTCGTGCGCCAGGAACTGCAGCAGGAGCTCCGCCGGCTGCAGCGCGAGCTCGGCAAGACCGTCGTGTTCGTCACGCACGACATCGACGAGGCGTTCCTCCTCGGCGACCAGGTCGTGCTGCTCCGCACCGGCGGCAGGGTCGTGCAGTCCGGCGAGCCGGCCGAGTTCCTCGCGAGCCCGGCCGACGACTTCGTCAGCGGCTTCGTGGGAGCCGACCGCGGCCGGCGCCGCCTGCGGCTCGAGGAGGTCGGCGGCCGCCGCGTCGTCGTCGACGAGGACGGCCGACCGGCGGGAGTCCTCGAACCGTGAACTGGCTCGTCCAGAACCTCGGCCTCGTCGGCGAGCTGCTGCTCGTCCACCTCGCATTGTCGGTGCCGGCGATCATACTGAGCTTCGTGATCGCGATACCCATCGGCTACCTGGCGCACCGGCAACGGTGGGCCCGAGGTGTGCTGCTCACGCTGTGCGGCGTGCTCTACGCGATCCCCTCGCTCGCGCTGTTCATCGCGCTGCCCGCGATCACCGGCTTCGGCATCCGCTCGCCGCTGAACCTCGTCGTCGCGCTGACGCTCTACGGCATCGCGGTCATGGTGCGCACGGCCGCCGACGCCTTCGACGCGGTCTCGCCCGACACCCGGCTCGCGGCCACCGCCATGGGCTACTCCGCCGCCGGCCGGTTCTGGGCGGTCGAGCTGCCGCTCGCCGGCCCCGTGCTGCTCGCCGGGCTCCGCGTCGTGATCGTCAGCACCGTGAGCCTCGTCACGGTCGGCGCCGTCATCGGGGTGCAGAGCCTCGGCAGCCTGTTCACCGACGGGTTCCAGCGTGGCATCGTGGCGGAGATCGTCACGGGCATCGTCGCGACGATGGTGCTCGCCCTCGTGCTCGACGCGCTGAGCGTGCTCGCGGGGCGCCTGCTGCTGCCCTGGGCGAGGCGGGCCGCCCCCGGCCGGCGAAGTTCCTCGCAGGCCGCCCCGATCGAGGCGGGTGAGCCGGCATGAACCTCTTCGCCGACGCGATCGCCTGGCTCCTCGACCCGGCCAACTGGGGCGGGCCGAGCGGCATCTCGGCGCGGCTGCTCCAGCATCTGGCGGTATCCGCGGTCGTGCTCGTCATCGCCGCCGTCATCGCCCTGCCGATCGGCGGGCTGATCGGGCACACCGGTCGGGGCAAGCAGCTCGCCGTGATGGTGTCGGGCGGCCTGCGCGCACTGCCCACGCTCGGCGTGCTGACGCTCTTCGGGCTGTGGCTCGGCATCGGCCTGCGTGCGCCCGTGCTCGCACTCGTCATCCTCGCCATCCCGCCGCTGCTCGCCGGCGCCTACGCGGGGTTCGAGTCGGTCGACCGACGCACGGTCGATGCGGCCCGCGCGATGGGCATGCGCGAGACGCAGATCGTCGGCAAGGTCGAGCTGCCCATCGGCCTGCCCATCGTGGTCGGCGGCATCCGTTCGGCGGCGCTGCAGGTCATCGCCACCGCGATGCTCGCCGCCTACCTCGCCGACGTCGGTCTCGGCCGCTTCATCTTCGAGGGGCTGAAGACGCGCGACTACGCGCAGATGCTCGGCGCCTCGCTCCTCGTCATCCTGCTCGCCCTCGTCGTCGACGGCGCGTTCGCCCTGCTGCAGCGCCTCGTCACTCCGACCGGGGTGCGTCTCGCCCGCTCCGCCCGCACGGGCACCGAGCCGGCGCGCAAGCGCACCCCTGCCCGACGCACCATCACCGAAGGGAATCCAGTATGAACACGGCACGCACGACCCTCCGCATCGCCCTGGCGGCCGTCGCCGTCGGCGCGATGACGGCCCTCGCAGGCTGCGCCTCCGGCGGCGACCCGCTCGACGAGTCGTCCTCGCCGGGCGGCTCGGGGGGCGACACCATCGTCATCGGCTCGCAGGACTACTACTCGAACGAGATCATCGCCGAGCTCTACGCGCAGGCACTGGAGGAGAACGGCTTCACGGTCGACCGCCAGTTCCGCATCGGGCAGCGCGAGGTCTACATGCCCGAGATCGAGGACGGCTCGATCGACGTCTTCCCCGAGTACACCGGCAACCTGCTGCAGTTCTTCGAGCCCGACACGACGGCGACCACGAGCGACGACGTCTATACCGCGCTCGAGGGTGCGCTGCCCGACGGGCTGCGCGTGCTCGACCAGTCGACCGCGAGCGACCAGGACTCGTACAACGTGACCAAGGCGTTCTCCGAGGCGAACAACGTGAAGAGCCTCGCCGACCTCAAGAACGTCACCTCGAAGATCACGCTCGGCGGCAACTCCGAGCTGGCGACCCGCCCCTACGGGCCGGAGGGCCTGAAGTCGGTGTACGGCGTCGACGTGGCCTTCACCCCGATCGAGGACAACGGCGGCCCGCTGACCCTGAAGGCGCTCGTCGACGACCAGGTGCAGATGGTGAACATCTTCAGCGCCGACCCGAACATCGCCGCGAACGACCTCGTGACGCTGGAGGACCCCGAGGGGCTCTTCCTCGCCTCGAACGTCGTGCCCGTGGTGAGCGAGAAGGTCACCGACGACATGGCGAAGGTCATCAACACGGTGAGCGCTGCGCTCACCCCCGAGGACCTCGTCGCGCTGAACTCGCTGAGCGTCAACGAGCAGCAGTCGGCCGCGCAGATCGCGAAGGACTGGCTGGCCGAGAAGTCGCTGTTCTGAGCCTCGCAGAGGGGTCGGAATCCCGGGTCACGCCCGGGACTCCGGCCCCTCCGTCGTGCACGGGCTCGCCTCGCCCTCGCTCACGGCGGTCTCGTTCGCGAGCTCGTCGACCGGCGTCGCGTCGCCCGCGACCGCGTCGCCCAGCGCCGCGTCGGCCTCGAGGTGGCGGGCCTCGGAGCGCAGGATCAGCTTCTTCGCGATCCAGACGACGACGAGGAACACCGCGATGACGGCGACGAAGACGTAGCCCGCCCAGTGCAGTTCGCGGCTGAGCTCTCGGTAGCTGCCCGCCGCGACCCAGCCGACGGTCGTGTACGCCGCGGCCCAGATCGCGCAGGCGGGCGCGGTCCAGGCGAGGAAGCGGCGATAGCTCATCGTGCTCATGCCGACGGTGAGCGGAACGAGCGAGTGCAGCACCGGCAGGAAGCGCGAGATGAACACCGCGGGCCCGCCGCGCCGGTCGAGGTAGCGCTGAGCGCGCTGCCAGTTCGCCTCGCCGATGCGCCGGCCGAGCCGCGAGTGCTGGATGCGCGGGCCGAACCAGCGGCCGAGCACGAAGCCGACCGTCTCGCCGAGGAGCGCGCCGAAGATGACGGTCACGAGCATCGCCACGTACTGCGTGCCGTTCTCGATCGCCGTCGAGGCGACGATGACGACCGTGTCCCCGGGCACGATGAGGCCGATGAGCACGGAGGTCTCGAGCATGATGCCGATCCCCGCCAGCACGGTGCGCAGCACCGGGTCCACGCTCTGGACGGTGTCGAGGATCCAATCGAGCAGCTCGTTCATCGTGACCGAGCCTACGGGCCGTGGCTGGGGAGGGCATCCGACCAGGGAGTGATCACGCGGGGGTGCGCCCCGTACCGCGGAGTGACATCGCGGCGGAACCTGCCGGCCTCAGCCGAGGATCGCGAGCATCGAGACGATGGGCGTCGCGACGAGGATGAACGCGGTCGCAACGATGCCGACGCGCTCGACGAGCGGCAGCGGCTGGATCGGGTCATCGAGGCGACGGAGCCGCGCTTCGAGCAGGTCGGGGTCGGGCCGGACACCACCGGCGTCCGCGTAGGCGAAGGGCTCGGCGTCGGCGCCGAGGCGTTCGGCCGCCCGCCGCAGCGGTTCGGCCCCCGTGGTGCGTCGGGCGCCGTCGTCGGCGAGCATCTCCGTCAGCGTGGACACGGCCCGCTCTGCGCGATTCGCGATCGGGAACCAGGGCAGTGCGCTGTGCCACGCGCGGAAGGAGAGCAGCACGACGTGGTGCAGTTGCTCGAGGTGAGTGCGCTCGTGCGCGACGACCGCCGCGAGCTCGTCGTCCTCGAGCGCACCGATGAGGCCGTCGGTGAGCACCGTCGCCGTGCGCAGGCCTGGCACGCAGTACGCGAGCGGTACCGGGTGGGCGAGCACCCGGGTGCCCGGCTGGCCGGGCAGCGGCTCGCTCAGCAGATCGATGAGCTGGTGCTGGCGACGTCGCTCGCGCTCCGCCGAGACCGCGGTGAGCGCGAGGTTCAGGGCGAGGTGCACCGCGAGTCCGGCGGCGAGCGTGAGGGCGGCGATCTCGAACACGCCGTAGTGCTCGGGGATCGGCCCGTCGACGAGATGGGGGAGGAGGTCCCGGAGTCCGGCGAGGAGGGATCCCGAGGCCGAGGCGCCGAAGGCGAGCAGGCTGCCGATCATGGCGAGGCCGCCCGAGAGGGCGATCGCCTGCCAGAGGGCGAGGGCGAGGGCGGGCGCTCTGGCCGGCCAGGCGGCGCTCGCGAGCGCGAGCGGGGCCGGCCACGCGAGGGTGATCGCGAGGGCGGCGAGCACAGCCGCGACGACGAGCATGGTCAGCGCCGGGCGCTGAGCTCGTCGAGGAGGCGGCGGAGGGTCTGCGCCTCGCCGGCGGTGACGGTGCCGACGAAGCGCGCGAGGGCGCCGTCGCGGTCGTGCGAGGAGTCCAGCACCTCGTGCATGAGCTCCGCGGTGTGCTCGGCCCGGCTGAGCAGGGCGCGGTAGCGGTGCGGTCGCTGGTCGCGCGAGCGGGAGACGAATCCCTTGCGCTCGAGCCGGGACAGCACGGTGAGCACCGTGGTCGTCGCGGGGGAGCGGCCGCGGTCGGAATCGGTGAGCACGAGCCGGTCGCGCACCTCGTTGGCCGTGAGTGCGGCGTCGCTCGTCCAGAGCTCTTCCATCACCGCTCGTTCGAGCTCGCCAAGACCTGCCATTGCTTCATCGTACTGCGTGACTTGCGCTTCTTCTACATCGAGTAGAAGAATGGGTGCCGCAGGCTTCTACGAGGTGTAGAAGTCATCCGCTCGGGCCCGGACGGCCGCGAAGGGGGCACCCTGTGAATGATCTGCTCGATCCGCTCTTGCTGGCCAGGTGGCAGTTCGGTCTGACGACCGTCTACCACTTCCTGTTCGTGCCGCTCACGATCGGTCTCGCCACGACGACGGCGATCTTCCAGACCGCCTGGGTGCGCACGGCGAAGGTCGAGTACCTGCGCATCACCCGGTTCTTCGGCTCGATCTTCCTCATCAACTTCGCCATGGGTGTCGTGACCGGCATCGTGCAGGAGTTCCAGTTCGGCATGAACTGGTCCGAGTACTCCCGCTTCGTCGGCGACATCTTCGGCGCGCCGCTCGCGCTCGAGGGACTGCTCGCCTTCTTCCTGGAGGCGACGTTCATCGGCCTCTGGATCTTCGGCTGGAACCGCCTGCCGCAGAAGCTGCACCTCGCCACCATCTGGGTGACCGCGGTCGGCTCGATCGTGTCGGCGTACTTCATCATCGCGGCGAATGCGTGGATGCAGAACCCGGTCGGATTCGAGCTGAACGCCGAGCGCGGCCGGGCGGAGCTGGTGGACATCTGGGCGGTGCTGACGAACCCCGTCGCCCTCGCGGCCTTCCCGCACACCATCGCCGCGGCGTTCATGGTGTCGTCCGGTCTCATCATCACGGCGGCCGCGTGGCACCTCTCGCGCAACCAGCACCTCGACACGATGCGTCCGGCCCTGAAGTTCGGGCTCTGGGCGATGGTGGTCTCCGGCGCGCTGACCACCTTCTTCGGCGACCAGCTGAGCCTCGCCATGGTCGCGACGCAGCCCATGAAGATGGCCGCGGCCGAAGCCACCTACGACACCGTGTGCGGGGCGGACGCCTCCTTCTCGATCTTCACGCTCGGCACACCGGACGGCACGAACGAACTCTTCTCCATCCGCGTCCCGTACCTCCTGTCGCTGCTGTCCACGCACAGTCTCGACGGCTGCGTCGAAGGCATCAACGACCTGCAGGCCCAGTACACCGAGCTCTGGGGCCCTGGCGACTACACGCCGATCATCTGGGTCACCTACTGGGCGTTCCGCTGGATGATCGGGCTCGGCATGGCCCACGTCCTCGTCGCCGTCGTCGGCCTCTGGCTCACCCGCAAGGGCCGGATGCCGAAGCAGAAGTGGGTGTGGAAGGTCGCCATCTGGAGCTTCCCGCTCTCGCTCGGCGCCATGATCGTCGGCTGGGTGTTCACGGAGATGGGCCGGCAGCCCTGGATCGTGTTCAGCCAGATGTTCACGGAGTCGGCAGTGTCGCCCAACGTCACGGGCCTCGACGTGCTCATCTCGCTCACCGCCTTCACGCTGATCTACGGCATCCTCGCCGTCGTGGAAGTGCGCCTCATCATCCGCGCCGTCAGGAAGGGGCCGCCCGAGATC
Source organism: Agromyces soli (assembly GCF_022811605.1). GTDB lineage: Bacteria > Actinomycetota > Actinomycetes > Actinomycetales > Microbacteriaceae > Agromyces > Agromyces soli. The sequence goes on along the minus strand of NZ_CP094533.1, from coordinate 3,145,544 downwards.
GGCGCCCCCGACCCCGAGACCGGACGCGTCGAGCAGCCCTCGACGGTCTACTAGAAGGAGTTCGCCATGGATCTCGCCGTGCTCTGGTTCTGGATCGTCGCCTTCTTCTTCGTCGGCTACTTCGTGCTCGACGGCTTCGACTTCGGCGTCGGCATGACCATGCCCTTCCTCGCGAAGGACGACACCGACCGCCGGGTCATGATCAACACGATCGGCCCCGTCTGGGATCTCAACGAGACGTGGGTGATCGTCGCCGGCGCCGCGCTGTTCGCGGCCTTCCCCGAGTGGTACGCGACGCTGTTCTCCGGCTTCTACCTCGCGCTGCTGCTCATCCTGCTCGCGCTCATCGCCCGCGGCGTGTCCTTCGAATACCGGCACCAGCGGCCGGAGTCGCAGTGGAAGGCCTGGTTCGACCGCATGATCATCGTCGGCTCGGCCGTGCCGGCGCTGCTCTGGGGCGTCGCCTTCGCGAACATCGTGCAGGGTGTGCCGCTCGACGCCGACCACAACTACATCGGCACGCTCTTCGACCTGCTGAACCCGTACGCCCTGCTCGGCGGCGCCACGACGCTGCTGCTGTTCTTCACGCACGGCGCCGTGTTCATCGCGCTGAAGACCGAGGGCGAGCTGCGGGCCCGGGCCAAGCGCCTCGCGACGAAGGCTGGCGTCATCACGATCGTCGTCGCCGCAGCGTTCCTGCTGTGGACGGGCGTCGCGCAGGGCTCCGCGTGGTTCTGGGCGCCGGCGGCCGTGGCGGCCGTCGCCCTCATCGGCGGAGTGCTCGCGAACGTGCGCGGGAAGGAGGGCGTGGCCTTCGGGCTCATGGCGCTCACGATCGCGGCCGCCGTGATCGGGCTCTTCGCCGCGCTCTTCCCCGAGGTGATGCCCGCATCCAACGACCCGGCGAACAGCCTCACGATCGCGAACGCCTCCAGCACGCCGTATACGCTCACGTTCATGAGCTGGACCGCGCTGATCTTCCTGCCGCTCGTGCTCGCGTACCAGGCGTGGACCTACTGGATCTTCCGCAAGCGCGTCACCAGGCAGACCATCGAGGCGGCCGCGCACTGACGTGAAACCGCTCGACCCTCGCCTCATCCGGCGCTCCGGCGCCGCCCGCGGCTTCCTCGCCGCGGGCGGCGCGGTGGCGCTCGTCCAGGCCGTCGCCGTCATCGGCTTCGCGTACGCGCTCGCCAGACTCGTGACCGATCTCGTCGCGGGCGTCCCGCTGGCGGAGCTCGGCTGGGCGATGCTGCTGCTCGTCGGCTGCGTCCTCGTGCGCGCACTCGCGGCGTGGGTGTGGGAGTGGTCCGGCGCCGCAGGGGCGGTGCGAGTGAAGGCCGAGCTCCGCCGGGCGGTGCTCGAGTCGGTCGATCGCGGCGCCGGAGCGCCCGGCGGCACGGGCAGGCTCGCGACCCTGCTCGGACCCGGGCTCGACGCGCTCGACGACTACTTCGGGCGCTACCTCCCGCAGCTCGTGCTCACGGTGATCGCGATGCCGATCCTGCTCGTCGCGGTCTGGCTCGCCGATCCGCTCTCCGGGCTCATCCTCGTCATCGTGCTGCCACTGCTGCCGATCTTCATGGCGCTCATCGGCCTGGCCACCAAGCAGGTGCAGCAGCGGCAGTGGGAGGGGCTGCAGCAGCTCTCGACCGCCTTCCTCGAGATCGTCGGCGGCCTGTCCACGCTCGTGGTCTTCAACCGCGCGGAGCGCCAGCTGGGCCGCATCCGGCGGGCGACCGACGCGTACCGCGGCAAGACGATGCGCGTGCTGCGGGTGACCTTCCTCTCCGGCTTCGTCCTCGAGTTCGGGGCGAGCCTGTCGATCGCGCTCGTCGCGGTGTCGATCGGCCTGCGCCTCGTCTCGGGGGAGATGGGCCTGCTGGCCGGCCTCTTCGTGCTCGTGCTCGCGCCGGAGGTGTTCCTGCCGCTGCGGAACGTGGGTGCCGCCTTCCACGCCTCGACCGAGGGGCTCGAAGCCTCCGGCGAGGCGCTCGACCGCATCGAGGCGGGGGAGCGGGCGGATGCCTCGGCCGTGCGCGCCGCGACGACGCCGGCCTCGGCACGGTCCGGGGCGGACGCGGGCGCGGTGCTCCGGCTCGAACGGTTCGCGGCGCTGCGCGACGGCCGTGCCGTCGCCGCTCCCGTCGACCTCGAACTGTCACCCGGCGAGGTCGTCGCCCTCGTCGGACCGAGCGGTGCGGGCAAGTCGAGTCTCATCGCCGCGCTGCTCGGCTTCGCCGAGGCCGACGGCGAGGCCTGGGTCGACGGCGCGCCCGCGGGGCCCGCTGCCCGGCCGCGCGTGGCCTGGGCCGGCCAGCAGCCGCTGCTGCGCGCGGGCACCGTCGCGTCGAACGTCCGGCTCGGCAGCGAGCAGGCGCCCGAGGCGCTGCTCGAGGAGGCGCTCGCCGAGCTCGCCGTGGGGCTCGAGGCCGGGCACCCGGTCGGGGCCGACGGTGCCGGGCTCTCCGGCGGGCAGCAGCAGCGGATCGCGGTGGCCCGCGCCTGGCACCGCGCCCGCGCCGAGGGAGTGCGACTGCTCATCCTCGACGAGCCGAGCTCGGCGCTCGACGCCGGACACGAGGCCCGGCTCGCCACCGCCGTGCGCCGGCTCGCAGAGAACGGCACCGCGGTGCTCGTCGCGAGCCACCGCCCCGCCCTCGTCGAGGCGGCCGATCGCGTCGTCGAACTCCGGGAGGCCGTCCGTGTCGCGAACTGACCCCGCCGCACGTCGCGTACTGCGCGAGGCGATGCCGCCCCTCCGGCGGCTCCTGCCGGCGGTGCTCGCGGGCATCGCCTCCGGCGGATCGGCCGTCGCGCTGCTCGCCGCGAGCGCCTGGCTGATCACCCGGGCGGCCGAGCAGCCGCCGATCCTCTTTCTCTCGCTCGGCATCGTCGGCGTGCGGGCGTTCGCGCTGTCGCGCGCGGTGTTCCGCTACCTCGAACGACTCGCGGGGCACGATGCGGCGTTCCGGCAGCTCGCGGCTGTCCGTGCCGGCGTGTACGAGCGGATGCTCCCGGTCGCGCCCGACGGCGTGCCGGCGACCCGGGGCGGCGAGCTGCTCGCCCGCTTCGTGGGCGACGTCGACGAGCTTCAGAACCTCGCGCTCCGCGTGGTGCAGCCCGTCGTGAGCGCGCTCGTCGTGCTCGTCGCCGCGGTGACGGGCATCGCGTTCCTCGCGCCCGGCGCGGCGGCCGGGCTCGCGCTCGTGCTCGTGGCCGGCATCGGCCTCGCGCTGTTCGCCCAGCATCGCGCGGGCGCGCGGGCCGACCGCGAGCTCGCCCCGCTGCGCGGTCGGCTCCAGCAGGCGGTCGTCGAACACCTCCGCACGAGGGAGCTGCTGGTCGCGTACGGCGCCACCGACGCCGACCTCGACCGCATCGACGGCCTCGCCCGGCGACTCGGACGCGTCTCGCGGGCGCGGGCGGTCGCCGCCGGGGCGGTCGCCGCGGCCGTCGCGGCCATGGGTGGCATCGGCGCAGCCGTCGCGCTCTGGCTCGCCGCCCCCGTCCTCTCGAACGGCGGCATCGACGGCCCGACGCTCGCGATCCTCGCCCTCGTGCCGCTCGCCGTCGCCGAGGTCGCGGCGGCGATCCCGCCCGCGGCGGCGGCGTGGCGCGTCGCGCGCTCGGCGGCGGAGCGCGTCGCCCGTGCGGTGCCCGCCGACGTGCCGCCGGAGCTGCCCGTCCCCGCGGTCGCGCCCCGGGCGCTGCCGGCCGACGGAACCGCACCCAGGCTCGAACTGCACGGCGTGCACGCCGACTGGCCGGGGTCGGACGGGATCGAGCGGCCGAGCGCCCTCCGGCCCGTCGATCTCGTGCTCGACCCGGGAGAGCGCGTGCTCGTGCGAGGCCCGAGCGGCAGCGGCAAGACCACGCTCGCCCACGTACTCGTCCGATTCCTCGAGTACGGCGGCTCCTACCGCGTCGACGGCATCGAGGCGCGCGAGCTCGATGCCCATCGGCTGCGCGACCGCATCGGGCTCGTCGAGCAGCGGCCCTGGCTCTTCGACGAGTCGATCCGGCAGAACCTCATCTTCGCCCGGGACACGGCGAGCGACGCCGAGCTCGAGGCGGTGGTCGAACGCGTCGGCCTCGGCGAGTGGATGCGCGAGCGCGGCGGACTCGACGCGCCCGTCGGGGAGCGAGGCGCGCTCGTATCGGGCGGCCAGGCCCACCGGATCGCGCTGGCCAGGGCGATGCTCGCGGACTTCGACGTGCTCGTGCTCGACGAACCGACCGCGAGCGTCGATCGCGCGCGGGCGGACGCCCTGCTCGCGGAGCTGCTCGACGCGGCATCCGGCCGCTCCGTCGTGCTCATCTCGCACACGCCCGTCGCGGCGGGACTCGTCGACCGCGAGCTCGTGCTCGGCTGAGCGGCGAAGGGGTCGTTTTCCGGCATCCGCCCTCGTGACCACCGCGGCGGATGTCGGAAAGCGACCCCCTCGCGTGGGCGCGGGGGGCGGGGGCTGGCGCGGGCACGGGGGGATGGCGCGGCGCGGCATGGGCCGCGCGCGCCGTAGGCTGAGGGGATGCCCCGACGCCTCCGTCGACGACCGCTGCCCGGGTGGCGCGACCCGGAGCTCGTCCACCTCGAGCTCGCCGGCGGCGCCCCGGTGTCCGCGTGGCTCGACTCCGGCATCGACGCGAGCTCCGGCTCGAGCGTCGTCGCGGTGCCGCGCGATGGCGCCAAGGTCCTCGTCGCGGGCGACGACACTCCGCCGGCGGACGTCTTCGAAGCGCTCCGCACCGAGCTCGGCGATTCCGTCGACGCCTCGGCGGGCGCGACGCCGCTCGGCTGGATCGGCTGGTTCGGCTACGAGTTCGGCGCTCGCGCGCTCGGCCTGCCCGCCGCGCCGACGCGCACACCGGCGGCGGCCTTCTTCTTCGCCGAGCGCGCCGTGGTCTTCGACCACGCCGCCCGGACGATGCGTCTCGAGTGGCTCGAGGACGATGCGGACCCCGCCTTCGCCGCAGCCCAGGCATCCTGGCTCGAGCGCACCGCAGCCGCCATCGCCGCACTGCCCGAGGCGGCGGCCGGCCTCGATCCCGTGCCCGCCGTGCCCGCCGTCGCCGCGCCCCGCTGGCGGCACTCGGCGGAGGCGTACCGCCGACGCATCCTCGCCTGTCAGGAGGCGATCGCCCGGGGCGACGCCTACCAGCTCTGCCTCACCAACCGGATCGACGTCGACGGCCGTTTCGACCCCGTCGAGCTGTACCGGCGGCTCCGCCGCACGAGCCGGAGCCACCACGGCGGACTGCTCCGCTTCGACGACACCGCCCTGGTCAGCGCCTCGCCCGAGCAGTTCCTGCTCGTCGAGCCCAGCGGGCTCGTCTCGACGAAGCCGATGAAGGGCACGCGCCCGCGGCATCCCGACCCGGAGCGCGACGCCGCCCTCCGGGGCGAACTGCTCGCGAGCGCGAAGGAACGGGCCGAGAATCTCATGATCGTCGACCTGATGCGCAACGACCTCTCGCGCGTCGCCGAACTCGGCAGCGTGCGCGTGAGCGGCTTGCACACGGTCGAGGAGTACCCGCAGGTGCACCAGCTCGTCTCCACCGTCTCCGCGCGGCTCCGGCCCGGGCTCGGCGCCGTCGACGCGATGGCCGCGGCGTTCCCCGCCGGCTCGATGACGGGCGCACCGAAGGAGAGCGCCATGCGCATCCTGCACGGGCTCGAAGCGGGGGAGCGCGGCATCTATGCGGGCGCCTTCGGCACCGTCTCGGTCGATGGCGGCGCCGACCTCGCGATGGTGATCCGCTCGATCGTCGTGACCCCGACCGGTGCTTCGATCGGGACCGGCGGCGGCATCACCGCGCTCTCCGTGCCGGAGGAGGAGGTGGAGGAGACCCGGGTGAAGGCCCGCGCGCTGCTCGACGCCCTCGGCGCCGCCCCCGACGCCGCGATCGAATAGGCTGGAAGCTCGCATCGAGCGCGCTTCCGTCGCGCCCGCGATCCCACCCCCGCAGATACGCACGATTGAGAGTCACGTGGTCAACGAGCAGGAATCCGTGCCGCGCCCCGACGCCGACGCCTACGACTTCGCCGCCATCCAGGAGAAGTGGCTTCCGGTGTGGGAGGAGCTCGAGCTTTTCCGCGCGGGCCGCGAGGGCGACACCCGCCCCCGCAAGTACGTGCTCGACATGTTCCCGTACCCCTCCGGCGACCTGCACATGGGGCACGCCGAGGCGTTCGGCTTCGGCGACATCTCCGCCCGCTACTGGCGCCACCAGGGCTTCGACGTGCTGCACCCGATCGGCTGGGACTCGTTCGGCCTCCCGGCCGAGAACGCCGCCATCAAGCGCGGCGCCGATCCCCGCGAGTGGACCTACTCGAACATCGCGCAGCAGAAGCGCTCGTTCCGCCAGTACGCGCCGAGCTTCGACTGGTCGCGCGAGCTGCACACGAGCGACCCCGAGTACTACAAGTGGAACCAGTGGCTGTTCCTGAAGCTCTACGAACAGGGCATCGCGTATCGCAAGGCCGGCCAGGTCAACTGGTGCCCGAACGACCAGACCGTGCTCGCGAACGAGCAGGTCGTCGACGGGCACTGCGAGCGCTGCGGCGCGGTGGTGACGAAGAAGGCCCTGACGCAGTGGTACTTCCGGGTCACCGACTACGCCGACCGGCTGCTCGACGACCTCAACCAGCTCGAGGGCACGTGGCCGTCGAAGGTCGTCTCGATGCAGCGCAACTGGATCGGCCGCTCCTCGGGCGCCGACGTCGAGTTCGAGATCGAGGGCCGCGACGAGCGCGTGACCGTGTTCACGACCCGCCCCGACACGCTGTACGGCGCGACCTTCATGGTCGTCGCCGTCGACTCCCCGCTCGCCGCCGAGCTCGCGGCCGGCGCCTCCACCGAGGTGCAGCGCAACTTCGAGGGCTACCTCGACTCCGTGCGCGCCGAGAGCGACATCGACCGGCTCGCGACCGACCGGCCGAAGACCGGCGTCTTCCTCGAGCGCTACGCGGTGAACCCGCTGAACGGCGAGCGCCTGCCGATCTGGGCGAGCGACTACGTGCTGGCCGACTACGGTCACGGCGCGATCATGGCCGTGCCCGCGCACGATCAGCGCGACCTCGACTTCGCCCGCGCCTTCGAGCTGCCGGTGCGCGTCGTCGTCGACACGAACGCACCGGTCACGGGCGTCATCCCGGTCATCCCGACCGATGCCGACGGCAACGCGATCGAGCCCGACGACCTGCCCCCGCTCGACCCGGCGTCGACCGGCGTCGCGCTCACGGGCGAGGGTCGGCTGATCAACTCCGGCCCCCTCGACGGGCTGTCGAAGTCGAACGCCATCCGCCGGGCCATCGAGATCCTCGACGAGCGCGGCACCGGCCGCGCCGCGAAGAACTTCCGGCTGCGGGACTGGCTGATCTCCCGCCAGCGCTTCTGGGGCACGCCGATCCCGATCATCCACTGCGCCGACTGCGGCGAGGTGCCGGTGCCCGAGTCGGAGCTGCCCGTGCGGCTGCCCGACGCGGCGGGCCTCGACCTGAAGCCGAAGGGCACGAGCCCGCTGGGCGCGGCCGAGGCCTGGGTGAACGTCACCTGCCCGAACTGCGGAGGCGCGGCCAAGCGCGACTCCGACACGATGGACACCTTCGTCGACAGCTCCTGGTACTACCTGCGCTACCTGAACGCGAACGACGACACGCGCGCCTTCGACCCGGCCGAGGCCGAGAAGTGGGCGCCCGTCGACCAGTACGTCGGCGGCGTCGAGCACGCGATCCTGCACCTGCTGTACTCGCGCTTCATCACGAAGGTGCTGTTCGACCTCGGCTACCTGCGGTTCACCGAGCCGTTCACCTCCCTGCTGAACCAGGGCATGGTGCTCATGGACGGCTCGAAGATGTCGAAGTCCAAGGGCAACCTCGTCGAGTTCGCCTCCGAGCTCGCCGCGCACGGCACCGACGCCCTCCGCGTGACGCTCGCGTTCGCCGGGCCGCCGGAGGACGACATCGACTGGGCCGACGTGTCGCCGGTCGGCTCCGCGAAGTTCCTCGCCCGTGCCTGGCGCATCGCGCACGACGTGACGAGCGCCCCCGAGGTCGATTGGTCGACGGGCGATCGCGCGCTCCGGCGCGCCTCGCACCGTCTGCTGGCGGATGCCCCGGGGCTGGCCGAGTCGTACAAGTTCAACGTCATCGTCGCGCGCCTGATGGAGCTCGTGAACCTGACCCGCAAGGCGATCGACCAGGGCCCCGGCCCGGCCGACGCGGCCGTCCGTGAGGCGGCCGAGGTGACGGCGATGGTCCTCGACCTGTTCGCGCCGTTCACTGCGGAGGACATGTGGCAGCGGCTCGGCTACGAGCCCTCCGTGGCGCTCGTGCCGTGGCGCAAGGCCGACCCGGCGCTGCTCGTCGAGGACCAGGTCACCGCGATCGTCCAGGTCGACGGCAAGGTGCGCGACCGGCTCGAGGTCTCGCCGAAGGTGTCCGGCGAGGAGCTCGAGCGCCTCGCGCGCGACTCGGCCGCGGTCGCCCGGGCGATCGGCGAGCGTGAGATCGTGAACGTCATCGTGCGCGCGCCGAAGCTCGTCAACATCGCGACGCGGGGGTAGGGCACTCCGGCCCTCCTCCACATGCGGGGCGGATCTCGCGGCGCTCACCGGGTCCGCCTCAGTGCGTCCCACGCGGTTCGGTCGACCGTAGCGTCGTGGCATGCCTGGACTCCCGAGCGGCGCCGAGCCCGATGACGACGCGCTGGCGCTCCTCGCGCCGTCGGCTCGCCGAGCGGGTGCGCGCACCCGCATCGCCGTCGGCGCGGCGGTCGTCGTGTTCCTCGTGGCGCTCGCGGTGGCCGCGCTGCTCTCGTTCTCCGGTTCGGGCGGTGGGGATGCCGGTTCGCTCGAGTTCGGCGACGAGACGGCGATGGGCGACGAGGCGGCGCCCGGGGCTGCGCTGACCGGGGCGCCGGCCTCACCGGTGCTGCTCGTGCACGTCCTCGGCGCCGTCGCCCGGCCCGGCCTCGTCGAGCTCGAACCCGGGGCGCGCGTCGTCGACGCCATCGCCGCCGCGGGCGGCCTCACGGCCGAGGCCGACGCCGGCGGGGTGAACCTCGCCCGCCCGGTCACCGACGGCGAGCAGCTCCTCGTCCCGCGACCGGGCGAGGTGCCGCCGCCGCAGCCCGGGGCGGTCGGCGGTGCGAGCGGAGCAGGCGGCGAGCCGGGGGCTGCCGGCGCCGCCGGCGTGGTGCAGCTGAACACGGCGGGCCTCGCCGAGCTCGACACGCTGCCGCGCATCGGGCCGGCGCTCGCGCAACGGATCCTCGACTGGCGAGCGGCGAACGGCGGTTTCACGAGCGTCGAGCAGCTGCTCGAGGTCGCGGGCATCGGCGACGCCGTGTTCGCCGGGCTCGTCGACCGGGTCGCCCTGTGAGCAGCCCGCCCGCACCGCCGCTCGGCACGGCCGCTCCGGTGCGCGATCTGCGGCTCGTCCTGCCGGCGCTCGTGGCCTGGGCCGTCGCCTGGGTGGCGGTGCGGCTGCCAGAGCTCGGGATCGGAACCTGGGTCGCCCCGGTGGTGTGCTGGGCGACGGCGTGCGGCGCCCTGCTCGCCGTGCTGCGCCGGCGGCGGCCTGCGGCAACGCTGGCGCTCGTCGCCGCCGCGGCCGGCGCGGTCGTCGCGACGAGTGCTGGCGTCGCGCTGGCGGACCGCGACCGCGGACCGTTCGCGGGGGAGCGACGGGCCTCGGCGGCCGTGGTCGTCGAACTCGTCGGCACTCCGCGCGACGCCTCGTTCGCCTCGGCGGCGACGGGGTTCGACGCCGAATCCGAGTCCGATCCGGGCGCGCCGGCGTCCCAGCGGCTGCGGGTGCCGGCGCGACTGCTCGAGGTCGAGGGCGAAGCGGTGCGCCCGGTGCCGGTGGTCGCGGAGTTCGAAGCCGACCCCGGCAGGATCGGGCTCGGCTCGCGGCTCGCCTTCGACGCTCGGGCTGCGCCGCAGCCGCCCTCCGAGCGTGCAGCGCTCCGGCTGCGCGGCGGCGCGGTGGACCGCATCGCGCCGCCCCCCTGGTGGGCCGCATGGGCGCTCCCGCTGCGCGCCGGACTCGTGGATGCCGCCACCGAACTCGGCGGCGATGGCGGCGCGCTCGTGCCCGGGCTGGCAGTCGGCGACGAGCGCGCCGTCGGCGAGGAGCTCGACGCCGCGATGAAGGCGAGTTCGCTCACCCACCTCACCGCGGTGTCCGGGGCGAACTGCGCGATCATCACGGCCGCCGCGTTCTGGATCGCGGCTCGATGCCGCGCGCCGCGCTGGGCTCGGGTGGCGGTTGCGATCGGCGCGCTGCTCGGCTTCGTGGTGCTCGTGACGCCGCAGGCGAGCGTCGTCCGCGCTGCGGCCATGGCGATCGTGCTGCTCGTGGCGCTCGCCCGCGGACGGCGGGGCGGTGGCGCGCCCGCGCTCGCGACGGCGGTGATCGTGCTCCTCGTGGCCGACCCCTGGTATGCGGGCGACTACGGCTTCGCGCTCTCGGTGGCGGCGACCGGTGGCCTGATCCTGCTCGCCCCGCCGCTCGCCGCGCGCCTCGCCCGCGTGATGCCGGCGCCGCTCGCGGTCGTGCTGGGGGTTCCGATCGCAGCGCAACTCGCCTGCCAGCCGATCCTCGTGCTCCTCGAACCGACGATCCCGCTCTCGGGGGTCGCGGCGAACCTGCTGGCCGCGCCGGCGGCACCGCTCGGCACCGTCCTGGGCCTGCTCGCCTGTCTCGTCCTCCCGATCGTGCCCTCGGTCGGTTTCGCTCTCGCGCAGCTCGCCTGGCTCCCCGCCAGCTGGATCGCTGCACTCGCGCACGCCGCCTCGAACATGCCGCTCGCCCAGTTGCCCTGGCCGCCTGGAGCGCCGGGCGCTGCACTGCTGCTCGTCACCACCGCGGCCGCATTGCGCCTCGTGCTCGGCCGCCACCAGCGGCGCCCGCTGGCGGCGCTCTCGCTGGCCCTGGTGCTCCTCGTGGCCGCCGGCACCGTCGGAGGGGCTCTCGGCACTCGGGTGCTGCCCGGGATGCTGCGTCCCGCCGACTGGTTCGTTGTGGCCTGCGACGTGGGACAGGGCGATGCCGTGCTGCTCAGGGCCGGCGGACGCACCATGCTGGTCGACACCGGCCCGGAACCGGCGGCGCTCGGGCGCTGCCTCGAGCTCGCCGGGGTCGATCGCATCGGAGTGCTGGTGCTCACGCACTGGGATCTGGATCACGTCGGCGGAGTGCCGGCCGTGGCCGATCGGGTCGACGCCGTGCTGCACGGCCCGCCCGACGGGACTCGTTCGCGCCGGGCGCTCGCCCCGCTCGTCGAGCGCGGTGTCCCCGCGGTCGAGGCCGAGGTCGGCAGGAACGGCGAGCTCGGCGGACTGCGCTGGCGGGTGCTGTGGCCCGATGCCGGGGCGCGACCGGGCAACGACGCGAGCGTCGTGCTCGCCGTCGACGGACCGCAGGCGAGCGTGCTCCTGCTGGGCGACCTCGGCGAGACGGCGCAGATCGGGCTCCTGAAGCGGCTGGACGCCGCCCGGACCGGTGAGTTCGACCTCGTGAAGGTGGCCCACCACGGCTCGGCCGACCAGCACGAGGCGCTCTACGCGCGCCTGGGAGCCGTGCTGGGTCTGATCGGCGTCGGCGCCGACAACGGCTACGGGCATCCGACGGCCGCGCTGCTCGAACTGCTCGAACGCCACCGCGTGCACGCGATGCGCACCGATCGGATGGGCACCGTGTTCGTCGGCGACGACGGCGAGGGGCTGCGGCTGTGGAGCGAGCGCGGCGCGGCGGAGCCGCCACCCGGGCCCGGGGGGCCGTCGGCCGTCGAGCAGCCCGCGATGACAGCGGCCGCCCGTAGACTCCGCCGTAGACTTGGAGGTCGAGCCGGCGCATTCCGCCGGGCAGGAGGAGACAGTGGCGGCACGCACCGCGGCACGCGCCGCACCGAAGGCGAAGGCGGCCATCCCGCAGCTCGCGTGGAACGCGGTCCGTCCGGCGCCGGTGGTGCTCGTCGCCGGTCCCGAAGACGTGCTCGCCGAGCGGGCGATCGGCATGCTCCGCGACTTCCTCCGCACCGAGGATCCCGCGCTCGAGGTGAGCGACCTCGAAGCCGACGCCTACCGCCGAGGCGAGCTGCTGACGCTCGCGAGCCCCTCCCTCTTCGGCGAACCGCGACTCATCCGCGTCTCCGGCGTCGAGAAGGCGAGCGACGACTTCCTGCTCGACGCGCTCGACTATCTCGAGCAGACGGCCGAGTCGACCACGCTCGTGCTCCGGCACCGCAACGGTCAGCGTGGCAGGAAGCTGCTCGACGCGATCCGGGCCGGCTCGGGCGGCGGCATCGAGATCGTCTGCGCCGAGCTCAAGAAGGATTCCGAGAAACAGGACTTCGCCGCGACCGAGTTCCGCAGCGCCGGACGGAAGGTGAGCCCCGGCGCGCTGCGCGCCCTCGTCGGCGCGTTCAGCGACGACCTCGCCGAGCTCTCGGCCGCATGCCGGCAGCTCATGGCCGACGCCCCGGGCGACATCGACGAGAAGCTCGTCGCCAAGTACTACGGGGGCCGGGTCGAGACCACGGCGTTCACCGTCGCCGACGCCGCGATCGCCGGACGGCATGGCGAAGCGCTCATCGCCCTCCGGCACGCACTCGACAGCGGCGCCGACCCGGTGCCGATCGTCGCGGCGTTCGCGATGAAGGTGCGCACGATGGCGAAGGTGTCCGGGGCGCGCGGCGGGGGAGCGCAGCTCGCGTCGTCGCTCGGGATGGCCCCGTGGCAGGTCGACCGCGCCCGCCGCGACCTCGCCGGGTGGGACGATGCCGGCCTCGCGCGCACCATCGAAGCGCTCGCGGCGACCGACGCCGCCGTGAAGGGCGCCGAGCGCGACCCCGTCTTCGCCCTCGAACGTCTGATCGGCGTCATCGCCTCCCGCGGCCGCGACTGACCTCGGTCCATCCGCGCCCGAGCCTCACGCGGCCCACCCGCGCCCGGGCCCCACGCCGCCGCGCCTGACCCCGTTCCCCCCGCGCCGAGCTCCACCCGTCCCGTCCGCGCCCCAGCCTCGCGCGGCCGCCGCCTGCGTCGGCATCCGCGAGCTGCACGACGAAACGCCCGACGCGCCATCAGGAGTGGCGCAGCGAGCGTTTCGTCGTGCGACTCGCCAGCCGCTACCGCACCGGTGCCGGTGCCGGGGCGAAGCAGCAGCCGCGCGGGAACGACGAAGGCCCCGCCGGAGCGGGGCCTTCGTGGATGCTGCTGCGCCTCAGAGCGCGGCGGCCTGCTTCGCGATCGCCGACTTGCGGTTCGCGGCCTGGTTCTTGTGGATGACGCCCTTCGAGACAGCCTTGTCGAGCTTGCGGTTCGCAACGCGAACGGCGGCGGTCGCCTTGTCCTTGTCGCCACCGGCGATCGCCTCGCGCGCGGCGCGGACGACGGTCTTGAGCTCGCTCTTGACGGCCTTGTTGCGCTCCTCGGCCTTGCGGTTGGTGCGGATGCGCTTGATCTGCGACTTGATGTTTGCCACGTGGATTCTTTCGTTGTCGTGCGGTACGGGATGTGCCGCGAGCGGTAGAGGGGCCGCCGCGACGTTTCGTGCGGGGTGGGACCCACACGCAAGCCAACAGGCAACGATACCAGTTCTCAGCGGACGGCACCAAAGCGAGCGGTGCGTCTCACCCGGTCGATGCGGGGGCCCGCCCGGCGCGGCCGCGGGCCGCCGCGCGGCGTTGGAGCTCGGCCACCGCATCGAGCACCACGGCGGTGAACGCCTCCGGGCGGCTCAGGCTCACGAGGTGGGTGGCGCCGGGCACGACGACGAGCCGGCCGTCGTGCATCGCACGGGCGAGCCGGCGCTCCTCGAGCCGGAAGTGATCGAGCTGCCCGTTCACGAGCCAGACCGGGCAGCGCACCGCGCCGAGCGCCGCCTCGAGGTCGATCGTGCCGACGGCGCGGAGCGTCGGCCGCATGACGTCGAGGGCCACGCCGCCGGCGACGACGTCGTGCGCTGCGGTGGGGGAGAGCATGAGGCGGATGAAGCCGTCGTTGAGCGAGCGTCCGCGGTCCGGCAGTCGGCCGATCGCGTCCGCGAGGGCGAGGTAGCCGTGGAGGCCGACGCCGCGGGGGCGGGTGCCGCACGAGGCGGCGACGAGGCCGTCGAGCAGGTCCGGATGCCTTGCCGCGGTTTCGATCGCGAGGTAGCCGCCAAGGCTCAGCCCGACGAGCAGGCGCGGCACGGGCTCCGGCTGCGCCGAGCCAGCCGAGCCAGCCGAGCCAGCCGAGCCAGCCGAGCCGTGCGGGCCATCCGCGTGCTCCTCGGCCCGGAGCGCGTCCGCGATCGCAGCCACTGCGCCGTGCAGGGTGAACGGTTCGCCGATCCGGCGCCCGTGCCCGGGCAGGTCGATCGCCACGGCCTCGACGTCGTAGCGCGCGAGCGCCTCGAGCTGCGCGCGCCACATCGTGGCGGAGGTGCGGATGCCGTGGACGAGCACGACGCGCGCGCGGACCACGGTCAGCCCGCGCGGATCGCGCCGAGCTCGCGAGCCCGCGCCACCGCGGCCGTGCGCGAACCGACGTCGAGCTTCGTGAAGATGTGCACGAGGTGGCTCTTCACCGTGGCCTCGCTGAGGAAGAGGGCGCGGCCGATCTCGCGGTTCGACCGTCCCTCGGCGACGAGCGTGAGCACCTCCGCTTCGCGGGCGGTGAGCCGCTGCTCGGCGCCGTCCGCGGCGGCGAGTCGAGAGGAGACCGCCGGGGCGAGGGCGGTCTCGCCGGCCGCGGCGAGGCGCACCGCCGCGAGGAGTTCCTCGGGCGGGGCGTCCTTCAGCAGGTAGCCGCTGGCTCCCGCCTCGATCGCGCCGAGGATGTCGGCGTCGGTGTCGTAATTCGTGAGCACGAGCACCCGCGGCGGGCGAGGGAGGGCGCGGATGCGCCGGGTGGCCTCGGCGCCCTGCAGCTCGCCGGGGAACTGCAGGTCCATCAGCACGAGGTCGATGCCCCCGTCGCCGCTCTCGCCGGCGAGGCGGATCGCCTCCGCCGCGGTTCCCGCCTCCGCCACGACGACGAGCTCCGGGTCGGCCTCGAGCATCGCCCGGATGCCGGCGCGGACGACGGGATGGTCGTCGGCGAGCATGAGGCGGATCACGACGGCACCACCGGGATGCGCACGACGACCGCGGTGCCCTCGCCGGGTGCGGACTCGACGTCGGCGGTGCCGCCGAGCCGCTCCGCGCGGCGCCGGATGGCGGGCAGCCCGAATCCGTCGCCCGCCTCGGCCTTTCGCGGGTCGAAGCCGACGCCGTCGTCGACGACGTCGAGCGCGACCTCGTCGCCGAGGAAGCTCAGCGTGAGCTCGGCGTGCGTCGCCCTGGCGTGGCCGACGACGTTCGCCAGTGAGCCCTGGGCGATGCGGAGGAGCGTCGCCTCGACCGCCATGGGCAGCGGGGCCGGCTCCCCGCTCGTCGAGAAGCTCGCGCGCACCGTCGCGCCCGATTGCTCGGCCTGCGCGTTCGCCGAGTCGACGAGGCGCTGCAGCGCGGCGGGCAGCCCGCGGCCGTCGAGCGGGGCCGGGGTGAGCTCGCGGATGAAGCGCCGCGTCTCCTGGAGGTTCTCCGCCGCCGTCTCGCGGGCGAGCTCGAGGCGCTCCCGGGTGCGGTCGTCCTGCACGTCTCGCTCGGCCGCGTGCAGCAGCATCTGGATGCTCGACAGGCCCTGCGCGACGGTGTCGTGGATCTCGCGGGCGAGCCGCTCGCGCTCGGCCTTGGTGCCGGCCTCCCGGCTGGCGGCGGCGAGCTCCTCACGGGTGGCCATGAGATCGAGGATGAGCGCCTGACGCTCCCTCGTCTCCTGCGCCATGGCCCGGTAGCCGAGTCCGATGACGATCGCGACGCCGGCGCTGATGAACGGACCGAGGATGCTGCCGGGCTCGAAGCCGAGGTGCATCGTCGTACTGGCGACGGAGATCGCGAACGTGACGATCACGAGCGGCACGGCGATCGAGGCGGCGAGCACGTGCAGCTCGAGGAAGAAGAGCGGGAACGCGAGGAACGCCGCGTCGGGCGTGAGCACGCTGAGCGCGGCCCACAGCGCGAGCAGGCCGATGAGCCAGAGCACGCGCGCCCACACCGGGAGGTGCCGGTGCGCGGCGGCGACGCCCGCCCCGTACCAGGCGAGGAACACGATCGCGAGGACCGTGACGGGCACCTCCAGCCCGTCGTCTGCGACGAGCGCCCGGACGACGACGAAGAGCGCCAGTCCGACGACGAGCACGTGGAGTCCCGCGCGGAGCGCGATGAAGACCGGGCGCAGCGCGGAGGGCTGCACCCGCTCGTCGACGGGGGCTTCGAGCACGGCCATGATGGGCCTCAGCGTAGCCCCGGGGGCCTGACCGGGGCATCCGTCGAAAGTCGCACCCGAAGTCATGGGAGAATCGATCGATGTCTCCGAGAGCTGTGAACCCGCCGGTGCCTGCTGCCACCGACCCTGCGCTGATCCGCAATTTCTGCATCATCGCGCACATCGACCACGGCAAGTCGACCCTCGCCGACCGCATGCTGCAGATCACGGGGATCGTCTCCGACCGGGACATGCGGGCCCAGTACCTCGACCGCATGGACATCGAGCGCGAGCGCGGCATCACCATCAAGAGCCAGGCGGTGCGCATGCCGTGGGCCGTCGCCGACGAGAGCGGGCGCGACGTCGCGTACGCGCTCAACATGATCGACACCCCCGGACACGTCGACTTCAGCTACGAGGTCTCCCGCTCCCTCGCGGCCTGCGAGGGGGCCATCCTGCTCGTCGACGCCGCGCAGGGCATCGAGGCGCAGACCCTCGCGAACCTGTACCTGGCGCTCGAGAACGACCTCGAGATCATCCCGGTGCTGAACAAGATCGACCTGCCCGCCGCGGAGCCGGAGAAGTACGCGCGCGAGCTCGCCGACCTCATCGGCGGCTCGCCCGACGACGTGATGAAGGTCTCGGGCAAGACGGGCCTCGGGGTCGAAGCGCTCCTCGACCGCGTCGTGCAGCGCATCCCCGCCCCGGTCGGCGACGCCGACGCGCCGCCGCGCGCGATGATCTTCGACTCCGTCTACGACAGCTACCGCGGCGTCGTCACCTACGTGCGAATGGTCGACGGGCAGCTGAATCCGCGCGAGCGCATCCAGATGATGTCGACGAAGGCGACGCACGAGATCCTCGAGATCGGCGTGAGCGCGCCCGAGCCCACCCCCAGCAAGGGCCTCGGCGTCGGCGAGGTCGGCTACTTGATCACCGGCGTGAAGGACGTCCGCCAGTCCAAGGTGGGCGACACGGTCACGACCGCGGTGAAGCCCGCGGCCGATGCGCTCGACGGCTACACCGAGCCGCTGCCGATGGTGTTCTCGGGCCTGTACCCGATCGACGGCAGCGACTACCCCGAGCTGCGCGAGGCCCTCGACAAGCTGAAGCTCTCGGATGCCGCGCTCGTCTACGAGCCCGAGACCTCGGTCGCCCTCGGCTTCGGCTTCCGCGCCGGCTTCCTGGGGCTCCTGCACCTCGAAATCGTCACCGAGCGGCTCCGCCGCGAGTTCGGTCTCGACATCATCGCGACCGCGCCCTCGGTGGTCTACGAGGTCACCACGGAGGACAAGAAGACCGTCACCGTCACGAACCCGAGCGAGTTCCCGACCGGGGCGAAGATCGCCGAGGTCCGCGAGCCGATGGTGAAGGCCGCGATCCTCGCGCCGAAGGACTACGTCGGCACGATCATGGAGCTCTGCCAGTCGCGTCGCGGCACCCTGCTCGGCATGGAGTACCTCGGCGAGGACCGCGTCGAGATCCGCTACGACATGCCGCTCGGCGAGATCGTCTTCGACTTCTTCGACCACCTGAAGTCGAAGACCGCCGGCTACGCCTCGCTCGACTACGAGCCCTCCGGCGATCAGGCCGCCGACCTGGTGAAGGTCGACATCCTGCTGCAGGGCGAGCAGGTCGACGCGTTCAGCGCGATCGTGCACCGCGACAAGGCGTACGCGTACGGCGTGCTGATGACCGGCCGGCTTCGCGAGCTCATTCCGCGCCAGCAGTTCGAGGTGCCGATCCAGGCGGCGATCGGGGCCCGGATCATCGCGCGCGAGTCCATCCGGGCCATGCGCAAGGACGTGCTGGCGAAGTGCTACGGCGGCGACATCAGCCGCAAGCGCAAGCTCCTCGAGAAGCAGAAGGAGGGCAAGAAGCGCATGAAGATGGTCGGCCGCGTCGAGGTCCCTCAGGAGGCGTTCATCGCCGCGCTCTCGGGCGACACCGAGTCCAAGGACTCCAAGAAGAAGTAGGGAGCGCGTCATGAAGCGACGGAGCTCGTTCACCGACCAGTCGGTGACGTACGGGGCGATCGGGGCCACGCAGGCCCCCGATCTCCTCCGCTACCCGCCGGAGGGCTACCGCCCGGCGGAGGACAGCGTGAAGATCGGCTCGGGGCGTGAGCGCTTCGACAAGGCCGCGGAAGAACTGATGACCTGGGGCGTCCAGCGCGGCGCCGGGTTCGAGGTGCTCGACGTAACGGCCGGCACCGGCACGCAGTACACGGGCATCGCCTACGACGTCGAGGGCGCGCCCGCCGCCGGCGCCCAGCCGCACACCGAGCAGCGCTTCGCCGCCGACGGCACGCCGTACCTCGCCGCAGGGATGACGGCGACGCTCCGCTCGCAGCGCCGCTTCGGGCATCACGACACGCACGTCCTCGTCGTCTACGTCATCGACGAGCCGGACCGCATCGGCTTCGCCTACGGCACCACCGCCGACGGGGAGGAGAGCGGCGAGGAGTCGTTCGTGCTCGAACGCCGCGAGGACGACAGCGTCTGGCTGACGATCCGCTCGGTGCTGCAGACGGCGGGCGGTGCGCGCGCCGTCGTCGCCCCGGCCGTGCGCCGCCGCCGCCGCGAGCTCACCCAGCGGGAGCTGCGCGCGCTGCACCCCGCGTTCGTCTGAGCCGTGGCCGGACCGCTTCCGATCGGCGATCCTGCGCCGGCGGACGGGCTGCTGCCCGCGCAGGCCGTCGACGGCGCCGCCGAGCGCGCGCTCGGGCTCTACGTGCACGTGCCGTTCTGCCGCGTGCGCTGCGGGTACTGCGACTTCAACACGTATACGGCGACCGAGCTGCGCGGCGCCACCCAGGCCGACTACGCAGCGCAGGCGATCGGCGAGCTGCGCTTCGGCGCGGCGGCGCTCGAGGCATCCGGTCTGCCCCCGCGCGAGCTCGGCACCGTGTTCTTCGGCGGCGGCACCCCGACGCTGCTGCCCGCCGCTCAGCTCGTCGAGATGCTCGCGGCCGCCCGCCGCGAGTTCGGCATCCGGCCCGGCGCCGAGGTGACGACGGAGGCGAACCCGGACTCGGTGGACGCCGCGTACCTCGCCGAGCTGCGCGACGGCGGCTTCACCCGAGTGTCGTTCGGCATGCAGTCGGCGGTGCCGAGCGTGCTCGCGACGCTCGACCGTACGCACGACCCCGAGCGGGTGCCGCTCGTCGTCGCCTGGGCGCGCGAAGCGGGGCTCGACGTGAGCCTCGATCTGATCTACTCGACGCCGGGGGAGCGGCTCGCGGACTGGCGCACGAGCCTCGAGGCGGCGATCGTCGCCGCCCCCGATCATCTGAGCGCCTATTCGCTCATCGTGGAGGACGGCACGAAGCTCGCCCGCCAGGTGCGCCGCGGTGAGCTCGCCGCGCCCGACGACGACCTCGCGGCCGACATGTACGAACTCGCCGACGAGCTGCTCGCCGAGGCGGGATTCGCCTGGTACGAGGTCAGCAACTGGGCGCGCGGCGACGAGCACCGCTCGCGGCACAACCTCGGCTACTGGCGCGGCGACGACTGGTGGGGCGTCGGACCCGGCGCGCACAGCCACGTCGGCGGCGTGCGCTGGTGGAACGCGAAGCACCCGGCCGCCTACGCCGACCGCATCGCCGCCGGCGTCTCCCCGGCAGTCGGCCGGGAGACGCTCGACGCCGCGGCCCGGGAGACCGAGCGGGTGCTGCTCGGCATCCGGATCCGCGAGGGGCTCGAGATCGCCTCGCTCCCCGAACCGGGGCGCGCGGCGATCGCCGGTCTCATCGCCGAGGAGCTCGTCGAGCCGCGCGCGGCGCTCGCCGGCCGGCTGACCCTCACCCGCCGCGGTCGGCTGCTCGCGGACGCGGTCGTCCGGCGGCTGCTCGCCTGAGTCCGGGGCGCTGCTCGGGCCGGAACGTCGAATCGCCCGCCTCCGCGGGGGAGACGGGCGATCCGAGGATGCTCGATCAGCTGACGAACTTGATCGACATCGGGTAGGTGTAGGGCTGGCCCTGGTTCGCCTTGATGGCGGCGATGATGCTGAACACGATGACCAGCACGCCGACCGCGGCGAGGATGAAGATGCCGATGATGACGATGGTCAGGATGCCGCCGACGACGCTCGCGATGAGCATGGTGAGCTGGAAGTTCAGCGCCGTCGCGGTGTGCGCGCGCACGAACGGGCCCTTGTCCTTCAGCAGCAGGTAGCCGAGCAGCGCCGGGATGAAGCTGAAGAAGATGCCGCCGATGTGCACGAGCGTCGCCCAGAGCTTCTCGTCGGCCGGATTCAGCGGCTGCGTCTGCTGGTAGGGATTGCCGGGCGGCGGGGCCGGCGGGCCGGGAGGCGGCGGCGTCGGCGGGGTCGGTGGGGTGGGCACGTCGGTCATGGAAGGCCTCCTGGCTGCACCGCCTGCGCGGTGGGATGGTCGGACGCCTCCATGGTGGCAGAAACGGCGCGCCGGACGGAAGGGCCCGTCCGGCGCGCCGCCGGTGCCGCTGCGACCGCGGGGCGGCCGGAGTCGACTACTTGATGAGTCGGAGCGCGAAGGGGTAGCGGTAGTGCTGCCCGTCCTTGACGCGCAGGAACGCGATGATCGAGAACACGATCGAGATCACCCAGACGGCGAGCGAGATGAGGCCGCCGATGAGGATGATCGAGAGCACGGCGCCGATGACGTAGCCGATGAGCATCGTGATCTGGAAGTTCAGGGCCTCCTTCGCCTCGACGTTGGTGAACTGGCCGCGGTCCTTGAAGACGAGCCAGATGATGAGCGAGGGCAGGAAGCCGAGGATGCCGCCCAGGTGGGCGAAGGAGGCCCACTGGATGTCCTGGTCCTGGGGGAGCGGCCCGGCTGCGGCGGCCGGCTGCGGGGGCACGGGCTGCTGGGGCGGCACGTTCGGGTCGGGCGTCTGTGCGTTGGGGTCGGTCATGGCGATGCCTTTCGGGGCTGGGGATCGGCCGCGGCTCGTGCTGACCCGTTCGGGGGACGGCTCGCGGACTCGGGATCACCGTAGCGCCGCCCGTGGGGCGTCGCAACGCCCGCGGCGCAGGATGTCGCGATAGGATTGGCACTCGAAGAAGACGAGTGCCAACGGACGGGAGGTGGGGCGATGGTCTCCGATCGAGGGCTGGCCGTGCTCCGCGCGATCGTGCAGGACTACGTCGCCTCCCGCGAGCCGGTCGGCTCGAAGACGATCGTCGAGCGGCACGCCTTCGGCGTCTCGGCCGCGACGATCCGCAACGACATGGCCCTGCTCGAGGAGGAGGAGCTGATCGCGGCGCCGCACACCTCGTCGGGGCGCATCCCCACCGACAAGGGGTACCGCGTCTTCGTCGACCAGCTGAGCGAGCTGCGGCCGCTCAGCCAGGCGCAGCGGCACGCGATCGAGACCTTCCTCGGCGAGTCGAGCGACCTCGACGAGCTGCTGGCGCGCACCGTGCGGCTGATCGCGCAGCTCACCAATCAGCTCGCCGTCGTGCAGTACCCGAGCTTCGCGAGCTCGCGCGTGCGCCACGTCGAACTCGTGGCGCTCGCGCCCGATCGAGTGCTCTGCATCCTCATCACCGATTCCGGTCAGGTCGAGCAGCGCGTCGCCGAGCTCGGCTCGCCGGTCGACGAGCAGACGCTCGCCTCGCTCCGGGCCCGCTTCAACGAGCTCGCCGCCGGGCGGACCCTCGCCGAGGCCGCGCAGGCGCTCTCGGGCGAGGTGCCCGCGGTCGACCCGCGGCACGCGCAGGTGCTGCACACGCTCGCGACCACCCTCGCCGAGCAGGCCCGCGTCCAGCGCGGCGACCGCCTCGTGGTCGCCGGCGCCGCGAACCTGGTGCGCACCGAACAGGACTTCGCGGGCTCCATCCTCGGCGTGATCGAGGCCATCGAAGAACAGGTCGTGCTGCTGAAGCTCTTCGGCGAGATGGCCTCCGATCAGCACGGCGTCGCCGTCAGCATCGGCCGCGAGAACGCCCCGTTCGGCCTCGCCGAGACCTCGGTCATCGCGAGCTCGTTCGCGGTGGCCGGCCGCGACGTCTCACGGCTCGGCGTCGTCGGGCCGACCCGCATGGACTACACCACGAGCATGGCGGCGGTCCGCGCGGTCGCGCGCTATCTCTCCCGCACGCTCGGCGAGCACTGACCAGCAGCCGTCATCGACCAGCCGCACCCGGCACCCATCGAAAGGAACCGCCCTCCGTGGCAGACCACTACGAGGTCCTCGGCGTCTCCCGCGACGCCACCCCTGACGAGATCAAGAAGGCCTACCGCCGGCTCGCCCGCGAGCTGCACCCCGACGTCAACCCGGGCGCCGAGGCGTCCGAGCGCTTCAAGGAGGTGACGCACGCCTACGACGTGCTCTCCGACCCGAAGCAGCGCCAGCAGTACGACCTCGGCGGGCAGGGCGGCTTCGGCGGCCAGGCCGGCTTCGGGGGCTTCGGCGACATCTTCGAGACCTTCTTCGGCGGCGGCCAGCAGAGCCGAGGCCCCCGCTCGCGGCGCGAACGCGGGCAGGATGCGCTCATCCGCGTCGAGCTCGGCCTCGAGGAGGTCATCTTCGGCACCCACCGCGAGCTCGAGGTCGACACGGCGGTCGTCTGCGAGACGTGCCACGGCAGCTGCTGCGCCCCCGGCACCTCGCCCGTCACCTGCGACATCTGCCACGGCACCGGGCAGATCCAGCGCACCGTGCGCTCGCTGCTCGGCAACGTCGTCACGGCGAGCCCCTGCGGCTCCTGCCGCGGCTACGGCACGATCATCGCCACGCCGTGCGTCACCTGCCAGGGGCAGGGTCGGGTCCGCGCTCGTCGCACCGTGCCGGTCGACATCCCCGCCGGCGTCGACACGGGCCTCCGGCTGCAGATGCCGGGGTCCGGCGAGGCCGGTCCCGCGGGCGGCCCGAACGGCGACCTCTATCTCGAGATGAAGGTGAAGACGCACGAGGTCTTCAGCCGCGACGGCGATGACCTGCTCTGCACGCTCGAGGTCGCGATGACCGATGCCGTGCTCGGCACCAGCACCACGGTGCACGCCCTCGACGGCGACGTCGAGCTCGAGCTGAAGCCGGGACTGCAGTCGGGCGAGGTGCTGACCGTCAAGGACCGCGGCGTCACGCGGCTCCGGGGCAACGGTCGAGGCGACCTCCGGATCGGCGTGCACGTGCTCACCCCGACGAAGCTCTCCGGCAAGGAGCGCGAACTCGTCGAGAAGCTCGCCGCCGCGCGCAAGCAGAAGGCGCCCGAGCTCGCGCACTTCCAGCAGGGGCTCTTCGCGAAGCTCCGCGACCGGTTCCTGGGCTGAGATGGCGAGCCTCTACCTCGACGAAGGCGCGGAACTGGCGGCGGTCGCCGCCGGCGACATCGTGCGGCTCGGCGGTCAGGAGGCGCGCCACGCCGTCCAGGTCGCCAGGGTGCGCCTCGGCGAGCGGATCGCGATCGGCGACGGGCGTGGCACGGTCGTGTCCGGCCCGGTGCTCGAGAGCGGCCAGGGCGAGCTCGTGATCGAGGTCGACGAGGTCCGCCGCGAGCAGCCGGCCGCGCCCGCGCTCGTGCTCGTGCAGGCCCTCGCCAAAGGCGATCGCGACGAGCTCGCCGTCCAGGCCGCCACCGAGCTCGGGGTCGACCGCATCGTGCCGTGGGCCGCGGCCCGCTCCGTCTCGCGCTGGGAGGGTGCGAAGGCCGAGAAGGGGCGGCAGCGCTGGGCGACGATCGCCCGCGAGGCGAGCAAGCAGTCGATCCGCGCCTGGGTGCCGGAGGTCACGGCGGCGACGCCGACGGCCCGGCTGCCGGAACTGCTCGCCGGCGCCCGACTGCTCGTGCTCGAGCCGACCGCCGAGCACGGCCTCGCGCAGCTCGAGCTCGACGAGCGGCCGCTCGCCCTGCTCGTCGGACCCGAGGGCGGCGTCGCCCCCGAGGAGCTGGCCCGGCTGGCGGCGGCCGGCGCCGAGCCCGTCCGCCTCGGCCCGACCGTGCTGCGTACCTCGACCGCCGGGCCCGCCGCGATCGCGCTGCTCAGCGCCCGGCTCGGGCGGTGGTGAGGCATCCGTCGCTACGATGGACCCATGACCGCCCAGGCCGCCGACCCCACCGTCTTCGAGCGCATCGCCGCGCGTGAGATCCCCGCGACGATCGTCGCCGAGACCGAACGGGTCATCGCGTTCCGGGACATCGCGCCGCAGGCGCCCGTCCACGTCGTCGTCACCCCGAAGCAGGGGCGCTACCGCGACGTCGTCGAGCTCGCCGCCGGCGACCCCGGGCTCCTCGCGGAGCTCGTCGAGGTCGCCCGTGGCGTCGCCGACGAGCTGGCCGACGGCCAGTTCCGACTGATTTTCAACACCGGCGCGGGCGCGGGCCAGACCGTGTTCCACGTGCACGCGCACGTCCTCGCCGGGGGCCTCGAGGAGCGCACGCTTGCCGGCTGAGCCGATGAATGACCAGGGCGCCGACGCGCGCCCCCGCCCCGACGAAGAACTGCTGCACATCGACGGCATCGAGATGGTGCGCCTGCTCGGTCCGCAGGACCGCCTGCTCGCGCAGATCCAGCGCGAGTACCCGGGCGTCACCGTGCACGTCCGCGGCAACCAGATCTCACTGCGAGGCGAGGAGGCCGAGCGGCTCCGCGCCCGGCGCCTCATCGAGGAGCTGCTGGCGCTCGTCCGGCAGAACCAGGACCCCACGACCACCGAGGTGACGAGCTCGGCCCGCATCCTCGAGCAGGACCCGGGGGCGCGCCCCTCGGAGCTGCTCGGGCAGGTGATCGTGTCGAGCCGGGGCAAGCAGATCCGGCCGAAGACGGAGGGCCAGCGCGCCTACGTCGACGCGATCGACGAGCACACCATCGTGTTCGGCATCGGCCCGGCGGGCACCGGCAAGACCTACCTCGCGATGGCGAAGGCCGTGCAGGCGCTGCAGCGCAAGGAGGTCAGCCGCATCATCCTCACGAGGCCGGCGGTCGAGGCCGGCGAGCGGCTCGGCTTCCTGCCCGGCACGCTGACCGACAAGATCGACCCCTACCTGCGACCGCTCTACGACGCGCTCAACGAGATGATGGACCCAGAGCTCGTGCCGAAGCTGCTCGCCTCGGGCACCGTCGAGGTCGCGCCGCTCGCCTACATGCGCGGCCGCACCCTCAACGACTCCTTCGTCGTGCTCGACGAGGCGCAGAACACGACGCCCGAGCAGATGAAGATGTTCCTCACCCGACTCGGCTTCGGCTCCAAGATGGTCGTCACGGGCGACATCACCCAGATCGACCTGCCGGGCGGGGCGTCAGGGCTGCGCATCGTCACGCGCATCCTCGACGGCATCGACGACATCGCCTTCGCGCGCCTGACGAGCGACGACGTCGTGCGGCACACCCTCGTGGGCCGCATCGTCGACGCGTACACCGAGTTCGACCAGCGCCAGCAGGCGCAGCGCTACGAGCGGGCCGAGGCCCGCGAATTCGCCAACCGCGCCGAGCGCCGCGGACGCGGCGCGAGCGGCGGCCCCAGAGACCACCTGCCGAGAAAGGCGAAGTGAGCGAGGCATGAGCATCGAGATCAACAACGAGTCGGCGATCGAGGTCGACGAGGCCGCGATCCAGCGGCTCGCCGTCTACGCGCTCGACGCGATGCACGTGCACGTCGACGCGGAGCTCGCGATCGTGCTCGTCGACGAGGGCGCCATGGAGCAGCTGCACGTGCAGTGGATGGACGAGCCCGGCCCGACCGACGTGCTGAGCTTCCCGATGGACGAGCTGCGCCCGGGCACCGAGGACCAGCCGACCCCGCCGGGGCTGCTCGGCGATATCGTGCTCTGCCCGCAGGTCGCCGAGGCGCAGGCGAAGACGGCCGGCCACACGCTGACCGACGAGCTGCTGCTGCTCACCGCGCACGGCATCCTGCACCTGCTCGGCTTCGACCACGCCGAGCCCGCCGAGGAGAAGGAGATGTTCGGCATCCAGCGCGACATCCTCGTCGGCTTCGCCATGCAGGAGCGACGTCGCTGACGATGGAACCCTGGTACTTCCTCGTCGCCGCCTTCGTGCTGGTGGCCTTCGGCGGCCTGATGGCCGCGGTCGACTCCGCGATCGCCTCGAGCTCGCGCGCCGACATCGCGGAGCTCGCCGAGGGCTCCCGCGCGAAGCGATCGCTCACCGCCATCGCCGAGGACACCGGCGCGCACGTCAACGCGGTGAACTTCATGCGCATCCTCGCCGAGACCACGGCGGCGGTGCTCGTGACCCTCGCCTTCGCGAGCTTCCTCGACAACCCGTGGCTCGTGCTGCTCTGGTCGGCGCTCATCATGACGGCGGTCTCGTTCGTGCTCGTCGGGGCGAGCCCGCGCAGCGTCGGGCGCGTGCACGCTGCGACGGTGCTGCGGCTCACCGCGCCGCTCGTGCACTTCCTCCGGGTGCTGCTCGGCCCGCTCGCGGGCGCCCTCGTGCAGCTCGGCAACCGGGTCACGCCGGGCCGGATCCGCTTCGCCGGCGTCTCGAGCGAGGAGCAACTGCTCAGCATGGTCGACGAGGCGACCGAGCTCGACGTGCTCGAGGAGGGCGACCGCGAGCTCATCCATTCGATCTTCGAGTTCAACGACACCGTCGTGCGCGAGGTCATGGTGCCGCGCACCGACATGATCACGATCGACGCGACGGCGCACCTGCAGCAGGCGATGAGCGTCTTCCTGAGCGCGGGCTACTCCCGCATCCCGGTGATCGGGCTCGACTCCGACGACGTCACCGGCATCCTCTACCTGCGCGATCTCGCGAAGCTCGGCTTCGAACGGCCGCTCGACGCCGAGAGCCTCACCGTCGGGCAGCTCGCCCGGCCGGCCGAGTTCGTGCCGGACTCGATGAAGGCCGACGCCCTGCTCCGGCAGATGCAGACCACCTCGAACCACCTCGCCATGGTCGTCGACGAGTACGGCGGCATCGCCGGGCTCGCCACCATGGAAGACCTGATCGAGGAGCTCGTCGGCGACATCTCCGACGAGTACGACCGCGAGACGCCAGAGGTCGAGGCGCTCGGCGACGGCCGATACCGGGTGAGTGCGCGGCTCGCCGTCGACGAGCTCGGGGAGCTGTTCGGCCTGGAGCTCGACGACGACGACGTCGACACCGTCGGCGGTCTGCTCGCGAAGGCGCTGGGCCGGCTCCCGCAACGCGGCGACCGCGCTTCGACGAGCGGCCTCGAGCTCGAGGCCGAGCGCACCGAGGGCCGGCGACGGCGCATCTCGACTGTGCTGGTCTCGGCCGACGCGGCCCTCATCGACGCCAGGGCCGCCTTCCTCGGCGAGGCAGAACAGGAGCACCACCGTGACTGAGTACCGTGCAGGATTCGTCTCCTTCGTCGGCCGCCCGAACGTCGGCAAGTCGACGCTCACGAACGCGCTCGTCGGCGAGAAGGTCGCCATCACGAGCTCGAAGCCGCAGACGACGCGCCGGGCCATCCGCGGCATCGTGCACCGGCCGCACGGGCAGCTGATCCTCGTCGACACGCCGGGCCTGCACCGCCCGCGCACCCTGCTCGGCGAACGGCTGAACGCGCTCGTGCAGACCACGCTCGGCGACGTCGACGTGATCGCGTTCTGCGTGCCGGCGAACGAGCCGATCGGCCCCGGCGACCGCTTCATCAACGAGCAGCTGGAGCAGTACCCGCGCGCGAAGAAGGTGGCGATCGTCACGAAGACCGACGCCGCCTCGAAGGCGAAGGTGGCCGAGCAGCTGCTCGCCGTCTCCGGACTGCGGGAGTGGGACGCGATCGTGCCGGTGTCCGCCCCGCGCGGCGAGCAGCTGGAGGTGCTCGTCGACGAGCTGCTGACGCTCATGCCGGCGTCGAGCCACCCGCTCTACCCCGAGGAGACGACGACCGACGAGGACGTGACCGAGCGCATCGCCGAGTTCGTGCGCGAAGCGGCGCTCGAGGGCGTCTCCGACGAGCTGCCGCACTCGATCGCGGTGACCGTCGACGACCTCATCGAGCGGGACGACAAGGACCTCGTCGAGATCTACGCGAACGTCGTCGTCGAGCGCGACAGCCAGAAGGGCATCATCATCGGCAAGGGCGGCGCCCGGCTGAAGGAAGTCGGGGCGGCGGCCCGCGTCGAGATCGAGCGGCTGCTCGGCCGCAAGGTCTACCTCGCCCTGCACGTCAAGGTCGCGAAGGACTGGCAGCGCGACCCCAAGCAGCTCGGCCGGCTCGGGTTCTGAGCTCGCGCCCGGTCAGCGGCCGGCGGCTGCCTCGGCCGTCCGTCTGCAGGATGATTCCGGCCGGATCGGCGTGATCGCCGGGGGAGCTGGGCGTACGGTGGTTCGATGCGCACGACTCTGAGCCGCGGTCGCCTGACGACCGATCTCGTGCTCGCCGCCGTCTTCGCGCTCGTCTCGCTGCCGCTGGCGCTGCTCGGCAACGTCTTCGACCTCGTCGCCCTCGCCGGCTTCACGGCGGCGCTCGCGGTGCGCCGGCTCTCCCCGGGCTGGTCGCTCGGCGTCGCCTGGCTCGCCGCGCTCGTGCAGATGGGCACGCTGCGCGAGCTGCAGCTCTACGACATCGCCGTGCTCGGCGTGCTGTACTCGACCGCCGCGCATGGCGCCTCGATCGTGAAGTGGCTGGGACTCGTCTCCGCCGGCGTCGGCTCGGTCGTCGCGACGCTCTACCTCGGGCTGCTGAAACCGGCGCTCGGGCAGAGCGAGTTCCTGTTCGCGCCGGACAACGCGGTCGCGCTGACGCTCTGGCTCGGCGTGACCTTCATCGCGGCGATCTCCGTGCTCGTGCTGAGCTGGACGGCCGGCCTGCTCGTGCGCGCGGTGCGCGACTCGCGGGAGATCCGCCGCCGCGAGGAGGTCGCGCTCCGCGAGCGCGAGCTGGCCGAGTACCGCTACGTGGTTGAGCAGGAGCGCAACCGCATCGCCCGCGACATGCACGACGTGGTGGCGCACTCGCTCGCCGTCGTGATCGCGCAGGCCGACGGCGCCCGCTTCGCCGCCCGCACCCGGCCCGAGACGGCCGTCGAGGCGCTCGGCACCATCGCGGGCGTCGCCCGCGGCGCGCTCGGCGACGTGCGGATGCTCCTCGCCGAACTGCGCCACGCCGAGACGGACACCCCGCAGCCCGTCCTCGACGACCTCGAGGAACTGCTCGCCCAGCTGCGCGCGGCCGGGCTCGAGGTCGAGCTCGTCGAACGCGGCCCGCGGATCGAGCTCGGCACCGGCCACCAGATCGCCGTCTACCGCATCGTGCAGGAGGCGTTGACGAACGCGCTCAGGCACGGCGACGCCGACCGGCCCGTCGACGTCGTGCTCGACTGGGAGCAGGCCGGCGTCGTCGCCACCGTCACGAACCACGTGCGGCCCGACGCCGAGCCCGTCGGCGCCCGCGGCGCCAGGCACGGCATCCCGGGCATGCGCGAGCGCGCCCAGCTGACCGGGGGGCAGCTCACGATCGAGACCGATGACGACCGATTCCGGGTGATCGCCCGGATCCCGGCCCAGCAGGGGAGCACCAGATGACCGAGATCCGCGTCTGCCTTGTGGACGACCAGGCGCTGTTCCGCGCCGGCATCCGCATGCTCATCGAGTCGCAGCCCGACCTCTCCTTCGCCGGCGAGGCCGCCGACGGCGCTGCGGGCGCGGCACTCGCGAACCGGGCGCGTCCAGACGTCGTCCTCATGGACGTGCGGATGCCGGTGCTCGACGGGATCGCCGCCACGGAGCGCATCCTCGCCGACGCCGACCGCGGCGGCTATCCCGCCCCGCGCGTGCTGGTGCTCACCACCTTCGACCTCGATGAGAACGCCGCACGCGCGATCCGCGCCGGGGCGAGCGGCTTCGTACTGAAGGACGCCGACCCGGAGTTCCTCCTCGCCGCCATCCGCACGGTGCACCAGGGCAACGCCGTGATCGCGGCCAACGCGACGCGGAACCTCATCGCGCACGCCGGCCGGGGGAGCGAGCGCAGCCCGGCGCCGCCCGCCTGGGACGAGTTGACGCCGCGCGAGCGGGAGATCTTCGCCCTCGCCGCCAAGGGGCTCTCGAACTCCGAGATCGCCGCGGGCGAGTTCCTGAGCGAGGCGACGGTGAAGACGCACGTCAGCCGCATCCTCGCGAAGCTCGGGCTGCGCGACCGGGTGCAGCTCGTCGTCTTCGCGTACGAGCACGAGCTCTGAGCGTCATCCTGCCGCCGGCCACCGGTCATCCTGCAGGATGACGGCGGACCATCCGCCGGCCGGATGACCGGGGCGGGGGCCGGTCCGTAGCGTCGAAGACATGCAGATCCAACCCTCAGACCTCGGCCTCATCGCCCGCGTCGCCACCCTCGGCAAGCGCTACGGCAGCGGCTCCGGCCAGGTCACCGCGCTCGACGACGTCTCCCTCGGGCTGCGCCGTGGCGAGTTCACCGCGATCATGGGCCCGTCGGGCTCGGGCAAGTCGACGCTGATGCACATCATGGCCGGCCTCGACACCCCGAGCTCGGGCCAGGTGTGGCTCGGCGACACCGAGATCACCTCGCTGCCCGACAGCGCCCTGACCGTGCTGCGCCGCCGCCGCGTCGGCTTCATCTTCCAGTCCTTCAACCTCGTGCCGACCCTCGACGTGCGCGGCAACGTGCTGCTGCCGTTCGAGCTCGACGGGCGCAAGCCCAGCCTCGACGAGCGCATGTGGATCGAGGAGCTGTACGAGGTGCTCGGCCTGAAGAGCCGCCTCGGCCACCGGCCGCACGAGCTCTCCGGCGGCCAGCAGCAGCGCGTCGCGATCGCCCGCGCGCTCGCCACCCGGCCCGACCTCGTCTTCGCCGACGAGCCGACCGGCAACCTCGACTCCCGCACCGGGCGCGAGGTGCTGGGGCTGCTCGCCGGGGCGAGCGCCGGCTACGGGCAGTCGATCGCGATGGTGACCCACGACCCGATCGCCGCGAGCCATGCCGACCGGATCCTCTACCTCGCCGACGGGCGGATCGTCCGCGACGCCGGCCGCTCGACGCCGGAGGAGATCGCCTCCTTCATGCTCTCCATGGAAACCGCGGCCTGATGCGCGCCCGGCTGAAGGACCAGATCCCCACCCTCCTCGTCGCGCTGCTCGCGGGCACCTTCGGCGTCCTGCTGCTGCACGTCACGGGCATGCTCGCCGTCGCGATCGCCGCGGACTCCGTCACGGGGGACAGCGACACGGTGGCGCTCATGCTGCCGGTCGTGGCGTGGGTGTTCATCGTCATCGCGATCTACGTCAGCGCGGTCGTCACCTCGAACACGGTGGCCACGGTCGTCGCGGGTCGCACCCGGCTGATCGCCCTGCTGCGGCTCATCGGTTCCTCGGCGCGCGCCGAGCGCGGCCGGATCGCCCGGGAGGGCCTCGCCGTCGGCTTCGCCGGCGCGGCCGCCGGCATCCTGCTCGGCACGCTCGCCGCGTTCGGGCTCGAGCGGGTCGCGGTCGCGAGCGGGGTCATGCCCGCGGTCGACTACCAGTACCTGAACGCCTCGGTGCTGCTGCCCGCCATCGCCGTCGTGCTGACGACGTGGCTCGCCTCCTGGGTCGGCTCGCGCCGTGTGCTGCGGGTGCGCCCCATCGAGGCGATCGGCCAGGCGGTCGAGTCCGACCGCGAGGAGCTCGTCCGCCGGCGCGGCCGGAACATCGCCGCCGTCGTGCTGATCGTGCTCGGCACCGCACTGCTCGCCGCGGGCATCGTCGTCGGACTGGTCAGGCCGGAGGGCGTGCTGATCGGGCTGCTCGGCGGCATCCTCTCCTTCTCCGGCGTCGTGCTCGCCGCGCACGTCGTCATGCCGCCGGTGCTCCGGCTCGTGGGGCGGCTGTTCGGCCGCTCGCCGGCGGCCCGCATCGCCGCGGAGAACGCGGTGCGCAATCCCGAGCGCGCCTCCCGGATGACCATCGGCCTCGTGATCGGCGTCACCCTCGTCACCACCTTCTCCGTCACGATGGAGTCCTACCGCGCGATGATCCACGCGGCGATCGAGGCGCAGCCCGAGGTGTTCGCGGGCGTCGAGGGCATGCTCAACGTGACCATCGCGATCTTCGCCGTGCTCATCGGCTTCAGCGCGCTCATCGCCGCGATCGGCATGGTGAACACGCTCTCGCTCAGCGTGCTGCAGCGCACCCGCGAGCTCG
Organism: Agromyces soli; assembly: GCF_022811605.1. Lineage (GTDB taxonomy): Bacteria > Actinomycetota > Actinomycetes > Actinomycetales > Microbacteriaceae > Agromyces > Agromyces soli. Next base: position 3,113,185 of record NZ_CP094533.1, on the reverse strand, counting down.
GCCTGCTGCGGGCGCTCGGCTTCGAGGCGCGGCAGCTGCGCGGCATGATCGTCGCCGAGGCGGCGGCGCTCACGGTCGCCGCGACGCTCACCGGGCTCGTGCTCGGGTTCGTCTACGGCTGGGCGGGCGCGCAGGCGCTGCTCGGCGGGGCGCAGGGGCAGCCGGTGTTCGTCTTCCCCGGGATCCCGTGGGCGATGATCGGCATCCTGATCGTCGCCGCCGGCCTGCTCACGGCGATCGCCTCGATCGCCCCGGCGCGACGGGCGATGCGCGTCTCGCCGGTCGTCGCGCTCGCGACCGACTGAGCGCGGCCATCAGACCGGGCACCAGGGGGGTGCCCGCCGGGCGGGACCGGGGCTCCGTGGGGGACGCTCCGGTTCCGCCCTTCTCCGTCGCGGTGCTACCCTGGTTCCGTGCTTCACGGCCTGCTTCTCCTTAGCTGCCGCAGCGAGTCCTCGTTCTAGGCCTCCCTCGCTGCGGAGTTCGTCGTCGGCTGCCACCGGACTGAAGCGAGAAGAGAGCACCATGCAGAACACCCAGAAGCCGTCCCCGATGCCCGTGCACCGGTACCGTCCGTACCACGAGCAGCTCCGCGTCGAGCTGCCCGACCGCACCTGGCCCGATCGGCGCATCACCGAGGCGCCGCGCTGGTGCGCGGTCGACCTCCGCGACGGCAACCAGGCCCTCATCGACCCGATGAGTCCCGAGCGCAAGCGCATCATGTTCGAGCTGCTCGTGAAGATGGGCTACAAGGAGATCGAGGTCGGCTTCCCGAGCGCGAGCCAGACCGACTTCGATTTCGTCCGTCAGCTCATCGACGACGGCGCCATCCCCGATGACGTCACCATCCAGGTGCTGACGCAGGCGCGCGACCACCTCATCGAGCGCACCTACGAGGCGATCGCCGGGGCCAAGCAGGCCATCGTGCACCTCTACAACTCGACGAGCGTGCTGCAGCGCGAGGTCGTGTTCCGCACCGACCGGCAGGGCATCATCGACATCGCGCTGCACGGCGCGCGCAAGTGCCGCGAGATGGAGTCGACCGTCCCCGGCACGGCCGTCTACTACGAGTACTCGCCCGAGAGCTACACCGGCACCGAGCTCGAGTTCGCGGTCGACGTCTGCAACCAGGTGCTCGAGGTGTTCGAGCCGACGCCCGAGCGCAAGGTCATCATCAACCTGCCCGCGACGGTCGAGATGGCCTCGCCGAACGTGTACGCCGACTCGATCGAGTGGATGAGCCGGCACCTCGCGCACCGCGAGAACGTGATCCTCTCGCTGCACCCGCACAACGACCGCGGCACGGCGATCGCGGCGGCGGAGCTCGGCTATCTCGCCGGCGCCGACCGCATCGAGGGCTGCCTCTTCGGCAACGGCGAGCGCACCGGCAACGTCGACCTCGTCGCGCTGGGCATCAACCTGTTCACGCAGGGCATCGACCCGCAGATCGACTTCAGCGACCTCGACGAGATCAAGCGCACGGCCGAGTACTGCAACCAGCTGCCGGTGCACGAGCGCAGCCCTTGGGCGGGCGACCTCGTGTACACCGCGTTCAGCGGCTCGCACCAGGACGCCATCAAGAAGGGCTTCGAGGCGATGGAGGCGAAGGCCGAGGCGGCCGGCGTCACCGTCGACGAACTCGAGTGGGCGGTGCCCTACCTGCCGGTCGACCCGAAGGACCTGGGCCGCAGCTACGAGGCGGTCATCCGGGTGAACTCGCAGTCGGGCAAGGGCGGCGTCGCCTATCTGCTGAAGAGCGACCACGCGCTCGAGCTGCCGCGCCGGTTGCAGATCGAGTTCTCGGGCGTCGTGCAGGCGAAGACCGACGCCGAGGGCGGCGAGGTCACGAGCGACGAGATCTGGCGCATCTTCACCGACGAGTACCTTCCGGCGCCGGAGTCGCGCCCCGACGAGAAGTGGGGCCGCTTCGAGCTGCTGAGCCTCCGCACGGAGAGCGACCTCGACGGCATCGTGAACGTGCGCGTCGGCCTCCGCGACGGCGCCGAGCGCGTCGACGCCGACGCGAGCGGCAACGGGCCGATCTCCGCGTTCCTCGCGGTGCTCGGCGCCGAGGGCGTGCAGGTGAAGCTCCGCGACTACGTCGAGCACACGCTCGCCGCGAGCGGCGACGCCGTCGCTGCCGCGTACGTCGAGCTCGAGGTCGAGGGCCGGGTGCTCTGGGGCGTCGGCATCGACGCGGACATCTCGACCGCCTCGCTGAAGGCCGTCGTGTCCTCGGTGAACCGCGCGCTGCGCGGGGTCGCGGTCGAGCCCGAGCCGGAGCTCGCCGCCGTCTGAGCCGCTCGCCGAGCCGTCGGTCCACGAGTCGTCCGCGTCCACCCGGACCCGGGCGACTCGCCATTTCCAGAGTTGCCCGACTTTGATGAAAGTCGGGCAAGTCGGGTTTGGTGAGTTCAGAGTTGCCCGACTTTGATGAAAGTCGGGCAAGTCGGGTTTGGTGAGTCGGGGTTCGGGCGGTCAGCGGCGGATGACGGGGAGCACGCCGGTCTCGGTGGCGACCTTGCGGCGGTTGAGCATGCGCTGCTCCGGGAGCGAGAGGTCGAAGATCACGGCGAGCCAGCGGATGATGCTCGTCACCACGACACAGGCGATGCCGGCGATGAAGATCGGCACGTGGAAGAGATCGAGCACGACGAGCACGAGGCATCCGGCCGCCGCAGCGACCGCGTAGAGCGAGCCGACGTGCATGATCGCGACCGGAAGACTCATCAGCATGTCGCGGAGGATGCCGCCGCCGACGGCCGCTGCGACGCCGACGAACACCGCGGGCAGGATCGGCAGGCCGAGGCCGAGCGCCTTCGAGGTGCCGAACGCGCCGAACATGCCGATGACGACGGCATCGAGTCCGACGATGAGGCCGTTCAGCCGGGAGAGCGGGCCGGCGAGCAGCATGCCGACGAGCGAGGCGACGACCGCCGTCACGAGGTACCAGTTGCTCTGCAGCGCGCCGATCGGCTGATTCAGCAGCAGGTCGCGGATGACGCCGCCGCCGAAGCCCATGACGATGCCGACGATCGCGACGCCGAGCAGATCGAGCCGGCGTTCGCCGCGGAAGCCGGACGCGAATAGCGCGCCCTGCACGCCGCCGAGGCCGACGGCGGTGAGGTCCAGCCAGAGCGGGATCATGAACTGCGAGGTCTCCACCCGCCCATTCTCGCAAGCGGATGCCGCCGATGGTCCCGTGTTCCGGCGGTTCGCCCGGCCCGAGGTGGGAGAATCGTCTGGTGCCCGTGTATCGAGATGAAGCCGTCGTGCTGCGCACCCACAAGCTGGGTGAAGCCGATCGCATCGTCACGCTGCTCTCGCGGCGGCACGGCAAGATCCGTGCGGTGGCGAAGGGCGTGCGCCGCACGGCGTCGAAGTTCGGGGCGAGGCTCGAGCCGTTCATGGTCGCCGATCTGCAGCTCTACGAGGGCCGCACGCTCGACGTGATCACCCAGGCGGAGTCGCTCGGCTCCTACGGCGCCGAGATCTCGCAGGACTACGCGGCGTACACGGCCGCGAACGCCATGGTCGAGACCGCCGACCGCGTCACCGAGGCCGAGGGCTCGCTGCAGCAGTACCTGCTGCTCGTCGGGGCGCTGCGCTCGCTCGCCCGGCGCGAGCACGGTCCGGGCCTGACCCTCGACTCCTATCTGCTCCGCGCGCTCGCCCTCGCCGGCTGGGCGCCGAGCTTCGAGGACTGCTCTCGCTGCGCGAGGCCCGGCGAGCACCGCGCGGTCGTGGTGCAGCTCGGCGGCATCGTCTGCGACGAGTGCGCGCCGCCCGGCTCGCCGCGCATCGAGCGCTCGACGATCGCGCTCCTCGGGGCGCTGCTGACCGGGGACTGGGCGCGCGCCCAGGCAGCGCCCGAGCGCGACCGCAACCAGGCCTCCGGCATCGTCGCCGCCTACGCGCAGTGGCACCTCGAGCGGGGCCTCCGCTCCTTGCCGCACGTCAGCCGCGACGCCGACGAGCCGACCGACCGACCGGCGGCGGCCCGCACAGCGCCCGAGCGCCCGGCCCCCGGCGCGCCAGCCCAGACAGGAACTCCGTGACCCCGAAGCCCTACACGCACCGCGACGCGGTGCCGTACCGCCCCATCGACTGGACCGGCCTCTACCCGCCGGAGCTGCCTCGCGGGGCCGTGCCCGAACACGTCGCGGTCGTCATGGACGGCAACGGCCGCTGGGCGAACCGCCAGGGCCTCACCCGGATCGAAGGCCACAAGGCCGGCGAGGCGGCGCTCCTCGACGTCGTCGCCGGTGCCGTGCAGATCGGCGTGAAGCACCTCTCGGTCTACGCCTTCTCGACCGAGAACTGGAAGCGCAGCCCCGACGAGGTGCGTTTCCTGATGGGCTACAACCGCGACGTGCTGCACCGCCGGCGCGACCAGCTGAACGAGTGGGGCGTGCGCATCCGCTGGGCGGGGCGCAAGCCCCGGCTCTGGAAGTCGGTCATCGAGGAGCTGCAGTTCGCCGAGCGGCTGACCGCGGGCAACGATGTGCTGACCCTGACGATGTGCGTGAACTACGGCGGGCGCAACGAGATCACCGACGCGGTCCGGGCCATCGCCGACGACGTCGCGGCCGGGCGCCTCCGGCCCTCCGCCGTGAGCGAGAAGCAGATCGCGAAGCGGCTGTACCAGCCCGACATGCCGGACGTCGATCTCTTCGTGCGCAGCTCCGGCGAGCAGCGCACCTCGAACTTCCTGCTCTGGCAGTCGGCCTATGCGGAGATGGTGTTCCTCGACACCCTCTGGCCTGACTTCTCCCGCGTCGATCTCTGGCGCGCGGTCGAGCTGTACGCGCGGCGCACCCGCCGCTTCGGTGGCGCGGTCGACGCCCCCAGCGCCGAGTAGTCCGCCGCCTCAGCCGAGTCCGAGCGCCGCGAGGAGCGCCCGCGCCTTGACGAGCGCGGCGGACGAGCCCTTCCGTGCGGCGAGCTCCGCGAGACCGGGCCACGCCGCATCCTCGGCGGGGATCCGGCCGGCGGATGCCGCGGCCCGCAGCACCGGGGCACGCAGCAGCGCGACATCGAGCACCCGGTTCAGCCACGCCGGCGGCTTCGGCTGCGCCGCCGCGAAGCGCACCGACTCGGTGAGCAGCGGCCAGAGCACGGGTAGCGCCCGCAGCTCTCGCTCGATCGAGCCCATCATGCGCGCGGGCGTCAGCTCGGGCAGCGGCAGGAGCCGTCGCGCGGCGAGCCGCACCGAGGCCGCGGAGAACTTTCGCGCTGCCACCATCGCATCGACGCTGTAGCGCGACTCGACGTCCGAGCAGAGCGAGGCGAGCACGACCGCGACCATGAGCGAGGTGAGCGGCGGTTCGAGGCCGTCGCTGCGCGGGCCGGCCCCGCCGGTGCTTCGGTCACGGAACTCGGAGACCGAGAGCCGGCCCGCGGCGTCGTCCCATTCGATCCAGCGGCGCTCGTCGCCGTCGACCGTCTCGGCGTCGAGCTGCCCTTCCCGGTCGAGGGCGTAGGCCCACGCCATCAGGGCGCGGTAGCGCACCTCCGGGGCGTCGGCGAGCGCGAACTCGAGCGGCACGAAGCGCTTCGAGCCGCGAGTGAGCACCGTCGCGGTCGGTTCGACGCCGTCGTCGATCACCACGCCCTCGCCGTCGCCTGCCGGCCAGACGTCGTCGAGATCGATCCCGGGCTCGGCCTCGGGGGCCGGGGGAGCGGCCGGCGCGCTCGCCTCGGGGAGGCGGGCGACGACCGCGCGGGCGGCGGCGACGGCGCGCGAGGAGCCGCTCCGCGCGGCGAGCGCGCGGACGCCCGGCAGCTCGAGCACGGATGCCTCGGCGATGCCGGCGCCGACGGCAGCCAGGGCGGACGGCAGGAGGGCGTCGATCGCTTCGACGAGCTCCGCCGTCCCCGGCACCATCCGGACGCCGGCGAGGGATGCCTCGACGGTGCGGTCGAGAAGCGGCCAGACGAGCGATCCCAGTCCGGCCTCGGCGAGCTCTCCGGCCACGCGGGCGAGCTGCGCCGCGCCGCTCGGGCCGCCGCGGTCGACGAGCCGGAGCTCGGCCACGCCCGGGATGAGGAGGCCGCGCTCCCAGGCTTCGAGCACGGCCTCGAACATGGCGCCGGCGGCCTGCTCGTGCGGCGAGCGGAGCCCGCCGATCAGCGCTGCGGCCTGGCGCGGTCCGAACGGTCGGGCGCGGCGGGCGAGCTGCCGCCAGGTGTAGCCGCTCGCCGCTTCGAGCCAATCGCCCGAGTGCGTGCCGTCGCCCCATCCCGGCAGCTCCACCGGGGAGCCCCAGCCGTAGCGGCTCGGGTCGAGCCGCGGCGGGAATCCGCTGAGCGAGGCCGGGAGGGCCGTCTCGGCGCGGGACCAGTCGCCGTCCTCGTCCTGCACGAGGGCCGGCTCGCGGAGCGGGTCGAGCAGGTAGGCGCGAGCGGCGGGGCCCGCGCCCGTCGCCATGCGCTCGCCGGACTGCAGCAGCACCGGCACCTCGAGCGTGGCGAGCTCGTCGAGCTGCGCCGGCGTGACGAGCGAGAGCTCGACCCGGAGCAGGGCGAGCAGCAGGTCCGCCTCGCTCGCGGCGGCGTCGGCGTCGCGGTGGGCGCGCAGCCGGGCGAGCAGCTCCTCTGGATCGATCCGAAGGTCGTCCCAGCTCGGGGTCGACAGCAGCATCGGCACCTCGCCGAGGCGCTGCGCGACGGCGGCCTCGCGAGCGGTCGCCGGTGGGTAGTGCACGTCGTGGCGCCAGTCCTCGCCGCCGGGGCCGACGAGGCGGTCGAGCGAGCGGATCGGCGCCTCGGCGACCCAGTCGGCCACGGCTCCGACGCCGGCCCGCCAGCTCGGCTTCAATCCCCGCAGGGCGAGGCGCGCACGATCGGGATCGCTGCGGGCGACGGCGTTCGCGAGGTCGAGGAAGCGATCCACCTCGAGGTCCATGGCGTTCTCCGGGCGGGAGGCGAGACGCTCGGCGGCGGTGGACAGCGCCTCGATCGTCGCCGGCGCCTGGGCGAACCTCGGCACCTCCCAGAGCGGCGGCGTGGCACTCCAGGCGATGGGCGGCGCGTCGACGGGATGCTCCGCCACCGCCTCGGCGGTGAGGCCCCAGCGTGCGAGCAGGGCCGTCGCGGACTTCGCGAGGCCCGCGTCCCGCCCGGCCGCCACGGCGGCGAGGGCAGGTCGCGCGGTCTCGCCCGCCGCGCCGGCGAGCGGCCGGGGGCGCCGTTCGGCGGCGTCGAGGACCGCACGTCGAGCGGCCTTGGGCTTCGTCGCGAGGGCGAGCGACACCGCCTCGGCCGCGTCGTCCGCGTCGCCGTGCTCGATGAGCGCCGGCGCGAGCGCCACGACGACCGGCGCCTCGGCGTGGCTCAGCGCGCCCAGCAGGGAGCCGGCGTGCGCGACGAGTTCGGTGTCGCTCAGAGCGAGTGCTCCGACGAGCGTGCCGGCCCAGGCCTTCCGGTCTCCCGGGCGCTGGGCCGCGTCCAGCGCGAGGAGCACGAGCGCGACCGCCTCGTCCCGCCGGATCCAGCCTGCCGCGACCCCGGCCGCGACCGCGCGGCCGAACGGCCCGGTCGCCGGGGCCCCGACGGCGATTCCGACGCGGATGTGCTCGGTGAAGCGTGAGCGGAGGAGCTCGGCGTCGATCGCGCCGCGGTCCTGCGGGAAGAGCTCCGCCTCCTCGCCGAGGGCGAGCGCCGCGTAGACGGACCAGTCCTTCAGATACTCCACGCTCTCGGGCACCGGGAGACCGTGATGGTGCACGAGCCGCACCGCGCGTCCCGCGTGCACCGACGTGGAGTGCTCCCAGGCGCGGCGGTTCGAGCGGCAGGCGCGGGCGACGAACGCCGTCGCGAACTCGGGCCCGCGGGTCGCGAGCACCTCGGCCGCCAGCTCGTCGGGCACCGTGCCGGCCCCGCCGAGCAGGTCCTCGGCCCGCCTGGCGTCGACGCCGGTGCGGATCGCGAAGAGGGCGAGCATCCCGTGGTCGGTCTCGCCGACGAGCGAGGCCCGGACGAAGCCGCCGTCGTGCTCGGACCACTCGGTCCAGTCGCCGCGGCGGAGCCCGGCCCGCGCCTCGCGCTGCTGCGCCTCGGTGCCGATCGGCAGCGCGGGTGCGTCGGGGAGCGGGGCGCCGTCCCAGCCGAGCTCGCGGAACAGTTCGAGCGAGCGGGCGAGGGCGTCGGTCATGCGGTCTCCTCCATCAGGATGCGCACGGCGAGCACGTGCGCGCAGGGTCCTCGGTCGCGGCTGCCGCCGAGTTGCCAGGTGCAGCTGCATCGGCCGCCGTCGTCGCCGATCCGCACCAGGTACCGCACCGGCTCGGTGGCGCTCCCGCCCTCGACGTGCCATTCGCCCGGGGCCTCGGCGGGCGAGACGTGCCGTTCGGCGGCGAGGCGGCGGGCGGTCCGCACCCGCGGGTGGTCGCGCGTGACGCGCTCGGGATCGTCGGGCAGCTCGCGATGGAAGTACGCGCCGCTCCGCACGTCCCAGCCGACGCGGCCGGAGGCGGCGAGCACGGCGATGCCGGACTCGGTCTGGGCGCGGCCGAGGCCGGACTCCCGCTGCAGCCGCTCCACGTCGATCACCGGCTCGAAGGCCAGCAGGGCCGAGAGCAGCGCAGCGTGCTCGGCGACGTCGTCGGGCGCGAGGGCGCTCACGAGCGATCCTTCGCCGGAGAAGCCTCGCCACGATTCGACGGTGAGCCCGAGGAGCAGACGCGCGTGCGGGAGCGAGACCTCGACGGCGGTGGGCCCCGGCTCGCCGTCCGCCGCTCCGTACACGGCGAGCCCCTGCACGTGGGGGAGCAGCCGTTTCAGCGCGGCGAGCCGGTGCAGGCCCTGCACGTGCACCGCGCTGCCGGTTCGGCGCGGAGCGAGCCTGGCTCCGCTCGGGGTCGGGGTCAGCCAGCCGCTCGCACCCGAGGCCGTCGTCGCCGGGAGCGAGCCGAGCAGCGCCCGGGCGCCCGCACGGTCCAGCTCGAACGCGGGGCGCAGGCGGCGGTGCAGCTCGGCCACGTTGCCGAAGGCCGGGATCCAGCGGGCCGGCATCTCGACCGGGCGTTCGACGGCGGTCGTCTGCGGGGTGGAGAGCGCGAGCCCGTCGGCGCCGACGTCGAGGTGGAACAGTTCGGAGCGCCCGACCGCGATGAGGGCCTGCCTCGTCGCGAGGCCGAGGTCGACGTTCGTCGTGCCGTGCGACACCTCGCCGCCGTCGAGCCCGCTCGCGAGCAGGTCGAGCCGGGCGTAGACGCTGTTGCATGCCGAGAAGACCTCGGCGCGGAGGCGGTCGCCGTGGGCGGTCAGCACCGGGTCGCGCTGGGTCGTCGGCGTGTACTTGAAGTACCGCGTGGCGGTGAGGTCGGCGAGGGTCAGCAGTCCGCGGGCGACGAGCTGCGGCTCGGTGGCGAAGCCGTGGAAGAAGCTCGGTCGCGGATCGGGACCGCTCGGCGCGAGGCCCGGGGCAAGCGCGAGGGTGAGTCCGTTCGCGGTCGCCGCCGACGCCGACGCGAATCCGCGATGCCCCATGCAGGCAGCCTAGCCGAGCGCTACCGCGGGCCGCGCCGGGAGAACAGCCCGGCGAGGAGGGCGTGCAGCAGCGGTAGCACGGAGAGCGCGACGAGGGTCCAGCCGAGCGCCGGGTTCGGCGCGACGATGACCGCGCCGCCGATGAGGAGGGCGGCGAACAGCACGGCCGAGACCACCCGACGGGCGACGCCCTCGAGCCGGTCGAGGCGCCGCTCGAGGCGCGAGGTGTCGAAGGAGAGCCGGCCCTGCTCGACCTTCGTGACGACGGAGTCGAGCCGCTGCGGCATCCCCCAGAGAATGCCGGCGCTCGACATCGCCTGGTCGAGCAAGCCGCGGGCCATCCCGCCGCCCTCCTCGCGGAGCAGCTGCGTCGCGTACGGCTCGACCGCGTCCCAGACGTTGAACTCGGGGTCGAGCCCGCTGCACATGCCGGAGGTGAGCGCCATCGCCCGGATGAGGAGCAGCAGATGCTCGGGCAACTGCAGGGGGAGGGAGCGCACGACATCGCCGAACTCCTCGCCGAACTCGCGGAACTCCTTCGGGTCCACGTCCTTCAGCTGGGCGAAGCCCATGCCGCCGAAGCGCTCGAACAGCTGCGAGAGCGCGCGTTCCAGCTCGCCGGTGTCCGCGCTCGGCAGGAGCACGCCGATCTCCCGTGCGGCCTCGATCATGCCGCGCCCGTCGCGTGCGGCGACGGCGATCACGAGGGTGCGCAGCCCGCTGCGGAGCTCGGCGGGCACCTCGGCCATCATGCCGAAGTCCACGAACGTGAGCCGCCAGGCGGGCGTCGCCGCGTCGCCCGCAGAGGCCGACGGATCAATGGCGACGCTGGGCGTGACGAAGAGGTTGCCGGGGTGCGGATCGGCGTGCACGAAGCCGTGCGTGAACACCTGGTCGAACATGACCTCGGCGAAGACGTGCGCGACCTCCGAGGGGTCGATGCCGGCCGCGCGCAGTGCCGCCGTGTCGTTGATCTTGATCGCGGTGACGTCCTGGAGCGTCAGCACCCGGCGGGTGGTGCGCGCCCAGACGACGGCGGGGGCGTCGACGCGCGGCTCCTCTGCGAACGATTCGGCGAAGCGTTCGGCGTTGGCCGCCTCGTGCAGGTAGTCGATCTCCTCGAGGCTCGTCTGCGCGAACTCCTCGACGAGCGCCGGGGCATCCACTCGGTCCGCGACGATCCGCACTCGGCGCAGCCAGCCCGCGATGCGGCGGAGCGCCGCGAGGTCGACGGCGACGATGCGGTCGATGCCGGGGCGCTGCACCTTCACGACGACCTCGGCGAAGCCGGCGTCCTCGGCGTCGGGCGCGGCGAGCCGGGCGCGGTGCGCCTGGCCGAGCGAGGCCGCGGCGACCGGGGTTTCGTCGAAGGCGGCGTAGACCGAGCCGAGCGGCGCGCCGAGCTCCTGCTCGGCGAGCGCCCGGATCTCGGGGAACGCGACCGCGGGCACTTCGTCCTGCAGGCCCTCCAGCTCGGAGGTGATCTCGGGCGGCAGCACGTCGAGCCGGGAGGAGAGGAACTGGCCGACCTTGATCATCAGACCGCCGAGCTCGACCGCGAGACCGCGGAAGCGAGAGGCGAGCCGCTGCATCCGTGCGGCGCGGGTGCGCTCGGCGATGCCGGCGAGTCCGAGCTTCGGCAGCGCGAGTTCGAACCACCAGAGCTGCACGAGCTGCCGGGCGGCGAAGCGCAGGATGCGGCGCGAGCGGGCGCGCCGGGCGCGCTCGTCGTCCGCGGCGGGCGGCGTGGGGCCGCCGGCGTCGCGCGGCGTCACCCGGTCAGTCCTGGGCGAGGATCGAGTAGAGCCGCCGGCGAGTGTCGTCGAGCTCGCGCACCGCCTGCTCGAGCTGCTCCGGCGTGCCGGTGCGGCCGAGCTGCGCGGCCGCCGAGGCGAGCTCGATGCCGGCCTTGGACAGCGCCGCGTGCGGGGCGGCGCCGCGGGTGCCCGACTCCCAGGGTGCGGGTCGATCGGCGCCCGCATCGGCTTCGGCGCGGCCGGCCTCCGTGAGGGAGTAGGTCTTGCGGCCGCGGAGCTCCTCGGCCGTGATCAGCCCCTCGTCGGCGAGCAGCTGCAAGGTCGGGTAGACCGAGCCGGCGCTGGGCTTCCAGCTGCCGCCGCTGCGCTCCTCGATCTCGCGGATGATCTGGTAGCCGTGCATCGGCTCCTCGGCGAGCAGGACGAGCACGGCCTGGCGCACGTCGCCGCGCGCCATGCGGGAGCCGCCGCCGCGCGGGTCGAGGGAGGAGCGCAACTGCGACATCGCCTCCCAGAGCATCTGGCCGGGGCCGTCGCCGGGGAACCCGGTGCCGCTGAAACCGCCGCTCGGGCGCTGTCCGTTCATGGTGACCTCCATGCTGAGCTACGAACGATACTCAACGATATATCGTTCGGCGCGGGGAGGGAAGGGGCCGCCTACTCGGTGGCGGCGTCAGCACCGGGCACGAAGCAGACGTCGCCCTCGCAGACCATGGCGCCGGGGGCGCCGGTCACCATCGTGAACGGCGAGGCGGATGCCTCGGCGGGCGCGCCGGCCGAGGCATCCGTCGCGGCCACCGCGGTCGAAGCGTCGGCCGCGGTCACGCGACCGCCCCGTCCCGCTCGCCGGCCACCTGGGTGAGCACCTGGCCGAAGACCTCGGCGGGCTGGGCGCCGGAGACGCCGTACTTGCCGTCGATGACGAAGAAGGGCACGCCGTTGATGCCGTACGCGCCCGCCTGGGCGATGTCGGCCTGGACGGCCGCGGCGAAACGACCGGACTCGAGGGCCTCGCGCGCGGCGTCGGCGTCGAGGCCCGCATCGGCGGCGAGCGCGACGAGCTCGTCGACGCGGCCGACATGCCGACCCTCGGTGAAGTAGGCGCGGAACAGGCGCTCCGCGAGCTCGAGCTGGCGGCCCTCGGACTTCGCGAAGTGCAGCAGCTCGTGCGCCTTGAGCGTCTTGGTGTGCTGGAGGGCGTCGAAGTCGTAGTCGAGGCCCGCGTTCGCGGCGACGCCGGTGACGTGCTGCAGCATCTGCTGCACCCGCTCGGCCGGCATGCCCTTGTGCTTCGCGAGGAAGTCGATCTCGCTGCCCTCGAAGTCGACGGGCGTGTCGGGGGCGAGTTCGAAGGAGTGGTACTCCACCTCGATCTCGGGGGCGTCATCGCCCAGGGCGGCGACGCCCGCTTCGAAGTGGCGCTTGCCGATGTAGCACCAGGGGCAGGCGATGTCGGACCAGATGTCGATCTTGATGGGAGTGCTCACATCGATGCGAACGCACGGACCGCGCGCGGCATTCCCGTTCGCCGCGGACGGTCCTTCTCGGCGAGCGCTACTCCGGGTCGCTGAGGTCCGCGACGGTCGCGCCGTACGCCGCGATGAGCGCGTCGGCGTCGACGAAGAGGCTGCGGCCGTGCTCGCCGGCCCCCATCGAGACGCGCCGGCCGGCGATCGTCTCGTCGGCGTACACCGGCCAGGCGGTGGTCGAGCCGAGCGGGGTGATCGTGCCGCGCTCGTAGCCGGTCGCGGCGAGCGCGAGCGAGGCGTCGGGCAGCTGCAGCTTGTTGACGCCGACGAGCGCCCGCAGCTTCGGCCAGCTGATCTTGCGGCCGCCGGGCACGAGGGCGAAGAGGTAGCTGCCGTCGCTGCGCTTGACGACGAGGGATTTGACGATCTCGCCGGGGGAGATGCCGAGCAGCTCGGCCGCCTCCTCGAGGCTTCGAGCGGCGGGGCGAGCGATGATCTCGATCTCGAGTCCGCGGGCGGCCGCGTCGGCTCGCACCCGCTCGACGCCGGAAAGGGGCGCGTCCGTCATCTCGTCCTCCACATCGCTCGATCCGGTTCGAATCCTACGCGCCGCGCGGGAACGGGCGGCCTGCGGACCGGGATCTGGAAGAATCGAAGGGATGTCAACGATCCCCGCCACCGTCACGCCGCTCACGATCGGCGCGCTCGAGCTCGACGTGCCCGTGGTGCTCGCCCCGATGGCGGGCATCACGAACACCGCGTTCCGCCGGCTCTGCCGCGAGTTCGGTGCCGGCCTCTACGTCTCCGAGATGATCACGAGCCGCGCGCTCGTCGAGCGCACGCCCGAGTCGATGCGGCTCATCACCCACCACGAGTCCGAGACGCCGCGGTCCATCCAGCTCTACGGCGTCGACCCGAAGACCGTGTCCGAGGCCGTGACGATGCTCGTCGCCGAGGACCGCGCCGACCACATCGACCTGAACTTCGGCTGCCCGGTGCCGAAGGTCACCCGCAAGGGCGGCGGCGCCGCCCTGCCGTGGAAGAACGGGCTGTTCCGCGACATCGTCGAGGGCGCAGTGCGGGCCGCGGGCGACATCCCGCTCACGATCAAGATGCGCAAGGGCATCGACGCCGATCACCTGACCTACCTCGAGGCGGGGCGCATCGCCGAGGGCGCAGGCGTCGCCTCGATCGCGCTGCACGCGCGCACCGCGGCCGAGTTCTACTCGGGGCACGCCGACTGGTCGGCGATCACGAAGCTGAAAGAGACGGTCACCTCGGTGCCCGTGCTCGGCAACGGCGACATCTGGTCGGCCGACGATGCGCTGCGCATGGTCGCCGAGACGGGGTGCGACGGCGTCGTCGTCGGTCGCGGATGCCTCGGCCGCCCCTGGCTGTTCGGCGATCTCGCGGCGGGGTTCCGGGGCCAGCTGGCCGACGGCACGGCGAGCCTCTTCCAGCCGAGCCTCGGCCAGGTCGCGCAGACCTTCCGCCGGCACGCGGAGCTGCTCGCCGAGTTCTTCGACAGCGAGGAGCGCGGCTGCCGCGACATCCGCAAGCACGTCGCCTGGTACTTCAAGGGCTACCCGGTCGGCGGCGAGCTGCGCGCCCGGCTCGCCACCGTCGAGTCGCTGCAGATGCTCGACGACCTGCTCGGCACGCTCGACTGGTCGATGCCGTACCCGGGCGAGGGGGCGGAGGGCCCGCGCGGTCGCGCCGGCACCCCGAAGAACCCCGCCCTGCCCGACGGCTGGCTCGACTCGCAGGAGCTCGCCGGGCACGACCGCGTGACGCTCGTCGACGCCGAACTCGACACGAGCGGCGGCTGAGCGTGACGATCCCGGCCTTCGGCGACCGCCTCTTCGGCGGCGCAGAGCTGCTCGGCGATGCCGGGCTCTTCGGCGGCTACGGCGAGGTCGACGCCGAGCGGCTGCTGCCCGAGCAGCACTCCTCGCGCCGCAGCGACTTCGCCCGCGATCGGGCGCGCCTGCTGCACTCGAGCGCGCTGCGCCGGCTCGCGGCGAAGACCCAGGTGCTGAGCCCCACCGCCGGCCTCGACTTCGCGCGCAACCGGCTGACCCACTCGCTCGAGGTCGCCCAGATCGGTCGCGAGCTCGCCGCCAACCTCGCCCTCGATCCCGACGTCGTCGACACGGCGTGCCTCGCGCACGACCTCGGGCATCCGCCCTTCGGACACAACGGCGAGAAGGCGCTGAACGCCTGGTCGGCCGACATCGGCGGTTTCGAGGGCAACGCGCAGACGCTGCGCATCCTCACCAGGCTCGAGCCGAAGGTGTTCGACGCCGACGGCCGCAGCTACGGGCTGAATCTCACCCGGGCGAGCCTCGACGCGAGCTGCAAGTACCCCTGGCCCGAGGAGCAGGGCGTCGCCGACCCGTCCGGGCGGCAGAAGTTCGGCTTCTACCACGACGACGTCGCGGTGTTCGAGTGGCTGCGGGCCGGGGCGCCCGAGCGGCGGCTCTGCATCGAGGCGCAGGTGATGGACCTCTCCGACGACATCGCCTACTCGGTGCACGACTTCGAGGACGCCGTCGTCAACGGCTACCTCGACGTCGAGGCGCTCGGCCGTCGCGTCGACCACGACGAGCTCGTCGCCTCGATGTACGAGTGGATCGGCGGACAGCACTCGCACGACGAGCTGATGGCGGCGTTCGACCGCCTCGACTCGCTCGACGTCTGGCTCGACACGTGGAGCGGCAGCCGGCTCGACCAGGCGCGGCTCAAGAACCTCACGAGCCAGCTCATCGGCCGGTTCGCGCACGCCGCGACCGAGGCCACCCGGGCGGCGTTCCCGGTGGCGAGCCTCATCCGCTTCGACGGCGACGTCGTGGTGCCCCGCGAGATCCAGGCCGAGATCGCCGTGCTCAAGGGCATCGTCGCGGCCTTCGTGATGTCCCGCAACACGCGGCAGCCGATCTACCGGCAGCAGCGCGAGGTGCTGACCTCGCTGGCCGACGTCCTCCTCGAGACTGGGGAGCAGCACCTCGACCCGGGCCTCGCCGAGGACTGGCGGGCCGCGGGCGACGACGCCGCGCGCAAGCGGGTCGTCGTCGATCAGGTGCAGAGCCTCACCGACCAGTCGGCGCTCGCCTGGCACGAGCGGCTCGTGCAGCGCTGACGCGCGGCGGCGGCGCGTCGGGAACGGGCCCCGGAGGGTCCGGCTGAGCATAGGATGTGAGCATGGCGGGCCGAATTCGACAGAGCGATGTCGAAGAGGTGAAATCCCGCACGAACATCGCCGACATCATCGGCGAGTACGTGAGTCTGAAGTCCGCCGGCGTCGGCTCCATGAAGGGCCTCTGCCCGTTCCACGACGAGCGCAGCCCTAGCTTCAACGTGCGCCCCGGGGTCGGTTTCTACCACTGCTTCGGCTGCGGCGAGTCGGGTGACGTCTACAGCTTCCTGCAGAAGATGGACCACGTCTCGTTCACCGAGGCCGTCGAGCGGCTCGCGGGACGCCTCGGCTACGAGCTGCACTACGAGGACGGCGGCCAGGCGAGCGACCACGGCAACCGGGCCCGGCTCCTCGCGGCGAACCAGGCGGCGGCGGAGTTCTTCGCCGAGCAGCTGCTGCAGCCCATCGCCGAGGTGGGCCGCCGGTTCCTCGGCGAGCGCGGATTCGACGCCGAGGCGGCCAAGCGCTTCGGCGTGGGCTTCGCACCGAAGAGCTGGGACGCTCTCACGAAGCACCTCCGGGGGCGCGGCTTCTCGACCGAGGAGCTCGCGGCGGCCGGGCTCGTCTCGCAGGGCGACCGCGGCGTCTACGACCGCTTCCGAGGCCGCCTCGTCTGGCCGATCCGCGACGTCACCGGGCAGACCGTGGGCTTCGGCGCCCGGCGGCTCCTCGAGGATGACAACGGCCCGAAGTACCTGAACACGCCCGAGACCGCGATCTACCACAAGGCGCAGGTGCTGTACGGGCTCGATCTCGCCAAGCGCGACATCTCCCGCTCGCAGCGCGTCGTCGTCGTCGAGGGCTACACCGACGTCATGGCCTGCCATCTGGCCGGGGTCACGACCGCGATCGCGACGTGCGGCACCGCGTTCGGCGTCGACCACATCAAGGTGCTCCGGCGCGTGCTCGGCGACGATTCCGGCGTGGGCGAGGTCGTGTTCACCTTCGACGGCGACGAGGCCGGGCAGAAGGCCGCGATGCGCGCCTTCGCCGAGGAGCAGCGCTTCGCCGCGCAGACCTTCGTCGCCGTCGCGCCCGACGGGCTCGACCCCTGCGACCTGCGGCTGGCCCGCGGCGATCACGCGGTGCGCACGCTCGTCGACACCAAGGTGCCGATGTTCGAGTTCGTGCTGCGCCAGATCGTCGCCCGCTACGACCTCGACACGGTCGAGGGCCGGGTGTCGGCGCTGCGCCAGTCCGCGCCGGTCGTCGCCGAGATTCGCGACCCCGCGCTGCGCCCCGGCTACTCGCGCGAGCTCGCGCGCATGCTCGGCATGGACCTCGGCGAGGTAGGCCGTGCGGTCAAGGCGGCGACGAGCCGCAGCCGCTCGGGGGAGCGCGACCGCGGCCAAGGGGAGCGGCGGGCGCCTGGGGCGAACGACGGCGGCCAGGTCGAGGCGCGGGCGGATGCCTCGGCGCGCCCGTTCTCGATCTCCGAGCTGCCCAACGATCCCTCGACGCGCCTCGAGCGCGAGGCGCTCCAGGCGATGCTGCAGTACCCGGGCTCCGCCGATCCCGCCCTGCTCGCGCACGCCGCGGAGGCGCGCTTCGAGAACCCCTCGCTCGCCGTCGTGCGCGACGGCATCGCCGCGGCCCTGGCGGGCGGCGTCGAGGCGATCACGGTCGACCGCGTCATCGGCCAGGTGCCGGCGCCCTTCGCGAGCATCGTGCAGCAGCTCGCGGTGCTGCCCGTCCCGCAGCGCAACGAGGCCGCGATCGCCGGCTGGGTGCGCGGCGTGCTCTCCTCGCTCGTCGATCGGGAGCTGCTGCGCCAGAAGGTCGAGCTGATGGGCCGGCTGACCCGGCTCGCCGCGGAGGACCGGGCGAGCTACGAGATGCTGCAGCGCGCCATCGTCGAGATCGACCGCGAACGGGTGGCCCTTCGCGCCGAGTGAGGCGGGCCATCCGTCCGCCCGCGCACTGACGCGCATCCCTTGCGTGCTTGGTTGCAGATCGGTAAACATTCCTCCGTCGCAGCTCCCCGCCGTGCATGTTTCCAGCCCCCGTGTGCTAGGTGTTGGGGATATCGAATCGCGGGCGAGCGCCGGACCGGGCGCTGGTCCGCGATGAACTCTGACAGGAAGAGGGACCCGGATATGACATCCGCATCCACTACCGCGCGTCGCGGCATCGTCGCCGTCGCCGGACTCTCGATCGCGGCGCTCGCGCTCGCGGGCTGCTCGGCCGGCGGTTCGAACGGCTCGGGCGGCGGTGACTCGATCACCATCGGCACGACCGACAAGATCACGACGCTCGACCCGGCCGGTTCGTACGACAACGGCTCGTTCGCCGTGATGAACCAGGTGTTCCCGTTCCTCATGAACACCCCCTACGGCAGCCCCGACGTCGAGCCCGACATCGCGGAGTCCGCGGAGTTCACCGCGCCGACCGAGTACACCGTGAAGCTGAAGCCGGGCCTGAAGTGGGCCAACGGCAACGACCTCACCTCCTCGGACGTGAAGTTCTCCTTCGACCGCCAGCTGAAGATCGCCGACGAGAACGGCCCGTCGTCGCTGCTCTACAACCTCGACTCCGTCGAGGCGGTCGACGACACCACCGTCGTCTTCCACCTGAAGAGCGAGAACGACCAGATCTTCCCGCAGATCCTCTCGAGCCCGGTGGGCCCGATCGTCGACGAGGACGTCTTCTCGGCCGACGCGCTGACCACCGACGACGAGATCGTCAAGGGCGAGGCCTTCGCCGGCCAGTACGTCATCACCAGCTACAAGATGAACGAGCTCATCTCGTACGCGGCGAACCCCGACTACGAGGGCATCCTCGGCGCCCCGAAGACCGACAAGGTCAACGTCAAGTACTACGCCGACTCGTCGAACCTCAAGCTCGACGTGCAGGAGGGCAACATCGACGTCGCGTTCCGGAGCCTCTCCGCCACCGACATCGACGACCTCAAGAAGAACGACAAGGTGAAGGTCGTCGACGGCCCCGGCGGCGAGATCCGCTACATCGTCTTCAACTTCAACACCCAGCCGTACGGTGCGACGACGCCCGAGGCCGACCCGGCCAAGGCGCTCGCCGTCCGCCAGGCGGTCGCGGACCTCATCGACCGCGACGAGATCGCCACGCAGGTCTACAAGGGCACCTACACCCCGCTGTACTCCTACGTTCCCGCGGGCCTCACCGGCCAGGTCGACGCGCTGAAGCCGCTCTACGGCGACGGCAACGGCGGCCCCGACGCGGACAAGGCGAAGGCGAGCCTCGAGGCCGCCGGCGTGACCGTCCCGGTCGAGCTGAACCTGCAGTACTCGAACGACCACTACGGCCCGTCCTCGGGCGACGAGTACGCGCTCATCAAGGACCAGCTCGAGGCATCCGGCCTCTTCAAGGTGAACCTGCAGACCACCGAGTGGGTGCAGTACTCGAAGGACCGCAGCTCGGACGTGTACCCGGCCTACCAGCTCGGCTGGTTCCCGGACTACTCGGACGCGGACAACTACCTCACGCCGTTCTTCCTGATCGAGAACTTCCTGGCGAACCACTACAACAACCAGGAGGTCAACGACCTCATCCTGCAGCAGGCGGTCACGGCCGACCCGGCCGAGCGCACCGCGCTCATCGAGCAGATCCAGGAGAAGGTGGCGGCCGACCTGTCGACCGTGCCGTACCTCCAGGGCGCGCAGGTCGCGGTCGTCGGAGCCGACGTGACGGGCGCCGAGGGCACCCTCGACGCGTCGTTCAAGTTCCGCTACGCCGCGCTGGCCAAGGGGTGATCCCCGACAGCCGGTAAGGTTTCCGAAGAACCGAACGGGCGGCCCGCCTCTTCCGAGGGCGGGCCGCCTTTCGTTCCGTCCCGACGATAGGCGAACATGAGCTCAACGACGACCGCGCCGCCGACCACCCCGGGTGGCGCCCCCCGACGCCAGGAGAGATCCTCAGGCGGAAGCAGCCTCGGCAGGTACATCGCGATGCGCGCCCTGCTGATCATCCCGACGGTCTTCATCCTCGTGACGGTGGTCTTCATCGTCATGCGGGCGACCGGCGACCCGATCACCGCGAAGCTCGGCGACAAGCTGCCGCCCGCGCAGCTCGCCGAGGCGATCCACAACGCCGGCTACGACCGGCCCTGGATCGTGCAGTACGTGGAGTACCTCGGCCAGATCTTCACCGGCAACTTCGGCACCACCGGCGACAACCGGCCGGTCGTCGAGATCCTCGTGACCTACGGCACCGCCACCCTCGAGCTTGCGTTCTACGCGCTCGTCGTGGCCTTCATCGTCGGCATCCCGCTCGGCATGGTCGCCGCCTACGTGCGCGACCGCTGGGGCGACGCGGTGCTGCGCGTGTTCGCAATCCTCTGCTACGCCACCCCGGTGTTCTTCGCCGGCATGCTCCTGAAGCTCGTCTTCTCGGTCTGGCTCGGCGTGCTGCCGGTCGCCGGCCGCGCGTCGACCGGCTCGGAGCTCGAGATGCAGTTCCTGCCGTTCAGCACCGGCATCTACACCATCGACGCGTTCCTGACGGGCGATCCGGCCGTCATCGGCGACGTGCTCCGGCACGCCGTGCTCCCGGCGATCGCGCTCGGCCTGCTCACCGCGGGCGTCTTCCTGCGGCTCGTGCGCACGAACGTGATCGGCACGCTGTCGACCGACTACGTCGACGCGGCCCGCTCGCGGGGCGTCGCCGAGCGCCGACTCGTGACGAAGCACGCCTACCGGCCCGCGCTCATCCCGATCGTGACGGTCATCGGCCTGCAGATCGCGCTGCTGCTCGGCGGGGCGGTGCTGACTGAGACGACCTTCGAGTGGAAGGGGCTCGGCTTCATGCTCGCCGAGTTCCTGAAAGCCCGCGACTTCGCGGCCGTGCAGGGCATCGTCGCCATGCTCGCCGTCATCGTCGCGCTCACCAACTTCGTCGTCGACATCATCGCGGCGCTCATCGACCCGAGGGTGAGGTACTGAGATGACCGCCACCACCGCCACTTCCGCGACCGCTGGCGCCGTGCCGAAGCGCCGGCTGCGCGACCGCCTGCCGGTCGTGCACCAGCTACGCCAGAGCGTCGGCCTGCAGCGCGGCATGCTCGTCGCCGGTCTCGTCATCACGGGGCTGTTCATCCTGACCGCGATCTTCGCGCCGCTGCTCGCGCCCTACGGCTTCGCTCAGCTCCGCGGCGAGGACGGCGCCTTCGGCAGCCAGCAGGCCCCCTCGGCCGAGCACCCCTTCGGCACCACCGTCGGCGGCTACGACGTGCTGTCCCGAGTGATCTGGGGCGCGCAGACCGCGCTGCTCGTGATCATCGTCGCCGTGATCGCCTCGATCATCGCCGGCGTGCTGCTCGGCCTCGTCTCCGGCTACTTCGGCGGCTGGTTCGACCGGGTGCTCGTCGTCGTCTGCGACGCGATCTACGCCTTCCCCTCGCTGCTGCTCGCGATCGCGCTGTCGATCATGATCTCCGGCGGCCAGTCGAGCCTGTGGGGCGGCATCCTCGCCGCGGCGCTCTCGATCACCGTCGTGTTCATCCCGCAGTACTTCCGGGTGATCCGGGCGGAGACCGTGCGGATCAAGGCGGAGGCCTACGTCGAGTCGGCGAAGGTGCTGGGCGCGTCGAACGGCCGGATCATGTTCCGGCACGTGCTGCGCAACGCCACCCGCACGCTGCCGCTCATCTTCACGCTGAACTCCTCGGAGGCGATCCTCACGCTCGCGGGCCTCGGCTTCCTCGGCTTCGGCATCGAGCCGACGGCCGCCGCCGAGTGGGGCTACGACCTCAACAAGGCGCTCTCGGACGTCACGAGCGGCATCTGGTGGACCTCGCTCTACCCGGGTCTCGCCATCGTCCTCGCGGTGCTCGGCATCACGCTCGTCGGCGAGAGCCTGAACGACCTGGCCGACCCGCGCCTGCGCGGTCGCCGCCGCGTCGCGCAGGCCGCCGGCCAGGTCGCCGAGACCTCGGTCGTCCCCGGCGGCACCCTCTCGGCCGGACCCGGGGGCCTCGACGGCCTCGAGAACGGCGAATCGTTCGACGAGCACGGAATCGAGGTCAAGCGATGAGCACGGTCGTCGAGATCAAGAACCTGGGCGTCTCGTTCGCCACCGACGCGGGCGCGGTGAAGGCGGTCGACGACGTCTCGCTCGAGGTCGCCCGCGGCGAGGTGCTCGCCATCGTCGGCGAGTCCGGCAGCGGCAAGACCGTCACCGCCAAGACCATCCTCGGGCTGCTGCCGGAGACGGCGACCACGAGCGGCGCCGTGCTCCTGTCGAACCGGGAGGGCACGCGCGAGAGAGACGTCATCTCGCTCGGGAAGCAGCAGCTGCGCGACATCCGCGGCACCGATGTCGCCATGGTGTTCCAGGAGCCCTCGACGGCGCTGAACCCCGTGTACACGGTGGGCTGGCAGATCATGGAGGGGCTCCGCGCCCACGGCGAGGTCTCGAAGAAGGAGGCGCGCCGCAGGGCGATCGAGATGCTCGGCCGGGTCGGCATCCCCGACCCCGAGGAGCGCATCG
This sequence comes from Agromyces soli, assembly GCF_022811605.1. Lineage (GTDB taxonomy): Bacteria > Actinomycetota > Actinomycetes > Actinomycetales > Microbacteriaceae > Agromyces > Agromyces soli. Next base: position 3,090,809 of record NZ_CP094533.1, on the reverse strand, counting down.
ACCACTTCCCGCACCAGTTCTCCGGCGGGCAGAAGCAGCGCATCGTGATCGCGATGGCGCTCGTGCTCGACCCCGGTCTCATCGTCGCCGACGAGCCGACGACCGCGCTCGACGTGACCGTGCAGGCCGAGATCCTCGACCTGCTGCGGCGCTGCCGCGACGAGTTCGGCACGGCGATCGTGCTCATCACGCACAACATGGGCGTCGTCGCCGATCTCGCCGACCGCGTCGCGGTGATGTACCAGGGCAAGCTCGTCGAGCAGGCGCCCGTGCGCGAGCTGTTCGCCGCGCCGCAGGCCGACTACACGAAGGCGCTGCTGGCCGCGGTGCCGCACGTGGGCCACGGCACGGCGCGCGCCGCCGAGCGCGTCGCCGCCCGCGCCGAGGGCTGGGCGGGCGCCGCGCCCGTCGTCGAGGCCCGCGGGCTCGAGATCGTCTACCCCGGCCGGTTCGGCCGGCCCGGCTTCCGCGCGGTCGACGGCGTCGATCTCGTCATCCGCCCGGGGGAGGTGCTCGGCCTCGTCGGCGAGTCCGGCTCGGGCAAGACGACGATCGGCCGCGCGATCGCGGGGCTCACCAAGGTGACCGGTGGATCGCTGCAGGTGCTCGGCCACGAGATGAACGGCATCCGCGAGCGCGACTTCCGCCCCACGCGGAGCCGGATCGGCTTCGTCTTCCAGGACCCGGCGTCGAGCTTCAACCCGCTGCTCACCATCGCCGAGTGCGTCGCCGAACCGCTCGTGATCCACGGGCGCGCGGCGGACGCCGCGGAGGCTCGGGGGCGCGTCGACGAACTGCTCGAGGCGGTGCAGCTGCCGCGCGCGTACGGCGACCGCTACCCGCACGAGCTCTCCGGCGGCCAGCGCCAGCGCGCGAGCCTCGCCCGCTCGCTCGCCCTCGAGCCCGAGCTCCTCATCGCCGACGAGCCGACGAGCGCGCTCGACGTGTCGGTGCAGGCGCGCGTGCTCGAGCTGTTCCGGGAGCTGCAGCAGGAGTTCGGCTTCGCGTCGCTGTTCATCAGCCACGACCTCGCCGTCGTCGATCTGCTCGCCGACCGCATCGCGGTGCTCTACCACGGCGAGCTCGTCGAGGAGGGCACCGGCGCCGAGGTGCTCGGGGCGCCGAGCGACCCGTACACGAAGCGCCTGCTCGCCTCGCTGCCCGTGCCCGACCCGGTCGAGCAGGCCGAGCGCCGGGCGGAGCTCCGTCGTCTCCGGGAGGCCCGCTGAGGATGCGCAACGCGGCACACACGAACCCCGTCGTCCTCAGCGACCTCTCGGTCGAGTACCCGGCGAAGGGTCCGAGCCCCGCGCACGTCGCGGTGCACGGGCTCTCCTTCTCGCTCGCGCCGGGGGAGGTGCTCGGGATCCTCGGCAGCGCCGGCAGCGGCAAGTCCACGCTCGCGCGGGTGCTGTCGGGGTCGTTCCTCGATCAGCGGGCCGGCGACGGCCAGCCGGTGATCACGGGCGGCGACGCGACGGTGCTCGGCCACGGGCTGCGCAAGCTCCCCAGGCGCAAGCAGGCGGCGTTCTCGCTGCACGTCGGCTATCTCGCCCAAGGGGCCGCCGATTCGCTGCCGGCCGACCGATCGGTGCGCGAGATCGTGGCGGAGCCCATCCTGGAGCGGGACCAGCACTACAACGCGCGGGCGCTCGCGACGCGGGTGGCGACGATGGTCGACTCGGTGCGGCTGCCGCTCGGCTTCCTCGACAAGTACCCGTACGAGCTCTCCGCCGGGCAGCGGCAGCGGGTGGCGCTCGCCAGGGCGCTCGTGCTCGAGCCCACGCTGCTGATCGCCGACGAGCCGACCGCCGGCATCGACCTGACGGTGCGGGACTCCGTCGCGCAGCTCGTGAACGAGCTGCGACAGGGGCACACGTTCTCGGCGATCGTGATCACCCACGATCTGCCGGTGCTGCGACGCATCGCCGACCGGATCGCCGTGCTCGACCACGGCGCGCTCGTCGCCCTCGGCACGATCGACGAGGTGCTCTCCGACCCGCGGCATCCGTACGTCCGCGCCCTCGCGGGTGCGCTCGACGGCGGGCACGCCGTCATCGAAGACCTCGAACCGCCGCTCGCATGAGTCCGCTCGGGGATGGCGCGCGGCATCGTCCGGTGCGCGGGGCCGCCGACGCGGCGCCGCGACAGGCGGCCGAGGCGGGGGAGCGTCCCGTGCCCGGTCCGATCGCGGTGCTTCCGGATGCCTCGGCGGAGCTTCGCGCCGCGGTCGAATCCGCCGGCGGGCGGCTCGCGCCGCTCGGGGACGACACCCGGGGACTCGTGTGGACCGCGAACGACGGCGCCGCGGAACTCGCGGCGATCCTGCGCGAACGGCCCGGCATCGGCTGGGTGCAGCTGCCGTGGGCGGGCGTCGACGCCTTCGCCGAGCTGCTCGCCGGTGCCCGCGGCGACGGCCGCACGTGGACGAGCGGCAAGGGAGCCTACGCACAGCCCGTCGCCGAGCACGCGCTCGCCCTCGCACTCGCCCTGCTCCGGGAGCTGCCGCGGCGCGCTGCGGCGAGCTCGTGGGAGCCCGACGAACGCGGACGCAGCCTCTACGGTGCGGAGATCGTGGTGCTCGGCGCCGGCGGCGTCGCCGTCGAGCTGCTGCGGCTGCTGGAGCCGTTCCGCGTGCGCGCCACGGTCGTGCGCCGCCGCGACGGCGCGGTGCCCGGTGCGGCGCGCACCGTGCCGGTGGCACAGCTCGCCGAGGCCGCGCGGGGTGCGGAGCTGCTGTTCGTCGCCGCGGCGCTGACCGACGACTCGCGGGGGATCGTGGATGCCGAGGTGCTCGCCGCGCTCGCCCCGGGCGCCGTCGTGGTGAACGTCGGCCGCGGGGCGGTCATCGACACGGCGGCGCTCGTCGCCGCCCTGGAATCGGGTGCACTCGGCGGTGCCGGGCTCGACGTGACCGATCCGGAGCCGTTGCCGGCGGGCCATCCGCTCTGGGCGTTCGAGCAGTGCCTGATCACGCCGCACGTCGCCGATACCGAGGAGATGACGGCGCCGCTCTACGCCGACCGCGTCGCCGAGAACGTGCGCGCCTTCCTCGGCGACGGACCGTTCGTCGGCCGGATCGACCTCGAGCACGGCTACTGAGTGGCGAGCTTCGCTCGGATTGGGAGAGTGGGCGCGGCTTTGCTAGAGTAGTCGTCGCTGAACAAGCGATCCTCCATAGCTCAATTGGCAGAGCAATCGGCTGTTAACCGATAGGTTCTTGGTTCGAGTCCAAGTGGGGGAGCATCTGCGGCCCGGCCTCTTCGGAGGCCGGGCCGTTTTTCTTGTTCCAGCCCGCGCTCATTCGCCCTGGACCGACCGCCGTCTCGGCGGGTACGGTCCTCATGAGGAGGCACCATGGCTGAGGAACCGATCGAACCCGCGCTGGATCTGGCCATCGAGCGGGCGCTCGAGGCGGCGAATCTGCGTTCCGGCGATGCACTGAGCGGGGTGACGGCGGGCGTCGCCGAGCAGCCCGAGCCATCCGCCGCCGAGAGCGGCGACGCGGGCGGCGACGGGGACTGATCACGCGGCGCTCAGCGGTCCCGTCGAGACCGCTCAGTGGCGGAAAAGGCTCAGAGCCCGAGTTGCGCGATCGTGTGCTCGACCACGTGCTCCGGGGTGCCCTGCACGTCGATGACGAGGCCGGATTCGCCGGCTGCGAGCGGTTCGAGCGTCTCGAACTGCGAGTCGAGCAGCGTCGACGGCATGAAGTGGCCGGTGCGCTGTCCGAGCCGCTCGGCGATGAGCTCGCGGGGTCCCGTGAGGTGCAGGAAGACGACGTCGGGACGCGCCAGCCGCTCGCGGTAGGCGCGCTTGAGCGCCGAGCAGGTGATCACGGCCGGGCGGTCGGCGTCGAGGTGCGCGTCGATCCAGTCCGCGATCCGGTCCAACCATGGCTCGCGGTCGTCGTCGCTCAGCGGGGTTCCGCTCGCCATCTTGGCGACGTTCGCGTCCGGATGCAGCCGGTCGCCCTCCTGGAAGTCCCAGCCCAGCCGCTGCGCGATGAGTTCGGCGAACGTGGTCTTGCCGCTTCCCGAGACGCCCATGACGACGAGCACGGGACCGCGCCCCGTGCGGGCCGAGCCTGCGTCGGACGAAGGGTGTGGCGCGAGGTTGATGATTCTCCCTTCCGGCCGCGAGGCCGGGGATCTACTGCTGGTGGGACGATGCGCGGCGCCGACTGCGGCGCGACGACGCTACCCCCGCTCGAAGACGACCGCACCCCGCGCGAGAGTGGTGTCCACCTGCACGGCGTGCAGCTCGGCATCCGGCACCTCGCGCAGCTCGGTGTCGAGGAGCACGAGATCCGCGAGCAGGCCGGGTTCGATGCGGCCGCGCAGCTCGTCCTGACGCACCGCGTGCGCTGCGCCGCTCGTGGCCGCACGCAGCGCGGAATCGCGCGACAGAGCTTCGTGCGGCAGGAACGGCTCGGTGGAGTCGCCCGGGTAGCTGCGGTTCACGGCGACGTGGATCCAGTCGAAGGGGCTCGGCGTGGTCACGGGCCAGTCGGAGCCGAAGGCGAGCGGCACCCCGGCGAGCTCGAGCGAGCGGAAGGCGTAGTGATGGTCGTGCAGCGAGGCGTCGAGGAAGGGCAGCGTCATCTCGACCATCTGCGCGTCGGCCTGCGCCCAGTAGGGCTGCACGTTCGCGATCACCCCGGCGTCCGCCATGCGCGAGATCAGCCCGGGATTGAGCAGCTGCAGGTGCGCGAGCTGATGCCGGCGGTCGCGCACGGGATTCTGCCGCTGCGCGGCCTCGATCATCGTGAGCACCTCGTCCGTCGCCCGATCGCCGATGACGTGCGCGTGCAGGTCGAAGCCGGCCCGATCGAGCTCGACGACGACGGGGGCGAGCTCCACGGGGTCGAAGAAGGTGATGCCGCGGTTGGGCTCCGCCGCCGAGCAGTGCTGCCCCGACGGGTCGAGGTAGGGCACCGAGACGGCGCCGGTGAGGGTCTCGCAGACGCCGTCGTACATGATCTTCACGCCGCTGGCGCGGAACCGCTCGTCGCCGGCGAAGGCCGCGCGGCGCGCGATGAGCTCGTCGAGGGCGCCCGCGGGGTCGGTGCGGGGCAGCCAGAGGTTCCCGGTGACCTGCCCGAGCAGGGCGCCCGAGTCGATCGCCCGGCGATAGCTGCGCTCGACGTCGGTGGTCGGCACGAAGTCGCCGACGATGGCCTCCTGCCAGCCCGTGATGCCGAGGGAGAAGAACCGCTGCTGGCCGGCGAGCAGGCCGGCGAAGCGCGTCTCCTCGTCGAGCGGCGGGATGAGTTCGGCCACGAGCAGCATGGCGCCCTCGTGCAGCAGGCCGCTCGGGGCGCCGGACGCGTCGCGCTCGATGCGTCCGCCATCCGGATCCGGGGTGCCCGCGGTGATGCCGGCCCGACGCAGCGCGGCGGAGTTGACCCAGGCGCTGTGGCCGTCCTTGTTCGAGAGGTAGGCCGGGCGCTCGCCGGTCAGCCGGTCGAGCTCGACGAGCATCATGGCGGTGTCGGCGAAGTGGTCGAGCGACCAGCCCCGACCGACGATCCACGGCTCGTCCGGCATGCGCCGACAGTAGTCGTCGATGAGCTCGAGCGCATGGGCGCGCGAGCGGCTCGACGAGAGGTCGCAGCGGGCGAGCTCGATGCCGGACTCCACGAGGTGCACGTGGGCGTCGGTGAAACCGGGCAGCAGGCTGCGCCCGGCCGCGTCGAGCACCTCGCCGGGGGCGGAGCCGAGCTCCGCCATCGGCACCACCCGGGCGATGCGCTCGCCTTCGACGGTGACGGCGTGCCGCCGTGCGCCGCCGTCGAGGAGCGGCAGCGTGCAGTCGACGATCGTCAGCTTCGCGGTCATCGGATGATCCTTCCAGGCGTCGTCATTCGGAGCCGACCAGCGCGCGAGCCGTGCTCGACGCCGATCCTCCTCGGGCGAGGACCGCTGCCGCCAGGGCGAGCAGCGCGAGGGTGGCGATCAGCATCACGGCGGCCATCGCGGCGAGCTCCGGGCGCAGGCCGGATCGCAGCGAGCTCAGCACGTACACCGGCCAGGGCGTGTTGCCCGTGGTCTGCACGAACGCGGAGATGATCGTGTTGTCGAGGCTGAGGGTGAAGGCCATCAGCGCACCGGCGCCGATCGCGGGCGCGAGCTGCGGCAGCAGGATCTGCCGGAAGCTGTTCCAGCGAGAGGCGTAGAGGTCCTCGGCGGCCTCGGTGAGCGCCGGGTCGAGGGCCCGCACCCGGCCGCGCACCAGGAAGGACACCACGGCCGTCGCGAAGAGCGAGTGGCCGATCGCGAGTCGGAGGATGCCGTCGTTGAGCGGGGCGATGCCCCAGTCCACGCTGAGCGAGGTGAGCCAGGGCATCAGCGAGACGGCCTGCACGATCTCGGGGGTGACCAGCACGAGGGCGAGCACGCCGACGATCACCGAGACGACGGTGCCCGTGCGGACGCCGATGGCGACGCCCAGCGCCGAGCCGAGCAGCGTCGCGAACAGCGTCGCGACGACGCTCGAGCGGAGCGAGACGCCCACCGCGTGCAGGATGTCGGGGGAGCTGAACGCCGTCTGGTAGGCGTTCACCCCGAAGCCCTCCCACGCGCCGAGCAGACGTCCCGAGTTGAACGAGTACACGAGGATCACGAGGAGGGGGGCGAAGAGGAAGAGCAGCACCAGGATCCCGAAGATCCGCAGCGACAGGTTCGTGGCGCGGTCGCGCGTCGTGCCCGTCATGCCGGCACCTCCGTCCCGGTGCGGGCGGGCGTCGCCCCGGCCGCGGTTCGTTCGATCGGCAGCCGGCGGCGGGCCCGGAGGATCGCGCCGCAGACGATGCCGACGGCGCCCACGAGCACGACGCTGAGCAAGGTGATCAGGATCAGGGTCACGCTCATCGCGGAGCCGAGCGCCCAGTTCTGCCCCTGCTGGAACTGGCCGGCGATCATCTGCCCGACCATGTTGCCCTTCGCGCCGCCGAGTACCTGGGCGGTGATGTAGTCGCCCATGAGCGGGATGAAGACGAGCACGACGCCGCCGACGATGCCGGGGGCCGCGAGCGGCAGGGTCACCTGCCGGAACGTGCCCCAGCGCCCGGCGCCCAGGTCCTTGCTGGCCTCGCGCAGGGCCGGCGTGAGCCGTTCCATGGCGACGAAGATCGGCAGGATCATGAGGGGCAGGTAGTTGTAGACCACGCCGAGCTGCACCGCGCCCTTCGTGTAGAGCATCGAGAACGCGGCGTCCACGAGCCCGAGCTGCCGGAGCAGTACGGTCACCGGGCCCTCCGGTGCGAGCAGGATCTGCCAGCCGAGGGTGCGGATGAGGAAGTTCGTCCAGTACGGCACGAGCACGAGCGCGAGGACCACGTAGCGCCACTTCGGCGTCACCTTGACCGCGAGCCAGTAGGAGAAGGGCACGGCGATCAGCACGCAGATGAGCGTGCCGATCACCGCGATCTGCAGGGTGTTCGCGAAGGTGAGCAGGAACGCCCCGCTCAACGCCTCGCCGTAGCGGTCGAGCGAGAGCACGGAGTTGTCGTGCGTGCCGTAGAGGCCGGGCTTCTGCCCGAAGCTGTACCACACGACGACCAGGATCGGGACGATGAAGAAGACCAGCATCCAGATCCCGCCCGGCACCGCGAGCAGCGTGGAGGACCCGCGCGGCCCGCGCCCGGAGGTCCGTGTTCTCGCCATCCGGCTCATGCCCCCGCGCGCGCCTTCATCTCGGCGACGATCTCCATGCGGGTCTGCTGCGCGGCGTTGATCTGACCGGTGTACATGCGCTGCTTCTCCTCCTCGCTCGGGAAGATCATGCCGAGCAGTGGCGCGTCCGCGGCGGCGAGCTGGCTCTCGGCGGCGCCGATGCCGGTGCCGTAGCCGACGTACTCGGTGTTGCGCACGGCCTGCTCGAGGCCGAGCGAGTAGTCGATGAACTCGTAGGCCGCGTCGACGTTCTGGGCGCCCTTGACGATGGCCCAGTTGTCGGTCCAGAGGTTGGTGTCGGGCGTGGGCAGCACCCACTTCCAGCGGTCGGGGTCGGAGCTCGCCATGATGCCGCGCCGGGCCTCGCCGTTCCAGGTGTGCACGAGGGCCTGCGAGCCCTGCGGGATCGCCCCGCTGCCGGGCGCCGAGTCGAAGGCCGAGATGTGCTGGGCCAGCTCGTCGACGAGGAAGGTGCGGATCTTCGCGAGCTCGCCCTCGTCCTGGGTGCTCTGGTCCCAGCCGCGGGCGAAGCAGAGGATGGCGCAGATCTCGCCCGGGTCGTCCGCGAGCGAGGTGCGGCCGCTGGCCTCGTTCTTCGCCGCGTCGATGAAGTCGTCCCACGAGACGAGCTCGCGGGTGATCACGCGGGTGTCGTACGCGAAGCCGGTGGTGCCCCAGTACTTGGGCACCGTGTAGGTGTTGTCCGGGTCCCACGCCTGGCCGAGGAAGGCCGCGTCGACGTTGCCGAGGTTCTTGAGCCGGCTGAGGTCGAGCTTCTCGAGCAGCTCGTTCTCGGCCATCTGTGGCACGAAGACGCCGGTCGGGATGACGATGTCGTAGCCGCTCGTGCCGCGTGCGGCGACGAGCTTGGCGATCATCTCCTCGTTCGAGGAGTAGGAGTCGATCGCGACGCCAGGCGCGAAGCCCTTCAGGTTCTCGGGCGCGTCGTAGCCGGACCACGAGTAGACGCGCATCGTGCCGGAGCCGCCGCCCGATCCGGAGCCGCCGCCGTTCGCGCCGTCGGGCGCGCAGGCTGCGAGCGCGAGCGTCGCGCCGGCGCCGACGACGCCGGTGAGGAAGAGCCGGCGGGTGAATTCGCCCTCGCGGGAGCGCGGGACGAGGATCTTGGGGATGCGGTGCTCGGTCATGGTCGTGCGCTCCTTCGAGGTCAGGCTGCGGATGCCGCGGGGAAGACCGCGACGTGGTCGGGGGACCAGCTGGCGAGGATCCGCTCGCCGGGGCTGAAACGCTGGGGTTCGGTCACTCGGGCGGAGCGGGTCACCAGGGTGCGCCCGGAGGCGGCGCGGATCACGTACTGACGGCTGTCGCCGAGCGTGTTGACGGCCTCGACGACGCCGGCGCAGGCGTTCACCGGGATCTCCGCCGACTCGGGGCGGAGCGTGATCGCCTCCGGTCGGATCGCGACGGTGGCGGCGGGTCCGGCCGGGGGCGTCGAGGCGGGGAGGAACCGCACGCCGTCCGCGTCGACGAGCACACCCGAATCCGTGCGCACATCGTCGAAGAAGTTCTGCTGCCCGACGAAGCCGGCGACGAACCGGGTGGCCGGCCGCTCGTACACCGCCTCGGGCTCGTCGAGCTGTTCGATGCGGCCGCCGTTCATGATGGCGACGCGGTCGCTCATCGCAAGGGCCTCGCCCTGGTCGTGCGTCACGAACAGGAACGTCGTGCGAAGCCGGGTCTGGATGAGGCGCAGCTCGATCTGGACCTCTTCGCGAAGCTGGCGGTCGAGCGCGGCGAGCGGCTCGTCGAGGAGCAGCACGCGGGGGCGGTTGACGAGGGCGCGGGCGAGGGCGACGCGCTGCTGCTGCCCGCCCGAGAGCTGCGCGGGCTTGCGGTCGGCGAAGCGGTCCAGGCGCACGAGCTGCAGCGTCTCGGCGACGCGTTCGGCGATCTCGGCCTTGGCGACGCGGCGCTGGCGGAGTCCGTAGGCGACGTTGCCGGCCACGGTGAGGTGCGGGAAGAGCGCGTAGGACTGGAAGACCGTGTTGACCTCGCGCTTGTTCGCGGGCAGTCCGCCGATCTCCGCGCCGTCGAGCAGAATGCTGCCGCGGTCGGGCTGCTCGAAGCCGGCGATCATGCGCAGGGTGGTGGTCTTGCCGCATCCGGACGGGCCGAGCAGGGAGACGAACTCGCCGGGGCGGAGGATCAGGTCGAGCGAGTCGACGACGGTGCTGCCGCCGAACCGCTTGGTGATGCCTCGCAGTTCGAGGGTCGAACCGCCGCTCGCGTCCGTGCTCATCTCGTTCTCCCGTTGCGTCGTTGGAACTCAGGCCCTCGTGAGCGTCCAGCGGGGGAGCGATCAGTCCGGGGATTCTGATTATGGTTATATGTAGGTCATATTCCAAATCCGATCGAAACGGGTCCGACATTACTTCGTCACCGACAGTCCGAGATAATCGGGGGATGGATGCAGCGTCGCCCGGGTCATCTGCCCTTCACGAGCGAGTGATCGAGACGCTCGGCGCCGAGATCGTCTCCGGACGACTCGCGCCGGGCTCGCGCATCCTGACGACCGACGTCGCCGAGCGCTTCGGCGCGTCCCGCTCGGCGCTCCGCGAGGTCGTGCGGGTGCTCGAGTCGATGGGGCTCGTCGAGGTGCGGCGCCGTGCGGGTGTCGAGATCCTGCCGAGCGAACGCTGGAACCCGTACGACCCCCGGCTCATCCGCTGGCGCCTCGCCGGCCCGGAGCGGCTCGACGTGCTGCATGCGCTCTCGCAGTTGCGCAGCGGGGTGGAGCCGCTCGCGGCCGGTCTCGCCGCCCAGCACGCGACGGCCGAGCAGCGCGCCGCGATCTTCGCCGCGGTCTCGGGCATGGCGGAGCAGTCCCGCGAGGCCGACGGAGCGCCGTACCTCGACCACGACATCGCCTTCCACGCCGCGGTGCTGGATGCCTCGGGCAACCACTTCTTCGCCGCGCTCGGCCCGGTCATCGGCGAGGTGCTCCGCGGCCGGACCGCCCACGACCTCATGCCGCACGAGGCGAACCCCGCGGCCCTGCGCCTGCATCAGGAGGTGGCCTTCGCCGTCGCCGAGGGGCGCGCCGAGGATGCCTCGCGCGCCCTGGCCGCCATCGTGACCGAGGCGGACCGTGCCGTGCAGACGGTCGTCGCGGCGGCGAGCGGCCGGGACTGACGGCGCCGCGCGGCCGGCGCGGCGTCTGCCGCTCAGGTGCCGCGGACGACGAGCGGGGCCGGCAACCGCTCGATGCGGGGCTCCGCGGGCCGGCCCGACTCGTGCAGCAGTACCGCCATCATGCGGGCGGCGTGCACGCCGTAGCCGTAGGGGTTCAGGTCGATCGCCGAGATCGGCGGCGTGTGGAACTCCATCATCGTGCTGTCGACGCCCGACACGAGCGGGAAGCCGCCGTCGGGGGAGCGGCCGATGGTGCGCAGGAGTCCGGCGATGCGGGGCGCGACCGCGTCGCCCGCGACGAAGAGCCCGTCGCAGGGGACGGGGGCGCCGAGCTCCCGTTCGAGGAGCTCGAGGATCTCCTCGTTGCTCTGCCTCGCGGTGATCGCGATGATCGCCGGGTCCACGCCGTGCTCGACGCACCAGTCTCGGTAGCTCGCCTCGATCGTGCGGCTCCACTCGGAGACGGACTCGATCGTGAGCAGCCCCGGCCGCGCGGCGCCCCGGGCGACGAGGTGCCGCAGGCTGTCGCGGGTGGCGGCCGGGGCATCCGCCTCGACGACGCCCCATGGCGCCTCGGCCGAGGCCGGCGGGGGATCGATGCAGACCGTCGGCCGGCCGCTGCGAAGCAGCTCGAACATGCCCAGGTCGTCCGAGTGCGGTTCGACGACGACGAAGCCGTCGACCTCGGGGAAGTCCCGCACGAGCCCCGTCTCGCCGGCCGAGGGCAGCAGCAGCGGCGAGAGCTCGGTGTCGGCGAAGCCGGCCACGATCCCGCGCATGATCTCCGCGAAGTAGAGCGAGTACTCCATCACGGTCGACGGGAAGTAGACGCCGATCGTGTTGGTCCGGCTGAGCCGGAGCGCCTGGCCGGTGCGGTTCGGCCGGTAGCCGAGCTCCTCGGCGGCGCGGCGCACCTCTTCGCGCGTCTGCTCCGACACGCCGGGCTTGCCGTTGAGCGCCATCGAGACGGCGGCGGCCGAGATGCCGAGGTGCCCTGCGAGGTCCTTCAGTGTCGTTCCCACGCCTGCCTTCCGGGGTGCCGAGGTCGAACTGCGGGGACCGGACGGCGTCGTCGAACGCGTTGACAAGGCCGGTGCCCGTCAATAGGCTACCCATCATTCCTTAAACGATTAAGTTCGCCGGAATGTCAACGGTTGTCAGAGTACCAAGGAGTCAGGGTTGACCGACGCACTCGATCTCGCGTTCACGAACGGCGCGCTGTTCGACGGAGAGCGCTACCACGCAGGCCCCACGCACGTGGGCGTCGCCGGCGGCCGCATCGTGCTCGTGGGCGAGGAGGTGCTCGCCGCGATCGGACCGGACACCGAGGTGGTCGAGCTCGACGGCCGGCTGCTGCACCCGGGCATGAACGACGCCCACGTGCACCCCGTCGAAGCGGGCATGGAGATGCTCGGCTGCGATCTCTCGGACGGCTACACCCGCGAGGACTACCTGGAGCTCGTCCGCGGCTACGTCGAGCGCAACCCCGACGTCGAGTGGATCGTCGGAGCCGGTTGGCAGCAGGCCGCCTTCCCGGGCGGCGCGCCGCTCGGCGCCGACCTCGACGCCATCTGCGACGACCGCCCGATCATCCTGTCGAACCGCGACCACCACAGCGCCTGGGTGAACGCCGAGGCGCTGCGCCGCTGCGGCATCGACCGCGACACCCCCGACCCGGCCGACGGCCGCATCGAGCGCGACGCCTCGGGGGAGCCCACGGGCACCCTGCACGAGGGGGCGCGGATGCTGGCGCTCCGTCACGCCCCGGAACCGGGCTTCGACGACATGTGCGCGGGATTCCGCGTCGGCCAGCAGAAGCTCGTCGGCTACGGCATCACGAGCTGGCAGGACGCTCTGATCGGGCAGTACGGCAATCACAGCCCGTTCTTCTACGACGTCTACCGACGCGCCGAGGAGCGCGGCGAACTCATCGGCCGGGTGAACGGCGCGCTGTGGTGGGAGCGCTCGCTCGGGCTCGAGCAAATCCCCGCGTTCCTCGAGAAGCGCGCCGCCGTCGCCGGCGGTCGCTTCCGCGCCGACACGGTGAAGATCATGCAGGACGGCGTCGCCGAGAACCAGACCGCCGCGATGATCGAGCCCTACCTCGTGCCCGGCCACGAATGCCGCCACAGCGACAACCGCGGCATCGCCTTCGTCGACCCGGCGAAGCTGCCCGAGTACGTCACCGAACTTGACCGGCTCGGATTCCAGGTGCACTTCCACGCCCTGGGGGACCAGGCGGTGCGCGGCGCGCTCGACGCGATCGCGGCGGCCCGGCGGGAGAACGGCCAGGCCTCGACGACGATGCACCTGCTCGCGCACATCCAGATCATCAACCCCGCGGACGTGCCGCGCTTCGCCGAGCTCAACGCCTCGGCGGACATGCAGCCGCTCTGGGCGAGCTACGACCCGCAGATGGTCGAGCTCACCGTGCCCTTCCTCGGCGAGGAGCGGGTCGGCCACCAGTACCCGTTCGGCTCGCTGCACCGCGCCGGCAGCCACCTCTGCGGCGGCTCGGACTGGCCGGTGACGTCGGCCGACCCCTGGCTCGGCATCCACGTCGCCGTCAACCGCCGCATGCCGGAGGGCCACCCCGACTACAGCCCGCGCGTCTTCCTCGAGGAGGAACGGCTGGAGCTCGACGTCGCCCTGCGGGCCTACACGCTCGGCGGGATCGAGGCGAACGGCCGGGACGCAGATCTCGGGCGCATCGCGCCCGGACAGCTCGCCGACCTCGTCGTCGCCGATCGGGACCCCTTCGCCGCGCCCGTCGCGGAGCTCCACCTCACCCGGGCGGCGCTCGTGTACGTCGACGGTGCGCTCGTGCACGCGGCGGACGCCGTCGCCGCCTGACCCGCCTCACCGCACCATCCACCTGCCCATCCATCCCCCAACCGAAGGAAACGAAATGAAGAAGCGCCTCATCGCCGCGGCCGCCCTCACCGCGCTCGCCCTGAGCGGCTGCACGGCCGCCGCCGACGCCGAGCAGCAGGCCGCGGAGGGCGGCACCGCCTCGGCGAACTCGGCCGTCGACCTCTCGAAGATCGAGAAGAGCGAGGCGGCGGCGAAGCTGCTGCCCGCCGACATCGCCGAGCGCGGCACCTTCGTGCTCGCCGTCGACGCGACCTACCCGCCGAACGAGTTCAAGGACGACGCCGGCAACCCGATCGGGTGGGAGGTCGACCTCATGAATGCGGCCATCGTGAAGCTCGGCCTCGAGCCCAAGAACGAGATCTCGAAGTTCGAGAACATCATCCCGAAGATCGAGCTCGGCAAGTACGACTCCGGCATCGCCGGCTACTACGACACCCTGAAGCGACAGGAGAACTTCGACATGGTCGACTTCTTCCTCGCCGGCAACCAGTTCGGCTCGCTCGAGGAGAACCCGATCGACGACGAGCTCGACATCTGCGGCCAGAAGATCTCGGTGCCGAACGGCGGCTCCGCCCCGCTCTACTACCTTCCGGAGGTCGACAAGCGCTGCGCCGCCGAGGGCAAGGGCTCGATCGAGGTCATGGGCTACGACACGACCGACGAGATGGTCGCCGCGGTGACCCTCGGCCGCGCCTTCGCCTTCGTCGCCGACTCGCCCGTCGTGAGCTACGCCGTGAAGAACAGCGGCGGCAAGCTCGTCGGCTCCGAGATCTACGAGACGCTCCCCGCCGGCGCGCCGTTCAAGAAGGGCAACGACGAGCTCGTCGCGGCCTTCGCGGCCGCCGTGCAGGAACTGCACGACGACGGCACGTACGACGAGATCCTCGAGTTCTGGGGCGTCGAGGCCGGGCGTCTCGACGCCATCACGGTCAACGCCGGCACCGAGTAGCCGTCGTGTCCGAGATCACCCGCGCCGTCCCGGTGGCGCGTCCGAAACCCATCCAGGCGGTGCCGCTCCGGCATCCGTGGCGGAACCTCCTGGCCTTCGCACTGATCTTCCTGCTGCTCGCGTTCATCATCGACGCGGCGCAGCGCGAGGCGTACGACTGGCCCGCGTTCGCGCTCTACCTGTTCGACGTCCGCGTCATCCAGGCGGCGGGCGTGACGCTCGCCCTGACCTTCCTCGCGATGATCGGCGCGGTCGTCGTCGGCATCGTGCTCGCGGTCATGCGCGAGACCGACAATCCCGTGCTGCGGGCGATCGCCTGGGGCGTCATCTGGTTCTTCCGCGGCACCCCGGTGTACGTGCAGCTCGTGTTCTGGGGCCTGCTCAGCTCGATCTACCAGACGATCAACCTCGGCCTGCCGTTCATGGAGCCGTGGCTCGTGCTCGAGACCGCGGACGTGATCCCGCTGTTCTGGATCGCCGTGCTCGGGCTCGCCCTGAACGAGGCCGCCTACATGGCCGAGATCGTGCGAGCCGGGCTGCTCTCCATCGACCCCGGCCAGACGGAGGCCGCCTCCGCGCTCGGCATGGGCTGGTGGCTCACGATGCGGAAGGTCGTCATCCCGCAGGCAATGCGGGTGATCATCCCGCCGACGGGCAACGAGGTCATCTCCATGCTGAAGACGACGTCGCTCGTGACGGCGGTGCCCTTCAGCTGGGACCTCTACACGCGCACCCGGGACATCTCGGCGGCGACGCTGAACCCGATCCCGCTGCTGCTCGTGGCCTCGGTCTGGTACCTCTTCTTCACCTCGATCATGATGATCGGCCAGAGCCGGCTGGAGCGGCACTTCTCGCGCGGCCAGCTCGGGCACGGCGCGACGCCGAAGCGGCGCAGGCGCCAGGAGTCCGCCGAGCGCGGTCCGGTGGTGCTCGCGAGCCCGGAGGCCGTCGCCGCACCGAGCGCTGCCGGGACGCTCCCGGGTGCTGGGATGCGCGCGGATGCCGGGATGCCGGAAGGAGAGGCCCGATGAGCGACATCAAGGTCAGCGCGCAGGAGGTGCACAAGTCCTTCGGGGACACGCACGTGCTGAAGGGCATCGACCTCGAGGTGCGACGCGGCGAGGTGAGCTGTCTGCTCGGTCCCTCCGGGTCGGGGAAGTCGACGTTCCTGCGCTGCATCAACCATCTCGAGTCGATCGACTCGGGCCGGATCGAGGTCGACGGCACGCTGATCGGCTACCGCGAGCACGGTGAGCGGCTGCACGAGCTGAAGCCCGCGGAGGCCGCGGCGCAGCGCGAGAACATCGGCATGGTGTTCCAGCGCTTCAACCTGTTCCCGCACATGACCGCGCTCGAGAACATCACCTGCGCGCCGGTCTTCGTGAAGCGCGCCCAGCGCTCGGAGGCGCGGCAGCGCGCGCTCGAGCTGCTCGACCGGGTGGGGCTCGCCGATAAGGCGGACGCCTACCCGCGCGAGCTCTCCGGCGGGCAGCAGCAGCGCGTCGCGATCGCCAGGGCGCTCGCCATGACGCCCGACCTCATGCTCTTCGACGAGCCGACCTCGGCCCTCGACCCGGAGCTCGTGGGGGAGGTGCTCGACGTCATGAAGTCCCTTGCCGAGAGCGGCATGACCATGATCGTCGTGACCCACGAGATGGGCTTCGCCCGCGAGGTCGCCGACACGGTGACGTTCATGGACGGCGGGGTCGTCGTCGAGCACGGCACCCCGGACGAGGTCCTCGTGCGGCCGCAGCACGGCCGCACGAAGGCCTTCCTCTCGAAGGTGCTGTGAGCGTGGCGGCCCGGATCGGAACTCGTGCCTCCGATCCGGGTCGCGGCGCCGCGACGGAGGGCCCGGCGCGCCCCGCGTTCGGGTGGCGGCGCCGGGACCGCCCGCGCCCGTAGGATCGCGGGATGGACCCGTACTCGCCGCTGCCAGGACCGGCTCCGCAGAGCCCCCCGCCGACGCGTGCTCGCGGGGTGGGCGGCGGGGTGATCGCGGCGATCGCCGGCGGCGCCGCGGCGCTCTTCCTCGTGCTGCTCGTCCCGGTGAGCTTCGCGGCGGTGCACCTCGGTCAGCAGTTCGCGGTCGTGGTCGACGGGCAGGCGGACGGTTCCGCGGCTGCGGCGTCCGAGCTCGTCGACCGGCTCCAGTCCGGCGAGACGCGCTACACCTTCCCCGCGGCGCTCGAGAACTACGGAGACGGGCGCTACAGCGGGCTATGCCCTGCAGAGTACGCCGAGGGATGCTGGCAGAGCGCCGTCTTCACCGAGTCGGACTGCGCCACCGTCTCGGTCGTCCTCTGGTTCTCGAACGACCCGGAGGGGTACGAGCCCGAGCAGACGGCGACGATCGAGCTGCACGACGTCGTGCCGTACGAGGCGGCCCCCGTCGTCTTCGGCAACGACGGCTTCGAGTACGGCTGGGTCGCCGACGTGCTCTGCCCCGTAGCCGAGAGCTGATCCTCGGGCGCTCGGCGCGGCATCCCCATTGAAGGAACGTTCCACCGCGTGACCCAATGTGACGCGCGGGCCAGCACCGGACCGTGCGCGATCGGTACATTCCTGAGTACCGCTCCACGCGCTGGGCCCGCCCCGCTGGAGCGGTTCGCCGTCGGGCCCCCGCCCGCGGTCGCCCCCGAATCCTGGAGCTCCACATGCGCACTCGCCGCCGTCTCGTCGGAGGCCTCGCCCTCCTCGCCAGCGCCGCCTTCCTCACCGCGTGCAGCGCGGGCGGGGGAGAACCGGCGAGCGAGTCCGTCGAGGACGCCCCGAAGATCACCTTCCTCTACTCGCCGTACGCGGACTACGCGCCGTTCTTCCTCGCGGAGGAGAAGGGCTACTTCGAGGACGCCGGCGTCGATGTCGAGCTCATCTCGAAGAGCGGCAGCTCGGGCGAGACGTACCAGCAGGTCTCCACCGGCAACATCGTGGCCGGCGGCGCGACCTGGGGCGCGGGCCTGTTCAACGCCACGAAGGCCGGAGCCTCGCTCTCCGTCATCGCGAGCGTCTCGCGCATCCCCGAGTCCGGCAAGAACCCCTCGCCGCTCCTCGCCTCCGAGCAGTCCGGCATCACCGAGGCGGAGCAGCTCAAGGGCAAGAAGATCGGCATCCCCGGCGACGGCGGCTTCGGCATCTACTCGGTGCACCTCGCGCTCGAGTCGGCCGGCCTCTCGCTCGACGACGTCGAACTGGTGAACCTGAGCCCGGGCGACATCCCGCCGGCGCTCGCGAACGGCTCCATCGACGCGACCTGGTCGATCGAACCCATCTCCTCGGCGGTCATCTCGCAGGGGCTCGGGCACGAGATCCTCGACGTCGACTACCAGGCGGGCGTCGAGCTCGGCGCGCTCGTGTTCAACACCGACTACGTCGAGAAGCACCCGGCGGCGGTCGTCGCTTTCACCTCCGCCTACCTGAAGGCCGTGCAGGAGCTCGCCGACGGCGGCTGGCAGGACGCCGACGACCAGGCGGTCATCGCCGAGTACACCGACCTCCCCGTCGAGACGCTCACGTCCATCGGCCTCACCGTGCAGGACCCGGAGGGCGCGATCGACTGGAAGGACGTCGCTCGCCAGGAGGCGTTCTTCCGCGACCGCGGCGCGCTCGAGTTCCAGGGCGACTCCGGCATCGAGCAGGTGTTCCGCGCCGACCTGCTCGAGCAGGCCTCGGCCGAGGCGAGCTCGGCGGCCGCCGCGAAATGAGCGGCATCTCCGTCGAGGGGCTCTGGAAGGCCTACCCGAGCGCCGAGAATCGCGACGAGGTGCTCGTCGCCCTCGAGGACGTCTCGCTCGAGGTCGGCGAACGCGAGTTCGTCTGCGTCCTCGGGCCCTCCGGCTGCGGCAAGAGCACGCTCCTGCGCATCGCGGCCGGTCTCGAGAAGCCGAGCCTCGGCACGGTGGAGACCCAGAGCCGCCCCTCGGTGGTCTTCCAGGAGCACGGGGTCTTCCCGTGGCTCACGGTCGCCGAGAACGTCGCCTACCCGCTGCGGCTCCGCCGGGTGCCCCGGGCCGCGCGCCGAGCGCGTGTCGCCGAGCTGCTCGAACTCGTCGGGCTGACGGAGTTCGCGGGGTACTACCCCTCCCAGATCTCCGGCGGCATGCGGCAGCGCACCTCGGTGGCGCGGGCGCTCGCGGACGACGGCAACGTGCTGCTCATGGACGAGCCCTTCGGCGCGCTCGACGAGCAGACCAGGGTCGCGCTGCAGCAGGAGCTGTTGCGGATCTGGGAGCAGACCGAGAAGTCCGTGCTGTTCATCACCCACAGCGTCGACGAGGCGCTGACCCTCGCCGACCGGGTCGTGGTGATGTCGCACCGGCCGGGCCGCATCATCGCCGAGGTCGAGATCCCGTTCGGCCGCCCGCGCGACATCATCGAGCTGCGCCGCGATCCGCGGTACGGCGAGATCACCTACCAGCTGTGGAACCTGCTCGAGGGCGACACGGCGGCCGAGGAGGTGGTGCCGCAGTGAGCACCGACACGCAGACGAACGCCGCGCGGGCGTCCGCCGCCCAGGCGGGCCCCGGGCCGGCCGTCACCGCCGCCGATCGCGAGGAGATCCGCGTGACTCTCGCCGCCGCGGTGCGCGCGGAGCGCGGTTCGCCGTGGATCCGTCGCATCGGCCCGTACACGCCGCTGCTGCTGCTCGTGGTCTGGGAGGCGCTCAGTCGGCTCGGCATCCTCGACGCGCGGTTCTTCCCCGCTCCGACGGCGATCGTCGAGACCTTCGTGAACCTGCTCGTCTCGGGGCAGCTCGTCGCGGACATCCTGATGACCCTGTCGCGCATCGCGGTCGGCTTCGTGCTCGGCGCGATCCCCGGCGTGCTGCTCGGCCTCCTGCTGGGGTCGGTCCGCTCGGTGCGCCTGCTGCTGGAGCCGGTGTTCTCGAGCCTCCTGCCCATCCCGAAGGTCGCGATCTATCCGCTGCTCCTGCTGATCTTCGGCCTCGGCGAGACGAGCAAGTACGTCATCGTCGCGATCGGCGTCTTCTTCTACCTCTTCTTCAACACGATGAGCGGCGTCATGCAGACGCCGCCGCTGTTCGACGACGTCGCCAGGGCGAACGGGGCCTCGCGCATCCAGCGCCGGCTCACCGTCTCGCTGCCCTACGCGCTGCCCTCGATCTTCACGGGTATCAAGCTCGCCACCGGCGGCGCCTTCGTGATCATCGCGGCGTCCGAGTTCGTCGGTGCGCAGAGCGGCCTCGGCTATCTCATCTGGAGCTCGTGGTCGACCTTCGCGGTCTCGAAGATGTACGTCGGCATCGTGACGATCTCGGCGCTCGGCTACGGCGCGACCGCGCTCGAGGGCTATCTCGAGCGACGCCTCGTGCCGTGGGTGAAGTACTGAGCGGGGTCGGCATGTCGATCTCCTTCGACGCAGGCGCCGCGCAGGCGCTCGCCCTCGACCGGCTCCGGAAGGCCGCGCCCGAGGCGCCGCTCGCCGAACTCGAGCTCGCCTCGCGCTGGCTCGTCGAGGCCGAGCTGCTCGGGCTGCCGGACTTCGGCATCGGGATGCTCCGGCGGGACCTCGGCCGGCTGGCCGCCGGGTCGAGCCTGGCGCAACAGGCCGAGCCACCGGGGCCGGTCTCCGACGCGCCGACGGCGAGCATCGATGCCTCGGGGCGGCCCGGCATCCTCGCGCTCGCCCGCGCGACCGCGGTCGCGGCGCAGCGCGCGACGACGAACGGATCGGCGATCGTGGGCATCCGCGGCGCGGGCGCGCTGGGCGTGCTCGGGCTCGCCGCTCGCGAGCTCGCCGAGCAGGGGTTCGTCGCGTTCCTCGCGGCTCAGGCGCCGCCGATCGTCGCGCCGTGGGGCGGCACCCATGCCGTCGTCGGCACGAACCCGATCGCGATCGCCGTGCCGAGGCCCGACACGCCGCCGCTCGTCGTCGACTACGCCACGGCGCCCGCGACGATGGCGGCGCTCCGTCGCCATCGCGCGGAGGGCCGCGCGCTGCCGGCCGGACTCGCGATCGACGCCGACGGCGCCGCGACGACGGATGCTTCGCGCCTCGCCGCGCTCGTTCCCGCGAGCCTGCTCGGCTCCCTCACCGGACTCGTTGTGGAGCTGCTCGCCGGCGTCGTGACGGGCGGGCGCGGGGCCGCCGACGGCACGCGCGGGGCCATCCTGATCGCCGTCGACGCCAGCGGCACCGGTGCGGCGGACGTCGCCGCCGGCGCGGCGCGGTTCGCGGACGAGTGGCAGGCGGCGGGCGGGCACCTGCCGGCGCGATTCGACGCCCTGCCGACGCGGACGAGCACCCTGGCCGAGCAGCCCGCACCGACCGCCAGGGTCGCGCTCGACGAGTCGACCGCGGAATGGCTCGGCCTCGGCGCGGACGCCACGGGCGGCGTCCGATGAGCGGGGCGCTCGAACTCCGGGTCGACCCGCCGGTGGCGCCACTCTGGCAGCGACGCGCGATCACCGTCCGGGGCGCCGCGCCGGGGGCACTCGTCACGATCCGGGCGACGACTCGGCGCAGCGGTGGGGATTGGGCGGCGCAGGCGAGCTATCTCGCGGACGCGGACGGCCGAATCGATCTCGACCGCGACGCGCCCGTCTCGGGCGACGTCCGCACGGCCGACGCCATGGGCCTCTGCTGGGCGCAGCGCCGGGAGCCGGGCACGAGCGGCCCCGCGGAACCGCTCGACGTCGCTGAGCCCCTCGTCACCCGGCTGCACGCCCGAGAGGAGCCCGGCACCGGGCTGCCGGAGCTCGGCGACACCGGGGCCGGCGGAGCCGAGGCGCACGCCGAGCTCGTGCAGCAGCTCCTCGTGCCCGGGGTCGAGCGCCGGGAAGTCCGGCGGGACGGGCTCGTCGGCACGCTGTTCCGACCGGCGGGGCCGGGGCCGTTCCCGACCGCCATCGTGCTGAACGGCTCCGGCGGCGGCATCAACGAGGCGCGGGCGGCCCAGTATGCCGCACGGGGCATCCAGGCGCTGGCGCTCGGCTACTTCCGGGGCCCCGGCCTGCCGGACTTCCTCTCGCGCACCCCGCTCGAGTACTTCGAGCGCGCGATCGCGTTCGTGCGCGACGAGCTCGACCCCGCGGGCGGGGCGCCGATCGTCACCGGGCAGTCGCGCGGCGGCGAGCTCTCGCTGCTGCTCGCGGCGACCTTCCCCGACCGCATCCTCGCGATCGCCGGCTTCGTGCCCGGCGCCTACGTGTTCGGCGCGCAGGGCGCGGCCGACCCCGCCGACGGCTGGGACGGGCCGAGCTGGACCCACGGCGGGCAGCCGCTCGAACACCTCTGGCACGACAACGCCGAGGTCGACTGGCAGCCCTGGAACGACGAGCCGCCCCCCACGCGGCACGCCGACGTCTACGTCGACGGGCTCCGCGACCGCCGGCTCGCGCTCGCCTCGCGCATCCCGATCGAACGCTTCGCCGGGCCGGTCGCCTGCGTGTCCGGGCTCGACGACCGGGCGTGGCCCTCGAGCGGCGGATCGCGGATGGCCCTCGCGAGCCTCGCCCGCCACGGGCACCGCGCCGAGCGCCTGCACCTCGACTACGAGGACGCCGGGCACGGCATCGGCCTGCCGCATCTGCCGAGCACCGACATCGAGCGCGTGCACCCGGTCTCCGGCGTGCGCTACTCGAACGGCGGCACCCCGCGGGGCAACGCCCGTGCGAGCGCCGACTCCTTCGAGCAGATCTGCGCCTTCATCCACCGCGCGGCCGCCGCCCGACCACGAACCACCACGAGAGA
The DNA here is from genome assembly GCF_022811605.1 of Agromyces soli. GTDB lineage: Bacteria > Actinomycetota > Actinomycetes > Actinomycetales > Microbacteriaceae > Agromyces > Agromyces soli. Next base: position 3,068,444 of record NZ_CP094533.1, on the reverse strand, counting down.
AGGAACCACCCCGATGCCAGCGATCGAACACCTCGAGGGACAGTGGCGCGAGTGGCGCCACGCGCGCGTCGCCGAGCTCGGCCGGCCCTACGGCTGGACCGCGCTCGTCGCCCAGTACTGGCTCACCGACGCCTCGCGGGGCGAGACGTTCGAACTGCTGCCCGGCACTTGGTCGGTCGAGCATGGGCGGATCGTCTACACGCCTCCGGTCGAGGGGCCGAACCTCGTCGTCGACGGCGAGCACCCGAGCGGACCGGTCGAGATCCGGCCCGGCCGGAACCAGACCTACGGCCACGGCACGAGCGCGCCCGTCTACTTCGGCCGGAGCGAGGTCGAGACGATCGTCCGCACGAGCGACGGCGGCGACCCGCTCTACGCCATCCGCGTCCGCGACCCCGAGGCGTCGGCGGGGGTCGACCTCTCCGGCCTGACCGCCTACGACTACGACCCCGCGTGGCGGCTCCCCGCGAGCTTCACGCCCGCGGCTCGCGAGGACGTCGAGCAGCCCACCGTCGAGTCGGGCGTGCGCGAGACGACCGCGCGCATCGGCACCCTGCGCTTCGAGTTCGAGGGGCGCGGCTACGAGCTCGCGATCATCGGCAAGGACACGGCGCACGGGGTCCAGCCGGTCGCCCACCTTCGCGATCTCACGAGCGGGCGCACCACCTACGGCGCCGGTCGCGTCGTCGAGCTGCAGTTCGCCGACGAGGCGGGCGAGCGCATCGACGTCATCGACTTCAACTACCTGCACGCCTTGCCCTGCGCGTTCACGAACTTCGTGACCTGCCCGGTGGTGCCGCAGCAGAACCACCTCGACTTCGAGGTGCTCGCCGGCGAGCAGCGCCCCGTCACCGATATCGCGCGCGTGCTCACCTTCGAGGCCCCGGCCGCCTGAGCCCGGCCACCCGCGCCGGCAGCCGGGCCGGGTCGCCGCCCGGCGCCGGGTATGCTGCGAACCGGCGCGCGGGCGCCCGAGGAGGTGCAGTGGAGGAACGTCCAGCCGGCGACGACGCGGCGGCGCTCACGCCCGACGAGGCCGTCGACGAGGCCGGAGAGCGCGCCCGGGCGATCCGCGAGAGCGTCGCCGTCGGCGTCGCGACGGCGATCTACGGCATCTCCTTCGGCGCGCTCTCCGTCGCGGCGGGCCTCGACGTGTGGCAGACGGTCTTCCTGAGCCTCGTCATGTTCACCGGCGGCTCCCAGTTCGCGCTCGTCGGCGTCCTCGCCGCCGGCGGCGCGGCCGCCGGGGGCTCGGCCATCGCGACGGCGGCGATGCTCGGCATCCGCAACGTCGTCTACGGCATGCGGATGAAGCCGCTCGTCGGCGGCAGCCCGGCACGCAATGTGCTGGCCGCCTGGATCACGATCGACGAGTCCACCGCCGTCGCGCTCGCGCAGAAGCTGCCGGGCAACGCCCGGCTCGGCTTCTGGCTGACCGGGGCGATCGTGTTCGTCGGCTGGAACCTGACGACGCTGGCGGGCGCGCTCATCGGCGACGCGATGGGCGACACGAGGGCCTGGGGACTGGATGCCGCGGCCGGAGCGGCCTTCCTCGGCCTCCTCTGGCCGCGCTTGAAGCGGTTCCAGGCCGGCGCCGTGGCCGTCGGCGCGGCCGTGGTCGCGGCGGTGGTGATGCCCTTCGTCATGCCCGGACTGCCCGTGCTGATCGCCGCGCTCGTGGCCCTCCTCGTCGGCTGGTTCGACCTCTTCGACCGGAGGCGGCGCGCATGACGACCTGGCACCTCATCCTCATCGCCTCCGCCGCGACGCTGGCGCTGAAGCTCGGCGGCTACCTCGTGCCGGTCGGCTTCCTCGAGCGCGAGCGTCCGGCGCGCATCGCGGATCTCCTCACGGTCGCGCTGCTCGCGGCGCTCATCGTCGTGCAGACGCTCGGTGCCGGGCAGGCGCTCGTCGTCGACGCGCGGGTGCCCGCGCTCATCGTCGCCGCCGCGCTCTACGCCATCCGGGCGCCGTTCATCGTCGCGGTCGCGGCGGCCGCGGTCGTCGCGGCGGCGATCCGCGCCTTCGGCTGAGCCTCAGCCCTCGAGGTCGTCGACGCCCGGCATCCAGGAGACGCCGGGGCGGCCCCAGCCGAGCTTCTTCGTGATCTTCGTCACGATCTTGCGGTCGGCGTGCGAGAGCCGGTCGGTGTAGAGCACGCCGTCGAGGTGGTCGTACTCGTGCTGGAAGATGCGCGCGAGCCACCCCTCCGCGTCGATCTCGTATCGCTCGCCGTCGAGGTCGGTGGCGCGGAGCACCGCGCGCTCGGCGCGACGCAGGCCGAAGCGCTCGCCCGGGAACGAGAGGCAGCCCTCGGACTCCTCGTCGAGGTCGGGCTCGCCGGCCGGCGGGGGAGAGATGAGCAGCTCGGGGTTGATGGCCACGCCGCGCCAGCGGACGCCCTCCTCGTCGGTCCAGCCGTAGGTGAAGACCCGCAGGTCGACGCCCACCTGCGGGGCGGCGAGGCCGACGCCCGGGGCGGCGTCCATCGTCTCGAAGAGGTCGGCGACGAGCGTGCGGATCTCGTCGTCGATCGCCTCGACGGGGCGGGCGGGGGAGTGCAGCACCGGGTCGCCGGTGATTCGAATGGGGAGCACGGCCATTCGGCAAGGATATCGAGGCGCGAGCGGGTAGGGTCGAGGTCGTGGATCCGGACCTGAGCGAGCTCACCGAGCAGATCGCCCTCGACCCGCACCAGTTCATCGGCATCCCGCTCGCGATCGCGGGCGCGGTGTTCCTGTCGCTCGGGGCGCAGTTCCAGCACCGCGGCGTCGTCAAGGTCGAGTCGCACACCACCGACAGCCTCGGCAAGGGGCTGAGCCTCAAGCAGCTCGCGCTGCTGCTCGCCCGGCCGTCCTGGGTGCTCGGCACGCTCATGCTCGGCCTCGCCGTCGTCTTCCAGCTGTCGAGCCTCTACTTCGCCCCGCTCATCGTGGTGCAGCCGCTCGGCGCGATCGCCCTCGTGATCACCTCCATCGTGAACTCGAAGGTGAACCACGTGAAGCTGAACCGCAAGGCGATCACCGCGATCGCGCTCTGCGTCGGCGGCGTGTTCCTCTTCGTCGGCGTCGCCGCTTTCACCGCGGTCGACAAGCCCGTCACCGAGCAGCAGCTCATCACGATCCTCGTGATCCTCGCCGTCGTGCTCGTGCTCGCCGGCCTGGCGTTCGTCTTCTTCCGGCACCGCGTGCGCGCCATCTTCTACGTCATCATGGCGGGCGTCGTGTACGGCTTCGTGGCGACCCTCGCCAAGGTGGTGCTCGGCCGCATCCAGCAGGGCGACTTCGAGTGGATCACGCTGATCTGCGTCATCGCCCTGCTCGCGGCGACGGGGCTCGGCGCCTACTTCGTGCAGAACGCCTACGCCTCCGGCCCGCCGGACCTCGTCATCGCGGGCCTCACCGTCGTCGACCCGATGGTCGCGGTCGCGATCGGCATCGTCGTGCTCGGCGAGGCGTCGCAGGCGCCGATCTGGGCCATCCCGGTGTTCATCCTCGCCGGGGCGATCGCCGTCTTCGGCGTGTTCATGCTCGCCCGCAACCACCCGCAGACGCGGCTCTGAGCCGCGGGCGACCATCCGTCATCCTCCAGGATGACCTGCGCGCGGCGAGCCGTTCGCCGCGCCGTGCGTAGACTAAGGTCGGTTGCAGCCGCGCCGACCTCGCGCGCCCACCTGGGGGACGAACCGTTCCCGACGCTCGAACTGTGAGGAACCTCCCACGTGTCAGATTCTTCCGATCCGGCGCCCGCCGAGCTCGGCACCGCCTCGAAGCGCCCGCTCCGCATCCTGATCGGGGCCGACACCTTCGCCCCCGACGTGAACGGCGCCGCTCGCTTCGCCGAGCGGCTGGCCGCCGGCCTCGTCGAGCGCGGGCACGAGGTGCACGTCGTCGCACCGGCCGCGAGCCGCAAGCACGGCACGTGGAACGAGGTGCACGAGGGGCAGGAGCTGGTCGCCCACCGCCTCTACAGCTGGCGCTGGTACCCGCACGACTGGCTGCGCTTCGCGCTGCCGTGGCGCATCAAGCGCAACGCCGCCCGCATCCTCGACGAGGTCCAGCCCGACGTCGTGCACTTCCAGTCGCACATCGTCGTGGGCCGCGGCCTGTCGATCGAGGCCGAGAAGCGCGGCATCCGCATCGTCGGCACGAACCACTTCATGCCCGAGAACATGCTCGAGTTCACGCTCATCCCCAAGGCGTGGCAGGAGTGGGCCGTCGGGCTCGCCTGGAAGGCGGCGAAGCGCACCTTCGGCCGCGCCGAGTCCGTGACCACGCCGACCCGTCGCGCCGCCGAGTTCCTCGAGCGCTACACCGGCCTCCGGGGCGTGCACGCGATCTCCTGCGGCATCGACGCGCACAAGTACTCGCCGAACTGGGAGCCGCGCACCGAGAACCGCATCCTCTTCGTCGGCCGGGTGACGGGCGAGAAGCAGATCGACGTGCTGCTGCGCGCCGCGCTGCTGCTGCCCGCCGAGCTCGACGCCAAGATCGAGATCGTCGGCGGCGGCGACCAGCTGAAGGCGCTCCAGCACCTCGCCGACGAGCTGGGCATCGCCGATCGCGTCACCTTCACCGGCCGCGTCACCGACGAGGAGCTCCGCGACGCGTACCACCGGGCGACGGTGCTCGCGATGCCGTCGATCGCCGAGCTGCAGTCGATCGTCACGATGGAGGCGATGGCCTCCGCCCTGCCCGTCGTCGCGGCGAACGCGATGGCACTGCCGCACCTCGTGCACGACGGCGAGAACGGCTACCTCTTCGAGCCGTCGAACCCCGAGGACCTGGCGGCGAAGCTGCGCACCGTCCTCGAGGCCGACCCGGCCGAGCTGCGCCGCCTCAAGGAGGGCTCGATGCGGCTCATCGAGGCGCACGACATCCAGCGCACGCTCGCGACGTTCGAGAGTCTGTATCGTGGTGAGGCGGTGGCCGACCCGGCCACCGATCCGGCGTCGGCGGCCCGCGAGGACTGACCGGCGCAGGGGGCGGTAGCTCAGCTGGTCAGAGCAGTGGACTCATAATCCATCGGTCACGGGTTCAAGTCCCGTCCGCCCTACTCCGTCCGCACCGATCCGCCTCCGGGCTCGCCTCACGGCCGCGGCCGAGGGAGAATCGAGCCATGGTCGAGATCTCCGAGGACGACTTCGAGCGGATGGTCGGCGAGGTCTACGACTCGCTGCCCGACGACATGGTGCGCGGGCTCGAGAACGTCGCCATCCTCGTCGCGGATCAGCCGCCGGGGGAGCGGCCGCGCCTCTACGGCCTCTACAGCGGCCGCCCGCTGAAGACCCGCGGCGCCTACGGCTTCGGCGAGCTGCCCGACCGGATCACGCTGTTCCGCAACACCATGCAGGAGCACAGCGCCGACCTGGACGCGCTTCGCGCCCGGGTGCGCATCACCCTCGTGCACGAGATCGGCCACTACTTCGGTCTCGACGATGCGCGGCTGGGCGAGCTCGGCTGGGCGTAGCCGCTGAGCGCTCGCGGCGGCGCGCCGACACGAGCGGGCCCCGGTGACGATCATCACCGGGGCCCGCCGACGGGTGCGTCGTGCTACTTCGCGACCGCGGGCTCGTCGGCCTGCTTCACGACCGCGCCGCCGGCGAGGCCGGCGAGGATCGATGAGACGTCGAGCCCGGTGAGCGACTTCACGACCTCGGTGCCCTCGCCGAGCACCTGGCCGACGGTCTTCGTCACCGCGCTCGCACCGTCGGTGGAGACGACCGTGAGGGTGTCGATGTTCGAGATCGGCTCGGCGGCGGCGCGCACGATCTCGGGCAGGCGCGAGATGATCTCCTGCGCGAGGGCCGCCTCGCCGTACTTCTTCAGCGCCTGCGCCTTCGCGTCGGTCGCGGCCGCCTCGGCGAGACCCTCCGCCTGGATGGCGGCGGCCTTCGCCTCACCGTCGGCACGGATACCGGCGGCGAGGGCCACCTGGCGGTCGCGCTCGGCCTCACCGGCGAAGCGCACCGAGGTCGCCGCTGCCTCGGCATCCTGCACCGCGGCGACCTTGTTCGCCTCGGCGATCTTGGTGCGCTTGTACGCGTCGGCCTCGGTGGCCGCGTTCGCGGCGTCGCGCTGCGCGTTCGCGCGCTGCACGGCGGCGTACGCCTCCGCCTCGGCGGGCTTGCGGACGTCGATGTCGAGGCGCTCCTGGGTGACGAGCGCCTGCTCGGCGAGCGCATCGCGCTCCTCGGTGGCGACGAGCTTGTCCTGCTCGGCCTTCGCGAGCAGGCCGGATGCGTCGGCCTCGGCGTTCGCCCGGTCGGTCTCGGCCTTGATCGAGGCCTGGCGCAGACTCAGGGCCTTCTGCCGCTCGGCGATCTGCTCGGCGGCCTCGATGCGCGCGAACTCGCTCGCGCGGGCGGCCTCGGCCTCGCTGATCTCGGCGACCTGGCGTGCGCGGGCGGCCTCGGCGCGGCCGAGGTTCGCGAGGTAGTCGCTGCCCGGGGTCGAGATGTCGGAGATGTTCAGCAGGTCGACCTGCAGGCCCTGCTCGACGAGGTCGGTCTTCGTCTCGGAGACGACCCGGTCGGAGAGGCTCTTGCGGTCGGAGATGATCTGCTCGATCGTCATGTCGCCGACGATCGAGCGCAGCGAGCCCTCGAGCGATTCCTTGATGATCTCGGTGAGCAGCTGCTGCTGCGAGAGGAAGCGCTGGGCCGCGCGGCGCACACCGTCCTCGTTGCCGGAGACCTTGAAGTTGATGGACGCCTTGATCGCGATCTTGATGCGGTTCTTGTCGACGCCCTCGACGGTGATGCCGATCTGGCGCTGCTCGAGGGAGATCGAGAAGCCCTGCTGCAGGATCGGCCAGACGAAGGTGCGGCCGCCGATGACGACGCGCTGACCGCTCGCCTGCTCCGGGGAGGCGCGGCCGGCGCCGCGACCGACGATGACGAGGGCCTCGTTCGGCGGCACCCGGCGGATGCGCCGGGCGATGAAGACGAGCAGGCCGAGCAGGGCGATGACGAGCGCGATGATCGCGATCACCTGGATGAGGGTCGGGTCGAGCATGGGGGCTTCCTTCTCGGTTCGGGACGGGGATCGGCGCGTGGGGGCGCCCGGGGGAGACTCTGGCGTGCCGTGCGAGGCACGCGGGGCTAGTCGGCGACGACCTTCACGCGGCTGCCGGCCTGCTCGACGACGCGCACGCGCGAGCCCTCTGCGATGGGATCGGCGGAGTATGCCATGCGGCGCTCGAGCTCGCCGGGGCCGTCGAGGCTGACCTCGCCGCCCGCCGGGGAGATGTCCGAGCGGGCGACGCCGCTGAGGCCCACCGCGGAGACCGGTCCGCCGTCGGAGCTGCGGGTGAGGTTGCGCACCACGAGGACGCTGAGCACGTAGGCGACGACGGCGAGCACGGCGGCGAGCACGTAGGCCCAGACGAGTTCGAGACCGAGCGAGGCGGTGAGCGTGCCCGCGGCGCCGAAGACGACGAGTCCGACGGCGAGCGCCGTGCCGGAGATCGCGCCGTCGCCGATCTCGAAGTGATCGAGGATGTCGCCGAGGATCAGCGAGACGAGGAGCAGGGCGAGGCCGACGCCTCCGACGATGAGGAAGGGGAGGAGCACGTCGCCGGGCCTCTCTGGTCGTGGAAAGTGGAGTGCGTTCACCCTATCGGCAGAGCTTCTCCCGCCGCATCGCCGATCGGACGAGCGGTCATCGGGCCGACGGCGCCGGAGCGCGTCGTGGGATGCGCGAGCACGTCGGGTGGGCGCGCGCTCGGAGCGCGTTGCACCCTACGCGGGCGCGACGACGGCGAGCGCCTCGACGGCGTCGGCGCCGCGCAGCCGCACCATGCGCTCGACGATCTCGTCGGCGACGCGGGCGTCGACCGTGCGGCACACGACGTCGTTCGGGCCGATCGCGTCGAGTCCGCCGCCACGGACCCGGATGACGTCCCAGCCGACCTCGGCGAGCGCTTCGTCCTTCTCGCGGTCGGACGCCTCCTTCAGCCCGAGGTGCGCCCGCCGAGAGCGGCCGGGGTCGTCGTACTCGATCGCGATGCGCAACTGCGGCACCAGGATGTCGGGCCAGACCTCGGTGCGACCGAAGAAGGTGCGTGCGACGCGCACCGCGTTCACCCGGTGGTGCAACCGGATGCGTTCGCCGAGGAGCCCCTTGAGCCGCTGCTCGGTCATCGAGGTGCGGGTGCGCAGGCCTGGGTTCATGAAGGCGACGCCCGCTTCGCGCCGTGCGGCCGGGGCGCCCGCGCTCGTGCGGCATTTCGCGCACGCGGTGCCGGTGAGCTGCTCGCGCACGCTCGCGCGATAGCGGTCGTGCCCGCGTTCGCAGCGCCACTCGTACTCGGCGCCGATGCGGGTCTCGCGGGCGAGCCGCCCGCGCTCGGGCGGACTCGCGCGGCGCAGCAGTTCGCCGCGCGAGCGCTGGGTCTCGGCGATGAGCATGCACAGCGGGCAGACGCGGGAGAGACGGATGGCGCCCCGCTCCGGGTCGCCGCCGTGCCCGCAGCGGAAGCTCACCTCAGCCATGCCGGGCCTCCGGCTTCGCATGCGTCGTCATGCGGCCATGCTCGCGGGCACCACCGACACGCGTGGCGGCGATGTCACCGGCGTGGGCCACACTGGGATCGTGCGCATCGCGATCGGCCCCCGCGACGACGGCCTGATCGCCCTCGTCGACCCCGATGCGCCCGCGCAGCCGCTCGCCGCGGTCCCCGCCGCCGAGCTCGCGGCGACGATCGCCAGCTTCGAGCGCGACGAATCCCCTCGCTGGGTGTGGAGCGACACGCGGCAGTGGTACCCGAAGCTCCTCGCCGCGGGCGTGCGCGTCGAGCGCTGCGACGACCTGCTGCTCGCCGCCGCGATCCTCGACCACTCCACCGATACCGCGGCGGTGCGCGAACGCGGCGCCGCCGCGGCGCCGGCGTGGATCGCCAGGCTCCGCGCCGGGCAGCTCGCCCCCACGCCCGCCGCGGTCGGCACCGCGCTGTTCGACTTCGACGACTTCGACGGGGGCGATCGCGGCGCCGGCGCCGACGGGCCGAGCCTCGACGAAGTGCTCGCCGAAGACGCCCGCCAGCGGGCGCTCACCGCCGGCAGTGCCAGGCCGCGGGCCATGCGACTGCTGCTCGCCGCCGAGTCCGCGGGCGCGCTGATCGGGGCCGAGCTGCACGCCGCTGGGCTCCCGTGGAGCCGCGAGGTGCACGAGCGAGTGCTCGAGACCACTCTCGGCGCGAGGCCGCGCCCCGGGGCGAAGCCCGAGCACATGGAGCGGTTCGCCGCAGCGGTGCGTCGTGAGCTCGAGGCGCCGGGGCTGAACCTCGATTCGCAGCTCGAGGTGCTGCGCGCGCTCCGCGCCGCGGGCATCCCGGTCGAGTCGACGAGCCGCTGGGAGCTGCGCGAGCACGAGCACCCCGCCATCGAACCGCTGATCTCGTACAAGAAGCTCGCCAGGCTCGCGAGCGCGAACGGCTGGGCCTGGCTCGACGAGTGGATCGTCGACGGCCGGTTCCGCCCCGACTACGTCCCCGGCGGCACCGCGACCGGGCGCTGGGCGACCTCGGGCGGCGGCGCGCTGCAGCTGCCGAAGCTCGTGCGCAGCGCGGTGGTCGCCGATCCCGGCTGGCGGCTGGTGGTCGCCGACGCGGCGCAGCTCGAGCCGCGCGTGCTTGCCGCGCTCGCCCGCGACGAGGCGATGGCCGATGCGGCCCGCGGTCGCGACGTGTACCGCGGCATCGTCGAGGCCGGCGTGGTCGAGGAGCGCGACCAGGCGAAGATCGCGGTGCTCGGCGCCATGTACGGCGCCACGACGGGTGACAGCGGGCGGCTCGTGCCGCGGCTGGCGCGGGCGTTCCCCCGGGCGATGGCACTGGTGGACCGAGCCGCGGCCCAGGGCGAGCGCGGCGGCAGCGTGACCACCAATCTGGGCCGATCCTCGCCCCTTCCCCCGGCGAGCTGGCGGCAGGTGCAGCAGCGTGCGAGCGAGCCCGACGCGAGTCCGAGCGACGAACGCCGGGCCCGCAGCTCCGCTCGCGACTGGGGCCGCTTCACGCGCAACTTCGTCGTGCAGGGCAGCGCCGCCGAGTGGTCGCTCTGCTGGATGGCGGCGCTCCGGTCGCGGCTGGCCGCGATGGAGCCGTCGCAGAGCAGAGCGGCGGCGTCGGGCCCGGTGTTCGAGGCGGTGCCGCACCTCGTGTACTACCTGCACGACGAGATCATCGTGCACACCCCGGCCGAGCGTGCGGACGAGGCCGCCGCGGCGGTCGCCGAGTGCGCGGCCGAGGCCGGGCGCTTGCTCTTCGGCGACTTCCCCCTCGATTTCCCGCTCGATCTCGCCGTCGTCGACAGCTACGCGCTGGCCGAGGGCTGAGCCGAGCGGCGTCGACCGCGCTTCGGACGCACGTCCGAAGGAGCGAACGCGAGCTCGGCGGATGCCTGGGCCGCCTCGACTTCGTCGAGCCACGCCAGGGCGGCTCGGGCGCGCGCAGCCTCGGCGGCGGCCGCCAGCCGGCGCAGGCGAGCGCGCGACGAGGCATCCGCCTCGGACTGCTCCGCGACGGCGAGCTCGTCCGCGGCCACCGCGTCGGCTGCGGTGAGGCGCGTCAGCCAGCGCTCGCGTTCGGCCGCGAGCACGGGGGAGAGCGGCACCTTGGGCAGCGATGCGGCGATGAGCACGCGGTCGAGGCTCTCGTCCCACGGGTCGGCGCCCGGGGCATCCGCCCCGGAGAGCCAGCCCGCGACGACCGTCTCGCCGTTCGCGGTGAGCCCGTGCAGCGGCAGCCCGTCCTCGGTGGTGCCCGCTGGCGCGATCAGCCCGGCCTTCGTCGCCCGCTCGAGCGTCGCGTAGCTCTGCCCGACGTTGATCGCTCGGCGGCCGCCCGTGCGTTCGGCGAGGCCGCCGTGCAGGGCGAAACCGTAGGCCGGGCCCATGCCGAGCAGGGCGAGCAGGGCTTCGCGAACGGCCACGGTGCGTCTCCGATCCTGAGCTGAAGAACTCCTCACCGAGCATAGTATTGCTCGCGAGCCGTGCGCCACGCCGCCATCGGCCGCGACGCGCCGGGGATTCTTGTCATTCCGCCTGATGCGAGGCATAATCGCGGGTGACGGCAGTGCCGTCGGCAATCGAATATCCGCCCGTTCGTTCCGAGGTCGTAGGGGAAGACGCACCTCAGAGAACGGAGTAGAGATGGCGGAGCAGCTCACGCGGGCCACGCGCGCCGCGCGAGGAGTGCTGTTCGTGCACTCCTCGCCACGAGCGATCTGCCCCCACCTCGAGTGGGCGGCGGGGCGCACGCTCGGCGTGCCCGTGAACTTCGATTGGCAGGAGCAGCCGGTGCTCCGCGGCAGCATGCGCGCGGAGTACTACTGGGAGGGCGCGCAGGGTGACGGCGCCCGGCTCGCCTCGGCGCTGCGCGGCTGGGACCACGTGCGCTTCGAGGTGAGCGAAGACCCCGGGGCCGGCAGCGACGGCGCGCGCTGGATGCACACGCCGGACCTCGGCATCCACTTCGCGCAGACCGACAGCGCCGGGAACGCGGTGATCCCGGAGGATCGCGTGCGCTACGCCCTCGAGCTCGCCGGGCACGACCCGCTCGAGCTGCACCGCGAGCTGCGCCTCGCGCTCGGCCAGGCGTGGGACGACGAACTCGAACCCTTCCGCCATGCGAGCGACTTCGCTCCGGTCGTCTGGTTGCACCAGGTGGGCTGAGCGGATGCCGCGGGTCGCCTGCGGCGCGACGCGGAGGTCGGATGAGGAATCCCGGCGACCGTACGAGCGAAGCGGGCGGCCCGATGACGACGGCCCCGGTGGGAAACCCACCGGGGCCGTCGTCATGCGCCGTGCGAACGGCGCCGGATCATGCGGAGCGGAACGCGATGACCGCGTTGTGGCCGCCGAAGCCGAAGGAGTTCGAGATCGCCAGCTGGTCGCCGGAGCCCAGGTCCTGCGACTCGCCGGAGACGCGGAACGGGACCTCGGGGTCCTGCTCGGTGAGGTTGATCGTCGGCGGCGCCTGACGGTCGCGGATCGCGAAGATCGTGAAGATCGCCTCGAGCGCGCCGGTGCCGCCGAGGAGGTGGCCCGTCGACGCCTTGGTCGCCGACACCGGGATGTCCTCGATGCGGTTGCCGAACACGGTCTTCAGCGCCTGGAACTCGTTCGGGTCGCCCACGGGCGTCGACGTCGCGTGCGCGTTGATGTGCGTGACCTCGTCGGGCGTCGCACCGGCCTGGGCGAGCGCGAGCTCGACCGCGCGGGACGCGCCGCGGCCCTCGGGGTCGTTGGCGGTGATGTGGTACGAGTCTGCCGTGACGCCGCCGCCGACCACGTAGGCGTAGATCTTCGCGCCGCGAGCCTTGGCGTGCTCCTCGGTCTCGAGGATGAGCGCACCGGCGCCCTCGCCCATGACGAAGCCGTCGCGGTCGACGCTCGTCGGACGCGAGGCGTGCGCCGGGTCGTCGTTGCGCCGCGAGAGCGCCTGCATGGACGCGAAGGACGCGATCGTGATGGGGTGGATGGCCGACTCGGTGCCGCCCGCGATGACGATGTCGGCGAGGCCGTCCTGCAGGTGCTTGACGGCGTTCACGAGCGACTCGGTGCTCGAGGCGCAGGCGCTCGCGTAGGTGCTCGCGTAGGCGCGGGCGCCGAAGTGCAGCGAGAGGTTGCCCGCCGCGGCGTTCGGCATGAGCATGGGCACGGTCATGGGCAGCACGCGGCGGGGGCCGCGCTCGCGCAGCGTGTCCCAGGCGTCGAGCAGCGTCCAGACGCCGCCGATGCCGGTGGCGAAGTCGACGCCGAGGCGCTCGGGGTCGACTTCGGGGGCGCCGGCGTCGGCCCAGGCCTCCTTCGCGGCGATGAGCGCGAACTGGGAGGCGGGGTCGAGGCGCTTGGCGACGGGGCGCTCGAGGACGGCCTCGGGGCGCACGATGGCCTCGGCCGCGAAGGTGACGGGAAGCTCGTACTTCTCGACCCAGTCGTGCTCGAGGCTGCGCGCGCCGGACACGCCGGCGCGCAGGGCGTCCCAGCTCTCGGGGGCGGTTCCGCCGAGCGGCGAACTCGCACCGATGCCGGTGACGACGATGTTCTTGGTCATGACGAAAACACTCCGGGAGGAAACGGGACGAGGACCGTACGAGCGGGCCGCCTGGGCGGCCCGCTCGTCGCGATGCCTAGGCCTGGGCCTTGACGATGAAGCTGACGGCGTCGCCGACGGTCTTGAGGTTCTTCACCTCTTCGTCGGGGATCTTGACATCGAACTTCTCCTCGGCGTTGACGACGATCGTCATCATCGAGATGGAGTCGATATCGAGGTCATCGGTGAACGACTTGTCCAGCTCAACCGTGTCGGTCGCGATGCCGGTCTCGTCGTTGATGAGCTCGGCCAGGCCGGCCAGCACTTCTTCGTTGGACAATGCCATGGTTCTTCTCCTTGCAGGGGTGTCTCGTTTGACCGAGACACAGTCTAGAGGGACGGGGACCGGTGGTTCAGGGAAGAACCACCACTTGGGCGCCGAACACGAGTCCGGCGCCGAAGCCGATCTGCAGCGCGAGGCCGCCGGAGAGCTCGGGGTGCTCCTCGAGCAGGCGGTGCGTGGCGAGCGGAATGGAGGCGGCCGAGGTGTTGCCCGTCGTCGCGATGTCGCGGGCGATCACGACCGACTCGGGCAGCTTCAGCTGCTTGGCGAACTCGTCGATGATGCGCATGTTCGCCTGGTGCGGGATGAACGCCGCGAGGTCGGCGCTCGTGATGCCGGCGGCGTCGAGGGCCTGCTTCGCGACCTTCGCCATGTCCCACACCGCCCAGCGGAAGACGGTCTGGCCTTCCTGACGGAGCGTCGGCCACTCGCCCTCGCCGTCGCGGTACTCGACGAGCGTGCGGTTCATGCCGACGGCGCCGGCCTTCGAGCCGTCCGAGCCCCAGACGGTGCGGGCGATGCCGGGGAAGTCGCTCGGCCCGATGACCGCGGCGCCCGCGCCGTCGCCGAGCAGGAAGGAGATGCTGCGGTCGGTCGGGTCCACGACGTCGGAGAGCTTCTCGGCGCCGACGACGAGGGCGTAGTGGGCGACACCGGTGCGGATGAGCGCGTCGGCCTGGGCGACCGCGTAGGCGTAGCCCGCGCAGGCGGCGTTGGCGTCGTAGGCGGCCGCGGGGTTCGCGCCCACGCGGTCGGCGAGCACAGCGGCCATCGAGGGCGTCTGCTGCACGTTCGAGATCGTGGCCACGATGACGAGGTCGATGAGCTCGGGCGAGATGCCGGACTTCGCGATCGCCTCCTGCGACGCCTCCGTCGCGAGGTCGAGCGCGCTCACGGCGCCGCTCGCGCGGGTGCGGGTGACGATGCCGGTGCGCTGCTGGATCCACTCGTCGGAGGAGTCGATCGGCCCGATCAGCTCGTCGTTCGGCACTGCGTGCTCGCCGCGGGCGGCGCCCATCGCGTAGATCCGCGTGTAGGCGGGCCCGTGCGACTGCTGCAGGGTCGGCTTGGTCATGCGCTTCGACTCTTCTCTGCTTCTTCTCGGAGGTTTGGGGCTCAGGCGGCCTGGGCGGCGATCAGTTCGGCGGCCGCCTCCAGGTCGTCGGGCGTCTTCACGGCGACGGTCGGCACGCCCTTGAGGCCGCGCTTGGCGAGCCCGACGAGCGCCCCGGCCGGCGCGAGCTCGATGATCCCGGTGACGCCGGCATCGGCGAAGGCGGCCATGTCGAGATCCCAGCGCACGGGCGAGGAGACCTGGCCGACGAGGAGCTCGACGAACGCCGCGCCCGACTCCACCCGGCTGCCGTCGCGGTTCGTCCAGAGCGGGAGCGCGGGGTCGGCGGGGGAGAGCGTCGCGGCGACCTCGGCGAGCCGGTCCACGGCGGGCCGCATGTAGCGGGTGTGGAACGCGCCGGCGACCTGCAGCGGGATGACCCGGGCGCCGGCGGGCGGCTCGGCCTTCAGCTGCTCGAGTGCGTCGAGCGCTCCGGCGACGACGATCTGGCCGCCGCCGTTGTAGTTGGCGGGCTCGAGGCCAAGCTCGGCGAGGCGGGCGAGGAGCTGCTGCTCGTCGCCGCCGAGGACGGCGCTCATGCCGGTCGCGACCTCGGCCGCGGCATCCGCCATCGCGCGACCGCGGGCCGCGACGAAGCGCATCGCCTCGCTCGCGTCGAGCACGCCGCTGCCGGCCGCTGCGGTGATCTCGCCGACGGAGTGTCCGGCGATGCCGCCGACACCGGTGGCCCGGCCGTTCGCGAAGAGCGCCTCCAGGGTCAGGATGCCGGCCGCCACGATGAGCGGCTGCGCCACCTTGGTGTCGCGGATGGTCTCGGCGTCGCTCACGGTGCCGTGCTCGGCGAGGTCGAGCTCGGCCGCGGCCGAGAGCTCGGCCAGGCGCGCGGCGCGCGCCGGGTCCTCGAGCCAGGGGGTGAGGAATCCGGGGGTCTGCGAGCCCTGTCCAGGGCAGACGACGACGATCACCCGACTAGTCTGCCAACGCCCGGACGGTCATGGGTGTGCACACGCCACAAGGTCTGGAAAGATCCCTTGTGCGCGGGGCACAGGAGTCGCGACCGTCGGATCGGGACGTCAACTCGCGCTGCGACGGCGCGGCTGCGCCTCGTGATCGCTCATGGAGCCGACGATCAGCGCCGACTGCAAGATCAGTGCCTCGCGCGCGCCCGTGGCGTCGTACCCGATCACGTCGGAGACTCGCTTCAGCCGGTAGCGCACCGTGTTCGGGTGCACGAAGAGCTCCCGCGCCGTCGCCTCGAGCGAGCGGCCGTTGTCGAGGTAGCTCCAGAGCGTCGTCAGCAGCTCGGTGGAGTGCGCCTGGAGCGGCCGGTAGATGCGGTGCACGAGCGTCGCCCGCGCGAGCGGGTCGCCCGCGAGCGCCCGCTCCGGCAGCAGGTCGTCGGCGTGCACCGGTCGCGGGGCGTGCCGCCAGGACCTCGCGACCGCGAAGCCCGCGAGGGCCGCCTTGGCGCTCTTCGAGGCATCCACCAGGTTCGGCACCTCGTGCCCGAGCACGAGGTGCCCCGCGCCGAACTGCGGCTCGAGCTGGGTCGCGATCTCGAGGAAGCTGAGCGCCGGAGCGGTGCCGATCGTCTCCTCGCCGCCTTCGCGCGCCTGCGGGTCGGCGCGCCCGATGACGACGACGAGCCGGTTGCCCTGCACGCCGATCAGCACGTCGGCGTGCATGTGCCGCGCGGCGCGGCGCACCTGGTCGACGTCGAACTGCTTCGGCGCCGTGCCGACGAGCACCGCGACCTCGCCGTGACCGTGCCAGCCGAGGGCGGCGATGCGGCTCGGCAGCTCGTCGTCGTACTCGCCGGAGAGGATCGAGTCGACGACGAGCGCTTCGAGCCGCGCGTCCCAGAGGCCGCGCGCCTCGGCGGCGCGCGCGTAGACGTCGGCCGCGGCGAAGGCGATCTCCCGCGAGTAGAGCAGGATCGCCTCGCGCAGCGGCTCGCCGCCGTCCTTCACCCGCTCCTCGACGACCTCGACGACGACCCTGATGAGCTGCAGCGTCTGCTGCAGGCTCACCGAGCGCAGCAGCTCCCGGGGCGCCGCGCCGAACACGTCAGCGGCGATCCACGGCGTGGAGCGCGGGTCGTCGAACCAGGAGATGAACGAGGTGATCCCCGCCTGCGCGACGAGGCCCACGGCCGAGCGTCGGCTCGGCGGCATGTCACCGTACCAGGGGAGCGTGTCCTCCAGTCGCTTCAGCGTCTGGGTGGACAGCTCGCCCGAGATGGTGCGCAACCACGCGAGCGTTTCCGCCTTCGTCCGGGGCCTCGTCGCCAATGCCGGTCGCCCGTCAGCTCTCGCCGCCGGCCGACCCCGTGGTGCCGGCGTTGACGTCGTGCAGACGGTACTTGGCGATCGCCTGGCCGGCGAGCGAGCGGTCGACCTCGCCGCGCTCCGCGAGGAGCTCGAGCGTGCGGACCACGACCGAGGGGCCGTCGATCTTGAAGAAGCGACGGGCCGCCGGGCGGGTGTCCGAGAAGCCGAAGCCGTCGGCGCCGAGCGTGGCGTACTGACCCGGCACGTAGGGGCGGATCTGCTCCTGCACGCCGTGCATGAAGTCGGACACCGCCACGAACGGACCGGCCGCACCCGAGAGCTTCTGCGTGAGGTACGGCACGCGGCGCTCGGCGTCGGGGTTCAGGAAGTTGTGCTCGTCGGCGGCGAGACCGTCGCGGTTGAGCTCCGACCAGCTGGTGACGCTCCACACGTCGGCCGCGACGCCCCAGTCCTCGGCGAGCAGCTGCTGCGCCTCGAGGATCCACGGCACCGCGACGCCGGACGCGAGCAGCTGCGCCTTCGGCCCCTGCACCGGCGACTGCGAGATGCGGTGGATGCCTCGGACGATGCCTTCGACGTCGACGCCCTCCGGCTCGGCTGGTTGCACGATCGGCTCGTTGTACACCGTGAGGTAGTACATGACGTTCGGGTCGGGGTGCGCGCCGCCGTACATGCGCTCGAGGCCGGAGCGCACGATGTGCCCGATCTCGTAGCCGTACGCCGGGTCGTAGGAGACGACCGCCGGGTTCGTCGCCGCGAGCAGCAGCGAGTGGCCGTCGGCGTGCTGCAGGCCCTCGCCGGTGAGCGTGGTGCGGCCCGCGGTCGCGCCGATCATGAAGCCGCGCGCCATCTGGTCGCCGGCCGCCCAGATCGCGTCGCCCGTGCGCTGGAACCCGAACATCGAGTAGAACACGTAGATCGGGATCAGCGGCTCGCCCTGCGTCGAGTACGAGGTGCCGACGTTGGTGAACGCGGCGAGCGCCCCGGCCTCGTTGATGCCGACGTGGATGATCTGGCCCTGCGGGCTCTCCTTGTAGGCGAGGAGCAGCTCGCGGTCGACCGAGGTGTAGTGCTGGCCGTTCGGGTTGTAGATCTTCGCGTTCGGGAAGAACGCGTCCATGCCGAAGGTGCGCGCCTCGTCGGGGATGATCGGCACGATGCGGTGGCCGAAGTCCTTCGAGCGCATCAGGTCCTTCAGCAGCCGCACGAACGCCATGGTCGTGGCGATCTCCTGAGTGCCCGAGCCCTTCTTCGCGATCGCGTAGGCGGAGTCGTCGGGCAGGGAGATCGCGGTGTGCGAGGTGCGCCGCTCGGGGGTGTAGCCGCCGAGTGCGCGCCGGCGCTCGTGCAGGTACTGGATCGCCTGGTCCTCGCCGCCCGGGTGGTAGTACGGGGGAAGGTAGGGGTTCTCCTCGAGCTGGGCGTCGCTGATCGGGATGCGCATCGAGTCCCTGAAGGTCTTCAGGTTGTCGAGCGTCATCTTCTTCATCTGGTGGGTCGCGTTGCGGCCCTCGAACGCCGGTCCGAGCCCGTAGCCCTTGATCGTCTTCGCGAGGATGACGGTCGGCTGGCCCTTGTGCTCGGTCGCGGCCTTGAACGCCGCGTAGACCTTGCGGTAGTCGTGGCCGCCGCGCTTCAGTCCCCAGATCTCGTCGTCGCTCAGGTGCGTGACGAGGTCGAGGGCGCGCGGGTCGCGGCCGAAGAAGTTCTCGCGCACGTAGGCGCCCGACTCGGCCTTGTAGGTCTGGTAGTCGCCGTCGGGGGTGACGTTCATGAGGTTGCGCAGGGCGCCCTCGTCGTCGCGGGCGAGCAGGTCGTCCCACTCGCGGCCCCAGATGACCTTGATGACGTTCCAGCCGGCGCCGCGGAAGAAGCTCTCGAGCTCCTGGATGATCTTGCCGTTGCCGCGCACCGGGCCGTCGAGACGCTGCAGGTTGCAGTTGATCACGAAGGTGAGGTTGTCGAGCCCCTCGTTCGCGGCGACCTGGAGCTGACCGCGGCTCTCGACCTCGTCCATCTCGCCGTCGCCGAGGAACGCCCAGACGTGCTGGTCGGAGGCGTCCTTGATGCCGCGGTTGGTGAGGTACTTGTTGAGCTGCGCCTGGTAGATCGCGTTGATCGGCCCGAGGCCCATCGACACGGTCGGGAACTGCCAGAACTCGGGCATGAGCCGCGGGTGCGGGTAGCTGGAGAGGCCGTTCGGGGCGTGCGACTTCTCCTGGCGGAAGCCGTCGAGCTGGTCGGCGCTGAGCCGGCCCTCGAGGAACGCGCGGGCGTACATGCCGGGGGAGGCGTGGCCCTGGTAGAAGACCTGGTCTCCGCCGCCGGGGTGGTCCTGGCCGCGGAAGAAGTGGTTGAAGCCGACCTCGTACAGGGCGGCGCTCGACGCGTAGGTCGAGATGTGGCCGCCGACGGCGATGTCCGGGCGCTGGGCGCGGTGCACGAGCACGGCGGCGTTCCAGCGGATCCAGGCGCGGTAGCGGCGCTCGATCTCCTCGTCGCCCGGGAACTCGGGCTCGTTCTCGGGGGCGATCGTGTTGAGGTAATCGGTGGTGGGCACCATCGGCACGCCGAGGTGCAGTTCCTTGGAGCGCTTGAGCAGGCTCAGCATGATCTCGCGGGCCCGCTGGTGGCCCTTCGCCGCGACGAGCGCGTCGAGGGATTCAGCCCATTCACCCGTTTCGTCGGGATCGGAGTCCATGGCGTCGACCGAGTAAGGGTCCTGGTCGTTGACAGTCACACTCGACCTCTTTCAGTAGTCTCGAAGCGGTTCGTGCGTGTGCGCGCCGAGCGGACTCCTCGCCCGAGCGGCACCACGCCATCCTAGTGATTCTATGCCCGCAGCCCGCCGGTCCGACCGGCCATGGCTCGGGCGCCATCACCGAAAGCGACGCTATCAATGATCCTGCCGTCAGGGGCCCACGCGCCCGAGTTCGCCCTCCCCGACCAGCACGGCGCGCCCGTCTCTCTGGCTGCGCTCACCGCCCGTTCGCCGGTGGCGCTGGTCTTCTTCCCGCTCGCGTTCTCGGGCATCTGCCAGGGCGAGCTGTGCGAGCTCCGCGACCATCTGCCGCTCTTCCAGGACGCCGCCGTGCAGCTCGTCGGCGTGTCGGTCGACTCGAAGTTCGCGCTGCGCGCCTGGGGCGAGCAGGAGGGCTTCGATTTCCCGCTGCTGGCCGACTTCTGGCCGCACGGCGAGGTGGCGCGCGCCTTCGGCGCGTTCCGGGAGGATGCCGGCACGGCCTCCCGAGCCACCTTCGTGATCGACCGCGAACGCCGGGTGCGGGCGTCGTTCGCGAGCGCGCCGGGGGAGCCGCGGCCGCTCGCCGCCTACCGCGAGGCCATCGCGGCGCTCTGAGCGGCCGCCGCCCGGCGAGGAGCGCCGCCGTCAGGCGAGGATGTTCACCGCACGCGAGATCACGAGCGCGAGCAGCACGAAGCCCGTGAGCGCCTGCACCGACATCAGCAGCTTCGTTCGGCTGCGCAGCGGCATCGCGTCGGTCGGGCTGAAGGCCATGGTGTTCGTGAGCGAGACGTAGAGGTAGTCGACGAAGCCGGGCCGCCAGTCCGCGCGTCGGGACGAGCCCGCGGCGACCTCATGCGACGCGTCCTCCTCGTCGTCCTGAGGGAATGCGAAGTCGGCGAGCGGAAGCTCGCGCCGGGGGAGCGTCCCCCGAGCCACCGGGCCGCCGCGGTCGAGCTCCCAGTAGAGCAGGCCGAAGGCGATCACGTTCGTGATCCAGACCTGGGCGGCCTCGAGCAGCACCGAGGCGCCGTCGGCGCTGCCGTCGATGAGTCGGACGACCACGTTCGCGACGCCGAGCTGGTTCACGAGCACGAGCACGGCGGAGAAGACGATCGCGAGCACGCGCGACCACTGGGTCTGCCGGTCGAGGCGGTGCGGGTTGATCACGAAGAGGGGCACCGCCATGGCGGCGAGCGCGATCAGTCCGATCGTGCGGCCGACCGCGGTCTCCGGCTGCTGCACGAGGGCGGTGAGCACGGCCGCCACGACGATGCCCGCGAACGCCGCCCAGCGGGTCTCGGCCCGTCGTTCCTGAGCCGGCGAGGCCGGGGCGTCGTCGGTCGAGGCCGTCGCGTCTTCGGCGTCGCTGCGCATACCGCGAGTGTACGACCCGGCACCTCGACGGCCGGTAGGATGGGGCCTCGCCGCGCTTCGCGTGCGGGCCTGTAGCTCAGTTGGTAGAGCGCCACGTTTACACCGTGGATGTCGTCGGTTCGAGCCCGGCCGGGCCCACGCCCCCGGTACCGTCCGCAGAGGGTCCCGCGGCAGCTCCGCCCAGAGGCGGAGGGCGGCTGATCCGCGGCGGCCGGCGCCGCGCCTACCGCCCGGCGAGCACGGGCGCCACGGACGCGCCGCCGATTCGGGCGGGCGGGCGGATGCCGACGACGAGCAGGTACCCGATCACCCAGAACTCGGCGATCGTCGCCGGGATCGTCAGTGCGTCGAGCACGAGCGCCGGAACGTCCGGGAGGGCGGCCCCGACGAGGCTGCTGAGCACGTACCCCGTGCCGCCGGCCAGCAGCGTCCAGCCGAGGAGACTCGGCATCCGGTCGGTCGACCGCGCGAACCAGCCCATGGGCAGCAGCCAGAGCCCGAAGAACACCGCCCCGACCGCCCAGCAGGCATCCGCGATCGTGAGCAGCAGCAGCGTCGCGGTCGCGGCAGCGTCGCCGCCGGGGGCGAGTGCGGGGTCCGCGGCCACGTTCGAGGCGGCCATGAGCAGTGCCGCGCTCGTGAGGATGGCGGTCGCGTTCGCCATCCCGAACGCCGCCGTCGCGAAGGCCGCGCCGGGGCGATCGCGCTGGAAGAGTGCGAAGAACCCGACCGCCGCCGCGGCCTGCGCGATGACGACGAGCAGTTCGAGCGCGATGCCGAGGTGGGCCAGCCAGGCCTGTTCGCGGAGCAGTCCCAGCGTCCCGACCGGATCGCCCGGTGCGCGGAGCTGGGGCCGGATGACGAGGAAGCCCGCCATCCCGAAGACGGCGAGGCCGAGGTAGGCGACGCCCGTGAGGCGGGCGGTGCGCTGCTGGTTCATGGATCCTCCAAGATCGATGTCGAATATTTTTGACATTGACGGTAGGGTGGGGCGCAGTGAATGTCAAGAATCATTTACATCGGACGGAGTGGCCATGGTCTACGAAGAGCGCAACACCTGGGCGAGCATGGTCGTCACGGTCGTCGTGCTGATCGCGTACGTCGTGATCGTCCTGCAGCGGGCCGGCGGCGGCCCGCTCACCGAGGTGCTCTGGTGGCCGATCATGCTCGGCGCCATCGTCGGGGCGATCGTCCTGACGATCGTCGTGAGCATCCTGTGGGGGATCCTCGCCGGCATGCGCGACCCGGACGGGGTGGGCCAGTCCGACCAGCGCGACCGCGACATCGCCCGCTTCGGCGACCGCGTCGGCCAATCGTTCATGGTGGCGGCCGGGCTCGGGGTGCTCGCGCTCTGCGCGATCCAGGCGCACTGGTTCTGGATCGCGAACGCCATGTTCTTCGGCTTCGCGCTCGCGAGCCTCGCAGGCTCGCTCGCCCGGGTGGTCGCCTACCGTCGTGGACTCGCCTGATGGTGAAGCCCACCAGGGTGACCAATCGCATCCGGGCCGTCCGTGAGGGCGCCGGCCTGACGCAGGCCGAGCTCGCGCGCCGGATCGGCGTGACCAGGCAGACCCTCATCGCGATCGAGCAGAGCAAGTACTCGCCGACCCTCGAGCTCGCCTTCCAGCTCAGTCGTGTCTTCGGCCTCGGCATCGACGAGCTCTTCCAGTACCCCGAGGCCGACTCGGAGTGAGGCACCCGCGGCCGGGCTCAGTGCCGCACGTGCGGAGGCCTGGGAGAGCTCGGTCATCACGCTGTCGGCCGCTGACGGCTTCCCGTGGAGGTGCACGTCACGGAGCTCGTCCATGAAGCGATCCCACAGCCTGGGGCCGCCATCGGCGAGGATCTGTGCGCGGATCGCGAGTTCCGGCGAGGTGGGCAGCCAGCGATTCCCCCACTTGCCGAGCTGCGCAAGAACCGGGATCAACTCGATCGCCGCTTCGGTGAGCCGGTAGTCGATCTTCTGTCGGTGGCTCGGGTCTTCGTTGCGGGTGAGCAGACCGGCCTCGACGAGTTTGGTCAATCGTGAGGACAGGATGTTCGAGGCGATCCCCTCGAGAGAGTTGGCGAGGAGTTCCCGGAAGTGGCGGTGGCCTCCGAAGACGATGTCCCGCAGGACGATCAGGGACCAGCGGTCCCCGAGCAGCTCCACGGTCATGTTGATGGGGCACCCCGACCGCCCGCCCGGCACCGTGAGCTGCTCGACTTCTCCAGAAACTGATGGTGGCACGCAATCAGTCTATGATACCTTGCCACCGGTTGCAGAGAGCAATCGGATTCCGGTTCAGCAGCGGGAGCGCGCGGACGGAGAGAGGCTGGTCGACATGGCAACCTTCATCACGATCGGGTACGGGGATCAGGCAGGGTACGACCGAACGGACCCATCGGTTCGCGATGTCGCACATGCCCACGATGCGCACCTCGCCGAAGGCGGAGCCCGAATCGGACGCGCAGAGCGCCCGGTGCAGGTTCGAAACCCCGACGGACGAGGCACTCGGCGTGAGGACGGCGCCTTCATGCGTGCCGATCTGCCGGTCGCTGGGTTCATGCTCATCGAGGCGGACGACCTCGACCAGGCCGTCGCCATGGTCGCGGAGACCCCGTGCGCGGTGGCCCACGGCGTCGTGGAGGTCTGGCCGCTCAGCAGGGGGTGACCGCCCACCGAAGTGGCGACGCCCGCACGCCGGAGCCCTTCGCGCTGGCGATACGATGGTCCGAGGCACGGACCCGCGTATCCGGCGCGGCCGGGAAGGTGAGCACGACCGTGGACCATCGCGAGCGCTCCATCGCCACCGGAACCGAGCACCGGGCCCCGCGCGCATGAGCCGCACCCTCGCCGAAGTGCTCGACGTCGTCGAGCGGCGCTGGCCGATCGCCGGCATGGAGCCGTGGGACGCTGCCGGACTCGTCGCCGGTGACCCGAAAGTCGAGGTCCGACGCATCCTGCTCGTCGTCGACGCCGTGCGGGCGACCGTCGACGAAGCGATCGACGGCGGCTTCGACCTCGTGATCGCGCACCACCCGCTCCTGCTCCGCGGCGTCACGACGGTCGCCGAGGACCGCTACAAAGGCGCCGTGCTCGCCAAGCTCATCCGCGGCGGCTGCGCGCTCGTCGCCGCCCACACCAACGCCGACGTCGTCGAGACCGGCACCTCCGCGGTGCTCGCCGAGCGGCTCGGGCTGCTCGACGTCCGACCGATCGTGCCGGCGCCCGACGGCCGCACCGGCCTCGGCCGGGTCGGGCGCCTCCCCGAACCGACGACGCTCGGCCGGCTCGCCCGTCGGCTCGCCGAGGTCCTGCCGCCCACAGCGACCGGCGTGCGTGCCGCCGGCGACTTCGACGGACCCGTCGAGACGGTCGCCCTGTGCGGCGGCGCCGGCGACTCGCTGCTCGCCGATCCCGCGGTCCGTGCCGCCGACGTCTACGTCACCGCCGACCTCCGCCACCACCCCGCCTCCGAGGCCCGCGAGCAGGCGCTCGTCGGCGGCGGACCCGCACTGCTCGACGTCTCGCATTGGGCGAGCGAGTGGCTCTGGCTCGATCGCGCCGCCGCCGAGCTTCGCGAAGACCTGCCCGAGCTCGACGTCGTCGTCTCCGAGCTGCGCACCGACCCCTGGGACTTCCAGGTCGTCCAATGACCGGTCCCGCCATCCCGACCGCCGACCCCACGAGGAGCAACACGTGAAGGCCAGCCCCGCCGACCAGGAGACGCTGCTGCGGCTCCAGGCGATCGACACCCGTATCGCCCAGCTCACGCACCGACTCGGCAACCTGCCCCAGGCAGCCCCGCTCGCCGAGCTCGCGAGCCGCGACGACGGCGTGCGTCGCTCCCGCGCCGAGGCGCACGGCGTGCTCGAAGACACCCGCGCCGAGCTCAAGCGCATCGAATCCGACGTCGAGATGGTCGAGGCCCGCATCGCGCGCGACAGCGAGCGGCTCACGCAGACCTCCTCGGTGAAGGATGTCGCAGCGCTCGAGTCCGAGCTCGTCTCCCTCCGCCGCCGCCTCTCCGACCTGGAGGACCAGGAGCTCGTCGTGATGGAACGCGTCGAGGGCGCGGAATCCGCGGTCGCGGCGATCGACGACGAGCGCGCCGGCATCGCCGTCGCGCAGCAGCAGCTCGAGTCCGAGCGTGGCGAGGCTGCCGCCGGCCTCGAGACCGAGCGCGAGCAGGCCGTCCGCGATCGCGGCACGGTCGCCGCCACGGTGCCCGAGGCCCTGCTCGCCTTCTACGAGCAGCGGCGCGAGCGCGGCGCCGGAGTGGGTGCGGCCCTCCTCCGTCAGCGCACCTGCGGCGGCTGCACCATGACGCTCACCGGCAGCGACCTCGAGGCGGTGCGCCGCTCGGCGCCCGACGAGGTCGTGCAGTGCCCCGAGTGCGACCGCATCCTGGTCCGCACCGAGGAGTCCGGGCTCTGAACCGCGCCGGGCGGCGGGGCCTCGGTCCTCCCGCCCGGTAGACTGGCCCGGCGAGCGGGTCGGCAAGACGGTCGCGTCGCCCGAGCGATCGGGCGCCGAGGAACGTCCGGGCTCCGCAGGGCAGGACGGTGGGTAACGCCCACCCGGGGTGACCCGCGAGACAGTGCCACAGAAAACAGACCGCCTCGGGCTTCGGTCCGAGGTAAGGGTGAAACGGTGGGGTAAGAGCCCACCAGCGGCCGCGGCGACGCGGTCGGCTCGGTAAACCTCGTCCGGAGCAAGGCCAGACA
This sequence comes from Agromyces soli, assembly GCF_022811605.1. Classification (GTDB taxonomy): domain Bacteria; phylum Actinomycetota; class Actinomycetes; order Actinomycetales; family Microbacteriaceae; genus Agromyces; species Agromyces soli. The sequence goes on along the minus strand of NZ_CP094533.1, from coordinate 3,042,870 downwards.
GGGAACGATGGGGCTGCCCGTCCCGTTCCCGGGTAGGCCGCTAGAGGGCCGTGGCAACGCGGTCCCGAGAGAGATGGCCGTCCAGCCGGTGTCGCGCAAGCGCCCGGTGAACAGAACCCGGCGTATCAGCCGGCCCGCTCGCACCACTCCCGACCGGCCGCCGAGGGCGCGCGGCGCTGCTCAGTCGGCCGCGAGCGAGGCGGCGCCGAGGATGCCCGCGTTGTTGCGGTGCACGGCGGGCACGATCGGGGTCGCGAGTTCGAGCAGCGGCAGGAACTGCTCGTGATGCTTGGAGACGCCGCCGCCGACGACGAACAGGTCGGGCGAGAACAGCATCTCGAGGTGGGCGTAGTACCGCTGCAGGCGCTTCGCCCACTCCGCCCAGTCGAGGTCTTCGCGCTCCATCGCCGAGTACGCGGCCCGGTGCTCGGCGTCGTCGCCGTCGAGCTCGAGGTGTCCGAGCTCCGTGTTCGGCACGAGCACGCCGTCGAAGAGGAACGCCGAGCCGATGCCCGTGCCGAGCGTGGTCAGGATGACCAGGCCGTCGGCGCCGCGGGCGGCGCCGTAGCGGAGTTCGGCGACCCCGGCCGCGTCGGCGTCGTTGATGAAGTGGATGTCCCGCCCGAGCGCCTGCTCGAAGAGTTCCTCGGCGTGCAGGCCGATCCACTCGTGCGAGACGTTCGCCGCCGAAAGGGTGAGCCCGCGCTTCACCACGGCGGGGAAGCACACGCCGAGGGGCAGCTCGTCGCCGCCCGACTCGGAGAACTCCTCGAGGAGCGCGCTCGCGGCCTCGACGATGTCGGCCGGTCGGCCGCCCTCGGGGGTGGCGACCTTGCGGCGGGGCGAGACGAGCTCGCCGCTCGCGAGGTCGACGACCGCCCCCTTGATGCCGGTGCCGCCGATGTCGATGCCGATCGCGAGGTCCTGCGTCATGGCGTTCACCCTACCCGGCGGGCCCGCCGCTCAGGGCAGCGTGAGGATCTCGGTGCCGCGCTCGGTGACGACGAGGGTGTGTTCGAACTGCGCCGTGAGCGAGCGGTCGCGGGTGACCACCGTCCAGTCGTCGGCCCAGAGGTCCCAGTCCGTGGTGCCCAGGGTGAGCATCGGCTCGATCGTGAACACCATGCCCGGCTCGATGACCGTGTCGTGCTCGGGGGCGTCGTAGTGCGGGATGACGAGGCCGGTGTGGAAGGCGCGGCCCACGCCGTGGCCCGTGTAGTCGCGGACGACGCCGTAGCCGAAGCGCTTCGCGTAGGCCTCGATGGCGCGCCCGATGACGTTCACCTGGCGTCCCGGGGCGACCGCCTTGATGCCGCGGGCGAGCGCTTCGCGCGTGCGCTCGACGAGGAGCCGTGTCTCCTCCGGGGCGTCGCCCACGAGGAAGGTCGCGTTCGTGTCGCCGTGCATGCCGTCCAGGTAGGCGGTGACGTCGAGGTTCACGAGGTCGCCCTCGTCGAGCACGGTGTCGTCGGGGATGCCGTGGCAGATCACCTCGTTGACCGAGGTGCAGCTCGAGGCGGGGAACCCCCGGTAGCCGAGCGTCGAGGGGTAGGCGCCGTGACCCACCACGTACTCGTGCACGATGCGGTCGAGCTCGGCGGTCGTGACCCCGGGGACGATCGCGGCGGACGCCGCCTCGATCGCGCCGGCGGCGATGCGGCCGGCCGCCCGGATGCGCTCGACCTCCGCCGCCGAATAGCGGTCGCCCTCGGTGTTCGGGCGCGGCGCGACCCGCCCGACGTACTCGGGGCGGGGGATCGCGGCAGGCACCGTGCGGGGCGCGGGGAGGCGGCCGGGGATCAGGTGGCCGGCGGAGTCCTTGGGCATAGGATCAGCCTATGACGGAGGACATCGAGCACCGGTTCTGGTACAACATGCGCACGGGCGAGGTCGAGCAGGGCTTCGTCTCGCAGTCGGCGGATCGCGTCGGCCCGTTCGACACCCGCGAGGAGGCCGAGCACGCGCTCGAGAAGCTTCGCGCGAACAGCGAGAAGTGGGCCGCGGAGGACGCCGCGGAGGACTGAGACGACGAGGGGCGGGCGCCGAAGCGCCCGCCCCTCGATCATCGTGGCCGGCTACTCGTACGAGTGCTCGGGGCCGGGGTAGACACCGGCCGAGACATCCGCCTGCCACGCCTTCGCGGCCGCGCCGAGGACGCCGGCGAGGTCGGCGTACTGCTTGACGAACTTCGGGATCCGGCCCGGGGTGAGACCCGCCCAGTCGGTCCAGACGAGCAGCTGGCCGTCGGTGTGCGGGCCGGCGCCGACGCTGATGGTCGGGATGTCGAGGCGCTCCGTGATCTGACGCGCCGCGTCGGCGGGGACCATCTCGAGGACGACGGCGAAGGCGCCGGCCTCCTGCACCGCGACGGCGTCCGCGAGCAGCTGTTCGAGCCCCTCGCCCCGGCCCTGGATGATGTGCCCGCCGAGGCCGTGCTCGCTCTGCGGCGTGTAGCCGATGTGGGCCATGACCGGGATGCCGGACTGCACGATGCGGCGGATCTGCTTGTGGCTGCGTTCGCCGCCCTCGAGCTTGACCGCGTGCGCCCCGGTCTCCTTCATGAAGCGGACGGCCGTGTGCAGCGCCTCCTCGGCCCCGTTCTCGTAGGAGCCGAAGGGCATGTCGGCGACGACGAAGGCGCGCTGCACGGCGCCGGCGACGGCACGGGTCAGCGGGATCAGTTCGTCGACCGTGACCGGAAGGGTGGTCTCGTAGCCGAGCACGTTGTTGCCGGCCGAGTCGCCCACGAGCAGGAAGTCGATGCCCGCCTCGTCGAAGATGCGGGCCGTGAGCTGGTCGTAGCTCGTGAGGCCCGTGATCTTGATGCCGTCGCGCTTGGCGTTCTGGAAGTGCCGGGTACGTACGCGCTTGGGTCCGTCCGAGGCCGAAGCCCCGCCGTACGGGTTCTGCTCTGACATGCCGTCAGTCTGGCACAGCCGCAGGTCCCGCCCGGCCCGACCCAGTACGCTGAGAAGCGCGAGAAAGGGTGTGGATGGATAAGCAGCGCGACTTCGTTCTCCGGACCATCGAAGAACGTGGGGTCAAGTTCATCAGGCTGTGGTTCACCGATGTCGTGGGCACCCTGAAATCGGTCGCGATCGCCCCCGCCGAGGTCGAGGGCGCGTTCACCGAGGGCATCGGCTTCGACGGTTCGGCGATCGAGGGACTGAGCCGCACGTACGAGTCCGACCTGCTCGCGTACCCCGACCCGTCGACGTTCCAGACGCTGCCCTGGCGCGGCGATGTCGACCCGACCGGGCGCATGTTCTGCGACATCACGACGCCCGACGGCGAGCCGGCGGTGTCCGACCCGCGCAACGTGCTGAAGCGCACCCTCGCGCACGCGGCCGACCGCGGCTTCACGTTCTACACGCACCCCGAGATCGAGTTCTATTTGCTGAAGTCGTCGAAGTACGGCCCGGAGGGCCCGCAGCCGGTCGACTCCGCCGGCTACTTCGACAACGTGCCCGGCGGCACCGCGCACGACTTCCGCCGCCGTTCGGTGCGCATGCTCGAAGACCTCGGCATCTCGGTCGAGTTCAGCCACCACGAGTCGGGCCCGGGCCAGAACGAGATCGACCTGCGCTACGCCGATGCGCTCACGACCGCCGACAACATCATGACGTTCCGCACGGTCGTGAAGGAGGTGGCGATCGAGCAGGGCGTGTACGCGACGTTCATGCCGAAGCCGTTCTCGGAGTTCCCGGGCAGCGGCATGCACACCCACCTCTCGCTGTTCGAGGGCGATCAGAACGCGTTCTACGAGCCCGGTGCGCAGTACCAGCTCTCGAAGATCGGGCGGCAGTTCATCGCCGGGCTGCTGCGTCATGCGGGCGAGATCTCCGCCGTCACGAACCAGTTCGTGAACTCGTACAAGCGGCTCTGGGGCGGCGGCGAGGCGCCCAGCTTCGTCTGCTGGGGGCACAACAACCGCTCGGCGCTCGTGCGGGTGCCGCTCTACAAGCCGAACAAGGGGCAGAGCGCGCGCGTCGAGTACCGCGCGATCGACTCGGCCGCGAACCCGTACCTCGCGTTCTCGCTGCTGCTCGCCGCCGGCCTCAAGGGCGTCGAGGAGGGCTACGAGCTCCCGCCCGAGGCCGAGGACGACGTCTGGATGCTGAGCGACCGCGAACGGCGGGCTCTCGGCTACAGCCCGCTGCCGGCGAGCCTCGACCACGCCATCGAGGAGATGGAGCGCTCGGAGCTCGTCGCCGACACCCTGGGCGAGGAGGTGTTCCGCTACGTGCTCGCGAACAAGCGCGCCGAGTGGCAGGACTACCGCTCGCAGGTGACGCCGTTCGAGCTCACGCGCAATCTCGAGATCCTCTGACCGGATGACTCGGCAGGCGGCGCCGTACAGCGGGCTCGCCCGGGCCGGCTTCGACGACTTCGAGCGCGCCCGAGCCGGGCTCGCCCAGCTCGCGGAGGCGAGCGGGGTCGGGGTACCCGAGCTGCTCGAGGCGCTCACGGCGGCGGCCGATCCGGACGAGGCGCTGGCCACGCTCGAGCGCCTCGCCGAGCGCGCCCCGGCGGAGGTTCGCCGCGTGCTCGAACGTCCGGCGTCCGCCGAGCGTGCGGCTCGACTGCTCGGCGCTTCCCGGGGCCTGGGGGAGTTCTTCCTGCGCAATCCCGACGAGCTCGTGCTGCTCGAGCGCGAGCCGGAGCCGCCGCTCGGAGAAGACGAGGCGCGCGCGGTGCTCGTCGCGGCGCTCGACGAGCTCGGCGACGGGCCGGTCGAGCCGGAACAGGCGGCCCGGGCCATCCGCCTCCGCTACCGACGCCTGCTCGCCGGGATCGGCGTCTACGACCTCACGCGGGCGAGCGCGATCGAGGCCGTCGACACGATCGCGGCCGGCCTCGCCGACCTCGCCGGGGCGGCGCTCGACGCCGCCCTCGTCGCGGCGCGCCGACTGGTCGGGCGACGGCCGGGCGACGCGGCCGCGCCAGGCCGGCATCCGGCCGACGAGGTGGCGGCCACCCGCCTCGCCATCATCGGCATGGGCAAGGCCGGAGCGCGGGAGCTCAATTATCTGAGCGACGTCGACGTGATCTTCGTCGCCGAGTCCGCCGACGAGGAGCGGGTCTCCCAGGGGCTGGCGGTCGAGATCGCGACCCGCCTCGCCGTCGTCGCGAGCCGGCTCATCGACGATGCCGGGGTCGAGCCGCCGCTCTGGGAGGTCGACGCGAACCTCCGCCCGGAGGGCAAGGACGGCGCGCTCGTCCGCACCCTCGACTCGCACGTGCAGTACTACGAGCGCTGGGCGAAGAGCTGGGAATTCCAGGCGCTGCTGAAGGCGAGGCCGCTCGCCGGCGACGCCGAGCTCGGCGCCAGGTACCTCGCCGCGCTCTCGCCGATGGTCTGGGCGAGCTCGGGGCGCGAGGGCTTCGTCGAGTCGGTGCAGCAGATGCGCGAGCGGGTGACCCGGCACATTCCCGCCGACGAGGTGGACGTGCAGCTGAAGCTCGGACCCGGCGGCCTCCGCGACATCGAGTTCACGGTGCAGCTGCTGCAGCTCGTGCACGGCGCGAGCGACGACGAGATCCACCAGCGCGGCACCCTGCCCGCACTCGGCGCGCTCGCGAGCCGCGGCTACGTCGGTCGCGAGGAGGCGGGGGAGTTCGCCCACGACTACCGTTTGCTCCGGGTGCTGGAGCACCGCCTGCAGCTGTCGCGGCTGCGCCGGACGCACCTCATGCCACGCGACGAGTCGGAGCTGCGCGTGCTCGCGCGAGCGAGCGGGCTGGCGCGCAACGCGGCCGAGCTGACGGCACTGTGGCAGGCGACGCGGCAGCGGGTGCGAGGCCTGCACGAGCGGCTCTTCTACCGTCCGCTGCTCTCCGCCGTCGCGGCGCTGCCGGCCAGCGGGCTCGAACTCACCAGCGCCCAGGCGGAGGCACGGCTCGCCGCCATCGGCTTCCGCGATCCGAAGGGCGCACTCGGGCACATCGCGGCGCTCACCGCCGGCGTCTCGCGGCGCGCGACGATCCAGCGGCACCTGATGCCGGTGCTCATCTCGTGGTTCGCCGAGGGCGCCGATCCCGACTACGGGATGCTGGCCTTCCGACGCCTCTCCGACACCCTCGGCACGACCCACTGGTACCTGCGGCTGCTGCGGGACTCCTCCGACGCGGCGTTGCGGCTCACGCGAGTGCTCTCCGGATCCCGTTTCGTCGGCGAGCTGCTCGAGCGGAGCCCCGAGGCGGTCGCCTGGCTCGAGGACCTCGACGAGCTGCGACCGCGATCGCTCACGGCCCTCCGCGACGAGTCCGCGGCGGTCCTCGCGCGACACGGCGAGCCGGAGGCCGCCGCGAAGGTGCTGCGGGCCATCCGCCGCCGGGAGGTGCTGCGCCTCGCGCTGGCCGCCATCCTCGACGTCTGCGGCGTCGAGGAGCTCGGCCACGGGCTCAGCGACGTCACCGAGAACCACCTCGCGACGACCGTCGAGGCCATCAGGCGGGGCGATGGCGGCGACGGCGACGGCGACGGCATCGAGTTCGCGGTGATCGGCATGGGCCGCTTCGGCGGGCGCGAGCTCGGCATCTCCTCCGACGCCGACGTCATCTACGTCTACCGCCCCGCCGCGCTCGAGGGCGACGCCGCGCACCGGGTCGCGCTGCGCATCGTCTCTGAGCTCGGTCGGCTCACCGAGGACGCGCGCCTGCCGTTCGAGCTCGACGCGGATCTCCGTCCAGAGGGGCGCAACGGGGTCATGGCGCGCTCGCTCGAGGCGTACCGCGCCTACTACGCGCGCTGGTCGCTCACCTGGGAGGCGCAGGCGCTGCTGCGCGCCCGTGGCGTGGCCGGGGATGCCGCGCTGCTCGACGACTTCCGCGAGCTCGCCGACGGCGTGCGCTACCCGGCCTCGATCGCCGAGCAGGCCGTGCGCGAGGTGAAGCGCATCAAAGCCAGGGTCGAGAACGAGCGGCTGCCGCAGAACGCCGATCCGGCGAGGCACCTGAAGCTCGGCCGAGGCTCGCTGAGCGACGTCGAGTGGTTCGTGCAACTCATCCAGCTGCAGCACGCCGCGGAGGTGCCGGCGCTCCGCACGACCTCCACCCTCGATGCCCTGCAGGCCGCCGTCGACGCCGGGCTGGTGGCGGCCGACGACGCGGAGACGCTGCGCGCGGCCTGGATCTTCGCCTCGCGGGCGCGCTCGGCGCTGACCCTCTGGCTCGACCGCACCACCGACGTGCTGCCCGTCGAGCGCACCCAGCTCGAGGGCGTCGCCCGGCTGATGGGCTACCCGCCCGGGTCGGCGGCGCAGCTCGAGCAGGACTACCTGCAGCTCACCCGGCGCTCGCACGCCGTGTTCGACCGCGACTTCTACGGCATCGAACCGGGGCGCGAGCCCACGCGCTGAACCGTTCGACTGACGGGCCGGAACCCCGCGCGGCATGGGGCGGCGCGGGGTTCCGGAGTCGTGGGTCAGGCTTCGACGACCGGGGCGTCCGGGGCGTTCTTCTTGACGGACTCGATACCGTTCTGTGCGGCCGACTTCGAGCTGTAACCCTCGGAGACCGCGATCGTTTCGCCGTTGCCGGCCTTCAGGCGGAAGCGCCATTCGCCTCGCGCGTCGGTGTAGAGCTCGAACTTCCCAGCCATTCTCGGCCCCTTCTCGAAACGGGCGCCGGCGTGCGCCGACTCGTTCACATCGTGGCGTCCAGACGGTCACGCGCACAAGGGGGCAAACGCGCGCGCCGGGGCATCCGCCTCTGCACCCGCGCACAGCCCTACGATGGCGGGATGACCGACGACGTCCGCAACGTGCTGACCGCCCTCGCCGCGGTCGGCGAGCCATGGCAGCCGCACCGCCTCACGAGCGTGAACGACTACGACGTGAAGGTGGTGAAGCTCCTCGGCGAGTTCGTCTGGCACAGCCATCCCGAGACCGACGAGCTGTTCCTCGTCGTCGCGGGCGAACTGACCATCCAGTTGCGCGACCGGGACGTCGTGCTGGGGCCGAACGACGTCTTCGTCGTGCCGAAGGGTGTGGAGCACTGCCCGCGGGCCGACGAGGAGGTGCACGCGATCCTCATCGAGCCGAAGGGCACCGTGAACACGGGCGACGCCGGGGGAGCGCGGACGGCCGAGGTGCGGGAGATCCCGACCTCCGACTCGTGAGCAGTGTCGCGCACGCGCGGAGCCCACGGAGAACGCCCCGGGCAGCTGACGCTGCCCGGGGCGTTCGGATCGGCCGAACTGCGGCTCAGACGCCGTAGTACAGCTCGAACTCGAAGGGGTGCGGACGCTGGGCCAGCGGCTTCAGTTCCTTCTCGCGCTTGTAGTCGATCCAGGTCTCGATGAGCTCCTTGGTGAACACGCCGCCCTCGAGGAGGAAGTCGTGGTCGGCCTCGAGCGCGTCGAGCACGGCGTCGAGCGAGCCCGGCACCTGCGGGATCGTCTTGGCCTCCTCGGCCGGCAGCTCGTAGAGGTCCTTGTCGACCGGCTCGTGCGGCTCGATGCGGTTCTTGATGCCGTCGATGCCGGCCATGAGCTGCGCCGCGAAGGCGAGGTACGGGTTGCCCGAGGCGTCCGGCGCGCGGAACTCGATGCGCTTGGCCTTCGGGTTGGTGCCCGTGATGGGGATGCGGATCGCCGCCGAGCGGTTGCCCGCCGAGTAGACGAGGTTCACGGGGGCCTCGAAGCCCGGGACCAGGCGGTGGAACGAGTTCACCGTCGGGTTCGTGAAGGCGAGCAGCGCCGGGGCGTGCTTCAGGATGCCGCCGATGTACCAGCGAGCCAGGTCGGAGAGCCCGCCGTAGCCGGCCTCGTCGTAGAACAGCGGCTTGCCGTCGCTCCACAGCGACTGGTGGGTGTGCATGCCCGAGCCGTTGTCGCCGAAGAGGGGCTTCGGCATGAACGTCGCGGTCTTGCCCCACTCGTTTGCGGTGTTCTTGACGATGTACTTGAACTTCAGGATGTCGTCCGCCGAGTGGACCATCGTGTCGAACTTGTAGTTGATCTCGCCCTGGCCGGCGGTGCCGACCTCGTGGTGGCTGCGCTCGAGCTCGAGGCCCGCGTCGATCAGCTTCAGGCAGATGTCGTCGCGCAGGTCGGCGTGCTGGTCGACCGGCGAGACGGGGAAGTAGCCGCCCTTGAACGGGGTCTTGTTGGCGAGGTTGCCGCCCTCTTCGACGCGACCCGAGTTCCAGGCGCCCTCGCTGGAGTCGATCGAGTAGAAGCTCGTGTGCTGGTTCACCTCGTAGCGGACGTCGTCGAAGATGTAGAACTCGGCCTCGGGGGCGAAGTAGGCGGTGTCGGCGATACCGGTCGAGGCGAGGTACTTCTCGGCCTTCTTCGCGACCTGGCGCGGGTCCTTCGCGTAGATCTCGCCCGTGCGCGGGTTGTAGATGTCGAAGATCATGATGAGCGTGCGCTCCGCGCGGAACGGGTCGATGTACGCCGTCGACACGTCGGGGATGAGCTGCATGTCCGACTCGTGGATCGACGCGAAGCCGCGGATCGAGGAGCCGTCGAAGAGCTGGCCGACGGTGAAGAAGTCCTCGTCGACCGTCGACGCCGGGATGTTGAAGTGCTGCTGCACACCCGGGAGGTCGGTGAAGCGGATGTCGAGGAACTTGACCTCGGTCTCCGTGATGAACTTGAGGACTTCAGACGAATCACTGAACATGCGACGACTCTCCAAGGGGGCGGGCGGGAAGTCCGGAATCTCCGGGGCGGCCAGCAGCCGTCACTGACGGTATCCTCGGGCCGTTTCCCGGCCATGACGTGAATGTTTCCGGCATGTTACACGGCTGGGTGCTCGGTAGGATCGAAGGATGCCCGACGCGAAGCCGACCACCTTCGGAGATCTCCAGCCCAGCAAGTGGCCGGGGGAGCGGCTCGGGCTCCCCGAATCGGGCCGCGGTTCCGTCGGTCGGGTCGGCCGGCGCATCGCCGCCCTCCTCATCGACTGGGCGAGCGCGATGCTGCTCGCCCTGCTGTTCACCCCGTACGACTCGGTCGCCTACAACTTCGTGACGCCGCTCGTCTTCGTCGTGCTGCAGATCGTGTTCATCCCCACGATCGGCGGCAGCATCGGCCATCGCCTGCTCGGCATGGCGGTCGTCCCGCTCGAGGGCGGCTGGATCGGCATCCGGCGCCCGATCGTCCGTTCGCTGCTGCTCGCCATCATCGTGCCCGCGCTCGTGTGGGACTCCGACCAGCGCGGCTTCCACGACAAGGTCGCGGGCACCGTCCTCATCCGCAGCCGCTGAACGAGGCATCCGCGCGCGACGACAGACGCGACCCTCGCACAACAGAACGGGGCGGTCTCCTGCAGGAGACCGCCCCGTTCACGTCATCGGGACCCTGGAGTCAGCGGAGCTTGCCGCGCTGCGGACGCACCTTCAGCGGGTCGATGCCCTTCGGGATCGGCAGCGAGCTCTGCAGCGAGTTCAACCGGTTCGACACCGCCATGACCTCGGGCTTGGTGAGCGTCTTCTTGAGCTTGCGCAGCGTCGCCGCGAGGCGGTGCAGCTCGACGTCGCCGTCCTCGTGCCCGACGGAGATGAGCGTGACGTCGACCGTCGGCAGCACCCGCGCGACCTTGCGCTGCTCGTCGTCGAGCATGCGCTGGGTGCGGCTGGCGGGGCCCTCGCTGATCAGCACGACACCGCCGCGACCGACGGCGCGGTAGACGGCGTCCTGCGTGCGGCCGTTCACGGCGACCGGCATCTCATTGCCGACCCAGCCGCCGCGCAGACCGCTGCGCAGCACGGCGCCGACCGCACCCGGCTGACCGTCGATCTGCGAGTACGCCGCACGCTCGGCGCGACGGCCGAGGATGATCATGGCGATCAGGAGGCCGGCGAGCACGCCCGCGACGACCCAGAGCGCGATGGTGAAGCCGTTGCCCTCGCTGAGCCACAGCGCGAGTCCGAGCGTCACCGCGATCGGGGCGAGGAAGCCGAGGAGCATGAGCCACTGCGCGGTCGAGTCGTAGCGGCGGGTCATCTGGAAGACCTGCCACATCTGCTTCAGACGGCCGGGCTCCTTGGGGGAGGACGCGGAGTCCTTGGTGCGTGCCATGCGTCAAGGATACCGGCGGCGGGGGCCGCTGCGGACCGCGTTCGCGGCCCGCGTGCGACCCCCGCCGAACCGGGCGGCGGGACCGGGGCGGCCGGGCTCAGCCGACCGCCTGGGCGAAGCCGAGCTCCGCGTCGGCGAGGTGGGCGAGCCCCGGCGGGAGCTCGCGCCCCTTCGCCAGCATCGACTGGGCCCACAGGCGTCCCGCGCGGTACGAGGAGCGCACCAGCGGGCCGGCGAGCACCCCGAGGTAGCCGAGCTCCTCGGCTTCCGCCTTCAGTTCGAGGAACTCCTCGGGCCGCACCCACCTGGCCACGGGCAGATGCCTCGGGCTCGGCCGGAGGTACTGCGTGATCGTGATGATGTCGGTACCGGCGTCCAGCAGGTCGCGGAGCGCCTGGGAGACTTCGGCCCGCTCCTCGCCCATCCCGAGGATCAGATTCGACTTGGTGATGAGTCCCACCTCGCGGCCCTGCGCGAGGACGTCGAGCGAGCGCTCGTAGCGGAACGCCGGGCGGATGCGCTTGAAGATGCGCGGCACCGTCTCGACGTTGTGCGCGAAGACCTCGGGCCGGGCGTCGAAGACCTGCCCCAGCAGCTCCGGCTCCCCGTTGAAGTCGGGTACGAGGATCTCGACCCCGGTGCCGGGGGACTGCGCGTGGATCTGGCGGATCGTCTCCGCGTAGAGCCACGCGCCGCCGTCGGGGAGGTCGTCACGGGCGACGCCGGTGACGGTCGAATAGCGCAGTTGCATGCGCACCACCGACTCCGCGACCCGGCGAGGTTCGTCGGCGTCGAACTCGGCGGGCTTGCCGGTGTCGATCTGGCAGAAGTCGCAGCGCCTGGTGCACTGCGAGCCGCCGATGAGGAAGGTGGCCTCGCGGTCCTCCCAGCATTCGTAGATGTTCGGGCAGCCGGCCTCCTGGCAGACGGTGTGCAGCTCCTCGCTCTTCACGAGCGATTGCAGCGCGCGGTACTCGGGCCCCATCTTCGCCCGGGTCTTGATCCACTCGGGCTTCCGTTCGATCGGCGTCTGGGCGTTGCGGACTTCGAGGCGCAGCAGACGGCGCCCCTGTGGTTCGGCGCTCACGCGGCGATCGCCGCCTCGGCCGCCTCGAGGTGACGGAGCACCGGCTCGACGACGTCGATCGGGCGCACCGTGCGACCGAGGACGCGCGAGATGGTCGTGACGCCGGCGTCGCGGATGCCGCACGCGACGATCTTCTCGTACGGCTCGAGCGAGTTCGAGCAGTTGAGGGCGAAGCCGTGCATGGTCACCCCGTCCGCGACGCGGATGCCGATGGCGGCGATCTTCTCGTCGACCCCGTCGCCGACCCAGACGCCGGAACGGCCCTCGACCCGGCGCCCCGCGATGCCGAGCTCGGCGAGGACGGCGATGAGCACGTCCTCGAGCCGTCGGACGTAGCCGACGACGTCGATGGGATCCGGCAGCCGCAGGATCGGGTAGCCGACCAGCTGACCCGGACCGTGCCAGGTGATCTTGCCGCCGCGGTCGACGTCGACGACGGGCGTGCCGTCGACCGGCCGCTCGTCGGGACTCGTCCGTTTGCCGGCGGTGTAGACCGCTTCGTGTTCGAGGAGGATGACGGTGCCCGGGTTGGTTCCGGAGACCACCGCCTGATGGACGGCGCGCTGGAGGGAGAGTCCCTCTTCGTACGGCACGGAGTTGGCGCTTAGCCCCGTGACGACAGAGTCGAGCATACGGATCAGTCTAGACACCGCATCATCGACGAGGGAGCTCGTCCACAGGCGCGCCGCCGGCGGCACCGTCCACCGATGCCGACCGCCGGCGATCGAGCGGCGATCCGTCGGGCGAGCATCGGGGGATGGAACAGCAGACGCAGCAGACTCGACGCGGGCGGCGCGCTCGTGGCCGCACCGGCAACCGGCGGAGCGGCGGCCCGACCGTCGCCGCAGCGGCGCCGGCGCCGGCGCCGCTCGCGGCCGAGCCAGGCATTCGGCCGCTTCGCTCGCCGTGGGCCGCGTCCAGCGGCGAGCCGCCGGCGGGCGAGGCGGTCGTCTCGGGCGGATGCCTCGGCGGCTACCGCCTGCTCCGGCGCATCGGCGCGGGCGCTCGGGCGCAGGTGTTCCTCGTGCGGCCGGAGTTTGCTGCCTCACCGGACGCCGGGCTCGCTGGGCCCGAGCCCGTCGAGCAGGCGATGGCGCTCCGGGTCTACGACGAGCAGGTCGATCAGGGTACCGTCACGATCGAGCTGGAGGCGCTCGACGCGCTCGGCGGCGGCACGCTTCCCGCGATCTCCGACGTCTTCACCTCCGGGCGCACGGTGTGCCTCGTCGTCGAGGCGGTCACCGGTCGTCGCCTGTCGAACCTGCTCGATGAACGACGCCTCGCGCCGGGCGAGGCGGTGACCGTCCTCGCGCCGATCGCGGCCGCGGTCCGCGAGTTGGCGCGGTGCGGGTTCGCGCACCCGCAGCTGTCGGCGGCCGACGTGCGTTTCGACGCCGCCGGCCGTCCCCGAATCACCGGGCTCGGCCAACTGCAGCGGCTCGGGCCCGCCTCGGCCGAACGGACCGCGCTCGAACGGCGGGCGCACGAGGCACTCGTCGGCCTCGTCGAACTGGTCGCCGGGGCGACGCACCCCGCGCCGCCGCTGCAGCGCGTCGTCGAGCTCGCCCGTGCCAGGCTCTCTGCTCGCCCGTTCGAGTCGTTCGCGCTCGACGTGGAGCACGCGCTGTTCCAGGTCGCGACCGCGGTCCCGGTCATCGGCGCGGGCGAAGACCGTCCGGCCAGGGCGCCCGTGCGGCGACCGCCGTTGCACGGGAACGGCACGCTCGAGCCGGTGCACGAGCCGCCGTCCTCGAGCACCTCAGCGAGCGCGGAACGGGTGCGTTCGAAGCCGCGTGCGCGCGAGCGCGACGAGGCTGGCGACCGGAGCGGCGGGCTGGGGGAGCTCCTCGCCGCCGAGACGCCCGTGCTCGAGCTGCTGCGCACCGGACGCTGGCGCAGCTGGCTGGGCGACCGGCTCGCCCGTCGGCGCAGCACGATCGTGGTGGGCGCACTCGTCGCGGCCGCAGCGTCCGTGCTCCTGCTCACGCTCGTGCCGCCCGAGCGCGGCGAGTCCGTCGAGCGCGGCCCGGGCTCACCGTTCGGGGCCGCCGAAGACGCGCCGTCGCCCGTTCCCACCACGTCGACGCCCGAGGAGGATCGAGCGGAGGCCGGAGCGGAGCCGCTCGAGGCCGACGCGGCACCGCTCGACGAGCCCGACGCGCTCGTCGCCGCGGCTGCAGAGCTGCTCGCGGATCGTGCCTCCTGCCTCGCCGCCGCCGACCGCCAGTGCCTCGGCCAGGTCGTGCAGCCGGGATCCGCACTTGAGCGCAGTGATCTGGCGGAGCTGGCGGGCGAGCGCCCGGTCGAGCAGGTGCCCTACGACCTCGATGCCGTGGTCGTCGTCGGCACCATGGGCGGCGCGGTGCTGCTCGAGGTGCCGGTCACGGGCGCCGAACGCGAACCGGCCTCGCTCCTCATGATTCGGAGCGAGGCCGGTTGGCGTCTGCGGGAGATCTTCGACTAGATGCCGAGGTCGGCCTCGAACGCGCCCTCCTCGAGCCGCTCCTTCACCGCGGTGAGGAAGCGGGCCGCGTCGGCGCCGTCGATGATGCGGTGGTCGTACGACAGCGCGAGGTACACCATCGAGCGGACCGCGATGGCGTCCGAGCCGTCCTGCGAGACGACGACCGCGCGCTTCACCACGGTGCCCGTGCCGAGGATCGCGGTCTGTGGCAGGAAGACGACCGGGGTGTCGAACAGCGCGCCGCGCGAACCCGTGTTGGTCAGCGTGAAGGTACCGCCGGAGAGCTCGTCGGGCTTCAGCTGGTTGTTGCGCGTGCGCTCGGCGAGGTCGGCGATCTGCGCGGCCAGGCCGGCGAGGTCGAGCTCGCCCGCGTCGCGGACCACCGGGGTGAGCAGGCCGCGCTCGGTGTCGACCGCGATGCTCATGTTCTCCTGCGCCGGGTAGACGATCGAGTCGCCCTCGACGGTCGAGTTGATGATCGGGTAGGCGCGGAGCGCCTCGGCCGCGGCCATCGCGAAGAACGGCAGGAACGAGAGCTTGTTGCCGGTCTTCTGCAGGAACTCGCCCTTGACGCGGTCGCGCAGCTTCGCGACCTTGGTCACGTCCACCTCGACCACCGTCGTGAGCTGCGCGGTCGACTGCATCGAGACGACGGCGCGCTCGGCGACGACCTTGCGCAGGCGGGTCATCGCCTGCGTGGTGCCGCGCAGCGGCGAGGTCTCGAGCGGCGTGCGGGCCGGCGCAGCGGCAGCGCCAGCGGGGGCGCCCTGCGCCTGCAGCACGTCCTGCTTGCGGATGCGGCCGCCGACGCCGGTGCCGGTGACGTTGGCGAGGTCGACGCCCTGCTCGCTCGCGAGCTTGCGGACGATCGGCGTCACGTAGCCGCTGGGGCCCGCGTGCGAACCGCCGGCGGCCGGAGCCGCTGCCGGTGCCGGAGCAGCAGCAGGAGCAGGAGCCGGTGCAGCAGGAGCCGGAGCAGCGGGCGCCTCAGCGGCCGGAGCCGGCGCGACAGCCGGAGCCGGAGCCGGAGCAGCGGGCGCCTCAGCGGCCGGAGCCGGAGCAGCCGGAGCCGGTGCGGCAGGCGCCTCAGCAGCCGGGGCCTCAGCAGCCGGAGCGGCCGGGGCCGGTGCGGCAGGCGCCTCGGCGGCGGGGGCCGGAGCGGCCGGGGCCGCGGGTGCCTCAGCAGCCGGAGCCGCCGGAGCCTCGGCAGCCGGAGCAGCGGGCGCTTCAGCCGCGGGAGCCTCGGCGGCCGGGGCCGCGGACTCCTCGGCGGCGGCCGAGCCGTCGCCGATGGTGACGAGGGCGGTGCCGACCTCGACGGTCTCGTCCTCCTGGACGAGGATCGCCTCGATGACGCCGGCGACCGGCGACGGGATCTCCGTGTCGACCTTGTCGGTGGAGACCTCGAGCAGAGGCTCGTCCACCTCCACGCGGTCGCCGACGGCCTTCAGCCAGCGCGTGACCGTCCCCTCCGTGACACTCTCACCGAGTGCCGGGAGGCTGACTGATTGGCTCATTCGCTTGTCTCCTTCACAGCGTTGGACGCCTTGTGTGGTCCGATTTTGGAGCGGGTGGGTCAGATCGCGTGCAGCGGCTTGCCGGCGAGCTTCAGCACGGCCTCGCCGAACGCTTCGTTCTGGGTGGGGTGGGCGTGGATGAAGGGCGCGATGTCCTCCGGGTAGGCCTCCCAGTTCACAGCCAGCTGGGCCTCGCCGATGAGCTCGCCGACGCGGCCGCCGATCATGTGGACGCCGACGATCGGGCCCTCCTTGACCTGCACGACCTTGATCGAGCCGCTCGTGCCGAGGATGCTGCTCTTGCCGTTGCCGGCGAGGTTGTACTCGTAGCTCGTGACCTGCTCGGCGCCGAACTTCTCCGCGGCCTTGGCCTCGGTGTAGCCGACCGAGGCGACCTCGGGCTCGCAGTACGTGATCTTCGGGATGTTCACGTCCTCGACGATGATCGGGTTGAGGCCCGCGATCTCCTCGGCGACGAAGATGCCCTGCTGGTAGCTGCGGTGGGCGAGCTGCAGGCCGGGGACGATGTCGCCGATGGCGTAGACGCCGGGCACGTTCGTCTGGAGGCGCTCGTTCGTGGGCACGAAGCCGCGGTCGAGCTGGACGCCGACCTCCTCGAAGCCGAGGCCCTGGGTCGAGGGGCCGCGGCCGACGGCGACGAGCAGCAGCTCGGCCTCGATCGTGGTGCCGTTCTCGAGCGTCACGACGACGCCCGACTCGTTCTGGGTGACGCTCTGGAAGCGGATGCCGAGCGAGTAGTCGATGCCGCGCTTCTTGAAGGCGCGCTCGAGCTGCTTCGAGATCGACTCCTCCTCGTTCGGCACGAGGTGGGGGAGCGCCTCGATGACGGTCACCTCGGCGCCGAAGGAGCGCCAGACGCTCGCGAACTCGACGCCGATGACGCCGCCGCCGAGCACGGCGACCTTGCCAGGGACGAAGTCGAGCTGCAGCGCCTGCTCGCTCGTGATCACGCGGCCGCCGATCTCGAGGCCGGGCAGCGATCGGGAGTACGAGCCGGTGGCCAGCACGACGTTCTTGCCGACGTAGCGCTCGCCGGCGACCTCGACGGTGTTGGGCGAGACCAGGCGGCCCTCGCCCTCGACGACGGGGATGCCGCGCGCCTTCAGAAGGCCCTGCAGGCCCTTCCACTTGCTCGCGACGATGCCCTCGCGGTAGGCGGTCACGCCGGGCATGTCGATGCCCTCGAACGCGGTCTTGACGCCGTACTTCGCCGCGTCCTTGGCGGACTCGGCGACCTCGGCGGCGTGGAGCAGCGCCTTCGTCGGGATGCAGCCGCGGTGCAGACAGGTGCCACCGAGCTTGTCCTTCTCGATGACGACGGCAGTCATGCCGAGCTCGACCGCTCGGATGGCCGCCGCGTACCCGGCGCTCCCGCCGCCCAGGACGACGATGTCAAAGTTCTGCTCGGACAAACCGGTATCTCCCTCGCGCATCAGATCTGCGACACGGACCGCACCGGGTTCGTGCCCGGAGCGGGTGACCGGGGCGAGTGTTTTCGCCCCGGTTCGACCTTACTACCCCGCGGCGAGCTCCTCGCCAAGGCGGACGAGGGTGCGCACAGCGATGCCGGTCGGTCCGCCGCTCGTGAATCCCCAGGCCGCGCCGCCGTTGTCCGCCGGGCCGGCGATGTCGAGGTGCGCCCACGGGATCTTCGCGCCGTCGTGTTCGCCGACGAACTCCTGGAGGAACACACCCGCGAGGAGCATGCCCGGGACGATGCCGCCGAGCTTGGTGTTCGTGAGATCGGCGACGTCGGACTTCAGGAGGGGGAGGAGGTGGGCGGGCAGCGGCATCGGCCAGACCGACTCGTCGACGGCGGCCGCGGCGTCGCGCACGCGCTCCACGAGCCCGTCCTCGCCCATCAGACCGGTGATCCGTCCGCCGAGCGCGACCATCTGCGCACCCGTCAGCGTGGCCACGTCCACGATCGCGTCGGGCTGCTCCTCGCTCGCGGCGACGATGCCGTCGGCGAGCACGAGCCGGCCCTCGGCATCCGTGTTGAGCACCTCGACGGTCTTGCCGCCGCGGATGCGCAGCACGTCGTTCGGCCGCATCGCGGTGCCCGACGGCAGGTTCTCGGCGAGGCACAGCCACGCGGTGACCCGGATCGGCACGTTCAGCCGGGCGAGCGCGATCGTCGCGTTGAGCACGGCGGCGGCCCCGGCCATGTCGCCCTTCATGCCCACCATGGACTGCATGGGCTTCAGGCTCAGGCCGCCTGAGTCGAAGGTGATGCCCTTGCCGACGAGGGCGAGCGAGCGGGTCGCGCCCTCGGGCGCGTACTCGAGACGGACGAGCCGGGGCCCGCGGGTCGAGCCCTGGCCGACGCCGAGGATGCCGCCGAAACCGCCGGCCTCGAGCTCGTCCTCGGCGGAGACCCGCACGTCGACGCCGGCCGCGCGCGCCGCCTCGGCCGCGAGCTCGGCGAAGCTCGCGGGGAACAGCTCGGACGGCGAGAGGTTCACGAGGTCGCGGGTCGAGGCGACCGCCTCGGTGACCGCGCGCACCCGCTCGGTGCCCAGCTCTTCGTCGTCGAAGCCGGTGTGCAGGGTGATCGAGGCGACGGGCGCCTTGGGCTTCGAGCGGTACTCGTTGAACCGGTACGCGCCGAGGACAGCACCTTCGAGGAGCGCCGCGGCCTCGGCCGCGGAAGCGGCGGGGATGCCGATCGCGACCGACTCCACCTCGCTCAGCTGGCGCAGCGCGCTGCCCGCGGCGAGCCGGAGTGCGGCCGCGTCGGCCGTGGGTCCGGTGCCGGCGACGGCCACGACGCGGCCCTCGACCGCCGGGTCGGCGAGCCGGACGAGCTCGTCCGCCGCGCCCTTCGCCGCCAGTGCGCGCAGCTGCGCCTCCGCCCACTCGAAACCGGCGGGGGCGAGGAGGGCGACCCCGTCGTCATCGCTCCGCGACGCGAGGACGACGACGTCGACGGCGGCGTCGACGGCAGGGGAGGAGGACAGCGAGATCGTGGGAGTGGGCATGCCATCGATGCTACGCGGGGCGGTGTTCGCTGTGAGCGTTCGCGGGAGGCATCCGCGCCGGCGGCTGGTCCGATGCGTCTCAGTAGTCTGGAATCATGCGCGACCCCCGATCCCTGTACGAGCCGAACCCCGCGGTCGACGTTCCGCTCGGCCTCCCGCTCGTGGCCGGGCTCACCGGCTTCGCCGATGCCGGCGGCGCGGTCGCGCAGACCACGGAGTACCTGCGCTCGACCCTCGACATCACGGTCGTCGCCGAGTTCGACGCCGACGAGCTGCTCGACTACCGGGCGCGCCGCCCGATCATCGTCTTCGACGGCGATCACCTCACGGAGTACCGGCCCGCGCGGCTCGCCCTCGACCTCGCGAAGGACGAGCTCGGCCGGCCGTTCCTCCTGCTCACCGGCTTCGAGCCTGATTTCCAGTGGGAGCGCTTCTCGCGAGCGGTGCTCGAGCTCGTCGAGCGCTATCAGGTCGCCTCCTTCAGCTGGCTGAACGCCATCCCGATGCCGGTGCCGCACACGCGGCCGATCGGTGTCACCGTGAGCGGCAACCGCAGCGAGCTGATCGAGACCATGTCGGTCTGGCGGCCGACGACGCAGGTCCCCGCGAACGCGCTGCACCTCGTCGAGTACCGGCTGCACGAGCGCGAGCTGCCCGTCGCCGGCTTCGTGCTGTTGGTTCCGCACTACCTGGGCGACACCGAGTACCCGGCCGCCGCCATCGCGGCGCTCGAGGCGATCAGCGCGGGCACCGGGCTGATCTTCCCGACCGAGGTGCTTCGCGAGCAGGGACGCGACTTCGTGGCCCGCATCGACGAGCAGGTCGCCGAGAACGGCGAGCTCGCCAAGCTCGTGACGACGCTCGAGCACCGCTACGACGCGTATATGGCCGGCACGAGCCTGCGGTCTCCGCTGACCGACGAGGACGGCGAGGTCCCGACGGCCGATGAGATCGCCGCCGAGCTCGAGAAATTCCTGGCCTTCCGCCGCTCCGACGAGGAGCCGCCGCACCCGGTGTGACCGGGCGCCGACTCGGCGCGCCGCGGAATAGCGGCGGATGCCGAGGCGTTCTCACTCTTCGAAGGGCGCGCGCGGCCGTATCGCGCCGAGTGCGCGAAGAACCGGCGGCTCGCTGGTATAATTGTAGGCAGGACCCGTTCTGGTCGGCCGAGGCGATCTCGATCGCATTCGCTGCGGACTTGACATGGGTCCTCGTAGTGTCCGAAAACACCGGGCAGAGTCCGAGAATACCGGGCAGCCGAACATGCCGAGCACCGTCGTCGTGTCGCGAGCGCACCGACGAGGAGAGGGTCAACACCTATGGCAACCAAGTCCACGAAGACTGCGACGGCCGAGGCTGAGGCGAACGCCGAGAAGCCGGTCGCAGCCGGGACGAAGCGCTCCACCGCCAAGGCGGGTACGGCGAAGGCCGCGCCGAAGGCGAAGACCGCCGCGAAGACGCCTCGCACCGCCACGGCCAAGGCCGCGACGAAGCCGAAGGGCAAGCGCAAGGGCGACGATGACGACGAGGAGCTCGACGAGGGCGACGAGCCCGTCGTCGACGAGGCCGAGACCGAGGAGACCGAGGCCGCCGGCGACGAAGCCGACGCCGACGAGGAGGCCAAGCCGATCCCGGCCGACCCGCACCCCACGGGTGCGCTCGTGCTGCGCGCGGCCGACGACGAGGACGAGGTCCCCGTCTACTCCGCGGCGATCACCGGCGCCACCGCCGACCCGGTCAAGGACTACCTGAAGCAGATCGGAAAGGTCGCGCTGCTCAACGCGGCCGAAGAGGTCGAGCTCGCGATGCGCATCGAGGCAGGCCTCTTCGCCGAGGAGAAGCTCTCGCACATGTCCGACGCCGAGAAGCGCTCGCAGCTCGGTCGTGAGCTGCAGTGGGTCGCGAAGGACGGGCAGCGGGCGAAGAGCCACCTGCTCGGCGCGAACCTGCGTCTCGTCGTCTCGCTCGCCAAGCGCTACACCGGCCGCGGCATGCAGTTCCTGGACCTGATCCAGGAGGGCAACCTCGGTCTCATCCGCGCGGTCGAGAAGTTCGACTACACCAAGGGCTTCAAGTTCTCGACCTACGCCACCTGGTGGATCCGTCAGGCGATCACCCGCGCCATGGCCGACCAGGCGCGCACCATCCGCATCCCGGTGCACATGGTCGAGGTCATCAACAAGCTCGCCCGGGTGCAGCGCCAGATGCTGCAGGACCTGGGGCGCGAGCCCACGCCGGAAGAGCTCTCGAAGGAGCTCGACATGACCCCTGAGAAGGTCATCGAGGTGCAGAAGTACGGCCGCGAGCCGATCTCGCTGCACACTCCGCTCGGCGAGGACGGCGACAGCGAGTTCGGCGACCTCATCGAGGACACCGAGGCGGTCGTGCCGGCCGACGCGGTGGGCTTCACGATGCTGCAGAAGCAGCTCGAGTCGCTGCTCGACTCGCTGAGCGAGCGCGAGGCGGGCGTCATCCGCATGCGCTTCGGCCTCGGCGACGGCATGCCGAAGACGCTCGACCAGATCGGCGACACCTTCGGGGTCACGCGCGAGCGCATCCGCCAGATCGAGTCGAAGACGATGGCGAAGCTGCGGCACCCGTCGCGCTCGCAGTCGCTGCGGGACTACCTCGAGTAGGCCGGCGGTGCGCTACGCGCCGGCGATCGCCGTCGGCAAGCTCGTTCGGATCGCCGCCCGGCTGAGGAAGCCGGGCGGCGGCTCCGCGATCCCGGGGCTGATCGTCAACCGCATCGCGCCCGGCTACCTCAAGCGCACGCTGTCGGGCTTCCCGCAGGGGCTCGTGGTGGTGTCCGGCTCGAGCGGCAAGTCGACGACGACGAAGATGCTCGTCGCGATCCTCCGCGCCCACGAGGTCTCGATCTTCACGAACCCATCGACCGCGAACATCAGCCAGGGGCTCACCTCCGCGCTCCTCGAGCAGGCGGACTGGCGTGGCCGGGTGCCGGGCGACGTCGCCGTGCTCGAGATGGACGAGGGGCACGGCGCGCTCGTGATGCAGGGCGTCGATGCGCGGGTGGTGGCGCTCACGAACGTCATGGTCGACCAGATCGACCGCTTCCACGATTCGGAGATGGTCGCCGGGATGTTGGCGCGCATCGCCGCACGCGCCGGCGAAGCCGTCGTGCTGAACGCCGACGACGCCTACCTCGAGCGACTCGCCGCCCGGGTCGCCCCCGGGGTCGCGGTGCGGCGCTTCGGCGTCTCGGCCGAGGTCCTCGCCGCCGCGCCGCGCGGCCTCGGCAACACCGAGACGAGCGAGGCGCGCCTCGATCCGGCCGACGGGGTCGTCGTGGCGCGCGTCGACGGGGCGTCCGCGGTGCTGCTCGACGGCGGGGTCGAGCGCCCCATCGGGCTGCCGGCCCGAGGCATCCACTACGCGGTCGACGCAGCCGCCGCCTATGCGACGGCGCGCGCGGTGCTCGGCGAGCGCTTCTCGCCCGAGACCGCGTCGGCGGCGCTGTCCAGCATCCCCCCGGTGTTCGGCCGTGGCGAGCGGGTCCGCATCCGCGACCAGGACGTGGACTTCGTCCTCGTGCAGAATCCCGCCAGCTATCAGCTGAACATCGATGCGATCCCGGTGGGCACCGAGCAGATCCTCTTCGCGATCGGCTCGGACGTGCGCGACCCCTCGTACTTCTGGCCGGTCGACGCCTCCTCGCTCGGCCGGGTGTCGATCGTCAGCGGATCGAAGGCGGCCGAGGCGGCGCTCATGCTCGCCTACGACGGCGTCGCGATCGACCGCGTCGAGCCGGACCTCGGCCGGGCGCTCGACGACTTCCTGGCGGCCCCCGCGCCGGCGAACGGGGTGAAGACGATCGTCTTCACCGCGGACTCGATGCGCCGGACTCGGGCCCATCTCGGACTCACGGAGGCGGAATGACCTTCACGATCGTCTCCCTGCTGCCCGGCACGCAGAACACGAACGGCGACGCGCAGAACGCGACGGTGCTCGAGACACGGGCGGAGTGGGCCGGCATCGCCGCTCGCACCGTCGTCGTCGAGCGCGCCGCGGAGCTGCCGAGCGAGATCGACGCGATCGTCCTCGGCTCAGGGAGTGACGCCTCGCTCGAGCGCAGCCGCGACGTGCTGCGCACGATGCACGACGAGCTCCGCCGCTGGGGCACCGAGGGCATCCCGATCCTCGGAGTCGGCACCGGCTGGGAGCTGCTCAGCTGGGGCGTCGAGCACCGGGACGGCAGCTCGCTCGAGGGGCTCGGCATCCTGCCCGGACGCGCCGTGCCGCGCGACGGGCGGGTCACCGGCGACGTCGTCGTCGCCACGCCGCGCTTCGGCCAGCTCGTCGGCTTCGAGAACCACGCCCGCGCCTACGTCGGCGCCGAGGCCTCGCCGCTCGGGCGACTTCGCGCCGGTGAGGGGAACGGCCGCGACTCCGGGCAGGAGGGCGTCATCATGGGCTCCGTGATCGGCACCCATCTGCACGGGCCCGTGCTCGCGAAGAACCCGGCCTTCGCCGACGCACTGCTGCGGATCATGGCCGAGCGCCGCGGCATCGGCTACGCGCCCGGGGAGCAGGCTGTGGCGGTCGACGCCTACGCTGCAGCCGCCCGCGCCGCGCAGCTCCGCGCCTCGGGCATCGACCTCGAGCCGTCGGACTGAACGACGAAACGCCCCGGCCGGAGCCGGGGCGTTTCGCGAAGTCGGTCGGACTCAGTCGCGAGCGTCGACGAGGAGTCGGTCAGACTCGTCGTGCCAGCTCTGCGCGATCTGGGAGAGCTTCTCCTGGTGCTTGCGGCCGTGGTGGGCGCAGAACAGGAGCTCGCCGTTCGCGACGACCACGCGGATGTACGCCTGGGCGCCGCATGCGTCGCAACGATCGAGCGCGGTGAGCTCGTAGGTACGCTCGACGTCGACCGCATCGTTCGCCTCGGTCTGCTGGGTCATAGCTCCTCCTTCGTTCGCGCGCTGACTTCCGTGTTCATCAATCAAAACACGCGCCGTGCGGGGTTCCTTCCGTATCGCCGGGCATTTCGCTGAGAGCGCAGTGGCTGCGCAGGACTGTCGGTCCCGGTCACTAGGCTTGATCGACGTGAGCTCCGATTACTCCGCCCGCCATCTCTCCGTGCTCGAGGGCCTCGAGGCCGTGCGCAAGCGACCCGGCATGTACATCGGGTCGACCGACTCCCGAGGGCTCATGCACTGCCTGTGGGAGATCATCGACAACGCGGTCGACGAGGCGCTCGCCGGCCACGGTCGCGAGATCGAGGTGGTGCTGCACGCCGACCAGAGCGTCGAGGTGCGCGACCAGGCACGAGGCATCCCGGTCGACGTCGAACCGAAGACCGGGCTCACGGGCGTCGAGGTGGTCTTCACGAAGCTCCACGCCGGCGGCAAGTTCGGCTCCGGCTCCTACGCGGCCTCGGGCGGTCTGCACGGTGTCGGCGCGTCGGTCGTCAACGCGCTCTCGTCCCGACTCGACGTCGAGGTCGACCGTGACGGCAAGACCTGGGCGATGTCGTTCCACCGGGGCGAGCCCGGGCGATTCGCCGACGCGGGCACGCCCGATCCCGAAGCGCCGTTCACCCCGTTCGAGCAGTCGAGCTCCCTCGACGCCGTCGGCAAGGTCAAGAAGGGCGTCACCGGCACCCGGGTGCGGTACTGGGCCGACCCGCAGATCTTCACGAAGGGCGCGAGCTTCCAGATCGAGGAGCTCCTCGGCCGCGCGAGGCAGACCGCCTTCCTCGTGCCCGGGCTCGGGCTCACCGTGATCGACGAGCGCGGCGAGGCGCCCGAGACGCACCGCTTCCACTTCGAGGGCGGCATCTCCGAGTTCGTCGAGCACCTCGCCACCGACGGGCCGGTCACCGAGATCTGGCGGCTCACGGGCGAGGGGCGCTTCACCGAGACGGTGCCGGTGCTCTCCGAGGGCGGGGCGATGATCCCGACCGAGGTCGAGCGCACCTGCGAGGTCGACGTCGCGCTGCGCTGGGGCACCGGGTACGACACCGTCATCCGCAGCTTCGTGAACATCATCGCCACGCCGAAGGGCGGCACGCACCTCGCCGGCTTCGAGCAGGGCCTGCTGAAGCTGCTCCGCTCGCAGGTCGAGCAGAACGCCAGGCGCCTCAAGGTCGGCAACGACAAGCTCGAGAAGGACGACATCCTCGCCGGACTCACCGCGGTGCTCACCGTGCGCCTGCCCGAGCCGCAGTTCGAGGGTCAGACGAAGGAGATCCTCGGCACCCCCGCGGTGCGCGCCATCGTCTCCTCGGTCATCACCAAGCAGCTCGGCGAGCGCTTCGCCTCGACCAAGCGCGACGACAAGGCCCAGACCTCGCTCGTGCTCGAGAAGATCGTCTCCGAGATGAAGGCGCGCATCTCGGCGCGCACCCACAAGGAGACGCAGCGCCGCAAGAACGCGCTCGAGAGCTCCTCGCTGCCCGCGAAGCTTGCCGACTGCCGCTCGAGCGACGTCGCGCAGAGCGAGCTGTTCATCGTCGAGGGCGACTCCGCGCTCGGCACCGCGAAGCTCGCCCGTGACAGCGAGCACCAGGCGCTGCTGCCGATCCGGGGCAAGATCCTGAACGTGCAGAAGGCGTCCGTGGCCGACATGCTCGGCAACGCGGAGTGCGCGGCGATCATCCAGACGATCGGCGCGGGCTCGGGTCGCACTTTCGACCTCTCCGCCGCGCGCTACGGCAAGGTCATCATCATGAGCGACGCCGACGTCGACGGCGCGCACATCCGCACGCTCCTGCTCACGCTCTTCTTCCGCTACATGCGGCCGATGATCGAGGAGGGGCGGGTCTTCGCCGCGGTGCCGCCGCTGCACCGCATCGTCGTGCAGAACCCGGGCTCGAAGCCGAACGAGACGATCTACACCTACTCCGAAGCCGAGCTGAACGGCGTGCTCTCGACGCTCAAGCGGCAGAACAAGAAGTACCAGGACCCGATCCAGCGCTACAAGGGCCTCGGCGAGATGGATGCCGAGCAGCTCGCCTCGACCACGATGGACCGCCAGCACCGCACCCTCCGCCGGGTGAACCTCGCCGACGCCGAGAACGCCGGGCGCGTGTTCGAGCTGCTGATGGGCAACGAGGTCGCCCCGCGCAAGGAGTTCATCGTCGACAGCGCCACGGGGCTCAGCCGCGAGCGCATCGACGCCTGACGACCCGCGTGCAGCGCGTGCCCTGGTGCGTGCTGCACCCGGGGTGGGCGCTGCACCCGGGGTGGGCGCTGCACCCGGGGTGGGCGCTGCACCCGGGGTGCGCGCACGGGCGGCTCAGCCGATGCGGCGGCCCACGGCGCTGACGACCGCGTCGAGCTGCACGCCGGAGGCGTCGCGCCTCGCCCCGGGCTCGGGGAGCGCGCGCACCGAGCCATCGGCACCGAGGCCGTAGGCGGGCTCGGGCCCGGCCCACGCGACCGTGAGAGCGTCCTGCCCCTTCAGGAAGCGCTGCGCACGCACACCGCCCGTCGCCCGGCCCTTGCCGGGGAACTCGTCGAACGTCGACACCTTCGCGGCGCCGGGGTCGGCGCCGAGCAGCGTATCGCTCGTCGCCGCGATCGTGACGACGACCGTCGACTCGAGCTCGGCGGGCGTCAGCGCGGTGAACGAGAGGACCCGCGCACCGGCGGACAGCTTCATGCCCGCCATGCCGCCGGCGGGGCAGCCCTGCGGGCGCACCGAGGAAGCGGGGAAGTGCAGCAGCTGCGCATCGCTCGCGATGAAGACGAGCTCAGCGTCGTCACCGCTCTGCACCGCGCCGACGACCTCATCGCCCGGCTTCAGCGAGATCACCTCGAAGTCGGGGCGGTTCGGGTACCCGCCGGGAGCCACGCGCTTCACAATGCCCTGCTTCGTGCCGAGCGCGATCGGCTGCTCGCTCGTGAGCGAGACGATCGCGAGGATGCGCTCGCTGCGATCGGTGAGACCGAGGTAGTCGTGCACCCTGACGCCCGCGCCGAGCTGCACGGAGTTCGCCGGCAGCGTGGGCAGGTCGAGCGGCGAGAAGCGCACGAGACGCCCCTTCGAAGTGATCGCCCCGATCTCGGTGCGACTCGTGGTGTCGAGCGTCGAGGCCACGGCGTCGTGCTTGCTGCGCCGGGCGGGCACGGTGATCGCGAGGGCCTCCTCGCCCTCCGGGCGGTCCACGCGGGCGATGCGGCCGGTCACGCTGAGGAAGACGCGGCACGGCACGTCGGCGTGCTCGAGCGAGGCGGCGACGGCCTTGCGCGAGGCCCCGGCGGGGAGCGCCTTCGCCTCGGTGAGGAGCGTGCGCCGAGGGGTGCCGTAGAGCTCGGCGACCTGCTCGAGCTCCTCGGAGACGAGCGCCCGGATGCGGGCCTCGCTGCCGAGCAGCTCCTCGAGCTCGGCGATCTCGGCCTGCAGCTTGTCGCGCTCGGCCTCGAGCTCGATGCGGGAGAACTTGGTGAGTCGGCGCAGGCGCAGCTCGAGGATGTACTCGGCCTGCAGCTGGCTGAGGTCGAAGACGTCCTGCAGCCGGTGACGGGCCTGATCGGTGTCGTCGCTCGTGCGGATGACCTGGATGACCTCGTCGATGTCGAGGATCGCGATGAGCAGGCCCTCGACGAGGTGCAGGCGCTCGCGGCGGCGGGCGAGGCGGAACTCGCTGCGCCGGGTGACCACGCGGATGCGGTGGCCCACGTAGACGAGCAGCAGCTCGCGGAGGCCGAGGGTCTGCGGCTGCCCGTCGACGAGCGCGACGTTGTTGATGTTGAACGAGTCCTCGAGCGGGGTGAGCCGGTACAGCTGCTCGAGCACCGCCTGCGGGTTGAATCCGGTCTTGATGCCGATGACGAGCCGCATGCCGCGCTTGCGGTCGGTGAGGTCGGTGACGTCGGAGATGCCCGTGATCTTCTTGGCGTTGACGCCGTCCTTGATCTTCTCGATGACCTTCTCGGGGCCCACGAGGTAGGGGAGCTCGGTGACGACGAGGCCCGCCTTGCGCGCGGTCAACTGTTCGACGCTGACGCGCGCGCGGGTCTTGAACGAGCCGCGGCCGGTGGCGTACGCGTCGCGGATGCCGGCGAGGCCGACGATCGTGCCGCCGGAGGGGAAGTCGGGGCCGGGCACGAACTCCATCAGCTCGTCGAGGCCGGCGTCGGGGTGCTCGAGCAGGTGGCGGGCGGCGTGCACGACCTCGACGAGGTTGTGCGGGGCCATGTTCGTCGCCATGCCGACCGCGATGCCGCTCGCGCCGTTCACGAGCAGGTTCGGGATGGCGGCGGGCAGCACCTCGGGCTGCTGGTGGCTGTTGTCGTAGTTCGGGACGAAGTCGACGACGTCCTCGTCGAGGCTCTCGGTCATCGACATCGCCGGGGGAGCGAGGCGCGCCTCGGTGTACCGGGCGGCGGCCGGGCCGTCGTCGAGCGAGCCGAAGTTGCCGTGACCGTCGACGAGCGGCACCCGCAGCGTGAACGGCTGGGCGAGCCGCACCAGGGCGTCGTAGATCGCCGAGTCGCCGTGCGGGTGCAGCTTGCCCATGACCTCGCCGACGACGCGCGCCGACTTCACGTGCCCGCGGTCGGGCCGCAGGCCCATGTCGCTCATCATGTAGAGGATGCGCCGCTGCACGGGCTTCATGCCGTCGCGGGCGTCGGGCAGGGCGCGCGAGTAGATGACCGAGTACGCGTACTCGAGGAAGGACCCCTGCATCTCGGCGGCGACGTCGACGTCTTCGATGCGCTCGGCGATGGGCGGCTGCTCGGGGTCGTGGGGTGCTCGGGTCATCCGTCAATCTCGGTCGAGGCGCTCGCGCGCGAGGCAACTGGGGCGCGCCCGGCCTGTGTCAGACTGGGCGCGATGCCTGCCATGCTACCGGTGACCGACGACACGACCCCGCGGCTTGCCGGGGTGCTGGCGAGTTCGCTCGCGGCCGTCACCGGCGGCGGGGGCGCGTTCGATCTGCCGCCCGTGCGCTCCGCGCTCGTCCTCCTCGTCGACGGCCTCGGTGCGGCGAACCTGCAGGCGCGCGCCGGCCACGCGAGATTCCTCGCCGGACGGATGGCGAAGCGCGACGTGATCCGCACGGTCTTCCCCTCGACGACGGCCGCCGCCATCGCCTCGTTCGCGACCGGGGTCATGCCCGGCGAGCACGGGCTGGTCGGGTACCGCACCCTCGAACCCTCGCGCGACGTGCTGGCGAACCAGCTGAACGGCTGGGAGCACGGACAGCTCCCCGAAGACTGGCAGCGCAGCGCGACCCTCTTCGAACGCGCCGGCGAGCTCGGCATCCGACCGATCGCGGTCGGCGCCCCGCGGTACGCGACGAGCGGCTACACCCGAGCGGTGCTGCGCGGCGCCGAGTACCGCTCCGGCACGAGTCTCGCCGAGCGGTTCGCCGCGGCGTTCGAGGCGGTCGCCGCAGCCGAGCCCGCGCTCGTCTACCTCTACGTGCCAGAGCTCGATCAGATCGCGCACGCCCACGGCTGGGAGTCGGGGCGGTGGCTCGCCGCGCTCGAGGAGCTCGACGCCGAGGCATCCGCGCTGGCCGCCCGCCTCCCGCGCGACGTCGGCATGCTCGTGACCGCCGACCACGGCGTGATCGACGTGCCGGAGCACCGGCACGTGCACATCGACGCACGACCGGCCCTGCTCGACGGGGTGCGCCATATCGGGGGAGAGCCGCGCTGCCTGGCGCTCTGGTTCGATCCTTCCTTCCCCGAGCCCGAGCGGGAGCGGGTGGCCGGGCTCTGGCGGGAGGCCGAGGCGAAGCGCGCCTGGGTGCTCACCCGCGACGAGGCGGTCGACGCGGGACTCTTCGGCGCCCGCGTCGACGACGCCGTGCGCCCGCGCATCGGCGATCTGCTCGTCGCCGCCCGCGCGGGCGTGGCCTACTACGACGCCCGCGAGGCGAACCGGGCGCCCGAGCGGATGATCGGGCAGCACGGTTCGCTGAGCGACGAGGAGACGCGCATCCCGCTCATCCGCCTCGGAGCGTTCGCCCGCTGAACGTCGCAGGGCCCCGCCGTGGTGGCGGGGCCCTGCGGCGGATCAGGCGGGAGAGCGCTCAGGCGGGGTACTGGCCGCGCTTGACCTGGGGCTTCGGCAGCCGCAGCGGGCGCAGCTGCAGCGCCCGCATCGCCGCGTACCAGCGCACGCGCTCGGCCTTGTCGCCGTACTTCGCGCGGAGCTTCTTCGTCAGCAGGTAGCCGAGGATGATGCAGTCGAGCACGGCGACGGCGAAGAACGCCCAGAGCACGAGGATGCTGATCGCCTGCACCTCGGCACTCGGCACGAAGGTCAGGATGATCACCAGGAACATGACGGGGATCAGGATCTCGCCGATGCTGAAGCGGGCGTCGACGTAGTCGCGCACGAACTTCTTCTGCGGTCCGCGGTCGCGGGCGGGAAGGTACTTGTCGTCGCCCATCGCCATGCCGACGCGGGCGCGCTCGCGCGCCTCCGCGGCCTTGGCGCGGGCCTGCTTCGCCGCTTCCTTGCGGTCGGATGGCACGAGCGGCCGCTTGCGCGCGGCCTCCTGCTCGGCACGGGTCGGGGTGGGGACGCCTTTGCCGCCGCTCTTCAGACGCTCCTGCGTCTCATCGAGCGTCTCGGTCGACGTCTGCTCGGTCTTCTGCTGCTTGGCCACTGGATTCCTCGAATCGGTTCACCTTTAAGATTACCGGCATGACCGACCCCACGAACCACGCATCCGCCGAGCCCACGACGCCGAACGCGGACGCGATCCGAACCGCCGTCGATGCGGCCTTCCCCGGCGTCGTCGCCGAGCTCGGCCGACTCGTCCGGATCCCCTCCGTCTCCTGGCCCGCGTTCGACCCCGCGCACGTCGCGGAGAGCGCGGAGGCCGTGGCGGAGCTGCTGCGCGGGACGGGGGTGTTCGAACTCGTCGAGATCCGGCGCGCCCCCGTCGAGGACGGCTCCGAGCTCGGTCAGCCCGCCATCGTTGCGCGCCGCGCCGCGCGCAACGGGCGCCCGACGGTGCTCCTCTACGCCCACCACGACGTGCAGCCGCCCGGCAAGGACGAGGACTGGGACACGCCGCCGTTCGAGCCGACCCAGCGCGGCGACCGCCTGCACGGGCGCGGCGCCGCCGACGACAAGGCGGGCGTCATGGCGCACGTCGGCGCGATCCGGGCGTTCGCCGAGGCATCCGGCGACTTCGACCTCGGCCTCTCGGTCTTCATCGAGGGGGAGGAGGAGTGGGCCTCCCGCTCCTTCGGGAACTTCCTGCGCGAGAACCGCGAGCTCCTCGAGGCCGACGCGATCATCGTCGCCGACTCGGGCAACTGGGACATCGACACTCCGGCGATCACGGTCGCCCTCCGCGGCGCCGTCGCGTTCAACCTCCGCGTCGAGACGCTCGCGCACGCCTCCCACTCCGGCATGTTCGGCGGGGCCGTCCCCGACGCGATGCTCGCCGCCATCCGGATGCTCGGGACGATGTGGGATGCCGAGGGCGCTGTCGCCGTCGAGGGCCTCACGAGCGCCGAGCTCGACATCCCCGCCTACGACGAGGCGCAGCTGCGCGCGGAGGCCGGACTGCTCGACGGGGTCAGCCCGATCGGGCGCGGCTCGATCCTCGATCGGATCTGGGCGCAGCCGGCGATCACCGTCACCGGGATCGACGCGCCCGACGTCGCGAACGCCTCGAACACCCTGATCCCGTCGCTGCGGGTGCGCATCAGCGCCCGCATCGCGCCCGGACAGGACGCCGGGGAGGCCTTCGACGCCCTCCGCGCCCACCTCGAGGCGAACGCGCCGTTCGGCGCGAAGCTCGGCTTCGAGGACGTCGACCGCGGTCAGGCGTTCCTCGTGGACACGAGCGGCTGGGCGGTCGCGGAGACTCGAGCGGCGATGGCCGAGGCGTGGGGCAAGCCCGCGGTGGACACGGGGGTCGGCGGCTCGATCCCCTTCATCGCCGAGCTCGTCGAGGAGTTCCCGGGCGCGCAGATCCTCGTCACGGGGGTCGAGGACCCGGACTCGCGAGCGCACAGCCCGAACGAGTCGCTGCACCTCGGCGTCTTCAAGCGCGCCCTGCTGAGCGAGGCGCTGCTGTTCGGCCGACTGAACGCCCGCGGCGCCTGATCCGCTGCCGGCCCGCGGCGGTGCGCCGCCGCGGGCCGGGAATATCCAGCATTCAGCCGACGCTCTACGGAGTGGACGTACAATCGTCGTCAGGACGGCGAGATCACGAGGAGTGACATGAGCGAGACCATCACCGAGACCACGCACGGCGTCAAGCTGAGCGAGCCCGCGGCCGACAAGGTGCGCAGCCTCCTCACGCAGGAGGGTCGCGACGACCTCCGCCTGCGCGTGGCGGTGCAGCCCGGCGGATGCTCCGGCCTGATCTACCAGCTCTACTTCGACGAGCGCATGCTCGAGGGCGACGCCGTCGTCGACTTCGAGGGCGTCGAGGTCATCGTCGACAAGATGAGCGTCCCGTACCTCGACGGTTCGACCATCGACTTCGAGGACACGATCCAGAAGCAGGGGTTCACGATCGACAACCCGAACGCGCAGGGAAGCTGCGCCTGCGGCGACTCGTTCCACTGATCCGCCCGAGAAACTCGCTCCGAGGGAGACCGCTTCGCGGTCTCCCTCGTGTGTTTTTTCGCAGATCCACTCGGAAATCGTCCGGATTCCGATCGCGACATCCGCGTCGAGTGCACACCCGAGCCGCGGAGTCGGAGTAGGCTAGACACCGATCACCGCGCTTCCCTGTGAAGCGCCTTCGAGTCTCCCGAAAGGTCTCCGGTGCGCAACAATCGCCGACTCCGATGGGCTGCAGTTCCGATCGCAGCGACGCTCACTCTTGTCCTCGCCGGGTGCACCCAGGCGCAGCTGAACGGATTCCTCCCCGGATTCATCGAGGGCGAGTCGCCCGCGACCAATCACACGGAGCGCGTCTCGGGTCTGTGGGTCACCTCCTGGATCGTGCTCCTCGTCGTGGGCGTGATCACCTGGGGCCTCACGATCTGGGCGGTCATCGCGTACCGCCGGCGCAAGGGCCAGACGGGCCTGCCGGTGCAGCTGCGGTACAACATGCCGATCGAGGTGTTCTACACGATCGTGCCGCTCATCCTCGTGCTGGGCTTCTTCGCCTTCACGGCGCGCGACCAGGCCGAGATCGAGAAGCGGTTCACCGCCGACGAGGTCGACGTCAAGGTCGAGGTCATCGCCAAGCAGTGGGCGTGGGACTTCAACTACGTCAACGAAGACGTCTACTCGCCCGGCATCCAGGCGCAGCTCGACCCGAACGGCCCCGCCGGCTCGGTCGACCAGGCCGCGCTGCCCACGCTCTACCTTCCCGTCGGGGCGAACGTCGAGCTCGAGCTCGAGTCGCGCGACGTCATCCACTCCTTCTGGGTCGTCGACTTCCTCTACAAGAAGGACATGTACCCGGGCAAGACGAACTACATGTCGTTCGTCCCCGAGCGCGAGGGCACCTATGCAGGCAAGTGCGCCGAGCTCTGCGGCGAGTACCACTCGCTCATGCTCTTCAACGTCGAGGTCGTCTCGCAGGCCGAGTACGACGACTACATCCAGTCGCTGCGCGACGCCGGCCAGGAGGGCCAGCTGTCGAACGAGTACGACCGGAACCAGAACCTGCCCGGCACGGGCGCGCCCGAACTGAAAGAGGAGCACGAAGCCGAATGAGCACCACGACCGCACCGGCTCGACCGCAGTCGTCGAGCCTGCCGTTCGGCGCTTCGAAGGTGGAGCGCAAGGGGAACGTCCTCGTCAAGTGGATCACCTCGACCGACCACAAGGTCATCGGGTACATGTACCTGATCACCTCGTTCATCTACTTCTGCATCGGCGGCGTGATGGCGCTGATCATCCGCGCCCAGCTGTTCGAGCCCGGCCTGGAGATCATCCAGACGCGTGAGCAGTACAACCAGCTGTTCACGATGCACGGCACGATCATGCTGCTCATGTTCGCCACCCCGCTCTTCGCGGGCTTCGCGAACGTGCTCATGCCGCTGCAGATCGGCGCCCCCGACGTGGCCTTCCCGCGTCTGAACGCCTTCGCCTACTGGCTGTTCAACTTCGGTTCGCTGATGGCGGTCGCCGGCTTCTTCACCCCGCAGGGCGCGGCCTCGTTCGGCTGGTTCGCCTATCAGCCGCTCGCCTCGACCACGTTCTCGCCCGGTGTCGGCGGCAACCTGTGGATGCTCGGCCTCGGCCTCTCCGGCTTCGGCACGATCCTCGGCGCCGTGAACTTCATCACGACGATCGTCACGATGCGCGCGCCCGGCATGACCATGTTCCGCATGCCGATCTTCACCTGGAACACGCTCGTCACCTCGATCCTGATCCTGATGGCGTTCCCGGTGCTGGCCGCCGCGATCCTCGCCGCCGGTGCCGACCGCGTCTTCGGCGCCCACATCTACGATCCCGCCAACGGCGGCGTCATCCTGTGGCAGCACCTCTTCTGGTTCTTCGGTCACCCGGAGGTCTACATCATCGCGCTGCCGTTCTTCGGCATCGTGTCCGAGATCTTCCCGGTGTTCAGCCGGAAGCCGATCTTCGGGTACAAGACCCTGATCTACGCGACGATCGCCATCGCGGCCCTCTCGGTCACGGTCTGGGCGCACCACATGTACGTCACCGGCTCCGTGCTGCTGCCGTTCTTCGCGCTCATGACGATGCTGATCGCGGTTCCGACCGGTGTGAAGATCTTCAACTGGGTCGGCACGATGTGGCGAGGCTCGATCACCTTCGAGACGCCGCTCATCTGGTCGCTCGGCTTCCTGATCACCTTCGTCTTCGGCGGTCTGACCGGTGTCATCCTCGCGTCGCCGCCGCTCGACTTCCACGTCTCCGACACGTACTTCGTCGTGGCGCACTTCCACTACGTCGTGTTCGGCACGGTCGTCTTCGCGATGTTCGCGGGCTTCTACTTCTGGTGGCCCAAGTGGACCGGCAAGATGCTGAACGAGACGCTCGGCAAGTGGCACTTCTGGCTGCTGTTCATCGGCTTCCACACCACGTTCCTCGTGCAGCACTGGCTCGGCGTCGTCGCGATGCCCCGTCGGTACTACTCGTACCTGCCCGAGGACAACATCACCTGGATGAACCAGCTGTCGACCATCGGCGCCGGCATCCTGGCGATCTCGCTCATCCCGTTCTTCCTCAACGTGTACATCACGGCGCGGAAGGCTCCGAAGGTCACGGTCAACGACCCGTGGGGCTATGGCGGCTCGCTCGAGTGGGCCACCAGCTGCCCGCCGCCGCGGCACAACTTCACATCGATCCCGCGCATCCGCTCGGAGCGCCCGGCGTTCGACCTCAACCACCCGGAGGCGGGCGTGCCCGTCGGCATCGGACCCGCGAAGGACGCCCCTGAGGCGCCGGTGTACGACGCCGCCAAGGAGGAGATCAAGTAATGCGCGCGAATGTCATCCTCTTCTGGCTCCTCGCGATCTTCCTCGCGATCATTGCGGCCGTCTACGGTGTGTGGACCGCTGCGAGCGGCATCGAGGTGAACGGCGGCCCCGAGTGGGCCGGCATGATCGCCATCTCGCTGGCGGCGATCCTGTCTGCGTTCATCGCGTTCTACCTCGGACGCGTGCACAAGGCGCAGGGCGCTGAGCTCCCCGAGGACCGCCTCGATGCGAACATCGACGACGGCGACCCCGAGCTGGGCTTCTTCAGCCCGTGGAGCTGGTGGCCGATCGTGCTCGCCGGCGCCGCGGCGCTGGGCTTCCTCGGTCTCGCGGTCGGCTTCTGGATCTCGTTCATCGCGATCCCGCTCGTGCTGATCTCGCTCGTCGGCTGGGTCTACGAGTACTACCGGGGCAACTTCGCCCGCTGACGCATCGCGTTTGGAACGGCCCGGCATCCGAATGGATGCCGGGCCGTTTCGCGTGTGCGCTCCGTTGCGGCCCGGTACCGTCGCCGGCGGGCCGCTGGCGTGAGCGCCACTTCGGTGTCGTTGCGCCACTCGTAGTGGCGCGTAGAGGCCGAAGTGGCGCTCACGCAGCGCAGCCGCGCGTGCAGGACGTGCCGGCGCGGGGCTCAGACGCCTGCGCCGCTCCCAGCCGCGTTGCCGACGGTCTCGAAGACGAGCAGGTCCACGGCGAGGGTGATGGCCTCAGGAAGCGCGCGGAGCCCCGCTGCGGGCTCCGTCGCCCGATGGTGGGCCGACGGACCCATCGCGATGATCGCGGCCGCGAACGCGTCGTCAGCGGCGGCATCCTGATCCAGGACGAACCGCGCGTCGACGGACCGCACGGTGCGGAGCGCGAAGCTCGGGGCGAGCTCCTCGACGAGCGTGGCCGCCTTGCCCTCTGGGATGGTCAGCACACGACCGTCTGCGCGGAGCTCCCGAAGGTGGTCCGGTCGCGGCACGACGACGAGCAGCAGGCCGCCGGGGCGCAGGATGCGGCGGAACTCGCTCGCGTTGCGCGGCGCGAACACGTCCAGGATGGCGTCGACCGATCCGTCTCGGACTGGGAGCGGCTGCCAGGTGTCGGCGACGAGGCCGTCGACGGAATCCGGGCGACGGCGGACGGTTCGCACGACGGCGGCGGGGGAGAGGTCCATCGCGAGCACCCTCGGGGTCTGCTCGTTCGTTCCGATCAACGCTTCGAGCGCGAGCGCCGTGTAGTGGCCTGTGCCGCAGCCGGCGTCGAGGACGCGAGGCTCGGGTCCGAGCGCCGCGTCCCGGAGCACGGCGATGAGCTCGCGCTTCAGCGGATCGAAGAAGCCGGCGTCGTGCACGAGATCACGGGCGTCGAGCATCGCCGCATCGTCACCGCGGAGTCCCGCGGAAGCGGGTCCAAGCGCCGTGAGGTAGCCGCGCTTGTTCGCGTCGAAGGAATGCCCGTTCGGGCAGCGCAGCTGCAGCGGGGGGAGTGCCTCGAGCGGCGACGCGAAACAGCTCGGGCACCGCAGCCACTCAGACAGGGTCTGAATGGTCATGCGGTGCCCGAGCTGAAGCTGAGCGGGTCGGCTCAGTGGTGCTCGCCGTGACCGGCCTCGAGCTCGCCCTTCGTGACCGGGGCGATCCGGTCCTCGAAGAACCAGCGCGACATGCCGGCGCGCAGGCGCTGACCGAAGGTGATCTTGCCGCGCGAGTTCGGGCGCAGCATGAGCGGCTCGTAGGTCTCGAAGCTGACCAGACGCCAGCGCTCGTACTCGTCGAGCGGCTCGTGCACCTCGATGAACTCGCCACCGGGGAGCTTCACGATGCGGCCGGACTCGAAGCCGTGCAGCACGATCTCGCGGTCCTTCTTCTGCAGAGCGATGCAGACTCGCTTCGTGATGAAGTAGGCCACGAACGGCCCGAGGATCACCACGGCCTGGAGCGCGTGGATCACGCCCTCCATGGTCAGCGAGAAGTGCGTCGCGAGCAGGTCGGAGCTGGCCGCGGCCCAGAGGCCCGCGTAGAACGTGACACCGGCGGCGCCGATCGCGGTGCGC
This sequence comes from Agromyces soli, assembly GCF_022811605.1. Lineage (GTDB taxonomy): Bacteria > Actinomycetota > Actinomycetes > Actinomycetales > Microbacteriaceae > Agromyces > Agromyces soli. Next base: position 3,005,375 of record NZ_CP094533.1, on the reverse strand, counting down.
GTCGGAGCGTTGCGGGGGCGGTCGGCGATGTGGTGCTCGCGCTTGTCGCCCTTCACCCAGGCCTCGATGAACGGGTACATCAGGGCGAGGACGATGAACACGCCGATCGCGATGATGGGCACCAGGATGTTGAAGGACCAGGTGCGGTCGAGCCAGACGAACTCCCAGCCCGGCGGGATGAGTCGCAGGGCGCCGTCGGCGAAGCCGATGTACCAGTCGGGCTGGGTACCGGCGGAGACGGGCGACGGGTCGTACGGGCCGTAGTTCCAGATCGGGTTGATCGTGAACAGCGACGCGATGAGCGCGAGGACACCGAAGACGATGAAGAAGAAGCCGCCGGCCTTGGCCGCGTACACCGGGAGGATGGGCGGGCCGACCGCGTTGCCCGGGGTCTTGCCCGGCCCGGCGTACTGCGTGTGCTTGTGCACGACGACGAACACGAGGTGCAGTGCCACGAAGGCCACCACGAGCGCGGGCAGCAGCAGGATGTGCAGCGTGTAGAGGCGCCCGACGATGTCGGTGCCCGGGAACTCGCCGCCGAACAGCAGGAACGACATCCACGTGCCGACGAGCGGGAAGCCCTTGATCATGCCGTTGATGATCGCGAGGCCGTTGCCCGAGAGCAGGTCGTCGGGGAGCGAGTAGCCGGTGAAGCCCTCGGCCATGGCCAGGATGAACAGCACGAAGCCGATCACCCAGTTGAGCTCGCGCGGCTTGCGGAACGCACCGGTGAAGAAGATGCGCAGCATGTGCAGGCCGATGGCCGCAACGAACAGCAGGGCCGCCCAGTGGTGCATCTGGCGGACGAAGAGGCCACCGCGGATGTCGAAGGAGATGTCGAGCGTCGACGCCATGGCGACCGACATCTCGACGCCCTTCAACGGCACGTAGGAGCCGTTGTAGTGCACCTCGGCCATGGAGGCCTGGAAGAAGAAGGTCAGGAACGTGCCCGAGATGAGCACGACCACGAAGGCGAAGAGCGCGACCTCACCGAGCAGGAACGACCAGTGGTCGGGGAAGGCCTTGCGGCCGAGCTCCTTGACGAAGCCCGCGATGCTCGTGCGTTCGTTGACGTAGACGGACGCCGCCGCGGTGAACGACCGCTTCTGCGGGGCGTTGGTGGTTGCGGTGCTCAATGACGCTCCCAGAAGCTCGGGCCGACAGGTTCGGTGAAGTCGCTCTGCGCGATGAGGTAGCCCTCGTCGTCGACGGCGATCGGCAGCTGCGGCAGCGGCCGCTTGGCCGGGCCGAAGATGACCTCGCAGTGGTTCGACACGTCGAACTGCGACTGGTGGCACGGGCACAGCAGGTGGTGGGTGTGCTGCTCGTAGAGCGCCACCGGGCAGCCGACGTGCGTGCAGATCTTCGAGTACGCGACGATGCCGTCGTACGACCAGTCCTTGCGATCGGGCAGCTCGTTGAGGTCCTTCGGGTCGAGACGCATGAGCAGGACGGCGGCCTTGGCCTTCTCGTCGAGCTTGCCGTGCTCGAGGTCCTGGAGGCCCTCGGGGATGACGTGGAACGCGCTGCCCATCGTGACGTCGGACGCCTTGATCGGGGCGCCGGAGGGGTCGAGCGCGAGACGCGTGCCCTTCTTCCACATGGTGTGGCTGAGCAGCTCGATCGGGTTCTGGTCCTGCGGCGCGAGACCGCGGAACAGCACGACGGCGGGCAGCGGGAACACGAGCAGCGCGCCGATGAGGCTGTTGCGGATCACCGCGCGGCGGGAGAAGCCCGACTCGCGGTCGGCGTCCTGGAACACCTTGACCGCGGCGGCCTGGGTCTCGGGGGAGCCGCCGATCGGGTGGCGCTCGTCGACGAGCTCGACGTCGTACATGAGCGACTTCGCCCAGTGCACGGCGCCGAAGCCGATGCCGAGGAGGGCGAGCGTTGCGCCGAGGCCGATAAAGAGGTTGTTCAGCCGGACGTCGCCGACGTTGTTCGACTCCATCGGGAAGAGCATGTACGCGGCGATCGCCCACACGCTGCCGACGATCGACAGGTAGAAGAGCGTGTACACCGTGCGCTGGGCGCGCTTCTCGCGCTTCGGGTCCTCGTCGGTGACGCGCGGACGGTGGGCCGGGAAGCCCGGGTTCTCGAACGCGTCCTGGGCGATGAGCGCGGTGCCCGGCGAAGCGGCGGGCGCGGCGTGCGACGAGTCGGCAGCGGCGATCTCCGTGCCGCTGTGGTCGTCCTGAGCCATGGTTCTCCTTTGTGAAGCTTCTTCGATGCCGGGGTGCGTCAGTTGGACTTGGCCGTGATCCACACGGTGATCGCGACCAGCGAGCCGAGACCGAAGATCCAGATGAACAGACCCTCCGCGACCGGGCCGATCGAGCCGAGCTCGAAGCCGCCGGGCGAGCGGTTGTCCTGCACGTACTTGAGGTACGTGATGATGTCGCGCTTGTCCTCGGGCGAGATGTTCATGTCGTTGAACACCGGCATGTTCTGCGGGCCGGTGACCATGGCCTCGTAGATGTGCACGCCCGAGACATCCGTCAGCGGGGGAGCGAACTTGCCTTCGGTGAGCGCACCGCCCGCGCCGGCCACGTTGTGGCACATCGCGCAGTTGATGCGGAAGAGCTCCGCGCCGTTCGCGGCGTCGCCGCCGCCGTTGGTGAGGTGGTCGGCGGGGATGTCCGGGCCCGGGCCGAGCGAGGCGACGTAGTAGGCGAGCTGCTTGACCTGCTCATCGGTGAACTGCACCGGCTTCTGCTGCGCCTGCGGGCCCTGCATCTGCATCGGCATGCGCCCGGTGCCGACCTGGAAGTCGACGGCCGCGGCACCGACGCCGATGAGGCTCGGGCCTTCCTTGGTGCCCTGGGCCTCGAGGCCGTGGCAGGTGGCGCAGTTCGCCTGGAAGAGCTTCTTGCCCTCGTCGATCGTCTGCTGCGAGTTCGCGCTGGACTCGGCCTGGGCCGTGCCGGTGCTGAACGCCGCGTAGGCGCCGCCGGTGAAGACCAGACCCAGGGCGAGAAGTGCGACGGTGGCGAGCGGGTGCCGGCGGCCGGTGCGTCGCTTCTGGCGGTTCATAGGGCTCTTTCTGTTCTCGGACATGCTGCGTCGGCGCTTCGGGTTCATCACTTGAGCACGTAGATGACGAGGAAGAGGCCGATCCAGACGACATCGACGAAGTGCCAGTAATACGAGACGACGATGGCGCTCGTCGCCTCCTTGTGGCCGAAGTTCTTGACCGCGAACACCCGGCCGATGACGAGGAGGAACGCGATGAGACCACCCGTCACGTGGAGTCCGTGGAAGCCGGTGGTGAGGTAGAACGCCGAACCGTAGGCGTTCGAGTCGATCGCGATGCCCTCGCTGACGAGCGTGGCGTACTCCCAGATCTGGCCGGCGACGAAGACCGCGCCCATGGCATAGGTGAGGAAGAACCACTCGACCATGCCCCACTTGAGCGGGTTGTACCAGGCGCCGGTCATGTACGGCTGCATGCGCTCAGCGGCGAAGACGCCGAACTGGCAGGTGAAGCTCGACAGCACGAGGATGATGGTGTTCGTCAGCGCGAACGGGAAGTTCAGGCGTCCCGCCTCGAACGTCCAGAGCTCGGGCGACGTCGACCGCAGCGTGAAGTAGATAGCGAAGAGGCCAGCGAAGAACATGACCTCGCTGCCGAGCCAGACGATCGTCCCCACCGCCACGGTGTTGGGCCGATTGATCACGGGCATGCTCGCCTGAGGAGTGATAGAGGTGCTCGTCACCCCTCCATTATGGCTGAAACCAGCGCTGAGTTTTCGTCAGGAGGGCAAGCCGTGTCCGACCATTGAAGTAAGGCAACCCTCAGTTGGGCTGCGGGATCGCCGGGAATTCACCGTGAATCCGCGCCAGTAGGATCGAAGCCATGACGGTTCAACGCACCTGGCCCGCGATCATCAGCTCCCTTCTGGAGGGCGAGGACCTCAGCGTGTCGGACGCCGCCTGGTGCATGGAGCAGGTCATGACCGGGCAGGCGGGGGAGGCGCAGCTCGCTGGATTCCTCGTGGCGCTCCGGGTCAAGGGCGAGACCGTCGACGAGATCGTCGGGTTCCGCGACGCCATCCTCGAGCACGCGATGCCGCTCGCGGTCGATCCGATGGCGCTCGACATCGTCGGCACCGGCGGCGACCGCTTCGGCACCGTGAACGTGTCGACGATGGCGTCGGTCATCGCCGCGTCGGCCGGTGTCCCGGTCGTGAAGCACGGCAACCGTGCCGCGAGCAGCGCCTCCGGCTCCTCCGACGTGCTGGCGGCGCTCGGCATCGATCTCTCGCTCCCGGCCGAGCGCGTCGCCGAGGTGCTCGGCGAGTCCGGCATCACCTTCGCCTTCGCCGGCGCGTTCCACCCCGGGTTCCGGCACGCCGGCCCGGTGCGCTCGCAGCTGGGCGTGCCGACGGTGTTCAACTTCCTCGGGCCGCTCTGCAACCCGGCCCGGCCCGAAGCCTCCGCGGTCGGCGTCGCGCACCTCGACCGCGTCCCGCTCATCGTCGGCGTGTTCCAGACGCGCGGGGCGACCGCCCTCGTGTTCCGAGGCGACGACGGGCTCGACGAGCTCACGACGACCGGGCACTCGCACATCTGGGAGGTGTCGCGGGGCACCGTGAAGGAGCACGACCTCGACCCGCGCGACCTCGGTATCCCGCGCGCCGACATCGGGGCGCTGGTGGGTGGCGACGCCGCGCACAACGCGGAGATCGTGCACCGCGTGTTCGCGGGGGAGCGCGGCCCGATCCGGGACATCGTCGTGCTGAACGCGGCGGCCGGACTCGTCGCGTTCGAGCTGGCCAAGGACCCCGCGCAGGTGCAGCGGGCGATCATCGATCGCTTCCGGGACAAGATGGCGGTCGCCGAAGAGGCGATCGACTCCGGATCCGCGGAGCGCAAGCTCGGCGAGTGGGTCGCGGCGACGCAGCGCTGAGCCGGTCACGGCCGCAGAGATGCGGATGCCCCGCACGAGCGTGCGGGGCATCCGTGATCGTTCTCCTGGGACGGGCGCGACGACCGCGCGTCAGCGCACGTCCTCGTCGACCCAGTCGAGGGTCTTCGTGACGGCCTTCTTCCAGAGGCGCAGCTCGCGCTCGCGCTCGTCTGCGTCCATCTTCGGCTCCCAGCGACGATCCTCCTGCCAGTTGGCGCGGAGATCGTCGAGGCCCGACCAGAAGCCGACGGCGAGGCCGGCGGCGTAGGCCGCGCCGAGCGCGGTCGTCTCCGCGACGACCGGTCGCACGACGGGAACGCCGAGGATGTCGGCCTGGAACTGCATGAGCGTGTTGTTCGCGATCATGCCGCCGTCGACCTTCAGCTCGCTGAGCTCGACGCCCGAGTCCGCGTTGACCGCGTCCAGCACCTCGCGGGTCTGGAACGCGGTGGCTTCGAGCGCGGCGCGGGCGATGTGGCCCTTGTTCACGTAGCGGGTGAGGCCGACGAGCGCGCCGCGGGCGTCGGGGCGCCAGTACGGCGCGAACAGGCCCGAGAACGCCGGCACGAAGTACGCGCCGCCGTTGTCCTCGACGCTCTTTGCGAGCTCCTCGACCTCCGGCGCGCTCGAGATGAGCCCGAGGTTGTCGCGCAACCATTGGATGAGCGAGCCGGTGACCGCGATCGAGCCCTCGAGCGCGTAGTGCGGCTCGTCGTCGCCGAGCTTGTAGCCGAGGGTCGTGAGCAGGCCGTTCTTCGAGTGCACGATCTCGGTGCCGGTGTTGAAGATCAGGAAGTTGCCCGTGCCGTAGGTGTTCTTCGACTCGCCCGGGTCGAAGGCCGCCTGGCCGAAGGTCGCCGCCTGCTGGTCGCCCAGGATGCCGGCCACGGGCACCTCTCGGAGGAGGCTCGACGGCTCGACGGTGCCGTAGACCTCGGAGGAGCTCTTGATCTCGGGCAGCATCGAGCGGGGCACGCCGAACGCCTCCAGGATGTCGTCGCGCCAGCTCAGCGTCTCCAGGTCCATGAAGAGCGTGCGGCTGGCGTTGGTGACGTCGGTGGCGTGCACGCCGCCGTCGACCCCGCCGGTGAGGTTCCACAGCACCCAGCAGTCGGTGGTGCCGAAGAGGAGGTCTCCGGCCTCGGCCTTCTCGCGCGCACCCTCGACGTTCTCGAGGATCCAGACGATCTTCGTGCCGGAGAAGTAGGTGGCCAGGGGGAGGCCCACGTCCTGCTTGAAGCGCTCGACGCCGCCGTCCGCGGCGAGGCGGTCGACGATGCTCTGGGTGCGGGTGTCCTGCCAGACGATCGCGTTGTAGACGGGCTGCCCCGTGTTCTTGTCCCAGACGACGGCGGTCTCGCGCTGGTTGGTGATGCCGACCGCGGCGATGTCGTGGCGGGTCAGGTCCGCTTTGCCGAGGGCCTGGCCGATGACCTCGCGGGTGTTGTTCCAGATCTCCATGGGGTCGTGCTCGACCCAGCCGGCCTTGGGGAAGATCTGCTCGTGCTCGAGCTGTCCGGTCGAGACGATCGAACCGGACTTGTCGAAGATGATCGCCCGGGTGCTCGTGGTGCCCTGATCGATCGACAGGATGTAGTCGGCCATGGAATGGCTCCTCTCGCGTCCGCCCTCCGGCGGTCGCCTTCGTGGTGGTGCTGAGGTACTGGCGGCGGAACGACTCGGGGCCGCCCTCGGTGAGGACGGCCCCGAGCGGTTCAACCGAGGATCGGCAGGGCGAAGATCGCCGCCCAGCCGGCGAGGACGCCGCCGATGATCGGGCCGACGACGGGCACCCAGGAGTAGCTCCAGTCGCTGCCGCCCTTGCCCTTGATGGGCAGGATGGCGTGCGCGATGCGCGGGCCGAGGTCACGGGCCGGGTTGATCGCGTAGCCGGTGGGGCCACCGAGCGAGGCGCCGATACCGATCACGAGCAGCGCCACGGGCAGGGCGCCGAGGGCGGCGAGGCCGGAGGCGTCGCCGTTGCGGCCGAAGCCGATCACGACGAAGACCAGCACGAAGGTGCCGACGATCTCGGTGACGAGGTTCCAGCCGTAGGAGCGGATCGCCGGGCCGGTCGAGAATACGCCGAGCTTGTTCGCGGGCTCGGGCTCCTCGTCGAAGTGCTGCTTGTAGGCGAGCCAGCAGAGCACGGCGCCGATGATGGCGCCGATCAGCTGCGCACCGATGTACGTGATGACGCTCAGGAACGAGACCGCCACCGTGGTCCCCATCGCGGGGTTGCCGAACTCGGTCGCGCCGTTCGCGACGAGGCCGAGCGTCACGGCCGGGTTGATGTGCGCGCCGGAGGCGTAGGCGACGACCACACCGGCGAAGACCGCGAGGCCCCAGCCGATGTTGACCATGAGGAAGCCGCCGTTGAATCCTTTGGTGCGCACGAGCGCGACGTTGGCGACCACGCCACAGCCGAGCAGTACGAGCATCGCCGTGCCGACGAGCTCCGCGAGGAACAAGACCCCGAGATTGTCCACGTTGACTACCCATCCTTTCGCTGAGCCCGCGGGCCGCGCCCAAGGGCGGTGATAGTGCTCACCCTAGTCACAGACTCGGGCGCGGGGGAAGAGCGCTCCCTCCGGCGCGTTCCGGTGGATTCAGCGGAGACCCCTTACCGGAACGGCTCGGCGGGGCGTAGGTTGGCGGTACTGCCGTTGCGGCGTCGGTGCCCTCTGCGCGACGCCGCGCGGCCCTGCGGGGAAGGGATTTGCGGTGAAGAAGATCATCAACGACCCGAAGCGCGTGGTCGACGAGTCCGTGGCGGGCTTCGCGGCCGCCCACGCCGATCTGGTGCGTGTCGAGTACGACCCGATCTTCGTCGTGCGAGCCGATGCACCGGTCGCCGGCAAAGTCGGGCTCGTCAGCGGCGGGGGCAGCGGACACGAGCCGCTGCACGCGGGCTACGTCGGCTACGGCATGCTCGACGCCGCCGTGCCCGGCGCGGTCTTCACCTCGCCGACGCCCGACCCGATCCTCGCCGCGACGAAGGCGGTCGACGGGGGAGCGGGGGTCCTGCACATCGTGAAGAACTACACGGGCGACGTGCTGAACTTCGAGACCGCGGCCGATCTCGCGGCGGCGGAGGGCATCGAGGTCCGGGCCGTCGTCACGAACGACGACGTGGCGGTGAAGGACTCGCTCTACACGGCCGGCCGGCGCGGCGTCGCGGGCACGGTGCTCGTCGAGAAGATCGCCGGCGCCGCCGCGCAGCGGGGCGACTCGTTGGACGAGGTCGCAGCCGTCGCCGAACGGGTGAACGCCAATGCCCGGTCGATGGGCCTCGCGCTCACGCCGTGCATCGTCCCGCACGCTGGAGAGCCGAGCTTCACGCTCGCCGAGGACGAGATCGAGATCGGCATCGGCATCCACGGCGAGCCGGGTCGCGAGCGGATCAAGCTCGAGCCCGCCGACCGCCTGGTCGATCGACTGCTCGACCCCATCCTCGAGGACCTGCCGTTCGGTTCGGGCGACCGCGTCCTGCTCTTCGTCAACGGCATGGGGGGCACCCCCCAGGTCGAGCTCTACCTCGCGTACCGTCGCGCTGCCGAGGCGCTCGGCGAGCGAGGGATCGAGATCGCCCGTTCGCTCGTCGGCAACTACATCACGGCGCTCGAGATGCAGGGCATGTCGATCACGCTGCTGAAGCTCGACGACGAGATGATCCAGCTGTGGGACGCGCCGGTGCAGACGGCCGCGCTCCGCTGGGGCCGGTAGGGAGGGGCTGAGCGTGGGATTGGACATCACCTGGGCGGTCGACTGGGTGCGCCGCAGCGCGGAGACCGTCGCCGAGCATCGCACGAGGCTCATCGCGCTCGATCGTGAGATCGGCGACGGCGATCACGGCGAGAACCTCGACCGCGGCTTCCAGGCCGTGCTGCCGAAGCTCGACGACCTCTCCGCGGGCTCGACCCCGGGCGATGTGCTCAAGCTCGTGGCGACGACGTTGATCTCGACGGTCGGCGGCGCCGCCGGTCCGCTCTACGGCACCGCCTACCTGAAGGGGGCGATGGCCGCCGGAAGCGCGACCTCGCTGGACGGGCCGGCGATCGCCGCGGTGCTCACGGCGGCGCGCGACGGCATCGTCGCGCGCGGCAAGGCCGAGTCGGGCGACAAGACGATGGTGGATGCCTGGACGCCCGCGGTCGAGGCGGCGGACGCCGCCGCGGAGACCGGGGCGGACGCCCGCACGGTGCTCGAGGCCGCGGCGAGCGCGGCCGAGGCCGGCGCGGAGGCGACCGAGCCGCTCGTCGCCAGGAAGGGACGGGCGAGCTATCTCGGCGAACGCTCGGCCGGGCATCGTGACCCGGGTGCCGAGTCGTCGGCACTGCTGCTGCGGGCTGCGGCGGACGCCGCAGAGGCCGCGGCGGGGGACTGAGGGATGGCGTCGGAGGGCCGGGTGGGCCTCGTCTTCGTCTCGCACTCCGCGAAGATCGCCGAAGGGCTCGTCGAGCTGGCGGGCCAGATGGCGCCGGAGACCGCGCTCATCGCGGCGGGCGGAACGGACGACGGCCGGATCGGCACGAGCTTCGATCGTGTGAGCGCGGCCATCGCGGAGGCGGACGCCGGCCGCGGCGTCGTCGTGCTCTGCGATCTGGGCTCGGCGATTCTGACCGCCGAGACGGCGCTCGACTTCCTCGATGACGAGGTGCGCGCGCTCGTTCGCATTGTGGATGCCCCGATCGTCGAGGGCGGCGTGGCCGCCGCCGTTGCGGCGCAGGCCGGCGACGGGTTGGATGCGGTGGTCGCCGCGGCGCGGAGCGCCGTCGGCGGCGCGGCGGGGCCGGACGAGGCATCCGCCGTTCCGCATCCCGGCCCCGCTCCCGCTGCCGAGGCGGGCGGCCCGCAGCGCACGGTGCGACTCATCAACCCGTCCGGGCTGCACGCGCGGCCCGCGGCCGAGCTGGTGAAGCTCGCGAGCACCTTCGCGCAGCCGGTGACCGTGAACGGCACGGACGCGAAGAGCCTGCTCGCGATCATGGCGATGGGGCTGACGAAGGGGGCCGAGGTCGTGATCGCGAGTGCGGATCCCGCGGGCGGCGCCGCAGTCGATGCGCTCGCCGAGCTCGTCGAGTCGGGGTTCGGGGAGGTCTGACCGGCGCCGAGCCGGCAGCCGGGGGTCAGTTGCCGCCGCTGATCCGGATGTCCGTGCCCGTCGTGTAGCTCGCGTCGTCCGACAGGAGGTAGTCGACCGCGCCCGCGATCTCGTGCGGCTCGCCGGCGCGTCCCATCGGGATGGACGCGGCGCGCTCCTCGGGGGCGTTCGGCCGGCCGGCGTCCGCGTGGATCTCGGTGCGCGTCGTGCCCGGCGAGACGGTGTTCACCCGGACCCCCGCGCGCGCGAACTCCTTGGCGGTGCCGAGGGTGAGCACGTTCAGCGCGGCCTTGCTCATCGAGTAGGGAACGTAGCGGTTCGGCGAGCCGCTCGTCGCCGCGCCCGAGGAGATGTTCACGATCGATCCGCCGCGTCCGCCCAGCTCGGTGGACATGTGCCGGATCGCCTGCTGGGTGATGAGGAGCGGCGCGAGGACGTTCACCCGGAAGACGAGCTCGCTCTCTTCGAGGGGGACGTCGAGGAAGCCGCCGATCTTTCCGGTGATGCCGGCGTTGTTCACGAGTCCGGTGACGGTGCCGAAGCGCTCGATGGCCGCCGGCACGATTCCGGCGGCCGCGTCGAGGTCCGCCAGATCGACCCGGAGAAGTTCGACTCGGGCGCCGCCGGCGCGGAGCCGTGCCGCGAGCTCCTGCGCGTCGTCCTCCCGGCTGCGGTAGCTGAGCAGGAGCGCGTGCCCCTTGCCCGCGAGGCGCTCGGCGATGGCCCGGCCGATCCCGCGGGTGCCGCCGGTGATGATGGTGGCCGGTGTCGTGGCGTCGGAGGTCATGGGTCCAGCCTAGGCAGCGCGGCGGGGTGGCGGCGCCCGGCGTCGAGGCGTAGCATCCGGCCATGGCACGCGACGCAGCGAGCCGCCCAGGCGACGGCAACGCTTTCACCAGGTTCTTCGATCGAGTCGATTCCGCGCTCGAGCCGATCTTCGGCGCCCCACCCTCAGTCGGCGGCCTCGAGCAGAACGACGCCGCCGAGCTACGGACCCGGCCGTGTCCGGTCTGCGGTCGCGCGATCTTCGAGCACACCTTCGACGACCTGTCCGGCAACATCGTCATGACGTGTCCCACGTCCGAGCGTCTGCCGGAGCGCGCGGCGTCCGGACCGCTGAACGAACTCGGCATGCCCGCGCAGGGGCGCCGCCTGGAACGGTACGAGCAGCGCGCCGCGGCGGAGTGAGCTGGCGCGCTCAGCGGAGTGCGCGAAGATAGCGCCACCTCGTGACGCGCTGGGCGATGCGCAGCAGTGGGTAGGCGCGCCGCCACGTACCCTGCGGCGCCGCGCGGGATCGCGATCTGACGGTGAGGGTGATCGCGCCGTCGGCGGTGCGATCGAGCACGAACGCCTCCTCGCCCTCGAGCGGATGGCCCGGCCTCGTGACGTAGGCGAAGCCCACCCGGTCGGGCTCGTCGACGACGGCGATGACCTCGACCGGCTCGTCGACGCTCCAGCGCAGCAGGCCGGCGCGGATGACGAGGCGTGCCCCTGGGGTGGCGACCGCCCCGCCCGGCACGCGAAAGCCGCTGCGCGTCTTCACTCGCCAGCGGAGCAGATCCACTGCGGCGCGATGCCAGAGGGCGTCCCCATCGCCGATGGTGCGGGAGACCTCGCTGGAGTCGAAGCCGGCACGCGCCGTGAGGTCGTTGAGGAGTGACGGGGGAGGGTCATCGTCAGGCCGCATTCCCATCTCCCTTCTGCGCGTGCGTCTGGACAGGCTACTCGGGCCTCCGCTCGCTTCCATGCAGTGTCGGTGGTCGGTGATTCACTGGCGCCATGACTGAGGTGCGACTGCAACGCTGGTCCGACGCCGATCTCGCCACGCTGCAGCGCAGCAACACGGCGGAGATGACGGCTCACCTGGGCGGCCCGGAGACGCCGGAGGCGGTCGAACGCCGCCACGAGCGATACCTGAGCGAATGGCGCGACGGCACCGCCCGAATGTTCCGCATCGTGATCGACGGACACCCTGAAGGCGTCGGATCCATCGGCTACTGGCCGCACGAGCACCACGGCGAGGCGGCAGTCGAGGCGGGATGGGCCGTGGAATCGGGCTATCAGGGCCGGGGCATCGCGACCGGTGCGCTTCGCGCCCTCATCGCGGAGGTGCGTCGTCACGACCCTGCGGTCGCGATCTACGCGTACCCCCGCATGACGAACGAGGCCTCGGGCGCCATCTGCCGCAAGGTGGGCTTCGAGCTCATCGGGGTCGAAGCCTTCGAGTATCCCCGCGGTCATGTCGAAGACTCGGGAGTGTGGGTGTTCCGCGGGCCGGGTGTGTGACGATGGGGCGATGCGCACGGTGACTGTGCGGGCGATGACGCCCGAGGAGTACGAGGCCTGGCAGTCGGCGATCGCCGAGGAGTACGCGACCGAACAGGTCGCGAGCGGGGCCTGGCTCGCGGATGGCGCGGTCGAGCGCGCCCGTGCTGAGAACGCCGGGCTGCTCCCGGACGGGCTCGAGACCGAGCGGATGCTCCTGCTGCTCGGGATCGACCCGGTCGGCGAGCCGGTGGGTCGGGCATGGGTCAGTCTGGATCACCCTCGCGGGACGCAGGGCGTCGCCTTTCTCTATGCCTTCGAGATCCTCGAGGAACGACGCGGTGCCGGCTTCGGTCGAGCCCTGCTCACGGCCGTCGAACAGGCGACGAGGGAGGCCGGAGCGGATGCCCTCGAGCTCAACGTGTTCGGCAGCAACACGGTGGCGCTCGGGCTCTACGCCTCGAGCGGCTACGCGGTGGTGACGCAGCAGATGCGCAAGCCGCTGGGCGAGCGTGAGCGCTCGGACGATCAGCCGGCAGTCGACGGTCTGAGGCCGATTCGCTGATCAGTCACGCTGAAGCAGAGCGCGGCGTTGTTGGTGTCGCCCTCGCCGAACGCCCGCACGTCACGGCCGAGAGCGGTACCGACGAGAGTGATGACGTCGCAGACGGCGTCTGCTGCGGACTGATCCGTGAGCTCGCGAAGGTCGAAGTCGAACGCGACCTCGCCCCAGTCGAAGAAGTTCACCTGAACCGACGAGGTCGGGTGCACGCGGATCGAGTCCCCATCCGCGAGCCTCGACGCCGCCGTCTCGGCGAGCACGGGCGACCCGTCGGAGTTCCACCGCACCACCCAGCCGGTCTGACGGAACGCATCGACGAGCAGCGGCCAGTCGCTCGCCGCCGACCCCTCCGCGTAGCAGTCGGGGAGCGCACCGGCTTCCGGCCCGAAGGCCTCGAGCAGTGCGTGCACGTTGACCCGAGGCCCGCTCACGCGACGAGCGTGTGCGCCGGCGTCGCGGCGCGCTGCACGATGCCCTGAGTGATGCCGCGCACGATCAGGCAGGCGAGGGGCACCGCGGCGAGCGTCAGCAGCTCGCCCACGATACTCAGCCACATCGAGATCCGCAGCTGCTCAAGATCCTCGGCGGCGAGGTAGACGCGGGACGAGAGCTGTGACACAGCGCTCCCCGCGAGCCATAGCACCCACCAGGCGATCTGCCAGGTGGGACGCACTCGCCCGATCGCGCGCCAGAGGTCCGAGATGTTCTGGTACGGGAACCACCAGCACACGATCGGAATGAACCACGATCCGGCGTGCCACCCAGGGGTGCGCCGAGTCTGGCCTGCGACGTGCTTCGCGGCGTGGAACTGCCAGACCGCCCACAGCACCGCGGTCGCGATCGTCGCCACGATGGCGGCGATGCTGCCCACGAGCGTGCCTTGGTCGTACAGGTCGAACAGGGCGATGGACGTGTCATTGCCGTTCAGATAGTCACTGGCGACCCCCACCCCGTATCCCTCGACGGCGATGGTCGTCGCGGCCACCGCGCCGCCCGCGACGAGGAGGATCTGGGTGGCGAGCGCCAGCCGGGCAAGGGTGGTGGGGTTCGCAGCGGCGGGCACCTGGGGCGGCTGCACCCACTGCCCACCGTCCCACCACCAGGAGGTTCCCGAGCCGTCGGGTGCGGGGTACCAGCCTGGGGGAGTCGCCGCAGGGGTCGTCGTCATCGGTGGATCCTTCGGGTTCTTCAGTCAGATGAGCGATTCGGACGGAACTGTCCGCTCGATGCTGTCACTCTAGTGAGCAGCGACCGATCATGGGAACCTTTGCGAAGCCCAGGTCGCAACGACCGGGGAGAGGGGATGCCGATGCGGAAGCCGGTGCCCGCGCAGCCGCTCTCAGAGCTGATCGGCGATCGCTTGGGCTCGATCGAGTTCGTACTGAACGACTACATGCAGTTCCGCTTCGATGGATCCCCGGGGGTGGAGGAGTCTCCGGTGCTCAGCTGCTTCGTCTGGCCGACCGTCGAAGCGCGTGGTCGGGTTTGGCGCGAGCCGGATCTGGGATACGCCGATGCCGTCCGGCGACTCGCCCCCGGCACCGTGCTCGAGGCGAGTGATTCGATCGGCGCGGGGATCCGTATCGTTCTCGACACGGGAATCGTGCGGATCGACCCCAGTCCGGACGAGGTCGTGGTGGAGATCGCGCTGCTTCGGGGCTTGAGCGATGGCGGCTGGATGGTCTGGCGGCCGGGGGAGGATGCCTTCGCCCATCTCGCGTGAGGCAGCGGATCCGTGGGAGTTCTGGCGCGAGTCCGCCCGGACAACGTGTACCGTTCACGCGTGACGATGAACTGGCTGACGCGAGCTTGGGCCACCGGTGGACTCGACGACGAGGAGTGGGAGGCGCACCTGCGTGCCTATCGCCGGCACTGCGCCGAAGTTCGTCCGAGACTGAGCGGCGGGGCCGAGCTTCTGCTGGACGGGATCAACCTCCACGATGCGCAGATCCACTCGTTCGAGCACGGAACGGACGGCAGCCTCGCGATGCGGGCGCTCATCGGGGATCTCCAGGTGGGCTACTCGTTCATCGAGCTCACGTTCGTGGACGCCGAAGTGCGGCTGGAAGCGGGTCGTGATGGTGAGGAGCTGTCCCTGACGGGGCCGGGAGTCGAGATCCACTACGACGAGATCGACGTCCAACCGGATGGTCGATTCGTGCACCGGGTCCTGCTCTGGCCCGACGGTGAGTACGAAGTCACGTTCTCCGCCCTCACCGAGCATCGCGTACCGGCGGATCCGAGCGACCGTCGCCGTTGATGGCACTCCGTGCGCTTGGGGATGAGGGGGAGGGGGCTGGCGCCGGCATGATCCATTGGACAGAGCGGGTGCGATGATGTGCCTGTGCATCCGCTGCCTCCGCCCCACGAATCCGCTGCTCCAGGCTGGTACGTCGATCCGATCGCGAACGACATGCTGCGTTGGTGGGATGGAGCCGACTGGTCCGAGACCGAGTTCAAGCTCGTCGAGACCGCCATGAAGATGGACCTTCGCAAGGCACCCCGTCCAAGGACAGATCCAGGAGATTCGCCTCGGGCGGCCAGTGAGCCGCGAGCCTCGAAGTTCACCTCGTTGGCATGGGCTCTGCTCCCGGTCCAGGTGTTTCTCACTGGTCTGATCACCTACGTGGTGATCGCCGCGTGGACCGTCATCGGCGGCGCCTACACGGAGGGCTTGCAGGTCATCGGGTTCGCGTACCTCTCCGCTCAGCTCACGATCGGAGCCTTCCTCGTTGGCCTCCCGCTCCGGATCGCTGAGTCGGCGCGCCGGTGGTGGTTTCGACACGCGCTCTGGGCACTCGCGCTGTTCGGGCTCGCTGCGGTTGGACTCCTGCTCTCCTTCGTCGTGGGCGACGCGGGTCCGGTCCACTACGCCGAGACAGCCGAGTGGCCCGCGACAGACGGCTACGGACCCGACACGCGAGTCTTCCTACCGTCGCTGGTGGTGCTCGCATTCGCCACGATGCATCTGCTCCCGCCGCTGCGCCGGTGGCGAACGGCGGCCTGACAAGCGCTTCCACTCCAGCGTCAAGATGCTCCACGGCCGCAGTGACTCGCGCACACTCGAGGCGTCGTGCCCTGGATCGGTGTCGCTGAGCGTGACGTTCCTCGGCTCTCGCCTTCCACGCTGCATGGACGAGATGGTTGACGGATTCTCGTGCCTGCGAGTTGCCAGCCCGGGGAAGTGGGGAGCAGGTTGCTGCAACGCCGAGACGGTCGGCCCTCTAATCGGACATAATGTGCATTATCGGCGCAGCGGAGTGTGGGTCGATGCTGGGCCAGCGCGGGTACATTCGTCGAATGGCAGCGCTGCGCATCACCGGCTGGGACGTCGTGCATCTGGATCGTTTGACCTTCATGTGGGTGCAGTCGATTCGGTTCGAGCTCGACGCCTCGAAGTCGGACCGCGAGTTGCTCGAACTGCTGATCTCGAGCCCGGGATACGGGCACGACTACGCGTCTCCCTTCGACGGTGAGGAAATGGTCGATCCACCGGTCATTCACGGTCGTTGGTACCTCGGGGCGATTCACCAGGGGCGATTCTCCGAGACGAGTGCAGAGCTTGCCCGGTCGGTGATTCGAACCTGGGTCGACGACCAGGACTGGCGCGATCCGGAGTATCGCCAGCCGCCGGAGGTGCACGAGCGTCTCGAACCGGTGTACGAGATCTTGCGTTCGGGGCGGGTCTACCGGCTCAGGAACCCGTCGGACGACTTCCTGCACGAGTACGGCTGCGTTACCGGAAATCTCGGGTTTCACGAGTTCGTCACGATCGATCGACGCTCGGGAGCCCTGTATCTCCTCGTCGCCAGCGACGACTGACGCCGCGCATGTGCACTCAGTTGTCGATGTGGATGGCTCCGCCGAGTGCGGACCACTCTCGCAGGAACTCGCTGGTGAGTGCGTATCCGAGCTGCTCGCTGCCCTCGGAGATGAAGCTGATGCGCAGCACGAGCTCGATCCCGTCGCCGCCCGCCGGTAGCTGAAGGCCGACCGCCGCTCGGGCGGCATCCCCGAGCACCTCGTCCAGTCGGCGCTGGCGTTCTCGCCAATCCTCGCCCGGCACTCGCTCCAGGTCCACGAGATGGTGCACCCGGGCGTCGTAGCCCGCTTCTCGCGCGCGCTCGAGGCTCGCGAAGACGTAGCTCGCCGAGACGAGCAGGGATCCGGGCTCGCTCAATGCGGGCCGAGTGCCTGACCGGCGGTATGAGCGGCCGCGAGTGCGTCGCTGTGCGACCGCTCCCCCGCGATGGTCGCGTCTGCGTCGCCGGCGCGGGTGCGGCTGCGACGCGACCTGACCGTGACCATGGCGGTGCCGGCGGCGAGAAGAACCACGAATCCGCCGAGCCAGAAGATGAGTTCCATGCCGCTCCCCCGTTCCTGTGTGCAGGAGCATACGCCCTGCGTGCAGAGAATGGAAGCACATTCTCCGATTCGCTCGGCGGCCGCGATAGCGTCGGAGGATGAGCTTCACCATTCGCGCCGCGGGCGGCTCAGATTTCGCCGCGACCGAGCAGATCGAGCGCGACGCCGATCAGCTGTTCGTGGACCGCTTCGAGGCCCGGGACTGGCCGCCGCCGACGTCCGCAGCTGCGCGCGCTGGGGCGCCCGGGTTCACCCTCGTCGCCGCCGCATCGGAGTCGGATGCCTCAGCGCACGTGCTCGGCTTCGCCCAGGTGCTCGAGATCGCCGGGCAGGCGCATCTCGAACAGCTCTCCGTGCGCCCGACCGAGGGACGCCGTGGTGTCGGCGGGAGTCTCATCGACGCGGCGGCGGACGAGGCCAAGGCGCGTGGATACTCCGCCCTGACGCTGCGCACCTACGCGGACGTGCCCTGGAATGGCCCGTTCTACCTCCGGCACGGATTCCGCGAAACCGAACCGACCACGGACTTCGAGCTCAGCCTGCTCGCCATCGAAGCGGCGCTCGGGCTCAACGCCTACGGCCGCCGCACGCAGATGACGCGCAGGCTCTGAGGCCGGCGGGCACAGCTCAGTCCCGCTCCCCGAGCCCGGACCGGATGGCCGCGGCATCTGCGCGCTACATCGCGGCATGCTCGAGGAGATCCGCCCGTCCGGTCTCGGCGGCGCGGTCGCGCGTGAACGCCTCGAGCTCGTCGAGCCGCTCGGCGGCGACGGCGAGCACCTGCCGGGGCGAGGCATCCGTCCCGTAGGCGTCGAGCAGGCTGCGGAGGCGGGCGGCTCGATCGAGACCATCGGTGTCCGGCGCGTCGGCGGCGTAGGGGACGATGCGGTAGGCGAGGTACGCGAGATCCCAGATCCGAGGCCCCGGCGAAGCGAGATCGAAATCGATCGCTCCGACGAGCTCGTCGTCGCGCACGATGAGGTTGTACGTGGCGAAATCGTTGTGGCAGACGACCTCGACGGGCTCCCGCGCGGCGGTGCGCCAGACGAGATCAGCCCCGGTGAGCGGCACGCTCGCGTCGTGGATGCGCTTGAGTAGCCTACCTGCGTCGACCAGCACCCGCTCCGACCAGAGCAGCTCCGGATCGGCTGCCGCGAGATTCTCGCCCTCGACGAAGGAGAGCATCTCGCGGCCGCGCTCGTCCAGGCCGAGCGGTTCGGGGATGCCGACGACCCCGGACTCGCGCAGCAGCGCCAGAAGTCGCTGCACGGCCGGGGTCCACTCCCCCGCGGGGCGCCGGACCGTGTCGCCGATGCGGAGCACCTCGCCCATGTTGCCGCCGGCGAGTACCTCGCCGACCCCGCTCGTCGCAGATCGGGAGGCGTTCGCCGCTTCGCTCATTCCGTGAGCCTATCGAGGCGTGCGGTCACGCCCCGACGTACTCGGCCAGGTGCTTGCCGGTCAGCGTGGACCTCGACGCGACCAGTTCGGCCGGCGTGCCCTCGAAGACGACGAGCCCGCCGTCGTGCCCGGCGCCGGGGCCGAGGTCGATGATCCAGTCTGCATGCGCCATCACCGCCTGGTGGTGCTCGATCACGATGACCGACTTGCCGGAGTCGACCAGTCGATCGAGCAGACCGAGCAGGTTCTCGACATCGGCGAGGTGCAGGCCGGTCGTGGGCTCGTCGAGCACGTAGACCTCGCCCGTCTCCCCCATGGCGATCGCGAGCTTGACGCGTTGGCGCTCACCGCCGGAGAGCGTCGAGAGCGGCTGCCCGAGCGTCAGGTAGCCGAGTCCGACGTCGGCGAGCCGCCCGAGGATGGCCACCGCAGCGGGGATCTTCGCCTCACCCTCGGCGAAGAAGTCGCGCGCCTGTGCGACCGGGAGGTCGAGCACCTCGGTGATGTCGAGTCCGCCCAGCTTGTACTCGAGCACGGCGGCCTGAAAGCGCTTGCCGCCGCAGTCCTCGCAGGGCGTCTCGATGGTGTCCATGAAGCCGAGCTCGGTGATGATGACGCCCGATCCCTTGCACGTCGGGCAGGCGCCCTCGGAGTTCGCGCTGAACAGCGCCGGCTTCACGCCGTTGGCCTTCGCGAAGGCCTTGCGGATCGGCTCGAGGAGCCCCGTGTACGTGGCCGGGTTGCTGCGTCGCGATCCCTTGATCGCGCCCTGGTCGATCGAGACGACGCCAGGGCGCTTCACCACGGAGTTGTGGATGAGCGAGCTCTTGCCCGAACCGGCCACGCCGGTCACCACCGTGAGCACGCCGAGCGGCAGGTCGACGTCGACGTCGCGGAGGTTGTGCTCGTTGGCTCCGCGCACCTCGATCGCGCCGGTTGACCTGCGCACCTCCGGCTTGATCGACGCCCGGTCGTCGAGGTGTCGGCCGGTGAGCGTGCCGCTCCGCTTGAGCCCCTCGACGTCGCCCTCGAAGCAGATCTCGCCGCCGTTGCTGCCGGCGCCCGGCCCGAGATCGACGACATGGTCGGCGATGGCGATCGTCTCGGGCTTGTGCTCGACGACGAGCACCGTGTTGCCCTTGTCGCGCAACTGCTCGAGCAGGCCGTTCATGCGCTGGATGTCGTGCGGGTGCAGGCCGATGGTCGGCTCGTCGAACACGTAGGTGATGTCCGTGAGCGAGGAGCCGAGATGCCGGAGCATCTTGATGCGCTGCGCCTCGCCGCCGGACAGCGTGCCCGACGGCCGCTCGAGGCTCAGGTAGCCGAGGCCCAGGGTGACGAAGGCGTCGAGGTTGGCGCTGAGCGCGCCGAGCAGCGGCCCCGCCTCGGGCAGCTCGAGCCCGCGCACCCAGTCGGCGAGGTCGGTCACCTGCATGCGGCACGCGTCGGCGATGCTGATGCCGTCGATCTTCGAGGACCTGGCGCCCTCGGTGAGGCGGGTGCCATCGCACTCGGGGCACGTCGCGAAGGAGGCGACCCGCTCGACGAAGGCCCGGATGTGCGGCTGCAGGGCGTCGAGATCCTTCGAGAGCATCGACTTCGTGAGCTTCGGGATGAGCCCCTCGTACGTCATGTTGATGCCGCTGATCTTGACCTTCGTCACCTCGCCGTAGAGGAAGAGGTGCCGCTGCTTCTCGGTGAACTGCCCCACCGGCTTGTCGGCGGGATAGAAGCCCGACTCCGAGAAGCCCTTCACCATCCAGCCGTCGGCCGTGTAGCCGGGCACCATGATCGCGCCCTCGTTCAGCGACTTCGACTCGTCGACGATCTGCGTCAGGTCGAGATCGGAGACCTGCCCGCGGCCCTCGCACCGCGGGCACATGCCGCCGAGGTAGATCGCGTCCTTCACGATCTTCTTCTCGCCGCCGGGCCCGGTCATCACTCCGCTCGCCTTCTGCGTCGGGATGTTGAAGGAGAACGCCGTCGGGCCGCCGATGTACGGCCGGCCGAGCTTGCTGAACAGGATGCGCAGCATCGCGTTCGCGTCGGTGACCGTGCCGACGGTGGAGCGCGGGTTCGCACCGAGTCGCTCCTGGTCAACAATGATCGCCGTCGTAAGCCCTTCGAGCACGTCGACGTCGGGCCGTGGCACCGAGGGCATGAAGCCCTGCACGAAGGCGCTGTAGGTCTCGTCGATCATGCGCCGGGACTCGGCCGCGATCGTGTCGAAGACGAGCGAGCTCTTGCCGGAGCCGGAGACGCCGGTGAAGACGGTGAGCCGGCGCTTCGGGAGCTCGACGTTCACGTCCTTCAGGTTGTTCTCGCGGGCGCCGCGCACGAGGATGCGCTCGTGCTGATCGGCGGGGTGCTCGGTCGCGTCGGTCGTCGCGGCGTCGGTCATGGCTGCTCCATCATTCGGCGGTTCGGCTCTAGCTGGGGTCGGCGGTGCGGTCGGGGTCGGACGGATGACGTTCAGCTCGGCTGCTGGATGCGCACCATGTTGCCGGCGGGGTCGCGGAACGCGCAGTCGCGCACGCCGTAGGGCTGGTCGATGGGCTCCTGCGCCACCTCGGCGCCGCTCGACTGCACCCGGTCGAACGCGGCGTCGACGTCGTCCGCGGCGAGCACGATGCTCGCGAAGGTGCCCTTCGCCATCATCTCGGCGATGGTGCGCTGCTCGTCGGCGGTGATGCCGGGGTCAGCGTTCGGCGGATACAGCACCACCGAGTTCGTCTGCTGCGGTGCGCCGAGCGTCAGCCAGCGCAGGCCGTCGTAGCCGACGTCGTTGCGCAGCTCGAACCCCAGCACGTCGCGGTAGAAGGCGAGGGATGCCTCGGCATCCGTGTGCGGAAGGAAGGTGTACTGAATCGAGATGTCCATGCGCGTCACGCTAGTCGCTGCGGTTTCGGGCGCGCTTCTCGATTCCTGATCGGTCTCGTGGCGCGCTTGGCGAGCACCGACGGTACGCCCTCGAGGGGGCCGGCGGTCTGCCCGCGGAACTCGCTCGGCGGCACCCCGACGAGCTCGGTGAAGCGGGTGCTGAACGTGCCGAGCGACGAGCAGCCCACCTCGAAGCAGACCTCGGTGACGCTGAGATCGCCGCGTCGGAGCAGCGCCATCGCCCGCTCGATGCGGCGGGTCATGAGGTAGCTGTAGACGGATTCGCCGTAGGCGGCCTTGAACTCGCGACTGAGATGGCCGGCGGACATGTTCGCACCGCGGGCGAGCTCGTCGACGTTGAGGGGTCGCGCGTACTCGCGATCGATGCGGTCGCGGACGCGGCGCAGGCGGGCGAGGTCGGCGAGGCGCTGTCGTTCGCGCTCGGCGTCGGCGTGCTCGGCCATCTCTCCCCCGCGTGCGTCTCGTTCGGTGCGGGCGACGCGCCGCCCTCGGACCTGAAGCGACGCTAGCGCACGCGCCCGACATCCGGTGCGGTGCCGGATCGAGTAGCTTCCGTCGCGCGAGGTCGCATCGCGACGCGCGGGTTCACATCCGACACTCAGCTTGCGCGGCGGCCTAGCCTGGCCCCGTATCTCCAAGTCGTGAGAAAGGAACCGCTCATGTCAACGCCCCAGTCGGACGGCGTCTTCGCTGCGTTCTCGCTCGATGCGAGGGACCTGACGAAGTCCGCCATCAACACGGTGCGCGCCACCCTGGGCATCTCCGGTGCCGTCGCGCTCATCTTCGGTCTGCTGATCACCTTCTGGCCGAAGAACTCCGCCGTGGTCATCACGATCCTCTTCGGGATCTACTTCATCATCGCGGGCCTCGCGTACCTCGGCCTCGGCATCTTCTCGAAGGGGATCTCGGGCGGGGCGAGGGCGCTCGACATCATTCTCGGCGTCCTGTTCGTCATCGGCGGCGTGATCGTGCTCGCGAACCCCAGTGAATCGGCGGTCATCCTCGGCCTGTTCCTCGGCCTGTTCGTCGGCATCCTGTGGATCGTCGAGGGCATCGTGGCGCTCGTCCAGTCGGGCGACGCGGCGTCGAAGGGATGGGCGATCTTCTTCGGCATCCTGAGCGTCGTGGCCGGTGTCGTGCTGCTCTTCTCGCCGCTCTGGGGCGCGGTCGTGCTGTTCATCTTCGCGGGCATCGCGCTCATCGTGCTGGGCATCGTGCAGATCGTGCGCGCCTTCACCTTCGGCAAGGGCGTCACCGCCTGACGCGGATCGCGAACGACGACGGCCGGCCGTCGGAAGCCCCGCTTCCGCCGGCCGGCCGTTTCGTCTTCGGCGTGCTCGCCCGTCAGGCCTCGGGCGCGAAGCCCGAGACGTCGCCGACGAGCCGCGTGTGCTCGGCGGGGATCGGATCCACGGCGGCCTGGGCGACCTCGGCCGCGAACTCGGACACGTTGTAGAGCCGGCCCGCGTCCTCGCGGCGGGCGGCGATGGCGCCGGGGTTCGCGCGCTCGAGCAGGGTGGCGGTGATGGTGCCCTCGATCATGTCGCCCGAGACGACGACGAACTCGATGCCCGCCGCGTCGAACTCCGGGAGCTTGGCGCGGAGCGCGTCCTCACCCGCGCGCTTCGAGAGCGCCACCGGCTCGTACTCCGGCATCGTCGGGGTGGTGCGGATGAAGTGGGCCTGGTGGCTCGTCACGAAGACGATGCGCGCGCCATCGGCGAGGAACGGCAGCGCCTGCTCGACGACGTTGAGCTGAGCGTCGCGGTTCAGTCGCATGGCGTAGTCCTCGCCCATGCCGGACTCCATGCCGCCGGAGGCGTTCAGCACGAGGAGATCGACCCGGCCGAGCTCGGCGACGGTGCGCTCGAACATCGCGGTGACGGAGGCCGCGTCGGTGAGGTCGGCGCCGACCGCGATGGCGCGGCCGCCCGCCTCGGTGATCTCGGCCACGACCTTGTCGGCGCGCGGGGCCTTGCTGCGGTAGTTCACGACGACCGCGGCGCCGGCGGCGGCGAGATACCGCACCGTGTCGGCGCCGATGCCCCGGGACGAACCGGTCACGAGCGCGACCTTGCCGTCGAGCGTTGCGGGGGCGAGCGGGCTGGTCACTGGCGGACTCCTCGGGGGTCGGTTCGGGCGGCCGAACGGACGCCGAACCCGAGGATATCAATCCCCGTATGCCGAGGCCGGGCTGCTAGTTTCGAGTGGGGCGTTCGAAGGAGAAGGAAAGTGGATGTACTGACCGAGTACGCCTGGATCGCGTGGATCGTGCTGATCCTCGCGTTCGCGACGATCGAGGTCTTCACCCTCGAGATGACGTTCCTGATGCTCGCCCTCGGCAGCGTCGCCGGTCTCGTCTCGGGCGCCTTCGGCATCCCGTGGTGGGCGCAGTTCCTCATCGCGGCCATCGTCGCCGTCGTGCTCATCTTCACGCTCCGTCCGCCCCTTCTGCGGCGGCTGCGTCGCGGTGGCGATCCGGCGAGGAGCAACATCGACGCCCTGATCGGCGCCGACGGCGCCGTCGTCAGCACGCTCACGCAGGCCGGCGGCCAGGTCCGTCTGCAGAACGGGGAGACCTGGACGGCCAGGCTCTCCCCCATCACCGAACAGCGCGATGTCGCGGTCGGCGAGAAGGTTCTCGTCACCGGCATCGACGGCGCGACGGCGGTCGTCGTGCCGGTAGAGAGGAGCGCCGCGTCGTGATCGACGTCCCCACCATCATCGTCACGATCGTCGTGGCGGCGGTCGCGATCTTCGTGATCGTCGTCATCGCCCGGTCGATCCGGATCATCCCGCAGGCCTACTCCGGCGTCGTCGAACGACTCGGCCGGTACCACAAGACGCTCACCCCGGGTCTGAACGTGCTCGTCCCGTTCATCGACCGGCTGCGTCCGCTCGTCGACATGCGCGAGCAGGTCGTGTCGTTCCCGCCGCAGCCCGTGATCACCGAGGACAACCTCGTGGTCTCCATCGACACGGTGGTCTACTTCCAGGTCACCGACGCGCGGGCCGCGACCTACGAGATCGCGAACTACCTGGGCGCCGTCGAGCAGCTCACGACCACGACGCTCCGCAACGTCGTCGGCGGGCTGAACCTCGAGGAGGCGCTCACCAGCCGCGACAACATCAACGGCCAGCTCCGCATCGTCCTCGACGAGGCCACCGGCAAGTGGGGCATCCGCGTCTCGCGCGTCGAGCTGAAGGCGATCGACCCGCCCGTGTCCATCCAGGACTCGATGGAGAAGCAGATGCGCGCCGAGCGCGACCGCCGCGCCGCGATCCTCACCGCCGAGGGCACGAAGCAGTCCGCCATCCTCGAGGCCGAAGGCCTCCGGCAGGCCGAGATCCTCCGTGCGGAGGGCGACGCCAAGGCCGCCGTGCTTCGCGCGCAGGGCGAGGCCGAGGCGATCCAGACCGTCTTCCGCGCCATCCACGAGGGCGACGCCGACCCGAAGCTGCTCGCCTACCAGTACCTGCAGACGCTCCCGCAGCTCGCGCAGGGTCAGGCCAACAAGCTCTGGATCGTGCCGAGCGAGCTCACGGAGGCGCTGAAGGGCATCGGCAAGGCGTTCACCCCCGGTGGCGCCGCCGGCGCTCGTGCGGAGGGCCAGCCGCCGCAGTGAGCGACGACGTCACGACGGCGTACTTCGAGGGCGGGCCCCCGCGCGTGCTGGCGCACCGGGGGCTCGCCCTCGAGGCTCCCGAGAACACCCTGCTCGCCTTCGCGAAGGCCGTCGCGATCGGCGTCACCCACGTCGAGACCGACGTGCATGTCTCGCACGACGGCGTCGCGGTGATCGCGCACGACCCGACCCTGGAGCGAGTGGCCGCCCGGCCGGTCCGGGTCGAGCAGCTCACCATGCCCGAACTCCGCCGCGTCGAGCTCGGCGAGGGCCAGGGATTCGCAAGCCTGGCCGAGGCGCTCGACGGCTTCGGCGAGACCCGGTTCAACATCGATGTGAAGACCGAGGCGGCGGTCGCGCCGACGATCGAGGCGGTGCGACGCACCCGGGCGGCCGATCGGGTGCTGCTGACGAGCTTCTCGGAGCGCCGTCGGCTCCGCCTCGCCGCCGCGATCCCCGGCGTCGCGACTTCGGCCGGTGGCAGCGGGGTGCTGGCGGCCCGCTCGGCGGCGCTGAGCGGCAACCGGGCCCTCCTCCGGCGCGCGCTCCGGGGCGCGCGGGCGCTGCAGATCCCCGAGCGGGCGAACGGCCTCCGGCTCGTGACGCCGCGCTTCCTCCGCGCGCTGCACGAGGTCGACGTCGAGATGCACGTGTGGACGGTGAACGATCCGCTCGATATGCGTCGACTGCTCGCCCTCGGCGTGGACGGCCTCGTCACCGATCGCGCGGACGTCGCGCTGGAGCTCCTCGCCGAACACTGAGAATTCCCCGACAATTCCACGGCCGCTGGCAAGGGAACGCCCAGCTTGATCGTTTAGAACTGTAAGCGATCGAGAGGAGCCCACCATGGCCGACCGGAGCCTTCGAGGCATGCGAATCGGTTCGCAGAGCCTGCAGAGTGAAGACGGTGTGGTGTTCGCCGACCGCGCCGAGTACACCTACCGCTGCGCGACGTGCGAACGCGAGACCGTGATGGTCTTCTCCACCGAGGCCGAGCTCCCCGAAGTGTGGGAGTGCCGCTTCTGCGGCGCCGAGGCGACGCTGCTCGTCGACTCCAAGCCCGTCGAGGTCGACCGCTCCGGCGAAAAGGCCGCGCGCACCCACTGGGACATGCTGCTCGAGCGCCGCACGATCCCCGAGCTCGAAGAGCTCCTCGCTGAGCGCCTCAACTACCTGCGGGCCCGTCGCGGCCAGCAGAAGATCGGCGCCTGAAGACCATCGGAGTCAGACCGCTTCGACTACGACGAACGCCCCGCACGAGCGGGGCGTTCGTCATTTCTCCGAAGCCGTTCAGCCGCGCCGCCGACGGGCGGCGAAGCCCGCGGCGATGAGCCCGGCGAACGAGAGCACCCCGATCGCCCCCGGCACCCACGGCCCGAGGAAGACCGCCGGCGTGAGGCCGGTGCGGAGCTCGACGTCGGTCAGCATCGCGCCGGGCACATCCGCCTTGAGCCCGTCGATCGTGCGGCCCGTGGGATCCATCACCTGGCTCGTCCCGACCGTCGAGAGATTCACCACGGAGCGACCCGTCTCGATCGCCCGCAGCCGCGCGATCGCGAGCTGCTGCAGGTTCTCGTCGGTGCCGCGGAAGTCGGCGTTGTTCGTCTGCAGCAGATAGACCTCGGCGCCGTCGCGGGCACCCTCCCAGATCAGGCCGTCGTAGATGACGTCGAAGCAGATGGCGAGGCCCGCGAGGGTGCCGTCGAGATCGAACACCGGCGGATTCGTGCCCGCGGAGTAGCCGCGCTGCACGAGCGAGATCAGGTCCGGGGCGAAGAACATGTAGAAGTCGCGGTCGGGGATGTACTCGCCGAAGGGCACCGGGTTCCGTTTGTCGTAGAAGGCGGTGGCCCCCTCGCCGGCGCGCCAGAGCATCGAGGTGTTGTAGTACTTCTCGTCGCGGTAGCTGACCGCGTTCATGATGAACGGGGCGTCGACCTGTTCCGCGATCCGGTCGAGTGCGGCCGCGGCGCTCGGGTTCCCGAGCGGATCGAGGTCGACCGAGCCCTCCGGCCAGAGCAGCACGTCGACATCATCTGCGTCGAAGAGCGGCTCGCTCGCCTCGAGCTGACTGCGGAAGATCTCCCCGGGCTCCCGTTCGTCGAAGTAGCCGGCCGGCCCGTTGCCCTGCGCGCTCGCGACGCGGAGCTCGCCGTTCGGCGTGGTCGGCCAGGCGGGCAGCAGGAGCGCGACCACGAGCGTGGCGGCGACGGGCAGCGCCCCGCGCCAGTCGTTCCAGGCGCGGGTGCGGACCCATTCGATGATCGCGGCCACGAGGAACACCATCACGAAGCCGAGGCCGGATGAGCCGCCCCAGGAGACGAGCTGCGCGAATGGGCTCTCGGACTGGCTGAGGGCCGCTCTCGCCCACGGGAAGCCGCCGTACGGCACCGAGCCCACGACGTTCTCGCGGAGCACCCAGAGGCCCGCGACGAGCGCGGGCAGGGCAAGGAGCCGGCCGAAGCGACCGGGGAGGGCACGCGGCATCCACCGGTAGGCCAGTGCGATCGCGAGCGCGCCGACGGCGACGAAGGCCGCCTCGAACAGCGAGAGCGCGAGCCACGGGATCGGCCCCAGGTACCGGCCGGTCCAGGAGACGTCGACGAGGTAGAAGGTGGCCCCGAAGACGTAGCCCATCAGCAGGGCTCCGCCGATGCTGCGCCCGATGAGGGTCAGGAGGGCGAGCGCGATGCCGGCGAAGGCGAGCGGCCAGATGCTCGCACCGGGGAAGCCGAGGTCGTAGACGAACGCGGCCCCGACGGCGGCGGGGAGCGCCGCCCACCAGGGCAGCAGGGGGCGAGGGCGTTCTGGCACGGGGGAAATCCTAGGCGCAGGAGGCTGGGCGTCGGCCGCGCTCGCGGCCGCGGCCGCGCTCACGCGACGACCGTGTCGATCACGACGCCGCGGCGGACGCCGTCGATCGCGTCGCGGGCTCGGATGGCGAGTTCGGAGTCCGCGACGATCGAGATCTGATCGAGGAGGTCGATGACCTGCTTCGTCAGGCGCACGAAGTCGCCCGCGGCGAGCTCGATGTCCTCCAGGACGACGCCGAGCGGCACCCCGCGGGCCCAGGCGTGCATCGCCTGCGCGAGGGCCGGAGACGGCTGCTCCGGGCCGCTGAGACGGTGATCCCGTTCGAGGTCGTCGAGTTCCGACCAGACGTCGGTCGTGCGGTCGAACGCTTCCCGGAACCCGCCGCGCGGGAGCCGGTACTCGACCCCGCGATCGTCGCGGCGGGGCTCGTAGACGAGCGCAGCCGCCATGGCGGCGAGTCCTGGCGCGTCGAGTTCCGTCCAGAGCCCGCGCCGCAGCGACTCGGCCACCAGCAGGTCGCGTTCCCCGTAGATGCGCTTCAGGATGCGGCCGTCGGGTGTGGAGACGAGGGCCCCGTGACGGTCCCGTTCGAGGTAGCCGAGCCGTTCGAGCACCTCGGTCACCCGGTCGAAGCGCTTCGCGACCTGGCCGGTTCGGGTGCGGATCTGCGACTGCAGCTGGTCGTGCTCCTTGCGCAGCCGCCACCACCGCTCGGCCCAGCGGGCGTGCGCCTCCCGTTCGGCGCAGCCGTGGCAGGGGTGGGCCCGGAGCGCCTTGCGCAGGCCCGCGATCTCCCGCTGCATCCGTTCGCGCTGCGCGTTCGTGGGGTTGCCCTTCGCCTGCTTTCGCTCGAGCTCGGCGATGTTCCGCCGGATCCCCGCGTACTCGCCGAAGTCGCCGAGATGGCAGCGCATCGCCTGCTCGAAGCCGGCGAGCGACTCCTCCTGCTTGCGGAGCGTGCGGGCGAGGTCGACGACGGCGCGGTCGGCCTGGAACTGCGCGAAGGAGAGCTCGAGGATCTGCCGGGTGCGTTCCCGGCCGAACTGGTCGATCAGGTTCACGGCCATGTTGTACGTCGGCTTGAAGCTCGAGTTCATCGGGTAGCTGCGGCGCGAGGCGAGCGCGGCCACGGCCTCCGGGTCGAGCCCCTCGACCCACTGGATCACCGAGTGCCCCTCGACGTCGATGCCGCGGCGGCCCGCCCGTCCCGTGAGCTGGGTGTACTCCCCCGGCGTGATCGGCACGCGCGCCTCGCCGTTGAACTTCTCCAGCTTCTCGAGCACCACCGAGCGCGCCGGCATGTTCACGCCCAGGGCGAGCGTCTCGGTCGCGAACACGACCTTCAGCAGCTTCTGCTGGAAGAGCTCCTCGACGATCTCCTTGAACGCCGGCAGCATGCCCGCGTGGTGCGCCGCGACGCCGCGCTGCAGCCCCTCGAGCCACTCCCAGTAGCCGAGCACCGCGAGGTCCTCGTCGCGGAAGGTGCGCACCCGCGCCTCGACGATCTTGCGGATCTCGTCGCGCTCGTGCGCCTCGGTGAGCCGGAGCCCGCTGCGCAGCAGCTGGCGGACCGCCTGGTCGCAGCCGGCGCGGGAGAAGATGAAGACGATCGCGGGCAGCAGGTGCTTCTGCTGCAGCATCGCGACGAGTTCCGGGCGATCCACCCGGCCGCCGCCCTGCTGACCCCGGTGGTACCCGCCCCGGTCGCTGCCCCGCCGCCCGCGCTGCGAGCGGCCGCCGAGGGACCGGCTGCTCGCCCTGGCGAGCTGCTTGAGCTCGGGGTTCACCCGGTGCGTCGCCGCCTGGCCGGAGGAGTCGAAGAGGTCGAGCAGCTTCTGCCGCACGAGCACGTGCTGTTCGAGCGGCACCGGCCGCTCCTCGGAGACGATCACGTCGGTGTCGCCCCGGACGGCCTGCAGCCAGTCGCCGAACTCCTCCGCGTTCGACACGGTCGCGCTCAGCGAGACGAGGCGCACGGCCTCGGGCAGGTGGATGATGACCTCCTCCCAGACCGCGCCGCGGAAGCGGTCGGCGAGGTAGTGCACCTCGTCCATGACGACGTACGCGAGCCGGTCGAGGAGCGGCGAGTCGGCGTAGAGCATGTTGCGCAGCACCTCGGTCGTCATGACGACGATGCGCGCACTCGAGTTGACGTTCGTGTCGCCCGTGAGCAGTCCGACCTGATCGGCGCCCCAGGCGTCGACGAACTCCTGGTACTTCTGGTTGGACAACGCCTTGATCGGCGTCGTGTAGAACACCTTCGCGCCGGGCTCCTGCATGGCGAGGAAGACCGCGAACTCCGCGACGATCGTCTTGCCGGCGCCGGTCGGCGCGGCGACGAGCACGCTGCGCCCCTCGTCGAGGGCGCTGCACGCGGCGCGCTGGAAGGGGTCGAGGTCGAATCGGATGGTCGCCTGGAACTCCGCGACCCGCGGCTGCCTGCGTTGCTGCCGCGAGAGGGCGTACCGCTCCGACGGAGAGGAGGTCGTCACCCGTCCAGCCTAGACAGCCGCCCCGAACTCGGCGGCATTCCGCTTCGCGACACGGCGATCGTGCAGGAACGAGAGGAACCAGGCCACGAAGTAGAGCAGGATCATCGGGATCGCGAGCAGGAACATCGACACGACGTCGGCCGACGGGGTCGCGATCGCGGTGAACAGGATGATCACGAGGATGGCCACCCGCCACGCCTTGAGGATCGCGGCGGCGCTGAAGATGCCCGCGTAGTTCAGCAGCACGATGAACACCGGCACGACGAAGGCGACGCCGATTGCGAGCACGAGCTTCAGCACGAAGTCGACGTACTCCTTCGCGGTCAGCCAGGCCGGCGAGGTGTCGGGCACGAAGCTCGTCATCACCTTCACGATGTTCGGCAGCACGAACCAGCCGGCTGCGCAGCCGAGCAGGAAGAGCGGGATCGCCGAGGCGAAGAACGCGAGCGTGAACTTGCGCTCGCGGGTGTTCAGCCCGGGCACCAGGAAGGCGAAGATCTGGTAGAGCCACACCGGGCTCGAGAGCACGATGCCGATGGTGAACGCGATCTGCAGACGCAGGTCGAAGGCGCTGCCGATCGTCGGGAAGACGATCTCGGCCTGCTTGCCGGTCGCCTCCGCGACCCGGTGCACGGGTTCTTGGATGGCGTCCCACACGAACAGGTCGGTGAGGATCCAGCCGCCGACGGCGCCGACGACGATGGCGATGGCGGAGATGAAGAGCCGCTTGCGCAGCTCGATCAGATGCGCGCCGAGCGACATCCGCTTCTCGCGGTTCTTCTCACCGCGCTCTCTCACCGCGGTCACGGGAGGTCAGGCGTTCTTGCCGGAGTCCGTGCTGCCCGCCTTGGGCTGCTGCTCGCCCGAGGCGCCCGTGCCGTCAGCGGCGTCCTCGCCGGACTGGTCGGAACGGACTTCGCTCTTCAGGATCTTCATCGACTGGCCGAGGCTGCGGGCGAGGGCGGGCAGCTTGGGCGCGCCGAACAGCAGCAGGATGACCACAAGGATGATCAGCGCGTGCCAACCGGTGAAACCTTGAAACATGGGGGCTCGTCCAATGTTCGGAAACTCGTGGGGATCAGTCTAGCCGGTCGGACCAATGCCGGAGCCGCCAGTCGGGACGTCCGGGGTCTCGTAGCCGGCGAGGCCCGCGCGCGCCCACTCCGCGACCGCGGCCCTGGCCTCGGCGGGCGCGACCACCGTGACGAGCCCCGGCAGTCCCGCGATGAGGCGCTTGAGGCCGTGATAGTGCGCCACGCGCAGCGTCACCCGCAGCCGGTCGCCCGCCGGCTCACTGCTGGAGTCGGCCAGATAGTCGGCGAGCAGCGGCAGCGTCTCCTCGGCGACGTCGACCACGACGTCGAGGTCGGTGTCGGAGCCGTGGAAGAGGGTGTCGGGCACCTCGCGGCCGCTGTGGTCGGCGATCGGCCGTTCGCTCACGAGCAGCCCGGTCATCCGATCGACGCGGAAGTTGCGCATGTCCTCCCGGCCGTGGTCGTACGCCTGGAGATACCAGTCGGCCCCGAGGGACGCGATGCGGAGCGGGTCGACGCGGCGCCTGGCCCGCTCCCCCAGCGCATTGCGGTAGTCGAACTCGAGCTGGCGTCCGGCGGCGACCGCCTCGCGGATGCGGGCGAGCGAGGCATCCGCCTCCGTCTCGGCCACCGCGAGCTGCGTGGGGGCGCCGGTGGTGCCGAGCCGGAGCTTCTCGAGCAGGGCCGCGAGCCTGGCGCTGCCCGCGTTCTCCGGGGACGCAGAGAGGTACTGCAGGCCGGCGATGAGCGCGCTCGCCTCGCGCGCCGACAGGCGGGGCGCGTCGTCGATCGCGACGTGGTGCACGATCACGATGACGTCGTCGTCCTCGAAGGAGTCCCAGTCGATGTCGAACAGGTCGTTCGGCTGGTAGGTGCCGGTCTCGCCCGGCAGGCCCGAGGTCGCGATCAGACGGACCGCGTCGCGGATCTCGCCCTCGCCGAGGCCGAAGTACTCCGCCGCCTCGGACACGTCGACCACCCGCCGCTCGAGGAGGTACGGCACGAAGGCGAGCAGGAACACGAGCTTGTCGGAGGCGCGCAGCGGCTTGCGTGCGGCCATCAGCTCTCCCCCGCCTCGTCGTGCGCAGCCGCGACGATCGCGAGCCGCGCCTGGACCGCGTCGCGGAGCTCGGCCGGCGAGAGCACGCGCACCTCAGGGCCGTAGGCGGCGAGTTCGTCGGCGAAGACGGCCGCGTCGGTGTAGTGCAGGCTGATCACTCCGCGGTCGTCGTCGCGGAGCACGGCGCGCTTGCCGAGACGGACCTCGGCGTCGCTGCCGGCGGCGACGGCCAGGTCGGCCGTGTTCTGCAGCCGGAGCGCCTCGAGCTCGCCGAGGATGCGGTCCTGCACGTCGGCGGGCGGCGCCTCGAAGGAGACGCCGGTCAGCACCTCGACGGGGCCGACGATGCGGGAGAGCAGGTAGGTGCGCAGGCCGTCGGCGTCGCGGTCGCGGCCGTGCAGATGCCAGCGGCCCTCGTGCAGCACGACCGCATACGGCTCGACGCGGCGGAGGCGCGGGGCGGGCTCGCCGGGCTTGAAGTAGCGGAAGGAGACCGCCTGCCGGCGGTCGAGCGCCTGGCGCAGCGGCTCGAAGGCGGCGTCGCGCACCCGCAGCCGAGGGGCGTAGCCGATGACCGGCTCGCGCGGCTCGATGCCGAGGGCGCGCAGCTTCGTGAGGGCGCGCTGCGAGTCGGAGGAGAGGGATGCCTCGCGCCACACTTCGGCGGCGAGGCCCAGCAGGGCGAGCTCGTCGGGGGTGAAGGTGACCTCGTCGGGCAGGTCGTAGCGGCCCTTGGGGATGCGGTAGCGAAGGGACTGGTTGTCGCCCGGGCGATCGGGCGACTCGATGGTCTCGAGCGGGATGCCGAGCTCGCGCACCTCGTCCTTGTCGCGCTCGAACTGGCGCTCGAGGCTCGCGTTCGCCCCGGACGGGTCGTAGCGCTCGGCGTAGCCGCGCACGGTCGACAGGATCTCCGACTTCAGCAGCCCGGTCTCGGTCGCGAGCAGCGCGAGCACGAGGCTGAAGAGGCGGTCCTCGACCTGGATGCGGGGCGTTCCCCGAGACTTCTCCGCCACAGCAGCGATCATACTGAACCGGCCGGGGCCGGTCGCCGCCGCGCGGGAATCAGAGGACGCCCAGGATGTCGACCACGAAGAAGAGCGTGGCGTTCGGGGCGATGACCCCGTTGCCGGCCCCCTGCTCGCCGTACGCCTCGCTCGCCGGGATGATGAGGCCGAGCTGCGAGCCGACCTGCTGGCCGATGAGCGACTTCGTGAAGCCGACGGGGAGGCCGATCTGCATCGCCGTCGCCGCGTCGCTCGTCGCGCCGACCCGCGCGGGCGTTCCCTGGTCCCAGGTGGAGAGCTCCTCGATGACCTGGTTGTCGTCCCAGTTCACGGCGGTGAACTGCACGACGACCGTGTCGCCGTCCTTCACGACCGGGCCGTTGCCGCCCTTGAGCGTCTCGACCGCGGTGGTCTGCTTCGCGTCGGCGGGCGGGTCGGACTTCGGCACCGTGATGCCGGGACGGCCGTCGGGCGCGAGCACGACCGCGGGGAATCCGTCGCGGGTGAGCTGCGGGGCGCCCTCGGCCTTCATCGGGAAGGCGCGGAGCACGTCGAGGACGAACACCACGCCGTTCTTCGGGTCGGCGCCCGGAGTGGGCTCTCCGGCCCCGCTCGCGTCGTAGTCGGCCGCGACGAACATGACGCGCGAGCCCTCGCTGGCGCAGCTGAGGCCCTTGTCGAAGGCCGGGACCGAGTCGGAGCCGCCCCGCGTCATCAGCTGGCCGCCCGCATCGCCGAAGCCGCCGCCGCCGAGCTTCTCGCCGGTGCCGCCGTCGTACGCGACGAACGCCACCTCGACGAGCTGGCCCTCCGCGATGGAGTCGCCCTCGCCCTCGTGCAGCACCTCGCACTGGGTCTCGGTCGGCGTCAGCGGGGTGGGGAACGTCACCTTCGGCTCGGAGCCGAACTCGCCCGTCACGGTGACCGCCTCGGTCGAGGCGCCGGGGCCGGCCTCGGGTGCGGGTCCGGTCGAGCAGGCGGAGAGGGCGACGGCGACGCCGAGGGCGGCGATGAGCGCGAGAGACGAGCGCACGGATCCTCGATTCTGGGATGCGGTCACGGATGCCGCCTGGGCGGCGGTGAGCGATGAAAGCCTACCCGGCATCGCCGGGGGCCTCGTCGATGGGGGCGCGGGCGTGGCCGGCCGCGGTGTCCGCGGCGCGGACGCGCTTGCGGAGCGCCTTGTCGCTGACCGTCCGCTCGCCGAGGGCGCCGGGCGTCCACGCCTCGACGTCCTCGTCGCTGAACTCCGTCTTCGACGGGCGGCGCTTGAGCTCGGGCAGCACGGTGTCCGGCGCGAGCCGGCGGGCGGTGATGAGGAAGCCGGTGTGCGCGATCATGCGGTGGTCCGGCCGGACCGCGAGCCCCTGCACGTGCCAGCCGCGCACCATGGTCTCGTTCGCGTCGGGGTCGGTGTACTCCCCCGTCGCCCGGATGGCCTCGGCGACCCTGGAGAGCTGGGTGACGGTGGCGACGTAGCAGAGCACGACCCCGCCGGGCTTCAGTGCGCGGGACACCGCGCCGATGCACTCCCAGGGCGCGAGCATGTCGAGCACGACCCGGTCGACGGAGCCGTCGGCGACGGTCTCCGGGAGCGCCTCGGCGAGGTCGCCGAGCGTGATCGACCAGTTCTCCGGGTCGCGACCGTGGAAGGTCGCGACGTTGCCGCGAGCGACCTCGGCGAACTCGTCGCGCCGTTCGAAGGAGTGCAGCCGGCCCTCGGGGCCGATGGCGCGCAGCAGCCACAGCGAGAGGGCGCCCGAGCCGACTCCCGCCTCGACGACGGTGGCGCCGGGGAAGACGTCGGCCTGCGCGAGGATCTGGGCCGCGTCCTTCGGGTAGACGATGGCCGCGCCGCGCGGCATCGACATGACGAAGTCGCTGAGCAGCGGCCGGAGCGCCAGGTATTCGACGCCGACCTCGTTCGCGACGACCGAGCCGTCGGGCAGCCCGATCACGGCGTCGTGGGCGATGCCGCCCTTGTGCGAGTGGAAGACCTTGCCGGGTTCCAGGGTGATGGTGTGCATCCGCCCCTTCGGTCCGGTGAGCTGGACGCGGTCGCCGACCCGGAAGGGGCCGCTCCGCTCGCCGCGGCTCTCGTTCACGCGTTGGCCTCCTCGGGCTCGTCGGCGAGGCGCTGCGAGGCCAGGTGGGCGCTCGCGGCCTCGAACAGCTGGACGCTCGTACGCCCGGCCAGCGTCGGCCACAGCAGGTGCGCGTCGCTGCCGTCGAGCGAGGCGATGTGCGGGATGCCGAGGGCGAACGCCCCGGACGCCGCCGCGGAGGCGACCCCTGGCGGGGAGTCCTCGAGCGCGATGCAGGCGGTGATGTCGACGCCGAGCTGCTCGGCGGCGCGCAGGTAGGGCTCGGGGTGGGGCTTCGGGTGGTCGACCATGTCGCCGGCCACGAGCACGTCGAACGCCTCGAATCCGGTGGCGGCGACGATGTCCTCCGCCATCGCGCGCAGCGACATCGTGACGAGACCGGTCGGCACCCCCGCCTCGCGGATCTCCCGCAGGAGCTCGCGCGCACCGGGGCGCCACGGCGCGCCCTCGGCGACGATCTGCTCGCGCACGCGGCCGGTGAGGTGGTGCACGATCTCGTCGGCGGAGAGGGCGACGCCCGCCCGTTGGAAGACGGCGGCCGACTCCCAGAGGCCGGAACCGACGAGCTGCAGCCCGTCCTCCTCGGTCCAGACGCCGCCGTGCGAGCGGACGAGTTCGGCCTCGGCGCGGAGCCAGTACGGTTCGGTATCGACGAGCGTGCCGTCCATGTCCCAGAGGACGGCGGCGGGAAGGCGAGGAGTCACAACGGGCAAGTCTACGGGCACCGCCTATTGTGGAACCGAACCCGGATCGTCCGGGCGCAGGAAGCGGGGCGACGCCAGTGGACCATCCGGTCGGATTCGACGGCGGACGACTCCTCGTCGTGGCCTTCGAGGGGTGGAACGACGCGGGCGAGGCGGCGACCGGGGCGGCGAAGCTGCTGACCCGTCGGCTGGGGCTCGTCGAGATCGCCGCGGTCGACCCCGAGCTCTACTTCGACTTCCAGTTCTCGCGGCCGTCGATCGTCGCCGGCGACGACGGCGTGCGCCGGATCGAGTGGCCGGGCGCCGCGATCCTCGGGCCGGGCGGCGAGCCCGAGCTCGACGAGCCGGAGGAGCAGCTCACCGGGCCGGGCGCCGAGGGACTGCACGTGCTGCTCGGCGCCGAGCCGGCACGCAGCTGGAAGGCGTTCACCGCCGAGCTCGTCGACGCCGCGCTCGCGGCCGACATCGACGGCATCGTGCTGCTCGGCGCCATGCTCGCCGACGCGCCGCACACCCGGCCGCTCGCGGTCTTCGCCTCGAGCGAGAACCCCGAGGTGCGCGCCTCGCTCGGCGTCGAGCGCTCGAGCTACGAGGGGCCCGTCGGCATCCTCAGCGTCATCGCCGATCAGGCCGAGCGCGCCGGCATCCCGACCGTCTCCCTGTGGGCCTCGGTCCCGCACTACGTGCACAACGCGCCGTCGCCGAAGGCGGTGCTGGCGCTCCTCGGCAAGCTCGAGGAGCTGACGGGGCTCTCGATCCCCCGGGGCTCGCTCGAGATCGAGTCGAAGGCCTGGGAGGCCGGCGTCGACGCCCTCGCGGCGGAGGACGACGAGATGGCCGCCTACATCGCCCAGCTCGAAGAGGCCCGCGACGCGGTCGACGCCCCGGAGGCGAGCGGCGAGGCGATCGCCAAGGAGTTCGAGCGCTACCTGCGCCGTCGCGGCGACGGCCCGGCCGGCGACGAGCCCTGGCGGCCCCGGGAGGGCTGACCCGGGAGGGCTGACCCGGGCGGGCTGACCCGGGCGGGGCTCAGGCGCTCAGCACGCCCGTGCCGAGCAGCACGAGCAGCAGCCCGCC
This sequence comes from Agromyces soli, assembly GCF_022811605.1. Taxonomy (GTDB): domain Bacteria; phylum Actinomycetota; class Actinomycetes; order Actinomycetales; family Microbacteriaceae; genus Agromyces; species Agromyces soli. Next base: position 2,967,946 of record NZ_CP094533.1, on the reverse strand, counting down.
GAGCAGGATCCGGTAGATCACGAAGGGCAGGAAGCTGCGCTTCGAGATGTAGTTCATGAAGAACGCGATGACGAGCAGCCCCACGACGAAGGCGACGAGCGTCGCCGCGCCCGTCTCGACGAGCCCGTAGACGCTCGGTTCGCCGATGCTCTTGAAGAGCTGGTAGAAGCCCGAGCCGAAGACGGCGGGGATCGCCAGCAGGAACGCGTAGCGCGCGGCGGCGGCCCGCTCGTAGCCGAGGAAGAGCCCCATCGAGATCGTGCCGCCCGAGCGCGAGACGCCGGGGATGAGCGCGAGCGCCTGCGCGAAGCCGAACAGGATGCCGTGCGGCACGTTCAGCTCCCGGAGGGTGCGGGTCTTGCGGCCGGCCCAGTCGGCGAGACCGAGGATGATGCCGAAGACGATGAGCATCGTCGCGACGATCCAGAGCGAGCGGAAGGTCGTCTCGATCTCGTCCTGGAAGAGCACGCCGAGCGCCACGATCGGGATCGAGCCGACGATGATGAGCCAGCCCATCCGGGCGTCGGGGTCGTTCCGCGGCACCCGGCCCGTGAACGAGCCGAACCAGTGCGAGATGATCCGCACGATGTCGCGCCAGAAGAACACGACGACCGCCGCCTCGGTGCCGATCTGGGTGATGGCGGTGAACGCCGCGCCCGGGTCCTGCGCGCCAGGCAGGAGCTCACCCAGGATGCGCAGGTGCGCGCTCGAGGAGATGGGGAGGAACTCGGTCAGTCCCTGGACGAACCCGAGGATGAGGGCTTCGATCACGTGTCGTGTGTCCGTTCGGTCGGTGGCGTGCGGCGACGGAGACGATCGTAAGCCCCCTCCGCGGGAGGGCTCAGTATTCGAGCAGCAGGTCGCGAAGCACGCGATGCCCGAAGGAGAGCGCGTCGAGCGGCACGCGCTCGTCGACGCCGTGGAACATCGCCGGGAAATCGATGTTCTCGGGCAGTCGGAGCGGCGCGAAGCCGTAGCCGGCGATGCCGAGCCTGGAGAGCGCCTTGTTGTCGGTGCCGCCCGAGAGCAGGTACGGGAACACCGGGGCGCCGGGGTCGTGCCGGCCGATCGCCCCGGCGACCGCGTCGACGAGCGGGCCGGTCGTGGATGCCTCGAGGCCGACGTCACGGTGCACGATCTCGACCTCGACGTCGTCGCCGGCGAGCGCGCGGATCGCGGCGAGCACCTCGTCCTCCTCGCCCGGGAGGGTGCGGATGTCGACGAGCGCCTCGGCCCGGTCGGGGATGACGTTGTGCTTGTAGCCGGCCTCGAGCAGCGTCGGGTTGGTCGTCGTGCGCAGCGTCGCGGTGATGAAGCCCGAGGCGGAACCGGTGGCGAGGGCGAGCTCGTCGGGCGAGACCTGCTGGGGGTCGACGCCGAGCACTCCGGCGACGGCGGCGAGGAGCTCCGTGGTGGTGCCGGTGAGGCGCAGCGGCCACTCCGTACGGCCGATGCGGGCGACGGCCTCGGCGAGCTTCGTGACGGCGTTGTCGTGGATGAGTCGGGAGCCGTGCGCGGCCGTGCCGGTGGCGACGAGCCGCACCCAGAGCAGGGACTTCTCCCCCGTCTGCAGCAGGTAGGCCCGGGTGCCGCCGACGGTGATGGAGTAGCCGCCGACCTCGCTGATCGCCTCGGTGGCGCCGGCGAAGAGCTCGGGGTGGTGCTCGACGAGCCAGTGCGCGCCGTAGTCGCCGCCGGCCTCCTCGTCGGCGAAGAACGCGACGACGAGCTCGCGCTCCGGCTGGCGGCCGCTGCGCAGGATGTCGCCGAGCGCCGTCAGCATCATGGCGTCCATGTCCTTCATGTCCACCGCGCCGCGACCCCAGAGCATGCCGTCGCGCACCTCGCCCGCGAAGGGGTCGACGCTCCAGTTGCGCGGGTCGGCGGGGACCACGTCGAGGTGGCCGTGCAGCACGAGCGCCGGCTTCTCGGGATTCCGGCCCGGCACTCGTGCGATGACACTCGCTCGGCGCGGAGCCGACTCGAACAGCTGCGGGGCGAGACCGAGGGCGGAGAGCTTGGCCTCGACGTACTCGGCGGCCTCGCGCTCGCCGTTGGCGCGCCCCTCGCCGTAGTTCGTGGTGTCGAAGCGGATCAGCTCCTGCGCGATGCTCGCCGTCTCGTCGAGTTCGTCGGTGATCGCGGGGGTCGTCGCTGCCTCGGCCATGCGCTCCACGCTATCGTGCCCGGCTCGTTCTCCCCCACTCCCCCGATTCTCCCGGCGCGGCCCCCTCGGGGAACGAGTTTCAGCAGCGTGATCTGCGCTTTCGGAGGGGCGGATGCCGCGGTCGCCCGTGGTGGTCAAACGGCCCTCCGAAACCGTGCTAATGTCTTCTACGGCCCGCTGAGAGATCAGCGGGAAACCACGCGCGGGTGGCGGAATTGGCAGACGCGCTAGCTTGAGGTGCTAGTGCCCGTATAGGGCGTGGGGGTTCAAGTCCCCCCTCGCGCACGTGGTCGAAAGGGCCGGATCGAAAGATCCGGCCCTTTCGCGTTTTCCGGCCTCGCCCACCCATCCGGAGAGTCGAATACCTGTTCGATTGCGGACTTGCCGTTTTCGAATCTCTGTTCGAAACTGGATGAGTGACCTCGACCCTTCCCCAGCGCACCCGCCTCGAGCGGGTCGCCGAGCTGCAGAGCCGCATCCACGGCATGCAGGCGACGAGGCTCGAGGGGCGCGCGCTGCCGACCCATCCCGCGTTCGCGGGACTCCTCCCCGGTGGGGCGCTGCGCGAGGGCACCGTCACCGAGGTGCACGGCTCCGGCTCGGTGCTGATGGCCCTGCTCGCCGAGGCGAGCGCCGCCGGGCGCTGGTGCGCGGTCGTCGGCATCCCCGAGTTCGGGGTCGAGGCGGCCGAGCGGTTCGGACTCGACCTCGACCGGCTCGCGCTCGTGCCGCGGCCCGGGCGGCACTGGTTCACCGTCGTCGCGACACTCGCCGAGGCCATCCCCCTCGTCGCGGTCCGCCCCGGCGGCCGGGTGCAGCCGGCCGAGGCGTCCAGGCTCGCGGCCAGGCTCCGCGAGCGCGGCGCCGCCCTCCTCGTGGCCGGCAGCTGGCCGGGCAGCGAGGCGAGCCTCGGCGTCGAGTCGAGCGGCTGGAGCGGGCTCGAGCGCGGGCACGGCCTGCTCGCCGATCACGAGCTGCTCGTGCGCGCCTCCGGTCGCGGGGGCTTCGCGAGCGGGCGACGCGCGCGGCTCCGGCTCGCTGAGGAGGCGCGGGGCTTCGCCGAAGTGCAGCCGCTGGCCGAGGTCCGCCGGATCGGCGCAGAACGGCGGGCGGGATGATCCGGCACACCCGCACCATCGTGCTCTGGTGCCCCGACTGGCCGGTCCTCGCCGCGGGCCGTGAGGCGGGGCTCGACCCGGCACGGCCGATCGCGCTCATCGAGGGCGGCGCCGTGCACTCCTGCTCGGCCGCGGCACGCCGCGACGGGGTCGTCAGGGGCCTCCGCCTGCGCGAGGCGCAGTACCGCTCCCCCGAACTCCTCGTGCTCCCCTACGACCCCGTGCTCGATCATCGCGCCTTCGAGCCCGTGGTGCGCGGGGTGGAGCAGGCGGTGCCCGCCGTGCAGCTCGTGCGGCCCGGCACGCTCGCGATGCGGGCGCGCGGCCCGGTCCGGTACTACGGGGGCGAGGCGCAGGCGGCGGGCGCCCTGCTCGACACCGTCGCCGCGCTCGGAGTGCCCGGGGCGAAGATCGGCATCGCCGACGGCCCCTTCGCGGCCGAGCAGGCGGCCCGCAGCGCGCTGCGCTCCCCCGTCGGAGTCGTCCCGGAGGGCGGCTCGGCCGAGTTCCTGGCACCGCTGCCCGTCTCGCTCGTCGTCGATCAGCGCACCCGCACACTGCTCCTGCGGCTCGGGGTGCGCACGCTCGGGGAGCTCGCGGCGCTGCCGGCCGCCGACGTGCGTCGGCGCTTCGGCCCGGCCGGGGCGTTCGCGCACGAGCGGGCCGCCGGGCGCGAGCAGTCCGAGGTGGCGGCCCGCACGCCTCCGCCGGAGTTCGAGGTGGAGCAGCGCTTCGAGCCGCCGATCGACCGGATCGATCAGCTCGCCTTCGCGTTCCGGGTCTCGGCCGAACGGTTCATCGATCGCATCCGCGAGTCGAGGCTCGTCTGCACCGCGCTCCGGGTCGAGCTGGAGGACGACCGCGGCGGCCACTCCGGGCGCAGTTGGCTGCATCCGCGCTGGTTCACCGCCTCGGAGGTGCTCGATCGGGTGCGCTGGCAGCTGCAGGGCGCGGGCAGCGCCGAAGCCGGGCTCGCCGCCGCGGTGACCCGGGTGCGCATCATCCCCGAGCGGCTGGACTCGACCGGAGACCACGAGCCCGGGCTCTGGGGCGGCGGTCCCGACGAACGGGTGCATCACGCGCTCACCCGCGTGCAGGGGCTCCTCGGGCACGAGGGGGTCGCCACCGCGGCCGTCGGCGGCGGGCGGCTCCTCGGCGACCGGCAGGTGCTCGTGCCCTGGGGCGACCGCGCCCCGGCGGTCCGGCCCGGGCCGTGGCCGGGCACCCTGCCCGCGCGAGCGCCGGCGAGCGTCTTCGACGAGCCGGTGGCGGTGCTCCTCCGCGACGCCGCGGGCGGCTCCGTCACGATCGACGAGCGCGGAGCGATCGGCTCCCCGCCGGCCGGCTTCGCCCTCGCCGGGCAGCAGCCGGCCGAGGTGCGCGCCTGGGCCGGCCCGTGGCCCGTCGTCGAGCGCTGGTGGGATCCGGAGCGGGCGAGGCGGGTGCACCGCTTCCAGCTCGTCGACCACGACGGCTGCGCCTGGCTGCTGCTCCGCGACGCGGAGGGCTGGTGGGCTGAGGCGAGGTACGACTGATGGGGCGCGACTGATGGGCTGGAACAACCCCGAGATCCCCTGGTCGGAGCTCGAACGCAAGCTGTCCGACCGGCGCCGGCCGACGCCGTCGAAGCTCATCGCCGACGGCGGCGACGGGCCGGCCTTCAGCCGGAAGCGCGCCCCGTACCGGCCGAGCGAGGGGCTCGTCGCGCCGAGCGGGCCGCTCGTGCCCTACGCGGAGCTGCACGTGCACTCCAACTACAGCTTCCTCGACGGCGCCTCCCAGCCCGAGCAGCTCGTGGAGGAGGCGAGGCGCCTCGGGCTCTCCGGCCTCGCGATCACGGACCACGACGGCTTCTACGGCATCGTCCGCTTCGCCGAGGCGGCCGAGAGCTTCCCCGAGCTGCGCACGGTCTACGGGGCCGAGCTCTCCCTCGGCCTCTCCGCCCCGCAGCTGGGCGCCGCCGACCCCGAGGGCGAGCACCTGCTCGTCCTCGCCCGGGGCGAGGCCGGCTACCACCGGCTCGCGGCGGCCATCACGGCGGCGCAGCTCGCCGGGGGCGAGAAGGGACGCCCCGTCTACGAGCTCGAACGGCTCGCGGAGCAGGCCGGCGGCGAGTGGGTCGTGCCGACGGGCTGCCGCAAGAGCGCGGTGCGCCGGGCGCTCGCGGCCGAGGGCGACGACGGGGCTCGGCGCGAGCTCGATCGGCTGATCGCCCTGTTCGGCCGGGAGCAGGTGGTGGTGGAGCTCTTCGACCACGGGCATCCCGGCGACCAGCGCGCGAACGACCGGCTCGCCGCGATCGCCGCCGGTGCCGGGGTGCCGCTGCTCGCCACGAACGCCGTGCACTACGCGACGCCGGGCGAGCACCGCCTCGCGAACGCCCTGTCGGCGGTGCGGGCCAGGCGCAGCCTCGACGAGCTCGACGGCTGGCTGCCGGCCGCGAACGAGCAGCACCTGCGCAGCGGCGCCGAGATGCTGGCCCGCTTCGGCCGCTACCCGGGCGCGGTCGAACGCTCCGTCGTGCTCGCCGAGGAGCTCGGCTTCACGCTCCGCAGCGCCCGGCCCCGACTCCCGAGGCAGGAGGTGCCGGCGGGGCACACCCCGATGAGCTGGTTGCGCGAGCTCGTCCGGCAGGGCGCCGAGGAGCTCTACCCCGGCGTGCCCGAGCACGTGCGCCGGCGTCTCGACCACGAGCTCGCGGTCATCGAGCAGAAGGACTTTCCCGGCTACTTCCTGATCGTGCACGATCTCGTCGCCGAGGCGCGCCGGCGAGGCATCCTCTGCCAGGGACGCGGCTCCGCCGCGAATTCGGCCGTCTGCTATGCGCTGCGGATCACCGCGGTGGACTCGATCAAGTTCGATCTGCCCTTCGAGCGCTTCCTCTCCGCCCTGCGCGACGAGGAGCCCGACATCGACGTCGACTTCGACTCCGATCGGCGCGAGGAGATCATCCAGTACGTGTACGCCAAGTACGGCCGGCAGAACGCGGCCCAGGTCGCGAACGTGATCAGCTACCGGCCGAAGGCCGCCGTGCGCGACATGGCGAAGGCGCTCGGCTACGGGACCGGCCAGCAGGACGCCTGGTCGCGGCAGGTGGAGCGCTGGGGCGCCGTGGTCGAGACCGACGACCACGACATCCCGGGCCCCGTGGTCGAGCTCGCGGAGCAGCTGCTCACCTTCCCGAGGCACCTCGGCATCCACTCCGGCGGCATGGTGCTCACCGACCGCCCGGTCGGCGAGGTCTGCCCGATCGAGCACGCCCGCATGCCGGGGCGCACGGTGCTGCAATGGGATAAGGACGACTGCGCCTGGATGGGCCTCGTGAAGTTCGACCTGCTCGGCCTCGGCATGCTCGCCGCCCTGCAGTACGCCTTCGACCTGATCGAGGCCCGCACCGGCGAGCACTGGGAGCTGCACTCCATCCCGAAGGAGGAGCCGGCCGTCTACGACATGCTCTGCCGCGCCGACTCCATCGGCGTGTTCCAGGTCGAGAGCCGGGCGCAGATGGGCACGCTCCCCCGGCTGAAGCCGCGCTGCTTCTACGACCTCGTGGTCGAGATCGCGCTGATCCGGCCCGGCCCCGTGCAGGGCGGCGCGGTGCACCCCTACATCCGGCGGCGCACGGGCGAGGAACCGGTCAGCTACCTGCATCCGAAGCTTGAGCCGGTGCTGAAGCGCACCCTCGGGGTGCCGCTCTTCCAGGAGCAGCTCATGCAGATGGCCGTCGCCGTGGGCGATTGCACCGCGGCCGACGCCGACCTCCTGCGCCGGGCGATGGGCTCGAAGCGGGGCGTGCAGAAGATCTCGGAGCTGCAGGAGAAGCTCTACGCCGGGATGGCCCGCAACGGGCTCTCCCAGGCGGACGCCGACGCGATCTACGGCAAGATCGAGGCCTTCGCGAACTTCGGCTTCGCCGAGAGCCACGCCCTGGCGTTCGCGCTGCTCGTCTACGTGAGCTCGTGGCTGAAGCTGCACTATCCGGCGGCGTTCCTCGCCGCGCTGCTGCGCGCGCAGCCGATGGGCTTCTACTCGCCGCACACCCTGACCGCCGACGCCCGGCGGCACGGGGTGCGCATGCTCCGGCCCGACATCCTCCGTTCCGCGGTGCACGCAGGGCTCGAGCCGCTCGACCGCGCCGAGGTCCGTGGCCCGCTCGGCGATCCGGGGCGGCCGCCGAGCGGCCTGGGCGGATGCCTCGATGCCGAGCAGCCCGAGGTCGGCGACTTCGACCGGGCGGCCCCCGACCGTTCGGCCGAGCACCGCCGCGACGGCGCCTTCGCCGTGCGCCTCGGGCTCGCCGACGTCGCCTCGATCGGCACGGCGGTGGCCGAGCGCATCGTGGCCGAACGCGAGTCGGGCGGCCCCTATCGCGACATGGCCGAGGTGGCGCGCCGGGCCGGGCTCGACACCGAGCAGCTCGAGGCCCTCGCCGCCGCCGGCGCCTTCGAGACGTTCGGACTGGCGCCGCGCGAGGCGCTGTGGCTCGCGGGCGAGGCCGCGCAGGACCGGGCGGAGTTCCTGGTGGGCTCCGTCGTGGTGGTGCAGCCGCCGCTGCTGCCGATCCTGAGCGAGGCCGAGCAGGTGGTCTACGACCTCTGGGCGACGGGCATCTCCCCCGACGACCATCCGATCCGGCACGCGCGGGAGGAGCTCGACGCCCGCGGCGCGGTGCGGATCGACCGCCTGCAGGCCGTCGAGTCCGGGCGGCGCGTCGAGGTGGGCGGGGTGGTCACCCACCGGCAGCGTCCGGCGACCGCCTCGGGCATCACCTTCCTGAACCTGGAGGACGAGTCGGGCACCCTCAACGTGATCGCCGGGGTCGGCGTCTGGAACCGCTACCGGCGCATCGCGAGGGAGGCGCCGGCGATGGTCGTCCGAGGCATCCTGGAGCGTTCGCCGGAGGGCGTGACGAACCTCGTGGTCGACCGCTTCGAACGGCTCACCGTGCAGGCGCCGCACCGGTCACGGGACTTCCGCTGACCCCGTCGGCGCCACTCCGAGCGCGGCCGCCGTGTCTCCGCCGGCGGGCGGTCCGGGTCCGTTAGCCTCGACCGGTGCCCGCCACCCCGCCCTTCGACCACGACCCCCACGACCGCTACGGCAGCGATGTGCTCGCCGGCGATTGGAAGGCCAGGGGCCGCACGACGATCCCCGAGGTCGCGGCCGAGCGGGACCTCGTCGTCGAGCTCGCGGAGTCGGGCTTCTGCGGCGCGATCCTCGGCGTCGAGCAGGGCAACGTCGTGCTCGAGGACCGCTTCGGCGGCCGCCGGCTGTTCCCGCTCGGACACGGCTTCCTCCTCGACGGGCGGCCGGTCCGCCTCGTCGCGCCGAAGCCGAAGGCGCCGGCCGGACGGCTGCGCACCGCCTCGGGCTCCTTCGTCGCCGAGGCGGCGCCCGCGAAGGTGGCGCTGCCGAGCCGCATCTTCGTCGAGGGGCGCCACGACGCGGAGCTCGTGGAGAAGATCTGGGGCGCCGACCTCCGCGTCGAGGGCGTCGTCGTGGAGTACCTCGAGGGGGTCGACGTGCTCGCCGACACGCTCGCGGAGTTCCGACCCGGCCCGAAGCGCAAGGTCGGCGTGCTCGTCGACCACCTCGTACCGGGCTCGAAGGAGCAGCGCATCGCGGATGCCGTCGCACGCGGGCCGCACGGCGCGCACGTGCTCGTCGTCGGCCACCCCTACATCGACATCTGGCAGGCGGTGAAGCCGCAGCGGCTCGGGGTCGAGGCGTGGCCGGTCATCCCCCGCGGCACCGAGTGGAAGCACGGCATCTGCGCCGCGTTCGGCTGGCCGCACGCCGAGCAGGCCGACATCGCCCGCGCCTGGCAGCACATCCTCGGCCGGGTCCGCGGCTACGGCGACCTGGAGCCGGCGCTCCTCGGCCGGGTCGAGGAGTTGATCGACTTCGTGACGGCGCCGTAACCGGCTCCGCTGCGCTCCCCGCGCCTCGTGCGGCTCAGACCGAGAAGCCGCCGTCGCTGTGGATCAGCTGCCCGCTCACCCAGCGCCCGTCCTCGGAGACGAGGAAGCGGACGAGGCGCGCGGCGTCCTCGGGGGTGCCGAGCCGTCCGCTCGGCTGCTCCGCGGTGAGCGCGGTGCGCGTCGCGTCGTCCATCCAGCCGGTGTCGATCGGGCCCGGGTTCACGAGGTTCGCGCGGATGCCGAGGCCGCCGAGCTCGCGGGCCGCGGCGACCACGATGCGGTCGAGTGCGCCCTTGCTCGCGCCGTACGGCAGATTGCCCGCGGTGTGGTCGCTGGTGAGGGCGACGACGCTGCCGCCGCCGGCCGGGACCTGCTCCGCGAACGCGCGGATCAGCAGCCAGGCGGCCCTGGTGTTCACCGCGAAGTGCCGGTCGAAGTTCTCGAGCGAGGTGTCCAGCAGGCCGGAGTCGACGCTGTACGCGTGCGACAGCACGAGCGCGGACACGGGGCCGAGCTGCGCGCCGACCTCGGCGAGGAGCCGTGCCGGCGCGGCGGGGTCGGCGAGATCGGCGTCGAGCCGCAGGGTGCGGCCGCCGTGCGCGAGGAGCTCCGCCTCGAGCAGGACCGGGTCGCGCTCGGGATCGCCGCCGTAGGGCATCTCGCGGTCGCGCTCGGCCGAGCTCGTCACCGCCACGTCCCAGCCGTCCGCGGCGAGGGCGACGGCGATGGCGTGCGCGATGCCGTTGCGGCGACCGGCTCCGGTGACGAGGGCGACGGGCATGCGGTTCCTCCCTGCGGCTTCGGCTGCGGGCGCAGCTCGGCCGCCTCTCGCCGCGCGGCCGGCGGCACGAGTCGCCACGCTAGCCGATCGTGGTGCCGAAGGCGAGGCCGAGCACGTACGTCACCGCGGCGGCGCCGAGGCCGATCGCGAGCTGACGCAGCGCCCGCTTGAGCGGCGAGGCGCCCGACAGCAGGCCGACGGTCGCGCCGGTCGCGAGGAGGGCGATGCCGACGAGCGCGGTGGCGAGGAGCACCGCGGGCAGGCCGCTCATGCCGAACAGGTAGGGCAGCACCGGGATGAGGGCGCCGGAGGCGAAGAAGCAGAAGCTCGAGAGCGCCGCGGACAGCCCGGTGCCCACGGCCTCGTCGTCGTGCTCGGCGACGCCGAGCGCGTCCGTCGGGGTCGGCTGCTGTTCGACGGCGTGCACCCGGGCGACGACGAGTGCGGCGTGCTCGGCGGCCTCGGCCGGCTCCATCCCCCGCGCGCGGTAGACGAGGGCGAGCTCGTTGGCGTCGATGTCGAGGTCGGGCAGCGCTTCGCGCGCCGTGGGATCGGGAGCGGATGCCTCGAGCAGCTCGCGCTGGGAGCGCACCGAGACGTACTCGCCCGCACCCATGGAGAGCGCGCCCGCGAGGAGCCCGGCGATTCCCGTGAACAGCACGACCGGCGCGGGCACCCCGGTGGCGCCGATGCCGAGCACGAGGGCGAGGTTGGAGACGAGGCCGTCGTTGGCGCCGAAGACGGCAGCGCGGAAGGTGCCGGCGAGGCGTCGCCGGCCGCGCGCCGCCAGGCCGCGGACCACTTCGCCGTGGATCCGTTCGTCGGCGGCCATCGCCGCGGTGGCGTCCGGGTCGCTCGCGTAGGGCGAGCGGGCTTCCGCACGCTGCGCGAGGGCGAGGACGAAGATGGAGCCGAAGCGCCGCGCGAGCGCACCGAGCAGGCGGGTGCGGATGTCGGCTCGCGGCACGCCGCGCTCGTCGCCGCCGAGCAGCCCCAGCCAGTGCGCCTCGTGCCGGCCTTCGGCGGTGGCGAGAGCGAGCAGGATCTCCCGCTCCTCGCCCTCGCGGCGCGCGGCGAGTTCGCGGTAGACGGCGGCCTCGGCGCGCTCGTCGGCGAGGTAGCGGCGCCATCTGGCTCGATCTGCTGCGGTGCCCTGCGGGGTACTCATGCTGCTCCTTCTCGCGGGCGCGTCGACGGTTCGGCCCGCGCCATCGCGTGGACCGCCCTCGCGGCCTCAGCCAAGCTACCGGGGTGGCCGGTCGAAACGGCTCGAAACGGCGGGATTCGCAGCATTTCGGATTCCCGAACGTCCTTCGGCCCGCCGAAGCTCGCCCGGGTGCCAGCGGACTCGGGGCGTCAGTCAGCCGACGAGATGCTGCCAGCCGTCGCCGGCGGCGTACTCGAAGATGAGGTTCGTCTCGGTGTGGGCGACGGCCGGGTGACCGGTGAGGTGGGCGAGCACGAACTCGCGCAGCTCTTCGGCGTCGCGCGCGGCGACGTGCAGCAGGTAGTCCTCGGCACCGGCCATGTGGAAGACGGCGAGCACGCCGGGCAGGTGGGGCACGGCTTGCCGGAAGGCGTCGATCTCGCTGCGATCGTGCTTCACGAGGCGGACGGCGATGAGCGCCTGCAGGGAGACGCCGACGGCGGCGAGGTCGACGTCGACGCGGAAGCTGCGGATGATGCCGAGGCTCTGCAGCCGGCGGAGCCGGAGCGAGACGGTGGACTCGGCGACCCCGACTTCAGCGGCCAGCGCGGCGCCCGAGGCGCGGGCGTTCGACGAGAGCGCGGCGATGAGCGCCCGGTCGACGCGATCGAGTTCGGCTTTCTGCGCCATCGCTTCCTCCTTCGGGGGGTGTCTCGATGAATCTTCGACAAAGAGTACCAGTATGCGGGAAACTGCGACAGATCTTGCCGAACTCTGCAGATCCTGCTTCATTGGCGGAATGCAGACCTCGAATTCGCGCTTCGAGACTCGCGCGGTGCACGCCGGCATGCACGGCGTTCGCGAGCTCGGTTCCCATGTTCCTCCCATCGACCTCTCCACGACGAATCCGCTGCCCTCCGTCGAGCTCGGCGGCCGCTCGTACGAGGAGCTCGCCGGCGGCCACGACCTCGGCGACGAGCGTTCGGCGGTCTACCAGCGGCTCTGGCAGCCCGGAGTGGCCCGGTTCGAGGCGGCCCTCGCCGAACTCGAGGGGGCCCACGGTGCCGTCGCTTTCGCGAGCGGCATGGCGGCGCTCTCGGCGCTGCTCATCGCGAGCGCGAGCGCCGGTCGGCCGCACATCGTGGCGGTCCGCCCGCTCTACGGCGGCACCGACCACGTGCTCGACACCGGGCTGCTGGGCACCGAGGTGAGCTGGGCGACCGCCGATGAGGTCGCCGACGCGATCCGGGCCGACACCGGGCTCGTCGTCGTCGAGTCCCCGGCCAATCCGACGCTCGAGCTCCTCGATCTCGGCGCCCTCGCCCGAGCTGCGGGCGAGGTGCCCCTGCTCGTCGACAACACCTTCGCGACGCCCGTGCTGCAGCGCCCCATCGAGCATGGCGCCGCGCTCGTGCTGCACAGCGCCACGAAGTATCTCGGCGGGCACGGCGACGTCATGGGCGGGGTCGTCGCGGGCGATCGCGAGTGGGTGGGACGGCTGCGCCGAGTGCGCGCGCTCACGGGCGGTCTGCTGCATCCCTTCGCGGCCTATCTGCTGCACCGCGGGCTCCGCACGCTGCCCGTGCGGGTGCGCGCGCAGCAGGCGACCGCGGGCGAGCTCGCGTCGCGCCTCGCCGCGCACCCGGCCGTGGCCGCCGTGCACTACCCGGGACTCCCCGGCCAGGACCCGCAGGGGCTCATCGGGCGCCAGCAGGCGGGCCCCGGTTCGATCATCGCGCTCGACCTCGTGGGCGGCTTCGAAGCGGCGCAGCGCTTCGTGGAGGCGTGCGAGCTCGTCACCCACGCCGTCTCGCTCGGCGGGGTGGACTCGCTCGTGCAGCATCCGGCCTCGCTCACGCATCGGCCGGTCGCCGGCGAGGCCAAGCCCGCCGCTGGTGTCGTGCGACTCTCGATCGGGCTCGAGCACGTCGACGACCTCGCCGATGATCTGCTGCGGGCGCTCGACGCGGCATCGCTCGATGAGGCGACGCTCGCCGAGACGGAAGCGGCGCTCGACCGGCCTGCGTTCGCGACCGCCGACGCCGACTGAGCTGCGTCGTCAGCGGGCGCCGAGCCGCTTGCGCACGAACTCGATGCGCGCCTGGAGCTGGGTCACCGTCGCCTGCGCGACCGCGGGACCGCCGCAGATGCGCCGCAGCTCGGAGTGCACCTGCGAGTGCGGCTCCCCGGTCTGCCGCGCCCAGAGGCCGACGAGACTGTTCAGCAGTGCGCGCTGCTCTTTCAGGGTGCGGTAGAGGGCGACGGGCTCGGCGTGCTGCTCGTCGGCGACGGTGTGCTTGCGGCGGTCGCCGGCGCGGCGCGCCTGGCGCGCCTGGCGGTGACGGAGCAGCTCGGACACCTGCTCGGGCTCGAGGAGGCCCGGGATGCCGATGAAGTCGAACTCCTCATCGCTGCCGGGCTCGGCGAGCGTGCCGAACTCGGTGCCGTCGTAGACGACGCGGTCGAAGGTGGCGTCTGAGGCGATCGCCTGCCAGGTGAACTCGGCGGAGAGCTCGTCGGACGCCTTCTCCTCGCGGTTCGCCGCTTCGAGCAACCCGTCGTCCAAGCCGGGATCGTCGGCCCCGTCGCCGTCGCGCCGGTCGAGCGCGTGGTCGCGCTGCCGCTCGAGCTCGCTCGCGAGCGCCATCAGCACCGGCACGTTCGGCAGGAACACCGAGGCGGTCTCGCCGCGGCGCCGGGCGCGCACGAAGCGGCCGATGGCCTGCGCGAAGAACAGCGGCGTGGAGGAGCTCGTCGCGTAGACGCCGACGGCGAGCCGCGGCACGTCGACCCCCTCCGACACCATGCGCACCGCGACCATCCACCGGCTCGTCGATGCCGAGAACGCCTCGATGTTGGCGGACGCCTCCTTGTCGTCGGAGAGCACGACGGTGACCCGCTCGCCGCAGATCTGCTCGAGCTGCTGCGCGTAGGCGCGGGCCACGGTCTGGTCGGTCGCGAGCACGAGTCCGCCGGCGTCGGGGATCGACTGGCGAACCTCGCTCAAGCGCCGATCGGCGGCGTTCAGCACGGCGGGGATCCACTCGCCGCTCGGTTCGAGGGCGGTGCGCCAGGCGGCGGAGGTGATGTCCTTCGTGTTGTCCTCGCCGAGCCGCGCCTCCATCTCGTCGCCGGCCTTCGTGCGCCAGCGCATGTGGCCGGCGTAGACCATGAAGATGACGGGGCGCACGACGCCGTCGGCGAGGGCCCGGTCGTAGCCGTAGGCGTAGTCGGTCCTGGAGACGCGGATGCCCTTCGCATCCGGCGCGTAGTCGACGAACGGGATCGGCGCGGTGTCGCTGCGGAACGGGGTGCCGGTGAGCGAGAGCCGCTTCGCGGCGGGCTCGAAGGCCTCGCGGATGGCGTCGCCCCAGGACAGCGTGTCGCCGCCGTGGTGCACTTCGTCGAGGATGATCAGGCTGCGGCCCGAGAGCGTGAGTTCGCGGTGCAGTGCGGGGCGCATCGCCACCTGCGCGTAGGTCACGGCGACGCCGTGGAAGTGCCGCGCCGAGCGGCCGTGCGCGTTGCGGAAGCCGGGGTCGAGGCGGATGCCGACGCGGTCGGCGGCGTCGGCCCACTGCCGCTTCAGGTGATCGGTGGGCGCCACGACGGTGATGCGGTCGATGATGCGCCGGGCGCGCAGCTCGGCCGCGAGCCGGAGCGCGAAGGTCGTCTTGCCGGCGCCCGGGGTGGCCGCCGCGAGGAAGTCACGTGGCAGCTCGTCGAGGTAGCGGTCGAGGGCCTCGGCCTGCCAGGCGCGGAGCTTCGAGGCGGTGCCCCAGGCGGCGCGCTCGGGATACGACGGGGAAAGGTGCTCGGCGGCCGACGTGCCCGGGTGGGCGCCGTTCGGAATCACTGAGCTCATGAGGATACGAGGCTACCCGAGGCATCCGACACGGGCGAAGCCGGATCGCCGACCGGGCGTGGCGCGCCGCCGAGCGGACGCGCGTCGCCGTTCGGCGTGTGCAGAATGGAGGAATGCCAGTCGGAGCAAAGTCCAACGAATCCGCGGAGCCGGTGCCCACCGAGCCGCGTCACCCCTGGTCGCGCTACGTCGCCCTGGGCGACTCGTTCACCGAGGGCATCGGCGACCCGGAGCCGACCGTGCCCGGCGGGCATCGGGGCTGGGCGGACCGCGTCGCCGAGGTGCTCGCCCAGGGCGACGCCGACTTCGCCTACGCGAACCTCGCCATCCGCGGCCGGCTCATCCAGCAGATCATCGACGAGCAGATCGAGCCCGCGCTCGCGCTCCGGCCCGACCTGATCACGATCTCGGCCGGCGGCAACGACGTCATCCGCCCGGGCACCGACCCCGACGAGATCTCGGCGCGCTTCGAGTACGCCGTCGAACGGCTCTCCCGCGACCGGGCCACGATCGTGCTGTTCACCGGCGTCGACGTCGGCTTCTCCCCCGTGTTCCGCGGCATCCGCGGCAAGGTCGCGATCTACAACGAGAACCTCCGGGCGATCGCGGCGAAGCACGACCTGCTGGTCGCCGATCAGTGGGCGCTCACCGAGATCCAGGATCAGCGCATGTGGGCGCCCGACCGGCTGCACCTGAACGCGCTCGGCCACCACACCGTCGCGCGCATGGTGCTCGCGACGCTCAACGTCGACAACGACCTCGAGCCATCGACGCCCGAACCGCTGCCGGCCCGCAGCTGGCGCGAGGCGCGGGTGGGCGACCTCGCCTGGGCGCGGGAGTACCTCGTGCCGTGGGTCGTTCGGCGCATCCGCCACCAGTCCTCCGGCGACTTCGTCACCGCCAAACGGCCGGATGCCGGTCCCTACGCGGCCTCGGAGCTCCGCGACGACCACTGACCGGCGCGCAGCTCAGCCCCGTCCGGCGACCGCCGGAGCGTCGAGCGCGCCGGGGTTGCCGAGCCGCCACCAGGCGCCGGGGTCCTCGAGGGAAGCATCGAGCCGCAGCGGGACGACGATCGTGCGGGTGCCCGCCGTCACGGTCGCGTTGCCGACCTCGCTGCCGTCGTCGGCGGTCGTGACGGCGGCCGCGTCGACCTCGACGGCGACGGGGGTGTCGCTCCAGACGACCAGGCGGGCGGCCTCGCTCGCCTCGGCGTGCGCGGTCTGTCCCCACGGGGTGGCGTAGCTGGCGAGGTCGGCGCCCTCGTCGAAGACGGTCACCTCGCGGAAGCCGGGTGCGACGCTGTCGAGGAGCGCCGCCACCGCCTGGCGCAGGCTCGCGTGGTCCGGGGCGTCGAGCAGGACGCCGACGATCGTGACCGACTCCTCGCCGACCTGGACGTCGGCGGAGAAGAGCAGGTTCGCCGCATCGTCGGTGGTGCCGGTCTTGATGCCGTCGACGCCGTGGGTGCCGAGCAGCTTGTTCGAGTTCTCGATGGGCCCGAGCGACGGCAGCTCGACCTCCTGCGTCGCGACGATCGCCGCGACGACCGGATTCTCGAGCGCGAGCTCGCCGAGCCGCACGAGCTCGGCCGGCGTGCTCGTGTTGTCGAGGGAGAGCCCGCTCGAGTCGGCGATGACCGTGTGCTGGAAGCCGTGATCGGCGAGCCAGGTCCTGGCGCGGTCCAGGAAGGCCTGCTGCGAGCCGAAGGCCCAGTTCGAGATCGAGATCGCGTAGTTGTTGCCGGACGGCAGCAGCATCGCCTCGAGGCTCTGCACGAGACTCAGTGAGATGCCTGGCTCCACCGGCGCGACGGAGCCGTTCTGGGCGATCATGTCCCAGTACAGCTCGACGTCGGCCTCCGTGTAGGCCAGCTCGGGGCCGCTCTCCCCCGCCGCGACGGGGTGCTCGTCGAGCACGACGAGCGCGGTGATGATCTTGGTGATGCTCGCCGTCGGCAGCGCGGCGTCGGCGGAACCGGTCGCGAGGAGGCCGTCGAACCCGACCGCGCCGACCGCGTAGCCGCCGAATCCGGGCAGCTCCAACTGCTGCGCCGCCTGTGCGACCGGCTGCGGCGCGGTGACGACCGGGGCCGCGGCCGGGATCGGCGCGCCGAGCGCCCGGCCGACGTAGACGCCGCCCGAGACGAGCAGTGCGAGGATGATCGCGAGCGCGCCGAACACGACGATCCGGCGGCGGCGGTAGACCCGCGCCTTGGCCTGGCGGGTCGCACCGGCGGGATCGCTGGCGGACGCGGCGGGGTCGGCGACGGCGCGGCGCGGGCGCGCAGCGTCGTGCTCGGCCTCGCGGCCGGGGGCTTCGGTCGTCATCGAGTGCGAGCCTAGCCGCCGGACCCGTGCTCGGGCTGGAGGTCGGTCAGCGCGTACAGCACCACCGCGGCGGCCGCCGCGACGTTCAGCGAGTCCACCTCGTGCAGCATCGGGATCGTCACGATGCGGTCGGCCGCGGAAAGCGCCCGGCGGCTCAGCCCGTCGCCCTCGGCGCCGAAGACGAGCGCGAGCCGCTCCGGAGGGTCCTTCGCGAGCGTGCGCAGCGAGACGGCGTCGTCGGCGAGGGCGAGCGCGGCGATCTCGAAGCCGTGGCCGTGCAGCAGCGGGGCGGCCTCGTCCCAGTCGGGCAGCCGGGTCCACGGCACTTGGAACACGGTGCCCATGCTGACCCGCACGCTCCGGCGGTAGAGCGGGTCGGCGCAGCGCGGGCTCACGAGCACCGCATCCGCGCCGAGGCCGGCGACGGAGCGGAAGATCGCCCCGACGTTCGTGTGATCGACGATGTCCTCGAGCACGACGACCCGGCGGGCGTCGCGGAGCAGTTCGGCCGGGTCCGGGAGCTCTGGCCGCTCGAACGCGGCGAGGGCCCCGCGGTGCACGCGGTAGCCCGTGATCTCCTCGAGCTGTGCCGCGTCGGCCAGATGCACCGGCACGTCGTACGCCGCGAGCAGCGGCTCGAGCCCCGTGAGCCACTTCTCCTCCAGCAGCACGGAGCGCGGGCGGTGCCCGGCCGCGAGCGCGCGGGCGATGACCTTGGCGGATTCGGCCAGGTAGATGCCGCGCTCCGGCTCGGTCGCGCTGCGCAGCGCGACGTCCGTGAGATCGGCGTAGTCGGCGACGGCGTCGGATGCCGCGTCGCGCACTCGTTCGACGTGCAATGGTCCTCCCGGCCCCCAAGCCTGCCACCCCAGGAAACAAACTGGAAAAGCGCGGTGTTTACCATCGTGGTACTCGTCCCGTGAACGTCGTCGATTGGAGCCGTGTGAGCACCAGCACTGCAGAGCCCGCCGTGGCCGGCCTGGACCGCGCGATCGACGTGCTCGGCGCGGGCAGGATCGCGGTCCTCACCGGGGCCGGGGTCAGCACCGACTCGGGCATCCCCGACTACCGGGGCGAGGGGGCGCCGCGGCGCTCCCCGATGACGTTCCAGACCTTCGTCGGCTCCGAGCCGGCGCGCAAGCGCTACTGGGCGGGCAGCCACCTGGGCTGGCGCTCCTTCGGCTCGGCGCGCCCGAACGGCGGCCACCGCGCGCTCGCCCGGCTCGAGGCCTCCGGCGCGACGGCCGGCGTCGTCACGCAGAACGTCGACGGGCTGCACCGGCGCGCTGGCAGCCGCCGGGTCGTGGAGCTGCACGGCGGCATGGACCGGGTCGTCTGCCTCGCCTGCGGTCAGCTCTTCGCGCGCGAGGCGATCGCCGAGCGGCTCACCGCGCTGAACCCGGGTCTCGAGCCCGAGCTCGAGCGTGCGCTGCGCACGAACCCCGACGGCGACGTCGAGGTCGACGACGTCGCGGGCATGCGCATCCCCGAGTGCTCCGTCTGCGGCGGCATGCTGAAGCCCGACGTGGTCTTCTTCGGCGAGTTCGTGCCGGTCGAGACGTTCCGCTCGGCGGCCGGCGTCGTCGAGGCGGCCGACTCCCTGCTCGTCGCCGGCAGCTCCCTCGTCGTGAACTCCGGCATCCGCCTCATCGAGCTCGCCCGTCGGCGGCATCTGCCGATCGTCGTCGTGAACCGCGGCGAGACGAAGGGCGATGGCCGCGCGGCCGTCAAGCTCGACGCGGGCACGACCGAGACGCTGACCGCCATCGCGGATGCCCTCGGTGCATGACTCGGGCGCGTGAGTTCGGTGCGTGAGTTCGCCGGCGCATCTGCGAGCATGGTCTGATGACCGAGCTCAGCAGGATGCCGCTCGCGCCCGTCACGATCGCGCTCGTGCGGCACGGCGAGACCGATTGGAACCGTGAGCGGCGCATCCAGGGCCTCACCGACATCCCGCTGAACGACACGGGGCGTCGGCAGGCCGCCGAGGCGGCCGAGGCGCTGCGCACCGAGTCGTGGGACGCGATCTACGCGAGCCCGCTCTCCCGCGCGGCGGAGACGGCGTCGATCATGGCCGAGCGGCTCGGGCTGGCCGCGCCCGTGCACGTTCCCGAGCTCGTCGAACGCCGGCACGGGGCGCTCGAGGGCCTCGACCCCGAGGGGCGGGCCGCGCTCGAGGCATCCGCCGCGACCATCGAGGGACTCGAGCCGCGCTCTGCGGTCATCGAACGCAGCTCGGCGGCGCTCCTCGCGCTCGCCGAACGGCACTCCGGCGGGCGTGTGCTCGCGGTGGCGCACGGCGGCGTCATCCACTCGCTCATCCTGCACCTCAGCGACTGGACGCTGCCGGCGCCCGGCTACCGCATCGACAACGGTTCGGTGCACCTCGTGCGCGTCGCGGACGGCGCGCTCGAACTCGTCGAGCCCGAGCGGCTCACCGGCACCGCGGACTGAGCGTGCTCAGCGGCGGCGCCGGGTGCGGCGGCCGCCCTGCTCGGCGACCGTGCGCTGCATGAGCTCGAGCAGCCGCTCCGCGGACGCGGCCCAGGTGTAGCCCGCCGCCCGTTCGACCGCGAGCTCCGAGCGTCGCGCCCACTCCTCGTCGGCCTCGAGCTCGCGCACCGCGCGGACGAGATCGTCGGGGTCGGCCGGGTCGAAGTACTCGGCGGCGTCGCCGCCGATCTCCCGGAAGATCGGGATGTCGCTCACCACGATGGGCGTGCCGAGGCGCATCGCCTCGACGAGCGGGATGCCGAAACCCTCCGCGCGCGAGGCGTGCACGAGTGCGGTCGCGCTCGAGAGCAGCTCGGCGTACTCCTCGTCGCTCGCCCCGTCGTGGAAGACGATCCGCGCGTCGGGGGCGAGCCTCGTGAGCCGACGACGCTCGTCGTCGCTGATCCGGCTCATCAGGTGCAGCTCGTGGTCGGGCAGCTTCGCCGCGGCCCGCACGAGCGTGTCGACGCCCTTGTACGGCATGAACGAGCCCATGTAGACGAGCCGGCCGCGGGCCGGTCGCTGCCGCGGGAGCTCGGGTCGGCCGAGTTCATCGGAGGCGTTCGGTACGACGGTGACCTCGCGCTTCGTCAGGCGGTGCTCGGCGATGAGTCCCGCCGTGGTCTCGGACACCGTCACGACGCGGTCGGCCCGGTTCAGCAGCACCCGCTGCGGCCACCACGCGAGGTGGTAGAGCCGCCAGAGCAGCCGCACCGGCCACGGCAGATTGCGCGGCGGGGTGCGGTTCTCGTAGTAGATGAGATCGTGGAGGGTGAGCAGCAGCCGGTAGTCGCGGCCGAGCGAGCCCATCGTCTGCATCGGCGAGAAGACGAGATCCGGCTTCAGCCGCTTCACCTGCAGGGCGACGAACGGCTCGAGCGGACTCGTGGGCCCGCTCACGAGCTGCCAGGGCAGTTCGGGCAGCAGCTCGAGCTGGCGGTGGTCGTTGATCAGCATGGTGACGGGATGGCGCTTGCCGAGCTCGCCGACGAGGCCGGCGGTGAACCGGCTGATGCCGTCGTGCTGCCCGATGCGGGTGTACCTGCAGTCGAAGACGATCCTCACGCGGCCGCTCCGTGCGGCACGAACCCGAGGATGCGGCGCGCGGCGTCGCCCGGCGCTTCGTAGTGGATGAGGTGGCCCACCTCGGGGATGACTTCGAGACGCGCGTCGGGGAAGCGCTCGACGAGCGCATGCTGAGCCGACAGCGGGGTGATGTCGTCGCGCTCGGCCGCGATGAGCAGCACGGGAACGTCGATGCGCGGCGCGAACTCGCGCACGTCGTGGCTGACCGAGGCCCGGAACGCCTCGAGCAGGCTGTCGCGGTCGCTGAACGCCGAGAAGTAGCGGTCGTGCTGGTCGTGGATGAACCGGCGGAGCTCGCGCGAACGGGTCTTCGCCATGGTCACGCTCATCACCCGCACGATCGCGCGGTTCTTCAGCACGGCGAAGCCGGCCCGCTCCGGAAGGGCGGCCGCCGCCCGGTAGTACGCGACCGCGAGGCGCGTCATGACGCCCCGGGGGCCTTCGAGCGCGGGCGCCCCGATCGGGTTCACCAGCACGAGACGCTCGGGGCGGAGCCCGCCGGCCACCGCGGCGGACGCCACGATCGAGCCGAAGGAGTGGCCGAGCAGCGTGTACGCGCCGTCGAGCTCCAGCGCGGCGACGAAGGCGTCGAGCCACGCGGCGTAGCCGGCGATGTCGTGCGGGCCGTCGAGCGGCGCGGACTCGCCGAAGCCCGGAAGGTCGGGCGAGACGATGCGGAACCCCGGCAGGTTCGCGACGATCGGCTCGAGTCCGTGGTGGTCGCCGCGAAAGCCGTGGACGAGCACGATCACGGGTGCGCCGGGCTCGCCGTACTCCCACCACGCCGTCGTCGAACCGAGCACCGTGGTGCGGTGTTCGCGCACGGGGATGCGCTCGAGCTGGGCGGCGTAGGGCGAGGGGGTCATCCGTTCCAGTCTACGGCGCGGCAGCCCCGAGCTGTCGGAGGCCGCACGTAGGGTGACGGCATGATCGATGCCACCGCCGACTGGGCCGACACCCTCGCCGTCTTCGACCTCGAGACCACGGGCATCGACATCGACACCTGTCGCATCGTCACCGCCTACGTCGGCGTGCTCGATCGCGAGGGCCGCATCGTCGAGCAGCGCAGCTGGCTCGCCGACCCCGGGGTGGAGATCCCCACAGCAGCGAGCCTCATCCACGGCGTCTCGACCGAACGCGCCCGGGCCGAGGGGCTGCCGGCCGCGCGCGTCGTCGCCGAGATCGTCGCGGCGCTCGCCGACGCCGCGGGTCGCGGGCTCCCGATCGTCGCCTACAACGCCGCGTACGATCTCTCGGTGCTCTCGCGCGAGGCCGAGCGCTACGGGGTCGTTCCGCTGCCCGGTCCGGGGCCCGTCGTCGATCCGCTCGTCATCGACAAGGCGGTCGATCGCTACCGGCGCGGCAAGCGCACGCTGACCGCGGCCGCGGCGCACTACGGGGTCGAGCTCGTCGACGCCCACGACGCGGGCGCCGATGCCGCCGCGGCGGGCCGGGTGGCGCAGGCGATCGCCCGGGCGTTCCCCGAGGTCGCGGTGCTCGCCGCGGCCGAACTGCACCAGCGTCAGGTCGAGTGGGCGCGCCTCCAGGCCGAGAGCTACCAGGACTGGCGGCGGCGCAACGGCGAGCCCGAGTTCGTCGCTGTGGGCGCCTGGCCGCTGCGCTGAGCAGCGCGGGATCGGGGTGCTGCGCTGAGCTGAGCGCGGTCCGGTGCGCCGAGCGCGGGCCGCTGCATCCGCTCCCCCGGGTCATCCGGTCGTTCAACGCCGAACGGGCGGACGACCCGAAGGTCGCCCGCCCGTTCTCGCGACGGTGCTCGTCGCGGTGGTCTTACTTGGAGCCGCCGAAGCCCTTGAAGCGCTGGTTGAACTTCTCGACGCGGCCGGCCGAGTCCATGATGCGCTGCTTGCCCGTGTAGAACGGGTGCGACTCGCTCGAGATCTCGACGTCGATGACCGGGTAGGTGGCACCGTCGAGCTCGATCGTCTTGTCGCTCGTCGCGGTCGAACGCGTGAGGAACGTGGCGCCGGACGCCAGGTCGCGGAAGACGATGGCGTTGTACTCGGGGTGGATGTCGGTCTTCATGAAGACTTCCTTGATCAGTAATCGAGATGGATGGGGATTCCGCCGCCGTGGCCGACCGCTCGCTTGGCGCAGTACGGCGGCAGGGAAGCTCAGTGGCCCTCGGGCCAGCTCACGAGTTTAGCAGATGCAGCGGTGCGCCGCCCTCAGGCGGTCGCCCGCGCGGCGAAGCGGCCGTCGTTCTCGCTCAGCTCGATCGGCAGGCCGAAGGTCTCGCTCAGGGTGTCAGCGGTCAGCGCCTCGGCGAACGGGCCCGACGCGACGACCTCCCCCTGCTTGAGCAGGAGGGCGTGCGTGAAGCCCTGCGGGATCTCCTCGACGTGGTGGGTGACCATCACGATGGCGGGCGAGGACGCCGAGGAGGCGTAGCCGCCGAGGAGTCCGACGAGCTCCTCGCGGGCGCCGAGGTCGAGGCTCGCGGCCGGCTCGTCGAGCAGCAGGAGCTCGGGGTCGGTCATCACGGCGCGCGCGATCTGCACGCGCTTCTGCTCGCCGTCGGAGAGGCTGCCGAAGCGGCGGTCGGCAAAGCGCTCGAGGCCCCACTCGGAGAGCACCCGCTGCGCGCGACGGAGGTCGATCTCCTCGTATTCCTCGTTCCAGCGTCCCGCGACCGAGTAGGCGGCGGTGAGGACGACGTCGAGGACGGTCTCGGACTTCGGCAGCTTGCGGGCCATCGCGGAGGAGGCGAAGCCGATCATCGGGCGGAGCTCGAAGACGTCGACCTTGCCGAGCGACTCGAGCAGCACCTCGGCCTCGCCCGAGCTCGGGTGCATCGCGGCCGCGGCGATCTGCAGCAGGGTGGTCTTGCCGGCGCCGTTCGGGCCGAGCACCACCCAGCGCTCATCGGCCCTGACCGTCCAGTCGATCCCGTCGAGGATGGTGTTCCCATCGCGGACCACCGACACATCGCTGAACTTCAGAACCGTGCTCGCCATGCGATCCATGCTATCGGCAGCCGGGGGCCTCGACGGCCCACCCCAGAACCGTGCACCGGAGCCCGTCAGCGGGCGAGCGCCGCGCGGTACACCTCGCGAGTGCGATCGGCGATGGCGGCCCAGCCGAAGTGCGCCTCGGCCCGTTCTCGGCCGGCCGCGCCGAGCCGACGGGCGCCGTCGGGATCGGCGAGCACGCGCTCGAGTGCGGCGGCGAGATCGGCGACGTACCGCTCGGCGTCGAGCGGTGTGCCGGTGCCGTCATCCGCCTGTTCGATCGGCACGAGCACGCCGGTGACCCCGTCCTCGACGACCTCCGGGATGCCGCCGGTCGCCGTGCCGACGACGGCCGCACCGCACGCCATCGCTTCGAGGTTGACGATGCCGAGCGGCTCGTAGATCGACGGGCAGACGAACGCCGTGGCCGCGGTGAGCACGGCCGTCAGCTCGGGCCGCGGCAAGTGTCGGTCGATCCAGACCACGCCGTCGCGTTCGCGACGGAGCTCCTCGACTAGGCCGGTGACCTCGGCCATGATCTCAGGGGTGTCCGGGGCGCCGGCGCAGAGCACGAGCTGGGCGTCGGCGGGCAGTCGACGTGCGGCGCGCAGCAGGTACGGCAGCCCCTTCTGCCGCGTGATCCGACCGACGAACACGATGGAGGGGCGGTCCGGGTCGATCCCGAGGGAGCGCACGAGCGCGGCGTCGTCGTTCGGGGCCCAGTCGACGAGATCGATGCCGTTGTAGACGACCTCGACCCGGGCCGGGTCGATCGCAGGGTACGCGCGGAGGATGTCCCGGCGCATCCCGTCGCTGACCGCGATCACGGCGTCGGCGTCCTCGAACGCGGTGCGCTCGACCCACGACGACAGGGCGTATCCCCCGCCGAGCTGCTCGGCCTTCCACGGCCGGAGCGGCTCGAGGCTGTGCGCGGTGACGACATGCGGCACGCCGTGCAGCCGCTTCGCGGTGAAGCCGGCGAAGTTCGCGTACCAGGTGTGCGAGTGGACGAGGTCCGCCCCCGAGACGTCGCCGGCCATGAGCAGGTCGACGCCCATCGTGCCGAGCGCGGCGTTTCGGCCGTCGAACTCGGCCGGCGGCGTGTACGCGAAGGTGCCGGGCTCCTCCCTGGGGGCCCCGAAGCAGCGGACGCGGACCTCGAGGTCCCGGCGGAGCGCCCGGACGAGCTCGGCGACGTGCACGCCGGCGCCTCCGTAGACCTCCGGCGGGTATTCCCTGGTGAGCAGATCGACCAGCATGCGGCCACGCTAGCGCAGCGCGGCGAGGCCGCGCTGGACTCGGATCGACTCGGAGGGGACGAATCCGCCCCTCGCTCGTTACGCTGGGGACCATGGTTGCGCGCAAGGTCTTCGCGATCGTCCTCGCCGGCGGCGAGGGCAAGCGATTGATGCCCCTGACCGAGGACCGTGCGAAGCCGGCCGTGCCGTTCGGCGGGCAGTACCGGCTCATCGACTTCGCGCTCTCCAACCTGCTGAACTCGGGTCTGCGCCAGATCGTCGTGCTCACCCAGTACAAGTCGCACAGCCTCGACCGCCACGTCTCCCAGACCTGGCGGTTGAGCGGGCTGCTGAACTCGTACGTCGCCTCAGTGCCCGCCCAGCAGCGGCTCGGCAAGCGCTGGTTCTCCGGCTCCGCCGACGCCATCCTGCAGAGCCTGAACCTGATCCACGACGAGCGCCCCGACCTCATCGTCGTCGTCGGCGCCGATCACGTGTACCGCATGGACTTCGCGCAGATGGTCGATGCCCACGTCGAGTCCGGTGCCGCCGCGACGGTCGCGGCCATCCGCCAACCGATCTCGCTCGCCGATCAGTTCGGCGTCATCGAGGTCGACGCCGAGCGGCCAGACCGGATCTCGCGCTTCCTCGAGAAGCCGACGCACCCGGTCGGCCTCCCCGACGCGCCCGGCTCGGTGCTCGCCTCGATGGGCAACTACGTCTTCGACGCCGACGCCCTCATCGACGCGGTGAAGCGCGACGGCGACCGTGCCGACTCCGGGCACGACATGGGCGGCGACATCATCCCCGCCTTCGTCGAGGAGGGGCGCGCCGGCGTCTACGATCTGCAGCGCAACGACGTGCCGGGCGCCACCGACCGCGACCGCTACTACTGGCGGGATGTCGGCACCATCGACTCGTACTTCGAGGCGCACCAGGACCTCATCTCGGTGCTGCCCGTGTTCAACCTCTACAACCGGGAGTGGCCGATCTTCAGCCAGCAGCTCAACTCGCCTCCGGCGAAGTTCACGAGGGACGCCCGCGGCGCCCTCGGTACCGTCATCGACTCGATCGTCTCGCTCGGCTCGGTCATCTCCGGCGCGCACCTCGAACGCAGCGTCATCGGGCCGTGGGCCATGGTGGGCTCCGGCGCGCACGTCGCCGACTCGATCCTCTTCGACCGTGCCCGCATCGAGGGCGGCGCCACCGTGCGCCGGGCGATCCTCGACAAGGAGGTCGTCGTCGAAGAGGGCGCACAGGTCGGCATCGACCGGCAGCAGGACCTCGCGCGCGGCTTCATCGTGACCGACAGCGGCATCACCGTCGTGGGCAAGGGCTCGCGCATCCGGGCCCGCGCGTGAGCGCCGCAGCCCTGGCCGCCTCGGGCGGCCCCCTCGTCGTGCTCGACGCGGACTCGACCCTCATCCGCGAGGAGGCGATCGAACTGCTCGCCGAGGAGGCGGGGACGCTCGCGCATGTCGCGGCCGTCACCGAACGGGCGATGCGCGGTGAGCTCGATTTCGCGGAGAGCCTGCGCGAGCGGGTGGCGACGCTCGCCGGGCTGGATGCCTCGATCCTCCCTCGCGTGCGGGAGCGGATGACCCCGACGCCGGGACTCGACCGCCTCATCGCGGGCGTGCATGCCGCGGGCGGGCGCATCGGCGTCGTCTCGGGCGGCTTCCATGAGCTCCTCGACCCGCTCGCCGAACGGCTCGGCCTCGATCATTGCCGGGCGAACCGGCTGGAGATCGACGGCGGGCGGTTCACCGGACGCGTGCTCGGTCCGATCATCGACGCCGAGGCGAAGGCCGTCGCGCTCGCCGAGTGGGCGGCGGCCGGGGGCATCCCGCTCGCTCGGACGATCGCGGCCGGCGACGGCGCGAACGATCTGCGCATGCTCGAGACGGCGGCGCTCGGCGTCGCGTTCTGCGCGAAGCCGGTCGTACGGAGTCGGGCCGATGTCGTCATCGATCGCCCGGACCTTGCGCAGCTGCTCCCCCTCGCCGGGCTCGCCGACGTCGGGTAGGGGCCCACGGCGGTTCAGCCGGTGCGCTGCACAGGTCGGGATGCCCGACTGGACTCTCGCCGATCGGGCTGCGCTGATCCGCGGTGACGTGGTGCCCTGATCTGGGGTGCAGACGGGGTGCCCGGATCTTGGTGCAGACGGGGCGCTCGGATCTTGGTGCAGGCGGGGCGCTCGGATCTTGTGCCCGGATCTTGGTGCAGACGGGGCGCCCGGAGGCACCGACCAGTGCCGAGTGGCGTCGTGGCCGCCCGCTGCACGAGTGCGCCGCGCCTACGTTGCGCCGCGCTGTGGCGTGCCAGCGCGGGGTTGCGCTCGATGTCCCGGCCGGACGTGCCTGACCGTGCCGACTCGCGCGCGCAACGACGCCAGCAGGCGTGCTCAGAAGGGTGCGGGTTCGGGGTAGCGCTCGGGTTCGGGGTAGCGCTCGGTGTCGTGGTGGGGTGGGTGTTCGGGGGTGCTGGGTGGGTTTCGGGGTGGGTGCGGGTGTTGGGGTGTGGTGGTGGCGGTGTGTCCGGTGGGGGTGTGCCAGGTGATGGTGCCGTTGGGGGTTCGGGTGACGTGGAAGCGGGTGTGGTGTTTGAGGGTGTGGTCGGTGCGGCAGGTGGGGGCGAGGTTGGTGGTGTTGGTGGGGCCGCCGTGGGTCCAGGGGGTGAGGTGGTCGAGGTCGCTTTGGTGGGCGGGGCGGGTGCAGCCGGGTCGGGTGCAGGTGCCGTAGTGGTGGGTGAGCCAGCGGCGTTGTGCGGTGGTGGTGCGGTAGCGGGTGTGGTCGAGGGTGAGTGGGGCGGTGGTGATGGGGTCGGTGATCATGCGGAGGAAGGTGGGGGCGTGGGCGAAGAGGTGGCGGGCGGTGTCGTCGTCGATGGGGCCGTGGCCGTCGAGTTCGGCCGGCGTGTACCCGCTGCCCGGGGTGGTGGTGTTGGTGAGGGTGAGGGCGGGGATGGTGATGAGGATCTCGGTGCGTACGGCGGTGGGGGTGCCGTGGCCGGTGAGCCAGTCGGTGGCGGTGTCGGCGCGGAGTTGGTCGAGGGTGCGGGTTTCGCCGGCCTGGCCTGACTGCTGGGTTGCGGTCGTGGTGGTGCGGGCGTGGATGCGGGCGGCGTCGACGGCGGAGATGTAGAGGCTGATCCACGCCATCCCGTCGGGGGCGGGTTCGAGGATCAGCCGTCGGGTGGTGTGGGCGCGTTGGTGGCGGGCCGAGGTGGTGTCTGGGGGTTCGAGGTGGGTGCGGAGCCGTCGGGCGCGCTGCCGGAATCGGGGTAGCGGGATCGTGCCGGCAAGACCCGCGAGGGCCTCGTCGAACTCGGTCAGTGCGGCGGCGTGCCGGGCCGCATCGGCGGCAGAATGGTGCGGGTCGTTGAGGGGGATGCCGTCGAGGGTGTCGAGTGCGGCGCGTACTTCGGCGTAGGACGCGATGCCGTCGCGGAACCTCGCCCACAGGCGGGGCAGGTGCCGGTGCGCGACGGCGGCGTGGTGGGCGCGGGACCGGATCGTCGCTGCCGGCAGTTGTAACCGCATCGACAGTTCCGCCGCGACCGAGCGGGCGGCGAGCTCGCCGACCGGGATGCCGCCGCGAGACTGGGCGTGGTGCGCGTCGGCGTGGACGTACAGTTCGGGGTGGCTGTTGGCGAGAGCGAAGGCCTGCCGGTAGGCGTCGAGTTGTGCGGCCTGCATCCGGTTCGCTTCCAACTGGGCGCCCTCGGCGGCATCCAGGGTGGCTTGGAGTTCGGCGAACACGGCTCGTGACCCGCCCGCGGCCGACGCGACCCGCCACCCATCCAACGAGGGCCACTCAGGCTCAGCCCACTCGGCAGCACTGACCGCGGCCGGGTCGGCCAGGCCATCAGAGTGCAGCGGGTCCATCCCCCAACACTATCGAACACATCTTCGAAACCGGCTCCCGAAGTGGCGCTGTGGAAAACCCGCGCGGAGGACTCAGGCCGAGTCCACCTCCGAGAAGTCTTCGACTCCGCACGGGGTGGTCCCCTCGAAGAGCACCCCGATTCCGTACGGGTCCGCCAGCTCCAGACGCGACTCCGCGAAGCGCAGCATCCAGCTCCCGTCCGACCAGAGCACCGCTTCGGGCGCACCGAACGGCGGCTCGGCGCGCTGCAGTTCGAGGAGCTCAGGTCCGCTCACGCCGAACTCCGGTTCGCGAAGCCGCTGCTGCAGGTACTCCGCGGCGGCGCCGGCGAGCTCATCGAACCGGACGACGACGAGCCCCGCGAGCCGCAGCACGTCCTCCCCCGGTCGGTCGACCGGATCCATGATGATGCTCACCGAACGCAGCCGACCGTCTCCTGCGGGCTCGATGCTCGCGGTCCAGCACGCGATCGGCTCGGGCGCGTCGATGCGGACGAACTCGGCGCCCGAGACGTCCAAGCGGGTCGGGAGATCGACCATGGGTCCGCGCCTAGTGCCCCATGCCGAGGCCGCCGTCGACGGGGATGACGGCGCCCGAGATGTACGCGGCGTCGTCGGACGCGACCCAGGCGACGACCTTCGCGACCTCGCTCGGCACCGCGAAGCGGCCGGCCGGGATGTTCTTCTTGTACTCGGCCTGCTGCGCTTCGGGCAGCGCGTCGGTCATGTCCGTCTCGATGAAGCCCGGCGCCACGACGTTGGCAGTGATGCCGCGCGCGCCGAGCTCGCGAGTGAGCGAGCGGGCCATGCCCACGAGCCCGGCCTTCGACGCCGAGTAGTTCACCTGCCCGGCGGAGCCGTACAGGCCGACGACGCTGGAGATGAGCACGACCCGGCCGAAGCGGGCCTTGAGCATGCCCTTGGAGGCGCGCTTCACCACACGGAAGGCGCCGCCGAGGTTGGTGTCGACGACCTGCTCGAAGTCGTCGTCGCTCATCCGCATGAGCAGCGTGTCGCGGGTGATGCCGGCGTTCGCGACGACGACCTCGACCGGCCCGAGCTCGGTCTCGATCTCGGCGAACGCGCGATCGACGGACTCGCTGTCGGTGACATCCGCCCGAACCGTCAGCGAGCCGGCGGGGCCCTCGCCCGAGCGCGCCGTGACGGCGACCCGGTGGCCCTGCGCGAGGAACTCCTCGGCGATCGCGTATCCGATCCCCCGGTTGCCCCCGGTCACCAGCACGGTGCGGCTCGTCGTCATGTCGGCTCCATTTCGAGTCGGAAAAGATGGCGGGCCTCGCCCGAGGCCCGTCCCAGCATAGAACGTCGTCCATTCCCGGCATCCGCTCGGCCGAGACGGACGTAGGCTTGAGAGGAGGAGCGCCGTCAGAGCCCGGCGACCATCATGAAGCAGCAGTCGATCACCTCGCTGCCGCCCTCCCCGGATCAGGAGCGGCGCGCGCGCATGCTCAAGTACACGATCGCGATGACGATCCGCGTCGGATGCATCTTCGCCATGCTGTTCGTGCAGGGCTGGTGGATGGCGATCTTCGCGGCGGGCGCCATCTTCCTGCCCTACGTCGCCGTCGTGCTCGCGAACGCGCAGGGCACCGGCCGCGCCGGGCAGATCGTCTCCCCCGAGCGCGCCCTTCCCGCTGCGCCCACGCACCCCCGAGACGACGACGGCCCCCGCGGCCCCGATGCATCCACTGGGGACCGGGCATGATCGGCGGTCTGGGCGGAAGCCCCACGGAGGTCATCTGCTCGCGGGCCGGCTGCAGCGCGCCCGCCGGGTGGCGGGTCGAGTGGAGCAATCCACGCATCCACACCGACGGCCGCACGAAGACCTGGCTCGCCTGCGACGACCACGTCGAATACCTTCGCGGCTTCGTCGAGGCCCGCAGCTTTCCCGTCGCCGTCAGCCGGTTCGTCCCGCCGGCCGCCGCTCCCGGAGGAGATGAATGAGCCGCTGGCGCTTCCTGATCGCCCCGCGCTGGGCCGGCTACCTCGCCCTCGTCATCGTGTTCGCGATCGTCTGCTCCGCCCTCGGCACCTGGCAGCTGAACCGTCGAGCCGAGGCGCTCGCGGAGGTGGCCCGCATCGACGCCAACTACGACGCCGAACCGATCCCGCTGGACGAGGCGCTGCCGGAGCTCGACGCCTTCGACGTCGAGCAGCGTTGGCAGGTCGTGGAGCTCCGCGGCGAGTACCTCGTGGATGACGAGGTCGTCGTCCGCAATCGACCGTTCTCCGGCACGACCGGCTTCGAGGTGGTCACCCCCTTCCGGCTCGACAACGGCGACGTCTTCATGGTCGACCGCGGCTGGGTCGCGCAGAACTCCGACGGTCGACCGAGCGAGGTGCCTGCGCCGCCGAGCGGTGAGGTCGACGTGACCGCTCGGCTCAAGGCGGGCGAGGGCCGCATCGCCGGCCGCACCTCGACGGGGCGCGAGTTCGCGACGATCGACCTCGAGGAGCTCGCCGAACGGGTGGGCGCGCCGAGCTATACCGGCGCCTACGGCATCCTCGTGCAGGACGGAGCGGATGCCGCGGAGCCTCCGCTCGCCGCCCCGCGCCCCGAGCGGGACGAGGGGCCCCACCTCTCCTACGCGCTGCAGTGGTACGTCTTCGCGCTGCTCGCCTTCATCGGCCTCGGCTGGGCGGCGAACCAGGAGCGCAAGGCGCGCGAGGAGGTCGGGCTCGACGAGGTCGAGACGGATGGCGCGACGCCACCCGCGCGCACCCAGCACCGCGCACCCCGGCGGAAGGAGCCGGCGAAGCGCGACCACGACGCGGACGCCGAGGACGAGATCCTCGACCGGCGCTGAGACCGCGCCGGGGCCGGAGCGACGCAGGCGTGCCGCGTCACGGCCGACGCCGCAGCGCCGGACCGCGCCGCAGCGCCGGACTGCTCAGGCGAGCTCGATGAGCTCCTGGTACTCGGCGCTCCAGTGGTCCTCGACGCCGTCGGGCAGGATCAGCACCCGCTCGGGGTTCAGCGCCTCGACCGCACCCGGGTCGTGCGAGACGAGCACCACGGCGCCCTCGAAGTGCGCGAGCGCGTCGAGGATCTCCTCGCGGCTCGCCGGGTCGAGGTTGTTCGTCGGCTCGTCGAGGAGCAGCACGTTGGCGCCCGAGACGACGATCATCGCCAGCGCGAGCCGGGTCTTCTCGCCGCCGGAGAGCACGCCGGCCGGCTTGTGCACGTCGTCGCCCGTGAAGAGGAAGGAACCCAGCACCTTGCGCGCCTCGGTCTCGGTGAGCGCCGGCGAGGAGGAGACCATGTTCTCGAGCACCGTGCGCTTCACGTCGATCGTCTCGTGCTCCTGCGCGAAGTAGCCGATGCGGAGGCCGTGCCCGGGCTCGAGCTGCCCCGTGTCGGGCTGGTCGACGCCCGCGAGGATGCGCAGGAGGGTCGTCTTGCCGGCGCCGTTCAGGCCGATGATGACGACCTTCGAGCCGCGGTCGATGGCGAGGTCGACGGCCGTGAAGATCTCGAGCGAGCCGTAGCTCTTCGAGAGATCCGACGCCTGCAGCGGGGTGCGCCCGCAGGCCGCGGGCGTCGGGAAGCGCAGCTTCGCAACGCGGTCGACGGCGCGCACCTCCTCGAGCCCGGCGAGCAGCTTGTCGGCTCGGGCGACCATCTGGTGCGCCGCGGCGGCCTTCGAGGCCTTCGCCCCGAACTTGGCCGCCTGCAGGCGCAGCGCGTCGGCCTTCTTCTCGGCGTTGGCGCGCTCCTTCTTACGGCGCTCCTCGTCGGCGGCGCGCTGGCGCAGGTAGTGCTTCCAGCCCATGTTGTAGATGTCGATGACCGAACGGTTCGCATCCAGGTAGAACACCCGGTTGACGACCTCGCCGACGAGCTCGACGTCGTGGCTGATCACGATCACGCCGCCGCGGTAGTTCTTCAGGAACTCGCGCAGCCAGACGACGGAGTCGGCGTCGAGGTGGTTGGTCGGCTCGTCGAGGATCATCGTCTCGGCGTCGGAGAACAGGATGCGCGCGAGCTCGATGCGTCGTCGCTGGCCGCCGGAGAGCGTCTTCAGCGGCTGGTCGAGGATGCGGTCGGGAAGGTTGAGGTTCGAGGCGATCGACGCCGCCTCCGCCTCGGCCGCGTAGCCGCCGAGCGCGGTGAAGCGGTCGGTGAGCGTTCCGTAGCGCTTCATGGCCTTCTCGGCGACGGCGGGGTCGTCGGAGCCCATCTGCTCGGAGGCTTCGCGCATGCCGAGCACGAGGGTGCCGAGGCCGCGGGCGTCGAGGATGCGCGTGCGGGCGAGCATCTCGGGATCGCCCGAGCGCGGGTCCTGCGGGAGGTAGCCGATCTCGCCGGAGCGGTCGATGCGGCCGCCCGTCGGAAGCGTCTCCCCCGCGAGCGTCTTCGTGAGGGTGGTCTTGCCCGCACCGTTGCGTCCGACGAGGCCGATCTTGTCGCCCGGGCTCACACGGAAGGCGACGTCCTCCATGAGCAGCCGGGCGCCGACGCGGATCTCGAGATCGGTGACGGCGAGCACGGCGGGGCCTCCTGGAGGGATGGGGATGGTGTGCCGAGCGGCACAGCCTCCCAGTCTATCGCGCTCGCGGGCGGTGCGTCGCCGCTCGGCGTCGGCGGGCTCCGGCAGACTCTGGGCATGACGACTTCCCCGACGGCGGATGCCGATCCCAGAACCGTCCGGGCGGCGCGGCTCGCGGCCCAGGGACTCGATACCGGCTTCGCCTCCCCCGCCCAGGTGGTCGACCGCCTCGTCTGCGTGCAGGCGCAAGACCTGGCGGCGGCGAAGTGGGTGCTCGGCGCCCGCATCCCTGGCAGCTCCGAGGCGCGCATCGACGAGGCGATCGACCGCGCCGAGCTGCTGCGCTCGTGGCCGATGCGTGGCACGCTGCACTTCGTCTCGCCGGAGCTGTATCGGCCGATCCTCCGCTTGACGGCGGAGCGCGTGCTCCAGCGGGCGACGACCATCCACCGGCGCGAAGGACTCGACGACGAGGTGGCCGCTCGGGCGCGCGCGGTGGCGGTCGCCGAGCTCGAGGGCGGCAGATCGGCCACGCGCGAGGAGCTCCAGGCCGCGTGGAACCGCGCCGGCATCCCGATCGAAGGTCAGCGCGGCTACCACCTGCTCTGGCGCCTCGCGAACGAGGGGCTGCTCTGCTGCGGGCCGATCGAGACGCGGGCGAGGCAGCGCTTCGCGCTCCTCGACGAGTGGTCGCCGGCCGCGCCCGGTCCGGCCCTCGACGACGACGAGGCGCTGGGGCGGTTCTTCGTGGGCTACGTGCGCGGCCACGGCCCGGTCACGGTGCGCGACTTCGCCTGGTGGGGCGGGCTCACGATGGCGCAGGCCCGCACGGGGCTCGCCGCGGCGGGCGACGCGGTCGTCGCGTACGACGCGGAGCGCTACCTCGCGGCGGATGCCTCATCGGCGCCGACGGCGCCGGCGGGACGCCAGGTGCTGGCGCCGTTCGACGAGTACTTCCTCGGCTACGGCGATCGTTCGGCGTTCTGCTCCGAGGCCGATGCGCTGCGGGTCGTGCCCGGCAAGAACGGCTTGTTCCTGCCGCTGCTCGTGGCGGACGGCGAGGTCGTGGGCACGTGGAAGCGGCGGCCGCCCCGCCGTGGCGCGGTCGGGATCGACGTCACCGCGTTCGACGCGATGCCGTCGCTGGACGAGTTCCGTCCCGCGTTCGAGCGCTGGGCGGCGTTCTGGTCGCTGACACTCGACGACGTGGTGCTCGCGGGCTGACGCGCAGGGCGATCGGCGCGCTCGGCATCCGCTGACGCGACGAGGGGCCGGGCGATCGCAGCGCCCGGCCCCTCGTCTTCGCGCGAGACTACTGCGCGAGCTGCGCCTGCAGCTCCAGGGTGATGGTCACCTGGTCGCCGAGGAGCACGCCGCCGGTCTCGAGCGCCGCGTTGTAGTGCAGGCCGAAGTCCTCGCGGTTGATGACGGCCTTGGCGGTCGCGCCGGCCTTGTAGTTGCCGTAGGGGTCGCCGCCGAAGCCGCCGAAGTCGAAGTCGAAGGTGACGGGCTTCGTGATTCCGCGGATGGTGAGGTCGCCGTCGACCTTGAAGTCGCCGCCCTCGACGCGGACGCCGGTCGAGACGAAGTCGATCGTCGGGTAGGTCTCGGCCTCGAAGAAGTCCCCGGTGCGCAGGTGCGCGTCGCGGTTGGGCTCGTTCGTCGACACGGACGCGACCTCGGCGGAGGCGGTCACGGACGAGTCGAGCGGGTTCTCCGCGGTCACGAAGGTGGCGTCGAAGCGCTCGAACTTGCCCTTGACCTTGCTGATCATGAGGTGGCGGATCTGGAAGCCGACCTCACTGTGGGCGGGGTCGATGGTCCAGGTGCCGGCGCGGTAGCCGGGGATGTCGATGGTGGGTGCGGTCGTCGTCATGAGGGTGGTCTCCGATGTCGATTCGTCGGGGCCGGTCGGCCCGCTTCGATGACAACGCATGGAATCCCGAGATGTATTCCAACGCATACGAAAAATTTCTGCGCCGCTGCGATCGCCGCGCGTACGGCCGCGCTCAGTCGGCCGCGAGCTCGCGGCGCAGCGTCAGCACCCGGAGCGCCGCCTCGTCGAGGCGGGCCTCGGAGATGCGCCCCGAGCGCACGGCGTCGGCGATCGCGGCCGTCAGCCCGTCGACGGAGATGCCGAACTCCGACGGATCGGCCGGCAGCACGTACAGCAGCAGGTCCGAGCCCGAGGCGACCGCGCGGATCGCGTTCTCCCCCGGGTCCTGGTACTCCTCGAGCCCGTTGTGCTGCAGCATGAGCAGATCGTCGGTCACCACCACGCCTTCGAAGCCGAGCTCCTCGCGGAGGATGCGATGCCACTCCGTCGACAGCGACGCGGGAGCCGGGTCGACGGCCGGGAAGACGAGGTGGCCGGTCATGACGAGCTCAGTGCCGGCGTCGATCCCGGCCTGGAACGGCGGCGCGGCGATCGACCGCCATCCGGCGAGGTCGAGCGGGCTCGTCGGGAGGCTCTCATGGGAGTCCCCGGGTGCCTGCCCGTGACCGGGGAAGTGCTTGAGCGTGGACGCCACGAGGCCCTGCTCCCCCTGCACCGCACCGGCGACCAGCGGGGAGGCCGAGGCGGCATCGAGGCCGAGGACGCGACTGGAGATGAAGGAGTCCGGGTCGTCGGTGACGTCGGCCACGATGCCGAAGTTCACGTCGATGCCCGCGGCGGCGAGCACCTCGCCACGAGTGCGGAACGCGTCGGTCGCCTCGGCCGCCGAGCCGCCCCGCAGCGCGTCCGCGCCCGGCGCCGGGTCCCACGGGAGTCGCCGCACGTCGCCGCCCTCCTCATCGATCGCGATGAGCGTGCGCGCCTCGGGATCGAGCTGCACGGCGGAGGTGAGCGCTGCGAGGGCGTCGGCGTCCGCGGGGATGTTGTCGCCCATCAGGATGAGCCCGCCGATGCCCTGCTCGGCGAGCGCGCGGAGCGGGCCCGGCTCGATCCCCGGTGCATGCAGCATGAGGAGCGACGCGGCCTTCTGCTCGAGACTCATGTCGTCGAGGCGCTCCGCCGCCCACTCGGCCGCGGTCGGCGGAGGCGGCGGGGTCGGCGATGCCGACGGGGTCGGCGGCGACGCCGGAGCCGATGGCGCGGGTGCGGCACTGCACGCCGAGACGGCCAGGACGCCGACGGCGAGGAGGGCGAGCAGCCCGGCGCGTGTGCTCTGCATGGCCATCGAGTCTACGGGGCGTGTCCCATCCGGCGCCCGAGGAGGCCGCGGGTAGACTCGCCGCGCCGACGACCGCGGAGGTGGATTTCTGATGCGTTCTCGCCGCACGCTCCAGCGCGGCGCCGCGGCAGGTGCTGCGCTCATGCTGGCCGGGCTGCTTGCCGTGGCGACGCCGACCGCCGCGCTCGCCGAGGACTACCCGAGCTGGGACGAGGTCGAGGCGGCGAAGTCCGACGTGGCCAGCCGCACCGCGGAGGCCGAGCGGATCGACGCCCTCGTCGCCTCGCTCCAGGCGGAGTCCGGCCGGCTCGGGGACGCGGCCGTCGTCGCGGCCTCGGAGTCCGCCGCAGCGGACGCCGCCCTCGCGGAGGCGAGCGACCGCGCCGAGGAGCTCCAGGCCTCGGCGGAGACGGCCAGCAGCACCGCGGTCGAGGCGGCGGCGCAGTTCGGCCGGGCGTCCGCCCTGCTCGCCCGCTCCGGCTCGACAAACAGCCTGCTCACGCTGCTCAGCGAGAGCGCGCACGCCGAGGCGGGCGGCGACCCGAGCCGAACGCTCATGGCGCTGTCCCGCACCGAACGGCTCGCCGACCTCTCCTCGGGGATCGCTGCCGTCGCGACCGAGGCGAAGGCGAACGCCGACGCGCTGAGCGCTCAGGCGGCCGTCGCCGAGGACGAACGCTCGCGTCGGGCCGAGGCCGCGCGCAGTCAGGCTGAAGCTGCGGAAGCGGCGCACGCCCGCGCGGAGGCCGACGTCGCGGCGCAGCAGGCCACCCTCGACACGCTCTACGCCCAGCTGGCCAGCCTCCGCAACCGCTCGGTCGAACTCGAGCGCCGCTACCAGATCGGCGTCGACGCCCAGCGCGAAGCCGACGCCAGGGCCGCGGCCGAGGCCGAGGCGAACGGAGGGATGACCCCGGCGCCACCGCCTGGGATCGTCGTGGACCCCGACGGCGCGAAGGCGTACGCCAGGCAGGCGGTCGCGCGGTACGGCTGGGGCGACGGCGAGTACCAGTGCCTCGTGCTGCTGTGGACGCGGGAGTCCAGCTGGCGCGCCGACGCCTACAACGCCTCGAGCGGCGCCTACGGCATCCCGCAGTCGCTCCCCGGCAGCAAGATGGCGTCCGCCGGTGCGGACTGGCGCACCAACCCCGCCACGCAGATCGAGTGGGGGCTCGCGTACATCTCCGGCCGCTACGGCGCCCCGTGCGGCGCCTGGGCGCACTCCGAAGCGGTCAACTGGTACTGAGCCGAGTCGAGCCGGCCGGGCGGCGCCTCGAGGGGACCTCGTCTGGCCGGCACTCAGGCGCCGCGTGTCAGACTGGAGGCGTGGAGCACGACGAGCAGGCGACGTTCCGGCGTCATGCCGGTGACGGGAGCCTGCTCGCCGGCGGTGCCGCCGCCATCCTGCTCCAACTCGCCGACCCGCGGGTGGCCGCCGGTGTCGCGGCCCACAGCGACTTCGTGCATCGCCCGTTCGACCGCCTGCTCGGGACCCTCGACTACCTCTACGCCGTCGGCTTCGGCTCGCCGGAGCTGGCGGAGCGGATGGCCAGGCGAGTCGACGAGCGCCACCGCCCGGTGCACGGCCGGGCCACGGCCGACGGAGCCCGCTACAGCGCGTTCGACGCCGACGCCCAGCGCTGGGTGGCCGCCACGATCGCGGCGACGACGCTGCAGCTGCACGAACGCCTCGTGGGCCGGCTCCCGGCGGCGGACGCCGATCTCCTCGTGCGCCGGCTCGGGGCACTCGGCGGCAGGCTCCAGGCGACGCGGGCAGGCTGGCCCGAGACGAGGGCCGAGTTCGATCGGTGGTGGGCGGAGCGGCTCGCGCAGCTCGAGGTGGGCGACGACGCGCGACGGGTCGCGCACGCCCTCCTCGACGGCCGAGCGCTGCCGCCCGGCGTCCGGGTGCTGCTGCCCCCGGTCCGCCTGATGACGACCGTCCTCCTCCCCCAGGAGGTCCGGCGGGCCTACGGGCTGTCCTCGGCGCCACGGGTCCTCGCGGCCGGCACGGCCTGGCTCCGCGCCGTCGGGGTCGCCAGGCGCGTGCTCCCCCGAGGCATCCGCGAGCTGCCGCTGCGGCGCTCGCTCCGGCGCGCCGCGCTGGCCACCGAGTACGCTGAGCCTCGAGGACGATGACGACCCAGCAGGAGCCATGACCACGCACCAGCCGCACCGCGAACCGCTCGACGACATCGACCGGCGCATCGTCGCCGAGCTCAGTCAGGACGGCCGGCTCTCGGTGCGCACGCTCGCGGAGCGCGTGCACGTCTCACGCACCGCCGCGCACAATCGCCTGCAGGCGCTGCAGCGCCGCGGGGTGATCAGCGGCTTCGGCGCGCAGATCGACCGCAAGGCGATCGGGCTCGAGATCTCGGCGCTCGTGGTGGTGCGCGTGGGCGACGTGCCCTGGGAGCAGATCGTCGACCAGCTCGCGACCCTGCCCTTCGTCGAGAAGGTGCAGGCGGTCTCCGGCGACATCGACATCATCCTCACCGTCAGCGCGCCCGACCACGAGCAGCTGAGTCAGGCGATCCTGCGCGACATCCACGACATGCCGGGCGTCGTCTCCACGCGCTCGCACCTCATCCTCGCTGAGATCGAGGGCCGGCCGCCCGCGCAGTCCCTGGACATCTGGCGCAGCTGACGGCCGCCTGGCGGACGGGCGTCACGCGTTCCGCCGCCCGAGAGCCGTTCGTTCCTCCTTGCACGACACGACATCCGCGGGGCGCGAAGCTGCCGCACGATGGCGTCATGAGCCTCAACGTCGAGCTGCCGCCCACCCGCACCCTGCCGCCGGAGAAGCCGCTCCGGCTGCTCGACAACGCCGGACACGCGGTGACCGGCCGCGACACCGGCGGATTCGCTCTGCCGGACCTCGCCACCCTCGTCGAGCTCTACCGCCGCATGGTGATCGCTCGCCGCTTCGACGTGCAGGTCACTGCGCTCACCCGCCAGGGGCGACTCGCGACCTACCCCTCCGCCCTCGGCCAGGAGGCGTGCGAGATCGGCGCCGTCTCCGCGCTCGACGCGGACGACTGGCTCTTCCCGACCTACCGCGAGAGCGTGGCCCTGCTCACCCGAGGCATCGATCCCGCGGAGATCCTCGTCTCGTTCCGCGGGGACTGGCACAACGGCTACGACCAACGCGCGCACCGCACCGCGGCGCAGGCGACCCCGCTCGCGACCCAGGCGCTGCACGCCGTCGGCCTCGGCCACGCGGCCCGACTGCGGCGCGACCCCATCGCCGCGCTCGCCTTCCTCGGCGACGGCGCGACGAGCGAGGGCGACGCGCACGAGGCCTTCAACTTCGCCGCCGTCTGGCAGACGCCCACCGTCTTCCTCGTGCAGAACAACCAGTACGCCATCAGCGTGCCGCTCTCGCGGCAGACGCACGCCCGCACGTTCGCCGACAAAGCCGTCGGCTACGGCATGCCCGGCTATCACGTGGACGGCAACGACGTCGCCGCCGTCTACGCCGTGACGCGCGCCGCCGTCGAGCGCGCCCGCGCCGGCCACGGCCCGACGTTCATCGAGGGCGTCACCTATCGGGTCGAATCGCACACCAACTCGGACGACCCGACGCGCTACCGGCAGCAGCGCGAGGTCGAGCACTGGAAGCGGCGCGACCCCATCGAGCGGCTCGAGAAGTACCTCGTGTCGGAGGGCGCGCTCGGCGACGGGTTGCGCGAGGAGATCACCGAGGCGGCCGAAGCGCTCGCTGCACGCACCCGCGAGGCGATGTCCGCCGAGGCGGAGGTCTCGCCGCTCGAACTGTTCGACCACGTCTACGCGACTCCGCGGCGCCAGCTCGCCGAGCAGCGCGAACGGCTCGCCGCCGAGCTGGCCGGCGGCCTCGAGACGAGCGGGGCCGCCCGATGAGCGCACTCGCCGAAGCCGCCCCTGCGGCCGAAGCCGGGACCGGACCGGGCCCGGTCACCATGGCGGCCGCGCTGAACCGCGCCCTGCGCGACGCCATGGCGGAGGACGACCGCGTCGTCGTCTACGGCGAGGACGTCGGCCCGCTGGGCGGCGTCTTCCGGGTGACCGACGGCCTGCAGGCGGAGTTCGGGGAGGAACGGATCTGGGATTCACCGCTCGCGGAGTCCGGCATCGTCGGGACGGCGGTCGGCATGGCGATCTACGGCCTGCGCCCGGTCGTGGAGATGCAGTTCGACGCGTTCAGCTACCCCGCGTTCGAGCAGATCGTCTCGCACGTCGCGAAGATGCGGAACCGCACGAAGGGACGTCTTCAGCTGCCCATGGTGATCCGCATCCCCTGCGCCGGGGCGATCGGCGGTGTGGAGCACCACTCCGACTCCTCCGAGGCGTACTGGACCGCGACCCCGGGACTGACGGTGGTGACCCCGTCGAACCCGGCCGACGCCTACTCGATGCTGCGCGAGGCCATCGCGAGCGACGACCCCGTCGTGTTCATGGAGCCGAAGAGCCGCTACTGGGCCAAGGCCGAGCTCGCGCTGCCGGTCACGACGGCGCCGATGGACCGCGCGCTGGTGCTCCGCGAAGGGACCGACGTCACGCTCCTCGCCTACGGGCCGACGGTGAAGACGGCGCTGGATGCCGCGGACGCCGCCGCCGCGGAGGATCTCTCGATCGAGGTGATCGATCTGCGAAGCCTCTCCCCCTTCGACGACGAGACCGTGGGCGCATCCGTGCGGAAGACCTCGCGCGCAGCAGTCATCCACGAGGCCGCGCAGTTCGGCGGCTACGGCGCGGAGGTGGCGGCCCGCGTCACGGAGCGCAACTTCCACTGGCTCGCGGAGCCGGTGCTGCGGATCGCGGGGTACGACATCCCGTATCCCTCGCCGAAGCTGGAGTCCTTCCACCTGCCGACCGCCGACCGGGTGCTGCACGCGCTCGCCGGCTGGGACTGGGACCTCGCATGAGCCGCGAGTTCCTGCTTCCCGACCTCGGCGAGGGGCTGAGCGAGGCCGAGATCGTCGCGTGGCTCGTCGCCCCGGGCGACACGGTCGCTGTCGATCAGCCCGTCGTCGAGCTGGAATCGGCGAAGTCGGTCGTACAGCTGCCGTGCCCGTTCGACGGCGTGGTGAGCCGCCTCGGCGGCGAGGTCGGCACGGTGCTGCACGAGGGCGCCGTGCTGCTCGCGCTGGAGCCGAGCGGCGACGCGGCGGTGGAAGCGGCCGCGGATGCTCCGGAGACGACGGATGCCGCGGAGGAGACCTCCGGCGCCGTGCTCGTCGGCTACGGCACGATGTCGAGCACCGTCGCCACCCGGCCGGTCGGCGCTCCGGGGCGGTTCGGCCGTCGCGATGCCGCACGAGCGGCCGGGGGCCCGCCGTCGCGCCCGCGCCTCGACCCGGCGCGACGCTTCCCCGTGGTGTCGCCGATCGTGCGCCGGCTCGCGCGCCAGAACGGCTTCGACGCGAGCAGGCTCGAGGGCACCGGGCCCGACCATCTCGTGCTGCGGCGCGATGTCGAGGCCTATCTCGCATCGGGGGCGACAACCCCGGACACGCCGCGACCGGAGCGCTCGGCGCAGCCGGAGGCGGCGCGCACGGCGGCGGTGGACGGCCCGTCGAGCGAGCGCGACGAACGGATCCCGCTCGACCGGATGCGCCGCGCCGCCGCGGCCCAGTTCACTCGCTCTCGGCGCGAGATCCCGGAGGCGACCGTCTGGCTCGACGTGGATGCGACCCGCCTCGTCGAGGCGCGGCGCGAACTGCGCGAGGCGACGGGCGAGCGGTTCGGTCTCACCGCGCTGATCGCGCGCTTCGCGGTCGCCGGCCTCGCGCGGCATCCGATCTTGAACTCGAGCTTCGATTCGGAGCGCGAGGAGATCGTGCAGCACCGCGCGGTGCACCTCGGAGTCGCGACGCAGGGGCCGCGCGGCCTCGTCGTGCCAGTGATCGCCGATGCGGGCGCGCTCACCCTGCGCGGGCTCCGTGACGCGATCGCGGCCGTGCCCGACGCGCTGGGGCACGGCGGCGCACGTCTGCGCGGGGGCACGTTCACGCTGAACAACTACGGCGCGCTCGGCGTCGACGGCTCTGCGGCGATCATCAACCACCCCGAGGCGGCGATGCTCGGAGTCGGGCGCTTCGTCGAACGGCCGTGGGTCGTCGACGGCGCGATCGTGCCGCGGACGGTGACGGAGCTCACGCTGAGCTTCGATCACCGGGTGTGCGACGGCGCGGAGGCGGCCGCGTTCCTGACGTTCGTCGCGGGCTGCATCGAGCGGCCGATGACGCTGCTCGCCGAGCTCTAGTCCGTCACCCCGAGCCGGTGGCCCGGCCGCGGGCGGCTCAGAAGAACTCGTCGGGCGTGCCGGCGGCCCGCTCGACGTCGCTCGTGTCGCGGCCGGCGTCGCGGAGCTTCGCGACGGCGACGCGGAGGCCGGATTCCATCTGCGCCGCCCAGGCGTCCGACTCGCGCGCGCTGGTCTCCGCCGCCCGAGCGCGTGCGTCGGCCGTTTCGGCCGCCTCGCGCGCGTCGGCGACCTGCTTCAGCGCGAGGGAGATGCCGTAGTACGCGGCGACCATGGTCGCGATCGGCGCGGCGATGATCGCGAGCGCGCTGATCGCGGCGCCGTTCGGCGCGAAGGCGACGAGCAGGGCGAACGCGAGGAAGAGCGCGACGATCGCGGCGAGCACCACCAGCATGAATCGGAGGTCCCGCCCCCAGGGGCCTCGTGGGCGCGCAGCGCCGTTGGCGGCGGCATCCGCCGGGGGGTTCGGGGCGGTCGGTTCGCTGGAACCGAACGGATCGATCGAGGGCGAGGTGGGTGCGGACTCGGACATCGTTTCCTCCTGGCCGACGGACGATACGTCCCCCATTGTGGGGTCGGTGCGCGGGGTCGGTCAAGGCGATCGGGTCGCTGTGTCCCCTGAACTGGCTACGTTTCGAGCTTTCGCCGGGCCGGTCTCATCCGACACAATCGAAGGCAGATGGGAACTCGTTCGGGGGCGAGAGGCTGAGAGTACCCGCTCGAAGCTGACGTCGTACCGCGCATGCCTGAGGCGCGGACGCCCGTGTTCATCGACCGTTCGGTCGGCGAATGCAGGTGTCCAACCCTCGGATCAGTCACCGTTCGCCTCACGGCGACCGCTGTGAGGCTGTGCATGCACGGAAGGACACGCGGTATGAAACCCACTGTCGTCGCCCTGTTCATCCTCGCCGGCGCACTCGTGCCCGGCATCGCGGCCCAGGCCGCCCAGCCCGCGGCCGCACCAGCGGTCGCGGTGCACGCGGCGGGCTTCGGCGACAACCCGGGGACGGATGTCTCCGGGTACCGTGCGAGCGCACAAGCCGATCACGACGCCCGTCTCGAAGCGGCTCGCGCCGCTGCGGCGGCGAAGGCTGCAGCGGATGCTGCGGCGGCGAAGGCTGCGGCCGACGCTGCCGCCGCGGAAGCTGCTGCCGCCGCCGAAGCCGAGGCCGAGGTCGTCTACGAGGAGGCAGACGACGCCTCCTGGTCAGACGAGGGCTCGTGGTCGGGTGGCTCCGCCGAGGAGGCCGCACCCGCGGCCGCCCCGGCGCCTGCTGAGGCTGCACCCCAGCCGACGTCACCGCGACCGGACAACAGCAACTGCGGACCCTGCCCCGCAGAGACGCTGGAGTGGATCGTGTACGACGGCGTCGGCTACTGGGCGTGCCCCTGAGCGAGCGACCCGAACCGCTCCACACCGTGGGCTAGCCGCGGCCGAAGAGCTTCGCGAAGAACCCGCCGCCGGACTCGGCGGGTTCGTGCGCGCCGTCGCACCACTGGCCGGCCGGGACCCGTCGCTTCACGTCCGCGATGTGCTGGCCGCATCCCGACCAGGTCGTCTTGCCGCACCTTCGACACGTGACGGGTGAACACATGGGCTGATCCTCTCGTAGGTCCCGGATACCCCCGGGGTATGGCCTACACTGTACACAACGGAACCGCGACGCCCCTGCGTCGCCGGAGAGGAGTGCCAGTATGCGGGTGATCGTGATCGGTGGCGTGGCGGGCGGAATGTCCGCGGCGACGAGGCTCAGACGACTCGACGAGTCGGCCGAGATCATCGTGCTCGAGCAGAGCCGGTACGTCTCGTACGCCAACTGCGGCCTGCCCTACTTCGTCGGCGGCGAGATCGAGCACCGCGCCGAGCTGCTGCTGCACACCCCCGAGTCGCTCGGCGCGCGGTTCCGCCTCGATGTCCGCACGCAGCAC
Source organism: Agromyces soli (assembly GCF_022811605.1). Lineage (GTDB taxonomy): Bacteria > Actinomycetota > Actinomycetes > Actinomycetales > Microbacteriaceae > Agromyces > Agromyces soli. Next base: position 2,923,082 of record NZ_CP094533.1, on the reverse strand, counting down.
GAGGCGCTCGCGATCGACCCCGAGGCGCGTCGGGTCGAGGTCATGGACCACCGCAGCGGCGCCCTCGTCGAACTCGACTACGACGTCGTCGTGCTCGCGCTGGGCGCCGCCGCGCACCCGCTCGACGCCCCCGGGATCCCCGTGCACACCCTCCGCACGGTCGACGACGTCGACGCGATCGATGCGCTCCTCCCCCGTGACGGCGACGGGTCCGCGCTCGTCGTCGGCGGAGGCTACATCGGTGTCGAGGCCGCCGAGAACCTCGTGCGCCGAGGCGTGCCGACCACCCTCGTCCACCGCGGCCCGCACGTGCTCGCCGCGCTCGACCCCGAGCTCGCGGTGCTCGTCGAGGACGAGCTGCGCGCCAACGGCGTCGAGCTGCGCACCTCGACCGAGATCCAGTCCGTCGAAGAGGGCGAGGTGCGCCTGAGCGACGGCGCGCGGCTCCGGCCCAGGCTCATCGTGAACGCGAGCGGGGCGAGCCCCAACACCGGGCTCGCCCGGGCGGCCGGGCTCCGGCTCGGGGCGAACGGCGGCGTCGCCGTCGACGCCCAGAACCGCACGAGCGATTCCCGCATCTACGCGGTGGGCGACGGCGTCGAGAAGATCGGTCTCGACGGCGAGGACACGCTCGTGGCGATGGCCGGGCTCGCCAACCGGCACGGGCGCACCGCCGCCGACGTCATCGCCGGGCGGGCGGAGCACAACTCCCCCGCGCTCGGCACGACCGTCGTGCGCGTCTTCGGTCTGACTGCGGCATCCCTCGGCTGGTCCGAGCGACGCCTGCAGCGCGCCGGCCGGCCCTACCGGGTCGTGCACACGCACCCCATGTCGCACGCCGGCTACTTCCCCGGCGCCGAGCGGATGGCGCTGAAGCTCATGATCGACCCCGCCGACGACGCCATCCTCGGCGCGCAGGCGGTCGGCGGGGCCGGGGTCGACAAGCGGATCGACGTGCTCGCCGTCGCGATGACCGGCGGCATCACCGCTTCGGGCCTCGCCCGGCTCGAGCTCGCCTACGCGCCGCAGTACGGCCAGGCGAAAGACCCGATCAATCAGCTCGGGTACGTGGCCGACAACGTGCGCACCGGGACCACCGCGACCGTGCAGTGGCACGAGCTTCCGGCGCTGCAGCTGAACGGGGCGGCCGTGGTCGACGTCCGCAGCGACGCCGAGCGCGCCGCGGGGGCGATCCCCGGCGCCCTCGGCATCCCCCTGGACGAACTGCGCGAGCGGCTCGACGAGCTGCCCGACGCCCCGGTCGTGGTGTACTGCCAGGTCGGCCAGCGCGGTCACACGGCGGCGCGGCTGCTCGTGCAGCACGGCGTGGACGCGCGGAACCTCGACGGCGGGTACCGCACCTGGTCCGCCGGACGCGCGGCGGAGCACGCCGCCGCCGAGACGATGGAGGCACGATGACCGACACCACGGGATCAATGCCGACGGGAGAGCGGCGTCAACCCGCCGATCGCCTCGTCGCCAACCGGCTGAAGCGCGCCCAGGGGCAGCTCGCCGGCGTGATCGAGGCGGTCGAATCCGGTGCCGACTGCCGCGAGGTCGTGCAGCGCCTCTCCGCCGTGGTCGGCGCGCTCGATCGCGCCGGGTTCCTGATCATCTCGCACGCCATGCAGGACTGCCTGAGCGACGAGGCGGCGAGCGAGGGAGCCCACGCCGGCGACAGCGAGGGCGAGGACGGCCGGAGGCTGACCCTCGACGAGGTCGAGAAGCTCTTCCTCTCGCTCGCCTGAGCGCCACCGGCCGGCTCGTCTAGTCCTCGAGCCGGCCGGCCGCGAGCCAGCCCGCGAGTCCGCGCAGCCCCGTGCTCCACCGTCCGAGGTCGGTCACCTCCGCGTGATCCGTGATCACCTGGAGCAGCTCGGCCACGGCACCGTCCGCGTCAGCGGCGTCCAGCCGTGTGAGCGCGGAGAACACGCGCACCGCGTCCGACGCGGGGAACTCCCGCCTGGCGCGGTCGAGTACCTCGCGCGACGCGTCGAGCTCGCCGAGCCAGCGCAGCGTACTCCCGTATTGGCAGAGACAGCGTCGCAGGGTGTCGCCCTCGAGGCCCAGCCGGAGGGCGCGCTCATAGTGCTCGCGCGCGAGCGCCTCTTCACCGGCGGTGTCGTACGCACCGCCCAGCTCGTAGACGAGCACCGGGTGATCCGGATGCGCGGCGAGCAGCTCGCCGAAGTACCGGATGGTCGGGGCCATGTCCTCGCGATCGCGGCGCTCGTAACCGAGGCGGATCGCCTCCGCGAGTTCGGCGCTGAGCTCCGTCGCCATGTCGTCCCCTTCGAGGCATCCTGACGTCGCCGATCGGCGGCCGCAGACGGCCATCCTACGACCGGGCGGGCGCAGGCCGGCGTGCGCGCTCGCCGGAGCGGTGCCTAGAGGCCGGTGCGGATGGTGTCAACCGTCGGGCGAGGAGGTGCGGCTCGTGGGACAGTGGCGGACCCGAGGCAATCCGGACGCCGTACGAGAGGACTGAGCCCATGACCTCCATGTCATCCAGCGCATCGACCGACGGGGCGCGTGATGCGACACGGCAGGCAGTCGTGCTGGTGAGCTCGATCCTCGCCATCATCGCAGCGTTCCTCGGTTCCGGCGTCGTCATCGGCACGCCGATCCAGCAGGCCGCGGGCGGCTATCTGGATGCCGACGCCACCCTGGTCGCCCCGGGCACCGGCGCGTTCCGGATCTGGAGCCTGATCTACGCCGGCATGCTCGCCTACGCGATCTGGCAGGCGCTCCCCGCCCAACGTCACGACGAGCGCCAACGCCGCCTCGGCTGGTGGGTGACGGCGTCGCTCCTGTTGAACGCCGTCTGGATCTTCACCGTGCAGCTCGATCTGCTGTGGCTGAGCCTGCCCGTCATCGCCCTGCTGCTCGCCGTGCTGTGCCGGCTCTTCGTGCTCCTGCGGCGCAGCACCCCGAAGAGCCGGGTCGAGGCGGTCGTCGCCGACGGCTCGATCGGGCTGTACCTCGGCTGGGTGGTCATCGCGACCGCCGCGAACGCCGCGGCCGTACTCACCGCGGCCGGATTCCGCGGTTTCGGTGCGGCCCCTGAATTCTGGGCCGCGCTCGTGCTCGGCGTGGCGTCCGCGGTCGGCATCGCGCTGGCGCTCTGGGGCGGCGGGCGGATCGCGCCGACGCTCTCGCTCTGCTGGGGGATCTGCTGGGTCGCGATCGCCAGGGCCATCGACGAGCCCCGCTCCGAGCTGACGGCCGTGGCGGCGCTGCTCGCTGCCGCGGCCGTGATCGCCGCGACGGCGTTCGCCCGATTCCACCATGACCGTCGGGGGCGTGGCTGACCCGCCGGACGAACTGCGAGGATGGAGCTGAGGGGCCTCGCCGAGCCGGCCGAGCTCCGACGGAAGGATCCGATTCGTGAGTTCGAGCAGCCCCGGGAGCCTCGGCGACCTGGACGTCCGCGCCTTGACCGACGAGGTCGACCGATCGACAGTGTCCGCGCACGCGCGGCGACTCGAACAGGAGCTGGGGGTCCGCTCGGGCGTCTCGCGGTTCGGCGTCGGCTGCGTGCTGGCGATCGTCGTGCTGCTGGGCGTCCCGACCGCCGTGCTCTTCGGACTCCTGGCCCTCGACCAGGGCCCCGGCTGGGCGATCGCCGCCGCGGTCGTCCTGCTCGCCACGGTCGCGCTCTGCGTGTGGCTGCTGACGGCGGCGTCCAGGCACGACCGGCAGCTGCCGGAACGGCGCTACCGGCTCGAGCGGTTCGCGGCCGACAACCAGCTCGAGTACACGCCCGTTCTCGCGGACCCGGCGCATCGCGGGCTGCTCTTCGGCCGGGGCCGGGACCGTGTCGCTGACGACCTGATCGGCTGGCCGGGTGACCGGCTGGAGGTGGCCAACTACCGCTACGTGACGGAAGGCTACCGCGGCGCGCGCTCCGTCTGGGAGTGGGGCTACGCCACGGCACCGCTCGATCGGGCCGCTCCGGAGCTCCTGCTCGACGGGAAGCGGAACACGGGGGCCTTCGATGAGCGGATCGCGTCGGCCTTCGATGCCAGGACGCCGACACGACTCGACTCGCCCGATGGCGGCCGATTCGAGCTCTGGACCTGGCAGCGCGACGTGGACCTCGCTCGCAGGCTGTTCGACGGAAGGCTGCTGTCGCAGCTCGCCCGGCGAGCCGTCGACCTCGAGATCGTCGGTGGCCGGGTCTTCCTCTTCTCAAACCGCCCACTCAGCACCAGCGACCCCGAGACGTGGGCGTGGATCATCGAGACGATGGGGTTGATCCAGGACCGGGTCGCGTCGCTCGGGCTGCCCGAGCAGGCAGCGGAGCAGGGGAACGAAGCATGAGCACATCGGGGATCGCTCGGTTCACGTGGGTGATCTGGCCGTGGATGAACTGGGTCGTGCCGGCGTTCGTGTGCCTCCACGGACTGCTCGGCAACGGAGGATGGGAGAGCCTGGTGCTCATCCCGGCTTCGGTGGTGCTCGTCCCCGGCACGGCGCTCCTCGGGGCGCTCCCCCGGTTCCTGCTTCGACGACGAGGGTACGCCAGCGCTCCGCTGCCGATGGTGCCACTCCTGTTCGTCGTCTGGTGGGGGTGGATCTGCGTCGGTGCGGCGATGCCGGGCACGACGGACAGCGCACCCCTGCCCTCGATCCTGAACGCGCTCGCCGGCGAGCGGCTGCCGTCCGCGATCGAGACGGGCCTGATGATCGTCGGCGCGGTCGCCGCGACGCTGAGCTGGGTCGCCGTCCTGACCATCGCGCTGGTGCTGGTCCGGCAGGGGCGGACCGGCACCGCAGCTGCGGGCCCGCACCGCGCGAGCGTGATCGTGGCCTGGGCTGCGGCCTTCGTCGTCCCGCTCGCGATCGTTGCGAGCTGCGTCGTCGGAGTCGGGCTCCACTCGACGGCGCAGGATGCGAACGGCGACACGTTCTCCGTGGCGCAGGCGCGGGACGGTGCAGCCCGGCTCGAGCTCGACCGAAAACGATACGAGGCGACGCAGCAGGCGCTCTCCGAGGTCCGGGCGCGCGTCTCGCCGATGGACTGGACCGGCGCGGAGGCGCGCGCGAGCTCGTCTCGTGGCTGCCCGTGGGTGACGGCGGCAGCCGACTGCTACGCCCTGACCGCCCGTTTCGTGCAGGCGGCCTCGGCGTCACCGGACTTCGCCGCCATCGCCGACTCGCTGAGTGCGTCCGGCTGGGACGTCGGGGATGCCGTCACCGACGAGTGGGGCGCCGTGGAACTCGAGGCACGCAGCCCGGACGGCGTCTCCGTCAGGGTGCGGTACTCGAAGGGCGAGTCCGGTCAGCGCTTCGTCAACGTGACGGCCACGAGTCCGAGCTGGTGGGGGTCGAGCTACGACGTGCGCCTGGACACCTTCGAGATCGATGCCGAGCAGAGCTACGCGGCGGAGGACTTCCCGCGGCTCTGAGCCGATCCCCGACTCTGACGCGGTTCGGGGTGATCGGCTGGGGGCTCCTCACGGCGGGCCCGGACGGTGCACGCTCCGAGCGGCCGACGAGAAAACCCCCGCACTTCCGAGGAAGTGCGGGGGTTCTTGGTGGATCTGAGGGGACTCGAACCCCTGACCCCCTGCATGCCATGCAGGTGCGCTACCAGCTGCGCCACAGACCCAGTGGGGCTTTCGCCCCGCTTCGTTCCCGCTCTCGCGGCAACAGATTCAGATTACACCACCTTCGGCGCGCTCGCGAATCCGAGCGGGCCTCACTCCCCCGCTGCCTGGGCGCCTGGAGCGTTCGGCACGAGATCGGCCACCGGGATGGCCGGGCAGTCGAGCCAGAGCCGCTCGAGCCCGTAGTACATGCGCTCCTCACCGTGGAACACGTGCACGACGAGGTCGCCGAAATCGATGAGCACCCACCGGCCGCCGTCTCGCCCTTCGCGGCGGAGCGTGCGCGAACCGGCCTCGAGCATCGCGTCCTCGATGCCCTCCGAGATCGCCACCACATTGCGCTCCGAGGAGCCCGTCACGAGGAGGAAGACGTCGGTGAACGGCGACTGCTCGGACACGTCGAGCGCGACGAAGTCCTCACCGCCCTTCGCGTCCGCCGCGCGGACGGCGACGGCGAGGAGATCATGGGCGTGCTGAGAAGCGGTCATGCGCTCGCTTTCGAAGCGGTGGAGGATCGGATGGTCATGGTCGGCTCAGAACAGGCGGAACACCGCGCCGATGACGAGTGTCGCGACGACGCCGAGGGCGAGGACGCCTGCGGTGATGGCGAGGATGAGCGGCACGTTGGCGCCGTCCTTCTTCGGCGGGGCCATCATCTGCTTCGACGTGGTCTGGGTGCTGATCGCCTTCGTGGCGGAGACGGGGGCGACGCCGGCGGTCGCGGCGTCCTCGACGTGATCGAGCAGTCGGTCGATGTCGGACGAGTCGACCTGGCTCGGGTGCACGCCGGTCGCGCCGAAGCTGCGGGGCAGATCGATCGACCCGGTGACGATCACGTCGTCTCCGGCCGCGGCGGGCGGCATGATCGTCGCGCCGTCGGGCAGCGACGGGAGGATGAGGGCGTTCGTGGTCGTCGGCACCCCGCGGGACACCCCGCCTCGGCTGAGCAGTTGATCGAACGGCTCCGCCGCCGCCTCGTCATCGTCGGCCGCCATCTGGAGGCTCCAGTGGCCGGTGTTCGGCGCCGGCTCCGCGGGCGCGGCATCGTGGCGCGTGGCTGGTCCCGGATCAGCCCGTGGCGTCGTCGGCGGCTCGGCAGCCGCCCCCGGTGCCGTGGTGGGGCGCGCAGGGGCCGGGTCGTCGATCGCCTCCGCGTCGTCGACTTCGTCGAGCTGGTGCGTGTCGAGCATCGCCCGCAGCTCGCGGCGGGTCAGCGTGCGCTCCGGTGTGTTGCGGGACGGCTCCTGACCGCCGGCGGGCCGCGGGGCGGCCGGGTTCGTCGTCGACGCGGCGTCGCTGCGCGGCGGCGGGGCGAACGCGCTCGGCGCGGTCTGCACGACCCGCTGGGGCGGAGCGGGCACGGCCGCCTGCGGCGGCGCGACCGCCGGAGCGGGGGCGCCCTGCTCAGGCGCCGTGGCGGCGCCGGGCCCGGTGGCCGGCGGGTCGGCCTCCGCATCGGCGCGCTCGACGCCGCCGGCGGCCTGCTCCTGCAGCCGTCGCTCGCGCTCGCGCGCCTCGCGCCGGGTCAGCGGCGGTTCCTGCGACGTCATTCGACACTCCGATACAGATGGTGCTTCGAGATGTACTGCACGACCCCGTCGGGCACCAGATACCACACCGGGAATCCCCGGTTCACGCGGTCACGGCAGTCGGTCGAGGAGATCGACAGGGCCGGGACCTCCAACAAGCTTACGTCCTGCTCCGGTAGACCGGTCACGGAAAGCACGTGGCCGGGGCGGGTGACTGCCACGAAGTGGGCGAGTTCCCAGAGCTCCGAGACGTCCTTCCACGAGAGGATCTGCGCGATCGCGTCGGCGCCCGAGATGAAGAAGAGATCGGCGTCGGGACGCTGCGCCCGGATGTCGCGCAGGGTGTCGATCGTGTAGGTCGGCTTGCCGCGGTCGAGGTCGACGCGGCTCACGGTGAACCGCGGATTCGAGGCGGTCGCGACCACCGTCATGAGGTAGCGGTGCTCGGCCGGCGTGACGACGGTCTTGTAGGTCGGCTCGCCGGTCGGGACGAACACGACCTCGTCGAGGTCGAACGACTGGGCGACCTCGCTCGCCGCCACCAGGTGACCGTGGTGGATCGGGTCGAAGGTTCCGCCCATGACCCCCACTCTGGGGCGGCGATCACCGCTCATTCGAGGACCCTCAGTGGCCGCCGTGCTCGCTCCCGCCGTGGCGCTTCGCATACGCCTCGGACTTCGCGCGGTGCCGGTTGGCGACGTCGCGGTACGAGTAGGTCACGATGCCGAGCGCGAAGAAGACGATGAGCGCGATGAGCCCGTACACGTAGGTCTCGACGGGGAGCTCCCGCGCGTGCACCGTCTCGGCGAAAACAACGGCCATCAGGCTCATTCGTGGATTCCTTTCGTAGCCCGCGCGGGAATCGCGCGGAACGCTCCGGCCAGTCTACCGAGTACGGAGAGGGTTCGACGGATCAGCCGCGCACGTGCCCCGCACCCCGGACCAGCCATTTCGTGCTCGTGAGCTGCGGCAGGCCCATCGGCCCGCGCGCGTGCAGCTTCTGCGTCGAGATGCCGACCTCGGCGCCGAAGCCGAACTCGGCGCCGTCCGTGAAGCGGGTGGACGCGTTGACCATCACGGCCGCCGCGTCGACCTCGTCGAGGAAGCGCTCGGCGTTCGCGAGGTCGTTCGTCACGATCGACTCGGTGTGCTTCGTCGAGTAGCGCCGGATGTGGGCGAGCGCGTCGTCGAGCGAGTCGACGACCCCGACCGAGATCTCGAGGCTCATGTGCTCCGTCGCCCAGTCCTCCTCGGTGACCGGCGCGAGGTCCGGGCGCAGTGCGCGCACCGCCTCGTCGGCATGGATCGTCACGCCGGCGGCCTCGAGCCTGGCGAGCACGGGCGGCAGCAGCCGCTCGGCGGCGGCGCGGTGCACGAGCAGCGTCTCGAGGGCGTTGCAGACGCTCGGACGCTGCACCTTCGCGTTGTGCACGAGCTCGACCGACCAGTCCTCGCGCGCGCTCTCGTCGAGATACATGTGGACGACCCCGGCTCCGGTCTCGATGACGGGCACCTTCGCCTGCTCGACGACGGCGCGGATGAGCCCGGCGCTGCCCCGCGGGATGAGCACGTCCACGAAGTCGCGCGCTTGCATGAGGCGGGTGGCGCCCGCGCGGCCGAAGTCGTCGACGGTCTGCACCGCGTCGCCCGGCAGCCCGGCTGCGTCGAGCGCGTCGCGGAGCAGCTGCACGAGCACGGCGTTGGTGCGCTCCGCGGCGCTGCCCCCGCGCAGCACGACGGCGTTGCCGCTCTTCAGCGCGAGCACCGCGATGTCGATGGTCACGTTCGGGCGAGCCTCGTAGATCGCGCCGACCACGCCGAGCGGCACCCGCACCTGATCGATGCGCACGCCGTTCGGCAGGGAGCGGCCGCTCACGGACTCCCCCACCGGATCGTCGAGGCCGATGACCTCGAGCACCGCGTCGGCGATCGCGCCGATGCGCCGCTCGTCGAGGGTCAGCCGATCGAGGAGGCCCGTCGAGAGGCCCTGCTCGCGCCCGGCGTCGAGGTCGCCCCCGTTCGCCGCCACGATCTCGCCCACCCGCTCGCGGAGCAGGCGCGAGACCTGCTCGAGCGCCCCGTCCTTCGTGCTGGTGGTGGCGCGGCCGAGGGCGCGCGAGGCCTCCTTCGCCGCAGCGAAGCGACGGTCGAGCACCTGGAGATCGAGATCCGACATGCCCCAAGCCTAGGCGAGGGCGGCCCCTTCGTCGGCCGTGTGACGGGCCGGGGCGGGGTCGAACCAGGTGCCGACGTCGTCGCCCGCGAGCGCCCGGTCGACGAGCGGCGTCGCGGTGATCAGCACCGAGGTGCCGCCCTCGGCGGCGATGCGCGCGGCCGAGACCTTCGTCTCGGCGCCGCCGGTGCCCACGCCCGCACGACCGACGGAGCCGATCTCGATGCCGGCGAGCGGGTCGCCGAACGGCACCCGCGCGATGCGCTCGGCGCCCGGAAGGTGCGGGGGCTTCGTGTAGAGCGCGTCCACGTCGGAGAGCAGCACGAGCAGCTCGGCGCCGATCAGCTGAGCGACGAGGGCGGCGAGCCGATCGTTGTCGCCGAAGCGGATCTCGTGCGTCGCCACGGTGTCGTTCTCGTTCACGATCGGCAGGATGCGCAGGCCGAGCAACCGCTCCATGGCGCGCTGGGCGTTCGAGCGATGCGTCGCGTTCTCCAGGTCGCCCGCGGTGAGCAGCACCTGCCCCGCGATGATGCCGAAGCGGTCGAGCGACTGCTGGTACCGGAAGACGAGCAGGTTCTGCCCCACGGAGGCCGCGGCCTGCTGGGTGGCGAGGTCGTCGGGCCGCGCGTCGAGCTTGAGGTACGGCATCCCGGTCGCGATCGCGCCCGAGGAGACCAGGACGACCTCGGCGCCTCGGCCGTGAGCGGCCGCGAGCGCGTCGACGAGCGGGGCGATCTGTCCGGCGTTCTCGCCGCTGATCGAGGAGGAGCCGACCTTGACGACGATGCGCGTCGCGGCGGGCACGTCCGCCCGCTCGACGGGCGTCATCCCTGCTCCTCGTCGGACCAGATGCCCGCCTCCCGCTCGCGCTCGAGCTCGGCGCGGGCCTCGGCCTTCGCGTCCATGCGGTCGTGGTAGTCGCTGCGGCGCTCCGCCCGGGTCGCGCGCCGGTTGTCGTCGAAGCGCGTGTCGGTGCCGCGCGGCGAGGTGATCAGCTCGGCGGTCGAGGTGAGCGTCGGCTCCCAGTCGAAGACGATGCCCGAGCCGGGGCCGATGACCACGGTCGAGCCGGCGGTGGCGCCCGCGCGGACGAGCTCGTCCTCCACGCCGAGGCGGGCGAGCCGGTCTGCGAGGTAGCCGACGGCCTCGTCGTTCGCGAAGTCGGTCTGGTGCACCCAGCGCTCCGGCTTCGTGCCGAGCACCCGGTAGATGGTGCCGTAGCTGCCGCCCTCCGGGCGGACCACGAACTCGGGCGCGTTCACGGCCTTCGGGCGCAGGACGATGCGCTCGGGCTCCGGCTTCTCGGCCCGGCGGGCGCGCTCCTCGTCGACCACTGCGCCGAGCGCGAAGCCGAGCGTGCGCAGGCCCTCGTGGCTCACGGTCGAGATCTCGAAGACCCGGTAGCCGCGAGCCTCGAGCTCGGGCTTCACGAACTCGGCGAGCTCCTTCGCCTCGGGCACGTCGACCTTGTTGAGCGCGATGAGCTGCGGGCGCTCGAGGAGGGGCACCTGCCCCTCGGGCACCGGGTAGGCGGCGAGCTCGGCGAGAATGACGTCGAGGTCGCTGATCGGGTCGCGACCCGGCTCGAGCGTGGCGCAGTCGAGCACGTGCAGCAGGGCCGAGCAGCGCTCGACGTGGCGGAGGAACTCGAGCCCGAGGCCCTTGCCCTCGCTGGCGCCCTCGATGAGGCCGGGCACGTCGGCGACGGTGAAGCGGTGGTCGCCGGCCTCGACGACGCCGAGGTTCGGGTGCAGCGTCGTGAAGGGGTAGTCCGCGATCTTCGGGCGCGCGGCCGACATCGCGGCGATGAGGCTCGACTTGCCGGCGGACGGGTAGCCCACGAGCGCGACGTCGGCGATCGTCTTCAGCTCGAGGACGATCTCGCCCTCGAAGCCTGGCGTGCCGAGCAGCGCGAAGCCGGGCGCCTTGCGCTTCGTCGTCGCGAGCGAGGCGTTGCCGAGCCCGCCCTGACCGCCCTGGGCCGCGACGAAGCGCATGCCGGGCTCGGCGAGGTCGGCGAGCTCCTCGCCCGACTCGTCCTTCACGACGGTGCCGACGGGCACCGGGAGGATGACGTCCTCGCCGGTCACGCCCGAACGGTTGTCGCCCATGCCGGGCTGGCCGTTCGGCGAGGTGCGGTGCGGGCGCCCGTGGTACGTGAGCAGGGTGGTGACCTGCGGGTCGGCGACCAGCACGATGTCGCCGCCGTCGCCGCCGTTGCCGCCGTCGGGGCCCGCGAGGGGCTTGAACTTCTCCCGACGGACGGAGACGCAGCCGTTGCCGCCGTGGCCGGCGCGCACGAACAGGCGCACCTCATCGACGAAGCTGACCATGCTGCGCCATCCTCTCTCCGAGCTCTCGCTCGGAAACACGTGAGGGCGAGCCGAAGCCCGCCCTCACGAAACAGTTCGCTCGACTATTCGCCGACCGCCACGATGTTGACGACCTTGCGGCCGCCCTTCGCGCCGAACTCGACCGCACCCGCCTCGAGGGCGAACAGGGTGTCGTCGCCGCCACGACCGACGTTCGCGCCGGGGTGGAAGTGGGTGCCGCGCTGGCGGACGATGATCTCGCCGGCCTTCACGACCTGGCCGCCGAAGCGCTTCACGCCGAGGCGCTGGGCGTTCGAGTCACGACCGTTGCGAGTGGAGCTCGCTCCCTTTTTGTGTGCCATGTCAGTCTCTCCTTGCGAGCCTGGTCGTTACTTGATGCCGGTGACCTTGACGCGCGTGAGCTCCTGACGGTGGCCCTGGCGCTTCTTGTAGCCGGTCTTGTTCTTGAACTTCTGGATCACGATCTTCGGGCCGCGCAGGTCCTCGAGGACCTCGGCGGTGACCGTGACCTTCGCGAGCGACTTGGCGTCGGAGGTGATCTTGTCGCCGTCGACGAGGAGGACCGGGACGAGCTGGACCTTGCCGTCCTCGCCCGCCTTGACGCGGTCCATCGTCACGATGGTGCCGACTTCGACCTTCTCCTGCCGACCGCCGGCGCGCACTACTGCGTAAACCACTACTCGTACCTAACTCCGGGGAGCCTCGGGGGCTCCGTCTGTCTCATGGGATGTCACTGCGCGGTCGCCCCAGCGGGAAAAGAAGGGTGATGACTGCCAGAAAACTGTCGGGCACACCGGGATAAGCGGCGGCACCAACGGTCGAGTTTACCGGATGCCGGAGAGCCTCGCAAACAGGCTGCCCCGGCGCGTCTCGCCCGTCCGAGCGGATGCCCCGCGCCCGTGCGGGCATAGGATCGGCCGCATGACCGTCCTCATCGACACGCCGCTCTGGCCGAAGCACGGCACGGTGTGGGCGCACCTCGTGAGCGACGCCTCGATCGCCGAACTGCAGGCATTCGCCGAGCGGGCGGGTCTGCCGCCGCGGAGCTTCGACCTCGATCACTACGACGTGCCGGTCGAGCGCTACGAGGACCTCGTCGCCGCCGGCGCGGTGCCCGTGGAGCCGCGCGAGCTCGTCCGGCGACTGCGGGCGAGCGGACTGCGGGTCACGCCGAGGGAGCGCCGGGAGCGCCGCGCCTCGGCGTGACGGTGCTCAGTCCTCCTGCGGCCGGGTGATCACCGGGGCCTCGCCACCGGCGCTCGACGCCGTGCTGACGCGGCGGCTGCGGGCGCGGCCCTCCCCCGCCTTCTTCGGCGCCGGCAGCGCGTCGAGCACGGAGTCGAGCAGGTGCTCGGTGTCGGCGGGCGGGTTCGGCCGGCTGCGCACGGGAGCCTCGGGGAGCTCGATCACCGGGACGATCGGTGCGGCGGCGGACTCCGCGGCGGGCGCGGTCGGCTCGGCTTCGCGCTCGCGCGCGGGGCGCTCCGGCGGTGCATCCGCGCCGTCGGCGTTCGTCGCGTCGGCCTGCTGCTCGCCGGCCTGCTGGGCACTGCTCGCCCGGCGACGGCCGCGGCGGCGCGAGGAGCGCGACTCGGCGGGCGCGGCCTCGGCTGCAGCCTGCTCCGACTCGCGCGGCTCGCCGCCCGCGATGGTCGAGGCGGCGATCTGGGCCAGGGCGTGCTTCGCGTCCTCGGTGATGCCGTGGGTGCCGGCGGACGCCGACTTGTCCGGCTGCGGCGCCTGCGGCTGCTGCGGCTCGCGGTCACGACCCCCGCCGTTGCCCCCGCCGTTGCCGTTGCCGCCGCGTCCGCGGCGGCGCTCCGGCTGCTGCTGCGGGGCGCGGTGCCGGAAGACGGGCTCGTGGTGCACGATGATGCCTCGGCCGGCGCAGGTCTCGCAGGGCTCCGAGAACGACTCGAGCAGGCCCAGACCGAGCTTCTTGCGCGTCATCTGCACGAGCCCGAGCGAGGTCACCTCGGCGACCTGGTGCTTGGTGCGGTCGCGGGAGAGGCACTCGATGAGCCGGCGCAGCACGAGGTCGCGGTTCGACTCGAGCACCATGTCGATGAAGTCGACCACGATGATGCCGCCGATGTCGCGCAGCCGCAGCTGCCGGACGATCTCCTCGGCCGCCTCGAGGTTGTTCTTCGTGACCGTCTCCTCGAGGTTGCCGCCGGACCCGACGAACTTGCCCGTGTTGACGTCGACGACCGTCATCGCCTCGGTGCGGTCGATGACGAGCGATCCGCCGGAGGGCAGCCACACCTTGCGGTCGAGCGCCTTCTCGATCTGCTCCGAGACGCGGTACTCGTCGAAGGCGTCCGTGTCGCCGCGGTAGGCCTCGACGCGCTCGAGCAGGTCGGGCGCGACCTGCCGCAGGTAGCGCTCGATCGTCTCGCGGGCCTCGTCGCCCGAGATGATCATCTTCTGGAAGTCCTCGTTGAAGACGTCGCGGACGATCTTGATCAGCAGGTCGGGCTCGGAGTGCAGGAGCGCGGGCGCCTGCACCTTCTCGAGGGTCGCCGAGATGTCGGACCACTGCGAGATCAGCCGGTTCACGTCGAGGGTCAGCTGCTCCTCGGTGGCGCCCTCGGCGGCGGTGCGCACGATCACGCCCTGGTTCTCGGGCAGCACCTCCTTGAGGATCTTCTTCAGCCGGGCCCGCTCGGTGTCGGGGAGCTTGCGGCTGATGCCGTTCATGGAGCCGTTCGGCACGTAGACGAGGTAGCGGCCCGGCAGCGAGATCTGGCTCGTGAGGCGCGCGCCCTTGTGGCCGACCGGGTCCTTCGTGACCTGCACGAGCACCCGGTCGCCGGGCTTCAGGGCGAGCTCGATGCGGCGGGGCTGGTTCTTCTCGCCGTTCTCGGCGGCGGCCTCCCAGTCGACCTCGCCCGAGTAGAGCACGGCGTTGCGGCCGCGGCCGATGTCGACGAACGCGGCCTCCATGCTGGGCAGCACGTTCTGCACCCGGCCGAGGTAGACGTTGCCGATGAGCGAGGCGTCCTGGTTGCGCGCGACGTAGTGCTCGACGAGCACGTTGTCCTCGAGCACGCCGATCTGGATGCGGCCGCCCTTCTGCCGCACGATCATCTGCCGGTCGACGGCCTCGCGGCGGGCGAGGAACTCCGACTCGGTGATCACCGCACGACGACGGCCGGCGTCGCGACCGTCGCGGCGGCGCTGCTTCTTCGCCTCGAGGCGGGTCGAGCCCTTGACCTTCTGGGGCTCGGTGATGAGCTCGGGCTCGCGGGGCTTGCGCACCTTGACGACGTTGTTCGCCGGGGCGTCGCCGTTCGAACGGGCCTCTTCGCCGCTGCGGCGACGCGTGCGCCGGCGCACGCTCGAGGACTCGTCGCGCTCGTCGTCGGACTCGGCGCGCTCCGGCACGACGAGGACGGGCGGAGCACGGAAGATCAGCGACGTCGTCGAGATCGGCCCGGTGATCGGGCGCAGCTCCTCCGCCGGCTCCGCCTCGGCGCTCGCGGCGTCGGCGGACGCGTCGCTCGTCGCCGCAGTCTCGGCGTCGGCCGCCGGGGCCTCCGCCGCGGCGGGCGCTTCGCCCGCGGTCGCCGCCGGCGTCTCGGCCGGGTCCGCGGCGGGGATCTCGGCGACGGCGTCCGTCACTGCGGCCGCCGGGGCCTCGACCTCGTCCGCAGGGGCGTCGACCGTCGGCGCGTCTGCGACGTCGTCGGCGCGGGGCACGAGCGTCGCGCGCCGACCGCCGCGTCGGGAGCCGAACAGCCCGCCGAGCCGCTTGGCCCCTCGGGTCGAATCGTTCGTGGGGTTCTCGTTGTTGCCTTCCACCATCTCTGGTGCACTCCTACACCGGTGGCTCGACCTCGTCGGCCGGCCTCCGTACTCCTCGGAGCGGCCCCCGCGTGCGGGTGACCGCCAACTCTTCTCTGCAACCGGGCGGGTGGTGCCTCGGTCGCGACATCTCCGCGGCGGGTTCGCCGCGTCTCGGATGCCTGGGCATCCTCAAAGCCTTCGCCGGTGCCGGACCAGGCTGGTCCGAACCGACTTCCCTCCGATTATCGCACGCCCGCCGCCGCCGAGGTGGAATCCCCGCAGCTGCCCGCCCCGCGGGCGTGTCAGAATACGACCATGCCCGACTCCGCTCGCCGCACACGCCCGATCGGCCTCGCCGTCTTCCTGCTCATCGCCGGCGCCCTCGGGCTGCTGGCCGCATGGGAGCTCTCGGTCGAGAAGGTGCTCACGCTCATCGATCCGACGCACGTGCCGAACTGCAACGTCGGCGTCCTCGTGGGCTGTGCGACGAACCTGGAGTCCTGGCAGGGCTCCGTGTTCGGCTTCCCGAACCCGTTCATCGGCGTGGCGGCGTGGCCCGTCGTCATCACGATCGCGATCGGCATCCTCGCCGGCGCCCGCTTCGCGCGGTGGTTCTGGGTCGGGCTGAACGTCGGCGTCGCCGGCGCCCTGGTCTTCGTGGGATGGCTGATCTACCAGAGCATCTACGTGCTCGACGTGCTGTGCCCCTGGTGCATGCTCACCTGGGCGGTCACGATCCCGACGTTCTGGGTCGTCACGCTGTACAACCTGCGCGAGGGCAATCTGCCGGCCTCCGCGCGGATCAAGCGCCTCGCCGCGTCGTGGTTCGGCTGGATCCCGCTCATCACGGTCGTCTGCTACGCGATCGTCATCTTCCTCGCGCAGGTGCAGATGGACGCCATCCCGCGGGTGCTGCTCGACCTGCAGAACCTCTTCCGCTGAGCCAGCAGCGGATCGCGGCCGAGACGCGCGACGGCGGGGCGACGATGATCGTCGCCCCGCCGTCCGTGTCGATCGGAACGCTCAGCCGAACCAGAGCGCGAGCTCGCGCTCGGCCGACTCGACCGAGTCGGAGCCGTGCACGAGGTTCTGCTGCACCTTGAGGCCCCAGTCGCGGCCGAAGTCGCCGCGGATGGTGCCGGGGGCGGCGGTCGTCGGGTCGGTGGTGCCGGCGAGGGAGCGGAACCCCTCGATCACGCGGTTGCCGGCCACGCGGATGGCGACCGTCGGGCCCGACTGCATGAACTCGATGAGCGGCTCGTAGAAGGGCTTGCCCTCGTGCTCCTCGTAGTGCTTCGCGAGGAGCTCGCGGTCGGCCTGGACGAGGCGGAGGTCGACGAGCGAGTAGCCCTTCGCCTCGATGCGGCGGAGGATCTCGCCCGTGAGGTTGCGTGCGACGCCGTCCGGCTTCACGAGCACGAGGGTCTCTTCGATGACGGTGGTCATTCCTGTTCCTTCCCGGCGGCGTAGGCCGCACGTTCCCGGTCGATGCGCGCGCCGGTGACCATGCAGTACCACCACATGCCGCCGAAGAGCGCCCCGACGAAGTACATCGCCGGGTTCACGAGCCCGGCGAGGATGATGAGGGCCTGGATGGCCCAGCCGACGCCGTAGCCCCAGCCGGAGCGCAGGCCGCCGATCGCGGCGACGAGCCCGACGAGGATGACGCCGCCGGTGACGAGGGCCGCCCAGGCGGGCAGGCCGAACGGCCCGCCCTCGGGGGGCGTCAGCCCCCAGAGCACGAGCGCGGCGAGGAAGACGACGATCGTCTCGAAGCCGAGGACGATCGACGCGAGGCTTCTGCGGACGGAGCTCATGCGAGCCACCCCCGGTCGTCGGCGATCGCCATGGCCTCGCCGACGAGCACGATCGAACCGGCCACGAGCACCGCGCGGCGCTCGTCCTCGCCGGCCCACTCGCGCGCCAGCTCGAGCGCGTCGTCGAGCCGTTCGGCCAGCTGCACCCGCTCGGGGCCGACCGCGCCCGCGACGACCGCCGCGAGGGTCTCGGCGGGCTGGGCGCGATCGGAGTCCGGCCGGGTCACGATGAAGCCCGCGCCGGTCGCGGCGAGCTCGCGGGCGATGCCCGCGGCGTCCTTGTCGCCGAGGACCCCGAAGACCACGACGAGCTCGTCGAAGTCGAACGACTCGCCCAGGGCCGCGACGAGCGCCCTGGCGCCGTGCGGGTTGTGCGCCGCGTCGACGAGGATCGTCGGCTGCTGACCGATGCGCTGCAGCCGCCCCGGCGAGCTCGCCGCGGCGAGCCCGTCGCGCAGGGCGTCCTCGGAGAGCGCGGTCGAGCCGCCGCCGAGGAACGCCTCGACCGCGGCGATCGCGACTGCGGCGTTCTGGGCCTGGTGCGCGCCGAAGAGCGGCAGCACGAGGTCGTGGTACTCCCCCGCGAGTCCGCGGACGGACACGAGCTGACCGCCGACCGCCGGACGGCGCTCGAGCACGGCGAAGCCCTCGCCCTCGACCGCGAGGCTCGACTCGGTGAGCTCCGCGGCTCGGCGGAGCTCGGCGAGCGCCTCGGGCTGCTGGGCCGCGGTGACGACCGAGGAGGCGGGCTTGATGATGCCGGCCTTCGTGCGGGCGATCTCGGCGACGGTGGAGCCGAGCTTCGACTGGTGGTCGAGGTCGATCGGCGTGATCACGGCGACCTGCCCGTCGGCGACGTTCGTGGAGTCCCACTCGCCGCCCATGCCGACCTCGAGGACGACGACGTCGACCGGGGCATCGGCGAAGCAGGCGAACGCGAGCACCGTCATCGTCTCGAAGAAGGTCAGCGGCGGCTCGCCGGAGCCCTCGAGCTCGGCGTCGACGATCGCGAGGTAGGGCTCGATCTCGCTCCAGTTGCGCGCGATCGCCTCGTCGGCGATCGGTTCGCCGTCGATCAGGATGCGTTCGGTGAAGCGCTCCAGGTGCGGACTCGTGAGCATGCCGGTGCGGAGCCCGTAGGCGCCCAGGACGCTCGCGATCATGCGGCTCGTGGAGGTCTTGCCGTTCGTGCCGGTCAGGTGGATGACGGGCGCCGCGCGGTGCGGGTCGCCCAGGAGCTCCACGGCGCGGCGGGTGGCGCCGAGCCGGCGCTCGGGCGCCGCCTCGCCGACCCGCTCGAGGAGCGCGGCGTACACGGCGTCGGCCGCGTCGCGCGCCTCCTCGTCGAAGTCGCCCTCGTATCCGTCGCTCATGCGCGCTCCACTTCGATCTCGACCACGGTGCCGCCCGCGAGCGGCTTCGCCTCGCTGCCGGCGGGCAGCGGGCGGAGCTCGACCACCGTCGCGAGCGTCTCGCCGGCGATGAGCTCGCGGTGCCGCTCGGCCGCGGCGGTGCCGGCCTCGTCGAGGCGGAGCTCGAGCCGGATGCGGTCGCCGACCTCGAGGCCGGCGGCCTTGCGGGCGTCCTGCACGGCGCGGACGAGGTCGCGGGCGACGCCCTCAGCCTCGAGCTCGGGCGTGACCGCGGTGTCGAGCATCACGAAGCCGCCGTCGCCGACGAGTCCGAGTGCGGTCTCACCGTCGGCGCTGCCACCGGCTTCGAGCACGAGCTCGTACTCGCCCGGCTCGAGGGCGATGCCGCCGGCGACCACCCCGTCGGCCGTGACCGACCAGTCGCCGCCGCGGGCGGCCTGGATCGCCTGCTGCACCTGCTTGCCGAGGCGCGGGCCCGCGGCGCGGGCGTTCACGGTCAGCCGCTTCTCGATCCCGAAGGCCTCGGCACTGTCTGGCGCGAGGGCGACGATCTCGACCGCCTTGACGTTCAGCTCGTCGCGGAGGATGCCCTCGAACGGCGCGAGCGCCGCGGCATCCGCCGTGACGACGGTGAGCTTCGCCAACGGGAGCCGCACCCGGCGGCCGGCCTGCTTGCGCAGCGCCAGCGCGACGCCCGTGATCTCGCGGACCGCGTCCATGGCGGTGACGAGCTCGGGGTCCGCCGGGAACTCCTCGGCCTCGGGCCAGTCGGCGAGGTGCACGCTGCGGCCGCCGGTGAGGTCCTTCCAGACCCGCTCGCTGACGAGCGGGAGGAGCGGGGCGGTGAGCCGGGTCAGGGTCTCGAGCACGGTGTAGAGCGTGTCGAACGCCTCGGCGCCCCGGCCGTCGGCGTCGACGCCGGACCAGAAGCGGTCGCGCGAGCGACGCACGTACCAGTTCGTGAGCACGTCGCCGAAGTCGCGCAGCTTCTGCGCGGCGAGCGGCGAGTCGAACGCGTCGAGGTCGGCGGTCACGGCCTCCACCAGGTCGCGCAGCTTCGCGAGCAGGTACCGGTCGAGCACATCGGTCGACGACGTCGAGCGGGACGCGTCGTAGCCGCCCTCGCGGGCCGTGTTGGCGTAGAGGGAGAAGAAGTACCAGGTGCTCCACAGCGGCAGCATCAGCTGACGGACGCCCTCGCGGATGCCCTCCTCGGTGACGACGAGGTTGCCGCCGCGCAGCACGGAGCTCGACATCAGGAACCAGCGCATCGCGTCGGAGCCGTCGCGGTCGAAGACCTCGTTGACGTCGGGGTAGTTGCGCAGCGATTTCGACATCTTCTGCCCGTCGCTGCCGAGCACGATGCCGTGGCTCACGACGTTGCGGTACGCGGGGCGGTCGAACAGCGCGGTCGAGAGCACGTGCATGACGTAGAACCAGCCGCGGGTCTGACCGATGTACTCGACGATGAAGTCGGCGGGGTGGTGCGTGTCGAACCACTCGCGGTTCTCGAACGGGTAGTGCACCTGGGCGAACGGCATCGAGCCGGAGTCGAACCAGACGTCGAGCACGTCGGGGATGCGCCGCATCGTGCTCTTGCCCGTCGGGTCGTCGGGGTTCGGCCGGGTGAGTTCGTCGATGTACGGGCGGTGCAGATCGGGCTCGCCCGCGCCGTTCACGGGGAGGCGGCCGAAGTCGCGCTCGAGCTCGGCCAGCGAGCCGTACACGTCGGTGCGCGGGTAGGCGGGGTCGTCGCTCTTCCACACCGGGATGGGTGAGCCGAAGTAGCGGTTGCGGCTCACCGACCAGTCGCGCGCGCCGGCGACCCACTTGCCGAACTGGCCGTCCTTGACGTTCTCGGGCACCCAGGTGATCTCCTGGTTGAGTTCGCCCATCCGGTCGCGGAACTCGGGCACGCGGATGAACCAGCTCGACACGGCCTTGTAGATGAGGGGGTTCCGGCAGCGCCAGCAGTGCGGGTACGAGTGCTCGTAGCTCGCCTGGCGGAGCAGCCGGCCCTCGGCCTTCAGCAGCTGCGTGAGCGGCTTGTTCGCGTCGCTCCAGAGCTGCCCGGCGACGTCGCCCACCTCGGGCAGGAAGCGGCCGGCGTCGTCGAGCGAGATGATCACGGGGATGCCGGCGGCTTCGCAGACCTTCTGGTCCTCCTCGCCGTAGGCGGGCGCCTGGTGCACGATGCCCGTGCCGTCCTCGGTCGTGACGTAGTCGGCGACGAGGATCCGCCAGGCGTGCTCGAGCCCCCACGCCTCGACATCGGCGTAGTAGTCGAAGAGCCGGTCGTAGCTGACGCCCTCGAGCTCGGCGCCGCGCACCGTGCGGGTGACCGCCGCCCGCGCCTCCTCGGCGCTCGCGTAGCCGAGCTCCTTCGCGTAGTTGCCGACGAGGTCGACCGCGATGAGGTACTCGGCGCCCAGCACCTCGGGCGCCGGGGCCGACCCCTCGGCGGCCTCGCGCAGCACGGTGGCGTCGGGCGTGCCCGCGGGGCCGGCCGGCACCACGGCGTACTCGATGTCGGGCCCGACCGCGAGCGCGAAGTTCGTCGGCAGCGTCCACGGCGTCGTCGTCCAGGCGAGGGCGCGCACCGCGGTGAGGCCGAGCGCCTCGGCCTTCGCCCCAGTGAGGGGGAAGGTGACGGTCACGGTCTGGTCCTGGCGCATCTTGTAGACGTCGTCGTCCATGCGCAGCTCGTGGTTGGAGAGCGGGGTCTGGTCGCGCCAGCAGTACGGCAGCACGCGGTAGCCCTCGTAGGCGAGGCCCTTGTCGTGCAGCGTCTTGAACGCCCAGACGACGGACTCCATGAAGCCGGTGTCGAGGGTCTTGTAGTCGTGCTCGAAGTCGACCCAGCGCGCCTGCCGGGTGACGTACTCCTCCCACTCCTTCGTGTAGCGGAGCACGGAGGTGCGCGCGGCCTCGTTGAAGGCCGCGATGCCCATCTCCTCGATCTGGCTCTTGTCGGTGATGCCGAGCTGGCGCTCGGCCTCGAGCTCGGCGGGCAGGCCGTGCGTGTCCCAGCCGAAGCGGCGGTGCACCTGCTTGCCGCGCATCGTCTGGAACCGCGGGAACACGTCCTTCGCGTAGCCGGTGAGCAGGTGTCCGTAGTGCGGCAGGCCGTTCGCGAACGGCGGGCCGTCGTAGAAGACCCACTCGGGGGCGCCCTCGCGCTCGTCGATCGAGGCCTGGAAGGTGCGGTCGGCCTTCCAGAAGGCGAGCACCTCCTGCTCGACCGCCGGGAACGACGGCGACGGCGTGACGGATGACTCGGGGTCCTGACCCTTGGGGTACAACGCTCGCTCCTGCAGTGATCTCCTGGTCACGAGGACGGCGCGTTCCTCGAACGCCACCGCGGTACCACCCCGCTTGCCGCACCCGCCGTGGATGCGACCGCTCGCTCTTCAGCTGTGACGGGCTGGTCCCGTCCGGTTCTACTGGCCGCGGGCGGACCCGTGGCGTTCTTCCGGAGACTCCCCGGTGATGGCCGGATCGCAGTCGCTGCGTCGAGTCTACCGGGTCACAGCCGGCCCCGCGTCGAGGAGGGGCGCGTAGCCGAGGCAGACGGGGTCGACGGCCTCGCGCACGGCCTCGACGAGCGCACCGCGCTCCACGCCCGCGAGCGCCCAGCCTGCGGCCCCGCTCACGAGCGCGGCGACGGCGGCGCTCGACGCGGCGTGCACGAGCCGGTCGCCCGGAGACCTCCCGGAACGGGCGGCGAGGAATTCCCCGAGCTCGGCTGCGACGCCGAGGAAGCGCTCGAGGCCCGAGGCCCGGAACTCCGCCTCCGCGCCGATCGTCTCGCGCTGACTCAGGGCGAGCGGGATGCCCCGGTGCGGGTGCCGCGCGGCCAGCTCGAGCAGCGCCTCGCGGAGTGCGGCGCTCGGGGCGAGGCCGGCCGGGACCGCAGCGAGCACCTCCGGCAGCGCGCGCAGGGTGTCGTCGACGTCGAGCCAGAGCAGGTCCGACTTCGTGGCGAAGTAGTTGAAGAAGGTGTTGCGACCGACGCCCGCGCGCTGGGCGATCTGGTCGATCGTGGTGCGGGCGTAGCCCTGTTCGAGGAACAGCTCCCCCGCGGCATCCTCGAGCGTCCGCCGGGACGATGCACGGGGTCGCCCGCCGCGGCCGCTCGATTTGGTCATAGACTCATTATGGACTGAGTACCGAAACTCGTCCGATCATCCCCTCGCCCGTCGTTCAGGAGCCCACTCGCGCATGCCCGCCACCAGCCGTCGCCCAGGCGCCCGCGCCGCCGCCCGCCTCGCCCTGCCGCTCGCCGTCGTCGCGGCCCTCGCCCTCGCGGGGTGCACCGCGGCCGAGCCGGGCGCCGCGCCGTCGACCCCGAAGCCGGGCGGCACGCTCGTCTACGCCACCGGCGACGCGGAACCCGACTGCCTCGACCCGCACGTCGGCGGCAACTACCCGCAGGCCCTCCTCGCCGGCCAGGTGCTCGAGTCACTGGTCTCGCTCGACGACGACCGTCAGGTCATCCCGTGGCTCGCCGAGTCCTGGACCACGAGCGACGACGGCCTGAGCTGGGACTTCACCCTCCGCGACGACGTCGAGTTCACCGACGGCACGGCGTTCGACGCCGCGGCGGTGAAGGCCAACATCGAGCACCTGCAGGACCCGGCGACCCAGTCCTCGACCGGCTACCTCGCGGTCGGCAAGATCGCCTCGGTCGAGGTCGTCGACGACACCACCGCGCGCTTCCACCTGACGGCGCCCGACAGCGCGCTGCTCGAGTCGCTCGCCCAGCCGTGGACCGCGATGGAGTCGCCCGCCGGCATCGCGCGCGGCATGGACGAGAACTGCCAGGCGCCGATCGGCTCCGGCCCCTTCGTCGTCGACGCCTGGGTGCCCCAGGACCACGTCTCCCTTGTCCGCAACGACGGCTACCACGGCGGCCCCGCCGATCGCGGTCGCGACGGAGCGGCGTACCTCGAAGCAATCGAGTGGCGCTTCCTGCCCGACGCCGCCTCCCGGTACGCGGCGCTCCAGGCCGGCCAGGTCGACGTGATCGACAACGCGCAGCCGGACGCCCTGCGCCAGGCGCGCGAGGGCGCTGACGGGCTCGTCGAGATCGACGCCCCCCGCCCCGGCGCGTCGAACCGGATCGAGTTGAACTCCGGCCAGGCCCCCTTCGACGACGAGCGCGTGCGCGAGGCGTTCATCCGCGCCGTGCAGCTCGACGACGGCATCGAGAGCCTCTTCTTCGGCACCGCCGAGCGGAGCCACTCGGTGCTCTCCAGCGTCGAGCCGCTCGCCTACGCCGACGCGAGCCTCTTCGAGCCCGACCTCGACGCCGCGAACGCGCTCCTCGACGAGGCCGGCTGGTCGGCCAAGGACGCCGACGGCATCCGCACCAAGGACGGCGCCCGACTCGTGCTGCGCTTCCCCGTCTCGACCAACCAGTCGATCCCGGCCGAGCAGTCGCTGTTCGAGCAGATCCAGGCGACCGCGAAGGAGGCCGGGTTCGAGGTGCAGCTCGAGCCCCTCGACCTGTCCAGCTGGTACGGGGCACTGTTCACCCACGAGTACGAGCTCGTGAGCGCGCCGTACACGAAGATCGGCCCCGACGTGCTGCGCATCCTGTACCACAGCGACAGCATCGTGCCGGCGCCGAGCGGCTACTTCGCGAACCTCGCCCAGCTCTCGAACCCCGAGCTCGACGCCCTCCTGACCGAAGCCGCCTCCGCGTCGGACCCGGCCGAGCGCGCCGCGGACTACGAGGCCGCGCAGCGGATCATCCTCGAGGGCTACTACGCGCTGCCGCTCTACGACCAGCAGAACCACTACCTGCACCGGGACGCCGTGCAGGGCGCCCGGGCGCTGCCCACGGTGTCGACGCCCTGGTTCGCCGACGCCTGGCTCGCCGACTGACCCGATGCGGGCTCGCCGGATCCGCGCGATCGCGCTCCGCCTCGGCGGGGCGCTGTTCGTGCTGTGGGCGGTCGCGACGCTGACCTTCTTCGCGATCCACCTGGTCCCGGGCGACCCCGCCCAGGCGATCCTCGGCGGGCCGGGCTCCCAAGCACCGCAGGAGACCCTCGACCGTGTGCGCGCCGAGTACGGGCTCGACCAGCCGCTCGTCGTGCAGTACGCGGCCATGCTCGGCCGCCTGCTCACGGGCGACCTCGGCACCTCGTACTCGCTGAAGGCGCCGGTCGCCGAGCTGATCGGCGGACAGCTGCTCGGCACGCTGACCCTCGCCCTCGCCGCACTCGCGCTCGCCTGGGTGCTCGCCATCGGGCTCGCGCTCTGGTCGAGCGCCCCCGGCCGCGTCGCCCGCGGTGTGGCCGGCGCCATCGAGCTGACCGCGGCGGCGCTCCCCCACTTCTGGCTCGCCACGGTGCTCATCGCGGTGTTCGCGACCGGACTGGGCTGGCTGCCGCCGGTCGCGAACGGCAGCGCGAGCGGCCTGGTGCTGCCGGTCGTCACCCTGGCGGTTCCGCTCGCGGGATTCCTCGCCCAACTGATGCGTGAGCACCTGCTCGACGCCCTGGAGCGGCCGTTCACCGTGTCCGCGCTCGCCCGCGGCGAGACGGCGAGCGGCATCCGCCTGCGGCACGCACTCCGGCACGCGGCGCTGCCCGCGGTGCAGCTCTCCGGCTGGGCGATCGGCTATCTCATCTCGGGGGCCGTCGTCGTCGAGACGATCTTCGCGCGGCCCGGACTCGGCCGCACCCTGCTCCGCGCCACCGAGCTGCGCGACGTGCCGCTCGTCACCGGCGTCGTGCTCGTGGTGGCGCTCGTCTACGTGCTCATGACCGTGCTCACCGACCTCGTCGCGACCCTCGCCGACCCGCGGATCCGGACGGCGGCGGCATGAGCGACCTCGAGCTCCGCGCGGGCGCCTCGCCCGCCGACGCGCCACGCTCGGCACGCACCCGCGAGGACCGGCCCCGCCGTCGGAGGATGCCTCGGCCGAGCGTCGTGCTCGCCGCGGCCTTCGTCGGCTTCCTGCTGCTCGCCGTCGTCTGGCCGGGCCTCCTCCAAACAGCGCCACCCGACGCCATCTCCCCCGCCGAGGCGTTCCAGCCGCCGTCGGCGTCGCACTGGTTCGGCACCGACGAATCGGGGCGGGACGTCTACAGCCGCGTCGTCGCCGGCACCGCCCCGTCGCTGCTGATCGGGGTGCTCGCGACCGCGATCGGACTGGCGCTCGGCCTGCTGCTCGGCGGGATCGCTGCCCTCGGCGGGCGCGTCCTCGACTTCGTCATCGGCCGGGTGAACGAGGTGCTCTTCGCCTTCCCCGGCATCCTGCTCGCCCTGCTCGTGATCGTCCTCTGGGGCCCGGGACCGGTGACCGCGACCGTCGCCGTCGGCCTGTCGACCGCGCCGGGCTACGCCCGGATCATCCGCGGCCAACTGCTCGCCATCCGCGGCTCCGGGTACGTGGAGGCCGCCCGCGTGCTCGGCCACGGCCGAGCACGCATCCTCGCGGCGCACATCCTGCCGAACGCCCTCGTGCCGATCGCGGCGCTCGCGACGCTCGGCATCGGGCAGGCCGTCGTCTGGGCCTCCTCGCTCAGCTTCCTCGGCCTCGGCGCGCAGCCGCCGGCCGCGGAGTGGGGCGCGATGCTCTCCGCCGGTCGCACGTACCTCGGCACGGCGTGGTGGCTGACCGTGTTCCCCGGGCTCATGATCGTCGCCACCACCCTCGCGACGACCGTGCTGGGCCGGGCGCTCACCGCGCGGGACGGAGCCCGACGATGAGCGGCGCGGCGCTCACGGTTCGCGGCCTCCACATCGGATTCGGCGGGACGGAGGTCGTCCGCGGGGTCGACCTCGATCTCGCCCCGGGGCGGATCGTGGCCCTGGTCGGCGAGTCGGGCTCGGGCAAGAGCGTCACGGCGCGGGCGCTGCTCGGCCTCGCCGGGCGCGGCGCCCTCGTCGACGCCGAACGCTTCGAGCTCGACGGCGAGGACGTCCGCGGCGCCGGCGAACGGCGCTGGCGGCGCCTCCGCGGCGCCAAGGTCGGCCTGGTGCTCCAAGACGCCCTCGCCTCGCTCGACCCGCTGCGCCCGATCGGTCGGGAGATCGGCGACGCGCTGCGGCTGCACCTCGGCCTGCGGCCCGCCGCGGCACGGCAGCGGGTACTCGAACTCCTCGAGCGGCTCGAGCTGCCGCACCCCGCCCTGACGATCGACCGCCGCTCGGGCGAGCTCTCGGGCGGCATGCGCCAGCGGGCGCTGATCGCGGCGGCCGTCGCGCTCGATCCCCCCGTGCTGGTCGCCGACGAACCGACGACCGCGCTCGACGTCGGCGTCCAGGCCACGGTCCTGCAGCTGCTTCGCGAGGCGGCCGACCGCGGCGCGGCCGTGCTCCTGATCAGCCACGACCTGGCCGTCGTGTCGGGCATCGCCGACGAGATCCTCGTGCTCGCGGACGGCACGGTCGTCGAGCGCGGCCCGACGGCCGCGGTGCTCGGCGCGCCCCGGCACGCGGCGACCCGGGCGCTGCTCGCCGCCGTGCCGACGGAGGTGCCGCGCGGCGTGCCGCTGCTGGCCGCCGCGCGGCTCGCGGACCCGGGCGCACGGGTCGCGGGCTCGACGCCGCCGGCCCAGGCAGCGATGTCCCCGACCGGAACCGCCCCGATCCTCGAGGCGCACGGCCTCGGGCGGGCGTACCGCTCCCGCGGCGGGGACGTCACCGCGGTCGAGGACGTCTCGGTGGCGCTGCGCCCGGGTCGCACGCTGGGGCTCGTGGGCGAGTCCGGCTCCGGAAAGACCACGCTCGCGCGGCTCCTCCTCGCCCTGGAGCGCCCGGACGCCGGCGTCGTCCGCTTCGACGGCGCGCCGTGGAGCGAGCTGACAGAAGCAGCCAGGCGGCCCGCTCGGCGGCGCATCGGGGCGATCTGGCAGGACCCGTACGGCTCCTTCGACCCGCGCTGGGGCGTGGCCCGGCTGCTCCGCGACGCGCTGACCGCGGGCGGGCAGCCCGGTGACGATCGGGCCGTGCGGGAGCTGCTCGACCTCGTGCGGCTGCCGGCCGCGCTCGCGGCGGGCCATCCGCTCGAGCTCTCCGGCGGCCAGCGGCAGCGGGTGGCGATCGCGCGGGCGCTGGCGGCGCGGCCGGAGGTCCTGATCGCCGACGAACCCGTGTCGGCCCTCGACGTGACCGTGCAGGCGGCCGTCCTCGACCTCCTCGACGAGCTCCAGCGCGAGCGCGGGCTCGCGATGCTGTTCATCTCGCACGACCTCGGCGTCGTCCGGCACATGAGCGACGAGCTCGCGGTCATGCGCCACGGGAGAATCCTCGAACAGGGCGAGGCCGAGCAACTCTTCGCCGCCCCGCAGCACGCGTATACCGCCGCCCTCATCAGGCATTCTCCGCGACTCGCCTGGGGTGGTGATGCGCACGGCACTCCCAGCACCCGGTAGGCTGGAGCGTCGCATATTCAGGCACCCCCATGGACTCGGTGCCGCACATACCGAACCGGAGCACCATGACCGACACCGCGCGAATCCCCGAGAAGCCCGCCCTCGAAGGCCTCGAGACGAAGTGGGGCGGCGTCTGGGAAGACCGGGGCACCTACCGCTTCGACCGCGACTCGGCGACCCGCGAGTGCATCTACTCGATCGACACGCCCCCGCCGACCGCGTCCGGTTCGCTGCACATCGGCCACGTGTTCTCCTACACGCACACCGACGTCGTCGCCCGCTTCCAGCGCATGCGCGGCAAGCACGTGTTCTACCCGATGGGCTGGGACGACAACGGGCTGCCGACCGAGCGCCGGGTGCAGAACTACTACGGCGTGCGCTGCGACCCGACGCTCCCCTACGAGGCCGGCTTCACGCCGCCGTTCGAGGGCGGCGAGGGCAAGAGCGTCAAGGCCGCCGATCAGGTGCCGATCTCGCGCCGCAACTTCATCGAGCTCTGCGAGCGCCTCACGGTCGAGGACGAGCAGCAGTTCGAGGCGCTCTGGCGCAGTCTCGGCCTCTCCGTCGACTGGACCCAGTCCTACCGCACCATCGCCGACGAGGCGCTGTTCACCTCGCAGCTCGCGTTCATCCGCAACGTGGAGCGCGGCGAGGCCTACCAGGCGCTCGCGCCGACCCTGTGGGACGTCACGTTCCGCACGGCCGTCGCGCAGGCCGAGCTCGAGGACCGCGAGCAGCCCGGCCACTACCATCGCGTGGCCTTCCAGCGCCCGGACGGCGGCACCGTCGAGATCGAGACGAGCCGTCCCGAGCTGCTCCCCGCCTGCGTCGCCCTCGTCGCCCACCCCGACGACGAGCGCTACCAGCCCCTCTTCGGCACCACCGTCACGACCCCCGTGTTCGGTGTCGAGGTGCCCGTCGTGGCGCACCACCTCGCCCAGAAGGACAAGGGCACCGGCATCGCGATGATCTGCACCTTCGGCGACGTCACCGACGTCGTCTGGTGGCGCGAGCTGCAGCTGCCGAACCGCGCGATCATCGGCTTCGACGGCCGCATCATCGCCGAGGCCCCCGAGGCGATCACGAGCGAGGCGGGCCGTGAGGCGTACGCGCAGCTCGCCGGCAAGACGACCTTCTCGGCCAAGCAGGCCGTGGTGGAGCTCCTCCGCGCCTCGGGCGAACTGCTCGGCGAGCCCAAGGCCATCACCCACCCGGTGAAGTTCTTCGAGAAGGGCGACCGCCCCCTCGAGATCGTCTCGACCCGGCAGTGGTACATCGTGAACGGCGCCCGCGACGAGGACCTCAAGGAGCGCCTGCTCGGCCGCGGCCGCGAGATCGACTGGCACCCGGACTTCATGCGGGTGCGATACGAGAACTGGGTCGGCGGTCTCTCGGGCGACTGGCTCGTCTCCCGCCAGCGCTTCTTCGGCGTGCCGATCCCGGTCTGGTACCCGCTCGACGCCGACGGGAACCCGCGCTTCGACGAGCCCATCGTCGCGAGCCGCGAGCAGTTGCCCGTCGACCCGTCCTCGACGCCGGCGCCCGGCTTCGACGAGGCGCAGCGCGGCGCGCCCGCCGGCTTCATCGGCGAGCACGACGTCATGGACACCTGGGCGACCTCCTCGCTGACCCCGCAGCTGGCGGGCGGCTGGGAGCGCGACCCAGAGCTGTTCGAGCTCGTGTTCCCGTACTCGCTGCGCCCGCAGGGCCAGGACATCATCCGCACCTGGCTGTTCTCGACCGCACTCCGGGCCGAGCTCGAGCACGGCGCGGCCCCCTGGTCGAACGCCTCGATCTCCGGCTTCATCGTCGACCCCGACCGCAAGAAGATGTCGAAGTCCAAGGGCAACGTCGTCACCCCGGCCGGCCTCCTCGAGCAGCACGGCTCCGACGCGGTGCGCTACTGGGCCGCCTCCTCGCGCCTCGGCACCGACGCGGCCTTCGACCCGCAGAACCCGACGCAGGTGAAGATCGGCCGACGGCTCGCGATCAAGGTGCTGAACGCCGCGAAGTTCATCCTCACCTTCGAGGGCGACGCGGACGCCCCGGTGACCGAGCCGGTCGACCGCAGCATGCTCGCCGCGCTCGAGACCGTCGTGCAGCAGGCCACGAAGGCGCTCGAGGGCTACGACCACGCCCGGGCGCTCGAGCTCAGCGAGACCTTCTTCTGGACCTTCTGCGACGACTACCTCGAGCTCGTCAAGGAACGCGCTTACGGCGAGCAGAGCGCCGAGCAGGCGTCCGCCGTCGCCGCCCTGAAGACCGCGCTCTCGGTGCTTTTGCGCCTGTTCGCGCCGGTCATCCCCTTCGCCACCGAGGAGGCGTGGAGCTGGTCGAACGAGGGATCGGTGCACACCGCGAACTGGCCCGCCGCCGAGGAGCTCGCCGCGCGCGGCGAGGCCGGTGTGGAGCTCCTCGAGCTCGCGAGCCTCGCGCTCACCGGCATCCGCCGGGCGAAGACCGATGCGAAGGCCTCGCAGAAGACGCCGGTGTCGCGCGCCGTGATCGCCGCGCCCGCCGACGCCGTCGCGCTGCTCGAGGCCGCCGCGGGCGACCTGCGCGCGGTGGGACGCATCGACACGCTCGAGTTCGCCTCCGCCGAGGCGCTCGAGGTGCGCGACGTGGAGCTGGCGACGCCGGCCGAATGACCTGGAACCATGGGGGAAGCATGACCACGATCGACATCCGCCTGGCCGAAGAGGGCGATTTCTTCGGCTGGCTCCCGCTCTTCGAAGCGTATTGCCGCTTCTACGAGACCGAGCTCGACGACCGCAAGGCGCTCACCGTCTGGACCTGGCTCCAGGACGAGCAGCACCCGCTGCGTGCGGCGCTCGCCGTCGACGCCGAGGGCACGCCCGTCGGCCTCGCGCACTTCCGCGCGGTGCCCGACACGCTGAGCGCGACCACCGGCGTGTACCTCGACGACCTGTACGTCACCGAGGAGGTGCGCGGCAGCGGCGCCGGCCGCGCCCTCATCGAGTTCGTCCACGCGCGGTCCGCGGAGCTCGGCCAGGGCGGGGTCAGCTGGATCACGGCGGCCGACAACGAGCCCGCTCAGGCGCTCTACGACCGGATCGCCCGCCGCACCAGCTGGGTCACCTACGAGATGGACGCCTGATGCAGCTCGGCACCCGCTGGCCGTTCGGCAGCACGCCGCCGGCCTCGGTGCCGGCCGACACCCGGGCCAAGGTCGCCGCGCTCGAGGCGACCCGTTCCGACGGCGCCGGTCGCACCTGGACGCTCACCTGGCTCGAGGGGCGCGCGATCGCCGAGCTCGACGACGGCACCGTGATCGACGGCGACACCCTGCGCGACGCCGCCGCATTCGGTTCGCCGGACGACGAGGACGACTGGTAGTCGGTCGCCCCGCCGCCCGGAAGCACTACTTCGTGGCGATGATCTCGCCGTGCGGCATCAGCAGCCAGCCGTCGGGGTCGGCCGCCCAGTCGCGCCACGCCTGCGCGATGCGCGCCAGCTCCTCCGGGTGGGAGTGCCCCGACTCGATGGCGTGCGCCGCGAAGTTCGACTCCGTCGCGCGGACGGCCCACGAGCCGCCCCACCACTCGCGGTCGAGCTCCGAGGCGAAGACCCACACCGCGCCGCTGCCGGTGACCCCGGAGAACCCGGCCTCGCGGGCCCAGGCGGTGAGCCGGCGACCGGCGTTCGGCTCGCCGCCGTTCCAGCGGTGCACCGCGTCGTAGAGCTCCAGCCAGCGGTCGAGGCCGGCCGAGTCGGGACTCCAGATCAGCCCGCCGTAGTCGACGTCGCGCGCGGCCAGCACGCCGCCCGGGCGGAGCACTCGGCGGAACTCCCGCAGCGCGTCGACCGGCCGGCCGAGGTGCTGCAGCACCTGGTGCGCGTGGACGACGTCGAAGCTGTCGTCGGGGAAGTCGAGGGCGTACGCGTCGCCGACGGCGAATGAGACGTTCGAGACGCCCTCGCTCTCGGCGAGTCCCGCGGCCTGGGCGACGACCTCGGCCGAGGCATCCACCCCGGTGACCCGGCCGGGGCCGACGCGACGGGCGAGGTCGATCGAGATGGTGCCGGGACCGCTGCCCACGTCGAGCACCTCGAGGCCGGGGCGGAGGTGCGGCACGAGGTACGCGGCCGAGTTCTCCACCGTGCGCCAGGAGTGGATGCGCAGCACGCTCTCGTGGTGTCCGTGGGTGTATGCGTCGCGGGGCGTGGTCGTCATATCGGCAACATTACGCGCGCCGGACCCACTGTGACGCCGGACGACGGATGCCCCCGACCGCAGCTGCAGTCGGGGGCATCCGGTGGCGTGATGTCAGATCGCGAAGCCGAGCGCGCGCATCATGTCGCGGCCGTCGTCGGTGATCCGCTCGGGGCCCCACGGCGGCATCCACACCCAGTTGATGCGGAAGGCGTCGACGACGCCGTCGAGGGCCTGCGCGGTCTGCTCCTCGATCACGTCGGTGAGCGGGCAGCCGGCGCTCGTGAGCGTCATGTGGATGACGAGCGCGTCGTTCTCGTCGTCCCAGCCGAGATCGTAGATGAGGCCGAGGTCGACGATGTTGACCCCGAGCTCGGGGTCGACGACGTCCTTCAGCGCCTCTTCGACCTCGTCGTAGCGCTCCGGCGCGAGTGAGGTGACCATGGTCAGATCCTACGCCCGGGTCACTCCGCCGAGGCGGTCTCGGCGACCTGGTAGCGGTCGTAGCCCTCGTCCTCGAGGCGGTCAGCCAGCTCGGGCCCGCCCTGCTCGGCGATCTTGCCGGCGACGAAGACGTGCACGAAGTCCGGCTTGATGTAGCGGAGGATGCGCGTGTAGTGCGTGATCAGGAGGATACCGAGGCCGGTGTTCTCCTTGGCGCGGTTGACGCCCTCCGAGACGATCTTGAGCGCGTCGACGTCGAGGCCGGAATCGGTCTCGTCGAGCACCGCGAACTTCGGCTTCAGCAGCTCGAGCTGCAGGATCTCGTTGCGCTTCTTCTCGCCGCCGGAGAAGCCCTCGTTGACGTTGCGCTCGGCGAAGGCCGAGTCCATCTTGAGGTTGCCCATCGCGGTGCGGACGTCCTTGACCCAGTGGCGCACGCTCGGCGCCTCGCCGTCGATCGCGGTCTTGGCGGTGCGGAGGAAGTTCGTCACCGTGACGCCGGGGATCTCCACCGGGTACTGCATGGCCAGGAAGAGGCCCGCGCGGGCGCGCTCGTCGACGGACATCTCGAGGACGTTCTCGCCGTCGAGGAGGATCTCGCCCTCGACCACGGTGTACTTCGGGTGGCCGGCGATGGTGTACGCGAGGGTGGACTTGCCGGAGCCGTTCGGGCCCATGATGGCGTGGATCTCGCCCTCGTTGATGACGAGGTCGACGCCGCGGAGGATCTCGCGGGTGCCCTGGTCGGTTTCGACGTTGACGTGCAGGTTCTTGATCTCGAGCACGGACATGATCTGGTTTCTGGTCTCTTTCGTCGTTCGGCGCTCGGCCGACTGGATGCTTGGGCTGAGCGGGTCGCTCAGACGGTCACGGTGACCGCGGGGTCGATCAGGACGTCGCCGCCCGAGATCTCGACCTGGTAGACGGGGACCGGCTCGTAGGCCGGGAGGGTGAGCGGCTTGCCGGTGCGCAGCGAGAACTTCGAGCCGTGGGCCCAGCACTCGAGCGTGTCGTCCTCCACGAAGCCCTCGGCCAGCGAGATGTCGCCGTGGGTGCAGGTGTCGCCGATGGCGAACACGTCACCGGCGGCGTCCTTCACCACGGCGATCGGCACGCCATCGAGGACGAAGCGCGACGCCTGGTTCTCGACGAGCTCGTCGATCCCGCAGACTCGGACGGCGGCCATCTCAGGCGCCCTGCAGTTCGGCTTCGAGGGCGGCGGTGAGGCGCTCTTCGAGCTCCGCCACGCCGATCTGCTGCACGATCTCGGTTAGGAAGCCGCGCACGACGAGGCGGCGCGCCTCCTCCTCCGTGATGCCGCGGGCCATGAGGTAGAACAGCTGCTCGTCGTCGAAGCGACCGGTGGCCGAGGCGTGCCCGGCCCCCGCGATGTCGCCCGTCTCGATCTCGAGGTTCGGGATCGAGTCGGCGCGGGTGCCGTCGCTCAGCACGAGGTTGCGGTTCTGCTCGTAGCTGTCGGTGCCGACCGCCGCGTTGCCGATCAGGACGTCGCCGATCCACACGCTGCGCGCGCCCTCGCCCTGCAGCGCGCCCTTGTAGGTGACACGGCTGCGGGTGTTCGGGGCGTCGTGGTGCACGTACACCTGCTGCTCGAGGTGCTGGCCCGCGTCGGAGAAGTACAGACCGAGGGCCTCGACGTCGCCGCCCTGTTCGGCGAGGTGCGTCGACGGGTTCACCCGCACGACCTTGCCGCCGAGCGAGACGACGATGTGCTTGAGCTTGGCGTCGCGGCCGATGCGCGCGAAGTGGCTCGCGAGGTGCACGGCGTCGTCGTCCCACTCCTGCACCGAGACGACCGTGAGGTTCGCGCCCTCGCCGACGATCACCTCGACGTTCTCGGAGAGCCGGGCGGAACCGGTGCCGCCAAGCACTACGAGGCCGCGGCTGTTGGGCGCCGCCTCGATCACGGTGTGCGCGGCGCGCGGCGTGGCGCCGAGACCCGTGCGGGTGACCGTGGCGATCTTGTCGTCCTCGCCGGTCACGCGGACGAGGAGGGCCTCGCCGAAGTTGGTCCAGGCGTTGGCCGAGGCGCGCTCCTCGGGGGTGCCGGCGGTGCCGATGCGGGCATCGTCGCGGGCGATCCACTCGACCGCGACGCCCTCGGCGCCCGAGGTCTCGAGGCCGAGGCGCGCGCCGTCGAGCTCACCCGAGGTGAGGTCGGCGAAGGCGGCGACCGGGGACAGCTTCCATTCGTGCTCGCGGCCCGTGACGGGGGCGAAGTCGGCCACCTCCACCGAGCGGAAGCGCTCGGAGCGGGTCTGCACCGGGACGACGGGGCCGTCCGAGTGCGCGACGAGGCCGTGCTGGCCGGCGGTGGGCATGGCGGTGCTCTGCGTTGCGACGGTCATTGCTTAGCCGACCGATCCTTCCATGCCCATCTCGATGAGCTTGTTGAGTTCCATCGCGTACTCCATCGGCAGCTCGCGCGCGATCGGCTCGATGAAGCCGCGCACGATCATGGCCATCGCCTCGTCCTCGGGGATGCCTCGCGCCATCAGGTAGAAGAGCTGCTCCTCGCTGACCTTCGACACCGTGGCCTCGTGGCCGAGCTGGACGTCGTCGACGCGGATGTCGATCGCCGGGTAGGTGTCGCTGCGCGAGATGGTGTCGACGAGCAGCGCGTCGCAGCGCACGGTGTTGGCCGCGTGGTGCGCGTTCGCGTCGACGCGGACCTCGCCGCGGTAGCCGGCGCGGCCGCCGCCGCGGGCGATCGACTTGGAGACGATCGACGACTGCGTGTACGGCGCCATGTGGATCATCTTGGCGCCCGCGTCCTGGTGCTGGCCGGGGCCGGCGAAGGCGACGGAGAGCGTCTCGCCCTTCGCGTGCTCGCCCATCAGGAAGATCGACGGGTACTTCATCGTCACCTTGGAGCCGATGTTGCCGTCGATCCACTCCATGGTGGCGCCCTCGTGGGCGACGGCGCGCTTCGTGACGAGGTTGTAGACGTTGTTCGACCAGTTCTGGATCGTCGTGTACCGAACGCGGGCGTTCTTCTTCACGATGATCTCGACCACGGCCGAGTGCAGCGAGTCGCTCTTGTAGATCGGCGCGGTGCAGCCCTCGATGTAGTGCACGTAGCTGTCCTCGTCGGCGATGATCAGCGTGCGCTCGAACTGGCCCATGTTCTCCGTGTTGATACGGAAGTAGGCCTGCAGCGGGATCTCGACGTGCACGCCCTTCGGCACGTAGACGAACGAGCCGCCCGACCAGACCGCCGTGTTCAGCGCGGCGAACTTGTTGTCGCCGGCCGGGATGACGGTGCCGAAGTACTCCTCGAAGATCTCGGGGTGCTCCTTGAGCGCGGTGTCGGTGTCGAGGAAGATGACGCCCTGCTCCTCCAGGTCCTCGCGGATCTGGTGGTAGACGACCTCGGACTCGTACTGCGCGGCGACGCCGGCGACGAGGCGCTGGCGCTCGGCCTCGGGGATGCCGAGCCGCTCGTAGGTGTTGCGGATGTCCTCGGGCAGGTCTTCCCAGCTCTGGGCCTGCTTCTCGGTGGACCGCACGAAGTACTTGATGTTCTCGAAGTCGATCTCCGAGAGGTCGGCGCCCCAGCTGGGCATCGGCTTGCGGTCGAAGAGCTGGAGGGCGCGGAGGCGACGCTGGAGCATCCACTCCGGTTCTTCCTTCAGACGCGAGATGTCGGCGACCACCTCCTGCGAGAGTCCGCGGCGGGCCGAAGCTCCGGCGGCATCCGAGTCGGCCCAGCCGAACTCGTACACGCCGAGTCCTTCGAGCTCTGGGCGGTCGATCAGTACGTCCGTCATGCTCTCCTCTTCTCCTTCCCTGCGACCGGCTATCAGGCCGGCTCACCGTGCGCCGTGAATCGAGGTGTTCGCGACGACTGGTGATGTGCGGGCGGCTCCATTGCGAACCTAAGATGGCAGAGAGGCCGAGCGCGCGATTCACCGCGCGGGGCCCGCCATCTGATCAAGTCTATAGGGTCGCCCCGACACTGGCTCCGTTCCACGCGACCCGGATGAGGAACTCCGCGTGAACCGCCCGAGCACCGGCCTGCACATCCCCACGAGTCTGCGGATCTTCGCCTGGTTGTCTTTCATCTTCAACGTCGTGATCATCGCCACCGGGGGCGCGGTCCGGCTCACGGGCTCCGGGCTCGGCTGCAGCGACTGGCCGGTCTGCGTGCCCGGCTCGCTCGTACCGACGCCCGAGCTCGGCATCCACGGCGTCATCGAGTTCGCGAATCGCACGATCAGTGGCCCCCTGCTCATCGCGGCGCTCGCCGTGGTGCTGCTGAGCTGGCGCCGCCGATCCGCCCGTCGCGACCTGTTCGTGCTCTCGCTGGTGATCCTCGCGCTCGTCGTGGTGCAGGCGCTGGTCGGGGCCTTCGTCGTGTGGCAGGAGCTTGCGGCTGCGCTCGTCGGCTTTCACTACACGGTCTCGGTGGTCATCGTGTGCCTCACAGCGGCTTTCCTCGCCCGCATGGGCGAGCCCGCGGGCGCTCGCGAACGCGCGGTCCCCAAGGGCTTCGCGATCCTCACGCACGTCACGAGCCTCGTGCTCGCCATCACGGTGATCGTCGGGGTGTTCACCACCGGTTCCGGCCCGCATTCCGGCGACGAGGACGTGGTGCGCACGGGCGTCGACGCGAGCCTGCTCGCTCATGTCCATGCCTGGCCCGGCTACGCACTCGCTGCGCTCACGGTGGTCCTCACGATCTGGGCCGGGCTGAAGCGCCTGCGGCCGCTGCCCTGGCTGCTGGCGCTGCTCGCGATCGTGCTCGTGCAGGTCGCAGTCGGCCTGTACCAGGCACGCAACGGGCTGCCGCCCCTCGCAGTCGGCGTGCACATGGTGCTCGCTTCGCTCTCTGCCGCCGCCTTCACGGTCGTCGTGCTCCGGCTGAAGCGCCCCGTCGCCCAGGGCGCCGCGGAAGCGAGCCGCGCCGAGGCGGTCAGCGCCGCCTGAGCCGCGGCCGCCGCCGGGAAGGGCAGCCGGGGCACCACGCCGCCGGCGTCGCCCGCCCGCGGCCTGCGCGGGCGGAGGAATCTCGCGTCGCGGGAGGATCGGTTGGGCGAGCGAGTCCTCCCCTGCTGCTGATCTCCTCCGCGCCGCACATGGTGGCACTGCGAGAGCGCGCGAGCAGACCGCGACAGCCGCTTAGAAGGGCAGCAGCGGGTCGATGCCGACGGCGAGGAAGACGAGCGACAGGTAGACGATCGAGCCGTGGAACACGCGCATCGGCGAGACCTGCTCGTGCCGGATCGCGAGGTTGTAGAGGCGGTGCGTCTCGTAGATGAACCAGGCGCCGGTCACGACCGCGACGGTCGAGTAGACGAGCCCCATGCCGGCGATCGGGATCAGCAGCAGCGAGCACGCGACCGTGGCCCAGGCGTACAGGATGACCTGGAGGCCGACCTGCGCGCGACCGCGCACCACCGCGAGCATCGGCACGCCCGCCGCGGCGTAGTCCGCCTTGTACTTCATCGACAGCGGCCAGTAGTGCGGCGGGGTCCACAGGAAGATGATGAGGAACAGGATGACGGGCGGCCAGCTCAGGTCCTCGGTGACCGCGGCCCAGCCGATCAGTACGGGCATGCAGCCCGCGATGCCGCCCCAGACGATGTTCTGCGCGGTGCGGCGCTTCAGGATGAGGCTGTAGAAGACGACGTACAGCAGGATGGCGGCGAGCGACAGCAGGGCGGCCAGCCAGTTCGTGAAGACCCACAGCCAGACGATGGATGCCGCGCCGAGCCCGTAGGCGAAGACGAGCGCCTCGCGGTCGCTCAGCTCGCCCGTGACGAGCGGACGACCCTGCGTGCGCTTCATGACCCGGTCGATGTCGCGGTCGATGTAGCAGTTGAAGGCCCCGGCGCTGCCGGCGCTCATGGCGCCGCCGATGAGCGTCGCGATGAGCAGCCAGAGATCGGGCAGGCCCTCCTGCGCGAGGATCATGGTCGGCGCGGTGACGACGAGCAGCAGCTCGATCACGCGCGGCTTCGTGAGGGCCACGTAGGCGCCGAGCTTGCGGCGGAAGGTCGACGGGGCCCGGGTCTCGGTGGTCTCGCCTGTTGCCTGCATCGCTCCTCTTCCGGTGACGCCGCGCTGGTGATCGCGCGCGGGCACGCCGCCTTCGATTCTAGGCCATCCCCGCGCGGCACTCCGGCGCGTCCCTCCGCACCGGCCCGCGACGTCACGAACGGCCACGGCCGAGTCCCCCACTCCATATACTGAGGGAGAGCGCGCCCGATGGCGAGGTTCCGAGCTGCCGACGAGTCGTCGGCCGGGGCCGACGGTCTGGGCTCCACCGCGCCGCAGCGATTCCCTGGCGGGCCAGGGGGCCGGTCGGCTCCCCGCGACCCCGCCACGACCGGAAGGAACAGCAACCTCGTGGCAACTCTGCAATGGGACTCCCTCGACGATCGCGCGGTCGACACGGCTCGCGTGCTCGCAGCCGACGCCGTGGAGAAGGTCGGCAACGGACACCCGGGCACGGCGATGAGCCTCGCCCCGGCGGCCTACCTCCTCTTCCAGAAGGTGATGCGCCGCGACCCCTCCGACCTGGACTGGCTCGGACGCGACCGCTTCATCCTCTCCGCGGGGCACTCCTCGCTCACGCAGTACGTGCAGCTCTACCTCGAGGGCTCCGGCCTCGAGCTCGACGACCTGAAGGCGCTCCGCACCTGGGGCTCCAAGACCCCGGGCCACCCGGAGTACGGCCACACCGCCGGCGTCGAGATCACGACCGGGCCCCTCGGCCAGGGCCTCGCGTCCGCCGTCGGCTTCGCCTACGCGGCGCGCTACGAGCGCGGGCTCTTCGACCCCGAGGCGCCGGCGGGCGAGAGCCCGTTCGACCACTTCGTCTACGTCGTCGCGGGCGATGGCGACCTGCAGGAGGGCGTGACGAGCGAGGCCTCCTCGCTCGCCGGTCACCAGCAGCTCGGCAACCTCGTCGTGATCTACGACTCGAACCAGATCTCGATCGAGGACGACACGAACATCGCCTTCACCGAGGACGTCGCGAAGCGCTACGAGTCCTACGGCTGGCACGTGCAGACGGTCGACTGGAAGAAGACCGGCGAGTACGTCGAGGACGTCGCCGAGCTCTACGCCGCCATCGAGGCGGCGAAGGGCGAGCAGGCGAAGCCCTCGATCATCATCCTGAAGACGATCATCGGCTGGCCCTCCCCCGGCAAGCAGAACTCCGGCAAGATCCACGGCTCGGCGCTCGGCGCCGCCGAGCTCGCCGCGACCAAGGAGGTGCTCGGCTTCGACCCGGAGCAGAGCTTCGTCGTCGCCGAGGACGTCATCGAGCGCACCCGCGGCGCCCGTGAGCGCGGCGCCGCCCTGCACCGCGAGTGGCAGGCCTCCTACGACGCGTGGGCGGCGGCCAACCCGGAGCGCAAGGCGCTGCTCGACCGGCTCGAGGCCGGCGAGCTGCCGGAGGGCCTCGAGCAGGTCCTGCCGGCGTTCGAGGCGGGCACCGAGGTGTCCACCCGTGCCGCGTCCGGCAAGGTCATCAACGCGCTGGCCGCCGAGCTCCCCGAGCTCTGGGGCGGGTCCGCGGACCTCGCGGAGTCGAACCTCACCACCATCAACGGCGGCGGCTCGTTCGTGCCGAGCGAGCACTCCACGCACGAGTGGGCGGGCAACCCCTACGGCCGCGTGCTGCACTTCGGCATCCGCGAGCACGCGATGGGCGCCATCCTGAACGGCATCGTGCTGCACGGACCGACGCGCGCCTTCGGCGGCACCTTCCTGATCTTCAGCGACTACATGCGGCCCGCCGTGCGTCTCGCGGCCCTCATGCAGGTGCCGTCGATCTTCGTCTGGACGCACGACTCCGTCGCCCTCGGCGAGGACGGCCCGACGCACCAGCCCATCGAGCAGCTCGCGAGCCTCCGGGCCATCCCGGGCCTCGACGTCGTGCGCCCCGCCGACGCCAACGAGGTCTCGTACGCCTGGCTCGAGATCCTGAAGCGCCGCGGCGGCCCCGCCGGCATCGCCCTGACCCGGCAGAACATCCCGGTGTTCGAGCGCGGCGACGGCGATGCCTCCGGCGACGTCTTCGCGAGCGCGGCGAACGTCTCGAAGGGCGCCTAC
This sequence comes from Agromyces soli, assembly GCF_022811605.1. Taxonomy (GTDB): domain Bacteria; phylum Actinomycetota; class Actinomycetes; order Actinomycetales; family Microbacteriaceae; genus Agromyces; species Agromyces soli. Next base: position 2,882,358 of record NZ_CP094533.1, on the reverse strand, counting down.
GTGCTCGCCGAGGCCGCGTCGGGCACGCCGGACGTCATCCTCATCGCCACGGGATCCGAGGTGCAGCTGGCCGTCGCGGCCCGCGAGCAGCTCGCCGCCGAGGGGATCGGGGCGCGCGTCGTGTCCGCCCCGAGCCTCGAGTGGTTCGAGGAGCAGGACGCCGCGTACCGCGAGCAGGTGCTTCCCACCGCGGTGACCGCGCGCGTCTCGGTCGAGGCCGGGCTCTCGCTCAGCTGGCAGCGCTACCTCGGCGACCGCGGTCGCGCCGTGTCGATCGAGCACTTCGGCGCCTCCGCCGACTACAAGACCCTGTTCCGCGAGTTCGGCATCACGACGGACGCCGTCGTCGCCGCCGCCAAGGAATCGCTCGCCGTCTGAGCGGGCACGAAGGAGCAACGAACCCATGAGCACCACCCCCACCGCCGCCCTCTCCCAGGCCGGCGTCAGCATCTGGCTCGACGACCTCTCGCGCGAGCGCATCGAGACGGGCGACCTCGCCCGTCTGATCGAGGAGCGCGACGTCGTCGGCGTCACCACGAACCCGACGATCTTCGCCGGGGCGCTCTCGAAGGGCGAGCGGTACGCCGAACAGGTCGCCTCACTCGCCGCCTCGGGCGCCGACGTCGACCGCGCCGTCTTCGAGATCACGACCGACGACGTCCGGGCCGCGGCCGACGTGTTCCGCCCGGTCTACGACCGCTCCGGCGGCTTCGACGGCCGCGTCTCGATCGAGGTCGCCCCCGGGCTCGCCCACGACACGGCGGGCACCGTCGCCGAGGCGAAGACCCTCTGGGAGCGCGTCGACCGCCCGAACGCCATGATCAAGATCCCCGCGACCGTCGAGGGCCTCGACGCCATCCGCGAGACCATCGGCGCGGGCATCAGCGTCAACGTGACGCTGATCTTCAGCCTCGACCGCTACCGCGCGGTGATGGAGGCCTACCTCGCCGGCCTCGAGCAGGCGAAGGCCGCCGGTCACGACCTCAGCACGATCCACTCGGTCGCCTCCTTCTTCGTGTCGCGCGTCGACACCGAGATCGACCAGCGGCTCGTCGCCATCGGCACGGACGAGGCGCTGGCGCTCAAGAGCAAGGCCGGGGTCGCCAACGCGCGCCTCGCGTACGAGCTCTACGAGGAGACCTTCGCGAGCGAGCGCGCCGCGGCGCTCCTCGCCGCCGGCGCGAACCGCCAGCGCCCGCTCTGGGCCTCGACCGGCGTCAAGGACCCGGCCCTGCCCGACACCCTGTACGTCACCGAGCTGGTCGCGCCGGGCGTCGTCAACACGATGCCGGAGAAGACCCTCGAGGCCACCTTCGACCACGGCGTCGTCACCGGCGACACGGTCACCGGCGCCTACGCCGAGGCTGGCGCCGTCCTCGACGCGCTCGCGAAGGTCGGCGTCGACTACGACGACGTCACGGCGCTGCTCGAGCGCGAGGGCGTCGAGAAGTTCGTCGTGTCCTGGTCGGAGCTGCTCGAATCCGTGGGCCGGGCGCTGGAGTCGGCGCGATGAGCTTCCGGATCTCCGTCAGCGGCGCGGCGGCGGAGGCCGTGCGCCGCGTGGTCCCCCAGCTCGTCGCCGATCGGGTGGCGAGCGGCATCACGGCGCAGGACCCCGAGCTCTGGGGTGCTGCGGCCGAGGAGGAGTCCGCGAAGCGGCTCGGCTGGACCGAAGCCGTCGCGATCTCCCGGCCGCTCGTCCCCGAGATCCTCGCGCTCCGCGACGAGCTCCGCACCGCCGGCGTCGATCACATCGTGCTCGCCGGCATGGGCGGCTCCTCGCTCGCCCCCGAGGTCATCACCCGCACCGCGGGCGTGCAGCTCACGGTGCTCGACTCGACCGAGCCCGGGCAGGTCCGCTCGGCGCTCGCCGACCGCCTCGCCTCGAGCGCGCTCGTCGTCTCGTCGAAGTCGGGATCGACCGTCGAAACCGACAGCCAGCGCCGGGTGTACGAGCAGGCGTTCCGCGACGCGGGCATCGACCCCGTCGGCCGCATCGTGATCGTCACCGACCCGGGCTCGCCCCTCGACGAGTCGGCCCGCGCCGCCGGCTACCGCGTCTTCAACGCCGACCCCAATGTCGGCGGCCGCTACTCCGCGCTCACCGCGTTCGGGCTCGTCCCCTCCGGCCTCGCCGGCGTGGACATCGCCGAGATCCTCGACGAGGCCGAGGCGATGGAGCTGCCCCTGGCGGTCGACACCGAGGAGAACCCCGGCCTCGTGCTCGGCGCCGCGATCGCGGCCACGCAGCCGCTTCGCGACAAGCTCGCGATCGTCGCCGACGGCACCCACATCGTCGGCTTCGCCGACTGGGCCGAGCAGTTGATCGCCGAGTCCACGGGCAAGGAGGGCACGGGCCTGCTGCCCGTCGTGCTCGAGCCCGGCGCGCCGGAGCTCTCGGCCGGCCTCGCCGACCTCCAGCTCGTGCGCCTCGTCGACGACGCGGGCAGCCACCTCTTCCGCGACGACGAGCACGACGAGATCCGCGTGAGCGGCACCCTCGGCGCTCAGCTCCTCGTCTGGGAGTACGCGACCGCGGTCGCCGGGCGCCTGCTCGGCATCAACCCCTTCGACCAGCCCGACGTCGAGTCGGCGAAGATCGCCGCGCGCGGCCTCCTCGACGCCCGACCGGAGCCCGCCCCCGCGGCGTTCGTCGCCGAGGGCATCGAGGTGCGCGGCACGCCCGAGGTGATCGGCGCGGCGAGCGATCTCGCCTCCGCGATCGAGGTGCTGCTCGAGGAGCTGCCCGCCGACGGCTACCTCTCGGTGCAGGCGTACGTCGACCGGGTCGCGCACCCGGAGCTCGCGCAGCTGCGCGAGCTGCTCGCGGCGCGCGCCGGCCGCCCCGTCACCTTCGGCTGGGGTCCGCGCTTCCTGCACTCGACCGGGCAGTTCCACAAGGGCGGCCCCGCGGTGGGCGCGTTCCTGCAGCTCACGCAGCGACCCGCCGAGGATCTCGCGATCCCCGAGCGGCCGTTCACCTTCGGCGAGCTGATCGCGGCCCAGGCCTCCGGCGACGCGAGCGTGCTCGCCGAGCACGGCCGGCCCGTGCTGACGCTCACGCTCACCGACCCCGCGGCGAACCTCGCGTCCCTCGTCGCCGCGATCGACTGACGGCAGGAGCCACCGCAGTGCAACCGGCACTCATCGAGGCGGGCCACAACCCGCTGCGTTCTCCGAAGGACTACCGGCTGAATCGCATCGCCGGCCCTTCGAGCCTCATCATCTTCGGCGTGACGGGCGACCTGTCCCGCAAGAAGCTGATGCCCGCGGTGTACGACCTCGCGAACCGGGGGCTCCTGCCCCCCGGCTTCGCGCTGGTCGGCTTCGCCCGGCGCGACTGGGAGAACGAGGACTTCGCCCAGGTCGTGCACGACTCGGTGAAGCAGTACGCGCGAACCGAGTTCCGCGAGGACGTCTGGCAGCAGCTGGCCCGAGGCATCCGCTTCGTCACCGGCACCTTCGACGACGACGACGCCTTCGACCGGCTCCGCGAGACGGTCGAGTCGCTCGACCGCGAGCGCGGCACGATGGGCAACCACGCCTTCTACCTGTCGATCCCGCCGAAGTCCTTCCCGCTCGTGACCGAGCAGCTGAAGCGCTCGGGCCTCACGGAGCAGCGCGAGGGCCAGTGGCGGCGCGTCGTCATCGAGAAGCCGTTCGGCAGCGACCTGCAGACGGCCCGCGAGCTGAACGACGTCGTCGCGTCGGTCTTCCCGCCCGACTCGGTGTTCCGCATCGACCACTACCTGGGCAAGGAGACGGTGCAGAACATCCTGGCGCTGCGCTTCGCGAACCAGCTGTACGAGCCGATCTGGAACGCGAACTACGTCGACCACGTGCAGATCACGATGGCCGAGGACATCGGCGTCGGCGGCCGGGCCGGCTACTACGACGGCATCGGCGCGGCCCGCGACGTCATCCAGAACCACCTGCTGCAGCTCCTGGCCCTGACGGCGATGGAGGAACCGATCTCCTTCGAGGCGGCCGACCTCCGCGCCGAGAAGGAGAAGATCCTCGCCGCGGTGCGACTGCCCGAAGATCTGGCGACGGGCACCGCCCGCGGCCAGTACGCGGGCGGATGGCAGGGCGGCGAGCAGGTCGTCGGCTTCCTCGACGAGGAGGGGATGAACCCCGAGTCGACGACCGAGACCTACGCGGCCATGAAGCTGACGATCGGCACGCGCCGCTGGGCCGGGGTGCCGTTCTACCTGCGCGCCGGCAAACGGCTCGGCCGCCGGGTCACCGAGATCGCCGTGGTCTTCAAACGCGCGCCGCAGCAGGTGTTCGCGGACAGCCAGACCTCGGAGCTCGGCCAGAACGCGCTCGTGATCCGGGTGCAGCCCGACGAGGGCGTGACGATCCGATTCGGCTCGAAGGTGCCGGGCGCCGGCATGCAGGTGCGCGACGTGACGATGGACTTCGGCTACGGTCACGCCTTCACCGAGGCGAGCCCCGAGGCGTACGAGCGGCTCATCCTCGACGTGCTGCTCGGCGACCCGCCCCTCTTCCCCCGACAGGAGGAGGTCGAGCTGTCCTGGAAGATCCTCGACCCGATCGAGCACTTCTGGGCCGGCCAGGGCCGTCCCGAGCAGTACCGACCCGGTTCCTGGGGCCCGAGCTCGGCCGACGAGCTGCTCGCCCGCGACGGACGCAGCTGGAGGCGCCCATGATCGTCGATCTGCCCGACACCACGACCAGCCAGGTCTCCAAGGCGCTCGTGAAGATCCGCGAGGAGGGCGGCGTCGTCGCGCTCGGCCGGGTGCTCACCCTCATCATCGCGACCCAGGCCGGGCGCGAGGAGGAAGCGATCGAGGCGGCGAACGACGCCTCCCGCGAGCACCCGATGCGCGTCATCGTCGTCGCCTCGGAGCCCGGCGCCGATGGCGCGGGCGTCGCCCCGCGACTGGATGCCGAGATCCGCGTCGGCGGCGACGCCGGCGCGAGCGAGGTCATCGTGCTGCACGCCTTCGGCGAGGTCGCGAGCGACGAGGAGAGCCTCGTGATGGCGCTGCTCCTCCCCGATGCGCCCGTCGTCACCTGGTGGCCCGGCAAGGCCCCGGAAGTCCCGGCGCTCGCCCCGCTCGGTCGCATCGCGCACCGACGGATCACGGATGCCTCGGCCCAGCCCGATCCGCAGGCGGCCCTCTCCGCGCTGGAGCGCAGCTACCGCCCGGGCGACGCGGACTTCGCCTGGACCAGGCTCACCCTGTGGCGCGCGCAGCTCGCGGCGGTGCTCGACCAGCCGCCCTACGAGTCCGTGACGCGCGTGCACGTCTCCGGCGCGGTGGACTCCCCCTCGACGACGCTGCTCGCCGCGTGGCTGAAGCTCCAGCTGCAGGCCGAGACGAGCTGCAGTCTCGCGGGTACCGAGAGCGGTCTGCACGGCATCCACGGCGTCGAGCTCGAGCGGGCCAGCGGCGGGATCGAGCTCATCCGCGACGTCCCCGGGGTCGCGACCCTGCGCCAGCCCGGACAGCCGGTGCACGACCTCGCCCTCCCCCGGCGGAGTCTGCGCGACTGCCTCGCCGACGAGCTGCGCCGGCTCGACCCGGACGAACTCTACGGCGAAGTGATCACCGTCGGCCTGCCGCTGCTCGCCGACGGAACGGAAGGTGGACGAGGATGACCAACGACCGACGGGTGCTCGTGCACCCGGACAAGCCCGCGCTCGCGGCCGCCGTCGCGGCGCGGTTCATGACGAAGCTGCTCGACATCCTCGACGAGCAGGCGGTCGCGCACATCGTGCTCACGGGCGGCTCCATGGGCGGCGCCGTGCTCGAGTCCGTCGCGGCGTCACCGGCGCGGACGAGCATCGACTGGGCGCGCGTGCACTTCTGGTGGGGCGACGAGCGCTGGGTCCCCGAGCGGGACGCCGAGCGCAACGACACGCAGTCGTTCGAGGCCCTCCTCGACGCGCTCGAACTGCCCGAGGGCAACACGCACCCCTTCCCCGCCTCGGACTCCGGGCTGGAGCTCGACGTCGCGGCCGAGGTCTACGCCGCCGAGCTCGCCGCCCACGGCGTGGACGGGCAGCCGTACCCGATCTTCGACATCACGTTCCTCGGCGTCGGCCCGGACGGGCACATCGCCTCGCTCTTCCCGCACCGCTCCGGCATCCAGGTGACCGACCGCACCGTGATCGCGGTGCGGAACTCGCCCAAGCCCCCGCCCGAGCGGCTCAGCCTCACCCGGCCGGTGCTGAACTCCTCGCAGCGCGTCTGGTTCGTCCTCGCGGGGGCCGACAAAGCCTCCGCGCTCGGCCTGGCCCTCGCCGGCGCGAGCCGCGACGAGGTGCCCGTTGCGGGTATCAAGGGCCGACGCCGCACCGTGTTCTTCGTCGACCGCGACGCGGCCGCCGAGGTGCCGGAGCAGCTCATCGCCCCCGAGTACTGAACGGCGCCACGGCGACGCAGAACGGCGGGCGGATCCGAATGGATCCGCCCGCCGTCTCGTCGTGTGCCGGAGTCGGTCGGAATTACTCCGGCGCGCTCGTACCGCGCCGCGCGCGGAGCTGCTGGAGCGCCTCCTCGAGAAGGGCCGCCGCCTCTTCTTCGGTGCGCCGCTCCTTCACGTAGGCGAGGTGCGTCTTGTAGGGCTCGGTCTTGGACAGCGACGGCGGGTTCGCCTTGTCGCGGCCGGCCGGGAGCCCCGTCGACGGGCTGTCGATGACCTCGGGGATCTCCTCGTCGGGGAGGTTCGCCGCGAAGTAGCGGATCGTCTCGTTGCCCTGCGCGTCCCAGTAGCTGATGGCGACGCGGTCGGCGTGGAAGCCGCGGTCCTGCTCGCCCATGGGGCCGGCGCCGACGCGCGAGCCGCGGATTGCACTGTTGCCCGAGACCATCAGATCCCCGCTTCGAACTTGGTGATGAGGCCGAGCACCACGATGCAGGTCACCCAGACGAGGCCGAGGATAATCGTGATCCGGTTGAGGTTGCGCTCCGCGACGCCGGAGGCGCCGAGGTTGGAGGTCACGCCGCCGCCGAACATGTCGGAGAGGCCGCCGCCGCGACCCTTGTGCAGCAGGATGAGCAGGGTCAGCAGCAGGCTCGTGAGGCCGAGCAGGACCTGCAGGACGACCTGGAGAATCTCCACAGTGAAACCTTTCCGGGCACGACGGACTGGTCGGTGCCGACAATCGAGTATAGCCGGGCGGCGGCCCGGGAGCGCGTCGGCGCCCCGGGCCCGGCCCGATCAGGCGCCGACGTGCTTCTTGAAGCGGACGATCGCCGAGAACTCGTCGATGTCGAGGCTCGCGCCGCCGACGAGGGCCCCATCGACGTTCGGCTCGCGCAGGAACGCGGCGATGTTCGCCGCCTTCACGGAGCCGCCGTAGAGGATGCGGGTTGCCTGCGCGACGTCGTCGCCGGCGACCTCGGCCAGCACCGAGCGGAGCGCCGCGGCCACCTGCTCGGCCTGCGCCGGCGTCGCCGCCTGTCCGGAACCGATGGCCCAGACCGGCTCGTACGCCACGACGAGGCCCTTCGAGGCGTCCACGCCCTCGAGCGCACGACGGAGCTGCGCGACCGGCACGGCGCTCGCGCCGTGGGCCTCCAGGTCTTCCGCCGTCTCGCCGACGCAGAGCACCGGCACGAGGCCGTGGCGGTGCGCGGCGACCACCTTGGCGTTCACGTCCTCGTCGGTCTCGGCGTGCAGCGTGCGACGCTCCGAGTGCCCGATGATGACGTAGCCGCAGTCGAGCTGCTTGAGGAACGCGCCCGACACCTCGCCGGTATAGGCGCCGGAGTCGTGCTTCGACAGGTCCTGCGCGCCGTAGCCGATCGGCAGGGAGTCGGCCGTGACGAGCGTCTGCACCGAGCGGAGGTCGGTGAACGGCGGGAAGACCGCCACCTCGGCATCCGCGTAGTCGTGCTTCGCGTCGGCGAGGCTCCAGGCGAGCTTCTGGACGAACGCGATCGCCTGCAGGTGATCGAGGTTCATCTTCCAGTTGCCCGCGATGAACGGGGTGCGCTTCACTGCCATCCGAGGACCTCCAGTCCGGGGAGTTGCTTGCCTTCCAGGAACTCGAGGCTCGCGCCCCCGCCCGTGGAGATGTGACCGAACTGGGCGTCGTCGAAGCCCAGCTGCCTGACCGCGGCGGCCGAGTCGCCGCCGCCGACGACGCTCAGGCCGTCGACCTCGGTGAGCGCCTCGGCCACGGCACGGGTGCCGGCGGCGAAGGGCGCCAGTTCGAACACGCCCATCGGACCGTTCCAGAAGACCGTCTTCGAGTCGCGGATGCGGGCTGCGAAATCGGCCGCCGTCTCGGGGCCGATGTCGAGGCCGAGCCCCGCGGCGCCGAACGGCGTCTGCTCGATGGCGTCCGCCGGGGTCACCACGTGCTCGGCGTCGGCCGAGAAGGAGGCCGCCACCACGACGTCGCTCGGCAGCACGAGCTCGACGCCGCGCTCGGCCGCCTCGGCGAGGTAGTCGCGGACCGTGTCGAGCTGGTCGGCCTCGAGCAGGCTCGAGGCGACCTTGTGCCCCTGGGCGGCGAGGAACGTGAACAGCATTCCTCCGCCGACGAGCAGCGTGTCGACCCGCGGCAGCAGGTGCGCGATCACGCCGAGCTTGTCGGACACCTTGGAGCCGCCGAGCACGACCGTGTACGGGCGCTCGGGCGTCTCGGTGAGCCGGTCGAGCACCTCGAGCTCCGCGGCGATCAGGAGACCGGCGGCGCTCGGCCGCAGCTGCTCGAGCTCGTAGACGCTCGCCTGCTTGCGGTGCACGACGCCGAAGCCGTCGGAGACGACGACGTCGGCGAAGACCGCGAGCTGCTCCGCGAAGGCGCGGCGCTCCGCGTCGTCCTTCGCCGTCTCCCCCGGGTTGAAGCGGAGGTTCTCGAGCACGAGCACCTCGCCGTCGCCGAGGGCGGCGACCTTGGCCTTGGCGTCCTCGCCGACCGTGTCGGCGGCGAAGCCGACCGGGGCGTCGAGGAGCTCGCCCAGGCGGGCCGCGACGGGCCCGAGACTGTACTTCGCCTCGGGCTCGCCCTTCGGCCGGCCCAGGTGGGAGATCACGACGACGCGGGCGCCCTGCGCGAGCAGGGCGTTCAGCGTCGGCAGCGAGGCCCGCACGCGGCCGTCGTCCGTGATCGTCTCGCCGTCCAGGGGGACGTTGAGATCGCATCGGACGACGACGCGCTTGCCGGCGAGCTCACCGAGGGAATCGATGGTTCGCAGAGTCACTGTGCTCCGTTTCGGTCGCCGGCGGTCGGCCGGATCAGAGACGCTCGCCGACGTACTCGGCGAGGTCGACGAGGCGGTTGGAGTACCCCCACTCGTTGTCGTACCAGCTGGAGAGCTTCACCTGGTCGCCGATGACGCGCACGAGGCCGGCATCGAAGATCGACGAGTGCGGGTCGGAGACGATGTCGCTCGAGACGATCTCGTCCTCGGTGTACTTCAGGATGCCCTTCATGGGCCCCTCGGCGGCGGCCTTGTACGCGGCCTTCACCTCGTCGACCGTGACCGGGCGCGAGGCGGTGACCGTGAGGTCGGTGATCGAGCCGGTGGGCACCGGGACGCGGAGCGCGAAGCCGTCGAGCTTGCCGACGAGCTCGGGCAGCACGAGGCCGATGGCCTTCGCGGCGCCGGTCGAGGTCGGCACGATGTTGATCGCGGCGGCGCGGGCGCGGCGCAGGTCCTTGTGCGGGCCGTCCTGCAGGTTCTGGTCGGCGGTGTAGGCGTGGACCGTCGTCATCAGCCCGCGCTCGATGCCGAAGGCGTCGTTGAAGACCTTGGCGAGCGGCGCGAGGCAGTTGGTCGTGCACGACGCGTTCGAGATGATGTGCTGCGTCTCGGGGTCGTAGTCCTGCTCGTTGACGCCGATCACGAAGGTGGCGTCCTCGTCGGTCGCGGGCGCCGAGATGAGCACCTTCTTGGCACCGGCCTCGAGGTGCTTGCGCGCGTCGGCGGCCTTGGTGAAGAAGCCGGTCGACTCGATGACGATGTCGACGCCGAGCTCGCCCCAGGGCAGGTTCGCGGGGTCGCGCTCCGCGAACGCCTTGATCTTGGTGCCGTTGACGATGAGGTTCTCGTCGTCGTACTCGACGGTGGCGTCGAGGCGCCCGGTGATCGAGTCGTACTTCAGCAGGTGGGCGAGGGTCTTGTTGTCTGTGAGGTCGTTGACCGCGACGATCTCGAGGTCTGCGCCCTGGGCGAGCGCTGCGCGGAAGAAGTTGCGGCCGATGCGGCCGAATCCATTGATGCCGATCTTGACGGACACGGGAAGGTCTCCTGATTGGACTGGGCGCGAACGCGCCGTTTGGGAAGGATGAGGCACGGACGGCGGTGTCCCCGGACCAGGTCCGGGGACACCCATCCGCTACGACAGTAGCAGCAGGCCCGCGGTCTTCTCGGTGGCCGCCTGCCAGCGCTTCTGCACGTTCGCCCAGTCCACGATGGTCCAGAACGCCTTGACGTAGTCGGCGCGCACGTTCTGGTAGTCGAGGTAGTAGGCGTGCTCCCAGACGTCGAGCATGAGCAGCGGCACGATGCCGGCCGGGAAGTTCGCCTGCTGGTCGAAGAACTGCACGATGATCAGGCGCTGCCCGATCGAGTCCCACGCGAGGACGGCCCAGCCGGAGCCCTGGACGCCGAGTGCCGTGGCGGTGAAGTGCTTCTGGAATCCGTCGAAGGAGCCGAAGTGGTCGTCGATCGCGGCGGCGAGCTCGCCGCTCGGCTTGTCGCCGCCCTCGGGCGAGAGGTTCGTCCAGAAGATCGAGTGGTTGACGTGACCGCCGAGGTTGAACGCGAGGTCCTTCTCGAGCTTGTTCACGTTGGCGAGGTTGTCCGTCTCGCGCGCCTCGGCGAGCTGCGCGAGCGCCGTGTTCGCGCCCGTCACGTACGCCTGGTGGTGCTTCGAGTGGTGCAGCTCCATGATGCGACCGCTGATCGCCGGCTCGAGCGCCGCGTAGTCGTACGGAAGATCGGGGAGGGTGTAGTCAGCCATTGCTTCTCCTTGTCAGATGCCGGGTCGTCCGGGCCTCTGCCTGGTCCAACCGCGGCCTTTCCGAGTCTATGCCCGAAGGCCCGGCCGGGGCCGGGCCTTGACGTCACACCTCGTCGAGGTCGGCGGGCAGGCTCGCCTCGGTGCCGGGCACGCCGAGGTCGGCCGCGCGCTTGTCGGCCATCGCCAGGAGGCGCCGGATGCGGCCGGCGACCGCGTCCTTCGTCATCGGCGGATCGGCGTGGTGGCCGAGCTCGTCGAGGCTCGCGTCGCGGTGCGCCAGGCGCAGCTCGCCCGCGTACTTCAGGTGGTCGGGGATGTCCTCGCCGAGCAGCTCCATCGCGCGTTCGACGCGTGCGCACGCAGCGACCGCGGCCTGCGCGGAGCGGCGGAGGTTCGCGTCGTCGAAGTTCACGAGCCGGTTGGCGGTGGCGCGCACCTCGCGCCGCTGGCGGAGCTCCTCCCAGTTGCGCACGGTGCCGCTCGCACCCATCACCTGGAGCATGGCGCTGATCGCCTCGCCGTCGCGGACCACGACCCGGTGCACGCCGCGCACCTCGCGGGCCTTCGCGGCGATGCCGAGGCGTCCGGCCGCGCCCACGAGCGCCATCGCGGTCTCGTTGCCCGGGCAGGTGATCTCGAGGGCCGCGGAGCGGCCGGGATCGGTGAGGCTCCCGCTCGCGAGGAACGCCCCGCGCCAGACCGCCGCGACCTCGTCGCGCGAGCCCGTGGTGAGCCGGTTCGGCAGGCCGCGCACCGGCCGGCGCCGGGCGTCGAGGAGCCCCGTCTGCCTGGCGAGCGTTTCACCGCCCTCGAGCACGCGGACGAGGTACTGGTTGCCGCGACGCACGCCCCCGGCCGCCGAGACCGAGACGTCGGGGCGCACGCCGTAGAGCTCGGCGAGGTCGCGGGTGACCCGGCGCACGAGCGTCGGCGAGTCGAGCTCCGCCTCGATCGCGATGCGACCCGAGATGATGTGCAGCCCGCCCGCGAAGCGCAGGATCGTGGCGAGCTCAGCGGCCCTGACGCTTGTCTTCGCGACGTCGACGCGAGCCAGCTCTTCCTTCACATCAGCCGTCAATGCCACGTGGTTCCCAATCTTCCGTTGTTGCCGCCGCTCCCCCGAGGATCATTCTCGCCCGAGGTCGCGGTCTTTGATACTGACGGCGACCCCTGGCAATTGCCCGAGCCGCCCGGCGATCTCCCGCACGATCGCGACCGAGCGGTGCTTGCCGCCGGTGCAGCCGATCGCGACCGTCGCGTGTCGCTTGTTCTCGCGCTGATACCCCGCCATGACGGGCGCGAGCGCCGCCGCATAGGCGTCGATGAACTCCATCGCCCCCGGCTGGCCGAGCACATACCCCGACACCCGCTCGTCCTCCCCCGTGAGCGCCCGCAGCTCGGGCTCCCAGAACGGGTTCGGCAGGAAGCGGGCGTCGGCCACGTGGTCGGCGTCGGTCGGGATGCCGTACTTGAAGCCGAAGCTCAGCACCGTGACCCGGAGCCCCGCCCGGTCGGCCTCCGCGAAGGTGTCGGTGACGAGCGTCGCGAGCTGGTGGATGTTCAGGTCGGAAGTGTCGACGACGAAGTCGCTCGACTCCCGGATCGCCGCGACCCTCGCCCGCTCCGCGCCGATGCCGTCGAGCAGCGTGCCGTCGCCCTGCAGCGGGTGCGGGCGGCGGACGGCCTCGAAGCGTCGGACGAGCGCGGCGTCGGTGGCGTCGAGGAACATCACCCGCACGTTCACGCCCGTCCGGAGCGCCTGGATGATCTCCTGCAGCTCCGAGAAGAAGTCGCGGCCGCGGATGTCCACGACCGCGGCGATGCGGGGAAGCGAGTTGCCGGCCCGCTCGACGAGCTCGACCAGCGGCCGGAGCATCTGCGGCGGGAGGTTGTCGACGACGTACCAGCCGAGGTCTTCGAGGGCGTTCGCGGCGGTGGATCGACCGGCTCCGCTCATCCCGGTGACGATGAGCATCTCCTGGTGCTCCGTCTCGTCTGCCATCAGCCGGCCGCCCCCTTCGTTTCTGAAGCTCCAGCCTACCGGGGCGCGGGGGCGCGCACGGTCTGCAGATGGCTGTGCACCGTCTCGGCGAGGACCGGTCCGATGCCCTTCACCTCGGCGATCTCGCTCGGCGCCGCGCCCTTCAGGCGCGCCACCGAGCCGAAGTGCCGCAGCAGCTCCTTCACCCGGGCGGGCCCGAGCCCCGGGATCTCGGCGAGCACCGTGCCGATGTCGCGCTTGCGGCGCTGGCGCTGGTGCGTGATCGCGAAACGGTGCGCCTCGTCGCGGATGCGCTGGAACAGGAAGAGCGCGTCGCTGTTGCGGGGCAGGATCACCGGGAAGTCGGACTCGGGGGTCCAGATCTCTTCCAGGCGCTTCGCGATGCCGCAGAGGTAGATGCCCTCCACGCCCGACTCGCGCAGCGCCCGCTCGGCGGCGGCCACCTGCGGCTGCCCGCCGTCGACGACGAGCAGATTCGGCGGGTAGGCGAACTTCTTGCGCCGCGCCGGCTCGACCACGGCGTCGGCGTCCGTCGGGTCGGCCGCGACCTCGACATCGGTGCCGGCAGCGACGGACGAATCGTCTGCGGCATCCGCCGTCGGCTCCCCCGTGTCGCGCAGGTAGGCGAGGCGGCGGGTGAGCACCTGGTGGATCGAGTCGGTGTCGTCGGTCGAGCTCGGGATCGTGAAGCGCCGGTACTGGTCCTTGCGCGGCAGGCCGTCTTCGAACACGACCATCGAGGCGACGATGTTCGTGCCGCTCAGGTGCGAGACGTCGTAGCACTCGATGCGGAGCGGGGCATCCGCCATGCCCAGCGCCTCCTGGATGTCCTCCAGCGCCCGCGAGCGCGTCGTGAAGTCGGCGCTGCGACGCGTCTTGTAGAGCATGAGGTTCTGCTTGGCGTTCTGCTCGGCCGTCGCGAGCAGCGCGGCCTTGTCGCCGCGCTGCGCGGCACGCAGGCGCACCTTGCGGCCGGCGTGTTCGGCGAGCCACGCCTCGACCGCCTCGGCGTCGTCGGGCAGCACCGGCACCACGACCTCGCCCGGCGGGCGGAGGTCGTCGGCGTAGGCGTTCTGGAGCACGACGTCGACGAGCTCGCCGAGCGGCACGTCGAGCTCCTTGTCGACGGTCCACGAGCGCACACCGCGCACGCGTCCGCCGCGCACCGCGAACATCTGCACGGCCGCCTGCAGCTCGTCGTGATCGATGCCGAAGACGTCGAGGTCGACCTTCTCGCCGAGCACCATCGCGCTCTTCTCGAAGAACTCCCGAGCCGCCTGCAGCTGATCGCGGCGACGCGCGGCCGTCTCGTAGTCCTGCGCGGCCGCGGCCTCGCGCATCTCCCGCTCGAGGTCGCCGAGGATCGCCGTGTCCTGGTTCTGCATGAACGCGACGAAGCGGTCGACGTTCTGCCGGTGCTCCTCGATCGTGACCTTGCCCGAGCAGGGCCCGAAGCAGCGGCCGATCTGCCCGGCGAAGCAGGGCTTGCCGCTCGCCATGGCTCGGCGGTAGTCGCTGTCCTTGCAGGTGCGGATCGGGAACAGCTTCGTGAGGATCTCGAGCGTCTCGCTCACGGCCCAGACCTTGGGGTACGGGCCGAAGTACCTGGCACCGGGGATGCCGCGCTTGCGCGAGACCATGGCCCGCGGCGCCTCGTCGCCGAGCGTCACCACGAGGTACGGGTAGGACTTGTCGTCCTTGAAGCGCACGTTGAACGGCGGCTTCCACTCGTTGATCCAGGTGATCTCGAGCTGCAGCGCCTCGACGTCGCTGCGGACCACGGTCCACTCGACCGAGGCCGCCGTCGTCACCATGCGCCGGGTGCGCTCGTGCAGGGTGTGCAGCGGCGCGAAGTAGTTCGACAGCCGGGCTCGGAGGTTCTTGGCCTTGCCGACGTAGAGCACGCGCCGCTCCGCATCGCGGAAGCGGTACACGCCCGGCGAGGTCGGGATCTCCCCGGCCTTCGGCCGGTACGGGACGGTGCCGGCCATCGCCTAGCCGGCCACCCGCCGAGCGGTGGGCTGCTCGACCGCGGCCTGGGCGTCGAAGATCTCGCGCAGGAAGTAGCCGGTGTGGCTCTCTTCGACGTCGGCGACCTGCTCGGGCGTACCCGTCGCGACGATCTGCCCGCCGCCGGAGCCGCCCTCGGGGCCGAGGTCAATGATCCAGTCGGCCGACTTGATCACGTCGAGGGAATGCTCGATCACGATGACCGAGTTGCCCTTGTCGACCAGCTTGCCGAGCACCTTCAGCAGCTTGCGCACGTCTTCGAAGTGCAGGCCGGTGGTCGGCTCGTCGAGGACGTACACGCTGCGGCCGTTGGAGCGGCGCTGGAGCTCGGTGGCGAGCTTCACGCGCTGCGCTTCACCGCCGGAGAGCGTCGTCGCGCTCTGACCGAGTTGCACGTAGCCGAGTCCGACGTCGACGAGGGTCTTGAGATAGCGGTGGATCGCCGAGATCGGCTCGAAGAACTCGGCCGCCTCGCTGATCGGCATCTCGAGCACCTCGGCGATGTTCTTGCCCTTGTAGTGCACCTGCAGCGTCTCGCGGTTGTAGCGCTTGCCGCCGCAGACTTCGCACGCGACGTAGACGTCGGGCAGGAAGTTCATCTCGATCTTGATGGTGCCGTCGCCCGAGCACGCCTCGCAGCGGCCGCCCTTGACGTTGAAGCTGAACCGGCCGGGCAGGTAGCCGCGCGCCTTGGCCTCGGCCGTCTCGGAGAACAGCGTGCGGATGCGGTCGAACACCCCCGTGTACGTCGCGGGGTTGGACCGGGGCGTGCGCCCGATCGGCGCCTGGTCGACGTGGACCACCTTGTCGAGGTGTTCGAGCCCGCTCACCCGGCGGTGCTTGCCCGGCACTTTGCGCGCCCCGTTCAGCCGGTTCGCGAGCACCCGGTAGAGGATGTCGTTGACGAGCGAGGACTTGCCGGAGCCGCTGACGCCGGTGACCGCGGTGAGCGTGCCGAGCGGGAAGCGCACGTCGACGTTGCGCAGGTTGTTCGCCGCCGCGCCCTCGACCGTGATCATGCGCTCGGGGTCGACCGGTCGACGGGACTCGGGGATCGCGATCTCCTTGCGGCCCGAGAGGTAGTCGCCGGTCAGCGAGTCGGTGTTCGCGAGCAGCTCGGCGTAGCTGCCCGAGTGCACGACCGTGCCGCCGTTCACCCCGGCGCCGGGGCCGATGTCGACGATCCAGTCGGCGGTGCGGATGGTGTCCTCGTCGTGCTCGACGACGATGAGCGTGTTGCCGAGGTCGCGGAGCGCGATGAGCGTGTCGATGAGGCGTCGATTGTCGCGCTGGTGCAGGCCGATGCTCGGCTCGTCGAGGACGTAGAGCACGCCCGTCAGGCCGGAGCCGATCTGCGTCGCGAGGCGGATGCGCTGCGCCTCGCCGCCGGAGAGCGTGCCCGCGGCGCGGGCCAGGTCGAGATAGCTGAGCCCGACCCGGATGAGGAAGTCGAGGCGGAGCTTGATCTCACGCAGCACCTGCGCGGCGATCGCCTGCTCGCGGTCGGTGAGCTCGAGCTTGTCCATGAAGGCGCGGGCGTCGGTGAGGCTGAGCCGGCAGACCTCGGCGATGCTGCGCTCGTGGATGTGCACGGCGAGCACCTCGGGCTTCAGCCGGTTGCCGTCACAGACGGGGCACGGCACCTCGCGGAGGTACTCGGCCCAGCGGGCGCGCTGCTGGTCGGTCTCGGCCTGCACGTACTGCCGCTCGATGTAGGGCACGACGCCCTCGAAGCCCGAGGTGTAGCTCATCTCTCGGCCGTAGCGGTTGCGCCAGCGCACCTTGACCTCGAAGTTGTCGCCGCGCAGCACCGCCGCGCGCGCCTCGGGCGCCAACTCTTCCCACGGGGTGTCGAGCGAGAAGTCGAGGTCGCGGGCGAGGCCGGACAACAGTTTCTCGTAGTAGTTGTAGAGGCTCTTGCCCTGCGAGGTCCACGGCAGGATGACGCCCTCGGCGATCGACAGCGCCGGGTCGCCGAGCAGCAGCTCTTCGTCGACCGACATGCGGGTGCCGAGGCCGGAGCACTCGGGGCAGGCGCCGAACGGCGCGTTGAACGAGAAGGTGCGCGGCTCGATCTCGGTCAGCTGGATCGGGTGCTGGTTGGGGCAGGAGAGCTTCTCGGAGAAGGTCTGCCAGGCCTCGGGCCCGTCTTCGTCGACGTAGTTGATCTGCACGAGCCCGTCGGTCAACCGCAGCGCGGTCTCGAGCGAGTCGGTGAGCCGGCCCAGGATGTCGGGCGAGGAGACGAGCCGGTCGACGACGACCGAGATGTCGTGCTTGACCTGCTTCTTGAGCTTCGGCGGCTCGTCGAGGCGGATGACCTCGCCATCGACGACCGCGCGCGAGAAGCCCTGCGCGGCCAGCTCGCGGAACAGGTCGACGAACTCGCCCTTCTTCTTCGAGACGACCGGGCTCAGCACCTGGAAGCGCGTGCCGTCGGCGAGCTCCATCAGCTGGTCGGCGATCTGCTGCACGGTCTGGCGCTGGATGCGCTCACCGCAGACGGGACAGTGCGGCACGCCGATGCGCGCCCAGAGCAGTCGCATGTAGTCGTAGATCTCGGTGATCGTGCCGACGGTGGACCGCGGGTTGCGGTTGGTCGACTTCTGATCGATGGAGACGGCCGGGCTCAGCCCCTCGATGAAGTCGACGTCGGGCCGGTCGACCTGCCCCAGGAACTGGCGGGCGTACGCGGACAGCGACTCGACGTAGCGGCGCTGCCCCTCGGCGAAGATCGTGTCGAACGCGAGCGACGACTTGCCCGAGCCGGAGAGCCCGGTGAAGACGACCATGGCGTCGCGCGGAATCTCGACATCGACGTCGTGGAGATTGTGCACGCGGGCACCACGAACGCTCAGTCGGGAGTGGGCATCGAGACGTGAAACTGGCACCCTACGAGTCTAGGGACGACCACCGACACTCCTCCCCCGACGGCTGCGCTGTGGGCGAACACACGTTCGAATCACGACGGGTGGACCGTGCGCTCAGCCGAGATGCCCGGCCTTCTCCATCTGCCGCAGCTCGCGCTTGAGTTCGGAGACCTCGTCGCGCAGGCGTGCGGCGAGCTCGAACTTCAGCTCCCCCGCGGCCTCGAGCATCTGCCCGTTCAGGTCGCGGATGAGGCTCTCGAGGTCGTTCGCGCCCTCGGCGGCGATGCCCTCGCGACGCAGGTTCGGCACGGGCGAGGTCTTCTTCGCGTCACGGCCGGCGAGGAGGGCCGCGGTGTCGGCCTCCTCGCGCGCGAGCACCTGCGTGATGTCGGCGATGCGCTTGCGCAACGGCTGCGGATCGATGCCGTTGACCCGGTTGTACTCGATCTGCTTCTCGCGACGCCGGTTCGTCTCTTCGATGGCGTTCGTCATGGAGTCGGTCATGACGTCGGCGTACATGTGCACCTGGCCGGAGACGTTTCGCGCCGCACGGCCGATGGTCTGGATGAGCGACGTCGAGGAGCGCAGGAAGCCCTCCTTGTCGGCGTCGAGGATCGCGACGAGGGAGACCTCGGGAAGGTCGAGGCCCTCGCGCAGCAGGTTGATGCCGACGAGCACGTCGTAGACGCCGGCCCGGAGTTCGGTGAGCAGCTCGACGCGCCGGAGCGTGTCCACGTCGGAGTGCAGGTACCGCACCCGCACGCCGGCCTCGGTGAGGAAGTCGGTGAGCTCCTCGGCCATCTTCTTCGTGAGCGTCGTCACCAGGACGCGCTCGTCGCGCTCGGCGCGCACGCGAATCTCTTCGAGCAGGTCGTCGATCTGCCCCTTCGAGGGCTTCACCACGATCTCGGGGTCGACGAGGCCGGTCGGACGGATGATCTGCTCGACCACGCCGTCGGCGATGCCGAGCTCGTAGCGGCCCGGCGTCGCCGAGAGGTAGACCGACTGGCCGATGCGGTGCTTGAACTCGTCCCACTTCAGCGGGCGGTTGTCGAGCGCACTCGGGAGCCGGAATCCGTGCTCGACGAGCGTGCGCTTGCGCGAGGAATCGCCCTCGTACATGGCGCCGATCTGGGGAACGGTCACGTGCGACTCGTCGATCACGACGAGGAAGTCGTCGGGGAAGTAGTCGAGCAGGCAGTGCGGCGGCTCGCCCGCGGAACGCCCGTCGATGTGCCGCGAGTAGTTCTCGATGCCCGAGCAGAAGCCGATCTGCTCCATCATCTCGAGGTCGAAGGTGGTGCGCATGCGCAGCCGCTGCGCCTCGAGCAGCTTGCCCTCGCGCTCGAGCTCGACGAGCCGCTCGTCGAGCTCGTCGCGGATGGTGCCGATCGCCCGCTGCATGACGTCGGTCGAGGCGACGTAGTGCGAACCGGGGAACACCGGGACCGCGTCGAGCTTCTGGATGACCTGCCCGGTCAGCGGGTGCAGGCTGTAGAGCGCCTCGATCTCGTCGCCGAACATCTCGATGCGGATCGCGTGCTCTTCGTAGACCGGGATGATCTCGATCGTGTCGCCGCGCACTCGGAAGTTGCCGCGGGAGAAGTCGACGTCGTTGCGCTGGTACTGCATCGAGACGAACTTGCGGATCAGCCAGTCGCGGTCGACGCGCTGACCGACCTGCAGCGGCATCATCGCGTTCAGGTACTCTTCCGGCGTGCCGAGGCCGTAGATGCACGACACGGTGGAGACTACGACCACGTCGCGCCGGGAGAGCAGCGAGTTGGTCGTGGAGTGGCGCAGCCGCTCGACCTCGGCGTTGATCGAGGAGTCCTTCTCAATGAAGGTGTCGGTCTGCGGCACGTAGGCCTCTGGCTGGTAGTAGTCGTAGTACGAGACGAAGTACTCGACCGCGTTGTGCGGCATGAGCTCGCGGAACTCGTTCGCCAGCTGCGCGGCGAGGGTCTTGTTGTGCGCGAGCACGAGCGTCGGCCGCTGCACCTGCTCGATGAGCCACGCGGTCGTCGCCGACTTGCCGGTGCCGGTGGCACCGAGGAGCACGACGTCGGTCTCACCGGCGTTGATGCGGGCCGCGAGCTCGGCGATCGCCTGCGGCTGGTCGCCGCTCGGCTGATACTCGCTGACGACCTCGAACGGGCGCACGGAGCGGGTGGATTCCATGCCGTCAAGTCTAGGTTCGGCCACCGACACGACGGCCGGCTCGAGGCATCCCTTCGCGCAGGGCGAACCCGGTCAGCGCGCCGCGAGCTCCGAGGCGACCCGCGACCAGAGCGCGTCGGCCTGGCTCATGGTGTGGCCGAGCGAGCCGTCCGTGTCGATCACGACGTCGGCGACCTTCAGCCGAGCCTCGCGGTCGATCTGCGCGTCGACGCGCGCCTCGGCCTGGAGCGGATCGAGGCCGCGCTGCTCGACGAGTCGCTTCACCTGCGTGCGCTTCGGCGCGTCGGTGACGACGACGAGGTCGAAGGGGTGATCGACGTTCGCCTCGACGAGCAGCGGCACGTCGTAGACGACCACGGCGTCGGGGTTCTCGGCCTCGGCCTTGGCGATGAGGCGGCCGGAGAGCTCGCGCACCGCGGGGTGCACGATGGCGTTGAGCTTCGCCCGCGCGGCGTCGTCGCCGAAGACGATGCCGCCGAGGCGCTCCCGGTCGAGCGAGCCGTCGGTGCGGAGCACCTCGGGGCCGAACGTCTCGGCGATCGCCGCGAGCGCCGGAGTGCCGGGCTCGACGACCTTCCGCGCGAGCTGGTCGGCGTCGAGATGCACGGCGCCGTGCTCGTAGAGACGCCGGGCGACGGTGGACTTTCCGGATGCGATGCCGCCGGTGAGGCCGATCAGGTACACAGCCCCACTCTAGCCGTGCGAGACTCGTGCCGGCGGAAGGAGCCCGCATGCTGGAACTGCTGACGGCGACGGGGCTGGCGCTCGCGGCCGGCCTCAACGCGTGGATCCCGCTCGTGCTCCTCGGCGCCCTCGACCGGTTCACGGGCCTCGTCGAGCTCCCGCCCGCCTGGTCCTGGCTGGCGAACGAGTGGGTGCTGCTCGTCCTCGCGGTGCTGCTCGTCGTGGAGTTCCTGGCCGACAAGGTGCCGGGGCTGGACACCGTCAACGACGTCGTGCAGACGGTCGTGCGCCCGACCGCGGGCGGGATCGCCTTCGGGTCGGGCCTCGGCGCGACCACCGTCGCCGTCACCGACCCCGAGACCTTTTTCGCCTCGCAGCAGTGGGTGCCGATCGCCGTGGGCGTCGCGCTCGCGCTGCTCGTGCATCTGCTGAAGGCCGGCGCCCGCCCGATGCTGAATGCGGCGACCGCAGGCCTCGCCGCGCCGATCGCGAGCACGGCCGAGGATGCCGGCAGCGTGCTCATCGTCGTCGCGGCCGTGCTGGCGCCGATCCTCGTGCTGCTGGCGATCGCCGCCGCGGTCGCCGCGACGGTCTGGCTCGTCCGTCGTCGGCGTCGTCGACGCACGGCGGCGGCGCCCGACGCATCCGTCTGAACCGGACCCGGGAACCGGCCCGGCCCGAACCACGACCGGCCCGGAAACGGCGGAAGGCCGACTCCCGAGGGAGCCGGCCTTCCGGTGATCGCAGGAGCGATCAGTTGTTGCTCGAGAGCTTCTCGCGGAGCGCCGCGAGCGAAGCGTCGTCGGCGAGGGTGCCCGCGCCGGCGGTCTCGCTCGAGTAGGACGCGCCACCGGCCGAGAACGAGTCGTCGGCGGCCTGAGCGGCGAGCGAAGCAGCAACCTGCTTCTTGTGCGCCTCCCAGCGAGCCTGGGCGGCAGCGTAGTCCTGCTCCCACTTCTCGCGCTGGGCCTCGAAGCCTTCCTTCCACTCGTTCGTCTCGGGGTCGAAGCCCTCCGGGAACTTGTAGTTGCCCTGCTCGTCGTACTCGGTGAGCATGCCGTAGAGCGCCGGGTCGAACTCGGTGCCCTCGGGGTCGACGCCCTCGTTCGCCTGCTTCAGCGAGAGCGAGATGCGGCGACGCTCGAGGTCGATGTCGATGACCTTGACGAAGACCTCTTCGCCCACCGAGACGACCTGCTCGGCCAGCTCGACGTGCTTGCCCGACAGCTCCGAGATGTGCACGAGGCCCTCGATGCCGTCGGCGACGCGGACGAACGCACCGAACGGAACCAGCTTCGTGACCTTGCCCGGTGCGACCTGACCGATCGCGTGCGTGCGGGCGAAGACCTGCCAGGGGTCTTCCTGCGTCGCCTTGAGCGAGAGCGAGACGCGCTCGCGGTCGAGCTCGACGGAGAGCACCTCGACGGTGACCTCCTGGCCGACCTCGACGACCTCGCTGGCGTGCTCGATGTGCTTCCACGAGAGCTCGGAGACGTGCACGAGGCCGTCCACGCCGCCCAGGTCGACGAACGCACCGAAGTTGACGATCGACGAGATGACACCCTTGCGAATCTGGCCCGGGTGCAGGTTGGCGAGGAAGGTCGAGCGCGACTCCGACTGGGTCTGCTCGAGCAGCGCCCGGCGCGACAGGACCACGTTGTTGCGGTTCTTGTCGAGCTCGAGGATCTTCGCCTCGAGCTCCTGGCCGAGGTACGGGGTGAGGTCGCGCACGCGGCGGAGCTCGATGAGCGACGCCGGGAGGAAGCCGCGGAGGCCGATGTCGACGATCAGGCCGCCCTTGACGACCTCGATGACCGAACCGGTCACCACGCCGTCGGACTCCTTGATCTTCTCCACGTCGCCCCACGCGCGCTCGTACTGCGCACGCTTCTTCGACAGGATCAGGCGGCCTTCCTTGTCCTCCTTCTGGAGAACGAGGGCCTCGACGGTGTCGCCGACCTCGACGACCTCGCTGGGGTCGACGTCGTGCTTGATGGAAAGTTCACGCGAGGGGATGACACCCTCGGTCTTGTACCCGACGTCGAGGAGGACCTCGTCGCGGTCGATCTTGACGACAGTGCCCTCGATGAGGTCGCCGTCGTTGAAGAACTTGAGCGTCTTCTCGACCGCGGCGAGGAAATCGTCAGCAGATCCGATGTCGTTGATCGCGACCTGCTTGGGCGCCTTGGTCGTTGCGGTTGTCATGAAGTAAATGCTCCGAATGGACAATATCGGGCCCGTCGCGAAGGTAGAGCGTGTGTGTGTTCCGCGATGGGCATGCGGACAGGAATGTCACACGAGTGACATCCCATCCTAACCGATTTCGGATGAGCGGGGCAATGCGAGCGCCTCGCTCCCCCAGCGCGACCGGCGCACCGGGCCCCGCACGATCGAGCGCAGCGCCGGCTCGAGCTCGGGAAACGCGAATCGGAAGCCGGATGCCTCGAGCCGCTCGGGCAGCACCCGCCGGCTCTTCAGGACCAGCTCGGTCTCGGTGCCGATCATCGCGGCACCGAGCTCGAGCAGCCAGCGCGGCTGCGGGGCGCCGAAGGGGATGCCGACGACGCGGCGAAGGGTCGCCATCAGCTCCCGGTTCTGCACCGGGTTCGGCGAGCTCAGGTTCACCGGGCCATCGAGCGGGTGCAGCTCGAGGAAGTCGATCGCCCGGACCACGTCGTCGAGGTGGATCCAGCTGAACCACTGGCGCCCGCTCGTCCGGCGGAAGCGATGGGCCGTGCCGGCCGCTCGACGCGCCGCCGACACCGGCCAGCGGCCGTCGTACTGCGGCCCGCCCAGACCGAGCCGGGTCAGCCGGACCAGCGGTGCCAGCGCCCCGCCGCGACCGAGCACGATCGCCGTGCGCAGGGCGATCCGTCGGGTGCCGGGAAGCGCTCCGGCGAAGAGCTCGGCTTCCCAGGCCTCGGCGACCGCGACCGAGAAGCCCTCGCCGTGCTCGCCCGTCGCCTCGGTCATGGCTCGACCGTCGGCGTGCCGGTAGATCGTCGCGGTCGAGGAGTTCGCCCAGACGGCGGGCGGGTGCTCCGCCCGCCCGATCGCCGCGCGCAGCGCAGCGGTGGTCTCCAGCCGGGAGCGCACGATCTCTGCGCGGTTCGCCGCGGTGTACCGGCAGTCGACGCTCCTGCCGGAGAGGCCGATCACGAGCGCCGCGCCGTCGACCGCTCTCGCGATGCCGTCGGCATCGTGCCACGCCACGTCGGCGTCGCCCCGGCCGATGGTCAGGAGCTCGCGGCCCGCGCGACGCGCACGCGCGACGAGCGCCCGGCCGAGGAAGCCGGACGCTCCCCCGATCACGACGCGGCCGCCGCGGCCGGGCTCGGCCGTCACCCGAGCAGTGCCGAACGCAGGGTGTCGAGCCCGACGCCGCCGAGCGCGAGCGCCCGACTGTGGAAGCGACGGATGTCGAAGTCGGCGCCCTCGCGGCGGCGGAGCTCGTCGCGCAGCTGCTCCCAGATGCGCTGCCCCACCTTGTAGGACGGCGCCTGCCCCGGCCAGCCGAGGTACCGATTGACCTCGAAGGTGACGAAGCCGTCGTTCATCGCGACGTTGCGCCCCATGAATTCGAAGGCGTACTCGCCGGTCCACACGCCCTGGCCGTCCAGGCGCTGCTTGCCGAGGTGCACGCCGATGTCGAGCACGACCCGGGCCGCGCGCATCCGCTGCCCGTCGAGCATGCCCAGCCGGTCGGCCGGGTCGTCGAGGTAGCCGAGCTCCTCCATGAGGCGCTCAGCGTAGAGCGCCCAGCCCTCGGCGTGCCCGGAGGTGCCGGCCAGCTGCCGGCGCCAGAGGTTCAGCGTGCCGCGGTTCACGACCGCCTGGCCGATCTGCAGGTGGTGTCCCGGGACGCCCTCGTGGTAGACGGTCGTGAGTTCGCGCCAGGTGTCGAACTCGGTGACGCCCTCGGGCACCGACCACCACATCCGCCCGGGCCTGGAGAAGTCGTCGGTGGGACCGGTGTAGTAGATGCCGCCCTCCTGGGTCGGCGCGATCATGCACTCGAGGGTGCGGATCTCCTCGGGGATGTCGAACTGGCTCGCGCCGAGCTCCGCCACCGCGCGGTCGCTCGTCTCCTGCATCCAGCGCTGCAGCGCCTCGGTGCCGACGAGCTTGCGGCTCGGGTCGGCCTCGAGCGCGGCGATCGCCTCGCGGACCCCGCCGCCCGGTACGATCTCGCGCGCGATCGACTCCTGCTCGGCGACCATCCGGGCGAGCTCCTCGATGCCCCACTCGTACGTCTCGTCGAGGTCGACGACCGCGCCGAGGAACTGCCGGGACTGCAGCGCGTAGATCTCGCGGCCCACCCCGTCGGCCTGGCCAGCGGCCGGCGCAAGCTCGCCCTCGAGGAACTCAGCGAGCCCGCGGTACGCCTCGGCCGCGGCGCCCGCCGCGCGCCCGAGGTCCTGCTGCAGGGAAGCCGGCAACGCGGCTCCGTCGGCGTTCGCCGAGGACGCGAAGTCCGCGAAGAAGCCGTCGCTGGCCGCGGTGCGGCGCGCCTGCGCGGCGACCTCCCGCACCTGGCGGACGGCGGGCACCACCCCGCGGCGGATGCCCTCGCGCAGGGTCTCGGCGTAGCCGGCGATCGCCTCGGGCACCGCGGCGAGGCGGGTCGCGATCCGTGACCAGTCGTCGACGGATGCGGTCGGCATCAGGTCGAACACCTCGCGGATCTCCTGCGCCGGGCTCGCGATGACGTTCAGGTCGCGAAGGTGCAGCTCGGCGGCGTCGCGCGCGAGCGCGAGCTCCAGCTCGCTGCCCAGGTCGTCGCGGGTGACCCGGTCCACCTCGTCGGCGACCGGCGCGGCCCGCAGTGCGGACAGCGCAGCCCGCGTCGCCTCGCTCGCCCGTTCGTGGCCCGCCGGCGAGTAGTCGGGCAGCCGGTCGTCGGCCTCCGTGCGGCCGATGTAGGTGCCGACGGTCGGGTCGAGGTCGACGAGCGTGTCGACCCAGCCCTCCGCGAGGCGATCGATCTCGGTCTGCGCGCGTTCTGCCATGGGCCGAGCCTAGCCGCCGCCCGGCCGACCGCGCAGGCAGCGACACCCGGACGGGCGCCCGGGCGTCGCCGTGCGCGGCTCAGTGCGCGGCGTCGTCCCAGTTCGCGCCGCGCCCGACCTGCACGTCGAGGGGGACGAGCAGCTCGGCCGCGTTCGCCATGCGGGTGCGCACGATGCCCTCGAGCTCGTCGCTCTCGCCGGCGGCGACCTCGAAGATGAGCTCGTCGTGCACCTGCAGCAGCATGCGCGAGGCGAGCCTGCGCTCGCGCGCGTCGCGTTCGATGCCGGTCATGGCGACCTTGATGATGTCGGCGGCCGAGCCCTGGATCGGCGAGTTGAGCGCGGCCCGCTCGGCGTTCTCGCGCAGCACCCGGTTCGGGCTGTTCAGATCGGGGAACGGGCGGCGGCGACCGAAGATCGTCTCGGTGTAGCCGTCGATCTTCGCCTGCTCGACGACGCCGCGGAGGTAGTCGCGCACGGCGCCGAAACGCTCGAAGTAGTCCTTCATCAGCTGCGTCGCCTCGGAACGGTCGATGCGCAGCTGCTTGGACAGGCCGAAGGCGCTGAGACCGTACGCGAGACCGTAGGACATCGCCTTGACCTTGGTGCGCATGAGCGGGGTCACGTCGGCCGGGTCGACCGAGAAGATGCGCGCGCCGACGAAGCGGTGCAGGTCTTCGCCCGCGTTGAACGCCTCGATCAGTCCGGCGTCGCCGGAGAGGTGCGCCATGATGCGCATCTCGATCTGCGAGTAGTCGGCCGTCAGCAGCTCGGTGTACTTGGCGCCGTGACGGAACGCGACGCGGATGCGGCGGCCGTCTTCGGTGCGGATCGGGATGTTCTGCAGGTTCGGGTCGTTCGACGACATGCGGCCCGTGGCCGCGCCGATCTGGCCGTACGTGGTGTGGATGCGCGCGTCGGCGGCGATGGACTTGTCGAGCGACTCGACGATCTGCCGGAGCTTCGTGGCGTCGCGGTGCTCGAGGAGCAGACCGAGGAACGGATGCGGGTTGGACTCCTGGAGGTCGGCGAGGGCTCCCGCGTCGGTCGTGTAGCCCGTCTTCGTGGCACGGGTCTTCGGCATGCCCAGCTGGTCGAAGAGCACCTCCTGCAGCTGCTTCGGCGAGCCGAGGTTCACCTCGCGGCCGATCTCGGCGTAGGCCGCTGCGGCGAGCCCCGCGGCCCGCTCCCCCAGTTCGGCCGACAGCGCGGCGAGGGCGTCGTGATCGACCGCGACGCCGCGCAGCTCCATCGCGGCGAGCACCGGGACGAGCGGCATCTCGATCTCGGCCAGCACGCGGCGCGGGCCTTCGTCGAGCGCGGCGAGCACGAGCGGGGCGAGCCGCACCGTGTACCAGGCGAACTCGGGCGCACCGGAGTCGCTGCCCTCTTCGGGGACGAGCTGGGAGGGGTCGCCGACGGGCACGGTCTCGCCGAGGTACCGGTCGACGAGCTCGATCAGGTTCTTCTCGGTGAGGTTCGGTCGCACGAGCCAGGCCGCGAGCAGCGGATCGACGACGAGTCCGTCGATGGAGAGCCCGCCGCGGATGAGCGCCTTCAGCTGCGCCTTCGCGTCGGTCATGATCTTGGGCGCGTCGCTCGCGAGCCAGGCCTCGAAGGGGCCGAACTCGGCACGCCCCGCCTGCCACGGCAGCTCGATCGACGAGTCGGCCGTGGCGATGCCGATCGTCGCCACCTCGCCGCCGGCGGTCTCGACGTGCAGCCCGAGCCCCGCGGGCGCCGCCTGCTGCGCCTGCTGCAGCCAGGCCGCCAACTCCTCGCCCACGGGCCGCGCGGGTGTCGGTGCCGCGACGGCGGGCTCGCGCTCGACCGGTGCGGCGGCCGCGCGCGGGCCCCCGTTCGTCTCGCCGCGGGCGATCTTCATGACGCGGTCGAGCAGGGTCTTGAACTCGAGCCGGCCGAAGAGCTCGTGCACCGCGTCTTCGTCGATCGGTCGGGCCTCGAGATCGGCCAGCTCGAGCTCGAGCTCGACGTCGGTGACGAGCCGATTGAGTTTGCGGTTGCGGATCGCGTTCTCGCGCTCGCGGCGCAGATTGTCGCCGACGACGCCCTTGATCTCGTCGATGTGGTCGAGGATGCCCTGCAGGTCGCCGTAGAGCTTCAGCCACTTGACCGCGGTCTTCTCGCCGACTTTCGTGATGCCGGGCAGGTTGTCGCTCGTCTCCCCGACGAGCGCGGCGATCTCGGGGTACTGGTGGGGCGGCACGCCGTAGCGCTCGACGACCGCCTCGGGGTCGTAGCGCTTCAGCTGCGACACGCCCTGGGTGTTCGGGTACAGCAGCGTGACGTCGTCGTTCACGAGCTGGATGGTGTCGCGGTCGCCGGAGACGAGCAGCACGCGGTAGCCCTCGGCCTGGCCCCGGGCGGCGAGCGTCGCGAGGATGTCGTCGGCCTCGAAGTCGTCCTTCTCGAGCGTCGTGATGCTGAGGGCCTTCAGCGCCTCCTGCAGGATCGGCACCTGCCCCTTGAACTCGATCGGCGTCTCGCCGCGGTTGCCCTTGTACTCCTCGTACTCGCGGGTGCGGAACGAGACCCGCGACTTGTCGAAGGCGACGGCCAGGTGCGTCGGCTTCTCGTTCTGCAGCAGCAGGAGCAGCATCGAGAGGAAGCCGTGGATGGCGTTCGTGTGCTGCCCGTCACGGGTCTGGAAGCTGTCGACCGGCAGGGCGTAGAAGGCTCGGAAGGCCAGCGAGTGGCCGTCGACGACGAGGAGGGTGGGCTTTGCTGCGTCCGTCACTCGGACAGCCTACAAGCGGCCGCCGACACCCGACGTCCGTCGTCCGCGCGGCGCAGCGGCGTGCACCGGGAAACGGCGGATGCCCCGTCGGCGCACGGCCGGCGGGGCATCCTGAGTCGGAGGGAACGCCGGGCCGTCGGCCGGGCGTTCGGGCGTCACTTCTTGGCGGAGAGCTGCTCGATGATCGCCTGCGAGACATCGCGCATGGTGAGGCGGCGGTCCATCGAGGCCTTCTGGATCCAGCGGAACGCCTCGGGCTCGGTGAGGCCCATCTTCTCGTTCAGCAGGCCCTTCGCGCGGTCGACGAGCTTGCGGGTCTCGAAGCGCTCGACGAGGTCGCCGACCTCAGCCTCGAGCGCGATGATCTGCGCGTGGCGGGCCAGGGCGATCTCGATCGCGGGCAGCAGGTCGTTCGGGGTGAACGGCTTCACGACGTAGGCGAGGGCACCGGCCTCGCTGGCGCGCTCGACGAGCTCCTTCTGGCTGAACGCGGTGAGCAGCACGACCGGGGCGATGTGCCCCTTCGAGAGCCGCTCGGCGGCCGAGATGCCGTCCAGCTGCGGCATCTTCACGTCCATGATGACCAGGTCGGGCCGCAGCTCCGTGGCGAGCTGCACGGCGGTCTCGCCGTCACCCGCCTCGCCGACGACCTCGTAGCCGTTGTCCCGCAGGATCTCGACGATGTCGAGGCGGATGAGCGACTCGTCTTCGGCCACGACCACGCGACGCGGTGCGGGCTGGGTTGATTCGGTGTCAGTCACGCCAGAAAGCCTACGGTATTCTGAGCGAGGCCTCTGGCCGGTGTGGCGGAATGGCAGACGCGGAGCACTCAAAATGCTTTGCCCGAAAGGGCGTGTGGGTTCGACCCCCACCACCGGCACCAGTGTGCGACCGCCCGCCCGCCGGGCGCGTCGCGCGGCTCAGTCGAGGTCGGCGGCGGCGCGTTCCGCGGCGGCGGCGACGTGCCGGTTGCGCTCGTCGAAGAGCCGCAGCAGATGCCGGCGGAGCACGGGCTCGACGAGGCGCCCGAGCGGCCCGAACGGCGCCCGGAACACCACGTGGTCGCGCATCAGCGTGCCGCCCTCGAGCGACTCGAAGCGGTGCTCGTGGCGGAAGAGCGCGAACGGTCCGCGAAGCTGCTCGTCGACGAATCGGCTCGGCCGCTCGTACGCCGTGATCCGGCTCGTCATCCGGAAGCGGACGCCGAAGTGCCGTGCGCGCCAGGTGACCTGCTCCCCCGGCCCGATGCGCCCTGAGGTGACGCCGGCGATCGCTCGCTCGCCGCTCGAGCGCATCGACTCGAGATGGAGGTCGATGTCGCACGAGGCGTCGAACGCCGCCGCGGGCGGGGCCGCGATGCGGGTGGCGCACTCGAACTCGACGGTCACGGCGCCATCCTCGCATGGCCCGCGGGCCGATCGCGTCCAGCGCGTGCAGCGGCGGCCCGATCCGAGGGATCGGGCCGCCGCAGCGCCGTCGGGGTTAGAGGACCTCGCCGACCTTGTGCACGCGCACGTCGTTCGTGGTGCCGGGGATGCCGGGAGGGGAACCGGAGACGATGACGACCGTCTCGCCCTCCTCGGCCCGACCCGACTTCGCGAGCGCCTCGTCGACCTGCTCGACCATCTGGTCGGTGTGGGTGACGCGCTCGACGACGAAGGTGTCGACGCCCCAGTAGAGCGCCATGCGACGGCGGATGGCCTGATCCGGCGTGAACGCGAGGATCGGGATGTCGCTGCGCAGGCGCGCCATGCGGCGCGCGGAATCGCCCGACTCGGTGAAGACGCACAGGTACTTCGCGTCGACGAAGTCGGCCACCTCGACCGCGGCCGCCGTGATGGCGCCGGACTGGGTGCGCGGCTTCGTGCCGAGCGGGGGCACGCGCTCGAGCCCGTGCTTCTCGGTCGACTCGACGATGCGCGCCATGGTCTGCACCGTGATGACGGGGTACTCGCCCACGCTCGTCTCGCCCGACAGCATGACCGCGTCGGCGCCGTCGAGCACGGCGTTCGCGACGTCGCTCGTCTCCGCGCGCGTCGGCACGGGGCTGTGGATCATCGACTCGAGCATCTGCGTCGCGACGATCACCGGCTTCGCGAGACGACGGGCGATCTCGACCGCCCGCTTCTGCACGATCGGCACGGCCTCGAGCGGCAGCTCCACGCCGAGGTCGCCGCGGGCGACCATGATGGCGTCGAAGGCCTCGATGATGCCCTCGAGGTGATCGACCGCCTGTGGCTTCTCGATCTTCGCGATGACGGGCACGCGACGGCCGACCTCGTCCATGATCTCGTGCACGCGGACGATGTCGTCGGCGTTGCGCACGAAGGAGAGGGCGATCAGGTCGGCGCCGAGCTCGAGGCCCCAGCGCAGATCGGCCTCGTCCTTCTCGGACAGCGCCGGCACGTTCACCGCGACGCCGGGCAGGTTGATGCCCTTGTTGTTCGAGACCGGGCCGGCGACGATGACCTTGGTGGTCACGACCACGCCGTCCGTCTCGACGACCTGCACTCGGACCTTGCCGTCGTCGATCAGCAGGAAGTCGCCGGGGGCGACATCCTGCGGCAGGCCCTTGAAGGTCGTGCCGACGAGCTCCTTGGTGCCCACGACGTCCTCCGTCGTGATCTTGAAGATGTCGCCCTCGGCGAGCTCGTAGGGTCCGCCCTCGAACTTGCCGAGTCGGATCTTCGGGCCCTGGAGGTCGACCAGCACCGCCACGGCGCGACCGGAGTCGTTGGCCGCCTTGCGGACGTTCTGGTAAACGGCCTCGTGCACGTCGTACGTGCCGTGGCTCAGGTTCATGCGGGCGACGTCGACGCCCGCATCGATGATCGCTCGGATCTGTTCATAGCTCGATGTCGCCGGCCCGAGGGTGGCGACGATCTTCGCTCGTCTCATATTCGTATGTGCTCCCAGGTGTTCCGCGCGAACGCGGTGCGGTGCCGGCGGCTCGCGCCGCCGACGCTCAGACGGAGAAGGCGCGAGCCGTCGCAGCGATCGGGCTCGGCAATCTCGTGTCTCCTTCAAGGTACCGGTCGACGGCCGCCGCCGCCGCCCGGCCCTCGGCGATCGCCCACACGATGAGCGACTGGCCGCGACCCGCGTCGCCGGCGATGAAGACCCCCGGCTGCTCGGTCGCGTACTGCGCGTCGCGGGCGAGGGCGCCGCGGTCGGTGACGTCGAGCTCGAGCTGCGGCTGGATGGTCTCGGTCTCGGGGCCGGTGAAGCCGAGGGCGAGCAGCACGAGGTCCGCCGGGATCTCCCGCTCGGTGCCCGACTTCGGCACCCGGCGTCCGTCGACGAACTCGGTCTCGGCCACGCGCACGGCGCGGAGCTCGCCCGCCTCGTTCGCGAGGAACTCGACGGTCGACACGAGGTACTCGCGCGTGCCGCCCTCCTCGTGCGCGCTCTGCATCTCGAACAGGGTCGGATGCATCGGCCACGGCTGGCCCGAGCTGCGCACCTCGCCCGGCTGGCGGCCGATCGCGAGGTTCGTCACGCTCAGCGCGCCCTGACGGTGGGCCGTGCCGATGCAGTCGGCGCCGGTGTCGCCGCCGCCGAGCACGACGACGTGCTTGCCCTCCGCGCTGATCTGGTCGAAGACCGGGTCGCCGGCGGCGGCTCGATTGCCCTGCACGAGGTACTCCATGGCGAAGTGCACGCCGGGGAGGTCGCGTCCGGGGATCGGCAGGTCGCGGGGCACCATCGCACCCGTCGCGACCACGACGGCGTCGTAGCGCGACCGCAGCTCGTCCCAGCCGATGTCCGTGCCGATGTCGACCCCGGCGCGGAAGCGCGTGCCCTCGGCCGTCATCTGCGCGAGTCGCTGGTCGAGGTGGCGCTTCTCCATCTTGAAGTCCGGGATGCCGTACCGGAGCAGGCCACCGATTCGGTCGTCGCGCTCGAAGACCGCGACGGTGTGCCCGGCGCGGGTGAGCTGCTGCGCGGCGGCGAGGCCCGCGGGGCCCGAGCCGACGACGGCGACCGTCTTGCCGGTGAGCCGGCCGGGCGGCTGCGGCTGCACCCAGCCGTTGCCGAAGGCCTGGTCGATGATCGAGACCTCGACCTGCTTGATCGTGACCGCGGGCTGGTTGATGCCGAGCACGCAGGCCGACTCGCACGGGGCCGGGCAGAGCCGGCCCGTGAACTCCGGGAAGTTGTTCGTGGCGTGCAGTCGCTCGATGGCGGCGCGACCCTCGCCGCGCCACATGAGGTCGTTCCACTCGGGGATCAGGTTGCCGAGCGGGCAGCCCTGGTGGCAGAACGGGACGCCGCAGTCCATGCAGCGACCGGCCTGCCGACGCAGCTGGGCGGAGTCGCCCGGCTCGTAGACCTCTTTCCAGTCCATGATCCGCACCGGAACGGGGCGCCGCTTGGGCAGCTCCCGCTCGGTGACCTTCAGAAAGCCCTTCGGGTCAGCCACCCGTCACCTCCATACCGCTCGTGTTGCCGTTCGGATTCGTGCTCGAGATCGCCTCAGCCACCCGTCACCTCCAGGATGCGGGTCCAGACCACGTCGCCGTCGGGGTCGAGCCCCTCGTCGACGGCGCTCTGCCGCGTCTGCAGCACGGCCGCGTAATCGCGCGGCAGCACCTTGGTGAAGCGGTCGAAGGCGCCCTCGCCCGCTTGGAGGAGGGATTCCGCGACCGCGGAGCCCGTCTCGGCGAGGTGCTGCTCGAGCAGGTCGCGCACGATCTCACGGTCGGCGGAACCGAGCGCCAGGAGCTCCAGTTCGCCGCTCGCGAGGGACTCGCGGTTCACCAGGGCCTCGTCGAGGCCGAGCACGTATGCCGTGCCGCCCGACATGCCCGCGCCGAGGTTGCGTCCGGTGTCGCCGAGGATGAGTGCGAGCCCGCCCGTCATGTACTCGAGCGCGTGGTCGCCCACGCCCTCGACGACGGCGGTGGCGCCGGAGTTGCGCACGAGGAAGCGCTCGCCCACGATGCCGCGGATGAACATGCTGCCCTGGGTCGCCCCGTAGCCGATCACGTTGCCGGCGATGACGTTCCGCTCGGCGGCGAAGCTCGCCGTCGGTGCGGGGCGCACGACGATGCGTCCGCCCGAGAGCCCCTTGCCGACGTAGTCGTTCGAGTCGCCCTCGAGCCGCAGCGTGATGCCGGCCGGGAGGAAGGCGCCGAGCGACTGCCCGGCGGAGCCGGACAGCGTGATCTCGATGGCCCCCTCGGGGAGGCCGTTGGCGCCGTGCCGGGCGGTGACCTCGTGGCCGAGCATCGTGCCGACGGCCCGCTCGGTGTTCTTGATCGGCAGTTCGATCTCGACGTGGCCGCCCTGCTCGAGCACCTGGCGGGCCCGGGCGATCAGCTCGTTGTCGAAGTGCTCGTCGAGCTCGTGGTCCTGCGCGCGCCCGTGCTTGCGCGGTTCGGCGTCGGCGAAGTCCGGGCCGATGAGCACGGGGGTGAGGTCGAGGCCCGAGGCCTTCCAGTGCGAGACCGCCCGGTCGACGTCGAGGAGCTCGCGCCGGCCGATGATCTCGTCGATGGAGCGGAAGCCGAGCGCGGCGAGGTGCTCCCGCACCTCCTCCGCGATGAACTCGAAGAAGTTCACGACGAACTCGGGCTTGCCGGTGAAGCGCTTGCGCAGCTCCGGATTCTGCGTCGCGACGCCGACGGGGCAGGTGTCGAGGTGGCAGACGCGCATCATGATGCATCCTTCGACCACGAGCGGCGCGGTGGCGAAGCCGAACTCCTCGGCCCCGAGCAGGGCGCCGATGATGACGTCCCGCCCGGTCTTCAGCTGCCCGTCGACCTGGACCACGACCCGGTCGCGCATGCCGTTCAGCATGAGCGTCTGCTGCGTCTCGGCGAGGCCGAGCTCCCAGGGAGTGCCGGCGTGCTTCAGCGAGTTCAAGGGGCTCGCGCCGGTGCCGCCGTCGTGGCCGGACACCAGGATGACGTCGGCGAGGGCCTTGGCCGTGCCGGCGGCGACCGCGCCGATGCCCGACTGGCTCACGAGCTTCACGTGCACGCGCGCCTTCGGGTTCGCCCGCTTCAGGTCGAAGATGAGCTGCTTCAGGTCCTCGATCGAGTAGATGTCGTGGTGCGGCGGCGGCGAGATCAGGCCGACGCCCGCGGTCGCGTGCCGCGTGCGGGCGACCCACGGGTACACCTTCGTGGGCGGCAGTTGACCGCCCTCGCCCGGCTTCGC
The DNA here is from genome assembly GCF_022811605.1 of Agromyces soli. Lineage (GTDB taxonomy): Bacteria > Actinomycetota > Actinomycetes > Actinomycetales > Microbacteriaceae > Agromyces > Agromyces soli. Next base: position 2,847,726 of record NZ_CP094533.1, on the reverse strand, counting down.
GCCCTGGGCGAGCTTGATCTGGATGTCGTCGGCGTGCGTGAGGTACATGCTCGTCACGCCGAATCGGCCGGAGGCGACCTGCTTGATCGCGCTGCGCCGCTCGGGGTCGAGCAGCCGGTCGAGGTCCTCGCCGCCCTCCCCCGTGTTCGACTTCGCGCCGAGCCGGTTCATCGCGACGGCGAGCGTCTCGTGCGCCTCCTTCGAGATCGAGCCGTAGCTCATCGCTCCGGTGGAGAAGCGCTTCACGATCGACGACACCGGCTCGACCTCGTCGAGCGGCACCGGCGGGCGCACCCCGCTGCGGAGGGCGAACAGGCCGCGGAGCGTCATGAGCTCCTCGGCCTGCGAGTCGACGAGATCGGTGTACTCCCGGAACACGTCGTAGCGACGGTTGCGGGTGGAGTGCTGCAGGCGGAACACGGTCTCGGGGTTGAAGAGGTGCGGCGAGCCGTCGCGGCGCCACTGGTACTCGCCGCCCGTCGCGAGCCGCTCGTGCGCGCGCACGGCGACGTCCTCCGGGTACGCCTCCGTGTGCCGGGTGAGGTTCTCGGCCGCGATCACGTCGATGCCGATGCCGCCGAGCTTCGAGGTCGTGCCCGTGAAGTACTCGTCGATGAACTCCTGCGACAGGCCGATCGCCTCGAAGGCCTGCGCCCCCGCGTACGAGGCGATGGTCGAGATGCCCATCTTCGACATGATCTTCAGCACGCCCTTGCCGAGCGCCTTGATCACGTTGTGCACCGCGTCCTCGGGGCTCACCCCGGAGATCACGCCGGAGCGCACGAGGTCCTCGCACGTCTCCATCGCGAGGTACGGGTTCACCGCGGAGGCGCCGTAGCCGATGAGGAGCGCGACGTGGTGCACCTCGCGCACGTCGCCGGCCTCGACGATGAGCCCCACGCGCATCCGCGTCTCCGCGCGGATCAGGTGGTGGTGCACCGTCGAGAGCATGAGCAGCGACGGGATCGGCGCGAGGTCCTTGTTGGAGTCACGGTCGCTCAGCACGATGAAGGACGCGCCCTCGACGATCGCCTCGTCGACCTCGCGGCAGATGGCGGCCAGCCGGTCGCGCATCGCGTCGGGGCCTTCGTCGAAGCGGTACGTGCCGCGGATCGTGACGGTCGTGCGCGAGCCCGGCGTCGGGTCGATGTGCACGATCTTCGCGAGCTCGTCGTTGTCGATCACGGGGAAGTCGAGCGAAACCTGCCTGGCGTGCTCGGGCCCCGCCGTCAGCAGGTTGCGCTCCGGGCCGAGTCCGGTGCCGAGCGAGGTCACGACCGCCTCGCGGATCGAGTCGAGCGGCGGGTTCGTGACCTGCGCGAACTGCTGGGTGAAGTAGTCGAAGAGCAGGCGCGGACGCTGCGCGAGCACCGCGATCGGGGTGTCGGAGCCCATCGCCCCGAGCGGCTCCTGCCCGGTGCGCGCCATCGGCGCGAGCAGGATCTTCACCTCTTCCTCGGTGTAGCCGAAGGTGCGCTGGCGACGGTTCACCGAGGCCGGCGGGTGCACGATGTGCTCGCGCTCGGGGAGCTCGGCCAGCCGGATGCGGCTCTCGTCGAGCCACTCGCCCCACGGCTGGGCCGCGGCGAGCTCGCGCTTGATCTCGTCGTCCTCGATCAGGCGGCCGGCCTCGGTGTCGACGAGGAACATGCGGCCCGGCTGCAGGCGTCCCTTGCGGACGACCCGCGAGGGCTCGATGTCGAGCACGCCGATCTCGCTCGCCAGCACGACGAGGCCGTCGTCGGTCACGAGATAGCGGCCCGGGCGCAGGCCGTTGCGGTCGAGGGTCGCACCGACCAGGGAGCCGTCGGTGAAGACGATCGCCGCGGGGCCGTCCCACGGCTCCATGAGCATCGAGTGGTACTCGTAGAACGCGCGGCGCTCGGCATCCATGCCGGCCTGGTTCTCCCAGGCCTCGGGCACCATCATCATGACCGCGTGCGGGAGGCTGCGCCCCGAGAGGGTGAGCAGCTCGACGACCTCGTCGAACGACGCGGAGTCGCTCGCGCCCGGGGTCACGATCGGCAGGATCGGGTCGAGCTCGCCGAGCAGCTCGGACTCGAGCTGCGACTGGCGGGCCCGCATCCAGTTGCGGTTGCCCTGGATCGTGTTGATCTCGCCGTTGTGCGCGATCATGCGGAACGGCTGCGCGAGCGGCCACGACGGGAAGGTGTTCGTCGAGTAGCGCGAGTGCACGAGCGCCAGCTTCGACGCGAAGCGCTCGTCGGAGAGGTCGGGGTAGAACGGCTCGAGCTGGAGCGTCGTGACCATGCCCTTGTAGACCAGGGTGCGCGCCGACAGCGAGGCGAAGTACAGCTCCAGCTCCCGCTCGGCGCGCTTGCGCAGCCGGAAGGTGAGCCGGTCGAGCGCGATGCCGGCGACGGCCGGCGCCCCCTCGGCGTTCGCCGCGCGCACGTAGAGCTGCTGCACGGCGGGCATCGCCTGACGGGCGAGCGTGCCGAGCTGCTCGGGGCGCACGGGCACCTCGCGCCAGCCGAGAACCGTCAGACCCTCCTCCGCAGCGAGCCGGGCGAGCGACTGCTTGATGCGGCTGCGCGAGGTCGGGTCGACCGGGAGGAAGGCGTTGCCGACCGCGTACTCGCCCGCCGCAGGCAGCGGGAACTCGGTCACCGCCCGCAGGAACTCGTCGGGGATCTGCGTGATGATGCCAGCGCCGTCACCGGTGCCGGCGTCGGAGCCGATAGCCCCGCGGTGCTCCAGGTGACGCAGCGCGTCGAGCGCCGCGGTGATGATGTCGTGCCCGGCGGTGCCGCGCAGCGTCGCGACCATCGCGAGCCCGCAGGCGTCTTTCTCGGCGGCTGGGTCGTACAGGCCCTGTGCGGCCGGCACGGTGCCGAACCGCGAGAAGGGAGGGGTGAGCGACACGGGAACCGTCCTCTCAGCAAGCGGAAAAGGAGGGGACGCCGTCGGCCCTTCGCAAGGGATCTGCACGGCACGAGGTGCGGCGCCGCTGCGGGAGAACGGGGACTGACTCCTAGACGGAGGACGAGCGGCCTGGGCTTGTGGCGGCCGACTCAGGGGCGTTCTCGGACTCGACGCCGTCGTCGAGCGAGTCCGATTCGGACTCGATTTCGTCAGAGTCTACAACAGCATCGGGCCGCTGCCATTCACGGCCCGGCGCGTAGACGCTCGGCTCCAGTCCGGTGTGCCGACGCGACTGCACGATCAGCAGGAGCACGCCGATCACGACGGCCGCGAAGGACGCCCACACGTTCGAGCGGATGCCGAGGAGCATCTCGCTCGGGTCGACGCGGATGGACTCCAGGAACGCGCGGCCCAGGCCGTACCAGATGAGGTACATCGCGAAGGCCTTGCCCCAGCGGAGGCCGCCCTTGCGCTCGAGCAGCAGGATGACCGCGACACCGGCGAGGTTCCAGATGATCTCGTAGAGGAACGTCGGGTGGAACAGCGTGCCCTCGGGCAGGCCCTGCGGCCACGCCGGGTTGGAGTACTCGATCTCGAGGCCCCAGGGCAGGTCGGTCGGCGAGCCGAACAGCTCGTGGTTGAACCAGTTGCCGAGCCGGCCGACGGCCTGGGCCACGAGGAGGCCGGGCGCGAGCGCGTCCGCGAAGGAGAGGAAGCGCAGGCCCGTGATGCGGCAGGCGATGAGCACGCCGATCGCGCCGCCGATGAGCGCGCCGTAGATGGCGTTGCCGCCCTCCCAGATCGCGAAGATCTTCCACCACTCCTGGCCGGCGAAGTAGTCGTTCGGGTGGGTGAAGACGTGGTAGAACCGGGCGCCGATGATGCCGAGCGGCACCGCCCAGAGCGCGATGTCGAGCACGATGCCCGGCTCGGCGCCGCGCTTCGTGAGTCGGCGCGAGGTGATGATGACCGCGAGGATGATGCCGAGCAGGATCCACAGCGCGTAGGTGTGGATGTCGAGCCGCCACCCGAAGAGGTTGAGCTCGAAGACCTGCCACGAGTAGTCCGGGCTCGGGATGCTGAACGGTGCGATCACGCCGTCGACTGCCTTTCGTCAGGTGGTGCGGCCGCCACGGCGGCCCACACGAGCGTACTTCACTGCGGGCGCGTGCCGCGCGCGAGCTCGGCCGCGAGCCGGCCGGCGGCCTCGGCGCCGCCCTCGGCGACCGCCGCGACGAGCGCGGAGCCGACGATGGCGCCCTCGGCGTACTCGAGCACCTCGGCGACCTGCGCCGCGGTCGAGATGCCGACGCCGACGCAGGCCGCCTCGGCGCCTGCGTCGTGCAGGCGTGAGACCAGGGTGCGGGCGGCGCGATCGACGTCGGAGCGCGCGCCCGTGATGCCCATCGTCGAGACGGCGTAGACGAAGCCGCGGCTCGCCTCGACGGTCTTCGCGAGCCGGGCGTCGGTCGAAGTCGGCGCGGCGAGGAACACCCGGTCGAGGCCGGTGCGCTCGGTGGCGGCGAGCCAGTCGGCTCCCTCGTCGGGGATCAGATCGGGGGTGATGAGCCCGGCTCCCCCGGCGGCGGCGAGCTCGTCGGCGAAACGGTCGACTCCGTACTGCACGACGGGGTTCCAGTAGGTCATGATCAGCACCGGGGCATCCGTGCGCTCCGTGATGCGGCGCACCGCCTCGAAGCCGTCCGCGATGCGGAAGCCGTTCTGCAGCGCCTGCTGCGTCGCGGCCTGGATGACCGGTCCGTCCATGACGGGGTCGGAGTACGGCAGCCCGAGTTCGAGCACGTCGACACCGTTCTCGACGAGCGCCACGGCCGCCTCGACGCTCTCGTCGAGCGTCGGGAAGCCCACCGGCAGGTAGCCGATGAGCGCGCCGCCCGCCTCGCGATTGCGCCGGGCGATGACCTCGCCGACCGTCCGCATCACGCCTGCTCCCCGTCGTAGAGGCCGAAGTACTCCGCGGCCGTGTCCATGTCCTTGTCGCCGCGGCCCGAGAGGTTCACCAGGATGACGGCGTCCGGGCCGAGCTCGCGGCCGAGCTCCAGGGCGCCCGCGAGCGCGTGCGCCGATTCGATCGCCGGGATGATGCCCTCGGTCCGGGTGAGCAGTCGCAGCGCCTGCATGGCGGCGGCATCGGTGACCGGGCGGTACTCGGCCCGGCCGAGCGCCGCGAGCCACGAGTGCTCCGGGCCCACGCCCGGGTAGTCGAGGCCGGCGGAGATCGAGTGCGACTCGATGGTCTGGCCGTCCTCGTCCTGCAGCAGGTAGCTGCGCGCGCCGTGCAGCACGCCGGGGCGGCCCTTCGTGATCGTCGCCGCGTGCCGGGGCGTCTCGGCCCCCTCGCCGCCGGCCTCGAAGCCGATCAGCCGCACGTCGACGTCGTCGAGGAAGGCGTGGAAGATGCCGATCGCGTTCGAGCCGCCGCCCACGCACGCCGCCACCGCGGTCGGCAGGGCACCGGTCAGCTCGAGCATCTGCGCCCGCGCCTCCTCGCCGATGATCTTCTGGAAGTCGCGCACCATCTCCGGGAAGGGGTGCGGGCCGGCGACCGTGCCGAAGACGTAGTTCGTCGTCTCGACGTTCGTGACCCAGTCGCGCATCGCGTCGTTGATCGCGTCCTTCAGGGTGCGCGAGCCGGTCTTCACGGCCACGACCTCGGCGCCGAGCAGGCGCATGCGGGCGACGTTCAGCGCCTGGCGCTCGGTGTCGACCTCGCCCATGTAGATCGTGCAGTCGAGGCCGAACAGCGCGGCAGCGGTCGCGGTCGCGACGCCGTGCTGGCCCGCCCCGGTCTCGGCGATGACGCGCGGCTTGCCGATGCGCTTGGTGAGCAGCGCCTGGCCGAGCACGTTGTTGATCTTGTGCGAACCCGTGTGGTTCAGGTCCTCGCGCTTCAGGATGATGCGGGCGCCGCCCGCGTGCTCCGCGAAGCGGGGCGCCTCGGTGATGATCGAGGGGCGGCCGGTGTAGCTGCGCCCGAGCTCGGCGAGCTCCTCGTGGAAGGCCGGGTCGAGCTTCGCGAGCTCGTACGCATCGGAGAGCTCGTCGAGGGCGGCGACGAGGGACTCGGGCACGAACCGCCCGCCGAAGTCGCCGAAGTACGGACCGTGGGCGTCTCGGAGCGCCATGTCACACCGCCAGGAATGCAGAGAGGGTGGCCACCGGATCGCTCGTGACGAGCGCCTCGCCGACGAGCACGGCGTCGGCGCCGGCCCGGCGGTAGTGCGCCACGTCGTCGGGCGAGAGCACCGCGGACTCCGCGACGCGGATCGCGCCGTCGGGGAAGCGGTCGACGAGCCGGCCGAACAGGTCGCGGTCGAGCTCGAAGGTGTTCAGGTCGCGCGCGTTCACGCCGATGAGCTTCGCACCGAGCGCGGCGGCGCGGTCGAGCTCCTCGGCCGAGTGCGCCTCGACGAGCGCCGTCATGCCGAGCTCGGTGATGAGCGCGTACAGCTCGGCGAGCGTCGCGTCGTCGAGTGCGGCGACGATCAGCAAAGCGAGGTCGGCACCGGCCGCGCGGGCCTCGAACACCTGGTACGGCGTCGAGAGGAAGTCCTTGCGCAGCACCGGCAGCGCGACCGCCTCGCGGACCGCCTCGAGGTCGTCGAGCGAACCGCCGAAGCGACGGCCCTCGGTGAGCACGCTGATCGCGCTCGCGCCGCCGAGCTCGTAGTCGCGCGCGAGCGCGGCCGGGTCGGTGATCGTGGCGAGCGCGCCCCGCGAGGGGCTCGAGCGCTTGATCTCGGCGATGACCTTCACCCGATCGGCCGGTCGCAGCGCCTCGAGCGCGTCGATCGCGGCCGGGCGCGCCAGGGCGGCGCGCTCGACCTCGGCGAGCGGACGAGTCTGCCGGCGCGCCTCGGCGTCGGCGACGGCGTTGGCCGTCAGCTCGGCGAGCACGTCAGTGCGAGCTGACGGAGCTCTTGGCCCCGCCGACGCCGTAGCCGGCCTTGGCCAGCACCCAGCCGACCAGGACGCCGACGACGAGCAGGCCCGCCGAGGCCCAGACGAGCCACTCGAGCTCGAAGAAGAACGCGACCGTGCCGATCGTGAACGCGACGAGCATGATCACGACGGCCGTCCACGCCGCGGGCGAGTGTCCGTGGCCGGGGTCTGCGTGCTCAGTGGTCATGGTGCTCCTTCGTTGCGGGGTCTCGGCAAGTCTACCGGTCGGCTGCGCCGGGCTCGTCGCCCCGCGCGGTCGGTCGGTCGGGGTGGTCTTCGGGCTCGGCGGCCGCCCCTGCGGGCGGCTCGCTCTCTTCAGTCGGGTCGTCGCCGCGGGTCAGCTCGTCCCACTCCTCGACGGCGCGGTCGCGGCTCGACACGGGGGCTGCCGCGCCATCCTGACGGAGCTTGGCGCCGCCGTAGCGGCTCGACGAGGCCGGCCATTTCGCGCCCGTGACGAACACGAGGAGCGCGGAGACGACGAGCAGGGCGCCGCCGGCGAAGGCGGCGAGCGGCCAGAGGCTCGCGTCGACGCCCGCCACGAGCGCGGCGGTCGGCTCGGCGCCGGCCACCCCGGTCGCCTCGGTCACCGCGGGCGCCACGGCGGCCACGGGGTCCGCGAGCGTCAGCGAGGCGGCCAGGACGACGCAGCCGCCGAGCAGGAACTCGAGCGCACCGAGCACGATGCGCAGGCCGGGGCCCGCGAGCGCGAGGGCTGCGGACAGCGCGAGGGCCGCGAGGCCCAGGGCCGCGAGCGCGGGCGAGGCGAGCTGTCCGCTCACCGCGATCGCCGTGCCGTCGCCGCCGGCGCCGGCCACGAGGTGCAGCTCGAACCAGGTCTGGCTCCAGCTCAGCATGGCGAGGCCGCCGCCGAGGATGGCCCCCAGGATGGCGGTGAGCTTCAGCCGTGCCGGGGTCATGCGCCCACCCGCTGCATCGCGTTCGCCACCGCGACCGCCTTGAGCGGCGCCGCGGCCTTGTTCACGGACTCCTGGAACTCGGCCTCGGGGACCGAGTCGGCGACGAGGCCGCCGCCGGCCTGCACCCGCGCGACGCCGCCCTGGATGAGCGCGGTGCGGATCGCGATCGCGAGGTCGGCGTCGCCGCCGAAGCCGAAGTACCCGACCACGCCGCCGTAGACGCCGCGCTGGGCGGGTTCGAGCTCGTCGATGATCTCGAGCGCTCGCGGCTTCGGCGCGCCCGAGAGCGTGCCGGCCGGGAAGGTCGCCCGGAACACGTCGACGGCGTTCCGCCCCCGTGCGAGGTCGCCCTCGACCGAGGACACGATGTGCATGATGTGGCTGAAGCGCTCGATGCGCATGAACTCGGTGACCTCGACGGAACCCGCCACGCACACCTTCGCGAGGTCGTTGCGGGCGAGGTCGACGAGCATCAGGTGCTCGGCGCGCTCCTTCGGGTCCGCCTCGAGCTCGGCCTCGAGCGTGGCGTCCTCCTCCGGCGTCGCGCCCCGCGGACGGGACCCGGCGATCGGATGCGTGTAGACGCGGCCGTCCTCGACCTTCACGAGCGCCTCGGGCGAGGAGCCGACGATCCAGTACGGCTCCCCCGCGGTGTCCTCGAGGTGGAGCAGGTACATGTACGGGCTCGGGTTGAGGCTCCGCAGCACCCGGTACACGTCGACCGGGTCGGCGGTGACCTCCTGCTCGAAGCGCTGCGAGATCACGACCTGGAACACGTCGCCGTCTCGGATGTACGCCTTCGAGCGGTCGACGGCGGCGAGGAAGTCCTCGCGATCGGTGCGGTGCCGGGGCGCCGCGGCGAGGCCGAGGTCGACCTGCGCCAGTCGCGCCTCGGCCGGCTGCGCCAAGCCGCCCTGCATGCGGTCGAGCCGCGCCTGCGCATCCAGCCAGAGCGTCTCGGCGTCGTCGACGCCGTCGTTCAGCGCCGAGGCGATGAGCTGCACGGTGCCCGTGCGGTGGTCGATGACCACGAGCTCGGAGACGAAGGCGAACGCCTGCGACGGCACCTCGAAGTCCGCGGGCGGCTGGTTCGGCAGCCGCTCGATCTGACGGATCGCCTCCCAGCCGATGAAGCCGACGAGTCCGCCGGTGAGCGGCGGGGCGCCGGGCACGTCCTCCGTGGCCCAACGCTCGTACAGCGCCTCGAGGGCGGCCAACGGCGCGAGCTCCGTCGCGTCGCCGAGCGCGCGCTCCCTGGGCAGCCCGTGGTCGAGCCATTCGACCTTCCCGTCGCGCTCGGTCAGCACGCCGTGCGAGGCGACGCCGACGAAGGAGTAGCGCGACCAGATGCCGCCCTGTTCGGCGGATTCGAGCAGGAAGCTGCCGGGCCGCCCCTCCGCGAGCTTGCGGTAGATGCCGACCGGGGTCTCGCCGTCGGCGAAGAGCTCCCGCACCACGGGCACCACGCGGCGCCCGCCGAGGAGGTTCTGGAAGCCCTCGAACGTGGTCGTCGCGGTGCTCGTCATGCGTCGCCTCCCGAGGCATCCGGCGCGTCGCCCACGACCACCGGCACGGGGTCGCCGTCGAAGCAGGTCCGCGTTCCGGTGTGGCACGCGGCGCCGATCTGCTCGACGCGCACGAGCAGGGTGTCCGCGTCGCAGTCGAGCGCGGCGGACTTCACGTACTGCGCATGGCCCGAGGTGTCGCCCTTGCGCCAGTACTCCTGACGCGAGCGGGACCAGAAGGTGACTCGGCCCTCGCTGAGCGTGCGACGCAGGGCCTCGCGATCCATCCAGCCGAGCATGAGCACCTCGCCGGTGTCCCACTGCTGGATGATCGCGGGCAGCAGCCCGTCGGCATTGAACGCGGCCCGCTCGATCGCGGCCTCCGTGGTGTGCGTCATCGCACGGTCCTCCCGTCGGCGGCCAGCGCCGCCTTCACCTCGCCGATCGTGATCTCGCCGTTGTGGAACACCGAGGCCGCGAGCACCGCGTCGGCGCCGGCGGCGATCGCCGGCGCGAAGTCGGAGACCCGCCCGGCCCCGCCCGACGCGATCACCGGCACGCTCGACAGCTCGTGCATGAGGGTCGTGAGTTCGAGGTCGAAGCCGGCCTTGGTGCCGTCGGCGTCGATCGAGTTCACGAGCAGCTCCCCCGCACCGAGCTCGATCGCCCGGCGAGCCCAGTCGAGGGCGTCGAGCTCGGTCTCGGTGCGGCCGCCGTGCGTGGTGACGACGAAGCCGGAGGGCGTGCGCCCCGAGCGCTTCACGTCGAGCGACAGCACAACGACCTGCGCGCCGAAGCGGTCCGCGATCTCGGCGACGAGCTCGGGCCGGGCGATCGCGGCGCTGTTCACGCCGATCTTGTCGGCGCCGTGGCCGAGCAGGCGCGCCACGTCCTCGGCGGAACGCACGCCGCCGCCGACGGTGAGCGGGATGAAGACCTGCTCGGCGACCTGCTGCACCATGTCGTACGTCGTCGAGCGGTCGTCGACCGTCGCGGTCACATCGAGGAAGGTGAGCTCGTCGGCGCCCTGCTCCGCGTAGCGCGCGGCGAGCTCCACCGGATCGCCCGCGTCGCGCAGGTTCTGGAAGTTGACGCCCTTCACGACGCGGCCGGCGGCCACGTCGAGGCACGGGATGACCCGGACGGCGAGGCTCATCGCGCCGCCCTCACAACCGAGCCGCGTGGATCGCCGAGACGAGGATGGCGCGGGCGCCGATCTCGTACAGCGCATCCATGACGTGGTTCATGTCGGTGCGCGGGATCATCACCCGGACGGCCACCCAGTCGGGGTCGTGCAGCGGCGAGACCGTGGGCGACTCGAAGCCCGGGGCGGCCGCGGTGGCCTGCTCGAGGTGCGCGACGGGGACGTCGTAGTCGAGCAGCACGTACTGCCGGGCGACGAGCACGCCCTGCAGGCGGCGCACGAGCGTGCCGGTGCCGGGCTTGTCGATGCCCGAGCCGATCAGCACGGCCTCGGACTGCAGGATGACGGGCCCGAAGATCTCGAGGCCGGCCTTGCGCAGGGTGGAGCCGGTGGACACGACGTCGGCGACCGCGTCCGCGACGCCCAGGCGCACGGCGGACTCCACGGCGCCGTCGAGCTTCACGAGCTTGGCGGTGACGCCGTGACGGGCGAGGAAGTCGCCGACGAGACCCGGGTAGCTCGTGGCGACCCGCACCCCCTCGAGGTCCTCGAGCGTCGAGAAGCCGCCGGCCGGCGCTGCGAAGCGGAAGGTCGAGTCGCCGAAGCCGAGCGAGGCGATCTCGGCGGCCTCGGACCCCGAGTCGAGCAGCAGGTCGCGGCCGGTGATGCCGACGTCGAGGGCGCCGGAGCCGACGTACGTCGCGATGTCACGGGGACGGAGGTAGAAGAACTCGACGCCGTTGCGCGGGTCGGCGGTGTGCAGGTCGCGGGGGTCGCGGCGACCGGTGTACCCGGCCTCCCAGAGCATCTGGGCGGCGGTGTCGGAGAGCGAGCCCTTGTTGGGCACGGCGATGCGGAGCATGTACTGACTTTCGTGTCGACGGTTCGGATCGGGCATGCGCGCGATCACAGATGTCGGTACACGTCGGCCGGCGCGAGGCCCTTGGCCAGCATGAGCACCTGGAGATGGTAGAGCAGCTGCGAGATCTCCTCGGCCGTCTCCTCATCGCTCTGGTACTCGGCAGCCATCCAGACCTCGGCCGCCTCCTCAACGATCTTCTTGCCGATGGCGTGCACGCCGGCGTCGAGCTCGCGCACGGTGCCGGACCCCTCGGGGCGGGTCCTGGCCTTGTCGCTGAGCTCGACGAAGAGGTCGTCGAAGGTCTTCACCCTCCTAGGCTACCGGTGCGCGTGACCGTGCGACGACGCCGCCGCCCGCAGCGCCGCGATCTGCTCCTCGGGAACCCCGCGGAACACCGCGGAGCCCGCGACGAAGGTGTCCGCGCCGGCCTCGGCCGCGATGCCGATCGTGTCGACCGTGACGCCGCCGTCGACCTGGAGCCACACGTCGAGGCCCGCGGCGCGCACGGCGTCGGCGACGCGGCGCAGCTTCGGCATCGTCTCGGGCATGAACGACTGCCCGCCGAAGCCCGGTTCCACCGTCATCACGAGCACCTGGTCGAACTCGGGCAGCAGCTCGAGGTAGGGCTCCGCCGCGGTGCCGGGCTTCAGCGCGATGCCGGCGCGGGCGCCGATCTCGCGGAGGCGGCGGGCGAGCCCCACCGGATCGGCGACGGCCTCGGCGTGGAAGGTGACGCTCGCCGCGCCCGCCTCGGCGTAGCCCGGGGCCCAGCGATCCGGGTCGTCGATCATCAGGTGCACGTCGAGCGGGATCGGGCTGACCTGCTGCAGCCGCTCCACCATCGGCAGCCCGAAGGTGAGGTTCGGCACGAAATGGTTGTCCATGATGTCGACGTGCACGAGATCGGCCGTCGCGATGCGTCCGAGCTCACGCTCGAAGTTCGCGAAGTCGGCGGCCAGGATGCTCGGGTTGATGCGCGTCGTCATGGCTCGAAGCCTAGCGAGCGACGACCCGGCTCAGGCGACGCGGCGCACGAGGGCGATGAACATCGCGTCCGTGCCGTGACGGTGCGGCCAGAGCTGCACGGTCTCGGGCGCCCCGGCGAGGTCGAGCTCGTCCCGCGCCACGGAGTCGACGACGGACCGGGTGTCCACCGGCTCGACGACGCCGTCCCACCGGCGCATGGCGGCGGCGAGCGTGCCGTGGGTCTCGCTCGTGTGCGGCGAGCATGTCACGTAGGCGAGCAGCCCTCCCGGCGCGAGCAGTTCCACCGCGTGGTCGAAGAGCTCCCCCTGCAGGGCGGTGAGCTCGGCGACGTCGCCCGGCTGCTTGCGCCAGCGCGCCTCGGGGCGGCGACGGAGCGCGCCGAGCCCGGTGCACGGCGCATCGAGCAGGATCCGGTCGAAGCCGGCGGGCGAGTCCAGCTCGGCGGCCGCCACCGATCGGCCGTCGCCGACCCGCACGGGCACGTCGAGCGGCACTCCGGCGACGGCCTTGCGCACGAGTTCCGCGCGGGCCTCGCCGAGCTCGTTCGCGACGAGCACCGCGTCGGTCGCGAGGGCTTCTGCGGCCAGCACGGCGGTCTTGCCGCCGGGACCCGCGCAGAGGTCGAGCCAGCGCTCCCCCGGCTCGACCGGGCGCGCCCGGCTCAGGGCGAGCGCCGCGAGTTGCGACCCCTCGTCCTGCACCCGGATCCGGCCCTCGTGGGCGGCGATGAGCTCGAACGGCGCCGCGGCCGTGAAGCCGATCGGCGAGAAGCGGTTCGGCGCGCCGAGCTCTTCCACGGGCTCGTCACCGAGCCCGGGCAGCGCGACGAGATTGACCCGCGGCGCGGCGTTGTCGGCGACCAGGAGCGACTCCAGCTCCTCGGCGCGGCCCTCGCGTTCGAGCGCCTGCGCGAAAGCCCGCACGATCCACTCGGGATGACTCTCGAGCACTGCCATCCGTTCGAGCTCGCCGCCCGTCGTCTCGTCGGCGACCCAGCCGCGCCACTCCTCCGGCGTCGAGCGGGAGATGGTGCGCAGTACGCCGTTCACGAAACCGCTGGCTGCGGGGGCGAGCCGCTTCGCGAGCACGACCTGCTCGTTCACGGCGGCGTGCACGGGCACCCGGGTGGCGAGCAGCTGGTGGGCGCCGAGGCGGAGGATGTCGAGCACGACGGGGTCGATGGCCGTGCGCTCGCGCTCGGAGACGAGTTCGATGATGCGGTCGTAGTAGCCCTGTATCCGCAGGGTGCCGTAGGTGAGCTCCGTCGCGAGGGCGGCGTCGGCCGGACTCAGCTTCGAGCGCTCGATCCGCTTCGGGAGGAGGAGGTTGGCGTACGCCTCATCGTCGCGCACCGCCTCGAGCACCTCGTACGCGACGATCCGCGCGGGCGACACCCGCACCTGACGGGGCGCCGTCCCCTGCTCGCGTCCACCGCTGCGCTCCTGCTTCCTGACCACCCGTCAACTGTACGGGCCCCGGCGGACGCCGAGCGACGGTGGGCGGCCGCCGTCGATCAGCGCTCGAAGCGCGCGCCCGGCGGAAGCCCCCGACCCCAGTCCGCCGCGGACATCGCGCCGCGACCGGCCGGCTGGACGCGGACGAGCTCGATCGGCGCATCCGCGGTGCCGACGAGGAGCCGTCGGCGCTCCGGCGCCAGCTGACCGGGGGCGAGCGGCCCGGGCGCGCCCGGCGCCCCGTCCTGCTCGGCGAGGCGCGCCTCGAGCACCTTGACCCGTGCGCCGTCGAGGAGCGCCCACGCCCCCGGCTCCGGCGTGACGCCGCGGTACCGGTCGAGCACCCGCGCCGCGGGCTGCGTCCACCCCAGCCGGCCGTCGTCGAGGCTGAGCTTCGGGGCGAAGCTCGGCTCGCCGCGCTGCGGCCGGGCCACCGCGGTGCCGTCGGCCAGCGCATCGACGACGCCCGCGAGCAGCTCTGCCCCCTCGACGGCGAGCCGGTCGAGCGTCTCCCCCGCCGTCGCGCGCCGATCGGCGGGCCGGCGGTGCTCCGCGAACACCGCGCCCGCGTCGAGCTCCGGGACGAGCTGGAACACCGCCGCACCGTGCTCGGCATCGCCCGCGATGATCGAGTGCTGCACGGGCGCCGCGCCGCGCCACGCCGGGAGTAGCGAGAAGTGCAGGTTGATCCAGCCGAGCCGCGGTGCGCTCAGCAGCGGCTCGCGGACGAGGCCGCCGTAGGCGACGATCACGCCGAGATCGGGCTCGAGCGCGGCGATCGCGTCGCTCGCCTCGGCATCCAGGCGCGCCGCCTTGATCGTCGGCACGCCGAGGTCCGCTGCGGCGGCGGCGACGGGCGACGGCGTGAGCACGCGTTTCCGCCCGAGCGGCGCATCCGGGCGCGTGACGACGCCGACGATCTCGTGCCGGGAGGCGGCGAGCAGTCGGAGGCTCGGGACGGCGACGGCCGGGGTGCCGGCGAAGACGAGGCGCAGAGAGGTCACCCGGCCATTCTCCCGGATGCGGGCGGCGCCGCTCGCAGGCGGGACCGGCTCAGGGCACCTCCGGGTCGTCGAAGCGGACCCGGAGGATCGGCCGCTTCACCTGCCGCCCCGCCACCGGCTTGCGCCGCTCGGTCGCCGCGCGGATCATCTCCGCCTCGAGCGTGCGGGCGACCGCGGCGCCCTGCGCGTAGTCGAAGCGCACGAGCGCGCGCTCCAGGCCGTCGTCGACCGGCACCGGCCCGAGCACGTCGACTCCGGGCACGGCCTCCGTGACGGCGTCCAGCGCCCGCGCGAGCCGCTCGCGTCCACTCGTCACGCTCGCCACCCGGATCGCGGGCGGGAAGCGGAGCGTGCGCCGCGCAGCGAGCTCGTGCGCCGCCCACTCGGGCTGGCGCCAGGTCGCGAGCGCCGAGGCGAGCTCGCCGGCGACGCCGACGAGGAACACCGGGGCGCCCGGCGCGGCCAGCGCGGCGGCGTTCGACCACCAGCGCAGGCAGTCCTCGGCGACGCGCAGCGTCTCGCGGAGCAGCATGCGCTCGCCGTCGAGCAGCAGCACGGCCCGGTAGCCGCCCTCGGCGAAGGGCTCCGCCCCTCGTGTGGCGACGACAAGGGCGGGCTCCGGCCCCACCCGCAGGATCGGCCGTTCGCCGTCGGACAGGATGACCCGAGTGCGCGGGAACGCCCGCCCGAGCTCCTCGGCCGTGCGGCTCGCCCCGACCGTGGCCGCGCGCAGTTTGGTGCCCTCGCAGACCGGGCAGCGCCACGCGCTCGCCGCGGTGCCGCAGAGCGTGCACACCGCCGCGCCGCCCGAGCGCGGGATCGCGAGCGGGCCGCTGCACGCGGCGCACTTGGCCGGTTCGCGGCAGCGGTCGCACACGAGCAGGGGCGCGTTGCCGGGCCGGGCGACCTGCACGAGCACCGGGCCGAGGGCGGCCGCCTCCTGCGCCTCGCGCCAGGCGGCGGAGGGAATGCGCGCCGAGCCGGGTTCGGTCTGCGCCTGCCGTTCGGTGACGACGATGCGCGGCCGCACGGGTTTCTGCAGCGGCACCTCGTGCACCCAGCCCAGCTCGACCAGGCGCTGCACCTCGACGCTGCGGGTGTGGCCGGCGAAGAGCAGGGCGGCGCCCGACTGCTCCTGCCGGATGAGGGCCGCGTCCCTGGGGTGCACACCGGGCGAGAGCGGTTCGTTCATGAGCCCGTCGCCGTCGTCCCAGAAGGCGACGAGGCCGAGCCGGGCTGCCGGGGCGTACACCGCCGAACGGTTGCCGACGATGATCCGCGCCGCCTCGCCCGTCGCGTCGAGGAAGGCGCGGTAGCGCGCGGGACCGGTCTGGCGCGCGTCGGTGCGCAGCACGCGCCGCGCGTCGACGAGGGCCCCGAGCGCGGCCTCGAGCTGCTCCTGGTCGCGGTAGTCGGGCACCACCAGGACGGCGCTCCGGTCCGTCGCGAGCACGTTCGCCGCCGCCAGCGCGAGCTCGCTCGCCCAGGCGCCGACCCAGGTGCCGTCGGGCAGCCGGACGGGGCGGGCGTCGGCGGCGAGGGCCATCCGCTCGCCCGTGGCGAGCCCGCGCGCGAGTACCCCCTCCGCGCCGCCGGGAGGGGCCGGCGGATCGACGGGCAGCGGGCCGGGGTCGGGCTCCGCGGCGAGCCACGCGCGTTCGGCGCGCACGTACCGCCCCGGGATCGCGAGCCGCAGGATGTCGCTCGCATTGCCGGCGGCGCGGTCGGCCGCGGCGCGCGCCAGCCGCCACACCTCGGGCGTGAGCATCGGCGCCTCGGACACGACGTCGTCGAGCTCGCTCAGCCGGCCCGCGAACTCGCTGTGGTCGCCGAGCTCGACGAGCCAGGCGTTCGCGATGCGCCCGCCGGTGCGGAGCGGCACGCGCACCCGCATGCCAGCGCGGACGACGTCGCGCAGCCGCTCGGGCACGCGGTAGTCGAAGAGCTGGTCGAGCTGCGGAAGGGGCGAGTCGACGAGCACCCTGGCGACGAGGTCGCCCGCCATCTCAGAGCCCGGCGGCGGAGCGGAGCGCGTCGACGCGATCGAGCCGCTCCCAGCTGAAGTCGGGCAGCTCGCGGCCGAAGTGGCCGTACGTCGCGGTCTTCGCGTAGATCGGCCGCAGCAGATCGAGGTCGCGGATGATGGCGGCCGGCCGCAGGTCGAACACCTCGCGGATGGCCCCGATGAGGCGCTCCTCCGGCACGTGCGCGGTGCCGAAGGTCTCGACGTAGAGGCCGACCGGCGCCGCCGCGCCGATCGCGTAGGCGACCTGCACCTCGAGCCGGTCGGCGAGCCCCGCGGCCACGGCGTTCTTCGCGACCCAGCGCATCGCGTAGGCGGCCGAGCGGTCGACCTTCGAAGGATCCTTGCCGCTGAACGCACCGCCGCCGTGCCGGCTCGCGCCGCCGTAGGTGTCGATGATGATCTTGCGACCGGTGAGCCCGGCGTCGCCCTGGGGGCCGCCGATCTCGAAGCGGCCGGTCGGGTTGATGAGCACGCGGAGCTCGGGCCGCGCCAGTTCGACCGTATCGAGGACCGGGCGGATGACGAGCTCCTCGACCTCGGCGCGGAGCTGCTCGGTGGAGACCTTGGGCGAGTGCTGCGTCGACAGTACGACGGTCTCGATGCTGCGCGGCGTCTGCCCCTCGTAGCCGATCGTGACCTGCGTCTTGCCGTCGGGGCGGAGGTAGTCGAGCTCGCCGGCCTTGCGCACGTCGGCGAGTCGCTCGGCGAGGCGATGGGCGAGCCAGATCGGCACGGGCATGAGCTCGGGCGTCTCGCGCACCGCGTAGCCGAACATGATGCCCTGGTCGCCCGCGCCCTGACGGTCGAGCTCGTCGTCGCTCGCGTGCTCGCGCGCCTCGAAGGCGTGGTCGACGCCCTGCGCGATGTCGGGCGACTGCCCGCCGATCGAGACCGAGACGCCGCAGGAGCGGCCGTCGAACCAGACGTCGGAGGAGTCGTAGCCGATGGACGTCACCCGCTCGCGCACGATCGCCGGGATCTCGACGTAGCCGGAGGTGGAGACCTCGCCCGCCACGTGCACGAGGCCGGTCGTGACGAGCGTCTCGACCGCCACGCGGGCGTTCGGGTCGACGGTGAGCAGCGCGTCGAGGATGGAGTCGGAGATCTGGTCGCAGATCTTGTCCGGGTGCCCCTCGGTGACCGATTCGGACGTGAAGAGGCGGAGTGCGCTCATGTTCAGCTCGTCGTTCCTTCTGGAGTGCGTGCGGCGTGCGCCGCGGGGTTCAGCTTCGAGACAACCACGTCGAGGATGGCATCCGCCACCGACGCCTTGCTTCCGTGTGCTTGTGTGACGACCGCGTCGTCGGGGCCGATGACGACGACCCTGTTGTCATCGGCGGCGAAGCCCTCGCTCCAGCCCACCCGGTTGACCACCAGCAGGTCGGCGCCCTTGGCCCTCCGCTTGCCGCGGCCGAGCTCCAGCAGGCGCTCCTCGTCGGACTCGGTCTCGGCGGCGAAGCCGACGAGCAGCGTGCCGTCGTGCGGTGCCGCGCCGAGGCCGGCGAGGATGTCGGGGTTGCGCACGAGCTCGAGGGTGAGCCCGGAGTCCGAGGCGTCCTTCTTGATCTTCTGCTCGCTGACCGCGGCGGGGCGGTAGTCGGCGACGGCGGCGGCCATGACGACCACGTCGGCGCCCGCGGCGGCGTCGACGAGCTCGCGCTGCAGTTCGAGTGCCGTGCTGACCTCGCGGACGTCGCAGCCCTCGGGGCGCGGAACCTCGAGGTTGGCGGCCACGAGCGTCACCTCGGCGCCGCGGGCGCGGGCGGCCTCGGCGATGGCGATGCCCTGCTTGCCGCTCGAGCGGTTGCCGAGGAAGCGCACGGGGTCGAGCGGCTCGCGCGTGCCGCCGGCGCTCACCACGACGCGGCGCCCGGCGAGATCGCCCGTCGCTCGTGCTGCGGAGACGCGTGCGAGGGCGGCCTCGACGATGACCTCGGGCTCCTCCAGTCGGCCGGCACCTCGGTCGGTGCCGGTCAGTTGGCCTTCGGCCGGGCCGACGACGGTGACGCCGCGCTCGCGCAGCAGCGCGATGTTCGCGCGCGTCGCGGCGTGCTCCCACATCTCGGTGTGCATCGCCGGGGCGATGACGAGCGGAGCGCGGCTCGCGAGCACGGTGTTGCCGAGGAGGTCGTCGGCGAGCCCGGCCGCGAGCTTCGCGATCGAGTTCGCCGTCGCCGGGGCGATGACGATCAGGTCGGCCGCCTGCCCGATGGCGACGTGCCGGACCTCGGCGACGCCCTCGTACAGCTCGGTGTGCACCGGGTTGCGCGAGATCGCCTCGAGCGTCGGCCGGCCGACGAAGCGGAGCGCCGCCTCGGTCGGGACGACGTGCACGTCATGACCGGCCAGCACGAGCTGGCGCACGACGGCGACGGCCTTGTACGCGGCGATGCCGCCGGTGATGCCGACGACGATGTTCAGTCGGCCCGTCGTGCTCGCCACGCCGGCGGCTTACTCGCTGATGGGGCGCAGGCGCAGCTTGTCCTCGTTGATCTCGTGCATCGCCACGGTGAGCGGCTTGTCATCGATCGACGAGTCCACGAGCGGGCCGACGTTGTCGAACAGGCTGCCCTCGTGCAGATCGGCGTAGTAGTCGTTGATCTGACGGGCGCGCTTCGACGCGAAGATGACCAGCTGGTACTTCGAGTCGACCTTCGACAGCAGGTCGTCGATGGGCGGGTCGATGATGCCGGACAGCTTCTCAGCCATGGAGTGACTCCTCGCTTCGGTGATGCGCACGAGGTGTGCGCGAAAGATCGTGGCCCGGTCGCCCGAACTGCGGGCAGCTCAATGACGACCCTTGCGGGGCCGCATCAAGTCTACGACCTTTTGCGCGGCCTCGGAGACCTCGTGGTTCACGACCTGGTGATCGAACTCGTCGGCGGAGGCCAGTTCGACCTTCGCGGTCTCGAGCCGGCGCTGCTGTTCGGCCGGCCCCTCGGTGCCCCGGCCGACGAGCCGGCGGACGAGCTCGTCCCAGCTCGGCGGCTGCAGGAACACGAGCGTCGCCTCCGGCATGGCGCGGCGGACCGAGCGCGCGCCCTGGATGTCGATCTCCAGCAGCACGCTGTCGCCCGCGGCGATCGCCTGCTCCACCGGGCCGCGGGGCGTGCCGTACCGGGAGGCGTTGTGCACGGTCGCCCACTCCAGCAGCTCGCCAGTCTCGATCAGGCGGTCGAACTCGGCGTCGTCGACGAAGAAGTAGTGCTCGCCGTCGATCTCGCCCGGGCGCGGGGCGCGGGTCGTCGCGGAGACCGAGAGCTTCACCTCGGGATAGTGGTCGCGGATGTATCCCGCGACCGTGCCCTTTCCGACGGCCGTGGGACCGGCGAGCACGACGAGCCGGTCGCCCGTGCCGCCGTGCGCGGCGACCCACTCGGCGACGAAGCCGCGCAGGCGGCGGCGCTGCAGCCGGCCGAGGCCGCCCAGGCGCTTGGCGGGCGAGATCTGGAGCTCGTCCATGATCCGCTCGGTCTTCGTGCGACCGATCGCCGGGATCGCCCCGAGGAACTCCGTGACCCGGAGCCGGCCCTCGACGCCCTCGGGGTCGTCGAACGCGACGCGGAGCACGTCGAGCGGGCTCCGGGCGCCGTCGGCGACCTCCTGCTTCACGATCGCGCGGGCCCGGCGCGCCGCGACGGCGGCTCGGGAGGCGGCGACTCGGTCGACCTCTGGCGGGGTGGTGGGGGTCCGATCAGACACCGAGCGATCCTACCTCCCCGGCGCGGCGCCGGACGGCCTCGCCGATCTCCTCGGGCCCGGCGGCGAGCACGGACCGGGACTCGTTCACGATGGCGCCGGCGGCCAGGCGGCCGAACAGCTCGCCGAGCTGGGCGGCGTCGCCGCCCTGGTGGCCGAAGCCCGGGGCCAGCACCGGCAGACCGGGCGTCTCCCCGTAGGCATCCGGGTCGATGCCGACCGCGCGCAGCTCGACGGTCGCGCCGATCACGACGCCCGCGTCGCCCAGAGTGCGGGTCGAGGCATCCGGGCGCGCGCGGTTCCACGCGTCGACGCCGTCGACCATCGCGGAGGCGATCGTGCGGCCGGCCCGGCTGGACTGCCGGAGCTCGGCCGTCTGCACGGGCCCGGACTCCGGGTTGGACGTCGCGGCGAGCACGAACACGCCTTTGCCGACCGCTGCGGCGCGCTCCATGACCGGGGCGAGCGTGGCGAGCCCCTGGTAGGGGTTCAGCGTCAGGGCATCCGCTTCCAGCGTCGAACCCGGGCGGAGCCAGGCATCCGCGTAGCCCGCGAGCGTCGAGCCGATGTCGCCGCGCTTCGCGTCGGCGATCACGATGAGCCCCGCGTCGCGCGCCTCGGCGAAGACCCGCTCGAGCGCCGCGTAGCCGGCGGCACCGTGCCGCTCGTAGAACGAGACCTGCGGCTTCACGATGCCGATCTGGCCGGCCGCCGCGTCGACGACGCGGAGGCCGAACTCGCGGACGCCCTCGCCGCTGTCGGGCAGGCCCCAGCTCTCAAGGAGCTGCGCGTGCGGGTCGATCCCGACGCACAGCCGGCCGTACGCGGCGAAGGCCGCCGCCAGACGGTCACCGAACGCGACGGGCTCGCTCACGCGGCCCCCTCCCGGCGGCGCTGGTACTCCTGCAGGCTCGTCACGTCGAAGCCGTCGCCGACCACGTCGAGCGAGGCCACGGCGGCGGAGAGCTCCGCGATCGTCGTGAACAGCGGGATGCCGGCGGCCACCGCCGCGGCGCGGATCTCGTAGCCGTCGGCCCGGGCGGAGCGACCGCTCGGGGTGTTCACGACCACGTCGACCTCGCCCCGGTGGATGAGCTCGACCACGCTCGTCGCGTCGGCGTCGGGCTTGTCGTGGAACTTCAGCACCTCGCTCGCCCGGATGCCGTTGCGGCGCAGCACCTCGGCGGTGCCCTCGGTGGCGGCGATGTCGTAGCCGAGCTGCTGCAGGCGCAGCACCGGCAGGATCGCCGCCCGCTTGTCGCGGTCGGACACCGAGACGAAGACGGTCCCGGAGGCCGGCACGCCGCCGTACGCGGCGAGCTGGCTCTTCGCGAACGCCGTCGGGAAGTCGCGGTCGATGCCCATGACCTCACCGGTCGAGCGCATCTCCGGCCCGAGCACCGAGTCGACCATGCCGCCCTCGCGCGTGCGGAAGCGGTGGAACGGCAGCACGGCCTCCTTCACCGCGACCGGCGCGTCGAGCGGCACGCGGGAACCGTCGACCTCGGGCAGCAGGCCCTCGGCGACGAGCTCGCGGATCGTCGCGCCGACCATGACCCGGCTGGCGGCCTTCGCGAGCGGGATGCCGAGCGCCTTCGAGACGAAGGGCACCGTGCGGCTCGCCCGCGGGTTCGCCTCGAGCACGTAGAGCACGCCGGCGCCGATCGCGAACTGCACGTTCAGCAGGCCCTGCACGCCGATGCCCTCGGCGATCGCCCGCGTCGCCTCGCGGACCCGGTCCACCTCGGCACGGCCGAGCGTCACGGGCGGCAGGGTGCAGCTCGAGTCGCCGGAGTGGATGCCGGCCTCCTCGATATGCTCCATCACGCCGCCGATGTAGAGCTCGCTCCCGTCGTACAGCGCGTCGACGTCGATCTCGATGGCGTCGTCGAGGAAGCGGTCGACCAGCAGCGGGTGGCTCGGGCCGACGATGCCCTGCCCCTCGATGCGGTCGAAGTACTCGGCGAGGTTCGTGCTGTCGTAGACGATCTCCATGCCGCGGCCGCCGAGCACGTAGCTCGGACGGACGAGCACCGGGTAGCCGATGCCCTCCGCGATCTGCTGCGCGCCCGCGAGGTCGACGGCGGTGCCGTTGCGCGGCGCGAGGAGGCCCGCGTTCTCGAGGATGCCGGCGAAGAGGCCGCGCTCCTCGGCGAGGTCGATCGCCGAGGGCGAGGTGCCGAGGATCGGCACGCCGGCCGCCTCGAGGCCCTTCGCGAGGCCGAGGGCGGTCTGGCCGCCGAGCTGCACGACGACGCCGACGAGCTCGCCGGACTGCGACTCGGCGTGGATGACCTCGAGCACGTCCTCGAGCGTGAGCGGCTCGAAGTAGAGCCGGTCGCTCGTGTCGTAGTCGGTCGAGACCGTCTCCGGGTTGCAGTTGATCATGATGGTCTCGAAGTCCGCGTCGTGCAGGGCGAACGAGGCGTGCACGCAGGAGTAGTCGAACTCGACGCCCTGGCCGATGCGGTTCGGGCCGGAGCCGAGGATGACGACCTTGCGGCGATCGCTCGCGGCGACCTCGGTCTCCTGGTCGTAGCTCGAGTAGTGGTACGGCGTGAGCGCCGGGAACTCGCCGGCGCAGGTGTCGACCGTCTTGTAGACCGGGCGGATGCCGAGGATGTGGCGCACCTCGCGGGCGTCCTGCTCGCTGCCGAAGCCGCGGAGCTGGGCGATCTGCGCGTCGGAGAAGCCGTGGTCCTTCGCGAGCAGGATCGTCTCGGTGTCGAGCGCCTCGGCGGCGGCGACCGTCGCGGCGACCTCGTTGATCAGCACGATCTGGTCGAGGAACCACGGGTCGATCTTCGTGGCCTCGAACGCCTGCTCGATCGTGGCGCCCTTGCGGAGCGCCTGCTGCACGAGCACGATCCGGCCGTCGGTCGGCGTCTGCGCCTGCTCGAGGAGCTCCTCGACGCTGCGCTCCTCCTCGCCCCAGTGGAACGACGAGCCGCGCTTCTCGAGCGAGCGCAGAGCCTTCTGCAGGGCGGTCGCGTAGTTGCGGCCGATCGCCATGGCCTCGCCCACCGACTTCATGGTCGTCGTCAGTGTCGGGTCGGCGGCCGGGAACTTCTCGAACGCGAAGCGCGGCACCTTCACGACGACGTAGTCGAGCGTCGGCTCGAAGCTCGCGGGCGTCACCCGGGTGATGTCGTTCGGGATCTCGTCGAGCCGGTAGCCGATCGCGAGCTTCGCCGCGATCTTCGCGATCGGGAAGCCCGTCGCCTTCGAGGCGAGCGCCGAGGAGCGCGAGACGCGCGGGTTCATCTCGATGACGATGACGCGGCCGTTCGACGGGTCGATGGCGAACTGGATGTTGCAGCCACCCGTGTCCACGCCGACGGCGCGGATGATGTCGATGCCGATGTCGCGGAGGCGCTGGTACTCGCGGTCGGTGAGGGTGAGCGCGGGGGCGACGGTGATCGAGTCGCCCGTGTGGACGCCGACCGGGTCGACGTTCTCGATCGAGCACACGACGACGGTGTTGTCGTGCGTGTCGCGCATGAGCTCGAGCTCGTACTCCTTCCAGCCGAGGATGGACTCCTCGAGGAGCACCTCGGTGGTCGGCGAGTCGTGCAGGCCTGCGCCCGCGATGCGGCGCAGCTCGGTCTCGTCGTATGCGAAGCCGGAGCCGAGACCGCCCATCGTGAAGGAGGGGCGGACGACGAGCGGGTAGCCGAGGTCGTCGGCCGCGGCGAGCACCTCGTCCATCGTGTGCGCGATGTGCGAGCGCGCGACATCCGCGCCGCACTCGACCACGAGCTCCTTGAAGAGCTGGCGGTCCTCGCCCTTGCGGATGGCGTCGACCTTCGCACCGATCAGCTCGACGCCGTGCTTCTCGAGGATGCCGGCGTCGTGCAGCGCGATGGCCGCGTTGAGCGCGGTCTGGCCGCCGAGGGTCGGCAGGATGGCGTCGGGGCGCTCCTTGACGATGATCGACTCGATGATCTCCGGGGTGATCGGCTCGATGTACGTCGCGTCGGCGAAGTCCGGGTCGGTCATGATCGTGGCGGGGTTCGGGTTCACGAGGATGACCCGAACGCCCTCGGCGCGGAGCACGCGGCAGGCCTGGGTGCCGGAGTAGTCGAACTCGGCGGCCTGCCCGATGACGATGGGGCCGGAGCCGATGACGAGGACGGAATTGATGTCGTCGCGCTTGGGCATTAGTCGCGGTTCTCCTTGCTCGCGATGACCAGCTCGCGGAAACGATCGAAGAGGTAGTTCGCGTCGTGCGGGCCGGCAGCCGACTCGGGGTGGTACTGGACGCTGAACGCGGGGATGTCGAGGCAGTTGAGGCCCTCGACCACGTCGTCGTTGAGGTCGACGTGGCTGACCTCGACGCGGCCGAAGCCCTCGCTCGACTCGCTCACGCGATCGATCGGGGCGTCGACGGCGAAGCCGTGGTTGTGGGCCGTGATCTCGACGCGGCCGGTGGCCTTGTCGAGCACGGGCTGGTTGATGCCGCGGTGGCCGAACGGCAGCTTGTACGTGCCGAAGCCGAGGGCGCGGCCGAGGAGCTGGTTGCCGAAGCAGATGCCGAAGTACGGCCGGCCGTCGCGGAGCGACTCGCGGAGGAGCTGCACGTGCCGGTCGCTCGCGCTCGGGTCGCCGGGGCCGTTCGAGAAGAAGAGCGCGTCGGGCTCGAGCGCCCGCACCTCCTCGATCGTCACGGTCTGCGGGAGCACCTCGACGTCGAAGCCGCGCTCGGCGAGGAAGTTCAGCGTGGAGGTCTTCACCCCGAGGTCGAGCACCGCGACCGAGCCGATCCGCTCGCCGGTGGCGGGCAGCGAGTAGCGCTCCCCCGTCGACACCTCGCCGGAGAGGTTCTGCCCCGCCATCTCGGCACCGCCGAGCACGAGGTCGAGCTGCTCGCCCGCCGTGAGGCTCGCGTCCTCGCCGGAGAAGATGCCCGCCCGCATCGCGCCGGCGTCGCGGATGCGCCGCGTGACGGCGCGCGTGTCGATGCCGGAGATGCCGACGATGCCGGCGTCCGCGAGGTCGTCGTCGAGGCTCCGCTGCGAGCGGAAGTTCGACACGACCCGGGAGGGGTCGCGCACGACGAAGCCGGCGACCCAGATCTGCTTGGACTCCATGTCCTCGTCGTTCATGCCCGTGTTGCCGATGTGCGGCGCGGTCATGAGCACGATCTGACCCGCGTAGGACGGGTCGGTCAGCGTCTCCTGATAGCCGGTCATGCCGGTCGCGAAGACCGCCTCGCCGAGCGTGCGGCCGAGGGCGCCGTACGCGCGTCCCTCGAAGCGGGTTCCGTCCTCGAGGACGAGCACGGCGGGGGCCGTGCGGGTCGTGGTCTCAGTCACCAGAGGCCTCGCCTTCCTGTTGCGACCGCGGCTGCTCGGCCGCGGTGATGTCCGTGACGGCGTCGATGATCCGAGCGGTGTCGCCCGGGTATCGCGCCCGAAGATAGCTGTCGATGCGCACCGGCACCTCGCCGGGCTCCGACTCGTGCGGCTGCCAGGTGAGGGCCACGAGGCCCTCGGCCTCGACGCCGCGGTCGATCGCGTGGCTCGCGGCGCCGATCCCGACGATGCGCTCGACCGGGAGGAAGCTCGCCGGCTCCCCCGCGATCCGCAGCAGCACGCCCGCGTCGTACACCTCGAGGTGGGCCGCCCCGCGGAACGCCAGGCCGTCGACCGCGAGCCGCTCGAAGGGCTCGCTCTCGGGGGTCGAGGCGACGTAGAGCACCTCGGTCTCGAGGACGGCCGCCGCGAGCGTCGCGGGCACGGGGTACGCCGCGAGGCGGGCGTCGCGGGCCCGTCGTCGTCGCCAGGAGCGGACCATCAGCCAGATCACGACGGCGACGACGATGACGGCGACGATCGCGCCGATGAGCTTATCCATCACCGCTCCCCGCTGCCGCGGCGAGTCCGGCAACCTCCGCCGCCTCGCGCACCTCGCCGTCGCGGACCGTCGCGTAGCCCTGGTGGAACGTCCAGCGCACGGAGCCGGGCAGCGTCTCGCCGAGGTACGGCGAGTTGGTGCTGCGGCCGGCGAGCCGCTCGAGACCGAACTCCCCCGTCGCCGAGGGGTCGTAGAGCACGAGCTCGGCGGGCGCGCCGACCTCGACCTCGCCGCCCTGGCCCGCGAGGCGACCGATGCGGGCGGGCGCCTGGCTGAGCACCCGCGCGACGTCGGCCCAGTCGAGGCGGCCGGGCTCCACCATCGTGCGGTGCACGACGGACAGCGCGGACTCGAGCCCGACCATGCCGTTCGCCGACGCGTCCCACTCGCCCTCCTTGGCCTCCATCGGGTGCGGGGCGTGGTCGGTGGCGACGATGTCGATGGTGCCGTCCGCGAGCGCGGCGCGGAGCGCCTCGACGTCCTCCGCTCGGCGCAGCGGCGGGTTCACCTTGAAGCGCGGGTCGTAGCTCGCGACCCGGTCCTCGGTGAGGAGCAGATGGTGCGGCGTCACCTCGGCCGTGACGTCGATGCCGCGGGCCTTCGCCCAGCGGATCACCTCGACCGAACCGGCCGTCGAGACGTGGCAGACGTGCAGTCGACTGCCGACGTGCTCGGCGAGCAGCACGTCGCGGGCGATGATCGACTCCTCGGCGACCGCCGGCCAGCCGGCGAGGCCGAGCTCGCCCGAGAGGGCGCCCTCGTTCATCTGCGCGCCCTCGGTGAGCCGCGGCTCCTGGGCGTGCTGCGCGATGACGCCGCCGAAGGCCTTCACGTACTCGAGCGCGCGGCGCATGAGCAGCGGGTCGTGCACGCAGAAGCCGTCGTCGGAGAAGACCCGCACTCGGGCGCGGGACTGGGCCATGGCGCCGAGCTCGGCGAGGCGCTCGCCGGCCAGGCCCACCGTCACGGCGCCGATCGGCTGGACGGCGGCGTACCCGGCGGCCCGCCCGAGGCTGAACTCCTGCTCGACGACGCCGGCGGTGTCGGCGACCGGCGAGGTGTTCGCCATCGCGAAGACCGCGGTGAATCCGCCCGCCGCGGCGGCGCGGGTGCCGGTGAGCACGGTCTCGCTCTGCTCGTAGCCCGGCTCGCGGAGGTGGGTGTGCAGGTCGACGAGCCCGGGCAGCACGACGAGGCCCGCCGCGTCGACGAGCTCCGCCCCGCGGGCGTCGAGCCCGGTGCCGAGCTCGGCGATGCGTCCGCCCTCGAGCAGGAGGTCGCGGCGTTCGCCGTTCGGCAGCTGCGCCCCGACGATCAGGTGACGCTCGCTCATGCGGCGGCCCCCCGTTCACCGGACAGCAGCAGATAGAGGGCGGCCATTCTCACTGATACTCCGTTCGCGACCTGCTCGCGCACCGTGGACTGCGGCGAATCGGCCGCGCGGGCGGCGATCTCGAGACCGCGGTTCATCGGTCCGGGATGCATGACCATCGTAGTGTCGGGAAGCGCGTCGAACCGCGCGTCGTCGAGCCCCCAGGTGCGGGCGTACTCCCGACTGTTCGGGAAGAAGGCCCCGTGCATCCGCTCGGCCTGGATGCGCAGCATCATGACCACGTCCGGCCGGCGGCCGAGCGCCTCGTCGAGGTCGTAGGACGTGGCCACGGGCCAGCGGCGCGTGTCGACGGGCAGCAGCGTCGGCGGCGCGACGAGCTCGACCTCGGCGCCGAGCGCGGGCAGCAGCCAGGCGTTCGAGCGCGCGACCCGCGAGTGCAGCACGTCGCCGACGATGAGGACGCGCGCGCCGTCGAGCCCGCGCCCGCGGGAGGCGGCGCCGTGCAGCCGGCGGCGCATCGTGAAGGCATCGAGCAGGGCCTGGGTGGGGTGCTCGTGCGTGCCGTCGCCGGCGTTGACCACGCCGGCGTCGATCCAGCCGCTCGTCGCGAGCGTGAGCGGCGCCCCGGAGGCCGGATGCCGGATGACGACGCCGTCCGCGCCCATGGCCTGCAGCGTCTGCGCGGTGTCCTTCAGGCTCTCGCCCTTGGAGACGCTGGACCCCTTCGCGCTGAAGTTGATGACGTCGGCGGAGAGCCGCTTCGCCGCAGCCTCGAACGAGATGCGGGTGCGGGTCGAGTCCTCGAAGAAGAGGTTCACGACGGTCTTGCCGCGCAGCGTCGGCAACTTCTTGACCTCGCGCTCCTGCACCGCCGCCATGTCCTCGGCGATGTCGAGGAGCTCGATCGCCTGCTCGCGGGACAGCTCGCGCGTGCCCAGCAGGTGGTTCACTTCGCCTCCCCCTCGCCCTGGGCCGTCTCGATCGCGACGCCCTCGTCGCCGTCGGTCTCGACGAGCCGCACGTTGATGCGCTCGTCGTGGGACGACGGCAGGTTCTTGCCGACGAAATCCGCTCGGATCGGGAACTCGCGGTGGCCGCGGTCGACGAGCACCGCGAGCCGCACCGCGCGGGCGCGGCCGAGGTCGGAGAGGGCGTCGAAGGCGGCGCGGATGGTGCGCCCGGAGTAGAGCACGTCGTCGACGAGGACGACGGTGCGTCCGTCGATGCCGCCCGCGGGCACCTCGGTCGGCTGCGGGGTTCGGGTGCGGGTGCGGGAGAGGTCGTCGCGGTACATCGTGACGTCGATGGAGCCGACCGGCACCGGTGCCGCGTCGGGTTCGATGCGGGCGATCGTCTCGGCGATCCGGCGGGCGAGGATCACGCCGCGGGTCGGGATGCCGAGGATGACGAGGTCGCTCCCCCCGCGGTTGGATTCGAGGATCTCGTGCGAGATGCGGGTCAGCGCCCGTTGGATGTCCGCCTGGGTGAGCACGGCGCGTGCCACGGCGGCCTCCCTTCTCCGCCTCACGGGACGGCCTTAAAGGTTGCCAAACTCCGTCGAGTTTAGCAGCGCGTCGGGTGCGGTTTCGCCGTGCGTACGATGCAAGGGTGAGTTCTCCCCCGCCGCGACGATCGCACTTCGTCGATCTCGCCCCGCTACGGGAGTCGCCCGCGTTCGCCCGGCTCTGGATCGGCGGCACCATCGCGGGCATCGGCGCGCAGCTGACGGTGCTCGCCGTCGGGCTGCAGCTCTACGAGCTCACGCGCTCGACGCTCGCGGTGGGACTCGTCGGCGGCATCGCGCTGCTGCCGATGCTCGTGGCCGGGCTCTGGGGCGGCGTCCTCGCCGACGCCCTCGACCGGCGGCGCCTGCTCATCGCGAGCGCGAGCACCACTTGGGCGGCGACCGCGGCGCTCGTCGCCGTCTCCGCCGTCAGTGCGGCCGAGCACGAGGCCGGCCGGCCGGTCGCGATCTGGCCGTTCTACGTGCTCACCACCGTCATCTCGGTCTGCGCCACCGTCACCGGCGCCACCCGGACCGCGGTCACGCCGCGGCTGCTCGCGCCGGCGCTCGTCTCCCGCGCAGCCGCCCTCAGCGGAATCGGGATCGGCGTGCAGCTCACGCTCGGCCCGGCGCTCGGCGGCGTGCTCGTCGCTTCGATCGGCTATCCGCTCACCTTCAGCGTGGACCTCGTGCTGTTCAGCGCGGGCTTCCTCGGCATCCTGACGCTCCCCGCCGTCCCACCGAGGGCCGCCGAGGAGGGGGCCGGGCGACGCACCGGCTTCGCGGCCCTCGTGGACGGCTTCCGCTTCCTGCGCCTGGCGCCGAACATCCGCGCCGGCTTCCTGATCGACCTCGCCGCGATGACCTTCGGCCGGCCCTACGCGCTCTTCCCGGCTGTCGGCGCCGTCGCCATCGGCGGCGGAGCGGCGACCGCCGGCGCGCTCACCGCGGCGTTCGCCGTCGGCACCTTCCTCACCAGCCTGCTGAGCGGACGGGTCATGCACGTCCGGCGCTACGGCGTCGCCATCGGCCGCTCGGTCATCGTCTACGGGGCGTGCATCGCCGGGTTCGGCGCGGTGATCGCGATCGTGCTCGCCGGGCGCTCCTCGGCCGCGGACGCCGCGCTGAGCCTGCCGGCGCTGCTCGGCGCCGCGCTCCTGCTCGCGGGCGCGGGAGCGGCCGACGAGGTGAGTGCGATCTTCCGCAGCACGATGCTGATGACCGCGGTGCCCGACGAGCTCCAGGGTCGGATGCAGGGCGTGTTCCAGGTGGTCGTCACGGGTGGTCCGCGCCTCGGCGACCTCTGGGTCGGCATCCTCGCGACGGCGGTGGCGCTCTGGTTCCCGCCGCTCTTCGGCGGGCTGCTCGTCGTCGCGGCCGCCGTCGCGATCCTCCGCCTCCAGCACGGCTTCCGCGACTACGACGCCCGAACCCCGACGCCCTGAGCGATGCGCCGGCGCGCGTAGCGTTGACGGGGCATCCGCCGCGCACGTAGTCTGGCGCGACCTGGATCAGCAGACAGGTCAACACTGAGCTGGCACCACTCCTCCACCGTCGAAGGGATGCCGCTCATGGCACGAGTCTGGATCAAGAACCCCGCCGCCGTCTTCACCGCAGCCGAGCACGCGCCCGGCACCGCGGACGGCGGCATCGTCGTCGAGGCCGGCCGCATCGTCGAACTGCTCCGCGCCGGCGCCGCCCCCGCGAGGCCGGTCGACGAGGTCTTCGACGCGGCGAACCACGTCGTGCTCCCCGGCCTCATCAACACCCACCACCACTTCTTCCAGACGCTCACCCGGGCCTGGGCGCCCGTGGCCGACGCGAAGCTCTTCCCCTGGCTGCAGGGCCTCTACCCGGTGTGGGCGCGGCTCACGCCGGAGAGCCTCGAACTCGCCGTGACCGTCGCACTCGCGGAGCTCCTGCTCTCCGGCTGCACGACCGCGGCCGACCACCACTACGTCTTCCCCGAGGGGCTGGACGAGGCGATCGACCTCGAGGTGGAGGCCGTGCGGCGGCTCGGCATGCGGGCGACGCTCACCCGCGGCTCGATGACCCTCGGCCAGCGCGACGGCGGCCTGCCGCCGCAGAGCGTCGTGCAGGACGGCGACGTCATCCTCGCCGACTCGGAGCGGCTCATCGACCGCTACCACTCCACCGCACCCGACGCCGACCTCCACATCGCGCTCGCGCCGTGCTCGCCGTTCTCGGTGACGCGGGAGATCATGTCGGAGAGCGCCGAGCTCGCCGCCCGCCGCGGGGTGCGCCTGCACACGCACCTCGCCGAGACCCTCGACGAAGAGGAGTTCTGCCGCGAGCGCTTCGGCCTGCGCACCGTCGACTACCTCGAGAGCGTGGGCTGGCTGGGTCCGCAGAGCTGGCTCGGTCACGGCATCCACTTCGACGAGCGGGAGATCGCCCGCCTCGGTGCGGCCGGGACGGGCGTCGCGCACTGCCCGACCTCGAACATGCGGCTCGCCTCGGGCATCGCGCGCGCGATCGAGCTGGAGGATGCCGGCGTGCCCGTCGGCCTCGGCGTGGACGGCTCCGCCTCGAACGACTCCTCGAACCTCATCCAGGAAGTGCGTCAGGCGCTCTACCTGCAGCGGCTCCGCTACGGTGCCGACGTGCCGGTCGCCCGGGCGCTCGGCTGGGCGACTCTGGGCTCGGCGCGGGCGCTCGGCCGGGACGGCGAGCTCGGGTCGATCGAGCTCGGCAAGCAGGCGGACCTCGCGCTGTTCACGCTCGACGAGCTGCGGTTCTCGGGCAGCCACGACCCGATCGCGGCGCTCGTGCTCTGCGGGGCCGACCGTGCCGACCGCGTCATGGTCGGCGGCGAGTGGCGGGTCGTGGACGGCCGCATCCCCGGGCTCGACCTCGACGGGCTCATTCGCGCCCACTCCGCCGCGGCGCGACGACTCGTCGTCGGCTGAGCGACGGAACGCCGGACGGCGGGCCGCCTGGTGGCGGCCCGCCGTCCGGCGTCGAGCGGGTGAAGCGCGGTGCGTCAGGCCTTCGCGTGCGCGACCGCGGCCAGCAGCCCGTTCACGAAGCCGGCCGAGTCGTCGGTCGACAGCACGGTCGCGGCCTCGACGGCCTCGGCGATCGCGACGGCGTCGGGCACCTCGTCGTTGTAGACGATCTCCCAGACGCCGATGCGCAGCAGCGCGCGGTCGATCGCGGGCATGCGCTCGAGGGTCCAGCCCCGGGAGTGCGTCGTGATGAGCTCGTCGATCTCGGCGCGATGGTCGACGATGCCGTCGACGATCTCTCGGGCGTACAGCCAGGACGCCTGGCGCTCCGGTTCGCCCGCGGCCTTCTCGGCCTCGACGACGAGCAGCTGCTCCACCGGCATCCCGCGCATCTCCGCGGCGTAGAGCAGGTCGAGCGCGCGCTTGCGAGCCTTGGTGCGAGCGCTCACTAGTCGTTCACGCGGCCGAGGTAGTCGCCCGACCGGGTGTCGACCTTGACCTTGGTGCCGGTCTCGAGGAAGAGCGGGACCTGGATCTCGTAGCCGGTCTCGACGGTGGCGGGCTTCGTGCCGCCGGTCGAGCGGTCGCCCTGCAGGCCCGGCTCCGTGTACGTGATCTCGAGCACGACCGAGGCGGGGAGGTCGACGTACAGCGGGTTGCCGTTGTTCAGGGCGATGGTGACGGCCTGGTTCTCGAGCATGAAGTTCGCGGCGTCGCCGACGGTCGCCGCGGGGACGGTGATCTGGTCGTAGTCGACCGCGTCCATGAAGACGAAGCCGTCGCCGTCGTTGTAGAGGTACGTGAAGTCGCGGCGGTCGACGTTCTCGATGTCGACCTTCGCGCCAGCGTTGTAGGTGCGGTCGACGGTCTTGCCCGTGACGACGTTCTTCAGCTTGGTGCGGACGAACGCGCCGCCCTTGCCGGGCTTGACGTGCTGGAACTCGATCACGCTCCAGAGCTGGCCGTCGATGCTGAGGACGACGCCGTTCTTGATGTCTGCGGTCGATGCCATGCGCGTGGATTCCGTTCCGTTTCGGTGAAGTCGTTCGGCCGCAGGCGGTGGCGCACGCGGGCCGACGAACGATTCTAGACGATGCGCAGCAGCTGCTGCACGGCGAGGCGATAGGAGTCGCTGCCGAAGCCGGCGATGACACCCGTCGCGACCGCCGAGATGACGCTCGTGTGCCGGAAGCGCTCCCGCGCGTGCGGGTTCGAGAGGTGCACCTCGATGAGCGGCACGCCGGCCTGCTTCAAGAGCGCGGCGGCGTCGCGCAGCCCGTAGCTGTAGTGCGTGAAGGCCGCGGGGTTCAAGACGACCGGGGTGCCCCGGTCGACGGCCTCGTGGATCCAGCGGATGAGCTCGCCCTCGTCGTCGGTCTGCCGGAGCTCGAGCTCGACGCCCTCGGGCAGTCCGACGCGCAGCGACGCCTCGATGTCGGCGAGCGTCTCGCTGCCGTACACCTCGGGTTCGCGGGTGCCGAGCCGGCCGAGGTTCGGCCCGTTCAGCACGAGGATGGTCGTCATGCGCTCAGCCTAGCGGCGGGCTGAAGGCTTCGGCGGCCACGATTCACGAGCCGATCTCCTGGTAGGCCGCGAACAGCATCGACTGGTCGGGGGCCTGCATCACGGTGGGCTTCGCGAGGTCGTCGAGCACGATGAAGCGCAGCTGGCCGCCGCGTGACTTCTTGTCGCGCTGCATGGTGGCGAGCAGCGTGTTCCAGCGGCCGGCCGGGTAGCTCGTCGGCAGGCTCAGCAGTTCGAGCACCCGGCGGTGCCGGTCGGCGACCTCGTCGGAGAGCCGGCCGGAGAGCCGGCCGAGCTCGGCGGCGAACATCATGCCGACCGCGACGGCGGCGCCGTGCCGCCACTGGTAGCGCTCGGCGTGCTCGACCGCGTGCCCGAGGGTGTGCCCGTAGTTCAGGATCTCGCGGAGGCCGGCCTCCTTGAAGTCCTCGGTCACGACGTCGGCCTTCATCCGGATGGCGAGCTCGACGACCCGGCGGAACTCGGGCGTCGCGGGATCGGTGGCGCGCTCGGGGTCGGCCTCGATGGTGTCGAGGATCTCGGGGTAGCGGATGAACCCGGCCTTCACGATCTCGGCGAAGCCCGCGAGGATCTCGTTCTTCGGCAGCGTGTCGAGCAGGTCGAGCTCGCAGATGACCTCGGCCGGCGCGTGGAACACGCCGACGAGGTTCTTGCCCTCGTTCGTGTTGATCCCGGTCTTGCCGCCGACGGCGGCGTCGACCATGCCGAGCACGGTCGTCGGCACCTGCACCACGCGGACGCCGCGCAGCCAGGTCGCCGCGACGAAGCCGGCCAGGTCCGTGACCGCTCCGCCGCCCATGCCGACGACGGCGTCGCTGCGGGTGAAGTCGGCCTGGCCGAGGATCTGCCAGCAGAACGCGGCGACCTCGACCCGCTTGCCGGCCTCGGCGTCGGGGATCTCCGCGAGGATGACCTCGAAGCGGTCGGTGAGCGACTCGCGGAGCTCGGCGGCACGGGCGCCGAGGGTCGCCGGGTGCACGAGCAGGACTTTGCGCACGGCCGGCCCGAGCGCGTCCCCGATGCGCGCGATCACGCCGCGGCCCACGACCACGTCGTAGCCCTCGTCGCCGCCGACCCGGATCACGGTCGGCTCGGCCTGCGGCTCGAGTGCGGTCATGCTGTTCCTCCGAAGCGCTCGGTGATGTCGGTGACGATCCGCGCGACCGAGCGGCGCGAGGTGTCGATGGCGAGGTCGGCGAGCGAGGCGTAGACGGGCGCCCGCTCGTCGCGAATCCGGGTCCAGGCCTCGATCCCGCCCTGGGCGATCAGCGGGCGCGCGCTGCCGGCCAGTCGCGGCGCGACGGCCGCGGCGCTCACCTGCAGCCACACCACGGGCAGCTCCGCGAGATCGATACGGGTCGCCGGATGCAGCACGGCTCCCCCGCCGAGCGAGACCACCGCCTCCTCGGCGAGGGCCTCGGCGACGATCTCGCGCTCGACGATGCGGAAGTACTCCTCGCCCTCGCGGGCGAAGATCTCCTCGATCGGCCCGTAGCGCTCGACGATGCGGGCGTCGGTGTCGACGAACGGCGCACCGGTCTGGGCGGCGAGCTTCTGCCCCACGCGGGACTTGCCCGCGCCCATCGGCCCGATGAGCACGAGGGGCAGCGCGAGCGCACCGGGCGCGGCGGCGCCCGCCGCGGTCATCCCGCTGCGCCGGCCGCGAGCCCGGCGTCGCCGTCCGCCCCCGCGCTCGCGAGCGCCTCGGGGATCGCGGCGAGGTACGCCTCGAGGTTCCGCCGGGTCTCGGCGAGCGAGTCGCCGCCGAACTTCTCGAGCACGGAGTTGGCGAGGACGAGTGCGACCATCGCCTCGGCGACGACGCCCGCCGCCGGCACGGCGCAGACGTCCGAGCGCTGGTGGTGCGCGGGAGCCGGCTCCCCCGTCGCGACGTCGACCGTCGGCAGGGCGTGCGGGATGGTGGCGATCGGCTTCATGCCGGCGCGGACCCGCAGCACGGTGCCGGTGGACATGCCGCCCTCGGTCCCGCCGGCGCGGTCGCTCGCGCGGACGATGCGGCCGCGGTCGAGGTGCAGCTCGTCGTGCGCCTCGGAACCGCGGCGGCGGGTGGTCTCGAAGCCGTCGCCGACCTCGACCCCCTTGATCGCCTGGATGCCCATGAGCGCGGCGGCGAGCTGCCCGTCGAGCCGGCGGTCCCAGTGCACGTGCGAGCCGAGCCCCGGGGGGACGCCGTAGGCGAGCACCTCGACGACGCCGCCGAGCGTGTCGCCGGACTTGTGGGCGTCGTCGACCTCGGCCACCATGCGCGCCGACGTCTCGGCGTCGAAGCAGCGCAGCGGGTCGGCGTCGACCGCCGCGAGATCGGCGGGCAGCGGCAGGGCCGCGCCCTCCGGCACCCGGACCGGTCCGATCGACAGGGTGTGCGCGATGGTGCGGATGCCGAGCTCCGCGAGGAACGACTTCGCCACGGCGCCGAGCGCCACGCGCGCGGCGGTCTCGCGGGCGCTCGCGCGCTCGAGCACCGGGCGGGCCTCGTCGAAGCCGTACTTCTGCATGCCGACGAGGTCGGCGTGCCCCGGGCGCGGACGGGTCAGCGGCGCACCGCGGCCACGGCCGAGGCGGTCCTGCTCGATCGGCTCGGGGCTCATGACCTCCTGCCACTTCGGCCACTCGGTGTTGCCGACGCGCAGGGCGATCGGGCTGCCGAGGCTGAGGCCGTGGCGCACCCCGCCCGAGATGGCGAGCTCGTCCTGCTCGAACTTCATGCGCGCGCCGCGGCCGTAGCCGAGCTTGCGCCGTGCGAGGTCCTCGCGGACCTGATCGAGCGAGACGGGGATGCCGGCGGGGAGGCCCTCGAGGATCGCGACGAGTTCGGGGCCGTGCGACTCACCGGCAGTGAGCCAACGAAGCATGGCTCTATCCTTCCACAGCGCAGGGGGCCCACTCTCCGCGTGACGTCGCCGCCCGGGGCGCAGTCGGAGGGGGCCGCGGCGGACGCCTCAGGCGATCGCCGCTCGCATCGCCCGGAGCACCCCGGCCTCGTCGGGCAGCGCCTGCTCCGGATCGCCGTTCGCGAACACGCGCACCTGCAGCAGCGCCTGGTGCAGGAGCATGCCGAGGCCGTGCACGACGGTGCCGTCGGCGTCGAGCCACGCCGCCGCGAGCGGGCTCGGCCACGGGTCGTACGCGACCTCCAGCAGCACGGCACCACTGGTGAGCGCCGCACTCGGCCGCACCCCGAGCTCGGTGCCGCCGGGCACCGTCGCCACGACGAGGTCGAGGCCGTCCGCGCCCGAGAGCTCGTCGATGCGCCGCACGAGCACTCTGAGCCCGAGCGACGCGGCGAGGGGTTCGAGCGCCGTCGCGCGAGCCGGGGTGCGCACGAAGACCTCGACCTCGCTCGCACCGAGTTCCGCGATCGCGGCGATCGCCGACGCGGCGGTCGCTCCCCCGCCGACGACCGCGGCACGCGCCGACGCGGTCACCCCGGCGTCCGCGAGCGCCCCGACGATGCCGCCGACATCGGTGTTGAACCCGAGGCGGCGACCGCCGTCGAAGCGCAGCGTGTTCGCGGCGCCCGTGAGCCGGGCGCGGCGATCGAGCTCGTCGACGAGCGGGAGCACCTCCTGCTTCAACGGCATCGTGAGCGAGAGCCCTCGCCACGAGGCATCCCGCGAGCGCACGAACTCGGCCAGCTCGGCCGAACCCACCTCGACGGCCTCGTACTGCCAGTCGATGCCGAGCGCCGCGTACGCGGCGCGGTGCAGCGCCGGCGACTTCGAGTGCGCGATCGGCGAGCCGAGCACGGCGAGCCGGTGCAGTGCGGACTCCTGCAAGCCGCCGCTCACTGGTACTCCGGGTGCTCGTCCATCCAGGCCAGCCACTTCGCGACGGCCGCGTCGTGCTCGTCGACGGTGGTCGAGAAGATCGTCTCGCCCGTGTCGAGGTTCCACGTCACGAAGAAGAGCCAGGTGCCGTCGGCGGGGTGCAGCGCGGCGTCGATCGCGAGATCGCCCGGATTGGAGATCGGGCCGATCGGCAGGCCGGGATGCACGTAGGTGTTGTACGGATTGCCGGCGTCGGCGCGCTCGGCATCGGTCGTGGCGACCCGGTGGGTGTTGCCGGTGCCGTACGCGACCGTCGCGTCCGACTGCAGCAGCCCCGACTCCCACTGCGCCGGGTCGAGTCGGTTCTGGAACACCCGCGAGACCTTGTAGTAGTCGTCGCGGAGGCCGGCCTCGCGCTGGATCAGCGAGGCGAGCACGATCGTGCGCCAACGATCGGCCGGTGCGACACCCGCCTCGTCGAGCGCCTGGAACTGCCGGTCGACGAGGGTCTGCAGCACGCCGCGGGCGTCGAGGCCCGGATCGAGCGTGTACGTCGCCGGGAACAGGAATCCCTCGAGCGACTTCGCCTCGGCCGGGAGGCCGTAGCTCTGCGGCGACTCGGCCGCGGCCGCCTGGAGCGCCTCGAGCGGGACGCCGGTGCCCTCCGCGATGTTCGTCAGCGCGTCGACGGTGGCGGTGCCCTCCGGGATGACGAAGGTGTTCTCGAGCTTGTTCGCCGGATCGAGCAGCGCATCGAGCGCCGACTGCGCGCTCATCTTCTCGGCGAGCCGGTACGCGCCCGGGTAGAAGGCCGGCTCCGGATCCTGATCGACGAGCACGTCGTAGAACGCCTTCGAGGAGGCCACCACGCCCTCGTCGTAGAGGTTCTCGGCGATCGAGGAGCCGTCGTCGCCCTCGTGGATCATGAAGGTCACCTCGCCGCTGCCCGAGCCCTCGTAGTCCGCGGCGGGCGCGAAGCGCTCGATCACCGCGGAGATGGGCCCCTGCAGGAAGAAGAACGCGCCGACGCCGAGGGCGACCACGATGAGCAGCGCGATGAGGCAGCCCCACGCCCCGCGGCGCTTCGGCCGCTGCGGCGTGTCGTGGTCGTCGAAGCCGGCCGCCTCCCGCCGTTCGGCCCGGCTCGGCCGCGCCGGCTCGCTCGGGGCGGTGACGGGCTCCGCCTCGATGAGGGCCTGACGCTCCTCGAGTTCGCGCCGCTCCCGGCGGGTCAGCGGCACCTCCTCCTGCGCGGCGAACGGGTCGTTGCTGCGCGGGGCGACCCGGCCCGGCTCCGCGGCGGATTCGGCGAATGGGTCGTTCACCCACTCCTCGGTGCGCGGGGCGGCGTCGGGCGCAGCGGCCCGGCCGTCGCCGGCTCGGCTCGCCGCGGCCTCGTCTCCGGAGAGGATCGCCTCCCAGTCGAGACCGGGGCGCTGGCGCGACGCGCGCTGCTCAGGGGGGAGCTGAGTCACAGGGGTGGTGGCCCTTCGTCGGTGCCGAGGGACTGCCCCGGCGGCTTGCCCGACGCGCGTTCGGCGTCGATGGCGTGTTGCAGAATGATAACGGCTGCGGCTTGGTCGATGATGGACCGCTGCTGCTTGGCGCGTTTCCCGCTCGCCCGGAGCGCCTGCTGCGCCGTCACCGTCGACATCCGTTCGTCCACCAGCCGCACCGATGCGCCGCCGTTCGCGAGCCGGCTCGCGAACGCGACGGCGTCGTCGGTCGAGGGCGTCGCGTTGCCCGTGAGCGAGAGCGGATGCCCCACCACGAGCTCGAACGCGTCGTACTCCTCGGCGAGCTCGAGGATCCGGCGCACATCGGCGTCCGAGCCCTCCGCGGCCCGCGGCACCGTCTCGAGCGGCACCGCGAGCATCGCCGAGGGATCGCAGCGCGCGACGCCGATGCGGGCCCGGCCCACATCGACGCCGAGGCGGACGCCGTCGCGCACCCTAGCGGCCGAGCTCGTCGCGGACCGCGTCGAGAGCCGCGGGGATCGCGGCCACGTCGGTGCCGCCGCCCTGGGCCAGGTCGGGCTTGCCGCCTCCACCGCCGCCGAGCACACCGGCCATGCGCTTCGCGAGTGCGCCCGCGTTCGCGCCGGCCTCGCGGGCCGCGGGGGACGTCGCGGCGATCGCGAGCGGCTTGCCGCCGACCTCGGCCGTCAGCGCGACCACCGAGGCCACGTCGCCGAGCTGTGCGCGCACCGAGAGCGCGAGGGAGCGCAGCTCGTCGCCGGAGCCGAGGGTGCCGACGTGCTCCGCGACGAGCAGGACCTCGCCCGTGCGCACCGCGGTCGCCGCCAGCGCCGGCACGCGGTCGTTGAGCGCCTTGGCCTCGTAGGCCTGGATCTTCTTCTCGGCCGCCTTCAGGTTCGCCACGAGTTCGCCGACCCGGTCGACGAGCTGCTCGGGACGCGTCTTCAGCGAGCTCGTGAGCTCGCCGACCAGCGCGCGCTCGGCCGCGAACTGGCGGAACGCCTCGATGCCGACGAGCGACTCCACCCGACGGTTCGTCGCGCCGACCGAGGACTCGCCGACCAGATTGATCATGCCGACCTCGGCGCTCGTGCGCACGTGGGTGCCCGCGCACAGCTCGCGCGACCAGGGGCCGCCGATGTCGACGACGCGCACGACGTCGCCGTACTTCTCGCCGAACAGCGCCATGGCGCCGAGCGCCTTCGCCTCCTCGAGCGGCAGCTCGCGGGTGACGACCTCGAGGTTGTCGCGGATCGCGGCGTTCGAGATCTCCTCGATCTCGGAGCGGGTCTCGCTCGAGAGTGCCGTGTTCCAGCTGAAGTCGAGACGCAGGTAGCCGGCCTTGTTGAACGAGCCGGACTGGTGCGCGTTCGGCCCGAGCACCTGCCGGAGCGCGGCATGCACGAGGTGGGTGCCGGAGTGCGCCTGGGTGGCGCCGCGCCGGTAGTCCTCGTCGACGAGGCTCGTCGCGGTCTCGCCCACGCCGACCTCGCCGCGCACGACCCGCACGGTGTGGCTGATGAGGCCCTTGACCGGGCGCTGCACGTCGAGCACCTCGAGCTCGAAGCCGTCGCCCACGATGCGGCCGCGGTCGGGCGCCTGCCCGCCGGACTCCGCGTAGAGCGCGGTCTCGGCGAGGATGACCTCGGCCGTCTGCCCCGCCGTGGCGCGCTGCACCGGCCGACCGTCGACGAGGAGGCCGAGCACGCTCGACTCCGTCTGCAGCTCGGTGTAGCCGGTGAAGATCGTCTCGCCCTTGGCGCGGTAGTCGGCGTAGACCGAGAGGTCCGCGAGCACGCGCTTCTTCGACTTCGCGTCGGCCTTCGCACGGTCGCGCTGGTCGGTCATGAGGCGATCGAACTCGCCGCGGTCGACGCTCAGCCCCGCCTCCTCCGCCATCTCGAGCGTGAGCTCGATCGGGAAGCCGTAGGTGTCGTGGAGCAGGAACGCGGTGTCGCCGGCGAGCTCGCCGGAGCCCTGCGACTTCGTCTTCGATACCGCCACGTCGAGGATCGTCGTGCCCGAGGCCAGCGTGCGGAGGAAGGTGTCCTCCTCGCCGAGCGCGAGCTGCTCGAGGTGCGAGTAGTCGGTCGCCACCTCGGGGTACGCCGACTTCATCGCGTCGCGAGAGGCCGCGAAGAGCTCGTGGAAGCTCGGGCCCTCGACGCCGAGCAGGCGCATCGCACGGATCGAGCGGCGGAGGAGCCGGCGCAGGATGTAGCCCCGGCCCTCGTTCGACGGCGTGACCCCGTCGCTCATGAGCATGAGCGAGGAGCGCACGTGGTCGGCGATGATGCGCATGCGGACGTCGTCCTCGTGCGCGGCGCCGTAGCGACGGCCCGACAGCTCCGCGGCGCGGTCGAGCACCGGGCGCACCTGGTCGATCTCGTACATGTTCTCGACGCCCTGCTTGATGAACGCCACGCGCTCGAGGCCCATGCCGGTGTCGATGTTCTTCTTGGGCAGCGGGCCCGCGACGTCGAAGTCGACCTTGGAGCGGACCTCGGTCAGCAGCTCCTGCATGAACACGAGATTCCAGATCTCGATGAAGCGGCTGTCGTCGACCGCCGGGCCGCCGTCGCGGCCGTACTTCGGTCCGCGGTCGAAGAAGATCTCCGAGCTCGGACCGCCGGGGCCGGGCTGGCCGGTGTGCCAGTAGTTGTCCGCCTTGCCGAGGCGCTGGATGCGCTCGGCCGGAAGGCCGATCAGCTTCTGCCACAGCTCCGCAGCCTCGTCGTCGGTCTCGTAGACCGTCACCCAGAGGTCGCGCTCGTCGAAGCCGAGGCCGCCGTCGGCCTCGGAACGGGTGAGGAGCTCCCACGCGTAGGTGATCGCCCCCTCCTTGAAG
Source organism: Agromyces soli (assembly GCF_022811605.1). Lineage (GTDB taxonomy): Bacteria > Actinomycetota > Actinomycetes > Actinomycetales > Microbacteriaceae > Agromyces > Agromyces soli. The sequence continues at coordinate 2,805,955 of NZ_CP094533.1, read as the reverse complement.
TAGTCGCCGAACGACCAGTTGCCGAGCATCTGGAAGAACGTGCCGTGACGGGCGGTCTTGCCGACCTCCTCGATGTCGTTCGTGCGGATGCACTTCTGCACGTCGACGGCGCGGGGGTACGGGGCCGGGACGACGCCGGTCAGGTAGGGCACGAACGGCACCATGCCGGCGACCGTGAAGAGCAGGGTGGGGTCGTCGGAGACGAGCGAGGCCGAGGGGACGACGGTGTGCCCGCGCTCGGCGAAGTAGTCGATGTAGCGACGGCTGATCTCGGCAGTCTGCATGGTTCCGTTCCGGGTCGTTGCACCCCGCGACGGCGGGGTGAGAACTGTGCGCGCGAAGGGCGCGAGTGGTCAGCGCTCGTCGGTGCCGGCGGCGCGGAGCTCGGCGTCGCGCTCGTGGTAGCCCTCGGCGATGGCCTGGCCGAACGCCCTGGCCTTGGCGTCGACCGACTCGAAGAACTTGCGGCCCTCGGCCGTCTGGTTCACCTGGTGGGCCACGACGAATCCCGCCGCGATGCCCGCGACGAACCACAGCACGCTCTTCACCGATTGCTCCTCTGGTCGAACTCTGTCCGAGGGACCGCGGCCCCTGACGCTTCCGTCCAGTCTAGGCGAGCCGAAGGCCCGCCCGCCGGGACGACGGAGGGGCCGCGGGCGAACCCGCGACCCCTCCGGCCTGCACGCGACGCTGGGTCAGCGCGCGGCGTAGTACTCGACGACGAGCTGCACGTCACAGGTGACGGGGACCTCGGCGCGCTTGGGGCGGCGGACGAGGGTCGCCTCCAGCTTGTCGATCTGGACCTCGAGGTAGCCCGGGGTCTTGGGGAGCACGTCGACGTGACCGCCGGCAGCGGCGACCTGGAACGGCTCGGTGCCCTCGGAGCGCTGCTTGACGCCGATGTGCTGGCCCGGCTTCACGCGGAACGAGGGACGGTCGACGATCTTGCCGTCGACGAGGATGTGGCGGTGCACCACGAACTGACGGGCCTGCGCGATGGTGCGGGCGAAGCCGGCGCGCAGCACGAGGGCGTCGAGACGCATCTCGAGCAGCTCGACGAGGTTCTCACCGGTCTGGCCGTCGATGCGCTTCGCCTCGTTGTAGGCGATGCGGAGCTGCTTCTCGCGGATGCCGTACTGGGCGCGGAGGCGCTGCTTCTCGCGGAGACGGACGGCGTAGTCGCTGTCGGCCTTGCGCTTGGTGCGGCCGTGCTCACCCGGAGCGTAGGGGCGCTTCTCGAGGATGCGCGCGGCCTTCGGGGTCAGGGCGACGCCGAGTGCGCGCGAGAGGCGGGTCTTGCTACGTGCACGATTCGACACGAATGGTCCTTTCGGAGGTTCTGAAACGGGGTTCCGGCGCGCGACAGCGCGCTGGAAAGCTCTAGTCAGAGGGATTCACCATGGGCCGACCGGCTACAGGTCGCGCCGCTTCGCCGTCGGAGATCGCGCAGCCGCACGCGAAAACCTGGCTTCAGGCCATCAGCAATCGTAGCACGGGGCTCAGTCCTCGCCGCGCACGATGCGGCGGAGCTTGGCGAGCCTCGCCGAGAGCTCGCGCTCGTGCCCGTGCTCCGTCGGCTCGTAGTACCGTGCGCCCCGCAGGGTGTCGGGCAGGTACTGCTGGGGCACCACGCCGATCTCGGCGTCGTGCGGGTAGCGGTAGCCCTTGCCGTGCCCCAGGCGCTTCGCCCCGGCGTAGTGCGCGTCGCGCAGGTGCTTCGGCACCCGGCCCGCCTTGCCGGCCCGGACGTCGGCGATCGCCTGGTTGATGCCGAGGTAGGAGGCGTTCGACTTGGGTGCCGTCGCGAGATGCACGACGGCTTGGGCGAGCGGGATGCGGCCTTCCGGCATGCCGATGAGGGCGACCGCGTCGGCCGCGGCGACGGCGACGCCGAGCGCCGTCGGGTCGGCCATGCCGATGTCTTCGGACGCGAGCACGATGATGCGCCGGGCGATGAACCGCGGGTCCTCGCCCGCTTCGATCATGCGCGCCAGGTAGTGCAGCGCGGCATCGACGTCGCTCCCCCGCACCGACTTGATGAAGGCGCTGATGACGTCGTAGTGCTCGTCGCCGTTGCGGTCGTAGCGCAGCAGCGCCCGGTCGACGGCGCGCGCGACCGTCTCGGCCGTGATCGTCGGCTTCGCCGGGGCGGAGGCGGAGGCATCCGCATCGTCGGCGGGCGCCGGCGCGTCGGCCGAGGGCTCAGCATCTGCGCTCGAATCCGAGTCGTCGCCCGGGGCATCCGCCTCGCCGGACGACGCGTCGGCCGCGGTGTCCGCCTCGGCCTGCGCAGCGGCGAACTCGCCGATCGCGGAGTTCGCAGCGGCCTCGAGCGCCGTGAGCGCGCGGCGCGCGTCGCCGGAGGCGAGGCGGACGATCGCCTCGCGCGCCTCCGGTTCGAGCACGAACGCGTCGGCGAGCCCGCGCGGGTCGGTCGCGGCGCGGTCGACGAGCGTGCCGAGATCGTCGTCGCTCAGCAGCTCGAGCGTGAGCAGCAGCGACCGGGACAGCAGCGGCGAGATGACCGAGAAGGACGGGTTCTCGGTGGTCGCGGCGACGAGGATGACCCAGCCGTTCTCGACGCCGGGCAGCAGCGCGTCCTGCTGAGCTTTCGTGAAGCGATGGATCTCGTCGAGGAAGAGGACCGTCGAGAGCCCGTAGAGATCGCGGCTCGACTGCGCCTCTTCCATCACCTGACGGACGTCGCGGACCCCGGCCGTGACCGCGGAGAGCTCGACGAAGCGTCGGCCGGAACTGCGCGCGATCGCCTGGGCCAGCGTCGTCTTGCCGGTGCCCGGCGGCCCCCAGAGGATCACCGAGACGGACCCGCTCGTGCCCGTCCGGTCGCTTGCGAGCGCCACCAGCGGCGAGCCCGGGCTCAGCAGATGACGCTGGCCGGCGACCTCGTCGAGGCTCGTCGGCCGCATGCGCACCGCCAAGGGAGTCGCGCCGGAGCGCAGCCCCGTACCGGTGTCCACCATGCCCTCCAGCGTAGCGACGCCCGCCGACACGGCGTCCCGCAGCGACGCGGTGATTGGCACGGTGCGCGGGGCTTGCGTAGAGTCGGCTCGCAGGAGTCCCGAGAAGGAGCAGCGTGGCATCGAACGACCGTCAGGCGCGCGAAGAGCGCGCGAGGCTTCGCACCTACCAGGCACGGCAAGAGGTCCACACGCGCAAGCAGCGCCGGAGGACCCGCGACAACGTCATCGCCGTGCTCGCGCTCGTCGTGGTGCTCGTGCTCGCCACGGCCGCGCAGCTGTTCTACTTCAGCGGCGGCCCCGGCGCCCCGGAGCCGGCGCCGAGCGAGTCCCCCGCGGCCAGCGAGCCCGCCGGCGCGAACGAGGGCGACGTGCCGTCGGCCGAGCTCGCCGAGGGGCGCACCTGGACGGGAACGCTCACCCTGAACGGCATCCCGCTCGGCGTCGAGCTTGACGGGGCGGCCGCGCCGCAGGCCGTGTCCTCCGAGATCAACCTCGCGCAGGCGGGCTTCTACGACGGCGTCAGCTGCCACCGACTCACCACCTCCGGACTGTTCGTCCTGCAGTGCGGCGACCCGAACGGCGACGGCACCGGCGGGCCCGGCTACAGCTACGGCCCGGTCGAGAACGCGCCGGCCGACAACGTGTACCCGGCGGGGACGATCGCCATGGCGCGCCAGACGGGGAACGGCTACAGCCAGGGCAGCCAGTTCTTCCTGGTCTACGAGGACACGACGCTGCCGACCGACGCCGCGGGCGGCTACACCGTGCTCGGCACCGTGACGAGCGGGCTCGACGAGCTGCGCGCCGCGGTGATCGACGCGGGGACGGCCGACGGCGGCGGGGACGGCGCTCCCGCCGTGCCGGTCACGATCGACTCCTTCACGCTGCAGTGAGCCGGCGGCGCGCTCCGGAGCGCGCCGTCGCGACCGGCACCGCGCGCCGGAGGTGCAATAGGCTTGATGTCGCACCGCCGCCGTCAGGCGGCATCTACCGACCTACGACAGGGTGAGGCCGTGACCGAATCAGATCAGCAACCGTGGGGCCGCGTCGACGAGACGGGCACGGTCTTCGTTCGGACCGCCGACGGCGAACGGGCCGTGGGCGAGTACCCCGACGGCACCGCTGAGGAGGCCCTCGCCTACTTCGAGCGCAAGTACGCCGACCTCGCCGGCGCGGTCGGGCTGCTCGAGCAGCGCGTCCGCCGCGGCGCCCCCGCGGCCGACGTGGCCAAGGCGGTCGCCGCCCTGCAGGAGTCCGTGGCCGACGCCCGGGCCGTGGGCGACCTCGACGCGCTCCGCACGCGGCTCGACGCCCTCTCGGGCACCACCCAGGAGCTGAACGAGCAGCAGCAGGCCGAGGCCAAGGCGCAGCTCGCAGAGGCCATCGCCGAGCGCACCGCCATCGCCGAGGCCGCCGAGGCGCTCGCCGCCCAGGACCCCGCCAAGACGCAGTGGAAGCAGACGTCCGCCGAGCTCGACGCCCTGTTCGCCCGCTGGCAGCAGCACCAGCAGAACGGCCCGCGCCTGCCGAAGAACGAGGCGAACGAGCTCTGGAAGCGCTTCCGTACGGCCCGCTCGACGATCGAGTCGCACCGCAAGGCGTTCTTCGCCCAGCTCGACAGCGCCCACCGCGAGGTGCGGGCGCGCAAGCAGCAGCTCATCGAGCGCGCCGAAGCCCTGGCCCCGCGCGGCGCCGACGCCGTCGGCGACTACCGCGCCCTCCTCGACGACTGGAAGGCGGCCGGCCGCGCCGGCAAGAAGGTCGACGACGCGCTCTGGGCGAAGTTCAAGGCGGCGGGCGACGTGCTCTTCCACGCGAAGGCCGAGATCGACGCGCGCGACGACGCCGAGTACCGCGAGAACCTCGAGCAGAAGCTCGAGCTCATCACGGAGGCCGAGCAGCTCCTGAGCGAGAAGGACCCGAAGCGCGCCCGACCGGCGCTCAACGCGATCCAGCTGCGATGGGACGAGATCGGCCGGGTCCCCCGCGACCAGGTCCGGGTCATCGAGGATCGCCTGCGCAAGGTCGAGACGCACGTGCGCCAGCTCGAGGACGAGCGCTGGCAGCGCGAGGACCCCGAGAAGAAGGCACGCTCCGAGGGCATGCTCGGCCAGCTGCAGGATGCCATCGCGAAGCTCGAGGCCGAGCTGCAGGCCGCGGAGGCCGCCGGCGACGCGAAGGCGATCGCCGCTGCGCGCGAGGCGCTCGAGGCGCGCCAGGCCTGGCTCAAGGCCGTCGGCGGCTGAACTCGGGTCCACCGACCGTCATCGGCCGGGTCGTTCTCCACAGAACGCCCCGGCCGTCGCCGTTCCGGCTCCTCCACCGGGCAGACTCGCCGCATGCCTCGCCTCCCCGACGTCCTCGACACCACGGAGTTCTCGCTGGCGGAGCTCTGCGCCGCACGGATCGACGGCGAGCTCGTCCCGGTGGTCGACCGGTGGGTGGCGATCGACGCCCCCGACGTCCCCGCCGTGCGGGCGCGGGCGCTCGGCGGCGCGCCGGGCGGGCCGGCGATCGCCGGCTGGTCGGCGGCGTGGGTGCACGGCGCGACGCCGGTGCCGCCGGTGGTCGCGGAGTTCTGCGTCCCGCACGGCGCTCGCGTCGCCCGCTCGCGGGATCCCCGCCGGCTCGTCCGCGAGGTGGCGATCACCGCGGCCGACCACACGATGGTCGGAGGATGCCGCTGCACCTCCCTCGAGCGCACGGCGTTCGATCTGCTGCGCGATCCGAGGTACGACGATCGGCGGCTCGCGCCGGTCCTCGCCGAGCTCGTTCGCTCGGACCCCGAGCTGCCCGCACGCCTCCGCGCGCGCTTCGCGCCCGAGCGCAGAGTCCCCCATCGCCGACTCGCCCTGATCAGGCTGAGCGGACTGCCGTACTGACGCCGGGGTTCAGCCGTCGCTCACGCGGTAGACGTCGTACACCGCGTCGATGCGCCGCACCGCGTTGAGCACCCGGTCGAGGTGCGTGGTGTCGCCCATCTCGAACACGAAGCGGCTGAGGGCGAGCCGGTCGGTCGAGGTCGTGACGTTGGCCGACAGAATGTTCACGTGGTGCTCCGAGAGCACACGAGTGACGTCCGAGAGCAGACCGGCTCGGTCGAGCGCCTCGATCTGGATCTGCACGAGGAAGACGCTCTTCGAGCTCGGCGCCCACTCGACGTCGATCATGCGCTCGGGCTCGCGCAGCAGCGACTGCACGTTGTGGCAGCTCGCCTGGTGCACCGAGACGCCGGCGCCCCTCGTCACGAAGCCCACGATCTCGTCGCCCGGCACCGGCGTGCAGCAGCGGGCCAGCTTCACGAGGATGTCGGGCGCACCGCGCACGAGCACGCCGGAGTCGCTGTTTCGCGGCAGCGGGCGGGACCGCACGGGGATCGCGAGCTCGGGCTCGTCACCGCCCTCGACGTCGCGCACCAGGGCGACGACCTTCTCGAGCACCGATTGCGTCGAGACGTGCCCTTCGCCGACGGCGGCGTAGAGCGCGGAGACGTTCTCGTAGCGCAGCTGCGCGGCGACCTCGGCGAACGACTCCTGGCTCATCAGCTTCTGCAGCGGCAGGTTCTGCTTGCGCATGGCGCGGGCGATGGCATCGCGCCCCTGCTCGATCGCCTCGTCGCGCCGTTCCTTCGTGAACCACTGCCGGATCTTGTTCCGCGCTCGCGCGGACTTCACGAAGTTCAGCCAGTCCTGGCTCGGACCGGAATCGGGGTTCTTCGAGGTGAACACCTCGACGACGTCGCCGCTCGAGAGCTCGCTCTCGAGCGGCACCAGCCGGCCGTTGACCTTCGCGCCCATCGTGCGGTGGCCGACCTCGGTGTGCACGGCGTAGGCGAAGTCGATCGGGGTCGCGCCGGCCGGCAGGCCGACGACCCTCCCCTTCGGGGTGAAGACGTAGACCTCCTTCGCACCGATCTCGAAGCGCAGCGAGTCGAGGAACTCCCCCGGGTCGGCGGTCTCGGCCTGCCAGTCGGAGATGTGCGCGAGCCACGCCATGTCGGTGCTGCTCTGCTTCTCGTCGACGCGGCCGCTCGTCATCCGCTCCTTGTACTTCCAGTGCGCCGCGACGCCGTACTCCGCGCGCTGGTGCATGTCGTGGGTGCGGATCTGGATCTCGACCGCCCGGCCCTTCGGACCGATCACGGTCGTGTGCAGCGATTGGTAGAGGTTGAACTTCGGCGTCGCGATGTAGTCCTTGAACCGGCCGGGGACCGGCGTCCACCTGGCGTGGATCGCGCCGAGCACCGCGTAGCAGTCGCGCACCGAGTTCACGAGCACGCGGATGCCGACGAGGTCGTAGATCTCGTCGAAGTCGCGCCCCCGCACGATCATCTTCTGGTAGATCGAGTAGTACTGCTTCGGGCGGCCCATGACCTTGCCGCGGATCTTCGCAGCCTTGAGGTCGTCGTTCACGAGGTCGATGACGTTCTGGACGAACTCCTCGCGCTGCGGAGTGCGCTGCTTCACGAGGCTCTCGATTTCGGCGTAGAGCTTCGGATACAGCACCGCGAAGGAGAGGTCCTCGAGCTCCCACTTGATCGTCTGGATGCCGAGGCGATGCGCGAGCGGCGCATAGATCTCGAGCGTCTCGGTCGCCTTGCGCGTCGCCGACGCGGCGGGGACGAAGCCCCAGGTGCGGGCGTTGTGCAGGCGGTCGGCGAGCTTGATGATGAGCACCCGGATGTCCTTGGACATCGCGACGATCATCTTGCGCACCGTCTCGGCCTGCGTCGAGTCGCCGTACTTGACCTTGTCGAGCTTCGTGACGCCGTCGACGAGCATCGCGATCTCGTCGCCGAAGTCGGCACGCACCTGATCGAGCGTGTACGCCGTGTCCTCGACGGTGTCGTGCAGCAGCGCCGCGGCGACCGTCTTCGAGCCGATCCCCAGGTCGGCGAGGATCTGCGCGACCGCGACCGGGTGCGTGATGTAGGGCTCGCCGCTCTTGCGCTTCTGACCCTCGTGCGCCCGCTCGGCGACCTGGTACGCGCGCTCGACGAGTGCGAGGTCGGCCTTCGGGTGGTGCATGCGCACCGTGCGGATGAGCGTCTCGACCGCACCGGAGGGCTGGGCCTTGGAGAAGATCCTCGGCACGAGGCGGCGCAGCGACGCCGTGGAGTTCACTCCAGTCTCGGTCATCTCAGCACCTCCAGGGTTCCATTCCTACCACTGTCGGAGCCCCCTGGAGCCCGCACGGCGGCCCGGGCTACGCTTCGACGGCGACCGACGCCCCCGCCCGCTCGCGCTCCTTGAGCACCTTCTGGTCGTGGCGCTTGATCGTCGGCTCCCCCTCGCGCAGCTGCGAGTACATCGGCGCCGCGATGAACACGGTCGACCAGGTGCCGACCAGGATGCCGATGAGCAGAGACAGCGAGATGTCGCGCAGCGTGTCGGCGCCGAGGACGCCGGCACCGATGAAGAGGATCGCCGCGACCGGCAGCGCCGCGATGACGCTCGTGTTGATCGACCGCACCAGCGTCTGGTTGACGGCGAGGTTGACCGACTCGGCGAAGGTGCGCCGCGATTCATCCCCGTCGTCCGCGGTGTTCTCACGGATCTTGTCGAACACCACGACGGTGTCGTAGAGCGAGTAGCTGAGGATCGTCAGCACGCCGATCATCGCGGCCGGGGAGATCTCGAAGCCGACGGCGGCGTAGACGCCGACCGTGACGATGAGGTCGCCGATGAGCGCGAGGATCGCGGCGAGCGACATCTTCCACGTGCGGAAGTAGATCGCCATGATGATGCCCGCGAGCAGCAGGAACGCGATGAGGCCGACGATGGCCTGCCGGGTCACGTCTGCACCCCAGCTCGGTCCGATGAAGCTCGAGGTGACCTCGCTCACCGGCACGTCGTACGCCTCGGCCAGCGCGGCCGAGACGTCGTGCGAGTCCTGCTGCGAGAGCTGGTCGGTCTGCACGCGCACACCGCTGTCGCCGACGATGGTGACCTTCGCGGCGGCCTCCGGCACGACGCTCGCGACGGCCTCGGTCGCCGGCTCCGGCGTGGCGTTCTGCACGTTCGTGATCTGGAACTGCGAGCCGCCCAGGAACTCGATGCTGAAGTTCACGCCGCGCACGAGCGGGACGACGATCGACAGGATGACGAGCACCGCCGCGATCACGTACCACTTGCGTCGTCCGCCGACGAAGTTGAACGAGCGCTTGCCCGTGTAGAGATCGTTGCCGAAGGTGGTGAGACGGCTGGCCATCAGGACTCCTTGCCTTCGCTCGTCGAGCTGAGCTGTTCGGCGGCCTTGCGCTCCGCGATCGTCTGGCGGCGCTGCGCCTCCTTCGCGCTCGACGCGGCCTTCTTGGCGGGCACCGAGGACGGCTTGCGGAACTCCGCGCGGCCCCGGTAGACGGCGCCGAGCGCGTTCGGGTCGAGGCCCGACCACGGGTTGCCGCCGGAGAAGAACCGGGTCTGCGCGAGCAGCTGCAGCATCGGGTGCGTGAACAGGATGACGATCACGACGTCGATGATGGTCGTGAGGCCGAGCGTGTAGGCGAAGCCCTTGACGCTGCCGACCGCGAGGATGAAGAGCACGATCGCCGCGAGCAGGTTCACGCCCTTCGAGGCGAGCACCGTGCGGAAGGCGCGCTTCCAGCCCGCCTCGACGGCGCCGACCAGTGGTCTGCCGTCGCGCAGCTCGTCTCTCACGCGTTCGAAGTAGATGATGAACGAGTCGGCCGTGAAGCCGATCGCCACGATCACACCCGCGATGCCCGCGAGCGAGAGGCGGTAGCCCTCGCGCCAGGACAGGATCGTCAGCATCAGATAGGTGATGATGCCCGCGATGATGAGCGAGGCCACGGTCACCGAGGCGAGCGCGCGGTACTGGAAGATGCTGTAGAGCACGACCAGGATGAGGCCGATGAGGCCCGCGATGAGGCCGTTCTGCAGCTGCTGCGTGCCGAGCGTGGGCGAGATCGTCTCGGACGACTGCACCGTGAAGCTGATCGGCAGTGCGCCGAACTTCAGCTGGTCGGCGAGCGCCTTCGAGGTCTCCTGAGTGAAGGAACCGGTGATCTGCGGGCGGCCGTCGGTGATGACGCCGTTCATGGAGGGCGCCGAGATGACGGCGCCGTCGAGCACGAAGGCGAACTGGTCGCGCGGGGTCTGCCCCTTGAGCCCGTAGAGGCGCGTCGAGACATCGGCGAACGCCTTGGTGCCCTCGTCGTCGAAGACGAGGTTCACCGCCCACTGGCCGGTCGAGGCGCCGTTCTGCGTCGTCACGACGCCGTTCGTGGCGTCGACGATGTTCGCGCCGCTCACCTCGACGGGGCCGAGGATGTACTTGGCCGTGCGGCTCGCGTCGCAGGTGACGAGAGGCTCGTCGGCCGGCGCCACGTTGGCGTCGGGGTCGTCGAGGCTCGAGCACTGAAAGGAGTCGAACTCGTTCTGCAGCGCCGGGGTGATCCACGAGGGGTCGCTCGGGTCGGTGGGCTCGACGGTTGGCGTGGCCTCGAGCTCAGCGTCGTCGGTCGGCGCCGGCGACTCGCTGGGGCTGATCGACTGATCGGTCGCGGCGCTCGCGAGGAGCACGGGGCGGAGCTCGAGCTTCGCCGACTGCTCGATGCGGTTGCGCGTCTGCTCGTCGAGCTCACCCGGGATGCGAACGACGACGTTCGAGCCCTCGGTGTTGATCTCGGGCTCGGCGACGCCCGAGGCGTCGACGCGCTGACGGATGATCGACACCGCCTGGTCGAGCTGCTCCTGGGAGGCGGTCTGCCCGGACTCGAGCTTGGGCTCGAGGATGATCTGCGTGCCGCCCTCGAGGTCGAGCGCGAGCTTCGGCGTCCACGACCCGCCGCCCCAGATCACGCCGGCGGCGTTGATCGCGAACAGACCGACGATGATCACGCCGAGCCAGCTCAGCGACCGCCAGGCCTTGCGAACGGGGGTCGGCCGTGATGACCGCTTCGGTGCTGCAGCCACGTGCTCTGCTTTCTCTGCGTCGGCCCGCGCACGAGTGCGCGGGCCGAGCCAGTGGGAACGGGTTTAGTCCTCGGACTTCTTCGGCGACTCGTCGCCCTTGGGCGCCTCGTCGGCCGCCTTCGGCGTCTCGTCAGCCGCATCGTCGATGCGCTCGCCGAACTCCGGCTCGCCGTCGATCGACTCGATCGCCGGGGCGTCGGCGCCTTCGGCAGGCTCGATCACGCGGGCGATGGTCTGACGGTGCAGGGTGAGCACGGTGCCAGGGCTCACCTCGAGCTCGGCGCGGTTCTCCTCGTCGTCGATCGAGACGACCGTGCCGAAGACGCCGAAGTTCGTCATCACCTTCGCGCCCGGCTGCACCTTCGACTGCAGCTCGCGTGCCTCGGCCTGGCGCTTCCGCGAGTTGCGGAACATGAAGAAGATCAGCACCGCGAGGACGGCGAGCATGATGAGAGTCAGCGGATCGAAGGGCATGAGCTGGGAAACCTTCCGGTGCGCGCGACGGCGCGCGAAGTCAGAGACAAGGGGGCCGAAGCCTCCTTGGATTATAGGTCATCGATGGGGAGTGCCTGCTCGACGCCCGGCGCGTGCTCTGCGAGCCCGAAGTGCCGCCACGCGGCGGGGGCCGCGACTCGGCCCCGCGGAGTGCGCGTGATGAGCCCGATGCGCACGAGGAACGGCTCGACGACGGCCTCGATGGTCTCGGACTCCTCGCCGACCGAGACGGCCAGGGTGTTGAGCCCCACCGGCCCCCCGCCGAAGCGCTCGAGCAGGATCGTCATGACCGCGCGGTCGAGCCGATCGAGGCCGAGCGCGTCGACGTCGTAGAGCTCGAGGGCGGCGCGCACCGCCTCGAGATCGGCGCGCGCGCCGGCGCCGCCGGAGTGCACGAGCGCGTAGTCCCGGACTCGGCGGAGCAGGCGGTTGGCGATGCGCGGCGTGCCGCGGCAGCGACCGGCGATCTCGGCCAGCGCCTCGCCGTCGATGTCGAGCCCGAGCATGCGCGCGGCCCGCTCGAGCACCTGCTCGAGCTCGCCCCGGTCGTAGAACTCGAGGTGCGCCGTGAACCCGAAGCGGTCGCGCAGCGGGTTCGGCAGCAGGCCGGCGCGCGTCGTGGCGCCGACGAGCGTGAACGGCGCGAGATCGAGCGGCACGGAGGTGGCGCCGGCGCCCTTGCCGACCATGATGTCGATGCGGAAGTCCTCCATCGCGAGGTACAGCATCTCTTCGGCCGAGCGCGCCATGCGGTGGATCTCGTCGATGAAGAGCACCTCGCCCGGCACCAGGGAGCTGAGGATGGCGGCGAGATCTCCCGCGTGCTGGATGGCCGGCCCGCTCGACATGCGGAGCGGTCGGCCGCCCTCGTGGGCGACGATCATCGCGAGCGTCGTCTTGCCGAGCCCCGGCGGGCCCGCCAGCAGGATGTGGTCGGGGGTGCGCTGCTGCAGCTGGGCGGCCGTGAGGAGCAGCTGGAGCTGCCCGCGCACCTTGCTCTGCCCGACGAACTCCTGCAGGCTCTTCGGGCGCAGCGCGCCCTCGAACGCGAGCTCGGCCTCCGAGGCGAGCTCGGGGTCGGTGAGGTCGAGATCGTCGTGGTTCATCGCGCTCGACCGCCCTGCTGCGCCGGCCCGAGCCGCGCGAGCGTCAGCCGGAGCAGCGTCGGCACGGAGGCGGCGTCGGCCTCGCTCACGGCGAGGATCGTCTCGTCGAGCGCCTCGGCGGCGACCTTCTCGGACCAGCCGAGCCCGGTGAGGGCGGCGAGCACGCTGTCGCCGATGCTGCCGCTCGCGACGGGTGCGCTCGTGGCGCGGGCGGCCGGCGCGGCCAGCTTGCCCGTGAGGGACACGACGATGAGCTTCGCCGTCTTCGGGCCGATGCCGCTGACCTTGCGGAAGGCCGCGTCGTCTTCGCGGTGCACCGCGGCGGCGACCTCGTCGGGCGAGAGCACCGAGAGCACGCCGAGCGCGGACTTCGGCCCGACGCCGTTCACGCCGACGAGCAGTTCGAAGACCTCGAGCTCGTCGCGCGTGCCGAAGCCGAAGACGGTCAGCGAGTCCTCGCGGACGATGAGCACCGTGTGCACGGAGAGCTCGTCGCCCACGCGGCTGGCGAGCACGAGCGCCGGGGTGGTGTTGACTTGGAAGCCGACGCCGCCGACGTCGATGACGAGGGTGCTGCCGGCGGCGACGAGCACGCGCCCGCGGAGGGAGGAGATCACTCCTTCACCCTACGGGCCGCCCCCGACACCGCCGCGGAGCGCTCCGCGGCGAGCCACGCCCGCTGCGCCGGGGTGAGGCCCGAGGCGTCCTGCTCACCGCTGCGCCCGGTCGAGGCGTCCCGGATCGCCGCACCGGCGACCCCGCCGGTGCGCCAGGCGTGGCAGATCGCGAGGGCGAGGGCGTCCGCGGCGTCCGCCGGCTTCGGCACCTCCTCGAGCCCCAGGATGCGCGCGACCATCGCGCCCACCTGCTTCTTGTCGGCGCGCCCGTACCCCGTGATCGCGGCCTTCACCTCGGAGGGGGTGTGCAGCGCGACCGGCAGCTCCCGCCTGGCCGCGATGAGCATCGAGACGCCGGAGATCTGCGCGGTGCCCATGATCGTCGAGACGTCGGAGCGGGCGAAGACCCGCTCGAGGGCGACGGCCTGCGGCCGGTGCTCCTCGAAGATCGCCTCGAGGCCGTCCGCGATGCGGGCGAGCCGCCGTTCGATGGGGGCGTCGGTGGGCGAGCGCAGCACGACGACGTCGACGAGCCGGGCGCGCCGGTTCGGCTCGACGTCGACGACGCCGACGCCGCAGCGGGTGAGCCCGGGGTCGATGCCGAGCACCCGCATCGCGATCGCCCTACTCCGCCTCGAGCTCGGCCTGCACCTCGGCGGTGAGGTCGAAGTTGCTGTAGACGTTCTGCACGTCGTCGCTGTCTTCGAGCGCGTCGATCAGGCGGAAGACCTTGCGCGCCGTGTCGGCGTCGATCTCGACCTTGAGGTTCGGCACGAACTCGATGTCGGCCGACTCGTAGTCGAGGCCGGCCTCCTGCAGGGCCTTGCGCACCTCGACCATGTCGGACGGGTCGGTGATGACCTCGAAGCCGTCGGCGTGCGGCTCGATCTCCTCGGCTCCCGCCTCGAGCGCCGCCATCATGACGTCGTCCTCGGTCGTGCCCTCACCCGTGACGACGATGACGCCCTTGCGGGTGAAGTTGTAGGCGACCGAACCCGGGTCGGCGAGCGTGCCGCCGTTGCGGCTGAGCCCGGTGCGCACCTCGGCGGCGGCACGGTTCTTGTTGTCGGTGAGCACCTCGACCATGAGGGCGACGCCGGAGGGGCCGTAGGCCTCGTACGTGATGCTCTGGTACTCGACGGCCTCGCCGCCGATGCCGGCGCCGCGCTTGATCGCCCGGTCGATGTTGTCGTTCGGCACCGAGGTCTTCTTGGCCTTCTGCACGGCGTCGTACAGGGTGGGGTTGCCGTTCAGGTCGGCGCCGCCCAGCTTCGCGGCGACCTCGATGTTCTTGATGAGCTTGGCGAAGGACTTCGCGCGACGCGCGTCGATGACGGCCTTCTTGTGCTTCGTCGTGGCCCACTTGGAATGCCCGGACATGCTGCTCCTGGATCGATTGCCCGGCGGGGGCGCCCGCCGGTCTCCCATTCTACGGCAGCGCCGCCGCGGGGCCCGGGAAGCGCGCGCCTACTTCAGCAGCTTCTGCAGCGTGCGCAGGTTGCGGTTCGTCGTCGTCGGCTTGAAGCGCGCTTTGGCGACCAGCTTGGAGAAGGCGCTGTCGATGCCGACCGCGCGACGGCAGTGCCAGTAGACGACCTGCTCCCCCGGCGCGATCGTCTCGTCGGCGGGATCGAGCGAGGGCGCGGCCTCGAGCAGTTCGGCGAGCGGCGCCGGGTCGGAGGCGAACAGCACGTACGGATGCCACCCCTCGCGCTCGGCGTCGAAGGGGAACGCCTCGACGATCTGCTCGAGGCGCTCCCGGGAGCAGAGCACGATCCAGGCCTCGTAGCCGAAGCGATCGGACAGCCCGGCCTCGATCGCCGCCTTCAGCCGCCGCTCGGCCGCGGCGCCCTGCGCCTCGGCCTCGAACGCGACGTTGCCGCTCGCGAGCACCGTGCGGACCCCCTCGAAGCCGAGCGAGCCGAAGAGCTCGCGGAGCTCGGCCGATCGGATCGTGATGCCACCGACGTTCACCCCGCGCAGCAGCGCGATCCAGCTCCCCATGACGGCGACGCTACCGCGCCCCGACCATCCCGAGGAAGTACTCGTGGAAGCGGTGCTCCCCCGTGATCTCCGGGTGGAAGCTCGTGCCGAGCAGGGCTCCCTGGCGCACCGCGACGACACGGCCGTCGGCCAGCGCGGCGAGCGGCGTCGCCCGCGGTCCGAGCGATTCGACGACCGGGCCGCGGATGAAGGCCGCATGCACCGGCGGCTCGCCGAGCTCCGGCACCGCGAGTTCGGTCTCGAAGGACTGGTTCTGCGAGCCGAAGGCGTTGCGCCGCACGACGATGTCGAGCCCGCCGAAGGAGCGCTGGCCGGGACTCGCATCGAGCACGGTGTCGGCGAGCATGATGAGCCCCGCGCAGGTGCCGTAGACCGGCATCCCGCCGCCGATCGCGGCGATCAGCGGCTCGGCGAGCCCGAAGGTGCGCGCGAGCTTGTCGATGACGCTCGACTCGCCGCCCGGGATCACGAGGCCGTCGATCTCGGCGAGCTCCGCCGGCCGACGGACGAGCGTCACCCGGGCGCCGAGGACGGCGAGCACACGGGCGTGCTCGCGGAAGTCGCCCTGGAGGGCGAGGACGCCGACGCGGGGGCCGGTCGCGCCGGCCCCCGCGTCGAGCGACTCCTCGCGGAGGGTGGTCGTCACCAGCCGCGCTCGGCGAGCCGGTGCGGGGCCGGCAGGTCGCCGACGTTGATGCCGACCATCGCCTCGCCGAGCCCGCGCGACACGTCCGCGATCACCGAGGCGTCGTCGTAGAAGGTCGTGGCCTTGACGATGGCGGCGGCGCGCTGCTCGGGGTTGCCGGACTTGAAGATGCCGGAGCCGACGAACACGCCGTCCGCGCCGAGCTGCATCATCATGGCCGCGTCGGCCGGGGTGGCCACGCCGCCCGCGGTGAAGAGCACGACGGGCAGCTTGCCGGTCTCGGCGACCTCGAGCACGAGCTCGTAGGGCGCCTGCAGCTCCTTGGCCGCGACGTAGAGCTCGTCGCGGGTCATCGACTTCAGCGCGTTGACCTCGCTCGTGATCTTGCGGATGTGCTTGGTCGCCTCGGACACGTCGCCGGTGCCGGCCTCGCCCTTCGAGCGGATCATCGCCGCGCCCTCGTTGATCCGGCGGAGGGCCTCGCCGAGATTCGTGGCGCCGCAGACGAAGGGCACGGTGAACTGCCACTTGTCGATGTGGTTGACGTAGTCGGCGGGCGAGAGCACCTCCGACTCGTCGATGTAGTCGACGTCGAGGGCCTGCAGCACCTGGGCCTCAACGAAGTGGCCGATGCGCGCCTTCGCCATGACCGGGATCGAGACCTCGGCGATGATCGCCTCGATGAGGTCGGGGTCGCTCATGCGGGCGACGCCGCCCTGCGCGCGGATGTCGGCGGGCACGCGCTCGAGCGCCATCACGGCGACGGCGCCGGCGTCCTCGGCGATGCGCGCCTGCTCCGGGGTGACGACGTCCATGATGACGCCGCCCTTCAGCATCTCGGCGAGGCCGCGCTTCACGCGGCTCGAGCCCGTCTCGGGTACCGTCACAGGGAATCCTCTCGATCGAGCGCGAGCCCATGCCGCGCTTCGAAACAGACCAACGGAATCATTGTCCTAGGCCAAAATGTAGCATGGTCGTGGACGCGAGGAAGGACCATGACGTGATCGCCGAGATCGAAGGGCGTTCGGCCGCCGAGATCGCCGACAGCCTGCGTGCGCTCATCGAGCGCGGGCGGCTCCGCCCCGGCGACGCACTGCCCCCGGTCCGCACCCTCGCCGAACAGCTCGGGGTGAACCGCAACACCGCCGTCGCCGCCTATCGGCAGCTCGGCGCCTCCGGGCTCGTCGTCACCCGGGGACGCGCAGGCACCAGGGTCGCCGGCGCCGCGCCGGTCGCGCAGGAGGGCTTCGCGGCCGACACCGCGCTCCGCGACATCGGCACGGGCAATCCGGATGCCGCCCGCATCCCCGACCCTTCGCGCGCGCTGCTCGGCATCGCGCGCCGCCCCGTGCTCTACGGCGAGCCGGTCATCGACCCGGGCCTCGAGCAGTGGGCCGCCGAGTGGATGCACCACGACCTGCCGGCCGGACTCCCCCTGCGGCTCACCGTGACCTCGGGAGCCGGCGACGCCGTCGAACGGCTGCTCGCCCAGGCGCTCACCCGCGACGACGCCGTCGCGCTCGAAGACCCGTGCTTCCTGACCAGCATCCACACTGTCCGCATCGGCGGGTACCGTCCGGTGGCCGTGCCGGTCGACGAGCAGGGCATGACCGTCGCAGGTCTCCGCGCCGCGCTCGAGCAGGGGGTCCGGGCCGTCATCTGCACGCCGCGGGCGCAGAACCCGACCGGGGCGAGCCTCAGCGCCGAGCGCGCCGCCGAGCTCCGGGCGGTGCTCGCGGAACACCCCTACGTGCTCGTGATCGAGGACGACCACTACTCGCTGCTCTCGCAGCGGCCGTTCCACTCCCTGATCGGGCCGGAGCACCGGCGCTGGGCGCTCGTCCGCTCGGTGTCGAAGTTCCTGGGCCCCGACATGTGCCTCGCCGTCACGGCCTCCGACCCGGAGACGGCCGAGCGCCTCGCCATGCGGCTCACGCCCGGCACGACCTGGGTGAGCCACCTGCTCCAGCGGCTCGTGCACGCGCTCGCCATCGACCCGGAGGTCGCCGCGGGCATCCGCGCGGCAGGCGCGCACTACGCCGCGCGGAACCGCACGTTCGCGGAGCTGCTCACGGCGCAGGGCCTGCCCACCGAGCCCGGCGACGGGCTGAACGTCTGGGTCGCCCTCGGCGCACCGGCGCGGGCGGTCGTCGAGCAGCTGATGCGACGCGGCTGGCTCGCCCGGCCCGGCGACGAGTTCGCCCTCGCGGGCGGTGCGCCGCCCGAGCGGCTGCGCCTCACGGTGCACGAGCTCGACGACGAGGAGCTTCGCCGGCTCGCCTCGGATCTCGCGGCCTCGGTCCGGGCGGCACGCGAGGCGAGCGGCGCCGCGGAACCGGTCCGGCTCGCCGAGGTGGGATGATCGTCCGATGAAGATCCTCTCGATCCAGTCGGCGGTGGCCTACGGTCACGTGGGCAACTCCGCCGCCGTCTTCCCCCTGCAGCGCATCGGCGTCGAGGTGCTCCCCGTCT
Source organism: Agromyces soli (assembly GCF_022811605.1). Taxonomy (GTDB): domain Bacteria; phylum Actinomycetota; class Actinomycetes; order Actinomycetales; family Microbacteriaceae; genus Agromyces; species Agromyces soli. The sequence goes on along the minus strand of NZ_CP094533.1, from coordinate 2,787,697 downwards.
ACACGGTGAACTTCTCGAACCACACCGGCTACGGCGCCTGGCGCGGACCGCTCATCGCACCCGACGAGGTCCGAGAGGTCATCGCCGGCATCGAGGACCGCGGGGTGCTCCCCCAGATCGACGTCGTGCTCTCCGGCTACCAGGGCGGCGAGGGCATCGCCGACGTCATCCTCGAGGCCGTCGCGAAGGTGAAGGCGGCGAACCCCTCCGCCATCTACTCCTGCGACCCCGTGATGGGCAACGCGAAGTCGGGCTGCTTCGTCGCCCCCGCCATCCCGGTGCTGCTGCGCGACCGCGTCGTGCCGGCGGCCGACCTGATCACGCCGAACCAGTTCGAGCTCGGCTTCCTCACCGACACGGAGCCCGACACGCTCGAATCGACCCTCGACGCCGTCGACCGCATCCGCGCCACGGGTCCGCGCACGGTCCTCGTGACGAGCGTCGAGCGCCCCGACCGCGAGCCGGGGACGATCGAGATGCTCGCCGTCGACGACCGCGGCGCCTGGATCGTGCAGACCCCGCTGCTGCCGCTCAAGGCGAACGGCTCGGGCGACGTCACCGCCGCCCTCTTCACCGCGCACTACCGCGCCGCCGGCGACGCCGCCGACGCGCTGGCCCGCACCACCTCGAGCGTCTTCGGCCTCCTCGAGCGCACGCACCGCTCGGGCGAGCGGGAGCTCCAGCTCGTCGAGTCGCAGGAGGACTACGCGAACCCCGCCATGCAGTTCTCGGTGCGCCAGGTGCGCTGAGCCGCCACGACGACGGATGCCCCGGCCGGGTCGACCCGGCCGGGGCATCCGTGTCTCCGGGCGAGGCCTCAGCGCGCGAGCGAGACGCCGAGCGTCGCGAGCACGCCGAAGACGACGCCCCAGAGCACGATCGAGACGATCTGCCAGAAGATGACGGCGTTACGACTCGCGCCGAAGGAGACCATGGCCGCGGAGGTGAGCTGACTCGGCAGCATGGTCTGCCCGACGATGCTCACGCCCGCGACGCCGTACTTGTCGAAGGCCCGGCGCAGCTTCTCCCGGCGCGGCGACTCCTCGCTCGCCTCCTTCCCGGCGACGACCTTGGAGCGCACGCCGTGCGCGGTCAGCACGAAGATGAGCATCGACACCACGTTGCCGATCACCGCGACGCCGATGGCGACGGCCGGGGGCAGCCCGATCAGCACGCCGACGACCGAACCGAAGTAGGACTCCACGAACGGCACCGCCGCGACGAGCATCACCCCGAGCCACTGGAGGTAGGTGGGCAGGGAGCCGGCGAAGTCCTGGAGCGCGTCGATCATGTCGGGGCCTTTCGAGTGCGGGTCGCCATCGCGAGCTGCGGTGGGATGCCTCCAGCCTCCCGGCCCCGGCCGGTTCCCGGCAGTGCCGCCGTGTCAGCGAACGCCGTGCGGATCCGCACCCCGGAACGTGACAAATGTCACTGCCATATGCTCGGATCCATGCCCCCGGAACCCGCCCGCAGCGTCCGCGCGACCTGGCTCTACACGCTCGTGTCGATCGTGTTCTTCTACGGGTTCTTCGATCTCATCGTCGGTCTCACGCTCTTCGAGGCCTACCTCACCGAACGGTCGCCGCTCATCCTCGCAGCGCTCGTGCTCCAACTGCTCGCCACCGCGGCGCAGCTCCGTTACTGCTGGTTCCTCCACCTCGGCCGCGGCGGGGGGCTGCCGCATCCTGCCTGGACCGTCGTCCTGCTGCTCCCCGCCGCCCTCGTCTGGGCGCTCGGGCTCCTCGCGCCCGGACTGGCGCTCACGAGCGCGATGCCGCTCTGGGCCGCCCTGACCCTCATCGCGCCGCTGCTGCCGAAGCCCAGGCGCGGTCAACTGCTGGCCGTCGGCGCCGCGGTGACCGTGGCGCACGTGGTGGCAGCCGCCACGCTGCACGGCGGCGCCGAGACCGCCCGCGAGCAGTCCACCGGCTGGATGATCGGCTTCTTCGCGGTCATGCTGCCGATCATGGCCCTCACCAGCCTGTGGTGGTGGGAGGTGGTCGTCCGGCTCGACCGGAACCGACGCACCGCCGGCGAACTCGCCGTGACGCAGGAGCGGCTCCGCTTCGCCTCCGATCTCCACGACATCCAGGGCCACCACCTGCAGGTGATCTCGCTGAAGTCCGAGCTCGCCGAGCGACTCCTCGAGCGCGACCCCGAGCGCGCTCGCGCCCTCGTGCACGAGGTGCGGCTCATCGCCAAGGACGCGCTCGAGGAGACGCGCTCCCTCGTCGCGGGCTACCGCCAGGTCGCGTTCGACCAGGAGCTCGAGAACGCGCGCGAGGTCCTCACCGCCTCCGGGGCCGTCTGCACGCTGCGGCTCGGGCCCGTGCCGAGCGACGACGAGGTGCAGCGCGCGCTGGGCTCCGTGGTGCGCGAGGGCACGACGAACATCCTCCGGCACAGCGAAGCGCGCGCCGTCACGATCGAGCTCGTGACGCGCGGCGAACGCTGCGAACTGCGGATCACGAACGACGGGGTCGCGGCGCCGGCAGACGGCGCTCGGCGGTCCGATCAGGGGCCCGGCAGCGGCCTCGACGGCCTCCGCGAGCGACTGACGGCGATCGGCGGCGCGTTCAGCACCGAGGCGGACGCCGCAGCCGGCACGTTCCAGGTCGTCGCGAGCGTCCCGATGCCCGCCGGGGTGCCCGCATGACCCGCGCCGATCCCCTCGCCCCGCCCATCCGGCTGCTCGTGGCCGACGACGAGCACCTGATCCGCGGCGCGCTCGTGGCGCTGCTCGACCTCGAACCGGACATCGAGATCGTCGCGAGCGCCGACACGGGCACCTCCGCGGTCGCGCAGGCCGCAGCGACGCGCCCCGACGTGTGCCTGCTCGACCTCGAGATGCCCGACGCCGACGGCGTCGAGGCCGCCGCGCGCATCCTCGCGACGGTGCCGACCCGGGTCGTCATCGTGACCCGGCACGCCCGCCCCGGGGTCTTGCGCCGGGCGCTCGCCGCGAAGGTGTCCGGTTTCGTGCCGAAGTCGACGCCGGCGGAGAGCCTCGCCGACGTCATCCGCGACGTCGCCGCCGGGCGCCGGTACATCGATCCGGAGATCGCCGCCGCGGCGCTCACCGCCGAGCGCTGCCCGCTGACCGACCGGGAGCTCGACGCCCTGCGGCACAGCCGCTCGACCCTCAGCGTCCAGCAGATCGCCGAGCGGCTGCACCTCGCCCAGGGGACCGTGCGGAACTACCTCTCCTCCGCCATGACCAAGCTGGACGCGGCGTCGCGGCACGAGGCCGCGGAGAAGGCGTGGCAGCAGGGCTGGATCTGAGTCCGGATCACCGGGGCCGGGCTCGGCGGTTCAGCCGGCCGTAGGCCAGGCCTCCGCGATCGTGCGGCGCACCTCGCCGAGGAGCTGCGGCAGCGCCTTCGTGCCCGCGATGATCGGGAAGAAGTTCGAGTCCGAGGCCCAGCGCGGCACGACGTGCTGGTGCAGGTGCTCCGAGATGCCGGCCCCGGCGATCCGCCCCTGGTTCATGCCCAGGTTGAACCCGTCGCAGCGCGAGACGGCGCGGATGACCCGCATCGCCGTCTGGGTGAGCTCGCCGATCTCGGCGACCTCCTCGGACGTGGCCTGGTCGTAGGTGGCGATGTGCCGGTAGGGGCAGACGAGCAGGTGCCCGCTGTTGTACGGATAGAGGTTCAGCAGGGCGTACGCCGTGCGCCCGCGCGCGACGATGAGGGCGTCCTCGTCGCTGCGCTCGGGCGCTCGGCAGAACGGGCACTCGTGCGACTCCGGCTCGCCCTGCTGGATGTACACCATCCGGTGCGGCGTCCAGAGCCGCTGGAACGCGTCGGGCGCCGCGGCGAACTCCTCGGACGACTGCACCCGCAGCTCCTCGTCGGCCGCCCCGGTCATCCGAACAGGTCGTCCCGGCTCGTCACCTGGCGGTGGTCGCGGATCGACGCGAGCACGTGCTCGATCGCCTCGTCGACCGCGACGCCGTTCTCCTGGGTACCGTCGCGGAACCGGAAGCTCACGGTGCCGGCCGAGCGGTCGTTCTCGCCGGCGATGAGCTGGAACGGGATCTTCTGCGTCGTGTGCGTGCGGATCTTCTTCTGCATGCGGTCGTCGCTCGTGTCGAGCTCGGCCCGCACGCCCGCGACCCGCAGCCGCTCGACGATGTCGCCGAGGTAGGGCGCGAACTCGTCGGCGACGGGGATGCCGACCACCTGCACGGGGGCGAGCCACACCGGGAACACGCCCGCGTAGTGCTCGAGCAGGATCGCGAAGAAGCGCTCGATCGAGCCGAACAGCGCCCGGTGGATCATGATCGGGCGGTGCTTCTCACCGTCGGATCCGGTGTACTCGAGCTCGAATCGCTCGGGCAGGTTCGGGTCCACCTGCACCGTGGAGAGCTGCCAGGTGCGCCCGATGGCATCGCGGGTCTTCAGGTCGATCTTCGGCCCGTAGAACGCCGCCTCGCCGGGCACCTCGGTGAGCTTCAGCCCGCTCGCCACGGCGACGTTGCGCAGCGCGTTCGTGGAGTACTCCCAGAACTCGTCCGAGCCGATCCACTTGGACTTCTCGTCGTCGCGCATCGAGAGCTCGAGTTCGAAGTCCTCGAGGCCGAAGTCGCGCAGCATCGAGATGACGAACTCGAGCACGCGGGTCGCCTCGGCCTCCAGCTGCTCGGGCGTGACGAAGAGGTGCGAGTCGTCCTGGGTGAAGCCGCGCACCCGGGTGAGCCCGTGCAGGGCTCCCGAGAGCTCGTTGCGGTAGACCGTGCCGTTCTCGGCCAGCCGCATCGGCAGGTCGCGGTAGCTGCGCGCCCGCTCCTTGTAGATGAGGATGTGCATCGGGCAGTTCATGGGCTTCAGGTAGTAGTCCTGGCCCTGCTTCGTGACGTTGCCCTCGGCGTCGCGCTCCTCGTCCATGACGATCGGCGGGAACATGCCCTCGCGGTAGGTGACGAGGTGGTTCGACTGGAGGAAGAGGTCCTCCTTCGAGATGTGCGGCGTGTACACGTAGGTGTAGCCGCCCTCGATGTGCCGGCGACGGGCGTGCTGCTCCATCTCGCCGCGGATGATGCCGCCCTTCGGGTGCCAGACCGAGAGCCCCGAGCCGATCTCGTCGGGGAAGCTGAAGAGGTCGAGCTCCTTGCCGAGCTTGCGGTGGTCGCGCTTCGCGGCCTCCTCGAGGCGGTGCTGGTAGGCGCGCAGCTCGTCCTTCGTCGGCCAGGCGGTGCCGTAGATGCGCTGGAGCTGCGGGTTCTTCTCGCTCCCCCGCCAGTAGGCGCCGGCGACGCGCATGAGCGCCCAGCCGTTGCCGATCATGCGGGTGTTCGGCAGGTGCGGCCCGCGGCAGAGGTCCTTCCAGGCGACCTCGCCGGTCTTCGGGTCGACGTTGTCGTAGATCGTCAGCTCGCCGCCGCCGACCTCGACGTTCTCGTTGTCGTCTCCGGTCGAGGCGCTGCCCTTCAGCCCGATGAGTTCGAGCTTGTACGGCTCGTTGGCGAGCTCGGCGCGCGCCTCCTCGTCGCTCACGACGCGGCGCACGAAGCGCTGGCCGGCGCGGACGATGCGCGACATCTCCTTGTCGAGCGCCTTCAGGTCGTCGGTGCTGAACGCCTCGGCGACGTCGAAGTCGTAGTAGAAGCCGTCGGTCACGGGCGGGCCGATGCCGAGCTTCGCCTCGGGGTTCACGTTCTGCACCGCCTGGGCGAGCACGTGGGCGGTGGAGTGGCGCAGGATGTTCAGGCCGTCGGGCGAGTCGATCGTGACCGGCTCGACGACGTCGGTCTCCGTGACCGTGGTCGCCAGGTCCTTGAGCTCGCCGTTGACGCGCATCGCGACAACGGAACGGTCGGTGAAGAGCTCGAAGCCGTCGGTCACCTGGTCCACTCCCATTTAGCTGGATCCCACCGCGCGGGCATCCCGCCCACCGCGGTCCGGGATCGTCGATCATCCGGATGTCGCGGCGCGCACGTCGTGAGAACCGCGCCGCCCCTCAACTGTAGTCGCGTGCTGGGCGACCGCGCGCCGAGGCGCGCACCGCGGACGACGCCGGGCAGAGGCCGGATACGACGAACGCCCCGGCGTCTGCCGGGGCGTTGCTGTGTGGTGGGCGATACTGGGATCGAACCAGTGACCTCTTCCGTGTCAGGGAAGCGCGCTACCGCTGCGCCAATCGCCCGTGTCAAGTCGAAAGAATTCGGCTTGGAGGTGGATACGGGATTCGAACCCGTGTATACGGCTTTGCAGGCCGCTGCCTCGCCTCTCGGCCAATCCACCGTGTCTGGGTTCACCACCAGAAACCAGAAACGGGCTTTCGCCCGGTTCTGATCAGAGCGGATGACGAGACTCGAACTCGCGACCCTCACCTTGGCAAGGTGATGCGCTACCAACTGCGCCACATCCGCGTTGTCGCCGTTTCCGGCAACACAGAAACTGTAACCGAAAGGGTGAACGATTCACAAACCGAGGATGGCTCCCCCACTGTTCAGCCAGGTCAGCTACGGAATCCAGCCGTGCAACCCGGGCGTGTCGAGTCCGTTTCGGGGGCGTTGCCGACCTTCGGGGCGGAGCCGGACACGCCCGGGATCCGAGGCCCGCCCGCCCGATGTGCATTCACCCCTCGGCGTCGGCTACTATCGAACCCGCGGCACGACGCGTTCGTGCCCGAATCCCCTTGGGCGATTGGCGCAGCTGGTAGCGCGCTTCCTTCACACGGAAGAGGTCGTCGGTTCGAGCCCGGCATCGCCCACCAGAGAAGCCCCCGGCAGACGCCGGGGGCTTCGTCGTTCTCGGACGAGGTCCGCGTGGATCGACGCCGCCGTCAGCGCCAGCCGTAGCGGCCGCGCAACGCCTCGGCGACGAGCCGGTAGCGGGCCTCGTCGAGCGAGGCGGCCTCCCGGCGCATCCCGTCGCCGTGCACCAGGAAGATCCGGTCGAGCCGCACCCAGCTCGGCCGGCCCTCGGCATCCCAGGGGCCGGTGCCGAGCCCCAGGTAGTCGCGATCCCCCGACCGGCCCTTGCTCGTGAGCTGCACCGCGAGGAAGCGATCCCCGTCGCCGGCGGCGACGATCACGACCGGGCGATCCTTGCCCCGGCCGTCGTGCTCCTCGAACGGCACCCAGGTCCACACGATCTCACCGGGATCCGGCTCGCCGTCCGGCGTCGGAGCGTAGCTCAGCACGACCCGACCGAGGCCTCGCGGGTCGACCTCCTGCGTCGCGGATGCGCCGGACTGCCCCGGCGACAGGACGTCGGTCGTGGTCCCGCCCCGGCCGGATGCGCCGCTCGCACGTGCCGCCCGAGACGAGGCGCCCGGCCCTCCGCTGCGCGCCTGGCCGCTCGATCGGAACGCCTGACCGATCGCACGAACGAGGGCGGTGAGGAAGCGGCTGGCGTCTGACACACCGGCACACTACCCCACCGCCCCCGAGTGGCGGATCGGCGCTAGACGAGCTCGAGCTTGTACGCGTCCTCGCCGTGCACGGCGGTGTCGATGCCCGCGATCTCGTCCTCGTTGCGCACCCGGAAGCCCATGATCTTCTGGATCGCGAAGCCGATCACGAACGTCAGCCCGAACGAGTAGGCCAGCACCGCGAAGGCCGCGATCGCCTGCACCGCGAGCTGCGTGAGCTCGCCGCTGTAGATGAGCCCGGTGCCGTTCGCGAAGATGCCGAGGTACAGCGTGCCGATGAGGCCGCCCACGAGGTGGATGCCGACCACGTCGAGCGAGTCGTCGAAGCCGAACTTGAACTTCAGGTCGATCGCGACGGCGCAGACCGCGCCGGCGACGAGGCCGAGCACGATCGCCCACACCGGGGTCAGGGATGCGCACGCGGGCGTGATCGCCACGAGGCCGGCCACGGCGCCCGACGCGGCGCCGACCGAGGTGGGCTTGCCGTCCTTGATCTTCTCGACGAGGAGCCACGCGAGGAGCGCGGCGGCCGGGGCGGCGATCGTGTTCACGAAGGCGAGGGCGGCGGTGCCGTCCGCGGCGAGCTCGGAGCCCGCGTTGAAGCCGAACCAGCCGAACCAGAGGAGCCCGGCGCCGAGCAGCACGAACGGCGGGTTGTGCGGCACGTGCGCGCCCTTCGAGAAGCCGACGCGCTTGCCGAGGACGAGCGCGAGGGCGAGAGCCGCGGCGCCTGCGTTGATGTGCACGGCGGTGCCGCCGGCGAAGTCGATCGCCCCGACGCCGAAGGCCTGCTGCAGGCCGTAGGTGATCCAGCCGCCGTAGGCGAAGCTGCCGTCGTCGGCCAGTCCGAAATTGAACACCCAGCTCGCGACCGGGAAGTACACGACGACCGCCCAGATGCCGGCGAAGACCATCCACGCGCCGAACTTGGCCCGGTCGGCGATCGCCCCCGAGATGAGCGCGACCGTGAGGATCGCGAAGGTCGCCTGGAAGGCCACGAAGGCGAGCGGCGGGAACGCGGCGCCCTCCGGCGTCTCGAGCAGGCTCTGCAGGCCGAGGGCCGACCAGTCGATCGCCCAGGGCGCGCTGAGCCCCTCGGCGGCGGGGAACGCGATGGCGTAGCCGAAGAGCACCCAGAGCACGCCGATGAGGCCCATCGCGCCGAAGCTCATCATCATCATGCTGATGACGCTCTTCGCCTTCACGAGGCCGCCGTAGAAGAACGCGAGCCCTGGCGTCATCAGCAGCACGAGTGCCGCCGCGATCAGCAGGAACGCGGTGTTGCCTTGGTCCATCTCGAAACCTCTCTCGGGTGCAACCGGGGATCCAGTGGGCCCAGTGTCACGAGAGCTGGTTTCGAACGACGCCTCGTCGTGTTTCGGTCCGGTTACGGAGCGGGCGCTCCCGTAAACAGCAGGTTTCGGCGCAGTCGGGTCGCGCGTCAGTCGTGCGGCGGCAGCTCGCCCGAGGTCAGTGCGATCATGCGGCTCATCGAGCGGAGGTACTTCTTGCGGTAGCCGCCCGCCATCATCTCCGCGTCGAAGACCTCGTCGAGGGGGATGCCGCTCGCGATGAGCGGCACCTCGGCGTCGTACACGCGGTCGATGAAGGCGACGAGGCGCAGCGCGGCGTTCTGGTCGTTCAGCTCGTGCGCGCCGGTGAGGGCGATCGCGTCGACGCCGTCGATGAGCCGCACGTACTTCGACGGGTGGACCGTGGCGAGGTGGGCGATGAGCTCGTCGAAGCCGTCGAGCGAGGTGCGGTGCCCGTTGGCCGCGAGCGCCTCCGCCGTGCGGCGGACGGCCGCGTCGTCGCCCGCGACGACCGCATGCCCCTCGGTGTCGCGACGGCGGTAGTCGAGCCCGTCGATGCGCAGGGTCTCGAAGTTCGAGGAGAGCGCGTGGATCTCGCGCAGGAAGTCGGCCGCGGCGAAACGCCCCTCGCCGAGTGCGTTCGGCGGGGTGTTGCTCGTCGCGGCGACCCGCGTGCCGCCCGCCATCAGCTCGCCGAGGAAGCGGGTCATCAGCATCGTGTCGCCCGGGTCGTCGAGCTCGAACTCGTCGATGCACACGAGCTTCGCCCCGCGGAGCAGCTCGACCGCCTGCGCGTAGCCGAGCGCCCCGACGAGCGCCGTGTACTCGATGAAGGTGCCGAAGTACTTCGGGCCGTGGGCGACGTGCCAGAGCGCGGCGAGGAGGTGGGTCTTGCCGACGCCGAAGCCGCCGTCGAGGTAGACGCCCGGCAGCTCGATGCGGGCCGGCCGCTTGCGGGAGAAGAAGCCGCCCGGGCGCTGGGCGGCGCGCCAGGCGCCTGCGAACTCCTTGAGCCGGGCGAGCGCCGCCTGCTGCGAGGGGAAGTCCGGGTCGGGCCGGTACGAGTCGAAGGACGCGTGCTCGAACTGCGGCGGCGGGGTCAGCGCGGCGGCAATCTCGGCGCCCGTGATGGTCGGGTTCCGCTCGATGAGCCGGACGAGCGTGCTGGCCTCAGCCGTGGTCATGTTCAGGGGTCTCCCGTGTTGCATCCGATGACGGCCCCTGTGACTTCGACCGGCGCGCCGCGTAGATTCGAGTTGGATTTCGCCACCAGCCTAGTCCGCTCCCCGAACCCCCACGCCCGACCGGGCGCCCGCAGGAGGCCAGCATGTCCGTCGCGTTCGACCCCGCCGAGAAGTTCGCCGAGTACGCCCACCCCGAGCGACTCGTCTCCACCGAGTGGCTCGCCGAACGCCTGGGCGAACCGGGTCTCGTGGTGGTGGAGTCGGACGAGGACGTGCTGCTCTACGAGATCGGCCACATCCCCGGTGCGGTGAAGATCGACTGGCACACGGAGCTCAACGACCCGGTCGTCCGCGACTACCTCTCCGGCGAGCAGTTCGCCGCGCTGCTCGGCTCGAAGGGCATCGCCCGCGACTCGACCGTCGTCATCTACGGCGACAAGAACAACTGGTGGGCCGCGTACGCGCTCTGGGTGTTCACCCTCTTCGGACACGAAGACGTGCGGCTCCTGGACGGCGGCCGCGACCTCTGGATCGCCGAGGGCCGCGAACTCACCACCGCACCGGCCGAGGTCACGCCGGTCGAGTACCCGGTCGTCGAGCGCGACGACACCGTCGTCCGAGCCTTCAAGGAGGACGTGCTCGCCCACCTCGGGAAGCCGCTCATCGACGTCCGCTCCCCCGAGGAGTACTCGGGCGAGCGCACCACGGCCCCGGCGTACCCCGAGGAGGGCGCCCTCCGCGCGGGGCACATCCCGACCGCGGCGTCGGTGCCCTGGGCGCGCGCCGCCGCGTCCGACGGCACCTTCCGCCCCCGCGCGGAGCTCGACGCCATCTACCGCGACGAGGTCGGCCTCGAAGACGACGACGAGATCGTCGCCTACTGCCGCATCGGTGAGCGCTCGAGCCACACCTGGTTCGTGCTCACGCATCTGCTCGGCTTCGAGCAGGTGCGGAACTACGACGGCTCGTGGACCGAGTGGGGCAGCGCCGTGCGCGTGCCCATCGTCACCGGGGAGGCGCGCGGCGAGCTGCCCGCGCGCTGACCCGCGAGTGCGGTTCGGCGGTGCCGGCAGCGGCGGCGCCGATCGGTGCGAGAATCGAGGGGATGGACGACACGGCACTCCCCGACCGGCTCGCCGAGACCCGCGACGACTTCCTCGCGCTCGAGGTGAAGGACCGCCTCCAGCTCCTGCTCGAGTTCTCGAACGAGCTGCCGGAGCTGCCCGAGCGCTACGCCGATCACCCCGAACTGCTCGAGCGCGTCGAGGAGTGCCAGTCCCCCGTCTACCTCTTCGTCGAGGTCGATGACGGCCGAGTGCACCTGCACGCCACCGCGCCGCGGGAGTCACCGACCACCCGGGGCTTCGCCTCGATTCTCGTGCAGGGGCTCGACGGGCTCACCCCGCAGAAGGTGCTCGACGTCCCCGCCGACTACCCGCAGTCGCTCGGGCTCGGGCAGGCGGTGTCGCCGCTGCGGGTGCGGGGCATGACCGGCATGCTCGCCCGCATCAAGCGCCAGGTGGCCGAGCGCGGCGCCTGATCGCTGGCGATCAGCGGGCGGTGAGCCACTCCGAGATGAGCGAGCTCCAGCGCTCCGGATCCTCGTTCCACAGCTTGGTGTGGCGCGCGCCCTCGAAGATCTCGAACTGGACGAGATCGGGACGGGCCTCCGCCAGGCGCCGCGAACCGTCGATCGGCACGAAGCCGTCGTCGACGCTGTGCAGCAGCAGCATCGGCACCGCCAGTTCGTCGGCCCGCTCGGCGGCGTCGAGTTCGGCGAGGTCGATGGGCTCGGCGAGGCCCGCGAGCCCCGACCCCAGCCGGTCGCGCAGCACCCGGCTCACGACGACGGCGAACTCCGCGGGCAGCCGGTAGAGCGTGCCCTGGAAGCGCAGGATGTCCGCCCAGTCGACCGCCGGCGACTCCAGGATGAGGCCGCAGACCGCGTCGGCGACGCCCGGCGAGCGGAGCATCGCCTGCAGCACCGTGCCGCCGCCCATCGACCAGCCCATCAGCACGATGCGCCGCGCACCGTGCTCCTGGGCGTAGGCGACGGCCGCCTCGACGTCGCGCCACTCGGTGCTGCCGAGACCGAAACGGCCGTCGCCGGAGGCCGGCGCCTCCCCGTCGTTCCGGTAGGAGATCAGCAGGGTGTCCCAGCCCTGCGCACGAGCCGGCGCGACGGCCCGGAGGCCTTCGGGGCGCCTGGCCCCCCAGCCGTGCACCTGGATGACCCAGTCGCCACCCGGCTCCTCGGCGGGGACGTGCCAGGCGGGGGCCGGTCCGACCGGCGTCTGGATCGCGACGTTCTCGTAGGGGATGCCGAGCTCCCACGGCCCCAGGTGGTACCAGCCGCTCATCCGCCCGCGCTGCGCACGCTCGAGGCGGCCGAAGTCGATCGACTCGATGACTCGGCGGACTCCGCGCGGCCCGTCGTCGAGGACCTCGCCGAGTCGGGCGTATCCGGCGTCCCGGTCGAACCAGAACCCGTAGCGCCCGGCCATCCGCGCTTCGTCCGACGGCGCCAGCAGGATCTCGTTCCTGGGGCGGTCGACGCCGAGGATGCGGACGTCCTCCTCGCGCTCCAGCGGCGGAGTGACCACCTTGCGCGCGAACCGCACCCCGATCGCGGCGGTGACCGTCGCCGCGACCGCCGCCGTCAGCGCGACGACCCCGATCGCGATCCCGACGCCCTTCGCGATGCGTGCTCCCCCTGGCATACGTCCCCCTCCGGTCGATCCCGTCGAGGTGGTGCCGGTCGGACCGGCGTGCCGCCGACATCCGCCTCGACGCAGACTCTAGTCTGCACTCGTGCCCGACTCAGCGACGCGACCGCCCCACGAGTTCGAGGTCGCGCTCGAATCCATCCGAGCGGCCTCGCCCCGAAGCGAGCTCCGCGTGTCCGAGATCCCCGCGCCCGCGGCCCTCGCCCCCTACGCCACTGCGCTGTCGGCGGACGTGCTGCCGAGCCGGCACGCCGACTCCGAGCTCGGCACCGGCCGCTTCGTGCTCCTGTACGACCCCAGCGAGCCGGAGCAGTGGGGCGGACGGTTCCGCGTCGTCTGCTTCGCGCAGGCGCCGCTCGAGACCGACATCGGCCTCGACCCGTTCCTGGCCGACGTGGCCTGGTCCTGGCTCGTCGACGCCCTCGACGCCAGGGGCGCGAGCTATGTGGCGGCCTCGGGCACGGCGACGAAGATCCTCTCCACTGGCTTCGGCGAACTCGCCCAGCAGGGCGACGGCGCGCAGATCGAGCTGCGCGCCTCGTGGACCCCCCTCGACCCCCGGATCGACGCGCATGTGGAAGGCTGGGGCGAGTTGCTGTGCATGCTCGCCGGGCTGCCGCCCCGTTCCGAAGGGGTGACGACCCTACTCAGACGGAGGAACCGTGACTGACTACCGGGTGATCGACACGCCGGAAGCCTTCGCGGCCGCGGTCGACCGGATCGCCGACGGCGACGGCCCCATCGCGGTCGACGCCGAGCGGGCGAGCGGGTTCCGCTACTCGCAGCGCGCGTACCTCATCCAGCTGTTCCGGCGGGGCTCCGGCACCTTCCTCTTCGATCCGCCCGCGCTCGGCGAGTTCGGCCGGCTGCAGGAGCTCGTGCACCACGACGAGTGGGTGCTGCACGCGGCCAGTCAGGACCTCGCGTGCCTCCGCGAGGTCGGGCTCGACCCGGAGCGCATCTTCGACACCGAACTCGCCGCGCGCCTCCTCGGCATGCAGCGCGTCGGTCTCGCCGCCGTCGTCGAGGAGCTCCTCGGCGTCACCCTCGCGAAGGAGCACTCCGCGGCGGACTGGTCGACCCGGCCGCTCCCCCAGCCGTGGCTCACCTACGCGGCGCTCGACGTCGAGCTGCTCGTCGATGTGCGCGACCGCCTCGCCGAAGAGCTCGTCGCCGCGGACAAGGCGCGGATCGCCGAGCAGGAGTTCGACGCCGTCCTGCACCGCGAACCGAAGCCGGCGGCGAACGAGCCCTGGCGCCGGCTCTCCGGAATCCACGCGCTGCGTTCGCCCCGCAATCTCGCGGTCGCCCGCTCGCTCTGGCTCGCCCGCGACGAACTCGCCGTCGAGCGCGACGTGGCGCCAGGGCGACTCGTCCCCGACTCGTCGATCCTCACCGTCGCGAAGGCCATCCCGCGAAGCCGCCGGGCGCTCGCCGATATGAAGGACTTCAACGGCCGGGCGAGCCGCAGCGAGCTCGACCGGTGGTGGAAGGCCGTCGAGGCCGCCATCCAGACGAACGACCTGCCGGCCGCGCGCGTGCCGAGCGACGCGCCGCCGCCCCCGCGCGCCTGGGCGGCGCGCAACCCGGAGGCCGACGCGCGTCTTCGCCTGGCCAAGGAGGCGGTCGCCGAGGTCGCCGAGGAGTACGGGATGCCGGTGGAGAACCTGCTCACCCCGGACACGCTGCGTCGCGTCGCCTGGCACCCGCCACTCGAGCTCGACGCCGCAGCGATCTCGGCCGCGCTCGCCGAACACGGCGCCAGGCCCTGGCAGCTTGAAGCCACCGCACAGAGAATCGCTGCGGCCTTTAGCGAGGCGGCACAAAGCATTCAGGACGCCGAGGACAGCGCTTCGTAGGTTCCGTCAAGCGATTCCGCCGCCGCGAGGACGGCTTCGTAGGATCGAATCATTCCTGATCCGAAAGGGAGCTGCAGCGTGGCTGAACGAGCTGATGTCGTGTTCGTCGACGGGGTCCGGACCCCGTTCGGACGAGCCGGTGAAAAGGGCATGTACTGGAACACCCGGGCCGACGACCTCGCGGTCAAGACCATCACGGGGCTCCTCGAACGCAACCCCTCCCTGCCCCCGGCGCGGGTGGACGACGTGGCGATCGCCGCGACCACCCAGCAGGGCGACCAGGGCCTGACCCTCGGCCGCACCGCCGCGATCCTCGCGGGCCTGCCGATGAGCGTGCCCGGCTTCGCGATCGACCGCATGTGCGCCGGCGCGATGACCGCCGTCACCACCACCGGCTCCGGCATCGGCTTCGGCCAGTACGACGTGGTCATCGCCGGCGGGGTCGAGCACATGGGGCGGCACCCGATGGGCCTCGACGCCGACCCGAACCCGCGGTTCCTCGCCGAGAAGCTCGTCGCCGCCGATGCGCTCAACATGGGCAACACCGCCGAGCGGCTCCACGACCGCTTCCCCGAGCTCACCAAGGAGCGCGCCGACCGCTTCGGCATGCTGAGCCAGCAGAAGGTGCAGGCCGCCTACGACGCCGGGAACATCCAGCCCGACCTCGTGCAGGTCGCCCTGCGCACCGAGTCGGGCTGGGGCCTCGCCACGGAGGACGAGGGCCGCCGTCCCGAGACGACCATGGAGGGCCTCGCGACGCTGAAGACGCCGTTCCGCCCGCACGGCCGGGTCACCGCGGGCAACGCCTCGCCCCTCACCGACGGCGCCACCGCCGCGATCCTCGCCAGTTCCGACGCGGCCAAGGAGCTCGGCCTCACGACGAAGATGCGCATGGTCAGCTTCGCCTTCGCCGGCGTCGAGCCCGAGGTCATGGGCATCGGGCCCATCCCCTCGACCGAGAAGGCGCTGAAGCGCGCCGGCCTCGACATCTCCGACATCGGACTGTTCGAGCTCAACGAGGCCTTCGCCGTGCAGGTGCTGAGCTTCCTCGACCACTTCGGCATCGCCGACGACGACGAGCGCGTGAACCCCTGGGGCGGCGCCATCGCCATCGGCCACCCCCTGGCCGCGTCGGGCGTGCGCCTGATGCTCCAGCTCGCCCGCCAGTTCGAGCAGCGCCCCGACGTCCGCTACGGCGTGACCGCGATGTGCGTCGGCCTCGGACAGGGCGGCACCGTCATCTGGGAGAACCCGCACCACAAGCGCTACGGAAAGGGTCGTTGAGCGACATGACCGACTACTCGAAGATCGATTTCTCCGAGCTCGCCGCCATGTCGGCCGATGAGGTCGTCACACACTCCTACGTGCGCGACGTCCGACTGCCGTCCGGCAAGACGCTGGCCCTCATCACGCTCGACAACGGGCGCGACCACACCCGGCCCACGACGCTCGGTCCGGTGACGCTGCTCGAGCTCGACGAGCGGCTCGTCGAGCTGCAGGCGCGCGCTACGGCGGGCGAGATCGATGCCGTCGCGATCACCGGCAAGCCGTACTTCCTCGCGGCGGGCGCCGACCTCTCGAAGGTCGGTGAGATCCCGAGCCGCGAGGTCGCGCTCAAGATGGGGCAGCTCGGCCACTTCGTGCTCGGCAAGCTCGGCGAGCTCGGCGTGCCCTCGTTCTGCTTCATCAACGGCCTCGCCCTCGGCGGCGGGCTCGAGATCGCGCTGAACTCCGACTACCGCACGGTGGACTCCTCCGCGCCCGGGATCGCCCTGCCCGAGGTCTTCCTCGGCATCATCCCCGGCTGGGGCGGCGCGTACCTGCTGCCGAACCTGATCGGCATCGAGAACGCGCTCAAGGTCGTCGTCGAGAACCCGCTGAAGAACAACCGCATGCTGAAGGCGAAGGACGCCCTCGAGCTCGGCATCGCCGACGCGATGTTCGCGCCGGTGAACTTCCTCGAGGACTCGCTGAAGTGGGCCGACGGCGTGCTCGGCGGCGCGCAGGTGAAGCGCCCGAACACGCCGGGCAAGCTCGAACGGCTCGCGAAGTGGGACGTCGCGATCGGCATCGCGCGCAAGACCCTCGAGGCCCGCATCGGCTCCGTCGCGAAGTCGCCCTACGCCGCGCTCGAGCTGCTGAAGGCAGCCAAGAGCGGCACGAAGGCCGAGGGCTTCGCCCGTGAGGACGAGGTGCTCGCCGAGCTCATCGCCGGCGACCAGTTCCGCGCCTCGATCTACGCGTTCAACCTCGTGCAGAAGCGCGCCAAGCGGCCGGCGGGCGCCCCCGACCGCGAGCTCGCGCGCAAGGTGACGAAGGTCGGCATCATCGGTGCCGGGCTCATGGCGAGCCAGTTCGCGCTCCTCTTCGTCCGCCGCTTGCAGGTGCCGGTCGTCATCACCGACCTCGACCAGGCACGCGTCGACAAGGGCCTCGGCTACATCCGCGACGAGATCGGTGCGCTCGAGCAGAAGGGCCGCATCGACGCCGACGAGGCGAACCGGCTCCGCGCCCTCGTCAGCGGCACGACCGACAAGGCCGACTTCGCCGACTGCGACTGGGTGATCGAGGCCGTGTTCGAGGACTTGACGGTGAAGCAGCAGGTCTTCGCCGAGGTCGAGCCGCACCTCGCCGAGACGGCGATCATCGCGACGAACACCTCTTCGCTCTCCGTCGAGGAGATCGGCGCGAAGCTCGCCCACCCGGAGCGCCTCGTCGGGTTCCACTTCTTCAACCCGGTTGCGGTGATGCCGCTCATCGAGATCGTGCGCACGCCGAAGACCGACGATGCGACGCTCGCGACCGCGTTCGCGACCGCCGCGAAGCTGCGTAAGAGCGCCGTCCTCACGGCCGACGCCCCGGGCTTCGTCGTGAACCGCCTGCTCGCGAAGGTGATGGGCGAGGCGGCGCGCGCCGTCGACGAGGGCACTCCGGTTCCCGTCGTCGAGAAGGCGCTCGCCCCCATCGGGCTCCCGATGGGCCCGTTCGAGCTCATCGACCTCGTCGGCTGGGCGGTCGCCGCGCACGTGCAGGACACGATGGTGCGGGAGTTCCCGGAGCGCTTCTACGCCTCGGAGAACATGCACGCGCTCTCGAAGCTCGGCTCGCCGGTCGTCGAGAAGGACAAGCACGGCAAGGTCGTCGACCTCAGCAAGGAGGCGAAGAAGGCGATCACGGTGGGCAAGACCCCGGTGGATGCCGCGACGATCCTCCGCCGCGTGGAGGACGAGCTCGCCGGCGAGATCCACCTCATGCTCGAGGAGCAGGTCGTGGCCGCCGCGGAGGACATCGACCTCTGCCTCATCCTCGGCGCGGGCTGGCCGTTCCAGGCCGGCGGCGCGACGCCGTACCTCGACCGCGTGGGCGCCTCGGAGCGGGTCTTCGGCGACACGTTCCACCACCCGCCGGTGCGCGGCGTCGGCGCCTGAGCCGAGCAGACGCACGGGAACGGCCCGCGACGATCTCGTCGCGGGCCGTTCCCGTACGGAATGCCGGCGCGGTCAGTCGGCCGCGCGAGCGACCACCGGTTGCGCGCCGGTGTCGCCCGAGACACCGCGGGCGTGCGGCAGCTTGGTGCCGAGCACCATCGCGGTGACGTCGTGGGCGATGTGCTGCGGCGTGAGCCCCACCCGCTCGAGGATCTCGGCGCGCGAGCCGTGGTCGAGGAATTCGTCGGGCAGGCCCAGTTCGGTCACGGCGGTGTCGACGCCGGCCTCACGGAGATCCTGCCGGATGCGAGTGCCCACGCCGCCGACCCGCACGCCGTCCTCCAGGGAGACGACGAGCCGATAGTCCGCGGCGAGCCGCACGACGCTCTCGGGCACGGGAACGACCCAGCGCGGATCGATCACCGTCGCGCCGATGCCGTGCGCCTCGAGCCGCTTCGCCACGTCGAGGCCGATGCCCGCCATGGGGCCGACGGTCACGATGAGCACGTCGCGGCGCTCGGACTCGACGAGCACGTCGACGCCATCGGCCGTGCGGCGGACCGCGTGGTACTCGGTGCCGACGGAGCCCTTCGGGAAGCGCAGCACGGTGGGCGCGTCCTCGACGCGCACCGCCTCGCCGAGCTCCTCGGCCAGGCGCACCGAATCGCGCGGAGCGGCGATCCGGATGCCGGGGACGACCTGCAGGATCGACAGATCCCAGACGCCGTGGTGACTCGGCCCGTCGGGCCCGGTGACTCCGGCGCGATCGAGCACGAAGGTGACGCCGGCCTTGTGCAGGGCGACGTCCATCAGCAGCTGGTCGAACGCGCGGTTCATGAAGGTGGCGTAGACGGCGACGACGGGATGGAGCCCGCCGAAGGCGAGCCCGGCCGCGCTCGTGACCGCGTGCTGCTCGGCGATGCCGACGTCGAAGACGCGGGCCGGGAAGCGCTCCGCCATGCGGTGCAGGCCGGTGGGCCGCAGCATGGCCGCGGTGATGCCCACGAGCCGTTCGTTGTGCTCGGCGAGCTGCACGAGCTCGTCGGCGAAGACGCTCGTCCAGCTCTTCGCGCCGCTCGTGTCGAGCGGTTCGCCCGACTCCGGGTCGATCTGCCCGACGGCGTGGAACTGGTCGGCCACGTCGTTGCGGGCGGGCTCGTAGCCGCGGCCCTTCTCGGTGATCGCGTGGACGATGACCGGGGCGCCGTAGTTCTTCGCCTGCCGGAGGGCGTCCTCCATCGCGTGCTCGTCATGCCCGTCGACGGGGCCGACGTACTTGATGTCGAGGTTCGAGTAGAGCGCCTCGTTGTCGGTGAAGCGGGAGAGGAACCCGTGCAGGCCGCCGCGCACGCCGCGGTAGAACGCCTTCGCCGGTCCGCCGAGCCGCTCGAAGGCCTCGCGGCTGGACAGGTGCAGATTGCGGTAGGTGCGCTTCGTGCGCACGGAGTTCAGGAAGCGGGCCATGCCGCCGATGGTCGGGGCGTAGGAGCGGCCGTTGTCGTTCACGACGACGATGAGCTTGCGGGTGTTGTCGTCGGAGATGTTGTTGAGCGCCTCCCACGTCATGCCGCCCGTGAGCGCCCCGTCGCCGACGACGGCCACGACATGGCGGTCGTGCTGCCCGGTCATCTCGAACGCCTTCGAGATTCCGTCGGCCCACGAGAGCGAGCTGGAGGCGTGCGAGGACTCGACGATGTCGTGCTCGGACTCGCTGCGCTGCGGGTAGCCCGCGAGGCCGCCGTTCTGGCGCAGGGTCGAGAAGTCCTGACGGCCGGTCAGCAGCTTGTGCACGTACGACTGGTGGCCGGTGTCGAAGACGATGGCGTCCTGCGGCGAGGAGAACACCCGGTGTATCGCGATCGTGAGCTCGACCACGCCGAGGTTCGGGCCCAGGTGCCCGCCCGTCTTCGCGACGTTCGCGACGAGGTGCTCGCGCACCTCCTCCGCGAGCTGGTCCAGCTGCTCCCTCGTGAGACCGTCGAGGTCACGAGGGCCTCTGATCGTCTCCAGCAGGGTCATCTGCGCCGCCTTTCCGTGCGCCGCGAAGTGGGGGTGCGGCATCCGTCGATTCTACGCGACCCGAACGGCTGAGGCCGGGCGCTCCCTGAACGGAACGCCCGGCCTCGCCGAGTCGCGCCCGCGTCAGACGAGCGAGCGCAGCACGTACTGCAGGATGCCGCCGTTGCGGTAGTAGTCGGCCTCACCGGGCGTGTCGATGCGGACGACCGCGTCGAACTCGACCGTCTGCTTGCCGGCCGGCGAGTGCTCGCTTGGCTCGGCGACGACGTGGACCGTCTTCGGGGTGGTGCCCTCGTTCAGCTGCTCGAGGCCCGAGATCGAGACGACCTCGGTGCCGTCGAGTCCGAGCGAATCGGCCGACTCCCCCACCGGGAACTGCAGCGGGACGACGCCCATGCCGATGAGGTTCGAACGGTGGATGCGCTCGAAGCTCTCGGTGATGACCGCCTTCACGCCCAGCAGGCTCGTGCCCTTCGCGGCCCAGTCGCGCGAGGAGCCGGAACCGTACTCCTTGCCGCCGAAGATGACGAGCGGGGTGCCCTGCGCCTGGTAGTTCTGCGAGGCGTCGTAGATGAACGACTGCGGCGCGTCGGCCTTCGTGAAGTCGCGGGTGTAGCCGCCCTCGACGCCGTCGAGGAGCTGGTTCCGCAGGCGGATGTTCGCGAAGGTGCCGCGGATCATCACCTCGTGGTTGCCGCGGCGCGAGCCGTAGGAGTTGAAGTCCTTGCGCTCGACGCCGTGCTCGGTCAGGTAGTGGCCGGCGGGGCTGTCGGCCTTGATCGAGCCGGCGGGCGAGATGTGGTCGGTCGTGACCGAGTCGCCGAGCTTCGCGAGCACGCGGGCGCCCGAGATGTCGGAGACGGGCGACGGCTGCATGGTCATGCCCTCGAAGTACGGGGGCTTCCGCACGTAGGTCGACTGCTCGTCCCACTCGAACGTCGAGCCGGTCGGCGTCGGCAGCGTGCGCCACCGCTCGTCGCCCTCGAACACGCTCGCGTACTGCGTGGTGAACATGTCCTCGCTGATCGACGAGTCGATCGTCGCCTGCACCTCGGCCGCGTCGGGCCAGATGTCGCGGAGGAAGACGTCGTTGCCCTCGGGGTCGGTGCCGAGCGCGTCGGTCTCGAAGTCGAAGTTCATCGAGCCGGCGAGCGAGTAGGCGATCACGAGCGGGGGCGACGCGAGGTAGTTCATCTTCACGTCGGGATTGATCCGGCCCTCGAAGTTGCGGTTGCCCGAGAGCACCGCGGTCACCGCGAGGTCGTTCTGCTGGATGGCGGCCGAGACCTCTTCGATGAGCGGGCCCGAGTTGCCGATGCAGGTGGTGCAGCCGTAGCCGACGGTGTAGAAGCCGAGGTCTTCGAGGTCCTGGGTGAGGCCGGCCTTCTCGTAGTAGTCGGTGACGACCTTCGAGCCCGGTGCGAGGGTGGTCTTCACCCACGGCTTGGCCTTCAGGCCCTTCTTCACGGCGTTGCGCGCCAGCAGACCCGCCGCGAGCATGACCGAGGGGTTCGAGGTGTTCGTGCACGAGGTGATCGCCGCGATCGTGACGGCGCCGTGGTCGAGCGTGTACTCGGTGCCATCGGCCTCGACGACCTGCGTCGGCTTCGAGATCGAGGTCGGCGCGTGGCTCTTGTGGTGGTGCACGTGCTGGCTGTACTCGTCTTCCGGCGAGTTCGCGGGCGGGTCGGACGCGGGGAACGACTCGGCGATCTCGAGGTCGACGAGGTCGTGGTCGACCTCGGCGTAGTTCGTCAGGTCCTTCTCGAACTGCTCCTTGGCGGTCGAGAGGATGATGCGGTCCTGCGGGCGCTTCGGGCCGGCGATCGACGGCACGACCGTGGAGAGGTCGAGCTCGAGGTACTCGGAGAACACCGGCTCGTTGTCGGCGTCGTGCCAGAGCTTCTGCTCCTTGGCGTACGCCTCGACGAGGGCGAGCTGCTGCTCGCTGCGACCGGTCAGGCGGAGGTAGTCGACCGTGACGTCGTCGATCGGGAACATCGCGGCGGTCGAGCCGAACTCGGGGCTCATGTTGCCGATGGTCGCGCGGTTCGCGAGCGGCACCGAGGCGACGCCCGAGCCGTAGAACTCGACGAACTTGCCGACGACGCCGTGCTTGCGGAGCATGTCGGTGATGGTGAGCACGACGTCGGTCGCGGTCACGCCGGTCGGGATCGAGCCCGAGAGCTTGAAGCCGACGACCTTGGGGATGAGCATCGAGACGGGCTGGCCGAGCATGGCCGCCTCGGCCTCGATGCCGCCGACGCCCCAGCCGAGCACGCCGAGGCCGTTGACCATCGTGGTGTGCGAGTCGGTGCCGACGCAGGTGTCGGGGTAGGCGCGGACGACGCCGTCGACCGAGCGGTCGTAGATGACCTTCGCGAGGTGCTCGATGTTCACCTGGTGCACGATGCCGGTGCCCGGCGGGACGACCTTGAAGTCGTCGAAGGCCGTCTGGCCCCAGCGCAGGAACTGGTACCGCTCGCCGTTGCGCTCGTACTCGATCTCGACGTTGCGCTCGAGCGCGTTCTCGGTGCCGAACAGGTCGGCGATGACGGAGTGGTCGATGACCATCTCGGCCGGCGAGAGCGGGTTGATCTTGTTGGGGTCGCCGCCGAGCGCGACGACGGCCTCGCGCATCGTGGCGAGGTCGACGATGCAGGGCACACCGGTGAAGTCCTGCATGACCACGCGCGCGGGCGTGAACTGGATCTCGGTGTCGGGCTCGGCCGTGGGGACCCACGAGCCCAGCGCCTCGATCTGCTCCTTCGTGACATTCGCGCCGTCCTCGGTGCGCAGCAGGTTCTCGAGCAGCACCTTCAGGCTGAAGGGGAGCTTCTCGTACCCGGGCACGGTGTCGATGCGGAAGATCTCGTAGGATTCGTCGCCGACGCGGAGCGTGTCCTTCGCCCCGAAACTGTTCACTGCAGACACGATGTCCTCTCCTTCGCGAAGCCTGCCGCGAACGCATCGCGGCACTTCATCTTGCTCGTCAGACAGGGGGCCGATCCAGCAAGGGTAACCTAATGGCCCCAGCGCCGCCCCGCCCCGCGGGTTCGAGCTATTTATCTCGACGTCGAGATAACTCTATCACTCGGCGGCGGCGTCCTCCGCCGGGTACACGGCGCGCACGACGAGCCAGGTGAAGACGAGCACGAGGGCGTACAGCGGGACGCCCATGAGCAGTCGCGTGGCCCCGAGCGCCTCGACGTTCTGCGCGAAGTAGAACGGCAGCTGCACCGCGAGGCGTGCGACGAAGAGCCCGACCCAGACGAGGGTGAGGAACTGCGCGGCACGCAGCTTGCGGCGGTCCTGCCGCCAGGCGAGGCCGTCGTTCATGAGGAAGCCGACGATGAGCCCGATCACCGGCCAGCGGACGAGCACCGAGACGAGCAGCACGGTCGCGTAGACGCCGTTCGTCCAGAAGCCGAGCACGTAGTTGTCCTCGGCGCGCCCGGTCCAGAGCGAGAGCCCGGCCGAGGCGAGCACGCCGACGAGGCCGGCGATCGCCTGCGTCGGCTGACTCTTGACCACCACCCGCGCGATCGTGAAGACGACGGCGAGCCCGACGGACGCCGCGAGCGCCGGGACGAGCGCCGCCTGGGTCTCGAGGTGCGCGAAACTCGTCAGCGAGCTGTAGACGACGAGGAAGACGAGGCCGGGCAGCAGGGCCTCGAGGATGCCGCGGACGCCGCCGATCGCCGTGAGCAGGTCGCGCCCGCTCAAGCGCTCGTCGCGCGCCAGCGCACCGAGCCCGCTGCGTTCGGCCGCGGCGGCCAGCTGCCGACCGAACTCGCCGGCGAGCTCGGAGCGGTCGCCCGGCTCCGCGGCCGCGCGGGCGCCGTCCGCTCCGTCCGGTGCTGCGGCGTGGTTCGCCGCGTCGCGGAAGCCCTCCTCGGCGGGCGCGCCGTCGCGCCGTTCGGCGTCGCCCGACATCACTGCTGCGGCTGGGCGCCGGTCGCCGGCATCCGCAGCGGAATCAGGTCGCGCGGCGGCATCGGCGTCGTCCCGCGGACGACGACGATCGAACGGAAGAGGTCCTCGACCTGCGCGGCGGCCGCCGGGTCGACCGCCGCCTCCCCCGCGATGACGCCGCGGAGGAACCAGCGGGGCCCGTCGACGCCGACGAAGCGGGCGAGACGCATCCGGCCGCTCGCACCGTCGGCCGCGGCCACCGGGATCTGCGCGAGCAGTTCCGGCCCGAACGCGCCCTCGCGGACGCTCGTCGTGCCACCCTGGCGCGCGATCTGCTCGGCGATCTGCTCGCGGATCTCGTGCCACAGGCCACTCGAGCGCGGCGCCGCGAACGGCTGCACCTGCAGTGTCGAGTTCGCGTAGTCGAGGCCGACGGCGACGACGCGCTTCGAGCCCTCCTCGACCTCGAGTCGCAGGTGCAGACCCTCGCGCGGCAGCACTTTCACGCCGCCGAGGTCGACGTAGGGGCGAACCGGGTTCGCCTCGGACTCGTCGAAGGGGCCGTTGGTCGCCCGGTCCTCGGGCGCCGACTTGGGGTGGTCGACGGGACGCTCCGCGCTCCCGGCGTTCTCGATCTCGCTCACGCGTTCGCTCCTTGCTTCTGCTCGCCGAACCCCGTCGACCCGAACCCGCCCTCGCCGCGGTCGCTGCCGGGCAGGCGCTCGACCTCGACGAAGCGTGCACGGCTGACCGGCATGACGACGACCTGGGCGATGCGGTCGCCCGCCTCGATGGCGTACGGCTCGCGCGCGTCGGTGTTCAAGAGCGCGACCTTGATCTCGCCGCGGTACCCGGCGTCGACGGTGCCCGGCGCGTTCACGATGGTGATGCCGTGCTTGAAGGCGAGTCCGGAGCGCGGCACCACGAAGGCGACGTAGCCCTCGGGCAGCGCGATGGACACCCCGGTGCCGACGATGGCGCGCTCACCGGGGGCGAGGACGATGGACTCGGCGGCGTGCAGGTCGGCTCCGGCGTCGCCCGGGTGGGCGTAGCTCGGGACCCGCGCGGCCGTGATCAGGACGTCGACGGAATCGCTCACCGTTCGAGGGTAGTGCAGAAGTCTGGTGGGATAGAGACATGCCCGTGTACCGCGAGAAACTCTGGCCCACTCCTTGGATCTACATCGTGAGCCTGCTGCTCGTCCCGTCGAGCATCCTGGTGCTCGCGCCCGTCTCGATGCCGGCGGGCATCATCACGGGGATCGTGCTCTACCTCGCCGTGATCGGGGCGCTGAGTCTCACGTCGCCGACCGTCGAGGTGCGCGACGGCCGGCTCCGCGCCGGACGAGCGGAGATCGAGCTCGCCCACACCGGCGAGGCGGTCGCGGCCGAGGACGCCGCGGCCCGGGCGGAACGGGGCACCGGGCTCGACGCCCGCGCGTTCCTCGTCATCCGGGGCTGGGTGCAGCCCGTCGTGCGCATCCCGATCATCGACCCGGCCGACCCCACGCCGTACTGGCTCGTCTCGAGCCGCCGGCCCAAAGAACTGGCCGCCGCGATCAACGGATCGCGACGGCCGGAGTAGGGGCGGGTGCGTCGCTCAGGCGGCGCACTCGAGGCAGATCGGCCCGAGCTTGGTCTCGTGGTCGATCTGCGAGCGGTGCTTCACGAGGAAGCAGCTGACACAGGTGAACTCGTCGGCCTGCGGCGGGAGCACGACGACGTCGAGCTCGACATCCGAGAGGTCGGCGCCGGCGAGGTCGAAGCTACCGGGGTTGTCGGCGTCTTCGACGTCGACCACACCCGACATCTTGTCGGGGACGCGTTCCTTGAGGGCCTCGATCGACTCCGAGTCGTCTTCGGTCTTCCGCGGGGCGTCGTAGTCGGTTGCCATTCCCATCCATTCCTTCACGCCGAGGATTCGGCGGCGTTAGTCTGCATGAAATCATCGGCGTAAGCAAACCATCGCCCGAGAGCCCTTCGGCTCTCGCTGCCTGGTCAACTTCCGGCACGCCCGGGGTATTCCCGGAGCACGGCCGATTCGCGTGGCATCCTTGGCGGGAACGCAGGCACGGAAGGGTTCTCGCGATGCAGGAACTGAAGGTGATCGGGGTCGAGGACGGCGCACTCCTCGTGGCCACTGAGGACGGCGCGCGCTTCCGGATCGTGGTGGACGACGTGCTGCAATCGCGCATCCGCCAGGCCCAGCCCGAGCAGCACCAGGGCCCGAAGATCCCGCCCCGCGAGATCCAGGCGCACATCCGCTCCGGCCTGTCCGCCGAGGACGTCGCGGAGATCACCGGCGCCGCGGTCGAGTACATCCGGCGCTTCGAGGGGCCGGTCGTCGCGGAGCGCGAGCACATCGTGAACTCCGCCCTCGCCGTGCCCGTCGCGACGGCGATCGAGCCCGACGGCGACGAGCCGGCCTCGTTCGGTTCCGCCATCCGCGATCGCCTCGCGCGACTCGGGGCGAGCGGCGAGCGCTGGGCGAGCTGGAAGGACGAAGAGCGCGGGTGGATGGTGAAGCTCGAGTTCACCGTCGACGAGATCGAGCACGACGCCCGCTGGAGCTTCGAGCCGCGCAAGCAGGCCCTCCAGCCGCTGAACTCCGAAGCGATCACCCTCTCGCAGCAGGGCGAGCTCAAGGGCGGCCTGATTCCCCGCCTGCGCGCCGTCGACGGGGACGCCTCCCGTTTCGACAGCGGCGCCTTCACGCTCGAGGAGCCCGAGCACGGCGAGTTCGACACCGCCCCGCAGCTCGAACCGCTCCCCTACGCCCGCAGCACGCCGCAGTCGAGCCCCGCGGTCACTCGCGCGGCGATCAAGCGCGCCGACGAGCCGGCCCCGGTGATGGGCGAGACGGCCGACCTCCTGGAGGCGCTCCGCCGCCGCCGGGGCGAGCGCGAATCCGCCGGCGAGACCGCGTCGAGGCCCGCCGAGCCGACGCCGCTGCTCGAGCAGCCCGAGCTCCCGCTGCCGGCGGAACCGGTCGCGCCGTCGAGCCCGAAGGCGAAGAAGGCCGAGTCGGGCGAGGACCGGCCCGCAAAGGCCGCACGCGGCCTCTGGGGCGGCAAGCAGCAGAGCAGTGGGCGCGGGGACGCGGCGCCGGCCAAGAAGAGCTCCAGGGCCTCCATGCCGAGCTGGGACGAGATCGTCTTCGGCGCGCGCCCCGACGACGACCTGGCCTGATCGCCGGCCCGTCGGGCGCACGACGCCCCGAACGCACGGTTCCATCCGTCGCCGGGGTTCCGCGCGCCCCGCTCTGATCCGCCCCGCCGCTCGGACGGGGCCGGGCCTCAGGCCGACTTCTCCTGCCGGCGCTGCTTCACGGGCACGATCGTGGGAGCCGCGTTGTCGATGACCGCGGCCTTCGTGACCACGACCCGGGCGACGCCGGTCGAGCTCGGCACCTCGAACATGATCGGGCCGAGCACTTCTTCCATGATGGCGCGGAGACCGCGCGCCCCCGTCTGGCGGAGCACGGCGAGGTCGGCGATCGCCTCGAGCGCGTCCTGCTCGAAGTCGAGGGCGACGCCGTCGAGCTCGAACATGCGCTGGTACTGCTTCACGAGCGCGTTCTTCGGCTCGGTGAGGATCTCGATGAGCGCCTCCCGGTCGAGCGGCGTCACCGTCGCGACGACGGGCAGTCGGCCGATGAACTCGGGGATGAGGCCGAACTTGTGCAGGTCTTCCGGGAGCACCTCGCTGAAGAGCTCCGCGTCCTCGCGCTTCGAGTGCAGCGGGGCGCCGAAGCCGATGCCGCGCTTGCCCGCGCGCGACGAGATGATGTCCTCGAGCCCGGCGAACGCCCCGGCGACGATGAACAGCACGTTCGTCGTGTCGATCTGGATGAACTCCTGGTGCGGGTGCTTGCGGCCGCCCTGCGGGGGCACCGAGGCGACCGTGCCCTCGAGGATCTTGAGCAGCGCCTGCTGCACGCCCTCGCCGGAGACGTCGCGCGTGATCGACGGGTTCTCGGCCTTGCGGGCGATCTTGTCGACCTCGTCGATGTAGATGATGCCGGTCTCGGCGCGCTTGACGTCGTAATCGGCGGCCTGGATGAGCTTCAGGAGGATGTTCTCGACGTCCTCGCCGACGTAGCCAGCCTCGGTGAGCGCCGTGGCGTCGGCGACCGCGAAGGGGACGTTCAACTGCTTGGCGAGCGTCTGCGCCAGGTAGGTCTTGCCGCACCCGGTGGGGCCGATGAGCAGGATGTTCGACTTCGCGATCTCCACGTCGTCGTGGGTGCGGTCGGCCGTGGTCAGGGTTGTCTTCGCGCGGATGCGCTTGTAGTGGTTGTAGACGGCGACGGCGAGTGCGCGCTTCGCGGGCTCCTGCCCGATCACGTACTCCTCGAGGAAGGAGAAGATCTCCTTCGGCTTCGGCAGCTCGAACTCGCCGGCCTCGGTCTCGCCGGCCTCGGCCAGGCGCTCCTCGATGATCTCGTTGCAGAGCTCGACGCACTCGTCGCAGATGTAGACGCCGGGGCCCGCGATGAGCTGCTGGACCTGCTTCTGGCTCTTTCCGCAGAACGAGCACTTCAACAGGTCTGCGCTCTCTCCGATGCGTGCCATCGCATCCTCCCTCTCAGCGGTCTGCTCCGAGCCTAACCCGTGCCGGCGTCGTTGCGGCGGAGCGGCGCAGGATCGGCGGCGGCGTGGCGATCCGCTTCAGTCGATCAGGTGCCGGAGGTACCGGCGGGGGTCGTCGAGGAACGACCGCGTGTGCTGCACGATCTCGAGCTCCGCCCAGTCGACCCGGCGCACGCCCCACTCCCCCAGTTCCAGAATGGTCGCGCCCGGGAGGGCGGCGAGCACGGGCGAGTGCGTCGCGCAGACGATCTGGGTCCCCTCGGCCGCCATCTCGGCGAGATTCGCGAGCCACGTCAGCGTCGAGGCGAAGGACAGCGCCGCCTCGGGCTCGTCGAGGCAGACGAAGCCGGCCGTGTACCGCGGGTGGTTCAGCTTCTCGGCCAGCAGCGCGTTGAACGACTCGCCGTGGCTCAGCGCGTGCAGGTGCCGGTCCGGGCTGTCCGGGAGGGCCTCGAGGTAGCTGTAGTAGCCGTGCATCGTCTCGGCTCGGAGGAAGAAGCCCCAGCGCGGGGCGCCACCGGGACGCTCGATGCCGAGCCACCCGCCGAGCGGCGATTCCGAGGGCCGGGTCGTGCCGCCGCCGTGGCTGCTCCCGCCCTCGGCCGGCAGACCGTAGGCCATCGCGATGCCCTCGATGAGCGTCGACTTGCCGCTGCCGTTCTCGCCCACGAGGAAGGTGACCCCGGCTGGGAGCTCGAGCCCGCCCTCGGCGAGGAGCTGGGCGATCGCCGGGACCGTCGCGGGCCACGCCCGGCGGTCGACCGGGGCATCCGGCCGGACGAAGAGACGGCGAACGGCGCGCCGGTCGTCCAGCGCGCCGTTCGTCATCGGAGGGTGCCGGGCTCAGCTCGTGAGCGCGGGCAGCGTCTTGCGCGAGGTCAGCACCTGATCGATGAGGCCATACTGCATGGCCTCCTCGGCCGACAGGATCTTGTCGCGGTCGATGTCCTTGTTGACCTCGTCCTGGCTGCGCTTGGAGTGCTTCGAGAGCGTCTCCTCGAGCCAGGTGCGCATGCGCAGGATCTCGGCGGCCTGGATCTCGATGTCGGAGGCCTGCCCGTGCCCCGCCTCGCCCATGGCGGGCTGGTGGATGAGGATGCGGGCGTTCGGCAGCGCGAGGCGACGACCCGGCGTGCCGGCTGCGGCGATGACCGCCGCCGCCGAGGCCGCCTGGCCGAGCACGACCGTCTGGATCTGCGGACGGATGTACTGCATCGTGTCGTAGATCGCGGTCATCGCCGTGAAGGAGCCGCCCGGCGAGTTGATGTACATCATGATGTCGCGCTCGGGGTCCATCGACTCCAGCACCAGCAGCTGCGCCATGATGTCGTCGGCCGACGCGTCGTCGACCTGCACGCCGAGGAAGATGATGCGGTCCTCGAAGAGCTTCGCGTAGGGATCCTGACGCTTGAAGCCGTACGCCGTGCGCTCCTCGAAGCTCGGCAGGATGTAGCGCGAGCCGGGGGCTTGCACGCCGGAGAAGGCGGTGCCGCCGTAGGCGGGGCCGGTGAAGGCTGGCATGGTCATTCGCTCGTTCTCTCTCTCGTTCACGCCTGGTTCGTTCCGCCGCCGCCCGCGACGTCGAGCGCGGACTCGCGGATGTGGTCGACGAAGCCGTACTCGAGGGCCTCCTGCGCGGAGAACCAGCGGTCGCGGTCGCCGTCGGCGTTGATCTGCTCGACGGTCTTGCCGGTCTGCGCGGCCGTGATCTCGGCCAGACGCTTCTTCATGTCGAGGATGAGCTGGGCCTGGGTCTGGATGTCGCTCGCGGTGCCGCCGAAGCCGCCGTGCGGCTGGTGCAGGAGCACCCGTGCGTTCGGCGTGATGTACCGCTTGCCCTTGGTGCCGGCGGTCAGCAGCAGCTGGCCCATCGAGGCCGCCATGCCGATGCCCACCGTGACGATGTCGTTCGGCACGAACTGCATCGTGTCGTAGATCGCCATGCCCGCCGTGATCGAACCGCCCGGCGAGTTGATGTAGAGGTAGATGTCCTTCTTCGGGTCTTCGGCGGCGAGCAGCAGAAGCTTCGCAGCGATCTCGTTCGCGTTGTCGTCGCGCACTTCGGAACCGAGCCAGATGATGCGGTCCTTCAGCAGTCGATCGAATACACCCGGCTGCGGTGTCTGTTCGGCCATGGATGTCGCTCCGTTTCGTTGTCGCGTTGCATCGAATCTATCCGGTGCAACCGCGCGGAACGGGGCTGTTCGCCCTAGGCGGATGACGCGTCGCCGCCGAGGCCCGCGACGTACGCGGCGAGCGAACGCCGGTACTGCGGCAGGTGCGGAGCGAGGGCCGTGATGAGCTCGGCCGCCGCACGCCGCTCCTGCCCGAGATCGACGAGCGCGAGCGCACGGAACGCCACCACCGCGTCACCCAGATCCTGCGGCTCGGCGGCGGCCTCGTCGAGGAGTCGGAGCGCCTCTCCCGGACGGCCGAGGTTCCGCAGCGTCGAGGCGAGCTGGATGAGCGCCTCGACCCGCGCCCGGCCTGAGAGCCCGAGCTCGAGCGCCCGCCGGTAGCCGGCGACCGCCTCGTCCTCCAAGCCCGCCGCGTCGCGGGCGCCGGCCGTTTCGAAGGCGCCTCGGGGGTCGTCGGCGGGCAACTCCGCCGCGAGCGCGTCGATGCGCCGGATCACCTCGGCGTCGCCGAGGGCTTCCGCGTCGGCCCAGACGGCGTCGACGGCGTCCTGCCAGTCCGCTGCGGTCATCGCCCGTCCCTTCGGGTGGTCCCGGAACGCGAGCGGGGGCCGGGCCATCGGCCCGACCCCCGCTCGCGGAATCAGCTGCTTACGCGTCCGACTTCTTGGCGGCGCGCTTCTTCGGCGCGGGCTTCTCGCCCTCCGCCTCGTCGCTCGCCTTCTTCGTGGCGCGCTTCTTCGGCGCGGGCTTCTCGGCCTCCTCGGCCTCCGCCTCGTCCTCGCCGACCGCGGTGAACTCGCTGAGGTCGACGGCCTTGCCGTCGGCGTCGGTGACCTTCGCCTTGCCGAGCGCGATCGCGAGCGCCTTGTTGCGGGCGACCTCGCCGACCATCGCGGGGATCTGGCCCTGCTCGCTCAGGATCTGCACGAACTCCTGCGGGTTCATGCCGTACTGGGCGGCACCCTGCACGAGGTACTGGGTGAGCTCGTCCTGGCTGACCTGGACGTTCTCGACCTCGGCGATCTTGTCGAGGATGATCTGCGACTTGAAGGACTTGGTGCTCGCCTCGGTGACCTCGGCGCGGTGCTCGTCGTCCTCGAGACGGTTCTCGGACTCGAGGTGGCGGTGCACCTCGTCCTCGATGACCGAGTCGGCGACCGGGACGTCGGCGAGCTCGATGAGCTTGTCGACGAGCAGGTCGCGGGCCTGAGTGCCCTGACCGAAGGTCTTGTTGCGGGCGACCTGCTCCTTGAGGGAATCGGTGAGCTCGGCGATGGTGTCGAACTCGCTCGCGATCTGGGCGAAGTCGTCGTCGGCCTCGGGGAGCTCGCGCTCCTTCACCGCGGTGACGGTGACGGTGATCTCGGCGTCGGCGCCCTCGTGCTCGCCGCCCAGCAGGCTCGAGGTGAACGTGGTGGTCTCGCCCGCGGTGAGCGAGTCGAGCGCCTCGTCGATGCCGGCGAGGAGCTCGCCCGAGCCGACCTCGTAGGAGATGCCGTTGGCGGTGTCGACCTGGGCGCCGTCGATCTCGGCGACGAGATCGAGGGTCACGAAGTCGCCGGTCTTCGCCGGGCGGTCGACCGTGATCAGCGTGCCGAAGCGGCTGCGGAGTCGGTCGAGCTCCTCGGTGACCTCGTTCTCGTCGATCTCGACCGAGTCCACGGTGAGCTCGAGGCCGTCGTAGGCGGGCAGCTCGATCTCGGGACGGACGTCGACCTCGATCGCGAGCAGCAGGTCGCCCGAGAAGTCCTTCTCGTTCGGCCACTCGACGATGTCGGCCGACGGGCGGCCGAGCGGACGCAGCTCGTGCTCCGTGACAGCGGCGCGGTAGAAGCCGTCGAGGCCCTCGTTGACGGCGTGCTCGAGCACGGCGGCCTTGCCGACGCGCTGGTCGACGATGGGCGGCGGCACCTTGCCCTTGCGGAACCCGGGCACGTTGATCTGCTCGGCGATGTGCTCGTACGCGTGGGCGATGCTGGGCTTCAGCTCCTCGGGCGACACCGTGATGGTGAGCTTGGCGCGCGTGGGGCTCAGCTTCTCAACCGAAGTGGTCGGCATGTGGAAGTTCTCCTGTTGTGTGGAAGTTCGTGTCGAGCCAGGCGACTCGTCGGGGCGACAGGATTCGAACCTGCGACCTCCCGCTCCCAAAGCGGGCGCTCTAGCCAAGCTGAGCTACGCCCCGAGTCGCTACTCAACTCGTCGACACCCGCGCAGGCATGCCGAAGCAGACCGGGACGCGGATGACCCGAGAAAGTCTACTGCACGGCGCGGGGCTGCTCAGGACACCGGGACGACGACGCGGCCGAGCGCGAACGGCGCTGAATCGGCCCGAGCGGAGCTGGATCGGAGGGGATGACGGGAATCGAACCCGCGTAATCAGTTTGGAAGACTGAGGCTCTACCATTGAGCTACATCCCCGATGCGCCTCTCGGCACGGTTCGATCGTAGTGCACATCCGGGGCCTCGCCGTGCACGGCCCGCGGGCACCGCCGGCGCGAACGCGGCATCCGACCGTAGTGAGGTTCGCCTCCCCTTCGCAAGCCCTGCCTTCCCTTGCTTGAAATAGATCGTGAGCTGCGTAGCGTTGAAGGAGACATCGACCAAGGGAAGGCGGAACAGATGACCGACACCATGGCTCCGAAGACCGGCGCGAACGCCGAGGTCGCCTCCGGGGTGGCCCAGTTCTTCACCCCGATCGTGCACGAGCTCGTGACGCTCGCCGTGAACGGCAAGCAGGCGCACTGGCACGTCCGCGGGATCAACTTCCTCCCGGTGCACGAGTTCCTCGACACCGTCGTGGAGCACGCGCAGGGCTGGGCCGACGAGGCCGCCGAGCGGGTGATCGCGCTCGGGCTGCCGATCGACGCCCGCCTCGCGACCGTCGCCAAGCAGACCGCGGGCGCGAACCCCAAGTCCGGCTTCAAGCCGTCCGAAGACACCATCGCCGACGTGATCGCCCAGATCGACGTCGCGACCGAGAAGGTGAACGCGGCGATCGAGGGGCTCGAGACGCTCGACCCGTCGAGCCAGGACATCGCCATCGCGATCCGTCAGGGCCTCGACAAGGACCGTTGGTTCCTCTCGGCGCACCTCAGCGTGAGCTGAGCCGGAGCACCGACGAGGAGGGGCCGGGATCCGCGAGGATCCCGGCCCCTCCTCGTGCGCGGCCTCGGCGCCGGCCGTTGTTCAGCGTTGCAGCCAGGCGAGCACGGCGAGCACCCGGCGGTGATCGGTGCCGGAGTCCTCGAGCCCGAGCTTCTGGAAGATCGACGTCACATTCTTCTCGACGGCGCCGACACCGATGAACAG
Source organism: Agromyces soli (assembly GCF_022811605.1). Classification (GTDB taxonomy): domain Bacteria; phylum Actinomycetota; class Actinomycetes; order Actinomycetales; family Microbacteriaceae; genus Agromyces; species Agromyces soli. Next base: position 2,753,835 of record NZ_CP094533.1, on the reverse strand, counting down.
CTGCGCGGCGATGCCCCCGTTCGTGCGCCCCTCGGCCATGAGCTCGAGCACCTCCCGCTCGCGCGGCGTCAGGCTCTCGAGCGGATCGGCCCGACGGCTCAGCAGCTCGCGGACCACCTGCGGGTCGAGCACCGTGCCGCCGTCGCTCACGCGCCGCACGGCGTCGTCGAGCTCGTCGAGCGAGGCGACGCGGTCCTTCAGCAGGTACCCCATGCCACCGTCGCCGGAGCTCAGCAGCTCGTGCGCGTAGGTGCCCTCGACGTATTGGCTGAGCAGCAGCACCCCGAGCCGGGGATAGCGGCGGCGCAGCTCGATCGCCGCGCGCACCCCCTCGTCGCGGAAGCTCGGCGGCATGCGCACGTCGAGCACCGCCACATCGGGAAGATCGATCTCGACCGCCGCGAGCAGTTGCTCGGCGTCGGGATAGGACCCGACCGTCTCGAAGCCGGCCTCGTCGAAGAGCCGCACGAGCCCCTCGCGCAGGAGGACCGAGTCCTCGGCGAGCACGACGCGGAGCTGGCCGCGGGCGGGGACTGGCATGCCCCCACCCTAGCGGCGCGGGCCGACCCGCCCGGCTCAGACGCCGTCGACGCTCGGCGGCTCGGGCAGGAACGGGATGTGCGCGCCGATGATGGTCGGACCCCCGGGCGGGCTGTCGACGAGGAACTGGCCGCGAAGCCCGAGCACGCGCTCGTGCAGACCCGCGAGGCCGTGGCCCGCCTCCAGACGCGCGCCGCCCGAGCCGTTGTCGGTCACCCAGAGGTCCAGCCAGTGACCGGCCGGGCCCGCGTCGCGCACAGCGACCCGCAGCCGCACGCTCGTCGCGTCGGAGTGCTTGACGACGTTCGTGAGCAGTTCGGCGGCGACGAAGTACGCGTTCCGTTCGATCGCCGCAGGCAGCCCGCTGCCCTCCGGCAGGAGGTTCTCGAACACGACGGGCACCGGACTCCGGGAGGCGAGCGACTCGAGTGCGCTCGCGAGGCCCCGGTCCTGCAGCAGCGGGGGCGCGAAGCCGCGCGACAGTGCACGGAGCTCGTCGAGCGTCTCGCGCGCCTGCTCCCTGGCCTCGCCGATCAGCTCGCGGGCGGCGTCCGGATCGCGCTCCATCCGGCGCTCGATCGTCGCGAGGTCCATCTGCAGTCGGACGAGCCGCTGCTGGGGCCCGTCGTGGATGTCCCGCTCCAGGCGTCGCAGCGAGGCATCCTCCGCCTGCACCGCGGCGCCGCGCGATGCGGCGAGCTGCGCGACCTCCACCTCGAGCGCCTCGGAGCGCCACGCGCCGAGGAGGCCGCGCGCCGCCGCATCGTGCAGCAGCGTGAGCCCGCGGAACACGTACGGCAGGGCGAGGAGGAACACGACGCCGAGGACGAACTCGAGCACCCGCTCCCCCGCGACCACGTCGTAGGCGAAGTCGTTGCCGGGGAAGAACCGGTCGAGCAGCCACTCGTTCAGCCAGAAGCCGCGGTCGCTCTCGGGGATGAAGCGCTGCCAGATCCAGCCCGTCGTCCCGCCGAGCGCCATCGTCACCCAGACGACCGTGACCGTCCACGTGAAGATGCTCACGATCGGATTGATGATGAGCGTGTGCAGCACGTACAGCCAGTAGTGCCCGTCGACGAACGGCACGAAGGCCGCCCGCCAGAACCCCGCCTCACGCCCGTCGCGGGCCCAGTCCGGCCGTTCGATCCGCGGACGACCGGCCCACTCGAGGCGCACGAGCTCGAGCGTGCCGAAGCCGCGGGCGACGTAGAACGCGCCGACCATGACGAACACGCCGACGACGAGCGCGAGCAGCCCGACGCCAGTGAAGAAGACCGTCGCGGCGAAGCTGAGCCCGATTACCGCGATCGGCATGGTGAGGATGAGGAAGCCGAGCTCCCTCGGCACCGAGGCCCAGAGCGCGCCGTAGCCGCGCCGGCGCGTCGGCGGAGGCGCCGTGGTGGACGGGCTGCTGGCCGGTTCGGTGCTCATGGCCTCGCGATTCGTGTCGGCGGTGGACGGGGCGGTGATGATCGGATCAGTGGTGATCGGATCAGTGGTGATCGGATCAGTGGTGGTCATGGTCGGTCCCCTCGGGAATCGTCGCACGCTGACCCGGTTCGACGACGGCGAACTGCCCCATCATCCCCTGATCCTCGTGCCACAGCAGATGGCAGTGGTACATGTACGGCGTGTCCGGGTCGGCGTAGTCGGCGAAGCGGACGAGCAGCACGTACTCGGTCTCCGGCTCCACGTAGATCGTGTCCTTCCAGCCCGCGAGCTCCGGCGGCGGCGGCCCGCCGCCGACCGTGGCCAGCCGGAACTGCACGTCGTGCACGTGGAAACTGTGCGGGAGCGCGGTGTCGTTCACCACGGTCCAGCGTTCGAGCGTGTCGACCGTGACGGTCTCGTCGATACGGCCGAGATCCATGGCGTGGCCGTTGATCTCGAAGCTGTCGTCGAGGACGAAGCGGCGATCCGCTGCGACCTCGCCGTCCTCGAGCGGCGGCATCGGCACGAGCGCGGCGGGATCGGCGGCCGCCGGTCGCAGGTGGTCGGCGGCGCGGAGCTCCAGCACGTCGAATCCGTCGGCCGCCCCGTTCGTCTGCGCGACCGGCCCGACGAGCCCGGCGATCTCCGGAGTCATGCGGGACTGCAGCACGAGCCGTTCACCCGGGGTGAGGCGCACGAGCACCTCGGCCCGCTCGCCCGGCGAGAGCCGCACCTGCGGCAGCTCCACCGGCGCGTCGAGCAGCCCGCCGTCCGTCCCGATGAGCCGCACCGGCCGATCGTCGGCCCAGGCGAAGGCGTAGCTGCGCGCCGTCGACGCGTTCAAGAGCCGCAGCCGCACGAGCTCGTCGCCCGCCTCGAAGTAGGGCGAACGAGTGCCGTTCACGAGGAGCTCGTCGCCGAGTGCACCGGCGTAGCCCCGCTGCGCCGCCTCACGGCGTCCTTCGGCGCTGAAGCCGGTGTCCTGCACGATCACGGGCACGTCGTCGATCCCGTACTCGGCCGGGAGCCCGAGGGCGCGCTCGGCCTCGTCGTGCAGCAGGAACAGTCCGGCCAGCCCCCGCGACACGTGCGTCTCGGTCTCGCCGTGCGGATGCGGGTGGTACCAGAGCGTCGCGGCCGGCTGGTCGACGAGCCACTCGGGCCCCCACGTGCCGCCTGGCGCCACCATCTGGTGCGGGCCGCCGTCCATCGCCGCGGGCAGGTGCATGCCGTGCCAGTGCACCGTGGTCGGCTCGTCGAGCGTGTTGCGCACCTCGACGCGCACCCGTTCGCCGCGGTCCGCGACGAGCGTCGGACCGAGGTAGCCGCCGTTGAACCCCCAGGTGTCGCTCGGCACGCCGGGCTCGAAGTCGGTGGTGCCGGCCTGCGCGGTGAGCGCGAAGACCCGGGTGCCGTCGGCGTCCACGCTCGACGCGGCGAGCGGCGGGATCGCGAGCGGGCGATCGAAGTCGACCCGCCCGATCGTCGAGATCGGGCCCGGCGTCACGATGCCGCAGCCCGCGAAGGCGAGCGCCACGAGCCCGCCGGCCGCCAGCGCGGTGAGCCCCGAGACGAGGGTCGCGCGGGGCCGCCGGAGCGGCGAGGGGCTGGCTGGTCGAGTGCTGGTGCCGAGCATGCTTCCAGCCTCTCGAGCGCGGCCCGCCCGGCCCATCCGGCGCCCGTCCGGATCGCGGCGGGGGTTATCCCCCGCCGCTCAGTGGAGACGCCGGCTCACGCCTGGCAGGAGGGGCACCAGTAGAGCTTCCGCGCGCCGAGCTCCTCGAGCACGATGTTCGTGCCGCAGACCCGGCAGGGCAGGCCCTCCCGCTTGTACACCCAGTGGCGGTCGTCGCGGTTCGCCATCGCAGCCCGGTAGGCCTCGCCCTCGAGGCCGTCCATCGTCATCATCTGGCCGGTCTCGACGCCGATGCGCAGCAGCCGGCCCCAGTCGTGCCAGAGTTCCCGTACCGTCTCCTCGGGCACGAGCCGGCCCGGGGTGTGCGGGTTCAGGCCCGCACGGAAGAGCAGCTCCGCGCGGTAGACGTTGCCGATACCGGCGACGACGTTCTGGTCCATGAGCAGCAGGGCGATCGGAGTGGGCTTGCGGCGCACCGTCGACACGAAGCGCTCCTCGGCCTCCGCGCTATCGTCGAGCAGGGGGTCGGGGCCGAGCCTCGCCACGGTCGCCTCGACCTGGGCCGGGTCGAGCACCTCGCAGGCGGTCGGTCCGCGCAGGTCCGCGCAGACGGTGTCGGTGAGCAGACGCACCCGCACCTGGCCGACGGGCTCCGGCGGGAACGACCAGGCGGTGTCGCCCTCCTTCTCCGACTCGGCCATGCGCAGGCGCGTGCGCCGCGGCGCCCCGATGGACGTCAGCGAGTTCTCGCCGGCGGTGTCGAGCACGACGGCGTCGGGGTTCGGGCCGTCGAGGAAGGTGCCGCGCATGTTCGTCTGCCCCATGCGACCGTTCGCGGAGGCGATCGTCGGGTCGAGCAGGATGTCGCCGGCGAAGTCCCAGGCGCCGTAGATGCCGAGATGCACGCGCAGCCAGCGGTCGCCCTCGAAGCCGAGGAACATCTGCTTGCCGACGGCGCGCGCGTCCGTCATCCGCCGGCCGTCGAGGAGCGCGGCCCCCTCGGCGAAGCGCCCCTGCGGGCTCGACACCTGCACGAGGTGCCCGACGAAGTTGCGTTCGAACTGCCGGGTGATGCGGTGGACGGAGTGGCCCTCTGGCATCCGGTGCGCCTAGGCTTCCGGCGCCGAGTCGGCGGCGGTGTCGACGCCCTTGCCCGCGATGTCGCCCGTGGTCTCGTACTCGGCGAGCTGGGCGATGCGGCGCACGTGGCGCTCATCGCCCGAGAAGGGCTCCGCGATGAACGCGTCGATGTACCGGATGGCCTCTTCGACCGTGTGCTGCCGCGCACCGATGGAGATGACGTTCGCGTCGTTGTGCTCGCGGGCGAGGAGCGCGGTGTCCATGCTCCAGACGAGGGCGGCGCGGATGCCGCGCACCTTGTTCGCGGCGATCTGCTCGCCGTTGCCGGAGCCGCCGAAGACGACGCCGAGGGCGCGCACGCCGGCCGCCTGGTCGCGGGCGACGCCGAGGGCGGCATTGATGCAGAACGCGGGGTAGTCGTCGAGCGCGTCGTACTCGGCCGGGCCGTGGTCGACGACCTCGTGCCCGCCGTTCGTCAGATGGGCCTGCAGGGTCCGGCTGAACTCGAGGCCGGCGTGGTCGGTCGCGATGTGGATGCGCATGGTGACGATTCTAGGGAGTGCCGATCCAGCGGATGGCCCGGCCGTGCGGCTGCACCCACGCGAGCTGCTCCCCGTCCAGGGCGAGCACGAAGTCGCTCGAGGCGTTCGGCGCGTCCTCGCGCGCCACGATGCCGGGGACGACGCTGCGTCCCTCGACCGAGAGCCAGTGCCCGTCGAGCCGGGCGACCTCGGCGACGAAGCGGCGCTTGGCCTCCTCACCCAGGTAGGCGATCACGGCGGTGTGCAGCACGACGAGCGTTGCCCCGGCCGGCGCCTCGTCGGCGAGGCGGGCGAGCTCCTCGACCAGGTCGCCCGCGACCAGACGAGGCGGCTCGGCGGCGACGATGGCGGCCGCCTCGCGGAGCCGGGCGCGGCGGTCGTCGTGCTCGGGCCAGATCAGCGCGTCGAGCCAGGCGAGGTCGTCGGCGTGGGTCACGTCGAGCGGGTTGAGATCGATGCCCGCCCGCCAGACGACCTCCGGCAGCCGCTCGGGGATGGGGACGGGGCCGGATGCCTCGCACTCGAGCAGGACCCGGCTGGCGCCGTCGGCCGGCTGCAGCGGCGGCCGCTCGCCGTAGCGGTAGCCGTAGCGATCCGGATACAGGCAGAGCCCCGCGGATGCGCCCACCTCGAGCAGCGCGAGCGGGCCAGACAGCGCCGCGAGCACGGGCAGATGCAGCGCGCAGCGCCCGGCCTCATTCGTCTGCGTGGCGTGGTCGAGCACGGTCGCACGGACCTCGACCCAGTGCCGATGCAGCCAGTCCCGCAGCACGGCGTAGGGGCCGAGCGGCGCGCCCTGGAACCGCGCCGCGCTGAACACGAGGTTCGGCTGCCGCTTCGCGACCGGCAGTTCTTCGAGGAGGGCGATCGTCGGGGGGTCCTCGGCGACGCCGGCCGCCCAGGCCTCGTACGTCGCGGACATCCCGCGCGCCTCGACCTCGGCGAACGCCCGGTAGCGGGCCGCCGTCGAGGCATCCGGATTCATGGTCTCGCGCATGCCGCCACGCTACGTCGGGTTCGCCCGGAGCGGAACCGCTCCGACCGGGCGCGAGCGCGGTCGCGCGAGTAGGCTGGTCGGCGTTGCCTGCGGCCACGAGCCGCGTCGATGAAGCGAAGGAGCGCACGTGCCCGGAGAGAACCTCACCCGCCTGGAAGCCGAGGAGCGTGCCGCGCTCGTCCAGGTCCACGACTACGACGTCGTCCTCGACGTCACGACGGGCCCCGAGGTGTTCCGTTCGACGACGACCGTGCGCTTCCAGGCGACGACGCCCGGCGCCTCGACGTTCATCGACGCCATCACCGCCGAGGTGCACTCGATCACCCTGAACGGCGTCGCCCTCGACCCCGCCGAGGTCAGCGACGGCGTCCGCATCCAGCTGCCCGACCTCGCCGCCGAGAACGAGCTCGTCGTCGTCGCCGACGGCCGCTACATGCACACCGGCGAAGGCCTGCACCGCTTCGTCGACCCCGCCGACGGCGAGGTCTACCTCTACACCCAGTTCGAGGTGCCCGACTCTCGCCGCATGTTCGCGGTGTTCGAGCAGCCCGACCTCAAGGCGGCCTTCCGGTTCACCGTGACGGCCCCGTCGCACTGGCAGGTCGTCTCGAACCAGCCGACCCCCGAGCCCGTCCCCGCGGGCGAGGGCGCGGCCACCTGGGCGTTCGAGCCCACCCCGCGCATGTCCAGCTACATCACGGCGCTCATCGCGGGCCCGTACGACGTGGTGCGCGACGAACTGACTTCGAGCGACGGACGGGTGATCCCGCTCGGCGTGTTCAGCCGCAAGAGCCTGTCGCAGTACCTCGACGCGGACTACCTCTTCGAGAAGACGAAGCAGGGCTTCGCCTACTTCGAGGGCAAGTTCGACGTGCCGTACCCCTTCGCGAAGTACGACCAGCTGTTCGTCCCCGAGTACAACGCGGGCGCGATGGAGAACGCGGGCGCGGTCACCTTCACCGAGGTGTACGTGTTCCGTTCGAAGGTGACCGACGCGATCAAGGAGCGCCGCGTCGTCACGATCCTGCACGAGCTGGCGCACATGTGGTTCGGGGACCTCGTCACGATGAAGTGGTGGAACGACCTCTGGCTGAACGAGTCGTTCGCCGAGTGGGCCTCCACCATCGCCACCGCAGAGGCGACCGAGTGGCACCACGCTTGGACGACGTTCAACTCGATGGAGAAGAGCTGGGCGTACCGGCAGGACCAGCTGCCCTCGACGCACCCGATCGTCGCGGAGATCCGCGACCTCGAGGACGTGCTGGTGAACTTCGACGGCATCACGTACGCCAAGGGCGGCTCGGTGCTGAAGCAGCTCGCCGCGTGGGTCGGCATCGACGCGTTCTTCACGGGCGTGTCCGCGTACTTCAAGAAGCACGCCTGGGGCAACACCACGCTCGCCGACCTGCTCGCCGAGCTCGAGACCGCGTCCGGCCGCGACCTGTCGGGCTGGTCGAAGCTCTGGCTCGAGACGGCGGGCGTCAACACCCTCCGCCCCGAGATCACCACCGACGCCGAGGGCGTGATCACCTCGTTCGCGGTGCTGCAGTCGGCGCACCCCGACTACCCCACGATCCGCCCGCACCGCCTCGCCATCGGCTTCTACGAGCTGCAGGGCGACAAGCTGGTGCGCACGCACCGGGTCGAGCTCGACGTCGACGGCGAGCGCACCGAGGTGCCCGAGCTGGCCGGCCTCGCCCGCCCGGACCTCGTGCTCCTGAACGACGACGACCTGGCCTACGCGAAGATCCGCCTCGACGAAGCATCCCAGACCGTCGCGCTCGCGAACCTCTCGAAGATCGAGGACCCCCTCGCCCGTGCCCTGGTGTGGTCGAGCGTGTGGGACGCGACCCGCGACGGCGAGACGAGCGCGAGCGACTACCTCGAGCTCGTGCTCGGCAACATCGCGAGCGAGACCGAGTCCACGACCCTCCGCATCGTGCTCGCGAACGCCCAACTCGCGGCGAGCTCCTACGTCGCGCCCGAGCGGCGCGCCGACGCGCGCCGTGCCCTGGCCGACGGGCTCTGGGAACTCGCGCAGCAGGCGGAGGCCGGCAGCGATGCGCAGTTCCAGTTCGTGAAGTCCTTCGCCGCCCTCGCCGAGTCCGGCAGCCACGTCGACGAGCTCGCCGCGCTCTTCGCGGGTGAACGCTCGCTCGACGGCCTCGACATCGACACCGACCTCGGCTGGGAGCTGCTCATCGCCCTCGTCGCCGCCGGACGTGCCGGCGATGCGGAGATCGACGCCCGCCTCGCCGAGGACCAGACCGCGACCGGCCAGGAGTCCGCGGCGCACGCCCGCGCCGCGATCCCCACCCCCGAGGGCAAGCAGCGCGCCTGGGACTCCATCGTCGAGGCCGACACCGCGACGAACTCGGTCGTGCGCACCACCGCCGCTGGCTTCGTCCGCGCCGGCGATCGCGAACTGCTCACCCCGTTCGTGCCGCGCTACTTCGACATGATCGGCCGCGTCTGGACCGAGCGCAGCTACGCCATCGCCGAGAAGCTCGTCGAGCTGCTCTACCCCGCGACCCTCGCGAACCCCGAGCTCGTCGAGGCCAGCCACGCCTGGCTCGCGGCGAACCCCGACGCCGCGCCGGCGCTGCGCCGCCTCGTCATCGAGAACGTCGCCGGCGTCGAGCGCGCCCTCGCCGCGCAGGAGCGCGACGCCGCCTGATCGGCACTGGCACCGCCCGTCTGCCATTCCCGGGGGCGATGCGCGGACCGGGCGGCTTCCGTAACGTCGGAGGCATGATCACCGCAACCGCGCTCACCAAGCGCTACGGCGCGAAGACCGCCGTCCACGATCTGTCGTTCGAGGTGCGCCCCGGGCAGGTGACGGGCTTCCTCGGCCCGAACGGTGCCGGCAAGTCGACCACCATGCGCATGATCGTCGGCCTCGACCGTCCCGACACGGGCAGCGTCACGGTCGGCGGCAAGCCCTACGCCGAGCACCGCGCCCCCCTGCACGAGGTCGGAGCCCTGCTCGACGCGAAGGCCGTGCACACCGGGCGCACCGCCGAGAATCACCTCCTCGCGATGGCCGCGACGCACGGCATCGGCAAGCGCCGCGTGCACGAGGTCATCGAGCTCACGGGCTTGGAATCCGTCGCACGCAAGCGCGTCGGCGGTTTCTCGCTCGGCATGGGTCAACGGCTGGGCATCGCCGCGGCCATGCTGGGCGACCCGTCCGTGCTCATCCTCGACGAGCCCGTGAACGGCCTCGACCCCGAAGGCGTGCTCTGGGTGCGTCAGCTCGTCCGGCACCTCGCCGGAGAGGGCCGCACGGTCTTCCTCTCCTCCCATCTGATGAGCGAGATGGCGCAGACCGCCGACCACCTCATCGTGCTCGGGCGCGGCGAGATCATCGCCGACGCCCCCGTCGACGAGATCATCGCCGCCGGCACCCGCCACCGCGTGCGGGTCCGCTCGCCGCACGCCTCGCAGCTCGCCGAGCTGCTCGCGGCGCCCGAGGTCGTCATCATCCGTTCCGAGGCCGGCCTCCTCGAGGTCACCGGGCTCGAGGCGGCGGGCATCGGCGACCTGGCGGCCGCCAACGGTCTCGCCATTCATGAACTCACCCCGCAGCACGCGTCGCTCGAAGAGGCCTACCTGGCCCTCACCGCTGACGCCGTCGAGTACCGCACGGAGGCCCTCCGATGACCACCGCCACCACCGATGCCCGCCCCGTCCAGGGCGGTCCCCGGCTCGCGCACACCGCCCGCCTGAGCTTCGGCGGGATCCTCCGCTCGGAGTGGATCAAACTCCGCAGCCTGCGCTCGACCGTCTGGTCGTACCTCATCGTCGTCGCGATCTCGCTCGGCATGGCCGTACTCATGTCGTTCAGCCTCGCCAACGGGATGAGCGGCATGGACGTGTCCGCCGCCCCGCCCGCCGAACAGACCGGCATGGTGCTGCAGTCGGCAGTCTTCGGCACCTACTTCGGCCAGCTCGTGATCGCCGTCCTCGGCGTGCTGATCATCAGCGGCGAGTACACCACCGGCATGATCCGTTCGACGCTCTCGGCCGTGCCGAAGCGCTTGCCCGCCCTCGCGGGCAAGGCGGTCGTGCTCTTCGTCGCGACCCTCGTCGTCGCGATCGTCACCAACCTCGCCGCTTTCGGGATCGCCGCCGCGATCTTCGCCGGCAACGGGGTGCACGTCTCGCTGTTCGCGGAGAACGCGCTCCTCACGCTCGGCGGCGCGGCGCTCTACCTCGCGTTGGTCGCCGTCTTCGCCCTCGGCATCGGCACGATCATCCGCTCCAGCGCCGGCGGCATCGCCGCCGTCCTCGGCATCCTCCTGCTCCTGCCGACGGTGTTCGGGCTCATCCCCGCGGAGTGGGCGGCCGACGTCATGCCCTACCTCCTCTCCTCGGCCGGGATGACGATGTTCATGACGATCGGCGCGGACCCGGCGACGCTCGCGGGGCCGAACGCCTGGCAGAGCCTGCTCGTGGTCCTCGGCTGGCTGGCGGTCTCGATCGCCGGCGCCGCCGTGCTGCTGAAGCGCCGCGACGCGTAGAGTCCTGGCTATGCCGGACGCGTCACCGCTCACCCCCGACCGCCCCGTTCCGGCGGTCGGGGGTGAGCTCCGTCTGCCGAAGCCGCCCGGGGTCATCCGGCAGTTCTGGGCCCGCCATCCGCGGCTCACCGATTCGATCCTCGCCGCGCTCTACGTCGTGCCGACGTTCATCGCCACGATGGTCATCGCCACGGATTCGCCCACCCCGCCCCTCGCCGCGACCCTGCTGCAGGTCGTCGGCATCGCGATCGGCGGCGCGGCCGTGCTGCTGTTCCGCAGAACCCGACCGTGGCTGCTGACCGGCATCGCCTGGTTCGTCTGCCTGATGGTCGCGCCGTTCGGCATGAGCGACGGGTTCCCGATCCTCTACGCGCTCTACGCGCTCGGGGTGTACCGCTCGACGAAGGCCGCGTGGATCGGCTTCGGCGGCTCCGTCGCGGTGACCACGCTGAGCGCCTACCTCGAGGCATGGGCGGCTCCATCGCCGTTCGGTGGCCCGGTCGCGACCTCCTCGCAGTACGCGGCGATCATGCTCATCGTCACCCTCATCGGCGTGACGGTCGGCAATCGGCGCCGCTACCTCCTCGCGCTCATCGCCCGTGCGCACGACCTCGCGCGGGAGCGCGACCAGCAGGCGCAGCTCGCCGCGGCCGCCGAACGGGCCCGCATCGCCCGCGAGCTGCACGACATCGTTTCGCACGGGCTCACCGTCATGGTGACGCTCGCCGACGGCTCGGCCGCGACGGCGGCCCGCGACCCCGAGCGCGCCGCGGAGGCGATGCGCTCGGTCGCCGAGACCGGGCGCAGCGCCCTCGGCGAGATGCGCCGCATGCTCGGGGTGCTCCGGGAGCCGGGCGGCAGCCCGGCCGAGCTCGCACCCCAGCCAGGTCTGTCCGCCATCCCGGAACTGATCGACGGCTTCCGCGAGGCGGGCATGCCGGTCCGGCTCACCACGAGCGGTGCGCCGGAAGCCGACTCGGCGCTCGGGCTCGCGATCTACCGCCTCGTGCAGGAGGGCCTCACGAACGCCCTCCGGCACGGCAGGAACGCCCAGCACGTGGAGGTGCGCCTCGATCACCGTCCCGGCGAGGTCGAGGTGAGCGTCGAGGACGACGCACCGCCTCCGCTGGGCGACGCCCCGGCGACCCGCGGCGCCGGGCGCGGACTCGCCGGGCTGCGGGAGCGCATCGCCCTGTACGGCGGCACGCTCGACGCCGGGCCCCGCGGATCTCGCGGCTGGCGGCTCAGGGCGACCGTGCCGGTCGCCCCGGCCGAGCCGTTCCCCACCGAGACCGCCGATGAACCACGCGAAGACGGGACCACCGCATGATCACCGATGCCCTGCCCACCAGCACCCCCGTACGGGTCGCGATCGTCGACGACCAGGCCCTCGTCCGCACCGGCTTCCGGCTCGTGCTCGACGCGGAGCCGGGCATCGAGGTCGTCGGCGAAGCGGGCGACGGACTCGCCGCGCTCGCTCTCGTGCGCGAGACGGCCGTCGACGTGCTGCTGATGGACGTGCGGATGCCGGGCATGGACGGCATCGCCGCGACCGCAGAGCTCAGCGCACGGCATCCCGAGGTCCGGATCGTCGTGCTCACCACCTTCGACCTCGACGAGTACGCCTTCGCGGCGATCCGTTCGGGCGCGAGCGGCTTCCTCCTGAAGGACGTGCGGCCGCAGGAGCTCGTCGCCGCGATCCGCACGGTCGCGAGCGGTGAGGCGGCCCTCTCGCCGCGAGTGACCCGGCGCATGCTCGAACTCTTCGCCGCCGAGCTGCCCGCGTCGGACGACGCGACGAGCCGGCGAACGGCGCGGCGAGCAGAGCCCGACCGCTTCGACGCGCTGACCGCGCGCGAGCGCGAGATCCTCGTCGCGATCGCCGAGGGGCTGAACAACGCCGAGCTCGCCGAGCGCTTCTTCCTCTCCGAGTCGACGGTGAAGACCCATGTCGGCCGGGTGCTGCAGAAGCTCGGGGCCCGCGACCGGGTGCAGCTCGTGATCCTCGCCTACGAGCAGGGCCTGCTCGGCTGATCGCCCGTCCCCTCGGCGACCGCCCCGGTGGGCAGCCGACGGTCAGGGGCGGCTCGCTAGGCTGGTCCGGCGCCATCGCTACGAAGGGATCGTCCATGCCTGCTGCCAACCTCACCCGCGTCGAAGCCGAGGAACGGGCCGCGATCGTCGGCGCGCCGAGCTACGAGGTCGTGCTCGACCTCACCGACGACGGCGAGACGTTCCGCAGCGAGACCATCGCCCGCTTCACCGCGGTCCCCGGCGCCGCCACGTTCATCGAGGCGAACACCCGGGCGATCCACGAGCTCACTCTGAACGGGAGCCCCCTCGACCCGGCGGTCGTCAGCGACGGCGTGCGCATCCGCCTCGACGGGCTCGCCGAGCAGAACGAGCTTCGCGTCGTCTCGACGAACGCGTACTCCAAGACCGGCGAGGGCCTGCACCGCTTCGTCGACCCGGTCGACGGCGAGCGGTACCTCTACACCGAGTTCGCCGTCGCCGAGGCGAACCGCGTGTACGCGGTCTTCGACCAGCCCGATCTCAAGGCCGCGGTGCGCTTCACGATCAGCGCCCCGGCGCACTGGTCCGTGCTGAGCAACGCGCCCTCCCCCGCGGCCGAGCCGATCCCGGGCACGCCGAACGCCGTCTGGCGCTTCGAGACCGGGCCCGTCATCTCGAGCTACATCGTCGCCATCGTCGCCGGCCCCTACGCGAGCTGGCGAGGCAGCGCGGCGAGCGTCGACGGCCGCGAGGTGCCGCTCGGCCTGTTCACGCGGGCCTCGCTCGCCGAGTACGCCGACCCGGAGATGATGTTCGGCACGGTCGCCGCGGGCCTCGCGTTCTACGAAGAGGCCTTCGGCGTCCCGTACCCGTACGGCAAGTACGACCAGATCTTCGTGCCGGAGTACAACTGGGGTGCGATGGAGAACGTCGGCGCGGTGACGTTCAACGAGTCCTACCTGTTCCGCTCGCGGGTGTCCGACGCCCGCCGCGAGCAGCGCGCCATCGTCGTGCTGCACGAGCTCAGCCACATGTGGTTCGGCAACTCGGTGACGATGCGCTGGTGGAACGACATCTGGCTGAACGAGTCGTTCGCCACCTGGGCCTCGACGCTCGCGACCTCGCAGGTGACCGAGTTCACCGGCGTCTGGGCGACGTTCGCGAGCGACGAGAAGACGCACGCGGCCGAGCAGGACCAGCTGCCGTCGACGCATCCGATCGTCGCCGAGATTCCGAGCATCGCCGATGTCGAGGTGAACTTCGACGCGATCACCTACGACAAGGGCGCCTCCGTGCTGAAGCAGCTCGTGGCGTGGGTCGGCCTCGATGCGTTCCAGCGCGGCGTGGGCGCGTACCTCGCGAAGCACGGCGGCGGCAATGCGACGCTGGCCGACCTCCTCGCGGAGCTCGAGCTGGCGAGCGGACGGGACCTCGCGGACTGGTCGGCGCGCTGGCTCGAGACCGCGGGGGTGAACACGCTGCGCGCGGTGATCGACACGGATGCCTCGGGCCGGATCACGGCGGCGCGCGTCGAACAGACCGCCGCTGCCGAGCACCCGACGCTGCGGCCGCACCGGATCGCGATCGGCGCCTACGAGCTCCAGGACGAGCGGCTGGTGCGCGTGCACCGGGTCGAGCTCGATCTCGACGGGGCCGCGACCGAGGTGCCGGAGCTCGTCGGACTGGCCCGCCCCGCGCTGCTGCTCGTGAACGACGACGACCTCAGCTACGCGAAGGTGCGGCTCGACGACGAGTCCTTCGCCACGGCGCTCGACCACCTCTCGGCGATCGACGATCCCGTCGCTCGGGCCGTCGTGCTCGGCTCCGCGTGGGACGCCGTCCGCGACGCAGAGCTGCCCGCCTCGGCGTTCGTGCGGCTCGTGCTCGCGAACATCGGGCGCGAGACGCAGTCCTCGGCGCGCGGTCTCGCCCTCGCCCGGCTGGAGCTCGCCCTCTCGCAGTACCTCGCCGACGAGCACCGAGAGCGGATCGTCGGCGAGGCCGGCGACGCGATCTGGGCGCTCGCCGAGCTCGCCGACGCCGGCTCGGACGCGCAGCTGCAGCTCGTGAAGGCGTTCATCCGCGTCGCGTCCAGCTCCGCGCACGCCGAGCTGCTCGACGGGCTCGCCGACGGCGGCACCGCCGTGGCCGGACTCGAGATCGACCTCGACCTGCGCTGGGAGCTCGTCATCGCCCGGTCCGCGCTCGGCGTCGCGAGCGACGACGAGATCGACCGCGCGCTGGCCGCGGACGACACGGCGAAGGGGCGTCAGCTCGCGGAGACCGCCCGTGCCGCCCGCCCCGACCCTGCGGTCAAGCGGGCAGCGTGGGAGCGGGTGATGCGGGATGCCTCGCTCTCCAACGACCTCGCGCGGGCGATCGCCGAGGGCTGGCGCCGGGCCCGCCCGGCCGAGCTGCTCGCCCCGACGGCGGCCGCCTACTTCGACGAGCTGCAGGAGGTGTGGGCGAGCCGGAGCTTCAACATGGCCGCGATCATCGTGCGCGGGCTCTTCCCCGCCGCCCTCGTCGACGACGAGCTCGCCGAGCTCGCCCGCGGCTGGCTCGACCGGAACCCGGAGCCCGCCCCGCTCGCACGCCTCGTCTCGGAGAAGCTCGCCGAGCTGGACCGCGCCCTCGCGGCCCGTGCCCGCGACACCGCGTCCCTCACCGTCGATGCCCAGTAGCGCTCACTAGACTCGGGCCATCATGCTCGTGTTCGTTGAAACGCTCCTGGCCAACGGTGAGGACACCCCCGTCGACCCCGGATTCTGGACCGATATCGCGACCTTCTGGTCGGAGCACTGGGGCACCATCGTCGGCAAGCTCATCGCCATCCTGCTCATCGTCGGGATCGCGCTGCTGATCCGCTGGGTGCTGCACTTCGTCATCGACCGCGTGGTGAAGCAGATCGTCTCCGGGGTCAAGAAGAAGCAGGACGTCACCGACACGCAGGCGCTGCAGGCCTCACCGCTCGCGGCCGTGCGGCTCGTGCAGCGCACGCGGACGCTCGGCTCGGTGCTGCGCAACATCGTCAACGTGACGCTCTTCATCGTCGTCGTGCTGATGATCGTGAACACGATCGACAACACGCTGCTCGGCTCCTTCGCCCTGCTCTCGGCGGCGATCGGCGCCGGCCTCGGCTTCGGTGCGCAGAACATCGTGAAGGACGCGCTCAACGGCCTGTTCATGGTCGTCGAGGACCAGCTCGGCGTCGGCGACGTCGTCGACCTGGGGCCGGCGACCGGCATCGTCGAGGAGGTGCGGATCCGGGTGACCACCGTGCGCGACGTGAACGGCACGCTCTGGTTCGTCCGCAACGGCGAGATCCTCCGCGTCGGCAACATGTCGCAGGGCTGGGCCCGCGTCATCCTCGACCTCGCGGTGCCGTACGACGCCGACGTCGAGGCCGTCGAGGCCGAGATGCTGCGCACGGCCACCGAGATGGCGAAGTCGAGCAAGTGGCGCAGCCGCATTCTGGAGAAGCCCGAGATCTGGGGCCTCGAGTCGATCTCCGCCGAGGCGCTCATCATCCGGATCGTGATGAAGGTGCGCACCTCCTCGAAGGACGACGTCGCGCGCGAGCTGCGGGTCCGGCTGAAGCACTCGCTCGACGAGATGGGCGTGAAGCTGCCGAGCATGAACTCGGTGGTGCTCGCCGGCTTCGACAGCGTCACCCGGGTGAAGGGCGCGCGTCCGCCCCGGACGGCACCGAATGCCGTCGTCCCCGGTGCTGAGCCGTACACTCCCAAGGCGAAGCCGTCTCGCGCCGCGAAGCGACGCCCCGCCGACGACGAAGGGACGACGCTGTGAGCGACGCGAACGACCAGGCCAAGGTGCCGCCTGCCGGGGTGCAGCTGCGCGGCAGCGAGCACGGCCCCGGGCTCGGCCAGACCTTCTACGACTCGGTCGGCGGCAGCGCCACCTTCGAACGGCTGGTCGCAGAGTTCTACCGCGGCGTCGCCGACGACCCGGTATTGAAGCCGATGTACCCGGAGGAGGACCTGGGGCCCGCGGCCCGGCGGCTGCAGCTCTTCCTCGAGCAGTACTGGGGCGGGCCGGGCACCTACAGCGAAGAACGCGGCCACCCGCGACTGCGGATGCGTCACCTGCCGTTCAAGGTCAACCCCGACGCCCGGGACCGGTGGCTGGCGCACATGCGCCGCGCCGTCGACTCCCTCGACTTGCCGCCCCTCGCCGAGGCCACGCTGTGGGATTATCTGCAGCGGGCCGCATTCGCGATGGTGAACACCTTCGACGACTGAGCCCCGCACCGCCACCACCCGAAGCGACGAAGGAGTCCACGTGGCAGCATCCGACCGCACCCCCGACGCGATCATCGTCGGCGCAGGCCTCTCCGGCCTCGTCGCCGCCTCCGAACTGGTCGACGCCGGCCGCCGCGTCCTGATCCTCGACCAGGAGCCCGCCGCGAGCCTCGGCGGGCAGGCGCACTGGTCGTTCGGCGGCCTCTTCCTCGTCGACTCCCCCGAGCAGCGGCGGATGGGCATCCGCGATTCCCTCGAACTCGCGAGCGAGGACTGGGCCGGCACGGCCGGCTTCGACCGTGAAGAGGACGAGTGGGGGCGGCGCTGGGCCGAGGCCTACCTCGAGTTCGCCGCCGGCGAGAAGCGCGACTGGCTGCACGGCAAGGGCGTGCGCTTCTTCCCCGTCGTGGGCTGGGCGGAACGCGGCGACGGCCGCGCGCTCGGGCACGGCAACTCGGTCCCCCGCTTCCACATCACCTGGGGCACCGGGCCGGGCGTGCTCGCCCCCTTCATCGCCCGGGTGAAGGCCGGCGAGGCGGCCGGCCTCGTCGAGTTCCGGCACCGGCACCGCGTCGACGAGCTGATCGTCGAGGGCGGCGCCGTCGTCGGCGCGCGCGGCGCGGTCCTCGCCGAGGACGACGCCGAACGAGGGGCGCCGAGCACTCGCGACGTCGTGGGCGAGTTCGAGCTGCGCGCCCCCGCCGTCGTCGTCGCCTCCGGCGGCATCGGCGGCAACCACGAGCTGGTGCGGCAGTTCTGGCCCGAGCGCCTCGGCACCCCGCCGGGCGAGCTGCTCTCCGGCGTCCCGGCCCATGTCGACGGCCGCATGCTGCAGATCACCGCGGATGCCGGTGCCCGACTCGTGAACGGCGACCGCATGTGGCACTACGTCGAGGGCATCCAGAACTGGGACCCGATCTGGCCGAAGCACGGCATCCGCATCCTCCCCGGTCCCTCCTCGCTCTGGTTCGACGCGACGGGCTCGCGGCTGCCCGCACCGCTCTTCCCCGGCTTCGACACGCTCGGCACACTCGAGCATCTGGTGGCGACCGGCTACGGGCACTCCTGGTTCGTGCTCACCCAGAAGATCATCGAGAAGGAGTTCGCGCTGTCCGGAAGCGAGCAGAACCCCGACCTCACGGGCAAGGACCTGAAGCTGCTCGCCCAGCGGCTCGGCTCCGGCGCCCCGGCCCCGGTGGAGGCGTTCAAGGAGCACGGGGCGGACTTCATCGTCGCCGACACCCTCGACGAGCTCCTCGCGGAGATGCGGCGCCGCTCCCCCGACGTCGAGCTCGACATCGCGAACATCGCCCGCGAAGTGCTCGCGCACGACCGGGCGCTCGAGAACGACTTCGGCAAGGACGCGCAGCTCGCCGCAGTCCGCGGCGCTCGCGCCTCCCGCGGCGACAAGCTCATCCGCGTCGCCGCGCCGCACCGCTTCGTCGACCCCGCGAACGGTCCGCTCATCGCCGTGAAGCTGCACCTGCTGACGCGCAAGTCGCTCGGCGGCATCCAGACCGATCTGTCCTCGCGCGCGCTCGGCGCCGACGGCGCCCCCGTCCCCGGCCTCTACGCGGTCGGCGAGGCGGCCGGCTTCGGCGGGGGCGGCGTGCACGGCTACCGCGCCCTCGAGGGCACCTTCCTCGGCGGTTGCCTGTTCAGCGGACGGGCCGCCGGGCGCGCGATCGCGGCCGGCTGAGGGGCGGTCAGCTCTTCAGCGACCAGGGCCGCTGACGCACCAGCACGTGGCCTCGCTTCGTCGAGAGCCTGGTCCACGGACCGGTCTCGAACATCGACACCTCGTCATCGCCGAGGAAGCCGAGGCTGAAGGTCGCGAACGCGGCGCCCGCCGGAACGTACTCGAGCCCCTCGACCCCGCGGCCCCAGACCTCGGAACGGACCCGCTGCACGAGCTGCTCGCCGGTGCCGTCGGGGATCGCCTCGGCGACTTCGTCGATCCCGGCGCGAGCGGCCCGTTCGAGGGTGGCGGCGTCGGTGGACCCGATCGAGCGCCAGCCGCCGCGCGGCGGCGAGATGCCGGCCCAGGTCACCGTGCTCACTTCGTGCGGGCGCGACATGGTCACCGGACGCGACGGGTCGTCGGGGTCGACGTCGGCCTTCGCCCGCGCGATGCGGTCCGTCAAGGATCGGAGCGGCACGACGATGTCGAAGTCCTCGGTCTCCTCGAGCGCGAAGGTGCGCAGGCCGAGCACGGTGGGGGTCTCGTCGAGGATGCCGCGGGGATACAGGATCGCCGAGTACACGGCGAGGATGCCGGAACCGGCGATGAGCCGCACCGAGCCCTCGTCGACGCGAGCGGCGCGCTGCAGATACGTGTGCAGGTCGCCGAGCGACAGGCTGTCGGCGAGCGTGAAGTGCTGAACCATGTCCTGTCTAAACTACCAAGGGGCGGCGGCCGGACGGCCGCGCCGCGCGCTCGATCCGGAGCGCATCGGAGCTTTTCGCTGGAGGCACGGGTGAACGGACCCATCGACGGACTGTTGAGCACGCTCCACCTCACGAACACGGGCGCGCGCACCACCGAGGACATCTTCACCGGCCCGTCGCAGTGGATGCCGCTCGGTCGCGTGTTCGGCGGACAGGTGCTCGCCCAGTCCCTCATGGCGGCGATGCACACGGTCGAGCCCGAACGGGTCATCCACTCGATGCACGGCTACTTCCTGCGCCCGGGCGACGTCGAGCACCCCATCACGTTCTCCGTGGACCGCCTGCACGACGGTCGCTCGTTCTCCACGAGGCGCACGCACGCGTTCCAGAACGGCGAGCCGATCCTCTCACTCATCGCCTCCTTCCAGACCCGCGACGAGGGGCTCGAGCACCAGCTGGCGATGCCCGCCGACCTGCCGGACCCGGAGGGCCTGCCGTCCACCGCCGACGTGCTCGGCACGGTCGACCACGACGTCGCCCGGTACTGGGCCAGCGAGCGGGCGTTCGACATGCGTCATGTGCCCTCGCCCATCTACCTCGAGGTCGAGGGCGAGCGGGTGCCCAGGCAGGCCGTCTGGATGCGCGCCTTCGGCCGACTGCCGGACGACCCGAACCAGCACCGCGCCGCCCTCGCCTACGCGAGCGACTATTCGATCCTCGAGCCGATCCTCCGCGCGCACGGGGTCGCCTGGACGACTCCGGGCCTGAAGATCGCGAGCCTCGACCACGCCATGTGGTGGCACCGCGATGCGCGCGTCGACGAGTGGCTCCTGTACACGCAGGAGTCGCCGTCGGCGGCCGGTGGCCGCGGCCTGTCGCTCGGTCGGATCTACACCCGCGACGGGATGCTGGTCGCGAGCGTGGCGCAGGAGGGCATGGTGCGGGTGCCCGATCCGGGCGCCTTCGACTGAGCCGCGTCTCCCTCGGCTCGGGTCGCCCGCGCCGCCCGGCTCCGGCCACTCACGGAGCTGGACGCGCGCTGAGGATTCCTCCACGGCTGGCCGAGTTGCGGCAGAATCGGCTCACCGGCCCGCCGAGGTCGGGGACGAGGAGGTCGCCGATGTCCGATTCCACTCGACTCAGCCGACGCGCGCTCATCGCGCTCGGCGGCTCCGGCGGCGCGCTCGCGCTCGCGGCCTGCGCCACCGGCGGGCCCTCCGGCGGCACCGGCGATTCCGGATCGACCGGCGGCTCCGGCGCTGCCGGAGGCGGGAGCAGCGGCGGCGAGTCCGGCGCTGCACTGGCGCCGGGCAGCGAGCTGGTGAAGCTCGCCGACGTCCCCGTCGGCGGGAGCGTGTCGGCGACGGTGGATGGCGAGGCGCTCCTCGTGTCTCAGCCCACGGCGGGGACCGTGATGGCCTTCAGCGCCATCTGCACCCACCAGCAGTGCGTGGTCGCGGCGGCGGGGGCCGAGTTCGACTGCCCCTGCCACGGCTCGAAGTACGACGCCGCGACCGGCGACGTGCTGCAGGGCCCAGCCTTGCAGCCGCTGACCGCGATCCCGGTCGAGGTCGACGGGGACCGCGTCGTCGTCTCCGGGTGAGCCAGTGAACTACCAGATCGCGGGCCTGCCGCTGCACGTGCTGCTCGTGCATGCGGTCCTCGTGCTCACGCCGCTGTGCGCGCTGCTGCTCGTCGTGCTCGCGGTCTGGCCGCGGGCACGACGGACGCTCTGGCTGCCGACGCTGCTCGGCACCGCGCTGCTGCTGCCGATCGGACTCGTCACCATCGAGGCCGGGAAGTGGCTCGAGGTGCGGGTCCCGCCGGCGCCGCTCATCCAGGACCACACCGCACGCGGCGAGTCCATCGTGCCGTGGCTCGTGGGGCTGCTCGCCGTCGCGCTGGCGGTGGCCGTGTGGGCGCTCGGCGAACGGCGACTCACCGGCCGCGGGGCGCGCCTCGCGGTGTCCGCCGTGCTGGCGGTCGCGGCCCTCGCCGTCGGGACGGGCACCGTGCTGACGCTCGTCTCGATCGGCGAGTCCGGCAGCCGTGCCGTCTGGGAGGGCGGCTTCAGCGAGGATCCGCTGCAGCAGTGACGCGCGCGGCGCTCAGCGTCGTCGGAAGGCCACCGGTTCTTCCAGATACGGTTCCCAGGCGGCTCGTTCCTCGTCGGTGATGCGACGGGGGCGCTCGCTCGCGGCATCGACCAGCACGATCGTCGTCGACGCCCGCGTGTAGAGCGTGCGCGGTTCGACCCCGAGCGGCGAGTACACCTCGTAGCAGACGTCGAGACTCGCCCCGCCCATATGGCCGATCCAGAGCTCGATGTCGAGCGGGAGCCGCTGATACGGGATCGGCGCGAGGTACTCGACCTCCTGCCGCGCGATGAGCGTGACCGTCGTCGCGCCCGGCGTCGCGTCGAGCACGGCCGTGGAGGCGCCCACGGCGTGCTCGACGGAGCCGTCGTCGTTCACCCAGAACGCCTGGATGCGAGCCTCCTCGAGGAGGCTCAGCATCCGGGCGTTGTTGACGTGCCCGTACGCGTCCAGGTCGCTCCAGCGGAGCGGGGTCGGGACGTGCAGTCGCATGTCAGTCGCGGGTGAGCTTGCGGTAGGTGGAGCGGTGCGGCTTCGCGGCGTCGGCGCCGAGACGCTCGACCTTGTTCGCCTCGTACGCTTCGAAGTTGCCCTCGAACCAGTACCAGTTCGCCGGGTCCTGCTCGGTGCCCTCGTAGGCGAGGATGTGCGTCGCGATGCGGTCGAGGAACCACCGGTCGTGGGTGATGACCACGGCGCAGCCGGGGAACTCGAGCAGCGCATTCTCGAGGCTCGAAAGCGTCTCGACGTCGAGGTCGTTGGTCGGCTCGTCGAGCAGCAGGAGGTTGCCGCCCTGCTTGAGCGTCAGCGCGAGATTGAGCCGGTTGCGCTCACCGCCCGAGAGCACGCCGGCCGGCTTCTGCTGGTCGGGGCCCTTGAAGCCGAACGTGGAGACGTACGCGCGGCTCGGCACCTCGGTCTTGCCGACCTGGATGTAGTCGAGCCCGTCGGACACGACCTCCCAGAGCGTCTTCTTCGGGTCGATGCCGCCGCGGCTCTGGTCGACGTAGGAGATCTTGACCGTGTCGCCGATCTTCAAGTCGCCGCCGTCGAGCGGCTCGAGGCCGACGATCGTCTTGAAGAGCGTGGTCTTGCCGACGCCGTTCGGGCCGATGATGCCCACGATGCCGTTGCGCGGCAGCGAGAAGCTCAGGCCGTCGATCAGCTTGCGATCGCCGAAGCCCTTCTGCAGGTTCTTGGCCTCGAGGACGATGTCGCCCAGGCGCGGGCCCGGCGGGATCTGGATCTCCTCGAAGTCGAGCTTGCGCGTGCGCTCGGCCTCGGCCGCCATCTCCTCGTAGCGGGCCAGACGCGCCTTCGACTTCGCCTGGCGCCCCTTGGCGTTGGAGCGGACCCAGTCGAGTTCTTCGCGCAGGCGCTTCTGGAGCTTCTGGTCCTTCTTGCCCTGCACCTCGAGGCGCTCGGCCTTCTTCTCGAGGTACGTGGAGTAGTTGCCCTCGTAGGGGTAGAGCCGACCGCGGTCGACCTCGCAGATCCACTCCGCGACGTGGTCGAGGAAGTACCGGTCGTGCGTGACGGCGAGCACGGCGCCGGGGTACTTGGCGAGGTGCTGCTCGAGCCAGAGCACGCTCTCGGCGTCGAGGTGGTTGGTCGGCTCGTCGAGGAGCAGCAGGTCCGGCTTCTGCAGCAGCAGCTTGCAGAGCGCGACACGACGCTTCTCACCGCCCGAGAGCACCGAGACCTGCTCGTCGCCCGGCGGGCAGCGCAGCGCGTCCATCGCCTGCTCGAGCTGGGAGTCGAGGTCCCATGCGTCGGCCGCGTCGATCTCCTCCTGCAGCGTGCCCATCTCGGCCAGCAGTGCATCGAAGTCGGCGTCCGGCTCGGCCATCAGCAGCGAGATCTCGTTGAAGCGGTCGATCTTGCCCTTGATCGGGCCGACGCCCTCCTGCACGTTCTCGAGCACCGTCTTCGACTCGTCGAGCTCGGGCTCCTGCATGAGGATGCCCACCGAGAAGCCGGGCGTGAGCCGCGCCTCGCCGTTGGAGGGCTGGTCGAGTCCGGCCATGATCTTCAGGATCGTGGACTTTCCCGCCCCGTTCGGGCCGACGACGCCGATCTTCGCTCCGGGGAGGAACGCCATCGTCACGTCGTCGAGAATGACCTTGTCGCCGACCGCCTTGCGGGCGCGCACCATCGAGTAAATGTATTCAGCCATGTCGTCTACCAGTCTATGGGCCGGGTCTGTCCGATGAGGCATCCGCCGCTGCCGAGCACTGGGCGCACCGCCCCGTGGTAGCCGCCCGACTTCGGTCCGTACTGCCCGACGAGGCAGGCGCCCTGGAAGGCGACGGCGAACTGGATCGAGTCGGCGGGCTCGCCGAGGGTCGTCTGATCGGAGGTCAGCGACATCGCCGCCTTGTCGAAGCCGGCGGCGACGAGGGCGTCGATGAAGTCGCGCCCGCCGGCAGCGGCGTTCGCGGCGACGACACCGGCGTTCACCTGATCGAAGAACGGCAGGTTCTCTTCGGCCGAGGCGTCGGGCTGCAGCACGAGCGGCGCGACCGTGGTCGGCGGCGTGCTCGCGTCGGGGCTCGGCCGTGCACTCTCGCTCGGGGTGGGGGCGCCCCCGAAGCAGCCGGCCAGGAGGACCGCGGTCGCGAGGGTCAGCGCCGCTGCGCCCGCCGCCTGACCCACTCGCCGTCGCATCGCTCGCTCCTCGTTCGGGGCGGCGATCGCCGCACCCCAAGAGTCTAGGTGCTCGGTCCGGCGAGCGCCTGGAAGGCATCATCGAAGCCTCGCTCGTTCTCGCCGTCGTCGAGCTCTTCGAGCTCGTCGAGCTCGTCAGTGTGCTCCGCCACCTCGACGCCGGGTTCGGCGCTCGCGACGATCGCTTGCACTTCATCGTTCACACCGGGCTGGATGCGTCGCGGCCGGGTCATCGCCCAGTTGAGGTCATGACCGATCGCCTCGGCGTCGATCTCGGCCGTGGTGCCCTGGCGCTCCGCGGTCTGCCACGCGCGGATACGCAGGCGCCCGGTGACGACGACGTGCTCGCCTTTGCGCACCGAGAAGCCGACATGGTCGGCCAGCCTCCGGAACGCCGACACGGTGTACCAATTGGTCTCGCCATCGTGCCACTCGCCCCGCTCGCGGTCGAACACGCGTCGCGAGGAGGCGAGCCGGAACGACACGATCGGCACTCCCTTCGCGGTCACATACGTGCGCGGGTCGCTGCCGACGATGCCGGTCACGGCGATGTTGTCCTCGTTCATGGTCTCCTCGCTCTCCGGGCGCCGCCGCTCGGCGCCCTGGCGGCATCCGGAGCGCTCGTGCCGGGATCGCCCCGGATGCCGCGTGCGACTCAGCCTCTCGGGGGGCGATCCGTCCCTGCGGCGCGGGGCGCGCTTCTGTGGAGAACGCCGGAGCGGTGCGCGCGGGTGGGGACGAGCGCGCCCGCCCGCCGCCCCGGGCGATGTCGGCGGTCGCCCGTAGCTTCGAAAGAAGACGCAGGGCCGGCTGCACGAGAGAAGAGGAGCGACATGTCCATGACCATCTCGATCCGTGAGCCGTTCCCCGACCGCATCCCCGGTCTGAGCTTCGCTGCGGCAGCGCCCGACCTCTGGCGGGTCGCGGCGAGCGACGGCGCGCTGCTCGGCCATATCCGCCGGCGCGAGATCGGCGGCGTCGAGCGCTTCAGTTCGCGGCGCGTCCTCCCGGGCGGCCGGCAGGGCATCGAGCTCGGCGAGTTCTGGTCGCCGCGTGACGCGGCCGAGGTCTTCCGCTGATCCGACGACCCGGCGAAGCGGCTTCGTGGCACGCCGCGCGCACGCTCCGGCGCACGCCGGTGCGGCGGTTACGCTGCGCTCATGCAGTGGTGGACTGATCTCATCTCCTGGCTCGACTCGAGCGCCTCGCGGCCCGCGATCTTCTCGGCCGCCGTGCTCTTCCTCGCGGTCCTCGCCGCCGGACTGCTCGCCGCGTGGATCGCGAGCGGGGCGGTCAAGCGCGTGGTCGCCCAACGCGATCGCGAGCTCAAGACGGCCGCGATCGCCGCTCTCGTCGACGCGGCGACCGAGGCGTCCGTGTGGAACTCGCTGACTCCGCAGGAGCAGGTGCTCGCCGACCGCGCGGTCGGGCAGGCCGACATCCTCGTCCGCACCCTCCCGATCCGCGGCGCCGATGTCGCCGCGAACTGGTCGGCGCATCAGCTGCACGAACTGAAGCGCGCCTCCGCGACGTTCGGCTACCAGCTCGACCCCGCGGTGGCGGAGTTCCGCGACCGCCTGCTCGAGTGGCAGCGTCGTCCTTCACGTACCAAGCGCCAGTTCCAGAGCGATCTCGACCGGTGGCGCACGCAGCGGCAGGAGCCGGAGCAGACCATGCTCGACGACCAGGACGCCTGGGTCGCCACGCAGCACCACGAGCGGTTCCGCGACGCCGACCCCGTCGCCGACGCCCGAACCCTCCCGGTGTCGACCGCGGCGCAGCCTTCGGCGCCGCAGACCGCACCCACGACGCCGCTCGCCTCCAGCGACTCCGCGCGCTGAGCGCTCAGCCCGTCGCGCACTCGGGCGCCGCGGCGCTCGACGACCCACCAGTGCGGAAGCCCCGTCGGACCGACCAGGTCCGACGGGGCTTCTTCCGTCTCTCGTCGAAGCCGACTGCCGCGGCTAGCGCCACCAGCGGTCGAACTTCGACGCCGGCGTCTCACGCTTGTGCCGGCTCTGGACGAACCGGGCCTCGATGCGCTCGGCGACCGCGTCATCGATGTCGCGCCCCTCGAGGTAGTCGTCGAGGTCCTCGTAGCTCAAGCCGAGATTCGCCTCGTCCGACTGCCCAGGGTCGTCATCGAGGAGATCCGCCGTGGGGACCTTCAGGTACAGCCGCTCCGGCGCCTCGAGGACCTCGAGCAGCGCGCGTCCCTGGCGTTTGGTCAGTCCGGTGAGGGGCAGCAGGTCCGCGCCGCCGTCGCCGAACTTCGTGAAGAAGCCCGTGACGGCCTCTGCTGCGTGGTCGGTGCCGACCACCAGCATCCGCCGCTCCCCCGCGATCGCGTACTGCGCGATCATGCGCACCCGGGCCTTCACGTTCCCCTTGCCGAAGTCGCTCAGCTCCACCCCGAGCGCGTCGGCGTACTCCTCGTCGACCCCGTCGACGCCTCGACCGATGTCGAAGACCACGCGCTCGTCCGGGCGGATGAAGTCCAGTGCGAGCTGCGCGTCGTCCTCGTCGCGCTGCACGCGATAGGGCAGGCGCACGGCCACGAATCTCGCGTCGTGCCCGTCCGCCCGCAGGCCCTCGACCGCCAGTTGGCAGAGCCGCCCGGCGAGCGAGGAGTCCTGGCCGCCGCTGATGCCGAGCACGAGGCCCGCGGCGCCCGCGCGGCGCACGTAGTCCTGCAGGAATCGCACGCGCTCGGCGACCTCCTCGGCCGCGTCGATCCGGGGGCGGACGTGGAGTTCTTCGATGATCGTGGCCTGCATCGCTCGCATGCCTCGACCCTAGCGCTCGCGTGTTTCGACCGTGCTACGCGGCCGCGCGATACGCTCGGCGGCAGCGCAGCGCTCGCGGCACCGGATGCACCGGTCCAGGGCGGTCGGGGCCGGAGGGGGAACCATGGACGTCTCGATCGGCACGCTCGTGCTCTTCCCCGCCGTCGCGGTCGCCGCGCCGCTGCTCGTCCGCGCCGTCGGCAAGCTCGTGGCCATCCCCCTGGTCGTCTTCGAGATCGTGCTCGGGCTCGTGCTCGGCCCCTCGCTGCTCGGCTGGATCCGACCGGACGACTTCACGGGCATGCTCGCGGACTTCGGCCTCGCCATGCTGTTCTTCCTGGCAGGCAACGAGATCGATCTGCGCACGATCCGGGGCCGCCCGTTGAGCCGAGCGGCGATCGGCTGGGTCGTGTCGCTCTGCGCCGGCGTCGGCATCGCCGCGCTCCTCGCGCCCTCACTGCCGGCCGCCGCGTTCATCGGCATCGCGCTGACCTCGACCGCACTCGGCACGATCATGCCGGTCCTCCGCGACGCCGGCGAGCTGCGCACCCCCTTCGGCATCGGTGTCCTCGCGATCGGCGCCGTGGGCGAGTTCGGCCCGCTCATCGCGATCTCGCTGTTCCTCAGCGGCCGCGCGCCCGGCATCGCGACCCTCGTGCTGCTCGCGTTCGCCGTCATCACCGGCCTCGCGATCTGGGCGGCCGCGAGCGGCGCAGGGCGCCGCCTGCACCGCGTCATCGCCGCGACGCTCCGCACGAGCGGGCAGTTCGCGGTGCGGCTCGTGCTGCTCATCCTGGCCGCCCTCGTCGCGCTCAGCACGGTGCTCGACCTCGACATGCTCCTCGGTGCCTTCGCGGCGGGCGTGCTGTACCGTTTGCTGCTGAACGGCGCACCGCAGCCGGACACCGAGCTCATCGAACGCAAGCTCGAGGCGATCGGCTACGGCTTCCTCGTGCCGATCTTCTTCATCAACACGGGCGTGACCTTCGACCTCGCAGGCCTCACCGCGGACCCGCGCAACCTGGTGCTGCTCCCCATCTTCGTACTGCTCCTGCTCGTGGTCCGAGGCATCCCGTCCATGCTCGCCGCCCCGCGAGGCAGCGACTGGCGGGACCGCGGCGCGACCCTGCTCTTCGGCGCGACCGGCCTCCCGATCATCGTCGCCGTGACCGCGATCGGCGTCGATCGCGGCGAGCTGCCGAGCGGCACCGCGGCGGCGCTCGTCGGCGCCGGCATGCTCTCCGTGCTCGTCTTCCCGCTCGTCGCGCTCTCCCTCCGGCGTCGCGCCGCGGACGCGCCGAGCGCGCCCGGTCCCGACCGTCTCGACGTGCCCACGGAGGGCTGAGGCGCCCGGGCTCGCTATGCTATGTTCGGCGGTCGCGCCGGCCCCCCGTAGCTCAGTGGACAGAGCAGGTGGCTTCTACCCACTTGGTCGGGAGTTCGAATCTCTCCGGGGGGACGCCGATGAACCGGCCGCAGCGCCGGCTTCCTGCCCGCGCCCCGCTCGCCGGTAGACTCGCCGCATGGCAAGTGCGAGCGACCGACTGGTGTGGATCGACTGCGAGATGACCGGACTCGACCTCGAGGTCGACGAACTGGTCGAGATCGCCGTCGTCATCACCGATTACGAGCTGAACCCCGTCGACGACGGCATCAGCATCGTCATCAAGCCCGATGCGAGCGCGCTGGAGCACATGAACGACTTCGTGCGCGCGATGCACACCGAGTCGGGTCTCATCGAAGAGATCCCGAGCGGCGTCTCGCTCGCCGACGCGGAGTACCAGGTGCTCGAATACGTGCTCCAGCACGTCCCGGAGCAGCAGAAGGCGCCCCTCGCGGGCAACTCGATCGGCACCGACCGCGCGTTCCTCACGAAGTTCATGCCCCGGCTCGACGCCCACCTGCACTATCGCAACGTCGACGTCTCCTCCATCAAGGAGCTCGCGAAGCGCTGGTACCCGCGCGCGTACTTCAACGCGCCCGCCAAGCACGGCGGGCATCGCGCGCTCGCCGACATCCTCGAATCGATCCTCGAACTGCGGTACTACCGCCGGGCCGTCTTCGTCGCAGACCCCGGCCCGACCAGCCAGGAACTGCAGGCGATTTCCGCCGCTGTCGTGAACGAGTTCACGCCCGACGTGGTGTAAGCTCGTGGAGTTGCCTCCCGCATTCTGCGGTGGCGCATGGTGGGTATAGCTCAGTTGGTAGAGCGCCTGGTTGTGGTCCAGGAGGTCGCGGGTTCAAGCCCCGTTACTCACCCCAATCCGATGGCCCCGACACCGCGTCGGGGCCATCGTGCATCCGGGTGAGGAGCACGCATGGAACTCGACGCCGAGGCCTTCGAGCGCATCGTGGTCGACGAGCTCGACCTCCTCCCCGACGACATGGTCGACGGGCTCGAGAACGTCGTCTTCGTGGTCGAGGACCGACCGGAGGACGGGTCGCTCGACCTCCTCGGGCTGTACGACGGCACCGCCCTCACCGATCGCGACCGCTACGGCTTCGGGGAGATGCCCGATCGGATCATCCTCTACCGGGAGCCCCTGCTCGCGATCTGCGACGACGAGGCGACGCTGCGCGACGAGATCCACGTCACGCTCGTGCACGAGATCGCGCACTTCTACGGCATCGACGACGACCGCCTGCACGAGCTCGGCTGGGCCTGATCCTCGGCCGTGGCGCCGAGCGGCGTCGCAGGCGCTCGCAGGTAGCCTGATTCCATGACTGCTTCCCCCGGCCGCACGATCGGCATCGTCATCGGGGCGATCGCGATCCTCGGCGTCGGGGCCTACGCTCCGGCCATGCTGCTCGGGCCGCTGCCCGAGGTCGAGGTGGTCGCCGCCGCTCCCCCGGCCGCGGAGCCGCCGGCTCCGCTCGCGCTGCCGGGCGACGGAGCGAGCGCGGTCGCCCGGGTCGGCGAGACCCCGGCCGTCCTCGCGACCGCCGGCGATGCCGAGCCCCTGCCGATCGGCGCCGCCGCGAAGCTCGTGACCGTGCTCGTCACGAGCGAGGCGCTCTCGCTGCCGGTCGACGCCGCCGGTGCGGAGCTCACGATCGGCCCCCAGGACTACACCGAGTACCTGCAGGCCGAGAAGGAGGGCACGCGCACCCTCCCCGTCTCCCCCGGCGACCGCTGGTCGCAGCGCGACGTCACGCGGGCCGTGCTGCTGGCGAGCAGCAACAACCACGCGGACACGCTCGCCCGCTGGGCGTTCGGCAGCGTCGACGCCTACGTGGACCGCGCGAACGGATGGCTCGAGGCGCACGACTTCGAGACGCTCCGAGTGGCGGACGCGACGGGGCTCTCCGGCGACAGCGTCGGCACCGCGGAGGAAGTCGCCCGATTGGCGGCGCTCGCCCTGGCCCAGCCGGCCATCTCGTCGATCGTCGACGGGGTGCAGGTCACCGGGGAACGGAACATCCCGCATGTCGCCGATCACGCCGCCGATGACGGCCTCGACGCCCTGGTGCGCGGCTTCACGGACGAGGCCGGACTCGTGTTCGTCGGACGGGCCCCGCTCGGTTCCGCCGACGGAGCCGACGACTTCGTCGTCGCCTTCGTGCGGATGCCCGACTACGAGACCCTCGACCCGGCGATCGCCGCGCTCGTGCAGAGCGTCGGCGCCGCGGCGGCACCCCTCCCGGTCATCGTCGAGGGATCGAGCTACGGCGAGGCGCGCGCGCCCTGGGGCGAGCGGTCGGCGCTCCTCGCCACCGGCTCCCGCGAAGCGGAGGCCTGGGGTGCCGAGCCCGGCCCGCCCACGCTCGACGTCGCACCGTTCACCACCGCCCCCGCCGGGCGCAACGTCGGCGAGGTGGCCATCGACGTGGCCGGTGCGACGCTCTCCTCGAGCGTCGCCCTCGAGTCCGCGATCGGAGATCCGGGTCCGATGTGGCGGCTGCTGAACCCCGCCGCCATCGTCGGCGCGTTCATCGAGAGCCAGCAGTCCCGCTGAGCGCACCGGTGCGCTCAGCGAGGCTGCGCGACCCGGTTCAGTCGTTCTCCTCGTCGGCCTCGACCGGGTCGGAGTCGCTCGGATCGAACCGGTAGCGGGCGCGCTGCTCGCCGGCGACCTCCCGTTCCTCGATGCGGTCGTACCAGAACAGGGACTCGAGGCCGTCGACCGCGGCCACCATGCCGATCCGTGCCTCCGATCCGCCGTCCACGAGGGCGCGACGATCGAATTCGCCCTCGAGGGGGCCGTCGACGAATTCTGCGAGGTACTCGGTGGGCGCGTTGTCTGCAGTCATGCCACTACCGTAGCCCCGGCCGTGCCGCGACGGGAGGGCGCCTCAGGGCCGGATGACGAGGTCGGGGCTCGCCCCGCCCCGTTCACGTGCGCGATGCCGGCGCCACTGGGTCTCCCACAGTTCCCAGTAGGGGTCGAACGCACCGCCGTCGCGCCGGAGCGCACGGCCGCGCCGGTCGCCGAGCGGCGCCTCGACGAGAATGCGCACCGCGTCCGCCTGCTCGGCCACGGCGGCGAACGCCCCGCACCCTTCGACGACGAGCGGACGGCCCGGGCGCACCGTCCGCACCTCGTCGAGGCGCGAGGAGGCCCAGTCCCAAGCGCGCACTCGGCCGATCCTCCCGCCCCGGACCGCCGGGACGAGGTGGCGGCGGAGCTCGGCAGCCCCCTCGTCGAGGCCCTCCCACCCGCGATAGACCGTGTCCAGCTGGACGAGCACGGGAGCACGACGCCACTCGGCGGCGACGGCCTCGGCGAGCGTGGTCTTGCCGGCGCCGCTCGGTCCGTCGATCGCCACGAGCGACGGTCGACGCCGGCGGAGCAGCTCGCGGACGCGGGCGAGCGCCGCCGCGCTCGGCGCGGGCGTCGGCGCGCTCACGACCACACCGGGTGGAAGGTGCCGGCGAGGATCGCGCCGCCGATCGCGCACGCGGCCACCGCGAGCGCGATGAAGAGCAGCACGGCGTCGGCGCCACCGATACTCGACGGTCGGGCCCAGCTCCGCGCGGCCCGCGCCCCGAATCCCCGCGCCTCCATCGCCGTCGCGAGCTTCGAGCCGCGCCGGATGGCGAGCACCAGGAGCGCGAACGCCATCGTGGCGAAGCGCTGCAGCGCCCCGTGATCGCCGATCCCCCGGGCCCGCCGCGACATCCCCATCGCGCGCCAGTCGTCGAGGAACAGCCCGATGAGGCGCGCCCCGGCCAGCGCGCCGAGCACGAACCTCGACGGCAGGCGCCACACCTGCGCCAGCCCGTCGGCCAGCTCGGTCGGGTCGACGTCGAGGAAGAGCAGGACCGCGGGCAGTCCGATCGCGAGCACGCGCAGCGTCACCGCGATCGCCAGCTCGATCGAGCCGTCGGTGATCCGGGCGAGCCAGAAGCTCCAGTGCTCGGTGCCCGCCGGGCGCCCGTAGAGCAGCATCGAGAGTCCGGCGAGCGGCGCGGCCACGAGGATCGGCCAGCAGCGGCGCAGCATCGTCGACGGACGCACCCCCGCGAGCAGGAAGAGCGCGAGCTGCAGCACGAGCGCGATCGCGGCACTCAGCCAGTCGATCGTGAAGAGCAGCGGCGTGGTCACGAGGATCGCGGCCGCGAGCCTGGTGACGGGATTCACCCGCGGCAGGAACCGCAGGCGGGCGCCGCGCGAGGCATCCGTCTCACTCGCGTCCGCCTCCGCGGCGACGCTCGGCGGACGCCCGACGAGCGTCGTGACCGGCTCGGCCCGACCGACCCGGCCGGTCATGCCGCCCTGCCCTCTGCGAGGGCGTCGGCGCCGAGGGCGTACCTGACGTCCCCGAGCGCCTCGCGGTACGCCGCATCGTGCGTCACGGAGAGCACGGCGACGCCGTCGTCGGTGAGCTCACGGACGAGCCGGACGAGTTCGATCCAGGTCAACCGGTCCTGGCCGAAGGTGGGCTCGTCGAGGATCACGACACCGGGACGGGCGACGAGGACGGAGGCGACCGTCAGCCGGCGCTGTTCGCCGCCGGAGAGCGTGAACGGGTTCGCCTCGGCGAGGTGGGCGAGACGGAGGCGTTCGAGCACCGGTTCGATGCGCGCCGCCGCGTCCTTCGCGCCGAGCGCGCGGAGGGCGACACCGAGCTCGGCCCGCACGGTCCGGGCGACGAACTGGTGCTCCGGTTCCTGGAACACCGTGCCGATCCGGCTCAGCAGTTCCCGGGAACGCCAGCCCGCAGGGTCGCCCCCGAGCCCCCTCGCGAGGGCGGGTGCAGCGGCGACCCGGCCGGCGAGCGGCCGGATCAGTCCACCCAGTGTCAGCGCGAGGGTCGACTTGCCCGCACCGTTCGGCCCGGTGAGCACGGTCGAGGCGCCGGCCGGGACGGCCAGTTCGATCTCTGCGAGGAGAGGGCGGACCGCGGAGCGGCCGATGGTCAGCTCGTGCCCGCGCAGCAGCGCCTCGTCGCCGGGCACCGTGACGGCGCGGGCCGAGCCCACCTCGAGCGGCTCGCCGGGCACCCACACGCCCGCGGCCAGCAGTTCGGCGCGGGCGGACACGAGCACCTCGGCCGGCCGGCCGTCGGCGA
Source organism: Agromyces soli (assembly GCF_022811605.1). GTDB lineage: Bacteria > Actinomycetota > Actinomycetes > Actinomycetales > Microbacteriaceae > Agromyces > Agromyces soli. The sequence continues at coordinate 2,720,361 of NZ_CP094533.1, read as the reverse complement.
TCACCCGGCCGTCGCGACCGAGCACCACCATCCGGTCGACGAGCCGGTGCCAGACGTCGACGCGGTGCTCGACGACGACGAGGGTCGCCCCCGTGCGATCGAGCACGCGGGAGACCGCGTCGCGCACCTCGGCGACCCCCGCGGGATCGAGGTTCGCCGTCGGCTCGTCGAGCAGCAGCAGGCCGGGCCGCATCGCGATCGCGCCCGCGAGGGCGAGCCGCTGCTTCTGCCCGCCGGAGAGCCGGCTGGTCGGGTGGTCCAGGGGCAGCTGCAGGCCGACGGCGTCGAGGGCGTCCCGGACGCGCGACCAGATCTCCGATCGCTCGATGCCGAGGTTCTCGCAGCCGAACGCGACGTCGTCACCGACCTTGGAGAGCACCACCTGCGAGTCGGGATCCTGGAGCACGAGGCCCGAGCGCCCGCGGCGCTCGGCGGGTCGCAGCCCGTCGATCAGCATCTCGCCGACCGACTCGCCTTCCTCCGCCCCGTCGTTGACTCCGGCGAGAGCGTGCAGCACCGTCGACTTGCCGCTGCCAGAGGGGCCGACGAGGAGCACCCGTTCGCCCGGCGCGACGCTGAGGTCGAGTCCGTCGATCGCCCAGCGGCGGCGGCCGGCGTGACGCCAGCCCCAGCCGCGCGCTTCCACGCCCGCGGGCGCCGGGCGCCCGTCTCCTGTGCCGCTCATACCCGCTGCGTCACGTCCTGTCCGGCGGCGAAGCGGCTGAGCGCGCCGGTCGCGGCCAGAGCCCGCACGATGATCCAACCCAGGATGCCGGCAAGCACCGCGCCGGAGATCACGATCGTGGTGAAGTACAGGCCGAGGAACTCGGGCGACTTCTGCAGGTTGCCCGAGGTGAACAGTTCGAGCAGCCAGGCACCCGCACCCGACGCCGCGCCGGCGAGGATCGCGGGCAGCAGCCCGAAGCGGCGGTAGGCGAAGAGCGCGAAGATCAGCTCGGCGCAGAGGCCCTGCGCGATGCCCGAGTACAGCGTCTCGATGCCCCACTGATTGCCGACGAGGGCCGAGACGACGGCCGCGAGGAGCTCGACGAAGAGCGCCGCACCGGGCTTGCGGATGATGAGCCCGCCGAGGACGCCGCCGATGAGCCAGATGCCGACGGCGATGCCGCCGAGGCCGGGCGTGAGGGCGTCGGCCGCGGAGAACCAGGCGTAGCCGAGGTTGTTCCAGAGCAGGAAGAGGAGTCCCGTCGCGACGCCGATGACGGCGGCGACGACGATGTCGACGACCCGCCAGCGCAGGTCGCGGGTCCGCTTGGCGGGCCGCTCGACGGTGGATTGCTGGTTCGCGTTCGCGTGCACTGTACGTGCCCTTTCTTCAGTGGAAAGCGGCACGGGAATGAAGAGATCGATCTCCCTGCGCTGGCATGACCCAGATCAGGTTCGACGGTCGAAGGTTGGAGCACCTTCCTCTCAGCCCGGCTCACCGGACTCCCGTGTTCGAGCACAAGTATACGCCGACGCCGGCCGGCAGGTGCCGACCGGCGTCGCCGCGCGTCGTGACGACGCGTGTCGTGGGCGGGTGCGCCGCTCAGCGCTTCAACGCGCGGATGATGCCCTTCAGCGCCTTGCCGGCGACCCAGACGAACGGGGTCGCGGCGAGCAGCAGCCCGATGAGGTTCGGCTCGAAGCGGACGTCTCCACCACCGCGGCCGACGTATGCACCGAGCGGAATGGATGCCCCGCCGCCACCGCCGCCCGAGGCGGACTGGCCCTCGTCGTCGGTGCCTGAGCCGCCGCCGAAGCCGTACCAGCCGAGCGCGACGGGGATCACCGTGGTGCCGTCGAGGTCGACGGCGTCGCCGTAGGAGGTCTTGACGCCGACACCGGCGACGTTCTCTGCGAGGTCGAGCACGAATTCAGCCATGCGTCAACGGTACCCGCGCCGGCGATCCGACTCCAGGGCTTGCGCTCGGCCCGCCTGCCGCGTTCAGTGCTCGGTGGGGCGATCGCCGCCGTCGAGGGGCTGCCGGAATCGCGCCCCCGCCGCCGAGCGGTCGGGCGCGCGACCCACGAGGGCTGCGGGCTTGACCGCGCCCGTGCCGAACTTCGCCACGACCTGGTCGACCGTGCGCTCGGCGTCGCGCCATTCTTCATCGGGGTCCCACAGCGCGAACCCTCCGTCGGCCGGCCGCAGCTGCTCGCCCCTGACCCCGATGAGTCGCACCCGCTCGCCCCGGCCGACGAGTCCGGCCATCGCCTCGACGGCCTCGTCGTAGATGCGACGGGCGACGTCGGTCGGCTCGGCGAGGGTTCGTGAGCGGGTGATCGTGCGGAAGTCGTCGTAGCGGAGCTTCAGCACGACGGTTCGGGCCACCATGCCGGCCCGCCGCAGCCGCACCGCGACGTTGCCCGAGAGGTCGAGCAGCGAACGCCGGATCTCGGCGGGATCGGCGAGATCGTGCCCGAAGGTGGTCTCGTGTCCGATGGACTTCTCGACCCGGTGCGTCGAGACCTCGCGCGGATCGTCGCCGTTGGCGAGTCGGAGCAGCCGCTCGGCGAGGGCGGGACCGACCGCCCGTTCGAGGGCGTCGGGCGGCATGGCCGCGACGTCGCCGACGGTGTGCAGCCCGAGTTTGGCGAGCGACTGCTCGGTCACCCGGCCGACGCCCCAGAGCGCCGAGACCGGCAACGGGTGCAGGAAGGCGACGGTCTCGTCAGCGGGCACGACGAGCATGCCGTCGGGCTTCGCCCGCCCGGAGGCGACTTTCGCGACGTACTTGGAGGCGGCGACGCCGACCGAGCAGGTGAGGCCGGTCTCGGCCCGAACGCGCTCGCGGATGCTCCAGGCGATCTCGGCGGGACTGCCGTGCAGCCGCCGCGCGCCCGAGACGTCGAGGAACGCCTCGTCGATCGAGAGCGGCTCGACGAGCGGGGTGACCGACTCGAAGATGGTGAGCACCCGACGCGAGTACTCGCTGTACTTGCGGTAGTCGCCCCGGAGGACGATGGCGTTCGGACAGCGCTGCAGGGCGACCGACATGGGCATCGCGGAGTTCACGCCGTACCGGCGTGCCTCGTAGCTCGCCGCCGACACCACCCCTCGCCCGGCCGTACCGCCGACCAGCACGGGCTTGCCGCGCAGTTCGGGTCGGCTCAGCAGCTCGACGGAGACGAAGAAGGCGTCCATGTCGACGTGGAGGATGGGGGTGCCGGAGTCGTCGACGGGACCGGTGGTGACCTGCCTCGACGAGCCGTCCTGCTTGCTCATGCTGCGACCCTATCCCCCGCCGCCGACATCGCCGGCCCGGTGGTCAGAAGCCGAAGTCGCCGCCGCCGAAATCACCGCCGCCGAAGTCGCCGAAGCCGCCGTCGCCGAAGCCGCCGTCGCCGCCCTGATCGGCACCCGCGGCATCGACCGAGCCGGCGTCGCCGCCCTGCTCGGCCGAGCCCTCGCCGCCGCCGGCCTCGAACGCACCGGGGCCGGGAAGGAAGGCCTGGGCGATCGCCGAGCCGACCACCACGCCCGCGATGGTGCCGAGCATGGAACCGCCGAGCATCTGCCCGAACGACGGACCGCCCGCAGCGGCACCGCCGCGGCCGCCGCCCTGGAAGGCGCGCTCCATGCTGCCCGGGGCCCGGAGCTCCTGCCGGGTCGCCGCCCGCGCGAGCGCGCTGGGCTCGTCGGACACGAGTCGCTCCCCCGCCGGCGCCTGCTCGCTGAGCGCCTGGAAGACCTGCTGGCGCTGCTCGGGCGTCAGCTTCGCGAACGCCTCGGCGTGCACCTGCTCGATGGACTCCGGCGGTGCGGTGCGCAGCAGGTAGCGGTACCGCTCGACCGCGAGCTCGTCCTCGCTCAGGGCTCGAGCCCGCGGGGCGGGCTGGGCGGCGGGGCGCTCCTCGGGAGCGCCGAAGAGTCGGTCGAAGAATCCCATGCTGTCCTCGTCATTCCTGGTGGGGAAGGCGATCGTACCGAGCGCGACCACGAAACGGCTGGGAGCCGGTGCCGACGAATCGGCACCGGCTCCCGTGAGCGCAGTTCGCTACTCCGCCGCGGCGGCGCGCTCCAGCACGAGCTCGCGGACGCGAGCCGCGTCGGCTTTGCCCTGCATCGCCTTCATGACGGCGCCGATGACCGCGCCGGCGGCCTGGACCTTGCCGTCGCGGATCTTGGCGAGCACGTCCGGCTGCGCGGCGAGCGCCTCGTCGATCGCCGCGATGAGGGCGCCGTCGTCGGAGACGACGGCGAGCCCGCGGGCGTCGACGATCTGCTGCGGCGAGCCCTCGCCGGCCACGACGCCCTCGAGCACCTGACGCGCGAGACGGTCGGTGAGCGTGCCGGCCTCGACGAGGGCGGCGAGCTCGGCGACGTGCTCGGGCGACGCCAGCGACGCGGCATCCGTCTCGCTCGCGTTGGCGAGTCGGGTGAGCTCGCCCGTCCACCACTTGCGGGCGGCGGCGGGGCTCGCCCCGGCGGCGATCGTGGCGGCGACCTCGTTCAGCAGGCCGCCGTTCACGACGTCCTGGAACTCGAGGTCGGTGAAGCTCCATTCGGCCTTGAGCCGGCGACGGCGGGCCGCCGGCGGCTCGGGCAGCGCGGCGCGCAGCTCGGCGACGCGCTCGGGCGACGGGACCACGGGCACGAGGTCGGGCTCTGGGAAGTAGCGGTAGTCGTCGGCGTCGGACTTGGGGCGGCCCGGGCTCGTGGTGCCCGTGTCCTCGTGCCAGTGCCGGGTCTCCTGCGTGATGGCGCCGCCCTTCGCGAGGATCGCCGCCTGCCGCTGGATCTCGTACCGCACCGCCCGCTCGATGGAACGGAACGAGTTCACGTTCTTCGTCTCGGTGCGGGTGCCGAGCTTCTCCGCGCCCCGCGGGCGCAGCGACACGTTCGCGTCGCAGCGCAGGTTCCCGCGCTCCATCCGCGCCTCGGAGATGCCGAGCGAGATCGCGATGTCGCGGATCGTCGACACGTACGCCTTGGCGAGCTCGGGCGCATCGCCCTCGGCGCCGAAGATCGGCCGGGTGACGATCTCGACGAGCGGGACGCCGGCACGGTTGTAGTCGACGAGCGAGTACTCGGCGCCCTGGATGCGTCCGGTGGCGCCGCCGACGTGCGTGAGCTTGCCCGCGTCCTCTTCCATGTGCGCGCGCTCGATCGGCACCTGGAAGGTGCGGCCGTCGGCGAGCTCGACCTCGACCTCGCCGTCGAACGCGATCGGCTCGTCGTACTGCGAGATCTGGTAGTTCTTCGCGAGGTCCGGGTAGAAGTAGTTCTTGCGGGCGAAGCGGCTCGACTCGGCGATCGAGCAACCGAGGGCCAGGCCGAGCGAGATCGACTTCTCGACCGCCTCGCCGTTCACGACCGGCAGCGAGCCGGGCAGACCGAGGCAGACCGGCGACACGAGCGTGTTCGGCGCCGCGCCGTGGTACTTCTCGTTCGCCGGGTTCGGGGCCGGCGAGAACATCTTCGTCTCGGTGTTGAGCTCGACGTGCACCTCGAGGCCGATCACCGGCTCGAAGAGCTCGAGCGCCTGCTCGTAGTCCATCAGTTCGACGCGCGCCATCAGAGTGCGCCCTCCTCGGTCGCGGTGAGCTCGTGGGTCGAGAGGTCGGGGGCCTTCGCGAGCAGCGGGCCGCCCCACTCCGCCTCGAGCAGCCGCTCGAGGGCGCCGCCGACGTTGTAGAGGCGGGCGTCCTGGCGGGCCGGGGCGAGGAACTGGATGCCGACGGGCAGGCCGTCCTCCGGTGCGAGACCGGCGGGCAGCGAGATGCCGGGGACGCCGGCGAGGTTCGCCGGGATCGTCGCGATGTCGTTCAGGTACATCGCGAGCGGATCGTCGAGCTTCTCGCCGAGCTTGAACGCGGTCGTCGGCGCGGTCGGCGTGGCGAGCACGTCGACCTTCGCGAAGGCCTGGTCGAAGTCGCGCTGCACGAGCGTGCGCACCTTCTGGGCGCTGCCGTAGTAGGCGTCGTAGTAGCCGGCCGAGAGGGCGTAGGTGCCGAGGATGATGCGGCGCTTCACCTCGGGGCCGAAGCCCGCCTCGCGGCTCGCCGCCATGACCTGCTCGACCGTGCCGCCGCCCTGCGGGGTCACCCGCAGGCCGAAGCGCACCGAGTCGAACTTCGCGAGGTTCGAGGAGGCCTCGGCGGGCAGGATGAGGTAGTAGGCGGCGATCGCGTGCTCGAAGTTGGGCGCCTCGACCTCGACGATCTCGGCGCCGTTGCGCTCGAGCAGCTCGAGCGACTCGTGGAATCGCTGACGGACGCCGGTCTGGAAGCCGTCGGTGTCGAGCTCCTTGACGACGCCGATGCGCAGGCCCTGCACGTCGGCGCGGCGCACCGCCTCGGCCATCGAGGGCCACGGCTCGGCGATGGAGGTGGAGTCGTGCGGGTCGTGGCCCGCGATGACGTCCTGCAGCAGCGCCGCGTCGAGCACCGTGCGGGTGACGGGCCCGATCTGGTCGAGCGAGGAGGCCAGCGCGATCGAGCCGTAGCGGCTCACGGCGCCGTAGGTGGGCTTCACGCCGACCGTGCCGGTCACGTGCGCGGGCTGACGGATCGAACCGCCCGTGTCGCTGCCGAGGGCGAGGGGCGCCTCGAAGGCCGCGACGGAGGCGGCGGAGCCGCCGCCCGAGCCGCCGGGGATGCGGTCGAGGTCCCACGGATTGTGCGTCGGGCCGTACGCGGAGTGCTCGGTGGACGAGCCCATGGCGAACTCGTCCATGTTCGTCTTGCCGAGCGGCACGAGGCCCGCCTCGCGGACCTTGCGCACGGGGGTGGCGTCGTACGGCGGGATCCAGCCCTCGAGGATCTTCGAGCCGGACGTCGAGGGCATGCCCTCGGTCACGAGCACGTCCTTGATGGCGATCGGCACGCCGGCGAGCTCGCCGAGCGACTCGCCCGCGGCGCGGGCCCGGTCGACCTCGGCGGCGGCGCGCAGGGCGCCCTCGGCGTTCACGTGGAGGAACGCGTGCACGGCGCCGTCGACGGCGGCGATGCGGTCGAGGTGCGCCTGCGTCGCCTCGACGGAGCTCACCTCGCCGCGGCCGAGGCGGCCGGCGAGCTCGGCGGCGCTGAGACGGATCAGCTCGTCGGAGTGGCTCACTGCTCCTCCCCCAGGATCGCGGAGACCACGAAGCGGTCGCCGTCACGCTCAGGGGCGCCGGAGAGCGCCTGCTCGGGGCTCAGCACGTCGTCGGTCACCACATCGGCGCGGAAGACGTTCTGCATCGGGATGGGGTGGCTCGTCGGCGGGACGTCGGGGGTCGCGACCTGGTTCACCTGCTCGACGGCCTGCATGATCTGGCCGAGCTCGGTGGTGAGGTGCGCGATCTCCTCCTCGGTGAGCGCGATGCGAGCGAGGTTCGCCAGATGGGCGACCTGCTCCGCACTGATTTCAGGCATGCTGCTCCGAACGTGTCGTGACGGGGATGCCTGCCAGTCTATTCGAGCGCGTCGCCGGGGATCGAGTCGCCGAGCGCGGACGGGCCCTCGGTCACGAGCAGTCGGAACTGCTCGGCGTCGAGGACGGGGATGCCGAGCTCCTCCGCCTTGGCGAGCTTGGAGCCCGCACCGGGGCCCGCGGCCACGTAGTCGGTCTTCTTGGAGACGCTCGAGGCGGCCTTTCCACCCGCGGAGATGATGGCCTCCTGGGCGCCCTCCCGTGTGAAGCCCTCCAGGCTGCCCGTCGCGACGACGGTCAGACCGGCCAGTACGCCGCCCGCGGCGACCGCCGCCCCGGGGCCGGGGTGCCCGGGCGTCGACCATTGCACGCCCGCGGCAGCCCAGCGGTCGACGATCTCGCGGTGCCAGTCGACGTCGAACCATTCGAGGAGCGAGTCGGCGATGATGCCGCCGACTCCCTCGACCTCGGCGAGCTCGGCCCGATCGGCGGCCCTGATCGCGTCGAGCGAACCGAACCACTCGGCCAGGGCACGTGCGGCGACCGGGCCGACGTGCCGGATGTTGAGCGAGACGATGAGCCGCCACAACGGCTTGGTCTTGGCCTTCTCGAGCTCGGCGAGCAGCTTCGTCGCCGCCTCGGAGGGGCCGACCTCGCGGTGGTCCTTGCGCACGCCGGCGGCGCGGCGCTCGGCGGGGCTCATCGCCTCGGTGCCCGGCGGGTAGCTCGCGGGGCCGAGTTTCTGGAAGGGCAGTCGCCGGACGGGTTCCCCCGTCTGCTCGTCGATCTTCACCTCGCCGGTCTCGGCGTCGCGTACGACGACCTCGATCGGCACGAGCTCGTCGAGGGTGAGGTCGAAGAGTCCCGCCTCGGTGGCGAGCGGGGGTTCGGCCGGCACAGTGGGCTGGGTCAGCGCCGCGGCGGTCACCTCGCCGAGCGCCTCGATGTCGAGGCCGCCGCGGGAGCCGATGTGCTCGATGCGCCCGCGCACCTGCGCCGGGCAGGACTTCGCGTTCGGGCAACGCAGGTCGATGTCGCCCTCTTTCATGGGCCGGAGCGGCGTGCCGCACTCGGGGCAGCGCTCGGGCATCTGCCACTCGCGCTCGGTGCCGTCGCGCAACTGCTCGACCGCACCGAGGATCTCGGGGATGACGTCGCCGGCCTTGCGCAGCACCACGGTGTCGCCGATGAGCACGCCCTTGGCCTTCACGACCTGCTGGTTGTGCAGCGTCGCCTGGCGCACGGTGGAGCCGGCGACCTTGACCGGCTCCATGATCGCGTAGGGGGTGGCGCGGCCGGTGCGGCCGACCCCGACGGCGATGTCGAGGAGCCTCGTGTGCACCTCCTCGGGCGGGTACTTGTACGCGATGGCCCAGCGCGGCGCCCGGCTCGTGGCACCGAGCTCGTCGTGCAGCGCGAGCTCGTCGACCTTCACGACGATGCCGTCGATCTCGTGCTCGACGTCGTGGCGGTGCTCGCCGCGGTCGGCGATGAATTCGGCGACCTCGTCGACCGACGAGAACACCCGGGAGTGCGGCGAGACCGGCAGGCCCCAGCCGGCGAGCAGGCCGTAGATCTCGGACTGCGCGCGCACCTCGGGGTGCTGCCACGCGCCGATGCCGTGCAGGTACAGGGAGAGCCGGCCGAGCCGTTCGCGCATGAGCTCGAGCTCGACCGGGCCCTTCTTCTCGCGACGCTGCCGCAGGCTGCCCGCCGCGGTGTTGCGCGCGTTCGCGAACTCGGGGTACTTGGTGGGGATCTCGTCAGCGGGGCGGCCCTTCGCCAGCTGCTCGGCCTCGTAGGCGGCCTGCAGCTCGTGCTGGCGCTCATTCAGCGCCTCGAAGTCGACGGTGCGCAGGAACACCTCGCCGCGCACCTCGAAGAAGGCGGGGAAGCCCTCGCCCGAGAGCGTGCGCGGGATCACCGGGATCCAGTCGACGTTCTCGGTGATGTCCTCGCCGACCCGCCCGTCGCCCCGGGTGGTGGCCGTCTCGAGCACGCCGTCGCGATAGGCGAGGCTGATCGCGAGCCCGTCGATCTTGAGCTCGGACAGCCAGTGCACCGGCCGCCCGGCGGCGGCCTGGGTCTTCGCCGCCCAGTCGCGGAACTCCTCGATCGAGAAGACGTTGTCGAGGCTCAGCATGCGCTCGGCGTGCTCGTGCTCGGGGAAGCCCGCCGAGACGATCGCCGCGCCGACCTGCTGCGTGGGGCTGTCTTGCCCGGCGAGCTCGGGGAACGCACGTTCGAGCGCCTCGAGGCGATGGAAGTCGGCGTCGTACTCGGCGTCGGAGAGCGTCGAGTCGCCGTCGCCGTAGTAGGCGAGGCGCGCAGCCTCGATGCGCTCGGCCAGCCGCTCGGACTCCGCCCGCGCCTCGTCGAAGCTCATGCCCTCGAAATCGGCCGGGAACTCGCTCGCCGCATTCGTCTCGCTCACAGGCCAATCCTACGGAGGACCGGCGACACTCACTCCGCGTTCCAGAGCGCTCGGTAGTACGCGAGCCGTCGCTCGTCGGGCTCGACGCCGTACGCCGCGAAGAACGCCGGCTGCCAGCCCGGCCCGTAGTTCCAGTCGAGGCTCAGGCTCGCCACCGCGAGGTCGGCCCAGCGGTCCGCGACGCCGACCCTCGCCACGTCGACGATCGCGGCGAAGGCCCCGTCGTCGCCGAGCAGCGTGTTCGGCGCGCACGGGTCGCCGTGGCAGACGACCGGGTCGACCGGCGGCGGCTCGCGCAGCTCCGCAGGCACCGGCAGGCCGTCGCGGCGCAGGATCGCGAGCCGGTGCGCGACGCCCCAGTCGTACGGGCAGTCGTCCACCTCCAGCGAGTGCAGGCGTCGGAGTCCGTCCGCGATCGCCCGCACCGCGGTGTCGGGCTCGGCCAGCCAGCGCGCGTCGACGGCGGAGCGGGCCGGGATGGCCTCGCTCAGCAGCCATTCGCCGGAGGCATCCGCCCCCGCCTCGATCACCCGAGGGGCTGGGACCCGACCGCTGAGCCAGCGCAACCGCTCGGCCTCGTCGGCGAGCGACTCTCCCGAGCCGGTCGGGTTCCACTTCACGACGCTCGCGCGGTCGCCCTCGATGCGGAAGGTCAGTCCGCCCGCCTCGTTCCGCCACAGCGGGATCGTCGGGCGTCCCGCGGCGAGCTCGAGCACCTTCGCAGGACGCATGACCTCGGCATCCGGCCGATGGCTCGCGAGCTCAGGCTCCCCCACCTACGCGCCGACCGGGACGGCACTGACCGTGCGATCGATGGTGCACTGCCCGAGCACCCGCGTGCCGACGTAGACCACGGCGGTCTGACCGGGGGCCACGCCGTCGAGCGGCTGAGTGGGGCGCACCACGAGCTCCGCGGCGCCCTCGCCGCCGCGATCGATACGGGCGACCGCGGGCACCGGGTCGGCGTGCGCCCGGATCTGCACCTCGCACTCGAAGTCCTCGCCGTCGGCGCCGACGAGCCCGGAGGCGACGGGGTCGAGCCCCGCCCAGCTGAACCGCGACCCGGCGATCTCGGCCGTCGCGAGCGCCTCCTTCGGGCCGACCACGACGGTGTTCTCCTTCGGCCGCACTTCGAGCACGAAGCGGGGCCGTCCGTCGGGCGCCGGCGTGCCGAGGCGGAGGCCGCGGCGCTGGCCGACGGTGTACGCGTGCGCGCCGTCGTGGCTGCCGACGACGGCGCCCGTGCGGTCGACGATGTCGCCGGGGGTCTCGCCCACGCGATCGGCGAGCCAGCCCTTGGTGTCGCCGTCGGGGATGAAGCAGATGTCGTAGGAATCGGGCTTGCGCGCGACCGCGAGCCCGCGTCGCTCCGCCTCCTGGCGGACGAGCTCCTTCGACGGGGTGTCGCCGAGCGGGAACCACGCGTGCGCGAGCTGCTCGGCGGTGAGCACGCCGAGCACGTAGCTCTGGTCCTTGGCCTCGGCGCTCGCACGGTGCAGCTCCAGCTCCCCCGACGGGCCCGGCAGCACCTTCGCATAGTGGCCGGTCACGACCGCGTCGAAGCCGAGCGCGAGCGCCTTCTCGAGCAGCGCGGCGAACTTGATGCGCTCGTTGCAGCGCATGCAGGGATTCGGGGTGCGGCCGGCGGTGTACTCGGCGACGAAGTCGTCGACGACGTCCTCCTTGAAGCGCTCGGAGAAGTCCCAGACGTAATACGGGATCTCCAACAGGTTCGCGACGCGCTGCGCGTCCATCGAGTCCTCGATCGTGCAGCAGCCGCGGCTGCCGGTGCGGAGCGTGCCCGGCATCCGGCTGAGCGCGAGGTGCACGCCGACGACGTCGTGGCCGGCCTCGACCGCGCGCGCCGCGGCGACGGCGCTGTCGACGCCCCCGGACATGGCTGCTAGCACTCGCATGCCCACCAGTCTACGAAGTCGCGGCTGGACGACGGCCGGATGGCGCGGATCGATCGGGAGCAGACGGGGATGCCGCGCGCGGCGTCAGCGGTCGAAGGAGGTGCGACGAGCGGCGAGTCCCGCCTTGGCCGCCCGCTCGTGGGCGGCCGGCAGCGCCGCGAGGAACGCGTCGACGTCGTCCTCGCTCGAGTCGTGACCGAGCGTGATGCGGAGCGCGCCGCGCGCCTCGCTCTCGCTGCGGCCCATCGCGAGCAGCACGTGGGAGGGCTCGGGCACCCCGGCCTGGCACGCCGATCCCGTCGAGACCGCCACCCCGGCGGCGTCGAGGAGGAAGAGCAGCGAGTCGCCCTCGCACCCGGGGAACGCGAAGTGCGCGTTGCCGGGCAGGCGTCCGGACGGCGCTGGATCGCCGGACAGCACGGCGTCGGGCGCCACTGCGGCGACGCCCGCGATCAGCCGGTCGCGGAGCGCGGCCATGCGCTCGGCGTCGGCGTCGAGCCGGAGCGCCACCGCCTCCGCCGCGGCGGCGAAGGACGCAGCGGCGGCGACGTCCTGCGTGCCGGACCGCACCCGGCGCTGCTGCCCCCCGCCGTGGATGAGCGGCTCGATGCGCCCCGTGCGGTCCAGCACGAGGGCGCCGATCCCGGCCGGGCCGCCGATCTTGTGCGCCGAGACGCTGATCGCGACGAGCCCTGCCCCCGGCTGCGCGCCGGACTCGGCGCGCAGCGCGTGCAGGCCGACGGGCAGCTGCCCGTAGGCCGCGACGGCGTCGAGGTGGAGCGGCACGCCAGCGGCGGCCGTCAGCTCGGCGACCCGGGCCACCGGCTGCACCGTGCCCACCTCGTTGTTCGCCCAGAGCATCGTGACGAGCGCGATCCGGTCGGCGTTGGCCTCGAGCTCTGCGGCGAGCGCGTCGACGTCGAGTCGGCCGAGCTCGTCGAGCGGGAGTTCGACGATCTCCGCGCCCTCGTGGGCGGCGAGCCATTCGACGGTGTCGAGCGTGGCGTGGTGCTCGCCAGCGGGCAGCACGATCCGCGGCCTTTCGGCGTCGTGCTGTCGCTGCCAGGAGAGCCCTTTGATCGCGAGGTTGATCGCCTCCGTGCCGTTGCCGGTGAAGACGAGCTCGATCGGGTCGGCGTCGAGGGTCGCGGCCACGACGGCGCGGGACTCCTCGAGCGAGCGCTTGGCGCGCTGGCCGGCGCTGTGGATCGAGGCGGGGTTGCCCACCGTGCCGAGCGCGGCGGTGAGTGCGGCGACGGCCTCCGGCCGCATGGGGGTCGTCGCGGCATGGTCGAGGTAGACGGGCACGCCGCGCTCCTCTCCTCCGGGTGGCCTGTGGTCCACGAACTACTGTAGATCGCATGTCGGCCCCCGATCCCCTGCGCGAGCTCGGCGCCGCCCCCGGTGTCGACGGCGGTGCGGTGCGGATCTGGTCGGAGCACGCCTCGGCGGTGGAGCTCGTCGTCTTCGACGACGGCGACGTGGACTGGGCGGTCGACCGGGTCGCGCTGGAGCGCGACGAGCACGGCGTCTGGTCGGGGCGTTCCGGCGCGCTCACGCCCGGCGCGCGGTATGCGGTGCGGGTGGACGGGCCGGCCGGGGTGGAGCACGCCTTCAACCCCGTGCACGATCTGCTCGACCCCTACGCGCGGGGGCTGATCCGCGCCGGCGACGGATCCTGGCGGGGCGTCGCGCTCGGTCGGCTCGGTGACGGAGACGGCTTCGACTGGGGCGGCGTCGCCGCGCCCCGGGTTCCGCTGGATCGCACGGTCGTCTACGAGACCCATGTGCGGGGCTTCAGCAAACGCAATCCGGCGGTGCCCGAGGCGCTGCGCGGCACGTACGCGGGCCTCGCGCACGACGCCTCGCTCGACTACCTGCGCGATCTCGGGGTGACGACCGTCGAGCTGCTGCCCGTGCACGCGTTCGTGTCGGAGGAGCGGCTCGTCCGGCAGGGCCGAGTGAACGCCTGGGGCTACAACACGCTCGGCTTCTTCGCGCCGCACGGCGCGTACGCGAGCGCGGCGGCGCAGTCCGAGGGGGCCGCGGGGGTCCGCCGGGAGTTCGCGGGCATGGTGCGGCGCCTGCACGAGGCCGGCCTCGAGCTCGTGCTCGACGTCGTCTACAACCACACGGCCGAAGAGCATCGAGAAGGACCGACGTACAGCTTCCGCGGCATCGACAACGCCGCCTACTACCGGCACGACGCGCACGGCCGGTACGTCGACACGACCGGCTGCGGCAACACGCTCGACTTCGGCCGGGAGCAGACGGTGCGCCTCGCACTCGACTCGATGCGGTACTGGGCTGGCGAGCTCGGCGTGGACGGGTTCCGGCTGGACCTGGCCGCGACCCTCGGTCGCGACGACCACGGCGCGTTCACCCCGGAGCACCCGCTGCTGCGCGGGATGCTCGACGATCCGGTCGTGGGGGCGTCGAAGCTCATCGCCGAGCCCTGGGATCTCGGCCCCGACGGCTGGCGCACGGGCGGGTTCCCCGCCGGGTTCAGCGAGTGGAACGACCGCTATCGCGACCGGATGCGCGACTTCTGGCTGACGGATCTGCGCCAGGAGCGCGAGACGGGTTCGGCCGGCAGCGGGATCGGCCGCTTCGCCACGCGGATCGCGGGGTCGGCGAACACCTTCCCGCCGGAACGGGGCCCGCTCGCGAGTCTGAACTTCATCACCGCCCACGACGGCTTCACCCTCGCGGACCTGACCGCGTACGACGTCAAGCACAATCTCGGCAACGGCGAGAACAACCGCGACGGCGCCGATCACAACCGCTCGTACAATCACGGGGTCGAGGGCGAGGCCGCGGACCCCGAGGTGCGCGCCGCGCGGCGCCGGAGCATCCGGAACCTCCTCGGCACCCTGCTGCTCTCGGCCGGGGTGCCCATGCTCACCGCGGGCGACGAGTACGGGCGGACGCAGCGCGGCAACAACAACGCCTACTGTCACGACTCGCCGCTGACCTGGCTGGCCTGGTCGGCCGAGGAGCGGCCGCACTCGGCGCCGGCACTGCATCGCACCGTGCGGGCCCTCCTCCGGCTCCGTGCCGAGAACCCGGCGCTGCGGCCCGTCCGCTACGGCGTGTTCGGGGAGACGACGCCGAGTGCGACGCAGATGGACTGGTACAACGCCGAGGGCGAGTCGATGGGCATCGACGATTGGAACTCGCCGGCCGAGCGCACGCTGCAGTACCTCGCCGCGTCGACGCCGGAGCACGAGCCGCCGAACCGCATCCTGCTCGTCGTGCACGCCCGTTCCGGGGACACCGAGGTGGTGCTGCCCGCGCACGCGGGCGTCGCCGGCTACACGGTGTGCTGGGACTCGGCGCTGGAGGAGCCCGAGCCCGACCCCCGGGCGCTCGCAGCGGGCGCGCGGCTGCCGGTCGCCGCGTGGTCGATGCAGCTGCTCCGAGCCGAGCCCGAGGGCGGGGATGCCTGATGGCCAAGCGCGCAGAGCCCGCGGCCGGTACCCCGGCGACGATCGCGCTCACCGGGGCGGGGATCGCCTTCGTCCCGCGCGCCTACGACCACGACCCGCGTGCCGCGGCGTTCGGCCTCGAAGCGGCGGAGAAGCTCGGCGTCGAGGCGGAGCGCGTGTTCAAGACGCTGCTGGCCTCGGTCGACGGCGCGCTGGTCGTCGGTATCGTGCCGGTCGCCGAGCAGCTCGACCTGAAGGCGCTCGCGCAGGCGGTCGGCGGCAAGCGGGCCGAGATGGCCGATCCCGCGCTCGCGGAGCGCAAGACGGGCTACGTCCTCGGCGGCATCAGCCCGATCGGGCAGAAGACGACGTTGCCGACGGTGCTCGACGAGACCGCGATCCTGTTCGAGTCGATCCTCGTCTCCGGCGGTCGTCGGGGCTTCGATCTCGAGCTCGCGCCCGACGACCTCCTCCGGGCGACCGGCGGCAGCTACGCGCCGATCGCCCGCTCGCGCTGACCTCGGCCTCAGCCCTCGGCGAGCGCGACGAGTCCGAGTTCGGCCGGCCCGGCGAGCAGCGGGTTCGACGGCACCACCCGCACGGTGTAGCCGAAGGCGCCGGCACGGTCGAGCGTGACGGTGCCGCCGTACTCCCCATCGCCGAGGCGGGCGAGGCGGGTCGTCCGCGGCTCGGCGAGGGAGTCGTCGGGACGGCTGCGCCCGGAGACGAGCTCGACGGCGACGTCGGCGTCGTCGAGACCGCCGAGGGCGAGCTCGGCGCGCACGTGCAGCTCGTCGCCGACGGCGGGCTGGTCGAGGCCGCCGGACTCGACGTGCAGCACGCGCACCTCCGGCCAGGCGTCGCGGACCCTCGCGCTCCACGCGGCGAGCTCGCGGGCGCCGCGGGCCCCGTCGGCGACGAGGGCGCGGCGTCGCTCGGCCGCGGGGCGGTAGAGCCGTTCGACGTACTCCCGCACCATCCGGTCGGCCCCGAGCTCCGGGACGAGTCGGGCGAGGGTGGCGCGCAGCATCCTGAGCCACTCCCCCGGGACGCCGTCGGCGTCGCGTTCGAAGAAGCCGGCCGATTCGGCCGGGTCCGGTCGGTCGTAGAAGGCGGGGACGATGCGGTGCTCGAGGAGCTCGTAGAGCGACGCGGCCTCGCGTTCGTCGCGTTCGCCCTCGTCGCCGGCGGAGTCCGCGGAGGGGATGACCCAGCCGAAGTCGTCCGCGGCGTACTCCGCCCACCAGCCGTCGAGGATGGAGAGGTTCAGGGCGGCGTTCATCGCCGCCTTCATGCCGGAGGTGCCGCAGGCTTCGAGCGGCCGCAGCGGGGTGTTCAGCCAGACGTCGCAGCCCGGGTAGAGCAGTTCGGCCATGCCGATGTCGTAGTCGGGCAGGAACACGATGCGCTCCCGCAGCTCCGGCCGGGCGGCGAACTGCACGAGCCGCTGGATGAGCCGCTTGCCCTCGTCGTCGGCGGGGTGCGCCTTGCCGGCGATGACGAACTGCACCGGGCGCACCGGGTTCGTCAGGATCGCGGCGAAGCGCTCCGGGTCCTGCAGCATGAGGGTGAGCCGCTTGTAGGTCGGCACGCGCCGGGCGAAGCCGACGGTCAGCACGTCGGGGTCCAGTGCTCGGCTCATCCACTCCGGCGCCTGGCCGCCGGGATGCTGCTCCTCCCAACCGGCCACGAGACGACGGCGCGCCTCCTCGACGAGCCTCGCGCGCATCTCGCGCTTCACGGCCCAGAGCTCGGCGTCGCCGAGGGCGGGGGTCTGCCAGTCGGCGTGCTCGCTGTCGTCGGTGCCGAGGGTGCGTTCGGCGAGCGCGATGAGCGCGGGATCGGTCCAGCTGGGTGCGTGCACGCCGTTCGTCACGGAGGTGATCGGCACCTCCTCCGGGTCGAACCCCGGCCAGAGGGCGGCGAACATGCGGCGACTCACGCGTCCGTGCAGTTCGGAGACGCCGTTGGCGTGCTGCGCGAGGCGCAGCCCCATGACCGCCATGTTGAACGCGCTCGTCTCGGGGTCCGCGCCCGGTTCGACGCCGAGGGCGAGCGCGTCCGCTGGCGCGACGCCCGGCAGCAGCTCGGAGGTGACGTAGCGTTCGACGAGGGCGCGGTCGAAGCGGTCGATGCCGGCGGGCACCGGGGTGTGCGTCGTGAACACCGTGCCCCCGCGCACGAGCTGCAGTGCTTCGGGGAACGTCAGCCCCTCGCCGATCGCCGCGGAGATGCGCTCGAGGCCGAGGAAGCCCGCGTGCCCCTCGTTCATGTGGAACACCTCGGGCTCCGGCGCGCCGGCGAGCTCGGCCCAGGCGCGCAGCGCCCGCACCCCGCCGATGCCGAGCAGCAGCTCCTGCAGCAGGCGGTGCTCGCTGCCGCCGCCGTAGAGCCGGTCCGTGACGCCGCGCCACTCGTCGCCGTTCGCCGGCACGTCGGTGTCGAGCAGCAGCAGCGTGACCCGGCCCACCGCGGCGCGCCAGACCCGCGCCGTCAGGGTGCCGCCGTCGGGCAGCGCCAGGGAGATCTGCACCGCGCTGCCGTCGGGCCGGCGGAGCACCGAGAGCGGCAGGCCGTCGGGGTCGAGCGCGGGATAGCGCTCCTGCTGCCAGCCGTCGGGCGAGAGCGACTGCGAGAAGTACCCGGTGCGGTAGAACAGGCCGACCGCCACGAGCGGTACGCCCAGGTCGGAGGCGGCCTTCAGATGGTCGCCGGCGAGGATGCCGAGGCCGCCGGAGTACTGCGGCAGCGCGGCGGCGATGCCGTACTCCGGCGAGAAGTAGGCGACGAGCTCGGGCCGCTCTTCCTCGAGCCGCTGGTACCAGCGCGGCTCCGTGAGATACGCGTCGAGCTCGGCGTGCTCGCGCTCGGCTCGGGCGACGAACTCGTCGTCGGCGGCGAGCTGCTCGAGCCTGGCCGGCTCGACCTCGCCGAGGAACGTCACCGGGTCGTGCTCCGAGCGCGCCCAGGCTTCGGGGTCGATGTGCTCGAACAGCCGTCGCGTCGGCTCGTGCCACGCCCAGCGGAGGTTCGCCGCGAGCTTCTCGAGCGCGGCGAGGCGCTCGGGGACGACGGCACGGACGGTGAACTTCCGGATCGACTTCACCCCCTCAGACTAGGAGGCCCTCGTGTCCGGCGTGTGAACACCGCAGCATCGCTCGCAGCTGAGGACACGGAAACCGCGCTGCGCTAACGTTCGGAGGGTGACGTTCCGCCTCGCAGCCGACCGCATCCCCGTGACCGGGCTCACCCCGGCCGTGCCAGACCCGCGCTGGCATCCGAAGGCGTTCGAGGGCGAGGTGGTGCCGTTCGGGGCGACGGTCTTCCGGGAGGGGCACGACCTCGTCGGCGCCCTCCTCGAGCTCGCGGCGCCGAGCGGGCGCGTCCTGCGCCGTCGGATGACGAGCGCAGGGCCCGGCACGGACCGCTGGACCACGGAGGTGCAGCTCGACGAGCTCGGCCGCTGGCACTGGCACGTCACCGGCTTCGACGACGAGATCGGCACCTGGCGGCACGACGCCGCCGTGAAGATCGATGCGGGCGTCGACGTGGCCCTGATGTACGAGCTCGGCGCCCGGCTTCTCGACCGCGCCGCGGGCGATCGGGAGCGGCCGGCAGCCGCCAGGCGGGCGCTCGCGGCGCTGGCCGAGCGGCTCCGCGATCCGGAGCTCGACCCGGCGCAGCGCCGCGCGCTCGTCGACGACCCGGCGCTCGCGGAGTTCGAGCTGCGTCCGCTCAGCCGGCTCGCGGGCGACTCACCCGAGCGCGAGCTGCTCGTCGAACGACGCCGCGCGGGGGTCGGCAGCTGGTACGAGTTCTTCCCCCGCTCGGAGGGTGCGAAACGACGCGCCGACGGCAGTTGGAAGTCGGGGACCTTCCGCAGCGCGGTGCACCGCCTCGACGGCATCGCGGCGATGGGCTTCGACGTCGTGTACCTGCCGCCGATCCACCCGATCGGCGTCACGAACCGCAAGGGCCGCAACAACACGCTCGACCCCGGACCGCACGACCCCGGCTCGCCCTGGGCGATCGGCGGACCGCTCGCCGACGGCACCCCCGGCGGGCACGACGCGATCCACCCCGATCTCGGCACGCTCGCCGACTTCCGCCGCTTCGTGCGCGAGGCCGCCGCGCGCGGCATCGAGGTCGCCCTCGACCTCGCCCTGCAGGCCTCACCGGACCACCCCTGGGTCGCCGCCCACCCGGAATGGTTCACCGTGCTCCCCGACGGCACCATCCGCTACGCCGAGAACCCGCCGAAGAAGTACCAGGACATCTACCCGGTCAACTTCGACGACGACCCGGAGGGCCTCTTCGCCGAGGTGCTGCGCATCGTGCGCCACTGGATCGCGCAGGGCGTGCGCATCTTCCGCGTCGACAACCCGCACACCAAGCCCCTGGCGTTCTGGGAGCGGCTCATCGCCACGGTGAACGCCGAGGAGCCGGACGTCGTCTTCCTCGCCGAGGCGTTCACCAGGCCGGCCATGCTCCAGGCGCTCGCCATGGCGGGGTTCCAGCAGTCGTACACGTACTTCACCTGGCGGAACACGAAGGCGGAGCTCGAGGAGTTCCTGCTCGGGCTCGCCCGGGATACGGCCGACTTCCTGCGGCCGAACCTCTTCGTGAACACCCCGGACATCCTCACCGAGTACCTGCAGTTCGGCGGCCCCGCGGCGTTCACCGTGCGGGCGACGATCGCCGCGACCGCCGCCCCGACGTGGGGCGTCTACTCGGGCTTCGAGCTGTTCGAGTCCGTCGCCCGACCGGGCGCGGAGGAGGCGATCGACAACGAGAAGTACGAGTACAAACCGCGCGACTTCGCTCTCGCCGAGGCGGAGGGCCGTTCACTCGCGCTCTACCTCGGCATCCTGAACCGCATCCGCACCGAGCACCCCGCGCTCGGCCAGCTCCGCAACCTGCACGTCCATCGCAGCGACGACGACGCCGTCCTCGTGTACTCCAAGCGGCTCGCCGCCGAGTTCACGGGCACCGGAGCGGACGACACGCTGATCGTCGTCGCGAACGTCGACCCGCACTCGGTGCGCGAGACGACCGTGCACCTCGACCTCGAAGCGCTCGGCCTGCCGCCGGGCAGCACCTTCGACGTCGAGGACCTCGTGACGGGGCAGCACTGGGAATGGGGCGCGGACGCCTACGTCCGGCTCGACGCGTTCACCCGGCCGGCGCACGTGCTGCACGTCCGGCCGAACGGCGCGGATGCCTCGAAGGGGGCACCGCATGACTGACGCCGTTCCCCTCGAGCTCCTGACCGCGGTGGCCGAGGGCCGCTCGGCCGATCCGCACGCCGTGCTCGGCCAGCACGGCGGCGAGGCACCCGGAGCCGCGCGCACCCTGATCCGGGCCCGTCGGCCGCTCGCGGACACGGTGGACGCCATCCTCGACGACGGCCGGGTCATCCCGCTCCGTCACCTCGGCGAGGGGATCTGGTCCGGCGGCGACGACGGCCCCCCGAGCGGCTACCTGATCCGCGCCCACTACACGGACGGCACCGAGTGGACCGCCGACGACCCCTACCGCTTCGAACCCACCATCGGTGAGCTCGACCTGCACCTCATCGGCGAGGGCCGGCACGAAGAGCTCTGGCGGGCGCTCGGCGCCCACCTCCGCAGCCACCGCGGTATCGGGGAGACCGTGAACGGGACCGCGTTCACCGTCTGGGCGCCGAGGGCGCGCGCGGTGCGCGTCGTGGGCGACTTCAACCGCTGGGACGGCCGCGGGCACGCCATGCGCAGCATGGGAGCGAGCGGCGTGTGGGAGCTCTTCGTCCCGGACGTCGAAGCCGGATCGCGCTACAAGTTCGAGCTGCTCACCGAGGCCGGCGCCTGGATCATGAAGGCCGATCCGATGGCGCGGCAGGCCGAGGAGGCTCCCGCCACGGCCTCGATCGTCTCGACGAGCGAGCACCGCTGGGACGACGCGGCCTGGCTCGCCGAGCGGGCCGCCCGCTCCGTCCACGAACGGCCGATGAGCATCTACGAGCTCCATCTCGGCTCCTGGCGGCCCGGCCGGGGCTACCGCGACGTCGCCGACGAGCTCATCGAGTACCTCGACTGGCTCGGCTACACCCACGTCGAGTTCCTTCCGCTCGCCGAGCACCCGTTCGGCGGCTCGTGGGGCTATCAGGTCACCGGGTACTACGCGGCGACGAGCCGCTTCGGCTCCCCCGACGATCTCAAGTACCTGATCGACCGCCTGCACCAGACCGGCATCGGCGTGATCATGGACTGGGTGCCCGGGCACTTCCCGAAGGACGAGTGGGCTCTCGCCCGCTTCGACGGCGAACCGCTCTACGAGCACGCCGACCCGCGCCGCGGCGAGCAGCTCGACTGGGGCACGCTCGTGTTCGACTATGGCAACCCGCGGGTGCGGAACTTCCTCGTCGCCAACGCCCTGTTCTGGCTCGAGGAGTTCCACGTCGACGGGCTCCGAGTCGACGCGGTCGCCTCGATGCTCTATCTGGACTACTCCCGCGCCGACGGTGAATGGCTGCCGAACGAGCACGGCGGACGCGAGCACCTCGAGGCGATCGCGTTCCTGCAGGAGGCGACGGCGACCGCGTACAAGCGAAACGCGGGCATCGTGATGATCGCCGAGGAGTCGACCGCCTGGCCGGGCGTCACCGCGCCGACCTCTTCAGGCGGGCTCGGCTTCGGCTACAAGTGGAACATGGGCTGGATGCACGACACGCTCCAGTACCTCGGGCACGATCCCATGTACCGGGCGCACCACCACGACGAGCTCACCTTCTCGCTCCAGTACGCGTTCAGCGAGCACTACGTGCTGCCCATCAGCCACGACGAGGTCGTGCACGGCAAGGGCTCGCTCGTGCGCAAGATGCCGGGTGATCATTGGCAGCAGCTCGCCACGACGCGCGCCTACCTCGCCTTCATGTGGGCGCACCCCGGCAAGCAACTGCTGTTCATGGGTCAGGAGTTCGGCCAGCTCTCCGAGTGGAGCGAGGAGCGCGGGCTCGACTGGTGGATCCTCGACCAGCCCTCGCACCGGCAGCTCGCCGAGTTCGTCGCTCAGCTGAACCGCGTCTACCGCGAGCTGCCCTCGCTCTGGCAGCTCGACGACGATTCCGCCGGCTTCGAGTGGGTCGACGGCGCCGCCGCTGCGGAGAACGTGATCGCGTTCCTCCGCTACGACCGGGAACGAGTGCCGCTGCTCTGCGTCGTGAACTTCTCCGGCCGCCCGCACGAGGGATTCCGCCTCGGGCTGCCGGCCGCCGGCCGCTGGGTCGAGGTCCTGAACTCCGACGCCCTCGAGTTCGGCGGCTCCGGCGTCGGCAACCTCGGCGCCGTGGAGGCGGTCGACGCACCCTGGGCGGGGCGACCGGCCTCGGCGAGCGTCACGCTGCCGCCGCTCGGTGCGCTCTGGTTCCGACCCGAGGGCTGACCCGGAGGGTCACCCTCGCGTACGCGTTCGGCCGCGCGAACGGCGCGGGATCAGTAGAGCAGGCTCGCGAGCCGGCGGCGCGCCACGGCGACCCGGGGGTCTTCCGTGCCGACGACCTCGAAGAGCTCGACGAGGCGTTCGCGCACGGCGGTCTTGCCGTCCGGGTCCAAGCTCGGGAACAGGCTCAGCAGCCGGTCGAAGGCGTCGTCGATGTGCCCGCCGGAGAGGTCGAGATCGGCGACCGCGAGCTGCGCCTCGAGGTCGTTCGGCGCGGATGCCGCGGCGTTGCGCACCTCGTCGAGGCTCTTGCCCTGCAGGCGCCCGAGCAGGCGCACCTGGGCGAGCCCGGCGACGGCGAGCTGATCGCGGGGGTCCTGCGCCATCGCGGTGCGGTACGCCGCCTCGGCGGCCTGGTAGTCGCCCCGCTCGATGGCGTCGTACGCCTCCTGGTGCAGCGGGGGCAGCGGGGCCTCGACCGGCTCGGCGGCCTCGTCGGCGGAGGCGCCGCCGGGGTCGATCCGGCCGTCGGCCCCGTGCTGCGCGCCGAGCTCGAGGAGCTGGTCGAACAGCTGCTCGATGACGTCGTCGGGCTGCGAGCCCGCGAAGAGGGGCACCGGCTGGCCGGCGACGAGGGCGACGACCGTCGGCACGGACTGCGCCTGCAGCGCCTGCACGAGCTGCGGGCTCCGCTCCGCGTCGACCGCGGCGAGCAGGAGCCGCCCGTCCCGGGCGCGCACCAGTCGGGCGATCCGGTCGACGAGCTCGATCGACGGCTCGCTGAACCCGGCCCAGAGCACGGTGACGACCGGCACGGTCTTGCTCTGCTCGAGCACCCGGCCGAAGCTCTGGTCATCGGCCTCGACGATCAGGGGGTCGGTGCCGCCGCCCGCCGGAGCCGCGCCGTCGCTCGACGGCTGGGCCCGCTGAGCGAGCGAGGACAGGTCGACCGCACCGCGCAGGCCGATCGGGTCGTTCGGGTTCGTCATTGGACCTCCGAGGCGCTGACGAGGCTCTCGGACCAGCCGAGGAGCCGAATGGGTTCGTCCGTGCCGACCGCCGGCACGTAGAAGAGCAGCTGCAGATCGCGTGTGGACTGCACGCCCTTCGCGCTCTGCTCCGTGAAGCCGGACAGTGCGCGCGCGGGCGTGTTCTCCTTGAAGCCGGTCGTGCCGCCGTCGTTCGGACGGGACTGCTCGGTCCGACGCACGAGCGTCGAGACGAGCGCGCCCGCGTCGTTCGTCGCGAGCGCGACGACGGGGGCGTCGCCGGCGACGGCGGAGACGCTCAGCGTGATGGTCGGGTTCGCACCCTGGACCTCGTTCGCCCGAGCGGTCGCGTTGAGCGTGTCGTCCAGGTCGGTGCCCTCGAGGTCGAAGAGCGGTGCGTACTCACTCTCCGCCCCCTTCATCAGGATGTCGGCGAACGCCGTCGAGACCTGCGACGGGGCGAGCGAGAGGCCCTTGTACTCGGGGGCGATGATCGGGGCGCCGATCGAGGCGGGCGCGACGTCGGGGAACTCCGGTCCCGGCACCAACGACATCGTGTAAAGCACGTGGTACTGGTCGCGCGGCGCGTCCTGCTGGAGGACGAGCGCGGTCGGGGCGACCGCGGCGTCGTCGGACGACTCGATGACGGTGAGAACAGTGCGGGGCCATCCGGTCGTCGGGTCGGCGCTCGTCTGCTGCGGCAGCATCACGGACAGCGGCCCCGGCGGGATGGCGAGCGCCTGGGTCTGGTCGGGCAGCGTTCCGCGGATCGTGTAGTCGGCGGCCCGGGCCTCGAGCGCCGGGCCCGTGAAGCGGGTCTCGAGCGTGTCGCTCGCGCGGGCCTCGTCGTTGGCGACGGTGAACTCCGAGATGGTGCGCATGATGCGCTCCATCTGCGGCTCGGTGACGGCGGGCACGCTCTCTTCTGCCGGCTCGCCCTCCTCGGGCGCTTCGCTCGCGCTCGGGTCGGGGGTCGCCGTCGCGGTGTCGCTCGGCGACGCCTGCTCGAAGCTCGGCCAGTAGTCGGCCGAGCAGGCCGTGAGCGCGAGCGCCGGGACGAGGATGAGCGGGGCGAGGATCGCGCGGCGCCCGCGGCCGAGCGCCCGCGACTGATCCGCCGCGCTCGCCGGGCTGCGGCGGCGCAGGCCCCGCGTGCCCTTGGGGAGGTTGCGGCGCGGGCCGCGCGAGCGGCGGTGGTGGCGGATGCCGAAGAAGAGCAGCACGAGGCCGACGAGGAAGAGCACGCTGCCGCCGACCAGGAGCGGGCCGGCCCACGGCGTCGAGTTGTCGAGCGGCCACGCGACCACGAGCTGGTCGGGCACGGGGTCCTCGGATCCCGAGGCGACGATGACCGAGATGCCCTCGGGCGCCGCGATGGTCGTGGTGACCCTGCGGTCGCCGGTGAACTGATCGAGCCACAGGTCGGAGCCGGCGGGAGACACGGTCGCCGTGTCCGCGGCCGGGGCGTCGGGCGTGGCCGGCGTCGCGGGGGTCTCGACGACGGTGCCGTCGGCGGGTGCCTCCTCGGCCGGGTCATCCGTCACGCCCTCGACCCGCTCGGTCACGAGCGAGTCGGTCTCGGCGTCGTAGCCGACGGTCACGTGGTCGCTCGAACGCACCCAGGCCTCGACGTCGGACGAACGGCCGTAGGCGAGGAAGACGGTGCCGTCGCCGGCGGCGCTCAGCGTCTGCTTGCCGGGGTGCGCGGCGAGCGCCTCCGGTTGCACCACGATGTAGTCCGCCGCCTCGTCGACGCTCGCCGTGAGCGACACCCGGGCAGGCTCGAGGAAGACCGTGCGCTGGGCGATACCCAGCCCGATGAGCACGGCCGCAGCGACGAACGCCACGATGGCGAGGACGAATCGCACGTAGGACCTCCAGGGGCAAAGACATTCCACACTACCCAGCGCGCCTGAGCGTCTCCTAACCGCCAGCTGAAGACGAAATCCCCGGCCGCGCGTCCTACCCGTACAATCGGAGGCGATTCCCGCGCGCCTTTTCGCCGTCGCGGGACCGACACGGAGGAAGAATGGCCGCCGAAGAGACCGAGTTCACCCAGGTGTTCCGCGGATACGACAAGGATGAAGTCGACAAGGCGATCAACGGCCTGCGTCGCGACATCATCGCCGCGAACACCCAGTCGACCGAGGCATCGAAGGAGAACAAGCGACTCCTCGCCCGGATCGAAGAACTCACGGCCGAACTCGAAGAGGTCGGCAGCCCGACCTTCTCCGGCCTCGGCACCAAGCTCGAGAACACGCTCCGCGTCGCCGAGGAGCAGTCCACCCGGCTGATCGCCCAGGCCGACATCGATGCGGAGAAGCTGCGCCGGGCCGCCGAGGACGAGGTGCACGTCCTCAAGTCGGACGCGCGCGAGCTCGCCGAGCGGAGCGTCTCCGAGGCGCGCGCCCAGGCGAGCCGGCTGCTCGAGAACGCCCGTGCGGAGGCCGACGACATGGTCGCCAGGGCGCACGAGACGAGCGAGCAGCTCCGCCAGGAGGCGGCGCGCGACGCCGCCGCGATCCGCAGCTCCGCCGCGACCGAGACCGCCGAGCTCCGAGCCAGCGCGAAGCGCGAGGCCGCCGCCGCGATCTCCGAGGCCGAGCGCCGCGCCACCCAGCGACTCGCCGAGGCGAACGCCGAGGCGAACGAAGCGAAGGCGACCGCCGCGGGGCTCGCGAAGGAGACCGAGCAGACCCGCGCCGAGGTCGCGGTCGAGCTCGACCGTGCCCGTGCCGAGCTCGCGAAGGAGAGCGAGCAGGTGCGCCTCGACCTCGCCGCGGAGACCGAGCAGGCACGCCTCGACCTCGCCCGCGAGAGCGACGAGGCCCGCGCCGCGGTGGCCGCCGAGACCGCCGAGGAGCGCACCGCGCTGGGGCACGAGCTCGAGCAGGCCCGCGCCGATCTCGCCCGTGAGCTCGCCGCCGGTCGCGAGGAGCTCGACCTCGCCCGCGAGCAGGCCGCCATCGACCGCGCCCGCGAAGCCGAGGCCGCGAAGCAGAAGCTCGCCCACGAGCTCGAGCGGATCCGCGCGAAGCACGCCGCGGAGCTCGAGCAGATGCGCGCAGACCTCGCGCTCGAGCAGGAGCAGGCCCGCGCCGACTTCGAGGCGGAGGCCGAGCAGGCCCGCATCGACCTCGACAACCAGCTCACCTCGATGCGCAAGAAGACGACGCACGAGGTGAACCGGATGACCCGGGAGATCGAGCAGGCCCGCATCGACCTCGAGACCGAGCTCGCGACGAAGCGCGACGACGCCGAGCAGGAACTGCTCGCCGCCCACCAGCAGGGCGTCGCCGAGACCAAGAAGTTCCTCGACGAGGCGAACGCCGAGCTCGCCGACGCCGTGGCCCGCACGGCGTCCAGCCGGGCCGAGGTCGAGCGGCTCGAGACCGAGGTCCGCGCCGAGATCGCCGAGCTCCGCAACCGCGCCGAAGAGGACGCGCACTCCCGGGTGCAGGGCGCGCACGACCAGGCCCGCAAGCTCATCTCCGACGCCGAGGAGCGCACCCGCGCCCTCGTCGCCGACGCCGAGGACCGCCTCTCCCAGATCCGCATCGAGCGCGACGCCGTCGCCGGCTACTTCGAGAGCCTCCGCGGTGTCCTGACCCAGGCGGAGCAGGTCGCGGCGGACACCGAGTAGCGAGGGCGGGGCGGCTCCCGGCATGAAGATCCAGAACGCGTTCCGGGTCGGGCTCGTCGGCACGCTCGGCGTCGGCGTCGGGCTGCTGATCCTGATGTCGCTGGCGAGCCTGTCGACGATCCTCACCTACGTCGGGGCCGCCCTCTTCCTCGCGCTCGGCCTCGAGCCGGCCATCGCCTGGCTCGAACGACGCGGACTCCCCCGCTGGAGCTCCATCCTCATCGTGATGGCGGGCGTGGCAGCGCTGGTCGCCGCCCTGCTGCTCGCGGTCATCCCGATCATCGTCGAACAGGTGGGGCAGCTCGTGCAGCGGGTCCCCCTGCTCGTCACCAACCTGAACTCGACCGAGTGGGTGGCGAGCACGCTCGACTCCCTGCAGCAGCAGTTCCCGCTCTTGAACGTGCAGGAGATCTGGGACAGCATCTCCAAGGGCGTCGTCGACTTCGTGAGCGACCCGGACAAGATCAGCGAGCTCGCGGGCGGCGTCTGGCAGGTCGCGGTGGCGCTCGGCTCCGGTCTCTTCGCCGTCATCATCGTCGTCATCCTGACCCTCTATTTCACGGCGTCGCTGAACACCATGAAGCGGGGCATCTACCAGCTCGTGCCCGCCTCGCGGCGGCCCCGCTTCGCCGACCTCACGGAGCAGATCACCCAGTCGGTCGGACGGTACGTCATCGGCCAGGTGTCGCTCGCCGCGATCAACGGCGTCGCGAGCTTCATCTTCCTCTCGGTGATCCAGGCGCCGTTCTCCGCAGTGCTCGCCTTCGTCGCCTTCGCGTTCTCCCTCGTCCCGCTCGTGGGCACCCTGACCGGGTCCGTCCTCATCGTGCTCGTCTGCCTCATCCCCGGACTGGGTTCACCGCTCACTGCGCTCGTCGCCGCCGTGTACTACATCGTCTACATGCAGGTCGAGGCATACGTGCTGAGCCCGCGCATCATGAACCGGGCCGTCAAGGTCCCCGCGGCCCTCGTCGTGGTCGCCGCCCTCGCGGGCGGCGCACTCCTCGGCGTGCTCGGAGCGCTCGTCGCCATCCCCATCGCCGCATCGCTGCTGCTGATCATCAAGCAGGTCGTCGTCCCGCGGCAGAACGAGCGCTGAGGCGCGCATCCGGCCCGCCTGCGACGCCGCGCCGACGGGCTAGGCGCCTCACGCGCTCGCGACCGGCCAGCTCGTGGGCAGCGGCGCAGCCGCCGGATTCACGATCGCGACGATCTCGTCGAGCACCCGACGCGTCTGCGTCTCGCCGACCCACAGGTGACGGCCGCCCTCCACGTCGATGCGCTCGAGCCGGGGCACGCTCGCGAAGCGCGCCGCCGCCTCGGCCGGCCGCAGGTAGTCGTCGAACTCCGGGATGAGGGCGACGAGTCGCGGCTCGGCGTCGCGCCAGCGCAGCAGTTCGGCTTCGGTCGTGCGGTGAAGGGGCGGAGAGAGCAGGATGGCGCCGTCGATGCGGTGCTCCAGGCCGTACTTGAGCGCGAGCTCGGTACCGAACGACCAGCCGAGCAGCCACGGGTGCGGAAGCCCGCGCGCCTCGACGAACGCCATCGCCGCCGCGACATCCGCCCGCTCCGCGTCGCCCTCGCCGAACGCTCCGTCGCTCGTGCCGCGCGGAGAAGTGGTGCCGCGCGTGTTGAACCGCAGCACCGCGAGATCTGCGAGCGCGGGCAGCCGCGCCGCCGCCTTGCGCAGGATGTGCGAGTCCATGAAGCCGCCCGCGGTCGGCAGGGGATGCAGCGTCACGAGGGTCGCGACCGGCGCCCTGCCCTCGGGCGTGGCGAGTTCGCCGACGAGTCGGAGCCCGTCAGCCGTCGTGAGCTCGATCTCCTCGCGCACGGCGGGGAGCTCGACGCCCGCGCGGATCTCGACCGGCGTCGTGCCGAGGGAATCGTGCGTCATCTGCCCGCCTTCCAGCAGTGGGTGTGCCAGTGCCGGCGCGCGGCCAGGTCCGCCGCGTCGCCGAGCACCCCGTCCGCTCGCCACACCACGAGGTGGGCGGTGCCCGGCAGGATCTCCTGCGCGCAGCCGGGGCAGGCGTACGCCTTCTGCGCCTGCGCCTCGGACACCGGCTGGACGTTCCACTCGCGGCCGCGATGGGTCTCGGTGCGGCGCCAGCCGGAGGTCAGGCGCTCGACGTCGAGCTCGGGATGCGGCTCGCGGGCACGCGCGGACCGTCCACGGGAGCGGTGCGAGGGTGCCATGCGCACCAGTCTACGGCGGCGGCAGGGAGGTGCCGCGCGTACCGGAAGCGGCGGCAGGGAGGTGCCGCGCGTACCGGAAGCGGCTCAGTACCAGCCGGCCGACTCGGAGTGCGCCCACGCGCCGCAGGGCGAGCCGTAGCGCCCCTGGATGTACCCGAGACCCCACTCGATCTGGGTGGCGGCGTTCGTCTCCCAGTCGTCACCGGCGCTCGCCATCTTCGACCCGGGCAGGGACTGCGGAATGCCGTAGGCGCCGCTCGACTCGTTGTGCGCGTTCACTCGCCATCCGGACTCACGGTCCCAGAGCGCCACCAGGCAGTCGAACTCGCCAGCTCCCCAGCCGCGGGCCGCGACCGCGCCGGCGGCGTAGCCCTGCGCCGAACCGGGATCGGGCTCGACGGCCGGCGGCGCCCAGGCCACCGCCTCGGGCGCCTCGACGATCGGTTCCGGCTTCTTCTCGACGGCGTAGTCCTCACGGCCGACCGAGAGCGTGTACTCGCCCTCGAGCTGGAGGTCCTGCACCGCTCGGCCCTCGAAGCGGTCGCCGGCCGCGGCGAACTCCACACCCGACGCCGCGGTCGCCCGCGCGTCGACGGTCGGATCGACCAGGTTGACGAGGACGATGCCGATGCTCGCGGCCGAGGCGAACCCCACGGTCAGCGCCTGCTTGAGGCGGGAGCGCACGGCGGTGCCGCTCGCGGGGCGACGACGGGATGCGGCCTCAGGTTCGACGGCGCGACGGGCGGGAGCGAGCTGGGGACGCGGAACCGACGCGCTTGGCGCGCCTGCGTCAGAGTGCCTACCCACGATCCTCCGAGTCTAGCGAGACGGTTCGGCTCATCGCACGGCCAGCATCACGTCGACGACCGCGTCGAGCACGAGGTCGACCTGCGCCTCGCGATAACCGCCGCGTTGCGGCCGGAAGGTCACCGTGCGCACATCGTCCACCGAGATCGGCCAGCCGTCGCGGAAGTACCGGGTGAGCTTGTCCGCGAAGCGATCGACGTCCTCGACCCGGTAGCCCGTGACGAGGGGATTCACCCGCTCGAAGCGGTGGTGCTCGGGGCGGCCGAGCCGATTGGCGATGACCTGCGCCGTGGTGCGAGCCTCGCGCAGCCACGCCTCCTGCCCGTAGAGCAGCGCCGAGGTGCGCCGCTCCTGCGCGGCGAAGGCGTCCTCGAGCCGTTCGAGCGCGGCATCCACGTGGTCGGTCGAGTAGCCGTGCTTCTGCATGCCGAACGCCGTGAGCCGGATCGACTCCGCGGTGATCGTCTGGTCCCCTGGCGCCGGAGTGCCGTCGTAGGCGCGACGCGCCACCCTCAGGAACTCGTCGACCTCGCCGGTGTGGTACCCGAGCTTGGGCTTTCGTGCGCGCGGAAAGGGAGAAGACACCGCTCCAGTATTGCGCACGCTCATCCGAAGAGCTGGAAGGCCACGAACGCAACCGCCGCGGACGGCAGGATCGAGTCGAGCCGGTCGAGGAATCCGCCATGGCCCGGCAGCCAGGAGCTCATGTCCTTGATGCCGAGATCCCGCTTGATGAGCGACTCCGCGAGATCGCCGAGCGTTGCGGTGAGCAGGACGGCCGCGCCGAAGACGAGCCCGAACCACCACGTGTTGCCGAGCATGAACACCGACAGCAGCACGCCGGCGACGAGGCTCGCCAGCGCTCCCCCGGCGAAGCCCTCCCACGTCTTCTTCGGGCTGATCACCGGCGCCATCGGATGCTTGCCGAACAAGAGCCCCGCGGCGTAGGCGCCGGTGTCGGCGCCGACCGCGATGATGATGAACGCGAGCGTCCACCACTGCCCGCCGTCCGCCGCCGTCAGCACCACCGCGAAGGAGGCGAGGAACGTCACATAGCCCTGCACGAACGCCCCGGCGGCCAGATCGCGCAGCAGGCCCCGCGACCCTGCGACCGCCTTCGGGAACGCCTGCTCGACGAGGCGCCACACGGTGACCAGCAGGATGCCGCCGAGCACCGCGAGCAGTTGTCCGCCCGGTCCGCCGTAGTAGGCGATGGGCACCGCCACCACCGCGGCGACGACGGTGGGAATGCGCGGCACGAGGTACGAACCCTTGCGCAGCGCCTGGGCGAGCTCGTAGCTCGCGAAGCCGACCATCAGCACCGCGAGGAGCATGAACAGCTCTTTGAGGAAGAGCAGGCTGAGCAGCAGGGCGCCACCGAAGACCACGCCGATGAGCACCGCCAGGATCAGATTCCGCCCGGTGCGCGCCTGGATGCGCTCCTGCGCCTGATCGAACTGCGCCTTGCCGGCCTCGAACTGCCGCTCGAAATCGGCTTTCCTCGCCCCGAACTGCCGCTCGAGATCAGCCTTCCGCGCCTGCACTTGAGCGCGGAACTCACCGCGCGACGCGGGCTCGTGCCCCGATCCCCCGTCGCGCTCCTCCTCGGGAACGCCCGACATCCGCTGCCCTCAGACCTCGAGGAGTTCGGCTTCCTTGCGCTTCAGCGCCTCGTCGATCTGGTCGACGTGCGCCTTGGTCACCTGCTCGAGCTCCTTCTCACCGCGCGCGACCTCGTCGTCGCCGACCTCGCCCTTCAGCGCGTCGAGGTCGTCCTTGGCCTTGCGGCGCACGTTGCGCACCGAGACGCGGGCGTCCTCCGCCTTGGAGCGGACGATCTTCACGAACTCCTTGCGGCGCTCCTCCGTGAGCTCGGGGAGCGTCACTCGGATGACATTGCCGTCGTTGTTCGGGTTGGCCCCGAGGTTCGGCGTGTCGCGGATGGCCTGCTCGATGTCCTTCATCGCGCTCTTGTCGTAGGGCGTCACGACGAGCGTGCGCGCCTCCGGGTTGGCGAGCGAGGCGAGCTGGGCGAGCGGGGTGGGCGTGCCGTAGTAGCTCACCATGATCTTCTGGAAGAGCTGCGGGTTCGCACGACCCGTTCGCACGGTGGCGAAATCCTCCTTCGCCGCCTCGACGGCCTTCTGCATACGCACACCGGCGTCGGAAAGTACATCCGCGATCACGTCGAACTCCTTACGGTTCTAAGCCTCTGGTCAGTCTATCGACTGACGGGTTCCACGCCGTTCGCCACGACGGTGCCGAAGTCGGCGCCGAGGATGGCCGCGGTCACATTGCCGGCCGGCTCCATGCCGAACACCTGCATCGGCATGCCGTTGTCCATGCACAGGCTGAAGGCGGTCGAGTCGACGACCTTGAGGCCGCGCTGGAGCGCCTCCTGGTAGCTGATGCGGTCGATCTTGTGCGCGTCGGGGTTCGTGCGCGGGTCGTCCGAGTAGACGCCGTCCACGCCGTTCTTCGCGACGAGCACGAGGTCGGCGCCGATCTCGAGCGCACGCTGCGCGGCGACCGTGTCGGTGGAGAAGTACGGCAGACCGGCGCCCGCGCCGAAGATGACCACGCGCCCCTTCTCGAGATGACGCTCGGCGCGGCGCGGGATGTACGGCTCGGCGACCTGCGTCATCTCGATGGCCGACTGCACCCGGGTCTCCGCACCCGCCTGCTCGAGGAAGTCCTGCAGGGCGAGCGAGTTCATGACCGTGCCGAGCATGCCCATGTAGTCGGCGCGCCCGCGGTCCATGCCGCGCTGGCTGAGCTCGGCGCCGCGGAAGAAGTTGCCGCCGCCGACGACGATCGCGATCTCGACGGTGCGCGCGGCATCCGCGATCTCACGGGCGATCTGGCTGACGACGTCGGGGTTGACGCCGAGGGCGCCCCCGCCGAACGACTCGCCGGAGAGCTTGAGGAGGACCCTGCGTCGCTTGGGCGTCTCGGTCATGGGTGTCGGTTCCTTCCCGCTCGTCTGAGTTCAAACTAGTGCGTCGGCATCGTGGTGGAGCCGTACGGAGCCTGGGAATCCCGCCCGACGAGGAGGGCGGGGCCAGACGTCAGCGCCCGTCCGGGCGCGTGCGCACCCGTCGGGCGCACAGAAAAGGAGTCCGGATCGACGAGCGATCCGGACTCCTCCTCAACGGCGTTACGCCGTGGCCTTGAACCGGGCGAAGCCGGTCACGGTGAGGCCGGCGTCGTCGAGCACCTTCTTCACCTGCTGCTTGTTGTCGCGGGCGTAGTCCTGCTCGAGCAGGGCGACCTGCTTGAAGAACGCGGTGAGACGACCCTCCACGATCTTCGGCAGGGCGGCCTCGGGCTTGCCCTCGTTGCGGCTGATCTCGGTGACGAGCTCGCGCTCCTTCTCGACGATGTCGGCCGGCACCTCGTCGCGCGTGAGGTACGTCGGGTCGAACATCGCGATGTGCTGCGCGATCGCCCGCGCGGTCTCGGCGTCGCCACCCGTGTAGGCGACGACGACGCCGATCTGCGGCGGGAGGTCCTTCGAGGTCTTGTGCAGGTAGACCGCGAAGTCGTCGCCGCTCAGCGTGGCGACCTTCGAGAGCTCGACCTTCTCGCCGAGGGTGGCGGCCTGCTCGTCGATGAGCTCGCCGACGGTCTTGCCGTCGGCGGGCGCGGCGAGGGCGGACGCCACGTCGGTGGCGCCGGCCGCGGCGACCGCGTCGAGCACCTTGTCGGCGAGGGCGATGAACTTCTCGTTCTTCGCGACGAAGTCCGTCTCGCAGGCGAGCTGGATCATCGTGTAGCCGTCGGCCGACTCCTTGGCGGCCACGAGGCCCTCGCTCGTCGAGCGATCGGCGCGCTTGGCGTTGCCCTTGGCGCCCTTCAGGCGCAGGATCTCGGTGGCCTTCTCGAGGTCGCCACCGGCCTCCTCGAGCGCCTTCTTGGTGTCGACCATGCCCGTGCCGAGCTGCTCGCGCAGGGCCTTGATGTCAGCGATGCTGATTGCCATGTCTGGCTGTCTCCTTCGGGGACTTATTCGGCGGGGGTGGCGGCAGCGGCCGCGCCCTCGGCGTCTGCCTCGGACTCGGTCGCGGCGATCTCGGTCGCGGCCTCGTCGACGACCTCGGCGGCTTCGGCCTTGGCCTCAGCCTCGGTCTCGACGGCCTTCTCGGTCGCGGCGCCCTGCTGCAGGAGCTCCTGCTCCCACTCGGCGAGCGGCTCGACGGCGGAGACGTTGCCGCTCTCCTCCGGCTTCTGGTGACGCTCGATGAGGCCCTCGGCCGCGGCGTCGGCGATGATGCGGGTGAGCAGGCTCACCGAGCGGATCGCGTCGTCGTTGCCCGGGATCGGGTACTGCACCTCGTCGGGGTCGCAGTTCGTGTCGAGGATGCCGATGACGGGGATGCCGAGCTTCTTGGCCTCGTCGATCGCGAGGTGCTCCTTCTTGGTGTCCACGACCCAGAGCGCCGAGGGCGTCTTCGAGAGGTTGCGGATGCCGCCGAGCGACTTGTGGAGCTTGTCGAGCTCGCGCTTCTTGAGCAGCAGCTCCTTCTTGGTGAAGCCCGAGGTGGTGCCCTCGAAGTCGAGCTCCTCGAGCTCCTTCATGCGGGCGAGGCGCTTCGACACCGTGCTGAAGTTGGTGAGGAGGCCACCGAGCCAGCGCTGGTTCACGTAGGGCTGGCCGACGCGGGTCGCCTGCTCGGCGATGGACTCCTGCGCCTGCTTCTTCGTGCCGACGAAGAGGACGGTGCCGCCGTGGGCGACCGTCTCGCGGACGAAGTCGTACGCCTTGTCGATGTAGGCGAGCGACTGCTGCAGGTCGATGATGTAGATGCCCGAGCGCTCGGTGAAGATGAAGCGCTTCATCTTCGGGTTCCAGCGGCGGGTCTGGTGCCCGAAGTGCACGCCGCTGTCGAGCAGCTGGCGAATGGTGACGACGGCCATGAGCCGTTCTCCTTCTGTTCTCAGTTGTACGCTGCCGGCCGGCGGCCGGAAGCCCTGGTGCCCGGCGCGATCCCGCCGCTTCGGCGACTCGCTGCTGGGCAGCGACTCGCGTCGAGTCGGACTGAGTGGGATCGGCGGCCGCATGGGCACGCGGAGTCACCTCGACATGCGAGGTGCGGACCCACTCTACCAGTTCACCGGGCGGGCCGCGGTCAGGCGCGGTCGGCTCGATCGCGCCCTGCGATGGCTCGGCGCGAGCGGATGGCGCGAGCGGATGCCTCGTCCTCCACAGTCCTCGCCGGTCTGCTCCATTGCACGGATTCGCGCTGGGCGGGCCCGCGCGCCGCCTATCCGGGAAGAGTCGAAGCATGCTCCCACCGCATCGTCCCCGTTCCCTGCTCCTCTTGCTGTTCGGCGCACTCGCCATGACGGGTGCCCTCACCTCCGCCCAGGCGGCAGAGGTGCGGGCGGCTCCGCAGGCGGTGCCCGGCGCTCCGGTCGCACCGCTCGCGGCGGGCCGTTCCGCAGACACCGACTGGTGGTGGCCGGTGGGTCCCCCGGCCACGATCACCGCCCCGTTCCGCGCGCCGCCCACCCCGTATGCGGCCGGGCACCGCGGCATCGACCTCGCCGCGGCGGCGGGCGACGAGGTGCGCGCGCCCGCCGGCGGCACCGTCAGCTTCGCGGGCACGGTCGCCGGGCGGCCGCTCGTCGCCGTCGACCACGGCGACGGCTACGTGAGCGCCGTCGAACCGGTGGCGGCGCTCGTGGCGGTCGGCACCGCCGTGGCGCCCGGTGAGCCGCTCGGCACCGTGGCGGCCGGCGGCCATTGCGACGGTGCCTGCATCCACTTCGGTGTGCGGCTGCACGGGGAGTACGTCTCGCCGATGCTCTTGCTCGGCTCGGTGCCCCGCGCGGTGCTGCTCCCGCTCGACTGACGCCGCCCACGCTGCGCCTGACCCCGCCGGGCCGCGTGCCGGGTTCAGGCCCGCGGGTGGGCGGTTCGATAGCTCTGCTTCAGCCGTTCGGCCGAGACGTGCGTGTAGATCTGGGTCGTGCCGAGGCTCGCGTGCCCCAGGAACTCCTGCACCGCCCGCAGCTCTGCCCCGCCGTCGAGCAGGTGGGTCGCCGCCGTGTGCCGGAAGGCGTGCGGCCCGGCGGGCCCGCCGCCCGGCACTTCGGCGAGCAGGCCGGCGACGAGGCGGTGCACGCTCCTGGCGTTCAGCCGGCCGCCCCGCGCCCCGAGGAACACGGCGTGGCCACGGTCGAGCGGCGTGCGCCGGGCGGATGCGGTGCGCCGTCCTCCGCCGGCGGGCGATCCAGCCGCGGGCAGCTCCGCTCTCGCCGCGGCCCGCGCGAGCAGCGCCGGGCGGCCGATCTCGAGGTAGCGGTCGAGGGCGTGCGCGGCCGGGACCCCGTACGGCACCACCCGTTCCTTCGCCCCCTTGCCCAGCACCCGTACGGTGCGATTGGAGCGGTCGAGGTCGTCGAGATCGAGGCCGACGAGCTCGGAGACGCGCAGCGCGGCCGCGTAGAGCAGTTCCACGACAGCGTGATCGCGCAGGGCGTTCGGCTCGCCTTCGGCGGCGGCCTGCTCGAGCTCGGCGAGCAGGCCGTCGGCGGCGTCGCGGGTGAGCACGCGAGGGAGGGTGCGTTGCGGTTTCGGGGCGCGGAGCCTGGCGCCGGCGTCGCTCGTCGCGCGGCCGCTCGTGGCGAGCCAGGCGGCGAATCCCCGGGCGCTCGCCGCCCGCCTGGCCAGCGTCGCGCGAGCGAGGCCCCGCTGGTCTCCGTCCCACAGCCAGTCCCGGAGCAGGGCGAGCTCGAGCTCGGCGCCGAGCCCGGGGCGGTCGTCCGCAGGCTGCGCTACCGCCGTTGCCGTTGCCGCGTCGCGGGTGTCCGCGAAGCGGGCGAGGTCGTTCAGGTCGGCGGCATATGCCGCGACCGTGTGCACGGAGTAGCGGCGCTCATCACGGAGATGGGCGAGATACTCCTCGATCGCGGCGCCGAGCGGACTCACCGCGTCACCCGGTTCGCTTGCGCGAGAATCGCTCGAGCCTCGCCGGCGGGTCGAGCCTCGACAGGTCGTCGACGAACTCGGCGTCGAAGCGGGAGATCACCGGGTTCGGGCCGACCGGGGCCACGGAGACGAGGTGTCCGTCGTCGAAGAGCTGCACGAGGGAGAAGGATCGCCCGCCGTCGACCCCCTGCAGCTCGCGCGGCGGGGCGCTGACGTCGAGGGCGTACGCGGTCGCACCGGCGATCGACACGGGGATGCCCGCGAAGCTCCCGCTGCTCGGATAGTGCAGATGCCCGCCGAGGATCAGCCGCACATCGCTCCCCCGCAGCACCTCGGCGAGCCGCTCCTGGCCCTGCAGCTCGAGCACGTCCATCACCGCGATCGGCGTCGGGATCGGCGCATGGTGCACCGCGAGCACGGTGCCGCGGGGCGCGGGCGTGGACAGCACCTCGGCGAGCCAGGCCGCGCGCTCCTCGTCGATCGCGCCGTGGTGCCAGCCGGGTACCGAGACATCGAAGGAGACGATGCGAACCCCGTTGAGCTCGACCACCCGGTGCAGCGGCTCGCGCGTCGCGGCGAGATCGAGCAGCTCGGCGGCGAACGGCTCGCGCTCGTCGTGGTTGCCCATCACCCAGACGAGCTCGGCGTGGGAACGATTCGCGAGCGGCTCGAGCGCGGCGCGTGCCAGCCGATAGGCGTCCGGCTCGCCGAGGTCCGCGATGTCACCGGTCACGACGATCGCGTCGACGCCGGTGCCGAGCCGATCGAGCTGCTCGACGGCGTGAGCGAGCGCCGCGACCGTGTCGGCCGCGCCGCCGAGCGGTGCGCCGCCGGCGAGCAGGTGCGTATCGCTCAGGTGCGCGATCGTCGTGTGCGCTGCCGGGTATCTGCCGAGTTGCATCCGTCTGGCCTCCAGGGCACAGCCTACGGCGGACCTCTGCCACCGCCCGGCGCAGCCTCGGCGTGGTCGGGAGGAGTCGCCTTCATCGACGGATGAGCCAGCCGTCGGTGGTGCGCCGCACCCGCCCGAGGGCGTCGAGCGTGCCGAGTGCGCCGAGGGCGCGCGACGGCTCGAGCCCGGCGCGCGCCGCGAGCTCGGCGACGCTGCGCGGCGCCCGGACGCTCATCGCATCGAGCAGCCGGATCTCGACGTCGCGGAGTCCGGCGGGGACGGCCTGCGACCCTGGCGCCCCGCTCCGGCCCGCGGCCCCGCTCACGCCGCCGCTCAGCGTGCCCGCATCAATCTGCAGCGCCGCGTCGACCTGCGGCTCCAGCATCGTCTCGCCGCCCCGGCCGAGCAGTTCCGCCGCCTCGGCGGCGTCGGTGACGCAGACCGCCTCCTGCTCGCGCAGCAGGCGATGGCAGCCGGCGGATGCCGGGCTCGTCACCGGTCCGGGCACTACGCCGACCGGGCGACCCAGCGACGCCGCGTGATGCGCCGTGTTGAGGGCGCCGGAACGCCACCCGGCCTCGACCACGACGACCGCGTCGCTCAGCGCGGCGATGACCCGGTTGCGTGCGAGGAACCGCCACTTGGTCGGTGCAGCCCCGCAGGGCAGCTCGGAGACCACCGCCCCGCGCTCGACGATCTCGCCGAGCAGCGCTGCGTGGCCCTGAGGGTAGAGCCGATCGGGCCCGCCGGCGAGCACGGCGACCGTCGCTCCCCCGCGCCGCAGTGCCGCACGGTGCGCCGCGCCGTCGATGCCGTAGGCCCCGCCGGAGACGATCGTGCAGCCCCGATCGACGAGCCCGGTCGCGGTCTCGAGGGCGAGCTGCTCGCCGTAGCCCGTCGCCGCGCGAGCCCCGACGACGGCGATGCTCGGCCGGGCGGCGACCAGTCGCGGGTCGCCGCGCACCCAGAGCACCAGCGGCGCGTGCGGGCCGAGGTCGTCGAGCCGGTCGGGCCAGCCGTCGTCGCCGGGGACGAGCATGCGGGCTCCGAGCCGTTCGGCCTGTTCGAGCGAGCGCAGGAACGGATCCGGGGCGAGACGCTGGCGCCACCGATCGAGCCCGTCCTCGACGGCGCGGGCGCCCGGATCGAGCGCGAGTCCCGGCTGGGCACGGAACACCTCGCCCACCGTGCGCTCGCTGGCGATGAACTCGGCGGCCGCCGGTGCGCCGAGCGACGCGACGAGCGCGCCGAGGGTGCCGTCGCCGGGCTCCGCCAGGACGCCCAGCAGCGCGCGCGACGCGGCGTCTGCCGGCGTGGGACCGAGCGGCGCGGGCCCGGCGTGCGCCGCCGAGGCGTGCGATGGGGGTCGCATCACTGCCACGAGCGACTCGGCGCGGTCAAGCGCCGCGGTCACGGCGTTGCTCAGGCCGCCCACAGCGGGGCCCTTCGCAACACGTTCGCCTGCCCGACGTGCTCGCCGTCGGGCACCCCGGCGCCGTCGAGGTCGGCGAGCGTCCAGGCGAGCCGCAGCACCTTGTCGTAGCCGCGCATCGTGAGCCCGCCGCGTTCGAGCGCCCGATCGATGGCGACGGTCGCCCGGGATCCCGGGTGCATGCCACCGGCTCCGCGAAGCCACGGCCTGGGCACCTCCGCGTTGGTGCGCCACGGGGTCTGCCGATATCGCTCGGCCGCGACCGCTCGGGCGAGCTCGACCCGGCGGCGGGCCTCGGCGCTGGAGACGCGCCCGGCTGCGCCCTCGCTCGTCGCCGTCGTCGTCAGCCTGGGCACCCACAGTTCGAGGTCGAGCCGGTCCCGCAGGGGGCCGGAGATGCGCGAGAGGTACCGCCGCTTCACGCTCGGCGCGCAGGTGCAGGCCTCGCCCTTCGGCGACCACTGCCCGCACGGGCAGGGATTGGCCGCCAGCACCAGCTGGAAGCTCGCCGGGAACGAGGCGATCGCGCTCGCCCGGTGGATCGAGATCGATCGGGACTCGAGCGGCTGCCGGAGCACGTCGAGCACGGAGGTGGGGAACTCCGGCGCCTCGTCGAGGAAGAGCACGCCGTGCGAGGCTCGCGCTGCCGCGCCGGGCCGGATGAGCCGACCGCCGCCGCCGATGATCGACGCCGCGCTCGCGGTGTGGTGCGGTGCC
The DNA here is from genome assembly GCF_022811605.1 of Agromyces soli. Taxonomy (GTDB): domain Bacteria; phylum Actinomycetota; class Actinomycetes; order Actinomycetales; family Microbacteriaceae; genus Agromyces; species Agromyces soli. Next base: position 2,680,194 of record NZ_CP094533.1, on the reverse strand, counting down.
TCGAAGGGCGGCCTCGTCGAGAGCCCGCCGACCCCGAGCCCGGACAACGAGCGCAGGGACGCGACCTCGAGCGACTGGTCGAGGCCGAGGTCCGGGAGGATGCCCGGCAGGCGCGAGGCCAGCATCGTCTTGCCGGCGCCGGGCGGTCCGTAGAGCCCCAGATGATGCCCGCCGGCCGCGGCCGCGATGAGCGCCGCCACCGCCTCGGGATTGCCCACGACGTCCGCGAGGTCGCCGGAATGGACGAGGGGCGGTTCCAGCGGTTGCGCGGCGAGGACCGGGTCGACGGCGACCACCTCGACATCGCCGCCGTGCCAGGAGACCGCTTCGGCGAGGGAGGCCACCCCGACCACTTCGATGCCGCCGACGAGCGACGCCTCGGCGGCGTTCGCCGCGGGCACCATGACGCGCTGGACGCCGGCCCGCCGCGCGGCGAGCACCGCAGGCAGCACGCCGTCGGTCGGGCGCAGGCGGCCGTCCAGGCCGAGCTCACCGAGGTGCACGAGCGCTCCCGCGGAGCCCGGGTCGAGGCGACCGGCTGCCGCGAGGCAGGCGATCGCGATCGCCAGGTCGAAGCCCGAGCCGTGCTTCGGAAGCGTGGCCGGCGAGAGGTTGACCGTGAGCCGGCGCGCCGGCAGAGGGCATCCGGAATTGGCCGCGGCCGCCCGGACGCGCTCCCGCGACTCGCCGATGGCGGCGTCGGGCAGGCCGATCACGAGGAACGCCGGGAGCTGGCTGCCGAGGTCGGCCTCGACCTCGACGATGGACCCGCTGAGCCCGAGCAGCGCCACGGACCGGGTGCGCGCGACCGGCATCAGCCGATGCCTTCGAGATGCTCGATGACGGCGGCCTCGCCCGGCCTGACCAGCACCGCGACCGCATCGATGCGCGGCGGCCCCGCGGCCGCGCCCTTCGCCTCGCACCACATCGCCGCGAGGCGACGGAGCCGGGCGAGCTTCGCCGCCGTGATCGCCTCGAACGGATGGCCGAAGCGGTCGCCCGCGCGCGTCTTCACCTCGATGAACACCGTGCACGCACGGTGCGCGGCGACGACGTCGATCTCGCCGTGCCTGCACCGCCAGTTGCGTTCGATCAGCCGGAAGCCTCGCGCCTCCAGGTGCGCCGCGGCGAGATCTTCGCCGAGGCGTCCGAGTTCTGCGTTGTGGGACATCCGCACCACCTCCGCGACCCAGCGTCGCGAACCATCGGTGCGTGCACGTCGGGGCCGGGCGGATCGGTGGAGAGGGCGCCGCTCACCGCGACAGCTGCGGAGGAGCGCGGACTACTCGTCGAGCGCGAGTTCCTTGGGCAGCTCGAACTCGCGCGCGGCGAGCTCCTCGATGTTGACGTCCTTGAAGGTCAGCACGCGCACGCTCTTCACGAAGCGGTCGGCGCGGTAGACGTCCCAGACCCAGACGTCCTTCATCGTCAGCTCGAAGTAGAAGTCGTGCTCGGTGTCGCGGCGGACCAGCTCCACCTCGTTGGCGAGGTAGAAGCGGCGCTCGGTCTCGACCACGTACTGGAACTGCGACACGATGTCGCGGTACTCGCGGTACAGGGCCAGCTCGACCTCTCGGTCGTAGTCGTCGAACTCGTCTTCATCCATCGCAGATCATCCTACGCCGAGCTCGAAGAGCGCGGCGTCAGGTTCCGCCTCGCGCGAACGATCGTGGAGCCAGGTGCGGCGGTGCAGCTCGCTCGGGCCGTGCTCCGCGATCGCCTCGAAGTGCGCCCGCGAGGAGTACCCCTTGTTCTCGTCCCAGCCGTAAACGGGCCAGTCGACGTGCGCCGCCCGCATCGCCCGGTCGCGATGGACCTTCGCGATGACCGACGCCGCCGACACCGAGGCGCAGTCGCGGTCGGCCTTGATGCGCGTGATGACCCTGGCGCGATGCTCGATCGCCTGGCTCAGCCAGTCGTAGTTGCCGTCGAGCACGAGCGGCGAGCCGAAGGGCACGTCGACGAGCTCCCGTACGGCGGCGAAGGCACGCGCCCCGGCCAGCCCGAGGCACGCCATGATGCCGAGCTCGTCGATCTCGGCGGCACTCGCCTCGCCGACGGCGGAGGCGCGCACCCAGGCCGCGGCCCTCGGCGCGAGGAGCTCGCGCTTGGGCTCGGCGAGCAGCTTCGAGTCGCGCAGTCCGGCCGGCATCCGCCGCATCCCCGCGTCGACGACGACGACCCCGACGGCGACCTGTCCGGCCAGCGCGCCACGACCGACCTCGTCGCAGGCGACGACGATCTCGGCGCCGCCGTCGAACAGCTCCCGCTCGAATCGCATCGTGGGTGCGGCGGCGGCCATCAGCCCGAGCCCTCGTCGACGCCGGCGAAGACCTCCGGGTAGTTGCCGAGCCACGCCCAGCGCGACAGCGGCCAGCTGACCACGAAGGCGCGCCCGACCACGTTGTCCACCGGGACGAAGCCCTTGAGCGGGGTGTCGCCGTTGTATCGGCTGTCCTTCGAGTTGTACCGGTTGTCGCCCATCACCCAGAGCGAGCCCTCCGGCACCGTGACGTCGAAATCGTCTCGGGAGACCCGGGTGTCCCCCGGCGGCAGCGCCACGTACGGTTCGTCGAGCGGAACGCCGTTGACGCTCATCTGGCCGAGCGCGTTGCAGCAGACCACGTGATCCCCAGGAAGCCCGATGAGCCGTTTCACCAGGTGGTCGTTCGAATCGGGCGCGGAGAGCCCGACGAAGGCGAGGAACCAATCGACCGCGGCGACGAGCGGCGGCTGCTGCGGCTCCTCGCGGACGGGCAGCCAGCCGCCCGGGTCGCGGAAGACCACGACGTCGCCGCGCTCGAGGGGCACGACGTCGGGCACGAGCTCGTTGACGATGATGCGGTCGTCGATCTCGAGCGTCTGCTGCATCGACTGCGACGGGATGAAGAACGAGCGGATCAGGAACGTCTTGATGAGGAAGGACACCAGCACCGCGACGATGAAGATGATCAGCAGATCGCGGAGGAACAGCAGCACCCCGCGCTTCCTGCCCGGCTTCTGCTGCCCGCGGTCATCGGTGGTCGCGGTGGACTGCGTCTCGTCTGTCATGGAACCCCGTGTCATTCGCTCGGAAAAACGCCGAGCTCCCCGTCCCAGTGTAGGGGCGGGGAGCTCGGACAGGCGCTTCGACGCGAGCGGTTCAGCTCTCGCGCTTCTCCTTGATCTTGGCCTTCTTGCCGCGGAGCTCGCGCAGGTAGTAGAGCTTCGCGCGACGGACGTCACCGCGGGTGACGATCTCGATCTTGTCGATGATCGGGGAGTGCACCGGGAACTTGCGCTCGACGCCGACCTGGAAGCTGATCTTGCGGACCGTGAAGGTCTCGCGGACGCCCTCGCCCGAGCGGCCGATGACGACGCCCTGGAAGACCTGGACGCGCGAGCGCGTGCCTTCGACGATGTTGACGTGCACCTTGACGGTGTCGCCCGGGCGGAAGTCGGGGATGTCCGACTTCAGGCTCGCGGCGTCGACGTGGTCGAGGATGTGCATGATGGTTCGCTCTCTGCGCCCGCCACCGGTCGAACGCGGATCAGAATTGATACGAGTGCGGTGCCGCCTCGCGCATGAAGCGCATTGCAGGCTCCCCGGAGGCAGGGCCGAGCAGCGGCACAAGCGTCTATTCTGCCAGATCGCGGGGCCGCCCGCCAACACGGCACGACGGCGGATGCCGCGGGGACCCGCTCGCGGTCAGTCGCGGATCTCGTGGACGATGATGACGTCGCCGTCGCCGTCGTCGAACGGCGGCTTCTGCGGCCCTGGCACCGGTCCCCCGCCCTGCGCGGCGGCCTGCCGCTCGAACTCCGCCATCGTGGCGCGCATCCGCCGGGAGCCGTCGGCGACGAGCTGCGACAGGGCGGCCCAGAACGCGGCGACGGCGCCGATGATCGCGAGGACGCTGAACAGGGTGGCCGTGGCGCCGTAGAACCCGGTGCCGACGATCGCGAGGTGCCACGCGCCGAGGACGCCGACGTCGAGCCAGGAGGCGGCGCGCTGGGACCGTGCGGTCGGGCGGGCGTTCACGAGCAGCGCCACGACCAGCAGCGTCAGGAAGGCCGCTGGCACCGTGATCACGAGCCCGAGCGTGCCCCAGCCACCGGCGCCGAAGAAGGCCCAGCCGACGACGAGCCAGAGCGGCAGCGCGATCACCGCGACGAACTGCCAGCGGTAGAAGAGGCGCCTGAGGAGCATGCCGACAGGCTAACCTCGGGGCGCTGTGAGCGCACCGGGTGTTCACTCAGGGCGGAGCCGGGAGACTGGACGGGCGAGCCGCGCCCGCGGCATCCGCCAGAATGGTCTCGGAGAGGATGATCGTGATCGAACTGAGGACCCCCGCCGAGATCGAGGAGATGCGCCCGGCCGGGCGTTTCGTGGCCAGCGTGCTGCAGGCCACCTCCGCCGCGGCGAAGCCGGGCGTGAACCTGCTGGAGCTCGACGCCCTCGCGCACGAGATGATCCGCAAGGCCGGCGCCGAGAGCTGCTACATCGACTACCACCCCTCCTTCGGCGCGAGCCCGTTCGGCAAGGTCATCTGCACCTCGGTGAACGACGCGGTGCTGCACGGCCTCCCCCACGACTACGTGCTGCGCGACGGCGACCTGCTGAGCCTCGACTTCGCCGCCTCCGTCAACGGCTGGGTCTCCGACTCCGCGATCTCCGTCGTCGTCGGCACGCCCCGAGAGGCGGACCTCCGCCTCATCTCGACCACCGAGGAGGCGCTCGCCGCCGGCATCGACGCCGCGCGCGTCGGCAACCGGATCGGCGACATCTCCCGGGCGATCGGCGACGTCGCGAAGGCCTCCGGCTACCTCGTGAACACCGACTTCGGCGGCCACGGCGTCGGCCGCACCATGCACGGCGACCCGCACGTGCCGAACTCCGGCCGCCCCGGCCGCGGCATGCCGTTGAAAGCGGGCCTCGTGCTCGCGATCGAGCCGTGGTGGCTCGAGACGACCGACCGCATCTTCACCGACCCCGACGGCTGGACGCTCCGCAGCGCCGACGGCTCGCGCGGCGCGCACTCGGAGCACACGATCGCCATCACCGACGGCGACCCCATCGTGCTCACCGCCCGCGGCTGACGCGGGCGGCGCGCCCTACTCGGGCGGCAGCAGGTCGGGACGGACCGCGCGGGTGCGCTCGAGCTGCTGCTCGTGGCGCCACTCGGCGACGCGGCCGTGATTTCCGGAGAGCAGCACGGGCGGCACCTCGAGGCCCCGCCACTGCTGCGGCTTCGTATAGCTCGGGTACTCGAGCAGGCCGTCCTCGTGGGACTCCTCGACGAGCGACTCCGGGTTGCCGACGACGCCCGGCACGAGCCGGCCGGCGGCTTCGATCATCGCCATGACGGCGACTTCGCCGCCGTTCAGCACGTAGTCGCCGAGCGACACGAGCCGCACCCGCATGCGGGTGCTGTAGTGGTCGACGACGCGCTGGTCGATGCCCTCGTAGCGGCCGCAGGCGAAGACGAGGTGCGACTCCGCGGCGAGCTCGCGGGCGAGCTGCTGCGTGAACGGCTCGCCGGCGGGCGACGGCACGACGAGCAGGGCGTCGGACGGGCCCTCGCCGACGATCGCGTCGAGGGCTTCGCCCCACGGCTCCGGCTTCATGACCATGCCGGCGCCGCCGCCGTAGGGCGTGTCGTCGACGGTGCGGTGCCGGTCGTGGGTGAAGTCGCGCAGATCGTGCGCGACGACCTCGATGAGGCCGGACTGCCTGGCCTTGCCGAGCAACGACAGGTCGAGCACGTCGAAGAAGCTCGGGAAGATCGTGACGATGTCGATCCGGATGGCCCCGTCTCCTTCGCTAGTCCGCGTCGTCGCCGGCGGCGGATGCCTCGGCGTCGCCCTGCGCCGCCTCGTCCGGCAGCTCCTCGAAGAGTCCGGCCGGCGGCGTCACGGTGAGGGTGCCCGCCTCGAGGTCGACCTCGGGGACGATCGCGGCGACGAACGGCACCATGACCTCGCCCGACGCGGTCTTGACGATGAGCAGGTCCTGCGCCGGCAGGTGGTCCACGTGCGCGACCTCGCCGACGCGGACGCCGTCGCGCAGGACGGCGAGCCCGACGAGCTGGTGGTCGTACCAGGCGTCCGGCTCGGCGTCGGCGGACTCGGCGGCCTCGTCGACGTCGACCCAGAGGATCGCCTTGACGAGGGTCTCGGCCGCGGTGCGGTCGTCGACGCCGTCGAAGAAGCCGACCGGCTGCTGGTTGTACCAGCGGAGCTCCCGGAAGACCAGGTGCTTGCCGTGCCACGGGGACTCGGCAGGCACCTGGAGGGAGAACTCGGCTCCCGGCACGAACCGCCGTTCGGGGTCGTCCGTGTAGAGCTCGAGCTTGATGGCGCCCTTCAGCCCGTGGGCCTTGGTGAGGCGCCCGACCCGCAACTGCTGGGGGCGCTTGTCGCGCGCCACGTCAGGCGTCGGTGTCGACGACGTCGACGCGGACTCGGCGACCGTCCGCGAGGGCGGTCACCACGGTGCGGAGCGCTTTGGCGGTGCGGCCGGCGCGTCCGATGACGCGGCCGAGGTCCTCGGGGTTCACATGAACCTCGAGGACCTCGCCACGTGCGCTCGACGCGGAGACGACCTTCACCTCGTCGGGGTGTTCGACGATGCCCTTGACGAGGTGCTCGAGCGCGGACCTGAGCAAGACGTTACGCCTCGTCGGTCGCGGTCTCGTCGGCGGGGGCCTCGGCCTCGGCGGCCGCGGGGGCCTCCTCGACCTTGGCCGGCTTCTCCGCCTTGGGCTTCAGCACCGGCTTCTTCTTGTCGTCGGCCACGAAGGCCTCCTTCGCCGCGGCGACCTTCACGGTCGAGACGGCGTCCTTGTCGCCCTTGAAGCGACCCCAGTCGCCGGTGAGCTTGAGGATGGCCCGGACCTGCTCGGTCGGCTGCGCGCCGACGGAGAGCCAGTACTGGGCGCGCTCCGAGTCGACCTCGATGAACGAGGGCTCCTCGGTGGGGTGGTACTTGCCGATCTCCTCGATCACACGACCGTCGCGCTTGGTGCGCGAGTCGGCGACGACGATGCGGTAGTACGGGGCACGGATCTTGCCGAGCCGCTTGAGACGGATCTTGACAGCCACGATTCTCCTGGAAGATGTAACGAGAGTTGAACCGATCGCCTGGAGCGTGGGGTGCACACCCGGCGGAAGCTCGAAATGGGCGGACCACGGCCTGATAGAGGGTCGGGCGGCGGTCCAACCGCCTATTCTGCCAGATCCGGACGGCCGCCGCGAACCAGGGCGGCTCCGTGTCGTCCGCGGGCGTGCTCGGGCCCGACGCGCCGCCCGTCATCGAGCGTCGTACGGGTGATGCCGGGCACCCGCCGTGTCATGATGGGCCGCACGGCATCCGTCCCGAGAAAGGCCGCCCATGCCCATCGAGTTCGCCGACTCCCCCCGCTCGACCGTCGGCCTCGAGTGGGAGATCGCCATCGTCGATCGAGAGACGGGCGAGCTCGCCTCGGTGGCCGACCGGGCCCTGCAACTGCTCGATTCGATCAGCCCCGGCGGCCAGCACCCCTTCATCACCTCGGAGCTCCTGACGAACACGGTCGAGCTCGTGAGCAGCGTGCACGCCACCGTGCCCGCCGCCGTCGCCGACCTGGAGGGCCAGCTGGCCGAGGTGCGGGCCGTCGTCGAGGAGCTCGGCGACTACGAGCTGATCTGCAGCGGCTCCCACCCCTTCAGCCAGTGGTACGACCAGCAGCTGACCGACAAGCCGCGCTACCACAAGCTCATCGAGCGAACCCGCTGGTGGGGCCGCAACATGATGATCTGGGGCGTGCACGTGCACGTCGGCATCGAGGACCGCGACAAGGCGCTGCCGATTCTCGACGGCCTGCTCACCTTCCTCCCGCACCTGCAGGCGCTCAGCGCGTCGAGCCCGTTCTGGGCCGGCGTCGACACGGGCTACGCCTCGAACCGAGCGCTGATGTTCCAGCAGTTGCCGACCGCGGGGCTCCCCTACCCGCTGACCGACTGGGCCGCCTACGAGCGCTACGTCGAGGACCTCCGTCGCACGGGCGTCATCGAGGACCACAGCGAGGTGCGCTGGGACATCCGTCCATCCCCGCGCTGGGGCACGGTCGAGGTGCGGGTCTGCGACGGCGTCTCGACCGCCAGGGAGCTCGGTGCCATCGGGGCGCTCGTGCAGTGCCTCGTCGAGTGGATGAGCACGCGCCTCGACCACGACGAGCCGTTGACGGTCCTCCAGCCCTGGTACACGCGCGAGAACAAGTGGCGCGCCGCCCGCTACGGCCTGCAGGCCGTGGTCATCACGGATGCCTCCGGCACGGAGCGCCCCGTCGCCGAGGACCTGCTCGAACTGGTCGAGCGCCTCGCCCCCGTCGCGGAGCGGCTCGGCTGCAGCGCCGAACTCGCCGAGGTGGCGCGCATGGTCGCCGAGGGTGCGAGCGCCCAGCGCCAGCTGCACGTCGCCGAGGCCAACGACGGCGACCTCAAGGCCGTCGTCGCGCACCTCGCCCACGAGCTGCGCTCGGGGATGGACGCGTCCGCGCGCTGAATCGGCGCTCAGCGGCCGCCGAGCAGCTTCTGGAAGTTCGCGAGGTCGTCGGCCGAGGGCGTCGGCGCCGCGGCACCGCCGAGCCCGAAGCCCGCGCCCTTCGACTCCTCGGCGCTCCCGGCGACGGGACGCCCCTCGGCGATGGCCTGGTTCTCGGCCGCCCGCTTGGCGGGGTTGCCCGAGCGCGAGCCGGCCGACTTCTTCTTGTTCTTGGCCGCCTGCCGCTTGCCGCCGCCGTAGCCGCCCGCGCCCGGGATCGGCCCCATGCCGGGGATCTGCGGAACGCCGCCGCGCGCGACCGTCTTCATCATCTTCGCGGCCTGCTCGAAGCGCTGCACGAGCTGGTTCACGTCGGTCACGGTCATGCCGGCGCCCTTCGCGATGCGGAGGCGACGCGAGCCGTTCAGGAGCTTGGTGTTCTGACGCTCGGCCGGAGTCATCGACTGGATGATCGCCTCGGTGCGCACGATCTCGCGCTCGTCGAAGTTCTCGAGCTGCTGCTTCATGCCGCCGGCGCCCGGCAGCATGCCGAGCATCTTCTTGATCGAGCCGGCGCCGCGGAGCTGCTGCATCTGCTTCAGGAAGTCCTCGAGCGTGAACTGCTCGCTCGCGAGCTTCTCGGCGACCTTCATCGCCTCTTCTTCGTCGAAGGCCTGCTGCGCCTGCTCGATGAGCGTGAGGATGTCGCCGAGGTCGAGGATGCGGCTCGCCATGCGGTCCGGGTGGAACGGCTCGAAATCGTCGAGCCCCTCACCGGTCGAGGCGAAGATGATCGGCCGGCCGGTCACCGAGGCGACCGAGAGCGCGGCGCCGCCGCGCGCGTCGCCGTCGAGCTTGGAGAGCACGACGCCGGTGAAGTCGACGCCGTCCTGGAACGCCTTCGCGGTGGCGACCGCGTCCTGACCGATCATCGCGTCGATGACGAACAGCACCTCGTCGGGGTTCGTCGCCTTGCGGATGTTCGAGGCCTGCTTCATGAGCTCGGCGTCGACGCCGAGCCGGCCGGCGGTGTCGATGATGACCACGTCGTGCTGCGCGCGGGCGGCGTGCGCGACGCCGTCCTTCGCGACCTTGACCGGGTCGCCGACGCCGTTGCCGGGCTCGGGCGCGTAGACGGGGACGCCGGCCTGGCCGCCGACGACCTGGAGCTGGTTCACGGCGTTCGGGCGCTGGAGGTCGCTCGCGACGAGGATCGGCGTGTGCCCCTCCTTCACGAGGTGCTTCGCCAGCTTGCCCGCGAGCGTGGTCTTGCCCGCGCCCTGGAGGCCGGCGAGCATGATGACCGTCGGCGGGTTCTTCGCGAACTGGAGGCGTCGCTGCTGCCCGCCGAGGATGCCGACGAGCTCCTCGTTGACGATCTGGACGACCTGCTGCGCGGGGTTCAGCGCCTTGTTGACCTCGTCGCCGAGCGCCCGCTCGCGCACGCGAGCGGTGAACTGCTTGACGACGTCGAGCGAGACGTCGGCGTCGAGCAGCGCCCGCCGGATCTCCCGAACGGTGCCGTCGACGTCGGAGGCCGACAGCTTGCCCTTCGTGCGGAGGTGCTTGAAGGTGTCGGCGAGGCGGTCAGACAGGGTTCCGAAGGTAGCCATAACAGGCCGATTCTATCGGGATGCCCTGGGGCCCGTGGGCCAGCGGCGCGGTGCGGCCGGCTCAGCCCTCGAAACGGACGTCGACGATCTCGCGAGCGACGTCGATGACGGCGACGAGCCGCTCGTCGGTTTCGTCGGGCGCGAGGCCGTACTCGAACTCTGCGAAGGGTTCGCCGTCGCCGTCGGCCTCCGGGCGGAGGTCGACCCGGACGAGGCTCAGCGAGCGCAGCGCGTCGACCTGGCGGTCGCCGGACTCGCGCCCGATCGCGGCCTCGATGTCCTCCGCCTGCTCGAGATCGGCGTCGAGCAGGGTGTCGAGGAACCGGACCACCGGCGAGGAGCCCGAGTCGAGCTGGCCGACGAAGGCGCCGCGGAGCTCGTCGTCGACGAGCTCGAGCTCGCCGACGAGGGTGGCCGCCGCGTCGAGGGCCGCGGTCGAGGCGGACTCGCCCTCGGCATCCAGGACGACCTCGACCCGCTGGTCCGCGTACTCGACGTCTTCCGACCAGTAGTCCCCGACGACGCCGAAGTAGTCGTGCTCGGTGGCCATGTCGCGTCCCTCTTCTCTGCTGCGCTTATCCGACGAGCTTCTGCGCGAAGACGTGCGGGGTGAATCCGGTCAGATCGGCGATTCCCTCGCCCTGACCGATGAGCTTGATCGGCAGGCCGGTCTTCTCCTGCACCGCGAGCACGAAGCCGCCCTTGGCGCTGCCGTCGAGCTTCGTCAGGACGAGCCCCGTGACCCCGCCGTGCTCGATGAACGCCTCGGCCTGTGCGAGCCCGTTCTGCCCGGTCGTGGCGTCGAGCACCAGCAGCACCTCGCTGATCGGCGCCTGCTTCTCGACGACGCGCCGGATCTTGCCGAGCTCGTCCATGAGCCCGCCCTTCGTGTGCAGCCGGCCCGCGGTGTCGATGACGACGATCTCGGTGCCGTCGCGCTTGGCCTGCTCGACGGTCTGGAACGCGACGGATGCCGGGTCCTGCCCCTCGCGCTCCGGACGGACGATGCCGACGCCTGCGCGCTCGGCCCAGGTCGCGAGCTGATCGACGGCCGCGGCGCGGAAGGTGTCGGCGGCGCCGACCACGACGCTGCGGTCGTAGCTGCGGAGGAAGCGGGCGAACTTGCCGATGGTGGTGGTCTTGCCGACGCCGTTGACGCCGACGACGAGGACGACCGCCGGACGCTCGGTGAGCCGGAGCGTCGGGTCGTACTTCGCGAGGCGCTCCTCGACGACCTCGCGCAGCATCCGCTGCACGTCGCGAGGATCGGTCGTGCGGTACCGCTCGACCTGCGCCTTGATCTGCTCGACGATCTCCTCGGTCACGCCCGGGCCGAAGTCCGCGGTGATGAGCGCCGCCTCGAGGTCGTCCCAGGTGTCGTCGTCGATCGTCTTCGCACCGAAGATGCCTCGGAGCGCCGAACCGAGCGACCAGGATGCGCGTTCTGCCATGCTTCGAGCTTATTCGTTCAGCGACGCCCGCCGGCGCACGCGCGGCGTCCGCTCAGGGCACCACCGCGATGGCGGAGAGCTCGTTGAGCTCGTCGAGGACCGCCTCGGGGTCCTGCCCGGTGCAGTCGATCGTGAGGGTGAAGCCGAGGCCGGGCTGCACGAGCGCGCGGCCCGCGACGACCCATTGGACCGTGCCGTCGTCGCCGACGACGTAGCGGGTGTCGACGTCGTCGTTGCCCGGCACGCCGAGCGCGAAGCCGCCGTCCACGGCGACCTCGCCCACCTCGGCGGCGGTGGCGCCGAACACGACGGCGAGCATCTCGTCGGTGGCGATCCGGTCGTCGCCCGAACTGGTGTCGACGTCGCCGATGAAGCCCTGCCAGTACGCGGCGGTGCACGCCCCGTCGGCCGAGGTGTAGCCCCAGTTGCCGTTCCCGTCGTCCGGGCTGGTGAGCGTCCAGCCGTCGTCGAACATGAGCCCGTCGGCCCACTCGGCGGTCGAGGCGGAAGTGAGCAGCGCGCCATCCTCGAAGGAGAGCTCGCCGAGGTCGGCGCTGTCGGTCTCGACGATCGGATCGTCGGTCTCACTCGTGCCGCCGCCGTCGATGCGCTGGGCGTTCGTCACGTCGATCGGGAAGCAGCCGCTGAGCGCGAGCGGCGCCGCGACGGCGGCGACGATCGCGAGGGCGCGGAGCGCGGAACGAGGTGCGGTGCTGACGGTGCTCATGCGGCCAGCCTAGCCATCCGTCGGGATGCGGCAATGGGGAGCGCTCCCCGCCGCGGCCCGCCGCTCAGCTCGCCGCGCGCTCCTCGCGGACGCGCTGCCCGACGACGGCGGAGACGCCGTCCTGGCGCATCGAGACGCCGTAGAGGGCGTCGGCGATCTCCATCGTGCGCTTCTGGTGCGTGATGACGATGAGCTGGGACGCCTCGCGGAGCGACTCGAAGGTGGTCAGCAGTCGGCCGAGGTTCGCGTCGTCGAGGGCCGCCTCGACCTCGTCCATGATGTAGAACGGGCTGGGGCGCGCTTTGAAGATCGCCATCAGGAGCGCGACCGCGGCGAGCGAGCGCTCACCGCCGGACAGCAGCGAGAGGCGCTCGATCTTCTTGCCGGCCGGCTTCACGCTGACCTCGATGCCGGTGCTCAGCAGGTCGTCGGGGTTCGTCAGGAAGATGCTGCCGGTGCCGCCGGGGAAGAGCACCGGGAAGACCTCGGCGAACGCGTCCCTGGTGTCCTCGAAGGCGGCCCGGAAGATCGCCTCCATCTTGCCGTCGATCTCCTCGATGATCGTCAGCAGGTCCTTCCGGGTGTTCGCGAGGTCGGTGAGCTGCTCGGTGAGGAACTGGTGGCGCTGCTCGAGCGCCGCGAACTCCTCGAGCGCGAGCGGGTTCACCCGGCCGAGCTGGGCGAGCTTCCGCTCCGCCTGCGCGAGCCGCCGCTGCTGGACGTCGCGGGAGTACGGCGTCGCCTCGCCGTCCTCGGTGTCCGGGGGCACCTCCTGCTCGGGGCCGTACTCGGCGACGAGGACCTCCTCGGTGAGGCCGAGCTCGGACTCGGCGCGCTCGGCGAGCGAGGCCGCGTGCAGCTTCTTCTCGTAGATCCGCAGCTCGAGGCCGTGCACGTCCTCGGTGACCGACTGCAGGCGCTCGCGCACCTGAGCCTCCTCGCGGCGCACGGCCTGCAGCTGCTCGTTACGGCTGGCCCGCTCGGCCTCGGCCCGGCCGAGCGCGACGCGCGCCTCGGCCACGGAGGCGTCGACGGAGGCGAGCGCCGCGGGCAGCGCCTCGGCGACGCGGCTCGCCGCCTCGAGCTGGGCACGACGGATGACGGCGCGGCGAGCGGCCTCGACCGCCTGCTGCTGCTCGGTGTCGAACTGCCGCTCGAGCTGGGCGATGCGCGCCTCCTCGGAGCGCACCCGTTCGCGGATCGTCTCGACCGCGAGCTTGGCTTCGACCTCTCGTTCGCGTGCCGCGTCGAGCGCCGCGACGGCGCCGTCGCGCATCGAGGCGTCGAGCACGGGCCGGGGCACCGCGCGGGCGGCCTCGTGCGCGGCCTTGCCCGCCTCGGCGGCGGCCTCCGCCTCGCCGACGCGGCCCTCGGCGCTCGCGGCGGCCTGCCGCAGCCGCTCGAGCTCGGCGTCGGCCGCCTCGAGCTGCACCCGGGCCCGGTTCAGCCGTTCCGTGCGCTGGGCGAGCTGGGCGTCGAACTCGCGGAGGGCGGTGAGCGCCTGCTTGGAGACCTGCTTCGCCTGCTCGTGCGTCGTGCGCTCCTCGGCCAGGGCGGTACGGCTGCGCTCGAGCGCGCCGCGCAGCTCGTCGAGGGCGTTCTGCGCCTCGTCGCGCTCCGCGACGAGCTCGATGCGGCTCTGCTTCCGTCCGGAGCCGCCGCGCAGCACGAAGCGACCGACGACGGTTCCGTCGCGAGTGATCACCGTCACCGGGCGATCGAGCTTCGCGAGAGCGGGCTCCGCGGCGCGGACCGCGTCGAGGTCGTCGGCCACGAGCACCTCCGCGAGCAGCGCGCGCACGCCCGACGGCGCGGTGACGACCTCGGCGGCCGGCGTGAGCCCTGGTACGTCCGGTATCGCGCTGGCAGTCTGGACGCCGCCCGCGTCGGCGAGGGTGATCGAGACGCGGCCGAGATCGCCGTCCGCCGCCGCGGCGACGGCCCGGAACCCGGCATCCCGGTCGTCCACCAGCACCGAGTCGGCGAGCGAGCCGAGCGCCGCGGCGATCGCGGCCTCGAAACCGGAGCGCACCTGCATGCCCTCGGCGAGCAGGCCCCGCACGCCGGGCACGCCGGCGGCCACCAGGGCGGCCGAACCGTCTCGCTGGTCGAGGGCGAGGGAGAGCGCCTGGGTGCGCGCCTGCAGGGCGCCCTGCTCGCGCTCGAGCCCGTGCAGCTCCTCGCGGAGGCGCTCGATCTCGGCCTCGGACTCGAACACGGCCGCCTGGGCGAGCTCGTACGCCTCGTCGAGGTCGGTCTCGCCGGCGTCGTCGCTCTCGGCCTGCTGCTCGGCCTCGGCGAGCGCGGCGGCGGCCGCGGCGCGTCGGGCGTCGGCCGCTTCGAGGGCATTGGCGTGCCTGAGGACCTCGCCGCGGGCGGAGGCGAGCTTCGACGCGGCCGAATCGGCCTGGCCGGCGAGCTTGGAGAGCTCGAGATCGTAGGCGGAGACCAGCGCGCTCTGCTTCGCGATCTCGGCGTCGACCTCGTCGAGCGCGGCGCGGGCGACCCCCGTGGCCTCGTGCGCGAGGTCGAGTTCGGCGGCGGTGGCGCCGATGCCGTCGCGGAGCGCCTCGAGGGCGTCGGTCGCCTGCACGATGTCCTGCCGGCTGACCGTCGGCACCGCGTCCTGCGTCTCGCCCTGGCCCCCGAGCAGGGCGATGCGCTGTCTGGCGAGGGTGTCGACGGCGCGCAGCGCGCTCTGCGCCTGCTCGAGCTCGAAGCCGAGCGAGCGCGCCCGGTCGACCTCGTCGCCCTCGAAGGTCTGCTCGAGCGCGGTGACGCGGGCCTGGTGCTGCTCCAGCTTCTCCTGCAGGACGAGCCGCTCGGCGTGCCGCTCGTGCTCGCTGCGGCCGTGCTCCTCGAGCGCCCGGCGCAGGCCGGTGAGTTCGTCGGCGAGCAGGCGCGCCTTCGCGTCGCGGACGACGGCGGCGATGCCGGCGGCTTCGCGCGCGACCTCGGCCTGGCGGCCGAGCGGCTTCAGTTGCCGGCGGATCTCGCCCGCGAGGTCGGAGAGCCTCGTGAGGTTCGTCTGCATCGCCTCGAGCTTGCGGAGGGTCTTCTCCTTGCGACGGCGGTGCTTCAGAATGCCCGCCGCCTCCTCGATGAAGCCGCGGCGGTCCTCCGGGCTGGCGTGCAGCACCGAGTCGAGTCGCCCCTGGCCGACGATGACGTGCATCTCCCGACCGAGCCCGGAGTCGCTCAGCAGCTCCTGCACGTCGAGGAGCCGGCACTGCTCGCCGTTGATGGCGTACTCCGACTGCCCGCTGCGGAACAGGGTGCGCGAGATCGTGACCTCGCTGTACTCGATCGGCAGAGCGCCGTCGGCGTTGTCGATCGTGAGGCTCACCTCGGCGCGGCCGAGCGGGCCGCGGGTCGAGGTGCCCGCGAAGATGACGTCCTCCATCTTGCCGCCGCGGAGGGTCTTGGCCCCCTGCTCCCCCATCACCCAGGCGAGCGCGTCGACGACGTTGGACTTGCCCGAGCCGTTCGGCCCGACGATGCAGGTCACCCCGGGCTCGAACGCGAAGCTCGTGGGCTGGGCGAAGGACTTGAAGCCTTTGAGCGTGAGGCTCTTGAGGTACACGTCCCACCTTCCTGCTCCGGGCGCTGCGGACTACCGTAGCCGAGTTCTCCCCCGCGGGCGCGGTGGAGCGCCGCAGCACGCCGGACGGGCGGGGGCAGCGTCGTGGCCGGCCCCGTACGCTGAAGCCATGGAGATCCGTCAGATCCCGGTCCCCGAGCGCCTCGGCGTTCCCGCCGCCCGAGATTTCGAGCGGGCGGCGCTGCTGCTCGCGTCGGTCGAGCACGAGACCTGGGGCGACGACGACTTCGCGCTCAGCGCGGCGGAGCTGCTCGCCGCTGCCCGCGGCACCCACCTGCGGCGGGTGGCGTTCGGCGCGTGGGAGGGCGACGAGCTGCTCGGCCGCTCATCCGCCGTCTGGGACGAGGATCCGGAGGCCGAGTCCGCCGAGGTCCACGTCGTCGTCGCCGCCGGGCAGCGCCGTCGCGGCATCGGTCGCGCCCTCCTCGCCGTCGCGGAGCGCGCCGCCCTCGACGCCGGCAAGCGCGCACTCGACTCATTCTCCGATCACCCCGAGGCGAGCCTCGGCGAACGGGGCACCGGGCTCCCGGCGCCCGCCGAGACGGCCGGCGACGCCGAGATCCCCGCGGACTCCCCCGCGGCCGGGTTCGCCGCGGCCACCGGCTACGAGCTCGGCCAGATCGAGCGGGTGAGTCTGCTGGACACCCGCGGTCGCGCCGACGGGCTCCGGGCGCAGCTCGTCGAAGCCGAGGCATCCGCCACCGCGGCCGGCTATCGGGTCATCGGCTGGCGGGATGCCGCGCCGGACGCCCTCGTCGACGCGTACGCCGCGGCGCGGGAGCATATGAGCCGCGACATCCCGGCCGGGGCGCTGCAGATCGACGCCGAGCGCTGGGACCGCGCCCGCGTGCGCGCCTGGGAGGCGGAGCTCCTCACCGGCGGCACGACCCTGCTGAGCTGCGCGGTGGTCGACGCCGGCGGCGACGTCGCCGGCTACACCGTGCTGGAGCTGCCGCCCGGCCGCCCCGTCGCCTACCAGGACGACACGATCGTGCTCCGCGCGCACCGGGGCCACCGGCTCGGTCTGCTGCTGAAGCTCGCGAACCTCGTCGCGCTGCACGAGGCGGCGCCCGAACGCACCCGGGTGCACACCTGGAACGCCGACGAGAACGCGCACATGCTGCGCATCAACCTCGGGCTCGGCTTTCGCCGCTCAGGGCTCTCGGCCGTCTGGGAGCGGCGGGTGCCCGCGGCCGTGCCGCTCAGCTGACCCGACTCATCCGGCCCGTTCGACGGCGGCCCGGAGCCGGGCGGCGCCAGAGCTCCGGCCGGTCGACTCGCGAGGCATCAGTCGCGTCGGGAGCAGGACCGGGTCCGACGGGACGGGTTTGCCGGCGAGGATAGCGATGAGCGTGTTCGTGGCCGTCGTGCCCTGATCGCGCAGCGGAGACGCGATGGAGGTGAGCGGTGGCGTCGTGAGCGTGCCGAGCTGGGAGTTGTCGAAGCCGACGACGCTGACGTCGCGGGGCACCTCGAGCCCGAGCGCCCGCAGCCTGACGATGAAGCCGATGGCCATCACGTCGTTGAACGCGATGACGCCGGTGGTCGGATTCGCGGCCCAGTGCGCGGCTGCGCGGAAACCGCCCTCGACGGTGGGCGACGCGGCGCGGATCCGGCACGTGCGCATGCCGAGGTCGGCCGCCGACTGCTGCACGCCCCGCCATCTGACGCCGTCGGTCCAGGATGCGGCGGGTCCGGCGAGGTACGTGACGTCGGTGTGGCCCAGCCCGTGCAAGTGCTCCGCCGCGCGCCGTGCGCCCTCCGCGCCATCCGTCAGCACGCAGGGCAGGTCGCCGACGATCCGGTTGAGCACGACGACCGGGCGCTGCTTGGCGAGCATGCGGATGCCGGCGGCGGGCAGCCGCGGACTCGTGAGGACGACTCCGTCCACCGCGGCGAGATACCGTTCGAACGCGCGCTCGCGCACCACGCTCTCGCGGGAGTCGAAGACCATCAGGGTGTAGCCCGCCGCCTCGGCCGCGAGGTCCGCGCCGCGGACGAGGTCGGTGAACACCGGGTTCTTGATGTCGCTCACGACCATCGCGAGCAGCTGCGATTGCTGGAGCGCCGCCGGAAGGGTGCGGCTGCGCTGGTACCCGAGGCGCTGCGCGACCTCTCGGACCTTCGAGGCGGTCGCCACGCTCACCCGCCCGGGTCGGGCCAGGGCGCGTGAGACCGTCGACGGTGCGACCCCGGCCGCCCTGGCGACGTCGTAGATCGTGACCGGGCGCTCCTCTGCCTGTTCGCGGTGCGGCATACGGGCATGGTACTGGCGCTCGCGCAGTGCGGAACGCCCCGGAACCACGGGCGCCGCACCCGTTCGAGGGGCATCCGGGACGCGCGGTTGGCAAAGCATGGCAACCTGTTGCCAACGCCCGAGCGGCTCCCAGAGGATGGTCCGCATGCAGCCCACACGACGAACGCACCCGGCAGGGCGGCACCCCGAGCGACTGCTCCCCTCGGAGCCTCAGCGCCGTCGCATCGCCCGCGAGCTCTACGAGCAGGTCGCCGATCTCCCCATCGTGTCGCCGCACGGCCACGTGCCCGCCGCGCTGCTCGCGGAGAACCGGCCGTTCGAGAATCCGACCGAGCTCTTCATCACCCCGGACCACTACGTCACGCGCCTCCTGCACGCGCACGGCGTGCCGCTCGCCGAGCTCGGCGTCGGCGCCGAGCCGCTCTCCGAGGAGCAGGCCCGGAGATCGTGGCGCATCCTCTGCGAACACTGGGCGCGGTTCGCCGGAACGCCGATGAAGTACTGGCTCGAGGATGTGCTCGTCGGCGTGTTCGAGGTCGACGAGCTACCGGACGCCTCGAACGCAAACGCCCTCTTCGACCACCTCGGCGAGCGCCTTCGCGACCCGGCGTACCTCCCGCGCGCCCTCGTGGAGTCGTTCAACATCGAGACGCTCGCCACGACGGACGACCCGCTCTCGACGCTCGAGCACCACGCCGCGCTCCGCGACGACCCCGCCTTCGCCACCGACGTGATCCCCACGCTGCGGATCGAGGCGGCCATCGACCCCGGCCATCCGAGCTGGCACCGGAACGTGACCGCGCTCCTCGCCGGAGCCGGGGGCGACGATGACGTCGAGTCCTACCTTGCCGCCATCGCCGAACGCCGCCGCGTGTTCGCGCGGCACGGCGCGGTGTCGATCGACTGCGCGCTCGAGGACGCCCGCACGGCGGTCCTCCCCCGCGCACGGCTCGCGGAGCTGTACCTGCGGGCGCGGCGAGGCGAGGCGACGCCCCAGGAGACGGCGACGTTCCGCGCGGGCATGGTCTCGGAGCTCGCCCGGCAGTCCCACGACGACGGACTCGTCATCACCCTGCACGTCGGATCGCTGCGCGACTACGACGCCGGGCTGCACCGGCAGTACGGGCCGGATCGGGGCTGCGACATCCCGCTCACGACGCGGTTCGCCGAGGGGCTGCGCCCCCTCCTCAACGAGTTCGGTCACGACCCGGCGTTCCATCTCGTGCTCTTCACGCTCGACGAGACCTCCTGGGCGCGGGAGATCGCACCGCTCGCGGGCTTCTACCCGAGCGTCTACGCGGGCGCGCCGTGGTGGTTCCTCGACGAACCGGAGGCCATCCTCCGCTATCGCTCCGCCGTGACCGGTTCCATCGGCTTCGGCAAGCAGTCGGGCTTCATCGACGACACCCGAGCGCTGTGCTCCATCCCCGCGCGCCACGACATGGCGCGACGCCTCGACAGCGCCTTCCTCTCGAAGCTCGTGAGCGAGCACCGGCTCTCGATCGACGAGGCCGGCTCGATCATCAGGCAGCTCAGCTACGAGCTGCCGCGCGCCACGTTCCGACTCGGCCACTTCGGCCACTGAGCCGTACGTCCGCGCACTCGTCCCCCATCCCCCGACCCGGCTCCACTCCACTCAATTCCCCCGACCCAGCTCCACTCCCCCGCTCGACACCGAACCTGACCAATGGAGGTCACGAAATGAAACGGTCCATGGCACGCGGAGCCGCCACCGCAGCGGCGCTCTCCCTCCTCCTTGCGGGATGCAGCGCATCGCCGTCGTCGGACGGATCCTCGGGATCCGCCTCCGACGAGCTCACCTATTGGTCGATGCTGACGGTCGACGAGCCCGAGGTTCCGATCCTCACCGCGGTCTTCGATGAGTTCGAGGCCGAGACGGGCATCAAGGTCAACGTCCAGTGGCAGGGGCGCGATGTCCTGCAGAAGGTCATGGCCGGGATGACGACCGGCAATGTGCCGGACCTCACCGACCAGGACAACAACCGCCTGCAGGGTCTGCTCGCGAACAACGGCGCCGCCCGGGACCTCTCCGGACTGTACGAGCGGACGGTGCAGGGCGAGGACGTCACGATCGGCGAACTCGTCGGTGACAAGTATGACCCGCTCACGAAGGGCGAGGACGGCGCGTACTTCATGCTGCCGTTCACCCTCCAGCCCTACGTCTGGTGGTACAACGGCGCCAACGTCCCGAGCCTCACCGAAGGCGCGCCGAGCGACTGGGCCGGCATGAACGCCCTGCTCGCCGAGCTGAAGGCGGAGGGCCGCGCGCCGCTCGCGCTCGACGCGGACCACACCGACTACGACCGCGCGATGGTCGCGACCGCCATCGTCCGCGCGGTCGGGCCCGGCAAGCTGCTCGAGGCCGTCGAGGACCCCACCGGCGAGGCCTGGGACACCCCGGAGATGCGCGAGGCCGTCGATCTCTTCGTCGACTGGGCCGAGCAGGGCTTCTACGCCAAGGGCTACGACAGCAGCAAGTGGCCGGCCATCCAGACGGAGTGGGCGCAGAACAAGGCCGACCTGCTCTTCCTCGGCGGCTGGACGCCGAACGAGACCCGCGGCTACGCCGCCGACGACATGGCGTACCGTGCGTTCAACTTCCCCGCCGTCGAGGAGGGCGGCGACACCGCGGTCCCAGTGGCCCTGAACGGCTTCGCGATCCCGACGAAGGCGAAGAACCCCGAGGCCGCGGAGCAGTTCCTGGCGTTCCTGTACGCGAAGGACCCCATGTCCCGTCTCACGACCGAGACGCTGAGCCTCACGGTCCGCTCCGACATCGAGGTGCCGGCCGACCTCCAGGACATCCGCGACATCGTCGACCAGAACGCGATCTACGGCGTGAACGACCAGGTCCCCGCCGTGGTCCCGAACTTCGACACGACGGTCTTCCAGCCCGCGACCCAGGCGCTCGTGACCGGCCGGCTCACCACCGACGAGTTCATCGAGCGGATGAAGACCGAGCAGAAGCAGTACTGGGAACTCAACGGGTGACCGTCCCCCGAGCCGCAGGAGCAGACGAGTGAGCGTGTTGGAGTCAGAGCGCGTCGGGACCGACGCCGACGCACCGGGGCGAACCGCCCGGACGGCGGCGACGCCGCGGCAGCGCTCGCAGCGGAACTGGTTCATCCTGTTCGTTCTCCCCGCGGTGCTGCTGTACGCACTCGTCCTGATCGGCCCGACGGTGTTCTCGATCGGGGTCAGCCTGTTCCAGTGGAACGGGCTGACCCCGCCCGAGTGGCGGGGGCTCCGCAACTACGAGATCCTCTTCCGGGATCCGGTGTTCCTCCGCTCGTTGGTCAACACCCTGGTGATCCTCTTCGTCGGCGGCGCCGTCATCTTCGTGGTCGGCTTCTTCTTCGCGGCGTTCATCCGGACCATGCGGGGGCGGAACTTCATCCGCTCTGCGCTGTTCTTCCCGTTCATCGCGTCGCCCATCGCCCTGTCGATCGTGTGGGGCGTGCTGTTCCAGTACCGCGGCATCGTGAACACCCTGCTCGGCGAGCTCGGCATCGAGCCGCTCGAGTGGCTGTCGAGCGAGAACATCTTCAAGATGGCCGTCACCGGGACCATCTGGGTCAGCGCCGGGCTCTACCTCACCATCCTGCTCGCCGGCATCGACCAGATCCCGCCGATGTACTACGAGGTCGCCGAACTCGAGGGCGCGAGCGCCTTCCAGCGGTTCCGGTACGTCACCCTCCCGCTGTCCTGGGACGTCGCCTCCGTCGCCGCGATCCTCTGGACGATCGAGGCGCTGAAGCTCTTCGACTTCCTGTTCGCCTTCGGCGGGGCCACGACGACGATGCCGCCGGTGGAGATCTGGAACTCCTCGCTCTTCGTCTACGGCCAGACCTTCGGCGACCAGGTGCCCGCGTACCGCTTCGGGTACGCCTCGGCATCCGCCGTGCTCATGCTGCTGCTGTTCGGCGTCATCGTCGTGCTGCTCCGGCGGATCCTCCGCAGGGAGCCGATCGAACTATGACCCCCACCGCATTCCCGCACCCGGCCCGCGCCGGACGCCCCGTCGAGAGAGGTGCACGATGAGCACGCAGAACACCGCCGGCGCGCCTCGGCGAGCGATCCGGCGCTCCACTCCCGGCCGACTCTTCGGCTGGCTGCCCCGGACGGTCATCTGGCTCTTCGTCGGGTTCAACCTCGTGGTCCTCGCGATCACCCTGTTGTCATCGGTGAAGACCACGAAGGACATCTTCGCGGCCCCGCTGGGCCTCCCGACCACGTGGGAGTGGGGCAACTGGAGCACGGCCTGGTCCAACAGCGGGTTCGCCGTCGGAGCGCTCAACTCCCTGATCGTCGTCGGCTCGGCATCGATCGCGGTCGTGGTGATCGCCGCGCCGGCCGCCTACGCGCTCTCCAGAATGCGCGTGCGCTGGGCCAAGCAGCTCTCGACCGCGTTCGTGCTCGGCATCGGCATCCCTCCGCACATCATCATCATCCCGCTGTTCATCGAGTTCTCGCAGCTCGGCCTCATCAACAGCAAGCTGGGGCTCATCATCGTGTACACGGGCGTCTCCTTGCCGTTCGCGGTCTTCCTGCTCACCGGGTTCATGGCCGCGGTGCCGAAGGAGATCGAGGAGGCGGCCTCCCTCGACGGGGCAGGCCCGATCGCGACGCTCGTCCGCATCTTCCTGCCGACCGTGCGCAACGGCCTGCTGACCGTGTTCATCATCACGGCGGTGAGCCTCTGGAACGAGGTGCTCATCGCCCTCACCTTCGTGCAGTCGAACGACAACTTCACCCTCGGGCTCTCGCTCATGTCCCTGCTCTCGGCGATCCAGTACAGCGGTGCGGACTACGGACTGCTGTTCGCCGGCGTCGGCATCATGCTCGTGCCGATGCTGCTGCTGTTCATCCTGCTGCGGCGATTCGTCATCGAGGGCATGACCCTCGGCGTCGGCAAGTAGCCCGCCCACCGCGCCATCGACGACGCACCCCATCTCGAAAGGACCTGCACGTGACCACCCCAGCCGTCCCGCTCGGACACCGCAATCTCAGCCCGAACGCCTGGCTCCTCGACCGGGCCAGGAAGCACACCCCCCGGTTCCACTTCGACCCGGAGAACACCGATGTCGAGGCCTGGCGGGAGGAGACGCTCGCCGCGGTCCTCGCGACGCTCGGCCAGGAGCCGCCGGCCTGCGAGCCGAACCCGGTGCTGCTCGGCGAGATCGAACTCGACGGCTTCATCCAGCAGCGCTGGATGATGGACGTCGAGGACGGACTGTCGACGATCGTGGCGGTGAACCGGCCGAGCGGCGGCACCGAGGAATCGACGTGGGCCCCGATCCTCTGCTGGCACGGCCACGACATGGGCGGCAAGGAGCCCATCATGGGCAATCGCTCGACCGCGCTGCTCCGTTCCTACGCGGACGACGACGGCTACAACTACGGCGCGGTGATGGCGCGCCACGGCTTCGTCACCATCGGCGTGGACTGGATGGGGCACGGCGACTTCGACGAACAGCGGAAGTGGCGCATCAGTTCGCCCCAGAAAGGCGTCGAGATGGACTGGTGCGACACGTACTACCTCAACGCGACCATCCTCGGCATGACACCGCTCGGGATCAACATCGCCCACGGGAAGCGCGTCCTCGACTTCGTCACCACGCTCCCCTACGTGCAGGACGGGCCGATCGGGGTGATGGGCGTGTCCGGCGGCGGCACGATGTCGCTGTGGTCGGCGCTCGCCGACCCGCGTATCGCGGCGACCGAGATCATCTGCTATTCGGACACCTTCCCCGACTTCGGCGTCCGCGACAGCAACTACTGCGGCATGCAGATCACACCCGGCCTGTTCTCGCTCGTCGACGTCTCCGATCTGCAGGGGCTGCTCTTCCCCCGCGCGCTGATGGTCGACCTCGGCTTCTTCGACGACTGCTTCATGCTCGAGTCGGCCGGCCCCTGCGCCGACCGCGTCGAGGAGATCTACCGGCGCGCCGGTGCGTCGCACCGGTTCCGCCGACAGCTGTTCGCGGCCGGGCACAGCTGGTGCGACGAACAGTCAGCCGACTTCTTCGGGGAGCACCTCCGATGAGCGGCCCGGAGCACTGCGAACTGACGATCGAGACCGTCGCGGGCGAGCGTCTGCTCGCCGTGGCGGGCGGCTCGGACCGGGAGCACGCCCGGTTCGAGCGAATGGCACCGGGCCCTCGCGCCGGCGTGGCGTACGGACCGCTGTCGGCGCGCAACGCCGCGGCGGCACGGATCGTCCGCCCGAACCTCGCACCCCGACCGATCGGGCTGTCGACCTCGGCCGGCACCGGGGACCGGCTCGGCCTCGCCACCCCGGGTCAGGCCGCCGCATTCCGTGACTTCGCGCCGAGCCTGCGGGCGATCTTCGCACAGCAGTCCATCCGCGAGATGGACCGCCTGGGCCGGAGCCCGCAACAGGTACTGGACGACGCGACGTTCGGCTGCATCGAGGCCGGATGGACTGCACCGGTCGGCGCGGATGCCGATCACCTGAAGACCACGGACGACATCGACCGCTGCCTCGCCGCGGGCTTCAGCCTCTTCACGATCGACGTGGGCGACTTCGTCGAGGTGTGCGACGAGGTGCCGTCCGATGCCGAGCTGGCCCGGCTGCCCTGGGCCGAGCTCGAGGACGACCTCGCCTCGGCCCGGCGCCGCTACGCCGCGCTCCGCCTCGAGCTCGACTCGGGCGTGCAGACCGTCGGCGAGACCGAGCTCGCGCATGCGATGGGCAAGTACGGACGAGCCGTCGCCATGGGAGCGCGACTCGCCCGTCACCTGATGGACCGCGCGAGCTCTCCCGTCGAGATCGAGATCGCCGTCGACGAGACCGACGAGCCGACGACCCCGGAGGAGCACGTCTACATCGCGACAGAGCTCGCGCGCCTCGGCATCCGCTGGGTGAGCTTCGCCCCTCGCCATCTCGGCTCCTTCGAGAAGGGCGTCGAGTTCGCCGGCGACCGCGCGGCGCTGTACGACTCGATCTCCCGGCACGCCGCGATCGCGCGGGCGCTCGGGCCCTACAAGATCGGCATGCACTCGGGCTCCGACAAGTTCAGCATCTACGACGGCGTGATGGAGCACACCCGCGGGCTCGTGCACCTGAAGACCTCGGGCACCAGCTATCTCGTGGCGCTCGGCGTCCTCGCGACGCAACGTCCCGAGCTCTTCCGGCGGGCCTATGCGGCGAGCCTCGCCGCGTATCGCGCCGCCCGCGCGAGTTACCAGGTCTCCGCGGAGGCCGGGACGGTGCCGGCGCCGGAGGAGCTCGCCGACGCGGAGCTGCCGCGCCTGCTGCTCGCCCCGGCGACGCGGCAGATCCTGCACGTCGGCTACGGCGCGGTGCTCCGGACGGCGGACGGAGACGGCGCATCGTTCCTCGGCACGGAGCTCGTCGCCGCCCTCACTGACCACCGCGACGACTACCGGGACGATCTCCGTGCGCACTTCGGCCGTCACCTCGCCCCGTTCTCGGCTGTGAAGGTCCGCTCGTGACGCTGGCACCGTCGGTCGCCGGCCTGTTCGACCTGGAGCGCAGCACCGCTCTGGTCGTCGGCGGCACCGGCGTCCTCGGCGGCCGGTTCTGCGAGGCGCTCGCCGCCGCCGGCGCTGACGTCGCGGTCGCCGGTCGCTCCCGCGAGCGCGGCGAGCAGGTGGTGCGCCGCGTGTTGGACGCGGGCGGTGCGGCGCGGTTCGTCGAACTGGATGCCACGGACCGGGCGTCCGTCGAACGCGCGGCTGCGGACTGCGGGGAGCGGGGAGGGATCGACATCCTCGTCAACGCCCCCGGCGTCAACAGCGCGACGCCGTTCGAGGAGATCACCGACGCGGAGTGGAACCTGCTGCTCGACACGAACCTCGGATCGATGTTCCGGACGATCCAGGCGTTCCGGCCTCAGCTGGCGGCCGCCGGTGGCGGCAGCGTCATCAACATCTCCTCGGCCTCCTCAGGCCCCCCGCTGTCGCGGGTGCTGGCCTACGGGGTCGCGAAAGCGGGCGTCAACAGCCTCACCCAGTACCTCGCCCGGGAGCTCGCATCGGACGGGATCCGCGTCAACGCGATCGTGCCCGGGTTCTTCCCCGCGGAGCAGAATCGTGCGCTGCTCAGCGAGCAGCGGGTCTCCGACATCGTCCGGCACACCCCCTTGGGCCGCCTCGGCGAGCAGCACGAGCTCGACGGGGCACTGCTCTGGCTCGCCTCCGGCCGAGCCTCCGGTTTCGTCACCGGAGCGCTCATCCGCGTCGACGGCGGATTCTCCGCCATGACCATCTGACCCAGTCCGGCGCAGCCGGACCTGACCCGGCCCCAGCCGTCCGACGCACGCCCATCCGCCGCTCCTGCACCGCTGAAAGGACCCGCCATGAAGATCGATCGCGCCGAGGTGATCGTCACCAGCCCGAACCGGAACTTCGTCACGCTGAAGCTCACCACCGACGACGGCGTGACCGGCCTCGGCGACGCGACCGTCAACGGACGGGAGCTGGCCGTGGTCTCCTATCTCACCGATCACGTCGTCCCTCTGCTGCTCGGACTCGATGCGCATCGCATCGAGGACACGTGGCAGTTCCTCTACCGGAGCGCGTACTGGCGGCGGGGGCCGATCACGATGGCGGCGATCGCGGCGGTCGACATGGCCCTCTGGGACCTCAAGGGCAAGGCCGCCGGCCTGCCGGTCTACCAGCTCCTCGGCGGCGCGTCGCGCACCGGGATGATGGCCTACGGGCACGCGTCCGGGAAGGAGCTGCCGGAGCTGTTCGACTCGATCCGGGAGCACCGGGAGCTCGGCTACCGCTCGATCCGCGTCCAACCCGGTGTCCCGGGGCTGAAGGCGATCTACGGCGTCGCCTCCAACACGGGGCTCGCCGGCAACAAGGGCGTCAGGTACGACCACGAGCCGGCGCAGCGCGGTGCGCTGCCCATGCTGGAGGACTGGGACACCCGCGCGTACCTCCGGCACGTGCCGACGGTCTTCGAGGCGGTCCGCGCGGAGTTCGGGCCCGAGCTGCCGCTGCTGCACGACGGGCACCACCGGATGACGCCGCTGCAGGCCGCCGCCTTCGGGAAGTCGCTGGAGCCGTACGACCTCTTCTGGCTGGAGGACTGCACCCCCGCGGAGAACCAGGAGGCCCTCCGCCTCGTCCGGCAGCACACCACGACGCCGCTCGCGATCGGCGAGGTGTTCAATACGATCTGGGACTTCCAGTCGCTGATCAGGGAGCAGCTGATCGACTACGTACGAGCGGCCTCGACGCACTTCGGCGGCATCAGCCCGCTGAAGAAGGTCATGGACTACGCCGCCCAGTACCAGATCAAGTCCGGCTGCCACGGCCCGACCGACATCTCGCCGGTCGGCTTCGCCGCGCAGCTGCACGTCGGCCTCGCGATCCACAACTTCGGCATCCAGGAGTACATGCAGCATGGGGCGCGCACCAACGCCACTTTCCAGCAGTCGATGACCTTCGTCGACGGCTTCCTGCACCCGGGCGACCGCCCGGGCCTCGGCGTGGAGCTCGACGTCGACGAGGCCGGCAAGTACCCGTACGTCACCGCGTACCTGCCGTACAACCGGCTGGCTGACGGCACGGTGCACGACTGGTGAGGCTGCGGAGCGCCTCCGGATGCCGAACGGGTCAGCCCGCGCGGCGGGTCCGCAACCGCTGACAGCGCGGGCAGCGGTGCGAGGAGCGGTTCATGAAGGGCTCGCGCACCATGAGCGTGCCGCAGCGCGGGCAGGCCTTGCCCTCGCGCCCGTACGCGTTCAGCGAGTGCGCGAAGTAGCCCGAGGCGCCGTTCACGTTCACGTACTGGGCGTCGAAGCTCGTGCCGCCCTCGGCGAGGGCCTTCTGCAGCACCCCGCGCACCGCCTCGAGGAGCTCGCGGGCCCGGCGCGCGCTCACGCTCGACGCCGGCTGCTCGCCGTGCAGGCGCACCGCCCAGAGCGACTCGTCGGCGTAGATGTTGCCGATGCCGCTCACCAGGGTCTGGTCGAGCAGCACGCGCTTGACCGCGGAGTGCCGCTTCGCGAACGCCGCGAGGAACGCCCGCTCGTCGAAGGCCGGATCGAGGGGGTCGCGCGCGATGTGGGCGACCTGGCCGGGCACGAAGCCGGCCCACTCCCCCGTGACCTCGGCCGAGAAGCCGGCGGGGCGGCCGTCGGGCGTCGGCGCCATGCGGTCGATCGCCATCGAGCCGAAGATGCGCTGATCGACGAAGTCGACGCGGAGCTCGCCGTGCGCCTCGTGCTCGAGGTGGATGCGGATGCGGGCGTGCGCGTCGCCGCCCGGATGGTCGGGGGTGCGCAGCAGCACCTGGCCGCTCATGCCGAGGTGCGCGACGAGCGCGCGCGGGGCGGCGGGAGCGTCTGATGGCTGAGTCGGTCCGGCCGATTCCGCGGGCAGGATCGGCAGCCAGAGGAACTTGCCGCGCCGCACCGCGGCGGCGAAGCGGGCGCCGACGAGGCCGCGCTCGAAGTCGCCGCTCGTCGGGTCGTGGCGCTTCAGCGAACGCTGGTCGAGCACCTCGACCCCGGTGACGAGGGCGCCGGTGACGGCGGGAGCGAGGCCGGCGCGGACGACCTCGACCTCGGGGAGCTCGGGCACCTCAGCCCGCGTTCAGCGAGGTCCAGGCCTCGAGCGCCGCGGCCATCTCGGCCTGCTTCTTGCTCGACCCTTCGCCGGAGGCGCGGACGAGTTCGCCGACCGAAACGGTGGCGAGGAAGTGCTTGCTGTGATCGGGGCCGCTCTCGGCGACCTCGTACACGGGCGGCGGGGCGCCGAGGCGGGCCGCCGCCTCCTGCAGACTCGTCTTCGGGTCCATCGCAGCACCGAAGCGCGCGGGGTCGCTCATGAGCGGGCTGACGAGGCGGAGCACGAGGGCCGTCGCCTCGTCGTCGCCGGCGTCGAGGTAGGTCGCGCCGATGATCGCCTCGACCGTGTCGGCGAGGATCGACGGTTTGTCGGCCCCGCCGGTCATGGTCTCACCGCGGCCGAGGCGGATGAACGGGCCGAGCCCGATCGCCCGGCCGACCTCTGCGAGTGCGGCGCTCGAGACGAGGCTCGCCCGGCGCTTGGCCAGCTCGCCCTCGTCGAGCTCGGGGTGATCGCGGAACAGCCGCACGGTGACGGCCTGCCCGAGGATCGAGTCGCCGAGGAACTCGAGCCGCTCGTTCGTCGGGATGCCGCCGTTCTCGTACGCGAACGACCGGTGCGTGAGCGCGAGCAGCAGCAGCTCGGGGTCGATCTCGATCTGCAGCGTCTCCTGGAGCGCTACGAGGTCTCGATCCGCAGGTCCCGTCTGCCGCGCGCGCGCCACGACCGGTCGTTCGGAGTCCGAGGGCCGACTAGACGTCGGCGACCTTCCGGCCCTTGTACTCGAGGAAGAGCGGGGTGCCCGCCGAGTCCTCGACCACGCGCGCGCGGTGCGGGAGGCTGTAGGTCACCTTGCCGTTCTCGACGGTCTTGACGAGCGTGGGGACCTCGGCCTTCCACTGCGAACGGCGCGCGTGGGTGTTGGCGCGTGACTTCTTCCGCTTGGGAACAGCCATGTCTCTCTCTCAATCTCTCTCAGAATCAGCACTGCCCGCGGCAGCGCCCTGGTCTTCGGAAGCCTCGAACCCGGCGAGCGCGGCCCATCGCGGGTCGTGCTGCTCGGGGGTGACGAGTTCCGGATGATCAGCCAGACGCTGCCCGGTCACAGGGTCGAGACCCGGGCAATCAGGCCGGCACACCGGCTGGAAGGGCAGTGCCAGCACTACCGCATCTCGGATGAGCGGTTCAAGATCCACGTGGTCGTCTTGAACCTCATACTCGAAAGCTTCCCCAGAATGATACGCGAAAAGCTCCTGGAACTCGACTTCGACGGGCACGGCGATGTCGATGAGGCACCGGCTGCACTCACCCTCGGCCACCGCGTCGAGCTCGACGCTCGTGAGAATCCCCTCATGCACGGACTCGAGTCGGACGTCGAGCTCGAGCACGGAGCCCTCGCGGACGGCGACCAGGCCCTCGCCGAGCTGGGCGGGGGCGGCGACGTCGAGCTCGACCTCGCGCATCTCGCCCGGGCGGTGCATGAGGTCGCGCACGGTGATGCGGAACGGGGAATCGTGATGGGCCACGATCGGCCATTCTACGCGCGCGCAGCCGCCCTGCGGCCCGCCCGCGCCGTGTCGAGCAATGAGACCGGCAGCAGCCGGGCTCGCCACCTCGCAGTCACCGGGGACCCTGCGCGGAGCGCGGTGACGAGGTCCACGAGTGCGGTCTCGGAGGCCGGCGCCGCGGTGCCGGGCGGGCCGTACCTGGCCCGCTCGACCGAGTCCCGCAGCGCGTTCAGGGCGTCGCGCGCCCGGTCGTCCAGGCCGCCGACCTCCTCGAGCAGCGCCTCGGCGGCCTCCCTGGGCGTCAGCGCGTCCGCGGACCCCGCCGGGTAGCCGAGGTCGCTCGCGGTGGCCATGGCCTCCCGCCAGGCGGCATCCGCGCCGCGGTCGTCGCGGCGGATCCTGCGGACGCGCACACGGCGCAGCCAGATCCGGGCGGCCGCCGGCAGGAGCAGGATCAGCAGGAGCACGAGGGTGACGAGCGGCCAGAGCACGGGGTCGTCCGTCGTGGCGGCCGTCTGGCCCCCGGAGAGCTGGCGCTCCGGGTCGAGGTCGGGCCGGGCGCCGGGGCTCGGTGCGGGCGTCCCGGGCACGAGCTCGGGCGTCGGCGCGGTCTCGCTCGCCCCCGGGCGCGAGTAGTCCGGCACCGTCCCGCGCCCGGGAGTCGGCTCGAACGGCACCCAGCCGACGCCCTGGAAGTAGAGCTCGGGCCAGGCGTGGAGATCCTGACTGTCCACCTGGACGACGGAGACGTTCTCGACCCGCTTCGTCGTCGGCGTGCCGGCCGTGTAGCCGACGGAGATGCGCGAGGGGATGCCGAGCTCACGGGCGAGCACCGCCATCGTCGAGGCGAAGTGCACGCAGTAGCCTTCGCGCTGCTCCAGGAACTCTGCGATCACGTCGAGGCCGCCGCCGTCGTACCCCTCCTCCACCGGGGCCTCGACGGAGTACGTGAAGTCCTTGCCTCGCAGATACTCCTGGATGGCGACGGCCCGGTCGTAGGCCGTGCCGCCACGGGCGCCGAGCTCCGCGGCGAGCTCGCGGACCGACTCGGGCACGTCCTCGGGGAGTTCGGTGAACTCCTGGATCGACTCGGGGATGCGGTCGCCCGAGGCCCGGAGCTGCTCGGCGGTGGGGTCGACCTCGAGCATCGTCGCCCGATACTGCTGCCCGCTCGTGTCGCTGTCGGCGCTGCGCACGGTGAGGGCGCCGCGGTCCCAGAACCAGGAGCCGTCGAGTCCCTCGACCGAGGACACCGGATATGGCAGCGGCAACCACGTGGTGCGGAGCTGCTGCACGGTGACGTCGATGGGATGCTGCGAGCGCGCCACCTCGTTCCCCAGGCCGGTCGGCGTCGGAAATTCGGCGACCGTGTTGTCGCCGTCGATCCGACGGTCGCCCGGCCCCCACACCTCGCCGTCGAAGCGGTCGATCGTGAGCAGCCGGAAGTACGGCCGGTCGCCGTCGCGCGCGACGTAGCTGAACGCGGGCACCGCGTCGGGTCGGCGCAGGTCCCGGCCGAGGTCGAGGAACGGGCTCACGCCGCGCGCGAAGAGCGCCCCCTGACCGCCCGTGCCGAGCAGCAGGCTCGACGAGACGCTCGGCGTGGCGGCGGTGAGCACCGAGGCGGCGAGGAGGCCGGCCGCGGCGAGCCCGACCGTCGGCAGCACGGTGGAGCCGACCGGCATCCGCCGCGGTGCGGTGATGCGCACCTCGTCGTCGTCCCGATGCGCGAGCGCGGCCCGTCGGCGCACCCGTACGTCGATGCGGAGCAGCAGCAGGAAGGCGGCCGCCGTGAGCACGAGCGTGCCGACCTCTGCGCCGGCTTCGATGAGGAAGCCGGGAACGAGGATCGGCACCATCGCGGGGGCCGCGGCGAGCGCCGGCAGTCGGAGGCTCAGCACCAGCACGTCGGCGAGCACCGCGAGCAGACCGGTGCCGAGTGCGAGCGCGAACGCGAGCGCGGGCACGACGACCGCGGGCACGGACTGCTGCGCGATCGTGCGCTGGGCGCCGCCGAGCAGCTCGCCGAACACGCCGAAGGTCTCGGCGGTCGGGACGAACAGCAGCAGCGAGCTGGTGCCGCCGAAGAAGAGCGTCAGCACCGCGAGCAGGATGCCCAGCTCCCCCACCGGGACCAGGGAGGCCGGGACCCGGATGGCTCGAAGCCCGGCCCCGCCGAACAGGACGGCCGCGGCGGTGGCGGCGCAGAGCCACCACCACCCGCTGCCGGCGAGCAGCGGGCCGAGCGCCATCACGGCGACGACGAGGAGCAGGAACGCGGCTGCGCTCAGTGCGAGCGCCTGCAGCCGGCTGAGCGGGGCACGATCACGGCGCATCGCGTTCACCCGCCAGGAACTCGGCCCAGCCCGTCTCGCGGGCCGCGGCGGCGCCGGTGGTCATCGGACGAGCCCCGAACGCCGTCGTCAGGTCGGCGGCGCGCCGGATGCGGACGATGCGCCAGTCCGCATGTTCGAGCGTCTCGATCCAGCGTTCGGCGACGGTCGGCAGCACGACGGCGACCGCCGGGGCGAAGGCCGCCCGGAGCGCCGCGAGCTCGGCGAGGCGCTCGTCGGACGGGCGCACCAGCACCGCGAAGCCCGGCATCGGCGCCCGCCGTTCCCGCGCCGCCGTCAGCCGGCCGGGGCTGCTGCCGTCCTCGCGCCGGCCCCGGTCGTCGTTGCGATCGCGGCGACGCCAGGTGCCCGGCGTCGGCAACCGGGCGAGGTCGTCGAGCAGCAGGGACGCACCGCCGCCCGGCTCGCGGTACTCGCCGCGTCCGGGCGCGCCCTCTTCGAGCGGCTGCAGGCGGACTCGGTAGCCGCGCTCGAGGAGATGCACGCCGAGCGAGGCGGCCGCTTCGACGGCGAGCTCGAACTCGAAGTCCGGGGCGTCGCCGCGATGGGCCTCGTCGCCTCGGCGGCTCGGCACGGTGTCGAGGAAGAGCCGCGCCTCGGGATCGCCGCGCTGCTCCTCCTCGCGGACCATCAGCTCGCCCCGGCGGGCGGTCGCGGCCCAGTTCACCCGCCGCAGCGGGTCGCCGTAGCGGTACTCGCGCGCGATCAGCTCGTCGGAGTTCGGCTGCATGCGACGCTGCAGGCTGTGCCGGGTCCCGTCGACCGCGGCAGTGCGCGCGAGCGCGCCGTCGATGGCCGTCACCCGGGGCGTGACGAGCAGTTCACGCTCGCCGCCGACCGCCCGGCGCATGACGGCGAGCCCGAACGGGTCGCCGAGCGAGAGCTGGAGCGGCCCGATCGGGTACGCGCCCCGGCGCGGAGTGCGCAGCAGGTAGTCGAGTCGCACGGTGTCGTCGCCGCTCGGCAGCGCCCGCTCCCACGGGCCGACGCCGGGGAGCACCTCCTCGGCGGGGACGAGGAGCGGCGAGGGCGCCTCGTCGCGCCATCTGGCTCCGTCGAAGGGCCGCCGCGACCGGTTCTGCACGGTGAGCCGCACCCTGGTCGAGCCGCCGGCCGCGACCGTGGCGGGCGCGAAAGCCCGGGTCACGCCGAGCCTCGGCATCCGCAGTGCCGCGTAGCCGAGCCCGACGACCGGCATCGCGATCGCGACGAACGCGAGCAGCAGCACGTCGCGGAGGTCGAACCAGAGGCTCACCGCGGCGAGCACCACCCCGATGACGACGAGCGCGGCCCCGCGTCGCGTCAGCCGCGGAACGGTGCGCGGCTGACGGCGGGTGGATGCCGGCACGGCTAGTCCCTTCGCGCGCTGCCGATCGGCACCGGCGTGTCTGCGACGATCCGGCGCACGATGGTGTCGATGAGCGGCCCGCTGTCGTGGTCGTGCGAGCCGAGCGCACGGCTCGTCGGGACGAGTCGGTGCGCGAGCACGGGCACGGCCAGGGCGTCGATGTCGTCGGGCAGCACGAAATCGCGGCCGTGCATCGCCGCGTGCGCCTTCGCGGCGCGCACGAGCTGCAGCGTCGCCCGCGGGCTCGCCCCGAGCCGCAGCTGCCGGTCCTCGCGCGTCGCCCGGGCGAGCTCGACGGCGTACTCCTTGACGGGGGCGGAGGTGAACACCCGCGACACGGTGCGGATCATGCCCTGCAGCTCGTCGAGCCCGACGACGGGGTCGACGAGTTCGATGGGACTCGCCGTCTCGCGCGTGGAGAGCATCGCGAGCTCGTCGGCCTGCGCCGGATAGCCCATCGAGATGCGCGCCATGAAGCGGTCGCGCTGCGCCTCGGGCAACGGATACGTGCCCTCCATCTCGACCGGGTTCTGCGTGGCGACGACGACGAAGGGGCGGCCGAGTCGGTGCGTGACGCCGTCGGCGGTGACCTGCCGCTCCTCCATGCACTCGAGCAGTGCGGACTGGGTCTTCGGGCTGGCCCGGTTGATCTCGTCACCGATGACGAGGTTCGCGAACACCGGCCCGGGCTTGAAGGTGAAGCTCCGCGTGGACTGGTCGAACACCGAGACGCCGGTGACGTCGCTCGGCAGCAGATCGGGGGTGAACTGGATGCGGCTCACCGTGAGGTCCACGGAGCGCGCGAGCGAACGTGCCAGCATCGTCTTGCCGACGCCGGGCACGTCCTCGATCAGCAGGTGCCCCTCCGCGAGCAGCACGGTGAGCGCCGAGACGACCGCTTCACGTTTGCCGCTGATGACGGTCTCGACGTTGGCGACGATGGCCGCGGCGCGGGCGCCGACCTCGTCGATGCCCGGTTCCGGCATCCCCGTCATGGTCGCTGCGCCCGCCTCGCTCACGGGGTCATCGCCCCCGCGAGGTACTCGGCGACGGAGGCCGGGACGTAGGGGCCGACGTCGCCGCCGAGGGAGGCGACCTGACGCACCAGCGAGCTCGAGACGTGCGCGTTCGCCGGGTCGGGCAGGAGGAACACCGTCTCGACGCCGGCCAGGTGGCGGTTCACGATCGCCATGGGCGTCTCGTAGGCCACGTCGAGCTGGGAGCGGATGCCCTTCACGAGCACGCTCGCCCCGACGTCGGTGCAGTAGTCGACGAGCAGGCCCATGCTCCAGCTCGCCACGACGATGTCGCCCTGGATGCCCGCGTCCGAGATGGACTGCTCGATCAGCGCGACCCGCTGGGCGATCGGCAGGAGGGCGCTCTTGTCGGGGTTGTGCACCACGACGACGTGGAGCTGGTCGTAGAGGCCGGCGGCACGCCCGATGACATCGAGGTGTCCGAGGGTGACGGGGTCGAACGAGCCGGGAACGACGGCGATCCGCTGCATGACTCCAGCGTAGTGCCCGGCGCAGCCGCGGGCTCGGCCGCCTCAGCTCTTGCTCAGGAACTCGCTGGCCTCGTCGTCGAGGCGCCGGCGCACGGCCTCCGCGAGCGCCGCGTGGCCGTCGAGGCCGGGGTCTGCCTCGAGGACCGCGGCGGCGTGGCCGCGCGCCTCGCCGATGAGCTCGGCGTCGCGCACCACCCGCAGCAGCTTCAGCGAGGAGCGGCCGCCCGACTGGCGGGCGCCGAGCACGTCGCCCTCCTGGCGGAGCTCCAGGTCGACCTGCGCGAGCTCGAAGCCGTCGAGCGTCGCGGCGACCGCCTCGACGCGCTGCAGCGCCACCGAGCCGGGCGTCGCCCGGGTCACCAGCAGGCACAGCCCCGGCACTCCGCCACGGCCGACCCGGCCGCGCAACTGGTGGAGCTGCGAGACGCCGAAACGGTCGGCGTCGACGACGACCATGGCGCTCGCGTTCGGCACGTCGACGCCCACCTCGATGACCGTGGTGGCGACGAGCACGTCGATCTCGCCCGCGGCGAACGCGCGCATGACTCGGTCCTTCTCGTCGGCGGCCATGCGACCGTGCAGCGCCTCGATGCGGGCCGAGCCGAGCTGCGGATGCTCGCGGAGCTCGGCCAGCGTCGCGATCACGGTGGCCGCCGGCCCGGCATCCGCCTCGGCCGGCTCGACCGGCTCGCCGTCGTCCTCCGCCTGCTTCTGATCGATCGCCGGGCAGACGACGAACGCCTGCCTGCCCAGGGCGAGCTCCTCGGCGAGCCGCTCCCAGATGCGCGATCGCCAGGCCGGACGGATGGCGAGCGGCACCACCTGCGAGGTGATGCCCGCGCGGCCGGCGGGGAGCTGCCGGATGGTGGAGACGTCGAGGTCGCCGAACACCGTCATGGCGACCGTGCGCGGGATCGGCGTCGCCGTGAGCACGAGCACGTGCGGCGCGGTGCGCCCCTTCAGCCGCAGGGCCTCGCGCTGCTCGACGCCGAAGCGGTGCTGCTCGTCGACGACGACGAGCCCGAGGTCGGCGAACGTCACCCGGTCGCCCATGAGCGCGTGGGTGCCGACGACGATGCGGGCCTGCCCCGCGGCGACCCGGAGCAGCGCCTTGCGCCGTTCGGCCGCGGGCAGCTGGCCGGTGACGAGCGTCGGGATGAGCTCGGCCGAGAGCTCGGGGCCGAGGACCTTGGCGATGGAGCGCACGTGCTGGGCGGCGAGCACCTCGGTGGGCGCGAGCAGCGCCGCCTGCCCGCCGGAGTCGGCCACCGCGAGCATCGCCCGCAGCGCGACGAGGGTCTTGCCCGAGCCGACCTCGCCCTGGACGAGGCGGTTCATCGGCGCGGCGCTCGCGAGGTCCTCGGCGATCTCGCGGCCGACCTCGTGCTGATCGTCGGTGAGCTCGAAACCGAGCGCCGCGTCGAAGCGCTCGAGCAGGCCACCGGGCGTCGGCCGGCGCTCGATCGCCGCGTGCGAACGGAGCGCCGCACGCCGCTGCAGGAGCGCGGTCTGCAGCACGAAGGCCTCGGTGAAGCGCAGCGTGCGCCGCGCCCCCTTCCAGTCGCCCTCGGTCGAGGGCCGATGGATCAGCTCCAGCGCCCGGCGGTGCCCCTCGAGGCCGCGGGCCTCGCGCACCTCGGCGGGCAGCGGGTCGTCGACCCGGCCGAGCCCGTCGAGCACGAGCGCCATCGACTTCGCGAGCTGCCAGCTGGCGATCGTCGAGGTCGCCGGGTAGATCGGGATCGGCGCCTGCGCCCAGCGCACCGCCTCGGCCTCGTCGACCGTGCGGGGGGTCTCGTCGTCGAAGAGCTCGTAGTCGGGATGCGCGAGCTGCCTGGCGCCCTTGTAGGAGCCGACCTTGCCCGCGAAGATTCCCCGCCGCCCGGGCTGCAGCTCGTTCTGCCGCCAGGACTGGTTGAAGAAGGTGAGGACGAGCACGCCGTTGCCGTCGGAGATCTTCGCCTCGACGATGGAGCCGCGCCGCTGCCGCATGGGCCGCTCGCGCACCTCGAGGACCTCGGCCACGATCGTCACGTTCTCGTCGAGCGGCAGCGAGTCGAGCGCCGTCAGCTCGCCGCGCATCGCGTAGCGCCGCGGGTAGTGCGAGAGGAACTCGCCGACGGTGCGGTAGCCGAACGCGCGCTCGATCGCCTGCGCCGTGCGCGAGCCGAGCGCCGTCGCGAGCTTCGATTCCAGGGCGAAGGAGCCGGGCTCCACGCTCGGCTCGGCTGCTGCGACGGTCATGCCTCGATCGTAGGCCGTGCCCCCGTCAACGCCTCGATCTCGGCCGTCACGAACGGGTCGTCGGCGCGCTCGGCGTCGAGCGCGCGCTGGATGGCCAGGGCCTCCTCGGTCCGGCCGAGCGTGCGCAGCGCCCGTGCCATCGACCAGCGCGCGACCCTGAGCTGCTCGGCGCTGCCGTACTGCTCGGCGGCCTCGGCGGCGAGCGTGAAATGGTGCAGCGCGGCGACGGCGTCGTCCGCGTCGTGCTTCGTCCAGCCGAGGTTGTTGTGCAGCGCGATGCCCCAGCGCAGCACGCGCGGGTCGCGGGAGCCGGCGAGCACGTCGAAGCCCTCGGCCGCCCACTCCTCCTCGTGACCGCCGTCGGTCAGCGCGAGCATGTGCAGGCCGTCGAGCACCAGGAACGCGGCGCCGGCGGCGGCAGCCTCGCGGACGGCGAGGGTCAGCTCCGGCAGCGCATCCTCCGGCCGTCCGGCGGCCGCGTGCAGGCGTCCGCGCTCGAGCGCGACCCGGGCGCGCAGCTCGGCGGCCTCGGGCCCGGACTCCGATCCCGGCGCCGCGGCGGCCACGCCGTCGAGCACCGCGAGCGCCTCCTCGGTGCGCCCCTGGAGGCCCACGGCGCGCGCGAGCTGCGCGGCCATGACCGCGCGCTTATGGGCGGTGCGCTCCGGATCGGCGGATGCCGCGCGGAAGCGCTGCTCGCTCGCCACCGGATCGGCGAAGTCCCACAGCCGGTCGATCTCGCGCTGTTCCGTGCCCCGATGGGACGAACTGGCTGAAAGTTCGGTCGAATCGTCCACGTTCCCATCATGGCAGCGCCACCCCCGAACGGGCGACCCCTTGACGGCGGATGACCGCTCGGACAGACGGTCCGCCGCTAAGCTGCGTGGAGCATGACGCGCATCATCGCCGGGTTCGCCGGCTCCCAGACCCTCGCCGTCCCCCGCACGGGCACCCGGCCGACGAGCGATCGCGTGCGCGAGGCGATCTTCTCCGCGCTCGAGGCGCGGGACGCCATCGCGGGCGCGCGAGTGCTCGACCTCTATGCCGGCTCCGGCGCCCTCGGGCTCGAGGCCGCGAGCCGCGGCGCGGCCGAGGTCGTGCTCGTCGAGCGCGCCAAGCCCGCCGCGGACATCTGCCGCAGGAACGCCGACGCCGTGCGCCGCGCGGCGCCTCGCGGCGCCGCGCCGACCATCCGGGTCGCCCAGCGCAGCGTCGCCGCGTTCCTCGAGCCCGGCGCGGCCCCCGGCCCCTGGGACCTCGTCTTCATCGATCCGCCGTACGAGCTCGGCGAGCCCGAGCTCGCCCGAGAGCTCGCCGCGCTCGCTCCGGCGCTCGCCGACGGCGCGCTGGTCGTCGTGGAGCGGAGCGCCCGTTCCGCCGAGCCGTCCTGGCCCGCCGGCATCGAGCTCGAGCGCCGCCGCGACTACGGCGAGACGACCCTGTGGTGGGCCGAGGTCCCGGATCAGCCCGAACGCCCGTCCCATCCCGAGTAGGGGTCCCAGCCGAGCGCTTCGACCGGCTCGCCGTCGAGCGAGAGCCGGCCCGGGGCGTCGACGACCCGCCCGATCGCTTCGAAGGGTGCGGGCAGCACTGCGCCCGCGGGGAAGGTCGCGAGCAGTCCATGATCCTCCGCGCCCGCGAGGGCGAGCCGCGGATCCGGTCCGAGCGCGCCGCCGTCGAAGTCGAGGCCGACCCCGCTCGCGACCGCGATGCGCCGGGCGTCGCGGGCGAGCCCGTCGGACACGTCGAGCATGGCGGTCGCCCCGGCGACGGCCGCATCGACGCCCGCGGCGACGGGCGGCTGCGGGGCGAGTTGCGCCGCGAGGAGCTCCGGCTCGCGCCGGCGCAGCAGGGCGGCGAGCGAGGCATCCGGCTCCCCCGTGGCGTCCCGCGCCTCGTCGAACAGCAGCGCCAGGCCGCGCGCCGCATCGCCCCTCACTCCGGCGTGCGCCAGCACGTCGCCGACGCGGGCCCCGGAGCGCAGCACCGGCGCACGCCCCTCCAGGTCGCCGAAAGCGGTCACCGCGAGGGTCAGCACCGTCGAGACGGAGAGGTCGCCGCCCACGACGCCGGCACCCGGCGCGAGGATCGCGAGCGCCTCTCGGAGCCCGTCGGCGATGCCCTCGAGCACGGCGACGTCGAGCTCGGGCGGGGCCGCGATCGCGACCGTGAGCGCCGTCGGCCGCGCCCCCATCGCGGCGACGTCGGTGAGGTTCGTGGCCGCCGCCTTCCAGCCGAGCTCGAACGGCGTCGACCAGGCGAGCCGGAAGTCCGGCCCGTGCACCATGAGGTCGGTCGTGACGACGAAGCGCCCGTCGGCCGCGGCGACCACCGCGGCGTCGTCGCCCGCGCCGAGCAGGGCCGACTCCCCCGGGGCGAGTCGGGGCAGCACCCTGGCCAGCACCGCATCCTCGCCGAGCCGTCCGATCGAGGCCGCGGCGCTCAGAGCGTCTTCCATGGCTCCCACGCTAGCCTGGCCTGGATGTCTCTCCGCCCCACCCGGCTCCGCCGCGCCCTGCGCGCCGCCGCCGTGATCGCCCCCGCCGCCCTGCTGCTCGCCGCCTGCACCCCGATCGTGCCGTTCGAGCCCGCCCCCGAGGCCTCGGACGCCGACTGCGCCTCGCTCGTGGTTCGGCTTCCGGACACCGTGGCCGAGCTGCCGAAGCGGGAGACGAACGCGCAGGGCACCGGGGCATGGGGCGAGCCGGCCTCGGTCCTGCTGCGCTGCGGGGTCCCGGTTCCCGGGCCGACCACCGAGCGCTGCGTGAGCGTCGACGGCATCGACTGGATCATCGACGAGTCCGACGCCCCGCGCTACCTGTTCACGACGTACGGCCGAACGCCGGCGGTCGAGGTGCTCGTCGACAACGACGTCGTCGGCGGCACCACGGCCATCGCCGATCTCTCGAACGCGGTCGGCGTCATCCCGGCCGACGGCGGGTGCACCTCGGTCGACGACCTCGGCGAGGTGCCGAGCGAGGGCTGAGCCGAAGGCTCAGCGGGCGCCGCGGGCCGCGCCGACCTCGATGAGGCGGGTGATCAGCTCGGGGTAGCTGAGCCCGGAGTTCAGCCAGCACGTCGGGAACATCGAGATCGGCGTGAAGCCGGGCATCGTGTTCACCTCGTTCACGACGTAGCCCTCGTCGGTCAGGAAGACGTCGACGCGGGCGAGCCCCTCGGCGCCGAGCGCCTCGAAGGCGCGCCGAGCGATGCGCTGCAGCTCGAACAGCTCGCCGTCGCCCAGCTCCGCCGGGCAGACGAGCTCGATGCCGGGCGCATCCAGGTACTTCGCCTCGAAGTCGTAGAAGTCGCGACCGGTCACGACGACCTCGCCCGCGACGCTGACGCCGATCTCGCCCGGCTCCGGCCCCTCGAGCACCGCGATCTCGATCTCGCGGCCCGCCACGGCGGACTCGACGAGCACGCTGCGGTCCTCGGCGAACGCGACGTCGAGCGCCGCGTCGAACGCCGCCCAGTCGCTCACCTTCGTGACGCCCACGGAGCTGCCGGCGCGGGCCGGCTTCACGAACACCGGCAGACCCAGCGCCTGCACGCGGCGCTGCCACAGCACCGGATCGGCGGTGAGCGCCTGGCGGGTGAGCGTCACCCACGGGGCGACCTGGATGCCGGCGCCCTCGAGCAGCGTCTTCGTCGCGTGCTTGTCCATGCCCGCCGCCGATGCGAGAACGCCGTTGCCGACGTAGGGCAGGCCGAGCAGCTCGAGCAGGCCCTGGATCGTGCCGTCCTCGCCGAAGCGGCCGTGCAGGATCGGGAACACCACGTCGACGTCGCCGAGCGAGCGGGTTTCCGAGCCGCCGTCGGCGGACACCGTCGTCACCCGCAGCTCGCGCGAGACGGCGCTGTCGGGCCAGCTCACCCGGGTGCCGTTGTCGACGACCTCGGGCAGCTGCGCCGGGTCGAGGGCGAAGCGCGCCGGGTCATCCGACTCGAGCACGAACGCACCGTCGCGGGTGATCCCGACCGGGATCACCTCGAAGCGGTCACGGTCGATCGCCCCCAGCACTCCCCCCGCCGTAGCGCAGCTGATCGAATGCTCGCTTGAACGCCCGCCGAAGAGCAGAACCACCCTGAGCTTGTCCATCGTTCGTCCTTTCGCCCTGGGGCTCGTCGTCCGTCGTGAGATGCGGGGCGATGTCGCGCGGGGCCAGCGTGCCGGCGAGCACCTGGCGCACCTGCTCGACGATGGGCATCGCGACGCCCTTCGCCTTCGCCAGCTCGAGGATCGGGCCGACCGAGGCCAGCCCCTCGGTCGTCTGCTGCATGCGCTCGACGACGTCCTTCAAGTGGTAGCCCTGCCCGAGCAGCCGCCCCGCGGTGTTGTTGCGCGACAGCGGCGACTGGCAGGTCGCGATGAGGTCGCCGAGGCCGGCGAGGCCCGACAGCGTCTCGGCCTGCGCCCCGTAGGCGACCGAGAAGTCCGTCATCTCGACGAGGCCGCGGGTGAGGATGGAGGCCTTCGTGTTCTCGCCGTAGCCGGCGCCGTCGACGATGCCGATCGCCACCGCGATCAGGTTCTTCAGCACACCGCCGAACTCGGTGCCCGGCACGTCGGTGTTCACGAAGGAGTGGAAGTACCGGTTGCGCGACACCGAGGCGACGGCCTGCGCCGTCTCGAGGCTCGAGGAGGAGACGACGGCCGCCGTGGGCTGCTCCTTCGCGATCTCGAGCGCGAGGTTCGGGCCGGAGATGAC
Organism: Agromyces soli; assembly: GCF_022811605.1. Taxonomy (GTDB): domain Bacteria; phylum Actinomycetota; class Actinomycetes; order Actinomycetales; family Microbacteriaceae; genus Agromyces; species Agromyces soli. Next base: position 2,637,776 of record NZ_CP094533.1, on the reverse strand, counting down.
CGCGATGCGCGACTCGTCGATCGGCAGCACCTCGGCGATGACCTGACTCATGCGCAGGCCGCTCGCCTTCTCGACGCCCTTCATCAGCGAGACGACGATCGCGTCGGCGTGCAGGTGCGGGGTGATGGCCTCGAGGTTGTCGCGGAGCGACTGGCTCGGCACCGAGATGTAGACCTGCTCCGCCCCGGCCAGGGCGAGATCGAGCCGGCTCGTCGAGCGGAGGCCCCGCGGCAGGTTGATGCCGGGGAGGTAGTCGCTGTTGCGCTGCGCCTCCTGGATCTCGCGGGCGAGCTCCGGCCGCCTCGCCCAGAGCATCACGTCGGCGCCGCCGTCGGCGAGGATCTTCGCGAAGGTCGTGCCCCAGCTTCCCGCCCCGAGCACCGCGACGCGGGTGCCGTGGGGCTTGCGTGGGCCGTTCCTAGTCTTCAAGGCGGCCCGTCTCCTTCTGGCCGTGCACGACGGGGTCCCAGCGCTCGGCGGGAGCCGGCTCGCCGCGCAGCTCGGCCAGCAGCTCGGCGATCGCGTCCATGAGGTCGGCGGTGGCCGCGACCATCGTCGCCTGGTCGAGCGGCCGGCCGCGGTAGGGCGTGAGGTCGACGGGCTCGCCGATGGCGACGTCGATCGTCTTGCGCGGGAACAGGCTCAGCTTCTTGCCGTAGCGCGGCATGAGGGCCTGGGTGCCCCAGTGGGCGGCGGGGACGAGCGGGATGCCTCGCTCGAGCGCGATGCGCACCGCGCCCGTCTTGCCGCGCATGGGCCAGAGATCCGGGTCCCGCGTCAGCGAGCCCTCGGGGTAGACGATGACCATCCGCCCCTTCTCGACGAGCTCCTCGGCGGCCCGAAGGGCGTCGTGCCCCCGGCTGCCGCTGCGCTCGACCGGGATCTGGCCCGAGGCGCGCAGCGCCCAGCCGACGACCGGCACCTTGAAGAGCGAGGCCTTCGCCAGGAAGCGCGGGGCGCGACCCAGCTTCCAGCTCGCGGCGCCCATCACGACCGGGTCGATCTCGCTGTAGTGGTTCGGCGCGAGCACGAACGCCCCCGACTGCGGCATGCGCTCGCGGTGGTGGAAGCGGTACTTCACCCCGAGGTTGATGATCGGCAGGATGATCGCCGCGAGGAACCAGAAGAAGGAGGGCCGCCGGGTCTCCGACCGCGGTTTCGCCCCCGCCGCCGGAGGCGGATCACTCACCGGCTTCGACTCATCCGCGCCGTCGTCGTTCGCCACCTGGCCGTTCACCCTTCGAGTTCGAAGTCCGCCCCGAGCAGCTCGAGCTTCCCGATGAAGTTCTCGTAGCCACGGGCGATGATGCCGACGTTCGACACGGTCGATCGGCCCTCGGCCGTCAGCGCCGCGATGAGGTGGCTGAACCCGCCGCGCAGGTCGGGCACCTCGATGTCGGCACCGGTCAGCTTGGCGGGCCCGGAGATGACGGCCGAGTGCTTGAAGTTGCGCTGGCCGAAGCGGCACGGCTTGCCCGTCAGGCACTCCTTGTGCACGTCGATCTTCGCGCCCATCTCGACGAGCGCGTCGACGAAGCCGAAGCGCTGCTCGTAGACGGTCTCGTGCACGATCGAGACGCCCTTGGCCTTCGTGAGGGCGATCACGAGCGGCTGCTGCCAGTCGGTCATGAAGCCGGGGTGCACGTCGGTCTCGATGATCGTGGAGCGGAGTTCGCCGCCGGGGTGGAAGAAGCGGATGCCGTCCTCTTCGATCTCGAAGTCGCCGCCGACCTTGCGGAAGACGTTCAGGAAGGTGAGCATCTCGGCCTGGCGGGCGCCGCCGACGAAGATGTCGCCGTCGGTCGCGAGGGCCGCGGCCGCCCAGCTCGCGGCCTCGTTGCGGTCGAACAGCGCGCGGTGGCTGTAGCCGGAGAGCCGGTCGACGCCCTCGATGCGGATGACGCGGTCGGTGTCGACCGTGATGATCGCACCCATCTTCTGCAGGATGTTGATGAGATCCATGATCTCGGGCTCGATCGCGGCACCGGTGAGCTCGGTGATGCCGTCGGCGAGGGTCGCCGTGAGCAGCACCTGCTCGGTCGCGCCGACGCTCGGGTACGGCAGTTCGACCTTCGCGCCCTTCAGCCCGTTCGGAGCCGACATGCGGATGCCGCTCGGCAGCTTCTCGACGATCGCGCCGAAGTTGCGCAGCACCTCGAGGTGGTAGTCGATCGGCCGGTCGCCGATGCGGCACCCGCCGAGGTCGGGGATGAACGCCTCGCCGAGGCGGTGCAGCAGGGGCCCGCAGAACAGGATCGGGATGCGGCTCGACCCGGCGTGGGCGTCGATGTCGGCCATGTGCGCCTGCGCGACGCCCGAGGGGTCGAGCACCAGCGCGCCGGGCTCCTCGCCCTCGGTGACGGTCACGCCGTGCACCTCGAGCAGACCGCGGACGATGCGGACGTCGCTGATGTTCGGCACGTCCTTCAGCACGCTGGGCGTGTCGCCGAGGATCGCCGCGACCATCGCCTTGGTGACGAGGTTCTTCGCGCCCTTCAGCTCGATGCGGCCCCGCAGCGGCTTGCCGCCGTTGATCGTGATCTTGTCGACCTCGAGTCCCACTGCGCTCCCGTGCTGCTTCGCGTCATCAACGAGTGTGTTCACTCAGTTCCCTGCTTCCGCCGGCTCCCGGATCGGGAGCGTTGTTGGCCGCCATGCCGCTCGATGCTGTTCGAACTCGGCGATGGCCTCTTCTTCGCGCAGAGTGAGCCCGATGTCGTCGAGTCCCTCCAACAGCCTCCACCGAGTGTAGTCGTCGATCTCGAACGAAACCGTGAGCTCGCCTGCGCTCACCGTACGGTCAACGAGATCCACCGTGACCGGCATTCCCGGCTCGGCCTCGATGACCTCCCAGATGCGCTCGATGTCCTCGTACGCGACGAGCGCGGCGAGCAGCCCCTGCTTGCCGGCGTTGCCGCGGAAGATGTCGCCGAAGCGGCTCGAGATGACGACCTGGAACCCGAAGTCGCGGAGCGCCCACACGGCGTGCTCGCGGCTCGAACCGGTGCCGAAGTCGGGGCCGGCGACGAGCACGCTCGCGCCCCGGTATGCGGGCTGGTTGAGGATGAACTCCGGGTCCTGGCGCCAGCCGTGGAAGAGGGCGTCGTCGAAGCCGGTCTTCGTGACGCGCTTCAGGAACACCGCGGGGATGATCTGATCGGTGTCGACGTTCGAACGGCGCAGCGGAACGGCGACGCCGGTGACGGTGCTGATCTTCTCCATGATTACTTCGCCTCCACCTCGGTCACGGCCTGTTCGAGATCCCAGGGGCTCGAGAGCGTGCCGCGGATCGCGGTCGCCGCCGCCACGAGCGGGGACACCAGGTGGGTGCGGCCGCCCTTGCCCTGCCGCCCCTCGAAGTTGCGGTTCGAGGTCGACGCGCAGCGCTCCCCCGGTGCGAGCTGGTCCGGGTTCATGCCCAGGCACATCGAGCAGCCGGCGAAGCGCCACTCGGCGCCGAAGGCCTCGAAGACCTTGTCGAGCCCCTCGGCCTCGGCCTCGAGGCGCACCCGCGCGGAGCCGGGCACGACCATGACGCGGACGCCCTCGGCCTTCTGCTTGCCGGCGACGATGGACGCGAAGGCGCGCAGGTCCTCGATGCGGCTGTTCGTGCACGAGCCCATGAAGACCGCGTCGACCTTGATCTCCTTGAGCGGCACGCCCGGTCGGAGGTCCATGTACTCGAGGGCGCGCTCGGCGGCGGCGCGCTCGTGCTGGTCGTCGATGGCCGCGGGGTCCGGCACGCGTTCGGAGAGCGAGACGCCCTGGCCGGGGTTCGTGCCCCAGGTGACGAAGGGCTCGAGGGCGTCGGCGTCGATGAAGACCTCGGCGTCGAACTCGGCGCCCTCGTCGCTCGGCAGCGTCTTCCAGTACTCGACCGCGGCATCCCAGTCGGCGCCCTCGGGCGCGTGCGCGCGGCCCTTCAGGTAGGCGAAGGTGGTCTCGTCGGGCGCGACCATGCCGGCGCGGGCGCCGGCCTCGATGGACATATTGCAGATCGTCATCCGGCCGTCCATCGACAGTGCTCGGATGGCACTGCCGCGGTACTCGAGCACGTAGCCCTGGCCGCCGCCGGTGCCGATCTTCGCGATCACCGCGAGGATGATGTCCTTGGCCGTGACGCCAGGTCGCAGGGTGCCCTCGACGTTGATCGCCATCGTCTTGAACGGCTTCAGCGGCAGCGTCTGCGTCGCGAGCACGTGCTCGACCTCGCTCGTGCCGATGCCGAACGCCATCGCGCCGAACGCGCCGTGCGTCGAGGTGTGCGAGTCACCGCAGACGACCGTGATGCCGGGCATCGTGAGGCCGAGCTGCGGGCCGACGACGTGGACGATGCCCTGCTCCTTGTCGCCGAGCGAGTGCAGGCGGATGCCGAACTCGGCCGCGTTGCGACGCAGCGTCTCGATCTGCGTGCGGCTCGTCAGATCGGCGATGGGCTTGTCGATGTCGAGCGTCGGGGTGTTGTGGTCCTCGGTCGCGATCGTGAGGTCGGGGCGGCGGACCGGCCGACCGGCCATGCGCAGGCCGTCGAAGGCCTGCGGGCTCGTCACCTCGTGCACCAGGTGCAGGTCGATGTAGATGAGGTCGGGGGTGCCGTCCTCGCCCTGCTTGACGAGGTGGTCGTCCCACACCTTCTCGGCGAGGGTGCGGGGGCGTTCGCTTGACGCGGTCATGCGGTGGTCTTCCTTCGGTTCTGCTCTGAATCAGCCGTCGACGGACTCCGCGGCGGGGAAGGGCCTAGAACGAGGCCCCGCCGCGGCACCGAAGCAGAAGTCGCCGTGCACGCACCCTGACAGATTACACGTTCGGCGAGGGCAGTCTCGCCACGAGCAGCCGCAGGCGCCCGAGAACGAGCACCTCGCCGTCGCCCACGAGTCCGGTCCCGCCCGGCGCGAGTTCTTCCGGCTCCGCCCCCGGGCGCTCGATGCGGACGCCGTTCGTGGAGTGCAGGTCCGTGATCGCGAGCGCCGCGCCCGCCGGGACGGCCAGCGCGTGGGTCTTCGACACCGTGCGGCTCGGATCGTCGATCGGGACGGCGGCGCTCGCTCCCTCCGCATCCTCGATGCGCGGCGCCCGGCCGAGCACCGACGGACCCGTGACGACCGCGTCGGCGCCGCCCGCGGCGGCGAGCCGCCACCGGACGCGCTCCCCCGTGACCTCGAACGCCGGGTCGATCGGCGGCGGCGCCTGCACGACGGGGCCGCCGGGCGTCGGCCGGAGCGGCGGCGGGCCGCTCCGGCCCGGGGCGAACGAGGGCAGCGTGCGCTCGACGGGTTTCGAGGCGCGCTCGGGGGCGGCCGGCGGTTCGCCGGGCACGAGCCCCGGCGGCGGCACGATGAAGTCGGACCCGTCCACGTCGCCAGCCTAGCGGCGGCGCCCCCGCTTCCGTCGCCGCGAATAGCGGTAGCGGCTCACGATGCGCCGGACGCGGCCGGCTGCGGCCGTCGCGGCGGCGGCCACGGCATCCGCCTCCGTCCAGCGCTGGGTCGCGACCTCCTCGTCGAGCTCACGGCCCTCGAAGACGTCCCGATCGACGGCGGCGGCGAGTGCAGCCAGCGACTCGGCGCCGGCGAGCCCCTGCTCGCCGGACTGGCCGGCGAGCGCGAGGGCCGTCTGCCGGCGCGTCGCCCGCTCCGGTGGTTCGAGCCCGAGCTCGGCATAGCGGTCGACGAGCTCGTCCCAGGCACCGGCCGAGCTGCGATCGGGGCGTTCCCGGAGCCGGCGCGCCCGCCGCCGACGCTTCGCGAGCGTGACGAACAGCAGCGGCAGCAAGACCACGGCGAGCGGAATGCCGAGCGAGCCCGCGAGCACCCAGACCCAGGCGGGCACCTCGAAGGGATGGTCCCGCTTCTCGTCCTCGGTGTCGTCGATCTCGACCGTCGTGAGCAGTTCGTCGTCGGTGGACTCGTTGCGCGGCGGCTGGCGCACCTGCGGCTGCGGCTCGCTCTTCGGCCGCGGGGTCTGCTCCTGCGGCACGTCGACCTGATCGGGAGTCGGGCGGAAGCTCACCCAGCCGATGCCCTCGAACGGGACCTCGACCCAGGCGGTCACGTCCTCGCCGCGCACCTCGACCTCCTCGGCCCCCTCCTGCACCTCGGGGGCGAAGCCCATCACGACCCGGGCCGGATAGCCGAGCTGCCGGACCATGAGCGCCATCGCGGCGGCGTACTGCTCCTCGTCGCCCACCATCTGGGAGCGCGTGAACAGCTCGATCAGTCGGTCCGCACCGTGGCCCGCGCGCGAGGCGACGGAGTCCGAGGCGAGGCCGTGGCTGAGGAAGCCGTTCGTCTTCAGCCCCGTCTCGATCGCCCGGATGCGTCCGATCGCGCTCTCCTCGTCGCCCGCGTACTCCTCCGCCTTCGCCGCGACGACGTCCGGCAGCTGATCGACGGGCGGCAGCTCGAGCCGGGCGACCGGGACGTCGGCGAGGGCGTCGGGATCGGGCTGCACCTGGATGCGGGCGTCGAGCGCGTAGCTGCCGCCCGCCTGGAACCCGCTCGTGAGCACGGCGGTGCCCGCGTCGGCGTTGTACCTGAGGTCGCCCGCCCGCCCGGCGGTGCCGTCGTCGATCAGCCGCAGCTGCGAGCCGTAGCCGATCGTCGGCAGCCAGACGTCGTGGTACGCGAGCGACTCGACCTCGAGGTGCCGTTCGCTGCCGAGCTCGGCGAGCGTCGGCTTCGGCAGCGTCTCGCCGACGATCGCGTAGCCCCCGTCCACCGCGGACTCCGGGCCCGCCACCGTGAAGAGTCGGCCCGTGTAGGCATCCATCGAGGCCAGCCGGAGCACATCGCCCGGCTGCATCCCGCGCACCCGGAGCACCGGCTCCTCGGCGAGGTCCTTCGTATAGCTCCGGAACCCGGCGAGCGGGCTCGAGAACTCGCGCGCGTCGAACGGCGGCACGATCTCGTCGCGGAGCACGAAGCGCTCGGCGGCGGTCGGCGCGAAGGCGAGGCCGGCGACCGTGCCGACGACGACCGCGCCGCCGACGACGGCGGCCGCGCCGCCCGCGCGCCGGAGCAGCGTGCGCCCGTCCGCCCCGCCCTGTTCGATGCCCGTGCTGCGCCGCCACGCCAGCCAGAGGAGTGCGAGCGCACCGAAGGCCACGCCCCGCACCGCCGCGAGGAACGCCTCGTCCGTGCCGAGCAGGATGCCGGAGATGTAGAGCAGAACGGGGCCGATCAGCAGCACCGCCGCGCGCAGCACCGTGCGGCGGGCGGGCAGCCAGCGGAGCACGAGGAGGCCGCCGACGAGCGAGACGAGCCACGTCGCGACGTACGGCACGGCCGCGACGTAGTACGGCGCCTCGACCGGCGCGGCGATGGTCACGAGATCGGCCCAGCCGTAGACGGCGCCGATCGCGAGGCCGGCCAGCGAGTCGAGGCTCGGCAGCACCACGGCGATCCCCTGCCCGGGCATCGCGAACGGCGTGCCGAGCAGGAAGTAGGCCGCGAGCGCGAGCAGCACGGTGTTCAGCACCCCGAGGCGCAGCAGCGAGCCGAGCAGCGCGGCCCCGGTGCCGACGACGAGCCCGCCGACGGCGGCGAGGAGGAAGTCCATGCCGCCGAAGCTCGTCTCGTAGCCGGCGACGGCGAGCAGGCAGAGGGCGGCGAGCACGCCGAGGTCGACGAGCTGCGTGGCCGTCACCGTCCCGGCGAGGCGGGACGGTGCGGCGGGCGCCGGGGCGGCGGGGCGTGCGGCGGTCACGGCCGGACCCTCCGCATCACCGCGGCGAGCTCGCCGAGCTCGCCGATCGTCGCGACCGTGCTGCGGCCGACCTTCGCGATGCGCGACTCGGCGCCGCGCTGCACCCGGACGGCGACGAGCGGGGTCTCGGGAGGGAGAACCGTCTGCACCGCCCGGACCTCGCTGAGCGGCTGCGCGCCGCCGGTGACGAGGACGACGACGCTCGCCGCCGGCGCCAGCCGGATGCGGTCGCGCACGAGCTCGCGCAGTCCGCCGAGCGCCGGACCGCCGCGCCGCGCGTACGGCGCGATCCGGCAGGTGTCGTCGAGGAGGCTCGTCGTGCTCGTCGTCCGGAGCCGCATCCGCTCGGTGGCGCACACCGTCTTGGTGGCGTCGTGGATCAGCTGCACCCCGATCGAGGCGAACACCGAGACGCCCAGCTCGAACTCGGCCTCGTCGTCGTAGTGCGTCTCCTCCGTCGACTGCAGGAGCACGAGCTCGGAGCGCCGGGTCTCCTCGTACTGCCGCACCATGAGCCGGCCGGTGCGGGCCGAGCTGCGCCAGTGGACGTTCCGCAGCGGGTCGCCCGGCTCGTAGGCGCGGAGCGCGTGGAAGGAGAGGTCGTGATCGGTGATGACCTTCGTCACCTCGCCCTCGAGGTCGCGCACGAGCCCGGCGGCGGACGGACGGAGCCGGGCCGTGACCGGATGCACGAAGAGCTCGACCGGGTCGTTCCAGCGCACCGTGCGGCGGAGCAGGCCGAGCTCGTCGCCGCGCACCGAGATGGCGGGGCCGGCGACGATGACGGCCCGCCGGTTCGTCGGCACGGCGAAGAGCTCCTCGTGCTCGGCCCGGGGCTCCAGCGACGGGATCCGGAACACCGCCGAGCCCTCGCCCACAGGCAGCTCGATGCGCGAGGAGACCGAGTTCGCGGTGCCGTCGTTCACGACGGTCAGGCGCCCGAGCGCCCGCTCCCCCGCGACCACCCGGCGCGGCTCGAGCTCGACGCCGACCCGGTAGCGCAGCCGGCCGAACACGAAGGGCACGGCGACGAGGATGGCTCCGGCGAGCGTCGCGGCGAGGAAGCCGAACTCCACCCAGTCGAAGACGAGCGCGATGAGCGCCGCCGCGAGCGCGGCGACCAGCACGAGCCATCCCGTCGTGGAGACCAGGCTCGTGACCGGGCGGACGAAGGCTGCGACGGCCGTCCAGGCCCGGCCGATCCCGTCGCCGAGCGAGCCGGCCGCGCGCACGACGGAGCGCCCGACGGCCTGGAAGGCCAGTCGGGACTGCGAAGGCTGCGGCGCGGCGCCGGCGTCCTGCGTCATGCCGCCCGGTAGGCGGGCGGCGCCACGTCGGCGAGGGCGCGGGCCACGATGTCGGTCGCCGTGACGCCGGTGAACTCCGCCTCCGGGTCGACGATGATGCGGTGCGAGAGCACGGGCACGGCGAGCTCGCGGATGTCGTCGGGCGTCACGTAGCCGCGTCCCTGGGCGATCGCCCACGTCTTCGCGGCACGGGCCAGCGCGAGAGCGCCGCGCATGCTCACGCCGAGCGCGGAATCCGGGTGCTCCCGGGTCGCCGTGACGACCTCGTTCAGGTACGACACGACCGACTCGTCGACGTAGACCTCAGCGGCGAGGGCCGACATCGCGGAGATCGAGCTCGCGGCGATGATCGGGGTGATCCCGTCGGCTCGCGCCCGGTTCGCCGAGTCCAGGAGCACGGCGACGGCCGCGGCGTGGTCGGGGTACCCGAGCGAGGTCTTGATGAGGAAGCGGTCGAGCTGGGCCTCGGGCAGCGCATAGGTGCCCGCCTGCTCGACGGGGTTCTGGGTGGCGATCACCATGAAGGGGCGCTCGACCTCGTAGCCGACGCCGTCGACGGTGACCCGCCCCTCCTCCATCACCTCGAGCAGCGCCGACTGCGTCTTCGGGCTGGCGCGGTTGATCTCGTCGGCGAGCACGACCGAGGCGAAGATCGGGCCGCGGTGGAACTCGAACCGCCCCTTCGTCTGGTCGAAGATCGTGACGCCCGTGACGTCGGAGGGCAGCAGGTCCGGCGTGAACTGGATGCGCGAGTTCGTGCCGTCGAGGGTGTTCGCGAGCGCCTTGGCGAGCACGGTCTTGCCGGTGCCCGGCACATCCTCGAGCAGCACGTGCCCCTCGGAGAGCATGGCCGTCAGCACGAGCGCGATGATGTCGCGCTTGCCGAGGATGGCCCGGTCGATGTTCTCGACGAGTCGCCCGAAGGCGTCGCGGAACCACTCCGCCTGCTCCTGCGTCACTGCCATGTCGTTCGTACCTCCACGGTGGGAATCATCAGAGCGCGCCCCAATTCGCGACGCCGCTGTAGAAGGTGCCGCCCGGCCCCTGGAAGCGGATGCGCACGCCCGGGAACTCGGCCGGGTTCACCTCGCCCAGGTAGCTGAGGGTCTGGAAGCTGCCGCCGCTGCCGAGGTTCATCCGCTGCGACGACATCGAGGTCCAGCCGGCACTCGTGCTCCAGTGCTGGTACTCGACGGTCACGGTGTACGAGCCGGGCGTGAAGTCGGAGTACCTGGCCGCGACGTAGCGGCAGCATCCGCTGTCGCCGCCCTTGTACACGGACGCGCTCGGCGAGGGCGGGGGCGGATTGTTCACGGTGACGCGGCCGGAGGCGCCGGGCCCCTCGTTGTTGCCGCCGTTGATCGCGCGGACCTCGACCGTGTGGGTGCCGGCGCCCTGGCCGGGGAAGCTCGCCGCCCGGCCGGGCACGTTCTGCCAGCCGCCGCCGTCGTAGCGCACCTGGTAGCGGAGCTGTCCGCCGCCGTCCTGCGCGGGCGGGTCCCAGCTCGCCCGGACCGTCGTCGTGGCGTTGCCGTCGGCGCTGACGCTGACGTTCCGCGGGGCGCTCGGCGTGCCCCAGGGCGTCACCGACCGCGAGGCCTCGGAGTCGGCGCTCGTGCCGACGACGTTGATCGCGCGCACCTTGAACGTGTACGCCTGGCCGTTCGTCAGGCCGTCGATGGTCACGACCGTGCCCGCCGCGTCGGCGCCGAACGGCCGATAGCCCGACCCCGTCCAGGTGACCTCGTAGCCGCTGATCGCCGCGTTGTTGTTGGCGGGAGCGTTCCACTTGAGGGAGACCTGACCGCTGCCGCTGCCGGTGATCTCCGGTGCGCCCGGCGCGTCCGGGGCATCCCGCACGATCACCGTCACCTGCCCCTGCGCCTGGCGGGCCGGGTCCTTCGTACCGTCCTCGATGCGGTAGTTCACCGTCACCGTGCCGACGAAGGCGGAGCCGGTGTTGATCGTGACGTCCTCGGCGGTGAAGCTCGTCGTGGCGTTCGCCCCGACGCTCGCGACCTCGGCGCCGACGACACGCAGCGGCACGCCGTCCTGGGCGAAGGGGTTGAAGTCGTTCTCGAGCACCGGCACTGTGATCGACTCGCCCCGCTCGACGTAGAGCTCGCCCGTGTCGGGGTCGGCGACCGCCCGCGGCTTGGCGCGCGTCGAGGACACGACCTGCACGTCGACGTAGCCGGGCACGGTGAACTCGTTGAAGCCGAGCTGGAAGGAGAGCCGCGCCGAGGTGCCCGGCTGCACGCCGAGCGGCGCCTGCATGCGCAGGATCGAGCCGTCGACGATCTCCGCCTGGATCTCCTCCGTCTGACCGCTGAGGCCGGTGTAGCTGACCTTCGCGATGTTGTCGGGGTTCGGCTGATCGGTCATCTCGCGCAGGTCGACCTCGAGCGGAGCCTCGCCGGCCTCGATGGTCTCGCTGCGCGGCGTGAACGTCGGGGCGACGTCGTTGAAGCCGGGATCGCCGACCGTGATCGGGAAGCTCAGGATGGCCCGCCGGCCGACCGGGTCGTCGGCACCCTTGCCGTCGGTCACCTCGAACGTCATCGTCGCGGGGCCGCGGTAGTCCTGCTCCGGCTCGAAGCGCAGCTCGGTGCCGCTCACCATGGGCGAGGAGGCCGAGTTCGTCGCCGAGGCGGAGAGGATCGTGGCGGGCTGGCCCGACGGCACCTCGACGAGGTCGCCGACGCCCCACTCGATGCTGCCGTTCATCGGCACGATGATCTCGCCGAGGTTCTTCAGGTACGGCGCGGGGAACTTCGCCCGTTCCTCGGCCGCGATCTCCTCCGGCGTCTTCGGGCGCTGGGTCTCCTCGGGCACCGCATCGCCGTCGGGAACGGGCGGCACGATGACGAAGGCCATCGCGGACAGCTCGTCGAGCTCGTTCGTGAGCCGGAAGGCCACCGCGTAGCGCTCCTGCGCGGGGCGCACGGAGATCGTGCCGTCCGCGGCGACCTCGGCGCGACCCGCGTTCGGGCCCTCGACGGTGACGACGAGGTCCTCGACGAGGCCGCCCGGGTTCGTCGCGTCCTTCAACGGATCGACGACGGCGTCCTCGCCGGCCACGAGCCGTTCGGGCTCGAGCACCTGATCCTCGGCCGTCGGCGGGTCGATCACCGCGTCTTCGCTCACGGCGAGCTGCAGGAAGGCGGTGTCCGTACCGCCGTGCCCGTTCGAGATCGAGTAGCGGATCGTGTAGGCGCCCTCACCCTCCGGGGCGGTCACCACGACCCGACGCCGGTCGCGGATCTCGGCCTCGATGCCTTCGTCGACCTCCGGGAGGTCCGCGACGTGCAGGCTGTACCCGTTCGGGTCGGAGTCGTTCAGCAGCACGTCGACGCCGACGGTGCGGCCCGGCTTCATCTCGATCGCGTCGTCGACCGCGGTCGGCGGCGCCTGCACCTCGGCGCGCGGGATGACCCCGATCCGGATGGTGCCGATGGCTTCCTCGCCCTGGGTGTCCCGCAGCACGTAGCGGAACTCGTCGGTGCCGCTGCCCCCGGCGAAGGCTTCGTAGGTGAACGACGTGCTCGTGCGTTCGAGGATGCGGCCGAGGGCCGGCGCCTGGTCGATGCCGGTCAGCACGACCGAGTCGCCGTCGGGGTCGATGCCGTCGAGCGGCACGTCGATGGTCACCGAGGAGCCGGCGAAGGTGCGCGAGGTGAGCGGGGTGGGCAGGGGCGCGCGGTTCTCGGCGTCCCTCCCGATGACGGTGATGGTGACCGTGGCGCGAGCGAGCTGCTCGAAGTCGTCGAGCACCGTGTAGACGATGGTGTGCACGCCCGCCTCGTCGGGCGCCTGGAAGCGCACCGACTCGCCGTCCGTGAAGGCGAGGGCCCCTGGTGCGCCGCTGAGGTCGAGCTCGGGGTCGAGCCGCATCGTCGCCGCGTCGGGGTGGTAGTCGTTCTCGAGCACGGGCACGGTGACGATGTCGCCCGCACGCACGATCGCCGAGTCGTCGAGCGCGACCGGCGGCTGGTGCTTCACGAGCGGCGGCACGGGCACGACCGTCACCGTCGAGGTCGCGGTGTTCACGCCGTCGGAGACGGTGTACGAGAACTGCAGCTGCCGGTCGAGCGCCTCCGACGCGCTCACCCGGGCGACGGTGTTCGTGAGCAGCTCCACCGAGACGAGTCCGTCGGTGCCCGTGTCGTCGATCGACTGCACGGCGAGCACCCGCCCGGACGGCGACACGTCGTTCGCGAGCACCGAGACCGAGGTCGGCTCACCGGGACGCAGGTACGCCGTGTCCTTGACGGCGATCGGCGCGGGCGCATCGGCGGGCGGCTCGACGACCTGCACCCGCACCAGCCCGACGCTCACATTGGCCCCGGCGCCGAGGTCGTACAGGAAGACGTACTCCCCGGGCGTGTTGCTGGAGAAGGCGATGGTGCCGCGCTCGGGGTTGGGCGTGATGCTCGCCCCCTCCGGCGGCTCGGGCACGCCCAGCAGCTCGATCGGCGCGCCCGACGGCGACAGGTCGTTCATGAGCGGCTGGATCAGCACGTTCTCGCCGACGAAGGCCTGGGCGAAGTCCGGCGTGCCGATCGGGTTCAGCGCACCGCTCGGCTTCACGTCGACCGTGAGCTTGCCGGTCGCCGAGGTCTGGCCGTCGGAGACCGTGTAGGAGACCTCCTTCAGGCCGAGCTCCGCCGACTTGTGCTCGAAGGTCACGAAGCCGTCCGGGCTCGCGCGCACGAGGTCGCCGCTCGTCGGCGACGCGTCGACGAGGAACAGGTCGTCGCCGTCCGGATCGATCCAGTCCGCGAGCAGGTTGTAGGAGATCTGCTGCCCCTGCTCGACGCTCGTCGCCCCGTTGCGGATCGGCTTCGGCGCGTTGTTCTCGCTCTCGGGCACGATGCGCAGGTTGACGCTCGCCTCGGCGACGCCGCCGCGGCCGTCGTCGGCCGTGTAGCGGAAGCTCACGGTGCCGGCCGCTCCGTCGGCCGGGGTGAACTGCAGGGCGCGTCCGCCGTCGATGACGTCCAGCCGGCCCGCCTCCTCGGCGACCTCGCTCGTGCGGGCGATCGTCAGCACGTCGCCGTCGGGATCGGTGTCGTTCGCCAGCACGTCGACGATGGTCGTGCGTCCCGGGCGCACCCCGACGTCGTCGTTCCGCGCGACCGGCGGGCGATTCTGCTCGGTGCGCTCGGCGAGCGTGTCCTCGAAGGTCTGCTGGGCGCTCTTCTCGTCGCCCTCGAGCTCGTCGGTCTCCTCGGGCGGCGTCACCTCTTCCCAGTTGTCGACGAGGCGGAGCTCGGAGTCGAGGAGCCAGGCGTCCCCGTTGGCGAGGTTGTTCAGCACCACGACATCGCGGTTGACCCGGAACTCGAGCCGCCCGCCGGCCGTGGACTGCTCGAGGTCGACGCCCCTGGGCTTCTTGCCGTCGCACACGGCGAGGTAGCGCCCGGCCTCGGCCCACGCGCCGTGCACGCAGTCGCCGACCCGGACGGGCGCGGCGACGCCGGGCCGCTTCTCGTTCGTGGACGCGCCCTCGCGCGGCACCTCGCGCGCCTCGCCTCCGCCGAGCGGCGCGAAGACGAGCGCGTCGCCGGTCGCGACGACCGCCTCGGATGCCTCGGGACCGGACTGCTGCAGCCGGAGGGCGCCCTCGGGCAGCTCGATGCGCCGTTCGTCGACGAGCAGCTCGTCGGCATCGAGATCGAGCACCACGGGCCGTTCGCCCACCGCGGCGAGCTCATGCTCGCCGAGCTTGCCGATCGAGCGGAGCGAGGGCGTCTCCGAGCCCCGGTCGAGGCTCAGCAGCTCGCCCGCCTTCGGGTCGCTCGCGAAGACGGTCCCCCGTTCGCTGACCGCGAGCTCTGCGCCGGAGCCCAGCGTCGCGATCGGCTCGGTGCCGCGCCAGTCGAAGGAGAGCGAGCCAGCGGCCGGCACCGTCCACAGCTCGCCCTTCGGCGAGAGCACCGCGAGCACCTCGCCGCCGTACGCCACCGCGGAGGCCGGCGGGACGTCGATCCGTTCGACGAGCGTGGTGAACGCGGGGTCCACCCGCTCGATCGAACCCGCGGAGGCGTCGTAGGCGAAGGCGTCCTGGCCGTGCTGGAACACGTCGGTCTCGCTCGCGGCGGTCGCGACGGCCGCGTCGAGCTCGTCGATCTGACGATTGAGCCTGCCGAGCTGCAG
Source organism: Agromyces soli (assembly GCF_022811605.1). Taxonomy (GTDB): domain Bacteria; phylum Actinomycetota; class Actinomycetes; order Actinomycetales; family Microbacteriaceae; genus Agromyces; species Agromyces soli. Next base: position 2,622,606 of record NZ_CP094533.1, on the reverse strand, counting down.
TTCCTCGGCGTTCGTGACCCAGACCTCGCGGACCCGGAGGTCGGGGTCGGTCACGGGGAAGCCCTGGTGCAGGACTGCGAAGCCGATCGGCACTCCGGCCAGCACCGCGAGGGCGGTGACCGAGGCGATCGTGCGGCGGCGGGCGCCGAAGAACCCCATGGCGCTCCCCCCTCGGTGCCGTCGTCGGGTCGTCGTCGAACGGCCCGGGCACCTCGGGTGGAGCGTGCCGGGCCGGGCATCAACCTAACATGCGCGGCATGACCCCCCAAACGGGGAGGACTCCCCATGGCGAGCCATTCCGCGCCCGATCAGGCCTCGGCCGCGCGCGCCTCCTCGGACTCCTCGCGCGCCCGGTCGAGCAGCGGGAGTTCGTCCGCGCTCACGAGCCGAGTCGCCACGGCGTACTCGACGAGCCGGGCCCGTCGATTCGTGGCGAGCTTGCCGCGGCCGCCCCGCAGTCCGTCGACCCCGATCTTGTCGAGTTTCTCGCACACGTTGTCGAGCTTGCGGTTGAACGTCGTCATGCTCCAGCCGAGGCGTTCGGCGGCTTCGGCCGAGCTCGGCACGGTCGCCCGTCCCGCCGGCTGCACGAGCACCTGCTCCGCGAGCGCGAGCACGAGCAGCCGCTGGCTCGGGGTGAGCGACACCGGCATGATCGTCGTGCCGGCCGTGGAGGTCTCCGCCGTCAGCGAGGTGTTGTAGAAGTCGTCCTCCGCGTGCACGGTGAAGTCGTAGGCGGTCGAGCCGGCGCTGAACATCACATGCATCGTCTGGAACACGATCGGCAGACGCGCGCCCGGGGCGAGCCACGCCTGCACGCTGCCCGTGGCGTCGGACACGGTCGCCGAGAGCAGCTGGCCGACGTTGTCGAGCCACCAGAGCCCGTACTCGGCCCGCAGCGTCAGGAACACCCGATGCAGGTAGGGGTTCTCGTCGATCACCAGATCGGCCTCCCGGCCGATGCCGAACGGCGCCCCCTCCTCGACGGTGTACCACTCACCGCAGAACTCGATCCGCAACGGCCTCATGCTGTGCACCCCCGCACGCTCTCGCTCGTCTTGCTCCCCCGTTGCACCTGCACGTCGATGCAGATGCGCTGCCCCGGCGTCACCGGGGAGACCACGATCTCCGGACCGTCGGCGACGGCGGTCGAGCCGGAGCCGTCGGCGAGCCGCCAGCGGTAGCGGTCCCCGTCGGCCGCGTCGTCGTGCGAGACCTCGAAGGTCACCGCGGTGCCGTCGGCCGAGGCGACGCCGTCGGCGACGACCGGCGACGGGACCTGGGCGCCGGCGATCGCGTCCTCGGTGTCGACGGCCGGCGGTGCGCTCGCCTCCGGCGGCCCGCCGAGCTGGCCGGAGAGCGCCACGGCGACCCCGACTGCGGCCACCACCACGAGCGTGGCCGCGATGCCGATCACGAGGCCGAGCCGGGAACGTCGAGGCTGCTCCGAGAGTGCGGCCGCCGCAGCGGTGGACGCGGGCGGGCCTGGGAACGCGGTGGCGGTCGGCGCGACGCGGCCCCCGGGGTCGGCCTGCTGCACGCTCCGGGGGCGGACGAGCGTCTGCTCCTCGGCGGGCGCGGGCGCAGGCGCAGGCGGCGTCCGCGGCTGCGGCTGCACGGTGACCGGGCCGCGCGCGCGCGTCGCATCCGGATCCGGGGCGGTCGGCTGCGCCTGGATGGACGCGACCCGGGCGCGAGTGGCATCCGCGCCGTCGTCGACCGGTTCCGGCTCCGCCGTGGCCGCGGCGAGCAGCTGCGTCGGCACCTCGATCGCCGTGGCGGCGTAGCCGAGCTCGAGTTCGACTCGCTGCAGCGCCCTGGCGAACTCGACCGCGCTCGCGTACCGCTCCTCGCGACGGACCGCCATGCCTCTGCGGAGCACGGACTGCAGCGTCTGCGGCACGTCGTCGCGATCGATCGGGGTGATCGCGCCGCGCTCGATGCGACCGATCAGGTCGAGGGATCCGTTCGGCCGCCCGGGGAGCTCGAACGGCGAGCGGCCGGCGAGGAGGGTGTGCACCGTCGCGGCCAGCGCATAGACGTCGCTCCGCGTGTCCGGGCGGGGGTCGTCGTCGAACAGCTCGGGCGGCGACCAGGGCACGCTGAGCCCGATCGCGGACTGCGCACCGCCGGTCGAGCCGCTGTCGGCGCCCCCGCCGAGGAACGTCATGGTGTGCACCGGCAGCTCGCCCTCGAGCGTCGAGGAGATGCCGAAGTCCGTCAGCGCCGGCCAGCCGTAGTCGTTGGTGAGCACGTTGGCGGGCTTGATGTCGCGGTGCAGGATGCCGGCCGCGTGCGCCGTCGCCACCGCGCTGGCGAGCCGGATGCCGGTGCGCAGTGCCGCGTCGACCTGGAACGGCTGCCGCTTGAGCTGCGCGGCGAGGCTCGGCCCGGAGCAGTACTCCATCACGAAGTACGGCCGGCCGTCGGCCGCGACATCCGCGTGGAAGATCGTCACGATGTAGGGGTGCGCCGAGAGCTGGGCCATCAGGTTCGCCTCGGCGACGAACTGCGTCCTCGTGTCGCGGGAGAGCTCGTCGGCCACCAGCACCTTGACGGCGACCCGACGGCGCGGGAGACGCTGCTCGTAGAGGAAGACATCCGCGAAGCCGCCCGAGCCGAGCAGATCGACGTACTGGTAGCCGGGAAGCTCCGGCGGCGTGCTGGGCTGCCGCCGCATCAGTCGGCCACCACCCGCATCGTGCAGCCGCCGCCGAGGTCGATCAGCGTGCCCGCGAGCACCGGGGTCGGTTCGCCCGCCCGCAGCTTCACGGGCGCGCGGTCGGGCTGGACGACGGTGGTGCCGTTGCGGGATTGCAGGTCCGTGACCACGACGGTGCCGCCCTCGACCGCGAGACGCAGGTGCGATCGGGAGATGTCCGGGTCGCCCACGCCGATCTGCACGAGCTTCGGCAGCGAGGCGCCGCTCGATCGCCCGGCGCTCGGTGAGCGGCCGAGCACGATCTCGCCGGTCAGCGCCTCCTCCCGGCCGTCGCCGAGGACGAGACGGAGTCGGGCCGGCTCGGGCTCAGGGGCCGACGGCGCGGCGGCGTCGGCGAGCGGACCGGTGCCGCGCTCACGTCGGAGCCGTTGCAGCTTCGTGACCGCGACGGTGAGGCCGTCGTGATCGCCAGTGACGGGCGTCGCCTCGGGGGCGCGCGCGACGTCGGCCGCCGCCGCGAGGCCGTGGCCTGCCCCCGTGCCGATCACGATCGTCTCGTCGTCAGCCGGGACGAGGGTGTGTTCAGGAGCGGACGGCTCCGGCGTGGGCTCCGGCTCCGGCGTGGGCTCCGGCTCCGGCGTGGGCTCCGGCTCCGGCGTGGGCTCCGGCTCAGGAGCCGGCTCGGCCGGCGCGCGCGGCGGCTCCGGGGCGGCCGCTGCCGGCGCGGGCTCCGGCTGCGCGATCTCGCTCGCCTCTTCGGCAGGAGCGGCGTGCGCCGCTGCGGGCTCGCCTCGGCTCAACGTGTGCGCGGGCACGACGCCCTCGAGCAGCGGGAGCGGCCCGACGCCGCCGCCCGCCCTCGCGAACGGGGCGAGCACCTCGAACTCGGGCTCGGTCTCCAGCGCCCGCTCGTGCCAGGTCGACACGCCGGCCGCGGTCACGGTCTCTCCCGCCGTGCGCACGCGGAACCCACCGCGGACGACGACGCGCACCCGGCCGGGCGCGGCGACGACGAGCGCGAAGTCCGGCAGCGCCGTGATGCCGTCGCGCGCGAGCTCGCCGATGACCGCCTCGACGGGGTCGGCGGCGGCGAGCGCGTCCCAGAGCTCCGGGTGGGCCTGCCAGGCCGCCACGGGGACGAGCAGCGCGGCATCCCCGCGCACGAGGGCGAGCGTCTTGGCCGCCGAATCGGGCACGTAGCGGATCATGCGGCGTCACCCTTCCTGGGCAGCGTGTCCTCGGGAGCCGGCGCACGGTCCCTGGTCGTCTCCTCGTCCGGCTCGTGCGCTCCGCTCTCGGCCTCGACCACGACGACGGTGACGTTGTCGCGGCCCCCGCGGGCGAGCGCCTCGTCGACGAGCTCTCCGGCGAGACCGTGCGCATGCCCGCCTCCCGTGGCGAGCACCTCCGAGATGGCGTGGTCGTCGAGCTCCTTCGTCAGCCCGTCCGAGCAGATGAGGAAGACCTGGCGTCCCTCGACGGGAAGCAGCCAGACGTCGGGCTCGACGACCTCCTCCGCCCCGAGCGCCCGGGTGATGACGTTCCGTTCGGGATGCCGTTCCGCCTCGTCGGGCCGGATGACGCCCGCATCCACGAGCTCCTGCACGGCCGAGTGATCGACGCTCACCTGGCGCAGGCGCCGGCCGTCCCAGTTGTAGACCCGCGAGTCGCCGACGTTGAACACCATCCAGCGCAGCCCTTCGGCCGCCCCGGCGTCGACGAGCGCGACGCCGGCGAGCGTCGTGCCGGCGACCGCGGTCCCGAGCTCGCCGTCGTCGCTCAGCGCACGGACGGCCTCGTTCGAGGAGTGGATCGCATCGAGGACCTGCTCGGGCGTCGACGACTGGCCGAATTCCAGGTGGCGGCGGAAGGTGTCGAGCACGGCACGGCTCGCGGCATCGCCCTTGGCGTGGCCGCCCATGCCGTCCGCGACGAGGTAGACGGGGGCCTCGGCGAGGTAGGCGTCCTCGTTCATCTGCCGCACCCGGCCGACGTCGCTCGACGCACTGTGGGCGATCACCGCCCCGCCGTGCGGCAGTGCTGTGCGCCCCTCGTCGTCGATCGCCACGCTCGCCTCCCCTTGGCCGGCCCGATCACGCCGGTCGCGGGCGAGCCGGAGACCACGCTACCAAGAGGAACGGGCCGGGCCGCGCGGCCCGGCCCGTTCGGCTCGGTCGAGGAGACGCCTCGGCATCAGTCCTCGGTGAAGTGCGGCACCTCTTCCATCAGCGTGTGGCCACGACGGCGGGCATCGATGCGCGCCTTGACGAGGCTCGCGACGGTCGCGACGAGCATGGCCGCCAGGATGACGCCGAGCGACGTCCAGGTGGAGATCTCCGGCGCCCACTCGATCGGCTCGCCGCCGTTGATGAACGGCAGCTCGTTCACGTGCATGGCGTGCAGCACGAGCTTCACGCCGATGAAGGCGAGGATGAAGGCGATGCCGTACTTGAGGTACTCGAGACGCTCCAGCAGTCCGCCGAGCAGGAAGTACAGCTGGCGCAGACCCATCAGCGCGAACACGTTCGCCGTGAAGACGATGAACGGGCTCTGCGTGATGCCGAAGATCGCCGGGATCGAGTCGAGCGCGAAGAGCAGGTCGGTCGTGCCGATCGCGACGAACACGATGAGCATGGGGGTGAAGAAGCGCTGACCGTCGATCGTGGTGCGCAGCTTCACGCCGTCGAAGTCGTCGGTGAGCCGCACCCGGCGGCGCAGGCCGCGGATGAGGAACGAGTCCTTCTGCTCCTCGTCGTCGTGGCCGCCGCGGATCTGCCCGATCGCGGTCCACACGAGCCAGGCGCCGAAGAGGTAGAAGATCCAGCTGAAGTTCTCGATGAGCGAGGCGCCGAGCAGGATGAAGATGCCGCGCAGCACGAGGGCGAGGATGATGCCCACCATGAGCACCTCCTGCTGCAGCCTCCGCGGGACCTGGAACTTCGCCATGATGATGACGAAGACGAAGAGGTTGTCGATCGAGAGGCTGTACTCGGTCAGCCAGCCGGCGAGGAACTGCCCGCCGTGCTCGGCGTCGCCGAGGAGGAACATCAGGCCGGCGAAGATCAGCGCGAGCACGACGTAGAAGACGACCCAGAGCGTCGACTCCTTGAACGAGGGCACATGCGGGCGCTTCACGACCAGCAGCAGGTCGGCGATGAGGATCAGGGTCAGGACCACGAGGGATCCGACTTCGAACCAGACGGGGAGCTCGAGCACAGGCGGCCTTTCGGGGAGTAATGGGGTTGACGGAACCCGAAAGTCTCTCCTCCGCGCTGTCGCGCTGCCACGCCCGGAACGTCTTCATCGGCGTTCGTACTGACGATCGTGGCTCACGGCGCTCGCGCACCGCGGGATACTCCCCTTCGCTCCCGGAAGTCTAGCGGAATCGCGGACATAGACTCGTACCCCCGGAAATCGAGGAGACCGATGAGCGCCCAGACGACGCCGCCCACCTACCGAACCGCCCCGTGGTCGAAAGCCATCGGGCTCTTGATCTTCACCAGCCGCTGGCTGCAGGCCCCGCTCTACCTCGGGCTCATCGTCGCCCAGGGCGTCTACGTCTGGGTGTTCCTGAAGGAGCTCTGGCACCTGCTCGAGGGCGTCTTCAACCTCGAGCACGCGCTCACCGAGGCGCAGATCATGCTCGTCGTGCTCGGCCTCATCGACGTGGTCATGATCGCGAATCTGCTGATCATGGTCATCATCGGCGGCTACGAGACCTTCGTGTCGCGCATCAGGGTCGACGGGCACCCCGACCAGCCCGAATGGCTCTCGCACGTGAACGCGAACGTGCTCAAGGTGAAGCTCGCGATGGCGATCATCGGCATCTCCTCGATCCACCTGCTGAAGACCTTCATCGGCGTCGGCGCGATCACCGAGCGCGGCGCGGTCGAGAACGGGGAGGAGTACACCTCCACCGGGGTGATGTGGCAGGTCATCATCCACTGCGTCTTCATCCTCTCGGCGCTCGCGCTCGCCTGGATCGACCGGATGTCGTACCACCGCGGCCACCCCGGTGAGACCCACGACGGCGTGCCGGTCCCCGTCGTCGCAGCGGAGCAGGGCGGGGACGTCGCCGTCCCGGCGTCGCCGCAGGCGCCCGCGGCCGTGCCACCGCGGCACTGACGCAACCGAGAAGTGCGGATGCCCCGGAGCAGCTCCTGCGCCGGGGCATCCGCCGTTTCCAGCGCCGCTGACACGGTGCTGCACCGCGCCCGAAAACGACGAAAGCCCCCGCTTTCGCGAGGGCTTTGCGCCGTGTTGCCGATCGTGACCCCAGCGGGATTTGAACCCGCGCTACCGCCGTGAGAGGGCGGCGTCCTAGGCCGCTAAACGATGGGGCCGTGTCTTCGGAATCTCGTTCCGTTTCCGGCAACTCGAAGAGTATGACACACGTTCGGAGCACATTCCAAATCGAGCGGGGCGGGCCGTCGAAGCGCTCGCTCCGACCTCGAATCGAGGCCGGAACCGCGCCGCCCCGCCCCTGCTTGCGCCCCGAGCCGCCCGGGTGTTGGCTCGAGGCATGCGCCTCACCAAGCTCGAACACGCCGCCCTCGTCCTCGAGGACTCCGGAGACCGGTTGTTCATCGATCCGGGCAAGTTCACGACGCCGATCACCGAGGCGCACGGCGCCCTCGCGGTCGTCATCACCCACGAGCACGACGACCATTGGACGCCCGGGCAACTCGACCGCATTCTGGAGCACAGTCCTGACGTGCGCATCCTCGGGCCGGCCGGGGTCGCGGCCGCGGCCGCCGGATACCCCGTCGAGACGGTGACGGCCGGTGACTCCCGTGAGATCGGTCCGTTCCGGCTCCGCTTCTTCGGCGGGCGGCACGCGGTGATCCATCCGTCCATCCCGGTCATCGACAATCTCGGCGTGCTGGTCAACGACGCCCTGTACTACGGGGGCGACGCGTTCAGTGCGCCGGAGGGCGTCGCCATCGAGGTGCTCGCCGCACCGGCGGCGGCCCCGTGGATGAAGCTCAGCGAAGCCATGGACTACGTGGAGCGGGTCGCGCCGCGCCGGGCGTTCCCGACGCACGAGATGCTGCTCTCGCGCGCCGGCAAGGATCTGTCGAACGCCAGGCTCGCCTGGGCCGCGCAGCAGGCCGGCGCCGAGTACCTCGCGCTCGAGCCCGGCGACACGATCGACTTCTGAGGCGCTCTCGCGGGGTCAGCGACCATCGTCGGGGGCCTCGGTCTCGCCCGCCCGCGGCCGGACGGCGCCCGGCCCGGCCATCGTGAACTCTCCCCCGCCGTACTTCGACGCGGCGACCGACATGACTTTCGGCCACATCCGGTGTCTCGCTTCGGCGGCGCGGCCGCTGTCGAAGTAGATGCCGCGCTGGTTCGCGTCGCCGTTCACGCTCACGACCGCCGCGGCGGTCGCGACCTTCGTGCTCGCGCCCACCATCCAGGTGTCCTTGTTGCCGTCGGTGGTGCCGGTCTTGCCGATGAGGGGCACGTACGGCTGCACCGCAGCATTCGAGGCGTACGCGGTTCCGCTCGTCATGACGCGGCTCATCGCGTAGTGCATCGCCGCCGCGACCTCGGGGGCGACCGAGGCCTGGCAGTTCGACTTCGGCACCGGCACCTCCTCGCCGTTGCGGTCCACGATGCGGTCGATGGCGATCGGCGAGCAGGTGACGCCGTTGTTCGCGATGCCCGCGTACGCGACGGCCATCGTGAGGGGCGCGACCTCGTTGGTGCCGAGGATGGTCGACGGGTACTGCTGCAGCGGACCGCCGTCGGCGCGGTGGACGCCGAACGCCTCCGCCGTCTTGCGGATGCCGCACAGATCAAGCTGTTTGGCCATGCCGACGAAGCCCGTGTTGATCGAGCCGATCGTCGACTCGAGCGCCGTGTAGGCACCACCCGACTCGTTCGCGTCGTTCTTCGGGTTCCAGCCCTCGTCGCCGTAGCCGCCGACGCAGCTGTCCTGGAAGGAGCCCCAGTTGGCCTTCGGGCGGGAGTCGACCCGCTCGGTCAGGGCGTGGCCCTCGTTCAGCCACTGGGCGAGCGTGAAGACCTTGTACGACGAGCCCGGCTGGAAGCCGCTCGAACCGCCGTGGTCGTAGTCGGTGTTGTAGTTGATGCTCGTGTACTGCGGCCCCTGCGCGAGGACAGTCGGGTCTTGGCTGTAGATCTTGTTCTGCGCCATGGCGAGCACGCGGCCCGTCCCCACCTCGACGCTCGAGATCACGCCCCCCAGGTCCCAGCCGGGATAGGTCTGCGGCACGTTCTCGCTGATCGCGGCGACCGCCGCGGACTGCAGATCCAGGTCGAGCGTCGTGTACACCTGGTACCCGCCGCGGCGGAAGTTGGCCAGGCGTTCCTCACTGTCCTCGCCGAAGGTGGGATCGGTCTGCAGGATCTTCGTGACGTAGTCGCAGAAGTACGCGTGCGCGCCGGCGGTCTGGCAGCCCGTGCTGGGCTCGACGATGTTGGGGGTCACCGGCGTCGCGATCGCCTCGTCGTACTGCGCCTGCGTGATCTTCTTCAGCTCGAGCATCTGTCGCAGGATGTAGTTCCGGCGGTCGGTGTTGGTGCGGTACTCGTTGGCGACGCCGTTGCGCTCGTCATCGGGCTGATCGATGCGGAACTTCTCGGGGTTGTTCACGATCGCGACGAGCGAGGCGGCCTGCGCGAGTGTGACGTTCGCCGCCGTCGTGCCGTAGTAGTAGTTCGCGGCGGCTTCGATGCCGTACACGGTGCCGCCGAAGCCGGCGATGTTCAGGTAGGCGAGCAGGATCTGGTCCTTCGAGTAGCGCTTCTCCACGCCGATCGCGAAGCGCGCCTCTTTCAGCTTGCGGTCGAGGCTCGTCTCGGTCACCTTCTCGTAACAGCTCTCCTTCGCCCCGGCGACGAGATCGCTGCGCTCTTCGGGCGTCAGCTCGCGGCCCTCGGCCGCGGCCTGCTCCTCCGCCTCCGCGGTCGCCGCGTCCCCGGACTCGGTCTCGCACTCCTGCACCCGCACGTTCTTCACGTACTGCTGGGCGATCGACGAACCGCCCTGGGTGTTGCCGCCGCTCACCGTCTTCACCGCGGCTCGGATCGTGCCCTGGACGTCGACCCCGCCGTGGTCGTAGAAGCGCGGGTCCTCCCCCGCGACGGTGGCGTCCTTCACGAACTGGCTGACTTGCCCCCACTCCACCTCGACGCGGTTCTGCTCGTAGAAGGAGGCCATGAGGCTCGCCCGGCCATCCTTCTTGACCGCGTAGATGTTGCTCTTCTCGGAGGGCTCGTCGATCTCGAGGTACCCGGGCAGGTTCTCGAACATGCCGATCGATTGCGTGGCGCTCGCCCCGACCAGGCCGATCGCGGGAGTGATCCCGGCGACGACGAGGGCTCCGGCGGCGACGGAGGCGCAGATCAGCCCGAGGAACCCGCCGAGCACGCCGAGCGGCGTGCGCCGATCGGCGAAGTCCCGATTCCGGAGATTCCGATCCATCCGTGCTGTCTCCCCGATACTGCGTCGCGGCCGTGCCGCCGTCCCCTCGAACGAGGGCCCCTCGTTCCATGGAACCTCAGGGACTGCCGCATGTCCAGCGTCAGGCGCTCGCGGCGTGTCCGTGAGCATCGCTCGGCCCTGAGCCCCCACTCCGCGGCTCAGCCGACGAGGCGCGCCGCTCCGGCCGCCGCCGAGGCCTCGGGGAACACCCCGGGGAAGAGCGGGCCCGCCTCCGGTCGGACGTCCCGCTCGGCGTAGGCGCCGCGCAGCCGTTCGAAGATGCGCTGGCTCTCGGCGGCGAGGGCTCCGAGATCGACGCCCGGGATCGTCCCGTCGACCACGACCGGGCGACCCGCGACCATGCTGAACCTGACGTCGCGCCCCGACCCCGCGAGGACCAGCGCCCGCAGCGGATCGTCGATCGGCCCGGCGCGGAACTCGTCGAGCCCGAACGCGACGAGGTCGGCGCTCGCCCCGGGCGAGATCCGCCCGAGATCGGGCCGGCCGAGCGCCCGCGCGCCGCCGAGCGTCGCCGCCGTCACGTACTCCGCCAGCAGGCCGCGCGACAGGTCGCCGTGCTGGGCTTTCGCCAGCTGCACGCCGGCGTCGATGCCGCGGACGAGGTCGGGCGGGAACGAGTCGGTGCCGAGGGCGATGTTCACGCCCGCCTCGAGGTACTGCGAGAGCCGTTCCAGGAGGAACGCGTAGCGGGCGTTCGTCAACGGGCAGTGCACGATGCTGGCCCCTGCCGCGGCGAGCGCCGCGAGGTCGCCGCGGTCCTCGCCCGCGACCTCGGGGTGCACGTCGAGGTAGACGCCGTGCGCGAGGATGAGGCGCTCGCCGAGCAGCCCGGCGCGCTCGATGAGCCCGAGCGGCGTGGCGCCGCTGGCGCGGGCGATCAGCTCGCGCTCGGCGTGGTCCTGGAACGCGTGCACCCGGACTCGAACACCGCGCTCCGCGGCGATCCGGCCGGTCTCCCGGAGCAGGTCCTCGCGGAGCGTCTCGATCCGGCAGGGGGCGAGGATGCCGGTGACGAGCGGGTCGCCGAGCTGCTCGACGGTGTCGAGGAACCGCACCGCCTCGGCGAGGCCGCGCCGGCCGAGCTCGTCCTCCCAGTGGATGCCCGGGCGCCCGTCGGCTTCGGTGACGTGCACGCCCGAGCGGTAGCTCGGGCCGAGGAACGCCCGCAGGCCGAGCTCGGAGGCGGTCCGCGCGAGGTCGAGCAGATCGTCGTGCGTCTCGGCCCAGGCGGAGTGCACCTCGGCGGCGATCGGCGCGAAGCTCGTGATGCCGTGCAGCGCGAGCTGCACGAGCGCGGCGCGGCGCATGATCGAGCGGTCCTCCGCGGACAGCACCTCCCGGCGGCCGGCGCGGGCGTACTCGCCGGACCAGCCGAGCCGCTGCTCGTGGGCGGCATCGCCCCAGGCGTCGAGCTGCAGGTGGTCGAGGTCGGCGAGCGCGTCCAGGTCGATGAATCCGGGGAGAAGCACGCTCCGGCCGAGCGGGAACCGTTCGTCGACCGCGACGTCGAACACGGGATCAGCCGCCGGGCCGACCACCGCGATGCGGCCGTCCTCGACGAGGACGGCGCCGTCCCGGAGCTGTGCGAAGCCGCCCTCGTGCTCGACGACGATCCACTCGGCGGTGATCAGCGCGCGTCGGGCGCTCACGAGGCGAGCCGTTCGCGCCGGACGGGCTTCCAGCCGGGCCGGGGCACGGCGGCACGCAGCGCGCGGGTGTACGGGTGCACCGGGTCGGCGAGGAGCTCGGCCGTGCGGCCCTGGTCGACGACCCGGCCCTGCTCCATCACGATCATCCGCTCGGAGATCTGGTTCACGACCGCCAGGTCGTGGGAGATGAACAGGTAGCTCACCTCGCGGGAGGCGCGGATGTCGGCGAGCAGGTTCAGGATCTGCGCCTGGATCGAGACGTCGAGCGCGGCGACGGCCTCGTCGAGCACGATCACGGCGGGGTCGGCCGCGAGCGCCCGGGCGATCGCGACGCGCTGCCGCTGCCCGCCGGAGAGCTGGTGCGGATGCTTCTCGGCGAAGCGATCGTCGAGGCCGACGCGGTCGAGGATGTCGAGCGCCCGCGTGCGCACGTCGCGCCTGGTCGCGGAGGCTCCGGCATGGAGGCCGACGCTCGTCGCCACGATGTCGCCGACGCGCTGCCTGGCGTTCAGCGAGGAGTACGGGTCCTGGAAGACGTACTGCACCTCGCTCGCCCAACGGCGGCGGTCGGCGAGCCGGCGGGCGCCCCGCGCGCGGGACTCGCCCCGGACCTCGATCTCCCCCTCGGTGAGCGTCTCGAGCCCGACCAGCATCCGCGCGACCGTCGTCTTGCCGGAGCCGGACTCGCCGACGATCGCGAGGCACTCGTTCGGGTACAGCTCGAACGAGACGTCGTCCACGGCGATCACCGGATCGCCTTTCGTGGGGCCCGGGTACACCTTGCGGAGCCCCCGTGCGGCGACGATCGGCTCGTCCGTCGTCCGCGTCGCCGCGTGGTGGTCGTTGCCGGTCATGATGCCTCCGTCTTCAGCAGTTCGTGGGCAGCCCGGTCGTAGCGGAGCACCGGGAGCCGTTCCACCCGGTGGTCGATGCTCGGCCGGGCGCCGAGCAGTTCGATCGTGTAGGGGTGCGTCGGCGCGTCGTAGACGTGCGCCCCCTGTTCGACGATCTCGCCCGCGTACATCACCGCGAGCCGGTCGCAGCATGCCGCGGCGAGCTCGAGGTCGTGGGTGATGAAGAGGAGGGCGAGGCCGCGTGCGCGACGCTGCTCGTCGAGGATCGCCATGACGTCGGACTGCGCGGTGACGTCGAGGGCGGTGGTCGGCTCGTCGGCGAGGATGAGCTTCGGCTCGGCGAGGAGCACGCTCGCGATCATCACCCGCTGCAGCAGTCCCCCGGAGAGCTCGTGGGGGTACTGGCGCAGTCGGTGCTCCGGGTTGCGCACGCCGACCTCGTCGAGCAGCGCGACGGCCCGGCGCTCGGCCGTCCGCCGGTCGACGCCGCGGTCGCGGACGAGCGCCTCGGTGAGGAAGTCGCCGACCCGGTGCACGGGGTTCACGTGGGCGCGCGGGTCCTGGAAGATCATCCCCACGTCGCGTTGCCGGTAGCGGCGCAGTGCCTGGGCGTTCATCCGCGGGACGGAGGCCCCGTCGAAGAGGATCTCACCACTCACCCGGAACGCGGGATCGAGCATGCGGGTGATCGCGCGGGTCGTGAGCGACTTGCCGGAGCCGGACTCGCCGACGAGGCCGAGCGCCTCCCCAGCTCCGATCTCGAGGCTCACGCCGTTCAGCAGGGTCTGCTCGCCGTCGCGGAGGCGCAAGGTGGCGCGCACGTCGTCGAGTCGCAGCAGGTGGTCGGTCATCGCATGCTCCGTGCGCTCGAGGTGAGGCGGTCGCCGATGACGGTGACGCACCAGACGATCAGGACGATCAGGCTGCCGGCGGCGATCGCCTCGGTCGGCTGGCCACGCAGCACCGAGTCGAATCCGCTCTTCACCATGAGGCCGAGGTCCGCGGTCGGCGGTTGCACGCCGAGGCCGAGGAAGGAGACCGCGGCCAAGTCGATCACGGCGAAGCCGAGCGAGGACACCGCCTGGGCGACGACGATCGGCTGCACGTTCGGCAGGATCTGGGTGAACGTGATGCCCGGTCCGGACTGCCCCTGCAGCCACGCCGCCGCGACGTAGGGCATGTTGCGCTCCCGCAGCGCGGCACCGCGCACGACCCGCGCCACGTACGGCACGTAGGCGATCGCGAGCCCGCAGACGACGGTGATGAGGCTCGGCCCCCAGATCGCGACGGCGATGAGGCCGAACACGATCCCCGGGACGGCGAAGAGCACGTCGAGCAACCAGCTGATCGCCGTGTCGATGCGGCCGCCGCGCCACGCGGCGAGCAGGGCGAGCAGCGTGCCGACGACGGTCGCGATCAGGATGACGAGTCCGGGTCCGGCGAGCGTGATCCGCGCGCCCCAGATGAGCCGGGACAGGATGTCGCGGCCGAGGGCGTCGGTCCCGAGGGGGTGCGCGATGGTCGGTCCGGACAGCGAGGCGAGCAGATCGGGGAAGTCGGGGTCGTACGGCGCGACCACGGGAGCGAACGCCGCTGCGAGCGCGATGACGAGCAGCAGGCCCGCGGCGATGCAGCCGATGACGCCGAGTCGGCCGCCGGTCGTTCGGAGCAGGCCGGCGGTGCGGCGCGATCCGACCGCCCTGGCGACGGCCAGGCTGGTGGTGGACGGGGTGGTCATTTCCGGCTCCCGAGGACGATGCGCGGATCGATGAAGGTGTACAGGACGTCGACGACCGCGTTGACGAGGACGAACGCGACGACGAGCACGAGGATGACCGCCTGCACGACCGCGAAGTCCCGCTGCAGGATGGCCCGGACGAGGAGGGAGCCGAGGCCGTCGAGCGCGAACACGTTCTCGACGACCACGGCGCCGGCGATGAGGGTCGCGATCGTGAGGCCGAGGACCGTGACGATCGGGACGAGCGAGTTGCGGAGCACGTGGTGGCGGACGATGTACCCCGGCGCCAGGCCCCGGACCGTCGCCGTCTGCACGTGCTCCCGCCCCCGCTCTTCGAGCACAGAGGCGCGGGTGATCCGGGCGAGGTACGCCGCGCTCGCGACCGACAGCGCGACCGCGGGCAGGGCGAGGTGGACGAGGGTGTCCATCCCACCGCCGCCGGAGCCGAACGTCGGGAACCAGCCGAGACCGACGGCGAAGACGCTGATGAGGGCGACGCCGATGACGAACGACGGCGTCGAGAGCCCGATCGCCGCGAGCGTGGAGGTCAGCTGATCGCTCCAGCCGCCGCGCAGTGCGGCGAAGGTGCCCGCCGCGATGCCGACGACCGCGATCAGCAGCGCGGCCATCGCGACGAGCGCGAGCGTCGTGCCGATCCGGCCGGAGATGAGCGCGGAGACATCCTGCCGGTAGACGATCGAGTAGCCGAGATCACCGCGCAGGAGGTCTCCGAGCCAGGCGACGTACCGCACGAAGAACGGGTCGTTCAGGTGATACTGCGCCGTGACCGCGGCGATCTGCTCCGTGGTGCCGCCGCGCGGACCGAGGATGAACGCGAGCGGACTGCCGGGGGCCAGGTAGAGCAGCCCGAAGACGATGAACGAGGTGACGAGGAGCACGAGCAGCAGGCCGCCCGTGCGCCGCGCCAGGTAGGCGCCGAAGGACATCCGGCTACTCCACCCCGCCGATCGTGGCCGCCCACGGCGCGTAGAGGTACGCGAACGAGGCGGTCGCCCCGGAGATGCGGTCGTTCTGCACGAGGGTCACCGGCTCGTAGGCGAGCGGGATCCACGGCAGCTGCTCGGTGATGATCTGCTGCGCCTCGATCACCGACGCCGCCCGCGCGGCGTCGTCGGTCTCCGCGCGGGCGGCGAAGAGCTGCTCGTCGGCGAGGTCCCAGCCGGTGTAGTTGTGGCTGTCGGTGCTGGCGAAGAACTGGTAGACGTCGAGCGCGTCGGCGAAGCTGCCGTAGTTCGTCGTGAAGAAGCCGTCGATGCCCTCGCGGGCGGCCGGGTCGAAGTAGAGGTTGCCGAACTGCTCGACGGGGATCACCTTCGTCTGGATGTCGAGGCCGATCGCCTGCCCTGCGGCCTGGATGACGTTCGCCGTCTGCTCGTGCACGGCCGAGCTGCCCTGCACGGCGAGCACGATCGGGGCCGCGGTGCCGGCCTCCGCGACGAGCGCCTTCGCCTGCTCGAGGTCGGGCTCGGCCGAGAACTCGCCGAACGCCTCCTCGAAGGCCTCGCGCTCGTAGCCCCAGTAGTCCGGACCGGCGAGGGTGGTCGCGGGGATGCCGGCCCCCTGGAACACGACCTTGGTGAGCGCCGCACGGTCGATCGCGAGCGACAGCGCCTGACGGATCCGTTCGTCGCCGAGGCCACCGTCGAAGTTCGTCGTGGTCATCGTCCAGAACACGAGGGACTTGCCGTAGGTGGTGGTCACCTCGTCGCTCTGCTCGAGCTGGGTGAGACCGGCGGGCGGCAGGTAGAAGAACTGCCCGTCGACGTCACCGGTGCGCAGGGCGTTCACCGCGGTCGACTCATCGGCGATGAAGCTGAACTCGAGCCCCGCGGCCTTCGGCACCATCGCATGGTCCCAGTAGCCAGGGTTCGCGGCGAGTTCGATGCTCTTGCCGGAGTTCCAGGCGGCGAGCGAGAACGGGCCGGTGCACTGGAGTCCGCCGTCCGGTGTGCCGAAGGCGTCGCCGGCCGCCTCCGCCGCGGCCTTCGAGACGATCGCGCCGGCGGCGGTCGCCATCGCCTGGGTGAAGAGCACGTCGGGCTGGGTGAGCTTCACCGTGACCTCGTTCGCCGCGGTGGCGGTGATGGAGGCGACGTTCTGGAAGTAGCTCGCGAAGTAACTCGTCGTCGTGTCCCCCGTCTGCCGCTGCAGCGAGTACACGACGTCCTCGGCGGTGAGCGGGCTGCCGTCCCAGAAGGCGACCCCGTCACGCAGGGTGTACACGATCGTCGTGTCGTCGGGCTGCTCGACCGACGCGGCAAGGCCCGGCTCGGTGCTGAGGTCGGGCTTCATCCGGACCAGGCTGTCGCAGAGGTTCGCGACGACGGTGTTCTCGGCGTAGTTGAAGGTGTACATCGGGTCGAGGGACATCGGCTCGTAGGGCAGGTTCCACTTCACGAGCTCGACGGCCTGCGTGCCGGGCTCGGTGGTGGTGGCGAGGTTCGTGAGGTCGACCGAGAGGCCGCCCTCCTCGCCGGCGGGTTGGGCGGTGCACGCGGTGAGCGCGAGGCCGGCGACGGCCAGGACGGCCGTCGCGACGGTGATGCGGCGTCGGGACACGGGGAACTCCTTCGTCGGTGTGTCGGACTGTCTGGGTGAGCGGATGCGCGGGATGGCGCCGGAGGCCGTTGAGCGGATCAGCGACCGGGGACGGGGCGGCCGTCGCGGAGCGCGGCGGCCGGGGCGGGACGGTCGACCACGATCTGGGCGAGCGATTCGCCGGGGAACTCGAGGCGGGTGGGCGAGTCGCGTTGGACGGGAAGCGAGATCTCGGGGATGCCGAGGAGGCGCCCGCCGTCGATCGAGGCGGCGCGGTAGCAGCGCTCGAGCTCGGCGTCGGTCATGGCGCCCGTCCGGTAGGCGAGGAGGTGGGCGCGATCGACCATGCTGCCGGTGCCGAACGGGGTCCAGGAGTCCCGGACGCCGTCGGAGCCGAGGGCGAGCTGCACACCGTGCCGGTCGAGGAGCCCGGGGTCGAGCACGGGGTCGTCGCCGAGCGCGCACGTCGTGACCCAGATCCCCGCCTCGGCGATGCGGTCGAGCGTCTCGCCGAGCCGGGGCTCGGAGGCGTCCGCGAGGGCGAACGCGTGGCTGACGGTGACCCGGCCCTGCATGCCCGCGGCGAGCGTCCGCTCCGCGATCTCGCGGATCTGGGCCAGGCCGGGTTCGCCGCCGTCGTGCAGGTGGAGATCGATGTCCCGACCGCTGCGCGCGGCGAGCCCGAAGACCGCATCGAGATGGCCGGCGACGTCGCCCTCCAGGCCGAGCGGGTCGATGCCGCCGACGAGATCGGCTCCGGCGCCGAGGGCGGCGGCCATGACCGCTTCGGTGCCCGGGTTGGTGAGGAGACCGAACTGCGGGAAGGCGACGATCTGGACCGTGAGCCACGGCGCGAGCCGGTCGGCCGCCGCACGCACGCCCTCGACGTTGCGCAGTCCGAGCTCGCTCGAGACGTCGACGTGGGCGCGCATCGCGAGCGTGCCGCTCGCGAGGGCGGACTGCAGGAGGGCGTGCGCCCGTTCCTCCACGCTGCGCGTGTAGCCGCGCTGGGTGGCCAGGTCATTGGCGATGAACTCCGAGAGATCGGCCGCCGCCGCCCGCGACATCCATGCGCCGCCCCAACTGGACTTGTCGGGATGGATGTGGGCGTCGACCAGCCCGGCAGCGACGACGGGGCCGTGGTCGCTGGGCTGATCGGCTCGTGGCGAGTGGGTCGTGACCGGTGCGGACATCCGTGCTGAACTCCTTCGTTCTCACCGGATCGGCGCGTGGCGTCCACCCGGGTGATTTGTCAGATGTATGATAACCATACATTCGCGAAGAAAGAGAATGGAATCGTGGAACCCATCCAGCGCCGCTCGCTCGTCGACACGGTCGTCGACCGCCTGCACACCGAGATCACCTCCGGCTCCTGGCCCGTCGGCTCACGCATCCCGACCGAGGCCGAGCTCACCGAGCAGCTCGGCGTCAGCCGTCCCTCCGTACGCGAGGCGGTGCGCTCGATCGTGCAGCTCGGGCTGCTCGAGACGCGGCAGGGAGACGGCACCTATGTCGTCGCCGACGACCCCACCGAGGTCGCCCTCCGGCGCACGATCGACGTCGCCGACGCCCGGGAGGTGCTCACCGTTCGACGGGCGCTCGACGTGCTCGCCGCACGAGAAGCAGCGACGAACCACGACGCGGTCGACCTCGCCGTGCTCCGCGATGCGCTCGCCGGCCGGCGGGCGGCGATCCGCGCCCAAGACGCCGAGGCCTTCGCCGACCACGACGTCGCGTTCCACCTGGGGGTCGCCGCGGCATCCCACAACCGCCTGCTCGTCGGGCTCTACACGAGCTTCGACGCCTCCCTCCGGCACTCGGTCGCCTCGAATTCCTGCCTCTCCAACAACTCCGACCCGAACACCGCGGACCTGCACGAGGCGCTCTTCCGGGCGATCGAACGCGCCGACGTCGACGCGGCCTCCGCCGCGGCGGTCGGCGTGCTCGATCAGAGCGAGCAGTCGCTCGATGGTTGAACGGCGCGCCGGACTCGGCGCGCCGCTCGCCGCCGGGGCGCTCGTCGTCGGCATCGGGCTCTCGGTGCGCTCGCCGATCACGAGCGTGTCCGCCCTGCTGCCCGAGCTCGAGCACGACTTCGCGCTGGGCTCCACCGGTGCCGCCTGGCTCAGCGCCGTCCCGGTGCTGCTGTTCGGCCTCGCCGCTCCGATCGCTCCCCCGCTCGCCCGGCGACTCGGCGCCGCCCGGGCCGCGGCCCTCCTGCTCGCGGCCCTCACTGTCGCGATGCTGCTGCGCCCGCTCGGCCCGGCACCCCTGCTCGCGGGCACCGTCGTGGTCGGGGCGGCGATCTCCCTGCTCGGCATCCTGACGCCGCAGCTCGTCCGCACCCACCTCGACCGGCGGCACGGGCTCTGGTCCGGCGTCTACACGGCGGCCTTCGGCGCGAGCGCCGCGCTCGGCGCCTCACTCGCGGTCCCGCTCCTGGCGGCGGTCGGCGGCGACTCCGGAATCGCGATCGGACTCTGGGGGCTGCCGGTCGCGGCGGCCGCCGTGCTCGCCTGCACCGTGTCGGGGCGTCTCACGCGGGCGGCGTCGGCGCTCCCGCGACCGGTCGCCACGAGCAGCACGGGCTCGATCCTGCGCGCACCGCGGATGTGGTCGGTCACCGGGTTCTTCGCCAGCCAGGCCCTCATCTACTTCGCCTTGACGGCATGGCTGCCAACGATCGCGATCGACCGCGGCCTCGCCCCCTCCCAGGCCGGCCTGCTGCTCGCCTGGATGAGCCTCGCCGGAATCCCCGCGGCGCTGCTCGCCCCCACGATCGCGGCCGGCTTCCGCACGCAGTCCGGCGTGATCGCGGTCGTCTCCGGGCTCTCGGCCGCCGGCGTGCTCGGGCTCGCGTTCTCGCCCATCGTCGTCGCCCCGCTCTTCGTCGCCGTGCTCGGGGTGGCGCAGAGCGCCGCGTTCGGCCTCGCGGTGGGACTGATCGTCTCCCGCGCACCGGACCTCGCCCGCACCTCGGCGTTCTCCGCCGTCGCCCAGGGAGTCGGCTACGCGGTCGCGGCGCTCGGCCCGCTGCTGCTGGGGATGCTGTCCTCGGCCGGCGTGCCCTGGACCCCGCTCGTCGGCGGACTCGTGCTCGTCGTCGGCGCCCAGTTCGCCTTCGGCCTCGTCGCCGGGCGCCCCGTCCCGCGCGCCGCACTCGCGAACGGCGGCGTTCCCACCGCCACCCCCCACCAGGCCACCACGAGGAGGTCCAGCCGATGAGGCTCACCGATGTCCGCCCCTGGGGCGGCCCGTCCGCCGACGTCACCATCGATGACGGCCGGATCGTCGCGATCGCACCGCACGACCGCCGACGTCCTCGCCGGGACGACGACGTCGAGGGTCGTGGACGACTGCTGCTGCCCGCGTTCAGCGATGTGCACGTGCACCTCGACTCCACTCGGATCGGCCTGCCCTTCCGCCCGCACTCCGGCGGACCGGGCGTCTGGGAGATGATGCTGAACGACCGGCGAAACTGGCGCGACGCCGAGGTGCCGCTGCCCGAGCGGGTTGCCGGCACCCTGGAGCGCATGATCGCCCACGGCACCACGCGTGTGCGCAGCTACGCGCAGGTCGACGTCGACTGCGGGCTGGAGCGCTTCGACGCCGTCCACGCCGCCGCCGAACGATACCGAGAGGCCGCCGAGGTCCGGATCATCGCCTTCCCCCAGGCGGGACTGCTGCGCGAGCCCGGCTCGGTCGAGATCCTCGAGGAGGCGCTGCGCGCCGGCGCCGATGTGGTCGGCGGCATCGACCCCAGCCAGCTCGACCGCGATCCGGCGAAGCACCTCGATCTCGTGTTCGGGCTCGCGGAGAAGTACCAGGTCGAAATCGACATCCACCTGCACGAGCCCGGCGAGCTCGGTGTCTTCAGCACCGAACTCGTGCTCGAGCGCATCCGCGCGCTCGGCATGCAGGGGCTGGTCACGCTGTCGCACGCGTACGGCCTCGGCGACGTCTCCGAGGCAGTGACGCGGCGACTCGTCGACGAGATCGCGGAGCTCGACGTGGCGATGGCCACCGTCGCGCCGGCGGTGCGCACGCAGCTGCCGCTGCTCGCGCTCTCCGAGGCCGGCGTGCGCGTCGGACTCGGCGAGGACGGCCAGCGAGACTACTGGAGCCCGTACGGCAACTGCGACCTCCTCGACCGCACCTGGCAGCTCGCCTTCACCAACGGCTTCCGGCGCGACGAGCACGTCGAGCACTGCCTGGCGGTGGCAACGGCGGGCGGCGCGGCCGTGCTCGATCGCACGTCGCCCCGGCTCGCCGGGATCGCGGATCGGCCCGGTGTCGCCGTCGGCGACCCGGCCGAGCTCGTGCTCGTCGACGGCGAGACGCCGACGAGCGCGGTCATGGACCGCGGTCGCGACCGCACCGTCATCCATCGGGGCCGCGTCGTCGCCGACGGGCTCCAGCTCGTCGCAGGGGCGCTCGGATGAGCCGCCGACCCGGCGGCTCGGGGCGCGCCGCACCCCGGCGCTCCTTCGTCGGGGCCCTCACTGCGGCGGCCGCCCTCTGCCTCGCCGGCTGCGCCGCCCCGGCCCCGGCACCCACGACTCCCCCGCCCGCCGTCAGCGCTGCACCCACCGAGGAGGCCACCACCATGCCCGCGACCCCGACCATGCCGCCCGCCGAGGCGACCGCCCTGCTCGTGACGGCGACCGCCGCGGGCGACCTCGCCGAGGTGCAGCGCGCGCTCGAGCAGGGCGCCGATGCGAACGCCCGCGACGCCGACGCGCGCCCCGTGCTCGTCACGGCGACCCGCGCCGCGCGCGCGGACCTCGCCCGTGCGCTGCTCGAGGCGGGCGCCGACCCGAACGCGAAGGACGCGATCGAGGACTCCGCCTTCCTCTACGCCGGCGCTGAGGGGCTGAACGACATCCTCCGCCTCACCCTCGAGCACGGCGCGGACGTCGCGAGCACCAACCGCTACGGCGGCACCGCGCTCATCCCGGCGAGCGAGCACGCGCACGTCGAGACCGTGCGCATCCTGCTCGACGCGGGCGTGCCGGTGAACCACGTGAACCGGCTCGACTGGACCGCCCTGCACGAGGCGATCGTGCTCGGCTCAGGCGGCCCGGCGCACGTCGAGACCGTACGGCTGCTGCTCGCCGGCGGCGCCGACCCGGGCCTGCCCGACGGCGACGGCGTGCTGCCCCGCCGACTCGCGGAGCAGCGCGGCTTCACCGCGATCGTGGCGGAGATCGACGCGGCGGGCTGAGACCGCCGGGCCGAGTCCGGCGGGCCGCACCCGCCGGGCCGCACCCGGCGGCTGCGATCAGTCCCGCGGCGGCGCCGGCTTCGGGGCAGGCGGCGGAGGCATCCGTCGGACCTGCCCGAAGCGGCCCGCCACCCCCGCGAGCAGCAGCGGACGGGCGAGGACCCACCCGCCGATGAGCGCGAGCAGCGAGGCCGCGAAGATCGCGAAGCCGACCCAGTCGGTGGCGTCGCGCGAGGCGTACATGTGGTTGAGATTGCGCAGCGCCCCCGTCGCGAGCACGAGCACGACGTGCACGAACGTGAAGAGCAGGAAGAAGAGCATCACGGGGAAGTGCAGGGCCCGGGCGAGCCTCTCGGGGAACACTCGGGCGAGCCGCCCCTGCATCGGCCAGACCGGCGAGAGCCGGAGCCCGGTCAGCACCGCGAGCGGCGCCGCGACGAACACGATCGCGAAGTACGAGAGCACCTGGGCGTCGTTGTACGCGACCCAGGAGTTCTCGGCGGGCCAGTCGAGCGAGAGGTACTGGAGCACGACCGAGATCGAGTTGGGCACGACGTCCCAGCTCGTCGGCACGATGCGCAGCCACTGCCCCGTCGCGAAGAGCAGCACCACATAGACGAGGCCGTTCAGGACCCAGAGGACGTCGACGACGAGATGCAGCCAGACCGAGATGCCGAGGCGGCGCGGGGCGCCCTTCGTGCGGGGCCACCGCGTGTTGTCACGCGTCCAGAACGCCGGCGGACGAGCCTTCGACCGGATGATCAGGCCCGTGCGGATGAGCAGCACCAAGAAGAACGCGTTGAAGAAGTGCTGCCAGCCGAGCCAGGCGGGGATGCCGATCGGCGCGCCGTCAGGGAGCGGACTGTGGCCCGGGTAGCTCTCGACGAAGCCCTGGACCTCGGGCAGCGTCCGCAGCCAGCGGGCGAGCAGCACGGCGACGCCGAGGAGCACGATCATCGCGACCGCCACGATCGCCACGCGCTTCGGCGAACGGAGGTCGAACACGGAGCGCGGGGATGACGGCACGATACTCAGCGTGCCCAATCGACCTCGGCGGCGCAACTCGATGCGTCGCCGTCTTACCGAGCGGGCCGGGCGAGTCGCACCATCCCCGCCGCACCCAACAGGAAGGCCGGGATCCACCAGGCGCCGAGCACCGTCGGCAGCCAGTCGTCAGTGGCAGGTTCGGCGACCGCGCCGGAGGGGATCGGCGGCGGCGCCTCGTCCGGCACCCGTTCGGCGTGCACCAGCAGCCGATGCGTGTTGACGCCGATCGGGGTGCAGGTGAGCAGGGTCAGCAGGTCTTCGCCCGGCCGGCGCGCCAGGCTCGCCGTCTCGTCGGGACGCACCGTCTCGAGCGAGGTCACCCGGTAGCGGAGTCGGCGGTCGAGCACCTCGATCTCGATCACCTCGCCGGGCCGCGCCTCGTGCAGCGGGGTGAACAGCGCCGCGTAGGGGGCGCCCGTGTGGGCGGTCAGCACCGAATGCGTGCCGGCTCCCCCGACGGGGAGGCTGCTGCCCGGCAGGTGACCGGCCCCACGGCGCAGCACCTGCTCGTCGGCGCCGAGTTCGACCGGCAGGTCGATGCCGAGCCTCGGGACGGTGACGCGCGCCACCACGCCGCCGGCTCCCGCGTCGAGCTGATCGCGGTAGCGTTCCGGTCCGGCGTCGGTGTCGGCGACCGCGACGGAGTACGGGTCGCGCAGCGGACCATCCGGCAGCGCCCGGTTGTAGGCCTCCGCGGCGGCCAGCAGTTGCTCGGCGCGGCCGCTCTCGCGAAGCTCGGTCCCGCGCTCGACGTAGCCGGCGATGGCGCGATCGTGCCCGATCGTCGAGACCCAGTCGGCGGCGATCGGAAAGAGCAGCAGCGCGAGCCCGACGACGCCCCCCACCACGATCGCCACCGGCGCCGCGGTCCAGCGCCGACCGCCGCGCGACGGCCGGCCGGGAGGCTCCGGGCGGCGGCGCGCGGCGGGCGCCTCCGCCACCCGGAGGCCGGTCATGCGCTCATCCGCCGGCGCCGCCGCCGCCGAGCGATGGCGAGCGCGAGCGCCCCGCCGAACAGCAGCACGCCGCCTGCGATGATCGCGGCGGTGCCGGCGAGGCCGGTCGCAGGCAGCCGGAACCCGGCGTCGTGCGGGGCGTTCGCGACGGTGATGCTGACGACGGTCGGATCGTGGCTCGTCACCTCGACCCGGACGGGCGCGGCGAGCAGTTCGTAGCCGGCCGGTGCGCGCGTCTCGACGAGCCAGTAGCTCCGCCAGCGCGGATCACCCGGGTCGAGCTGCTCGCCGTCGGCGAAGTCGGAGTAGCGCAGGCCCTCGATGATGACGCGCCCGTCGTCGCCCGTGGTGAACTGGTCCGCCCCGCGGACGACGAGCGGATCGCGCCCCGCCCGAGCATCGTCCTCGCTGAGGTGCAGCCGGAAGACCGCCCCGGCGAGCGTTCGCGCCGGGTCGACGGCATCGACCTTCTCGACGACGAGGGCGCCCCACTTCGTCGTCACGGGCGGGGTGACGATCGGTCCGCCCGGTTCGCCCGGGCGGACGTCGAAGCTCGGCCGGTTCGGATACACCACGGCCTCGTTCTCGATCACGCCCGTCGCGGTCGCGCGCGCCGTGACCGTGACGAGCACGCGGGCCTCGCCCGCTCTCGCGGCGAGAACGGCGCGGCCGGCCTCGGTGAACTCGACCGTGACGGCGTTGCCCGCCGCGTCGAAGTGCACGGTGTAGTCCTCGGGCTGGGCGATGGCGGTGCCGTCCGTGAGCTCGACCGTCGTGCCGACGTGGGCGAGGCGGTCGTCCAGGGTGTCGACGACCTTGTAGCCGTCGATGATCTCGACGCGCGGGATGTCCGCCTCGATCGTGTAGACGATGTCGTCGCCCTCGACCACCGCCGACCCGTCGGTCACCGACTTCTCCGCTCCGGTGACGGCGTTCTTCGGGTAGACGTGCACGTCGTACCGCCAGGTGTCGCGGCGCTCGGCGTCGGTGAGCGGCAGGGTCACGAGGAACGGCGCCGCCCGGGTCACGCCCGCCGGTGCGCGGGTCTCGGTCACCAGGTACAGCCCGAGCGGGAGCGCGTCGAACACGGCATCGCCGGCGGCGTCCGTCACGGCGGTCCGGCCCGGTCGCTCGACGCGCGCCGCCGCGTCGTCCGCACTCAAGCGCGCGGCCTCCTGCCAGCCCTCGTTCGTGCGCAGGTCGATGCCGGCCACGCGTTCGACGGTGAATTCGACGTCGGCGAGCGGGGTGAGCCCGCTCGTGTCCTCCGGTCGGCCGTCGCCCGGCGACCCCGTGCGCTCCGGTTGCACGAACTTGTGCACGTTCAGCGTCGCGGTCGCGTCCGGGTCGATGTCGACGACCGGCGCCGCGTGGGCGGCGCTGCCGAACGCGAGGACCGCGGCGATCGCGCCGACGAGCGCGAGGGCGGCCGCGGACCGTCGTCTGCGGGTGGGCTTGGACATGGAGTGCTCCTTCTGGGTCGGTCTCGGGCGGTTGCTCCTGGTGAGGGCCACCGGGCGGGGCCTGCCGGTCAGCGGCCCCGCAGTCGTCGCGCACCGGCGACGAGCATCGCCAGGGCCGCGAGCGCGGCTCCGGCCGCGACGAGGCCGGCGGTGCCGGCACCGCCGGTCGCCGGCAGCTCGATCACCGGCGCGGGGGTGTCGTGCGAAGTACTGCACTCCTGCCCGTCGGCGCAGCGCTCGGGCGGTGTCGAGGCCGCGCCCGTCACGACGTTGCGGAGGCGCTCGGCCCACGCGTCGGCGTGCACGGTCACCCGGTACTCGAGCACGGCCGTCGAACCCGCGGCCAACGCGAAGGGCGGGCTGCGCAGGCGGCCGTCCTGCGGGTCGGCCACCGCCACCACCGTCCCGTCGTCGAGCACCAGTCGCGCCGAGCCCGCGACGAAGTCGGCGGCGTGCAACACGTCGCGGAGCTCGTCGACGATCACGGCGTCGGGGACGGCGCCCTCCAGACCGGTAGCGGTCACCGCGTAGCGGATCTGGGTGCCGGGATCGACCTCGGTGCCGGTCGCCGGGTCGGCCTGCTTGTCGAGCGTCCACGCCGCATCGCCCACCGGATGGTCGGTGCAGTCGAGCGCTTCGTCGCAGTCGGGCGCGGGATCGGGCGCGCCCTCGACGATGAGGTTGCGGAGCCGGCTGTCGCCGAGCTCGTCGACCGCGCGGACGACGACGGCGTACGCGACCTGCCGCTCCGCGCCCGGCGGCACCTCGCCGGTGATGCGGAGCAGCTCCCCGTCGAGTCGCGCCTCGAGCGGGTCGTCGGCGACGAGCGAGCCGGGAACCAGCGCCGCGTCGTCGAGCACGTCGGCGAGGACATCGGTGTGCTCGACCTTCGCGGCGGTCGATGCGGCGTCGTTCCGGAACACGAGCCGGTACTCGATTCGCTCGCCCGGGTGCACGACGCTGCCGGGTGCGGGCGAGGCCTGCTTCTCGACGATGACCGACGACGTGGGCAGAGGCGTGTTCGTGAACACGCAGACGACGTCCGTGCCGACAGGGACGACGACGTCGGCATCGAGACCGCTTCCGCTCGCGACGGCGCTGCCGTCCGCGCGGTCGATGCACGACCAGCGTGCGTCGTAGTCGGATTCGCCGCCGGACCGGGTGCTCCGTTCGCTGAGCCGCACTCGTTCGCCGCCGTCGACGGGCACGGGTCCGGCGATCCGATCCTGCCGGCCCGGCGCTGCGCCGGCGGTGGTGGCCGAGGCGAGTTCAGCCCCGGGGGCCGTCACCGCGGCGATCACGAGACGAACCTGGTCGCCCGGCCGGGCGCGCTCCACGAACTCCTTCTCGAGGGTGATCGTGCCCTGCTCAGGCTCGACCGGCGGCTCGGACCGGCAGTCGAACGACGGCCTCCCGACCCACGGCCAGTTGTGCAGCTCGTTGCCCGAGCCGCGCGTCACGAGGTCGCCGCCGAGGTAGAGGCGCCCGTTCGTGCTCGCCGTGAGGTCGGCCGAGGCGGCGGGGGCGAGGATCGAGCCCATGAAGTTGCCGCCGCCGCTCAGACTGAGGTTCGTCGCGTCGGTGAAGTTGTAGAGGATGCGCGACGCCGCCTCCCCGAAAACGGGCGAGTCGTAGACGTCCGCCCGGTCGCCGCGGTAGCCGACCGCGAGCGGGGCGATCGCGACTCCGCCGCTGCCGCGGACGTTGACGACGATCGCCGCCTCGTCGGGGATCGACTCCTCGAAGATGAACGTTGTCGCCCCATCGATGTCGGAGACGTCGAGCTCGAACACCTGCAGGCCGTCGACGCTCGGTGCGGTGCTCTCGAAGCTGATGCCGCTGCCGTCGCGTTCGGCCCGCCCCGTCGGGGCGAGGCTCGCGAGCGAAGCCGACTCCCGGGCCATGGTGCGGTCGAAGGCGGCGAACGGACCGAGCGCCTCCTCGACGCCGAGCTCATCCATGATGTCGCCGCCGTTCGTGACGACGTTGCCTTGGAGGTCGAGAAGGCCGCCGCCCCGCACGGAGCCCCCGTAGCCCGAGTCGTCGTCGACGCCGTGGCCGACGTCGACCGTGGTGCGGCCGGTGACGAGGCCGTCGCCGCCGACCGCGAGCATGACCGACCCGCCGGGCGGGAAGATGCCGGAGCCGAAGCCCACCCGCCCGACGTTGAAGATGCCCGCCTTGTCGAAGCGTGCATCGCCTTTGACGACGAGCAGCCCTTCCGCCTCGGCGGCGTCGCCGGTGACGGTGAGGTCGCCGCCGACGAACACCGACACGTTGGCGTCGGTGAAGGTCGGCACGTGGCCGGGGTTCGGCATCCCGCCGTCGGGCGGACAGCTCTCGGAGCGGTAGCCGACGGGCGGCGAGCTCGTCATTCGCAGGGGGCCCGCGCCGCCGGGGGTCGACATGCCGGCGCGGCCGGTCGGAGCCGTGCCGCCGTCGGCCGCGGCGGGGGCGGCGGCGCCGGTGAGTGCTGCGACGGCCGTGAGCGCCACGGCGAGGGCACGGGAAAGGGGGTGCCGCATCAGCTTCCTTCGGGTCCGGGACCCGGTCGCATCGCTCTCACCCCGCCCCGCTCCGCTCCGACGTGCGAGAGCACGCGGCGGGCGCGGTGAGGCTCGACGAGCGAGGTCGGTCCCGACTGCGGACCGATCCGTCGACGACCGGTGGTCTCGATCACCCGGATCGGTGCGCATCTCCACCTTGGAATCCCAAGTGATCGCAGTCAGGCTAGCATCGCGAGGCATCCTCGCAAAGGCCGATTCATTCGGCCAATCCGCCTGCGACCGGTGGTATTCCGAACCACCCGGAGCGCGCTACTGCGGGTACGGCGTCTCTCCTCGAGCCAGCATGCCGACGAGCTTCTCGAGCCGGTTGCGGCGGCTCGTCTCGCTCGGCGCAGTCGCGATGCGATGCAGCACGGCGAAGCGGTTCGTCGCGTTCAGTCGGGCGAACAGCTCGGCGGCCGCCGGCTCGGCGTCGAGCGCTGCGCGGAGCTCGGGCGACACCTCGGCGGTCTTCGAACCGGCGTAGGCGCGGTCCCAGCGCCCGTCGGCCTTCGCGCGGTCGATCTCGTGCTGCCCGCGGGGGCGCATGCGGCCGGACTCGGTGAGCAGGGCGACGAGTCCGATGTTGCGCTGCGACCAGAGGGAGGCGCGCCGCCTGGGCGTGAAGCGCTGCAGGAAGGTCGCCGCATCGTAGCTGCGCTTCTGCCCGTCGATCCAACCGCTGCAGAGCGCCTCGTCGAGGGCCTCGGCGTAGCTCAGTGAGGTGGGCTGGATCGTGCCCTTCTTCGCGAGCAGCAGCCACACGCCTTCGGACTCGTGCTCGTTGGCGTCGAGCCACGCGCGCCAGGCGGCGGCATCGGCGACGACGAACGGCTCGGGGGTCTCTGCGGGCACGCCCCCACGATAGCGACGACGGCCGACACCCGCTTGTCCCACCGGCGGGCCTGCCCGCCGCCCCATCTGCCCGCCTGCCCAGTGACCGAGCACCGAGGGGGTCACCTTCCGGCATCCATCCGCGCACTCGGCCGACCGGATGTCGCAGAACGACCCCTTCGGTGCGTGAGTGGGGACTGCGCGGGCGCGGTCGCCGGCGCGCCGAGCACCCGGGCGATGGTCGCGATCGCCTGCTCGAAGCGAGCCGGATGCTCCGCCGCGTAGTGCACGATGAGGCCGGGTGGCCCGGGGCGCTGCCGCTGCGCGCTGAGCGGCTGCACGAGCACGCCGAGCTCGCGGGCAGCGGCGGCGACCTCGAGGTCATCGCACTCGTCGGGGAGCTGGAGCAGCAGGTGCAGGCCGGCGGCGACGCCGTGCACGCGGACGCCGGGCAACTGCGCGCGGACGGCGGCCACGGCCGCATCGCGCCGGAGCCGGTGCCGCCCGCGCATCGCCCGGAGGTGCCGTTCGAGGGCCCCCGAGTCCAGCAGCCGAGCCAGCGCGAGCTGCGGCAGCGCGGGCGAGCCGAGCCCGCTCGCCCAGCGCCGCTCGACGATCCGTTCGACCAGTCGCGACGGTGGCACGAGCCAGCCGAGCCGGAGGGCGGGCGCGAGCGTCTTCGAGAGGCTCGAGGTGTACGCGACCCGCTCGGGCGCGAGCGGCTGGAGCGCCCGCACCGGACGGCGATCGTAGCGGTACTCGGCGTCGTAGTCGTCCTCGACGACGAGGCGGTCACGCCGCTCGCTCGCCCACGCCAACAGGTCCCGTCGCCGATCGGGGGCGAGTACGACGCCGCTCGGGTACTGGTGGGCGGGCGTCACCAGGACGGCGTCCGCACCGGACCGCCGGAGCGCCTCGACCACGAGGCCGTTGGCGTCGACGGGCACGGGTTCGACCCGGGGCATCCAGTACTCCAGGATCAGACGATTGCCGGTCGCGCCCGGATCCTCGAGCGCCACCGACTCGTGTCCCTCGCCGAGGAGCGCGTCCGCGAGCAGCGCGAGCGCTCCGGTGACCCCCGAGGTGACGACGATGCCGTCCGCATCGGCGACGACGCCGCGCGAGCGGGCGAGCCACGCGGCGAGCGCCTCGCGGAGCGTCGGCGCGCCGGCCGGGTGCTGATAGCCGAGGGTGCGCCGGGATGCCTCGGCGAGCACCTCGCGCTCCGCGCGCAGCCACGCCGCGCGGGGAAACGCCGCGAGCTCGGGCAGTCCGGCGGCGAGGTCGATCGGCTCCGGTGCAGCGGACCGCGGCGCGCGCGCCGGCCGCACTGCCCCGGCCGTGCCCGGCGACGCGAGCCGCTCACTCGGCACGCTCGGGGCGGCGACCACGGTGCCGACGCCGACGCGGGGCACCACGAGCGCCTCCTCCGCGAGCCGTCGGTAGGCCTCGGCGACGGTGTTCCTGGCGAAGCCGAGCTCACCGGCGAGCACCCGGCTCGCCGGCAGTCTCGCCCCCGCCGGCAGGGCGCCGCGCGCGATGGCCGCGCGCAGCTCGGCGGCGAGCCAGTCCGCCCGACGCCCGCGCGGCACCGCCGTCGAGTCCAGCAGGAGAAATCCGTCGCCCGGCATTGGCCCAATCTATCCACCATTGATCGCCCCTGTCGATGGTCCACTCGACCGGGCAGGCTCGCTCGCATGACCACGACGTCCCCGAATCCCACCGCTCCGACCGGCAGCGCCGCACGAGGCTGGTGGGCGCTCTGGCCGGGCCTCGCCGCGATGGCGCTGCTCGGCAGCAGTGTCGCGGTCATCGACGCGACCCGCTCGCTGCCCGTGTTCGCCGTGCAGTCCGCCCGCTACGCCGTGGCCGTCGTGGCCATCGTGGTGTTCGCGCGGATCTTCCGGGTGCGCCTCGTGCTGCCGCGACTGCGCGATCTGGGCTGGGTGCTCGGCGGGGCGGCGACCGGCCTCGTCGGCTTCAATCTCGCGACGCTCGTCGGCACCGCCCACGCCGAGCCCGCGTTCCTCGGAGCGGCGGTCGGCTGCATCCCCCTCGTGCTCGCACTCGCGGCCCCGCTCGCGGCCGGGCGGCGCCCCGCGCCGAGGCTCATCGTCGGCGCGATCGTCGTGAGCGCCGGGGCGATCGCCGTGACCGGGTGGGGCCGCGCCGATCCGCTGGGGGTGCTGATGGGCCTCGCCCTCGTGGCGGGCGAGGTCGGCCTCACCCTGTTCGGGGCCCGAGCGCTGCCCCGCATGGGCGCCTGGAGCTATTCGGCCGCGACGTGCGCCGTCGCCGCGATCGTGTTCGGCGTGCTCTCCGCGGTCACCGAGCACCCCGAGCCCGCGGTGCTCTCCTCACCGACGGCGCTCGCCGCGATCGCCTACCTCGGCGCGATCGCCACCGCCCTCGCGTTCGTGCTCTGGTTCACGGGGGTCGGCCGGATGGGCGCCGCCGCGGCCGGACTGTGCGCGGGCACCGCCGCCCCGGCGGCGGCGCTCATCGCGGCGGCGCTCGGCGCACCGCTCCCCTCGCCCGGCGCCTGGCTCGGGATGGCGGCCATCGCCCTCGGCCTCGTGATCGGCTTCGCGCCGAGCCGCGGCGAGCGGCTCAGCAGGTCTCGAAGACGTACGCCGGCTCCCCCGGCACCGTGAGCTGCCGGTCCCGAAGCACCATCGAGCGCGGCGCGTCGGGCGAACGGCAGAGTTCAGCGAACGGCACGGGCAGCTCGTCCGCGTACTCGATGTCGATGACACGGTCGCCGTAGACCGCCGCGTAGGCACCGCACTCCTCGTAGGCGGCGCACTCCTCGGTCACCGCGAAGTCGAAGCCGGCGCGTTCGCGGAGGACCGCGGCATCCTCGGCGGCGTTCTTCTGCCCGGCGGCGAGGCCGAGCGCGTGCGCGGCGGCGACCAGCATCCCGGCGAGCTCGACCGCGCCGTCGAGGGTGAGCGCGCCGTGCGAGCGCGTGTAGCTGTCGAGATTGTCGAACTCGACGGCGTCGTAGCCCGCCTCCGCGCAGCCCGCGATCCACGGCCCGACGAGCGCCGCGATCGCGGCGCGACGCTCCGGCGTCGAGTGGTCGAGCAGCGCCTCGTCGGGCCAGTCGGGATCGAACACGGGGGCGCCGTCGCGCTGCAGCAGGAGCTCGGCGGGCCACTCCTCGAGCTCGCCGGGCTGCGTCTGGAAGCCGTTGACGTAGCAGATCGAGTACCGACCCGCCGCGGGAGGGGCGCTGCGGTCCCGCGCGACCACGCCGACGCCCTCGGCGGGTTCGTACGCCCCGCCGAGCTGATAGTCGGGCACCACTCCCGCCGGCGGCAGGACGACGCCCGGCGCGGTCGATCCGTCAGCGGACGGCGTGGATGCCTCGGCATCCCCCGACCCGCGGCCGCCTCCGCTCGGCGCGCAGGCGACGAGCAGCAGGACCACCCCACCCGCGAGGAGTGCGGTGCCCGGACGACGCCACTGCCACCGCCCTCGCCCCGCTCCCCGCATGTGCCCACCCTAACCTCGGCCCAGGGACGAGCCGAGGGGCGCCCACTCCCCGCACGGCGCACGAGGACTGCTTGACTTCGCCCTCAAATCCAATATTATTTGAAGCAACGGAAGCGGAACGGCCGGTCGACAGGCATTTCCCACTCCGGGCCGCACTCGCGGCCGCGTTCGGCGCCCCTCGTGGCGATCGCACGAACCCCGTCGACGCAGCGTCGCCCGACCGAGCTCGGCCGCGCCCGCGTCCCATCCCCTAGGAGCCCTCCCATGAGCTACCCCTACCTCGACCGCTTCAACGGCGTGTTCGGCGGCAAGGCCCCCGTCATCGGCATGGTGCACATGTACGCCCTGCCCGGTGCCCCCGCCTTCTCGGGCGACCTGAACGACGTCATCGACCGCGCGGTGCAGGACGCGAACACGCTCGCCGAGGGCGGCGTGGACGCGCTCCTCGTCGAGAACTTCCACGACTATCCCTTCTACCCCGTCACCATCGAGCCGGAGACCGTCGCGGCGGCCGCCGTGGTCGCCCGCGAGGTGCGTCGCCAGACGGATCTGCCGATCGGCATCAACATCCTCCGCAACTCGTGGAAGGCTTCCCTCGGCATCGCCGCGGCGGTCGACGCGCAGTTCATCCGTCTGAACATCCTCACCGACGCCTCGGTCACCGACCAGGGCATCATCAACAGCGAGGCGCACCTCGTCGCCCGCTACAAGAAGCACATCGGCGGCGAGCACATCCTCACGCTCGCGGACCTCCTGACCAAGCACGCGCGTCCGCTCGTCGAGCGCCCCGTGCCGGTCATCGCGGCCGACATGCTGCACCGCGGCGGCGCCGACGCCATCATCCTGGCCGGCGACGACACGAGCATGCCGCCGAGCCTCGACCGCCTGCGCCAGATCAAGGACGCCATCGCGGACGCGCCGATCATCCTCGGCTCCGGCATGACGGCGAAGCACGCCGCCACCTACGCCGAGGTCGCCGACGGCGCCGTGTTCGGCTACGGCTCGAAGCCGAACACCGACATGGACCTGCCGGCGAGCGGCGAGATGACCCGCGAGTTCGTGCAGCTCTGGCGTTCGGGTCAGGTCAAGAAGGCGGCCTGAGCCCTCCAGCTCCCGCCCGCACCATCTCGGGGCCCGCGCCGCTACGGCGCGGGCCCCGAGCCGTGCGCCGGCGACGCGATAGGTTCGAGCAGGCACGACCGACCACCCCTGAGGAGCCCGAGTGAGCGAAGAGCGCGTCCCGCCGTCGCGACGGCGGTCCACCCGCGTGCCGTACGCCGATCGCGCCTACGACGAGCTGCTGCTGCAGATGATCGGCGGGCGGCGGGAGCCCGGCGATCGGCTCAACATCGGCGCGCTCTCCCGCGAGATGGGCCTGTCGGCGACCCCGATCCGCGAGGCGCTCGCCCGCCTGGAACCGACCGGCTTCGTGCTGCGGCACCCGCTCCGGGGGTACGAGGTCGCCCCACTCCTCTCCCCCACCGAGATCGTGCAGCTCATGGACGCCAGGCTGCTCTTCGAGCCGAGCTTCGCGGGCGAGGCGACGACGAAGGCGGACCCGGAGTTCCTGGCCCGGCTGCTCGCGACCATCGAGACGATGGAGCGGGCGGGCGAGCTCGCCGACCCCGAGACGCTGAAGGCGAGCTGGGTCGCCGACGAGTCGTTCCACACGCTGATCAGCGCGCAGACCGGCAACCCGTTCACCCACCGCGCCTTCGCGGCGCTCGGCAGTCAGCTGCAGCGTTTCCGGCTGAGCGGCCGGGCCGGCCGCACGCACGCCCTCGAAGCGGCGGCCGAGCATCGCGGCATCTACGACGCGATCGCGGCCGGCGACGAGGAGCATGCCGCGCGGCTCATGCGGGCGCACATCGAGGAGGCCAGGCGCCGCACGCTCACCGACGAGCGCGCAGCCCCGGCCGACGCGGTGGAGCACCGGGCGCACTGAGCGCGCCCGGCCCTTCGAGACGTCCCCGCACACGAACACGCCGCCGGCCCCCGCGGTTCGCGGAGGACCGACGGCGCGGTCGATTCGGATGCCTAGTCGGCCTGCTTGCCCTTGAAGACGCCGTTCTTGCGCTTCGCGACGAGGTAGAGCACGACGCTGATCGCGCAGAGCGTGGCGACGTAGAACGGGAACACGTTCCCGAGGCCGATGCTCTGCAGATACACGAACAGGTACGAGGCGGTGCCGCCGAAGAGTGCGACGCCGATGCCGTAGCCGAGGCCGACGGCGGTGCCGCGGAACTGCTGCGGGATCATCAGGTTCGCGACGGTGCTGAAGATGGTGAGGTTCAGCAGCAGCACGAGCGAGCCGCCGAGCAGCACGCCGGCGAGCGGGCCGACGCCGTTGCCGGTGTAGAGCAGCACCAGGAAGATCGTCGGGATCGCGAGCAGGCGGCCGAGCACGAACCAGCGGGAGAGGTCCCACTTGTCGAGCACGCGGCTGAGCACGAAGGCGCCGACGGTGAGGATGACGCCGAGCGAGGTGGACACCGCGAAGACGCCCGTGGGGTCCTCGCCGTAGGTGCCGGTCGCGATCGACGGCAGGCCCGAGAGCCAGGTGTAGTTGTACGCCTGGATGGCGCCGACGATGAAGACGACGGCGAGGATGCTGAGCCAGTACTTCCGGACGCCCTTCCAGACCTCGCCGGTCTGCTGACGGGTGGTGACACGGCTGCCCTCGGCGACGCTCGAGGCGGCGGGCAGGGTCTCCGGCAGGGTGCGGCGGAGCCACAGCACGATGAAGCCGAGCAGGCCGCCCAGGATGAACGGCACGCGCCAGCCGTACTCGGCCATGCCCTCGGGACCGATCAGCGAGCTCGTGACGAACGCGGTCAGCGGGGCGAGCATGTTGCCGAGGTTGTTGAACGTCGCCATGAAGCCGGCGACGTAGCCCGGGCGGTCCGGCACGAGCTCGACGCCGTAGGCCGCGCCGAGCGAGCCCTCGATGCCCGTCGAGAAGCCCTGCATGATGCGGCAGAACAGCACGATGACGCCGGCCCAGATGCCGAGCGTCTCGTGCGTCGGCAGGATGCCGATGACGAGGCTCGCCGCCGCGGTGACCGCCACGGCCCCCACCATGACGGGCTTGCGGCCGAGCCGGTCGGCGACCAGGCCGAAGACGACGCCGCCGATCGGGCGGACCACGAAGCCGACCGCGAAGACCGCGAGCGAGTTCAGGGTCGCGGCGACCGCGTTCTCCCCCGGGAAGAAGGCCTGTCCGATGTACACGGACAGGAGCCCGAACATCGCCCAGTCGTACCACTCGAGCGCGTGACCCGCGCTGAGGGCGAACAGCTGCTTGGCGTGCCCGGGCTTCCGGACGGGCGAGGCCTCGGCGCGCGACGCGGGCGCGGGGTCTTGGAGTTTCGACATCGGGGGGAGCTCCTTCGCTCGATGCCACCTTCGCAGAAGCGGGGTGAGGTTGTCGGTAATAAAATAGTATAGCGGTCGCTATAGGATTTGCGCGAGGGGCCGCAGCGGATTTCTCGGCCGCCTCGCGCTGTCGGTCAACGCCAGGGCAGCGGGCGGCGGAGCGTCTCCCCGATGAGCTCCAGCACGCCGTCGAAGTCCATGTCGAAGATCACCCGGTGGATCGGGCGGGTCTCGTCCTTCACCGGGTGGACGCCGGCGAGGAACCGCTCCCCCGTCGCCTCGTCCTCGAAGGTCTGCAGCGGCCGCTGCACGGCACCGGCAACGAGCTCGGGCCGCAGCAGCGTCGCGACCGCAAGGCTGTCGTTGATCCCCATCACGCGCGCCGTGTCCGGACGCCCGTAGGAGCGGGAGTAGAAGCCCGCGTAGTCGTGGCTGATCGCGGTGATCAGCTCGGCCGGCGGCGACTTCGTCTCGGCGGCGAGCTCGAGGAAGAAGTTCTCCGGCACGAGCGCCTGCCGGGTCACGTACGGGCCGCACCAGGTCACGTTGCCCTCGTGGCTCGCGACGATCTCGGCGGCGTCGATGTCGAACGACACGTTCGGGTCGCGCGAGACGCGGAAGCGGCGGTCCGCCCACGGCTCAGTGTCGTGGTAGAGCGCCGGCCCCAACGTGCCGACGATCGTCGTGCTGCGCAGCCGCTCGAGCAGCCGCGGCTCCTGCTGGAGCGCCTTCGCGAGATTCGTCTGCGGACCGAGGGCGAGGTAGTCGATCTCGCCCTCGTGCTCGGCGACGAGGTCGAGCAGGATCGGGATGCCGTTCGGCTCCGCGGGAACGCTCGTCTCGGGGCGCAGCCCGGTGTTGCCGAAGCCGTCGTCGCCGTGCACGCCGGAGGAGAGCTTCAGCTCCTGCTTCAGCGGCACGTCCGAGCCCCGGTAGACGGGCACGTCCTGGCGCCCGCAGGTGTCGAGCACGTACCGCGCGTTGTCGGCGGCGCGGTCGCCGTGGCAGTTGCCGAAGACGCTCAGCACCGCGAGGATCTCGACCTCGGGATCGGCGGCGAGCAGCATCAGCGCGAGGGCGTCGTCCACACCGGTGTCGGTGTCCACCACTACTTTCCTCATGGTCCGTTCCTTCTGTTCTCTCGTTCTCGTTCGACCCGGGGGCCGTGGTCGGATGCCGGCGGGGCCGGCACGGTTCAGGGGGCGCTGGGACGATTCAGGGGGCGCTGAGCCCGACGGCTTCGAAGGCCGTCAGCGCCCGCTCCCCTGCGAGCGACGCGGCGAACGCGCGCGCGGCGTCCGGGGCGCCGGTCCTGGCGCCGATCGCGAAGCGCGCGTAGGACTGCAGCTCGTGCGGGATCGGCTCCACCAGGTGCGGTCCGTCCACGGAGCGCAGCTCGCTGAGCTGCTGGATGGCTAGCTCGGCGCGACCGTCCACCACCGCCTCCGCCGTCAGCCCGGCCGGGAAGCGCACCGCGCGCTCGTCGAGGCGCTCGAGCAGCCCCCGCTCCCGCAGGAGCCCGGCGAAGTGCAGGCCGCTCGCGCCGGAGAGCGAGTAGGCGACCGCGCGGGACTCGAGCAGCCGGTCGAGGAACACCTCGGCCGAGGCATCCACGGGCGACGGCGTCTCGGGCAGGCGCGCGACCCCGATCGCCGAGACGGCGAGCTCGACGACGCTCGCCGGGTCGAGCACGCCCTGCTCGGCGAGCTCGCCCACCGAGCCGGCGACGCCGAGCACGAGGTCGGGGCGCTCGCCCGCGGCGATGCGGTCCAGCAGCACCGTGGTCGGCTCGAAGGTCGCCTCGATGTGCTCGCCCGTCTCCGCCTCGAACGCGGGGATGAGTGATTCGACGAGCGGCTGGCGCACGACGAGGCCGCTGTAGAGGGTGATCATGCGGCGGGGGTCCTTCCCTCGGCGGGCGGCTGGAT
Organism: Agromyces soli; assembly: GCF_022811605.1. Lineage (GTDB taxonomy): Bacteria > Actinomycetota > Actinomycetes > Actinomycetales > Microbacteriaceae > Agromyces > Agromyces soli. The sequence goes on along the minus strand of NZ_CP094533.1, from coordinate 2,584,799 downwards.
GGGCGACTGGGCGAGCGCCGCGACCCGCTCCGCGGTGAGCGGAGCGGTGCGGTGCCCAGTGGTGAGGAAGAAGAGCTGCGCGGTGTGCTCCAGCTCCTCGAGTGCGTCGAGCGCGCCGTCGAGGTCGCTGCCGGCGACGACGGGCCCGTGATTGCGCAGCAGCAGGGCGTGGCTCGCGGCGGCGGCCTCCTCGACCGCGGCGGTGCCCGAGGCATCCCCCGGCGCGAGGTACGGCAGCAGGCGCAGCGCGCCGACCCGCATCGCGAAGTAGGCGGTGAGCGGCGGCAGCGGCGCCTCGGGGTCGAGCCCGTCGAGGCACGAGAGCGCGGCGGCGTACGGCGAGTGCGTGTGCACGACGGCGTTCAGCTCCGGGCGGGTGCGCAGCACCGCGAGGTGCAGGAACGCCTCCTTCGTCGGGCGCGGCCCGTCGAGCCGCCGGCCGTCGGCGTCGAGCACCGAGAGCGCCCCCGCCTCGACCTCGCCGAGGCTCACGCCCGTCGGGGTGACCAGGATGTGCTCGCCGTCGCGCACGGCCAGGTTGCCGGTGCGCCCGTGACTGAGGCCGCGCCGATGGATGGCGTGCGCGACCCGCTCGACCGCGAGGGCCGCGGGGCCGGCGCCGCTCACGAGGCGACCCCCGCCCCGGCGACGTCGACGAAGAGCTCGGGCTCGCCGAAGTTCCCGGACTTCAGCACGAGGTGCAGGTCGCGGTGCGGGTCGTGGATCCAGGGCGCGCCGAGCGCGGCCTCCTCGCCGACCACGGCGGTGCCCATGCCGAGCGCGCGGACGACCTCGCCCGACGTCTCTCCGCCGGCGACGAGGATCCGCTGCACGCCGCGCTCCGCGAGCCCGTCGGCGACGAGCCCGGCGGTGCGCTCGTAGAGCTCCCCCGCCTCGGGGAACTCGGCGTCGCGCTCGGCCGCTGGGCTCGAGGAGTAGATCAGGGCGGAGCGGTCGCCCGAGTGCGCGTCCCACCAGGCGAGCGCCGCGGCGGCCAGGGCCTCGGCGGTGTCGCCGCGTTCGGCCCGCAGGCGGTAGCTCGGCGCCCCCGTCTCCCGGAAGCGGTCGATCTGCTCGAGCGTGCGGCGCGAGCAGCTGCCCGCGATGATCGCGGTGCGACCGGCGGGCGGAGCGCTCGCCGGGCGCCCACTCGCGCGCCGCCGCCGGGCGAGCGCACCGATGAGGCCCGCCGAGCCTGCGACGAGCGGCGCGCCATCGATCGCCTCCGCGATCACGTCGAGGTCGTCGTCCTCGCTCGCGTCGGCGACGAGCTGGGCGACGCCGGATGCCTCGGCCGCCGCGACCGCGTCGCGCACCGCCATGGCGCCCGCGCGGACGACGTCGAGCGGCAGCAGGCCGACCTCGCCGGCCACCTGCGGCGCGAGCAGCCTCGGCACCGAGGAGTCCCGCATCGGCGTCACCGGGTGCTCGCGCATGTGCGTCTCGTCGAGCGGCACCCCGCCGACGAAGAGCCGGCCGCCGGTGACGGTGCGCCCGTGCAGCGGTGCCGCCGGGGTTGTCACGACGATGCGCGCGCCGAGTTCGGCGGCGAGCGCTTCGGTGACCGGTCCGATGTTGCCCTCGGGCGTCGAGTCGAAGGTGGAGCAGTACTTGAAGTAGGCGCGCTCGGCCCCGGCCGCGCGCAGGGCGGCGAGGGCCGCGAGGCTCTGCGCGACCGCGTCGGCGACGGGGATCGAGCGGGTCTTCAGCCCGATCACGATCGCGTCGGCCTCCGCCTCGCCCGGCTCGAGCTCCGTCGTGAGCGAGAGCAGCGTGCGCAGGCCGGCTCGGCTGAGCGCCGCCGCCACGTCGGTCGCACCCGTCACGTCGTCGGCGATGACGCCGATCATCGGCCCTGCCCCGCGATCTCCGCTGCGAGCCGGGTCGCCGCGGCCCGCGGCGCGTCGAGCACCGGCACGCCGAAGCGCTCGGCGAGGGCTCCGGCGGCCGGGGCGAGCGAGAACTGGGCGAGCACGACGGCGTCGTAGCCCGGCGCGGCCCCGTCGATCGCGGTGGCGAGCGCCGCCGTGAGCTCCGCTTCCGACTGCGGCTTCGCAGCGGCCGGCACCACGAGCGTGTCGAGCTCGGTCGCGACGTCGGCCGCGTCGAGGGCGGCGGCGAGCCTGGCCGAGCTGTCGGCGGCGGCCGAGTCGAGCGAGGCGACGAGCAGGACCCGGGCGGCGCCGAGCGCCACGACGGCGTCGAAGAGCGGACCGTCGGCGGCGAGCACGGCGACCCCGTCGGCGGCCGGGTCGCGCAGCTCGGCGCGCGCGCCGTACTGCGAGCAGGTGAGCAGCACGCCGTCGGCGCCGCCCTCGATCGCGAGCTCGATGAGCTGGTCCATCCGGGCGGCGAGCGGCGCGGTCACCCCGCCCTGCCCCTGCGCGTCGGCGAGCAGCCGGTCGTCGAGCAGATTCCACACCGTGCCCTCGGGGAACTGCGCGGCGATGGCCGCGGCCGCGGGGGCGATGGCGAGCGGCGTCGCGCTGATGAGCGCGATCCTCGGGTCGGTCATCCGCTGATCCTCTCCGTCCAGCCGAGCCCTTCGACGGTGCCGGCGACCGGCCCGTACTCGAGGGCGATCCAGCCGCGGTACTCGCTCGCGGCGATGTGCGCGAGCACGCGCTCGTAGGCGATCTCCCCCGTACCGGGCTCGCCGCGGCCGGGGTTGTCGGCGATCTGCACGTGCCCGATGCGCGGCACGAGGCGTTCGAAGCGCTCGATCACGTTCCCGCCGTCGACCTGCGCGTGGTAGACGTCGAAGAGCACGCCGACCGTCTGCGGGTCGACGGCCTCGGCGACGGCCGCGGCGGTCTCCATCGTGGCGAGGCCGTACCGGGGCTGGTCGCGCTTGTTGATCGCCTCGAGCACGAGGCGGATCCCGGTGCCGCGGGCCTGCTCGGCCGCCCAGCCGATGCGCGCGACGTAGCCGGCGAAGGCGAGCTGCGGGTCGACGCCCTCGGGGCGGAGGCCGGCCATGACGTGCACGACGGGCGCATCGATCGCGGTCGCGTACTCGAGCGCCTGCAGCACGCCGGCGCGGAACTCCTCCCCCGCGCCGGGCACGAAGCCGGCACCCATGACGGTCGCGGAGCCCGCGGGCCCGGCCGGCGTGTTGATGAGCGCCTGCGCGAGCCCGGCGCCGTCCAGCAGCTCGCGGATCCGCTCGGCCGGCAGCTCGTACGGCGAGGCGTACTCGACGGCGGTGAAGCCCGCGGCGGCGGCCGCGTCGAAGCGCTGCTCGAACGGCAGCTCGGTGAACATCCACTTGAGGTTCGCGGCGAGGCGCACGGGCCCCGAGGCGGTCTCGAGGATCACGCGGGCACCCCCTCGTAGCCGGGGTTCACGACGAAGCGGGGCGCGCCGGCGCCGCCGAGCACGTCGATGACGTTGGCCGCGGCCATCCGCCCGGACTCGCCGCGCGCCTCCCGGGTCGCACCCGCGACGTGGGTGGTCGCGAGGATGCCGGGGGTGCTGAGCAGCGGGCTGTCGGCGGGCAGCGGCTCGGTGGCGAAGACGTCGAGCGCCGCTCCCCCGATGACGCCGTCGCGGACGGCGTCGACGAGGGCGTCCTCGTCGACGATGCCGCCGCGGGCGGTGTTGACGAGCACCGCGTCGCGCTTCATGGTGCGCAGGCGCGCGGCGTCGATGAGGTTGCGGGTGGAGTCGTCGAGGAAGAGGTGCAGGGTGACGAAATCGGACTCGGCGAGCACCTCGTCGAGCTCGGCGCGGCGGATGCCGTTGGCGGCCGCGAACGCTTCGTCGAAGTACGGGTCGTAGGCGAGGACCGACATTCCGAAGCCCGCGGCGATGGTGGCGACGGCCTTGCCGATCGAGCCGAGGCCGAGGATGCCGAGCGTGGCGCCGGCGAGCTCGCGCCCGGTGAGCTGCTGCCAGCTGCCCGCCGCGAGGTTCTGGATGTTCTCGGGCACCCGGCGGGCGACCGCGAGCATGAGGGCGAAGACGTGCTCGGCGACGGCCTGCCGGTTCGCGCCGGCGGTGATGCAGACCGGGATGCCGCGGGCGGTGGCCGCGTCGAGGTCGACGCTGTCGTAGCCGACGCCGGTGCGCACGATGAGCTCGAGGCGCTCCGCCGCGGCGAGATGCTCGGCGGTGAGCGGCAGGGTGCCCGCGATGATCGCACGGACCCCGGCGAGCAGCTCGGCCCGCTCGGCCTCGTCGAGGGCGGCGAGGTCGGGCACGTGCCGGGTGGAGAGCCCGGCCGCGCCGAGCATCAGGTCGACCTCGTCGCCGGGGTGCAGGAAGGCGGTCGTGATGAGGACGTCGGCGGTGGCGGTCACCAGATCCCTCCCTCGTAGTCGGCGGCGGTGAAGGCCCCGCCGTGGAAGGCGGGCACAGGCTTGGCCCGGTCGACGGCGTCGGCGTGCTCGGCCGCGTCGTCCTTCGGCTGGTAGTCGATGGCGGCCCAACCGGCGTCGGCGTTCCACCAGCGCTCCGAGTTCGCGGAGGTGCCGTAGACGACCTGGCAGCCGACTGGCCCGTTCTCGATCGCGCAGCGCACGAGCTCGACGCCGTCGGGCCAGCTCAGCCAGAGCGCGAGCTGGCGGGTGTCCTCGGGCGCGGGGCGGAAGGTGCCGATGCGCAGGAGCACCGATTCGACGCCCCACTTGTCGTGGTAGAGGCTCGCGAGCGCCTCGCCGAAGGCCTTCGAGACGCCGTAGTAGGTGTCGGGTCGGAGCGGGGCCGCCTCGTCGAGCAGCTCCGAGGCGGGGTGGAAGCCGACGATGTGGTTCGAGCTCGCGTAGACGACGCGGCGCACGCCGGCCCGGCGGGCGGCCTCGTACACGTGGTAGGTGCCGTCGATGTTCGCGGCGCGCACCGCCTCGTAGGGCGCTTCGTCGGCGACGCCGCCGAGGTGCACGATCACGTCGACGCCGGCGGCGGCTTCGGTGAGCCGGTCGAGCTCCGCGAGGTCGCCGAGCACGAGCTCCTCGCCCGGGAACAAGTCGCCCTCCGGGGCGCGGCGGGCGAAGAGCACCACCCGCTCGTAGCGGCCGGCGAGGCCCTCGCGGATCACCTGGCCCATGCGGCCGGTACCGCCGGTGTAGAGCACGGTCGTCATCGTCGTCCTTTCGTTCGCAGCGGCGTCAGCCGATGCTCCGGTCCTGTTCGCCCTCGGCATCCGCGAAGTAGCCGATCTCGGCGCGTTGCGGTCGCACGCGGCGCACCGCCCCGTCGGCGAGCGCGAGCCCGACGTCATGGCCGGGCACGAGCACGCCCGCGGTGTCGGCGAGGAGCGAGCGCAGCCGGTCGATCGTGGCGGAGCTCGCCTCGTCGTCCAGGCTCGAGTCGGCGCGGAGGGTGGTGAGCTCATGGAGGTTCTTCACGGCGTCGCCCGCGAAGACGAGGCGGTCCTCGGTGCGCTCGGCGAAGAAGGCGAGGTGGTGCGGCGTGTGGCCTGGGCTCGCGAGGGCGTGGATGCCGGGGAGCACTTCCTGCCCGGCACGCATCCGCTCGACGCCCTGCCGGCGGCGCAGCAGCTCCTGCACGTGCAGGTCGGGGATGAACTTCGTCCCCGCCGGCTGCTCGGCGGCCCAGGCGAGCTCCTCCTCCCCGACCCAGGTGGTCGCGTTGCGGAACATGGTGAAGTTCGCGACGTGGTCCCAGTGCAGGTGGGTGATGAGCACGTCGGTGACGTCGGCGGCGGTGAGGCCGAGCCGAGCGAGCCCCTCGTGAATGAGCGGGATGTACGCGGGCTGCCCCGCGTCGACGAGCACCCGGCGCTGCCCGTCGTCGAGCAGCCAGAGGCTGCTCCAGCCGAAGGCGCCGTGCGAGGCGGATTTGCCCGGGAAGCCCTCGACGAGCGGCGTGGCCGTGTAGCCGCCGACGGCCACCGCCCCGGTTCCTTCGCGCTCCATCGCCCGCCTCCTTGAAATAGTATGGACTATAGTATTGCACAATTCGGAGTACCGAACCGACGGCTGCCCTCGCAGGCACCGCGCGACCCGCTCGTCGCCGAGCGATCGATCAGTCGCCGAGCAGTCGCTCCGTCGCCCCGATCACGTGGGCCCGCATGGCCTCCGCGGCCGCCGGGCCGTCGCCGGCCGCGATCGCCTCGAAGATCGCCGTGTGCTCGGGCGCCGCTCGCCGCGCCCCCGTGCGACCGAACTTCGAGAACAGCCGGAAGCGCTGGATCTGTCCCCCGAGCGCGCCGTACGCCATCTCCAGGAAGCGGTTGCCGGCCTGCGCGGCGATGCACATGTGGAAGCGGTCGTCCGAGCGCCAGTAGAGGTCGAAGCCCTCGGTCTCGATGTCGGCGAGCTCGGCGGACTGGTGGAACTCGTCGACCGCCTCGCGCAGCTCGGCGATGAAGGCGTCCGTCTTGCGGAGCGCGGCCTGCTCGGCGAGCTTCGGCTCGAGGAGCAGGCGCGCCTCCATGAGCTGCTGCACCTCGGTGCGCGTCATCATCGGCGCGACCCGGTAGCCGCGGAGCGCCTCGCGCTCGACGAGGCCGGTGTGCTCCAGTCGGGCCAGTGCTTCGCGCAGCGGCGTCTGGCTGACGTCGAGCTCGCGCGAAAGCGCGCCGATGTTCAGGCTCTGGCCGGCGCCGCGCTCCCCCGACATGAACTGCTGCAGCAGGACGTCGTACATCTGATCGGCAATCGGCCTCTTCGTGGGTGTCCGCTCGATCATCCCCTCAGTGTAGGGCCACGCCCCCGGTCCGGAGCGCGATCTCCGCCGGGGCGCGCCACCCGCCCCACGGCCCGTCGCCGTCCCGCGCACGGCGCCGCTCAGGCCCGCATCCCCCGCCAGATCAGCTCGATCGCCGCGCGCATCCGAGCCACGACCGCGGGCTCGTCGATCCGCTCGCCGCGCACGACGAGCTGGTAGTAGGCGACGCCGGCGATGGCGTCGAACGCGGCCTCGATGTCGAGATCCGCGCGCAGCTCGCCGCGGGCGACGCCCGCGGCGAGCGCGCGTTCGAGCGGCACGCGGCGGCGGGCGACGTGGGAGCTCCAGTACGCGCGCTGCAGCGCGCGGTCGGCCATGACGAGGCGGATGCGCTGGCGGAACCGCGCTTCCGGGTAGCCGGGCGCCGAGGGAGCCACGCCGTCGGCGCCGAAGCCGAGCCCGGTGAGCAGCAGCTCGCGGAGGTCGACCGCGTCGCCCACCTCGGGCGGCACCTCGCGGCCGACGTCGAGCGCGGCGGCGATGAGGGTCGTGAGCGAGGGCCAGCGGCGGTAGAGGGCGGCTCGGCTCACGCCGCTGCGGGCGACGACGCGGCCGACGGTCACCTCCTCACCGGCGTCGATGAGTGCGAGCGTGGCCGCGACGAGCTGCCCGTCGAGCTCCTCGTCGCGCGGCCGACCGGGGCCGCGGCGGTTCGCGGTCCCGGTCGGAGCAGCGGTCGGAGCGTGGGCCGGAGGCCCGGTCACCGGCACGAGGGTCGTCACGCGGCGAGCGCCCGCGCGCGGAGGCGAGCCACGGTGTCCGCCGAGAGCCCGGCGTCGCGCAGCGGCGTGAGCGGGTCGCCGTAGCGGCCGCGGAGCGTGCCGAGCAGGATCCGCATCGAGACATCCATCGGCCCATCGGGCAGGGAGCCGCGCAGGCGTTCCTCGTCGACGCCGAGCCGGGCGAGCAGCGGCCCCATGACGCCCTGCGTGCGGCGCATGATCGCGGGCATGTTCTCGCCGGTGCGGGCGTAGTCGGCGACGATGTCCTCGTCGTCGGCGCCGAGGGCGAGCAGCAACATGGCGGCGAGCACGCCCGTGCGGTCCCGGCCGGCCGCGCAGTGGAACGCGGTCGCCCCGGGGGCGTGCGCGACGACGTTCAGCGCCGTGACGAGCTGCGGCGCGGCGGTCTCGACCATCCCGACATAGGACTCCCCCATCGACTCGTGCGTGAACGGCAGCTGCGTCGAGTCGCCCACGTTCGCCATGAGCGCGAGGTGGTGGTACGCGACCGGGCGGGCGCCGAACGGGCCGCGCCCGCTGATGGCGACCTCGTCGGCCGAGCGCAGATCGATGATCGCGGTGAGCCCAGCGGCCACCAGCTCGTCGGCCGCCTCCTCCGTCACGAGGGCGAGATCGTCGGTGCGAATCGCGAGCCCGGTGCGCAGCACTCCCCCGTCGATCGGGATGCCGCCGAGGTCGCGGAGGTTGACCGGGGCGCTCAGGGCGAGCGCGGGGGCGTCGATGATCGTCATGTGATTCTCCTTCTGATGAGGGCGCTGCCCTGGTCGATGGCCGTCACCAGCACGATGATGCAGATGATGATGGCGCTGAGGTGCCCGTAGTCGTACATGCGCATCGCCGTCGTGAGCTCGAGGCCGATGCCGCCCGCGCCGACGAGGCCGAGGATAGTCGCGCCGCGCACGTTCCCCTCGAACAGCAGCAGGCTGTACGAGGTGAGCAGCGGTGCCGCCTGCGGCAGCACGCCGTACTGCACGACCTGGCGCTTGGAGGCGCCGACGGCCTGCATGGCGACGACGGGGCCGCGGTCGACCTGCTCCATCGCCTCGGCGAAGATCTTGCCGATCGAGCCGATGGAGCCGAGGGTCATCGCGAGGATGCCGGCGAAGGGCCCGAGCCCGACCGCGGAGACGAACATGAGCGCGAAGACGAGGTCCGGCACCGAGCGGATGATGTTCATCACCCAGCGCGTCGGGTAGTACAGCCACTTCGGGGCGATGTTCGACGCGGCGCACACCGCGACGAAGAGTGAGAGCACGGCGCCGAGCACGGTGCCGACGACGGCCATCTGGAACGTCTCGAGCAGCAGCGCGAGGATCGTGCCGAGCTTCGAGAAGTCCGGCGGGAACAGCCGGGAGAGGAACTCCCCCATGTTCACCGCGCCCTCGCCGAGCTTCACGAAGTTGAACTGGGCGCCGTTGAACGACCAGATCAAGAGGAGCGCGGCGATCGGCAGCCCGATCAGGAAGCGAGTGCGCGGCATCCGGAAGGCGCGCTCGAGGCGATGCCGCTCCGCGGCGGCGAGCATCGGGTCCACGGCGCTCGGGCCGCCCGCCGGGGTGCCGGTCGCGACCCGGCTGCGCGGCTCAGTGCTCGTCATCGCCGGGCTCCTCGTCCTCGTAGAGCGGCGCGAGCGCCGCGGCATCCAGCTGCGACGTGCGCCCCGACACGAGGATCTCGCCCCGGCGCAGGCCCACGATGCGGTCGCTGTGCGCGAGCGCGAGCGGCAGCACGTGCAGGCTCACGAGCACGGGGATGCCGTCCTCGCTCGCGATCTCGCGGAGCAGTTCCAGCACCGAGTCGGCGAGCTTCGGGTCGAGCGAGGCCACCGGCTCGTCGGCGAGGATCACCTTCGGCCGCTGCATGAGCGCCCGGGCGATGGCGACGCGCTGCTGCTGCCCGCCCGAGAGCGATCGGGCGGGCTCGAGGGCCTTGTGCGCGATGCCGACCCGGTCGAGCAGTTCGAGCGCCCGCCGGCGGTGCGCGCTCGAGAAGCCGCCGACGAGGTTGATCGGCCCCGCATCGTGCAGCGCCCCGGCGAGCACGTTCGTCAGCACGCTGAGCCGCGGGATCAGGTTGAACTGCTGGAACACCTGCCCGACCTCGCTGCGGAGCGTCCGCAGCTGCCCGCGGCGAAGGTTCGTGACGTCGTGCCCGGCGACCCGCACCGCGCCGCCCGTGATCGGCGCGAAGCCGGTGAGGCTCCGCATGAGCGTGGACTTGCCCGAGCCCGAGGCCCCGAGGAGCGCCACCATCTCGCCAGGGAACAGCTCCAGGTCGACGCCCGCGAGCACCCGCTGCGCGTCGTAGGCGACCTCGAGGCCGCGCACGGTGACGAGCGGCAGCGCCTGGCGCAGCTCGGCCGTCGTCACCCGCGGCTCGACCTCGTGCGCGCCCGCCACGAGCGTCACTTGAGGTCCTTGAGCTCGACCCCGGCGACGGCCGCGATCTCGGCGAAGCCGGCGAACTCCTCGGCCTTCGGGTCGACGGTCTGCGGAGCGGCGGCGAAGGAGCCGTACGCGCCGAGCCGCTCGGCGTTCTCGGGCGAGAACACCTCGGCGATGCCGTCCTGGATGACCGTGCGGGTCTCGGCGTCGAGCGACTGGCGGCCGAGCACGGCGCCCGCGATCGGCATCGCCGGGCTCTCGCCGACCGCACGCCACTCGCCGTCCTCGAAGGGGAACATCGGCTTGCCGAGCTGGGTCAGCATGACGGCGGTGCAGGCGGCGTCGACCTGGCCCTGCGCGAGGGCGGCGAAGCTGCCCTCGTGGCCGCCGGCGAAGATCGCCTCGTAGTCGGCGTCCCGCTCGAGGCCCGCCTCGTGCAGCATGTACACCGGCATGAAGTAGCCCGAGCTCGACGCCTGGTCGGCGAAGGCGACGGTCTTGCCGGCGAGGTCCTCGACCTCCCGGATGGGCGAGTCGTCGAGCACGACGCAGGTCGAGACCGGCGCGTCGTCGCCCTGGAACGCGACGAGCGCGTCGACCTCGCCCGTGTTCACGGCCAGCGCCGACGGGAAGCCGCTCATGATGCCGATATCGACGTGGTCGGCCCGGATCGCCTCGACGACGCTCAGGTAGTCGGGCACGTCGGTGATCTCGACGTCGCGGCCGGTCGCCTCCTCGAGGAGCTCGGCGAACACGTCGACGGGGTTCTCGGCGGTGGGGTCTTCGCCGACGGGGATCGTCGCGATCGTGATGGGAGCGTTCGGGTCGGCGGCGGCCGGCTCGCCCGCGGTGCTCTGGCAGCCGGTGAGGGCGAGGGCGGCGACGCCGAGGACGCCGACGGCGGGCAGGGTGAAGCGGCGCATGATGACCTTTCGGAAGGGGGATGCCTCGGCATTCCGAGACCATCGGTATTCCAACCACCGAAGGTGTCCGGCAATTACGAGACCGACGGACTCCGAATCGAACGGATCGTGAACGGCCGGTGACGCCGCTCGGGTAGCGTGCTGGCATGGGGGAAGCGCGGCGGGAGTTCTGGCGCGCCGCCCTGCCGGTGGCGGGCGTCGTCGCACTCTGCGGCACCGTGTGGATCGCCGTGTCGGTCACCGAGGCGCAGCAGACGCGCACCGTTGCTCAGGCCGCCTCGGCCGTCGCGGCGCAGCTCGACGCGATCGAGGCGACGGTCCCCGCGGCGAGCGCGCTCGATCGCACCGCCGAGGTCATGACGCAGCCCTGCCCGGTTGCCGGCAGAGGCGAGCAGACCGTGCACCGGCGTCACGTCGAGCTCGATCCGGGCTTCGACCGGGTGGCGTGGGCCGCGACGCTCGGCGACGCGTTCCCCGAGGCGGAGGGCTGGCAGCGGCGGGTGACGGCGCTCGACCGCCGGGAGAACCTCGACATCCGGATCGTCGGGCGAGAGCTCATCACGGTCGATGTCGTCGCAACCGGCGACGACGAGCGCGCCCGGCTCACGATGCGGGCGACGAGCGAGTGCGCGAACGCGGAGGACGACGATGCGAGCCAGTGACACCGTGCTGCCCCATGGGCGCACGATCCGCAGCTTCGAGACCGGAGCGGCGGATGCCTCGGCTGCGATCGTGTGGCACCCGGGCACGCCGCACACCGGCCGCCCGCCGGCGCCGCTCGTCGCGCACGCGGAGCGGCTGGGGCTGCGGCTCGTGTCGATCGCCCGTCCGGGCTTCGGCGGCTCCACCCCGCACCCCGGACGCACCGTGGCGAGCGCCGCACGCGACGCGCTCGCCGTGCTCGACGCCGCCGGCGTCACCCGGGCGATCGCGGCCGGGTACTCGGGCGGCGGTCCGCACGCCGTTGCCCTCGCCGCACTCGCCCCCGACCTCGTGGGCGCCGTCGTCGCGGTCGCGAGTCCGGCGCCGTTCGAGGGCGACACGGGCGTGGACGGCGCGGGATGGTTCGCCGGCATGCGTGCGCCCGGCGGACTGCTGGCTGCGCGACAGGGCCGGGCCTCCCGCCTCGCCTACGCCGAGCACGAGGTGTTCGATCCGGAGCAGTTCCTGCCGGTGGACTGGGCCGCGCTCGAGGGCGAGTGGGGCGCGGTCGGCGAGGACGCCCAGGCCGCCGACGCGTTCGGCCCCGACGGCGCGGTCGACGACGACGTCGCCTTCGTCACCGGCTGGGGCGTCGCCCTCGCCGAGGTCGTGCCGCCCGTGCTGCTCGTGCACGGCACGGGCGACCGGGTCATCCCCTTCGGCCATGCCGAGCGGATCGCCGCCGCACTCCCCCACCCCGAGCTGCTCGCCCGCGAGGGCGACGGCCACGTCGCGGTGCTCGCCGGCCTCGGCCCGGCGCTCGACCGGGCGCGGACGCTGCTCGGCTGAGCCCCTCTATCGACTTGCCCGACTTTCATGAAAGTCGGGCAAGTCGGTGGTGGGCGGCGATGTCCGCCCGCCCCGGAGACGGGCGAGTGACGTCAGTATTCGTGGGTCGGCGAGGCGCCACACCCGCAAATCGTGCCGTCACGCGAGCGCGGGAGCAGGCCGGCTCGACTGGCCACCCGACCCGGGGTCCGCTACGGTCGAACGAGGCTGCGCCGGACTTCCACGGGAGTCCGGCCTCGTCATGGCGGAGCCCAGGAACCCCGTTTCCGGCATCCCGATTCCCGCCGTCTCGCCAGCCCGGTGCGTCAGCGATCCCCGGATCGCGCCGCGCGTTGCGCGCGCCACGCACCACCCCGACCACCGACGAAAGGGACCGCGTGCTCGTAGCTGCACGAACGTTCTTCCCGCCCTGCGGGACCCGCCTCGGCACCACCGGGCGGCACCACGAACACGCCGCAGCGACCCGCATCCCTCCCGACTGACCGCACTCGTCCCTGCCTCCCGCGTCCCGCACCGACGCGGGACGCCCTGACGAAAGCGAGTCGACATGGACCAGCTCCAACAGCTGTCCGGACCCATCGTGGTCACCCTCATGCTGCTGTTCTTCGGCGGCAGCCTCTACATGTCCATCCGGATCAGCCGGAAGCGCGAGAACGCCGACGGCTACATGACCGGCGGCGGCAAGATCGGCTTCGGCATCTCGGCCGCCTCGATGACGGCGACCTGGATCTGGGCGTCGTCGATGTACGCCTCGGCGACCTCCGGTTTCACCTACGGCATCTCCGGGCCCATCCACTACGGGCTCTGGGGTGCGCTGATGATCCTGTTGATCTACCCCTTCGGGCGGCGGATCCGGCAGGTCGCACCGCGCGCGCACACCATCGCCGAGGTCATGTTCGCCCGGCACGGCCGGTCGAGCCAGCTCATGCTCGCCGGATCGAACGTGCTCGGCAGCGTTATCAGCCTCACCTCGAACCTCATCGCGGGCGGCGCGCTCATCGACATGCTGTCGCCGTTCACCTTCACGCAGGGCATCATCGCGATCGCCGCGGGCGTGCTGCTGTACACGCTGTGGTCGGGCTTCCGCGCCTCGGTGCTGACCGACTTCGCGCAGGTCGTGGCGATGCTCGGCGCGGTGGTGATCATCATCCCGGTGGTGTTCTTCGCCGCGGGCGGGCCGTCGCTCTTCGAGACGGGCGCGCACAACCTGACGCCGCAGCAGCAGGACTTCTTCTCCTCCGACGCGTTCTTCAACCAGGGCGCGCCCTACATCGCCGCGGTGCTGGCGTACGCGATCGGCAACCAGACGATCGCGCAGCGCCTCTTCGCCGTGCGGGAGGACCTGATCAAGAAGACCTTCGTCACCGCGACGGTCGGTTACGGAGCGACGATCATCGGCGTCGGCATGCTCGGCGTGCTCGCGCTGTACGCCGGCATCCAGCCGCTGAACGACGACGTGAACAACCTCATCCCCCAGCTCGCGGCGAACTACCTGCCGCCCGTGCTGCTGTGCGTGTTCTTCGTGATGATCATCGGCTCGCTGTCGTCGACGGCGGATGCCGACCTCACCGCCCTGGCGTCGATCATGATGGCCGACATCTACGGGCAGAACATCGCCGGCAAGAAGCGGGCGAACCCGCAGACGATGATCTGGGTCGGCCGCATCACGATGATCATCGCCACCGCCGCCGGGCTGTTCTTCGCGAGCTCGCAGTTCAACATCCTCGACCTGCTGGTGTTCGTGGGCGCGCTCTGGGGTGCGCTCGTGTTCCCGGTGATCTCGAGCTTCTACTGGAACCGGGTCACGAACCTCGCCTTCACCGCCGCGGTGATCGCCGGGCTCGCCTGCTTCCTGCCGGTGCGCTTCGAGTGGATCGATCTGTCCGGCGGCATCGGCATCGCGAGCGACGTGCTCGCGACGATCGGCATCGGCGTGGTGCTCGGACTCATGGCGTTCGGCTTCTTCGGGCGTCTGGTGGCGCTCGTCGTCGGCACGGTCGCGACGCTCGCGGCGGCGCCGTTCGCGATCGGCTTCCTGCACACCTACCCGGTGCTCTCGGGATCGCTCGTCGCCTACGCCGCGTCGACGATCGTCTGCGTGGTACTGACGATGGCGAACACGACGCGTCGCTTCGACTTCGCGCTGATCAAGGAGCGCACGGGCGACTTCGACACCCGCGACGGCGGGGCGGATGCCTCGGCCGGTCTCGCCGGCCCGCCCGGCGCTGCTGGCGCTTCGTCGCTGGATGACCGGCTCGAACTCGCGAACGACGGAAAGGACCGCGCATGACCGCCCTGCTCACCCTGTACGTGCTGATCTGGCCCGTGATCGTGCTCGGCGTGCTCGCCGTCATCGTGCGCGCCTTCGTGAAGGAGTGGCGCCAGGCGAAGCGCGAGGGCCGCAGCATCATCTAGCCGCAGGCGGGGGCGGGCGCGGCATCCGGGTCGCGTCCGCCCCTCCTGCTTGCCGCCCTGTCCCCCTCGCCGCCGGCGCAGGCGGGGCGTATCGTGGCCCGCATGTGCCGGAACATCCGCGTGCTCCACAATTTCGAACCGCCCACGACCGACGACGAGGTGCGCGAGGCCGCCCTGCAGTTCGTGCGCAAGGTGAGCGGTTCGACGCATCCCTCCCGGGCGAACGCCGAGGCGTTCGAGCAGGCGATCGAGGAGATCGCCGTCGCGACCCGGCGGCTGCTCGACGGGCTCACGACGAACGCGCCGCCGAAGAACCGCGAGACCGAGGCGCTCAAGGGACGCGAACGTCACGAGAAGCGCATGGAGCGCGAGGTGCGCATCCGCACGGCGGTGGGATGACCCGCACCGCCGTCGGCCGTGCTGAGTAGCATGCGCAGTATGGCCATCAGACTCGAGAACGTCGCCATCGCCGTGCGCGACCTCGACCAGACGATCGCGTTCTTCACCGACCTCGGGCTGAGCGTGATCGGCCGCGACACCGTCAGCGGCGAATGGACCGACACCGCCGTCGGCCTCGACGGCAACCACGCGAAGATCGCGATGCTGCAGACGCCCGACGGTCACGGCCGGCTCGAGCTCTTCGAGTACCTGCACCCTGACGCGATCGAGACCGAGCCGACGCTGCCGAACGAGATCGGCATGCATCGGGTCGCGTTCTCCGTCGACGACCTCGACGCGGCGCTCGAGATCGCGGCGAAGCACGGTTGCTTCCCGCTGCGCGGCGTCGGCACCTACCAGGACATCTACCGGCTCACGTACCTGCGCGGCCCGAGCGGCATCATCGTGATGCTCGCCGAGGAGCTGCAGAAGTGACGGGCGCGGAGCCCACCGGTGCCGACGTTCCCGGCGGCGGCGCTGCCGCTCCCGCCGCTGGGGGCAAGGATGCCGCGCTGCCGCCGCCCTCGCGGGCGCAGCGGCTCGTGCTGCTGATCGCCATCCTGGCGTCGTTCGTCTCGTTCCTCGACGGCACGGTCGTGAACGTCGCGCTGCCCGCGATCCGGCGGGAACTCGGCGGCGGACTCATCACCCAGCAGTGGGTCGTCGACGCGTATCTCATCACGCTCGGCGCGCTCATCCTCGTCGCCGGGTCGCTCAGCGACGTGTTCGGCCGCATCGTGATCCTGCGGGTCGGGTTGATCGGCTTCGGCCTCACCTCGATCGCGATCGCCGCCGCCCCCGATCCGCTGTTCCTCGTGATCGCGCGCGGCCTGCAGGGCATCGCCGGGGCACTGCTCGTGCCGAGTTCGCTCGCACTCATCACCTCGAACTTCCGGGGGCCCGCGCAGGCGCGCGCCATCGGCATCTGGACTGCCTCGACCACCGCGGCCATGCTCGTCGGCCCGGTGATGGGCGGACTGTTCGTCGACTACTCGTCGTGGCGCTTCGTGTTCCTCATCAACGTCGTGCCGATCGCGGTGACGCTGTGGCTCCTCGTCGTGCTGCGTCAGCGCGACGTGCGCCAGCCCGGCGCCACGATTGACTGGGCTGGTGCCGTGCTCTGCACCGTCGGCCTCGGCGGAACCGTGTTCGCGCTCATCGAGCAGCAGAACCTCGGCTGGTCGAATCCCGCCATCTGGGGCACGCTCACGCTCGGCATCCTCGCGCTCATCGGCTTCGTCGTGCGCCAGGCGACCGCGAAGCAGCCGATGCTGCCGCTGTCGCTCTTCAAGGTGCGCAACTTCTGGTCGGGCAACATCGCGACGATCTTCATCTACGGGGCGCTGTCGCTGAACGGTCTCGTCGTCGCGCTGTACCTGCAGCAGGGGGCCGGGCTGTCGGCGACGCTCGCCGGGCTCGCGAGTCTGCCGACGACACTCATCATGATGGCGCTGAGCTCGCCGATCGGCACGCTCAGCGGCAAGTGGGGCCCGCGCCTGTTCATGACCGTCGGGCCCGCGATCATGGCAGTCGGCTACCTGCTGCTGCTCACGGTGACGCCCGAGTTCAACTACTGGACGCAGGTGCTGCCCTCGGTCGTGCTCACCGGCTTCGGCCTCGTCATCACCGTCGCGCCGCTCACCTCGGCGATCCTCGGCTCCATCGAGCCCGCCCGCTCCGGCATCGCCTCGGCCGTGAACAACGCCGTCGCGAGGATCGCCGGCCTCATCGGCGTCGCCCTCCTCGGCGTCGTCGTGGGCGGCGTGCTCGACCTGGAAGGGTTCCATCGCATCGCGATCTTCACGGCGGCGCTGATGGCGGCCGGGGCGCTCGTGTCGTTGCTCGGGATTCGGAACTCGGCGGTGTTGGACTCGGAGGGGTGAGGGCGCTTGAGCTCCGCTCTCACATACCGACGCTGAGCACCGCCTCACCGATCGCGTTCGCACCGAGGAGCGTGCCTGCGACGGCGTTGTATGTCATCAGCGGCATGCCGGCGCGCTCTGCGAATGCAATCGCATCCCGGGAGTAGGTGCCTGATGTGAAAAACACGCCAAGGCGACCGTCGACAAGCACCACGCCGTGAAAGGCGCGCACATCCTCAACACCAACAGTGCCCGAGTAGTTCTTCACCTGCGCGATCGCTCGGTCGCTCAGGATGTCGATCCCCCCATCGCGGGTGGGCGGAGTGATGCCGACGTTCGTTGCACCGAGGTACGTCATCCATTCTCCGCACAGGTGTTCAGCCCCCTCATGCGAAACCCCGTATGGCTGAGGTGCAGGCTTCCGGCCACCGAATGCCGACCCCGCACGGCGCCCGGCAAGAATCAGCCGATCACGTCGAACGTTGAGCCGGTGCCAGTACGAATGATAGAGCGCGAGCCGCGCCCCGACCTCAATGGAGCGCAGAAGTTGCGGGGTACGAGCTGACCGTGGAATCTGCTTGCGGGTCGCCGCGATAAATGCCGCATGTCTCGCCTCGAGCTCGGGCACCTCGCCCTCCAGATGACGAGGATCAGCAACAAGCCAACCGCCGTAGTCGAGGATTCCGATCCAGTTGTGGTGCTCGTTCTCACGGATCCGACGACTCTCCGCGACGGCTTGGCCGCTCGCATGCAGAAATCCCTGCTGCTCAAGAGAGAGATCAACATTCACGGGGAGCCGCTCGATCGGTTGAGGCGCGACCGGAAATGTGAGGTGCCTACCGTAGTGGAGCGCCGCATGATGAGCTTCCACCCGTCGCAATTCTTCGTAGTACTGCTTTCGAGTGTCACGGCGAACCGTTGCGCTCGGCCAGTTGAACGCTGCGGCCGTACCGACAATCTCAGCTTCAATCTCATGCGGGAGTGGATCGTCGAGCCACGCCCACTCTGGATAGCGGTAGCGACCATCACTTGAATCTACGAGATTTGCGCTGTTCGCAGCATGATGTACCGCGGCCTGAATTCGGTCCCAGGGTCGCGTCGGATCGTAAACCGGAGCCTGTTGCACGTTCCGATTGTGCTGCAGATCACCGAGCTACAGGCAGTGCTGCTGGTCATCTTGGGGCCCCAATTCGAGGTTCATCGCGGCGGTATGACGAAGACTCACTATCTCTGTCTCGAAGAGACTCGCTGGCGCTGCCGCCCCGGGATCAGCATCACGATGCCGAGGCCGAGCGCCACGACGAGGGCGATGAGCTGCGCCGTCGCCTCCAGCTGTCCGAGATGATCGAGGTGCCCCACGTGGTACGCGAAGTGCAGCACCCCGAACACCGACCACACGATGCCGAGCACCCGATACACCGGGAGCGAGGGGCGGACGAGCCCGTACACGCCGGCCGCACCGAGCGCGAGGTACATCGCCCCGTGGTCGCGCACCAGATGCTCGTTGAACGGGCCATCGGTCGACACCCACTCCCCCAGCACGATCGGAAAGTGGTCGAAGAACGCCTGCGGCAGGAAGTACGCCCAGACGCCGAGGACGGCCGAGAGGATGACGGTGCCGGCGAGGGCCGCGTACTGGTGGGTGGTGGTGCGAGTTGAGGAGGTGGCGGTTGCGGAGGTGGACATGGGCTCCTCGTCGGGAGGTGTCTGAGGGGTCACCTCTTCGACGACGGAGCCCGGCGAAGTGTCAGGGGACGGCACCCTTTGGTCTGCAACCGCCCGCGAACGAGCGGCCGGAGGAGCAGCGACCACTGGCGTGCGCAACTGCTGGCTATGTGTACGGTCGCGTCGTTCGCGCCGGTCTCGAGCCGGCCAGGCCCAGAAAGGCCCCGCACAGCAAAAGCCCCGGAAAACCGGGGCTTCATTCACTTCAAAACTTGCTGGCCTTATCCGCCTCTGTTCAAACCATACCGGCTCGGGCTTTACCCCTGGTGGACTAGCAAAACTACGCGTGGGCGGCGGACGGGATTCGGCGTCCCGACCACCACGAGGCCGCACCAGCGTGCCACTGACACAGCGCTTCACACCGGCACAGGTGAAGCGAATCGTGGCTGACTACGAAGCTGGCGACAGTGCCACGTCGATGGCGCGTAAGCATGGGGTTGCGCCATCTGCGCTGCTCCGCTTCCTGCGCCAGCAGCACGCTGCGATCCGCCAATCTGGCGTCACGGACAAACACGCTCAACGGTTGATTTCGGAGCACGCGGCAGGTGCGACGCTCGCTGAGCTCGAGCGGCGTCACCACCTCTCGCATGGCGCTGTGTTCCGAGCGCTACACCGCTTTGACTGAGAGCGAACAGGCCGTCAGGGCGACCTCGCTCAACTGCCGTATCGCTTGTGCACCTTCATCGGATTGCGATCATCCTCAACTCTCGTAACAATGCCACGCTGCTTCAGGGACTCGATGAGCCTGAGGTTGTCGGCAGTGTTCGGCACCTTCGGTTTGTCGCGGCCAAATCGCGTCAGCTGACCATAGTCGCCACCCAGAGAATTCAGCACTCCGAAGAGCTGCGCGTCAGATGCTGTATACAGGTACGGCACGAGGTGATGTAGCACCTCGCTATTTCCGATCCGATGACTCGCCATCTGCTCGACGACCGAGAAGCTCACGAGCTTCTGGAGCCTTCGCGCAGTCTTCCCGACCTCGACGAGTCCGGCACGTCCGCCAGCTGGCGTGTACTCGTCGGCATTCTCGATGATTACCCGCTTCGCCTGATCGGTCACCGACGCACTTGCAAGCACCTTCGACAGGTCGGCACCGACGAGTTCCGGCGTTAGCCACTCGGCGAACTTCGGGGATGCGGCGATGACGCGCTCGCGTGTCGCCCAGTCCGCCGAAGCCAGATGCTCATATGTCGCTGCGCTGTCGGAGATCACCCGGCGAGCAATCAGTTCGGGATAGAGCACACCGGACTCGACAGGCAGATCAGCGACCGCGAGCCACGCCTTCAGCCCGAGACTTTCCGCCAGCTTTGCTCGAAGCTCAGCACCGAGTGTGGACGGGGTCGAAATCAGGGAGACGGCAAGGCTCCGCTTCTCGTCCTCGTCGGCATCGTCGTGCCCGGTTATCTCCTCACTCGACGCGAGCACCACGGCGAGATTCACGTCCGCGCTCCCGATCTGCTCGATGTATCGGGTCACGTTCGAGAAGCTGGCCGGGAACTTATAGTGCGCCGCGAGCACAGCCCACGTCTCTTCGGGCACATCTTCGACATCGGCGATACGGCTCTCGTCTGAGACGCCCTCGATAAAGCGCTCGAGCAGATCCGGCGCTGCTTCGTGCACCTCGCGGATAACCACATGGAAGCGGTCGGTCGCCTCGTTCGTGGCGGCATGACCGTCGACAGCATCGAGGTAGCTCGATAGCTCGGCAAGCGCCTTGGCGTACACGTCGGCGCGGTGAGTGGACCTGAGCTGGTCGAGGCCAAGGCCAACCCCGTCGCCGACCGCCGCCTGAAGGTTAGACAGACTCATCTCATACAGACCGAGCTTCACGAAGGCCGGCCGCACTGCGTCGCTGGTGCCCGATAGGTCAGGCAGCGACAGCCCGGCGTCCTTGAACAGGAGCGCAATACGTTCGGCTCGCGCTGCAGGCGACGCGTCGCTCGCGATTGCGGGCAGCTGCGCATAGTGCGCAGCAAGGTAGGCCTTCGCCTTCTCTGTCACGGTTTGCTTCGGCTTAGTGGTCAAGCTCGCGAGGCAGGCACTGACAAGCTCGGTCCTCGTCTCGTCGTCGAGTTCGACGTCCGCGATCAGGTAACTGAGGATGCGCGGACTCCGCGCCGTGAGCTTCTTCACGAGCGCTTCGCGCGACGCGCCACTGCTCAAGTAGCTCTCGAGGAACTTCTTACTGTCTGCGTCGAGGCGTGCCAGAGCCGTGATCATGATGTCTGCGTCCGCGCTGTTTGCATCCAACAGGTAGTCGAGGATCGCGATATTGAACAGAGCTGGATCCGCCAGCGACCGGGCTCCGCGCTCACGAATAACAGCCTCTGCGTCCTCGGCTGTCAGGACGAACTGCGCATCCATGAGTCCACGCTCGACGTGATGGATGATGAAGTTTGTGGCCGCTGGACTGACTCGGTCCCCATGGAACGTCGACGTGTAAAGCGTGAAGTTGCGATCGATGTAGCCCGCACGGAGCAGGTTGAACGCGAGCCCCTTGGTCAACAGCTTCTCTGCGACGGCTGCGAGCGACTGCGAATCGCCCTCGTACTCGACCAAAAAGTCGGGCTGACTAATGAGTTCGCCCATGTCGGATGTTCGCAGGAACGCGAGCTGCTCCTGCAATTCGCGCACTTGCTCGGACTCCGCCTCGTCGTCGCCTTCGCGCCACGCTTCCTCGTTGAGTGTGTCGCCAACGAGTGCCGCGATATCGCTCCGCGACAGTGTGAACGACCCGCCGCCGTAGTACGGATTATTCCATCCCACAGTGCGGTCCTCGGACTCGGCCAGCTCACGCCAGAACTCGATCGACTCGAACTCGGTGGCGTCGGCACCTCGTCCGTTCAGGAGGTACTGGCCGTTTTGAGCGCGCACGTTGTTCGATGAACGCACCAGCAGATCTATACGAGCGACCAACAGCTTTCCGAGCCGTGACGCCCGCTGCTTCGCGACCGTGCGACGCGAGATCTCCAAGCGCGCAGACCGAAGCTCGCGCTCAAGGCGCCGGATGTTCTCCGATACCAACGTCCGGCTGACCTTGTATAGCTTGTCGAGCTTGCTCTCGCCGAGCCGAATGACCTCGAAATCACTGAGGTGGGTGCTCTTGTAAAGCATCATCGCGAACAGGTGCGTCTCACTCAGCTCGAGCTGCTTTCCGTCCCCAGCGAAGATCCTGTCTCGGAAGACAACGAACTCGTTGCGCACGTTCTTGAGCAGACGCATGTCCGGTACGAATCGGCCGGCGAGGTCGATCAGGTCGGGCGATACGTCGTGCTCGATGCCGCGCAGAATCTGCGTGGTCAGGTTGCGGGCGCTTCGATGCGTAATGAATGGAACGACCGGAATGACGAGGTCGAAGAACTTGGTGCGGTTCGCACGCACGATTTCAGCCTGTGCCGGATCCTCGATCTCGATGAGCGAGACGTCCACCTTCCGCTTCTCGTGCTCGAGACTCACTCGGTCGAAGATGCTGTCCTTGATGGCGTAGATGAAGCGGATCGGCTTTTTGATCTGCGGCGATGCGTTGAGAAGCGCATTCAAGGAACGCAGCGTCTCGAAAATGTGTGAATCGTTGAAGCGGTCGATGTCCTCGAAGATTACGATGTCTCGCTTCGAGGTCTCAAAGAAGTAGACAATCTCGTCCAGATACTGGTCGAAGTACGAGACCGACTTCTCGTCTAGCGTCACGGCGGCAGGGCCAGCCGAGAACTGACGGATGTGGATCCGGCCATGAAGAAGTGCGCGAGCGGCGACAATCGCGCCCGCTGCGAGAAGCGCGATGAGCGGGTACACCCAAAGGCCCAGCTCAAGGAGCGGTCGGAGGGCTCGTTCGATCGTCCCCGCCCATCCCAAGATCATGAAGGCAAGCGAAACGATCACGCCTCCCATGAGGGCAAGCGTGGTCTCCCGCCCCCAGCTGAATCGTTCGATCCGGCGGAAGCGTGAAGCGCGAGCGGACTTCGGTTCTTCTCGGTAGAGCAGCTGTTTGACGATCTCCTGCTGGATGCGGTTCGTTGGCGTCCTCGCCTGAGCCGGAACCGAGTCATCGACCTCGGAGTTGTCGATCGGCGAAAGCGTCGAAAGCGAGAGCTCCACCACGCGGCCGTCGTGATCGTCCGCAACGCGCCCCAAGATGCTGCTCTTGCCGACGCCGTAGTTACCGGAAAGCGCGATGTTCAAGACATCGTCCTTCTTCAGGTTGTCGGCGATGGCTTGGGCGTACTGCGCGTGCTCGGTTTCGATGAACTCCGGCGTCAGCGCGGTCAGGTCCCAGGCCGGGGACACAGGCTCGTCGTTGAGCGCACCGTTCGCCTTCTTCGCGCGCCGGTGCTTGAAGAAATCCTTCGCTCGCTTGATCACGACTCTGCCTCCGTGACCTCGTCAAGGGGGAGTTCGTCGCTCACCTCTATGTTCGACGCCGAAAGTGGCTTACGGGCGTCGACGACCGATGACCGCAATGTCATCCCGGTGCGTGACGCTGCCAGTGCCACAACGGCGGGAAGTCGGCGGACGCGATCAACGGAGCTCGGCGTAGCGCGATACTGCAGCGCCAGGAACCATCCGTGTGTCGCGCCGTCGGACGTCAAGTAGCTCGGAAGCTGAGCCTCGAACCCATTCCAAAACTTGCCGTTGTGCACCTTCTTGACCTCAATCAAAACTCGCGCTGTGGTTCCGGATGCCGCCTTGAAGTCGACTGGTCCTCGTCCCAACTCGACCTCACGATCGATCTCCACATTGAACTGACGCAGGTATGGCTGGGCCAGTCCAAGGAACAGCAGCTGCGCGGCTTCCTCCGGCTTCTCTGATCCGTTCGAGTTCCAGAGCAGACTCCATCCGCGCTGCTGTTCTACGAAGTGCTGGAATCGATCGACGAGCTCACCCACCAGTGTGAGTAGGTCATCATGCGACGTAACGGTCCGCGCCGCGAGAGGATGCTCAACCGCGTACGCGACCGGCGCCTGGTCCCACTGGACGACACCCAGCGGGTCGGCGCTGAAGTCGTAGCCGTGGAGGTCTTGTCGGCTCGTCTGTTCGCGCGCCCATTCGCGGACTCGATCCGGGTGGCGGCGCGCCCAACTGACGATGTCAGCCTTCCGCACGGCCTCGCCGACCTGCAGGTTGAGGGTGAGTCTGATGTCCTCGTTGAAGTGCGAGTCGAACCAGTCGTCGGCGTTGAGCGTTGGAAGATCGTTCAGAAGCACTCGCGGCAGCAATATGACTGGTCGGCCATCGACGGGGTTCGTCGGCAGCAGGACATCCTCGGCGATCCAACGAGCTGCTTCAAGCGACACACGCGCTGACTTCACGCGGTGTGTGTTGAGCGGGATGCCGTGCCGTTCTGCGATCGTCTGGGTGTACTCGATAAAGCGCGCCTTGAGGACGTTGACTGTGGCGTCGGAGATCCGGTCGGGACCGATGCCGACGTTGAGGATGCCGATCTCCTCAATGTGTTCGGGCTGCGTGAGTCCGGCTGCGATGGCTGTCGCGATGCCATCAGCCATGGTCGCAGCGAATCGATCGCCCGAGCCCGAGCCACTCGTGCCGCTGGCTGTGTATCCCAAGCCAACCTCGAATGGCTCCGGAAAGGTCAGGAGCCGCCGTGATGCTTGCGCCGAAACGGACGTCGAGCTGGTAGCTCTCGCCACCAGGCCGTAGCAATGGACGAAGTGCGCAATGAGCTGCTCGTGAGCGCTGGCCCACTCCCCCCCTGCTTCGAGGAGCAACAACGGATCGATGAACAGCTTGGTATCGACCGTCAGATGGGGATCGAACCAATCATCATCAGCCGTCTGAGTGACGCCGAAGTGCTCCGAGAATCGCATGGCTACGCGCACCCCCAGGAGGCTTGCACTGAAGCGACGGCTTGATACGTGATCATCGCTGCGCCTCGCTGCCTGCCAGTACCTCGGCCTGCTCGAGCACGAGCTCAATTGCCTTGGCCTCTGCGTCTGGCGGGTAGTCATACTTCGCCAGCAAGCGCCGAACCTTCGTGCGCATCGCAGCGCGCACTGAGTCCTTCAGATTCCAGTCGATGGTGGCTGATGACCGAACTGCCGTCACCAGCTCCTGCGCGATCTTCTTGAGTGTGTCGTCTCCCAGCTCAAGCACCGCGGCATCATTGATCCGGACAGCGTCATAGAACGCAGCCTCGTCTTCACGCAGTCCGAGCGATTTGTGGCGGGCGTCCTCGGCGCGCATCGACTTGGCGAGCTTCACGAGCTCCGCGATGATCTCTGCCGTCGTCAGGGACCGGTTCGTATAGCGGTTGATAGCCTCCTCGAGCTGCTCGGAGAACTTCCGCGCCTGCACCACGTTCGTCCGCTGTACGGTGCGGATCTGGTCGTTGAGCAACCTTCGAAGCAGCCCCATCTGCAGGTTGGGCTTCTCTTTCTCGGCGAGTGAATCGAGGAACTCCTCGGACAGCAGCGACAGCTCCGGGGTCTCGACGCCGGCCAGCTGGTAGACGTCGATCACCTGATTTGCCGACACGGCCTCGTTCAGAAGTTGTCCAAGCGCAGTGTCGATCTCGACGCTGCCGCTGCCGCCACGTCCCGAATCAGGGTTCTGGATCTTGAGGATCGCTGCGCGTACGTCAGTGAACAAGCGAACGTCATTCCGAATGGCCGCTGCTTCATCGCGTGCGCCGGCCAGTGCAAATGCCTTCGCGAGCGCCAGCACCTGATCGTTGAAGCGGCTCGTTCGATCTGGATCGGCCATCACGAAGTCGAGCACCTTGGCGTACTCCGCGAGACGCTGCGATGGTGACAGTGCCGGGGACGCGTCGTAGCTCACGCCGTGAAGTAGTCCCCGCACGACGTCGTGCTTCTCGAGCATGATGTCGACCATGTCCTCGATCGGCACACCCGCCTGATCGCGGTCGGACGGCGAGTACTCGCTCAGCGCGCTCTGCAGGTTGTCGAAGATGCCGATGTAGTCGACGATCAGTCCGCCCGGCTTGTCCCGGAACGTTCGGTTCACGCGGGCAATGGCCTGCATCAGCCCTGCGCCCTGCATCGTCTTGTCGACGTACATCGTGTGCATCGACGGTGCGTCGAAGCCCGTCAGCCACATGTCACGCACGATGACCAGCTCAAGCGGATCGTCGGCGTTCTTCGCGCGTGCCTTGAGATCCTTGCGCACGTCCTTGGAGTGGATGTGCGGCTGGAACTCTGCCGGGTCTGCCGCCGAGCCGGTCATGACGACCTTGACCTTGCCCTTGGCGGGATCGTCGGAGTGCCACTCCGGACGCAGCGCCACGATCTTCTCGTAGAGGCGCACCGCGATGCGGCGGCTCATCGTCACGATCATGCCCTTACCGAGGATTGACTCGCGTCGCTTCTCCCAGTGCTCAACGATGTCCGCTGCGACCATGTCGAGTCGTGCGTCGGCGCCGACGATCGCTTCGAGTCGTGACCATCGCGACTTGGCGGCAGTCGCAGCGTCCTCTTCGACTTGCTCGGTGACTTCCTCGACGAGTTCGTCGAGTGCGGCGTAGTCCTCAGCTGACAGATCGACCTTGGCGAGGCGGGATTCGTAGAAGATGCGGACGGTCGCGCCGTCCTCGACAGCACGCGTCAGGTCGTAGACGTCGACGTAGTCGCCGAATACGGAGCGCGTCGACTTATCTGCGGAATCAATCGGCGTGCCGGTGAAGCCGAGATACGTAGCTCCCGGCAACGCGTCGCGCATGTGCTTGGCGAGCCCGGCCTTGAGTCGTCCGCTGCGGTCGAGGTACTCGCTGAAGCCGTACTGAGAGCGATGCGCCTCGTCCGCGATCACAATGACGTTGCGTCGATCGGTGAGGACGACGTTCGCATCGCCATCCTCGCCCGGCGCGAACTTCTGGATGGTCGTGAAGACGATGCCGCCAGATGCCCGGGTCAGTCGTGTGCGCAGATCCTTACGCGTCTCGGCCTGGACCGGCGATTCAGGCAGGATGTGCGCAGGCGCGAAGACCTCTTCGTAAAGCTGGTTGTCCAGGTCGTTGCGATCCGTGATAAATACGAGCGTCGGGTTGGCCATCCGCGCGTCGCGCATCACCTTGGCGGCGTAGAACACCATCTCGAAGCTCTTGCCGGAGCCTTGGGTGTGCCAGACGACACCACCACGACGGTCGCCGGACGGACTCGATGCCTGGATGGTCGACTCGACTGCAGCGTTCACTGCCCAGTATTGGTGGTACTTCGCGACCCGCTTGATAAGGACAGATGTCTTCTGTTTCGTGACCTTGTCCGTCACCGTCTCACGGCTGAACACAACGAAGTTGCGGAGCAGATCGAGGAAGCGGGTCTTATCGAAGACGCCCTTGATAAGCACCTCGAGTGCCGGCCGGTCTGTGATGACCGTTCTGCCGTCCATCGTCTTCCATGGCGCGTAATGCTCGAATGCGCCGCTGTAGCTACTCATCGCGGCAGAGGTTCCGTCGGAGATGACCGTCACAGCGTTCGCCAGGAACACCGACGGGATGTCCTTCCGATACGTCTGCACCTGATTCCAGGCGGACTTGAGCGTTGCGTGTTCGGCAGCCGGATTCTTGAGCTCCAACAGCGCGAGCGGGATTCCGTTGACGAACACGAGTACATCGGGACGGCGGTTCTTGCCGTTCTCGATAATCGTGAACTGGTTCAATGCCACCCAGTCGTTGCGCTCGGGATGCTCGAAGTCGATCAGGTCGATCGTGCGCGTCCGGAGGATGCCGTCGGAGCCGCGCTGCTCGACGGGCACGCCTTCGGAAACAAGCTTGTGAAGCCGGTGGTTTTCATCGATCGCGCTCTGCGACTCAGCACGGCGCACACGCTTGATGGTCTCAGCGACCGCATCGTGATCGATGCCCGGATTCAGGAGTCGAACTGCGTCGCGAAGCCGGTCCCAGAGGAAGACCTCCTCGTACGACTCACGCTCGGAGGTAATCTCACCGGGTGCAAGACTCGGGCCGTGCAGCGTGTGATAGCCAAGTTCGGCGAAGTACTCGAGCGCGGCAAGCTCGACGATGTTCTCGTTGAAGTTGCTCATCGGGCGCCTCCCACCGCGACGGGCACTGTCGTGCGACTGTGCTTCGCGAGATAAACCTCGACGAGGAAGCTCGCCACTGTCTTCGCTGAGTTCACTGCGACGCGCGCGTGTCTCGCCTGAGGCTGTACGTGGCGCGCGTGCCCGTCACTGGCCATATTCCTGATAGCGGCGAGACCATTCACGATCTGAACCAGTCCGCGCGCTATCTGTTTGAAGCCTTCGTCTACCTGCTCGTCTTTATCGTCGATGCGAAGAATCTTGGCGACCGCTTTGTACTGCCGCTGTAAATCTCCGGAGTAGGTGCCGCTCGCACCGGTCAGACGAATCTCCAGCTGCTCGAGAACCGCTTCGATGAGTGTGCGCGATACGGTGATCGCACCCTCGAAATCAGAACTTGCGAGCCGCCGCTCGGCCTTCTCTGATAGCTCGCGTACATATTGCAGCGTGAGTACGTCCGGTCCGCTCGGGGTGGCACTCAGAGGTACCGCGATGCCCTCAAGCCGCGAGACAATGGCGCGGTACTTATCGAGCGAGGCTCGATTCTCATCGTCGTCTCGAGGCTCTCGGTACTCCAGAAGGGCGTGCAAGACACGCGCGCACTCAGCTGTCGATGCAGAGTGGAAGAACGCGCGCAATCGCTTGGCTTTGGACAAGCCGGTCGCTTCCGGTTCGATGTCGACGTCTAGGTCGGCGAAGAACTCGGCGAACGTACGGTTGCTGAAGTCGAGTACGTACCCGCCACCCATGGCGAGAACTTGTTCGATCACCCGGAGATCGGAAGAAGTGAGCACTGGCGCACTCATGTCTCTACCTCCTGCGCTTCCGGTACTCGTATGCGGCCGGAGAGCAGTTCAGGAAGCATGGCGTCACGGAGTGCTTCGAGTCGCAGAACCTCCTGCTCGGCGATCAACAGTCGATCCCAGAGCGGCTCAAGCGCCGCGTCAAGTTCTCGTAGGGCCTCCTCGCGCGGAAGCTGCACTGTGGTCGTGTCGAGATCACCGCGCTTGATATGACCCATAGTTGTTGCCTTATCGGCCGCGTAGCCTCGGAACACATCGATAACTGCGTCAATGCGGTCGAAAACGAGCCATGCGGGGTACCCGGTCGGGATCACCTTGAAGATGTGCTGGTTGATGATCGCCTCATCGCGCGCCCACCGATAGATACCGAGGGATCCAGACCATGACATGAGGATGTCCCCTGCGTGAGCCGTCTTATCATCGGGAACATCGAGTTCGTTGTAGACAGTCGAGGCGCCCGGGCCCGAGTTCAGCTCCGCTATCCGAACTACCATGCGACCAGAACCCGTGGCGCCCTTCGTGTACGCGCCACCGTTAACAAACTTGGCCAGCGACGAGACGGATACGTCGCTCGCGCCTTGAGCGATGTGCTCTTCCACTCGGGAGCGGATCAGTTCAGGGACGAGGCTGATGAGACGTCGATTCGACTCGATTTTGTCGTCCAGGGACACGAGGGTCGCGGCGATGGCGCGCTGCTCCGGAAGCGATGGTAGCGGCAACTCGAAGGCGCCCATCTGCTTCGCATTGAGTGTCGGCTGTGCGGCACCCGACCTGTAGCTCGCGACATGGTCACGCCAGTCCTGTGACTGAAGTGCGTACCCGAGATACCCCGGATCTGCCTTCAATGGGTCGGCCTGAAAGCGAACGAGATAACCGGCGAACACTGCGTTATGGGGTTCACGAACGATCGCTGCATTCCCGACTCCGTTGCCGAGCCGCGAGATCAGGAGGTCGCCCCGATGGAGTGCGTACTTCTCGAAATCGGATGGATCTAGATCGCAGTACGGAACGGAGCTCCAATCAATTCGCCCCGACGCGATGTCAGTCTGACGAACAAAACGTGGTCCGATAGGGGCTTTCGCCCCTGATGCGATCGCTCCATACTGGGGCGCGCGAGTCAGGCTGACCAGGGTCGCCGTAGGCCACACGGTCATTTCAGTCCCGCCAGCTTCGACCGCACGATCCTCTCGAGAGTTGCCCCGCGATCGAACTCATCGAGCAGCTCGCTCGTGAGACGCTCGATCTTGTCGGAGATCGGTTCTTCGTCCGCCGCAGCTTCAGCCGCACCGACGTAACGGCCCGGGGTCAGTACGAAGTCGTGCCTCTCGATCTCATCGAGTCTTGCAGCCTTCGCGAAGCCGGGCACGTCGACGAAGCCCCCGTCACGGTTGCGCCACGAGTGATACGTGTCGGCGACCTTCGCGATGTCAGCGTCATCGAATACTCGCAACCGACGCGACTCCATGGTGCCGAGCTTGCGAGCATCAATGAACAACACCTCGCCGCGACGCTCACGGTGTCCGTTGCCGTGACGCTCCTTGCTGATGTACCAGAGCGACACGGGGATCCCGGTGTTGAAGAAGAGCTTGTCTGGCATCGCCACGATGCAGTCCACAAGGTCTGCCTCGACGAGCTTGCGTCGGATCTCACCTTCGCCGCCGCTCTGGGACGACAGCGAGCCGTTCGCGAGCACGAAGCCTGCTGTGCCTCTAGGGCTCAGGTGATGGATGAAGTGCTGCACCCAACCGAAGTTGGCGTTGCCCTGTGGCGGTTTCCCGTACTTCCAGCGTGGATCATCCGCGAGCTTCCCGTCCCACCAGTCGGAGACGTTGAACGGCGGATTCGCGATAATGAAGTCTGCCCGTAGGTCGGGGTGCAGATCCTCCGTGAAGGTATCGGCTGACTTGGGGCCGAGATCAGCTTCGATACCCCGCAGCGCGAGGTTCATTTTGGCGAGCTTCCACGTCGTGTCCGTGTACTCCTGGCCGTAGACCGAGATGTCCGTGCGCTTGCCGCCATGGGCTTTCACGAACTCTGCGGACTGCACGAACATGCCACCCGAGCCCGCTGCCGGGTCGTAGACCCGCCCCTTGTACGGCTCGAGCATCTCGACGAGCGTCTTCACAACGCTTCGAGGCGTGTAGAACGCACCAGCATCCTTGCCGGTTTCCTTGCCGGCGAACTGCCCGAGGAAGTACTCGTAGACGCGCCCAAGCACATCGTCCGCACCATGGTCATCGGTGCTGGTGAATCCGATGCCGCCGATGAGGTCGACGAGCTCGCCGAGGCGCCGCTTGTCGAGACCATCACGTCCGTAGTTGCGCGGGAGTACACCTCGAACCGAGGGGTTTTCCTTCTCGATGAGGTCCATCGCCGTGTCGATGTCCTGGCCGACGGTCGTCAGTTTCGCCCGGGACTGCACGTAGCCCCAGCGAGCGTTCTCAGGCACCCAGAACACGTTCTGGCTGGTGTACTCATCGCGGTCTTCGAGGAAGGACGCAACGCGCTCCGGCTTGATCCCATCTGCGAGCAGCTCCGACTCCAGCGAGCCGCGGCGCTCCTCGAAGCGGTCTGAGATGTACTTCAGGAACACCAGACCAAGCACGACGTGCTTGTACTCGCTCGGCTCCTGATTTCCGCGCAGCTTGTCGGCAGCGTCCCACAGTCGCTGCTCCAGCGTCTTCGTTGGTTTCGGCTTTGCGGTTCGTCCTGCCATGGCGTGTTGCGGTCTCCTTAACGCCGATCAGGGCGCAGATTAATGGTGTCGGGTCACTGATCCCACGCTATCGGCCGACTACGACATTCGAGCCGAGGACACCTCAGGTGAGACTTTGTGTCGCGTTCCGGCCGGGAGGCTAGGCGCCTCAACCTGATGCCGATAACTGCCCTAAGTATATCCTGAACTGGACTTTTCGTGTATAGCGATCGATCAGGGGCGCTGTCCGGGGTCGCGCTCGACCTCAACCGGCATCAGCTCAGCCTCGGCATCCGCCTCGATCTCTGGCGCTGCCTCGAGCATCAGCGTCACCTGCCGAACGACCGCCTCCGGGCGGTTGCGCGCCATCTCGCGCTGCAGCTCGGCGATCGCTTCGTCGTCTGCGACCTGCACCGACGACAGGAGCTTCCACTGCTCGTCGGCGAACTTGCGCGCCTCGAACATTGCCCGAAAGCGGGCGTACCACTCCTCCGGGCCCATCTGAGGCTTCGCGGCGACGACGTCAGTTCCGGGTGCTGCCTCATTCTCATGCGCGGGCGGAGTCTGCACGACGATGACGCTCGCCTCGTCCACGTCAGCCTCGTCGGCCTCACTCCCCTGCCCACGCACCTTCTTCCAAAATGACCGGACTGCTGGCAGCGCTCGCTCGTTGATCATCCGCTGCACGTGCGGTGTCGCTTTGCGGACCAGGACGTACCCGCCCGCCGCTGCGCCGATCACGGCAAGGATGAGAAGCGCCGCAGCCTGTGCGTCGGCTTCGGAATCGGACTCGCCACTCGGCGACGTCGAGTCGTAGCTGTACTCGTCCTCGTCATCCGGCTCTTCGGGATGGAACGACGCATGATCCGACAGCTTCCCCTCGCTATCGAAGAGCAGTTGACTCAGGCCGCCGTCCTTCGCCTGCCCCGGCGTCAGCGAATCGTCGTCGTACTCGAAGTACCCGTGGATCTTGACCATGTAGTCCCCCAGCGCTCGTTGAGACTCAGTCAACACCAGCGGGCCGACACGCATCTATCGGACATGAAGAAGGCGGCACCGACTGGAGAGCGCCGAAGCTCTCCATCCAGTCGATGCCGCCAGGTTGCGGTGTTGCCTCGAACTGAGGCGGCGGAGGGTCACGGGTCTAACCGCGGCCGCCCGTCGACGAGTGGCACAACCTCGACTTCCTCTGCTTCTGGCCAGCGCTGTTCAAGCACCACCGCCCACGTCAGGGCGTCGAAGTAGCTTGCGAAACGAGCAGACGACATGAGCAAACTCGGATCTCCGGCCGTCAACGGCAGGACGATCTGTGCCAGCCTGCTCATCGGGTGCACGTCGCGTCCGGGCGCACTATCGAGCCTGACCACGATGCCGTGCTCGATGGGCTCCGTCAGCAACCGCAGAACCGCCTCGGGAACATCCGTGCTCTCGCCATCAGCGTCGGGCCAGCCGACAATCACAGCGTCGCGCACGAGAAGCGACTCGCGCGCAGCAGGCTCGTAGTACCACCACAGAAACGATGCCCGCGAGTTGAACGGCAGCCGCCGAAGCAGCCCGATCTCGTTGACGTAGATCGTGACGCCCAAGTCCGGCACGTCCACCGCCTCGATGTAGCCATCGACACTGCGAGCGTAATCGTCGACGCCACTGAACTCGCGCACGACCAACTCCTCCCGATCATCTGCCGGGAGGTATATCCCCCTGACCATCGTCATCTCCTTGCTCTATGCGGCCGGCGAACCAACTGGTTCTCCTGGCAAGCCGCAGCGGAGCAACGAGGGCAGGTAGGTAGCGGCAGCCGACCCGGAGAAGCGCATCAGCGCTCAACTCCGGGAACGGCCACCGTCGGGGATGATCAGGCGCCGGATGGCGCCTGCTTGGATGCACGAGCGGTCTGCTTGGCGGTCTTGCCGCCCAACACTGCCTCGATTGCGTTGCGCCGCGTCTCCGCGTCGCGTTCGATCTCGGCACGCACCTGCTCGGCGCGCTTCAGCACGGCCGGATCGGACTTGCTCTTCTCGACCCAGTCCTCGAGCGCGAGACGCGTCTCTTCCGTGAGAGAGCGCTCGTTCAGCTGCGCCAGAATCTCGAGCTGTGCCCGTGTTCCGTCGCTCATGCGCACCGACAGTGGGCGCAGCGGCCCCATGCCGTTCTCGTGCATCGTGCCGCCCATCTCGGCGGCAGTCTCCTCGCTCATGGCGAGACCTCCTTCATGCGAGCGACCCGCGATCCAGGGTGGATCACGTTCAAGTCGCTCCGCATGAGCGAGGACTCGTGATTATGACGCGTCAGGCAGCACCGTCAATATTCCGTTCGAGAACGTTGTAATTTCTACGGCACGAAGAGCCTTGAAAAGCAAAAGCACTTCCCGCATAGTCAAAGCACATGAGATGGGCACAATCTACACCGGAATCATTCGCTACAAAGGACGCCTCTATACCGGAAGGCACGAGCCCATCGCGACGAAGGAACTCTTCATCAAAGTGCAGACGATCCTCAACTCGCGCAACCGCGATGGCGACCGCGACATGAAGCACTTCCACTACTTGCGAGGACACCTCGTCTGCGGCGCCTGTCACGCTGCTGGGCGTCTTAGTCGACTCGTGTATAGCCAGAACACCGGCAACGGCGGAACGTACGAGTACTACACCTGCGCAGCCCGTAATCGCGTTGGCTGCCCCACGACCGGCTTTCGGATCGAAGACATCGAGGATGAAATTGCGAAGAAACTCAAGCTCATCCGCATCGACGCCGAGGCCATCGCGACACTACGGCAGCTGCTTACAACGACGCTCCAAAGCATGATCGATGCCGATGCCGACGCGAAG
This sequence comes from Agromyces soli, assembly GCF_022811605.1. Taxonomy (GTDB): domain Bacteria; phylum Actinomycetota; class Actinomycetes; order Actinomycetales; family Microbacteriaceae; genus Agromyces; species Agromyces soli. The sequence goes on along the minus strand of NZ_CP094533.1, from coordinate 2,550,790 downwards.
TCCGCGCTCCAGCGCGAGCTTGACGATCTGGAGGCGCAGGAGGAGCGCCTCGTAGAACTCGCCGCCGACGGCACCATCGCTACGCCGAAGCTTCGAGAACGACTGGAGCAAGTTGCGCTTCGCAAGGGCGTCATCGCGGAAAAGCTCGAGCAGTCTGCCGAGCGCATGAGCTACGGCGCTGAGACTGCGCTCGCTTATCTCGAGCTGCTCCGCGATCCTGCCGAGCTCTTCAGGAACGCCAAGGACGACATCCGCAGGGAGCTGCTGGCAGTCTTCTACACACGTACTCGTGTCTACCGAGCACCTGAAGGCGTCATGCTCGACGTCGAACTCACAGAGGTAAACGAGGTCTTCCAGAGCCTCGGCAGCGCCGTCCTCGCGGCCTCATCAGCAGACGAAAAAGCTCCCCGCAATTCAGCGGGGAGCTTGTCGTTGAACTTCGAAAATTCAGTTCTTTCGTTCCTTGGTTTGAACAAGGACACTCTGGCTGGGGTACCTGGACTCGAACCAAGAACAACTGAACCAGAATCAGCCGTGTTGCCAATTACACCATACCCCAATGGCCCGAAACCGGAGTACCGGGCCGAGAGTCAACTGTAGCCTACGCCGCGGCCCCGGCCAAACTGAGCGGGGCTCAGCGAGCCGGGGCCGCGGGACAGGAAACAGGACCGATTACGCCCCGGCGATCTCCCCCGCGAGGCGGTCGATCCGGGCGAGCGAATCGATCTTGCCGAGGATCTGCATCGACTCGAAGAGCGGCGGCGACACCCGCCGTCCGGAGACGGCGACGCGCACGGGACCGAAGGCCACGCGGGGCTTCAGGCCGAGCCCGTCGATGAGGGCGCCGCGCAGGGCCTCCTCGATCTCGAGGTGGGTCCACGACTCCGCCGGCAGCGCGCCGAGGGCGGCACGGGCCGCGTCGAGCACCTCGGCGGCGTTCGCGGGCAGGCCCGAGACGGCGTCGGCGTCGTACGCGAGCGCCGAGGCATCCGTGAAGAGGAACGAGACGAGCCCGGGCACCTCGCCGAGCACGGTGATGCGCTCCTGCACGAGCGGAGCGACCTCGACGAGCACGGCCTCCTGCGCGGGCGTGATCGGCGTCTCGACGACGCCGGCGGCCTGCAGGTACGGCACGGTCCGCGCGGTGAAGTCGGCGAGCTCCAGCAGGCGGATGTGGTCGCCGTTGATCGCGTCGGCCTTCTTCTGGTCGAAGCGCGCGGGGTTCGGGTTCACGTCGGCGACGTCGAACTTCTCGACGAGCTCCTCGCGGCTGAACACGTCGCGGTCGGCCGAGAAGCCCCAGCCGAGCAGCGCCAGGTAGTTCACGAGCCCCTCGGGGATAAAGCCGCGGTCGCGGTGGTGGAACAGGTTCGACTCGGGGTCGCGCTTGGAGAGCTTCTTGTTGCCCTCCCCCATCACGTACGGCAAGTGCCCGAAGCGCGGGATGAAGCTCGCCACGCCCACGTCGATGAGCGCGCGGTACAGCGCGATCTGGCGCGGCGTGGAGCTCAGCAGGTCCTCGCCGCGCAGCACGTGCGTGATGCCCATGAGCGCGTCGTCGACGGGGTTCACGAGCGTGTACAGCGGTGCGCCGTTGGGGCGCACGACGACGAAGTCGGTGGTGGAGCCGACTGGGAAGTCGATGCGGCCGCGCACGAGGTCGTCGAAGCCGAGGTCGGCCTCGGGCACGCGCAGGCGCAGCGCGGGCTCGCGGCCCTCGGCGCGGAACGCGGCCTTCTGCTCCTCCGTCAGTTCACGGTCGAAGTTGTCGTAGCCGAGCTGCTTGGGGCGGCCGGCGGCCTCGTTGCGGGCATCGATCTCCTCCGCGGTCGAGAACGACTCGTAGAGGTGCCCGGAGGCCTTCAGCTTCTCGATCACCTCGGCGTAGATCCCGCCGCGCTGCGACTGCCGGTACGGCTCGTGCGGACCGCCGACGCCGATGCCCTCGTCCCAGTTCAGGCCGAGCCATCCGAGCGCTTCGAGGATCTGCTGGTAGCTCTCCTCGCTGTCGCGCGCGGCGTCGGTGTCCTCGATGCGGAAGACGAAGGTGCCGCCGGTGTGCCGTGCGTACGCCCAGTTGAACAGGGCGGTGCGCACGAGCCCGACGTGCGGGGTGCCGGTGGGTGAGGGGCAGAAGCGGACGCGGATGTCGCTTCCGCTCGCCGTGGTCGTGGGGTGGGCCGTGTCAGACATCACCGTCAATCGTAGTGGCGGCGCCCTCCCGCAGCACGGCGAGCGCGGCAAGCGCTGCGGCGATCGCGGGCACCCGCTCCGCGCCGCGCGCGGTGACGAGGTGCAGGGAGCGCTCGTCGCCGTGATCGGTGGGCCGGGTGACGACGGCCGGATGCCTCGGCGCGGCCGCGAGCGCGAGCGCCGGCAGCAGCGCCACCCCGAGGCCCTGCGCGACCATGCCCTCGACGGCGACGAAGTTGTCGGTCTCGAAGGCGATGCGCGGCGAGAAGCCCGCCTCGGCGCAGAGTTCGAGCAGGTGCCCGCGGCAGCGGGGGCAGCCGGCGATCCACGGCTCGTCGCCGAGCTCGGCGAGCGAGACGACGTCGGCCCCTGCGGCGGGGTGGTCGCCGGGCAGCACGAGGCGCATCGGCTCGTGCGCGTACGACCGCACCTCGAGCCCGCGCGCGCTCTCTCGGTGCGGGTCGTTGCGGTCGCCCGGGTAGCTGAAGGTGATCGCGAGGTCGGCGCGGTCCTCGCGCACGGCGGCGACGGCCTCCGGCGGCTCCGCCTCGACGTAGGTGACCTCGACGCCCGGATGGCTCGCCGTGAGCGCCGCGATCAGTCGCGGCACGAGGCTCGGCGAGGCCGAGGGGAACGCGACGAGTCGCACCCGCCCGGCCCGCAGGCCCCGGAGTGCGGCGAGCTCCCCCGCCGCGGCTTCGAGGCTCGTCGCGACGGCGTGGGCGTGCCGGGCGAGGGCGCGCCCCGCTTCGGTGAGGCGGATGCCTCGGCCCACCCGCTCGACGAGCGCGACGCCGGTGCGCTGCTCGAAGCGACGCAGTTGCTGGCTCACCGCGGGCTGGCTGTAGCCCAGCGCCGCGGCAGCGGCAGTGAGGGTGCGGTGCTCCGCGATGGCGCGCACGACCCGCACGGTCTGCAGCTCGATCGCGTCAGCGAGGGCTTCGGTGGAGGCATCCGACATGAATGAATCATAAGCAGATGGCATGTGATTGATCGAATACCTGCTCTTGTCGAATGAATCGGCCGCGGCGGAGACTCGAAGCATGCATCCGGTCCGTTCAGCATTCCAGGCGGGGCGCGGCTACCTCGCCGCCTGCACCCTCGGCCTGCCGGCCGCCGCGACCCGCGACGCCGTGCGCGCCGACCTCGAGCGCTGGAGCGCCGGCCAGGCCACGGCCCCCGACTACTCGGCCGCCCTCGAACGGGCTCGCGGGCACGCCGCGACGCTCCTCGGCACCACCGCCGAGCGCATCGCCACCGGATCGCAGGTCTCCGTCTTCACCGGTATCGCCGCGGCTTCCGCCCCGGCCGGCGCCGAGGTGCTCTGCGTCGACGGGGACTTCTCCTCGGTCGTCGCGCCGTTCCTCGCCCGCGGCGACCTCCGCGTGCGGCACGTGCCGCTCGACGCCCTCGCCGACGCGATCAGCGAGCGCACCTGGCTCGTCTCCTGCTCGCTCGTGCAGTCCGCGACGGGCGAGGTGGCGCGGATGGCGGAGATCTCCGCCGCTGCCCGGGCGAACGGCGCCCTGCTGCTCGTCGACACGACGCAGGCGACCGGCTGGATGCCGACCACCGGCATCGACGCCGACCTCGTCGTCTGCCACGCCTACAAGTGGCTCGGTGCGCCGCGCGGGGCCGCGTTCGCCGCGTTCTCCGACCGGGCGATCGCCGAGTTCGCCTCGCACACGACCGCCGGCTGGTACTCGGGCGGCGACCCATGGGCCTCCTGCTACGGCCCCGAGCTCTACCTCGCCGACGGCGCGCGCCGCTTCGAGGTCTCCCCCGCGTGGAACGCCTGGGCCGGCGCCGAGGCCGCCCTCGGCTTCGCCGCCTCGCTCGATCTCGCCGGCGTCCGCGACTTCGACTTGTCGCTCGCGAACGCGTTCCGTGCGGCGATCGGGCTCGAGGCGTCCGACAGCGCGATCGTGAGCTGGCCCGACGAGACCGGCTGCGACCTCGGCGCGCTCACCGCCGCCGGGATCATCGCCTCCGGACGGGCCGGCCGCGCCCGGGTCGCGTTCCACCTCTGGAACGACGAGGAGGACGTCGAGCTCGCCGCCCGCGCCCTCCGCGGCGCCGCCGTCTCGGCGCGGTAGGGAATCCCAGGCGACCGCTACTGCGCGGCGGCGCGCACCGAGTTCTGCAGCGTGCCGATGCCCGACACCGTCACCTCGACGGAGTCGCCGTCGACGAGCGGGCCGACGCCGGCAGGCGTGCCGGTGAGGATCACGTCGCCCGGCAGCAGCGTGAACACGCTCGAGGCGTACGCCACGATCGCGGGCACCGAGTGCACGAGGTCGGCGAGCCGGCCATGCTGGCGCACGTCGTCACCCACGCGGGTCTCGATCGTGCCGGCCGCGAAATCCACGTCGGTCTCGATGACCGGGCCGAGCGGGCAGAAGGTGTCGAAGCCCTTGGCGCGGGTCCACTGACCGTCGCGGCGCTGCAGGTCGCGGGCGGTGACGTCGTTGGCGATCGTGTAGCCGAAGATGACGTCCTCGGCGTCCTCCTCGCGCACGTTGCGGGCGATGCGGCCGATGACGACGGCGAGTTCGCCCTCGTGCTCGACCTGCTCGCTCTGCGGCGGCAGCACGATCGCGTCGCCCGGACCGATGACCGAGGTGTTGGGCTTCAGGAACAGCAGCGGCTCGGCCGGCGCCTCGCCGCCCATCTCGGCGGCGTGCTCGTGATAGTTCTTGCCGACGGCGACGATCTTCGAGCGCGGGATCACCGGCGCGAGCAGCTTCACGGCCGACAGCGGCACGCGCTCCCCCGTCGGGTCGAAGCCGGCGAACAGCGGATCGGCCTTCAGCACGACGAGCTCGTGCTCGTCCTCGTCGACGATGCCGTAGGAGATGGTGTCGTCATGGCTGAACCGCGCGATCTTCATACGCCAAGCCTAGCCGCGTGCGGCGGCCCCACCCGAGGCTAGCCGCGTGCCACCGAGGCAGCCGGCCCGTCGGGGATCAGGCGCTTGCCGAGGCTCACCGCATCGTCGAGCCGGTAGCCGAGCCGCTCGTAGAACGCGATCACCGCGGTGTTCGAGGTACGCACCTGCAGATTCAGCTTCGGACAGCCGCGCTCGAGCAGCAGCCGCTCGACCTCGGCCATGAGCGCCCGGCCGAGCCCGGTGCCCCGCTCGGGATCGGCGACCGCGAGGTAGTTCACCCAGCCGCGGTGCCCGTCGTAGCCCGCCATCGCGGAGCCGACGACGGCAGCAGAAGCGGTCGCCTCCGCCACGAGGAACAGCTCCGGCTGCACCGTGAGCTTGCGCTCGATGTCGAGGTAGGGGTCGTTCCAGGGCTTCACGAGCCCGGCCGCGCGCCAGAGCGCCACGATCGCTTCGGTGTCGGCGACGGCGAACGGCCGGATCCGAAAGGACCCGGCCGTCGCGCGCTCCATGGGAGCCGTCGTCATGCGTCGAGCCGCGTCATCCAGCCGTGGCGGTCCTCGACTCGGCCGTACTGGATGCCGGTGAGCTCGTCGCGCAGCGACAGCGCGAGCTCGGCCGCGGCGTCGCCCTCGTGCACGATCTCGAAGTCCTCGGCGAGCAGGCGCCCGATCGGCACGACCACCGCGGCGGTGCCGCAGGCGAACGCGCCGACGATCTCACCGGATGCCGCGCCCTCGCGCCACTCGTCGATCGAGACCTTGCGGTGCTCGACCGTGAGGCCGCGGTCGCGGGCGAGCTGCAGGATGGAGTCGCGCGTGATGCCCTCGAGGATCGAGTCCGACTCGGGCGTGATGAGGCGGCCGTCCTTCGTGACGAGCACGACGTTCATGCCGCCGAGCTCCTCGAGGTTGCGCTCGTCGTCGAGGAACAGCACCTGCTGGCAGCCGCGCTCGGCGGCCTCGGCCTGCGGCAGCAGGCTCGACGCGTAGTTGCCGCCGGTCTTCGCCGCACCGGTGCCGCCCTTGCCCGCGCGGGCGTAGTCGGTCGACAGCCAGATGTTCACGGGCTTCACGCCACCGGGGAAGTACGCGGCGGCCGGGCTGGCGATGAGGTAGTACGCGACCTTCTTCGCCGGGCGGACGCCGAGGAAGGCCTCCTTGGCGAACATGAACGGGCGCAGGTAGAGGCTCGTCTCGTCGGCGCTCGGCACCCAGGCGCCGTCGACCGCGATGAGCTGACGCAGCGAGTCGAGGAAGATCGACTCGGGCAGCTCCGGCAGGGCCATCCGCTTCGCGGAACGCTGCAGGCGGGCGGCGTTCGCCTCGGGGCGGAACGTCCAGATCGAGCCGTCGGCGTGACGGTACGCCTTGAGCCCCTCGAAGATCTCCTGCGCGTAGTGCAGTACCGCGGCAGCCGGATCGAGCTGGATCGGGCCGTACGGCGAGACGCGCGGGCGGTGCCAGCCGCCCTTCTCGCTCCAGCAGACGTCGACCATGTGGTCGGTGAAGTGCTGGCCGAAGCCCGGGTCGGCGAGGATCGCCTCGCGCTCGGCGTCGGACTTCGCGTCGGCGTTGCGCACGGTCTGCCAGATGAGACCGGCGGCGGTGGGGGCCTGAAGGGGAAGGTCGATGGTCATGGTCGTCTTCTTTCGGATGCTTCGGATGCTACGAGTGCGCGGGCTGCAGGGCCTGAATGCGTGCCGCGATCTGGTCGCCGATCTCGGAGGTCGATCGGGGCCGGTCGCCGCGCTCGGCGACGTCGGCGGCGATCGCCCGCTCCACCCGCTCGGCCGCCTCGGCCTCGCCGAGGTGGCGGAGGAGGAGCGCGACGGAGCCGATGGCGGCGGTCGGGTCGGCGATGCCCTTCCCGGCGATGTCCGGCGCGGAACCGTGCACCGGCTCGAACATGCTCGGGAACGTGCCGTCGGGGTTGATGTTGCCCGAGGCCGCGAGTCCGATGCCGCCGCTGATTGCGCCGGCCAGATCGGTGAGGATGTCGCCGAAGAGGTTGTCCGTGACGATGACGTCGAATCTACCAGGATCCGTGACGAGGAAGATCGTGGCGGCGTCGACGTGCAGATAGTCGACGGTCACCTCGGGGTACTCCTCGGCGACCCGGTCGACCGTGCGCTTCCACAAAGAGCCGGCGAACACGAGCACGTTGGTCTTGTGCACGAGGGTGAGCTTCTGCCGCGGGCGGCTCGCCGCGAGCGCGAAGGCGTAGCGCACGACCCGTTCGACGCCGTACGCCGTGTTCACCGAAACCTCGTTGGCCACCTCGGCCGGCGTGCCGGTGCGGATGGCGCCGCCGTTGCCGACGTACGGGCCCTCGGTGCCCTCGCGGACGACGACGAAGTCGACGTCGCCGGGCTCGGCGAGGGGGCTCCGGACCCCCTCGTACAGCACCGAGGGGCGCAGGTTCACGTAGTGGTCGAGGTCGAATCGGAGCTTCAGCAGCAGGCCGCGCTCGATGTTCGCGCCGACGAGGCGCGGGTCGCCCGGCACGCCGCCGACCGCGCCGAGCAGGATCGCGTCGTGGGACTTGATGGCCGCGAGGTCGTCGTCGGTGAGCACATCGCCCGTCTCGAGATAGCGGGCGGCGCCGAGCTGGAACTCGGTCCGGTCGAACTCGATCCCGCTGTCGACCGTCGCCGCGTCGAGCGCCTTGAGCGCCTCCGCCACGACCTCGGGACCGATGCCGTCACCAGGGATGACCGCGAGTTTGACCGTCGTTACCATGAATTCTCCTTCGAGCGCCAGCCCCTCCAGCGTAGTGTCCCGCGTGCCGCGCTGCGCGCTACGCTCGGGCCCGAACGAGGCATCCGCCTCATCGAACCGGGGCGCGATCCGCCCCGGGAAGTGAAAGGGGTCCGTCATGAGTATCGGATTCGGCATCCTGCTGTTCGTCATCGGGGCCATCCTCGCGTTCGCGCTGAACCTCACGGTCGACTGGATCGACCTGCAGCTCGTCGGCTACATCCTGATGGGCGCCGGCGTCGTCATCGTGATCATCGGCATCGTGCTGCTCGCGCGGCGCCGCCGCTCGGTCGCGACCTCGCAGACGAGCATCGACCCGGCGACCGGCGACCGCGTCACGCGCACCGAGCGCAGCGCGCCCGACGACGAGGTCTACTGAGCCGCGTTCCGCGCCCGACGAGCGGAACGATGAACGGCCGCCGCCCACTCGGGCGGCGGCCGTTCGCCCGTCAGGGCCACCGGGATCAGTGCTCCGCGGTCTCCCGCGACGGGTCGGGGTTGCGCAGCGTGAGGGCCGCGATCGTCGCCGCCACGAGCATCAGGCCGAAGCCGATGAGCGAGGTGACGAGCACGCCGCCGTCGAACGCGACGGCCGCCGCATCCATGAGCTGCTGCGCCTGGCTCGCCGGCAGATCGGAGGCCACCGCCGCGGCGCCCGCCAGGGTCTCGCGGGCGGCATCCGCCTGCTCGGCCGTCAGCGAGGAGGGCACGACCATCGAGCTCGCGTAGTGCGCGGCGATGATGCTGCCGAGCACCGCGGTGCCGAGCACCGCGCCGAGTTCGTACGCCGTCTCGGACACCGCCGAGGCGGCACCGGCCTTCGCCGGCGGGGCGCTGGTCAGGATGAGCTCGTTCGACACCGTCTCGGCCATGCCGATGCCGATGCCGAGCATCACGAAGGCGATGATGACCGCGGCCATCGAGCCCTCCGAGGCGCCGAAGGCGACCACGAGATACCCGCCGGCAGACAGAGTCAGCGCGACCGGCACGAGCACCCGGGCGCGGACGCGGCGCGAGATCGGCACGACCACGAGGCCGGCGATGATCATCACGACGAGGCCGGGCAGCAGCGCGAGGCCGGCGTTCACCGGGGACAGGCCCGCGATGATCTGCAGGTGCTGCGACACGAAGTAGAGGAAGCCGACGAGCGAGACGACGCTCAGCAGGTTCACGAGCACCGCGCCGCCGAACGGGCCGGTGGTGAACAGCCGCACGTCGAGCATCGGCGTCGCGCTCGCGAGCTGACGGCGCACGAACACGTAGCCGGCGACCAGGCCGACGACGATCGCCACGATCGAGACGAGGTCGACGCCCTCGGTCGCGATGTGCTTGATGCCGTAGACGATGGGTGCCATCGTCGCGAGCGAGAGCAGGATGCTCCACACGTCGATGCGGCCGGGCGCCGGGTCGCGGCTCTCGGTGATCAGGATGGGCACGAGCACGAGCAGCGGCACGAGCACCGGCACCGCGAGCAGGAACACCGAGCCCCACGGGAAGTGCTCGAGCAGCACGCCGCCGACGAGCGGGCCGAGGGCGCTGCCGGCCGCGAAGCCGGAGGCCCAGACCGCGATCGCGAGGCGGCGCTGCTCACGGTCGGTGAACAGCGAACGCAGCAGCGACAGCGTCGAGGGCATGAGCATCGCGCCGAAGAAGCCGAGCGCGGCGCGCGCCGCGATGAGTGCGGCTGCTGTCGGGGCGAAGGCGGCGAGCACCGAAACGAGGGCGAAGCCGATCGAGCCGATGAGCAGCATGCGACGACGGCCCCAGCGGTCGCCGGCGCTGCCCATGGCGACGAGGAGCGCCGCGAGCACGAGCGGGTAGGCGTCGATGATCCAGAGCTGCTCGGCCGCGGTCGGCGCGAGGTCGCGCGAGATCTCGGGCAGGGCGAAGCTCAGCACCGTGTTGTCCACGGAGACGAGCAGGGTGGGCAGCATGAGCACCGCCAGCGCGAACCAGGCGCGGCGGGGCGCACGGCCCGTGCTCGCGGGATCGCCGACGCCGCTCCGGCGGGTGGCCGGTCGGGGCGTCGGATCCGTCGAGTGGCCGAGGCGTTCGGTCGACGACGTGCTGGTGTTCTCGTTCATTTCCATCTCAGTTTCTGTACCGTCCGGCTGGTATAGTAACAGATATGCGCCGCGTTTCGCTCCTAGGATTGTGCCGATGAGCCGACCCCCAGCCGCCAGAGAGGCAGTGCTCGACGCCTTCGAGCACCTCATCGCGAGCGAGGGCGAACGCGCCGCCACGATCGAGGCCACCGCCCGTGAGGCCGGCGTCTCCAAGGGCGGCCTGCTCTACCACTTCGGCACCCGCCAGGCGCTCATCGAGGGGCTGATCGAGCGGCTGCACCGTCTCATCGAAGAGGACGTCGCCCGAATCGACACGGCCCCCGACGGCCCGATCTCCTACTTCGTGCGCTCCTCGGTGCAGATCGAGACCCCGCTCGACCGCAGCTTCATCGCCGTCGTGCGGCTCGCCCAGGGCGGCGACCGCGAGGCCGGGCGCGCCATCGACGAGGTGCGCCAGCGTTGGCTCGACGTGCTCGGCGAGTACGTCGACGACCCCTCGCTCGCCATCGCGATCGCGCTCATCGGCGACGGCCTCTACTACCACGCGGCCACGCGCGCCGAGGCGGTCGACCGCCCGGTGTCGACGGGCGACTTCACGCCGAAGCAGATGGACGAGCTCGTCGCGCTGCTCGAGCGCCTCGCCGCTCGCGACTGAGCCGCCGCTCCCCCGGCTGCGCACCGGAGCGCATCATCCCGGAAACCGCGACTTGCCCGACTTTCATGAAAGTCGGGCAAGTCGAGAAGCAGGGAGCGGGGGCGGCCTACTCGGTGATGTCGATCTCGACGAAGACCTGCGCGTCGATCGCCTCGCGCACACGCTCGAGGACCTCGGTCGGCACCGGCGAGTCCACGGTGAGCACGCTGAGCGCGGTGCCGCCGGCCTCGCGACGGGCGATCTGCATGCCCGCGATGTTGATGCCGGCCTCACCGAACTCCTGGCCGTAGATCGCCACGATGCCCGGGCGGTCGGCGTAGGTCATGACGATGTGGTGCTTCGCGATCGGCACCTCGAGGTCGTAGCCGTCGATGCCGACGAGCTTCTCGGACTGCTTCGGACCGGTCAGCGTGCCCGAGACCGACACCTGGGTGCCGTCGGCGAGCGCGCCGCGCAGCGTGATGACGTTGCGGTACTCGGGGCTGTCCGACTCGGTGATGAGGCGCACCTGCACCCCGCGCTGCTCCGCGAGGAGCGGCGCGTTGACGTAGGAGACGCTCTCCGAGACGACGTTCGTGAACACGCCCTTCAGCGCCGCGAGCTTCAGCACGCTGACGTCGTAGTCGACGAGCTCGCCGCGCACCTCGACGTCGAGGCTCGTGAGCGCGCCGTGCGCGAGGCCCGAGAACAGCTGGCCGAGCTTCTCGACGAGCGGGATGCCGGGACGCACGTACGGGTCGATGACCCCGCCGGCGACGTTGACCGCGTCGGGCACGAGCTCGCCGGCGAGGGCGAGCCGCACCGACTTGGCGACCGAGATGCCCGCCTTCTCCTGCGCGTCGTCGGTCGAAGCGCCGAGGTGCGGCGTGACGATGAGGTTCGGCAGGCCGAGCAGCGGCGACTCCTTCGGCGGCTCCTGCACGAAGACGTCGAGCGCGGCGCCGGCGATCTCGCCCGCGACGAGCGCGTCGTGCAGCGCGGCCTCGTCGATGAGACCGCCGCGCGCGACGTTCACGACGTAGGCGGTCTTCTTCATCTTCTGCAGCTGCTCGGTGCTGATCATGCCGAGCGTCTCGGGCGTGCGCGGCATGTGGATCGTCACGAAGTCGCTGCGCTCGAGCAGGTCGTCGAGCGAGACGGTCTGCACGCCGAGCTGCTGCGCCCGGGCGGCCGTGATGTACGGGTCGTAGGCGATGACCTCCATGCCGAAGGCCTGCAGGCGGGCGGTGATGAGCGCACCGATGCGGCCGAGGCCGATGATGCCGACCGTCTTCTCGTAGAGCTCGGTGCCGGTGTAGGCCGAGCGCTTCCACTCCCCCGCCGAGAGCGAGACGTGGCCGGCGGGGATGTGCCGGGCGAGGCTCAGGATGTGGCCGATGGTGAGCTCGGCCGCCGAGATGATGTTCGAGGTCGGCGCGTTGACGACCATGACGCCCGCGGTCGTCGCCGCCTTGACGTCGACGTTGTCGAGGCCGACGCCCGCGCGGGCCACGACCTTCAGCTTCTTCGCGGCCGCGATGGCCTCGGCGTCGACCTGGGTGGCCGAGCGGATGAGGATCGCATCGGCATCGGCGAGCGCGGACAGCAGCGCCGCCCGGTCGGTGCCGTCGACGTTGCGGACGTCGAAGTCGGGCCCGAGGGCGTCGACGGTGGCGGGCGAGAGTTCTTCGGCGATCAGCACGACCGGCTTTGACACGAACGGTTCCTTCGGGGCATGCGCGCAGCGAAGCGCGGGTTGCGGTGGGGGTGCATGCGCCACACGCCGTGGGGGCGCCTTGCGCCAATGCTACTGGAGTGTGACGGAGCGTCTCGTTGTGTGACGCCGAGCCCGGCGCCCGGCGGTCGGTCTCAGCCGAGATCGAGGCCGTTGAGCCCGAACAGCACGGCGACGTCGGCGCTCAGCACCTGCACGAGCGCGTAGCCGACGACGAACAGCGCGAGCTGGCCGAGCGGGCCGCGCCGGCGGCCGAGCCAGAAGGCGGTCGCATAGACCGCGAACGGCAGCACGACGCCGATGATCAGCACGACGACGCCGTAGACGGTGAGCCCGACGCCCAGGCTGTCGGCGTAGAGGTTCAGGCCGACGAGGTTGCCGACCGCCTCCCACACGTCGTACGCGTAGAAGACGCCGGTGACGGCGGCGATGACGACGGCGAGCCAGAGCGGTGTGGCCGGGCGGGCGGATGCCTCGACGGCATCGGCCGCCGCGGCGCCGGTGCGGGGCTCGGTCGAGGTCTCCGGCTGCTCGGCGGGAGCGGATGCGTCGGTCATGTCAGCCTCGCAGCAGGAACGGGATCGGGACGAGCAGGATGGCCCCGGCGACGAGCCAGAGCAGCCGGGCCCGGTGCCGCTCGGCGCAGAGCCACAGCGTGACGCCGAACCAGAGCGCCGGGGCGAGCACCGCGAACCAGCGACCGAGACCGTACATGAAGGTCGCCACCGGGTCGGCGAGCTCGGGGGCCGGGGTCGTGGCGACGATCAGCCAGCCCACCGCGTAGAGCAGGTACACCCCGCCGAGGATGCCGAGCACCACGAGCTCGACCGAGCCGGTCTGCCCGGTGCGGTCCGCCTCGCCGGAGAGGTCGTCGGAGGTGTCGTCGGACGCCTGGTCGACGGCGGTCGCGGAGCCGCCCGCGGCCGTGTCCGGAGCGACGGATGAGGGGGCGTCCGAGACGCGCTCGCCGCTCGCCGGCGTCGGGGTGCCGACGCGCTTCCAGCCCGGGGCGAGCGTCGCGTCGTCGTCACCCGCCCAGCTGAGGGCCTCGTCGTCGGAATCGGGGTGGGCCATGCCTGCCAGCCTAGTCGCGGGCCGCTGAGGCGGCCGCGACGGCAGCCTCGACGAGCGCCGCATCGGTCTCGTCGAAGCCGTGGACCCCGCCCCCGGGACCGCTCGCCCCACCGCGGAGGGCGCGGCCGCGGGCCGAGAGGTGCACGGCGTCCACTCCGGCGGCGGCGAGCGCCGGGATGTCCTCGATCCGCACGCCGCCGCCCGCCATGATCTCGAGCCGCCCCTCGGCGGTGCGGACCATCCGCTCGAGCATCGGGAGCCCGGCGCGGCAGTCGGAGCCGCCGCCGGAGCTGAGCACGCGGCGCACGCCGAGCTCCGCGAGCGCGGCGACGGCGGCGAGCAGGTCGGCGGCGGCGTCCACCGCGCGGTGCACGGTGACGTCGGCGTCGCCCGCGGCATCCCGGAACTCGGCGATCGCGTCGAGATCGAGCCGGCCCGTCTCGTCGAGCGCACCGACGACCACGCCGTCGGCGCCGAGCCGCACGGCCAGGCGGATATCGCGCACGATCTCGTGGCGCTCCTCGGGGTCGTAGACGAAGCCGCCGCCGCGCGGGCGGATGAGCGCATGGACGAAGTCGGAGACGCCGCGCTCGGCGGCGAGCTCGGCGCTCGCCTCGATGAGTCCGGCCGACGGGGTCAGCCCGCCGAGGCCGAGGGCGAGGCACAGCTCGATACGGGCCGCGCCGCCGTCGAGGGCGATCCGGGCGCCGGCTGCGTCCTGCACGGCGATCTCGACGGGCAGCGGGCGACGGGGCTCCTGGCTCATCGGGCCAGGCTACCGGGCGGCCGAGATGCCCATTCGATCAGCATTGCGGCGCGTGCCGCGGGGGCTACGCACGCGGCCTGCTCGTCCAATAGGCTCATCGCGACATCGAGCGCCTGGAGGGAATCGCGTGGCTGAGCAGCGGAAGAAGAAGGTCGTCCGCGTCGAGACGGCGGCGTCGAAGGGCGCCTCCGGACGCACGAGCGCGACGGGCGGGTCCGGCGACGCCGCCGAGCCCGCGCCCGGCTGGACTCCGACGCCCGAGGCGAAGGCGAAGGCGACCCGCTTCCGCATCATCGCGGGCGTGCTGTGGCTGCTCGCGATCGCGGGCGAGGCCGTCGCCATCTTCTGGGTGCTCCGGCAGAGCCCGGTCAACCTGTGGCTGCTCATCGGGCTCACCGTCGTCATCGGTGCGCTCGCCATCACCGGCTCCGTGCTGTGGAAGAAGGCGAACCGCCTCGACCCGGCGTCGAAGCAGGACACCGTGCGCTTCTTCGTGCAGAACCAGCTCGGCGCGATCATCGCGGTCATCGCCTTCCTGCCGCTCATCGTGCTGATCTTCACCAACAAGGACCTGGACGGCAAGCAGAAGGCGATCGCGGGCATCATCGCGATCGTCATCGGCGGCGGCGCCGTCGCGCTCGGCGTCGACTACAACCCGCCGTCGGTCGAGCAGTACACCGAGGAATCGAATCTCGTCGCCCAGCTCACGGGCGAGGATCTCGTCTACTGGACGAAGTCCGGTTCGGTGTTCCACGTCTGCGCCGACGTGCCCGACGTGAACAAGGAGTCGAAGGACAACCAGATCTACGAGGGCACGGTCGCCGAGGCGCACGCCGCCGGCAAGGACCGGCTCACCAAGCGCTGGGAGAGCGAGGCCGTGAACTACTGCGGCTACACCGAGGCGGAGGTCGAGGCCGTCAAGGCCGGCACGGATGCCCCGGCGAGCGACGCTCCGGCCGAGACGCCCGCCGAGGAGGAGCCGGCCGAGACGCCCGCGGCGAACTAGCGCTCGTTACTCGGCGGGCGCGATCGGCTCCGTGGCCCGCACGACGCCCTTGCGCAGGATGAGGTTGCCGTACGCGCGGAGCTCACCGCTGCGCACGACGAGCCGCGCCTGCGCGGCCCGCTCGTAGAACGCGAAGCGCTCGAGCGAGTCGACCCGGCCCGGCGCCGCCGCCGCTGCCGCCACGAGCTCGCGCTGCACGGCCGGTGGCTCCTCGTCCTCGGAGGTCATCAGCAGCACGGCCGGGCCCTCGTACGCATCGACCGGCAGCACGGTGCGGATCGCCGCGACGAGCGCGGGCGACGCGATGCCGGCCGCCTCGACGACCGGCGCGCCGGCCGAGTACGCGGGGAAGTTCGCATCCGCGACGACGAGCTCGTCGCCGTGGCCGAGCCGGTCGAGGGCGGCGAGCAGTTCGCCGGTGAGCAGCGGGTGGATGCCGTGCAGCATGGGGATCCTCTCGTGGGGCGCGATCAGCTCGCGGTGCGTAGGGACGGGACGTCGGTGAGGCGGTACACCCGGGCGGCGGTGCCGCCGAGGACGGCGGCCGACTCGTCGGGGCTCAGCCGGTCGACGGCTGCGCGCATCGCGGCGAAGGTGGGCGCGTAGCCGCCGTGCGGCACCGACATCGGCCAGTCGCCGCCGTACATGACGCGATCGGCGCCGAAGAGCTCGAGCGCGAGCTCCAGCAGCCCCGAGGCGAGCGCCACGTCGAGCACCGTGCCCGGCAGGTGCAGGCCGGAGAACTTCGCAACCGTGTTCGGCAGCGCGGCGGCCCCCGCGAGGGCGGTGCGCCAGGCGTCGAGGCCCTCCCGCCCGAGCGGCGGCTTGGCGAGGTGGTCGATGACGACCGTCAGCTCCGGCGTCGCCTCGGCCGCGGCGGTCGCGCGCGCGAGATGGCGCGGCCAGGCGTCCGGCACGTCCAGCGCGAGGCCTCGGCGAGCGAGCTCGCCGAGGGAGGCGCGCACCTCGGGCAGCGCGAAGAACTCGTCGCGGGGGTCGTCGTGCACGAGATGGCGGATGCCTCGCAGCCGGGTCTCCCCCGCGAGCTCGCCGTCGAGGGCCGCTGCGACGGCGGCGTGATCGTCGAGGGGCACCCAGCCGACGACGCCGGCGATCCAGGGGTTCGCCCCGGCGGTGCGCAGCATCCAGTGGGTCTCGGCGAGCGAGTCCGCCGCCTGCACGAGCACCGCCGCGTCGACCCCCGCGGCGGTCAGCTCCGTCGCGGCTTCCTCGGCGCGGAAGCTGCGGTGCAGCGGGCCGAGCGCCGGCGTGAGCCACGGGATCTCGACGGCGTCGAGGTCCCAGAGGTGCAGGTGGGCGTCGATGACGGTCACGGGATGAGTCCGGCCTCCCGCAGTTCGGCCCAGAAGCCCGCGGGCACGGGGGTGTCGAAGCGGGCGAGGTTCTCCTGCACCTCCGCAGCGCGCGCGGAGCCGACGACGACGGCCTGCACCGCGGGGTGCTGCAACGGGAAGTGCAGTGCCGCGACCGGCAGCCGCACACCAGCCGCCCGGCAGGCCGCGGCGAGCCGCTGAGCACGATCGAGGATCGCCGCCGGCGGCGGCGCGTAGTTGTAGTGCGCGGCAGCGGAGGGTTCGTCGGTCGCGAGCAGTCCCGAGTTGTACGCTGCGGCGGCCACCACCGCGACCCCGCGCTCCGCGCACGCCGGCAGCAGCTCCGCGAGCGCGGGCTGTTCGAGCAGCGTGTAGCGGCCGGCGATCATGACGACGTCGAGCTCGCCCTCGCGCACGGCGCGCGCGGCGGCCGCGGCGTCGTTCGTGCCGATGCCGATCGCCTCGACGAGCCCCTCCTCGCGGAGCCGCTGCAGCGCGGGCAGCCCCTCGGCGAGACCGCGGTCGAGATCGTAGACGTCGGGGTCGTGCAGATAGGCGACGTCGATGCGGTCGACGCCGAGGCGCTCGAGCGAGTCCTCGATGCTGCGCCGCACGCCCGCCTCGCTCGGATCGAAGCGGCGCACCGTGCGGTCCGGGACGACGAACTCGTTGGCCCGGTCGTCGCCGCCGGCGAAGTCGGGGTTCGGCTCCAGCACCCGGCCCACCTTCGTGGAGAGCACGTACTCGGCCCGGGGCATCCGCCCGAGGAAGGCGCCGAGTCGCCGCTCCGAGAGCCCCAGCCCGTAGTGCGGGGCGGTGTCGAAGTAGCGGATGCCCCCGGCCCACGCCGCTTCGAGCGCGGCTTCGGCCGCTTCGTCGCTCACCTCGCGGTAGAGGTTGCCGATCGAGGCGGCGCCGTAGCCGAGCCGGCCCATGCGGGCGGCGAGGGCGGGGGCGAGGCTCATGCGCTGGCCTCGGCGTGTGCGCCGCGCCAGGTGTGCGTCTCGATCGAGGCAGCCAGCATCTCGGTGCCCGCACCTGCGGCCGTGGGCGCGAGGTAGCGCCCCCGCTCGATGACGACGGGAGTGACGAAGTGCTCGTGGAGGTGGTCAACGTACTCGATCATGCGCCCCTCCATCGTGCCCGACACCGCGACGAAGTCGAACATCGAGAGGTGCTGCACGGCCTCGCAGAGCCCGACGCCGCCGGCGTGCGGGCAGACCGGCACGCCGAACTTCGCGGCGAGCAGCAGGTTGGCGAGGTTCTCGTTCACCCCGCCGACTCGGGCCGCGTCGATCTGCATGACGTCCATGCCGTGCGCCTGCAGCAGCTGCTTGAACACGATGCGGTTCTGCACGTGCTCGCCGGTCGCGACGCGCACGGGCGCGATGCCCTCGGCGATCGCGGCGTGGCCGAGCACGTCGTCCGGGCTCGTGGGCTCCTCGACCCAGGCGAGGTCGTACTCGGCGAGGGCGCGCACCCAGGCGATGGCGTCGGCGACGTCCCAGCGCTGGTTCGCGTCGATCGCGATCGGGTAGCCCGGGCCGACCGTGCGGCGGGCGATCGCGAGGCGGCGGCGGTCGTCGTCGAGATCCGCGCCGACCTTGAGCTTGATCTGCGGGAAGCCGTCGGCAACGGCCTCTTGGCAGAGGCGTTCGAGCTTCTCGTCGGAGTAGCCGAGCCAGCCGGGGCTCGTCGTGTACGCCGGGTAGCCGAGCTCGAGCAGCGTCGCGATGCGCTCCTCGCGGCCGGGCTCCGCGGCGCGGAGGATCGCGAGCGCCTCGGCCGGGGTGAGCGCGTCGCTGAGGTAGCGGAAGTCCACGAGGGACACGAGCTCCTCCGGAGAAAGCCGTGCGAGGTGCAGCCAGAGCGGCTCGCCGGCGCGCTTGGCCCGCAGGTCCCAGAGGGCGTTGACGACGGCGCCGATGGCCATGTGCATGACGCCCTTCTCGGGCCCGAGCCAGCGCAGCTGCGAGTCGGTCATGAGCAGGCGCGAGGCGGCACCCATGTCGCCGAGCAGCTCCTCGACGTCGCGGCCGACGAGATGCTCGCGGAGCGTGTCGATCGCCGCGACCTGCACGTCGTTGCCGCGCCCGATCGTGAACACGAAGGCGTGCCCCTCGATCCCGTCGCCGGCGTCGGTGCGGATCGCGAGGTACGCGGCCGAGTAGTCGGGATCGGGGTTCATGGCGTCGGACCCGTCGAGCGTGCGAGAGGTCGGGAAGCGGATGTCGCGGGTGACGACGTCGGCGATCGTGGTCATGGCGTCCTTTCTGGCGCTCTGAGCATAGACATCCGATGTTTGGCGCGTCAAGCGGGCCAGATTGTGCGAGAATGCCGGAATCGCCCCCATTCCCGTGGGTGAGAGAGCTGACCTTCCGTCGAAAGGATCCCGATGAGATTCGCCCGCCTCGGAGCCCCAGGAGCCGAGATCCCCGTCGTCGTCGACGGAGCGCGCCACCTCGACCTGCGCCCGCTGACCGCCGAGCTCGACGGGGCCTTCCTCGCCGCGGACGGTGTGGCACGCGCGCGGGCGGCCGTGGCCGCGGGCGGGCTCCCCGAACTCCCGGAGGCCACCACCCTCCGGGTCGGCGCGCCGATCGCCCGACCGTCCGCCGTCTACTGCGTCGGCATGAACTACGCGGCGCACGCGGCCGAGTCCGGCTCGCTGCCGCCCGAGCACCTGGTGCTCTTCATGAAGGCGCCGAACACCGTCATCGGCCCGGACGACGAGGTGGAGATCCCGCGCGGCAGCACGAAGACGGACTGGGAGGTCGAACTCGGCATCGTGATCGGCCGGCGCGCCTCGTACCTCGACTCCCCCGCCGACGCCCGGGCGCACATCGCGGGCTTCGTGCTCGCCAACGATCTCTCCGAGCGCGACTGGCAGCTCGCCGTGTCCGGCGGCCAGTGGTCGAAGGGCAAGAGCGGCCCCGGCTTCTGCCCCACCGGCCCGTGGCTCGTGACGGGCGACGAGGTCGACGCCGACGACGTGCGCCTCCGCAGCTGGGTGAACGGCGAGCCGCGGCAGGACTCGCGCACGGCCGACCTCATCTTCGGCATCGACCGGATCGTGCACGAGCTCAGCCAGTTCCTCGTGCTCGAGCCCGGAGACCTCATCCTCACCGGCACCCCGGAGGGCGTCGCGCTCTCCGGCCGTTTCCCCTACCTCGCCGCCGGCGACGTCGTCGAGCTCGAGATCGACGGCCTCGGCCGTCAGCGCCAGCACTACGTGGAGGCCGCACGATGACTCCTGCACCCGACGTCTCATCGACCGCTCCGCTCGAGGGGCTCGTCGCCGTCGTCACCGGCGGCGCCAGCGGCATCGGCGCGGCCATCGCCGAACGCCTGCGCGCCGACGGCGCCAAGGTCGCCGTGTTCGACCTGCGCCCGGAGGGCGCCGAGCACGCCGATCTCGCGGTCGCCGTCGACGTCGCCGACGACGCCAGCGTGCGCGCCGGAATCGCGCAGGTCGCCGAGCACTTCGGTCGGCTCGACCTGCTCGTGAACAACGCGGGCATCGGCGCCCAGGGCGACGTGACGGCCAACGAGGACGCCGAGTGGCACCGCGTGCTCGACATCAACGTCGTCGGCATCGCCCGGACGAGCCGTGCCGCCCTCCCGTACCTCCGCCGCTCCCCCGCCGCGGCGATCGTGAACACCTCGTCGATCGCGGCGACCGCAGGCCTCCCGCAGCGCGCGCTCTACAGTGCGAGCAAGGGTGCGGTGCTCTCGCTCACCCTGGCGATGGCTGCAGACCACCTGCGCGAGGGCATCCGCGTGAACGCCGTCAACCCCGGCACCGCCGACACCCCGTGGGTCGGTCGCCTGCTCGACTCGGCCGACGACCCCGCCGCCGAGCGCGCCGCGCTCGAGGCCCGCCAGCCGCACGGTCGGCTCGTCTCCGCCGCCGAGGTCGCCGACGCGGTGGCGTACCTGCTGAGCCCGCGAGCCGGCTCCACGACGGGCGTCTCGCTCGCCGTCGACGGCGGGATGCAGGCGCTGCGGCTCCGACCGGCCGGCGCACGCTAACATCGCCCCATGGCCGTCACCGATGAAGCGATCCTCCGTATCAAGGAGATGATCACCGGGGGTCAGCTGGCCCCCGGTGACCGCCTCCCGCCCGAGAAGGAGCTCAGCGAACAACTCGGCCTCTCCCGCTCCTCGCTGCGCGAGGCGGTCAAGGCGCTCGAGGTCATCCGGGTGCTCGACGTGCGGCGCGGCGACGGCACCTACGTCACGAGCCTCGAGCCCTCGCTGCTGCTCGAGGCGATGTCCTTCGTCGTCGACCTGCACGACGACCAGTCGGTGCTCGAGATCCTCGCGGTGCGCCGCATCCTCGAGCCGGCCGCCTCGGCACTCGCCGCCCGCAACGCCGACGCCGACGCCATCCAGCTGCTGCGCGACGCCGTCGACGCCGTCGACCGGCAGGCGAACGTCGAGCAGTTGGTCGAGCACGATCTCCACTTCCACTCCGGCATCGCCCAGGCGGGCGGCAACGGCTACCTCGCGAGCCTCATCGACTCGCTCTCGAGTCACACCATCCGCGCGCGGATCTGGCGCGGCATCACGCAGGAGAACGCGGTCGACCGCACCCTGCACGAGCATCACGCGATCCTCGAGGCGATCGAGGCCGGCGACGCGGAGCTCGCCCAGGCGCTGACGACGGTGCACGTCTCCGGCGTCGAGCAGTGGCTCCGCTCCGCGGCGCTCTGACTCAGGCCCCGACCGCCAGCACCGCGATCGGCGCACCGCGCAGCGTCTCCGGCACGGCGACCATGGTCCGGCCGTCGCGCACGGCCAGCTCGACGGCGCCGCCGTCGCCCAGCCAGTGCGCCGAGGCGGCCGCGCCCTCGAGCTCGGCGGGCAGGGCGAACTCGCCCGCCGCCGGGTCGAGCGCGTGCACGAAGGCGCCGTCCGCACTGCTCGTGAAGCGCAGCGGCGCCCCGTGCTCCGAGGCCGCGCGCAGCCACGGACGGGTGCCGTAGACGCCCTCGCCGTTCCGGCGGAGCCACGCGCCCATCTCAGCCATCGCGGCGGCCTGCAGCTCGGGGATGGAGCCGTCGGCGCGCGGGCCGACGTTGATCAGCAGGTTGCCGTTCTTCGCGACGACGTCGACGAGCAGCCGCACGAGCGCCTCGCCCGAGAGCGAGTGCTCCGGCCCCTCGGCCTGGTTGTAGCCGAAGGAGAAGCCGAGCCCGCGGGTGGACTCCCACGGCGTCGGCAGCGCGTGCTCGACGTGCGTGTACTCGCGCGTGAGGAAGCCGTGGTACGGCACGCCCCAGCGGTCGTTCACGACCCCGTCGGGCACCCGGGCGAAGTAGCGCTCGAGGAGGGCGGCGACGCCGTACTCCTCGCGTCCCTTGCCGCCGTCGGGCCACTCGATGTCGTTCCAGAGCACGTCCGGGCCGAAGCGCTCGACGAGCTCCTCGAGCTGGGCCGCGGCGTAGCGCGCGAAGCGCTCGTCGTTCCGCCGGTACCGGAAGAGGTCGGTGTCCGACTCGATCGGCGGGAAGTCGCTGACGTGCCAGTCGAGCGCGCCCGAGAAGTACACGCCGAAGCGGGCGCCGGCGGCGCGCGTGGCGTCGTGGAACTCCGCGATGAGGTCGCGCTTCGGCCCGCGTCGGGCGGAGTTGAACGGCGTCGTCGCCGTGTCCCAGAGGCAGAAGCCCTCGTGGTGCTTCGTCGTCGGAACGACGTAGCGGGCGCCGGCGTCGACGAGCGAGCCGACGAAGGCGCTCGGGTCGAAGGCGCTCGCGTCCCAGAGATCGGCGAGGTCCTCGTAGCTCGTGCCGGTGCCGTACACGTCCTGGTGGCGCTTCCACGTGGGGCTGCCGGCGATGCGAACCGTGTTGCCGTACCATTCCGCGTACTGGTGATGCGCGTAGGCGTCCTCGGTCGGCACGCCGCCCGGCCCGTGGGCGGTGCCCCAGGCGGGCACCGAGTAGAGGCCCCAGTGCACGAAGAAGCCGAGCTTGGCGTCGCGGTACCACTCGGGCACGGCGTTCGCGGGGTACGTGGGCGCGAGCGCCCCGAGGTCGGGGCCGGTGCGGGTCTCGAAGTTCAGCATGGTCGGTCCTCTCAGTGGGTGACGAGGGCGGTCGGAGCGGGGGCGCCGGCGGGAGTCGTGTGCGGCGCGTCGGAGAAGGCGAGGGCGGCGGCGCCGAGCACGACGCCGTCGGCGCCGAGTTCGGCGGGGCGCACTTCGAGCGGGAAGCCGGAGACGGGCGGGTTGCCGTCGATCCCGGCGCGGACGGCGGGCTCGAGCAGATCCCAGGCGGCGCGGACCCCGCCGCCGACGACGACGAAGGAGAGGTCGAACATGCTGGCGGCCGAGGAGGCCGCAAGGCCGACCGCGCGCCCGGCGGCGTCGAAGACGGCGAGGGCGTCGGGCTCGCCCGCGCGGGCGCGATCCGCGATCTCGCTGCCTCGGACGGTCGGCGCGGCGGCGCCGGTGCGCTCCGCGTAGCGCGCCTCGATCGAGCGGCCGGAGGCGAGGGTCTCGAGATGGCCGACGCGGCCGCAGGTGCAGACGAGTTCGCTGTAGCCCGGGGTGTGCCCGATCTCGCCGGCCGCGCCGCGGTGCCCGGCGAACAGTCGGCCGTCGAGCGCGATCGCCCCGCCCACCCCGGTGCCGAGCATGACGCCGAGCACGTCAGCCTGGCCGCGGGCGGCTCCCCAGCGGAGTTCGCCGACGAGGAAGGCGTTGACGTCGTTGTCGACGGCGACGGGCACGCCGAGCCGGTCCGCGAGCGCCGAGCCGAGCGGGAAGCCGGCCCAGTCGGCGAAGGTCGCGGAGGCGGCGACGACGGTGCCGGTGCGCTGGTCGATGACGCCGGCGGCGCCGACCCCGGCGAGCCCGACGGCGACGCCGGCCTCGGCCTCGAGCCGGCGCACGAGGGCCGCCGCGGCATCCGCCATCGCCGGCCCGCCCGCCGCGGCCGGCGCCGGGACGTGGTCGAACGCCAGGCGACGGCCGCCGTCGTCGGTGAGGACCGCGGAGATCTTGGTGCCGCCGATGTCGATGCCGGCGGCGAGCGGAGTGCGAGGCATGGGGTGTCCCGTCTTCGTCTGAGGGTCGGTCGGCGGACTCGTCGCGGAGGCCGGAGGCCGGCTCGGCGGCTCAGCGGCCGCCGAGCCCCGCCATCGCGATGCCCTTGACCAGATGCTTCTGAAGGGCGATCACGAGCACGGTCGTCGGCACCATCGAGATGATCGCCGCGGCCATCTGCAGGTCCCAGCGGGTGCCCTGCAGTCCGGAGAACGAGGCGAGGCCGATCGGCAGCGTGCCGTGCGAGGCGTAGTCGACCGTGACGATCAGCGGCCACAGGTAGCTGTTCCAGAAGGAGAGGAAGGTGAAGACCGCGAGCACGGCGACCGCGGACTTCGCGAGCGGCAGGATGATCTGCAGGAACGAGCGGATGGGGCCGGCGCCGTCGACGCGGGCCGCCTCCTCGAGCTCGAAGGGGATGCCGCGGAAGAACTGCCGCATGAGGAAGGTGCCGAACGCGGTGAACGCGAACGGGAAGATCAGCGCCGGGTAGCTGTCGACCCAGCCGAGCCACTGCATGACCTGGAACATCGGGATGACGAGCACTTCCTGGGGCACCATCAGGGTGCCGAGGAAGAGCACGAAGACGAGGTCCCGGCCCTTCCAGCGCAGCCGCCCGAAGGCGTAGCCCGCCATCGTCGAGACGGCGAGCACGACGAGGGTGCCGGCGATGGCGACGAAGAAGGAGTTGCCGATGTAGGTGAGGAAGGGGCCGTACGCGAACACGTCGGCGAAGTTCGACCAGCGCAGCTCCGAGCCGACGAGCGTCGGCGGCATGGAGAACATCTCCGAGTTGGGCTTCAGCGCCGAGAAGAAGGCGTAGACGAGCGGCGAGACGAAGACGAGGGCCGCGAGGTAGACGCCGAGGTGGGCGAAGACGAGGCGGATGCGTCCGCCGGTCGTGAGCGGGGCGCGCCCGCGGCGCTCGGACGGCTCGACCGGTGCGGCGTCGTGCTCGGCGTCGGCCATCGCGGTCACCGGGGAGATCAGCTCAGTGCTCATAGTGCACCCACTTCTTCTGCGCGCGGAACTGCAGCGCGGTCAGGACGATGATGATGGCGAAGAGGATCCACGCGGCCGCCGCGGCCAGGCCGAGCTCCTGGAACTTGAAGCCCTGGTTGTAGATGAACTGCACGAGCGGCTGGGTCGCGTTGCCCGGTCCGCCGCCGGTGAGCAGCTGCGGCTGGGCGAAGACCTGCAGCGAGGTGATCATCGTCATGATGCTGGCGAAGAAGATCGACGGCGAGATCATCGGCAGCATGACGCTCCAGATCATCCGGAAGCCCTTGGCCCCGTCGATGCGCGCAGCCTCGACGACCGACTCGGGCAGCTGCTCGAGCGCCGCCGAGAAGATCAGCATGTTGTAGCCGAGCCCCTGCCAGACGCTCATCACGACGACCATGATCATCGCCCACTGCGGGTCGGCGAGGAAGTTCGGCAGTTGCACCCCGAACCAGCTCTGCGCGAGTCCGTTGAACAGGCCCTGCGGCTGCAGCAGCATCTTCCAGACGAGCACGTTCGCGACCATCGGGGTCACGACGGGGATGAAGAACAGCACCCGCAGCGCGCCGCGCCCGCGGATGCGGGAGCTGAGCGACAGCGCGAGCAGGAGCGAGAGGATGACGCTGATCGGCACGTAGAGCAGCGCGAACACGAAGGTGTTGCGCAGCGCCGGCCAGAAGTCCGGGCTCTGCGTGAACAGGCGGACGTAGTTGTCGAACCCCACGAACTCCTTGTCACCGAAGGTGGGCCAGTTGAAGAAGCCCATCACGATGGACAGGACGACGGGGACGATCGTGAACAGGGCGAGGCCCGCCAGGGCCGGGCTGACGAAGCCCAGCGCCTGACGGGACTCGGTCCTGGCGAGCGTCCCCCTGCGAGGCGTGTACGTGGTGGTCGACATCTCGTGGGGGTTCCTGTTACTTGCCGAACTGCTGCTGCGCGCTCTCGAGCACGTTCTCCATGGTCTCCTGACCGTTGTAGACGCTCACGAGCTGCGGCTGGATGTAGGTGCCGACCTTCGACCAGTTGTCGCTGACGTACTGGCCCTGCACCTGCTCGAAGGCCTTGGTGAAGACCTCCTCGACCTGCGGGCGGAACTGCTCGTCGATCGACTCGAAGTAGAGCGGCTGCGAGGCGGTGCGGGCCGGGTAGCTGCGGCCGGACGAGGCGATGTAGTCCTGCGCCTCGGGGCTCAGCATGGAGCCGAGCACCTTGAGCGCGGCGTCCGGGTTCTTGCAGCTCTTCGCGATGCCGAAGCCCGAGCCGAGGATGAGGCCGAGCGAACCGTTCTCACCGCTCGGGAGCGTCGTCATGCCCGCGGTGAAGCCGGCGTCGTTGTTCAGGTAGCTGACCGCGTTCCAGGTGCCGTCGACCGCCATCGCGGCGTTCTGGCCGGCGTACTGGTTCTCGCCCCAGCCGGTGTCCGAGGCGCTCGCGACGGGCGCCGCGACCTTCTCGTCGGTGACGAGGCCCGAGTACCAGCTCGCCGCGTCGACGAAGGCCGGGTCGGTGAGGGCGAGGGTGCCGTCCTGCTCGACGGGCTGCTGGCCCGCCTTCGCGATCGGCAGCGCCTGCCACTGGAAGTCGCCCATGCCGACGGCGAAGCCGTACTTGCCGTCCTTCGTGGCCGCCTTCGCGGTCGCCTCGAAGTCGTCGAAGCTCCAGCCGGCCTCGGGGTGCGCGACGCCGGCGGCGTCGAGGAGGTCGGCGTTGTAGTAGACGAGCATCGTCGCGATGTCGAACGGGACGCCGTACATGGTGCCCTTGTTGCTCAGGATCTCGTCGGCGCCGGCCGAGAAGTCGGCGAGGTCGATGCCGGCGGTCTTGAGGTCGGCGTCGCTCAGCTCGAGGAAGCCGTCGGTGTAGCTCGACAGCATGCCCGAGTTCATGCCGGTGACGCACGCCATGTTGCCGGACGCCATGTTCGTGGTGAGCTTCGTGAAGAAGTCGCCCCATGGTGCCGTGCGCAGTTCGATCTTGAGGTCGGGGTTCTGCTTGCGCGCGATCTCGAGCTGGGCGTTCAGCGCGTCCGTGTCGGACTGGCTGCCGGCCCACATGTCGATGACGACGGTGTCTGACGACGCGTCGCCCCCGCCGGTGCTGCAGCCCGTCATGACGAGGGCCGCGGCGGCGGCGGCCGCGACCGCGCCGACGTGGATCTTCTTCATTGAATGTCGCCTCCTAGGCAGTGAACAGTATTCATCCGGTGTTTCCTCGCTCACAGCTCCGGTCCACCGGTGGTGCGAGCACAATCATGGCATTCGATCCGGCGATTTGCCAACTTTCATCCGATGTTTGAATGCGGAAACATCGGATGCCTCATCTCAGTCCGCCTCGTCGAGCACGAGTTCGATCACCGGAACGGCGACGTCGGGCCGGCGCACGGGCAGCGAGATCGTCAGCGTGCCGTCGGCCTGACCCGCCGGCTGCGTGAGCAGCGCCTCCTGGCCGGGGTCGGTGACGCTCCGCCTGAGCCAGGAGCCGTCGTGCAGCAACCGCGCGTGCCGCACGCGCCCGGCGAGCCCGGGCAGGTGCACGAAGCCGAGCGGCCAGGTGAACAGATGCAGGTAGAGGCGATCGCCGCGTCGCGTGTAGACGCCCTCCCGCGGCGGGGTGAACCCCGCGTGCCCCGCGCCGACGACGGCGCGCTCGTGCAGGGCCATCCACTCGCCGATCCCGTCGAGGATCTCGCGGTCGCGCGGCGGGATCGCGCCGCGCCCGTCCGGTCCGATGTTCAGCAGCATGTTGCCGTCCATCGAGACCGAGTCGACGAGCATGCGCAGCAGCAGCGGCGCGCTCTTGTACTCCTCGTTGTCGCGGTGATAGCCCCAGGAGCCGTTCGTCGTCTGGCAGGCCTCCCAGCGCACCGGCCGGCCGTCGCGCAGGATCGGGCTCGTCGGCTGGTACTGCTCCGGGGTGACGAAGTCGCCGTCGATGCCGAGCCGGTCGTTCACGAGCATCTGCGGCTGCAGTTCGCGGCACCGGGCGAGCAGGCGCTCGGCATCCCAGTCCTCGGCGCGCTTGCCCGCCCAGCCCTGCTTCGTCTCCGGGTAGGTGAAGTCGAAGAAGAGGGAGTCGATCGTGCCGTAGCCCGTGAGGAGCTCCTCCACCTGGCCGTGCAGGAACGCGCGGTACCGAGCCATCTCCCGCCCCTCGTTGAGAGCGGCGCCCTCCGCGTCGTCTCGGCGCGGGTGGTTCCAATCGACGGTGAAGTCGGGGTGATGCCAGTCGATGAGCGAGTAGTACAGCCCGACCCGGAGCCCCTCCTCGCGGAGCGCGTCGACGGTCTCCCGCACGAGATCCCGCCCGCAGCTGCGCATCGAGGTGAAGTCGCTGAGCTTCGAGTCCCAGAGCGCGAAGCCGTCGTGGTGCTTCGTCGTGAGCACGACGTACCCGGCGCCCGCGGCCTTCGCCGTGCGCGCGAGCTCGCGCGCGTCGAAGCGGTCGGGGTCGAAGAACTCGACGTACTCCCGGTACTCCTCGTCGTCGAGTCGCTCGTAGTTCTGCACCCATTCGTGCCGGGCCGCCACGCTGTAGGCGCCGAAGTGCACGAAGAGGCCGAAGCGGGCCTCGGTGAACCAATCCGGGGTCATCTCGTCCTTCCGATCCGCGATCGCCGTCCATCCTGTCACGGAACATCGGATGTTTCGAGATGGAGCCGATCCACCGGTTCCACCGCTCCCCCATGCCCGATCTGCAGGCCCTCCCGCCAACACGGAACGGCCCACCCCGGAGAACCGGGGCGGGCCGTTCCTGGTCGTGGGGAGCGCCGCTCCCCCGAGGCTCAGCGCCTGATCAGCGCGCGACCTCGCCGTCGACGTAGTCGTCGTCGTCCGAGGAGTTCCAGGCGAAGAGCTTGCGCAGCTCGCGACCGGTGGTCTCGATCGGGTGCTGCTCGCCCTTGGCGCGGAGCTCCAGGAACTCCTTCTGGCCGTTGTCCTGGTCGGCGATGAAGCGGGTCGCGAAGGCGCCGTTCTGGATGTCGCCGAGGACCTCCTTCATGCGCTCCTTGACCGAGGGGTCGATGACGCGCGGGCCCGAGACGTAGTCGCCGTACTCGGCCGTGTCGGAGACCGACCAGCGCTGCTTGGCGATGCCGCCCTCCCACATGAGGTCGACGATGAGCTTCAGCTCGTGGAGCACCTCGAAGTAGGCGATCTCCGGCTGGTAGCCGGCCTCGACGAGGGTCTCGAAGCCGTACTGCACGAGCTGCGAGGTGCCGCCGCAGAGCACGGCCTGCTCGCCGAACAGGTCGGTCTCGGTCTCCTCGGTGAAGGTCGTCTTGATCACGCCGGCACGGGTGCCGCCGATCGCCTTGGCGTACGACTTCGCGAGGTCCCAGGCGGTGCCGGTGGCGTCCTGCTCGACCGCGATGATGTCCGGGATGCCGCGGCCGGCGACGAACTCGCGACGCACGGTGTGGCCCGGAGCCTTCGGGGCGACGAGGATCACGTCGACGCCCTCGGGCGCCTCGATGTAGCCGAAGCGGATGTTGAAGCCGTGGCCGAAGACCAGCGCGTCGCCCGTCTTCAGGTTGTCCTTCACCGACTCGGCGTAGATGTGACGCTGGTACTGGTCGGGCGCGAGGATGACGATGACGTCGGCCCACGCGGCGGCGTCGGCGACGTTCTTCACCTCGAAGCCCGCCTCCTGGGCCTTGGCGATCGACTTCGAGCCGTCCTTCAGGCCGATGACGACCTCGACGCCCGAGTCGCGGAGGTTCTGCGCGTGCGCGTGCCCCTGCGAGCCGTAGCCGATGACGGCGACCTTCTTGCCCTGGACGATCGAGAGATCGGCGTCCTGGTCGTAGTACATCTCAGCCATTGCTGTTCCTTCTCTGTTGGTCTGGCCCCCTGAGCTTGTCGAAGGGGACCACGGGTCGTTGCTCCCCTCGACAAGCTCGGGGAGCGGAGTGCTAGTTCTTGAAGACGCGCTCGGTGATGGACTTGCCGCCGCGGCCGATCGCGAGGAGACCCGACTGCGCGATCTCCTTGATGCCGTAGGGCTCGAGCACCTTGAGCAGCGCCTGGGTCTTGCCCGAGTCGCCGGTGACCTCGATCACGAGCGCGTCGGTCGACACGTCGACCACGCGGGCGCGGAAGAGGTTCACCGCCTCGAGCACCTGCGAGCGGGTCGTGTTGTCGACGCGCACCTTGATCAGCAGGTGCTCGCGCTGCACCGACTGGGCGGGGTCGAGCTCGACGATCTTGATCACGTTGATCAGCTTGTTCAGCTGCTTCGTGACCTGCTCGAGCGGCAGCTCCTCGACGTCGACCACGACCGTGATGCGGGACAGCCCGTCGATCTCGGAGTGGCCCACCGCGAGGGACTCGATGTTGAAGCCGCGGCGGGCGAACAGCCCGGCCACGCGGGTCAAGAGACCCGGCTTGTCCTCGACGAGGAGGGAGAGCACGTGGGTCGACATGGTCAGTCCTCCTCGCTGAAGGCCGGCGAGTGATCGCGGGCGTACTGGATGTAGCTGTTCGAGACGCCCTGCGGCACCATCGGCCACACCATGGCGTCGGCGGAGACGACGAAGTCGATGACGACCGGGCGGTCGTTCGTCTCGAGCGCGAGCTTGATCGCCTCGTCGACCTCCTCTTCCTTCGTGACGCGGATGCCGAGGGCGCCGTACGCCTCGGCGAGCTTCACGAAGTCGGGCACCCGCACCGAGTCGTGCCCGGTGTTCAGGTCGGTGTTCGAGTAGCGGCCGTCGTAGAACAGCGTCTGCCACTGGCGCACCATGCCCAGCGAGGAGTTGTTGATGATGGCGACCTTGATCGGGATGTCGTTCAGGGTGCACGTGGCGAGCTCCTGATTCGTCATCTGGAAGCAGCCGTCGCCGTCGATCGCCCACACGTGACGGTCGGGCTGGGCGACCTTCGCGCCCATCGCCGCCGGCACCGCGTAACCCATCGTGCCCGCGCCGCCCGAGTTCAGCCAGGCGTTCGGGCGCTCGTACTTGATGAACTGCGCCGCCCACATCTGGTGCTGTCCGACACCCGCGGCGTAGACCGCCTCGGGACCGGTCAGCTCGCCGATCCGCTTGATGACGTACTGCGGCGAGAGCAGCCCGTCGGAGGTCGGCGCGAAGCCGAGCGGGTACTCGTTGCGGAGCCCGGCGAGCGTCGCCCACCACTCGGCGGTGTCGGCGGTGCCGCGCGCGGCCACGTCGCGGTAGGCCGCGAGCAGGTCGACGAGCACGTCCTTCAGATCGCCCACGATCGGCACGTCGGCCGTGCGGATCTTCGAGATCTCGGCCGGGTCGATGTCGACGTGCACGACCTTCGCGTTCGGGGCGAAGAGCGCCGCCTTGCCGGTGACCCGGTCGTCGAAGCGCGCGCCGAGGGAGACGACGAGGTCGGACTCCTGCAGCGCGAGCACCGCGGGGACCGTGCCGTGCATGCCCGGCATGCCGAGGTGCTGCGGGTGCGAGTCGGGGAAGGCGCCGCGGGCCATCAGCGTGGTCACCACGGGCGTCTTCGTCGCCTCGGCGAGCTCGAGGAGCTCGGCGGAAGCGCCGGAGCGGATGACGCCGCCGCCGACGTACAGCACCGGGCGCTCGGCCTCGGCGATGAGCTGGGCGGCCGCGAGCACCTGCTTGCCGTGCGCCTTGGTGATCGGCCGGTAGCCGGGCAGGTCGACCTTCGGCGGCCAGCGGAACGCGAAGGTGTTCTGCTGCGCGTCCTTCGTGATGTCGACGAGGACGGGGCCCGGTCGGCCGGTCGTGGCGATGTGGTACGCCGCCGCGATCGTGGCCGGGAT
The DNA here is from genome assembly GCF_022811605.1 of Agromyces soli. Taxonomy (GTDB): domain Bacteria; phylum Actinomycetota; class Actinomycetes; order Actinomycetales; family Microbacteriaceae; genus Agromyces; species Agromyces soli. Next base: position 2,519,515 of record NZ_CP094533.1, on the reverse strand, counting down.
CTCCTCGGCGCGCTTCACGAGGAAGGAGTGCTTCGTGATCGGCATGGTGATGCCGACGATGTCGGCCTCCTGGAACGCATCGGTGCCCATCAGGTTGGAGAAGACCTGACCGGTGATCGCGAGCAGCGGCACCGAGTCCATGTGGGCGTCGGCGATGGCCGTCACGAGGTTCGTCGCGCCGGGTCCCGAGGTCGCGATCGCGACGCCGAGCTTGCCGGACGAGGACGCGTAGCCCTGCGCGGCGTGACCGGCGCCCTGCTCGTGCCGGACGAGGATGTGCCGGAGCTTGCGGCTCTCGAACAGCGGGTCGTAGACGGGGAGGATGGCGCCGCCGGGCAGACCGAACACGTCGGTGATGCCGAGATTCTCCAGCGAGCGGACGACCGCCTCGGCGCCCGTGATGATCTCGGACGCACCTGGCGATGCTGGGGCAGGCGACGGCACGGGGTGGGATTCCGTGGGCATGCGATTCCTATCTGGGTGAACGGGTGTGCGAATGAGCGCAGCACTCAGCCAGTGGTCGCGCCTTCGGCAGCGGAGCGCACGAGCTTGGAGTACTTCGCGAGAACGCCTCGGGTGTAGCGCGGAGGAAGCGGCGCCCAGCCTTCACGGCGGGCGGCCAGCTCGGCCTCGTCGACCAGTAGGTCGATGGACCGGGCCGCGATATCGACCCGAATCAGATCACCATCGCGCACCAAAGCAATCGGACCTGCGTCGACTGCTTCGGGTGCCAGATGGCCGATGCACAGGCCGGTTGTGCCGCCTGAGAATCGACCGTCCGTCAAGAGTAGTACATCTTTGCCGAGCCCGGCGCCCTTGATGGCCGCGGTGATGGCGAGCATCTCGCGCATGCCGGGGCCGCCCTTGGGGCCCTCGTAGCGGATGACGACCACGTCGCCGTGCTTGATCTCGCCGTTGGTGAGGGCGTCCATCGCGCCGCGCTCGCGCTCGAACACGCGCGCGGGGCCCTCGAAGACGGCCGCGTCGAAGCCCGCCGTCTTCACGACCGCGCCCTCGGGCGCCAGGGTGCCGTGCAGGATCGTGAGCCCGCCGGTCTCGTGGATCGGGTCGTCGAGGGTGTGCAGCACCTCGCCGTCGAGCGGCGGCAGGTCCATCTCGGCGAGGTTCTCGGCCATGGTCTTGCCCGTGACGGTGAGCACGTCGCCGTGCAGCAGGCCGGCGTCGAGCAGGGCCTTCATCAGCACGGGCACGCCGCCCCGGCGGTCGACGTCGTTCATGACGTACTTGCCGAAGGGCTTGAGGTCGCCGATGTGCGGCACCTTCGAGCCGATGCGGTTGAAGTCCTCGAGCGTGAGGTCGACCTCGGCCTCGCGGGCGATCGCGAGCAGGTGCAGCACGATGTTCGTCGAGCCGCCGAGCGCCATGCCCACGGCGATCGCGTTCTCGAACGCCTTCTTGGTGAGGATCTGCCGCGCGGTGATGCCGTGCTTCAGCAGGTTGACGACGGCCTCGCCGGAGCGGTGCGCGTAGTAGTCGCGGCGACGGTCGGCGGAGGCCGGCGATGCCGAGCCCGGCAGCGAGAGACCGAGCGCCTCGGCGACCGAGGCCATGGTGTTCGCCGTGTACATGCCGCCGCAGGCACCCTCGCCCGGGGCGAAGGCGCACTCGATGCGCTTCGCGTCGGCGGCGCTCATCGTGCCGGCCTTGACCGCACCGACCGCCTCGAAGGAGTCGATGATCGTGATGTCCTTCTCGGTGCCGTCGGACAGGCGCACCCAGCCGGGCGCGATCGAGCCGGCGTAGAGGAAGACCGAGGAGAGGTCGAGCCGGGCGGCCGCCATCAGCATGCCGGGGATCGACTTGTCGCAGCCCGCGAGCAGCACGGAGCCGTCGAGGCGCTCGGCCTCCATGACGACCTCGACCGAGTCGGCGATGACCTCGCGCGAGACGAGCGAGAAGTGCATGCCCTCGTGGCCCATGGAGATGCCGTCGGAGACCGAGACGGTGCCGAACTGCAGCGGGTAGCCGCCGCCGGAGTGGACGCCCTCCTTCGCGGCCTGCGCGAGCCGGCTCAGCGAGAGGTTGCAGGGGGTGATCTCGTTCCAGGAGCTCGCGATGCCGATCTGGGGCTTGTCCCAATCGGCATCCCCCATGCCCACGGCCCGGAGCATGCCCCGGCTGGTCATGGCTTCGATGCCGTCGGTGACGGTGCGGCTACGCGGTTTGGGATCGAACTCCGACATGCATCGAGTCTATGGCTACCGCGAGGTGTGTTCGCGCGCCGCCTCCCGGGCATCCGCGAGGGCCTCGAGCAGCAGCGCGACGTCCTCGGTGCCGCGCACGCGATGGCCGGCGAGCGACTTGCCCTGCCCGACCTTCACGCCGACGTCGTCGACGTCGAGGACCGCGAAGGCATCCTCGTCGGTGACGTCGTCGCCGACGTAGAGCACCGCCGTCGACCCCAGGTACTGCCGCACCCGGGTGAGCGATTCGCCCTTGTCGCTCGAGCGCACCGCGAACTCGATGACGGACTTGCCCGTGCGGACGGTGATTCCCGGCAGCTCGTCCTCGATGCGCTCGCGCGCGGCGTGCTGCAGGGCGGCGCCCACGGCGACCGGCAGCTTCCTGGTGTGCAGCGCGACTCCGGCCGGCTTGTGCTCGACCCAGGCGCCGTCGGCCTCGGATGCGGCATCCTCCAGTAGTTCGGTCAGGCGCGCGAGGCGCGCGTGCTCGACGTCCCGAAGCTCGATCGTGACACCGCCGTCGTCGAGCTGCAGTTCGACGCCGTGCGAGCCGCTCAGCAGCACGCCCTCGGGCGGGTCGGCGACCTCGCGCAGGCTCTCGAGGGAGCGGCCGGACACGAAGGCGACGCGGGTGTCGTCGCTCGCGATCAGCCGTTCGACGGCCGCGCGCGCTCTGGCCGTGGCCCGCGCGTCCTCCGGGCGGTCGACGAGCGGGGCGAGGGTGCCGTCGAAGTCGAGGGCGACGAGCAGCCGCTCGGTGCCGGCGAGCCGGGAAACCGCGGCGGAGAGGGAGTCGGAGACGCCCGCGGGGATCTTGCCCGCGCCGGTGAGCGCCTCGAGGAACGTCGCCGACCAGTTCGCCACGTCGTTCGACTGCACCCGGCGCCGCAGCGCCCGCATCCGCCTGGCGCGCTCCGCCTTGGGCATCTCGACGGCGGCGATCATCGCGTCCTTCAGGCCCTCGATGTCGTGCGGGTTCACGAGGACCGCCTGGCGCAGCTCGTCGGATGCCCCGGTGAACTCGCTCAGCAGCAGGACGCCGTCGTCGTCGAAGCGGCAGGCCACGTACTCCTTCGCGACGAGGTTCATGCCGTCGCGGAGCGCGGTGACGAGCATGACGTCGGCCGCGAGGTAGAGGGCCACCATCTCCTCCCGGGGGTAGCCGTGGTGGAGGTAGGAGATCGCGGGATGTCCGAGCTCGCCGTGGTCGCCGTTCAGCCGGCCCACCATGAGCTCGATCTCGTCGCGCAGCTGACGGTAGGTCTCGACGCGTTCGCGCGACGGGCTCGCCACCTGCACGAGGGTGGCGTCCTCGACCGAGAGCCGGCCGTCGCGCAGCAGCTCGCCGAAGGCCTTCATCCGGTGCCGGATGCCCTTGGTGTAGTCGAGCCGGTCGACGCCGAGCATGATCGTGTCCGGGTCGCCGAGGTTGCGGCGGATCTCGGCGGCGCGTTCCTGCACTTCAGGCCGGCGAGCGATCTCCTCGAAGCCTGCGGCGTCGATCGAGATCGGGAAGTGCCGCGCGACGACGCGGCGCAGCTCGCCGTCCTCCTCGGGCACCTCGATGATCGACCCGCGCGTGGCATAGCCGAAGAGCCGGCGCACCGCACGCGAGAAGTTGCCGGCATCCGCCGCCCGCTGGAAGCCGACGACGTCGGCGCCGAGCAGCCCCTCGATGACCTGGCGCCGCCACGGCAGCTGCGAGTAGATGCCGTATGCGGGGAACGGAATGTGGTTGAAGAAGCCGATGACGAGGTCTGGGCGCGCCTCGCGGAGCATCTTCGGGACGAGCTGCAGCTGGTAGTCGTGCACCCAGACGACCGCGCCCTCGGCGGCGGCCTCGATCGCGGCGTCGGCGAAGCGGCGGTTGACGCGCACGTAGGCCTCCCACCATTCGCGGTGGAAGGAGGGCGGGGCGATGACGTCGTGGTACAGCGGCCAGAGGGTGTCGTTGGAGAAGCCCTCGTAGTAGTCCTCGAGCTCGTCGGCGGTGAGCGGCACCGGGATGATCTCGATGCCGTCGTGGGCGAAGGGCTCGAACTCCCGGTCGGCGACGCCGGCCCAGCCGATCCAGGCGCCGTCCTCCGCGCGCATCACCGGTTCGAGGGCCGTGACGAGCCCGCCGGGCGAGCTGCGCCAGCCCGGGGTTCCGTCGGCGGATTCGACGTAGTCGACCGGCAACCGGTTCGACACGACGATCATCTCGTAGGCGGCGCGAACACCGCGGGTGGTGGTGGGCGTCTGGGCGTCCGGCATGGTGATGGAGATCCCTCCTCGGGCTCCCGCCCAGGCTAACAGTCGCCCGCCTTCGGCCACGGGGGCTTGCGCTCGGCCGCTGGTTCCCTGAGCCCGTCGCAGGGATGCTGGTCCCCTGAGCCCGTCGAAGGGGCCCCGTCGAAGGGCCGGAACCGCCCTACGAGTAGGTCAGCCCGAAGAACGTCGACCCGAGCATGAGCGCGAGAACACCCACGATCGCGCTGATCGCCCGCATCCACGCCGGACCGCGACGCACTGCGGCGATGCCGGACGCCAGCGCCGCGAGCATGGTCGCGTAGCTCAGAACACGGATGGCGAGTTCGGGCAGCATCGCGGCGGTGGCGATGCCCGAGGCGAGCACGAGCATGACGGTGACCGCGGCGAGAGTGAGCCGCAGGCCGGTCCGCCGGGAGGCCGGCACTCGCGCGGACTGTTCGGTGACGCTCATGTGCGCTCCTCGGGGTCGGCCGTTCGCATTCGAACGGCCAGGCTCGCATCGATCGCGGCCTGCCGCAACACCTGCTCCCTGAGCCCGTCGAAGGGATGGCTCCCTGAGCCCGTCGAAGGGTCGGATTCCCTTCGACAAGCTCAGAGAACCAACTGGCTCAGCCGAGCGCGGCGGAGGCGAAGCCGATCGAGCGGATGCCCCGGCGGCGCCCGACCACGATCGCCGTACCGAGCACACCGATCAGAGCGAACAGCGCGAGCACGCCCGCTGCCCCGGCGACCCCGGCTCCCCCGGCGCCCGAGACGATGAGCTGCATGCCCTGCACCGCCCAGGTGAGCGGCAGGAACGGACTGATCGTCTGATAAGGGCCGCTCAGCGCCTCGATCGGCACCAGGCCGGTGGTCGTGAGCTGCAGGGCGACGAGGATCAGCGAGATGATCATGCCGCCGCGGCCGAGCCAGGTCATCAGCCAGGCGTGCACCGCCGTGAAGGCGAGCGCCGTGAGCGCCGAGAACGCCAGCGTCTGCGGCAGCAGCGACCAGGAGACGCCGAGGGCGAGGTGCAGCAGCCCCACGACCGCGACGGTCTGGCCGAGCGCGACGAGCCCGGCACGGGCGAGCGCCCGCCAGACCAGCCCGCCGGTCGAAGCGGTGCTCCGCAGCGCTTCGCGGCCGAACGGCCGGAACACCAGGAACATCGCGAGCGCGCCGACCCAGAGGCCGATCGGGGCGAACCACATGCCGACCGCTTCACCGGTCGAGGCGATCTCGTGGTCGCGCGCGGCGTCGACCGTGACGGGCTGCGAGACGACGTCGGCCATTTCCTTGCCGTCGACGTTCGTCAGCGCGCCGGCCTGCTCAGCGCCGTCCGCGAGGCCGCTCGCGAACTGCTCGGCGCCGCTCGCGAGTTCATCCGCTCCAGTGGCTGCGCTCGACGCGCCGCTCGACAGCTGGTCGAGGCCGCCGGCGAGCTCCCCCACGCCCGAGGCGAGGCTCGAGGCGCCGTCCCGAATGGCGGCGGAGCCGCCGGAGAGCTGCGCGGCACCGTTCGAGAGCTCGGCCAGGCCCGCCTGGGTCTGGTCGACGCCGCTCTGCACCCCGGCCGCGAGCTGCGCGCCCTGGGCCGTGAACTGATCGAGCTGCGGCTGCAGGGCGCCTGCTTGCGCCTGCAGCTGAGCGATGAGGGCATCGAGCTGGGGCGCGAGCTCCGGGTTGTCGACCTTCGCCTGCTCGAGCTGGGCGATCACCCCGGTGAACGCACCACCGATCTGGCCGACGGCGGCATTCACCCCGCCGACGTAGCTGGAGACACCACCGGCGAGCGTGTCGAGCCCGGCGGATCCGGCGCTCGCCTGCGCGAGGCCAGAGGCGAGCCCGTCCACGCCTTCGGTGTACTGCCGCACGCCGTCGGCGTACTGCGAGGCTCCGCTCGCGGCATCCGAGGCGCCCGACGCGGCCGACGCGACGCCCGTGGACAGCTGGCCGACGCCCGTCGAGAGCGAGCCCGCGCCGGAGGCGAGGGAGGATGCGCCGTCGGCGGCCTGGTCCAGCGAGCCCCCGAAGTCGGCGAGCCCGGCGTACAGCCCCTCGAGGTACTGCTGCGTGAGCGTGCGCCCGAACGCGGCGGTCATCGCGTCGCCGACGGACTGCACGACCGACCCGGCGAGGTAGGAGTGCGCGTCGTCGGTGCGGATCTCGAGGTTGGCCTTCGTCGGGTTCGAGCCCGAGAGCGAGGTGACCGAGGCGGAGAAGTCGGACGGGATGGTGAGCACCGCGTACGCCTCGCCGTCGGCGAGCTTCTTCGCGGCCTCCTCGTCGTTCGAGATGGTCCAGTCGAAACCGCTCGCCTCGCCGCCGGTGAGCTCGGTGACGAGCAGCCGGCCGGCGAGCACCTGCTGCTCGGCGCCGTCGGCGTCGGTGGTCGTGACCATCTCGTCGTCGTTCACGACGATCGCCGGGATCTGCTCGAGCTGGTCGTTGCCGCCCGCGACCGCCCCGGACACGAGGCCCGCGACGGCGAGCGGGACGGCCACGACGGCCGCGAGCAGCACGCCGTAGCGGAGCCGGCGCTGGGCCGGGGTGGTGCCGAAGAGTCGGGAGAGTCGGCCGCTCATCGCAGGGCCTCCTGGTGGTCGGGGGAAACAGGGGAATCGGATGCGACCGACAGGGCCGCGAGGTCGACGGTCTCGACGCCGCGGGCGGCGAAGAGACTGCCGGCGGCCGGCCCCTGGGCGGAGCGGCCGATGCCGACGATGAGGGCCACGTCGGCGGGGACCAGGACGGCGAGCGCGTCCCAGAGCTCGGTCGTGGCCGCGCCGGGCGCCTCGTCGAGGTCGATCGCGACGGCGCTCGGCCGTTCGGCGAGGGCCGCGGCGGTCGCGACGACGGCGCGCGCGACGGCGCCGAGCGATTCGAGCGGGGTGTCGGCGTCGAAGCGCTCGCCGATCGCGAGCGCCGCCTTGCGCGCCCACTCCGAGGCGGCCTGCGAGGCCGGCGCGAGCCGGTACCACGGCCGGGTGGCGTCGAGCCGGCGAGCGATCAGCTCGCCCACGGTGCCGCCGTCGAGGGCCTGGTCGGCGGAGAGCTCCGCGATCGCGACGCGGCGGAGCACCTCGCCGCCGGAGCCCGGCAGCGGCCGGCCGAGGACGGCGAGTCGGCCGTCGACGGGGGCGAGCCGGGCGGCGAGCGTCGCGACGACGACGCGACGATCGACCGCGGGACCGCGGACGAGCAGCGCCCCGTGTTCGGGCACGTCCACGTCGACCGGGCCGATCGTGCGCTCGGGCAGGCCGAACAGGGCGCCCTCCGCGAGCACGGCTGCGGGCCGCGCCTTCGCCCACGCCTCCTGGTCGAGGTGGGCGCGCAGGCCCTCGCCCTCGATATCGACGTCGGGCAGCAGACGCCCGAGCCACTTCGGCAGCCACCAGGCCCCGCGACCGGCGAGCGCCATCGCGGCGGGGACGAGCGTCATCCGCACCAGGAACGCGTCGAACGCGACGCCGATCGCGAGCGCGAAGGCGATGCCCTTGATCGGACCCGATCCCTCGGGCACGAACGCGAAGAAGACGAAGAACATGATGAGCGCGGCGGCGGTGACGACGCGGGCGGCGTGCTGGAAGCCGTGCACGATCGCCTCGCGCGGACGGCCGCCCGGCGTCTGCTGCTTCGAGCGCACGAACTCCTCCCGCATGCCGGAGACGAGGAACACCTCGTAGTCCATCGCGAGCCCGAACAGCACCGCCATCAAGAGGATCGGCAGGAAGCTCAGGATCGGCCCCGGCTCGATGTGCAGCAGATCCGCGAACCAGCCCCACTGGAACACCGCGACGGTGACGCCGATCGCGCCGAACGCGGAGAGCAGGAAGCCGAGCGCGGCCTTCACCGGCACGAACACCGAGCGGAACACGATCAGCAGCAGCACGATCGACAGACCGACGACGATGAGCGCGAAGGGCACGAGGGCGTCGCTCAGCCGCTGCGAGATGTCGATCGAGACCGCCGTGTAGCCGGTGACCGCGATCGGCGTGCCGAAGTCGGCCTGGATGCCGGGTTCGAGCTCGCGGATCGACTCCACGAGCGCCTTCGTCGCGGGGTCGTCGGGCGCGCTCTCCGGGATCACCTGGATGATCGCGGTGTCGACCGTCGGGTTGGGCAGGCCGTCGCCGACGTAGGCGACGTCGTCGAGGGCGCCGATGCGGGCGCCGATGGCGTCGAGGTCGTCGAAGATGTCGGTCGTCTGGGTGATGTCGACCGTGACGATGAGCGGCCCGTTGTAGCCGGGCCCGAAGCCGTCGGAGATGAGGTCGTACGCCTCGCGCGAGCTGGAGCCGACGGGGTCGGTGGCCGCGCTCGGCAGGTTCAGGTCGAGGCTCAGCGCCGGCACCGAGGCCGCGCCGAGGAGTCCGACGATCACGACGACGAAGGCGATCGGCGCCTTGAGCACGGTGTCGACCCAGCGTCGGCCGAGGGGCTTCTTGCCGCCGTCGTCGTCGGCGTTGGCGCGCCGGTGCGCGCGACTGCCGGGCTTCGGCACGAGCTTGGTGCCGAGCACGCCGAGGAGTGCGGGCAGCAGGGTCACCGCGCCGATGACCGCGATGAGCACCGCGAACGCCGCGCCGACGCCCATGACGCTGAGGAAGGGGATGCCGACGACGAGCAGCCCGAGCAGGGCGATGATGACGGTGAGGCCGGCGAAGACGACGGCGCCGCCGGCCGTCGCGACCGCCTCGGCGGCGCTCTCCTCCGGGTCCTGACCGCGGGCGAGCTGGGTTCGATGCCTCGACAGGATGAACAGCGCGTAGTCGATGCCGACGGCGAGCCCGATCATGACCGCGAGCATGGGCGCCGTGCTGGAGACCGGCGTGATCGCGGCGACGATCGAGATGCCGCCGAAGGCGAGGCCGACCCCGACGAGGGCGGTGAGCAGCGGCATGCCCGCCGAGAGCAGCGAACCGAAGGTGATGAAGAGCACGACGCCCGCGAAGAGCACGCCGAGCGCCTCGGTGACGGTGAGGCCGAAGCTCGTGTCCTGGAACACCTCGCCGCCGAAGGCGACCTCCATGCCGGCGTCGCTCGCGAGGGCCTTGGTGGCGGTGACCGCGTCGAGCTGCTCCTGCGTGACGTCGGTGCTCGGACCGTCGAACTGCACCTGGATGATGGCGGTGCGCTCGTCGTCGGAGACCTGGTCGCCGGCGTACTCGTCGAACGGGCCGAGCACGCTCGCGACGCCGTCGATGTCGGCCAGCTCGCTCGACATCTCGTCGATGGCGTCGCGATAGGGCGCGTCCTCGACGGAGGCGCCCTCGGGCGCCTCGACGACGGCGCGGGCGGAGGCGCCCGCGGTCTGCGGGAAGACGGCGGCGAGCTGGTCGATCGCCGACTGGGACTCGGTGCCGGGGATCGCGAACGATTCCTGGAGCTGGCCGCCGAGCCCGATGCCGGCGCCGAGGAACGCGCCGAGCGCGAGCACCCAGGTGACGATGACGAGCCAGCCGCGACGGTAGGCGAAGCGGCCGATGCGGTGCAGGAGGAGGGCCATGGTGTCTTCCGGGTCAGCGGCCGGCGGCCGGGATCAGCAGTTCGGTCAGGACGTCGATGAGCGCCACGCGCACGTCGTCGTCCGAGTAGGAGGTGACGAGCTGGGTCATCTCGTCGTCGTCGAAGAAGGTGGCGCCCGCCACGAGCGCGTAGGTCGCCCCGGCGAGCGCGACGCCGAACCGCATCTGCTCGGCGAGCGAGGCGCCCGTGCAGATCGCGTCGGCGAGCACGCGGATCGCGGCGTTGCCGCGTTCGATCGCGGGGATGCCGCGAAGCGAGTGCCCCTGACTGACGAAGAGGTGCACCGCGAGGCGCTCGCCGAGCAGCAGGTCGACGAATCGCCCGATGAAGGCGCCGCGCGCCGCGTCGGAGCGGCGGCCCTCGGCGAACTCCGCGACGAGCACTTCGAGCTGGTCGATGGCGGGCGTGACGGCCGCCTCGAGCAGCGCCTCCTTCGAGGTGTAGTGGTAGAGCACGCTCGACTTCGAGTACCCGGCGTGGTCGGCGATCTGCTGCAGCGAGGTCGCGGCGAAGCCGACGGTGGCGAACTGTTCGAGCGCGGCCTGGCGCAGCTCGTCGCCGGCGCGGGCGCGCGCAGGGAGGGTGGCGTCGGTGGGCATGATTCGACGGTAGCTGACCGATCGGTCAGACTCTGTCCGATCGGTCAGATTCTCGGTCGACTCCCAGCGCCCGTTCACCGTCCCGTCACGAACCGCGGATGCCTCCTCGTACGGATCCCGTCAAGGGGGCGACGCGGGCGGGCTCCGCCGGGTAGCGTTGCGGCATGCGCAAGTACCTCTTCAGCGGAGCCGTGCTGAGTGCCGCCATCAGCGGCGTCGGCGTCGTCAAGGCGACCATGTCCGGGCCGCGCGACTGGCGGCTGCTGATGATGTGGATCGCCTGGGCCGCGAGCCTCGCCGTCGCGATCGGCACCGTCGCCGACGAGACGAAGCGCGAAGAACTGGAGTAAGCTCCGCCTGCCGTTCTGCGGCGTGTCCCCCGCTCGATGTGGCGCGAGTGCCCGAGACTTGAGGCACCGCACGAGATGGAGACGCTCCCATGATGTTCCGCCGCTGGCGCCGCACGAGGCTCACCGCCGAAGCCTCGGAGCACGTCGCCGCGCCGGCACCTCGCCCGTCGGCGGCCGACCTCCGCGGCGAGCACATCTTCGACCTCCTGCACGGCAAGCTCTCCGAGTTCATCGGCTCCTCCGGCGAGTGGACGCTCGTCCGCCGCACGGATGCCGACTCGGACCGCATCTTCCACGCGATCGTGACCCACCAGATCGCCGCCGAGCTCACCCGAAGCATCCTCGACGAGCGCGACAACGTCGCCGTCGTCGTCCCCGAGGGCGAGCAGCAGCTCGCGCTCGACTGGGAGCCGACTCCCCTCGTCGTCTGGGCCGAGCCCCTCGGCGCGCACGTCGCCATGCCCGCGGCGCCCGACGCCGACGCAGCGGCCGACCCCATGGACGAGACCGGGGCCGACGCACCGGCGAACGACGCGGAGACCGACGAGGCATCCGACGCCCAGGCTCCGCTGCACGCCCGCGCCGCCTGACTCCGCCCCGAGGCGCCGGACCACCGGCGTCCAAAATCCGGCACCGATTCTTGTACGGCGATCCGCGCGCGCGGCCGGGCCGCACTTCTAGCGTGAGAACGGGCGAACCCGCCCGACGACTCCGCGAGAGGGACGCAGCAGATGAGCACCGCACCGAGCACCGGATCCGAGCAGGCCGCCCGCGTCGAGCCCGCCGAACCCGCGCGCCGTCGCCGCACGACCGCCAGGGATCTCGCCCAGATCGCCGTGTTCGCGGCGCTCATCGCCGCCCTCGGCGTTCCCGGCGCGATCCCCCTCGGGCCCGAGGGGGTGCCGATCACGCTGCAGACGCTCGGCGTCATGCTGGCCGGAGCGATCCTCGGTGCGCGCAAGGGCTCCCTCGCCGTGCTGCTGTTCATCGCGCTGGTCGCGGCCGGCCTGCCCCTGCTCTCCGGCGGGCGCGGCGGCCTGGGCGTCTTCGTGGGCCCCTCGGTCGGCTACCTGCTGGGCTGGCTGCTCGGCGCCGCCGTGATCGGCTGGGCGACCGCACGCCTGCTCCCCCGCTACCGGCTCGTGCCCGCGCTGCTCTGGACCGCCCTCGGCGGCATCGTCGCGGTCTACGCCGTCGGCATCCCCGTCTTCGCCCTCGTGACCGCCACGCCCATCGGGCTCGCGGCCGCGGGCGCTGCCGTGTTCCTCGTCGGCGATGCGATCAAGGTCGTCGCGACCGTGCTCGTCGCCAAGGGCGTGCACCGCGCGTGGCCCGGCCTCATCGAAGCGAAGCCGTGGCCGTGGCGACGCGGGACGGGCTCCGCGGTCGACGAGCGCGCATGAGCAGCGGTTGGCTCGGCGGCGCGGGCGAGCGCCCGGCCCTCGCGCTCGGCGGGCGGACGCTCGACTACCGCGCGCTCGGCCGAGCCGTCGCCGCCTTCGAAGCGCCGGAAGACGGCGGGGTGATCGTCGTCCGACCGGAGGCGCATCCCGTCGACACGATCGTGGCCGTGCTGGCGGGTCTCGAGCGCGGTCGGCCGGTGCTCGTCGGCGCCGAGACGGCGCCGGCCGAACCGCTGCCCGCGGGCACCGAGCTCGCCCTGACGACCTCCGGCTCGAGCGCTCCGAGCGGGCGGCCGAGGATCGTCGCCCGTAGCAGCGCGTCGTGGCTCGCGTCCTCGACCCCGCTCGCCGAGGCGACCGGGGCCGGACCCGACTCCGTCGTGCGCATCACGGGCCCGCTGCACGTCTCGATGCACCTCTACGCCGCGCTGCACGCCCTGCACCTCGGCGCGACCGCGAGCGACGAGCCGCACCGCGGCACGATCGTGCACGCGACGCCGACCCGGCTCGCCCGCCTCCTCGACGGACCCGCCGTCCCGCCCACCGCGGTCGTCGCCGGGGCCGCCGCGAACTCGGGCCTGCGTGCCCGTGCGGCCGCACGCGGGATGCGGCTCGTCGAGTATTACGGCGCCGCGGAGCTCTCCTTCGTCGCCATCGGCGAGGGCGACGGCCTGCGCGCCTTCCCCGGCGTCGAGATCGAGCTGCGCCCGAGCGCCGCCGGACGCGAGCTCTGGGCGCGCTCGCCCTACCTCGCGCTCGGGGTCGTCGGCGGCGGGATGCTCCGCCGCGACCTCAGCGGCTTCGCGACCGTCGGCGATCTCGCCGAGACGCTCCCGCACGACGCGGACGGGTCCGGTGAGCGACGGTTCCGCATCCTCGGCCGCGGCGATGCCGCCATCACGGTCGCCGGCGAGACCGTGCTCGCCGAGGACGTCGAGCGCCGCCTCGGCGAACTGCCCGGCGTCGCCGCCGCGGTCGTCGTCGGCGAGCGCGACGAGCTGCTGGGCCAGCGCCTCGTCGCCGTCGTCGAGCTCACCCCGTCCGCCGAGCCCGAGGCGGTGCTCGCCGCAGCCCGGTCCCTGCCGCCCGCCTGGCGACCTCGCCGCTGGCATCGCAGCGAGGCCATTCCGACGACCCCGTCGGGCAAAACCGCGCGCGGCGCCGTCGCGAGCGGTCTCGCCGCGGGCCGGTACCCGCGCATCGCGTCTCCCGTCGCGGTGGACGAGGCGGAGGTCGGGGCATGAGCGCCGTCATCGTGGCCGCACGGCGCACTCCGATCGGCACGGCGGGGCGCAGCCTCGCCTCGCACACGGTCGACGGGCTCGCCGCCCCCGTGCTCGCCGAGGTGGCCCGTCTCATCGCACCGGCGGGCCGGCCGATCGACGACGTCATCCTGGGCAACTGCATGGGCCCGGGCGGCGACGTCGCCCGCATCGCGGCCCTGCGCGCCGGCCTCGGTTCCGAGGTGCCCGGGGTGACCGTCGATCGTCAGTGCGGGTCCGGCCTCGACGCCGTGCTGCAGGCCGCTTCGCGAGTGCGGGCGGGCGACGCCCGCCTCGTGCTCGCCGGCGGTGCCGAGTCGGCGTCGACCGCGCCGCAGCGCAGCTGGCCCGACGGCACGCGGTACACCCGGGCGCCGTTCGCGCCCGCCGGCTTCCCCGACCCGGACATGGGTCCGGCTGCCGAGGCGGTGGCCCGGCGGCGCGGCATCGACCGCGAACGTCAGGATGCCTGGGCCGCGCGCTCGCACGCCCGGGCCGCGGCGGCGCGGGCGGCGGGCCGCTTCGATGCGGAACTCGTTCCCGTCGCCGACGTCACCGCCGACGAACGGCCGAGCGCCCGCATGACGACGTCGGTGCTCGCGCGCTTCGCCCCCGCCTTCGCCGCGGACGAGCAGGCCAGCGTGACGGCGGGCAACTCCTGCGGCTTCTCCGACGGCGCCGCCGCGATGGCGGTGACCACTCCCGAGATCGCCCGCGAGCTCGGCCTGCCCGCGTTGCGCGTACGTGCGGCGGCGGTCGCGGCATCCGATCCGGCGCTGCCCGGCCTCGGCGCGGCCCGCGCCGCGCGGATCGCGTTCGAACGCGCCGGGCTCACCCCGCGCGCCCTGGGCGCCGTCGAGATCACCGAGGCCTTCGCCGCGCAGCTGCTGGCCGTGAGCGACGAGCTCGGGCTCGACGAGGAGGCGATCAGCGCGGACGGCGGTGCGATCGCGCTCGGGCACCCCTGGGGCGCCTCCGGGGCCGTGCTCGTCGTGCGGCTCGCCGCCCGTCTGCTCGCCGACGACGACGATCGGCCCGCCCTCGCGGCGTGCTCCATCGGCGGCGGCCAGGGCGTGGCGATGATCGTGGAGCGGATCGCATGAGCGCGATCGTGTTCGAGCGGGTGAGCCGCAGCTTCGACGGACGGCGGGTCGTCGACGACGTCTCCCTCGAGCTCGTCGAGCACCGGATCGGGATCGTCGGCGCCAACGGCTCCGGCAAGTCCACGCTGGCGCGCATGATCAACGGGCTCGTCGAACCCGACGCCGGGCGCGTGCTCGTCGACGGGCTCGACGTGGCGAAGCAGGGCCGCGAGGTGCGCCGCCGCGTCGGCTTCGTGTTCACCAACGCCGACACCCAGATCGTCATGCCGACGGTGCGGGAGGACGTCGCCTTCACCCTGCGCCGGCACCGGCTCGCCCCGGCCGAGGCGAACGAACGGGTGGATGCCGCGCTCGCCCGCTTCGGGCTGACCGAGCTCGCCGAGCGCCCGGCGCACCGGCTCTCGGGCGGGCAGAAGCAGCTGTTGGCCCTCGCGAGCGTGCTCGTGGGGCATCCCGCGATCCTCGTCGCCGACGAGCCGACGACGCTCCTCGACGCGAGGAACGCGCGCCGCGTCGCCCGGCACCTCGCCGGACTCGACGAGCAGCTCGTCGTCGTGAGCCACCAGCTCGAGCTCCTCGACGACTTCGACCGGGTCATCGTGATGGAGGGCGGCCGCGTCGTCTGCGACGACGTGCCGGCGGTGGCCCTCCCCCGCTACCGCGAACTCATCGACACCGAGGACGAGGCCGACGACGGCGTCACCGACGCCGCGGAGCGGACCAGACCGTGATCGGCGTCTTCCACCCCGGCGGCTCGCTCGTGCACCGCGCGCCGGCGCTCCTGAAGCTCGGGCTGCTCGCGGCGCTCGTGACGGCCATCGCGCTGCAGCACTCGGTGCTCGTGCTCGCGGGCGCGTGCCTCGTGGTCGCCGGGATCGTCGCCCTCGCCCGGGTGCCGCTTCGGCTGCTCTGGCGTCAGCTCGTCCCTCTCCTGTGGCTGCTCGCGATCGCCGTGCCGATCCAGCTGCTCGTCGCCGGCTGGGAGCTCGCCGTCACGGTCGCCCTGCGGCTGCTGCTCGCGGTCGTCCTGGCCGGGGTCTACTCGCTCACGACGCCGGTGACCGAGACCCTGGACGCGGCGCAGACACTGCTGCGGCCGTTCCGCCGCTGGATCGACGCCGACCGCGTGGGGCTCGCCCTCGCCCTCGCGATCCGTGCCATCCCCCTCCTCGGCGAGATCGTCGCGGAGGTGCTCGACGCCCGCCGGGCGCGCGGGGCGGAGGGATCGATCCGGGCCGTCGCCGTGCCCGTGATCGTGCGCGCGCTCCGCACCGCCGACCACCTCGGCGAGGCGCTGGTTGCCCGCGGCCTCGACGACTGAGCCGAACCGCGCACCGCGTCAAGCCTCTCCGCCCCGATCCCTCGGCTGGCTAGCCTGACGAGATGAGCGCTGCCGAACGAGACACGACTCCCGCCGCCACGACGCCGCCGAAGGCCGGCTGGCTGAAGCGCCTCGTCGCCTGGGTGCTCGAACGGAAGCCCGTGCGGGCGTTCCTCCTCTATCAGGAGCACCACGGCCCCATGCTCGCCGACAGCGTGACCTATCGGGCGCTGTTCTCGGTGTTCGCAGGCGTGCTCCTCGGCTTCTCGGTTGCCGGCATCTGGCTCTCCCGCGACGACGAGGCCATGCAGGCCCTCGTCGACGCCGTCGGCCGGGCCATCCCGGGGCTCGTGGGCGAGGGCGGCGCGATCGATCCCAGTTCGCTCGTGCAGCCCGTCGCGTTCAGCGTCGCGGGCGTCGTCGGCCTCGTGGGACTGGTGGGCACGGCGATCGGCGCGGTCGGCTCGCTCGCCATCGCGTTCCGCGAGATCGCGGACCAGGCCCCCGACCAGACCTTCGTCGTCTGGGCGGTGCTTCGGAATCTCGCGATCGCGGTGGGGTTCGGCGTCGCGCTCGGCGCGGGCGCCGTCGTCACCATGGCCGGCACCGCCGCGATCGGCTCCGTGCTCGACTGGCTCGGCGTCCCCGCCCGTTCCGGCCTCGCCGACTTCGGCGTGCAGGCGCTCTCGATTCTCGTGGTTCTCGCGATCGACACGGTCGCGGTCGCCGCGCTGTTCCGCCTGCTCTCGGGACTGCGACCACGCCGCCGCTCGCTCTGGACGGGGGCGCTGCTCGGCGGCGTCGGGCTGACCGTGCTGCAGGTGCTCTCGGGCCTCTTCATCGGCGGCGCGTCGTCGAACCCGCTGCTGGCCTCGTTCGCCTCGATCATCGCGCTGCTGCTCTGGCTGAACCTCTCGAGCCAGGTCGTGCTCATCGCCGGCGCCTACATCGTCACCGGCGTCGACGAGGAGCACGACCGCGTCGCCGCCCGCTACGGCAGCCCCACGATCGCCGTGCGACGCCTGCAGCGCGCCGAGCGCCGGGCGATGGCCGCCGTCGCGGAGGTGCAGTCCGCGCGCGAAGCCGTCGACAAGGAGCGCGGCTGAGCGGGTGCGACCGCGGCGATGCCAGCGCTCGTCCGGCGGAAACGACGAAGGCCCCGGCATGCTGCCGGGGCCTTCGCTCTGGTGCACCCCCAGGGACTTGAACCCTGAACCCACTGATTAAGAGTCAGTTGCTCTGCCGATTGAGCTAGAGGTGCGAAGCGCGGATCTTGCGAACCGAACCGAGAGACCACGCTATCAGCTCCGCCACCTTCGCGCCAATCGAGCGCGGGCCCGTCCGCACCCCGGGCGCGTCGTGGGGATGCCGGCCCGGAAACCCGCCGTTCACCGCCGGCCGATACGCTGAGGCCGTGACCGTTTCCTACGCCGACGACCTCGCGCTCGCCCTCGAACTCGCCGATCTCGCCGACGCGATCTCGCTCTCGCGCTTCCGCGCCGTCGACCTCGACGTGCAGACGAAGCCCGACCGCACGCCGGTGACCGAGGCCGACCTCGCGGTCGAACGGGCCATCCGTGAGCGACTCGCCGCCGCGCGCCCCGACGACGGCATCATCGGCGAGGAGTTCGGCACCGAGGGCAGCACGAGCCGTCAGTGGATCATCGACCCGATCGACGGCACCGCCAACTTCCTGCGCGGGGTGCCGGTGTGGGGCACGCTCATCGCGCTCGCCGTCGACGGCGTCCCCGTCGTCGGGGTCGTCTCCGCGCCCGCGATGGGGCGTCGCTGGTGGGCCTCCGCCGGCGAGGGCGCCTGGACGCGCGAGCTGCCCGACGAGACGGGAGCGCGTCCTGAGCCCCGTCGCCTCGCGGTCTCCGCGGTCTCGGGACTGGCGGATGCCTCGCTGAGCTTCCAGAGCCTCGCCCAGTGGCGCGACGCCGGGTACCTCGACCGCCTTCTGGCGCTCTCCGAGCGGGTGTGGCGCGACCGCGCCTACGGCGACCTCTGGTCGTACATGCTGCTCGCCGAGGGCGTCATCGACATCGTCGGCGAGTTCGACGTGAAGATCTACGACCTCGCCGCGCTCATCCCGATCGTCGAGGAGGCCGGCGGACGCTTCACCTCGATCACCGGCGAGGCCGGGCCGCAGCACGGCAGTTCGCTCGCCACGAACGGGGCGCTGCACGAGCTCGTGCTCGACGCCCTGCGCTGAGCGCGCCGCCACCCCGAACGGGGGTCGTCTGCCGATAGAGTCGAGCGGCATCAATCAGACCCGACCCGACTGGAGCACCAGATGGCCTCGTCGTACGACTACTTCCTCCTCGGCGATCACGCCGCCGCCCGCGCCGCGATCCGCAGTGCGCTCGAGGCGCAGGGCTTCACGATCACCGAGACGCCGACCGGCGGCTTCTTCGCGAAGCGCGGCAGCACCGCGCGCACCGTGTGGCTCGGCGCCATGGCCGGTTCGAAGTTCGTGATCAACCTCGCCGTCGACTTCATGACGGACGCGCAGGGCCTGCTCGTCGCCCGGCTGCACCGGGACATGACGAGCGGCGCACTGCTCGGCGGGGCGATCGGGGCGGCGAAGACGGCCACGATCTTCGGCGAGACCGGCGACGCCGTGGCGAACGACCTCGTGGCGCGCCAGGTGCTCGCGAATCGCATCGACAACGCCTGAGCGCCGCGCGCTGACGTGCGCGCCCCGGCCGGCGCTGCCGGCCGGGGCACGCGCCGGTCACTCCGGCTTCAACACGGGCACCGGCCCGCCACCGCGGGCGTCGGCCCAGAGGTCGATGCCGGACTCGACCGCGTGCTCGTCGATCGCGCGCAGCTCGGACTCGTCGAAGTCGAGCCGGTCGAGCGCATCGAGGTTCTCGTCGAGCTGCGCGACGCTCGACGCGCCCACCACGAGGCTCGTGACCCGCTCGTCGCGGAGCGCCCAGGCGAGCGCGAGCTGCGCGAGCGACTGCCCGCGAGCGGCCGCGATCTCGTTGAGCGCGCGCAGGTGAGCGGTGAGCTCGTCGGTGAGCACGGTGCGGTCGAGCGAGCCGTCGGACGCGGCGCGCGAACCCTCCGGCACCCCGCCGAGGTACTTGCCCGTGAGCAGGCCCTGCGCGAGCGCCGTGAAGCCGATGACGCCGAAGCCGAGCTCGCCGGCGGCCTCGAGCAGCCCCTCGGTCTCGATCCAGCGGTTCAGCATGGAGTACGACGGCTGGTGGATCGTGAGCGGCGTGCCCAGCTCGGCGAGCAGCCCCGCCATCGTGCGCGCATCAGCCGCGGAGTACGAGGAGATGCCGACGTAGAGCGCCTTGCCCGCGCGGACGACGGCGTCGAGCGCCGCGGCCGTCTCTTCGAGCGGCGTGCCGGGGTCGGGCCGGTGGTGGTAGAAGACGTCGACGAAGTCGAGCCCGAGCCGGCCGAGCGAGGCGTCGAGGCTCGACAGCAGGTACTTGCGGCTGCCGCCGGAGCCGTAGGGCCCGGGCCACATGTCCCACCCGGCCTTCGTCGACACGACGATCTCGTCGCGGTGCGCGCGGAGCTCACCGCCGAGCACACGGCCGACGTTCGCCTCGGAGGCACCGTAGGGCGGGCCGTAGTTGTTCGCCAGGTCGAAGTGGATGACGCCGCGGTCGAAGGCGCGCAGCAGGATGTCGCGCTGCCGTTCGGCCGGACGGTCGTCGCCGAAGTTCTGCCAGAGCCCGAGCGAGAGCAGGGGCAATTGCAGGCCCGAACGGCCCGAGCGGCGGAACGTCATCTGGTCGTAGCGGTCGGACGCCGCGGAGTAGCTCATCGCTCGATCGTAGCGGCGGCCGCCGACGTCGCGGCGAGGCATCCGCTCCTCGACGCCGCGCGGTGCGCGCGTCAGCCGCCCAGCAGGAAGCGCAGCACGATCCAGCCGCCGAACACGCCGACGCCGATCGCGATGCCGCTCCACGGCACGCCCGTGCGGAGCCGGCGCCCCTCGAGCGCGACGGCCTCGCCCTCGTCGGCGCGCTCGTCTCGGTAGCGGCGCGTCTGCCGCCTGGCCTTCGGCAGCACGAGCGCCATGATGCGCTCGTAGCGTCGCCAGGTCTCCGGGTCGAGCGGGTCGACGTAGCGCCGGGTGAACAGCGTCATCCGGTCGTCGACGATCTCGACGTCGAAGGCGCCCGCCTCGTCGATGAGGAGCGCCATCAGGTCGGGCGTGAACACGTAGAGCGCGTCGCGCTCGTAGCCCGCCGGGCAGTACAAGGCGAAGTGGCGGTCGAAGTCGCCCTCGAGCGAGAGCCGCTGCGCCCGGTGCATCGTCTCGGGCAGCGAGCTCTGGCCGAGCATATTGTCGCGGGTCGAGTCGAGCACGAGATGCGGCAGCTCGCGCGTGAGCCGCAGCGCCAGGTAGGACCACTCGACGGTGCGCCGGTCCTTGCCGCTGCCCGTCACCGCCTGCAGCACCCCGACGTCGAAGAACTCGCCAGAGCCGGCGAACAGCCGGTCGCGCACGAGCCGGGTCGTTCCGACCGAGAAGATCGCCCCCGGGTACTGGGGCGCGTTGCCCTCCGGCATCCAGTACAGCCGGTTGTCCCGGGCGAAGCGCTCGAGCCGCAGGTGACGCACCCGACGCCGCCGTGCCGCGCCGAGCGACGAGATGCTGATCGCGACGACGAACGCGGCCATGCCGCAGAGCACGAGCAGGAAGAACGCCGCGGGCCACGGCCCGCGCTCGACCCACTCGTCGAGGACGCCGAGGAACGTCGCGGTGAACACGAGCGCGAGGAAGCCGGCGCCGAGGGCCCGCCACACCAGGCCGAGGGGCGTGGGCCGGTCGGCCCGGGCGGCGAGCGCGAGCTGCCGCACCTCTTCCGGCCCGAACAACGCGGTGAGCGCGGTGGTGTCGAGGGCCGGACGCACGATCGCCAGCCTAGGGGATGCCCCGGCTCCAAGATGTCTCTGCGCCGAACGCACGACGGGCCGCCCCGAGGGGCGGCCCGTCTGCTGGCGATTCGCGTGCGACAACGACCGGTGGTGGAGATGGGGGGAATTGAACCCCCGTCCATCGCTGAGTTTCCACGCCTTCTCCGGGCGCATCCTGTGGAGCGTTCTGCTCGGCCCCGACCGTTGTCACAGGCACCTCGGTCGACGAGCCCAGCCTGAAAAAGTCCCGCACGTCGCTCAGGCGACGACGCGCAGCAAGTTCCCTAAATGACGCCAGGGACCGGGGCGGGAACCAACCCGGACTGACGGACTATCGGACTCGCTTAGGCAGCGAGTGCGAAGTCGGACTGCTTCTTATTGGCAGTTATTTGTTCGCAGGGAGCGTTCACGAGATAACCCTGCATCCTCGGCCCGCTTCTCGTGGGCGCACAGGCGATGTCGAAACCGATCATCCCCATGGGCCCCGCCGGAGTCGTCCGTGTGGAGTCGTCCGTTCGGAGGGTCGTTGTCGCACGCTGTGGAGTTGCCATGTTCCGCGCACTTCACCAGGAGGCGAGGGGTGCGCGGCCTTACAGTCTAGAACAGGCGGGATGCTTCCGCCATTCCCGGCCGCGTCGCCCCGTCCGACGCCGAACCAGATGGAGGTCGCCCGTGGGCACGCTCATCACCGTCACCGCCACCGCCGAGGAGCGCGTGGAGCCCGAGCTCGGCGCGGTGCAGCTCTCGGTCGGCGCGTCCGGCGCCGATCGGCAGCAGATCATCGATCGCACCGCCGCCGCCCATGAACGGCTGCTCGCCGAGGTGCGCCGGCTCGACGCCGAGGGCGCGCTCGAGCAGTGGTCGGCCGGACAGCTGCGGGTCTGGTCGCAGCGCCCGTTCAACGCCGAGGGACGGCAGCTCCCCGTCGTGCACGAGGCACGGGGCGAGCTCGAGCTCGTCTTCCGCGACCTCGCCGCCCTCTCCGCCTGGGTGAGCGAGCAGGCGGCCGGCGAGGAGCTCTCGCTCGGCGGTGTCGACTGGCGGCTCACCGAAGCGACCGCCGCCCGCGTCCGCGAGACGGCGCAGCGGCGCGCCGTCGCCGAGGCGGTCGCGAAGGCGGGCGTGTACGCCTCGGCGCTCGGGCTCGGCTCGCCAGCGCCCGTCGAGCTCGCCGACGCCGGACTGCTGGACGCCCGGCCGAACCCGATGACCAAGGGCGGTCATCTCGCACGCGCGGTGGCCTTCGGGATGGATGCCGCGTCGGCCCCGGTCGCCGAGCTCGCTCCGGCGGAGCTCGTGGTGCAGGCGACCGTGGAGGCGCGCTTCGACGCATCCGCCGATTGAAGCGGAGATAGTGAGGATAGGCTTACCTTAGTCTAAGGCCGACGCCGTTCCGGCGGGCCGTTCCACGATGAGAGGTGCTGTCCGAATGCGATCCCCCCCTGCCCCAGCGAGTGCTCGCCTGGTCCATCGCCACCGCGGTGGGCGCCACTCTGGCGCTCGCCGGCTGCGCTCCCACCTCGCAGGCCGACGCACCGAGCGGGACTGCGGCCGGGACGCACCCGGTCGAGCACGCCCGCGGCACCGCCGAGGTCCCCGCAGCCCCGCAGCGGGTGGTCGCCCTCGAGCCGGTCGAGCTCGACACCGCCGTCGCGCTGGGGATCACCCCGGTCGGCGCGGCCGTCGCGAGCAACGTCGCCGGCGTCCCCGACTATCTCGGCGTGAACGGCGTCCAGCCGGTCGGAACGGTACCGGAACCCGATCTGGAAGCGATCGCGGCGTTGAAGCCCGACCTCATCCTCGGCACCGAAGCACGGCACTCCAAGCTGTACGAGCAGCTGTCGGCCATCGCCCCGACGGTCTTCATGCAGACGCAGGCTGACCCGTGGCAGGAGAACGTCCTGCTCATCGGGGCCGCGCTGGGGCAGCCCGACGACGCGAAGGCCCTTCTCGACGGGTTCAACGAGCGATGCGATCGCATCGCGGAGGAGTTCGACGTCCACGGGAAGACCGTCAACCTCATCCGCCCGCGCGACGAGACCACCCTGAGCCTGTACGGGCCGACCTCGTTCGCCGGGAGCGCGCTCGAGTGCGCCGGCCTCACCATCCCCGCTCGGGAATGGGAGGACGGCCTTCAGGCGGACCTCTCCCCCGAGAACATCCTCGACGCCACCGCCGACTACGTCCTCGTCACGAGCGCCGACCCGGCCGACGACGCGACGATCCCGCCGGCGATCACGCAGAACCGCAGCGCGTTCCCGTCGGTCACGCTCGTCGACACGAGCTACTGGGTGTCCGGCGTCGGACCGAAGGGCGGCGACCTCGTCCTGGACGAGATCGAGGCGATCCTCGAAACCGAGCGGTGACCGTCGCCGCCATCAGTCGGCGGCGAGACGCGCTCGGCGGATCCCGGACCGGCCGAGCCCGCATCTGGCTCGGCCTGCTCGGCCTCCTCGGCGGCCTCGCGATCGCGATCGCGCTGTCGCTGACGCTCGGCTCGAACGCACTGCCGTTCGGAGATGTCCTCGACGTGCTGCGGGGCGGCGGCTCCCCTGAGGCGAGATACGTGGTCGAGGAGCTCCGGCTCCCCCGCACCGTCACCGGCCTCGTCGTCGGCGCAGCGCTCGGAGCGGCCGGGGCGCTGATCCAGGCCTTCACACGGAACCCGCTCGCGGACCCGGGCATCCTCGGTGTGAACGCCGGCGCCGCGCTCGCCGTCGCGCTCGGCGTCGCCTTCCTCGGGATGCGGGACATCGCCGCCCTCGTCTGGCTCGCGTTCCTCGGGGCGCTCGTGGTCACGATCGCCGTCTACGTCGTCGGCTCGGCCGGCCGAGGGGCCGCCGACCCGATCCGCCTCACCCTCGCCGGTGTCGCGCTCGGCGCGGTGTGCTCGGGGATCACCACGGGGCTGACGCTCAGCGACCCGGAGGCGTTCGAGCACCTGCGCTCGTGGAACGCGGGGTCGCTCCTCGGCCGTGGCTTCGACGTCCTCCTGCCCGTCCTGCCGTTCGTCGGGATCGCCGTGCTCGGCGCGCTCCTGCTGGCGCCGGGTCTGAACGCCGTCGCGCTCGGCGAGGACATCGCACGCTCGCAGGGCGCGAACCTCGCCGGAATCCGGATCGGCGTCATCCTCGCGGTCACCGTCCTCGCCGGGGTCGCGACGGCGCTCGCCGGCCCCATCTCGTTCATCGGGCTGATGGTCCCGCACGTCGCGCGGTGGGTGTTCGGCGTGGACCAGCGGAGGATCCTGCCCGTCTCGATCCTCCTCGCCCCCGCGATCGTGCTGCTCTCCGACGTGCTCGGGCGGCTCCTCATCGCGCCGGCCGAGATTCCCGTCGGCATCGTCACCGCGTTCGTCGGCGCTCCCGTGCTCATCGCGCTCGCGCGCCGCGCGAAGGCGAGCGCTCCCTCATGAGCACGATCGATCGCCCTCGCCTCGACCCCGGATACCGACGCCACCTGATCCGTTGCGGCCCGATCGCCGTGGCCGTACGCACCCGAAGCCTCGCCGTGGCCACCGCACTCCTCACGGTGATCGCCCTGCTCGCCGTCGCCGCCCTCGGCCTCGGCACCTACCCGCTCGCGCCGGACGCGGTCCTCGACGCTCTCTTCGGCGGCCGCGACACCCTCGACCGCACCGTCGTCCTCGAGTGGCGTCTCCCCCGGACGCTCGCGGCCTGCGTGCTCGGCGCCCTGTTCGCGATCGCCGGGGCCCTGTTCCAGACCGTCACCCGCAATCCGCTGGCGAGTCCGGATGTGCTCGGCCTGTCGAACGGCGCGTTCACCGGGATGCTCCTGACGGTGGTCTGCTTCTCCGCGAGCTGGCCGCTGATGACCGCTGGATCCGTCGTCGGCGGCCTCGCGACCGCCGGCCTCATCTGGGGCCTCTCGCGCCGTGCGGCAGGGCAGAGCTTCCGACTGATCGTGATCGGCATCGGCGTCGCCGCGATCCTCGCGTCCGCGAACACCTGGATGCTGCTCGAGGTCGAGCTCGACACGGCGATGTTCGCCTCCGCCTGGGGCGCCGGAAGCCTGAACGGAGTGACCGCGGGCGCGCTCGGCGGGGCCGTCGTGTGCAGCCTCCCGCTGGTGCTCCTGCTCGGCCTCCTCACCCCCGGTCTCCGGCAGCTCGATCTCGGCGACGACGTGGCGGGCGCGAGCGGCTCGCGGCCGGCGCGCACGCGCGCCGGCGCACTGCTCATCGCGGTCGGCCTCGTCTCGATCGCCACGGCGGTCGCCGGCCCCGTGGCCTTCATCGCCCTCGCCGCCCCGCAGATCGCCCGCCGCCTCGCCGGCGCCCCGTCCCTCTCCCTCACGCTGTCGGCGCTCGTCGGCGCATTCCTCCTGCTCGCGTCCGACCTCGTGGCGCAGCATCTGCTCCCCGTGACGTTGCCGGTCGGCGTGGTGACCGTCTCGGTGGGAGGGGCCTACCTCGTCGCCGTCCTCATCCAGGAGATCCGCCGCCGTGCCTGATCGAACCACTGCGCCGAGCGCGCTGCCCACCGCCTCGCGCCTGCGCGCCGAGCACGTCAGCCTCGGCTACGACGCGCGCCCCATCATCGCCGGGCTGAGCACCGCCATCCCCGACGGGTCGTTCACTGTCATCATCGGACCGAACGCCTGCGGCAAGTCGACCCTGCTCCGCGGCCTCTCCCGACTGCTTTCACCGGCCGCGGGACGAGTGGTCCTCGACGGGAAGGCCATCACCGAGCTGGCGGCGAAGGACGTGGCCAAGCGCCTCGGCCTCCTGCCCCAGTCGGCCGCCGCGCCGGACGGGATCACCGTGGTCGACCTCGTCGCCAGGGGGCGGTACCCGCGCCAGCGTCTCCTCCGGCAGTGGACCGACGCCGACGAGGCGGCCGTGGCCGAGGCGCTCGACGCGACCGGGACCCGGGAACTCGGTCCGCGCCGCGTGGACGAGCTTTCCGGGGGGCAGCGGCAGCGCGTCTGGGTGGCGATGGTGCTGGCCCAGGAGACCGAGCTCCTCCTGCTCGACGAGCCCACGACGTTCCTCGACATCGCCCACCAGATCGAGCTCATGGAGCTGTTCGCGCGGCTCAACCGTCAGGGCCGCACCGTCGTCGCGGTGCTCCACGATCTGAACCACGCCGCGCGGTACGCCGACCACCTCATCGCGATGCACGACGGTCGCGTCGTCGCCGAGGGACCGCCGTCCGAAGTCGTCACGAGCGAACGCGTGGAGGAGATCTTCGGACTGCCGAACGTGGTCATCGCCGACCCCGTCACGGGCGGCCCGCTGGTGGTGCCGAGCGGCCTTCCCGCCGCTCGAGCCGAGGCGGACGGGCGATGACCGCCATCGCCGCCGGCCCCTGGGAGTACCGGGCGTTCCCCGTCACCGTGCACCGGACCGAGCGGCTGAGCCCCGGGTTCGTCCGGGTGACCCTCGCCGGCTCGGCGCTCGGCGAGTTCGCCCCGTGGGGCCTCGACCAGCGCATCAAGCTCGTCCTCCCCGCGCCCGACGGCAGTCGCCTCGACTTCGGCCTCCTCGGCGACCCGACTCCGCATCCCAAGGAGTGGTACGCCCGGTGGAAGGCGCTGCCCGAGGAGAGCCGGAACGTGCTGCGCACCTATACACCGGCGGCCGTCCGGCCCGAGCAGGGCGAGATCGACGTCGACCTCTTCATCCATCAGCCGGCGGGCCCGGCGTCCGCCTGGGCGCTCGCCTGCCGGCCCGGCGACGAACTCGTCGTCACGGGGCCCGACGCCCGCGCGGGCTACACCGGCTACGGCATCCACTACACGCCGCCGTCGCCGCCGCAGCGGCTCGTGCTCATCGGCGACGAATCGGCCCTCCCCGCGATGCGCAACATCCTGGCGGCACAGCCGGCCGACGTGACGGTGGACCTCATCCTCGAGCTCGGCGACGTCGCCGACGACCTGCTCTCGGCAACGTCGTCGACCGCCCGCGTCCAGCTCGTCAGCCCGGATGCGCGACGCGGAGCCGCGCTCGAGCGAGCGGTCGTCGAGTGGGCCGAGCACGCGTCCGCCACGGCGTCCGGCCACTCCGGGGTGTACGCGTGGGTCGCCGGCGAGGCGGGCGCCACGACGCGCATCCGACGCTACCTGACCTCCACCGCGGGGCTCGACAAGGGATGCGTCGCGTTTCTCGGCTACTGGACGATCGGCGGCCCGCTGGTCGGCTGAGCCCTCAGCCGCGCTCGACGAGCTGGCGCTCGAGCCGCGCGAGCTCCTCGAGCGCGAGCCCGGACGACAGGAGATACTCGCGGGCGCTGCCGTGGTCGCGCTCGACGAGCTCGATCATGCCGTCGATCGCCTCGGGCGGGCTGCCGCCCATGAGCACGCGCAGCGCCGGAGTGTCGGGCACGCCGTACTGGCCGGCGAGGCCGACCATGCGATCGAGCCACTCGCCGGCGAGGTTCTGCTCGGTGCGCTCGTAGTCGGCGATCACGAGGTCCCGGTCGACCCCGACCGCGAGCAGCGTGAGCGCGATCACGACGCCCGTGCGGTCCTTGCCCGCCGTGCAGTGCACGACGACGGAGCGCTCGCGGGCCGAGGAGATCTCGCGCACCGCGTCGACGACGACCGAGGAGTGCTGCACGACGATGCGCTCGTACAGCGCTTCGAGGGAGATGCCGGCCATCCCCTGCGAGGCGCCGGAGCCCTCGAACACGGGCAGGCGGAGCACCTCGACGTCGAGCCCGGCGAGGTCGTCGGGCATGCGCGACACCTCCTGCTCGTCGCGCAGGTCGATGACGATGCCCACGCCGAGCTCCCGCAGCTCGGCCTTGCCCGCATCGCCGAGGGCGTGCAGGCCGTCGGAGCGGAACAGCACCCCGGGCCGCACGAGCCCGTCACGGGCGACGAGCCCGCCGACGTCGCGGAAGTTGTAGGTGCCGGGAACGGGGATCCGAAGCGAAGTCTCCATCGAGCCGAGCCTACCCCGAGGCGCCCGGGCATCGGCCGGGCATCGGACGGACGCCGAGCGCGCGCCACGAGGCATCCGCCCGCCGTGCGCCGAACTGCACTACTCGCCGAGGTGCCGGCGGCTCGACATTGCCCGATCGGCCTCGCGCTTGTCCTGCCGCTCGCGCAGGGCCTGCCGCTTGTCGTACTCGCGCTTGCCCTTCGCAACCGCGAGCTCGACCTTCGCCCGGCCGTCGCTGAAGTAGATCGAAAGCGGGATGAGCGTGTACCCGCCGTCCTTCACCCGATGGCTGATCTTCACGATCTCCTGCTTGTGCAGCAGCAGCTTGCGCTTGCGGCGCGGCGTGTGGTTGTTCCAGGTGCCCTCGGTGTACTCGGGGATGTGCACCGCGTCGAGCCACATCTCGCCGCCGTCGATGAAGGCGTAGCCGTCGACGAGGGAGGCGCGCCCCTCGCGGAGCGACTTCACCTCGGTTCCCTGGAGGACGATGCCGGCCTCGTAGGTGTCCTCGATGGTGTACTCGTGCCGCGCCTTGCGGTTGGTCGCGACGACCTTCTGTCCGCGTTCCCTGGGCACGGCCCTCTCCTCACGGTCTCGATTCGAATGACGGATGCCGCGACCTTCGCGCGGCGAGCCGTTCAGTCTACCGGCCCGCGCGGGGTGGCGCCGACCACCCCGCGCGGCACGGTGATCAGACCTTGAGGTAGCGGGTGATCGCGATGCCGGCGGACACCGCAGCCAGCAGCACGCCCACCACGATGAGCAACGGCACCACGAGCAGCGCGTCGCCGAGATCGACGAAGGTGAACGCGAGGTTCTGCGCGAGATAGCCCTGCACGAAGAACTGCACGATCGCGACCACCGCCCCGCCCGCCAACAGCGAACCGATCAGGCCCGCGAAGACGCCCTCGAGCACGAACGGGGTTTGAATGAAGCGGTTCGAGGCGCCGACGAGCCGCATGATGCCGAGCTCCCTGCGTCTCGAGAAGGCGGACAGCCGGATGGTCGTGGCGATGAGCAGCGCCGCGGCGACGAGCATGATCGCGGCGACCGCGATCGCGGAGTAGCTCGCCGCGTTCAGCACGTCGAAGATCTGGTCGAGCAGGCGCCGCTGATCGCTCACCGACTCGACGCCGGGCATGCCCGCGAGCGCCTCGACGAGCACGTCGGACTGGTCGGGGTTCTTCAGGTTCACCCAGAAGCTCTCGTTCAGCACCTCGGGCGTGACGTAGTCGGCCGCGGGGCTGCCCTTGAACTGCTCCTGGAAGTTGTCGTACGCCTGCTGGTGGTCCTCGAAGTAGTACTTGTCGATGTACGGCGCGAGGGTGCTGCTGTTCAGCTGCGCCTCGACCGCCGACTTCTGCTCCTCGGTCGCTTCGCCGTCGACGCAGCCAGCGGTGCTCGACAGCGAGGTGCAGAGGTACACGGCGACCTGGGCGCGGTCGTACCAGTAGTTCTTCATCTGCGCGATCTGCAGCTGCAGCAGCGCGGCCGTGCCGACGAAGGTGAGCGAGACGAAGGTGACGAGCACCACCGAGACCACCATCGAGGCGTTCCGGCGAAGTCCGTTCGCGGCCTCACCGAGTACGAGTCCGATCCTCACTTCGTCGGCCCCACTTCCTGCTGGTCGTCATCGGCGCGCGGGCCGCCGGGCGCGCGAAGGCCCAATCGTTCGGCGAGGGTGAGCGGCGGGCCGTCAGGATCCTCCGTCGGCGGTGGCGCCTGGGCCCGCAGCCGCTCGGGGTCGACGTCGATCTGCCCGGTGGCCGCCGCGGTGATCGCCGCCGCCTCCTCGGTGACGGCGTCGCGCGTCTCCTCCGGCTCGATGTAGAGCGGCTGCGCCTCGCGCATGATCTCCGCCGTCACCTTCGGAGCGGCGGGGCTGATCCCGGTGTCGGCGATCAGTTCGAGGGGCGCCGGCTGGGCGGTGTCGGCCGCCGCTTCGGCCGCGCGCGCCTCGCCCTCGGGCTCGAGCACCGTGGCGACGACCGCCGCCGGCGCGGTGCGCGGCGGCAGGTTCACCTCGCGCACGGTCTGCCCGTCGTACCCCGCGTCGAGCTCGTCACGCACGATCTGGCCGGCGGAGAGCTCGATGACCCGGCGCTGCATCTGGTCGACGATGCCGGCCTCGTGCGTCGCCATCACGACGGTCGTGCCGCTCGCGTTGATGCGTTCGAGCAGCGTCATGATGCCCGCGCTCGTGACCGGGTCGAGGTTTCCCGTCGGCTCGTCGGCGAGCAGGATCTGCGGTTTGTTCACGATCGCCCTCGCGATCGCGACGCGCTGCTGCTCACCACCGGAGAGCTCGTGCGGCATCCGCTTCTCCTTGCCGTCGAGGCCCACGAGCTTCAGCGTCTCGGGCACGGCGGACTGGATGTAGCCGCGGGACTTGCCGATCACGCGCAGCGTGAACGCGACGTTGTCGTAGACGGACTTGTTCGGCAGCAGCCGGAAGTCCTGGAAGACGACGCCGAGGTTGCGACGGAAGTAGGGCACCTTGCGGCTCGAGATCGAGCCGAGATGCTGCCCGAGGACGTGGATCTCGCCTTTGCTGGGCTTCTCCTCCTTGAGGATCAGCCGCAGGAAGCTCGACTTGCCGGAGCCGGAGGCACCGACGAGGAAGACGAACTCGCCGCGCAGGATCTCGACCCCGACGTCGTTCAGGGCGGGCCTCGCCTGGCCCGAATAGGTCTTGGTGACGGAATCGAAGCGGATCATCGTGTTCGAGCCTAAGCAGCGGAGCGCCGAATGCGGGCAGCGACACTGGATTTCACCAGCGAGCCACCCGCACTCGGGACGATCGGCCGCGTCGGGCCTCAGATTCCGGCGAAGCCGACCACGAGGTACAGCGCGAGCGAGAGCACCGCGGCGATCCCCGCGTACGGCAGGATCGCCGTCATCAGGTTGAGCGGCTTGATGCCCGTGGAGCGCGAGGCCAGGATGATGCCGTCGCCGTAGAGGCACGTCGTGGAGCCGAGCGCGGCGCCCGAGAATACGGCGGCGCCCGCGATGATCGGGTTCACGTCCATCGCGAAGGCGAGCGGGATGACGATGGGCGTGATCACGGCGGCGAGGTCCCAGAACGAGCCGGTCGCGTAGGCGTAGACGCCGCAGACGAGGAACACGACCGCCGGCAGCAGCGCGCCGGACATGTACGGCTCGGTGGAGTCGATCACGAAGTCGGCGAGCTTCAGGTCGATGTTCATGTGCTGCACCATGAACGCGAGCGCCGTGAGCACGATGACGAAGAGCATGCTGCCGACGCCGTCGAAGGCCGCGTCGAAGACCTTGCGGATGCCGAGGCGGCGCTGGGCCGTGTACATGATGATCGCCACCAGGAGCGCGGCGACGGTGCCCTTCAGCACGTCCACCTCGGTGAGGATCGTGACGGCGATCATGACCGCGATCGGGACGACGAAGTTCCAGGGACGCGGCTTCGCGATGCCGGGAGCCCGGGTCGCGACGGCGACGGGTGCCGCGACCGCGGCCCGCTCCCCCGCGTCGCCCTGCGCGGCGAACTCGCCGACCTCGATGCCGACGGGGGCGGCGCCCTCGGCGGCGCGCTCCTCGTCGGTGGTGCCGAGCGGGAACACGTCGCCGGTGGCCTCCGCCCGCGCGACGTCCTTCTTCAGCACGCCGAGCTTCGGGAACCAGCCGAGCGCGACGAGCGCGGCGATGGCGAGGGCGATCCAGCCGAAGAAGATGAACGGGATGGCCTGCAGGTAGGCGCCGAACCCGGAGCCGTTCGCCGTCACGCCCTGCGCCTCGAGGAGGCCGGCGAAGAACAGCGCCCAGGTCGAGAACGGCACGATCACCGCGACGGGCGCCGCCGTGAGCTTCATGATGGTGCCGAGCTGGGTGCGGGGCACCCGGTAGCGGTCGGTGATGCCCTTCATCGAGGTGCCGACGGTGAGCACGCTCAGGTAGTCGTCGACGAAGAGCACGACGGCCAGCAGGAAGCTCAGCACGAGCGACTTGCGGCGGGAGTTCACGAAGCGCTCCGCCCAGGCGGCGAACTCGCTGACGGCGCCGGAGCGCTCGAAGAGCGTGATCAGGATGCCGAAGAGCACGACGACGAGCATCAGCCACTGCAGCGTCTCGTCCGCCATGGCGGTGCCGAAGTAGCCGATCCAGGAGTCGAAGAACTCCCAGCCGCCGAGGAGCACGGCGCCGACGAGGGTGCCGCAGAGCATCGCGAAGAGCGTGCGCCGGGTGGCGACGGCGATGACGAGGATGGTGACGACGGGGAGGAGCGCGAGCGCGCCGACGTCTTGCATGGGGGCCTCTGATTCGGTGGGGGTCAGGCGGCGGATGCCGCGTACACGGGGTGCCCGTCGACCATCGTGGTCCGGACGGGCAGGTCGAGGAGTTCGTCGGCGTCGACGTCGAGCGGGCTGTCCTCCCAGACGACGAGGTCGGCGCGGTAGCCCGGCGCGATGACGCCGAGGTCGCGGTCGCCCTGGGCGAGAGCCGCCCAGACCGTGTAGCCCTGTAGGGCCTGGTACGGGCTGAGCCGCTGGTCGGGCTCGAACACCGGGGCGTCGGGGGTGCCGGGCTCGCGCCGGAGGCGCGCCCAGGCGAGGCCGATGCGCGCATCGGTCTGCGCGACGGGCCAGTCGGAGCCGAGGGCGACCATCGCCCCGGCGTCGATCATGTCGCGCACGCGCCACCCGAGCGCGGCGCGCTCCGGGCCGAGCCGCTCGGCCCAGAAGTCGGAGCCGTCGGCCTTTCGCCACTGCATGTGCAGCGGCTGCACCGAGGCGGTGATGCCGGTCTGGCCGAGCCTCGCGAGGTCGCGGTCGGCGAGCAGCTCGAGGTGCTCGATCCGGTGCGGGGCGCCGCGGCCGGACTGGACGCCGGCCTTCAGGTACGCGTCGATCGTGGTGCCGATGGCGCGGTCGCCGATCGCGTGGGTGGCGATCTGGAAGCCGGCCTCGCTGTAGCGCTGCACGACGCGCTCGAACTCGGCGCCGTCCGCCCAGAAGGAGCTGAGTCCCTCGCCGTGCGTGTCCGGCTCGTAGAGCCAGCCGGTGCCCGTGTCGATGACGCCGTCGTTGAAGAGCTTCACGAGCCCGCCGCGCCAGCGCCGGCCGTGCCGGTCGCGCTGGGCGAGGTAGTGCTGGGTGCGCTCCTCGTCGTAGCCCGGGTTGTGCGCCATCGCGGAGACGAGCCGCAGCGGCAGCCCGACCCCGGTGCCGTCGAGGTCTTCGAGCAGGTCGAGAGTGCCCGGGTTGCCGTCCATGATGCAGGCCCCGGTGATGCCGCTCTCGGCGAGGCCGCCGAGCAGGCCCCTCACGAGCTCGCGCATCTCGGCGGCGCTGTGCTCCGGCGCGGTGCGG
Organism: Agromyces soli; assembly: GCF_022811605.1. Lineage (GTDB taxonomy): Bacteria > Actinomycetota > Actinomycetes > Actinomycetales > Microbacteriaceae > Agromyces > Agromyces soli. The sequence goes on along the minus strand of NZ_CP094533.1, from coordinate 2,486,373 downwards.
AGCACGAGGTCGAAGGCGGAGTCCTCGCGCAGCGCGCCCGTCGGTCGGCCCTGGTCATCCACCACGATCTCCGAGGTATCGCCGAAGCTCCGAGCCCCGGTGATGCCGGCCCGTCGCAGCGCCTCGCTCGAGGCGAGCGCGGTGTGCCCGTCGAAGAACATCAGGAACGCCGGTGCGCCCTCGACGGCATCGTCGATGGCGGTGGCGGTCATCGGCAGTCGGCTGAACACGTCGTAGTCGATGTTCCAGCCGCGCACCCAGCCGCCGGCCGCGGTGCCGTCGGCGACGCGGCGCGCCTCGGCGCGGAGCATGGCGAGGAAGACCTCCGGGTCGCGGACGCCGCCGAAGTCGAGGCCGACCGCGAGCTCGAAGCCCTGGATGGGGTGCATGTGCGCGTCGATGAGGCCCGGCGTGACGACGCCGCCGCGGAGGTCGACGACCTCGGTCTCCGCGCCCCGGAAGTCCCGCACCACGGACTCGTCCCCGACGGCCACGATGCGGCCGTCGCGGATCGCGATCGCCTGGGCCATCGGACGCATGGGGTCCATCGTGATGATCCGCCCGCCCACGAGCACGGTGTCCGCGAAGCTCCAGCGCATGTCGCCGCCTTCCGAGCGGTCGACTGCGACCGCTTTATTTAAGGTGCTTAAATTTGTAGCGCACACGCTACTCTCACTGAAGTGCCACTGCAAAACCGGAGGACTCTTGCCTGAAACGAGCGCCCGACGAGCGGGCCGTCCGCGGACCCGGGTTCTGAGCGCCGAGCAGATCGTCGACGCGGCCTTCGAACTCGCGCGCACGGCCGGCCCGGACGGCTTCACGATGACCGCGCTCGCCCGCTCGCTCGAGGTACGGCCGCCCGCGCTCTACCACTACTTCGGCGGCAAGGCCGACGTCGTCCGCGCCATGCGCGGGGCCCTCGCCGAGCAGCTCGACGTGAGCGGATTCGCCGACGAGACGGTGCCCCTCGACACGGCCGTCGTCAGGTGGGCCCGCTCCTACCGCGACGTCACCGCCGCGCACCCGGCCGGCATCGAACTGCTCGCGACGACGCCGATCGACGGCCAGGAGCGCTCGGTGCAGAACTACGACACCATCGTGCGACGGTTCATCGCGGAAGGCTGCCCGCAGGATGCGGCCGTCGACGCGCTCGTCACGTTCGAGGCGCTCATCATCGGCTCGGCGCTCGACGCCGCCGCGCCCGACGACATCATGGCGCCGGGCGACGCGGGCGCGGGCTCGCCGGTGTTCGCCGCCGCCGAGGCGGCGCGCACGGCGCGAGCATCCGCCGGAGGCATCCGCCCGACCGACCGGAGCTTCGCGCTCGGCGTGCGGGCGCTGCTCAGCGGACTGCGCGCCGAGTGGTCGCGCGACTGACGCGCCGCGCGCACCTGATCAGTCGGTCGGCTTCTGCTTGCGCCAGCGGATGCCCGCCGCGATGAGCCCGTCGAGATCGCCGTCGAAGACGACCGCCGGGTTGCCGACCTCGTAGCCGGTGCGCAGGTCCTTCACGAGCTGCTGGCCGTAGAGGAAGTAGGAGCGCATCTGGTCGCCCCAGCTCGCGGTGATCGTGCCGGCGAGCTCCTTCTTCTGCGCCGCCTCCTCCTCGCGCTTGGCGAGGAGCAGTCGGGTCTGGAGCACGCGCATGGCCGCGGCGCGGTTCTGGATCTGCGACTTCTCGTTCTGCATCGACACGACGATGCCGGTCGGGATGTGCGTGATGCGCACGGCCGAGTCGGTCGTGTTGACCGACTGCCCGCCGGGGCCCGAGGAGCGGAAGACGTCGACGCGGATGTCGTTCTCGGGCACCTCGACCTCCTTCGCCTCCTCCATGATCGGGATGACCTCGACCGCGGCGAAGCTCGTCTGCCGCTTGTCGGCACCGCCGAAGGGGCTGATGCGCGCGAGCCGGTGCGTGCCCGCCTCGACCGAGAGGGTGCCGTAGAGGTACGGCGCGTCGATCTCGAAGGTGGCGGACTTGATGCCGGCGCCCTCGGCGTAGGAGATGTCGAGCACCTTCACGGGGTAGTCGTGGCGCTCGGCCCAGCGCAGGTACATGCGCATGAGCATCTCGGCGAAGTCGGTGGCGTCGTCGCCGCCCGCACCGGAGCGGATCGTGACGACCGCGCCGCGGTCGTCGTACTCGCCGTCGAGGAGCGTCTGCACCTCGAGGTCGCCGATGGTCTTCTGCAGCGCGACGACCTCGGCGCGCGCCTCGGCGGCGCTGTCCTCGTCGCCGGCCTCGTTCGCCAGCTCGACGAGCACCTCGAGGTCGTCGATGCGCGACTCGATACCCGTGATGCGCTTGAGCTCGGCCTGGCGGTGACTCAGCGCGCTCGTGACCTTCTGCGCGTTCGCGGGATCGTCCCAGAGGTCGGGCGCGCCGGCCTCCTCCGAGAGGCGGGCGATGTCCGCCTCGAGCGCGTCGGTGTCGACGACGGCGCGGATTTCACGGAAGGTCGCGCGGAGCGCGGAGATCTCGGTCGACAGGTCAAGTTCGAACATGGCGTCCCCCAGCCTAGTCGTGGCCGGGCCGGCCGTCGTGCACGAACCACCGCCTCCCCCGTGCGAGGGTCGCTAGGCTGACGCGGTGAGCACGATCGATCCCGCCGCCGCCCGCCGCGAACGCCTCGAACGACAGCAGGGCAGCACCGGCGCCGCCCTCGCCGCGGCCGCCTTCGCCCTGATCCTCGTCGCGACCTCCGCCGTCATCGGCTACAGCTTCGCCGGCATCCTCGACACCTTCCGGCTCATGGAGCTGAACAGCGTGTTCTCCACCTGGGAGTCGCAGATGCCGAACACGGCGTTCGGCCTCCCGATCGGCATCCTCACGACCATCGCCGCATGGGCGTTCTATGCGAAGTGGAACCACCGTTTCACGGGCGACACCTCGCGCTTCGTCGGGGTCGGACCGCTGACCCTCGTGCTGGCCGGCCTCGCGATCGGACTCTGGCTCGGGTGCTCCGCATGGACCGCGCCCGATCAGCCCGGCATGCAGATCGATCCCACCTTCGGCGAGGACGAGGCGTGGGGCGTCGGCGCCTGGATCTTCTACGCCGCGCAGTGGTGGCTGCCCGCCCTCGTCGGCGTGCTCGCGGTCGCCGCGTTCTTCGCCGGAGTGGCCGGGCGACGTCGCAGTGCCGGCCGCACCGCACTCATCGAGCGGATGCTCGTCACCGGTCGGCGCGCGCCCGGGGTCGTCACCGAGAGCACCCTGCCATCGGGCGAGGCGAGCTCGGTCCTGTTCACCCTGACCGTGAAGTTCACCGACCTGAGCGGAACCGACCGCTGGGTGCGGCGCACGGTGAAGTACCGCACCGCCGAGGTGCCGCCCGTCGGCGCGCCCGTGACCGTGCTCTACGACCCGGCGAACCCGGGCGACACCTCGCGCATCTTCCTCGCGAGCGGCCCGGCCGAGACGGCGGCCGACTTCCGTCGCCACGAGCTCTGAGCCGGATCCTCCCGAGCCTCGGGGCGCACGGCCGGCCCCGCCGCCGGGTGTAGCGTCGGAAGCGATGACCGCCTCCCAGCCCCAGTTCTCGTGGGGCTCGATCGTCCTCCCGGCCTACCTGCCGACGCTGCTCTTCTCGCTCGGCGAGGGCGCGATCATTCCCGTGATCCCGGTCGTCGCGACCGAGCGCGGCGCCTCGATCGCGATCGCCGGCCTCGTCGCCGCGATGCTCATGATCGGCGAGCTGCTCGGCGACCTCCCCGCCGGCTGGCTCGTCGCCCGCATCGGCGAGCGGAACGCGATGATCGGCGCCGCCATGCTCGCGGTGATCGGGGTCGTGGTGGCGCTCGCACTGCCGAGCGTGACCGCGCTCGCGATCGGGGTCCTGCTGCTCGGCCTTGCCACCGCGGTATTCGGACTCGCCCGGCACGCCTTCCTCACGAGCTACGTGCCGGCGCGGATTCGGGCGCGAGCGCTCTCGACCCTCGCCGGCGTCTTCCGCGCGGGGTGGGCGGTCGGCCCCTTCGTCGCCGCCGCGATCATCGCATGGACGGGGACCTCCGAACCGGTGTTCTGGGTACTCGTCGCGGCCTGCCTCGCGGTCGTCGTCGTGCTCGTGCTGCTCCCGGATCCCGAACGGGTGTTCGGGGTCGGCCGCGGGGCCGCGACCGACGCGGGCGCCGAGGCGCCGCAGGGGGTGTTCCGGGCGATCGTCGAGCACCGCGGCGTGCTCGCCAGGGTGGGCTCCGGCATCGGCCTGCTCGCTGCGGTCCGCGCGAGTCGCACGATCATCCTGCCGTTGTGGGCGGTGTCGATCGGCATGCCGCCCGAGGCGGCCGCGCTCGTCATCGGCGTCTCCGCGACGATCGACTTCTGCCTCTTCTACGTGAGCGGCCAGGTGATGGACCGCTTCGGCCGGCTGTGGGGCGCCATTCCCGGCCTCGTCGGCCTCTCGACCGGCCACCTGATCCTGGCCTTCACTCACGACGTGCCGGGCAACGAGACGTGGTTCATCGCGGTCGCCGTGCTCTTCGGCGTCGCGAACGGCGTGTCCAGCGGCGTCATCCTCACGGTCGGCGCGGATCTCGCGCCCAAGCGGCATCCGGCGGCCTTCCTCGGCGCGTACCGCACCATCGGCGACGCCGGCCAGGCCGCAGCGCCGCTCGTCGTGTCCGCGGTGACCTCGCTCGTCTCGCTCGCCGCAGCGAGCGCGGCGATCGGCGTGCTCGGCTTCGTGGGAGCGGGCATGCTGCTGCGCTGGATCCCGCGCTACGTCCCAGGCCGCCGGGGGCGTCGCCGCGGCGACGACGGCGCCGCGGACCAGGCCGAGGGAGCGGGCTGAGCCGCCGCTCCCCCGGCGTGCGGATGCCTCGTCGGCACCTGCGCGCGGTTACTGCCCGGAGACCTTCTCGACCGACATCACCAGGATGACCCGGTCGGCCTTGTCGGCCGGCGGCTGCGCGTCGGCGTCGCCGTAGCGGCGGCCGAGATGGGCGTAGAACTCGCCGCTCGGGTCGGCGACCGTCTCGACGAGGCGGCCGCGCACCTCGACGTATTTGAACGGCGAGTCGGCGTCGAGCGCCTCGAGCGTCATGACCGGGTTGTCCTGCAGGTTGCGGAACTTCGCGCGCTTCGTCGTGTGCGTGAAGCGGATCACCTGCGCTTCGGCGTCGAACTCGAACCACATGGGGTTCAGCTGCACCTCGCCGTTCGGCCGCACGGTGGCGAGGTGGCCGTAGACCGGCGCGGTGAGGATTCGGAGGAGGTGCTCGGGGATCTCGATCGTCATGGGCACCAGTCAAGCATCTCCGCTCGGTTCATCCGGCTCGGTTCATCCGGCTGGGCTCGGCTAGCCTGCAGTGGTGCTCACCGATGCCGAGATCGTCGCGTCCCTGACCGCATCCGCCCGCGCCGTGCCGTATCCCGGCCAGTGGCTGGAGCCTCCGTTCGACGGCGAACGCCAGGCGCTCGTGGCGCGCGACGCCGGGATCTCCGAGCTGCGGATCGACCGCGAGAGCGGCCGGGTCTTCGGCATCGAGCTCGCCGACGGGGTGGCGCAGCCGATCGCGCCGTCGCCGGCCTCGCTCGCCGAGCTCGGTGCCGCTTACGCGGACGCACTCGCCCGCAGCGCCGGGGCCGACGAGCACGAGCTGCGGGTGCTCGAAGCCGGCCTGCTCGCGGCGGTGCGCGTCGTGGCCCCGGAGCTCGCGGATGCGGAGACGTTCTGGTCGATCGCCGCCGAGGAGCTCGGGAACGGGATCACGGCGGATGGCCCGGCCGCGCCGCCCACGCTCGTGACCGCGTCCGGCGGGCCGACGGTCGTGATCGCATTGCCGATGCTCGCACTGCATCAGGCGCTCGCCGCGGAGGGGCTGACGCTCTCCGGCTACGCGGAGCTGCTCCCCTTCGTCTCGCTGAACGGCGGACTCGCGGCGACGCTCGCGGCCACCTCGGTGACCGGGGCGTTCCGCGGCGGCCCGGCGCAGGTGCTCGCGCTGCCCGCCGGAGTCGGCGCGACGGCGGAGGAGCTCGCCTTCCCGTCGCTGCGGCTCGTCGCCGTCTTCGGCGGGGCGGATGCCTCGGAACTCGCCGTGCCCGACGGGGTCGAGCTCGTCGTCCTCGACGGCCCCCTCCCCTTCACCGCGCTCGCCGAGCTCGTCGCGGAGCGGCGAGCAGCGGGCCGCTTCGAGCAGTCCCCGGGGATGAGGCGATGAGCGACGACACGAAGGCGACGATGCCCGAGGTCGTGACGTACGACGGGCTGCCCGCCGCTGCGGGCGGCGCGCATTCCCTGCGGTCGAAGCGCCCGGCCGACGCTCATGAGCGCGTGCAGCGCTTCCTCGCGGCGTGCACGGTGCCGGCCGAACCCGCGGAGTGGACGTTCTCCATCTCGGCCGACGGCGACCTCGCGGCGACGGAACGATCGGCGGCCTTCGCCGCCGAGGTGCTCGGCGGTCCGCGCCGCACGCAACGGGTCCGCCGCGACTGGAACGTCCGGGCCGACTCCGTGGCCCAGGTGTTCGAGTTCCTCGCCGCTGAGGCGGGCGCCGCCACGAAATACGGGGCGTCGCTCGCAACCCTCTCCCAGAGCCTGCCGGTGCGGCTGATCGATCCTGACCGGGGCGAACCCTTCGCGGAACTCGCGCCGGAGGCCTTCGGCGGCTTCGCCGTCGACGGCTACGGCCGACTGCTCGGCGTTTCGGGGGTGCGCGCGAGCTATGGGACGGCGGGGTCCGCCCTCTCGCTGTGGCTCAATCTGCCTGCCGACGAGCGGCTCGCTCCGGCGGCGCGGCACGTGCAGGATCACCTGCCGTTCCGGCTCTCGGCGAAGCACTGGCGGCGGTGGCAGCCGACCCGTGCTGGCGATGGGTACCGCTCCTCGAAGCTGCCGTCTCCGCTCGTGGCCTGAGCTCGTCTCGCCCCGCGATCCGGTCGTCAGCTCCCGCACCGCTCGGTCGTCAGCCCGGCTCGGTCGGCACATGGAAGACGGAGCGCGCGGTCGATTCGACCTCGACCTCGACCTCGATCGGGAGGAGTCCGCTGCTCACCGGCGCCCGCCAGACGCCCCGGAGCCGAACGGTCGCGCTCGTGCCGTCGCGCGACTCCACCGCGACGAGCGCGACATCCGTCGGCCCGATCTGCGCGAGGTACTCCTCGGCCGCCTCGCGCATCGCTCGGTGCTCGGCCTCGACGCGCACCCCGCCGGCATCCGCGACGGCATCGCTGATGGCCCAGGCGTCGGCCGCGTTGAGCGCGGCACCGTCCGCGAGGTCGAGGAGGCGTTTCCGCTCGAGGTAGAGCGAACTCGCCGAGACGACGACGAGTACGACGGCGAGTGCGAGCAGCGCGAAGCCGAACACGAGCGGCAAGGTCGAGCCACGCTCCTCGGCGTAGCGCGACCGCGCGCGCGGGGCCCCTTCCAGTGCCCTGACGCGAGCGATCCGCCACCATCGCCGCGCCGGGCTCATCACGCGCATCACCCCTCCCCCGCCGCCGACCACCGCGAGACCTTCTGCAGGGCGCTGGCTTCGACGGGCACGACGAGCACCCGGTCGAGCCCGAGCACCGGTGGTGCGAAGGGGAGCTGTACGTCGAGTTGGACCGTCACGCGCACTCGCGCGCCGGGCATGTCGCAGCGGACGCCACCGCAGTCGACGATGACTCGCCGTTCATCGGCCGAACGGCCGAAGTCGTCGAGCACGAGGCCCACGGCCGCGGTGGCCGAGCGGCGGACGTCGGATGCCTCGCCCTCGCGCACCGCCACACGAGCGCCGTGCCGTGATGCCCCCTCGGCGGCGAACGCCGCCGCCTGGAGGTCGCCGAGTGCGAGCACCAGGTACACGATCGGCAGCATGACCAACAGGGCGGCTCCGAGGAACTCGAGCGACGCCGAGCCCCGTTCGCTCCCCGTCGCGCGCCGGCACACCGCGCGGTCCGGCCGCTCACCCGATCGTCTCGACCGCGGCATGGCCCGACACCTCCAGCGTCGCCGGGGGCCCGAGCAGGCCGACCACCGGTAGCGCCGCCCGCACCGTGACCCGAACCAGCTCGACGCCGTCGCGCTCGACCGGTTCCTGCTCGATCTCGGTGGAGTACGACGCCCCGACCGCGGTGGTGATGAGTTCGCGCGCACGAATCGCTCCCGCGTGCGGCGCCGCGCCCGCGAGTGCCGCGAATCTGGCCCCCTCGGATGCGGCGTCGAGCACGGTGTTCCGTACGTGCAGCGCGAGAGCGAGCTGGACGACGGCGAGCGCGAGCACCGTGAGCAGCATGGCGACCAGTGCGAACTCGGCGACGGCCGAGCCCCGGTCCTCGGCGAGCGCGAACCTTCGACGGAGGATCGCCACAATGCGGGCCTGCCCGACTCGAACCTTCAGAGCCCGCTCACCCGCTCGATCGCCTGCTCGAACATGCCGCCGAGCGCCGGCCCGGCGAGCGCCCAGATCACGGCCACCAGACCGGCGGTCATCAGCGTGATGAGCACCCAGCCCGGCACGTCGCCGCGTTCTTGCGCAGCGCGGCTCAGGAGCCGCGGCATCCAGTTCATCCCCATCGTGGTCCTTTCTCGTCTCTTTTGTTCGGTCGTGTTGAGTCGGCACGCATCCGCCGCCGCTCCACCGCTTAGAAGCCCGCCTGCAGCACCAGGTAGCCCGGGAACAGCCCGAACACCACGGTCACCGGCAAGATCAGGAACACGAGCGGCACGAGCATCGCAATCTCTTTGCGCCCGGCGGACTCGATGAGCCGGCGCTTCGCCGCCTCGCGCGCATCGGCGGCTTGTGCGCGCAGCACCGAAGCGAGCGGCGCCCCGCGGTCGACCGCGCCGATCACCTGGTCGAGCGACTGCGTCAGCGGTGGGTGCGCAAGGCGATCCCGCATGGCAGCGAGGGCTTCGGTAAGCGGCGCGCCAGCACCCGCATCCGCGACCGCCCGCGCGAGTTCACCGCTCAGCTCCCCTCCTGAGGATCGAGCGATCCGACGTACGGCATCGAGGAGGGATTCACCCGCTGTCAGACTGAGCGTGAGGAACTCGAGCACGGTGGGCAGTTCGTCGTCGATGCGGCCGAGTCGTCGTCGTGCGGCGGCCTGCAGCACGAGTTCGAACAGCGACCACACGGCGATCCCGCCGACAACTGGCGCCACCACGACGAGCGTCGGCGTCGCGCTGCCGAACGAGGTGAGCATGAGTACCGCAGCCGTCAGGACAGCTGACACCGCCGCGACGCTCACCTGTTCGAGGCGGAACCGATCGACCCCACGGCGCCACCCCGCCTGCCGCAACCGGAGCGCGACGGTCCGATTGCCCACGAGCATGGTGGGGATCCGGCGCAGCAACGAACCGGATGGCTCGAGCATCGCGACGAACGCCATCGCCGGGTCGCTCGCGTGCCGGTCGACGATGGCACGTGCCTCGGCCGAAAGGTCGGCCACGAACGGCGCGACGCGTTCGACGAGCGGTCGCCGCCCGAATCGCGGCGTGCTGGCGACGAGGAGCCACACCCCCACACCCAGCACCACCCCGAGGGCGAAGGCGTACGGCGTCATCGGAACCACCGCCGCTCCGGCCTGAGGCGGCCGATGGCAAGCATCAGGCGATACGCGAGCACGGTGACCACGACGCCGCAAGCGATGACGAGTGCACCGGCCGGCGAATCGTAGGCACGGATCGCTTCGGGCCGGGTCGCGAGCACCGCCAGCAGCAGCCACGGCGCCGCAGCGCCCAGCCGCGCCGCGTTGCGGAGCCACGACTGACGGGCGTGCACCTCTGCGCGGACCGCTCCCTCTTCGCGGAGGGCGCTCGACAGCGTGCGCAACACCTGCGGCAGCTCGGTGCCGCCGACCTCGCGCGCCATCCTGACCGCCTCGAGCAGTCGGTCGGCGGTCGGGTCGGCGAGCCGGTGCTTCAGCACCTCGAGTTCGCCGGCGAAATCTCCCGTGCGCGCGTACCCCGCGGCGAACGAGTCGAACGCCCCACGCAGGCTCGACGGCCCGCGACGCGCGAGCTCGGCGAGCGACTCCGGGAGCGGTCTGCCTGCCCGAACCGAGGCGAGCAGGTGATCCGCCACATCCGGCCAGACCGTCCGGTACTCGGCCCGCTTGACGTTGGCCCGCCGGCGGACGGTCATGGGGAGAAGCAGGAGGCCGAGCCCAGCGGCCGCCACGGCGAGCGCCGGCACCCCGAACACCCCGAGCACAACCGCCCCGCACAGCAGAGCGGTGCACGCGCTGGCTGCGAGTGCGACGACGAGGGGCACCCGTCCGAGCCCGGCGAGCACGAGCTCGTCGCGGATGCGCACGAGCAGGGCGATGGGGGTGCCCGTCCGCGAAGACGCCGCGGGTCTCGGCCAGATCCACGGAGCGAGGATCAGGAGCACCCCGGCGGCGAACACGAGCCCGAGCACCGCGCTCATCGGCAGGACGTCGTATGGCGGAAAGCTCATGCACCGCCGCCGAGCACGATCGTGGGGTCGAAGCCGGCGGCGGCGAACTTGTGCAGCCGAGGCATCCCCTCGCCGCTCGCCCGGAGCTCGCCGTCGACGCGGTGGAAGATCGGCACCGTCGCGACCGCGGCTTCGTCGTAGGAACCGGTGATCGCGAGGATCTCGAGGACTCGCCGTCGTCCGTGCCGATCGATACCGAGCTGGACGACGAGGTCGACGCACGCGGCGACGGTGGGCACCACGAACCCGGCGTCGATGTTGCGGCCGGCGAGCAGCGGGAGCGTGCAGAGCTTCACGAGTGCGTCCCGAGCCGAGTTCGCGTGGATCGTGCACATGCCGGCGATGCCGGAGTTCAGCGCGATGAGCAGGTCGAGGCTTTCGGCGTCGCGCACCTCTCCGACGACCAAGCGGTCGGGCCGCATGCGCAGCGACTCCTTGACCAGCCGGCGAAGCGTGATCTCACCGGCGCCCTCGAGGTTCGGCGGACGGCACTGCATCGCGACCAGATCGCGGGCCTGGATGTCGAGCTCGAACGTCTCCTCGACGGTGACCACCCGTTCGCCGGTTCTCAGACACGCCGCGAGCGCGTTCAGCAGGGTCGTCTTGCCCGTGTGCGTCGCGCCCGATACGAGCACGTTGGTGCCGGCCAGCACCGCCATTCGCAGGAACTCGGCGGCCTCACGACTGAGCGTCTCGAGCCCGACCAGCGCCGACAGGGAGTGCAGGCCGCGGCGGAACTTTCGCACGTTGACCGACCAGGCACGGGTCACCTCGGGGATGGCGACGTGCAGACGGGAGCCGTCGGGCAGTGCGGCGTCGACGAACGGCTGCGAGAGGTCGAGGCGCCGGCCGGACGGCCGGAGCATGCGTTCGACGAGGTCGCGCACCTGGCGTTGATCGAGCGTGACGGGCGTCAGCTCGGCGACGCCGTTGCGCGCCACGAAGACCCGCTCCGGACCGTTGATCCAGATCTCCTCGACCTCGGGGTCGTCGAAGTACGGCTGCAGGGCTCCGTAGCCCGTGAGTTCGGCGAGGACGCCGGCCGTCGCCGCGTGCTCGTCGCCGAGCGGCTCGCCGCCGCCCGAGAGCGTGCGTTCGCCGTAGCGGCGCACCTCCTCGCGAGCGACGCGGTCGGCCGCGACGGGGTCTGCGGACAGATCGACGCCCTCGCGGATCGCGCGCTCTCTGACGAGGCGGGAGACGGTGCGGACGGCATCTGGCATGCCAGCCATCCTCCAGACCCCCGCGCTGGCGGGTCGGAATCTATCCACACCCCGGCCGTCGTTCCGGCACCCCAGCGCACCTAGACTGGTCGGGCACTCGCGGGAGTGGTGAAATCGGTAGACACGCAGGATTTAGGTTCCTGTGCCTTCGGGCGTGAGGGTTCGAGTCCCTCCTTCCGCACTGATCGTCGGCACCCCGGTTCCGCGCTACGCTCGCGGCATGCGGCGGATCACAGCGGCCGACGTCGTCGACGTCTTCGCGTACACGGTGGTGCTCGGCGTCTTCGTGCAGCTGTTCCCCGCGGTCATCACCGAGTCCTTCCTCGTGACGCTGCTGACGGCCGTGCTCTTGAAGCTCGTGCTCGAGCTCGTCGTCGCTTTGAAGAGCTGGGCGGTGGCGCGCTTCCGACTCGCGACGACGTCGGGTGAGCGGGTACTGCGGGCCGCCGTGCTGCTCGTCGTGCTCCCGGGCAGCAAGTTCCTCGTGCTCGAGGCGACCGATCTCGTGTTCGGCGACGCCGTGCACCTCGGCGGCTTCTTCCAGGTGACGGTGCTGATCATCGCGCTCATGCTCGTCCGTGGCGGCGCGCGCCTCCTGCTGCGCGACCGTCGCGCGGGCGACCGCGCCCGACCGGTCGAGTCCGACCGGCCGGGCACGGCCTGAGCGTTACTCCGCCTTGCGGGAGCGCCGCCCGAGCACGAGCGCCGCGATCGCGGCGCCGAGCCCGAGCACGCCGACGGCGATGCCGGTCACGCCGATCGCCCGCGCGGTGCCGTCGTCGCTCGCGGCGGCGTCGCTCGCCTCGTGCTCGTCACCGTGCTCGGGCGCGGCGGCACCGTGGTGACCGCCCTCCTCAGCTGCGGTGACGGCGATCGAGGGCGCCGGGTGCTCCGGCTCCTCCTCGCCCTCGGCGACGGGCTCGCTCCAGTCGGTCGAGCCCTCGACGCAGTCCTGCAGCACCGGGAATGCGAGGGTCTCGCCCTCGGCGTCGGCGGGCAGCTGGAGCGACAGTTCGATGACGTCGCGAAGGTCGCTGGGCAGCGGCGTCGTCGCGGTGTAGACGACCTGCGCGACCCGGTCGACGACGCTCGCGCCGTGCGAGTCGATCTTCGGCTCGGGCAGCTTCTCGACGACGGTCTCGATCGTCCAACCGGCGTTGACGGTCGGCGTGACGCGGTCGATCCCCTCGGGCATGGTGAACGTCAGCTTCGTGGTCGGGCTCGTGCCGCAGCCGTGCGGGATGCCGAAGCTGAGCACCGTGTAGGCGCCGGCGGCGGTCGAAGTGGAGTCGACGCCGACGTGGGCGCTCGCGGCGAGCGGGGCGCCGAGCGCGAGCAGGGCACCGGCGCCGAGCGCGGTGGCGGTCACGAGGGCAGGGCGGACGGGGGTCTTCGTGGTCATGTGTGTGCTTTCGTGCGAAGTGGGAGATGGAAGCGTGCGCCGATCAGACGGCGCCGACTCCGCACGGCGGCCCGCGGCGCACCACGACGGCGGCGAGGCGCTGCAGACCGGCGGGCCGGCGCGGCGGCTCCGGCCGGCGCAGCACGGCTCGGGATGCGCCGACGACCGGCACGACGAGCAGGGCGACGGCGACGAGGATGCCGCGTGCCGCCCGCACGAGCGCCCGCACCGCTCGGTCGGCCAGCGCGATGCTGGCGACCGCGAGCACGGCCGCGGCGAGGTGCGCGAGCGGCATGGCCGCACCGAAGTGGTCGCCGTGGCCCAGCTGGCCGGTGCCCGCGACGGCGAGCCAAGCGTCACGGCTGACGGCCCCGGCCGCGCCATGCAGCGCGTGCGGGTCGGCGCCCGCGACGATGCCGCTCGGCGAACTCCCCGCGGAGAGCGAGAACGTGATGTGCAGCGCGAGCTGCGCCGCGACCGCCGCGATCGCGGCCCCTGGCCAGCGTGCACCGCGACCGACCATGAGAATGCCGAACGGCACCGAGAACGCGAGGGCCACCGCGAGGGCGATGACGCCGGGCGGGCTGCCCCCGCCGATGGTATGCGCGAGCGAGGCGAGCAGGGTCGACGAAGACGCGACCAGGAGTCCCCGCGTGGTGCGGGCGGCGCGCGCGCTGTGCACGAACACCGAGCCTAGCCGCCCACGCGCCGCTCGTTCAGCCCACGGGCGGGCCCGCGGCGATGCGCGCCCGCGCGTACTGCTCGATCTGCTCGGCGGGGACCGACCAGTCGGTGTCGAGCCACCAGCTCGCCCCCGCCTCGGCCCACGGCTGGACGACCGCGGCATCCGCCGCAGGATCGACCCCGCCCGTCGTGCCCTCCTGCACCCAGTCGAACGGCCGCTCGGCGAGCCCGAGCCGCTCGCGCTCGGCGAGCAGCCACTCATAGGCCTCGCGACCGATCTCGGGAGTGAACACCCGCTGCTGCGTGTCGGGACCCGCGACTCCCTCGCCGGGCGGCGCATAGTTCGGGAGCCAGCCGTCGAGGCGTGCCACCCGGCGCATCGACTTCATGCGGGGCCAGAGCCCGACCGCCCAAATCGGCACGCCGGGCTGCTGCACGGTCGGGGGCGGCAGCATCTCGTCGGTGCGGCGCACGGTGTAGTGCCGGCCCTCGTACGCGAAGGGCTCGCCCCGCCACAGCTCGGGCAGCAGTTCGAGCGTCTCGTCGAGCTGCTCGGCACGCACGCGCCGCCCCGGGTCGTGCTCGAAGATCCAGAACCGCGCTTCGACCTCTTCGGGCACGCCGAGTCCGGCGGAGAGCACCACTCGACCCTTCGAGAGCCGATCGACCGTCATGGTCTGGCCCGCGAGCTCCCACGGCCGGCGGCGCGGCACCGGCGTCAGCATCGTGCCGAGACGGATCGACGAGGTGCGCACCGCGGCAGCGGCGAGGATGGCCCAGGGATCCGGCGCCCAGATGCCCTCCCACACGAAGAAGCCGTGCCAGCCGTGCTGCTCGGCGAGCTCGGCGAGCTCCACCGCGAGCTCGGGATCGGTGCCGGGGAAGATGAATCCGTAGCGCATGCGCTGAAGCTATCTCCCGCCGCCGACACCCGGATGCGATCCGCAGTTTCGCAGGGTAAGGTAAACCTTGCCTTTCCTTTCGAGAAACCCGAGGGTCACCATGTCGACTGCTACGCCCGCCATCGACCGCGAGACCGCCGCCGAGCCCCTCGACGTCGCCGCCCTCGTCCGTGCCGCTTCGGCCGACGACCACCGCGCGACCGAGACCCGCGGCTTCATCGTGGAACTGATGCGCGGCGAGCGCTCGCTCGACGACTACACGCGCTACCTCGCCCAGCTCGCCTGGATCTACGAGGCCCTCGAGGCCCGCGGCATCCGCACCGACGACCCCGCCGTCTTCGACCCCGCCCTCGCCCGGATGGCGGCGATCGACGCCGACCTGGCGGCGCTCGGCGCCCCCGACTGGCGCGAGACGCACCCGGCGCTCCCCGCCACCGCCGACTACGCGGCGCACCTCCGCAGCCTCGCCGACGACGACGTCCGCTACCTCGCCCACCACTACACGCGCTACCTGGGCGACCTCTCCGGCGGCCAGGCGATCGCCGCCCTCGTGGCCCGTCACTACGGCGCCACCCCCGAGCAGCTCGGCTTCTACGCCTTCGACCTCGAGGGCGGTCCGGTGCAGTACAAGCGCCGCTACCGCACCGCGATGAACGAGCTCGGCCTCGAGGCCGAAGAGGTCGACGCACTCATCGCCGAGGTGCGTGCATCGTTCCGCTTCAACGGCGCGATCTTCGAGGCGCTCGACGCCTGATCGCCCGCCGTCATACGACGGGATGACCCCGCACCCCTACGACGGGATGATTTCCCACCGCGCACCCGGCTGGCGGCCGCGCGGCGTGGGTAGACTGCATCGACACTGCACGCCGTGGCACGTCGACCCGTGCCCGACGACTGGAGCTTTCCCGTGATGCACACCGCCCTCATCCCCTGGCTCGACCCGGAGAACATCATCGCCGCGGCCGGCCCCTGGGCGCTCGTCGTCGTGTGCCTGATCGTCTTCGCCGAGACCGGCCTGCTCGTCGGCTTCCTGCTGCCGGGCGACACGCTGCTCATCATCTCGGGCCTGCTGACGCACACGAGCCTGGTCTTCGGCGTCGACATCTGGTGGGTGTGCCTCGCGATCGGCCTCGCCGCCTTCGTCGGCGGCGAAGTCGGCTATCTGATCGGGCACAAGTTCGGCCCCCGCATCTTCGAACGGAAAGAATCCGGGCTGTTCAGCGTGAAGAACGTCGAACGCACGAACGCCTTCTTCGACCGCTTCGGCGCGCTCGCGGTCATCCTCGCGCGGTTCGTGCCGATCGTGCGCACCTTCACGCCCGTCGCCGCGGGCGTCGGCCACATGAACTACCGCAAGTACACGCTCTACAACCTGATCGGTGCGCTCATCTGGGGCGTCGGCCTGACCTACTTCGGCTTCCTGATCGGCTACATCCCGCCGGTCGCGAACTTCGTGCAGAGCTACATCGACGTCATCCTCATCGGCGCCGTCGTGCTCACGCTCATCCCGACGCTCTGGCACTACTTCCAGTCGTCCCGCAAGGCGAAGCGCGCCGCTGCGGCCGGCGAGGACGTCGTCACCGACGAGGCCGAGGCGGAGCACCTCGTGCTCGACCAGGACGTGTTCGAGCGCGGCCCGCGCCACGAGGAGCAGTAACCCCGGACCGAGCCCGAGCGCAGACGGCTCGAAAGGGTCGATGTGCGACGCCAACGGCGATCCGCCGAGGCCGCCGTGCCGCAATCCGACCCTCTCGAGGTGAGGTGGCGCGGGGCGAGGTGAGGTGAGGCGCGGCAGGGGCGGGATGCCGCAGCGGCCGCTCAGGGACGGGCGAGCCGTTCGAGCAACGCGAGCAGCGTGCTGCGCTCCTGCGTCGTCAGCCCCCCGAACACCGCCTCCTGCACCTCCGCGATGACGTCGGCCGAACGTTCGGCTGCGCGTCGCCCCTCGTCGCTCAGCGATACCAGCTGTCGGCGACCGTGACCGGGATCCCGCTCGCGCGACACCAATCCGCGGTCCTCGAGGGCCCGCACGGTGTGCGTGACGTCCCGGGCGTCGAGCGCCGCGGCGGCGCCGAGTTCCGTCTGACTCAACTGTTCGGCGGCGGCGAGCACGGAGAGGCAGCGGTACTCGTAGCCGTTGACGCCTGCCCGCGCGAGTGCCGCATGCAGCACCTGATGAGACCGAGTCGCAGCGGAGCTGAGCACCCATGTCGGGAGGGCAGTGAAGTCGGAGGTCACGTCGTTGCTTTCTCTTGGTATTACCAATACAGTCTTGGTTCTACCAACATACTAGGAGAGCCCATGCCATCCCTGCGCCCCCTCCCGACCGCGATCGGCGCCACCGAGAACGCCTTGCGCGAACTCCTCGCTCGAGTCCTGTCACCCACCGCGATTCCGGGGTACGCCGGCTGGATCGCCCTCAATACCCTCAGCGTCGCCGATGCGCACGGCGACTGGCGGCAGCGGGCCGCAGCCGTGCTCAGGACCGACTCGGGCGAGCTCGCGGCGGTGCTCGCCGAGCTGCGGGCCGCGGGACTCCTCGACGAGGAGGAGCGACCGACGGCGGCGGGCGCCGCCGAGCTCAGCGCCGCACGAGCGGCGGTCGCCGCGACGACACTGCGGCTCGTCGAGGGCGTCGACGAGACCGAGCAGGAGACGACGCGCCGCGTGCTCGACACGATCCGCCGAAGGGCGGACGAGCTGCTCTCCTCGGACGCCTAACGGTGCGAGCCCTGCTCCTGCTCGGCGCGGCCGGCGGGCTCCAGCTGGAACGTGGAGTGCGCGACGTCGAAGTGCGCGGTGAGGCATCCGCCGAGCTCGTCGAGCAGCTCGCCCGTGCGGCCCGACTCGAACACCTCGGGCTCGACCTCCACATGCGCCGTGAACACCGGCTGCCCCGAGGTGATCTGCCAGACGTGCACGTCGTGGACCGCCACGACGCCGCGCGTGCGGAGGATGTGCTCGCGGATCTCGGCCACATCGGTATCGGCGGGCGCGGACTCGCTCAGCACGTGCGCGACGTCGCGCAGCAGGATCAGCGCCCGCGGGATGATCAGGGCCGCGATCGCGAGGGAGGCGATGGGGTCGGCGGCGCTCCAGCCGGTCAGCAGGATGACGATCGCCGCGACGATGACGAGGGCCGAGCCGATCGTGTCACCGAGCACCTCGAGGTAGGCGCCGCGCAGGTTGATCGAGTCCTTCGCCCCGCTGCGGAGCACGAGCATCGCCGCGATGTTCGCGGCGAGACCCAGGATCGCGACGACGAGCATGAGCCCGCCCTGCACCTCGTGCGCCTCGCCCTCGGCGCCGGAGATCAGCCGCCCGATCGCACTGATCGCGACGGTCACCGCGACGCCCATGAGGATCAGCCCGTTCACGAGCGCTCCGAACACCTCGAAGCGTCGGAAGCCGTACGTCTGCCGGTCGGTCGCGGGCCGGGCCGCCACGATCGCCGCCACGAGCGCCACGATCAGGCCGAGCAGGTCGCTCGCCATGTGGCCGGCGTCGGCGAGCAGCGCGAGCGAGCCGCTCAGCAGGCCGCCGACCAGCTGCGCGACGAGGAACGCGCCGATGATCGCGATCGCGACGATGAGTCGCGTGCGGTTCGCCCCCTGGGCGTGGTCGTGGGAGTGATCGTGTGCCATCACTTCGAGCTTAGGTGAGAATTCCCTGGTCAGCCCAAGATAGAAGTGGGAATGAATAGCGTTCTCAGCGGAGCGTCGCCGCGACCCGCTCGAGCTCGGGGATGAGCGCCTCGAAGGCCCGCGCCCGGTGGCTGATCGCGTTCTTCTGCTCCGGCAGCAGCTCCGCCGCGGTGATCTCGTGCCCCTCGGGTTCGAACACCGGGTCGTAGCCGAAGCCGTGCGAGCCGCGGGGCTCGTAGGCCACCTGGCCCGGCCAGGTGCCGTCGACGACGATCTCGACCGGCTCCCCGGTATCGGCGAGCGCGGCCGGCACGACGAGGGCGATGGTGCAGTGGAAGGATGCCGCACGGTTCGGTCGGCGCACGTCGGCGAGCTGCGCGAGCAGCAGCGTGCGGTTCGCCTCGTCGCCCGCCCCGTGCCCCGCCCAGCGGGCGGAGAAGATGCCGGGCGAGCCGCCCATGACGTCGACCGCGATGCCCGAGTCGTCGGCGAGCGCGATGCGCCCCGTGTGCTCGGCCGCGGCGCGCGCCTTGATCAGGGCGTTCGCGGCGAAGCTCGTGCCGTCCTCCACGGGTTCGGGCCCGTCGTAGGCGAGCACCCGCAGCTGCGGCATCCGCTCCCCCAGGATCCGCTGGAACTCCGCGACCTTGTGCGCGTTGTGCGTCGCGAGCACGACCTCGAGCGCGTCGGTGCCGCTCACGCGCCGGCCGCCTCGAGGCCCGCGGCGAGCGCGGCCACCTGGAGCGCGGCCAGCTCGGCGTTGCCGCCGAGAGCGAGATCGAGGAGCGCGTCGAGCTCGCGGCGGTCGAACGGCGCCCCCTCGGCGGTGCCCTGCACCTCGACGAAGAGCCCGCGGCCGGTGGCGACGACGTTCATGTCGGTCTCGGCGCGGACGTCCTCGACGTAGGCGAGGTCGAGCATGGGCGTGCCGTCGATGATGCCGACCGAGACGGCCGAGACGGTATCGATGAGGGGCGTCGACTTCTGCCCGATGAACTTCTTGCTGCGGGCCCACTCGACCGCGTCGGCGAGCGCCACGTAGGCGCCAGTGATCGCGGCCGTGCGGGTGCCGCCGTCGGCCTGCAGCACGTCGCAGTCGATGACCACGGTGTTCTCGCCGAGCGCCTTCGTGTCGATGACGGCGCGGAGGCTCCGGCCGATGAGCCGGCTGATCTCGTGCGTGCGGCCGCCGATGCGGCCCTTGACCGACTCACGGTCGTTGCGGGTGTTCGTCGCGCGCGGCAGCATCGAGTACTCCGCGGTGACCCAGCCGGTGCCCTTGCCCGTGAGCCAGCGCGGGACGCCGTTCGTGAAGCTCGCGGTGCAGAGCACCTTCGTGCCGCCGAAGGAGATCAGCGCGCTGCCCTCGGCGTGCGCGCTCCAGCCGCGTTCGATGGTGACCTCGCGGAGCTGGTCCGGCGTGCGCCCGTCGGCGCGGACGATGGCTGAGGTGTCGGTCACGAGGATCTCCATTCGGAACGGTGCGGCAGGGCGATCGAGCCGGTCTGCACGAGCTCGACGCTCGGGATCTCCGGACCGATGAGGCGGTTGGCGAGGTCGAGGAAGGCGCTCGTGGACTCC
The DNA here is from genome assembly GCF_022811605.1 of Agromyces soli. Lineage (GTDB taxonomy): Bacteria > Actinomycetota > Actinomycetes > Actinomycetales > Microbacteriaceae > Agromyces > Agromyces soli. The sequence continues at coordinate 2,466,545 of NZ_CP094533.1, read as the reverse complement.
CCCGTGGCCTCGTAGCGGTGCGTCGGCGGCGTGCCGGCGCGGCGCTCGGTGCCCGTCGAGACGAGCACCCGGTAGACGTCGTTGGCGGTCTCGACGTCGCTGGAGACGAGGGTGACGCCCTCGCCCATGACGTACGAGATCGCCCCCTTCAGGAAGGGGTAGTGGGTGCAGCCGAGCACGAGGGTGTCGATGTCGGCGCGCTTCAGCGGCGCCAGGTACTCCTCGGCGACCGAGAGCACCTCCTCGCCGGTCGTCACCCCGGCCTCGACGAACTCGACGAAGCGCGGGCAGGCCTGGCTGAACAGCTGCAGATGGGGCGCGGCGGCGAAGGCGTCGTCGTAGGCGCGGGACTGCACGGTGCCGGCCGTGCCGATGACCCCCACCCGCCCGGACTTGGTCGCGGCGACCGCACGGCGCACGGCCGGCTGGATGACCTCGACGACGGGCACCTCGTACCGCTCGCGAGCGTCGCGGAGCATGGCGGCGGAGGCCGTGTTGCAGGCGATGACGAGCATCTTCACGCCCTGGGCGACGAGGTCGTCGAGCACCGCGAGCGCGTAGCGGCGCACCTCGGCGATCGGCTTCGGCCCATAGGGCGAGTGCTCGAGGTCGCCGACGTAGAGGATCGACTCGTTCGGCAGCTGATCCTTCACCGCCCGGGCGACGGTGAGCCCGCCGACCCCAGAGTCGAAGATCCCGATCGGCGCGTCCGTCACGAGGACCAAGCTTAGGCGAGCGGCGCGCGCGGCGCTGCGCCGCGGGCAGTGGATGCCTCGGCATCCCCCGCCCGAACAACTAGGCTCTCCTTCGTGACCGGCTCAGCTGCGCTCTTCACCGACCGCTACGAACTCACCATGGTGGACGCCGCCCTCCTCGACGGCACCGCCCACCGGGAATCGCTCTTCGAGGCCTTCGCGAGGCGTCTGCCCGACGGCCGCCGCTACGGCGTCGTCGCGGGCACCGGCCGACTGCTCGAACTCATCGAGCGCTTCCGCTTCGAGGACGCCGAGCTCGAGTGGCTCCGCGAGCACGAGGTCGTACGGCCGGCGACCCTCGACTGGCTCGCCGACTACCGCTTCACGGGCGACGTGTGGGGCTACCGCGAGGGCGAGGCGTACTTCCCCGGCTCTCCCCTGCTGACGATCCAGGCCAGCTTCGCCGAGGCGGTCATGCTCGAGACGCTCGTGCTGTCGACGCTGAACTACGACTCCTCCGTGGCGAGCGCGGCCGCGCGGATGGTGTCCGTGGCGCTCGGCCGCCCGCTCGCCGAGATGGGTTCGCGGCGCACCAACGAGCGCTCGGCCGTCGCCGCCGCCCGCGCCGCCTACATCGCCGGCTTCGACGCCACCTCGAACCTCGAGGCGGGCCGCACCTGGGGCATCCCGACCATGGGCACCGCGGCGCACGCGTTCACCCTGCTGCACGATACGGAGGAGCAGGCCTTCCGCGCGCAGGTGGACGCCTTCGGCCCCTCCACGACGCTCCTGGTGGACACGTACGACATCGCCCGAGGTGTGGAGCTCGCCGTCGCGGTCGCCGGCCCCGAGCTCGGCGCGGTCCGCATCGACTCCGGCGACCTGCCGACCGTCGTCGCCGCGGTCCGGGAACAGCTCGACTCGCTCGGCGCGGTGAACACGAAGATCACCGTCACGAGCGACCTCGACGAGTTCACGATCGCCGGGCTCTCCGGCGCACCGGTCGACTCCTACGGCGTCGGCACGTCCGTCGTCACGGGCTCCGGCTTCCCGGCCGCCGGCATGGTCTACAAGCTCGTCGCGCGGCGCGACGACGCCGGGGAGTGGATCCCGGTCGCGAAGGCGTCGTCGCAGAAGGCGAGCGTCGGCGGCCGCAAGAACGCGGCCCGACGACTCGACTCGACGCGGACGGCGCGCGAGGAACTCGTTTTCGTCGGCGACGGTCCGGCCGGCGAAGCCGAGTTCGAGGCCGGCGACGAACTGCGGCCGCTGATGGTGCAGCTGATGGATGGCGGCGCCGCGGATGCCGCGCATCTCGGTCGTGCGGGCACCGAGGCCGCCCGGGCGCACCGCGCCACGGTCATGCAGGAGCTGCCGATCGAGGCGTTCCGGCTCGGGCGCGGCGAGGCCGTCATCCCGACGAACTACCGCTGAGCCGGTCGGCGCCTCGCCGTCGGCGGAGCGCTACGCGCCGCGCATCTTCTCGTAGATCGCCTTGCAGGCCGGGCAGACCGGGAACTTCTCGGGGTCGCGGCCCGGCGTCCACTTCTTGCCGCAGAGCGCTTTGACCGGCTTGCCGGTGATCGCGGACTCGAGGATCTTGTCCTTCGGCACGTAGTGCGAGAAGCGCTCGTGATCGCCGGGCTCGATGAGCTCCTCTTCGAGGAGCTTCTCGAGCTCACGGTCGAGGACGTCGGTGCCGCCTCCTGGCTGGCCGGGGTCGGCGATGCTCGCGCGCACGGGCTGGATCATGCGCTCGATTCTACGCGCGCTGAGCGGCACTAGGGCCGGTCGGCGGGTCCGGCGGCCGGCGCCGGCGCGGCTCGGAACACGATCCGGTGATAGAGCACGAAGCGCACGAGGACGATGATCGCGATGCTCACGAGGTTGACCACGTTGACGGCGACCGCGCCGGGCTCCCTGCCGAGCGCGAGCTGGGCGATGCCGACGCCCGCCCAGACGATCGCCGCCCCGAGCGCCGTGCACACGAGGTTCGCGAGGACGAAGAGGACCAGCTCGCTCACCCGACCCCGACGATCGCGGTGGCGGAAGGTCCACTCGCGGTTGCCGATGTACGCGTTCACGAGGGCGACGAGCGAGGCGATGATCTTCGCCCAGACCACATCCCAGCCCCAGGCGAAGACCAGGAGGTTGAACACCCCCACCTCGATGAGGGTGCTCACCGCGCCGACGACGAGGAATCGACTGCCGAGTGCGGCGAGTCGACGTAGGCGTGAACGGAATTCCATGGCCACACTAGGGTACTGGCCACGGGCGTTCGTTCGACCGCGGCACCCGGAGAGAGGACCCGAGCATGCCGGTAGCCCACCTCGTCATCGCGATGCCCGCCTACAACGAGGCGGAAGGCATCCGCGGCTTCATCGACGAGGTGCGCCAGCAGCTCGCCCCCATCGCGAGCAGGCTGACCTTCGTCATCGCCGACGACCGCTCGACCGACGGCACGGCCGAAACGCTCGCCGAACTCGACGATGTGGTGGTGCAGCGTCAGCCGGCGAACCGCGGCCACGGCCCCACCGCGCTCGCGGCCTACCGCGCGGGGCTCGCCCTCGAACCCGACGTGCTCGTGCACGTCGACGGCGACGGGCAGTTCCTGGGACCGGACTTCGTCCGGCTCGTCGCGGCACTGCTCGAGGAGGACGCGGACGTCGTGCACGGCGTCCGCGGCGGTCGGACCGACCCGTGGTACCGCCGGATCCTGACGGCCGCGGTGAGCGTGCTCGTCGCACTCGCCGCGAGCCGGCGCATCCCGGACGTCAACACGCCGTTGCGAGCGTACCGGCCCGCCGCACTGCAGGTCCTCGTCGCCGCGGTGCCGCAGGAGGCGACCGTTCCGCACGTGCACTTCTCCCTCGCCGAGGCACGCGGCGGCTTCGTCGTGCGCTACGTGCGGGTGCGGAGCATCCCCCGTCGTGGGGAATCGGCGACCGGGACCATGTGGGGCGGAGTCGGCCGAGTGACGCTCCCGCCGAAGCGCTTGCGCCGCTTCGCGGGCTCGGCGCTCCGGGAGCTCTGGTCGCTGTCGCTTCGACCGGGAGCCCCGCTCCGAGCCGTTCGGGCGCCGTCGGGGGCAGCTCGATGACCCTGGCGCGCACGATCGCGTTCTGGGTGCTCGCGGCGCTGCTCGCCGCGGCGCACGTGGTCGTCGCGCTGGACAGCCTCGTCGCCGCCCGGTTCTGGGAGGACGAGGCGTTCAACCTCACCGTCCCGCTCAACCTGCTCTCCGGGCTCGGCTACTCGAGTGACGGGGCACTGTCCGGATCGGAGATCACCCCGTTCGATCCGCGGATCTCCACCGGGCCGACCGTGCTGCTCCCGGTCGCCGCCGTGCTCGCGACCGGGATGGACCCGGTCCTCGGCGCCCGCCTCGTCCCCCTCGCGTTCTGGGCGCTGCTGCTCGCCGGCCTCTGGGTGCTCGGTCGCCGGATCGCCGGCCGGTGGGCGGCCCTGCTCGCCGTCGCGCTCCCGCTGGGCTTCGACACCACGGGTGGCTTCTCGCCGATCCAGGGCCCCGCCGACGTGCTCGGCGAGATCCCGGCCGCCGCGCTCATCGTGTGGGCGCTCGTCGTGCTCCCTCGGCGCGCGTGGCTCGCCGGGCTCCTCGTCGGCCTCGCGGTGCAGGCGAAATTCATCGCGCTCCTCGCCCTCCCGGCCTTCGCGGTGGCGATCTGGGCGCTCGCACCCGGCCGCGGCTGGCCGCGGATCGGCACCACCGCGAAGCGGGCGTGGCTGCCGCTCGTGATCGCGGGGCTGCCCAGCCTCGCGGTCGAGCTCGCCGCCCTCGTCTCGCTCGGCCCCTCGGGGTACGTCACGCACCTGCGGAACCTCTGGTACTTCGTCGCGAGCGGCGGGCAGAAGGGCGCGCACAGCACGGTCCTCGAGAAGCTCAGCGCCCTCGCCGACGCGTGGTTCGTGCCCGCCTGGGCGGTCGCGGTCCTCGCCCTGGCACTGCTCGGCCTCGTCATCGGCGGCTTCCTCGCCGAACGCCACCGCGGCCGCCGGGCGCCCGCCCTCGTCCGCGCGAATCTGCTCGCCGGCCTCGTCGGCCTCGGGGCGTTCGTCGGCTGGTGGGCGACGGCGAGCCACACCCCGCTCTGGGTGCGCCATCCCGCGGTCGGCGTCTTCGCCTTCGTCCCGGTGCTCGCCGTCATCGCGATCTGGGGCGGACGGACGCTGCTGCGAGCCCCCTCGGGAGCGCCCCCGTCGACACGATCCGCGCCGCGCACCACCGTCCGAATCGCCGCCGTCGCGCTCCTCGCCGTGCTCGGCCTCGGCACGGCAGCCGGCGCCCTCGGCCACGTCCGTCATTCCCTCGAACCGCGCCGCGAGACCCTCGCGGCGCAGCGGGCGGCAGTCGAACCGATCCGGGAGTGGGTCGACCGCACCGGGACGCCATGGCTGGCCGCGCAGCCCTGGGGTGCGGCGGTCTCGGCGATCGTGCTCTCCGGGGCGCACGTCGGCCTCTTCGATGCCCCGGCGATGGACGGTGTCCCGCGGGTCACGGGCGAGAGCTGCGCGACCGAGGTGCTCGCCGAGGGGCGGGGCTACCGGGTGTGCGCCGCCCCCTGACCCGAGCAACCTGCGCGGCCGGACGCCCTCGCGAGGGCTGCCCTCAGGCGCGAACGGCTGCGGCGACGATCTCCGGGCCGCGCCGGTCGAACACCCGCCCGCCGAGCCACACCCCGGCCACGAGCACGACGAGCCCGAGCACCGTGCCCGAGAGGAACGAGGCGAGGTGCCAGCTCGGATCCGAGAAGACGCCGAGCAGGGCGAAGGCGACGGCGGGCGCCGCGATGATCAGCGACCCGAACATCGTGATCGACTGCACGAGCGAGGACAGGCTGCCCGTCGACTGCGGCTGCTGGAAGGGGCTGTCGCCGGGCTTCACCGCCGGATAGGGGAAGCGCGCCGAGGTCACCGAGCCGATGCCCAGCCCCGAGAGCAGGAGCACGGTGGACACCCCGATGAGGGAGGGCAGCGGGCGCCAGTCGTCGAGCAGGAACACGGTCAGCGCGCTGCCGAGCGCGATCACGACGACGCCGAGCACGAGCACCGGGACCAGGCGGCCGAACCGGTCCGCGGTGCCGCGGACGCCGGACACGACGTGCAGCCAGATCGCGGTCGAGTCGTAGGCGGTGTCGTTGTGCAACGACCAGCCGAGCAGGAGGCACATGAGCGGCACCGGCGCGAGCCCGAGGTACTCCATGGGCACCCCGACGATGCTGAAGGCGATGATCAGGATGATCGGCGCGAGCGGCACCATGATGATCGAGACCCAGTACCGGGCGTCGCGGAACCAGTAGGTGAAGCTCCGCGCGGCGACCGCACCGGTGGGGTTCTGCGGCAGCCGGTCGAACCAGCCGAGCCCGCGGTAGCTCTTCGAGGTCCCCTCGCGGCCGGGCGTCACGAGCATCGTCTCGACGAGTCGGATCCAGCCGAGTCCGAGCAGCGCGAGCGTGGCCGCCGCGATGAGGAGCTTCAGGACGGCCGGGCCCCAGTCGCCGTTCGCGGCGTCTCCGGGCACCGCGAACGCGGCGCCGAGCGGCGTCCAGCTGAGCCAGGCCCCGAGCCCCTCGAGCACCTGCCGACCGTCGCGCGCCCAGTCGACGGTCGTCAGGGCGACGAAGACGGGCGAGGCCGCCACGATGAGCAGCAGTCCGAGGACGCCGGTCAGCTCGCGCGCACGCCGGGTGGCGAGCAGGAAGGAGGCGACCGCTGCGGCGACGCGGGCGAGCAGCAGGCACGTCGCGAAGGCGAGCGCCGCCGAGAGGATCGCGAGGAGGGTCTCGCCCACCCCGCGCGACCAGGTGACGATGCTGCCGAGCAGCACGATGCCGAGCACGAGCGCCGGGATGCCGATGAGGGCGGAGACGGCGAGCGAGATCGCGAGGCGCCGTCCGGGGATGCCGAACAGGGCGAACCTGCGCGGGTCCATCGTGTCGTCGACGCCGAAGATGAGCGGGAAGACGATGAATCCGACCACCGTCGCCGAACCGGCCACGACCAGCGCGTCGCGGATGACCGCGACGTCGTCGACGAAGCGCAGGCCGACGAGCGCGAAGAAGAGCAGCCCCGCGATGCCGAGCCCGTAGACGAGCCCCACGATGATTCCGACGACCTGCCAGGGGCTGCGTCGGAAGATGTTGGCGAGGAGGCGCAGCTTCAGTCGGAGAAACTGTGCAACCATTCCATGCCTTCCGCAGCCTTGCGCCCACCGGCGAGCGCGACGAATCGATCTTCGAGGGTCTCGCCCTGGCGCACCTCGTCGAGGGTGCCGGCGGCGAGCACCTTGCCGCCGACGACGACCGCGACCGAGTCGCAGACGCGCTCGATGAGGTCCATGCCGTGGCTCGAGAGCACGACCGTGCCACCGCCTGCGACGTAGCGCTCGAGGATCTCGGTCAGATTCGCCGCCGAGACGGGATCGACGGACTCGAACGGCTCGTCGAGCACGAGCAGGCGCGGCGAGTGGATCATCGCGCAGGCGAGCGCGATCTTCTTGGTCATGCCGGCGGAGTAGTCGGCGACCAGGCGATCGACGGCGTCCTCGAGTCCGAATGCGGCGATGAGGTCGGCGCTGCGTTCGCGCACCGTGCGCGCGTCGAGGCCGCGGAGCGTGCCCGAGTAGTGCAGCAGCTGGCCGCCGGTCAGGCGGTCGAAGAGCCGCAGCCGGTCCGGCAGCACGCCGGTCGCGCGCTTGGCCGCCTCGGGGTCGGCCCACGCGTCGATGTCGTGGATGCGAACGGTGCCCTCGTCGGGACGGAGCAGGCCCGTGACCATCGAGAGCGTCGTCGTCTTGCCTGCGCCGTTCGGGCCGACGACGCCGAAGAACGAGCCCGCCCGCACCTGCAGGGAGATGTGATCGACGGCGGTCTTCTCGCCGAAGCGCTTCACGAGCGCGTCCACCACGAGCACACGGTCGGCGCTCTCGGGCGGGGCCTTCCGGGCGACGCGGAGCGTGCGCTTCTTGCGGCTCGCCTTCTTCGTCGGCGCCGGGATGACGGCGACCGCGACGTCGGCGGCCCGCTCCGCGGTCGACTCCTCGGCAGCGGACTCCTGCACGACCCGCTCACGGGTCTCCTCGTCGACGCTGTCGTCGACGGGCGCCGGGTCGGCTACGGGCAGCCGCTCCTGCGTCTCCTCGTCGATCGCGCCCGTCTCGACGACCGTGTCGCCCTCGACGATCGCCTCGGCGATCGCGACGACCTCGGGCGCTGCGGCTGGCGTCTGCTCCGCAGCAGCACCGGCGTCGACGTTCGCGGCGGCGTCCGCTGCCTTCTTCGGGCGCTCGGCGGCCGTGGTATCGGTGGCGACCGCGGCGGCGGCCCGCAGCGCCTGGCGCTTCGCGGTCACGCTGCTCGCCGACCGCGAACGCGCCGCCGAGCTCGCCTTCGCCGCGTCCTTCTCGGCGCTCTTCGCGGCGCGCGCAGCGCTCGCCGAACTCGCGCGCTCGGCCGCGCCGCGGCTCGACGCGCTGCGCGAGGCGCTCGAGCGCTTCGACGCGGTCGCGGGCTCGGCTTCCGTCGCGGTCTCGTCGCCGCGCTGCTCCTGCTCGGCCTTCGCGGCCTCCGCCTTGCGCGCGGCGCGCGTGGCCGCGGCACGCTTCGCGGCGGCCGAGCGCGCTGCGCTCTTCGCCGCGGCGTCGGCGGGTGCCGCGGTGGAGGCGGCCGTCTTCGCGCGGGACGGGGCGCGCTTCGCGGACCCCTTCGCCCGCCCGGGCGCGCCGGACGTCGACTCCCCATCACCGAGCTGCTCGGGCACCCCCGTGCCGGTGCCTTCGGGAGCCTCGTCGTTCGGATCGGAGCGAGAAACGGAAGTCACCAGGCCAACCTACCAACTGCATGGCCCGGTTCCGTGCCCCGGGCCCGCCCAGAGCCACCTCCGGAAACTGTGCATTCCCTGTGCGGCGTATCACGATCGCACTACGACTCCCCCGCGGATCCCGCCCCGGACGGGTGACAGCGGATACGCTGGTTCCGGCATAACGGCGTGTCCCAATGTGAACTTCCGGGTGAACCGAAGGCGAACACGAGGTTTCGATCCCGCGGATCGAGACCGGTCGCCGCGGGCATCCGCACCACCGAAGGAGATGCAGTGACCACGCAGATCGTGATCCTCGCAGCCGGCATGGGGAGCCGGCTCGGGCGTTCCCTCCCCAAGCCGCTGACCGAACTCGGCGACGGCCGCACCATCATGCGGCAGCAGTTCGACAACATCGGCCACGCCTTCGGCGGCGACGCCGACGTAACGATCGTCGTCGGCTACAAGCTCGAGCACATCATCGAGGCGTTCCCGCAGGCCTCCTTCGTCTACAACGAGGAGTACGACCAGACGAACACCTCGAAGTCGCTCATGCGCGCCCTGCAGGCGTCGCAAAGCGGCGGCGTGCTCTGGATGAACGGCGACGTCGTCTTCGACCCGCGCATCCTCGACCGCGCCGTCGCGCTGATCGCCCGCGATCAGTCCTTCGTCACGGTGAACACGGCGAAGGTGTCCGACGAAGAGGTGAAGTACACGACCACCGCCGAGGGCTACATCAAGGAGCTCTCGAAGACCGTCAAGGGCGGACTCGGCGAGGCCGTCGGCATCAACTACATCTCCAGCCGCGACAAGGCCACGTTCCTCGCCCAGCTGCAGCGCGTGGGCGCGCAGGACTACTTCGAACGCGGCCTCGAGCTCGCGATCGAGCAGAACGGCCTGCTCATCGAGCCGATGGACGTCTCCGACCTCTACGCGGTCGAGATCGACTTCGCGGAAGACCTGGAGCGCGCGAACCACTTCGTGTGATCCGGAACGCTGCGTCCTGCAGCATCACAGCGACACGGGGCGGATGCCGAACGGCATCCGCCCCGTGTGTTCCGTTGCAGGGGGCTGACGAGTCCGCGGAGTCCGGCTACCGCAGCCCGCGGGCGACGCCCGCACGCTCGAGCTGGAGCGCGATGATCCGCCCGATCCAGGTGAAGAGCACCGGACTGCCGACGTAGAGCGGCAGCGCGATCGCCCACATCCAGGCCGGGAAGTGCTCGCCGCCGAGCGCGAGGTACACGACGACCGCGATGACGACCCCGGAGGTCAGCCCCGAGGCGTAGTAGAGCCACGGCTCCCACCGGCGGTAGCGCGTGAGCAGGAACGGCAGCTCGACGAGCACGCCGACGAGCAGCGCGGTGCCGATCAGCCGCGGCAGCCACTGCGGGGCGAACGCCGCACCGACGAGCCCGGCGATGAGCCCGGCGAGCAGCGCGGTGCCCGGCCGGCGCAGCAGCGCGAAGGCGACGACGCTCGGCAGGAAGTGCACGCCGATCGTCACGCCGTAGAACATCGGGCCGATCGCGGCGAGCACGAGCGCGAGATAGCCGGAGCCGCCGGCGACGACCCCGCCGGCCACGCCGATCGCGGCGCAGCTCAGGAGGATCCGGGTACTGGTGCTGGTGCGAGTGGCCACCCTCCAAATCTACCGCCGGCCTGCGCCGGACGGTTCTCCCGGCGAACGCCTCTACGATGAGAGGCGTGACTGCAGCGACCACCGACGTCGGGGGCGACGTGCATCCGCCGCGGCGGAAGCCGTTCGCCAGCTACCGGCATTCCCTGTGGCTCCTCACCACCCGCGACCTGAAGGTGCGGTACTCGACGTCCGCGCTCGGCTACGTCTGGTCCGTGCTCGACCCGCTGGTGATGGCGGGCATCTACTGGTTCGTGTTCACCCAGGTCTTCGAGCGCTCGGCCGGCTTCGCGCCGTACATCGTCTTCCTGTTGAGCGCGCTCCTGCCCTGGATGTGGTTCAACGGCTCGGTCTCCGACTCCACCCGCGCGTTCTTGAAGGACGCGAAGCTCGTGCGGTCGACGATGATCCCGCGCACGATCTGGGTGAACCGCATCGTGCTGTCGAAGGGCATCGAGTTCGTCTTCGCCCTGCCGGTGCTCGCGCTCTTCGCGGTCCTCTTCGGCGCCGCACCGAGCTGGGAGATCGTCTTCTTCCCGCTCGCGATCGTGCTCCAGGCGGTGCTCACCGCGGGCATCTGCCTCATCGTGGCGCCGCTGGTGGTGTTCTTCCGCGATCTGGAGCGAGCGGTGAAGCTCATCCTGCGCTTCCTGTTCTACGCGACGCCGATCATCTATGCGACGACGGACCTGCCGGGCGGCGTGCAGTTCTGGGCCGCGTTCAACCCGCTCTCCGGGATCTTCTCGCTCTATCGCGCCGCGTTCTTCCCGCAGCAGCTGATCTGGTTCGAGGTGCTGATCTCGGCGCTGATGTCGATCGCGTTCCTCGTCGTCGGCCTCCTCGTGTTCCGCGCCTCCGAGCGCCAGATGCTGAAGGAGATCTGATGACGCACTCCGTCACCGCCGACGGCACCACCGGTGACGTGCCGGGCTCGGGCGGCTTCGCCATCCGCGTCGCCTCCCTCGGCGTGAGGTTCCGGCGCAACCGCCGGGGCCGCCGTTCGTTCAAGGACCTGCTCGCCGGCCGCAAGCGCCGCACCCGCCCGGGCGAGTTCTGGGCCCTCCGCAACGTGTCCTTCGACGTTCGCCCCGGCGAGGCGATCGGCGTGGTCGGGCGCAACGGCCAGGGCAAATCGACGCTGCTGAAGCTCGTGGCCGGCGTGCTGCTCCCCGACGAGGGCTCCGTCACCGTCGCGGGCGGCGTCGCACCCCTCATCGAGATCACCGGCGGCTTCGTCGACGACCTCACGGTGCGCGACAACGTCTACCTCACCGCGGGCCTGCACGGCATGTCGAAGGCGCAGATCGACGCGAAGTTCGACGAGGTCATCGACTTCGCTGAGATCGGCGACTTCCTCGACACCCCGTACAAGCACCTGTCGAGCGGCATGAAGGTGCGAATCGCGTTCGCGGTGATCTCGCAGCTCGAGGAGCCGATCATGCTCGTCGACGAGGTGCTCGCCGTGGGCGACAAGGCGTTCCGCGAGAAGTGCTACCGGCGGATCGACGAGCTGCTCGCCGGCGGCCGGACGCTCTTCTTCGTCTCGCACAACGAGCGCGACCTGCGTCGCTTCTGCACGCGCGGCCTCTACCTCGACGGCGGCAAGCTCGTGCTCGACTCCACGATCGACGCCGTGCTCGACCGCTACAACGCGGAGCACGCGAGCCGCTGACGCACGAGCGGTGCCGCACGGCCGGAGCGGCGCGGCTCAGCGGGCCGCGTCGCGCGCGATGAGGTTCCGGATGGCGACCGCGTCGTTCGCCACCTCGACGACGTGCTGCGGGGCCTCCAGGAGCGCCGTGAGCTCCTCGGGGAGCTCCGCCGGAGCTCCGATCGCCTCGGCGACGATCTCGGGGAACTTCTGCGGCTTGGCGGTCTCGAGCACGAGCATCGGGATGCCGGGCTCCAGGTACCGGGTGGCGACGGCGAGTCCGTCGGCCGTGTGCGGGTCGACCACCACCCCGGTCGCGCGATGCGTCTCGCGAATGGTCGCCACGCGCTCGGCGTGCGTGCTGGAGCCGCTCACGATGCCGAACTCCTCGGCGAAACGCGGCTGCTCGGACGCGAGGTCGAGCACGCCGTCGCGCTCGAGCCCGCTCCAGCGGTCGCGGAGCGCCTCCGGATCGCGGCCGACGACCTCGAAGACGAAACGCTCGAGGTTCGACGCCCGCGAGATGTCCATCGACGGGCTCGACGTCGCGAAGGTCGACTCCCCCGTGCGCGGCCGGTACACGCCCGTACGGAAGAACTCGTCGAGCACGTTGTTCTCGTTCGTGGCGAGCACGAGCCGATGGATCGGCAGCCCCATTCGGCGGGCGAGCCAGCCCGAGAAGATGTTGCCGAAGTTGCCGGACGGGACGGTGATCGACACGCGGTGCGCGGCACGGTGCTCGGGCTCGACGGGGTCGCTGTGCCGCAGCCACGCCCAGAAGTAGTAGACGAGCTGAGCCGCGATCCGGGCGAAGTTGATCGAGTTGACCGCGCCGAGCCGGTGCTCGCGCTTGAAGGCGGTGTCGCCCGCGATGACCTTCACGAGGTGCTGGCAGTCGTCGAAGTCGCCCGCGACGGCGATGTTGTGGATGTTCTCGTCGGTGAGCGAGTACATCTGCGCGCGCTGGAAGGCGCTCATCCGCCCCTGCGGCGAGAGCATGAAGACCGAGACCCCGTGCTTGCCGCGCAGCGCGTACTCGGCCGCGGAGCCGGTATCGCCGGAGGTCGCTCCGAGGATGTTCAGCGTGGCGCCGCGGGCGGTGAGCTCGTGCTCGAGGAGCTGGCCGAGGAACTGCATCGCCATGTCCTTGAAGGCGAGCGTCGGCCCCTCGGAGAGCCCCACGAGCGTCACCTCGCCGAGCGGCGTGAGCGGCACGATGGGGTCGCCGCCGAACACGGCCGGATCGTAGGCGGCCCGGCAGATGCGTGCGAGCTCCTCGGCCGGGATGCCGCTCGCGTACCGGCCGATGACCTGGGTCGCGAGACCCGCGTAGTCGAGGCTCCGCCACTCCTCGAGCTCGTCGGCGGTGACCGTGGGAACGAGCTCGGGAACGACGAGGCCGCCATCCGGCGCGAGGCCCTCGATGAGGATCTCGGTGAACAGGGCGGGCGACAGCCCGCCGCGGGTCGAGCGGTACTTCACGAGACTCCTGCGGGTCGACGAGACGCTGAGCTTCGATCGTATCGGGCCCGCGGAGCGGCGACGAATGCGTGACACCGTCAGGCGGTCGCCCAGGCGCGTGCACGTACAATCGCTGCATGCCCGAGCGCGTGCACCGGATCACCTCGATGGGGCGGGACACCCCGAGCGAGTCGCCCGCGAGCGACGACGCGGCGCCGCCGCAGGACGAGGGCCGGGCGCACGGCGTCGAGCGCACCATCGACCGCGTTCTCGCCATCCACCGCCCCGTCGTGCTGGCGCACCTGCGCGGCATCCGTCGCCGCTCCCCGCAGGCCACGCCCGATCAGCTCGTCCGCATCCTCGAGCGGCGCTACCTCGCCGCGGTCACCACCGGCGGGGCCGCCGTCGGCGCGACGGCCGTGATCCCCGGCATCTCCACGGGCATCACGCTGGCCCTCTCCGGCGTCGAGACCGCCGGCTTCCTCGAGGCGACCGCGCTGTTCGCGCAGTCGGTCGCGGAGGTGCACGGCATCCCCGTGGACAACCCGGAGCGCGCGCGAGCGCTCGTGATGACCCTCATGCTCGGCAGCGAGGGCAGCGACCTCATCCGCCAGTTCGCCGCGCAGGCGAGCGGCACCGGGGTCGCCCGCAGCGCGTACTGGGGCGAGCTCATCACGAACACCCTGCCGAAGGCGGTGATGGGAACCGTCGTCGACCGCCTGCGAGCCACCTTCGTGAAGCAGTTCGCCGTGCGCGGCGGCGCCGGCTTCATCGGCAAAGCGCTCCCCTTCGGCATCGGCGCCGCGGTCGGCGGCGTCGGCAACCATGTGCTCGGCCGACGGGTGCTCGCCCAGTCGCGGCTCGCCTTCGGGGCTGCGCCGCCGAGCGTCCCGTCCGAGCTCGAGCCGCGCGGCGACGAACCGATGCTCACCTCGGCCGGCCGGCGGCTCGCGGGCGCGGCCGGCGCAGTCGGGCGGGCGGCGGGACGGCCGTTCACCCGGCTCACGAGCGCGCGACCGCGCCGCGAACCGGACGAGGCGCCGGACGGGCTCGACGAGGCGACCCCGTCGTCGAGCGCCGAGGGCGAGCCCCGCGCCTGAGCGATGCGTCGCGGGGGCTGCTCCGCGTCGGTGGTTCCGGGTACCGTGACGGTGTCGTGCCGCATCCCCGACCCGAGGAGGAGCCATGCCGCACGGGGCCCGGCCCGTGGCCGTCGACGCCCACCCCGTCCCTTCACCCATCGCCTACCGCGTGCCCTGGCAGATCGATCGCAGCCGAGCGCCGTGGTACGCCCTGCACAACACCGGCGACGAGCCGGCGCATGGCGTGCACCTCTCGCTCTTCGGCGATGGCCGGCTGCTCTGGCAGCCGCTGCTGCGGGTCGAGCCCGGCGAGCACGTCTCGTTCGTCGTCCGCGCCGATGATCCGGCGCGCGACTGCGTCGCAGTGCTGCGGTGGTTCCGCACGAGCGGCGAGGAGTATCTCTGGCGGATCGCGTTCTGACGGCCCGGGCGACGATGCCGCTCAGCGGCTGATCACTTGCTCCGCCGCTTGAGTTCATCGATCAGGTCGCGCACGTTGACCCGGTCGACGCCGGGCAGCTCCGCGAGCCCGATGCCCGCGAGCAGCTCGCCGGGATCGACGTCGAGCACTCCGGCGATGCGCACGATCGTGGACATGCGCGGGTTGGCCTGACCGCGCTCGATCTTGCCGAGGTTGGTGACGTGCATGTCGGCGAGGTGCGCGACCGTCTCCTGACTCACGCCGCGCTCGAGCCGGACCGCCTTCAGACGCTCGCCGAGGATCTGCGCAGCACGGGATTGGGGCTCAGGCATGCCTCCATGCCTATCCGCCCCGAGATCGCCAATCCAGTGTGCATTCACCTCCAGTGTTTCTACCTCTATCCTGAGATGACCGCCAGTCCAGCCGTGAGGGGACCCATGAGATCGTTGCTCGATCAACTGCCGAAGATCGTCGCCGAGGGCAAACGCGAGGCCGCGCGAGTGCTCGAGCAGCTCACCGGCGAGCAGCGCGTGCGCCTGCACACCCGCGAGTTCGTGCAGCCGAGCCGCGAGGCCGGCGGTCTTCCCCTGCACCGCGCCGCGACGCCGCAGCTGCCCGAGCCGTCCGGCCGACTGATCTACGGCGACAACCTGCTCGCGATGTCCGCCCTCCTCGCCGGCGACGAGACGACGCCGGGGCTCGCGGGCGGCGTCGACCTGATCTACCTCGACCCGCCCTTCGACTCGAAGGCCGACTACCGCACCAAGCTCACCCTCCCCGGCCACGAGGTCGAGACCCGGCCCACGGCGGTCGAGCAGTTCGCCTACTCCGACACCTGGGCCGACGGCACCGCCTCGTACCTCGCGATGCTGACGCCTCGACTCGTCCTGGCGCGAGAACTCCTCGCCGACACCGGCAGCTTCTACCTCCACATCGACTGGCACGTCGGGCACTACGTGAAGCTCATCTGCGACGAGGTGTTCGGCCGCGACAACTTCCTCAACGAGGTCGTCTGGTACTACCGGCGATGGAACATCGCGAGCACGAGCTTCGCCCGCAACCACGACACCCTCTTCGTCTACGCCAAGCGCAAGGGCCAGCACTACTTCAAGCAGCTCTACATCCCGAAGTCCGAGAAGTCGAGCGGGCAGGGCCGGGCCTGGGTGAGCACGATCGGCGACGACGGCGTCCGCCGTTCGGTGCTGAGCGATGAAGCGACGAAGGGGGTCGCGATGCCGGACGTCTGGGACGTCTCGATGATCAACCCCGTCGCCAAGGAGCGCGTCGCCTACGCCACGCAGAAGCCGCTCGCCCTGCTCGATCGCGTCATCGAGGCGTCCTGCCCGCCAGGTGGGCTCGTCGCCGACTTCTTCGCGGGCTCCGGCACGACGGCCGCGGCGGCCGAGGCCTCCGGGCGCCGCTGGATCACGAGCGACCTCGGCCGTCCCGCCGCCATGATCATCCGAAAGCGCCTCATCGACCAGGACGCACGGCCGTTCCTCTACCAGGAGATCGGCGACTACCAGGTCGAGCAGATGCGCTCGAGCTTGGGCCGCCGCTACCGCGTGGGCGACCTCGCCCGCACCGTGCTCGGCCTCTACGGCGCCGAGCCGTTGCCCGACGCGCAGAATCCGAGCGGCGCCCTCGGCAGCCTGCCCGGTGGCCGCACGCTCGTCGTCGCCGAGAGCCCGGCGCGGCTGACGACCGTCGAGTCGCTGCGCCGGGCCCAGTCGCAGCGCGACGCGGTGCTCGGCGGCTTCGAGCGGGTCGTCGTGCTCGGCTGGAACTTCCCGGCCGGCATCGGCCACGACATCGAAGCGCTCGCCGACGCCCGCCTCGAGGTCCGGGTCATCCCGCCCGACCTCATCGATCGGCTGAAGAAGAAGGGCGGCCGGCTCGCCGACTCCGTGCGCTTCTCCACCCTGCAGTACCTCGAGGCGGGCCTGCGCACGGCGCGACGGCAGGGCGACGAGGTGGAACTCGTGATCGGGCTCGATAACTACGTGCTGCTCTCCCCCGAGGCGATCAGCCTCAGGGCCGAGGACCGCGAGAAGGTGCTCCAGCTGATGAACCACGACCCGCTCTCGCTCATCGAGTACTGGGCCGTCGACCCCGACTTCGACGGCGAGCTCTTCCGCTCCAGTTGGCAGGACTACCGCGGCAACACCCTGAACGACGACGACCCGCTGCGCGTCGTCGCCTCCGCGACGCTGCGCGCACCCTGGCGCTCCGGCGTCCGCCGCATCTGCGTCCGGGCGGTCGACGTCTTCGGCTTCGAGTCGGAGGTCGTGCTCGAGCTCGACGCCGTCGAGGCGGATGCCGCGTGAGGATCCCGATCGACGAGGAACTGCCGCTCGCCAGAGAGATCTCGATCAGGCTGGCGGACGACGCCCGCGCGATCGAGTCCGGCGAGCCCTGCGCGCTCCTCGAGGCCGTCACCCCGACGACGGCCGAGCTGCTCCGCTGGTGGTTCGACGCCTCGATCTCGGCGGGGCGCCGCGACGCGTTCCACGAGGGGCAGCGCGATGCCATCCTCGCGATCGTCTATGCGCACGAGGTGCTGGGCGCCTCGACCCTCCGCGAGCTCTACGACCGGCTCGCCCCGGGCTCGCTCACTCCGGCCCGACGCGACGAGCTCGCCCACGAGCGCCACGGGCACCCCAAGTACGCCGCGAAGCTCGCCACCGGCACCGGCAAGACCTGGGTGATGAATGCGCTGCTCGTCTGGCAGCATCTCAACCATCTCGCCGCCCCCGCCGATCCCCGGTTCAGCAGCAATTTCCTCGTCGTCGCCCCCGGGCTGATCGTCTACGAACGGCTCCTCGATTCGTTCCGGGGCCGCCGGGTCGACGGGGTGCGGGACCCGCGCACGAGCGAGCTGCACGCGCGGCGCGCGCTGTTCACGCCGCCCCGGCACGAACGCGCCATCGCCGCGCTGCTCGCCTCCGGGGTCGTGGAGAAGCACGAGATCGGGCTCCGCGTCCCGGTCGGCGGCATGATCGCCGTGACGAACTGGCACCTCCTCGCCGGAGCCGAGGACCCCGATTTCGCAGGCGAGGCAGGCGAAGTCTGGCGCGGGCGACGACGAGGCGACGACGATCCGGCGCGGGCCGCCGTCGAGAGCATGTTCCCCCTGTCCCCCGGCGCCGCTGGGCACTCGCTCGAGTCCCTCGACCGGCGGGCCGCGCGAGGGCGCCCGTTGGAGTCGCTGATCGAGCTGAGCGACCTCGTGGTCCTGAACGACGAGGCGCACCACGTGCACGCGCTCCGGTCCGGTCAGGACACGAGCGACGTCGAGTGGCAGCAGAGCCTGACCGCGATCGCCGCGACGAAGGGGCGACGGTTCGTCCAGCTCGACTTCTCGGCGACGCCCTACGACGAGGCCGGCAGCGGTCGACGGTCGCACCGACGCTACTTCCCGCACATCGTGGTCGACTTCGACCTCCACGCCGCGATGCAGCGGGGGCTCGTGAAGGCGATCGCGCTCGACCGACGCGTCGAGCTGGCGGCGCTCCCCCTCGACTTCACCGCCGAACGTGACGAGCACGGGGCGGTGATCGGCCTGTCCTCCGGCCAGCGCACGATGATCCGCGCCGGGCTCAGCAAGCTCGCCCTGCTCGAGGCGCAGTTCGCCGCGATCGACCCCGAACGACGCCCCAAGCTCCTGATCGTGACCGAGGACACCATCGTCTCCCGCCACGTCGAGCAGTTCCTGCTCGAATCCGAGCGGCTCGACGCCGAGGACGTGCTCCGGGTCGACAGCGGCCGGCGGAGCGAGCTCGGCCCGAAGGAATGGGAGCCGATCCGCGCGCGGCTCTTCGACCTCGACCGACAAGCGCGACCGCGCGTCGTGATCAGCGTGCTGATGCTGCGCGAGGGCTTCGACGTCGACAGCATCTGCGTGGTGGTGCCGCTGCGCTCGGCGGGCTCCGGCATCCTGCTCGAGCAGACGATCGGCCGCGGCCTCCGGCTGATGTGGCGGGGGGATCCCGTCGTCGAGGAGCTGAAACGGGAGACGCGCGAGCGGATGCGCCGCCGACTCGAACCCGCCAACCATTTCGACGTGCTGTTCGTCATCGAGCACCCCGCGTTCCAGGCGTTCTACGACGAGCTGCTCGGCGACGGCCTGCTCGCGATCGTCGGCGACGAGGAGACCGCGGCCATCGGGGACCTCGAGCGCGTCGAGCTTCGACCCGACTGGCAGGAGTAGTACGACCTCCTCGTGCCCGAGATCGTGCGCGAGCACGAGGAGGAGCTCGCCGAGCCCCGCCTCGACCCGCTCGCGCTCGAGCCGTGCCGCTTCGAACTCGCGGTGCTGCGTCGAGCGGTCGGCAGCGGGGAGCGGTGGAGCTCGCACGACCTCGAGACGAAGACGCAGTACGGCGACTACCGGGTCGACGGCGGCGTCATGACGGCAACCGGGTACAACGATTTCCTCGCCCGCATCGCCCGACGCATCACCACGGTCGTCGGGCGCGCCTTCACCCCCGCGGCCGTCCGCTTCAGTGCGGCGAGCCGGTACCCGCTGCTCGCAACCCACCGCGCCCGGATCGCCGCCTGGGTGGACCGCTACGTGCGCGCTCGGCTCTTCGGCGAGCCGTTCGACCCGGCGTTCGACGAGGGATGGCGCGTGCTGCTGCTCCCCGGGGTCGCCGAGCACGTCGCCGGCGTGTTCTCGACGGCGCTCGTCGAAGACCAGCGCACGCATCCCGTCACGAGCGCGATCGTCGAGCAGCGCAGCGTCGCCGAGATCGGCAGCATCACGATGCGGGCGCGCGACGCGGTGCCCAGCCGCAAGTGCGTCTTCCCCGCCCTGCGGGTGGCGAGCCGGGGCGGCGGGCTCGAGCGGCGCTTCATCGAGTGGGCGGACCACGACAGCCGAGTCGAGGCCTTCGTCAAGATCGATGAGTACGCGCACACCTTCCTGCAGCGGCCGTACCTCCGAGCGGATGGCCTCCCCGCTTGGTACTCGCCCGATTTCCTCGTGCGCACCGCCGACGCCGTGTACGTCGTCGAGACGAAGGCGCAGACGGCGCTCGATCATCCGAATATCGAGCGCAAACGACGTGCGGCGCTGGCCTGGGTCGAGACCCTGAACCGCCTGCCGGCCGCCTCGCGCAGCGGGCGCCGCTGGCATTACGTGCTGCTCGGCGAGGACGCGGTGGCCGCCTGGCGACGCGGCAACGGCCGCCTGAGCGAGCTGCTGGAGCTGGAGCGGTGGTCGGCTCCCCCGCGCGGCGGGGAGCCGACGCTCTACTGAACCGCGGACCCCCGCGGAGGCTCAGCCGTGGGCGTCCTCGTCGGCGCGACTCTCCGCGCGCTCGCCCTCGACGTCGTGCTCGTCGATGACCTCGTCATCGAGGTGCTCGGTCGCGAAGCGCTCCCATTCGGCCATCAGGTGGTCGACCGCCCCGTGGAATCGCGCCGTCGCCGCCCCCGGCGTCGTGTCGCCGAAGTAGCGCTCGACCCAATGCCCGAGCCGATCCAGCGCGTCCTGGTCGTGTGCGACCTCGTCGACGCGCGCGAGCATCGCCGCGCCCGCCTGCGCAAGCGGCGTCCCCGGCTCGGCCACGAGCCACTCGCACGCGGAGAGATATCCGCCCGTGTCGATCTCGGCCTCCGGGGCGAGCGGTCGGGTGATCAGCAGCGGCTTGCCGGTCGCGAGCCGGTCGTAGACCATCGCCGAGATGTCGACGACGGCGAGGTCGGCGGCCGCGAGCTGCCACCCGAGCTCCCGGCCGTCGTCGTAGACGTGCATCGCCGTCGGGTCCGCCTGATTCGCCGCGCCGATGGCGTCGATGATCGCCCGGTTCGCGGCCGCGTACTCGTGGTCGAGCACCCCGGAGCGTGGATGCGGGCGATAGATCACGCGGTGCCGGCCGGTGGCGAGCAGCGCGGTGACGAGCGCCACGCCGTGCGAGGCGATGGAACCGTAGGCCGCCGCCGCGCGGTCGCCCTCCCAGGTGGGCGCGTAGAGCACGACCTCACGCCCGTCCTCCGGATAGGGCAGCTCGCGGCCGTCGTGATAGTGGTCGGCCTGCGGCCGCCCGATCGGGATCGCCCGCTTGTCGAAGTCGTAGTCCCAGAGCACCTTGCCCAACCGGGCCCGGGCCGCGTCGCCGGCGATGAGCGCATAGTCGTAGGCCTTGAACTGGTTCGTGGTCATGTACATCTTGTCGGACTCGCCGTGGTTGATGAACACGTGCCAGCGCCGCCCGTACCGCATCATCTGGAAGTTCTTCGCGTTCTGGTTCACGTAGAAGATGAGCTGGAGCTGCTGATCGTGGATCAGCTGCTCGAGGTCGGCCACCCGGCGCACGTACGCGACCGGCACCGGGGACTCGTCCAGCAGGGCGAGCGCCGCGCCGGAGGCACGGCTGAGGATCACCACGGGATACGTCTTCGCGAGCTCGGCAAGGGGCTTGTACCACTGGCGCAGCTGGTAGAGGTTGACCTTGCCGTCGGCGAAGTAGACGCCGATCCGGTAGCGGCCGGGTTCGAGCGGCGCCGCCTCGGCGAGGGCCGTGCCGAGCGCCCGCTGCGAGCGCCGCGAGGCGATGATGTTCTTCGCGAGCTTCACCGCACGGCGAGCGTCAGTCTTCAATCCCACTCGGCAAGGGTAGCGACGGCGCCTGGGCGGATGCCTCGGCGGAGCGCGCCGCGGGCGCACCGAGAGCCGATCGTTACCGAGCGGCCGGCCGCCGCTCAGATGATCGGCGGTCGGCCGGCGCGGGTCATCCGCCAGACCGTCCGCCAGCGGAGCGGCCGCCGCTCCCCCGGGGCCTCCCGCCAGCCCGCGAGCCAGCCGCCGAACCAGGCGCGCAGCTGCGCCGGCTTGCGGGCCCAGCGCAGCACCTGGATCGCGGTCCACGAGCCGACATAGAACGGGACGAGCACGACGGGCAGATTGCGGCGGGCGAGCCAGACGCGGTTGCGCGCGTTCAGACGGAAGTAGTACGAGTGCCGCGCGGGGTCGATGACCGGGTGGGCGGCCTCGAGCTCGCCCGCGTACCAGGCGCGATGCCCGGTGTCCCAGACCCGCCACGCGAGCTCGATGCCCTCGTGGGCGTAGAAGAACGGGTCCGCCCAGCCGCCGGTCTGTTCGAAGACGGCCCGCGGCAGGAGCACCGCCCCCTCCCAGCACGAGAAGACGTTGCTCGAGTGCGCCGGGTCTCCCTTGCGGATTCTGGGGATCCACCGTCGCGGCGAGACCAGTCCGGTGGGATCCACGACCCGCGGCTGCACCAGTCCGAGCTCGGGTCGTGCGGCGAGCAGCGCCGCCCCCTTCGCGAGGAACTCCGGGTCGGGGAGGAAGGCGTCGTCGTCGAGGAAGAAGAGCAACTCGCCGCCGACCTCAGGCACCCCGCGATTACGGCCCGCGGGGATGCCGAGGTTCTCGGCCAGCGCGAGCGTGCGGACCGCACCGGGCAGGGCGGGCTCGGCGGTCGCCGGATCCCAGCCGTTGCCGACCACGACCACGTCGACGGCGACCCCGCGCTGCTCGAGCACGCTGCGAACGCCGCGCAGCAGTTCCTCGGGCCGACGGCCCATCGTCAGCACGACGACGCCGAACCGGGGCGTCGCCGTGCCGGACATCGGCTCAGGAACGGACACGCCGGCTCGCCATGATCGCCACGAAGTGCCCGACGACCGCGAGCACGGCCAACGGCAGCAGTGCCGTCACGACGACCCGGTCCACGATCGGCTGGCCGACGAACAGCCCGACCACGGCGGCGGCGAACGCGATGAGCGTCAGCTCGACCGAGTGGTAGAGCCGGTGGAACGGCACGAACCGGGCGACACGGCGGAGCTTCGCGACGAGGCCGCCGCGCGGCGCCGTCTCGCCGTGGGTGTCGGCCAGCTTCGGCAAGCCGGCATTGGCGCGGGCGACGTGCACCATGTCGTTCAGCGCCTTGTTGAGCACGATGACGAGGGCGAGCAGGGCGCCGACGGTCGTCCAGAGGAAGTCGGCGGGGAACTCGAGCGGGTACGCGGCGGCGCGGATGCCGAGCGCGATCGGGATGAGCGCCTCGGTGGAGTAGTGCCCCACCTTGTCGAGGAACACGCCGGCGGGCGACGACGTGCGCCGCCACCGGGCGACCTCGCCGTCGCAGCAGTCCACGAGCATCTGCAGCTGGCCGAGCACCACCGCGAGCAGCGCGCCCCAGACGCCGGGGATGAGCAGGGCCGCGGCGGTCGACCACCCGACGAGGATCATCAGCCCGGTCACGCCGTTCGCCGAGATCGGCGTCTTGAGCAGCACCCACGTCAGGTACGGCGACAGCCGCCGGAGGTAGAGCGACGCCGTCCAGTGCTCCGCATTGCGCCGCCCGCGGACCTCAGGCGGCTGCGTGACCGCTTTCAGCTCGGCGAGGCTCGATGGGTGCGTTCTCGACGGCTCCGACGACGTCGAGTGCGGGTGCGACATCCGTTACCTTCCCGTATGGCTGGCGATGTTCCGCGTCAGCGAGAGATAGCCGAGCACGAAGCCCGCGCCCCACGCGACATGGATGCACGGCAAGACTACGAGAAACCAGAGCCACGACGCGGCACCCTGGCCGCGACCGTAGACGAGCGCCGCGACGAGGACGAAGAGCAGGTAGACGGCCGGCACCACGAGGCCGACCGCCAGCCACGGGGGCTGACCGGCGAGCGCCTGCGCGAGCCCGCCGAGGCCGGCGAGGAGCCCCAGCAGCACGCCGAGCACCATGACGGGCGGCACGAAGTAGCGCAGGCCGTTGGCCGCGGGGAACCGGCGGGCCAGCTCGCCGCGCCAGAGCCCGGTCGAGAACATCTGCCGGCCGAGTCGCTCGAGGCTGGAGCGCGGCCGGTACGTGACGCTCAGTTCGGGCGTGAACCAGACGATGCCGCCGGTGGCGCGCAGCCGTCGGTTGAGCTCCCAGTCCTGGCCGCGCTTGATCGTCTCGTCGAAGAGCCCGACGCGTTCGAGCGCCTCCCGGCGGAAGACGCCGAGGTAGACGGTCTCGACCGGCCCGGCCGTGCCGCCGACATGGAAGGCGGAGCCGCCGAGCCCGACGGGGGTCGTGTAGGCCCGCGCCACGGCCCGCTCGAACGCGGACTCGCCGTGCGCGGCCATGATGCCGCCGACGTTGTCGGCACCGGTGCGTTCGAGGGTGTCGACGGCGATCCGCGTGTAGTCGGCCGGAAGCATGGAGTGGGAGTCGACGCGCACGACGACGGGGTAGACGGCGGCACGGATGCCGAGGTTGAGCCCGGCGGGCGTCGAGCCCACCTCGTTGTCGAGCACCCGCACCCGGGTGTCGCGGGCGGCCAGATCGGCGACCAGTTCAGCGGTGCCGTCGATCGACGGCCCGAGCGCGATGAGGACCTCGACCGGGCCCTCGTACCGCTGATCGAGGATCGACTCCACGGCGGCGCGAACGTGCGAGGCATCGTTCAGCACCGGCATCACGTAGGAGACGCCGAGCGTCGATCGGCTGGTGCCGTCGGGCTGATCGGGCAAGGTTCCTCACTCTGCTGCTGGGTCGATCGAGCCTAGCAAACGCCGAGTGGCCGGAGCCTCGATGGCTCCGGCCACTCGCCGGTGTTGCGTCGGCGTCCGGGATCAGCCCTCGAAGGTGCCGAGCGTGACCGTCACCGTGTGCGCCTCGCCGTTGCGGAGGTAGGTGACCTCCGCCTCGGCGCCGCCCGCGAGTGCGCGGACCTGCGCGGTGAGATCGGTCT
The DNA here is from genome assembly GCF_022811605.1 of Agromyces soli. Lineage (GTDB taxonomy): Bacteria > Actinomycetota > Actinomycetes > Actinomycetales > Microbacteriaceae > Agromyces > Agromyces soli. Next base: position 2,442,073 of record NZ_CP094533.1, on the reverse strand, counting down.
GGTCCGTGATGGGCAGGCCGTTGAACTGGGTGACGATGTCGCCCTTCTGCAGGCCGGCCTTCGCCGCGGCGCCCCCGGCGGGAACGTCGGTGATGAGCGCGCCGACGGTGCTGCTCTGCTCGTCGCTCTGCGCGGCCGTGACGGTCGCCCCGAGCAGGCCGTGCGTCGCCGAGCCGTTCGCGATGATCTCGTCGGAGACCCGCTTCGCGAGGTTCGACGGAACGGCGAAGCCGACGCCGATGTTGCCCGACTGGCCGGACGAGGAGTCGCCGGTGCCGAGGATCGCGACGTTGACGCCGATGAGCTCGCCCTTGCTGTTCAGCAGCGCGCCGCCGGAGTTGCCGGGGTTGATCGCGGCGTCGGTCTGGATCACGGGGATCGAGATGTTGCCGCCGCTCTGCTGCTGGCCGCTCTGCCCGCCCTCGCCGCCCTGGCCGCCCTGGCCGGGGATGTCGAAGTTCCAGAAGTCGAAGGGCTGCTGTCCTCCCTGCTGCTGGTCCCCCTGGCCGCTGTCGTCCGGGGTGGAGGGCGCCGCCGAGGAGGCGACCTCGATGGAGCGGTTCAGGGCGCTCACGATGCCGTCCGTCACGGTGCCGGACAGTCCGAGCGGCGCGCCGATCGCGATGGCGGTGTCGCCGACGTTCAGCTTGCTCGAGTCGGCGAAGGCGAGCGGGGTCAGCCCCGATGCATCCGTCAGCTTGATCACGGCGAGGTCGCTCAGCGGGTCGGTGCCCACGAGCTCGGCCGTGTAGAGGTGGCCGTCGTCGGTCTTCACCTGGATGGTGGGCTCGCCGGTCGCGCCGTCGAGCGTGACGACGTGGGTGTTCGTCAGCACGTAGCCGTCGTCGGAGAGGATGATGCCGGAGCCGGTGCCCGCACCGTCGGCCGAGGAGACCGAGATGGTGACGACGCTCGGGCTCGCCTTCGCGGCGACCGCCGTGACCTGGTTCACGGACTCGGTGTCGTTGACGACGACGTTCTGCGGGCTGGCGCTCGCGGAGGTCGTGGTGGTGCGGTTCGCCAGCGCGAGCGCGGTGACGCCGGCGCCGGCGCCGCCGCCGATGAGGGCGGCCGCGACGATGGCCGCGGCGATGCCGAGGCCGACGGGCCGCTTCTTCGGCGCGGGCGCCGCGGGCTGTCCGCCGAACGCCGGCGGGATCTGCCCCGGCGGCACCTGGCCCGGCTCGTGGGTGGGCTGGGGCTGCCGCGCTCCGGGCAGGGGCTGCGTGGGCTGCGTCGCGGGGTGGGTCGGCTGCGCGGCGACCGGGTGCGGGTACTGCGCCGCGTGGTACGGCTGCGGGGCCCGACCGGGCTCGTAGAGCGTCCCGGTGACCGGGGCCGCCGGCTGGTCTGTCGGGCCCGGCGAGGTCTGCGCCTGGGGCGCCGCCGGCTGCGGCGCCGCCTGGGGCGCCGCGGGGGCGTTCGGGGCGACCCATCCGGCGGCTGCCGGAGCGGGGGCCTCGGGCGCGGGCGTCTCGGCTGCGGCGGTCTCGGCTGCGCTCGTCTCGGGGACGTCGCTCGTTGCGGCGACGCCCGCGGCTTCCGTGACGTCACGCTCCTCGGGGTCCCGCGGCTCCTCCGAGACGGGGCCGGTGGTGTGATCGGTCATGTCTGCTCCTTCCAAGCTGCCCCCACTCTCGCGGCGGAAGCTGTGCGTGGCATCGGCGAAGTCTATGGATCGGCTATCGGCCGGCAGTGAAGCCTCCGAACGGATCGCGAGGGCGTCGGCACGCCTTCGCCAGCGTAGCGCCGGGCGCTGCGGGTACGGTGTGAGCGTGACCGACACGCCCGCAGAACACCGCCTCGCGCCCTGGCAGCGCACTGCCGAGGGCGCCGGGCTGCTCGGCCCGGACGGGCGGATCGCGGCGACCGTGTTCGCTGAAATGAGCGCGCTGGCGCAACGCACCGGGGCCATCAATCTGGGCCAGGGCTTCCCCGACGAGGACGGCCCGGCCGCGGTGCTCGACGCCGCGGTCGACGCGATCCGGAGCGGGACGAACCAGTACCCGCCGGGCACCGGGATGCCGGTGCTGCGGGAGGCGATCGCCCGGCACCAGCAGCACTGGTACGGGATCGGGCTGGACCCCGACCGCGAAGTGCTCGTGACCGCCGGTGCGACCGAGGCACTGGCCGCCACCGTGCTCGCCTTCGTCGAGCCGGGCGACGAGGTGGTGACCTTCGAGCCGTACTACGACGCGTACGCCGCGCTCATCGCCCGCGCAGGTGGCGTGCACCGCACCGTGCCACTGCGTTTCCCCGATTGGCGTCCGAACCACGACGAACTGCGTGCCGCCGTCACCGACCGCACCCGGCTCATCCTCGTCAACGATCCCCACAATCCCACCGGCGCCGTGCTCGACGAGGCCACGGCCGAGCTGCTCGTCGAGCTCGCAGAGCGTCATGATGCGCTCCTCGTCACCGACGAGGTCTACGAGCACCTCCGTTTCGAGGGGCCGCATCGGCCGATCGCGGCGCGTCCGGGTGCTCGCTCGCGCACGATCAGCATCTCCTCTGGAGGCAAGACCTTCTCCACCACGGGCTGGAAGATCGGCTGGCTGACCGCACGCCCGGAGCTCGTCACCGCGGTGCTCGCCGTGAAGCAGTACCTCACCTACGTCAACGGCGCCCCGTTCCAGCCCGCGATCGCCACGGGTCTCGACCTGCCGGACGCCGCGTTCACCGCCGCCGCCGCCTCGCTCGCTCGGCGCGCCGAGCTGCTCTCCGCCGGGCTCGAGGCCGCCGGCTTCACCGTCGCCCGCCCGCGCGCGGGCTACTTCGTGGTCGCCGACGCGGGTCCGCTCGGATTCGACGATGCCGAGGAGCTGTGCCGCCGACTGCCGGAACTCGCCGGCGTCGTCGGGATCCCCGTCTCGGCCTTCGTCCGACGCGAGCACCGGCACGAGGTCGCCCGACTCGTGCGCTTCGCGTTCTGCAAGCGCGAGGACGTGCTGCGGGAGGCATCCGCCCGGCTCGCCGCGCTCGGTGCCGCCTGATCGGGGCCGCGCCCGCGACGACTCAGCGCGGAACGACCCGGTAGCGACGGAGCTCGAGCGCCGGGTTGACCCGGCGCACGCGTTCGAGCCGTTCCCGTTCGATCCAGGCGATCGCGACGCCGGCCTCCTCGCCGAGCCCCGCGATCTCGACGCCCATCGGGTCGATCACGAGGCTTGCGCCGATGGCGACCGGCGGAGTCTGGTCCGCCGCGGCGAGGTACACGGTGTTCTCGATCGCACGCGCCGTGGCGAGCGTGCGCCAGTGGTGCTCCTTCAACGGCCCGCGCACCCACTCCGCGGGGACCAGCACGAGCTCGGCCCCGGCGTCGACGAGCGTCCGCGTCACCTCCGGGAATCGCAGGTCGTAGCAGGTCTGCATGCCGACCGTGACACCATCGAGCTCGAAGAGCTCCGGGGCGGCGAGTTCGCCGGCGGCGACGTGCTCGGACTCCCGCTGCCCGAAGGCGTCGTAGAGGTGTTGCTTGCGGTAGCGGGCGACCACGGTGCCGTCGGCATCCGCCGCGACGAGCGTGTTCGAGAACCGTCCGTCGTCCCGACGCTCCAGCATGCCCGCGACGAGGTGCACACCGAGCTGGCCGGCGAGCGCGCTGAACGCGCCGACGAACGGGCCGTCGATCGGCTCGGCCGCCTCGGCCATCTCGTGGCCGAGCTCCGGGGTGAAGAACATGGCGTACTCGGGGAGCACCACGAGCTTCGCACCGCGAGCGGCGGCGAGCCGCGCGAGACGTTCGATCTGCTCGAGGTTCGCCACGACATCGGCCATCGGGGCGAACTGCGCGACCGCGACGCCCAGGGCGGGACTCGGTGGAGCGGTCGGGCGGTCCGGCGTCGGCATGGATCCATCGTAGACGGCCGTCGGCCCGCGAGCCGGTGCCGGCGCGTCAGCCGAGCAGCCAGTCGGTGAACGCGTCGAGGTCGGCCGCGAGCAGGTCGTCGACCGCCCGATAGCGCACGACCCGTCCCTCGCGCGCGCCGTCGACGACGAGGTAGCCCAGCCGCTCGAGATCCCGGAGGGCGGTGGTGGCCGAGCCTCGGCTCACGCCGGTGCTCGCCACGATCTCGGTGTGCGAGGTGCGGGGGTGTCGGACCACGTGCCGGAGGACGCTCGCCCGGGCGGCCCCCGAGAGGGCGTGCTGCATCGCCGTGATCCGCGCCGGAGCGCTGTCGAGCTCGCGTCGTGCTGGCATATCCACCCTTCCGTTCGCCCCGGTGCGCGAGCAGACTCCAGTCCTGCTCCGGGGTGCGCCGACGCCCCGAACGAGGTGCGAGGGGTCGGACGATGAGAGATCGGGCTCCCGAGACTCGGAGAGATCCGGGGGGATCCAAGGCCTCGGGAGCCCGGCGCATGCAGCCCTCTCGGCTTGTTCGACCTCAACCCATTCGAGGACCACCTGCGACGGATCCATGGTATCCCGTGAATTCGCAACAGCGCAAGTTCGGGCGCGGCGGTGGGTTCCTCGCGTGGAACCCGGGAGCCTGCCGAACTTCGGCCTGGAATCCCGAGCTGCGTTCCCATTGCACGGCGGTCGGGCTCGTGGGCAGCGACGACGACGGGCTCGTCGGCACCTCCGACGGCGGAGACGCGCGAGGCGCCCGCGGCTGCCTATCGAGCGTCGAGCAGCGGCGGGCCGTCAGCCCTGCTTGACGGAGTCGAACTTGCCGGGGGAAATGTAGTCCCCCAGGATCGTCTCGGCGAGCTCGGCGTCGCCCATCGCGATCGCTCGATACAGGGCCTCGAGGTAGTGGCCTGCCACACTGGGGTCGAGTGCGTGGGTGATGACCTGCGTCACGCGGGCGCCCACGAGCTGATTGAGTTCGTCCAGAATGGTGCTGTCAGCCATGACGAAGAGCTGCTCCCGGAAGGCGAGCACCGCTCTGCGGATCACGGCCGGGTCGGCTGTGCCATCGAGAGGCACGTCAGGAACGATCTGCCGGAGCACCTCGACCTGGGCCGCGGTACGACGCATCGCCGCCCAGCGGATCACGAGCCGCTCGAGCGTCGCATGGACCACGCTCAGGGCGTCCAGTTCCTCGTCGTCGAAGCCGCGCACCGTCGCGGCCGACCGCGCACCACCGGGAACGACGAGCTGCTCGGCGACCAGGCCCTGGATGGCCTGCCGGACCGGGAGCCGACTCACGCCGAACTCCTCGCCGATGGACCGTTCCACGAGCGGTGCGCCCGGGGCGCGCTCGCCCTCGACGATCTGCTGCCGGAGTGCGATCTGAATCCGCTTCGCCTCGGAAATCCGGGCGGCCTGCTCGTCGGCCATCATCGCACCCCGGCCGTCCTGGTCGCGGTGAGCTTCGTCTCGAGATCCGCGAGCACCTCGGCCCGCACGGCCGTGCGTGCGGCGGCGTACTGGGCTCGGACGGCCCGGTCGACGGCGCTCGCATCGCGCTGCTCGATTCCGCGCACGATCGCCGCGCCGTGCTCCGCGATGACCCGCGGCGAAAGAACCGCGCCGGATTCCCGACCCCGCAGCACGGTGCTGATCTCGACCAGGAACGGGTTGCTCGAGGCGTCCGCGATGGCACCCCGGTAGGCGAGCACGGACCGCGCGGTCGCACCGGCGTCGCCGCGCTCGACCGCCGTCGTCACCTCGGCGAGGCTGCCGCGGACCCGCTCGAGCGCGAGCTCGCTGCGACGCTCGGCGGCGAGACGGGCGGCGACGACGTCGAAGACCTCGCACACCTCGGCCAGTTCGCCCAGGTCGCGGAGCCCGAGCTGACGCACCTCGATGCTGCGGCCCACGCGGGCGACCAGGCCCTCGCGCTCGAGCACGCGGAGCGCGTCGCGGACCGGGAGCCGACTCACGCCGAGTTCGTCGGCGATGGCGCGTTCGATCAAGCGCGAGCCGGGCGGGCGGGTGCGTGCGACGATCTGGTCGCGCAGCGCATCGGCGACTCGCTCGGCTTCGGTTCGCACGTGTTCGGTCATGCCGCCACGCTCAGTCTGCGGAGGCGCGAGGCCGCAACGCCACGCGAGAACTGCATCCTGAACGACATAGCAGAACTGTATCAGCAACGCATTCGCCCGGGCATGGCGCACGCAACCCGCCCTTCCTTCCGCCTCCCCTAGAAGACGGGGCGTGCGGATGTTCGCGACGCGTTCGTGGACATGCACATGGTATCCCATGTGATATGTTCGAGACGTCCGCATCCTCGCGAGCGTTGATGTCGGCAGTTCCGCACGACTGGGAATCGGTGCGGAGAGAGGGCCCGGCGTCTGGGGGAATCAGGCCGGGTCCTCTCATGGCAGGCAGAACTGGCATCCCGCTGGCACCGCCTGGGGTGGAGCTGCGAATCCAGTCCCACCGGAACCCGAAAGAACTGGCGCCGGGCCGGGGCCAGTGCGAATGGCATAGAGAGAGCCCTCAGCATGCGAGCGCACGTCGAGTCGAGTTCGGAGCACGATCACCGAGCGGCACGCTTGGAGTACGAGGTGCTCGCGGCCAGGCAGGCGGCGAGCAACCGCTCCATCGAGCAGGCCGCCGCGCTGCGCGAAGCGGCTGCCGCCTTCGGCCTCGTCACGGCGACCGCCCCGCACGAGGCGGCCGATGCGGAGCGCGGGTTCCGGCGCTGCCTCACCGACGCCGCGCAGGTGCCGCTGCTCCTCGAATCCCTCGAGCTCCTCGCCGAACGCTCCCCCGCCCGCCCGACTGCGCTCGCAGCGGTCGCGTACGCGCACCTCGCCGTGGCCGTGAGCGACGCCGACGCGGATGGGGCGGAAGCGGTCGTCCGCACGCTCCACGCGGCCGAGCAACGGCTGCGCCGGACCGAGGTGCTCCGCCCGCTTCGCGGAAGGCGCGAGCCGGACGGCTGAAGACGCCTCCGGAGCACGCACCGCGGAAGGTCGCGCCCCCGCAGTTCCAGGATACCGCCGGGCCGGGGGCTTGCCGCAAGGCCCCCTCGGTGGCGCATACTGGCGGACCCACCCGCCTGTCGCCTTGGAGGACCCCTGTCTGAGAGCCCCTTCCAGCTGCCCGCACACCTCGCCGAGAAGTCGAGCCCAGCGCTCCTCGCCGAGGACGAACGCCACTTCGCCGCGATCGCTGAGGCGCTCGCCACCGCGATCGCGGAAGTCCGCGATCGCCTCGGCGCGGAGCTGCAGGCGCAAACCCGCCACGGCCAGGCCGCGCTCGATCGCGATCTCGAGGTGCACCGGCTCGAGAACCGGCTCCGCACGCTCCGGCGCTACGGGATCGACGCCTGCCTCGGCCGAATCGTCGTCGACGACAGTGACGAGCCGCGATACATCGGCCGCATCGGGCTCGCCGGCCCCGACGGCGAGCGGCTCCTCGTCGACTGGCGCACCCCGGCGGCCGAGCCGTTCTTCGCCGCGACGCCCGCGCAGCCGATGGGGCTGCGCAGCCGGCGCCGATATCGCTGGACGCGCGGGCGCATCGTCGACTACTGGGACGAGCTGCTCGAGCCGGGCAGCGATGCCCGCGCGCTCGCGCTCGACGACCAGTCGGCGTTCATCGCGAGCCTCGGCACCGACCGCTCGGCGCGGATGCGCGACGTGCTCGGCACGATCCAGGCAGACCAGGACGCGATCATCCGCGCCGGCTCGGAGGGCGCTCTCGTCGTCGACGGCGGTCCGGGCACCGGGAAGACGGTCGTCGCGCTGCACCGCGCCGCCTACCTCCTCTATGCGGATGCCAGGGTCGCCGCGCACCGCGGCGGCGTGCTCGTCGTCGGCCCCTCGCACCCCTACCTCGACTACGTCGCCGACGTCCTGCCGAGCCTCGGCGAGCAGGAGGTCGCGATGGCGGTGCCGAACGACTTCGTGCCCGAAGGCGCGATCCTCGCACCGGAGCGCTCCCCCGCGGCCGCCGCGCTGAAGGGCGAGGCCCGTCTCCTCGACGCGGTCGCTGCCGCGGTCGAGGCGTACGAGGTCCCGCCGACCGCCGAGCTCCTCGTCGACACTCAGTGGGGCGAGTCCTTCCTCGGGCCCGTCGATTGGGCTGAGGCGTTCAGCGCTCCGGAGCCCGGCACCCCGCACAACGAGGCCCGCGGCGTCGTCTGGGAGGCGCTGCTGGAGATCCTCGCGGACCAGCAGCCGGCCGGCGTCCCTGCACGACTCCTGCGCCGAGAGCTCGAAGCCGATGAGGCGCTGCGGCGTCGCTTCGACCGGGCCTGGCCGCTGCTCGATCCGGTCGGAGTGGTCGCCGATCTGTGGACCTCGCCCGACTACCTGCGACGCTGCGCGCCCTGGCTGAGCGACACGGACGCGGCCGCGCTCCGGCGCGAGCAGCCCCGGGAGTGGACCCGCGCCGACGTGCCGTACCTCGACGCGGCCCGGCGTCGCATCGGCGATCCGGAGGCCCCGGGCCGCATCCGCCGCGCGCGGGCCGAGGCCGAGGCCGATCGCGAGCAGATGGACCTCGTGGTCGATCAGCTCATCGCGGCCGACGACGACGGCGAGGGGCTCGTCACCATGCTGCGCGGTGCGGACGTGCAGCACACGCTGCTGGGCGAGCTCCCCGGTCCGGAGCGCACCGCCCCGCTCGACGGCCCCTTCGCGCACGTCGTGGTCGACGAGGCGCAGGAGCTGACGGATGCCGAGTGGCGCATGCTCCTCGCCCGCTGCCCCTCGCGCAGCTTCACGGTGGTGGGCGATCGGGCGCAGGCGAGGCACGGCTTCCTGGAGTCGTGGACCGAACGGATGCGTCGTGTGGGCTTCGGGCGGGTCGAGCTCGCCGGGCTCACGGTGAACTATCGCACCCCCGCGGAGATCATGGCCCAGGCTGCGCCGGCCATCCTGGCGGCCATCCCGGATGCGAACGTGCCGACGAGCATCCGCTCGGGCGGCCACCCCGTCGAGCATCTGCCACTCGCCGAACTCGCGACCGTGCTCGAGGAGTGGACGGCGGCGCATCCCGAGGCGAGCGCCTGCGTCATCCATCCGGCCGCGGCCTCCGGAGCGGCCTCGGCGGCCCTCGAGGCCGCGCTCACCGGGCTTCCCCGGGTGCGACGGCTCACGCCGGAGCTTGCGAAGGGACTCGAGTTCGACTTCGTGGCGCTCGTGGAACCCGCCGGATTCGGCGACGGCATCGAGGGCGCCGTCGACCGCTACGTCGCGATGACCAGGGCCACCAGGCGCCTCGCCGTCTTCAGCGGCGAGCCGACTCCGAGCTGAGGGCGCGGGCCAGCAGCTCGACGGCGGCGACGATGCTGGCCCGCCGCTCGGCGCGCCGGCCGTCGACCCGTCCGCTCAGGAACTCGTCGACCTGCGGCAGCACCGGCCACGAGTCGCACAGGGTGACGATGGTGAGGAGGAGGTCGGCCGCGCCGTCGTAGTCGACGCCGGGGAGCATCCGCATCATCGCTGCGACCTTCGAGGTGTGGTGCTCGAGGCGCTCGGCCCGGGCGACCGTGTCGCGCCCCCGCTCGAGCCCCTCCCACGTCACGAGCCTCGGGACGGTCGGGTCGTCGACGTGGTGGTCGAACAGCCGGCCGGCATAGTCGGCGACCGCCCGCGGGCCCTCGCCGTGGAGCGGCACCTCGTCCATGACACGGCGGAGCTCGTTCACCAGCACGGCGTCGAAGAGCTCGCCCTTCTTGCCGAAGTACTGGTAGATGCGCTCCTTGTTGACGCCCGCGGCGGCGGCGATGCGATCGATCCGGCCGCCGGCGAAGCCGTGCTGCGCGAACTCGACGGTCGCCGCGTCGAGCAGTCTCCGCTTGGTGCCCTCGGTGTCCCAGGCCATGCGATCAGGGTAGCAAGGTCCAACCGGGCGGTTGCGGAATAGATGAGGCCGCCCTATGGTTGCAACCGTTCAGTTGGAAGCAACCAAACAGTTGGAGAGTGTCATGTCGACCGAACCCGTCGCCACCCCGAACCAGACCCCCGCAGCGGCCACCACCCCGCCGTCACCGCCCTCGATCCACCTGCGCGCAGCGATCACCTGGCTCGCGATCTTCCCGCTCGTCGCGATCGGGATGCTCGCCTTCGCCCCGCTCTGGGCCGACTGGCACCCCGTGCTGCGCGCGCTGCTGCTCACGGCGATCGTCGTGCCGCTCGCGGTCTACCTCGTGGTGCCGCGGCTGCTCGCCGGCTACGGCCGGCTCCGCCGCCACTGAGCGGAGCAGACGGGTGAGCGGAGCAGACGGGTGAGCGGAGCAGACGGGCGGACGGGCCCGGGATCGGCGATCCCGGGCCCGTCCGCCTCGAGCGGCGCGGCCGCCGCAGCGGCTACTCGTCGATGACCTTGTTGAACCCGGTCACCGGCTGCGCCTCGTCGAACGCGGCGACCTTGCGTCGGAAGCCGCGCGTCAGGACGAGCAGGTAGACGAAGCCGATCACGGCCCACGCCATACCGCCGATGAGCGCGTCGGCGTGCAGGTTCGCCCAGAGCACCCCGGTGAGCACCATGCCGATGCCCGGCAGCACGATGAACGTGAAGATGTCCTTCGGCGTGCGCCGACGACCCTTGCGGATCGCGAACCAGGCGATCACCGAGACGTTCACGAAGGTGAACGCGATGAGCGCACCGAAGTTGATGAACGCGGCGATGAGCTCGAGGGTGAACGCCGCAGCGAGCAGGCTGATCACGCCGACGAGCACGATGTTGAAGGTCGGCGTGTGGGTCTTCGGGTTGATGTATCCGAAGAAGCGCTTCGGCAGCACGTTGTTGCGACCCATCACGAGCAGCATGCGCGAGACGGAGGCGTGGGACGCGAGCCCCGAGGCGAGCGTGGCCGCGAAGCCGGCCGCGGTGAGGATGGCCTGGAACACCGTCCCGCCGACCTGAAGGCCGATCTCGGGGAGCGTGCTGTCCTCGATCGCCTCGACGGGGAACGCGTCCGAGGACGGGAAGCGGAGCTGCGTGAAGTACGCGGCGACGAGGAAGATCGCGCCGCCGATGACGACGGTCAGCAGGATCGCCTTCGGCATGATCTTCGGCGTCTTCGCCTCTTCGGCGTACATCGTGACCGCGTCGAAGCCGATGAACGAGAAGCAGACGATCGTCGCGCCCATCAGCACCGCCCCGAGCGTCACCCCGTCGTGGAGGAACGGCTGCATGGAGGCGACGGTGCCCTGGCCCTCGCCGCGCATGAGCTGCGCGAACACCATCACCACGAAGACGGCCATCACGACGATCGAGAAGACCAGCAGCAGCATGTTGATGTTCGAGGTGCCGCGCATCGTGAGATAAATCACCGAGGTGACGAGGGCGCAGTAGATCACGACCCAGATCCAGCCCGGGATCTCGGGGAACAGCGCCTCGAGATAGCTGCGGATGATGAGGCAGTTCACCATCGGCAGCAGCACGTAGTCGATGAGCGAGGTCCAGCCGACCATGAACCCGACGTTCGGGTGGATCGACTCCCGCGCGTAGGTGTACGCGGAGCCCGCGCTCGGGATGGCGCCGGCCATCTTGCCGTAGCTGATCGCGGTGAACATCATCACCACGAGCGCCACGAGGTACGCGGCCGGGACGACGTTGTCCGTGTCCCGCGCGACCATGCCGAAGGTGTCGAACACCACGGTCGGGGTCATGTACCCGAGGCCGAGGCCGACGATGGCCCACAGTCCGAGGTTCCGCTTGAGGCTGGCGCCCTTGCTCGGGGCGCTCACCGACGTTGAAGCCATGCTCTCTCCTTCATGAGCCGTGCGCGGCACCAGGAGGCGAGAACCAGCGGTGTTCGGCGCCGGACAAGCATGCCATAGATGCGGGCCCTGGATGCGCACCCTCGAGGGGGGCGACTCGCGCCGTCGCCCCCTGAACTGGGGAGGATTCCTCAGAGCCGGTAGGCCATACTGCTACGAGTGCCTGCAACCGACCCGAGGAGCGGACGATGGAGTTCCATCTGCCTGCCAACCGGTTGCTGCTCCCCTTGATCGGGGCCTCGATGATCGCGACGGCGGCGATCGCCGCGACGATCACGCTCTGGGCCACGAGCGAAGCGCGGACCGCCCAGCTCGAGGTGCAGTTGCAGCTGGACCGCGATCGCGCCGACCGGCTCGTCGAGCAGCTCGGCGCGTACGAGGACCAGGATGCCGGGCTGCGCGCCCGCGAGCAGACGCTCGCCGCGCGGGAGGCCGAAGTGGTCGCACGGGAGCAGGCGGTGTCCGCGGCGGAGGCCGCCCTGCCGGTCACGGCGCTCGAGGACGATCGCTGGTACACGGCCGGCGCATCGATGATGCCGGGCACGTACGAGGCCTCGACGAGCGAGGCGTCCTGCACGTGGTCGATCTCGGTGGCCGACCCCGACGAGCCGGGGGCCGGCGAGCTGATCGAGACCGGGCACGGCGCGGGCTGGCCGGTGTCAGTCGTCGTCGAAGCCGGGCAGGACTTCAGTTCGACGGGCTGCGTCAGCTGGAGCCTGGTCGGCTGAGGCGCTGCTCAGGGGCCGCCTCGACCGCTGATCCACGCTTCGAGTTCGGGTCAGGAAGCGGTGAGCTGCGGTGTTCCGGGCGGCCCCTGCGAGCACACGTCCAGCCTGGCGCAGACAGCTCAGGATCAGCTCAAGTCCAGCTCAAGAAGCCGTTCGGATCGACGCAGCACTCCGACAGACGGGTCCGACGGCGGGCTCAGGCCCCGACCAGCCGCATCGTGTCGCCCGCTCGGGCCGCGAACGCCGTCGCCGTCGCGGCGATCGTGCGCTGCATCACGCCGACGGCGATCGTGGGCGCGACGTCGGCCGGACGGGCGAGGCTGATCGTCCGAGTGAGCGTCTCGCCGCGCAGCCGGACCGAACGAAGCCCCGGACGGTCGATGAGCACCATCGCCGGCACGATCGCGACACCGAGCCCGCGCTCGGCGAAGCGCAGCACGGCATCCATCTCGGCCCCCTCGAGCACGACGTCGGGCGCGAGCCCGGCAGCGCGGAAGGCGCCGTCGGTCGCGCTCCGCAGGTCGTAGCTCGAACTGAACACGATCTGCGGGAGCGCGGCGAGCTCCGCGAGGGAGATGCGCTCCCCCGCGACCACGGGCGGCGCGGCGGCCGAGGAGACGACGACGAGCTCCTCTTCCACGAGCGGCACGACCGAGAAGCGGTCGGCCGTCGTGGCGTCGGAGGTCGTGATGAGCGCGAGATCGAGTTCTCCCCCGGCCAGTTCGTCGAGCAGGCGGCGGGACCCCTGCTCCGACAGGTGCAGCTCGATCGCAGGGTGGGCCGTGTGGAAAACGCTGAGCACCTCGGCGACGAGGCTGATGCAGAGCGTGGGCGTCGCGCCGAGCCGCACCCGCCCGCGCTCGAGCCCGGCGAGCTCGGCGAGCTCCCGCCTGACCGACTCGGCATCGGCGAGCATGCGCCGCGCGAGCGGCAGCAAGGACTCGCCGGCGACGGTGAGCGTCGCCCCCGTGCGGGCGCGGTGGAAGAGCTCGGCGCCGAGGTCCTGCTCCAGCGCCGCGATCTGCCGACTCAGCGAGGGCTGCGCGAGATGGAGCTCCGTCGCTGCCCTCGTGAAGTTCCCGAGGCGCGCGACCGCCAGGAAGCCGCGCAGCTGATCGAGATTCACATCGATAGCCTATCCGCATCGTCACGACTCGATATATGCATTGGAGTAATTGCTGACCTCGACCTAGCCTCGGGCCCATGCAGACCTCAGAACGGCAGATCTCCACCAGCGTGCTCGTGATCGGCACGGGCGGCTCCGGCCTCCGCGCGGCCATCGAGCTCGCCGAGGCCGGCGTCGACGTGCTCGCGCTCGGCAAGCGCCCCAAGTCGGACGCGCACACCTCGCTCGCGGCCGGCGGCATCAACGCCGCGCTCGCCACGATGGACGCCGAGGACAGCTGGCAGCAGCACGCCGCCGACACCCTCAAGGAGAGCTACCTGCTCGCCGACCCGCACACCGTCGAGACCGTCACCAAGCACGCCGCCCGGGGCATCGACGATCTCGAACGCTACGGCATGCCCTTCGCCCGAGAAGCGGACGGCCGGATCTCCCAGCGCTTCTTCGGCGCTCACACCTACCGCCGCACGGCCTTCGCCGGCGACTACACCGGGCTCGAGATCCAGCGCACGCTCATCAACCGCGCGGTCCAGCTCGACATCCCGGTCCTCGACACCGTCTACGTGACCCGCATCCTCGTGAACGGCGACGGTGCGGTCTTCGGCGCCTACGGCTTCGACCTCGAGACCGGCACCCGGTACCTCATCCACGCCGACGCCGTCATCCTCGCGGCCGGCGGGCACAACCGGATCTGGCGCCGCACCTCCTCGCGTCGCGACGAGAACACGGGCGACTCGTTCCGTCTCGCCGTCGAGGCCGGCGGCCGGATCCGCGACCCCGAGCTCGTGCAGTTCCACCCCTCCGGCATCCTCGAGCCCGAGAGCGCGGCCGGCACCCTCGTCTCGGAGGCGGCCCGCGGCGAGGGCGGCATCCTCCGCAACGGCCTCGGCGAGCGCTTCATGCCGAAGTACGACCCCGAACGCGCCGAGCTCTCCACCCGCGACCGGGTCGCCCTCGCCTGCTACACGGAGATCGCGGAGGGCCGGGGCACCCCGAACGGCGGAGTCTGGCTCGACGTCTCGCACCTCCCCCGCGAGACGATCATGACCCGCCTCCCCCGCGTCTACCAGACGATGCTCGAACTGCAGATGCTCGACATCACGAAGGAGCCGATCGAGATCGCGCCGACCGCGCACTACTCGATGGGCGGCGTCTGGGTGCGCTCGGAGGACCACTCCACCGACGTCCCGGGTCTCTACGCGATCGGCGAGGCCGCGAGCGGGCTGCACGGCGCGAACCGGCTCGGCGGGAACTCGCTCATCGAGCTGCTCGTGTACGGCCGGATCGTCGGGCAGGCCGCCGCGGCGTACTCCGCCGGGCTGCCAGTGCAGTCCCGCTCCGCGGAGGCGGTCGCGACCGCGCGCTCGGAGATCGCCGCGCTGCTCGACACCGACGGACCCGAGAACGTGCGGGCGCTGCAGCGCGCGATCCGCGACACCATGACGGAGCACGCGGGCGTCGTCCGCTCGGAGGAGGGCCTGCGCGCCGGGCTCGCGGAGCTCGACGCCATCGAGGCCCGGATCGCGCAGGTGGGCGTGCACCCCGACATCGCCGGCTTCCAGGACCTCGCGCACGCGTTCGACCTGAAGTCGGCGGCCCTCGCCGCCCGCGCCACCCTGGAGGCGGCGCTCGAGCGGCGCGAGACCCGCGGCTGCCACAACCGCAGCGACTATCCGGAGCTCGACCCGGCACTGCAGGTGAACCTCGTCTGGTCGCCCTCGACCGGCGTGGTGCGCGAGTCGATCCCGGAGATCCCCGCGGAGATCGCCGAGCTCATGGGCGGCGAGATCTCGCTCGCCGGCAAGCTCGTCGAGTAGCGACTCGCGGCGGGCGCCGCACGGCATTCGGGCGGCTCCCGCGGCGGAGTCGCCCGAATCCGTCCGCTCCGGTAACGAAACACCTCCGGCCGGAAACAGGGATGATGTGATGGTGTCCCGTTCCCGAGCTCAGCGCCCCGCCGACGGCGAGCGCGAGTTCGAGGAGCTCTTCCGCACCTATCACGCGGTGATCGTCGCTGCGGCGTTCAACCGATTGAGCGACCGGACCGACGCCGAGGATGCCGCGGCCGAGGTCTTCGCACTGGCGTGGCGGCGCCGCGATGACGCATCGCAGGTGTTCACCCTCGCCTGGCTCTACGCGACGCTGCGCAATGTCGTCGGCAACACCTATCGCGGCCGCACCCGCCGCCAGCGACGTGCCGAGCGCGCGGAGCTGGAGCTCGAGGGCGTGCCCGAGCTCGCCTCCGAGGAGGTGCTCGAGGTGCGCCTCGCGGTCAACCGGCTCGACGAGGCCGACCGCGAGGTGATCTGGATGGCGTACTGGGAGGATCTCAGCCGCGAGGAGATGGCCGAGATCCTCGGCTGCTCCGCGGCGACGCTCCGAGTCCGCCTGCACCGCGCACGACGACGTCTCGAGCAACTGCTCGCCCTCGATCCGGCATCGACGGTGAAGGAGGACGCATGGACGAGCTGACCCGCAGACTGGATGCCGCGCGCCCGGCGCTGCCGCGCCGCGACAGCCCCCTCCCGGCCACGGCCGAGACGCTGATGCTGGAGATCACGCACCCCGCCCGGCCGGGATTCCGGCGACCGCTCTACTTCTCGGTGGCTGCCGCGGTGGTCGTCTTCCTCGCCGCGACCATCGGGATCGTGGCTCTCGGCAAGCCGAGCACGAGCTACGCGGCCGTCACGCCGCCGCTGCTCGACCCCGTCCCCGTCGACGGCGCACCGAAGGATCTGCTGATGCACCTGAGCGAGAGCGTCGCGCCACCGAGCGCGAACGGAACCCTGCAGTTCCAGTCCTGGTCGCTGGCGCTCACGATCGGCGACGGCGGCGCGATCGAGCAGTCGAGCATCGAACCCGAGGTGCGAACGGTCGAGCATCGGGACGACGGTTCCCGCATCGAGGTCCGGCGCGGGCAGCCGTACGACTCCGACGGCGCGCCCGTCGAGGTCGACGGCTACGACGTCGGCTCCCTGATCTGGGAGGAGGAGTTCGCCGCCGGCGAGTACCCCTTCGTGTTCGGCACCCCGCCCGTCGATCCCGCCGCGTTCGGGGCGTTCCTCGAGCAGCCGCTGGGCCGCACGGGGCTGACGACGGGCGAGTACGTGCTGCAGCTCGGCAACGCGCTGAGCGAGCGCCGCTTCGATCCGGAGCAGCTCCGCGCGGCCCTGCGGTTCCTCGCGAGTCGCGGCGACCTCCGGGTGGAGGGCGCGGTCGAAGACCGACTCGGACGCCCCGGGATCTCCTTCGCCACGGACAGTCGCGCCCCCGGCGAGTACGCTGAGCGAATCGTCATCTCCGACGAGGGTCTCGGCATCCTCTCCATCGAGACCACCTACATCGGGCACGACCGCACGGATATCCCGAGTCCCGCGGTCATCAACTACACCGCCTGGGAGTAGTCGAGCTCGCTTCGACCTCGGGAACGAAAGGACCCGAGCAGTGAAGCTCCCCCGAATCGCCATCGCCGCACTCATCACCGCCGCCGCCGTCCTGGCGCCCGTCTCCGCCGCGACCGCCGCCACCGCGGGCTCCGGCGGCGCGGGCTCCGACGCCGACGGGCTCCAGCAGCAGATCGACGCAGTGCTCGCCGAGTTCCCCGGCGGCGTGCAGACCGGACCCGACGAGGTCAGCTGGCAGGACGGCGCCGTGGTGCTGAACCTCGCCCCCGAGGGGCAGCTCGCCGCGCGCTCCGTCGGCTCCTGCGCGACCGGAGCGCACTGCGTCTACAGCGGCGTCGGCCTCTCGGGCTCCAAGCTCACCTTCTCGACCTGCTCCACCCAGTCCGTCGCGCCCCTCGGCGCCCCCGTGGCCTCGATCGCGAACGCCCGCTCGGTCGTGGTGCGCGCGTACAACAGCGTCGGCGTGGTCGGCTCCGTCTCCGCCAACAGCTCGGCGAGCACGAGCTCCTGGGGTGTGACGAAGGTCGGCTGCTGAGTTCGACCGCGGCGCCGCTCACCGCAGCGCTGCCGTCCGCAGCGCTGCCGTCCGCAGCACTGCCGTGAGCGGCATCGCGGGCGGTGGCGGCCCGCGGGCGCGCACGCTGGAGGCATGAGTGAAGCGACTCCCACCATCCAGCCGATCGACGCCGAGCTGACCGCTCGGCTGTTCCACGAACGCATCATCGTGCTCGGCGACGAGCTCGACCAGCAGGGCGGCAACCGGCTCTGCGCGCAGCTCATCGCCCTCGCCGGCGACGACCCCCGTCGAGACATCCGCTTCTGGATCAACTCCCCCGGCGGATCGGTCTCGGCGATGCTCGCCATCGCCGACCTCATGCGCTCGATCCCGAACGACGTCGCCACGATCGCCTACGGCATCGCAGCGAGCGCCGGACAGTTCCTGCTGACCGCCGGCACCCCGGGGAAGCGCTCCGCGCTGCCGCACACGCGCATCCTCATGCACCAGGGCTCGGCGGGCATCGGCGGCACGGCGGTGGACATCGAGCTGCAGGCCGATGATCTCCGGCACATGCGGGACACGGTGCTCGGCATCACCGCGGCGAACACCGGCCAGCCGATCGAGCGGATCGCCGAGGACTCGCTCCGCGACCGCTGGTACACGGCCGAGCAGGCCGTCGACTACGGATTCATCGACCGCGTCGTCGACGGGTTCGATGAGATGTTCCCGAGGACCGAACGGCCCCTGACCGGACTGCAGGTGACGGCATGACGAGCTACACGATCCCCTACGTCGTCGAGCGGCGAGGCAGCACCGAGCGCTCGCTCGACGTGTACAGCCGGCTGCTCTCGGAGCGCATCGTCTATCTCGGGACCGAGATCGACGACGGCGTCGCGAACGTGCTGATCGCGCAGTTCCTGCACCTCGCCTCCGAGTCCAGCGAGACCCCGATCAGCCTCTACCTGAACTCGCCCGGCGGCTCGCCGGGTGCGGCGCTGGCCGTCTACGACACGATGCAGCACATCCGACCCGACGTCGCGACGACCTGCGTCGGCCAGGCCGCGGGCCCCGCTGCCGTGCTCCTCGCGGGCGGCGCGAAGGGGCAGCGCTCGATCCTGCCGCACGGTCGCGTCGTGCTGCATCAGCCGTCCTCGCAGGGCCGCGGCACGATCCCCGACCTCATCCTGCACGCCGACGAGGTCGTGCGCGTGCGCGCGGAGCTCGAGGCGGCCCTCGCCGCCGACACCGGTCGCGACGTGGCGGAGCTGCGCCGCGACACCGACCGCGACCTCATCCTGCCGGCGGAGGCCGCCGTCGAGTACGGCCTCGCGGATCGGGTGCTGAGCGCACGCCTCGCGACCGAGACCGGCGAGGCGGACTACGCCGCGAGCAGGTAGACGCCGCCCTGCGGCGGGGCGAACTCCGCTCCACCGCGGGGCGCCGGCGAGACCGAGCGCGCCAGTTCGACGAGCTCTCGGCGCTCCGTCTCGCGCCGCTCCGCCGCGTGCCGAGCCTCCAGGCCGGCTCCCACGCGCCGCACGACGTCGTGGAGCTCGAGCCCGAGCGCCTCGGTGACCGCGCCCAGGATCTCACTCGAAGGCTCCTTGCGGCCGCGTTCGATCTCGGAGAGGTACTGCGGCGAGACACCGGCCTCGGCGGCGACCTCGGTGAGGATGCGGTCCTGGCCGAGTCGTTCGGCGCGGAGGACCTCGCCGAGCGCTTCGCGCCAGAGCGGCTTCGGCCGGCGACGGATCGGCTGGAATTCGACGAGCTCACCCATGCCCCGAGGCTACGCAGTGCGGCCGCCGAGCGATACGCCGATCCGCTGAGAGCAGAACGGCCGGGGCCGTCGCGCACGCGGCCCCAAGCCGCGTCGGGATCAGCCGGTCTCCCCGGCGGTCACCCCCGCCGGGAGCGTGAACGCCCGGCCCTGGATGTCGCGCCGCGTGACGCGGGTGGCGCGCCCCGTCATCACGATTCGGAAGACGCTGAAGCGGTCCCCTCCGTGGTTCACCGGGACGAGGTCCGGCTCGCGCGGACCCCGTGGCTGGTGCAGGCAAAAAAATCGAGGCCCGGAATCTGACGATTCCGGGCCTCGTTTGGTTGCGGGGGCAGGATTTGAACCTACGACCTCTGGGTTATGAGCCCAGCGAGCTACCGAACTGCTCCACCCCGCGGCACAAGAGATAACATTAGCACGGGTTTCGGAGGCCGTCCAATCGAGCGCGTCGCCGCGACTGCGGATGTCACGCGCGACGCGCGACCGGACGGAATCCGAGCGCCCGCGGAACGAACCGCCATCCCCTGGTCGAGCGTCGTCCGGGTGCAGCATGTGCACACTTCGGGGGACAGAACTGTGGATGCACCACAGCCGATCATGGCGTTCATGCGAGGCATCCACCATCGTTTGTCAGGACTCTTTCCAAACTCGGGCGGCCTTGCTAGCTTCCTGCGGAACGTCGCCCATCACGTGCCGCAGCCGCTGCCGGCGAGCGACGGACCACCCAGCGCCCGTTCCGATCGATGAGGATCCCATGACACGACGCAGACTGCTCCGCCCGCTCGCCGCCCTCGGCGCCGCCACCGCGATGGTCGCGGTCGCCGCGGCCTCGCCGGCCGCCGCCAAGCCGCACCACCAGCCGAACGGACCGGAGGAGATCAACGGCTACCGGACCGTCGGCTACCTGATGGCCGATTCCCCCGTGACCCGGGACGTGCAGATCAAGGACCTGTTCACCACCGGTGCGATCGAAGACGTCACCCACCTGAACTACGCCTTCGGCAACGTCACCGCGAACCTCACGTGCGAGATCACGAACGTGCCCGGCGAGGGGGACGCCTACAACGACTACCTGCGGCTCGTCGGGCCGCAGGACTCCGTCGACGGCAAGAACGACAAGACCAACAAGCACCAGCGCCTCGCCGGCAACTTCAATCAGCTCCGCAAGCTCAAGGAGCGCAGTCCCGACACGAAGGTGCTCATCTCGCTCGGCGGCTGGACCTGGTCCGACCATTTCTCGGAGGCTGCCGCGACCCCCGAGCGGCGCACCGCGCTCGTCTCCTCCTGCATCGACGTCTACCTGAAGGGCAACCTGCCCAAGGTCGGCACCTTCGGCGGCCCGGGCGCGGCGGCGGGCATCTTCGACGGCATCGACCTCGACTGGGAGTGGCCGGTGAACGGCGGCGAGACGAGCAACGCCTCCCCCGCCGACCGCGAGAACTTCCTCGCCCTGATGGAGGAGTTCCGCGCCCAGCTCGACGCCTACGGCGAGCAGACCGGCGAGGACTACCTGCTCACCGCCTTCGCGCCGGCGGGCGGCTGGAACACGAACGCGGGCGGATGGACCGACCCGCGGCTCTTCGAGGTCGTCGACTGGCTCAACATCCAGGGCTACGACTACGCGGGCGGATGGACCGGCAACACCGGGCACCAGGGCAACCTGCACCCCGACGGCACGAACAACTGGGGGCTCGCCCTCGACAACGCCGTCGGCCTCTACACCGCGGCCGGCGCCGACCCCGCGCAGCTGAACATCGGCCTCGCCGCCTATGGGCAGGGCTGGAGCGGCGTCACGGTGGGCGACCGCGCCGGCTGGACGCCCGACCCGGCGGTGACCGCGATCGGCACCAAGCCGTACTTCGAGATCCGCTCGCTCGGCCGCGGCTACTTCGACCCCGCGATCGGCGCCTCCTGGCGCTACGACGCGAAGCGGGGCGAATGGTGGAGCCTCGACGACGCGAACTCGGTCCGCGCGAAGGCGGCCTGGCTCGCCGAGCAGGGCCTCGGCGGCGCGATGTGGTGGGACCTCTCGGGCGACTACGAGAACGAGCTCGGCGGAGCGCTCGGCGACGCGCTGCGGGACGCCGAGGAGGGCCCGCTCGACTGACGCCGCACGCACGGAGGGGTCGTGACGAGGTCACGGCCCCTCCGTGCGCGCCGCACGGCCTGCCGGGTCACGGCGCCAGGGCGACGATCTCCATGCTGAGCGGCGCCCACCGGGTGCCCGGCCAGCCGTAGAGGCCGTGCCCCTGCGGCACCGTCGCCGGGAAGATGCGCCACGGCACCTGGTAGAGCTCGGCGAACTCCTCGACCGTGAGCCCGGCGTCGCGGAGACCGCTGAGCACCTCGCTCAGCGGGTGCATCCACTCCCAGGTGCGCGTGTGCTGCAGGCGCGCCTCGGGATCGGCGTAGTCCTCGCCGCTGTCGACGACGTCGGGCTCGCCGCCCTCGTACGCGTATCGCAGGCTGGGCAGGCCGTCGGGACCGTCGTCGCCGTCGAGCATGTACGCGGCGGGATGCCCGTCGGCGAAGTAGAGCCGCCCGCCGGGCTTCAGGTACCAGGCGACGATGCGCGCCCACTCGGCCACGTCGGGCAACCACCCGATCGTGCCCCACGTCGTGAAAACGAGGTCGAACGACTCGGGTTCGGGCAGCATGTGCCGGGCGTCGTAGACGTTCGCCTCGATGAAGCGCGCGCGTTCGGCGAGGCCGAGCTCGTCGGCCATCCGCCTGGCCTCCTCGACCGCCGGCTGCGAGAAATCGATGCCGACCACCGTGGCCCCGAGCTGCACGAGCGACAGGGAGTCGGAGCCGAAGTGGCACTGCAGGTGCAGCACGCGCACGCCCTCGAGCCCATCGGGGAACAGCCGGTCGATGCCGGCGGCCGCGATGGGGTCGAGCAGACTGCCGCCCGCGCGCAGGGCGCTGCGATCGTAAAACTCGGACGCGACGTGCAGCGGCACGCGCTCGTCCCAGTTCGCCCGATTCGCCTCGAGCCACTCCCCCGCGCGCGGGTCGACGGTCACTGCGCGGCCGACTTCTCGGACTCCGCCAGCGCGATCATCTTCGAGACCAGGTCGGCGAGCTTCGCATCGGCCGCGCCGTACGCCGTCCAGTCGCCGGAGGCGAGGGCCGCCTGCTTGTCGGAGATGGCCTGCTTCGCCTGGTTCAGGAGCGACTGCATCTCGCTGCTCGGGGCGGTCGGCGTCGAACCGTCACCGGGATCGGTGCTCGGCTCGTCCGGGTTGCCGCCCTCCTGCCCGGTGCCGGGCTCGACCTGCTCGTCACCGGCGGACGCACCCGAGTCGCCGCCGAAGAGCACGTTGAGCGCCTGGTCGAGGGTGTCCTGGAAGGCGATCTGGTCGCCGAAGGCGACGAGCACCTTCTGCAGCAGCGGGTAGCTCGTGCCACCGGTGGACTTGACGTACACCGGCTGGACGTAGAGCAGGCCGCCGCCGACCGGCACCGTGAGCAGGTTGCCGTTGATCACGTCGGACTGGCCCTGCTTCAGCAGGTTCAGCGACTGCGACACGGTCGGGTCGGAGTTGAACTTCGCCTGCACCTGACCCGGACCGGGCACGTTGTCGTCCTCGGGCAGCGTCAGCAGCCTCAGCTTGCCGTAGCCCTCCGAGCGTTCGCCGTCGCTCGCGCCCGCGTCGGAATCGACCGCGAGGTAGCCGCGCAGCACGTTGCGGCTGTTCTCGCCGCGCGCGTCCGGGATGAACGTCGAGTACAGCGAGTACGCGGGCGAGTCCTGGCCGGGCATCTGCATCGTCAGGTAGTACGGCGGCTGCAGCGCGTTGCTCTGCGCCGAGGCCGTCGGCTCCTTCGGCGTCGTCCAGGCGTCCTCGCGAGAGTAGAAGGGGTCGGCGTCGGTGACGTGGTAGCGGCCGAGCACGGCGCGCTGCACCTTGAACAGATCGGACGGGTAACGCACGTGGCTCATGAGGTCGCCCGACATCTTGCTGATCGGCTCGAGCGTCGACGGGAAGACCTTCTGCCAGGTCTGCAGGATCGGGTCGGACTCGTCCCATGCGTACAGCGTGACCTTGCCGTCGTACGCGTCGACGGTCGCCTTCACCGAGTTGCGGATGTAGTTGATCTCGTCGAAGGCGAGCGACGGCGCGGCGCCCTCGCTGTCGGCGATCGCCTCGCTGAGGCTCACCTTGTTCGAGTACGGGTACTGGTCGGTCATCGTGTAGCCGTCGACGATCCAGACCAGCCGGCCGTCCACCACCGAGGGGTAGGTGTCGGAGTCGAGCTCCAGGTACGGCGCGACCTTCTTCACCCGGTCGATCGGGTCGCGGTCGTAGAGGATCTGCGACTCCTCGTTCACCGCGTCGGAGAGGAAGATCTGCTCCGACTGGAACTTCAGCGCGTAGATGAGCTTCGTGAACGCGTTGTCGAGCTTCGGCCCGCCGTCGCCCTCGAACGTGGTCTCGGTGCGCTCCGAGCCTTCGGTGCCCGAGGGATAGTCGAGCTCGACGGCCTTCGAACCCTTCGGCGCACCGACGATCGAGTAGTTCGGCGAGTGCTCGCCGAAGTACACGCGCGGCTCGAACTCGCCGAGCGAGCCGGTCTGCGGGATGCCCGACTGGATGAACACCGGCTGCCCGTCGGAGGAGCGCTGGTTGCCCGCGGCCGCCACGAGCCCGTAGCCGTGCGTGTAGACGATGTGCGTGTTGTACCAGGTGGCCGCGTCGCTCAGGCCCTCGAGGTTGAGGTCGCGCACTGCGACGATCGCATCCTGGGACTTGCCGTCGATCTCGTAGCGGTCGACGTCGAGGCTCTGCGGGAACTGGTAGTACTGGCGGAACTGCTCGAGCTGGCCGAAGGCCTGGCTGATCTGCTGCGGGTCCATCAGCCGGATCGAGGCCGTCGTCTCGGCGTCCGCGCGGAGCGCTCCCGGCTCGGCGTCGGTCTTCGCCGCATACGGGATCTCCTCGACCGTGTCGACGCCGTACGCGTCGCGGGTGAGGTCGATGTTGCGCTGCAGGTAGGGCGCCTCGGCGGTGCGCGCGTTCGGCTCGACCTGGAAGCGCTGCACCACCCACGGGTAGATCGAGCCGATGATGAGGCTCGAGACGAGCAGCAGCACGGTGCCGACGAGCGGCAGTCGCCAGCGGCCCATGATCGCCGTGACGAAGAACAGGATGGCGACGCCGATGGCGATCGCGGCGAGAATCCACTGCCCGGGGATGACGGCGTTGACGTCGGTGTAGCTCGCACCGGTGAACAGCGTGCCCTGCTCGGTCACGGTGCCGTACTGGTCGAGCCAGATGCTGATGCCCTGCAGCAGCAGGTAGAGGCCGGCGGTGATCGCGATCTGCACGCGCGCCGACTTCGAGATGACGACCTCGCGACCGGAGATGCGGATGGCGCCGTAGAGGTAGTTCGTCGCGATGACGAGGAGCCCCGAGAGGAGCACGACGGCGGAGGCGAAGCCGACGATCGAGCGGTAGAAGGGCAGCTCGAAGACGTAGAAGCCGACGTCGAGGCCGAACTGCGGGTCGGTCGTGCCGAACGGGGTGCGGTTCAGCCACGCGAGCGCGGCGTCCCAGCGGGAGGCGGTCGAGACGCCGGCGAACACGCCGAGGACGACGGGGATGCCGTACATCGCGAGGCGGCGGAGCGGCTCGAAGACCTCCTGGTACCGGTCGAGCTGCGCGTTGAGCTTCGCGTACACCGGACGGGTGCGGTACGCGATGAAGATCGAGGCCCAGACCGGCAGCGCCATGGCGACGAAGCCGATGAGGAAGAGCGCGATGCGGGCGATCCACTCGGTGGCGAGCACGTCGAAGAAGCCGAGCTGGCGGAACCAGAGGATGTCGGCGTAGACCCCGGCGAAGAGGAAGAAGCCGACCAACAGCACGGCGACCACCCCGATCGTGATCGCGATGGGCGCCCTGCGGCGCGACGGACGGGGGTCTTGCGTCTCTGCTGACACTCTGGCCTCTATGGTTCGGTCGGAACGGAGTCGGTCGGAATGGATCGAACACCTATCCTAGGCGGCCGAGTCTTGGAGCTTGCCCGGAACGGGGCCGGGGCCCGCCCCGCGATCAGGGGATGCGGCCCGCGTCAGCCCGCGGTGCAGCTCGCGTACTCGCCGTCGACCTCGCCGTCGGCGACGTCCTCGACGATCGTCCGCGCCTGGTCGAGCGTCTCGACGGAGAACACGGTGAGTCCGTCCGGCACATTGCCGACGACCTCGTTGCAGTTCGAGGCGGGGGCCAGGAACCAGCTCGAGCCCGCGTCGAGCGCACCCCACATCTTCTGACGGATGCCGCCGATCGGCCCGACCTCGCCGGCCGAGTCGATCGTGCCCGTGCCGGCGATGCTCTCGCCACCGGTGAGGTCGCCCGGAGTCAGGGTGTCGACGATGCCGAGCGCGAACATCATGCCCGCGCTGGGACCCCCGACGTCGTCGAGCTGGATCTCGACGTCGAAGGGGAACTCGTACACCATGCGCACCCCGATGCCGAGGATCGCGGTGCCGTCGCTGTCGACGGGCGTGAGCTCGACGGACTGCTCGGAGCCGTCCCGGCTGACCACCAGGGCGGCGGGCGATTCGGTGCCGTGCGCCTGCACGGCCTCGCGCAGTTCCCCGATCGAGTGGACCGGCTGGCCGTCGACCGATTCGATGACGTCGCCCTCCTGCAGCACGCCGGCCGCGGGGGTGCCCTCGGCGGAACCGGTGACGGTGACCTCGCGCGGGAAGTCGTAGCCGAGCTCGACGAGGGCCGCGGCGATCGCGTCCTGCTGGGAGTCGACCATCGCCGCCTGGTTCCGCTGATCGCGATCGGTCTCGCTGATGCCGGGCGGGAAGATCGCCTCCACCGGCAGGACCGACTTGGTGCGGTCGAACCAGGAGCCGAGCACCTCGAGCCAATTCGGCGTGCGCCCGGGCTTGCCGACCACCGAGACGGTGAGCAGGTTGAGTTCGCCGTCCGTCGGGTAGGTCTGCTCGTCGGGCACGGCGATGAGCGGGCGCTCCTCGCCGTCGTGCTCCTGCGAGCCGAGCGTGTTGTAGACCGGCCCCGGCTGCTCGATGACGTACGGCGAGGGCAGCAGGGCGAAGACGACGCCGATGACGAGGGCGGTGCTCACCGCGGCCCAGCCGATGCGCTCCCGCAGCGTGCGGCGGCCGACCGTCGGGTCGTGACGCCAGCGGGGGTCGGCCTGGGGCTCGTCCTCGAAGAGGCTCACGCGGTCATCCTTCCAGGGTCTGCGTTGGCGCAGCTCGGGCGCTGTTCGCGAAGGGCGGACACCCGGAACGCCCAGCCTAGGCCATTTCCCAGTCACGTCACCGTGCGCCCGCGTTAGCGTTGAACCCGACGCGACTGGAGGTGGCGCACGTGGCCGATCGAGGCGAAGACCCGAGCGAGCAGAACCCCGAAGAGGAGTTCCGCGAGATGCTCCGCGAGCTGCTCTCCGGCTCCGGCGGCATCGACCCGTCCAAGCTGGCCGGCGCCGCCGGCCTGCCCAACGACCCCGCGAGCATCGCCGCGCTCTTCTCGCAGCTGCAGCAGGCGATGAACCACGCCGACGACGGCATCGACTGGTCGGTGGCGCTCAAGCAGGGCGAGCAGCACGCGGCGAACGGCCAGCGGCAGCTCGACGACGCCGAGCGCGGCCGCTTCGACCAGGCCTTCCAGGTCGCCGCGCTCTGGCTCGACGAGACCGTGGATGTGACCGCCTTGCCCGCTCCGCCCGAGCTGCTGACCCGGCGCGCCTGGGTGGCGGCGACCATGCCGGTGTGGACGCAGCTCGCGGAGCCCGTCGCGCTCTCCATCTCCGACGCGCTGACGCGGGTCATGAGCGAGCAGGCCCCCGAAGAGATGCGGCAGATGGTGCAGGGCGCCAGCCGCATGATGCGCAGCATCGGCGGCGCGCTCTTCGCCATGCAGCTGGGGCAGGTCGTGGGGCAGCTCTCGGCCGAGGTGGTCTCGGGCGGCGACATCGGCATCCCGATCATCGAGGACGGCCGCGCCGCGGTGCTGCCGCAGAACGTGGCCGCATTCGGCGACGGCCTCGACGTCGACTCGGGCGAAGTCGAGCTCTACCTGGCGGTGCGGGAGCTCGCGCATGCTCGGCTGTTCCGACACGCGAAGTGGCTGCGCCTGCACTTCATCACGGCGATCACCTCCTTCGCCCGCGGCATCGACATCGATACCGGGCGGCTCGAGGAGCTGGCCGAGAGCTTCGACCCGTCCAACACCGAGGCGCTGCGCGACGCGGTCGTGAGCGGCGCCCTCATCCGTCCGAAGAGCGAGGCGCAACAGGCCGCGCTCGCCCGCATCGAGACGATGCTCGCTCTCGTCGAGGGCTGGGTCGACGTCGTCACGGCCGAGGCGACCGCCCGGTTGCCGAAGTCGGTGGCGATCGCCGAGACGATCCGCCGGCGGCGGGCGTCCGGCGGCCCGGCGGAGTCGGCGCTCGCGACGCTCGTCGGCCTCGAGCTGCGGCCGCGACGGCTGCGCGAGGCGGCGGCGATGTGGCGTGCGGTGACCGATGCCGTCGGCGTCGAGCAGCGCGACGCGATGTGGTCGCACCCCGATCTGCTGCCGACGGCCGCCGATCTCGACGACCCGGCGGTGCTCGTCGCCCGGCTGACGGGAGCGACGCCGATCGACGCCGAGGACGCGGAGTTCGACGAGGCGCTCGAGCAGCTGCTCCGCGGTGAGACCCCCGCCGGTCCCGGCGAGGACGGCGAGGAGCCGCCGAAGGCCTGAGCCGGAACGGTCGGCGTCGCACGTCTGCGGGACGCCGACCGGACCGCGGCCTGTGGATGGCCGGGGCCGCGCTGGACGCGCGTGCGCCAGGCTCTCGGCATGACCCTCCGACTCGACCCGGCGCTGCCGCTCGTCTGGCGCTCGCCGAACGAGCTGCAACTCGGCGCGAGCCGTCCGGTGCTGGTGCTGCGCGATCCCGGCGAGCTCGAGAGCTCCGTGCTCGCCCTGCTCCGGCGCGGGGCCGGGCGCGACGCCCTGCACGCGATCGTCTCGACGCTCGGCATTCCGGCCGCACGGCTCGACGCCCTGCTCGAGCTGCTCTCCCCCGCGCTGCTCGAGACCGCACCGGGCACCCCGGCAGCCGGGGCCGCGGGCACCGCCGATCCTCCGGTCGTCGCCATCGACGACGCCGAGCCGCGGCTCGCCCGTGCCGTCGCCGTCGCCCTGGGCGCGATCGGCCTGCGACCTGTGCTGGCGGCCCACGGACCGGAACGCCCGGCCGCCGTCGTGCTCGCCGCCGCGTGGGTCGTCCCGCCGGCCGCGCACCTGCGCTGGCTCCGCCGCGACGTCCCGCACCTGCCGCTGGTGCACGAGGGCGACGCGCTCATCGTCGGCCCGCTCGTCGTCCCGGGCACCGGTGCCTGCCTGCGCTGCGTGGAACTGCACCGCCGCGACCTCGACCCGGCCTGGCCGGCGATCGCCGCGCAGCTCGCGAGGCATCCGACTGCGCCGTTGCCCGCCGGCGCACTGGGGGTCGCCGCTGCGCACGCCGCCGCGACCCTCGACGGCTACCTCGACCGTGCAGCGGTCTCGGCCGCGTCGCTCAGCGTGCCCGTCTCGGGGGCTCCGCCGCGGAACTCGCGCCACCCGGTGCACCCGGAGTGCGGGTGTCGAGCTCCCGGAGGAACCGCGACGGCTCCCGCTCGCCCCGCCCTGCCTGGCCGCGACGAGCCCAGCTCAGGGCGAGTCGCCGACGGGCTCGGGTGAGGCCGACGTACAGCAGCCGCCGTTCCTCGTCGATCGCCTCGAGCCCCTTCGCGTAGGCGATCGGCAGCAGGCCCTCGCTCAGCCCGACGAGATGCACCTCGTCCCACTCGAGGCCCTTCGCGGAGTGCAGGGTCGCAAGGGTCACGGCCTGGACCGCCGGCTCGTGGTGCGACTCCGCCCGCGCGCGGAGCTCGTCGGCGAACTGACGCAGCGTCGTGCCCGGCGGCTGCTCGTCGACGAGACCGGCGAGGGCGTTCAGCGCCTCCCAGCGCGCGCGCACGGCGCCAGGGCCTTCCGGCGCGTGCGCCGACCAGCCGAGCGAGCGCAGCACGTCGCTCACCGACTTGAAGAGGGGCTCGTCGCTCGGCACGAGCGCCTGCGCGCGCAGCGCGTGCACCGCCTTCAGCACGTCGGGCTGATCGAAGAAACGCTGGGCGCCGCGCACCCGATACGGCACGCCGACCTCGTCGAGCGCGTGCTCGTACATCGCCGATTGGGAGTTCACCCGCAGCAGCACGGCGATCTCCGCGGCCGGGGCGCCGGCGTCGATGGAGGCTCGCACGCGGCTCGCGACGTCACGCGCCTCGGCGAGATCGTCGGCGAACTCGAAGAGCTGCGGCTCGGCTGCGGGGCCGTTCGACCGAGCCCCATCGGCCGCGGCCTCGAGCCGCAGCGCTCCCGAGCGTCCGCGCATCAGGCGGTTCGCGGCGCCCACGATCGGCTCCGTCGAGCGGTAGTTCCGTTCGAGCCGCACGACCGTGGCGTCGTCGTACCGTCGCTCGAAGCCCAGCAGGAACTCCGAGCTCGCCCCGGCGAAGGAGTAGATGGTCTGGCTCGCGTCGCCGACGACGCAGAGCTCCTTGCGGTCGCCGAGCCAGAGTTCGAGCAGCCGCTGCTGGGCCGGCGAGACGTCCTGATACTCGTCGACCACGAAGTGCCGATAGCTCTCGCGCACGTGCATCGCGACGGACGGTTCCGACTCGATCATGCCGGCGGTGGCGAGCAGCACGTCCTCGAAGTCCATCGAGCGCCGCTCGTCCTTCACCCGCTCGTACTCCTGCATGAGCGCGAGCTGCTGCTCGGCGCTCAGCGCCCCGGCCGGACCGCGACTCGCCAGGCGCGCCTCGTAGGCCGGCATCCCGAGTCCCGAGACCTTCCGCCACTCGATCTCGGCCGCGACGTCGCGGAGCGTCGCGGTATCCACCCGGACCTTGAGCCGTTCGGCGGCGTGCCCGAGCAGGCGGCCCTTGTACTCGAGCACGCGGGGTGCCGGGCCGCCGCCCGCAACGAGCGGCCAGAAGTGGTTGAGCTGCGCGAGCGCCGCGGCGTGGAAGGTGCGCACCTGCACCCGGCCGGCGCCGAGCGCGTGCAGCCGGCCGCGGATCTCGGCGGCGGCGCGCGAGGTGAACGTCAGCGCCATCACGCGGGCGGGGTCGTAGGCCCCCGAGGCGACGCCGTAGGCGATGCGGTGGGTGATCGCCCGGGTCTTGCCGGTGCCGGCGCCCGCGAGCACGCAGACCGGGCCGATCAGCGCCTCGGCGACGACGCGCTGCTCCTCGTCGAGCGCGTCGAGCAGCTCGTCCTCGGCGCTCACGAGCTCGGCCACGGCACATCCGTGGGAAGCGGTCCGCCGTACCAGTGCTCCAGCAGCCACCCGGCGATGGACGTGCCGGTCGGCAGGAAGAGTTCCTCGCCCGCCGAGGCGATGTCCTCCCGGGAGAACCAGCGGAGCTCGAGGATCTCCTCGCCGTCGGGCCGTGCGATCGCCGGGTCGGCGCCGACGGCGAGCCTGGCCCGGAACCCGAGCATGAGGCTCGCGGGCAGCGGCCACGGCTGGGACGCGACGTACTCGACACGATCGACCGGGATGCCCGCCTCCTCCGCGATCTCGCGGACGACCGCGTGCTCGAGCGGCTCGCCCGGCTCGACGAAGCCGGCGAGCAGCGAGAACCGGCGCTGCTCCCACAGCGCGTTGGAGCCGAGCAGCACCCGGTCGTCGTCGTCGGTGACGAGCACGATCACGGCGGGGTCGGTGCGCGGGAAGAGCTGCCGCTCCTCGGCGAGGCAGCGCCGCACCCAGCCGGCGTCGGTCACCTCGGTGGGGCTGCCGCACCGCGGGCAGAACGGGTGCGCCTCGTGCCAGGAGGCGAGCGCGATCGCCTCGACCGCCAGGGCCTGTCCCCGGTCGTCGAGGAGGGCGGCGGCGCGGCGCAGCTGTGCCCAGCGCGCCTCCTCCGCCTCGATCGCGGCGGCGGCCGCCTCGTCGTAGACGCGGAGCTCGACGGGCGCCGTGCGGCCGCCGTCGAGCGCGATGCGGCCGAGGTAGCAGCGGAGCGACGCCGCGGGCAGCCCGGTCGGAGCCACGAGGCCGAGCCCGGGTGCCGAGCCGTCGCGCTGCTCGGCGAGCAGCAGCCGCCGATCGTGGACGGGCAGCACGAGCGCCGAGGCATCCGCGTCGAACCGCGCCTCGCGCTCAGGATCGGCTCTCGCCGCGGCGTCGCGATCGATCGCCG
This sequence comes from Agromyces soli, assembly GCF_022811605.1. Classification (GTDB taxonomy): domain Bacteria; phylum Actinomycetota; class Actinomycetes; order Actinomycetales; family Microbacteriaceae; genus Agromyces; species Agromyces soli. Next base: position 2,410,676 of record NZ_CP094533.1, on the reverse strand, counting down.
CACGGGCGAGGGGCGGAAGGCTCGGTTGGGGCATGACCACCTTTCGCATGGCGCTCGCGGACTCGTCGGCAAGGTGTGGCGGTCGCCCGGTCACAGGCGTCGGCTGCTTAAGCTGTGTGCCATGGCCAGACCCCCACTCACTCTAGCCGCGTTGGCGACGGCGGCGGTCCCCGGCCTCGAGGTCCGCGCGGTCCGGGTGCACACCCGCAATTCCGGCGGTTCGTACGATGCCGTCCGGCTCCGCACGAGCGACGACCGCGAGCTGCTCATCCGCGTGCCGCGCGACCAGAGCGCCGAGACCGAGCAGTCGGCCGACCTCCTCGCCCTGCATGCGCTCACCGAAGGGGTGCGCGCGATGCTGCCGTTCGAGTTGGCCGAGTACGTCGGCCAGGCCCCGGTCGACGGCACCCGCGGGGTCGTGACCACCTTCGTGCCCGGGCTCGGCCGCACGGCCGACGAGCTCACCGGCACCGACGCGATCGCCGAGTCCGTGGGCCTCGCCATCGCCGCCGTGCACAATCTGCCCACCGGCTTCATCGGCGAGGCCGGCCTGACCCGCCGCACGCCCGGCGAGGTCCGCGACGAGGTCGTGTCGCTCGTGGGGCGCGCGACCGACACGGGCCACCTGCCGGCGGCGCTGCTCCGCCGCTGGGAGGAGGCGACCGACGACGAGTCGCTCTGGCGCTTCCAGCCGACGGTCGTGAACGGGCAGCTCAGCGCGGACTCCTTCCTCTCGCTCGAGGACACCGTCACCGGCATCGTGGGCTGGTCGGAGCTCGGCCAGGGCGACCCGGCCGTCGACCTGCACTGGCTGCTCACCGCTCGCGGCGGCTCCGCCGAGCGGGCGCTCGAGACCTACCTGCTCGCCCGGGAGGGCGGCGCGGACCCCCACATCCCGCAGCGCGCCCTGCTGTACGGGGAACTCGAGCTCGCCCGCTGGCTCCTGCACGGCGTCGAGCAGCGCGACGAGGCGACCATCGCCGATGCCGTCGGCATGCTCGATGCGCTCGTCGAAAGCGTGCACGACCGCTCGAGCGAGCCGCTCTCCCCGGAGACGGGTCCGATCCTGACCGTCGGCGACGTCGAGCGCATGCTCGACCGCACCCCGCAGCTCGACGCGCAGCGCGACCCCGCGGGTGCGATGCTGACGGACAGCTACGACTTCTCGGCGCTCCGCCGCCGCGCGGCGGATGCGGAGACGGATTCCTCGATGACGGCGCCCATCCCGCTCGACCTCAGCGATTGGGGCGACGCTGCGCCGGCCTCGGCCGCGAACCCCGATGCGGATGCGGATGCGGACCCGGACGCGGACGGGGATCCCGATGCCGGGGCGGCAGTCGAGCCGGCTCAGCGCGGCAGCACGGCGGCCGACGCTGCGGACGGCGACGAGTCGTCGTTCGCCGACTCCGCCGAGCGCAGCGCGGACGACCAGGCGCGCCGCAACTCCGCTTCGTCGTAGAGCCGTTCGGGCCGGATCTGGCGGTCGTCCTCGACGTAGTAGAAGACGGCGTCGATCTGCTCCGGCGGCACCCCGGCCCAGTTCGCGTAGGCGAGCCGGTAGAGCGCGAGCTGCGTCTGCCGGAGTTCGAGCTCGCGCTCGCCCTGCGGCGCTCGACCGGTCTTCCAGTCGACGACCTGATGCCGAAGGCCCTGCCGGCCGAGCTCGCTCGCGGGGTCGATCTCGTAGACGGCGTCGAGCTTGCAGACGAAGACGTGCTCATCGAGCGGCAGATGCAGTTCGAGCTCGACCGCACTCGGGCGCAGCTGGCCCCACTCGGACGCCTCGAAGGTGGCCTGCAGTTTGGCGAACCGCGCGGCCGAGCCGTCGATGAGGGCGGAGCCGGGGGACGCAGGCGCCGGGGCGACGCCGGAGCCCGACTCGACACTGGACCGCGATTCGATACCGGACTCCGCTCCGAGCTCGGACTCCACCCCGAGCTCGGACTCCGACCAGGCGAACAGCTCGTCACTGGCGCCGCCCTCGGCCCAGTCGAGGGCGTTCGCCTCGAGCTCGCCGGTCGAGCGATGCTCGACCCAACGGTGGAACAGCGTGCCGAGCCGGGTGGCGCGGTACGGCCGCTGCGGCATCGGCCGGCGCAGCTGCTCGGCGACGGCGGCCGCGTCGTCGACGTAGTCCTTGAAACGCGACGCCGGCACGCGAGCCGGGATCTCGGGCGCCGCGTGACCGGCCATCCGACGCCGCCGCTCCTCGAGCAGGAGCCGGAGCTGGTCGCCGAGACGCTGACCGATGCCCGCGCCGCTCGGCCCCTCAGCGGCGGCCCGCACGGCGTCGGCGGCGCGCACGACCCCGAGTCGACGCCGACCGAGCGGGTCGAGGGGCCAGCTCACCCGTTCCTCGCCGACCGCGCGGGGGTTCTCGTCGGACTCGGGGCGGTCTGGCAGCGCCGAGGCGGGCAGGAGCCCGTGCGCGACGAGCTCGCGGAGGAACACGCTCGGCTGCCGCGGCTGCTTCTGCGAGGCCCACCACGAGCCGGTGAGCAGCAGCTCGTCGCGCGTGCGGGTGAGCCCGACGTAGGCGAGCCGGCGCTCCTCCTCGGCGTGGCGGTGCCGGTTCTCCTCGGCGAAGCCGGCCACGGCCTCGTCGAACTCGAGCTGGCTCTGCACGCCGCGCCACATCAGTTCGGGCAACTCGTCGCGGTCGCCACGGAACTCGTTCGGCAGCTCGCCGAACGCGAGCCAGCCCTTCGCGGAGCGCGGCTTGCCCGGCAGCTCGTCGGTCACGAGCCGCGGGATCGCGACGACGTCCCACTCGAGGCCCTTCGACCCGTGGATGGACAGCACCTGCACGGCGCCCGGCTCCGGCTCGTCCTGGCGCGGGGCGAGCCGATCGCGCTGCTCGGCCTCGGTGAGCCAGCCGAGGAAGGCCCCGAGGTTCGGGTGCTCCGCGACGTCGACGAAGCCGGCGAGCAGTTCGTCGAAGGCTTCGAGGCTCGGCGCACCGAGCGGCTGCTCGGCGTTCGCGGCCACTTCGATGTCGAGGAGCAGCTCGTGCTGCACGAGGCTGACGAAGTCGACGAGACCGAGCCCCGCGCGCCGGCGCAGGGACTGGAGCTGCGCGCCGGCGCGACGCATGCGGGCGAGCCCCTCGGCCGTGAACGCGACGAGCGCACGGTGGTCGTCGGGCGCGGACAGCAGAAAGTCGAGCGCATCGACGATCGACGGGGACTCCTCTGCCGCGATCGAGGCCCGCAGGCCCGCGCGCACGCCGTCGTCGAGCCGCCGCATCGCCTGGTCGCGGTCGACGAGCCAGCGCGCGAGGCCGGCGAGCGCGGAGAGGTCGGCGGGGCCGATCGCCCAGCGGGCGCCGCCCAGCACGCGGATGAGCTCAGCCCCGGCGGTCGGGTCGTGCAGCACGCGCAGGGTGCTGACGAGGTCGGCGATGACGGGCTGGTCGAGGAGCCCGGCCACGCCGAGGACGTGCACGGGGACCCCGTGCCGTCGCAGCGCGGCGGTGAACACGTCGACGTTCGCGAAGGTGCGGCAGAGCAGGGCGCCCGTGCGCGCGGCGGCTGCCGCGGCGCTTCGGTGCTGGCGGGCGGCGCCCGATGACGCGCCTGCGTCACCGGGCTCGGCGTGCCCGAGGCGCTCGGCGAACCACCGGGCGATGTGCTCGGCCTCTTCGTCGATGGTCTCGGCCCAGGCGCAGTCGAGCACGCCGTCGCCGGCGAACGGCGAGGCCGCGAGCGGGGCCTTGTCGATGCCGCCGTCGAGCGGCTCGATGATCGCGTTCGCGGCGTCGAGCACGATGCGCGGATTGCGCCAGCTCGTGGAGAGATCGTAGACGACGGCGTCGCCCGCACCCGTGCGCCGGGGGCCGTCGACGCTCGCGTCGTGCCGCAGCTCGACGCGCTCGTCGGCGCGTGCCTCGGCTCGTTCGGCCGCGAAGTCGCCGCCGAAGCGGGCCAGGTTCGCGGCGCTCGCGCCGCGCCAGCCGTAGATCGACTGGTCCGGGTCGCCGACCGCCATCACCGAGTGCCCGCGGAACAGCGCGGCGAGCAGCCGGGTCTGCACGACGCTCGTGTCTTGATACTCGTCGAGCAGCACGGTGCGGAACCGCTCGCGGTGGGCGACTGCCACCTCGGGGTGCGCCGTGCAGATCTCGAGGGCGAGCGAGACCTGGTCGGAGAACTCGACGTAGCCGCGGGCCCGCTTCGCCTCGGCGTACGCCTCGGCGAGCTCGAGCAGCGGCGGCAGCGCGTCCACCGCACCGAGCGCGGCCACGAAGGAGTCGTACGGGGTGCGCTTGCGCGGCGCCCCGATCGGCAGGTCGGCCATGCCGAGGAACTCGCGCGCCATCGCCCGCACATCGCGCGCGTCGGCGACGTTCTCGCCGAGCGCTCGGCTCAGCCCGAGCACGGCGCCGGTCACCTTGTCGAGGGAGGCGTCGAGCTCGACGAGCCGAGGGTCGGCGGCGGCCGCGACGATCGAGCGGGCCAGCTGCCAGGCGGATGCCTCGCCCAGCACCGCGGCGTCGGGCTCACGACCGATCAGCAGGGCGTGCTCGCGGTAGATGGCGCTCGCGAAGGCGTTGTACGTCGACACCGTCGCCGCCTCGAGGGGGTCGAGCTCGAGTTCGGCGATGCCCTCGGCCACGAGCTGTCCGATGCGCGCGCGGATGCGCTCGGCGAGCTCCCCCGCGGCCTTGCGGGTGAAGGTGAGCCCGAGGACCTCCGGCACCTGCACGTGGCCGTTCGCGAGGAGCCACACGACCCGGTTCGCCATGGTCTCGGTCTTGCCGCTGCCGGCACCGGCGACGACGAGCGAGCGGCCTCGCGGATCGGCCTCGATGACCGCGCGCTGCTCCTCGGTCGGCGGGTGCAGGCCGAGCCGGGTCGCGATCTCTGCGGCGGCGATCATGCGGACACCGCCGGAACGAGGTGCACCCGGTAGTGCCAGGCGCCGAAGCGCGATCGCGGCCCGATCTCGACGGGCGACTCGAAGCTCGCGCCGCTCATGATGGCGGCGACCGCGTCGAGCCGCTCGCGGAAGGCCTGCTCGTCGGCGTCGTCGAAGGGCTGCTGCGCGCGCTCGGTGTAGGCGGCGCCGCGCAGCGGGCGGGCGAGGTAGACGAGCTTCGCCCCGCCCAGCCTGCCGAGGTTCGGCACCTGCTCGTGGCGGGCCGCGAGCTGGTAGGCGGCGAGCTGCGGGTGGGCCGCGGTCTCGGCGGCGGTCGGCGGCGTGCGCCCCGTCTTCAGGTCGACGATCACGGTCGTGCCGTCGGGCGAGGCCTCGACGCGGTCGATCGTGCCGCTGAGGCGCACCCGGCCGAGCTCGAGCGTGAAGCGGCCCTCGGCGCCGAGCAGCACCTTCGCGTCGTCGGCGAACTGGCCGAGGTAGTCGGCGGCGCCCTCGACCATGCGCCTGGCGCCGCGGCGTTCGCGCTCGGCCACCCAGCCGGCCTCGAAACGCAGCGCCTCGAGCCTCGCCTCGACCCCGGACCAGAGCGCCTCCAGCTCGGTCTCGCCGCTCGCCCCCGCCTCCTCGACGACCGCGTGCACGATCGTGCCGATCGAGGCGGCGAGCCCCGAGGGCGGCGAGGCGACCCGATCGATGAACCAGCCGAGCGGGGACTCCTCGGCGCGGTCGATCTGCGACGGCGACACCGGCACCCGAGCCTCGGGATCGGCGTCGAGGTCGACGATCGGCGCCGTGCTGGACGGCGCGCGCAGGCCGTACCACTCCTCCGGGTGCGCCCCGGGCACGCCGGCCTCGGCGAGCAGCGCGAGCGCCGGCGCCGCCTCGCCGCCCGGATCGGCGACCGCTTCGCGGCGGAGCGCGCCGACGAGTCCGCGGAGGTGCAACGGCCGTCGTCGCGGCGACAGCCGCTCCTCCGCGTAGCCGAGGAGCATCGAGGGCTGCTCGTCGTCGTTGGCCGTGCAGCTCAGCACGAGCTGCCGCGTCGCCCGGCTCGCGGCGAGCGCGAACAGGCGCAGCTCGTCGCTGCGCACCGCGGCGCGGGCGTCGGCCGTCGAATCCGGGGCGGGAATCGGCGCCCCCGCGCGGGCCGCCGCCGCGACGGCGGGCAGCAGGGCCGCGTGCAGCAGGGTGCCGCGCGGCCGGAGGTTCGGCCACACCCCCTCCTGGAGGCCGGCGATCACGACGACCTCGAAGTCACGGCCGATGAGCGCCGGCGCGGTGCCGACGAACACGGACTCGGCGGCACGCTGCGGGGCGAGCGAGTCCTCGGGCAGCTCGCTCGAGAACTGTTCGTCGACGAAGCGCACCGCGGGGGCGCCCGGCGTGCGTTCGACGAAGCGCTGCGCGGCCGAGAACAGCGCCACCACCGCGTCGAGCGCGCGGTTCGCCTCTTCTGCCAGCACCCCCGTGCCGGCGGCCTGCGCCCCCCACTCCTCGGCCAGGCCGCTGCGGTCCCAGAGCGACCAGAGGATCTCCTCGATCGTCGAGCCGGTGCCGACCCGGGTGCGCGCCGCCGCGAGCAGCCTGGCCAGTCGGGCGGCGCGACGGCCCGCAGCGGCGTCGACGGTCTCGAAGCCGCCGGGCGCGGAGAGCGCGTCGACGAGCAGCTCGTCGCCCGTGCGGTCGCCCCCTGCCGCCAGCTCCTCGTGCCGGAGCGCGAGGCGCAGCCGACGGAGCCCGACCGGGTCGAGCCGGCCGAGCGGGCCCGTGAGCAGCTCGACCGCGAGCTCGGGCGTCAACGGCTCGCGCTCGAGCACGAGCGAGGCGGCGCGCAGCAGGGCCGCAGCCGCGGGCGCGTCGCGCAGGGCGGTGCGCACGAGCGCCCCGGCGGTCGGCACGTCGGCCAGTGCGAGCCCGCGTTCGAACGACGGCGCGTCGGCGCCGGAGCGCAGCACCACCGCCATCTGCGACCACGGCACCCCGTCGAGCAGGTGGCGTTCGCGCAGCAGCGCCGCGATCTGCTGGCACTCCCCCGCGTGCGACGCCGCCTCGATGCCGAGCACCGGCGCGAGCGGATCGGGCGCGGGCGCCGTGTCGGCCGGGACGCTCGCGGCCCGGTGCCCGCCGCCGAGCGCCGCGCCGATGTGCCCGGTGACCGAGGCGACGAGCCGACGCAGCTCCGGACGCCCCCGGTGCACCGACGGGAGCTCGATGCGGTCGGCGGGAGCGCCGAGCAGCGCGGAGAGCGTGCCGAGCAGCTCGGGGCGGCCGCCGCGGAATCCGTTGCTCGCCACATCGGGGTCGCCGAGTGCGACGACATGCGTGCCGCGCGCCGCGAAGGCGGCGAGGAGCGCGGCCGTGGCCGCCGTCGCCTCCTGCGCGTCGTCGACCACGATGAGCCGCAGTCGCGACAGCGTGCCGAGCGCCGCCGCCGCCCGCTCGTCGTGGATGCTGCGCTGCACGATCGCCGCGGCGAAGGCCGCGAGCTCCGCCGAGTCGAACTGGCCGCCGCGCAGCTGCTCCTTCACCTCGGTGTACTCGTCGAGGAACCGGCCGGCGGCGACCCACTCGGGGCGCCCGCTCGCACGCCCGAGGCGGATGAGTGCGGAGCCGTCGACGTGCTCCTCGACCGCACGCATCAGGAGGTCGCGGAGCTCGGTGCGGAAACCGCGGAGCGCGCGCACCCGCGTCTCGAAGGGCCACTCCGGGCCGCCGCCGTCGGCCTCGGCGGCTTCGAGCAGCTCGGCGATGATCTGGTCCTGCTCGGCGCCGGTGAGCAGCGTCACCGGCTCGCCGGTGAAGGCGCGCACGAGCTGGAACGCGAGGGAGTTCGCGGTGCGGGCCAGCGGGCCGCGGGTGGTCGCGCCGAGCCGGACCGCGATGCGGTCGCGCATGCGGCTCGCCGTGGTGCGCGTCGCGGCGAGCGCGAGCACCTCGTCGGCCGCGTAGCCGCCCTCGATCCGGCGGGCCACCAGTTCGATCGCGAGGCTCGTCTTTCCCGAGCCGGGAGCACCGAACACCGCGGCCGACCGCTCGGTGCCGAGGTGCTCGAGCTCGAGCCCCGCGAAGGTGTCGTCGGTGAAGAGCGCGGGCTGCTCGACGAGGGCTTCGGGGCGGGGCATGCGGCCACGCTAACCCGTTCCGCCGACAGTGAACGCGAAGCACCGCCGAGGCCGGGTGACATAGGGTGAGAGCACGACGAGAAAGGCGCACAGTGGACGTTCGCATCGGCATCCAGAACTCCCCCCGTGAACTCGGTTTCGAGGCCGCGCAGACCGCGGCGGAGGTCGAGCAGGCCGTCACCGCGGCCCTCTCCGGGCAGTCGCCTTCGCTGCGCCTCAGCGACGAGAAGGGCACGGTCTACGTGATCCCCGGCGCTGCGCTGGCCTACGTCGAGATCGGCTCCGAGGAGTCGCGTCGCGTCGGCTTCGTCGCCTGACATGGAACTCCTGTTCGTCGCCCTGGGCGGCGCGATCCTCGGCCTCGCGGCCCGGTATTCGCTGCCCGGGCGGGCGACGCACGGCGTCGCGCTGATCCCGGCGATCGGCACCGCCGTCGCGGCCGTCGTCTGGGTCGGCCTCACCTGGCTCGGCTGGCCGTGGGACGGCGGCTGGATCTGGGTGGCCTCGCTCGCCGCGGCCGGCGTGGTCTCGGCGCTCGCCGCCCTCCTGATCGGCCCGAGCCGCGAGCGCCACGACGCCGAGCTGTTCGAGCGGCTGGCCCGCCCGGGCGCCGGCGCCAAGGCCTGACGCCGAGGCATCCGCCGCTGCGCGTCGCGCGCCGCCGCTCGGACCGCCCAGCGGTCAGGCCGTCAGGCCGAGCGCGTCCATGCGACGGGTGTGCTCGGCGATGAGCTCGGTGAAGACCGGCTCGACGTCCTCGCCGTGGCGCGCCTCCGGCTCCGCCGCCTCGAGCGCCTTCCTGGCGACGAGCAGGGTGTCGCCGACGAGACTGCGCCCCCAGAGCGCGAGGCGGTCGGCGAGCCCCGGCTCGCTCGCGATCGCCTGCGTCAGCAGGTGCTCGAGCACCGGGGCGCCCTGGCGCTCGGCGAGGATGCCGCGCACTCGGCGGCCGAGCTCCACCGGGAGCCCGTCGGACAGCCGCAGGAAGAAGTCGTCGAGCATGCCCGAGGTGAGGTGGATGCCGAGCAGCAGCTCGTGCCAGTCGGCCCCGCTCGTGAGCTGCCGGAAGTGATCGGTCGCCGCCTGGAACATCGCCAGGTACTCGGCGGGCTCGGCGTCGGCGCGCCGCAGCTCCTCGATGAGGGCGTGGTGCTTCGCGAGGGCTTCGCCGGAGGCGACCGACAGCCCCTCCTTCGCCACGAGATCGGGCGAGGTGGCGACCGCCTTCGCGAGCGACTCGAAGAAGGCGAGCTGCAGCGACGCCGCCTGGCCGAGGTACGGCAGCGGGTCGGGCACCAACTCCGTGAAGTCGACCCGGGCGAGCTCGGTCGCGGCGACCCGCGGACGCAGTCGGGGCGCCTCAGCGCGCGGCCTGCGCCGCTTCAACCAGAAGACCACGTGCGACAGCTTATCGGCAGCGTGCACGGCCTTTCAGCGAGCCTCCGTTAGTCTTAACGGGCTCGCGGGCATCGGACCCGCGGCCGTGCGCCTGTGGACGAATGCAGGGCGCACCCCAACATTCGCACCGCGAACGCACACGACAAGGCAGAACCTCTTGACTACTTTCACCGAGCTCGGCATCGCGTCGGACATCGTCGACGCCCTCGCCGGGAAGGGCATCGTCGATGCCTTCCCCATCCAGGAGCAGACCATCCCCCTCGCCCTCTCGGGCCAGGACATCATCGGTCAGGCGAAGACCGGCACCGGCAAGACCTTCGGCTTCGGCCTCCCGCTGATCCAGCGCCTCGGCGACGACCCCGAGCCCGGCGTGAAGGCGCTCGTCGTCGTGCCGACCCGCGAACTCGCGGTGCAGGTCACCGAAGACCTCGAGCTCGCCACCTCGAACCGGCCCACGAAGATCGTCTCGATCTACGGCGGCAAGGCGTACGAGGGGCAGATCGAGCAGATCAAGGCGGGCGCGCAGATCGTCGTCGGCACGCCCGGGCGGCTCCTCGACCTCGCCAGCCAGCGCCTCCTGAACCTCGGCGAGGTGCAGGAGATCGTGCTCGACGAGGCCGACAAGATGCTCGACCTCGGCTTCCTCGCCGACATCGAGAAGATCTTCTCGAAGGTCCCGGCCGTGCGGCACACCATGCTGTTCTCGGCGACGATGCCCGGCCCGATCGTCGCCCTCGCGCGCCGGTTCATGTCGAAGCCGATCCACATCCGTGCGAACGACCCCGACGAGGGCCTCACGCAGGCGAACATCAAGCACCTCGTCTACCGGGCGCACTCGCTCGACAAGGACGAGGTGATCTCGCGCATCTTGCAGGCCGAGGGCCGCGGCAAGACCGTGATCTTCACGCGCACCAAGCGCGCGGCGGCCAAGCTCGTCGAGGAGCTGAACGACCGCGGCTTCAACGCGGCGGCCGTGCACGGCGATCTGAACCAGGACCAGCGCGAGCGCGCGATGGCCGCGTTCAAGGCCGGCAAGAAGGACGTGCTGATCGCGACCGACGTCGCCGCCCGCGGCATCGACGTCGATGACGTGACCCACGTCATCAACCACACCATCCCCGACGACGACAAGACGTACCTGCACCGCGCCGGCCGCACCGGCCGCGCGGGCAAGACCGGCATCGCGGTCACCTTCGTCGACTGGGACGACCTGCACAAGTGGGCGCTCATCAACCGGGCGCTCGAGTTCGGGCAGCCCGAGCCGACCGAGACCTACTCGTCGAGCCCGCACCTCTACACGGACCTCGACATCCCCGCCGGCACGAAGGGCCGGCTGAAGCCCGCCGCCCCCGCAGCGCCGGCGAACCGTTCGGCGACCGCCGGCCGCTCGGAGGGCGACGCCGAGCGCGCGCCCCGCAGCCGCAACCGCCGTCGCACCCGCGGCGGCGCGCCGGTCGCCGGCGGCGCGGCGAGCTCCGACTCGGCCGAGGCGACGGCCGGCGACGGGGCCGAGCGCGAGGTCGGCGCCGGCACCCACGACGGCAAGGGCAAGGAGCACCACGACGGCAACGCGGCCCCGCGTCGCCGTCGCCGCCGCCGCGGCGGCAGCTCGAGCAGCGGCTCGGCCGGCGCGAGCCAGGCGGCTCCGCAGGCCTGACGCGCTCCCGCATCCGGAACGCCGGTCGCCCTCGGGCGGCCGGCGTTCCGCCGTTCCAGGTGGCTCGGTCGGCGCGCCGGCGCGGACGCCTAGGGCAGGACCGGGCTGCTGCCCCGTCCCTCCGCGATCAGCCGGGCGACGACCTCCGGCGCGGTGCGCTGCTCTCCGAGGCGGTTCGGCTTGCCGTCGCCGTGGTAGTCGCTCGAGCCGGTGATGGCGAGGTCGAACCGCGCTGCGAGCTCGCGCAGCCTCGGCAGTGCGGACGGCTCGTTCTCGGGGTGGTCGACCTCGAGGCCGAAGAGGCCGGCCTCGACGAGCTGCGCGAGCCGTCCGGGCGCGGTCACCGCGTCGGAGCCGCGCGTGCCGGGGTGCGCGAGCACCGGGACTCCCCCGGCCTCGCGGATGAGTCGGATGCCGGTGATCGGGTCGGGCGCGTAGTGCGGCTCTGCGTAGCCCGAGCGGGGGTGCAGGATGCCGGCGAACGCCGCAGAGCGATCCGGCGCGTGCCCTCGGGCGACGAGGGCGTCGGCGATGTGCGGCCGACCGATGGTGGCGCCCTCCGCGGAGTGCGCGAGCACGTCGTCCCAGGTGAGCGGGTAGTCGCGGGAGATGCGCCGCACGATCTGCTCGGCGCGGCTCAGTCGCGACTCGCGGATGCGCCGGGTCTCCGCCACGAGGGCCGGGTTCTCGGGGTCGATCAGATAGCCGAGCATGTGCACGCTGTGGTAGCCCTCGCGCGTGGAGAGCTCCATGCCGGGGATGAGCGCGACGCCGCTCGCGGGCACCGCGGCCGCGGCATCGGCCCAGCCCGCGGTCGAGTCGTGGTCGGTCAGCGCGATGGCCTGGAGGCCGGCGGCGGCCGCCTCGACGAGCAGCTGCGCGGGCGCGCCGGTGCCGTCCGACACCGTCGAGTGCACGTGCAGATCGGCTTCGAGGGCGACGGCGGGGGCTTCGGCCATCCCTCCATGCTAAGCCCGCGGGGCGCCGCGGCCGCCCGCCGGGCGCTTGCGGCGAGGCATCCCTCCTCCTCCACATGCTCGCCTCAGCCGACTCCCAGTGATCGCACGGCGGATGCCCCGGCGCCGCTGTGCGGGGCGGCCTAGGTTGGAGGGATGCTGCTCCGTCTGCTCGGCTGGCTCGTCGTGCTCGCCTCCGCCGTCATCGGCGCCGTGCTCGTCTGGCCGCAGGGCCTCGGCCTGCAGGATCAGTGGATCGCCGCGCACGTGGTCGCCCTTCGCGGCGCCGGCGTGCTCGTGGGTGTCGTCGCGGCCGTCGTGTTCGTGCTCGTCGCCCTCGGCCGTCGCCTGCGCCGCTTCGCGATCGCGATGCTCACGGTGAGCCTGCTGTTCGCCGGCGGCAACGCGGCGGTGCTCGCAGTGCGCGGGGTCGGCGGCTCGGATGCCTCGTCCACCGAGGCGGTCACGGTGCTGGCGTGGAACACGCTCGGCGAAGAGCCCGATGCCGCGGTCGTCGCCGAGCTCGCGCTCGAGCGCGGCGCCGACATCGTCGTGCTGCCCGAGACCACCGAGCCGTTCGGCGAAGAGGTCGCACTCGCGATGCGCGACGGCGGCAGCCCGATGTGGGTGCACTGGCAGGCGTTCGACGACATCGCCAAGGCTCGCTCCACGACACTCCTCGTGTCGAGCGCGCTCGGCGAGTACACGGTCGTCAGCCCCGACTGGCCCGGGCCGCCCGACAACACCAACACGGTGCCCTCGCTCGTCGCAGAGCCGGTCGACGGCGACGGCCCGCGGATCGTCGCCGTGCACGCGGTCGCGCCGATCCGCTGGGAGCTGCGCAACTGGCGCAGCGACCTCGGCTGGATCGCCGAGCAGTGCGCCGGTGACAACGTGATCATGGCGGGCGACTTCAACGCCACCCTCGATCACTTCGCGGGCCTCGGCAGCGACGGAGGCGATCTCGGGCGCTGCTCGGACGCCGCGAACGCTGCGGGGGCCGCCGGGGTCGGCACCTGGCCGACCGACGTGCCCGCGCTGCTCGGCAGCCCCATCGACCACGTGCTGGCGACGTCGGACTGGCACGTCGAGTCGTTCCGCGTCGTCGACTCGCTCGACGCCTCCGGCAGCGACCACCGCCCCGTCGTGGCCTCCCTCGTCCGCACCGGCGGCTGAACCGGCCCCGTTCCCGGAACCGCCTGCTGAAGCAGGGGCCGCTCCCGGCCGCCATCCACGTTCCTGGTGCGAGAATGGGGGCATGGCCACGAGCGATACTTCGACGACGACCGCGCCCGAGGGCGCGAGCGAACACAGCGACGAGCAGAGCGGACGCAACGCGAACCGCTCGACGACCCCCGGTTCCGAGGGCTTCAAGGACTTCATCGGCAGCGGCTGGGCCGAGCGCGACGAGGCGCTCCCCGCTGCACGCCGTCAGGCGCCGTACGCCGCCGAGCGTCGCGCGGCCATCTCCGCGCAGTTCCCGGGCCAGCGCCTGGTGGTGCCCGCGGGCGACATGAAGCAGCGGGCGAACGACACCGACTACCCGTTCCGCGCCCACTCGGCGTTCGCGCACCTCACCGGTTGGGGCTCCGACAGCGAGCCCGGTGCCGTGCTCGTGCTCGAGCCGAACGCCGCCGGCGGGCACGACGCCACCGTCTACTTCCGCGAGCGCGCCGGCCGCGACTCCGAGGAGTTCTACGCGAACCCGGCGATCGGCGAGTTCTGGATCGGCGCCCGCCCCTCGGTCGCGCACGTCGCCGCCGAGCTCGCGATCGCCGCCGCCGACCTGGCCGGCTTCGACGCCGTCGTCGACGCCACCGACACCGCCACCCTCGTCGTCCGCGAAGCCGACCCGGCGGTCACCGAGCGCATCGACCACGCCCGCATCCGCTTCGCCGCCGAGCGCGCCCTCAGCGAGAACGCGCAGGACGCCCCGTTCTCCCTCGAGGTCGGCGGCGAGCACGAGCCCGACGCCGACTTCGCGCGCGCCCTGAGCGAGCTGCGGCTCACGAAGGACGAGTACGAGCTCGCCGAGCTCCGCGCGGCCGTCGACGCCACCCAGCGCGGCTTCACCGAGGTGCTGCAGGAACTCCCCCGCATCACCAGCGAGGTGCGCGGCGAGCGCGTCATCGAGGGCGTCTTCGCCACCCGCGCCCGTCTCGAGGGCAACGACGTCGGCTACGGGTCGATCGCCGCGGCCGGCCCGCACGCGACGATCCTGCACTGGACCCGCAACGACGGTCCCGTCGTCCCCGGCGACCTCGTGCTGCTCGACGCCGGCGTCGAGATGGACAGCTACTACACGGCCGACATCACCCGCACCTTCCCGGTGAACGGCGAGTTCAGCGCCGTGCAGCGCCAGGTCTACGAGGCGGTGCTCGAGGCCGCGGACGCCGCGTTCGCGATCGTCCGGCCCGGCATCGTCTTCCGCGAGGTGCACGCGGCCGCGATGGCCGTCATCGCCCGCAAGACCGCCGAGTGGGGCTTCCTGCCCGTCTCGGCCGAGGAGTCGCTGCAGCCCGAGAACCAGTTCCACCGCCGCTACATGGTGCACGGCACGAGCCACCACCTCGGCCTCGACGTGCACGACTGCGCGCAGGCGCGGCGCGAGCTCTACCTCGACGGCGAGCTGCAGGAGGGCATGGTGTTCACGATCGAGCCCGGCCTGTACTTCCAGCCCGACGACCTGACGGTGCCCGAGGAGTTCCGCGGCATCGGGGTGCGCATCGAGGACGACATCGTCGTCACCGCCGACGGCGCAGTGAACCTCTCGGCCGCGATCCCCCGCACGGTCGCCGAGGTCGAGGCCTGGGTCCGGGGCGCGCGCGGCTGAGGCTCCCGGCTCCGGTCCGCCTCGCGATGGCGCGGACCGAGCATGGGTGGTGCCGTGGCGGCCGATCAGGCTGCGAGTCGCACGACGATTCGCGCAGCGCGTCGTCCTGGTACGGCGCGCCGGACGTTTCGTCGTGCGACTCGCCCGGGCTGAGCGGGCTCGCGGTCAGTCGCGCGGGCGCTCGGCGTCGCCGCTCGGCGGCTCGGCCGCGGAGTCGGCGGGCGCGGATGCCTCGGCGGCCGCAGCCTCGCGCGCGGCCTGTTCCGCCGCCGCACGCTGCTCCGCAGCCCGGGCCGCGGCCTCGCGGGCCTTCGCGCGCCGCTCGGCGTCGAGCGCCTCGCCGTAGGTCAGCGGGCGGCCTTCCTCGCCCGAGCCCTCGGCCGGGGCGGCCGGGGCATCCGGTGCCGTCGGGGCATCCGCGACGGGCGCGGCGCTGCTGCTGGACCGGGCCGCGTCCTCGCGCGACGACCAGCCGGTCGACCAGCCGCCCGCCTGCGCCGCTGCCGCGGCCGGAGCGTCCACGCCGAGCACGTTTCGCGCGCGGTCGACGTGCTGCGGCTCGGCGATGATCGCGTAGCGTGTGGCGAGCACCTGCATCACCGAGGTGAAGTCCCGGCGCCGACGATTGATCGAGTAGGAGACGAGCCCGAAGACCATGCCGAAGCCGGCGCCGATGAGCACCGCGGCGCCCAGGATGCCGAGGGTCGGCCCGCTCGGCGCGAAGATGAAGAACAGCAGCCCGAGGAAGAGCCCGAACCACGCCCCGGACAGCGCGCCGCCACCTGCGACGCGGCCCCAGGTGAGCTTGCCGGTGATGCGCTCGACGCTCGTGAGGTCGGTGCCCACGATCGCGAGCTCCTTCACGGGGAACTCGGCCTTCGCGAGCCGGTCGACGGCGGCCTGCGCCTCGGCGTAGGTCTCGTAGCTCGCGACCGTCTCCCCCTTGGGCAGGGTCGGGAACGCTTGGGCCAGACGGCCGCCGAACGGCGAAGAGCTGCTCATGGCGTCATTGTCCCACGTGCACCCCTGCTGAGCCGGAGAATCGTGCCCGGAACGCGCGCGCCAGGAGCGAACACGTCCCCTGGTTCGCTGAGCCCGTCGAAGCGCCCCCTCGACGAGCTCGGGGAACCGAGGCCTCACCCAGGGGCGGGGACTAGGTTGGTATCCGTGAGCGCCACGAGAGTCTTCGTCGCCCGACTTGCCGGGTGCGCCGTCTTCGACCCCGCCGGCGATCGGGTCGGCCGCGTGCGCGATGTCCTCGTCGTCTACCGCAAATCGGACCCGCCGCGGGTCGTCGGGCTCATCGTCGAGGTGCCGGGCAAGCGCCGCGTCTTCCTCTCGATCGGCCGGGTCACCTCCATCGGCGGCGGGCAGGTCATCACCACCGGGCTCATCAACCTCCGCCGCTTCGAGCAGCGCGGCGGCGAGGTGCGCGTCATCGCCGAGATGCTCGGCCGCAAGGTCGCCTTCAACGACGGCAGCGGGCAGGCCACCATCGAGGACGTCGCGATCGAGGAGCGCGAGCCCGGCGAGTGGGAGGTCGACCAGCTCTTCGTGCGCCGGCCGAAGGCGAGCGCCTCGCCGTTCGCGAAGGGGCAGTCCGCCTACGTCACGTGGCGCGAGGTCCGCGAGGCCAACGCGCCCGGCGAGGCGCAGTCCGCCGAGCAGCTCATCGCCACCTACTCGGAGCTGAAGCCCGCCGACCTCGCCAACACCCTGCTCGACCTGCCGCCCCAGCGCCGCCAGGAAGTGGCCGAGGAGCTGCCCGACGAACGTCTCGCCGACGTGCTCGAGGAGATGCCCGAGTCGGAGCAGGTCACGATCCTCGCGGGCCTCGGCGACGACCGCGCCGCCGACGTGCTCGACCGCATGCAGCCCGACGACGCCGCAGACCTCATCGCCCAGCTCCCAGAGGAGCGCGGCGAGCACCTGCTCGAGCTGATGGAGCCGGAGGAGGCGGAGGACGTTCGCCTCCTGCTCTCCTACGGGCCCGACACGGCGGGCGGGCTGATGACCACCGAGCCCATCATCGTCTCGGCCGACGCGACCGTCGCGGAGGGCCTCGCGCTCATCCGCCGGCACGACCTCCCGCCCGCGCTCGGCGCCGCCGTCTGCGTCACCCTGCCGCCGTACGAGGCGCCGACGGGGCGCTTCCTCGGCATCGTGCACTTCCAGCGCATGCTCCGCTACCCGCCGCACGAGCGGCTCGGCTCGCTCATCGATCAGGGCCTCGAGCCCGTCCGCGCCGACACCTCGGCCGCGGAGGTCAGCCGCATCCTCGCGAGCTACGACCTCGTGTCGGTGCCGGTCGTCGACGAGAAGCACCGACTCGTCGGGGTGGTGACCATCGATGACGTGCTCGACTATCTGCTTCCGGACGACTGGCGAAGTCATCCCGAAGAGGACGAACTCTCTCGCCGGGCGACCGCCCGCGCGCAGCTGACCACGGGGAGCATCCCCATCCCGCAGGGAAGGAGGGCAGGCGATGGCACGCGCTGACGACGACCGGCGATTCGAGACCCCGAAGGGCATGCTGCGATCGTCGCCCTTCCGACTGTCGGGCGATCGCGACCGCTTCGGCCGTTTCACCGAGTGGGTGGCGCGGGCGATGGGCACGCCGTGGTTCCTGCTCGGTCTCACGGTGTTCTGCGTCGCCTGGCTGATGTGGAACAGTTACGCCCCGGAGGACTGGCGCTTCGACTCGCAGGCGTTCGGCTTCACGGTGCTGACGCTCATCCTGTCGCTGCAGGCGAGCTACGCGGCGCCCCTGATCCTGCTCGCGCAGAACCGCCAGGACGACCGCGACCGCGTGCAGATCCAGCAGGACCGTCAGCGCGCCGAACGCAACCTCGCCGACACCGAGTACCTCGCGCGCGAGGTCGTCGCACTCCGCCTCGCGGTGAAGGACCTCGCCTCGAAGGAGTTCATCCGTCAGGAGCTCCGCCAGATCCTCGACGAGCTCGACCGTCGTGACGAGGAGGAGGCGGAGCATGCCGCATCCTGACGACCCCTCGGGCGCCACGGCGTCCGCGGGCGGGATCGGGATGCCTCCCGCCGAGCTCGAGCGTCGCGTCTCCGCCGCGCTCGGCGGCGTGACCGACCCGGAGATCCGCCGGCCGCTGCCCGAGCTCGACATGATCGAGTCGGTGACGGCCGACGCGTCGGGCCGGGTCCGCGTCGTCGTCCGGCTCACGATCGTGGGCTGCCCGGCATCCGATCGCATCGAACGCGACGTACGGGCCGCCGCCGAATCGGTGGCCGGCGAGGGCAACGCCGACGTCGAGCTCACGGTGATGACCCCGGCCCAGCGGAACGCGCTCACCGAGCGGCTGCGCGCCGGTCGTCCACGGGGCAACCCGTTCGGGCCGGGCACGCTCACCCGGGTGATCGCGATCACGAGCGGCAAGGGCGGGGTCGGCAAGTCGACCATCACCGCGAACCTCGCCGTCGCGCTCGCGGCGCGAGGCCTCGCAGTGGGGCTCGTCGACGCCGATGTGCACGGCTTCTCCATCCCCGCGCTCCTCGGTCTCGTCGACGCCGAGGGCACCCCGGCCAAGCCGACGCGGGTCGACGAGATGATCCTGCCGCCCGTCGCGCACGGCGTGAAGACGATCTCGATCGGCATGTTCATCGAGCCGACGGAGCCCGGTCAGCGCGCGTCCTCGGTCGCCGTGGCCTGGCGCGGCCCGATGCTGCACCGCACGCTCTCGCAGTTCCTCACCGACGTGTACTTCGGCGATCTCGACGTGCTCCTCGTGGATCTGCCGCCGGGAACGGGCGACATCGCCATCTCGCTCGGCCAGCTGCTGCCGAACGCGGAGGTCGTCGTCGTGACGACCCCGCAGCCGGCCGCGGCCGATGTCGCCGAGCGCTCGGGGGTCGTCGCCAGGCAGACCGGGCAGCGCCTGATCGGCGTGGTCGAGAACATGGCCGGCCTCGCCGGTCCGGACGGCACGGTGCTGGAGCTGTTCGGCTCCGGCGGCGGCGCCGAGGTGGCCCGGCGGCTCTCCGAGGGGCAGGACGCCCCGGTGCCGCTGCTCGCGAGCGTGCCGCTCTCGGTGGCGCTTCGCGAGGGCGGCGACGCGGGCGATCCGGTCGTGCACGCCGCGCCCGACGACCCGGCCGCACGCGCGATCGAGCAGCTCGCGGGCGAGCTCGCCGCCCGCCCGCGCAATCTCGCCGGTCGGCGGCTCGACGTCTCGCTCCGCTGACCCGCCGCAAATCCACGACTTGCCCGACTTTCATGAAAGTCGGGCAAGTCGAGAGAAGAGCAGGTGTTGCCCGACTTTCATGAAAGTCGGGCAAGTCCGGGGGTGGGAGTCAGGATGCCTCGACGGGCTCGACCGCGCGAGCCAGCAGCTCCACGAGCAACCGCTCGGTGAGCGGCCGCGGCAGCACCTCGACGAGGGCGAGCACCGGCGCGAGTCGCGTCGCGAGCGGCTCCTCACCACCGAGCAACCCAAGCGAGCCGAGCAACCCGGCCGCCTGGTCCGAGCCCAGTTCGAGCGCTCCGCTCCCCTCTCCACCGGTGCCGCCGTCGGCGCTCGGCAGGAGCGCCGCAGCCAGCTCGGGCCGGGCGGCGAGGAGCTCGCCGAGCACCGCGGCACCGTCGATCGGCGGGAGTCCGCGCACCGCGTCGGCCGCGCCGACGAGCGCCGGCAGCAGCTCGGGCAGCACCCGCTCGGTCACAGGGGTGACGGTGAGGTGCGCGGTGCGCGGCAGCGCCGCTCCCCCGGGCTGGGCGAAACCGGGCTGGAGCTGCAGCTGCCAGCCCGCGGCGAGCGCGGCGTCGGCCCAGCGATGCGGGTCGACGCGCAGCTCGGGTTCGGCGTCGAGGTCGGATTCGACCGCGAGCAGCGGCCCGATCGGCTCGCCGACGATGCGCAGGCCCGGGATGCCGTGCACCGCGTCGATGATCGCCGCCGTCGCCCTGGCCGCCTCGGCGGTCAGCTCGGCGAAGCCCGCGCGCCCGAGCGTCTGCGTGATCGCCCAGGCCGCGGCGAGCGGGCCGGCCGGCTTCGAGCCGGCGAGGGTCGGATTCACGACCGGGTAGCCGGGCCATCCCGTCGTCGCGAAGTACTGGTGCCGTTGCCGGTCGCGACCGCGGGTGAGCAGCACCGAGGCGCCCTTCGGCGCGTAGCCGTACTTGTGCAGGTCGGCCGACAGGCTCGTGACGCCGGGGACGCGGAAGTCCCACGCCGGGAGCGGCTCGGGCCAGAAGGCGAGCGCGAACCCGCCGATGCAGGCGTCGACGTGCAGGGCGACGCCCGCCGCCTCGGCGAGCGCGGCGATCTCGGCGACGGGGTCGAGCGAGGCGAACGGATACGAGGGGGCGCTGACGACGGCGAGCGCCACGTCCGGCGCGAGCCGCTCGGCGAAGGCGGCGGGGTCGGGGCGCCCGTCGTAGGCGCTCACGGGGACGAGCTCGAGCTCGAGGTCGAAGAGCTCGGCGGCCTTGTGGAACGCGGCGTGCACCGTCGACGGGGCGACGAGGCGGGGCCGCCCGGTGCCGCCGCGCGCCCGCCAGACGTCGCGGGCGGTCTTCACCGCGAGCAGGCAGCTCTCGGTGCCGCCGGAGGTGGCCGAGCCGACCACGTCGGCGTCGCCGTGGAAGGCCTCGCGGGCGAAGCCGACGAGCTCGCGCTCCATGACCGCGACGGAGGTGAAGGTGGTGGGGTCGAGCCCGTTGACCGGCTGCACGAGCCGGGCGGCGCCGGCGGCGAGCTCATCGAGCTCGGCCCGGCCGGAGTCGTAGACGTACGAGAGCACCCGCCCGCCGTGGGTCGGCGCGTCGCGGTCGCGGAGGACGGCGAGGCGCGCGAGCACCGCTGCGGGATCCTGCTGGAAGCTCATGCGGTGGTCCTCTCCTCGCCGGCGAGCGCCGCGCCCGCGTCGTCGATGTCCTCCCGCCGGAGCCGGTAGCCGCGCAGCGAGATCAGGCTCGCGGCGACGAGCACGGCGGGCACGACGCTGAACGCGATCGCGATGCCGGCGACGGCGGAGTCGGGCTGCTGCACGGTGACCCCGGCGGTCGACTCCAGATAGCCGGTGAGGGCGAGCACGACGGTGAGGACGGTCGCGCCGAGCGCCATGCCGGCCGTCTCGCCCGCGGTCCACACCCCGCCGAAGCTGCCGGCCCGGTCGAGGCCGCTCCGGCGGGCGTCGTGCGAGATGACGTCCGGCAGCATCGCCATGGGGAGCGACTGCATGCCGGCGTACGCGGCGCCCGCGAGGGCGACGGGTGCGTAGACCCAGGCTCCGGGTGCCCAGACGAGGGCGACCATGCTCGTCGCGGCGAGCGCGAAGAGCACGCTCGCGGCGACGAAGCCGCGCTCCTTGCCGATGCGCTTCGCGACGAGCTGCCAGAGCGGGGTCACGAGCACGGCGGGGGCGATGAGGGAGACGAAGAGCAGCGTGACGGCCTGTTCGTCGCGGAGCACCCAGGTGGCGACGAACTGGGCTCCGGCGAGCATGAGCCCGGTGGCGAGGCCCTGCAGCACGAAGGCGCCGAGGAGGGCGCGGAACGGGGCGCTGCGGCGGAGCGCGGCGAAGCCCTCCCGATAGCCGGCGAGCGCGCCGCCGGCGGAACCGGCCGGTGCGCGACCCGGCGCCGGGGCGCCCGCCGCGGGGAGGACCGTCCGACGCGGTGCGATCGTCGTCGCCACGAGCATGCCCGCGCCGATCGCGAGACCGGCGACGACGGCCATCACGAGATAGCCGAGGTGCTCGTCGCCGAAGGCGCCGCGCAGTTCTGGTCCGCCCGCGCCGAAGAGCAGGATCGCGATGGTCAGCACGACGACGCGCCAGGTCAGCAGCCTCGTGCGTTCGTCGTAGCCGCGGGTGAGCTCGGCGGGCAGGGCGATGTACGGCACCTGGAAGAGGCTGAAGAACGTCGCGGTCGCGAGGAAGGCGAGGAAGACCCAGAGCCCGGATGCCACGGGGCCGAGGCCCGGCACGACCGCGAAGGTCAGCGCGAAGCCGATCGGCAGCCCGATCGCGCCGATCAGCATGCCGCGCCGCCTGCTGCCGCTCGTGGCGAGCGCACGGTCGCTGCGCCCGCCGATCCAGGGGTCGATGACGACGTCCCAGACCTTGGCGGCGGTGACGACGGCGCCGGCCGCGAGCGCGGCCACGCCGAGGGTGTCGGTCAGGTAGTAGACGAGGACGAGTCCTGGCAGCGTCGCGAAGCCGCCGGTGCCGATCGAGCCGATCGCGTAGCGGGTGACGACACCGCGCGACAGCGTTCGCTCCGGTGCGGGCATGGAGGCAGCCTAGGGCATCCGGGCTCGAAGTGGGACAGTTGACCTAGACTGTGCGCATGCCAGCGCAGACGGCCTTCGACGCCCTGTACGCGAGCCTCGACGACGATGTGGTCGCCTCGGGCTCCGTCACCCGCCCCGTGCCCACCCCGACCACCGGCGAAACGCTCCACGAACTGCCGCAGTCGAGCGCCGACGACGTGCGCGACGCGATCTCGCGCGCGCGGCTCGCCCAGCTCGCGTGGGCCCGCGCGGGCTTCGCGCACCGCCGTCGCGTGCTCCTCCGTGCGCACGAGCTCCTCCTCGAGCGACGGGAGCTGCTGCTCGACCTCATCCAGCTCGAGAGCGGCAAGACGCGCGGTCAGGGATTCGAGGAGATCTTCCAGGCGGCGTCGGTGACCCGCTACAACGCGCTCGCCGCGCAACGGGTGCTGCGCGGGCGACGCCGGCGCAGCGGCATCCCGACGGTCGCGACGACCCGGGTGCGCTACCGCTCGAAGGGCGTCGTCGGCGTCATCACCCCGTGGAACTACGCGCTGAGCCTCGCCGCGATGGACGTCGTACCGGCGCTCGCCGCCGGCTGCGCCGTCGTGCAGAAGGCCGACGACCAGGGCGCCCTGTCCATCCTGGCGCTCCGCCGCGCCTTCATCGAGGCCGGCGTTCCGGAGGCGCTCTGGGCCGTCGTCGCGGGCCCCGCCGGCGAGGTCGGCGAGGCGCTGACCGACGAGGTCGACTACGTCTGCTTCACCGGGTCCACCGCCACCGGTCGCAAGATCGCCGAGAAGGCCGGGCGCCGCCTCGTCGGGGCCTCGCTCGAGCTCGGCGGCAAGAACCCGCTCATCGTGCTCGACGACGTCGACCCCGAGCGGGCCGCGGCCAACGCGGCCCACGCCTGCTTCTCGGCGATGGGTCAGCTGTGCGTCTCGATCGAGCGCATCTACGTGCACCGGGCGGTCGCCGGCCCGTTCCAGAAGGCGCTCGTCGCCGAACTGGCCGCCGCGAAGCTCGGCTCCGCGCTCGACTTCGACGCGGACTTCGGCTCCCTCGCCTCGGCGGCGCAGCTCGAGCGCGTCACCGGCCACCTCGACGACGCGGTCGCGAAGGGGGCCACCGTCCTCGTCGGCGGCACGCCGCGCCCCGACGTCGGCCCGTGGTTCTTCTCGCCGACCGTGCTGACCGGCGTCACCCCCGAGATGCGCGTGTACGCCGAGGAGACCTTCGGCGCCATCGCCTCGCTCTACCTCGTCGACAGCGAGGAGGAGGCCGTGCAGGCGGCCAACGCGAGCGAGTACGGGCTGAACGCCGCGATCTTCACCGGCTCCGTCGCGCGCGGTCAGCGCGTCGCCGAGCGGCTCGAGGCCGGCAGCGTGAACATCAACGAGGGCTACCGCGGCACCTTCGCCTCGGTCGACGCGCCGATGGGCGGGCAGAAGCAGTCCGGCGTCGGCCGCCGCAACGGCCCCGAGGGGCTCCTGCGCTTCGTGGAGCCGGTCACGATCTCGGCGACGACGGGAGTGCTGCAGCTCCCCCGCTGGGCGAGCGAGTACCGCGAGCAGGCTCCGCTGCTGCTCCTGCTCGCCCGAGGGCTGGCGGCGCTGCGCCGCCGCTGACGGACGGATGGCCCGGCGCCGCGCTCGGCGCCGGCCGTCGTCGTCGTCGTGCGATCCTGCCCCGGCTCAGGTCGCCTCGGAGTCGAACGGCGCCGTCTCCTCGGCGCCGAGGGCCTCCCGCTTGCGCTTGCGCTGCAGGTAGGCGGAGTTCTCGTTGACCGAGGCGCGGGCGACGACCGGCTTCGGCGACTCATCGGCGAAGGGGTCGACGTCGCTCAGCGCCTCGCGGATGATCCTGCGGGGGTCGTACTGGCGCGGGTCGAGCTTCTTCCAGTCGACGTCGTCGAAGTCCGGGCCCATCTCCTCGCGCATGCGGTCCTTCGCGCCGCTCGCGAGGTCGCGGAGCGAACGGACGAGCCGGCCGAGCTGCGCCGCGTAGTGCGGCAGTCGCTCGGGCCCGAGCAGGAAGACGGCGATCACCCCGATGATGAGGAGTTTCTCGAACGTCAGACCGAACACCCATACAGGATAGTCGGCGGCGAGGCGTCCTGGCGCACCCCGCTGCCACCCCTATCCTTGGGGGTTGAGAGAGCGGGAGACCGGAAGTGTCCGAACACGACCTGAACTGGAAGTACGCCGACGACGCCGTCGTCGAGAGCGACGCGATCGCCCGCGCCCGGCAGCAGTCCCTCGAGCTCGGCATCGACCCGGTCTCGCCCGCGGTCGGTGCGCAGCTCGCCCTGCTCGCCGCCGCCAGCCGCGCCGAATCGATCATCGAACTCGGCACCGGCGTGGGCGTCTCGGGGCTGTGGATGCTGCGGCACGCCCGGGGCGCCATGCTCACCTCGATCGACACCGAGACCGAGTACCAGCAGCACGCGCGCCAGCACTTCGCAGACGCCGGCGTGCAGGCCGCCCGCATCCGCTTGATCACGGGCCGTGCGGGCGAGGTGCTCCCCCGCATGAACGAGAGCTCCTACGACCTCGTCTTCGTCGACGCCGACGCCGCGTCGGTGATCGAGTACGTCGAGCACGGCCTCCGCCTCGCCCGGCCCGGCGGCAGCGTCGTCGTGGCGCACGCGCTCTGGCGCGGCCGCGTGGCCGACCCCGCGAAGCGGGACGAGACGGCGAGCGCATTCCGTTCACTCATCACGGAGCTCGAGGCATCCGCCGCCGTCGCGACGGCCATCTCGCCGGTCGGCGACGGCCTGCTGCAGATCGTCCGACTCGGCTCCTGACCCGCCGCCCGGTCGTCCGGACGCCGAGAGGCCCGAGCGCTGCTGCGCTCGGGCCTCTCTCGTGGCGCTGAGCCGCGGGCGTCATCGGCACCCGGCTCGACGCGTCTCAGACGTTGACTACGCCCCCGAGCACGTCGTACAGCTCTTTCGCCTCGGCATCGTTGACCGACACCACGAGACGTCCCCCGCCCTCGAGCGGCACACGCACGATGATGAGTCGCCCCTCTTTCACAGCCTCCATCGGCCCGTCTCCGGTGCGTGGCTTCATAGCCGCCATTGAGTTACCCCTTTCGTGGCTGAGCTTCCATTATCTGCCATGTCAGGAGTCCTTCGGAAATCCCGGGCGAGTTGTGTGAAGAATTCACTCGCGCGTCAGGGCGGACTCCAGTCGTACGCGGACACCGCCCAGCAGAAGTGCAGCCACACCCACTGCAGGGCGAGGAGCAGCACGACGAGGCTCCAGCGGTACCACCGCGCGCGCGGCACGGCGAGGGCGCCCACGAGCGGAAACATCGGCATGAGGATGCGGAACGTGCTCGACTGCGGGAAGAACACCGCGAGCAGGTAGAGGCCGTAGGAAGCGAGCCAGAGCCGGATGTCGAGACCGAGCCGGCGCACGGCCGGCAGCAGCAGAACGAGGGCGAACGCCGCGATCATCACGACCACGACGAGCATTCCGAGCCACGCCGGCAGGCCCACGAAGTCCGCCCACCACGCGCCGCCCTGGAACCACGCGGTGAAGGGCACGAGCTCCTGATGCCCGAGGTAACCGGCCCGCCAGGCGAGCTCCGTCTCCGTGTAGCCGGACGCCTCGCCGGTGACGGCCCAGACGACGCCCGGCCAGGCGAAGCCCACGGCCGCGGCGAAGAGGCCGACGCCGATGACGACGAGCTGCTCGCGAGCGGGGAACGGGTCGTCCCGCCGCCGCCACCAGCGCACGAGGAAGTGCAACCCGAGCGTCAGGGCGAAGGCGAGGGCGCCCGGCCGGGTGAACGCCCACACGGCGAGCACCGGGACGAGCCAGCCGTACCGGCGCTCCACGAGCAGGAGCAGCGCCACGGCGAGCAGGAGCGCGCCGAGGGACTCCGCGTAGCCGAACTGCATGATCGGCGAGACCGGCGCCACGGCGAACAGCACGATCGCGAACATCGCCCGATCGGGCTCGAGGAAGCGCGAGAGCAGCCGATGCAGCACGAGCGCCGCGCCGAGGCCCGCGGCGACCGCGACGAGCACCGAGGCGACGTTCCACGGGATGCCGAGGAAGGTGACGCCGCGGACGAGCGCGGGGAACACCGGCAGGAAGGCCCAGGCGTTCTCGGTGACGTGCCCGCTCTCGTCGAGCGGCAGCTCGCTCGGGTATCCGCCCGTCGCGATGATCTGGTACCAGCGGGCATCCCAGAGGTTCGAGAAGGCGAAGAGGTCGGGCTTCGCCCCGGTCCACGCGTTCGCGAGCTGCCCGTCGGCGAAGACCAGCACGAACACCGTCGTCACCGCGCGGGCGCCGAACCAGATCAGCGCGACCCGCCCCCACCACGGCAGGAGCCGCCACCGCACCCGCGGCGACCACCGCGAGACCCTGACCGCCTCTGGCGACGGAACGGCCGGCACGGGCATCGGCGGCCTCAGCCCGCGGCGGTGAGCCAGGCGCGCAGCGCGCGCTCGCAGTCGACGATCTGAGCCACCGCGACGCGCTCGTCGTCGGCGTGGGCCTTCAGCGGGTCGCCGGGCCCGAAGTTCACGGCGGGGACGCCCATCGCGCTGAAGCGGGCGACGTCCGTCCAGCCGTACTTCGGACGGGCCTCGGCGCCGACGGCGCGCACGAACTCCTGCGCGAGCGGGTCGTCGAGCCCGGGCCGAGCCCCGTCCGCCGCATCCACCACGGCGACCTCGAAGCCGTCGAAGAACGCGGTGACGAACTCGGCCGCCTCGGCCGCGGACTTCGACGGCGCGAAGCGGTAGTTCACCTCGAGCACCGCCTCGTCGGGGATGACGTTGCCCGCGATGCCGCCGCGCACGATCACGGCGTTGAGCCCCTCGCGGTAGGCGAGGCCGTCCACCTCGATCGTCTCGGCCTCGTAGGCGGCGAGCTTCGCGAGCGCCGGCGCGAGCTTGTGGATCGCGTTGTCACCGACCCAGCTGCGGGCGGAGTGCGCGCGCAGACCGCTCGTGCGGACCTCGGCGCGCAGCGTGCCGTTGCAGCCGCCCTCGACCTGGCCGTTCGACGGCTCGCCGAGGATCGCGAAGTCGCCCGCGAGCAGGCCGGGGGCGGTGCGGGCGATGCGGCCGAGGCCGTTCAGGGCGGCGGACACCTCCTCGTGGTCGTACCAGACCCAGGTGACGTCGACGGCGGGCTCGGCGAGCTCGGCCGCGAGCTTCAGCTGCACGGCGACGCCGGCCTTCATGTCCACCGTCCCGCGGCCCCAGAGGTACTCGGTGCCGTCCTCGTCGGTCTCGAAGCGGGTCGGCACGTTGCCGTTGATCGGCACGGTGTCGAGATGGCCGGCGATGACGACCCGCCGGTCCCGGCCGAGGTTCGTCCGCGCGACCACCGCGTCGCCGTCGCGGACGAGCTCGAGGTGCGCGGCGCCCGCGAGCGCCCGCATCACGAGCTCGGCGAGCCGCCCCTCGTCGCCGGAGACGCTCGGGACGTCGCAGATCGCCCGCGTGATCGTCACGACGTCCGCGGCGAGATCGAGGGCGGGGGTGGCGTGTGCGTCCGGCATCCCCCGAGTCTATGCGGGTGCGTCCGGGCCGTCCGGCCGACCGCGGGCGTCACATCGCTGCGGCGGTCGATACGCTGGAAGGCATGTCCGCGAACGCCGCCGCCCCCGCCTCCGACCGCCGCGCCTGGGCCGACGGCCTCGCCACGATCGCCGCCGACGGCACGGTGCTCGACGCCTGGTTCCCGTCCCCCGCCCTCGGCGGCCTCCCCGACGGTCGCGAGCGCTGGATCCTTCCCGCCGAGATCGAGGCGCTCACCGGCGCCGACGAGCGGCGCGCCGTCACCATCGAGGCGGTCACCGTCGAGCTCGAGCTCGACGCCGCCCCCGCGGGCACCGCCGACGCCTACCTCCGGC
Source organism: Agromyces soli (assembly GCF_022811605.1). GTDB lineage: Bacteria > Actinomycetota > Actinomycetes > Actinomycetales > Microbacteriaceae > Agromyces > Agromyces soli. Next base: position 2,382,708 of record NZ_CP094533.1, on the reverse strand, counting down.
TGCACCTGCTCTCGCACCTCCTGGTACGACCCAACGGCCTGAACCTCGACGGCATCTTCGCGCACCTGCCCGCCGTCGTCTGGACGAACGCGGGCCCCGTGCACCCGGCCGACTTCGACCGGCTCCGCCCCGCCCTGCAGCGGCACGGCATCCACGCCACCGGCCTCGACAAGTTCCCCCGCCTGCTCGACTACGTCACTCCCGAGCGGGTCCGCATCGCCGACGCCTCCCGGGTGCGCCTCGGCGCGCACCTCGCGCCGGGCACGACGGTGATGCACGAGGGCTTCGTGAACTTCAACGCCGGCACCCTCGGCGCCTCCATGGTCGAGGGCCGCATCTCGCAGGGCGTCGTCGTCGGCGACGGCAGCGACATCGGCGGCGGCGCCTCCATCATGGGCACCCTCTCGGGCGGCGGCACGCAGCGCGTCGAGATCGGCGAGCGGGCGCTGCTCGGGGCGAACTCGGGCATCGGCATCTCGATCGGCGACGACTCGGTCGTCGAAGCCGGTCTCTACGTGACGGCCGGCACGAAGGTCGCGATCGTGGGCGACGGCGAGGAGCGCACCGTGAAGGCGCTGGAGCTCTCCGGTCAGCCCGGCCTGCTGTTCCGGCGCAACTCGCTGAACGGCCGGGTGGAGGTGCTGTCCCGCTCGGGCAGCGGCGTCGTGCTGAACGACGCACTGCACGCCTGACGGCGGCGCCGGCGGCCGCAACGCGGCCGTCCGGTACAGTGAGTGCCCAGGCCGCCGCGTGGCGGCCGCCGTCATGCGCGTCACGAGGGAGTGGCATTGGGCACGGATGCACCGCGGACCCGTCGGTCAGGTCTGCTGAAATTCCTCGTCGGGCTGCTCGTCACCGTGCTCGTCCTCGCGGGCGCCGGCTGGGGCTTCGGCTGGTGGACGGTGCAGCGCTCCTTCCCGCAGACGAGCGGCACCGTCGACGTGCCCGGTCTCGAGGCCGAGGTCACGGTCGAACGCGACGACGCCGGTCTGCCGACCATCGTCGCGACGAACGACCACGACCTCTTCCTCGCTCAGGGCTACGTGCACGCGCAGGACCGCTTCTGGGAGATGGACTTCCGCCGGCACGTCACTGCCGGCCGGCTCGCCGAGCTCTTCGGTGCCTCGCAGGTGCCGACCGACGCCTTCATCCGCACCCTGAACTGGCGGGGCATCGCCGAGCAGGAGTACGAGCTCCTCGACGAGGCCACCCGGGCGATCTACGACGCCTACGCCGACGGCGTGAACGCCTATCTCGCCGAACGCGGCGGCGCGGACCTCTCACTCGAGTACGCGGTGCTCGGCCTGCAGAACCCCGGCTACTCCCCCGAGCCGTGGACGGCCGTCGACTCCATCGCGTGGCTCAAGGCGATGGCGTGGGACCTCCGCAGCAACCTCGAGGACGAGATCGACCGGGCGCTGCTCGCCACCGAGCTCCCGCCCGAGGAGGTGGCGCGGCTGCATCCCGGCTACCCCTTCGGCTCGATGCCGACCATCCTCGGCGGCCCGGGAGCGGCTGCAGCCCCCGCCTCGAGCGGCGCGGCGTCGCAGATCGACGATGACGGGGCGGCGGATGCCTCGGCCGGATCCGCGGACGCTGCGGCCTCGCTCCGCGAGCTCCGAGGAGCGCTCGACGGCCTCCCCGAGTTGTTCGGCCCGGCCGGCGGCGACCTCGGCTCCAACTCGTGGGTGGTCTCGGGCGCGCACACCGAGTCCGGACTGCCGCTCCTCGCGAACGACCCGCACCTCGGCCCCGCGATGCCGTCGATCTGGTACCAGATGGGGCTGCGCTGCGCGGAGCGCACCGAGCAGTGCGCCTACGACGTCGCCGGGTACACCTTCTCCGGGCTGCCGGGCGTCGTCATCGGCCACAACGACCGGGTGTCGTGGGGCTTCACGAACCTCGGCCCCGACGTCGCCGACCTGTTCCTGGAGCGTGTCGAGGGCGAGGACTACGAGCTGGACGGCGTGCGCCGGCCGCTGCAGCTGCGCGAGGAGACGATCGCGGTCGCGGGCGGCGATCCCGTCACCGTCACGGTCCGAGCCACCGGCCGCGGCCCGCTCGTGACGGGGATCGGGGAGAGCTTCGAGCGCATCGCCGCGGCCGCCGACGAGACCGATCCGGGTGAGGGCTCCATCGAGCTCTCGCTCGCGTGGACCGCGCTCACGGCGGGAACGACGCCGCAGGCGATCTTCGCGCTGAACCGCGCGCAGAACTGGGACGACTTCCGCACGGCCGCGTCGCTGTTCGACGTGCCGAGCCAGAACCTCGTCTACGCGGACGTCGAGGGCAACATCGGTTACCAGGCGCCCGGCGACATCCCGATCCGCAGCGTCGGCGACGGCACCGTGCCGCTGCCGGGGTGGACGAGCGCGAACCGGTGGACCGGCGCCATCCCCTTCGCCGAGCTGCCTTCGCTCTACAACCCGGAGCGCGGCGTCATCATCACGGCGAACAACGCCGTCACCGCCGACGGCCCGTTCCTCACCGCCGACTGGGACCTCGGGTACCGGGCCGACGGCATCGAACGCCGCCTCGCCGAGGCGCTCGACGGCGGGGCGAAGCTCAGCGCCGAGGACCTCGCCGCCATCCAGCTCGACACCCGCGACGCGAACGCCGAGGCGTTCCTGCCGCTCATCGCGGAGCTGGAGCTCTCGGGCGAGGCGAAGGCGGGCGCCGACTACCTCGCCGGCTGGGATGCGCACGCCGACGCCGACAGCGGCCAGGCCGCCTACTTCGCGGTGTTCTGGCGCACCCTCCTCGACGGCATGTTCGGCGATCTCCCCGAGGGCACCCGCCCGGTCGGCGGGGACCGCTGGTTCAGCGTCGTCGGCACCCTCCTCAGCGACCCCGAGTCGCCGTGGTGGAGCGACGAGCAGCGCGGCGTCACCGGCCGCGACGGAATGATCGCCGATGCCCTCGCCACCGCCTGGACCGAGACGCGGAGCCTGCTCGGCTCGAACCCCGATCGATGGAGCTGGGGCGAGCTGCACACGCTGACCCTGACGAACCAGAGCTTCGGCGAGTCCGGCATCGCGCCCATCGAGTGGCTCTTCAACCGCGGGCCGTACCGGCTCGGCGGCGGCTCGGCGATCGTGAACGCGATCGGCTGGGACGCCTCGCTCGGCTACGGCGTCGACTGGGTGCCGTCGATGCGGATGGTGGTAGACCTCGCCGACTTCGACCGCTCGACCTGGGTGAACCTCACCGGGGCCTCCGGGCACGCCTTCCACCGGCACTACGACGATCAGGCGCCGCTGTGGCAGCGCGGCGAGCAGCGCCCGTGGGCGTACACGCCGGAGGCGGTCGCCGCGGCATCCGTCGACGAGCTGACGCTCCGTCCCGCCGGCTGAGCCGCTCGGCGGAAACGCCGAACGCCGGCCGCGTGACGCGGCCGGCGTTCGTTCGAGGGCGTGCTCAGACCCCGGGGTACCGGCGCTCCGGCGCCCCCGTGTACAGCTGCTGCGGGCGGCCGATCTTGGTCTGCGGGTCGAGGTTCATCTCGCGCCAGTGCGCGATCCAGCCGGGCAGCCGGCCGATCGCGAAGAGCACCGTGAACATGCGCGTCGGGAAGCCCATGGCCTTGTAGATGACGCCGGTGTAGAAGTCGACGTTCGGGTAGAGCCGGCGCTCCTTGAAGTAGTCGTCCTGCAGCGCGAACTGCTCGAGCTCCTTCGCGATGTCGAGCAGCGGGTCGTTCACCCCGAGGCTCTCGAGCACGGCGTCGGCCGACTCCTTCACGATCTTGGCGCGCGGGTCGTAGTTCTTGTAGACGCGGTGTCCGAAGCCCATGAGCTTCACCCCGTCCTCCTTGCGCTTCACACGCTCGACGAACTTCGCGACGCCCTCGCCGGACTCCTGGATGCGGGCGAGCATCTGCAGCACGGCCTCGTTCGCGCCGCCGTGCAGCGGACCGGAGAGGGCCTGGATGCCGGCCGAAATCGACGAGTACAGGTTCGCGCCCGTCGAGCCGACCAGCCGCACCGTGGAGGTCGAGGCGTTCTGCTCGTGGTCCTCGTGCAGGATGAGCAGGCGGTCGAGCGCACGGACCAGGGTGGGCTCGAGCACGTACGGCTCGGCCATGTTGCCGAAGTTCAGGCGCAGGAAGTTCTCGACGAAGTTCAGCGAGTTGTCCGGGTAGAGGAACGCCTGGCCGACGCTCTTCTTGTGCGCGTAGGCGGCGATGACCGGCAGCTTCGCCAGCAGGCGCAGCGTCGTGACCTCGACATGGTCGGGGTCGTGCGGGTCGGAGGAGCCCTCGTAGTACGTGGACAGCGCGGCGACGGCGCTCGACAGCACCGACATCGGGTGCGCCGTGTGCGGCAGCGCGGAGAAGAAGCGCTTCAGGTCTTCGTGCAGCAGCGTGTGCCGGCGGACCTTGTCGTCGAAGTCGGCCAGCTGGTCGGCCGTCGGCAGCTCGCCGTAGATCAGCAGCCAGGCGACCTCGAGGTACGTCGAGTGCTCGGCGAGCTGCTCGATCGGGTACCCGCGATAGCGCAGGATGCCCTGCTCGCCGTCGATGTAGGTGATCTCGGACCGGGTCGAGGCCGTGTTCACGAAGCCGTAGTCGAGCCCGGTGAGGCCCGTCTGGCGCGTGAGCGTCGACAGGTCGATGCTGGCGCTGCCCTGCACCGCAGGGGTGATCGGGAATTCGGCGGTGCCGCCCGGGTAGTTCAGGGTCGCGGTCGCGGGGTTCTGCCCGGCCGCGGAGTTCACGACGTCGGTCACGGCGCCTCCTGTGATCGTCATGGTGCGGTCACCTGCCTTCAAGGGTGCAGCCCGGTTGGCGGCCGCTGCCCGAGTACAGCCTAGACGCGCCCGGAGCACACTGTCGCACCCGCCAAAGCATCGCCCGATCCTTGGAGATTGCCGACAATCCCCTGCGGATCAGCGCGTCAGCCGCGCAGACGAGCGGCCGCCTCGGCGATGCGCTCGTCGCTCGCGGTGAGCGACAGCCGCACGTGCTGCGGGAAGTGCACGCCGTAGAAGTGCCCGGGGCCGGCGAGGATGCCGAGGCCGGCGAGCCGCTCGATGCTCTCCCACGCGTCGCGCCCCTCGGTCGCCCACAGGTAGAGCCCGGCCTCGCTGTGATCGATGCGGAAGCCGGCCGACTCGAGCGCCGGCTTCAGCCGCTCCCGCCTCGCCCGGTACCGCTCCTTCTGCTCGGCCACGTGCCGTTCGTCGCGGAGCGCCGCGACCATGGCCTGCTGCAGCGGGAAGGGCACCATGAGCCCGGCGTGCTTGCGGACGGTCGAGATCCGCGACACCACGCTGCGGCAGCCCGCGACGAACGCCGCGCGGTATCCGGCCATGTTCGACTGCTTCGACAGCGAGTAGATCGCGAGGGTGTTACGCCGGTCGTCGCCGATCACGCGCGGGTCGAGCAGCGAGGGCACGGGGGTCTCAGCCCACTCCCCCTCCCAACCGAGTTCGGCGTAGCACTCGTCGCTGACGATGACGGCGCCGAGCTCGTGGGCCCGGGCGCGGGCGGCGCGCAGCTCGTCGAGGCCGAGCACGCGACCGTCGGGGTTGCCGGGGCTGTTCAGCCAGATGAGCTTCGTCTCGGCCGGCCAGTCCGCGGGATCGTCGGCGGCCATCGCCGTCGCGCCGACCAGCACCGCGCCCATCTCGTAGCTCGGGTATGCGGCCCGCGGATGCACCACGACGTCGCCCTCGCCGAGGCCGAGCAGGAACGGCAGCAGCGCGACCAGCTCTTTCGACCCGATCGTCGGCAGCACGTTGGCCTCGGTGAGACCGGTGACGCCCCGGCGATCCGCGAACCAGCGCACGATCTCGGCCCGGAGTTCGTCGGTGCCGACCGTGGTCGGGTACGCGTGCGCGTCGGTCGCGGCGGCCAGCGCCTCGCGCACGACCTCGGGCGTCTCGTCGACGGGCGAGCCGATCGACAGGTCGACCAGGCCGCCGGGATGCGCCGCCGCGGTCTCGCGGTACGGCGCCATCAGGTCCCAGGGGTAGTCGGGAAGCTCGCCCCGCGCCATGCTCAGTGCGCCTGCGGGGGAAGGGCCGCGACGACCGGGTGGTCGTAGGCGATGACGCCGACCTTCGCGGCGCCGCCGGGCGAGCCGATCTCGTCGAAGAACTCGACGTTCGCCTTGTAGTAGTCGGCCCACTCGTCGGGCAGGTCGTCCTCGTAGTAGATCGCCTCGACCGGGCAGACGGGCTCGCAGGCACCGCAGTCGACGCACTCGTCGGGGTGGATGTACAGCGATCGCTCGCCCTCGTAGATGCAGTCCACGGGGCACTCGTCGATGCAGGCGCGGTCTTTCACGTCCACGCACGGCAGCGCGATCACATACGTCACGGCTCGTCCCTTCGAAACGGTCGCTTCAGTCTAGAGCGGCCCCGCGGCTCACGGCGCGGTCGTGGCGTCACCGGAGGACGCGGGGACCGCCGTCAGCGGCGGCCGGCGGCGCTGCGGCAGCGAGGGCCAGGCGACGATCAGCACCGCGATGAGCGCGGGCCCGACCGACCAGACGGTGCCGACCAGCCCGCTCGCGATGAGCACCGAGCCACCGGGGCCCGGCAGGGAGAGCAGCGCGACGATCCCGATGATGCCGACCGCGGCGGCGGCGGCGGCCCAGCGGCCGCCGGCCACGAGGCGGATGCCGAGGAGGAGCGCGGCGACCCCGAGCAGCCCGGCGACGAGCCCCCAGGGCACGAACACGCCGCCGAGCTCGAAGCTCTGGCGATGCCCGATCGTGGCGACCGCGCCGTAGACGAGACCGATCAGCGCCGCGAGCAGGAGCCCGCCGACCCGGCTCCAGGTCGACACCGGTGCCGCGTGCTCGGTCACTGCGGCTTCGCCGTGACCGTGAACGCGATGTTCTCGCCGTCGCCCGCGACGACCACGAGGTACGTCTCGTTCGTGTAGACGGAAGCGCCCGCGTCGGCGCCGGAGAGCGCCGTGTCGACCGTGAAGCCGGCGGCCTCGAGCGCCGCGGTCGCCTCGGCCACGGGGTCGGCGGCCGAGGACGTCATCGTGACGACCCAGCCCTCGCCCGCGGTGCCCGCCGCGAAGACGACCTCACCCTCGGGCAGCGGCACCTCGGCCGGGAAGTCGGCGGGCAGCTCGCCGCCGAGCGAGACGTCGCCGCCGGTCGCCTCTTCGACCGCGCCCTCGATGCCCTGGTTCACGAGGTCTTCGACCGGATTCGCGAAGCAGCCGGTGAGCGCGGTCGCCGCGAAGACGGCGGTGGCGGCGAGCAGGCCGAGACGGAGACGAGGATACGCGGCGGACATGCGCCGAGTCTACCGCCGACCCTCGACCTCGGACATGGCGTAGCGTGTGGCGGGAGGCCCCGGCCGGGGCGAACGGGAGGCGGCATGACGAGCGACGACGGCACGGCGACGAGCGAGGGCCTCGCGGCCCCGGTGGTCCGGCTCGAGCGCGACGGGCGAACGGCCGTCGTCACGATCGACCGCCCGAAGGCGCTCAACGCGCTGTCGCCCGAGGTGCTCGATGCACTGGCGGACGTGCTCGCCGAGCTGGCCGCCGAGCCGGGCGGGCTCGCCGGCGTGCTCCTCGTCGGTGCGGGCGGGCGCGCCTTCGTGGCCGGCGCCGACATCTCCGCGATGGCCGAGCTCACTCCCGACGAGGGCGCGCAGACCGCGGAGCACGGGCACGCCGTGGCCGCGGCGATCGAGGCGCTGCCGCTGCCGGTCATCGCCTGCGTCGACGGCTACGCGCTCGGCGGCGGGCTCGAGCTCGCCCTCGCCTGCGACTTCATCTACGCGACGGAGGCCTCGCACTTCGGGCAGCCAGAAGTGCACCTCGGACTCATCCCGGGCTTCGGGGGGACGGTGCGCCTCCCCCGCGTCGTCGGGCCCGCGCTCGCGAAGGAGCTCATCTACACCGGCCGTCAGCTCGACGTCGAGGAGGCGGCCCGGGTCGGGCTCGTGACGCGTCGCTTCGACGACCGCGAGGCGCTGCTCGCCGGCGCGCGCGAGACCGTGGAGCTCATCGGCCGGAACGCCGCCACGGCCGTCGGCCTCGCCAAGCGCGTGCTCGTGGGCGCGGCGGGCACGCCGACCGCGACCGCCACGCTGCTCGAGATCGAGGGATTCCGCGACGCGTTCCGCACCGAGGACATGCGCGAGGGCGTCGCCGCCTTCCTCGAGAAGCGGGACCCGGACTTCACCGGGCGCTGAGCGGCGTTGGCCCCGACTGGTCAGCCGAGCCGTGCGCTCAGCCAGGCCATGCCGTCGAATCGCGCGTCGTCGGAGCCGTACATCTCGAGGTGCAGGTGGGGGCCGGTCGACTGGCCGGTCGAGCCGATACTGCCGAGCTGCTGGCCGGCGGCGACGCGGTCGCCGACCGACACCTGCAGCGAGCCGAACTGCATGTGCGAGTACGAGCTCGTGAGCAGTTCGCCCTCGATGTTGTGCTGCACCTCGACGTTCACGCCGAGCCCGCCGCCGTTCTCGGTGGCGGTCACGACGACGCCGTCGGCGATCGACATGACGGGGGTTCCCTCGCCGGGGATGAAGTCGACGCCCTTGTGGAACGTCGAGCACCCGGCGCAGGGCGCGGATCGCGGGCCGAAGCCGTCGCTGATGCGGCCCGGGTTCGTCACGGGCCACACGATCGCGTCCGTGCGCTGGATCTCGACCGTGCCGAGCCCGGCGACCGAGGAGGCGATCGGCGGCGGAGCCGCGACCGCGGTGAACTCGTCGACGGCGACCTGTGCGGCGACGACGTCACCGCCGACCTCGAGCTCCTGGGGCTTCGGGGCGAGCACGTCGACCACGGGCGCGTAGACCGAGGCGGTCGGCTCGGTCGAGGTCGCGGTGACGGCGAGGGCCGGCAGGCTCGTGGCGAGCATCATGCCGCCGGCGAAGGTCATGCCGAGCGTCGCGAGGAGGCGCTTGGCGGGCGGGGGGCTGGTGCGGCGGCGTCGAGCCGGCCGAGCGGCCGCGCGGCGGCCGCGGGATGCGGGGGAAGTCGTCATGCGTTTCGTATCGGGTTCGTGCGTTCGTTATCGAATCTTTATCGAGGGCCTCGGCTACGGTACGTGCCTTTCCCTGGGAGCTTCATCCAAATGCATGAATCCGGTGGAGGAATCCCAGCGAGCCATCCGGCTCCCCCTCGGCCCGACCACCGGCGAAGCGCCCCGCCCGGAAACGCCGGATGCCGCGGGCCGAAGCCCGCGGCATCCGCGATGGAACTGTGGAATCCCCGATCAGCCCTGCTTCTTCAGACGCGAGGTGGCGCGCGCGCGAGCGGTCGCGTCGAGCTCGACCTTGCGGATGCGGACCTTCTCGGGCGTGACCTCGACGCACTCGTCCTCACGGGCGAACTCGAGGCACTCCTCCAGCGTGAGCTGGCGCGACGGCGTCATCGACTCGAAGGTGTCGGCCGTCGACGAACGCATGTTCGTGAGCTTCTTCTCCTTCGTGATGTTGACGTCCATGTCGTCGGCGCGCGAGTTCTCGCCGATGACCATGCCCTCGTAGACCTCTTCGGTCGGGTTCACGAAGAACGACATGCGCTCCTGCAGCGCGATGATCGCGAACGGCGTGACCACACCGGCGCGGTCGGCCACGATCGAGCCGTTGTTGCGCGTGGTGATCGTGCCGGCCCACGGCTCGTAGCCGTGCGAGATCGCGTTTGCGATGCCGGTGCCGCGGGTGATCGTGAGGAACTCCGTGCGGAAACCGATGAGGCCGCGGCTCGGCACGATGAACTCCATGCGCACCCAGCCGGTGCCGTGGTTGGACATGTTGTCCATCCGGCCCTTGCGGGCGGCGAGGAGCTGCGTGATCGCGCCGAGGTACTCCTCGGGCGCGTCGATCGTGAGGTGCTCGAAGGGCTCGTGCACCTTGCCGTCGACCTGCTTGGTGACCACCTGCGGCTTGCCCACCGTGAGCTCGAAGCCCTCGCGGCGCATCTGCTCGACGAGGATGGCCAGGGCCAGCTCGCCGCGGCCCTGTACCTCCCAGGCGTCGGGGCGGCCGATGTCGACGACCTTGAGCGAGACGTTGCCGATGAGCTCGCGGTCGAGCCGGTCCTTGACCATGCGGGCGGTGAGCTTGTGCCCCTTCACCTTGCCGACGATCGGCGAGGTGTTCGTGCCGATCGTCATCGAGATGGCGGGGTCGTCGACGTGGATCGCGGGCAGCGGACGCACGTCCTCCGGGTCGGCGAGCGTCTCGCCGATGGTGATCTCCTCGATGCCGGCGACGGCGATGATGTCACCGGGCCCCGCGTCCTCCGCGGGGAAGCGCTCGAGCGCCTTCGTCTTCAGCAGCTCGGTGATGCGCACGTTGGAGTGGCTGCCGTCGTGGCGGACCCACGCGACCGTCTGGCCCTTCTTGATGCGGCCGTTGAAGACGCGCAGCAGCGCGAGGCGGCCGAGGAACGGCGAGGAGTCGAGGTTCGTGACCCAGGCCTGCAGCGGCGCCTCGTCGTCGTAGCTCGGCGCGGGCACGTGCTCGAGGATCGCCTCGAAGAGCGGCTCGAGGTCGCCGTTGTCGGGCAGCTCGCCGTTCGCGGGACGGTTGCGCGAGGCGCGGCCGGCCTTGCCGGAGGCGTAGACGACCGGCACGTCGAGCAGCGCGTCGACGTCGAGGTCGGGAACGTCGTCGGAGAGGTCGCTCGCGAGGCCGAGCAGCAGGTCGTGGCTCTCCTCCTCGACCTCGGCGATGCGCGCGTCGGGGCGGTCGGTCTTGTTGACGAGGAGGATGACCGGCAGGCGCGCCTCGAGCGCCTTGCGGAGCACGAAGCGGGTCTGCGGCAGCGGCCCCTCGGAGGAGTCGACGAGCAGCACGACGCCGTCGACCATCGACAGGCCGCGCTCAACCTCGCCGCCGAAGTCGGCGTGCCCGGGGGTGTCGATCACGTTGATCGTGACCGGGCCGTCCTTCGCGTGCACGCCCTGGTACTCCACCGCCGTGTTCTTGGCGAGGATCGTGATGCCCTTCTCACGCTCGAGCTCGTTGGAGTCCATGGCGCGATCGTCGACGTGCGCGTGCTCCGCGAAGGAGTTCGTCTGCTTGAGCATGGCGTCGACGAGCGTCGTCTTGCCGTGGTCGACGTGGGCGACGATCGCGACGTTGCGCAGATCGGTGCGGTGGGCGAGCGCCATGAAGGAAAGCTCCTGTCGGTGGATGATCGGCCGGACTCGGCCGCCTGACATCGTATCGCACGCTGGAGAACGCATCGGCACGCGGTTCCCAGGCAGCGTCCTCCCGGCCTCCCGGCCTTCGCCCGGAGACGCCGAGGGCCCGGCCGGTTGCCACCGGCCGGGCCCTCGAACGGATCGGATCAGACGCCGAGCGGGATGTTCGCCCCCGGGATCGCGGCGAGCAGGTCCTTGGTGTACTGCTGCTGCGGGTTCTCGAACACCTCGTCGGTGGTCGCGGCCTCGACGATGCGCCCCTTCTGCATCACGCAGACGTTGTCCGCGATGACGCGCACGACGGCGAGGTCGTGCGTGATGAAGAGGTACGTGAGCCCGAGCTCGGCCTGCAGGTCGGCGAGCAGGCGCAGGATCTGGGCCTGCACGAGCACGTCGAGGGCCGACACGGCCTCGTCGAGCACGACGATCTCGGGCTTCAGTGCGAGCGCCCGCGCGATGGCGATGCGCTGGCGCTGGCCGCCCGAGAGCTCGTTCGGGTAGCGGCCGACGAGGGTCCGCGGCAGCGAGACCTGGTCGAGCAGCTCGAACACGCGCTCGCGGCGCGACGCCTTGGTGCCCACCTTGTGGGTCATCAGCGGCTCGCCGATCGTGTTGCCGATGTTGCGGAGCGGGTTCAGCGAACCGTACGGGTCCTGGAAGACCGGCTGCATGCGGCTGCGGAGCGCGAAGAGCTCCTGCCCGCGCACGTTCGCGAGGTCGGCGCCGCCGACGAGGATGCGACCGGAGGTCGAGTCCTCGAGCTTCAGCAGCATCTTCGCGACGGTCGACTTGCCCGAGCCCGACTCGCCGACGAGCGCCGTGGTGGTGCCCTTCGCGATCTGGAACGAGACGCTGTCGACGGCCGTGAAGTCGCCCGTGCCACGGATCTTGTAGACCTTCGTCAGGTCTTCCACGACGATCGCCGGCGGTTGCGCCGCGGCGGCCTCGAGCGCCTCGGCGCGCGCCTCGGCCGTGGCGATCAGGTCGATCGCCTCGCCCGCGGCGGACGCGGCATCCTCGCCCATCGAGTCCTCGGCGGCCTTGATGCTGCCGGTCGCCTGGATACGGCGGGAGGCGAGGCTCGGCGCCGCGGCGACGAGCCGCTGCGTGTACGGGTGCTGCGGATTCTGCAGGATCTGCAGCGACGGGCCCGACTCCACGACGCGGCCCTTGTACATCACGACGAGCTGCTCCGCGCGCTCGGCGGCGAGGCCGAGGTCGTGCGTGATGAACAGCAGCGTGGTGCCGAGCTCCCGGGTGAGGGACTCGAGGTGGTCGAGGATGACCCGCTGCACCGTGACGTCGAGCGCCGAGGTGGGCTCGTCGGCGATGAGCAGCTGCGGGTTCGCCGCGAGGCCCATGCCGATGAGCACGCGCTGGCGCATGCCGCCGGAGAACTGGTGCGGGAACTGCTTCAGACGGCGGTCGGCATCCTGGAGGCCGGCCTCCTTCAGCACCTCGATCGCGCGCGCCTTGACGGCCTTGCGCTCGCTCGCGATGCCGTTCGCGCGGATCGCCTCCTCGACCTGGAAGCCGATCGACCAGACCGGGTTCAGGTTCGACATGGGGTCCTGCGGGACGAAGCCGACCTTGCGGCCGCGGATGGACTCCATCTCGTGCTTCGTCGCCTTGGTCAGGTCCTGCCCGTCGAGGAGGATCTGGCCGCCGGTGATCTCGCCGGAGCCCGGCAGCAGGTTGATGATCGCGTGCGCGGTCGTCGACTTGCCGGAGCCCGACTCCCCCACGATCGCGAGGCTCTGGCCGCGGTAGAGGGTGAGGTTGACGCCGTCGACCGCGGTGACCATGCCGGTCTGGGTCTTGAAGCCGACCTTGAGATCCTTGATCTCGAGCAGCGGCCGCTCGTCGTCGGTGCGGGATTCGGGCACGGAGGTTCCGATCGTCTTCTGGGTCTCGATCTCGGTCATCGACGTGCCCTCGCCTTCGGGTCGAGCGCGTCGCGGACGACCTCGCCGAGCATGATGAAGCTCAGCACGGTCACGCTCAGCGCGATCGACGGGAGGATCAGCGTCTGCGGCGCGGTGCGGAGGTCGCGCTGCGCCTGGCTGATGTCGTTGCCCCACGACATGATGCTCGACGGCAGGCCGACGCCGAGGAACGACAGGGTCGCCTCCGCGACGATCGCCGAGGCGAGCGAGATGGTGGTGATCACGATGACCGGGGCGATCGAGTTGGGCAGCACGTGCCGCAGCAGGATGCGGAACCGGGAGACGCCGAGGGCGGTGGCCGCCATCACGAAGTCGGAGTTCTTCACCCGCAGGATCTCGGCTCTCAGCACACGCGCCGTCGCCGGCCACGCGAAGATGCCGATCGCCAACGCGATCGTCCAGATGCTCGCGTACTTCGAGAGCACCGACATGACGACGACGGCCGCGAGGATGTAGGGGATCGAGAAGAAGATGTCGCCGAGGCGCGAGAGCACCGAGTCGACCCAGCCGCCGTAGAAGCCCGCGAAGGCGCCGAACAGGATGCCGAGCACCGCCACGAGCACCGTCACGATGAGGCCGACCGACAGCGAGGTCGAGGTGCCGTGGATGATGCGCGAGTAGATGTCGCAGCCCTGCTTGGTGAAGCCGAGCGGGTGGCCGGGCGCGGGGCCGGCGTTGCTGTTCGAGAGCTGGCAGTCGTTGTTCGGCGGCACCTGGGTGAACAGGCCCGGGAACAGGGCGACCACGACGACGAGCAGGATGATCGCCGCCGAGATCCAGAACATCGGGCGGCGGCGGACATCGGCCCAGGCGTCGCGCCAGAGGTTCGAGGGCTTGCCCTCGGCCTTGACGGCGTCGATCGCGACGAGCGGGGTCTCCTCGACCGGGGCGACGTAGTGCTGCTGAGTGGATCGGGTGTTACTTGACATAGCGGATCCTCGGGTCGAGAACGGCGTACAGCAGATCCACCAGGAGGTTCACGATGAGGTAGATCAGCACCATGACGGTCACGAAGGAGACGACGGTCGGTCCCTCCCCGCGGATGATCGCCTGGTAGAGGGTGCGACCGACGCCGGGCACGTTGAAGATGCCCTCGGTCACGGTCGCGCCCACCATGAGCACGCCGAAGTCCACGGCGATGTAGGTCACGACCGGGATGAGCGAGTTGCGCAGGATGTGCACGGGGACGATGCGTCGCCGGGACAGGCCCTTGCTCGCGGCGGTGCGAACGAAGTCCTGGCCGTCCGTCTCGATGACCGACGCCCTCGTCAGTCGGACGATCTGCGCGAAGCTTCCTGTGGCCAGCACCATTGCCGGCAATATCAGGTCTTGGATCGGCGCACCGGACCCCACGGTCGTTCTGAACCAGCCGAGCTGGACGCCGAAGATGTACTGCGCGGTGAAGGCGACGACGAAGATCGGCAGCGAGATGAGGATGAGGCTCACCACGAGCGCGCTCGCGTCGAAGATGCCGCCCTTGCGCAGGCCCGAGATGAGGCCGACGAGGATGCCGCCGACGGCGAGGAACACCGTGGCGATCGCCGCGAGCTGCAGGGTCACCGGGAACGTACGGGCCAGGATGTCGGAGACGGGCTCGCCCGAGAAGGAGACGCCGAAGTCGCCGCGGAAGATGCCGCCGAGGAACAGCAGGTACTGCACGATGAACGGCTTGTCGAGGTTGTAGCGCTCGCGCACCGCCTCGAGGACCTGGGGGGGCGGGGTCTTGTCACCGAACAGGGCGACGACGGGGTCGCCCGGCATGGCGAAGACCATGAAGTAGATCAAGAAGGTGGTGCCGAGCAAGACAGGGATCGCCTGCAGCAGTCGGCGCAGGATGTAGCCGGCCATGGATCAGGCCTCGGCTTCTGCGGTTGTGGACATTATTGGAAGAAACCTCACCGTTGTGGAGTCGCCCTACGATGCTACGCCGTTCGCGACACCGCAGGATACGTGGGTGTGGGGCGGCGGTCTGGTGACCGCCGCCCCACGGGCGCCTCAGAGTCTAACCCTGAGTCGTCGCAGGCTGGGAACTACTCCGCAGCCTTGGTGATCTGGTAGTACAGCGGAACCGAGTTCCAGCCGAACTCCACGTTGTCCACGGTGTCGTTCCACGCGCCGTTGACGTTCGAGTACCACAGCGGAACCGCGGGGAGGTCCTTGAACAGGATCTCCTGGACCTGCTGGAACTTCTCGTTCGCGGCGTCGATGTCGGTCTCCGCACGGCCTTCCTTCAGGAGGGCGTCGACCTCGGGGTTCGAGTAGTCACCGTCGTTCGAACCGGCACCGGTGCCGTACAGCGGCCCGAGGAAGTTGAACAGCGCCGGGTAGTCGGCCTGCCAACCGCTGCGGAACGCGGTCTGGATGGTGCGGTTGGTGATCTCGGTGCGCGCCTCGGCGAAGGTCGGGTACGGGTTGCCCGACGCGTCGATGCCGAGGTTGTTCTTCAGCTGGTTCGACACGGCGTCGACCCAGCCCTGGTGGCCGCCGTCGGCGTTGTAGGCGATCTGGAAGGTGCCGCTCCACGGGGCGATGGCGTCGGCCTGGGCCCACAGCTCCTTCGCCTTCTCCGGGTCGAAGTCGAGGACCTCCGAGCCGGGCACGTCCTCCGAGTAGCCGTCGATGACCGGCGAGGTGAAGTCGTGCGCGGGGGTGCGGGTGCCCTCGAAGATCACGTCGGTGATCTCCTCGCGGTTGATCGCCATCGAGATGGCGGCGCGACGGAGCTGGCCTTCCTCACCCGAGAAGTGCGGCAGGCGCGCGGGGATGGTGAAGGACTGGAAGATCGCCGCGGCCTGGTTGACCGAGCGGTCCGGGAACTCGTCGGCGTAGCTGCTGAGCGCCGCCTCCGGGATCTGGTCGACGACATCGACGTTGCCACCCTGCAGGTCGGCGTACGAGGCGTCCTGCGAGGCGTAGAAGATGATGTCGAGCCCGCCGTTCTGCGCCTTGCGCGGACCGTCGTAGTCGGGGTTCGTGACGAGGCTGATCTCCTCGTTGTGCTTCCAGGCGCCCTCGCCGTCGAGCATGTACGGCCCGTTGCCGATCGGGTTCTCACCGAAGGCCTCGAGGTCGGCCCAGGCCGACTCGGGGAGCGGGTAGAAGGCCGAGTAGCCGAGGCTGAGCGGGAAGTCCGACTCGGGCTGCACGAGCGCGACCGTGAAGGTCAGGTCGTCGACGACCTTGAGGCCCGAGAGCTCGGGGCGGTTCTCGTCGAGCGAGAAGCCCTCGATGTCGCCGAAGAAGTAGCTCGAGAGCTGCGCGTTGTCGAGCGCGGCGCCGTAGTTCCACGCCTTGACGAACGACTCGGCGTTCACCGGGTCGCCGTTCGTGAACTTCAGGTCGGGCTTGATCTTGATGGTGTAGTTCTGGGCGTCGTCGGACTCGATGGACTCCGCGACGTCGTTGTGCACGGCACCCTTGGCGTCGTAATACACCAGACCGGCGAAGATCGCGTCGAGGATCTTGCCGCCGCCGACCTCATTGGTGTTGGTCGGGATCAGCGGGTTCTGGGGCTCGGAACCGTTCGTCGTGATGATGGCCGACATGTCGCCGGCAGCACCGCTCGACGACGGCGAACCGCTCGTGCAACCGGTGAGCGTGAGCGCTCCGGCCGCAGCAAGAGCAATGGCGGCAACGCCGATTCTCTTGATCTTCAATGTTCCTCCTGTGAGATGTGCGCATGCAGGCAGGGCTTCTGGCCGCGCCCGAGCGCTGGTAAATCGAGGCTAAGGAGTCCTCTCACCCGAAGCAAACTCCACGGCCAAACCGTTACCGACGCGAAACCTGGCGACCCCGCTCGCGCCGCTTTCCGACGCGAATGCGCAGGAATCTTGCGTTCCGTGACGCCGTGCGAAGATGATCGCATGCCAGCCGCCCGTCGCATGCGAGTCGAGCTCGCCATCGTGCTCGGTCTCTCCTTGGGCGCCTCCGCGGTCTACTCGATCGTCTCGATCATCGCTCGAGTGACCGACACGACGCCGCTGGCCGAGCAGTCGGCGGCCATCAACCAGTCGCGGTCGAGCCGCGAGTGGCTCGACTTCACCTACCAGTTCCTCGACGTCTTCTTCGGGCTGTTCGTCGTCGCGCTCGCCCTCTACCTGCTCTGGCGGCCGGGGCGGAGCCCGTTCCGGCGGATCGGCTTCGACTTCACCCGGCCCGGCCGCGACGTCGCGGGCGGGCTGGCCCTCGTCGCGGCGATCGGCATCCCCGGGCTCGCGCTCTACGCGATCGGCCGCGCGGTCGGCGTCACCGTCGCCGTCGTGCCCGCCCCGCTCGATACCCACTGGTGGACGGTGCCGATCCTCGTGCTCGCGGCCCTCAAGGCGGCGCTCACCGAGGAGATCATCGTCGTCGGCTACCTCTTCACCCGCCTGCGCGAGCTCGGCGTCGGGCCGTGGGCGACGATCGTCTCGAGTGCGCTGCTGCGCGGCACGTACCACCTCTACCAGGGCTTCGGCCCGTTCGCGGGAAACGTCGCGATGGGCATCGTCTTCGGCTGGTGCTACGTGCGCTGGGGCCGCACCATGCCGCTCGTGATCGCGCACTGGGTGCTCGACATGGCGGCCTTCATCGGCTATCCGCTGGCGCTCGCGTGGTGGCCGGGGCTCTTCGCGGCGCCGGGCGCCTGACCGCGGGCACGTGCGTCGCCGAAGCGAGGGCGACGACCGTCGCCGGCATCGGCGGCAGCTGCTCCTCCGCGACCTCGACGCGCGGGTCGATGTCGGCGCCGCGCACGCGGGCCCCGTCGATCCAGCTCCGCCGGCTCGGGGTGCACACCGCGCCGACGCACTCGTCGCCGTAGCCGCCGCCGCGCAGTTCCAGGACGGCCTGCGCCCGCCGCATCGCGTTCGCCGCCGCGGGGTCGCGCCGTTCGAGCAGCCCGGCCCGGGTGTCCAGGCCGAAGCGGTCGCTCGTCGCGACCGCGAGGCCCACGACGAAGAGGATGAATCCGGCCCCGAGCAGGGCGTCCATTGGGAGCATCCGACACCTCCGCGTGTGAATGATCCTCAGTTTAGACCCGCGCGGTGCCGACGGGCAGGGGCGGATGGCCCGGCGGCGTCGCGCCCGGGCCATCCGTCCCCGCTTCAGCTCCGGATCAGGCGAACGCCTCCACCGGCGGGCACGCGCAGACCAGGTTGCGGTCGCCGAACGCCTGGTCGATCCGGCGCACCGGCGCCCAGTATTTGCCGCGCACGAGCGAGCGCACGGGGTAGACCGCCTGCTCCCGGGTGTACGGGTGCGACCACTCCCCCACGACGACCGACTCGGCCGTGTGCGGCGCATTGCGCAGCGGGTTGTCGTCGGCCGGCCAGTCGCCGCGGCCGACCGCGTCCGCCTCGGCCTTGATGCCCACCATCGCCTCGATGAAGCGCTCGAGCTCGGCGAGGTCCTCCGACTCCGTCGGCTCGACCATGAGGGTGCCCGCGACCGGGAACGACATCGTCGGGGCGTGGAAGCCGTAGTCGACGAGCCGCTTCGCGACGTCGTCGACCGTCACGCCCGTCTCGGCCGTGAGGGGTCGCAGATCGAGGATGCACTCGTGCGCGACGAGCCCGTGCTCGCCCGTATAGAGCACCGGGAAGTGCTCGCGGAGACGCGACGCGACGTAGTTCGCGGCGAGCACCGCGGCCGCCGTGGCGTTCTGCAGGCCCTGCGCGCCCATCATCCGCACGTAGGCCCACGAGATCGGCAGGATCGACGGGCTGCCG
This sequence comes from Agromyces soli, assembly GCF_022811605.1. GTDB lineage: Bacteria > Actinomycetota > Actinomycetes > Actinomycetales > Microbacteriaceae > Agromyces > Agromyces soli. Next base: position 2,363,916 of record NZ_CP094533.1, on the reverse strand, counting down.
TACGGTGCCGCCGATACCGGGCCGCCCTGGTGCACGAAGCCGCCGGCGTGGTCGGGGCGCTGGGCGAGCGGGTGCCCGGGCAGGTAGGGGGCGAGATGCGCCTTCGCCGCGACCGGCCCGACGCCGGGGCCGCCGCCGCCGTGCGGGATGCAGAAGGTCTTGTGCAGGTTCAGGTGCGAGACGTCCCCGCCGAAGTCGCCGAAGCGCGCGTAGCCGAGCAGCGCGTTGAGGTTCGCGCCGTCGACGTAGACCTGGCCGCCGGCATCGTGCACCGCCTGGGTGATCTCCTTCACCTCGTGCTCGTAGACGCCGTGCGTCGAGGGGTAGGTGATCATCAGCGCCGCGAGGGAGGCCGCGTGTTCGGCGATCTTCGCCCGCAGGTCGTCGAGGTCGACGTTGCCGAGCTCGTCGGTGGCGACCACGACGACGCGCATGCCCGCGAGCACCGCGGACGCCGCGTTCGTGCCGTGCGCGCTCGAGGGGATGAGGCAGACGTCGCGCTCGTGCTCGCCGTTCGCGTCGTGGTAGCCGCGGATCGCGAGCAGGCCCGCGAGCTCGCCCTGGCTGCCCGCGTTGGGCTGCAGCGAGACCGTGTCGTAGCCGGTGACCTCGGCGAGCCAGCTCTCGAGCTGTTCGACGAGGCCGAGGCTGCCGACGACGTCGGCCTCCGGCGCGAAGGGGTGCAGGTTCGCGAAGGCCGGCCAGGTGACCGCCTGCATCTCGGTCGCCGCGTTCAGCTTCATCGTGCAGGAGCCGAGCGGGATCATGCCGCGGTCGAGCGCGTAGTCGCGGTCGGCGAGCGTCTTCAGGTACCGCATCATCTGCGTCTCGGACTGGTGCGTGTTGAAGACCGGGTGCGTGAGATAGCCGCTCGTACGGGCGAGACCGGCCGGCAGGCCCGCCGGCAGGGCGCGCACGTCGAGGGGCACGACGGTCTCCTCGGGCAGGCCGAAGGCGCGCGCCGCGAGCGCGAGCTCGGCCTCGGTCGTCGTCTCGTCGACCGCGACGTGCACGGTCGCCTCGTCGGCCTCCCAGAGGTGCACGCCGAGCTCGCGGGCGCGGGCGACGACGTTCTTGGCGAGGCCGGGCACGTGCACCTCGATCGCGTCGAAGTAGGCGTCGCTGGCGAGCGTGAGCCCGTAGCCGGTCAGCACCTCCGCGAGGGCGGCCGCCTTCTGCGCGGTCGAGACCGCGATGTGCCGGATGCCGGCGGGGCCGTGGTAGACCGCGTACATCGACGCCATCACGGCCAGCAGCACCTGGGCGGTGCAGATGTTCGACGTCGCCTTCTCGCGGCGGATGTGCTGCTCCCGCGCCTGCAGGCTGAGCCGGTACGCGGGTGCACCTGAGGCATCCACCGAGACGCCCACGAGCCGGCCCGGCATCTGCCGCTCGAGTCCCTTGCGGACGGCCATGTAGCCGGCGTGCGGGCCGCCGAAGCCCATCGGCACGCCGAAGCGCTGCGAGGTGCCGACGGCGACGTCGGCGCCGAGCTCGCCGGGGCTCGTGAGCACGGCGAGGGCGAGCAGATCGGCGGCGGCGACGGCGAGGCCGCCCTGCGCCTTGGTCGCGGCGAAGACGGCCGACGGGTCCCAGACCCGGCCCGAGGCGCCGGGGTACTGCACGAAGACGCCGAAGTGCTCGCCGAGGGCGGCGACGTCGGTCGTCTCGGCCAGCGGGGCCTCGACGAGCTCGATGCCGAGCACCGTCGAGCGGGAGGCGAGCAGCGCCTTCGTCTGCGGGAGGGCGTCGGCGTCGACGACGAAGCGGTTCGACGGCGACTTCGAGGCGCGCCGGGCGAGGAGCATCGCCTCGACGACCGCGGTGCCCTCGTCGAGCATGGAGGCGTTGGCGATGTCGAGCCCGGTCAGGTCCTCGACCATCGTCTGGAAGTTGATGAGCGCCTCGAGCCGGCCCTGGCTGATCTCGGGCTGGTACGGCGTGTACGCCGTGTACCAGCTCGGGTTCTCCAGCACGTTGCGCTGGATCACGGCCGGCGTGATCGTGCCCGAGTAGCCGAGCCCGATCATCGAGGTGCGCACCGTGTTCTGCGCGGCGAGCGCCGCGAGCTCGGCGAGCGCCTCGCGCTCGGTCGCCGCGGCCGGGATGGCGGAGTTCAGCACCTCGCCCATACGGATCGAGGCCGGCACGGCGGCCGACATCAGCGCGTCGAGCGAGTCGTAGCCGAGCTCCGCCAGCATGCGCTGCTGGTCGTCGGCGGTGGTGCCGATGTGGCGGCGCCCGAAGGCGTCGAGGTCGAACGTCGAGGTGGTGCTCATCGGGCGCTGGGGTCCTTACTCGCCGACGAAGGCGCGGTACTCGGCGTGGCTCATGAGCGTCGGCAGCTCGGGCGCGGAGAGCTTGATCAGCCAGCCCTCGCCGAAGGGGTCGCTGTTCACGAGCTCCGGGGAGTCGATGACGGCCTGGTTCGCCTCGACGACCTCGCCGTCGATCGGGGCGAAGAGCTCGCCGACCGACTTCGTCGACTCGATCTCGCCGACGACGGTGCCCGCGCTGACGGCGGTGCCCGCGGCGGGCAGGTCGACGTAGACGACGTCGCCCAGCTTCTCGGCGGCGTAGTCGGTGATGCCGATGACGACGGTGTCGCCGTCGACCTTCACCCACTCGTGCTCTTCGGTGTACTGCAGTGCGGTGACGTCGGTCATGATGGGGCTCCTCGGTGGTGGGGTCGGTGGATGGCTCGGCGCGTCGCCTGCGACCGGCTCGCCCGCGCTCCTCGGCGGGCGGCCGGGCTCAGGAGGCGCGTCGGTAGAAGGGGAGGGCGACGACGGTCGCGGGGATGCGGGTGCCGCGGACGTCGACGAAGACGGCGGTGCCGGGCTCGGCGAGCCCGGGCGCGACGAAGGCCATGGCGACGGGGTGGCCGAGCGTGGGCGAGAGCGCCCCGCTCGTGATCTCGCCGACACGGCGGGCGTCGGCGGAGTCGCCGTCGAACACCTCGTAGCCGGCGCGGGGCGCGCGACGGCCCTCGGCGGTGAGGCCGACGAGCACGGGAGCGTCATCGGCGGGGCCGCGTTCGGCCGCTGCCCGGCCGATGAAGTCGGCCTCCTTGGCGAGCGAGACGACGCGGCCGAGGCCGGCCTGGGCGGGCAGGATGCCGCGGCCGAGCTCGTGCCCGTAGAGCGGCATGCCCGCCTCGAGGCGCAGCGTGTCGCGGCTCGCGAGGCCGCACGGCACGACGCGCGGACCGCCGGTCTCGGCGAGCGCCTCCCAGAGCTTGGGGGCCAGTTCAGGGGCGAGGTAGAGCTCGAAGCCGTCCTCGCCGGTGTATCCAGTGCGGGCGACGAGCACGGGCTCGCCCTCGAACGTCGCCGGGAACGAGCGGTAGTACTTCAGCTCGGTGACGGCGCGGTCGAAGTCCTCCTGGTCGTTGCCGGGGCCTTCGACGCCGAGGCCCGGGGTCTCGAGCAGCACGGCGAGGGCGTCGGGGCCCTGCAGGGCGACGAGCGCGATGTCGTCGCTCTCGTCCGAGACGAAGGTCTCGAAGCCCTCGGCGCGGGCGATGAGCTCGGCGGCGACGACCTCGCGGTTCGACGCGTTGGCGACGACGAGGAAGCGGTCCTCGCCCGTGCGGTAGACGACGAGGTCGTCGATGATGCCGCCGTTCTCGGCGAGCAGCAGCGAGTACTTCGCCTGCCCGACGGCGATCGCCGAGAGCTTGCCGGCGAGGGCGTGGTCGAGCGCGTCGGCGGAGCCGGGCCCGATCAGGGAGATCTCGGCCATGTGCGAGAGGTCGAAGAGCCCCGCGTGCTCGCGCACCGCGCGGTGCTCGGCGAGGTCGCTGGAGTACCGCACCGGCATCTGCCAGCCGGCGAAGTCCGTGAACGCGGCGCCCGCGGCGCGGTGCACGGCGTCGAGCGGACTGCGGCGCTCTTCGGGGGTGGTTCCGGAATCGGACACGAGTTCTCCTCGATCGTCGAGACGCGCGGCGGACGCCGCGTGAGAACTCCCCCTCTGTCATGAGCCTGAGAGTTTCGCGCGGGATGTGCGCTTTCACCGTGGGCGGCCCGAAACGGGCACTTTTCAGAGCGGCCTCGTCATCGCGGTGTCGTGTACCTGAGAGATTGGCGGGGAGGCTTGCTCCTTCGGTGCCCCCGACGATGACTGCCGGTGGCTCTCCCGCGACGCGTCGATGGCCCGGTATGCGGTTGTGAGCCCGATCCTACCGCACCCGTCGCCGCTGCCGAGGGCCGGACTCGGCGCGGACGGATTCGCCTTCGAGTCAGGATGACTGTAAGCTGCCGCCATGCCCCTTCGAGTCATCCTGACTCGAAGACCGACGCACCGGAGGGAGCACCGATGCCCACGACCCCGCCGAGCACCGCGCGCCTCGCCGTGTCGACCGTGATCTTCGCGCTCCGCGCCGACCGCGCCGGCGGCCCGCCCGCCCTCTGGACCCCGCTCGTGCGCCGCACCCGCGAGCCCCAACTCGGCCATTGGGCCCTGCCCGGCGGCTGGCTCCCGCCGAACGAGGAGCTCGAGACCGCCGCCGCCCGCACACTGCGGGCCACCACCGGCCTCGCGCCGAGCTACCTCGAGCAGCTCTACACCTTCGGCGGCGTCGACCGCTCCCCCGGCGAGCGCGTCGTCTCCGTCGTCTACTGGGCCCTGCTGCCGAGCGACGAGGCCGCCCGCGCCACGATCGGCCCGAACGTGCGCTGGGTACCGGCCGACACGCTGCCCGACCTCGCCTTCGACCACGCCGAGATCATCGCCTACGCGCTCTGGCGGCTCCGAACGAAGGTCGAGTACTCGGAGATCGCGCACGCCCTGCTCGGTCGCACCTTCACCCTCGCCGAACTGCGCGAGGTCTACGAGGCGGTGCTCCGCCGCCCGCTCGACCCGGCGAACTTCCGCCGCACCATGCTCGCCTCGGGCGGCCTGCAGGAGACGGGCGAGCACCGCGCCGGCACCCCGCACCGCCCGCCGAAGCTGTACCGCTACGACCCGGCCGGCACCGCGCCGGGTGCCCGGGAACCGTTCCGAGACGCCGAGAGGACCGCGTCATGAGCCCCACCTCCCTCGACACCCGCCGAGCGGCGTCCGTCGATCGCAGCATCCGCCTCATCGCGAGCGGGGCGAGCGGCGGCGAGAGCTGCGCGCCCGAGCTGGCCGACGGCCCGTGGACCTTCGACTCGGGCCCCGCCTCGTACGGTCCCGGCGCGTCCATGGGCGACGTCATCCCCACCGGCTCGCCCCGGCAGGGCGCGCTGCCCGAGGCCTACCGGCTCGCGAGCGACGAGGAGCTGCACGAGCGCATCCGCCGCGCGAAGCAGACCCTCGGCGAGCGCGTCGTCGTCCTCGGCCACTTCTACCAGCGCGACGAGGTGGTGCAGCACGCGGACTTCGTCGGCGACTCGTTCCAGCTCGCGAACGCCGCGCTGACCCGACCGGACGCCGAGGCGATCGTCTTCTGCGGCGTGCACTTCATGGCCGAGACCGCCGACCTCCTCTCCCGGCCCGAGCAGGCCGTCATCCTGCCGAACCTCGCCGCCGGCTGTTCGATGGCCGACATGGCCGACGAGGCGAGCGTCGAGGCGTGCTGGGAGCAGCTCGCCACCGTCTACGGCGACCTCGACGCGCCCGACGCCGACGGGCTCCTCCCCGTCGTGCCGGTGACCTACATGAACTCCTCTGCGGCGCTCAAGGGATTCGTCGGACGGCACGGCGGCATCGTCTGCACCTCGTCCAACGCCCGCACCGTGCTCGAGCAGGCGTTCGAACGCGGCCGGCGCGTGCTCTTCTTCCCCGACCAGCACCTCGGCCGCAACACCGCCAAGGCGATGGGGGTGCCGCTCGAGGCGATGCCGATGTGGAACCCGCGCCGGCCGCTCGGCGGCAACGACGCCGCGACGCTCGACGACGCCCGGGTCATCCTCTGGCACGGCTTCTGCTCGGTGCACCGCCGCTTCACGGTCGAGCAGATCGCCGAGGCGCGCCGCGAGCACCCCGGCGTGCGGGTCATCGTGCACCCCGAGTCCCCGATGCCCGTCGTCGACGCCGCCGACGCGGCCGGTTCGACGGACTTCATCGTGAAGGCGATCCAGGCCGCCCCGGCGGGCACCACCTTCGCGATCGGCACCGAGATCAACCTCGTGCAGCGGCTCGCCGCCGAGCACCCCGAGCACACCATCTTCTGCCTCGACCCGGTGGTCTGCCCGTGCTCGACGATGTACCGCATCCACCCGGGCTACCTGGCCTGGGTGCTCGAGGAGCTCGTCGAGGGCCGCGTCGTGAACCGCATCCAGGTGCCCGACTCGGTCGCCGCCGATGCGAAGGTCGCCCTCGAACGGATGCTGCGGGCGCTGCCGAGCGGGGCGCCTGTGAGCGGGGCGCTGCTCGACGCCCCGACGCCGGCGCCGGGCGCGGCGCCCGCCGCGGGCCGGAGCTGACCGTGCCGAGCGTGCTCGTCGTCGGCGGCGGGATCGCGGGCCTGTGGACCGCGGTGCGCGCCGCCGAGGCCGGCTGCACCGTCGAACTGGTCACGAAGACCGAACTGGCCGAGGGCAGCACCCGCTACGCGCAGGGTGGCATCGCGGCCGCGCTGTTCCCCGACGACTCGGCCGAGCGGCACTACGCCGACACGATCGCCGCGGGCGCCGGCCTCGCCGATCCCGAGGTGGTGCGCGTGCTCTGCGAGGAGGGACCGGCCCGGGTGCGCGATCTGATCCGCTTCGGCGTCGGTTTCGACCGCGACGAGTCGGGACTGGAGCGCGGCCTCGAGGCGGCGCATTCCCGCGCGCGCATCGTGCACGCCGGCGGTGACGCGACCGGCGCAGCGATCGAGGCGGCGCTGGTCGCGACCGTGCGACGGCGGTCCGTCGCGGTGCACGAGCGCACGATGCTGCTCGATCTCCTCGTGGAGGGCGGCGCGGTCGTCGGGGCCGTGCTGCTCGGCGCGGACGGAACGATCGTCGAACGCCGAGCCGACCGGGTGGTGCTCGCCACCGGCGGGGCTGGGCAGCTCTATCTGCACACGACGAACCCCGGCGTGGCGACTGGCGACGGGGTCGCCGCCGCGGCCCGTGCCGGTGCAGAACTCGCCGACCTCGAGTTCGTGCAGTTCCATCCGACCGCGCTCGCGGTGCCCGGAACGCCGCTCATCTCCGAGGCGGTGCGCGGCGAGGGCGCGGTGCTGCGGGATGCCTCGGGGCGGCGGTTCCTCGCCGAGGCGCATCCGCTGGCCGAGCTCGCCCCGCGCGATGTCGTCGCCCGTGCCGTGTGGCGCACGATGGCCGGGCAGGCCGGCGCGCCCGTGCTGCTCGACGCGACGGCGCTCGGCGGGAAGGCGCTCGCCCGCCGATTCCCGGGGCTCGACCGCATCGTGCGCGACGCCGGGTTCGACTGGTCGCGCGATCCGATCCCGGTGACCCCCGCCGCGCACTACGCGATGGGCGGGATCGTCGTCGACCTCGACGCCCGCACCACGCTGCCGAACCTCTTCGCCGTCGGCGAGTGCGCCCGCACCGGCGTGCATGGCGCCAACCGGCTCGCCTCGAACTCGCTGCTCGAGGCCGCCGTGTTCGCCGAGCGCGCCGCGCGCGCCCTCGTCGCCACCCCCGCCCCCGAGTTGCCCGACTTTCACGAAAGTCGGGCAAGTCGAGACCTCTCCCCCGACTTGCCCGACGTTCGTGAAAGTCGGGCAAGTCGAGACCTCTCCCCCGACTTGCCCGACTTTCGTGAAAGTCGGGCAAGTCGAGGTGGGGGGCGAGCGATGGACCGGGGGGCGCTCCGCGCGCTCATGTGGGACGCCGCCGGGCTCGAGCGCTCGGCGGCCGGTCTCGAGGCGGCGGCATCCGTCCTCGCGAGCTGGCGCGCGCCCGAGGTGCGCGATCGGCCGAGCGCCGAGGACCGCAACCTGCTCGAGCTCGCCCGCCGCACCGTCGCCGCGGCGCTCGCCCGAACGGCCAGCGTCGGCGCGCACTTCCGCACCGACTCCGTCACCGCCCAGATCCCGTCCGCGCCGTTCGAGGAGGCCGCCTGATGACCACCGACCGAGAGCTCGACCGCCTCGTCTCCGCCGCGCTCGACGAGGACGCGCCCTGGGGGGACCTCACCTCGGAGACCCTCATCCCCGCGGACGCCGTCGCCGACGCCGCGCTCGTCGCCCGGGAGGCCGGCGTGCTCAGCGGTTCCGATGCGTTCCGGGCGGCGTTCCGGCTCGTCGACCCGGCGATCGACGTCGAGTTCCTCGTGCACGACGGCGAGCCCTTCGAGGCCGGGCAGACACTCGCCACCGTGCGCGGACCCGCGCGCGCGGTGCTCACCGCCGAGCGGGTGGGCCTGAACCTGGTGCAGCGGATGAGCGGGATCGCCACCCTGACTGCGAAGTACGTCGCTGCCGTCGCCGGCACGCGCGCCCGCATCGTCGACACCCGGAAGACCACGCCCGGCCTGCGCAGCCTCGAACGCCGCGCGGTGCGCGACGGCGGCGGCCGCAACCACCGTCGCTCGCTCTCCGACGCGGTGATGGCGAAGGACAACCACCTCGCGGTCCTCACGTCCGGCGGACTCGACCTCGCCACCGCGCTGCGCGGGGCGCGGGAGCGGCTCGGCCACACCGTGCACCTCGAGGTCGAGGTGGACCGGCTCGACCAGCTCGACGCCGTGCTCGACGGCGGAGCCGACACGGTCATGCTCGACAACTTCCCGCTCGACGAGCTCGTCGCCGGCGTGGAGCGGATCGCGGGGCGCGCGATCGTCGAGGCCTCGGGCGGGGTGACGCTCGACACGGTCGCCGCGATCGCCGCGACGGGGGTCGACGTGATCTCGGTCGGCGCCCTCACCCACTCGGTCCGCTCCCTCGACCTCGGGCTCGACCTGGACGTGCAGGCGGAGGGCGGTTCGGCCACGTGATCTATCTCGACCATGCCGCCACGGGTCCGGTCCGCCGCGAGGCGCTCGAGGCGATGTGGCCGTACCTGACGGGCGCCTTCGGGAACCCCTCCAGCAGCCACGGGCTCGGTGAGCAGGCGGCCTCGGCGCTCGAGTGGGCGCGCGAGCGCGTGGCGGCGGCGACGGGCGCGCGGCCCGGCGAGGTCGTCTTCACGAGCGGCGGCACCGAGGCCGACAACCTGGCGCTGAAGGGCCCGGCGCTCGCCGCGCCGCGCGGGCGGCACCTCGTCGTCTCGGCGATCGAGCACGAGGCGGTGCTGGAGTCGGCGCGGTTCCTGGAGCGCGTGCACGGCTACGCCCTCGACGTCGTGCCGGTGGATGCCTCGGGCCTCGTGCATCCCGAGGCGCTCGCCGCGGTGCTGCGACCGGACACGACGCTCGTCTCGATCCAGCTCGCGAACAACGAGGTCGGCACCGTGCAGCCGCTGGCCGAGCTCGCGGCGCTCGCCCGCGAACGCGGGGCCGTGGTGCACAGCGACGCCGTGCAGGCCGCCGGGCGGCTGCCGCTCGGGCTCGACGCCCTCGGCGTGGACGCCCTGAGCCTCGCGGGGCACAAGGTCGGGGCGCCGAAGGGCGTCGGGGCGCTCGTCGTACGCGGCCGGGTGCCCCTCGAGCCGGTGCTGCACGGCGGCGGGCAGGAGCGCGGCCGCCGCTCCGGCACCGAGAACGTGGCCGGCGCCGTGGCCTTCGCGACGGCGCTCGAGCTCGCCGAACGGGAGCGCGAGGAGCACGGCGCCCGCACGGACGAGCTCGGCGGGCTGCTGGTCGCCCGCGTCCTCGCCGAGATCCCCGAGTCGCGCCTGACGGGCCATCCCAGTCGGCGGCTCGCCTCGACGGCCTCGTTCCTCTTCCCCGGCGCGAGCGGCGAGGCCGTCCTGCTCGAGCTCGAACGCGACGGCGTGATCTCGTCGAGCGGCTCCGCCTGCGCGGTCGGCCGCACGGAGCCCTCCCACGTGCTCACGGCGATGGGCGTGCCTGCCGAGCTCGCGGGCACGGCGGTGCGCTTCACGCTCGGCGCCGCGACGACGGCGGCGGAGATCGAGACGACGGTCCTCGCGGCGAGCCGGGCGGTCGCCGCGGTGCGCGGGCTCGGGCTCGGGCACCGCGGCTGAGCTTGGGGCGCTGGCCGGCGCCGACCCGCGCACGAGCGATGCGGGTGTCGGCGGCCCGCGCTATCTTGGAACCATGAGCGATGCAACTCCCACCCCCTCCGATGACGAGCGCGAGCGCCGCATCGAAGACGAGCTCGCTCCCGAAGAGCAGCTGCTGAAGGGCTGGCTCCCCGAGCCGAGCCCGACCGACGGGCCCGCGCCCGCCCCGTAGTCCGCCGCGATCCTCGCGTTTCGTATTCATTCCTATCGATCTGCCGATCTGGGAATAGCGCCTGATCCAGGGCGGGTTGCACTCTGCACCGACGCACCACTTTCAGGCGCTCGTCCGCGCCGTCCTCCTCGATGGGAACCTCCTTGACCGAACGCGCCGTTTCCGACCTCGACCCCGTTCAGCCCGCCCCGTCCGCCGGCCGGGCGGACACCGCCTCGACCGCTGCCGCCGCCGACGCGGCCCTCGCCGACTCCACCGCTGCCGCGGCGGAGGACGCGGCCATCCGCGCCGGCCAGCCCGCGCACGGCGCCCGCGACACCAAGGTCATCTGGCTGCTGCTCGGCGCCACCTTCGTCGTCTTCCTCAACGAGACGATCATGGGCGTCGCGATCCCGCACCTCGTCGACGACCTGCACATCTCGCTGTCGGCGGCCCAGTGGCTGACGACGGCGTTCATGCTCACGATGGCGGTCGTCATCCCGATCACGGGCTTCCTGCTGCAGCGGTTCCCGACCCGGGCGATGTTCATCACGGCCATGTCGCTGTTCTCGGCGGGCACGCTGATCGCCGCGACGGCGCCCGGCTTCGAGGTGCTCCTCGGCGGCCGTATCGTGCAGGCCACCGGCACGGCGATCATGATGCCGCTGCTCATGACGACCCTCATGACGGTCGTCGCCCCGAGCGACCGCGGCCGCTTCATGGGCCGCGTGTCGATCGTGATGTCGGTCGCGCCCGCCATCGGGCCGACCATCTCCGGCCTCGTGCTGAACTTCCTCTCCTGGCGGTTCATGTTCTGGTTCGTGCTGCCGATCGCCCTCGTCATGCTCGTGATCGGCTTCCGCAAGGTCGAGAACGTCAGCGAGACCCGCGTGCTGCCGCTCGACGTGTTCTCCGTGGTGCTGTCGGCCTTCGGTTTCGGCGGCATCGTCTACGGCCTGAGCATCCTCGGCGGCGTCGTCACCGGCAAGTCGCCCGGCGACACCGTGCCGCTGTGGGTCGCGCTCGGCGTCGGCGTCATCGCCCTCGGGGCGTTCATCTGGCGACAGCTGCTGCTGCAGCGCCGCGACCGGGCGCTGCTCGACCTGCGCACCTTCCACTCGCGCAACTTCGCGGTGTCGATCGCGCTCATGGTCGTCATGATGGCGGCGCTGTTCGGCACGATCATCCTGCTGCCGATCTACCTGCAGAACGTGCTGCACCTCGAGCCGCTCGCGACCGGGCTGCTGCTCCTGCCCGGCGGCCTCGTGATGGGCCTGCTCGGGCCGACCGTGGGACGCCTCTACGACCGGGTCGGACCGACCCCGCTGCTCGTGCCCGGCAGCATCGTCGTCAGCGGCGTGCTCTGGTCGCTCACGATGGTGGGCGAACAGACGCCGTGGTGGCTGATGCTCGTGGCGCACGTCGTGCTCTCCGCGGCACTCGCGTTCATGTTCACGCCGCTGTTCACCTCGGCGCTCGGCTCGATCGAGCCGCGGTTCTACTCGCACGGATCCGCGATCGTCGGTACCGTGCAGCAGGTGGCGGGCGCGGCGGGCACGGCCCTGTTCATCACGGTGATGACGGCGCAGTCGGCGGCGGTGGCGGCGACGGGGGCGGCCCTCGAGACCTCGGAGGCGGCCGGCATCCGCGCGGCCTTCCTGGTGGGCGCGATCATCTCCGTTGCGGCCGTCGTGGGCACCTTCTTCGTCCGCAAGCCCGCCGACATGGGCGAGGGCGCACCCATCGGTCACTGAGCACACAGCGACACGATCGACGTCGGCCTCGGCACCCGCGGGTGCCGAGGCCGACGTCGTGTCGCTCAGCCGCAGTCGGGACGACAGGCCCGCTGCGAAAGCGCGTCCACCAGCACGATGCCGAGGTCTTCGGGCTTCGTCGCCGAATACGCGGCGCCGCCGGTCACCTCGGCGATGCGCTGCATGGCCTCGAGGTCGGTGTCGGGCCCGAATCCGACCATGATGACCGGTACCGGTCGCTCCGGGTCCTGCCGTTCGGCGAGCTGCGTGAGCAGCTGGTCGAGCCCCAGGCCGTTCTCGTCCTCGTTGCGGCCGTCGGTGATGAGCAGCACCGAGTTCATCTTCTTCGGGTCGTAGCCCTCGCGCACACGATCGACCGCGGCGAGGGTCGTGTCGTAGAGCCCCGTCGCGCCGCCGAGTCGGTCCGGCAGGGAGGCGACCACGCCCATCACGTGTGCCGTGTGCCCCTCGTCGGCCAGCGGGGCGATGGGGGCGAGCTCCTCCCAGTCCCGCTCGCCGTCGCGCGCCGTCGAGAAGACCCAGACGCCGAGCTGCACCTCCCCGGAGAACTGCGCGAGCGCGCCGCCGGCGGCTCGTTGGAACAGGTCGATCCGACGCAGGCCGTCACCGGCCGGGTCGGCCATCGACCCCGAGACGTCGATGACGGCGAGCATGCGCGAGCGCAGCGTCATGACGCCCCACTGCCGCAGCAGCTCCAGCTGGCCCGTGCCGAGCGAGTCCGCGGCGAGCGCGGTCTCGAGCACGGTGTCCGGGAACGGCAGCTCCGCGCTGACGCCCGAGGTCGTGATCGTGCCGGAGCCGTCCGGGCGGCGGAGCCCGGCGTGCAGCAGCGGAGCGGACTCGGCGCGGAGCGCGGCCTCGAAGTCGGCGATGCCGGTCGCGGTGTCCGCGTGCGCGGCGGCGATGGCGTCGGCCGAACCGGAGCCCGCCGCCGCCGGCACCCGGACGAAGGGGTAGTCGAGGACGACGGTGCCGTCGGCCGGGTACTTCGCGATGAGCAGCTGCGCGGGACGGTCGCGGTTGTGGCGGGCCACCTCGGACTCGCTCATCACGACGACCGAGCCGGCGGCCGCGGACGAGATCGCCGCGTCCGCCGAGGCGGGGATGACCCGGCCCAGCGCGAGCATCGCCGCGGCGAGCTGGCGGGGTTCCTCGGGGGCGGACACGGCCTGCACCGCGGAGAGGGCGGCGAGGCTCGCGGCGCTGGCCTCCGGGTCCGGGAGGAGCGCGGTGAGCGTGCGGTCGCGCACCGCCGCCCAGCTCGGCTCCACCGGGAGGGCATCGACCGCGGCGCTCGGCGTCGCGAGCACGACCGGCGAGACGGCGACCGAGCCCTGCGAATCGAGCACGGGGGCCTGCCGGCCGAACGACTGGGCGAGCGCCCCCAACCTGGCGACCCAGACGCTCGAGTCGGGGATCCAGGCGTCGCCCGTGAAGCTGCCGGCGGCGAGGGCGGCTGCGGTGTCGGCGGAGTCCTGCGCGACGACCTCGGCGGCGAGGCACGCGCCCGAGTCGGCGCCGAGGCGCTCGGCGGTCTGGCGCGCGGCGTCCGCGATGGACGGATCCGCGACGACGACGATCGCGCGCGGTTCCGGGCACCCCTCGGCGGCGGCGGGCGACGCGGGCGGCGCGATGACGCCGCCCGCCCAGAGCGCCCCACCGGTGGCGACGAGCACCACGGCGACGCCGCCGGCGATCAGGGCGCGCCGTCGACGAGGCGTGCCGGCGCTGCGGCGCTCGGCTCGTCTCGCTTCACGGCGCGATCGGGTTCCCGGTTCGGGTACCGGGTCGCTGTGTCGTCCCACGTGCACTCCAGGTGAGCGTCGGCCGCTTCGCCGCCGCCCCTCGAACGGGCTCCCCCGTTCGAGGGGGAAGAGAACGAGAACAGCATAGGGGATCGTGCGAGGATGGCACGACGGAGAACGTCATGGAACCGTTCCGCGATCGAGCCCACGCCGGGCGCCTGCTCGGCGACGCCCTGCAGCACCGGCGAGCGAGCTGGCCGGAGCCGCTCGTCGTGGTGGGGATCCCCCGAGGCGGCGTGCCCGTCGCGGCGGAGGTGGCCGCTCGTCTCGCGGCGCCGCTCGAGGCCGTCGTCGTGCGCAAGCTCGGCGTGCCCGGGCGGCCCGAGCTCGCCATGGGCGCGGTCGGGCAGGCGGGCGCGGGGGCGGGCGCGCATGCGGTCGTGGTGCGGAACGACGACGTCATCGAGGCGGCGCGGGTCGACGAGGCGGAGCTCGCCGCGGTCGTCGCCCGCGAGTCGGCGGCGGTCGAACGTCGCGCGGCCAGGTGGCGCACGGATGCCTCGGCCGGCGCGATCCACGACGCGACCGTCGTGCTCGTCGACGACGGGATCGCGACGGGCGCGACCGTCGCCGCGGCAGGACGTGTGCTCCGGGCGCTCGGTGCCGCGCGCGCGGTGCTCGCCGCTCCGGTCGCGTCCCCGCAGGCGCTCAGCGAGCTCGACGGCTTCGACGAGGTGGTCGTGCTGTCCGCCCCCGTGGGGTTCGAGGCGGTCGGAAGCTGGTACCTCGATTTCACTCAGACGCCGGACGAGGACGTCGACGCGCTGCTGCGGCCGAGGCCTCGCCACTGAACGCCCGGGTTCAGCTCAGTCGGGCGCGCACCGCCGTCGCGTCGATGGTCTCGTCGGCCAGCACATCGCTCGAGAATCCGGCGCCCGCGAACAGCGCCGCCGAGGTCTCGGACTGGCGCTCGGCGCACTCGATGACGACGGTACCGCCGGGCCTCAGCCAGCGGCCCGCCTCGGCCGCGATGCGGCGGTGCAGGGCGAGCCCGTCGTCGCCGCCGTCGAGGGCGAGCCGGTGTTCGTGTTCGCGCGCCTCGGGCGGCATGTGGGCGATCTCGGCGGTCGGCACGTATGGCGCGTTCACCGCGATGACGTCGAAGCCGCCCCGGAACTCGACGGGGACCGCGTCGAAGAGGTCGCCCCGGCGCACGACGGCGCCGCCGGGTTCGAGGTTGCGGCGCGCGGCCGTGACGGCGGCCTCGTCGAGATCCACGGCGACGAGCACGACCTCGGGCAGCTCCCGTTGCAGCAGCGCGCCGATCGCCCCGACGCCGCAGCAGAGATCGAGCATGGTGGCGGGCGCGGCCGAGCGGCGGGCGAGCCGCACGGCTTCCCGGGCGACGAGCAGCGTACGCGCGCGCGGCACGAAGACGCCCGGCTCGAGCTGCAGCCGGAGACCGTCGAACTCGGCCCAGCCGAGCAGCTGCTCGAGCGGCTCCCCCGCCTCGCGACGGACGACGAGCCGCTCGAGTTCGGCCGTCGCGGAGTGCGACGCCGCCGTCGACGTCGCCTCGAGGAGCAGCGCGGCCTCCTCCTCGGCGTACACGCAGCCGGCGGCGCGCAGCCGCGCGGCGAGCGCCGCGGGAGGCGGGAGGGCGGGCGAGCTCGTCACGCCCCCATCCTCCTCCCGAGTTGCCCGACGTTCATGCACTTCGGGCAACGGGTCGGAGGTCGGGGCTGGTGAACGGCCGCCGTCGCTGCCAGGCTGGGCGCATCATGCACGCCTTCGACTTCGGCCGCACCACGCCTCGGGCGGTCGTGCTGGTGGAGGGCGACAGCGACGCCGTCGTCGTCGAACGACTCGCGGCCGCGCGGGGCATCCGCTTCGACGGCGGGGCGAGCGGAGCCGCGCTCGTCTCGATGCAGGGCGTCACGAACATCCGCCGCGTCGTCGCCGAGCTCCGCGCGGATCGACCGCGCACCACCGTGCTGGGGCTCGCCGACGCCCCCGAGGAGCGGTTCGTCGCGGCGGCGATCGCCGACGACGGTGCAGCGCTCGACCGCGACGGCCTCGCCGCGCGCGGCTTCTTCGTCTGCGTGCGCGACCTCGAGGATGAGCTCATCCGGGCCCTCGGCACCGATGCCGTCGAGGACGCCCTGCGGGAGATCGGCGACGCCGGCAGATTCGCGACGTTCCAGCGTCAACCGGAATGGCGGGACCGCGCCAGAGCCGATCAGCTGCACCGCTTCGCCGGCAGCGGTGCAGGACGCAAGCGCGCCCTCGCGGCGCAGCTCGCCGAGCGCCTGGATGCCTCGACCACGCCCGTGCCGCTCCGCCGGCTGCTCGACCGCCTCGAGCTCGAGCTCGGCTGACTCAGCGCGCCCGCCACTCCTCGGCGAGCATGGCGTAGGTGAAGCCGTCGATCCAGCCGAGCTCGGCGTGCCAGGAGTCGCGCACGCCGTGCTGTTCGCGCCGCATGCCGAGCTTCTCCATCACTCGCCAGGAGCCGATGTTGTCGGCGAAGCAGCCCGCGGTGACGCGGTGCACGTCGAGTTCGTCGAAGGCGAGGCTCAACAGTGCAGCGGCGATCTCGGTCGCGTGACCGGCGCCGGCGTGCGCCGGGTCGATGAGGTAGCCGAGGTCCGCCTCGGCGCCGCGCCACGGACCGTCGGGCACGTGACTCTGCCCCATCGCATCGCTCAGCGAGAGCGACCCGGTGCCGACGACCTCGCCGTCGAGCAGGGCGATCGCGGAGTGATCGTTCGGATCGGCGACGCCGTCGAGCCACGCGGTACGGAACGCCTCGGGCTCGACGGTGGTGCGCAGCAACCAACGGGTGACCTCCGGACGGTTGCGCCACTCCAGGACCCGGTCGAGGAGATCAGGGGTCGGCACCCGCAGTTCGAGGCGGCCCGCGCGACGGGGCCAGGACACGTTCGCAGTCGTCATCGCCTCCCAGTCTGGCAGCGACAGGCACGGACTGCAGCCGCGCGGGCCGTCGCGGCTACTTGACGAGCCGGGACAGCACCCGGTCGGCGAGCACCTTGCCACCGGTCTGGCAGCCGGGGCAGTACTGGAACGTGGAGTCGGCGAAGATCACCTGACGGATGGTGGAGCCGCACACCGGGCAGCTCTGTCCAGTGCGGCCGTGCACGCGGAGGGCGCGTCGCTTCGCGTCTTTCAGTTCGGCCGGCGGTTTGCCGGACGCCTCGGCCACCGCCTCGGCGAGCGTCTCGCGCATCGCGGTGTAGAGCTGCTCGACCTGCTCGGGCGTGAGCTTGGCCGCGAGCGCGTAGGGCGACATGCGGGCGGCGTGCAGGATCTCGTCGGAGTAGGCGTTGCCGATGCCGGCGAAGACGGACTGATCGCGCAGCAGTCCCTTGATCTGCGTGCGTCGCCCGTCGAGCACGGCGGCGAAGTCGGCGAGGGTGAAGTCGTCGGCCGTCGGGTCGGGGCCGAGCCTCGCGATGCCGGGCACCTCGGTCGGATCGCGGACGACGGAGACCGCGAGCGACTTCTTGGTGCCGGCCTCGGTGAGGTCGAAGCCGGAGCCGTCGTCGAGCCGCACCCGCAGCGCGAGCGGGGACTTTCCCGGCTTCACGGGGGTCGCCGGCAGCTCGTCGTACCAGCGCAGCCAGCCGGCGCGCGCCAGGTGGAAGACGAGGTGCACCTCGCCCGTGTCGAGGTCGACGAACTTGCCGTGCCTCGTCACCCGCTCGATGGTGCGCCCCTCGAGGGCCGACAACGGCGGATCGAACGTCTTCAACGCGGAGATGGCGGCGATACGCAGTGACGCGAAGGCGTGACCGACCGTGCGTTCGTCGAGGAACGCCGTCAGCGCCTGCACCTCGGGAAGCTCCGGCATGCCTCGATGCTGCCACTCGCCGCCGACATCCGGAAGCGCCTCGGCCCGGCGGCCGGACGCCGGGCCGAATGTCGGTGGGTGCTGAGACACTCTCAATATGAACGAGATCGAGCTCCGGCAGACCCGCGAACTGCGGGTCGGCGACACGCTCGTGAACACCACGGGCCGCCACTACGAGATCACCCGCGTCCGACGAATCGGGCGGGGCATCCGCGTCGAGTACACGACCGCCGACGGCGCCGAGGGCCGCTTCACGGCCGCACCCGAAGCGGCCGTCCGCGTGCTCGTCTCGCCCTTGTCGCACGCGGCCTGAGCAGCGCCTCAGCGCTGCCAGACGTAGGGCGTGGTGGTCGAGACCTTCACGAGGCCCGAGCGTTCGAGGATGGGCCGCGAGAACTCCGTCGAGTCGCTGTTGATGAGCGTCTTGCCCTGCGCGAGCGCCGAGCGCGCCCGTGCCGAGGTGAGCGCGCGGTAGACGCCCCTCCCCCGCCACTCCTCGCGGGTCGCACCGCCCCAGATGCCGGCGAAGCGCGTGCCGGGCACCGGCTCGATCCGGCCGGCGCTGATGAATCGACCGTCGACCTCGGCCACCCACTCCTCGACGCCGTCGCCGCGGGCGAGTTTTCGGAGGAGCTCGTCGGCCCGGACCTCGGAGACGGGCGCACCGAACACCTCGTCCTGCATCGCGCTCGCGGCCCGCACCTCGTGCTCCTCGACGACGCGACGGACGACCACCCCGGGCGGCAGCTCGACGTCGACGGCGAGGCTCGACGCCTCGCCGACCATGATCGACTCGGGCTCCTCCGGCACGAAGCCGTGCCCGAGGAGCGCCTCGTGGAGCCCGGGCGCCGCGTCGTGACCGCGGGTCTTCCATTCCGCCTCGACGATCCGCTCGTCGTCGGCGAAGCGTCGAGCGACCTCGGTGACCAGCTCGCCCACGCGCTCGGCCGTCGCGTCGCCGAGGTCCCGATAGCTCACGAAGCCCCGGCCACCGGCGAAGCGGGCGACGAGGAGCGGGCCGAACCGCTCCACGGCCTCCGCCTCGCGGACCTCCGCGTCCGTGCGCAGCTCGTCGTCGTAGGCGAGAAGCAGTGCAGCGCGATCATCCATCCGGCCATGCTCCGGGATCCAGCGCCACCGGCGCAACCCGGCCGGCGTTCGCGCTCAGCGCCCCACCGGCTCGGGCAGCAGCTCGCCGCCCGTCTGGCAGCTCGGGCAGTACTGGCCCACGGTGCTCGCGAACGCGAAGTCGCGGATGGTGCCGCCGCACCCGGGACAGGGCTCGCCGGTGCGCCCGTGCACGCGCATCGCCGCGACCTTCGCCGCCTTGAGCTCGCCGATCGGGATGCCGCGGCGCGCCGCGATGGCCTCGGTGATCTCGCCCACCGTCGCCTCGTACAGACCCTCGAGCGCCTCGCCGGACAGCGTCGAGGCGTGCGCGACGGGCGAGCGGCGTGCACGGAACAGGATCTCGTCGGAGTAGGCGTTGCCGATGCCCGCGATCGACTCCTGCTCCTGCAGTACGGCCTTCGTCTGCTTGCGCCGCCCGGCGAACGCCCGGTCGAAGTCGCTGCGCGAGTAGGCGGGATCGGCCGGGTCGGGCCCGAGCTTCGCGATGGCGGAGACCTCCGCCGGATCGTCCACCACGGAGACGCCGAGCGAGACCCAGCCGCCGGCGTCGGTGAGCTCGAGCGCCGGCCCCTGGTCGAAGCGAATCGTGATCAGCACCGGTGGCGCGCCGCTCGCGGCATCCGCCCCGCCCCAGCGCGCCCAGCCGTGCCGTCCGAGCGAGATGACGAGATGGCGGTCGTCGTCGAAGCCGAGGTCGACGTGCTTGCCTCGGCGGGCGACCGCGGCCACCCGCGCGCCGACGAGGTCCGCCGGGGGTCTCGGGCGGGTCTTCACGACCCGGAACTCGAGCACGTCGAACTCGCGGACGACGCGGCCGACGGTGCGCTCGCCGAGCTCCTCGACGAGCGCCTGCACCTCTGGCGACTCCGGCATGGGGCCACCCTCTCACGTCCCGCCGACGGCGTCACGCGAGCAGGTGGCCCCGCCTGGTCACTCCGTTCCGAAGTCGAGCGAGTCCTCGGCGACCGCGATCACCGACCAGGTGCCGCCGTCCGCGTCGGTGAACTCGTAGGCGGGGACGATCAGCACGCTGCCGTCGCTCTGCCACTGGCTGGCGAGCCCGAGCCGCGCCTCGACGATGTGCACATTGGCGACCGGCCACGACACGGCCGCCCCCTCGCCCGGCGTCGCCGGCGGCGCGGTCGGCGGCACCCAGGTCTCGCCGCCGGTGGTGTCGTCGGTTCGGAGCGCGATCACGTCGCCCGAGCGCTGGGCGCCGAACCGCGGGTCGGACAAGCGCCCGAACGCCTCGTCCGCGCTCACGATCGGGTACTCGCCGAGGCCGATGATCGGAGCGAGCGCACCGGAGACCGACACGGTCCCCTGCTCGGCGAGCTCGATCGACCACCCCTGATCGATGCGCTGCCCGTCGACGATGGGCCAGGCGTTCGCGGTGCGGGTGACCGCCCCTTCCCAGGTCTCCGAGTCGTAGGCGAAGGCGTCCGTGTCGTGACCGGTCGCCGCCAGGATCGAGCGGAGCGCGTCGATCGCGGCCTGTTCGCTCGGCAGCGCGCCGGTGGGGGTGCACTCGCCGCCGTCAGCCGGACAGTTCCACGGCGAGATGGACGGATCGTTGTACCAGAAGCTGAGCGCCCCGTCGAGGGTCACCCAGAGCGACGGCGCGGAGCCGTCCTGCGGGCCGACGATCCAGCTGCCGTCCTGCAGCACCGGCTCGCCCTCGACGCCGAGCGCCGCGGCGAGCGCGCCGATCGTCTCGGCGTTCGCGGCGGCCCCGGGGTCGAACGCGTAGCCGGCGGCGCTGCCCGCCTCGGTCGAGAGCCCCGAGGAGGTGAAGTGATTGCGCCCCCACCCCCACGGCATCGAGTCGTACGCGCTCGAGCCGGCCATCGCCTTGTCCTGCGCCATCTCCGGCTGGCCCGCCCCGGCCTGCCCCTGGGCGCCGTTCTGGGTGCCGCTCTGGCCGTTCGACAGTGAGATCGGGGGCGCACCCGCGAGCGTCGTGCCGTCGCTCCCGCCGAGCGCGGCGACCGCGTACCCGGCCCCGCCGCCGAGCACCAGCATCGACGCGGCGACCGCGGCGATCGGCAGCCAGCGCGGCCGTCGCTTGGCCCGCTCGCTGCCGAGGTCGGCGACCGGGACGGCCGTTCCGGCCGTCGCCTTCGCGATCGTCTGCTCGGCGAAGCCCGCTCGCGGCTCGACGCCGGTGGCCGGGTCGGCCGCGCGCAGGCGCGCCATCGGGTCCTGCTCGTCGTGCGGGTCGTGCGTGTCGTCGTTCATGTCCTCGCCTCTCCTCGCGGGGCCGGAGCCGCCGTCACCAGGGATATGTCGTCGGCGCACCCGACCTTGCAGCGTTCGGGGCGCCCGTCAGAAGGCGAGGCGTTCGCCCCAGGCTTCGCGGAGCCGCTTGCGGGCGCGTGACAGCGCGGCATCCGCGCCCGAGCGACTGATGCCGAGGACCGCGGCGAGCTCCTCGCCGTCGAGGCCTTCCCACGCATGGAGCAGCAGGATGCGCCGATCCCGCTCGCCGACGCTCTCGAGCGCGCCGCGGAGTTCGGCGTCGAAGAGCGCGCTCAGCTCCGGATCCTCGGAGACCGCGCTCGCGCCTCGCTCCGGCACGGTCTCGACCGGCAGGTCCACGAGCTTGCGGCGGTGGTTCGCGAGGGTGAACCCCGCGGTGCGGTACAGCCACGGCAGCACTGCCTCGCGCGGCACGTCGGCGCGGCGGCGCCACGCGGTCGCGAAGACCTCGGCTGCGAGGTCCTCAGCATCCTGGCGGGGACCGCGGCGGGCGAAGTAGCGCACGAGCGCCCCGGCGTGCTCGCGCACGACGGCCTCGAACCAGCCGTGCTCGTCGCCCGGCTCGGGACGACCGCTCGGGTCCTCGGGCATCGGCTTCCCCTCGTCCGGGGCGATCTCGTCGGTGCTCGCGCGCTTCACGCCCTGTTTGTGTCGCGTCCGGCGAGAGTCTTGCACGCGATCGCCGATTCGCGGCGGATGACGGGGGCCGACACCACGGCTATCGTCGAACACGATGGATTCCGCCATGACGATCGCGGCCCTGCGCCGAGCCGGATGGGGCTTCGAGCCGCCGCTCGACGAACAGCGCCCGGTCCCCCGCTCGCTCCTCGGCTTCCCCGCCGCCTTCGGCGCCTGGACCGTCGCGTTCAGCCGGCTCGCCAACGCCGACGACACGGTCTGGTTCCTCTCGGTCGAGGACTACCGCGGCACGGCCGACTCCGCGTTCGCCTGGAACGAGTTCGAGAAGCTCAGCCTCGACGCCGCCGTCGAGGCCGAGCAGACCGCCGCCGTCGCCGCATTCTGGGCCGGGCATCTTCCCGTGCTCCTCGCGGTGGGCGGCGACTACGAATACCTCGCCATCCGCTCGGACGGCCGGATCGTGCACGGCGGCGGGCCGGAGTTCGAAGAGACGAGCGTCGTCGCCGACGACTTCGAGGCGCTGCTCACCGAGCTGGCCGAGCCGGGCGGTCCGCGGCATCCACTCGTTCGCGCGCTCTTCCCGGAGCTCGCCGACTCCCCCGAGACGTAGCGCGGGGCCGGCGCAACGGACCGTATGCGCGGGCGGGCATACCGGCCCGCGTACCGTTGATGGATGCTTCGACGACTCGCCTCCCGTGTCTACTGGGCCTGCAGCCGGTGGACGCTCAGCGGGTCGCCCGCGCCCGCGCAGCCGACCGTGCTGATCGGCGCTCCGCACACCTCGAATTGGGACTTCGTGCTCATGCTCGCGATCGCCTGGCGGCTCGGTATCGACGTGCGCTGGCTCGGCAAGAAGAGCCTGTTCGCCGGCTGGCGCGGCCCGATCATGCGCCGCCTCGGCGGCATCCCGGTGGACCGCGCGGATCCCGCCCGCGTCGTGGACGAGGTCGTCGCCGAGGTGCGGGCCGGCAAGGTGTTCGGGCTCGTCGTGACGCCCGACGGCACCCGCGGGCCGCACGAGTACTGGAAGTCCGGCTTCGCCCGCATCGCCAAGGCGACGGGGATGCCGGTGACCCTCGGCTTCGTCGACCGCACCACGATGACGACGGGCCTCGGTCCGACGTTCGCGCTCGGCGACGACCTCGGCGCCGACATGGACCGGATCCGCGCGTTCTACGCCGACAAGGCGGGGCTCCGACCCGAGCTGCGGGTGGAGCCGCGCCTGCGCGAAGAGCTCGCGCTGCGCTGAGGTTCCTCGGGCCGGCGCTCAGCCGAGCTCGGCCCGGCGCAGCGCCTCGCTCGTGACCCCGGGCATGAGCAGCACCGCGGCGAGCGCGAGCCCGACCGCCGCGATCACGAACGTCGGCTGCAGTCCGAACGCGCCTGCGAGCAGCCCGCCTGCGAGGCCGCCGAACGGGACCGCGCCGAGCACGATCAGCCGGTACGCGGCGGTCACCCGTCCGAGCAGTGCGTCCGGCACCGCGGCTTGGCGCAGCGTCGAGACGACGATCTGGTTGCACGCGGTCGCGACGGCTGCGAGGAACATTCCGACCAGCACGAGCACGAGATTCGTGCTCAGGCCGAGCACCGCGAAACTCGCCGCCGGTACGAGCGCAGCGGCCCACATCACGGGCCCGCCGCCGATCCGCGGGATGACGCGCTCCGCGACGAGCGAGCCGAGGATGGCGCCCGCCGCGGGGACCGCGATGAACAGCCCGTACCAGGCCTCCGGCACGCCGAGGGGCCCGGTCGCGAGCAGCACGAGGATCGCGCCGGTGGCGGTGCCGAAGAAGTTGAAGGATGCCGAGATGAGTGCGACCCGGCGCAGCAGGCGATGCCGCCAGAAGTGCCCCCACCCGGCCGCGATGTCGACGGCCACGGAGCTCGCCTTGGGCGGCGGACCGTCCGTCGCGGTGGCGGCGTCGTGGGCCGACGGCCGGAGCTGCGGAAGCAGCAGCGCGGCCGCCGCCGCGACGGCGAAGAGGCCGGCGCTCGTGAAGAACGCGAGCGTCGCCGCCACCGCCATGAGGAACGATCCGATCGGCGGCCCGACGAAGGTGTTCACGACCGACTGGGTCGCGAAGAGGCGTCCGTTCGCGCGTTCGAGCTGCGCCCGCGGCACGAGCCGCGGCGGCACGGTCAGCGCGGCGTTGTCGACGATCGTCTCCGCGGTGCCGGCCACGAAGACGGCGGCGTAGAGGAGCCACACGCTCTGCCAGCCGACCGCGACCGAGGTGGCGAGCAGGGCGAAGCCGAGGGCTCGGAGCAGGTTGCCCGCGACGAGGAGCGCGCGCCGGTCCATCCGGTCGGTGAGTGCACCGGCGGGCAGCGTGAACACGAGCCAGGGCAGGAACTGCACGACCGTCATCCCCGCCACGATCACGGGGTCCCTGGTGAGCGACGCCACGAGCAGGGGCGCGGCCGCAGCGAGGATGCCGTCGGCGGTGTTGGACGTCGCCTGCGAGGCCCAGAGGGCGGCGAAGCCGGAGCGCTTCGGCATCCACTAACTCCCTATCCTCGTTATGATCGTTAGCCAGAACGTAGCAGAGAGCGAGAGGAGTGCGCGATGGAGATGCCGGAGCTCGCCGTCTCCCGACTCGGCGGCGACGTCGCGCTCGACTTCTGCAACACCGTGGACTGGCGGCTCGACCCCGAGCGCCGCGGCGAGCGCCTGCGCAGCTACGCGCACGTGGTCGCCTGGCTCGAGCGCGTCGAACTGCTCACTCCGGCTGCGTCCGAGCGCCTCGCCGAGCTCGCCGACGCCGATCCCTCGGCCGCGGCGGCCGAACACACCGGCATCCTCGCCCTCCGCGACGACAGCTACGCCGCCCTCACCGGCGATGCGAGCTCGCCCGCCGCGCTCGAGCGGGAGCTGCCACTGGCGCACGCGGCGAGCCGCCTCGAGCGCAGCGCGGACGGCACCTGGGCCTGGCACCCGCGCACGCTGGCGCTCGGCACACCGCGGCACCTGCTCGCTCTCGAGTTCGCCCGGCTGTTCGCCTCCCCCGCGCTCTCGGGCTTCCACCGCTGCGAGGACCGGCACTGCGGCTGGGTGTTCCTCGACACCTCCCGGCAGCACAACCGCCGCTGGTGCAGCTCCACCGATTGCGGCAATCGCAACCGCGTCCGGGCGCACGCCGAACGAGTCCGGCGCGAGGCGGCGTCGCAGCGCTGATTCCCGCCCATGGCAGATCGCGCACCGGCTCGTCAAGCTGCTGCGGCCAACCCCGCCGCTCGGCGATGATGGGCGGGTGCGAAGCTCCGTGGAGGGTGTGCGGTCAGCCGGCGGTCGTGCGGCGAGACGGCTCCTGCTGGGCATGCTCGCCTGCCTCGCCGCCCTCTGGCTGGCCGCGTGCGGCGTGCAGGTCCCGAGCGACCCGGACGGCACGCTCGACCGGGTCAGCGGCGGTGAACTCCGCGTCGGCGCCGTCGAGGAGCCAGGACTCGTCGAGACCGAGGGGCCGAGCCCCGAGGGACCGCTCCCCGAGCTCGTGCGCGGCTTCGCCGACACCGTCGACGCACGGGTGACCTGGCGTGTCGGCAGCGAGGAGACGCTCGTCACCGCGCTGGAGGACGGCGAGCTCGACCTGGTGATCGGCGGCTTCACCGACCAGACCCCGTGGATCGAACGGGCCGGCCTCACGCGCGGGTACCGAAACATTGAGCACGCCGACGGACGCAGCCTCGTGCTGCTCGTGCCGATGGGCGAGAACGCGTTCCTCTCGGCTCTCGAGCGCTCCCTCGACGAGGAGGTCGGCGGATGACCCGGCCGGGCAGTGCGCAGTTCGGCCGCACCGACCTCCCCGAGAAGCAGCGGATCGCGCTCAAGAAGGCGATCCGCTGGGAGCTGTTCACGATCGTGTACACCTCGATCACCATCACCGTCGTCGCCTTCGTCGTCGGCGGATCGCAGGCGATGCGCACCGCCTGGATCGAGGACATGCTCTCGCTCCTCCCCCAGCTCGCCTTCCTCACCGCCGTGATTTTCGTGCGGCGACGGCCGAGCGTGAAGCATCCCTACGGCCTGCACCGGGCGATGGCCGTGGGCCACCTCGTCGCCGGCATCGCACTGCTCGCCGTGGGGCTCAACCTCGCCGTCGAGGCCGCGACCGGTCTGATCGCGGCCGAGCATCCCACGATCGGCACCGTTCAGCTGTTCGGCCAGACGATCTGGCTCGGCTGGCTCATGATCGCCGTGATGGTGATCGTCGTCGTCGGTCCCGTGTTCATCTACGGACCGGCGAAGGCGAAGCTCGCGCCAGTGCTGCACAACAAGCTGCTCTACGCCGACGCCGACATGGCGAAAGCCGACTGGCAGACGAACGCGGCATCCATCGTCGGCGTGCTGGGCATCGGGCTCGGCATCTGGTGGCTCGACGGCGCCGCCGCGCTCTTCATCTCGATCGGCATCGTCTGGGACGGCGTGCGCAACACCAAAGGTGCGGTCATCGACCTCATGGACCAGCGTGCGCGCAGCTACGACGACAAGAAGCCGCACCCGCTCGCGGGCGCGATCACCGGCTACCTGCGAAGCCTGCCCTGGGTGGTTGACGCCGGCGTGCGGCTGCGCGACGAGGGGCAGGTCTTCCACGTCGAGGCGTTCGTCGTGCCACGCCGGGCCAAGGTGCGCACGGAAGCGCTCTCCGCGGCCTCCGAAGGCATCACCCGGCTCGACTGGAAGGTGCAGGACGTCGTGGTGGTGCCGGTCGAGGAGCTGCCGAGCGAGGCCGACCGCGCCCTGGGCGGCTGAGCTCGCGCGAGCTGATCGCGGTCGATCGCTCAGGGGGCGCCGTAGCGGGCGGCGATCGTTCGGGCAGCGGCCTCGATGACCTGCTCCTGCTCCTCGCTGGTGATCGACCAGGTGCCGTGCACGAGCCGGGGCCAGAAGACCGACGACGCGATCATGCCGAGGAACTGGGCGGATGCCGTGTCGGGATCGTCGATCTCGGCGACCCCGGCCGCGTGCGCATCCCGGAGGTAGCGCCCCAGCGCCGCGAGCACCGGCAGGGTGCCGAAGTCGAAGGTGCGGTCGCGCAGCTCGGGGAACCGGGGCGACTCGGCGATCACGGTGCGCATGAGCGCGGTCATCTCGGGCCGGGTCACGAGCTCGGCGTAGGCGCGGCCGAGCACCACCAGGCCGGCGGCGAAGTCCGCGAGCGGCACGTCGACGGGCTCCGGCACGGCCGTGCCGCCGGCGGCGAGCACGGTCGCCTCGAACAGCGCCGCCTTCGTCGGGAACTGCTTGAAGAGCGTGGCCTTGGAGACGCCCGCTCGCTCGGCGATTCGCGCGAGCGAGGTGCGATCGTAGCCGTCCTCCAGGAAGAGCTCGGTCGCGGCGGCCAGCACGGACACGCGCTTCGACGTCGCCAGCTCGCGATGGTAGGACGAGGTTCCGCGTGCCATCCAGCCAGTATCGCAGAGACGAGTGCCTTGACTCACCTCTTCGCATCGCAGTAGGTTGCAGTGGCGAGTCAATCGACTCACCTCTATCGCGAAGGAGCGCACATGGCCACCGTGATCGTCCACGCCACCATCACCCTCGACGGCTTCCTGGCCGACCCGGACGGCGGCGTCGACTGGATGTTCGGCCGGCCCTCCGCCCCCGAGGACGACGCCGTCGTCGAAGCGGTGATGGCTCGGATCGGCGCGGTCGTGGGCGGCGCGAACCGTTCGCAGACCATCGAAGACGACGAGCTCCCCTACGGCGGCATGCTGAAGGTGCCGGTCTACCTGATGACCCACCACCCCCACGAACCGATCGAGCGCGACGGCACCACCTACACCTTCGTCGTGGACGACATCGCCGAAGCGGTCGCGCTGGCCTCGGCATCCGCCGGCGACCGCTGGGTCAGCCTGCTCGGCGGCAGCATCTCGCGGCAGTGCCTCCGGCTCGGACTCGTCGACGAGCTCCACCTCGACGTGGCACCGGTGCTCCTCGGCGAGGGCATCTCCCTGTTCGCCGGGCTGGGGCGGCGGATCGAGCTCGAGCGGCTCGAGACCTCCGCCTACGCGAGCGAGACGCACCTGCGGTATCGGGTGCTGCGGTAGGGGCTCGCCGCAGATCGGCGACCCGTCACCCGTGCTGGTACTGCACGTGGTCGACGATGCACCCGCTGAGATCGGGCCGCGTCGGGCCGACGAACACGCTGCCGGCGACGGACCCGGTGAAGGCGGCGACGCCGTCGAACTCGCAGTGGTCGAAGACGCAGCGCGTCGTCCACATCACGTCCCGCAGGCTCGCGCCGGTGAAGGTGCACCGTTCGAACCGCGCGCCCGACGCGACCGAGCGCGACAGGGTGGCGCCGGAGAAGTCGCAGTCCTCGAACACCCCGCCGAGGCGCGCACCGGCGAGTCTGGCCCCGACGAAGCTGCAGCCCACGAAGCGTCGCCTGACGAACGCGCCCCGCATGTCGATCCGGTCGAGGACGCAGTCCTCGAGCTCCGACTCGGTCACCGACGCGCCGTCGGCGAAGACGACATCCGACAGGTCGACGCCGGATGCCCGGAGGTGGCGGATCGGCGTCGTCAGCCGCGCGCCGCGCACGTCGACGCGACCCGCGGCGGTCGTTCCGAACGGGGACGCCGGAAACGCGGACCCGGGCCGCTGCGCGGCGAGGACGAGCTCCCGCTCGAACTCGCTCGTGAGCTCGGGCGTCCACCGCTCGCGCAACTGGCGCCTCGTCGACTGCATCTCCTCAGTTGATCAGACGTTGAAGCGGAACTCCACGACTCGCCTGCCTGCATGACGTAGTCCGTGCCTGCGGTGATGCGCGAACGCCGGCGCGCGCCGGTCAGCGGGCGTCCTTCGGATCTCTCAGCGCGGTCATGGCCTCGAGCAGCGTGTCGTGGAGGTAGGCGAGCTCGGGCGAGACCTCGCCCCATCCCTCGTCGACGCCCTCGGCGCCCCACTCGCCCTCACCGTCCTGCGCGTCCCAGACCGCATCGCCGTGCTGCCAGATCCACCACAGGTTCGCACTCGCATCCTGCACACGGGCGAACTGCGTGCCGAAGAAGTCGGTCGGTTTCGTGACGAGGCGCGCGCCGCGCTCGAGCGCGCGCTCCAGCACCGCGTCGAGGTCGTCGACGTAGACCTGGAGCAGGCTCGGAGTGAACGGCCAGTCCGGCTTGCGCTCGGCGAGCATGACGGTGGTCGTGCCGACGCGGACCTCGGCCTGCAGCAGCAGCCCGTCCTCGTCGACGGTGCGGGCCTCGGCGCGCTCCTCGCCGCCGAAGACCTCGATCACGAACCGGGTCAGCTCGTCGGCGTCCGTCGTGATGATGAAGGGGTTGACGGTGGCGTAGCCCTCGGGGGCGGCGGGTGCAGACATCGTGTGCTCCTGTCCTGGTGGTGGATGCGATGTCCTCAGTGCATCATTCCGCCGGGTCGAGGTATTGAAGGATTCCGCCATCCTTGTCCGGAGAGCACCTGCGCCGGGGTCCGGCCGTGGAACACCCGCAGCGAGCGGGTGAGATGGGCCTGATCCGCGAAGCCGCACCGGGCAGCGCATTCGACCGGCGGCACGCCCTGGAGCAGCAGGGCGTACGCCTCCCGCGCCCGGGCCAGCTGTGCGATCTGCTTGCGCGTGAGCCCCGTCGCAGCCCGCACGCGGCGTTGCCGGTGCCGCTCCGAGTAGCCCGCATCATCGCCGGAGAGCATCCGCCGGACCTCGTCGTCGCCGCGCAGCACGTCGAGCTCGAGCAGCCGATCGGTGAAGGCCTCGAGGTCCCCGAATTCCGGGAACGGCACGGCGTGCTGCGCGATGACGACCCGGCGCTCCTCGACGACGAGCTGCTGCTCCCCGCCGAGCAGCAGCTGCTTGCTCACCCCGGGCAGGACGACGTGCGCCTTCAACTGCACGCCCCAGCTCTGCTCACCGACCGTCGAGCGGATCCAGCGGTGCCCGAGCGACGGGCCCGAGAGCCCCGCGAGCAGCGATCCATCCTGCTCGCGCGCGAACCACAGGTCCCAGTACTCGACCGCCTCCACCAGGTAGCGCTCGTCCTTCGTCGCGCGCGCCTGCCACACGCACTCGACCACCGGCGATTCGGGATGGTGCTCCTCGTACATGCGCTCCCTCACGACACACCCCTGAGGCGCAGCGGTTTCACACGTTGAAGCGGAACTCCACGACGTCGCCGTCCTGCATGACGTAGTCCTTGCCCTCCATGCGCGCCTTGCCGCGCGAGCGGGCCTCGGCGACCGAACCGGCGTCGACGAGGTCGGCGAAGGAGATGACCTCGGCCTTGATGAAGCCCCGCTCGAAGTCGGTGTGGATGACGCCGGCCGCCTGCGGCGCCTTCCAGCCCTTGTGGATGGTCCACGCCCGCGACTCCTTGGGGCCCGCGGTGAGGTAGGTCTGCAGACCGAGCGTGTCGAAGCCGACCCGGGCGAGCTGATCGAGGCCCGACTCCTCCTGGCCGGTCGAGGCGAGCAGCTCCGCCGCGTCCTCGGGGTCGAGGTCGATGAGCTCGGACTCGATCTTCGCGTCGAGGAAGACCGCCTCCGCCGGCGCCACGAGCGCGGCCAGCTCGGCCTTGCGCGCGGCATCCGTCAGCACGCCCTCGTCGACGTTGAAGACGTAGATGAAGGGCTTCGCGGTGAGCAGCCCGAGCTCCTTGACGGGCTCGAGGTCGATCTTCGTCGCCGAGAGCGGGGTGCCGGCCTGCAGGGCCTCCTGGGCGTCCTTGGCCGTCGCGAGCACGGAGGGGTCGAGCTTCTTGCCCTTGACCTCCTTCTCGTAGCGGGTGATGGCCCGCTCGAGGGTCTCGAGGTCGGCGAGGATCAGCTCGGTGTTGATCGTCTCCATGTCGGACTTGGGGTCGACCTTGCCGTCGACGTGGACGACGTCGCCGTCGGTGAAGCCCCGGACGACCTGCGCGATCGCGTCGGCCTCGCGGATGTTGGCGAGGAACTTGTTGCCGAGGCCCTCGCCCTCGCTCGCCCCGCGCACGATGCCGGCGATGTCGACGAAGGACACCGCGGCGGGCAGGATGCGCTCCGAGCCGAAGATGCCCGCGAGCGTCTCGAGCCTCGGGTCGGGCAGGTTCACGACGCCCACGTTCGGCTCGATCGTCGCGAACGGGTAGTTCGCCGCGAGCACCTGGTTCTTGGTGAGGGCGTTGAAGAGGGTGGACTTGCCGACGTTGGGCAGGCCGACGATGCCGATAGTGAGAGCCACGGGGCTCTATCGTACCGGTGCCGCGCCGTTCCGCCCGGCCGGGCTTCGCCGGCCCGGCGTGCGGCTCAGCCGTCGAGGCGGGCGCGGAAGCAGCGGGTGCGGTACGGCACGTCGAGCTCGTCGCGGCCGGCGAGGTCGGGATGCCGCGCGAACAGCCGTTCCAGCTGGGCGATCGTGTCCCGCTGGGCGCCGGGGCTCGAGGTGATGAAGTAGGAGCGGGAGCGCACGAGGTCGAGGAAGCCGACGCGGCTCATCCGGGCGGTCCAGTCCACGGTGTGCTCCTCGATGGGGCCGAAGGGCGCACCGATCTGCACGTACTGCTCGAAGCTCGCGCTCGCGTCGTGCCGCTCGTGCATGATCTCGCCGGCCTCCTTGAGCCAGCCGACGCTCGTGTCGCGGCTGTTCCAGACGAGGCCCAGCACGCCGCCCGGCCGCAGTACGCGCGCGATCTCCGGCACCGCGCGGGACGGGATGAACCAGTGCCACGCCTGACCGGCCACGACCGCGTCGACCGAGCCGTCTTCGAGCGGGATCTCCTCCGCCGTGCCGAGGATGCGCGGCACGCCGGGCACCGCGACCTCGAGCTCCTCGAGCATCTCCTCGACCGGGTCGACCGCGATCACCTCGCGGTCGAGCGCGACGAGCGCCTGGGTGAGCTTGCCGGTGCCGGCGCCGAGGTCGAGCACGCGGGCGGCGTCGCCGATCAACCAGGCGACCGCCTCGGCCGGGTAGCCGGGCCGGGCCGCCTGATAGACGGATGCCGCGTCGCCGAACGACCTCGCGTGCCGCTGCGCCTCGGCGTCCCCCGGATTCATGTCTCCCATTCCACGCCCGCGGCGAGGCATCCGTCAACCGTCGGAGGCGCGTGCGACGATGCCCGCATGCCAGTGGACTTCACCGCCATCGACTTCGAGACCGCGAACTCCTCTGGAGCCTCCGCCTGTTCGGTCGGCATGGTGAAGGTGCGCGACGGCCGCGTCGTCGAGCGCGAGTACTGGCTGCTGCGCCCGCCGTTCCCGCACGACGAGTTCGTCGAGTGGAACGTGCGCATCCACGGCATCACGCCCGAGATGGTCGCCGAGGCGCCCGGCTGGGGCGACCGGCTCGCCGAGTTCCGCGAGTTCGCCGGCGCCGACTGGCTGGTCGCGCACAACGCGGGCTTCGACATGGGCGTGATCGAGAAGAGCTGCGCGGTGCTCGAGCTGCCCGTTCCCGACCACCGCTACCTGTGCAGCCTGCAGGTGGCTCGCAAGACCTACCACCTCGACTCGTACCGTCTCCCGGTCGCGGCGATGGCGGCGGGCTTCGAGGACTTCTCGCACCACAACGCCCTCGACGACGCCGAGGCGTGCGCCGCGATCGTCGCCCACGCCGCCAGGCGGCACGAGGCCGACGACCTCGAGCGGCTCGCCCACGTCACGGGCGTGCGCGTCGGGGCGCTCGGCGCCCGCGCCGTCAAGGCGCGCGACGCCGCGCACGGGCCGATGGCCCTGCAGTAGGCGCGCGCAGCCGGTCCGCGGCGTCGGCTCGCCGGGCGCCTCGGCGCGGATGTCGGAGGCGGCTGCGACACTGTCGGCATGGAGATCCTGCTGCTCATCATCGGCCTCCTCGTCGGCGCCGCCCTCGGGGGGCTCGCCACCTGGGTCCTGGCGTCGCGCCGGGCCGCCGGCAGCCCCGACGCCGCGCCGGCCGAAGACCCCGCGCTCGTCGAGGCGCGCCACGAGGCGCAGCTGGCCGCCCTGCAGGCCGAGCACGCGGCCGAGCGCTCCCGGCTGCTCGCCGACGAGCAGCGCGCGCAGGCCGAGCTGCGCGCCGAGCTCTCCGCGATCGAGGCGACCGCCGAGGGCCTCCGCGAGCAGATCCTGAGCGCCAGGCAGCAGTACCGCGAGATCGTCGAGCGCCATGAGCTCGAGCGGCGCGAGCGCGAGCAGCGCGAGGCCGCCGACAGCAAGGTGCTCCAGGCGCTCGCGCCCGTCAAGCAGACCCTCACCGAGATGCAGAGCAAGGTCACCGCGCTCGAGACGCAGCGGCACCAGCAGCACGGCGAGCTCAGCCAGCAGCTGAAGATCGCCGCCGAGAACGAGGAGCGGCTCCGCTCCACGGCCGAGTCCCTCGCCTCGGCGCTGCGCTCGAACAGCACCCGTGGCGTCTGGGGCGAGACGCAGCTGCGCAGCGTGGTCGAGGCCGCGGGGCTCATCGAGCGCGTCGATTTCGACACCCAGCACTCGGTCACCACCGACGCCGGCGCCGGCCGCCCCGACATGGTCATCCACCTGCCTGGCGGCAAGCACATCGCCGTCGACGCCAAGGTGCCGTTCAACGCCTACCTCGAGGCGAGCCAGATCCCGGCGACCGCGACCGGCGCCGATGCCGGCCGCCGCGAGAGCCTCATGAAGAACCACGTGAAGGCCGTGCGCGACCACATCACCGCGCTCGGCGGCAAGACCTACTGGGAGGGCCTCGGCGCCTCCCCCGAGATGGTCATCGCGTTCATCCCGAGCGAGTCGCTCATCTCGAGCGCGCTCGAGGCCGACCCGTCGCTGCTCGAGTTCGCCTTCTCGAAGCGGGTCGCCCTCGCCTCGCCCGTCACGCTCTGGTCGGTGCTGAAGACCGTCGCGTTCAGCTGGCAGCAGGACGTGCTCACGAAGGAGGCGAAGACGCTCTTCGACCTCAGCCGCGAGCTCTACGGCCGCCTCGCCACCACCGCCGGGCAGATCGAGAAGCTCGGCCGCACCATCGAGCGCACCGTGAAGGACTACAACACCTTCGTCGGCTCGCTCGAGTCGCGCGTGCTGCCGACCGCCCGCAAGCTCAAGGCGCTCGACGAGACGAAGGTGCTCGCCACCCTCGAGGGCATCGAAGAGAGCCCGCGCGAGCTGACCGCGTACGAGTTCACCACGGCGATCCCCGCCGAGCGCGACGCCGGCGAGCGCGCCGGCGACGTCGCCGACGCCGAGGTGCTCGAGTCGCCCGCGGCACCCGCCGCCGCAGCGGCCGACGAACTCGACGTCTTCGCCGACATCGATGCCGGCATCCGGGCTCGGCTCGGCGACGACGACTGAGTCGGGCGAGGCCCGCCGCTCAGCCGCCGTCAGCCGCGCAGCACGCTGAGCACGTTGTCGGACGGGTCGCGGAACCAGCAGATGTCCGGCCCCATCCCCGACTCCCGGCCGTGCGCGATCCCGCGCTCGTCGGTGCCGTAATCCTGCTCGCCGGAGTAGATCTTCGTCACCACGCCGGCCGCGTTCAGCGCATCGACGGCGGCGTCGACGTCGTCGACCTCGAAGTTCAGGATCGTGAACGGCGCCGGACTGTGGTCCGGCTTGCCGTAGACGAACACCGACTGCCCGGACGGCAGGGCGAAGCGGAAGCCGCCCATCGCCTCGACCGCCTCGAGCCCCAGCACGTCGCGGTAGAAGGCGAGCGCCGCCTCGACATCCCGCACGGCGAAGCCCGGGAACGCATCGCGAATCTCGATCACGGCAACCTCCTCGATCGGTCCAGGGCACAGCCTGGCACGCGAACAGGGTCGCGTCGAGGGGCTGGACTCAGTCCTCGTCGAGCCACTTCGAGGCGAGGTGCTCCGCCTGCACGCGACGCAGCGTGCCCGACTTCGAGCGCAGCACGACCGACTCCGTCGTGATGTAGTCGCCCTCGCGCTTCACCCCCGC
Source organism: Agromyces soli (assembly GCF_022811605.1). Taxonomy (GTDB): domain Bacteria; phylum Actinomycetota; class Actinomycetes; order Actinomycetales; family Microbacteriaceae; genus Agromyces; species Agromyces soli. The sequence continues at coordinate 2,329,428 of NZ_CP094533.1, read as the reverse complement.
GACGAGCGCGCCGTCGGTCACGCCGGTCGCGACGAAGAAGGTGTTGTCGCCGCGCACCATGTCCTCGAGCTCGAGCACCGCGTCGACGTCGAGCCCCGCCGCCGCGCCGCGGGCGCGCTCCTCGTCGTCCTTCGGCGCGAGGCGGCCCTGCATGAAGCCGCCGAGCGCCTTCACCGCGCACGCGGTCGTGATGCCCTCGGGGCTGCCGCCGATGCCGACGCACATGTCGATGCGCGAGTCGTGCCGGGCCGCGTTGATGCCGCCCGCGACGTCGCCGTCGAGGATGAGCCGGGTGCCGGCGCCCGCGGCGCGGATGTCGGCGATCAGCTGCTCGTGGCGCGGGCGGTCGAGCACGGCGACGCGCACGTCGGCGACGTCCTTGCCGATCGCGGCGGCGTACGCACGGATGTTCTCGCCGATGGGCTTGCGGATGTCGACGACGCCGCGGCCCGCCGGGCCGGTGACGATCTTGTCCATGTAGAAGACGCTGGAGGCGTCGAGCATCGTGCCCCGGTCCGAGACCGCCAGCACCGACAGTGCGTGCGAACGGCCCGCCGCGGTCAGCGAGGTGCCGTCGATCGGGTCGACCGCGATGTCGCAGGCGGGGCCGTTGCCGGAGCCGACCCGCTCCCCGTTGAAGAGCATCGGGGCTTCGTCCTTCTCGCCCTCGCCGATCACGATGACGCCATCGAAGTCGACCGTCGCGAGGAAGGCCCGCATGGCGTCGACCGCGGCGCCGTCCGCCGCGTTCTTGTCGCCCTTGCCGATCCACGGAACCGCCCGGATCGCCGCCGCCTCCGTCGCCCGCACGAGCTCCAGCGCGAGGTTGCGGTCGGGGTGGTGGAACAGGCTGGCTTCGTTGCTCATGAGGGGGTCCTCCAGGACGCATCTGCGCCGCGGATCGTCTCACGGCGCGCCGATCGGCGGTGTTCCCGCCACCACGAGCCTAACGAGCCGCCGCGAAACCCGACGCGGTTTGGGCGTGCACGGCCGTGCAATTTCGCCCGTTCTTAACCGCCCGGCAAGTCCATCCGCCCGTGTCGTCCCGAGGCGGCCGACCACCACGCCACCCGGACCCCGCCGGCACGATCCTCGGCGCCTGGCAGTTCGACGCCGATCTCGCACGGGGTGACGGCGGCCACGACGACCTCGGCCGGCCCTGCGCAGAGCAGCTCGAGTGAGATCACCCGCCGCGGGTCGACGACGTCCGCCCCGAGGGCGCTTCGGATCCGCTCCGCCTCGCGCCGGGACTGCGGGGCGAAGCGGGCGAGCATCGATCCGCCGAGCGCGCGGGCCGCGCCCGCGACGATGACCCCCTCCGGGGCGCCGCCGATGCCGAGGACGGCGTCGAGCGGCCCCTCGCCGAAGGGCCCGGCATCGGCGGCCGCCAATGCTCCGGCTCGCACCGATCCGTCGCGCGCTCCCCCGTGCAGCGCCCGCAGGCTGCGTTCCACTTCACCGTGCTCGAAGGCGACGAGTTCGGCGCCGCTCGCCCGCACCGCCTCGGCGTGGCCGCGATTGCGCGGGCGCTCCTGCACGGCGATGCGCACCTCGGCCGCCGGGACGCCGCGCAGCTCGGCCGCCCGCGCCACGAGTGCGGGGACCGCCGCGAGGAGCTCGCCGGCCGGGGCATCCGCCGCTCCGAGGCCCGGCACCCAGGTGACGAGCTTGTCGAGGTAGTGCGCCGGCCCGATGTGCAGGAAGCCGTCGCGGGCGGTCGCCGCAGCCACGGCCATCGCGCCCGGTCGCCCGGCCGCCGCGAGCCGGGTGCCGTCCACGGGATCGACCGCGAGGTCGACGGCGACGCCGCCGCGGCCGAAGCGCTCGCCCGGGCTCAGCATGGGCGCCTCGTCCTTCTCGCCCTCGCCGACGACGACGCGCCCCTCGACCGGCGCCGAGGCGAGCGCCCCGCGCATGGCCGCGACCGCCGCCCCGTCGAGCGCGTCGCCGTCGCCCCCGCCGACGAGCGGGAGACAGCCGGCCGCCGCGGCGACGACCGCGGCGACGAGGGGGTCCGTCAGATCAGCGACATCGAGCGAAACGATCACGCCATCATCCTGGCCGACCCCCGCGCACCCCTGGGCGCGACGCGCGAACTCGGTAGACTCGAGCCGATCCCGCTGTCGTCACGAAGGAGCCTCCATGCCCATCGCAACTCCCGAGCAGTACGCCGAGATGCTCGACACCGCCAAGGCCAAGGGCTTCGCCTTCCCGGCCTTCAACGTCTCGAGCTCGCAGACGCTGAACGCGGTGCTGCAGGGTCTCACCGAGGCGGGCTCCGACGGTATCATCCAGGTCACCACCGGCGGTGCCGACTACTTCGCCGGGCACACCGTGAAGGCCCGCGCCACCGGCGCCCTCGCCTTCGCGCGCTTCGCGCACGAGGTCGCCAAGTCCTACCCGGTCACCGTGGCGCTGCACACCGACCACTGCCCGAAGCCGGCCCTCGCCGACTTCGTGTTCCCCCTGCTCGAGGCCTCCGAGGAGGCCGTGAAGGCCGGCGGCAACCCGATCTTCCAGTCGCACATGTGGGACGGCTCGGCCGTGCCCCTCGACGAGAACCTCGAGATCGCGAAGGAGATCCTGCCGCGCATGAAGGCGATCAACGCGATCCTCGAGGTCGAGATCGGCGTCGTCGGCGGCGAGGAGGACGGCGTCAAGCACGAGGGCTCGAACGAGGCGCTCTACACGACCCTCGAGGACGCGATCTCGACCGTCGAGGCGCTCGGCCTCGGCGAGCAGGGCCGGTACATGGCCGCCCTCACCTTCGGCAACGTGCACGGCGTCTACGCGCCCGGCAACGTGAAGCTGCGTCCCGCGCTGCTGAAGGAGATCCAGGACGGCCTCGCCGCCAAGTACGGCACCGGCCCGAAGCCGCTCGACCTCGTCTTCCACGGCGGCTCCGGCTCGACCGACGCCGAGATCGCCGAGGCGGTCGCGAACGGCGTCGTGAAGATGAACATCGACACCGACACCCAGTACGCGTTCACCCGCTCGATCGCGGGCTACATGTTCCAGAACTACGACGGCGTGCTCAAGGTCGACGGCGGCGTCGGCAACAAGAAGCAGTACGACCCGCGCGCCTGGGGCAAGGTGGCCGAGTCGGCGATGGCCGTCCGCGTCGGCGAGTCGACCCGTCAGCTCGGCTCCGCCGGCCAGTCGATCAGCGCCTAAGGCCGAGATGACGAACGACGAGGCCGCACGTCCAGAGACGCCGGAGCCGGGCACCCCGACTCCCCCGTCTCTGGACGAGCGGCCTCGTCCTCGCTACGGCGAGTACGCGCCCCCCGGCTGGAGCTGGCAGCCGCCCGAGGCGGCCGAGCCGAGCGCGCCCGCCGCGCCTGCGCGCCCCGAGGCATCCGCCCCGCTGCCGCCGCAGCCGACGCCGGCGGATGCCTCGGCGGCCGCCCCGGCCCGTCGCGCACCCGGCTGGGACCGGATCCTCACGATCGGCCTGCTCGCCTTCGGCGCGTTCGGCGCCTGGAACTCGGCCGCATCGCTGCAGGAGATCCCCCGGCAGATGCAGCTGAGCTACGACCTCATGGGCGTCGGCACGTTCACCCCGCCCGAGTGGCTGCCCACGCTCGTGCTCGTCGGCACGATCATCCAGCTCGCCCTCTACGCCGTCGTGCTGGGCCTGTCGGTCCTCCGTCTGCGCGCGGGGCGGCTCGCCTTCTGGATCCCGCTCGCCGGCGGCGCGGCCTCCTTCGTCGTGACGCTCGTGCTGCTGTCGATCGTGATGCTGAACGACCCCACGTACGTCGACTTCGTCACCGGGGTCACCACCCCGACGCCGAGCCCGACCCCGTAAGCCTCCGCGTCAGGAGGCCACCGCCTCCTCCGCGTCGTCCTCGAGCGGTGCGGCGAACTGCGCCTCGTAGAGCCGGGCGTACGCCCCGCCCGCCGCGAGCAGCTCGCTGTGCGTGCCCTGCTCGACGATGTGGCCGGCCTCCATCACGAGGATGAGGTCGGCGTCGCGGATCGTCGACAGCCGGTGCGCGATGACGAAGCTCGTGCGGTCGGCCCGCAGGGCGTTCATCGCGTGCTGCAGCAGCAGCTCGGTGCGGGTGTCGACCGAGCTCGTCGCCTCGTCGAGGATGAGCACCGAGGGCTGCGCGAGGAACGCCCGGGCGATCGTCACGAGCTGCCGCTCGCCGGCCGAGAGGTTCGACGCCTCGTCGTCCAGCACGGTGTCGTAGCCGTCGGGCAGCGAGCGCACGAAGCGATCCACGTACGTCGCGCGGGCGGCGTCGAGGATCTCCTCCTCCGTGGCATCCGGCCGGCCGTAGGCGATGTTGTCGCGGATGGTGCCGGCGAACAGCCAGGTGTCCTGCAGCACCATGCCCATGCGGCCGCGAAGCTCGTCGCGGGTCATCTTCGTGACGTCGACGCCGTCGAGGGTGATCCGCCCGCCGTCGAGCTCGTAGAAGCGCATGATCAGGTTCACGAGCGTCGTCTTGCCCGCGCCGGTCGGGCCGACGATCGCGATCGACTGCCCGGGCTCCGCGACGAGCGAGAGGTCCTCGATGAGGGGCTTCTCGGGGTCGTAGGAGAACGAGACGTCCTCGAAGACGAGCCGGCCGGACTCCTCGGCGGGCGTCTCCGGCTCGACGGGGTCGGGCACCTGCTCCTCGGCGTCCAGCAGCTCGAAGACCCGCTCGGCGCTCGCGACGCCGGACTGCAGCAGATTCGCCATCGCGCCCAGCTGGCTGAGCGGCTGGGTGAACTGCCGGGAGTACTGGATGAACGCCTGCACGTCGCCGAGGGAGATCGAACCGCCCGAGACCATGAGCCCGCCGACGACGGCGATGACGACGTAGACGAGGTTCCCGACGAACATCATGGCGGGCATGATGATGCCGCTCACGAACTGGGCGCCGAAGCTGGCCTGGTACAGCTCCTCGTTCTTCTCGTCGAAGGACTGCTCGACCTCCTTCCTGCGGCCGAAGACGCGCACCAGCGAGTGACCGGAGTAGGCCTCCTCGATGCGCGCGTTCAGCACGCCCGTGTGGGTCCACTGCGCCACGAACTGCTTCTGCGAGCGCTTCGCGATGACGGTCGTGATGAGCAGCGTCGCCGGGATCGTGACGAGCGCGATGAGGGCGAGCCAGGGCGAGATGACGAACATCATCACGAGCACGCCGACGACGGTGAGCAGCGAGGTGAGCAGCTGGCTCATCGTCTGCTGCAACGTCTGCGAGATGTTGTCGATGTCGTTCGTGACTCGGGAGAGCAGCTCGCCGCGCTGCATCTTGTCGAAGTACGACAGCGGCAGCCGGTGGATCTTCTCCTCGACCTCGCGGCGCAGCCGGTACACCGTGCGCTGCGTCACGCCGTTCAGCACGTAGGCCTGGGCCCAGCCGAACAGCGAGGACAGCACGTACAGGGCGAGCACCCAGAGCAGCACGGTCGCGACCGCGCCGAAGTCGATGCCCTGGCCCGGCGTGAGGTTGAGCGAGGACAGCAGGTCGGCCTGCTGGTCCTGCCCCTGCGCGCGCAGCCCCTCGACGACCTGCTCCTTGGTGGCGCCCGCGGGCAGCTGGGCCGAGAAGAAGCCCTCGAAGATGAGGTTCGTCGCCTGGCCGAGGATCTTCGGGCCGAGCACCGAGAACACGACGCTCACGATGCCGAGCAGGATGACGAACACGACGGGGCCGCGCTCGGGCGCGAGCCGCCCGACGAGGCGCTTCGCCGAGGGGCCGAAGTTCATCGACTTCTCGGCGGGCATGCCCATGCCGCCCATCGGTCCGCCGCCCATCGGGCCCCGGCGCACCGGGGTGCGGGGGGTCTTCGTCTCGCTCATGCCGCCTCCTCGACGCTCAGCTGGCTCTCGACGATCTCGCGGTACGGCTGCGATCGTTCGAGCAGTTCGGTGTGGGTGCCGCGGTCGACGATGCGACCGCCCTCGACGACGAGGATCTGGTCGGCGCCGGTGATCGTCGCGACGCGCTGGGCGACGACGATCATCGTGGCGTCGCCGACGGTGCGCTCGAGCGCAGCCCGCAGGCGCGCATCGGTCGCCGTGTCGAGCGCCGAGAACGAGTCGTCGAACAGGAACACGGCCGGCCGCTTGACGAGCGCGCGGGCGATCGAGAGCCGCTGGCGCTGTCCGCCGGACACGTTCGTGCCGCCCTGCGCGATCGGCGCCTCGAGCCGCTCCGGCATCGCCTCGACGAAGTCGCGGGCCTGCGCGGTCTCGAGCGCGGCCCAGAGCTCCTCGTCGCTCGCGTCGGGGTTGCCGTAGCGCAGCGTGGAGGCGACGGTGCCGGCGAAGAGGTAGGGCTTCTGCGGCACGAGTCCGAACTGCGCGTTCAGCACGTCGGGGTCGAGCTCGCGCACGTCGACGCCGCCGACGCGGACGCTGCCGGACGTCGAGTCGAAGAGTCGCGCGGCGAGGTTCACGATCGTCGTCTTGCCGGCGCCGGTGCTGCCGATGATCGCGGTCACTTCACCGGGCCGGGCGGTGAAACTCACCTCGCGCAGCACGGGCTCGTCGGCGCCGGGGTAGGCGAAGGTGACATCGCGGAACTCGACGGTGCCGGGCTCGCTGAGCTCGCTCACCGGGGCGGTCGGCTCGACCACGCTCGGCTCGGTCTCGAGGACCTCGCCGATGCGTCCGGCCGACACCGCGGCGCGCGGCAGCAGGAACGCGATCATCGTCGCCATCATCACGGCCATGAGGATCTGGATGAGGTAGCTGAGGAACGCGGTGAGCGAGCCGATCTGCATCGAGCCGTCCTCGACCCGGAACGCGCCGAACCAGAGCACGGCGATGCTCGACAGGTTCAGCACGAGCATGACGATCGGGAACACGAGCGCGAACAGCCGTCCCGCCTTCAGCGCGGTGTCGGTGAGCTGGTCGTTGGCCTCGTCGAAGCGCGCGCTCTCGACGCCCTCGCGGACGAAGGCGCGGATGACGCGGATGCCGGTGAGCTGCTCGCGCAGCACCCGGTTCACGTTGTCGATCTTGCGCTGCATCGACTGGAACAGCGGCACCATGCGGCTGATGATGAGCCCGACCGAGACGAGCAGCACCGGCACCGCGACGACCATGATCCAGGAGAGCTGCAGGTCCTCGCGGAGCGCCATGATGACACCGCCGATCGCGAGGATCGGGGCGGACACGAGGATCGTGCAGCTCATCAGCACGAGCATCTGCACCTGCTGCACGTCATTCGTCGAGCGGGTGATGAGGCTCGGTGCGCCGAAGCGGGACACCTCCTGCTCGGAGAAGTCGGAGACGCGGCGGAACACGGCGCGGCGGAGGTCGCGGCCGAGGGCCATCGCCGCGCGAGCGCCGAAGTACACGGCGGCGATCGCGCAGGCGACCTGCACGAGCGTGATCGCCAGCATGATCCCGCCGAGGCGGAAGATGACGCCGGTGTCGCCGGTCGCGACCCCGTCGTCGATGATGTCGGCGTTGAGGCTCGGCAGGTAGAGCGAGGCGATCGACTGTGCGAGTTGGAAGACGACGACGGCGACGAGGAACGGCCAGTAGGGCCGCAGATAGCGGCGAAGCAGGGTTACGAGCACGGCTCGCTCCTCTCGGTTGCGGGCAGGTCGGCGGGGACGGGTGAGGACGCAGCCGCTGCGGATGACGCAGCCGCTGCGCCCGGCGGATCGTGCGCGATGCCGCGGCAGACGAGGCTCGCGAGCTCGGCGGAGTCGAGCGAGATCGTGGAGCTGAAGTGCGGCAGGGCCGAGGGGAACGCGACGACCCGCACGAAGGCGAAGACGGTGGCGGGCGGCACCCGGAGGCGTTCGAGCTCGGGCGCGAGCAGCTCCGCGAAGATCGCGACGATCGCGTCGACATTGACGTCGACCGGCGGTCTCGGGTGCGTGCCGAGCGCCGCGAAGACGCCGAAGATGCCGGCGAAGCGGTCGTGGAAGCGGTCGATGATCATCCGCACCTTGAGCTCCAGCGGCAGAGCGGGGTCGATGCGGCGGAGCTCGGCGCGGAAGGGTCCCGGCTCGAGATAGGCCGCGACCGCGGCATCCACGATCGCGTCCTTGTTGCCGTAGACGCGGAAGAGCGTACCCTCGGCGACGCCCGCGGCCTCGGCGATCTGGCGGGTGGTGACGTCGCGTCCGTGCGCCATGAGCAGCGGCAGCGTCGCCCGGGCGATCGCCTCGCGGCGCTCGTCGACGGACATCGGCTTCGCCCGCCCTCTGCGGGTCTCGCTCGTCGTGGTCACGAGCGGGAGCCTACGCTGAGTGAGCGCTCACTCCAATCCTGTTCGCCCGAGGCGAAGCGGAGCGGACCGGCCGCCGCATGCGCTCAGCCGTTGGCGCGCGTGCGCCCGCCGAGGGCGCGCGCATCCCGATTTCCCGCCAGATCTTTGCGGAGCTCCTTCGGCAGCGAGAACATGAGGTCTTCCTCGGCCGTCTTCACCTCGGCGACCTCGCCGTAGCCCGCGTCGGCGAGCTCGAGGAGCACCTCTTTGACGAGCCCCTCCGGCACGGAGGCGCCGCTCGTGACGCCGACCGTGGCGACCCCGTCGAGCCACTCCTGCCGGATCTCGCTCGAGTAGTCGACGCGGTAGGCGGCCTTGGCGCCGTTCTCCAGCGCGACCTCGACGAGGCGAACGCTGTTGGACGAGTTCGCCGAGCCGACCACGATCACGAGCTCCGCCTCGGCGGCGACCTTCTTGATCGCGACCTGGCGGTTCTGCGTCGCGTAGCAGATGTCGTCGGACGGAGGGTCCTGCAGGTTCGGGAACCGCTCGCGCAGTCGCCGCACCGTCTCCATCGTCTCGTCGACCGAGAGCGTCGTCTGCGAGAGCCACACGACCTTGTCGGGGTCGCGCACCTCGATGTCGGGCACGTCGTCGGGGCTGTTCACGAGCGTGACGTGGTCGGGCGCCTCGCCCGCCGTGCCCTCGACCTCTTCGTGGCCCTCGTGGCCGATCAGCAGGATCTCGAAGTCGTCGCGGGCGAAGCGCACGGCCTCGCGGTGCACCTTCGTGACGAGCGGGCACGTCGCGTCGATCGCGTGCAGGCCGCGGTCGGCCGCGGCGTTGACCACTGCGGGCGAGACGCCGTGCGCGCTGAACACGATGTGCGCGCCCTCGGGCACCTCGTCGACCTCGTCGACGAAGATCGCGCCCTGCTTCTCGAGCTCGGTCACGACGTGGATGTTGTGCACGATCTGCTTGCGCACGTAGACGGGCGCGCCGTAGTGCTCGAGCGCCTTCTCGACGGCGATCACGGCGCGGTCGACGCCGGCGCAGTAGCCGCGGGGCGCGGCGAGCAGCACGCGCTTGGGTCGGCCGGCGGGGATATCCTTGAGCCGGCCTCGCACGCTCGGAATCCTCGGCATGCCGAGGCCGACCCGCGGGGCATCAATCGAGCTCGTCACGATGTCCATCCTACGGGGCCCAGGCTGACGAGCTCCCGGGAGGCAGAGTGACGCAGACGCCGGCGACGCGAGACGAGCCCTGGCCCGTCGCGCTCCTCTCCACGAAGGTCAAGGAGTGGATCGACCGGCTCGGAACGGTGTGGGTCGAGGGCGAGATCACCCAGTGGGGCGTCTCCGCCGGCAACGTCTACGGCAAGCTCAAGGACCTCGACCAGGCCGCCACGGTGTCGTTCACGCTCTGGTCGAGCGTGAAGGCCCGCCTGTCCGAGGACTTCAAACAGGGCGACCGGGTCGTCGCGCTGGTCAAGCCGAACTGGTGGGTGAAGGGCGGCAGCCTCACCTTCCAGGTCTTCGAGCTGAAGCACGTCGGCCTCGGCGACCTGCTCGAACGGCTCGAGCGCCTGCGCGCCCAGCTCGCCGCCGAGGGGCTGTTCGCGCTCGAACGCAAGCGCCGGCTGCCCTTCCTTCCCGGCGTCGTCGGGCTCGTGACCGGCAAGGACTCCGACGCAGAGAAGGACGTGCTGCGCAACGCCCGGCTGCGCTGGCCCGCGGTCGACTTCCGCGTGGTGCACGCCGCGGTGCAGGGCGATCGTGCCGTGGGCGAGGTCACCCGCGCGATCGAGCGCCTCGACGCCGACCCCGAGGTCGAGGTCATCATCGTGGCCCGCGGCGGCGGCGACTTCCAGAACCTGCTGCCGTTCAGCGACGAGCGCGTGGTGCGCGCCGCGGCGGCGGCCACGACGCCGATCGTGAGCGCGATCGGCCACGAGGCCGACCGGCCGCTCCTCGACGAGGTCGCCGATCTCCGCGCCTCGACGCCGACGGATGCCGCGAAGCGCGTCGTGCCCGACGTCGCCGAGGAGCTCGCCCGGGTGGGGCAGGCGCGCTCCCGCCTGACGATGCGCCTGCAGGGCTTCCTCGCCCACGAGATCGACCGCATCGGGCACCTGCGCTCCCGGCCCTCGCTCGCCGACGGCGGCTGGATCGTCGACCGCCGCGCCGAGGAACTCACCCGCTGGGTCGCCCGCGGCACCGAACTCGTCGACCGCCTCGTCGAACGGCAGGGGCACCGCCTCGGGGAGCTCCGCGGGCACCTTCGCGCCCTCTCCCCGCAGGCCACCCTCGACCGCGGCTACGCGATCGTGCAGGGCGCGGACGGGCACGTCGTGCGCGCCCCCGCTGCTGCCCCCGCGGGCGCCCGGCTCACGCTCACCCTCGCCGAGGGCACGGTCGCCGCGGTCTCCGAGGGGGCCGCGCCGGATGCCGCCGGTCGCGGCGAATAGAATGGCGGACATGCCCTCCTCCCCCGACATCGCCGAGCTCAGCTACGAGCAGGCGCGCGACGAGCTCGTGCGCGTGGTCGCCGAACTCGAGCAGGGCTCCGCGACGCTCGAGCAGTCGCTCGCGCTGTGGGAGCGCGGCGAGGCCCTCGCGGCGCGCTGCGAGGAGTGGCTGATCGGCGCGAAGGCCCGGCTCGACGCCGCCCGCGCCGGAGCGGGCGCCGAGGCATCCGCCGCGTCCACCGCGGAGGGCGGGGCCTGATGGCCGAGCGCACCCCGCGGGTCGTCGCCGAGCTCGGCCGTCCGGAGACGCCGGAGGAGACCGCCGCCCGCAAGGCCGAGAACTCCCGCAAGCACCGCCAGCGCCAGACGCTGCGCAACCTCGTGCTCGCGCTCGTGGCGAGCCTCGGCCTGATGCTCTTCATCGTGCTCATCGTGCCCCGCAGCAACACCGCGATCGAGCGCGACGTCGACGTTCCGGCCGTGGCCGAGCAGGCGCAGCCCGCGTTCTCGAACGACCTCGCCGTGCCCGTGCTGCCGGAGGGCTGGCGCGCGAACGCCGCCGAGATCCGCACCAGCAAGGCCGACCAGGTCACCGCCTGGTACGTCGGCTACCTCACGCCCGGCGACGAGTACATCGGCATGTCGCAGGCGGTCGGTGCGAATCCGAGCTGGGTCTCGACGCAGCTCGCCCGCACCCTGCCCGTCGGCACGACCGAGATCGCCGGCGTCGACTGGACGGTGTACGACAACCGCACGAGCGACGCCGATGTCGGCAACGCCCGCTACGGGCTCGTCGCCGAGGCCGGCGAGCAGACCATCATCCTGATCGGCACCGCCTCGCCCGAGGAGTTCGCCGAACTGGCCACGGCGCTCGCGCCGACCATCACGGCCCACGGCTCCGCCGGCTCCGAGTGACCGAGCCGGCGACCGCCACCGAACGAGAGGATCCCTCCGTGAAGAGCTCCACCCCGAAGACGCCCGCCGACACCTGGCGGGAACTGCGCGACGGCAACGCCCGGTTCGTCTCCGGCGCCCCGCTGCATCCGCGTCAGGACGTCGAGCGCCGCGCCTCGCTCGCGCACGCCCAGCGCCCGCTCGTCGCGATCTTCGGCTGCAGCGACTCGCGCCTCGCGGCGGAGATCATCTTCGACGTCGGCCTCGGCGACGCCTTCGTCGTGCGGAACGCGGGCCAGGTCGTCTCCGACTCGGCCCTCGGCTCGCTCGAGTACGCGGTGGGCGTGCTGAACGTGCCGCTCGTGCTCGTGCTCGCCCACGACGAGTGCGGCGCCGTGCGCGCCGCGATCGACTCGCAGGCCGCCGACGCGGCGCCGCTGCCCTCCTACATCGGCGGGCTGGTGTCGAAGATCGTCCCGGCCGTGCGCAAGGTCGCCGGCGTCGGGCCGGATGCCCCGCTCGAGCCCGCGCGCATCGACGCGGGGTACGTCGGTCGCGAGCACCTCCGCAACACCGTCACCGGCCTCGTCGAGTCCTCCGAGATGATCAGCGACGCGATCGCAGCGGGTACGCTGGCTATCGTCGGCGCGAACTACCGGCTCCTCGAGGGCCGGGTCGAGACCGACATCGTCGTCGGCGCGGTCTGACCGCCGACGCCAGCCGCCAGCCGGGCCCCGCCGGAGCGTCCGGCATCGCCGATCGAAAGGGAAACACATCGTGGTGGACAACGCCGCCGACTACCGCATCGAGCACGACACGATGGGTGAGGTGAGGGTTCCCGCGAAGGCCCTGTACCGCGCCCAGACGCAGCGCGCCGTCGAGAACTTCCCGATCTCCGGCAGCGGCCTCGAGCCCGCGCAGATCGCCGCGCTCGCCCGCATCAAGAAGTCGGCCGCCCAGGCCAACGCGAAGCTCGGCGTGCTCGAGCAGGACCTCGCCGAGGCGATCGTCGCCGCCGCCGACGAGGTCATCGCCGGCCGTCACGGCTTCGTCGAGCACTTCCCGGTCGACGTCTACCAGACCGGCTCTGGCACGAGCTCAAACATGAACATGAACGAGGTGCTCGCCACGCTCGCGACCGAGAAGCTCGGCCGCCCGGTGCACCCGAACGACCACATCAACGCCTCGCAGTCCTCGAACGACGTGTTCCCGACCTCGGTGCACATCGCCGTCACGGCCGCGCTCATCGACGAGCTCATCCCCTCGCTCGACCACCTCGCCGTGTCCCTCGAGGCGAAGGCCGCCGAGTGGGCCGGGGTCGTGAAGGCCGGCCGCACGCACCTGATGGACGCCACGCCGGTGACCCTCGGCCAGGAGTTCGGCGGCTACGCCCGCCAGATCCGGCTCGGCATCGAGCGCGTGCGCACGGCACTCCCCCGCGTCGCGGAGGTCCCGCTCGGTGGCACCGCCGTCGGCACCGGCATCAACACCCCCGCGGGCTTCCCGCAGCTCGTCATCGAGCTCCTCCAGCAGGAGACCGAGCTGCCGATCACGGAGGCCGCCGACCACTTCGAGGCGCAGGCGAACCGCGACGGCCTCGTCGACGCCTCGGGCGCGCTGCGCACCATCGCGGTGAGCCTCACCAAGATCTGCAACGACCTGCGCTGGATGGGCTCCGGCCCGAACACCGGCCTCGGCGAGCTGCACATCCCCGACCTGCAGCCGGGCTCCTCGATCATGCCGGGCAAGGTGAACCCCGTCGTCCCGGAGGCCGTGCTCATGGTCTGCGCGCGCGTCATCGGCAACGACGCGACCGTCGCCTGGGGCGGCGCCTCGGGCTCGTTCGAGCTCAACGTGCAGATCCCGGTGATGGGCACCGCACTGCTCGAGTCGATCCGGCTGCTCTCGAACTCGGTGCGCGTGCTCGCCGACAAGACCGTCGACGGACTGCAGGCGAACACCGAGCGCGCGACCGCCCTCGCCGGCATGTCGCCGTCGATCGTGACCCCGCTGAACAAGCTCATCGGTTACGAGGCCGCAGCGAAGATCGCGAAGCACTCGGTGGCCAAGGGCATCACGGTGCGCGAGGCCGTCATCGACCTCGGCTACGTGGAGCGCGGTGAGCTGAGCGAGGCCCAGCTCGACGAGGCCCTCGACCTGCTCTCCATGACGCGCCCGCCGCAGGCGAAGTAGCACTCAGTCCTCGGATGCCCCGTGCCGCTCGTCGGCGCGGGGCATCCGTCGTTCCGGCTCGGCCCGGCTGGGTCGGTCGGCGCCGGCTCAGCCGGCGGCCGCCTCGACGGGCGCCGTGGTGTGCGGGATGATCCGCAGGCACGCCGCGACGCCCGCCACCGTGGCCGCGGCCGTGAGCACAGGCCCGCTGACCGCGGCGTCGCCGCCCGAGGTCATGAACGCGTCGGCGAGCGACATGCCGAGACTGAAGCCCGCGACGAACACCCCGAAACCGAGCGCGGCGAGCCCGGCGAGCGCGGTGCGGGCCACCCGGCGCTCGTCGAGGTTGCGCAGCGGTCCGCGGTTGCCGAAGGTCGCGACCGCGAGGAGCACCAGGACGAGCGGCGCCCAGCTCGCCGCCCACACGAGCGCGAACCCGACGCCGACCGCCGGGAACTCACCGCGAGCCGCCAGTTCGGCATAGATCTCGCGCAGCTCCAGGCCGGGAACCTTCGCCATCGGGTTCCACACGACGAGGTGCAGCACGGCGACGACGAGCGCCGCGAGCAGCGTCGCCGCCGCCAACAGGGCCGAACGCCGGACACCGAGCCGCGCAGGAATGCCGGGGACGGTGCGACGCAGGGCGGGGTCGCGCGCGATCGGCCAGGCCACCGCGATCACGGTGACGCCGAGTCCCGCGACGAAGCCGAGCAGCAGCCCGAAGCCGAGCGCGAACACGCCGAGCAGGACGAGCACGACCGCCGCGCCGGCGAGCGCGATCCCCGCGGCGAGCAGCCAGCCGAGCCACGCCCGACGCACGGGCAGCAGCGTCCGCAGGCCGATGGTCGCCGAGAGCGCGCCGAACGCGGCGGCGGCGAGGGCGAGGGCTGCGAGCCCGGTCGAGAGGACGCTCGCGAGCGGTGCCGGGAGCAGCTCGCCCGGGATGAGCCATCCGCCGTTCATCAGCACCAGCGCCGCCGCGAACCACGCCGCCGCCCAGCGCAGCCGGCGGAGCCCCAGCTCGGCCGGAGCGAGCGCGAAGGCCGCCGGTGTTCGCGGCGTGCCGAGGGCGGTGCGGTACGCCCCGCGAACGATCGCGGCGCGCGGGACGTCGAGCTCCTCGGCGTCGCGCAGCGAGCCGAGCCACTCCTCCCGGTAGCGCGGCCGGAGCCCGTCTGGGAGCAACAGCAGGGCCCCGCGCAGCCAGCGCTCGGCGCTCACGCGACGGCCCCGGCCCGCACGACCCCGCTCGCCGGGCGGACGCCCGCGGTGGCCGCTCGCCGGGCGATTCGGTGCGCGATCGCCTGCGCTGCGGCCGCGCGCCCCTCGCCGGTGAGGCGGTAGAGCCGGCGTCGCGGCCCGGGACGATCGGTGTCGGCCTCCCACTCGGACTCGAGCCAGCCCGCCCGTTCGAGCCGTTCGAGCAGCGGATAGACCGTGCCCGCGGGCCGGCCGGAGCGCTTCACGAGAGCGAGGCCCCAGATGGCTTCGTCAGCGCCGAGCAGCGACTCGAGCACGTCGACGGTGGCGTCGGTGATCCGGAGAGACGTCATGGCCAAACTCTAGCTATATCGAGATAGCACGGCAACGCCCAATGAACGGCTGCATCGAGGCCGCAGGGGCGCGCAGCGGAGTAGCGTTGCGGCATGGATCACGGAGGCACCCCCGTCACCGACCGCGCCGAGCTCGAAGCCCTCGTCGGCACGCCACTCCCGGCCGCGAAGGCGAAGGAGCGCACGAGCCTACACGAACTCGATCGGGCGTTCCTCGCGGCATCCCCGCTCTGCTTCATCGCGACGGCGGATGCCTCGGGCGCCGCCGACGTCTCCCCCAAAGGTGATCCGGCCGGCTTCGCGATCGTGCTGGACGACACGACGATCGCGCTCCCGGAGCGCCCGGGCAACCGGCGCGCCGACGGCTTCCACAACGTGCTCGAGAACCCGAACGTCGGGCTCGTCTTCGTCATCCCCGGCCGCGGCGACACCCTGCGCGTGAACGGCCGGGCCCGCGTGCTGCGCGACGTCCCCTATGCGGATCGGATGGCCGTGCGCGGGCACGTGCCGACGCTCGTGCTCGAGGTCGCCGTCGAGCAGGTGTTCTTCCACTGCTCGAAGGCGTTCCTGCGCTCGAAGGCCTGGGACGCCGCCAGCTGGACGCCCGACGCCGCGCCCCGCCGCGCCGTCATCGCCCAGGCGCTCGAGCGGCCGGGCGAGTCCGTCGCCGCGCTCGAGGAGTACTACGGCCCGAGCTACGCCGATCGTATGTACTGATCCCCCAGCTCCCCGGCCCGCGAAGCGGCCCGGAGCCGAAGCCCCGGGCCGCCGCGTCGCACCGGCTACGCGAGCTCGTTGCCGTCGAGCATCTCCGAGACGAGCGCCGCGATGGCGCTGCGTTCGCTGCGGGTGAGCGTGATGTGGCCGAACAGCGAATGCCCCTTCAACGTCTCGATCACCGAGGCGACGCCGTCGTGCCGGCCGACCCGCAGGTTGTCCCGCTGGGCGACGTCGTGCGTCATCACGACCCGCGAGTTCTGACCGATCCGGCTGAGCACCGTGAGCAGCACGTTCCGTTCGAGCGACTGCGCCTCGTCGACGATCACGAAGGCGTCGTGCAGCGAACGCCCGCGGATGTGGGTGAGCGGCAGTACCTCGAGGATCCCCCGTTCGACGACCTCGTCGAGCACGTTCTGCGAGACGAGCGCGCCGAGGGTGTCGAACACCGCCTGCCCCCACGGGTTCATCTTCTCGCCCTGGTCGCCGGGCAGGTACCCGAGCTCCTGGCCGCCGACCGCGTAGAGCGGGCGGAACACCATGATCTTCTTGTGCTGCTGGCGCTCGAGCACCGCCTCGAGCCCGGCGCAGAGCGCGAGCGCCGACTTGCCGGTGCCCGCTCGACCGCCGAGCGAGAGGATACCGACCTCCGAGTCGAGCAGCAGGTCGATCGCGAGCCGCTGCTCTGCCGAACGGCCGTGCACGCCGAACACCTCGCGGTCGCCGCGCACGAGTCGCACCTCGCGCTCCCCCACGACCCGGCCGAGCGCCGATCCGCGGTCCGAGTGCAGCACGAGCCCGGTGTTGATCGGCATCCCCTCCACCGTGCTCGTCGTGAGCGTCTCGCGCTCGTACAGCCGCGCCATGTCGTTCGAGCCGAGCGTGATCTCGGCCATGCCGCTCCAGCCGGAATCGATGGCGAGCTCGTGCCGGTACTCCTGCGCGTCGAGGCCGATCGAGGCGGCCTTCACCCGGAGCGGCAGGTCTTTGGAGACGACCGTCACCGGCACCCCGTCGGCCTGGAGGTTCGCCGCGCAGGCGAGGATGCGGGAGTCGTTGTCGCCGAGCTGCAGTCCGCTCGGCAGCACCGAGGGGTTCGAGTGATTCAGCTCGACGCGCAGCGAGCCGCCCTCGCCGACCGGGATCGGGAAGTCGAGCCGCTCGTGCTCGATCCGCAGCTCGTCGAGCAGCCGCAGCGATTGCCGTGCGAAGTAGCCGATCTCGGGGTCGTTGCGCTTCGCCTCGAGCTCGGTGATGACCACCACGGGCAGCACCACCGCGTGTTCGTGGAAGTTGAAGAGCGCCCGGGGATCGCTCAGCAGCACCGAGGTGTCGAGGACGTACGTGCGCTCGGCCTGTGCGAGCTTCTCGTGCTCCGCCTCCGCGTCGCGCGCCTTCGCACGCCCAGCGGAACGACCGACCGATTCAGGAGTAACCGATGACGCCACAACCGCTCCCGCCCCGAGCATTTCGCTCGGATCACGCGCCGGCCGGCGATCCTCCTACGAGCGGTCACGAGCCGACTCGAACAGGTGATTTACCCGTTGAGGCGAAGCTACGACCGTTTCGCGGGAACCCTGGAAGCGACACGCGGACGGATATCGGGCGTTCACCTTCGCCGCCCGCGGTCGCCCCCGCTCCGCGCCCCCGCTGCTGCCCCCGCTGCCGGCCCCCTTCCACAACTCAGGAAGCATCGAATCGGCATCCGCACCGATCCAGGGATGCCGCAACGCCACGTCTGCCATAACCGGCAGATGTTCCTGAGTTGTGTGAGGGAGGAAGGGTCAGTAGCTGGCGGCGGTGGCGTAGGAGACGAGCGCGTCGCGCAGCATGCCGAGCGTCTCCTCGGTGGTGCCCGCGTGCACGCTGAGTCGCACCCGCCCCTGCCGGCTCGTCGCGGTGACGCCGTGGTTGTGCAGCGACGCGGAGAGGATCGTCGCCTGCTCGGCCAGCGGTTCGAGGACGACGATGCCGGCGCGCTCGTGCTCGTCACGGGACGAGGACACGGCGATGGCGAACTCGTCGGCGAGCTCGATCACCCGGCTCACGCGCTCCGCGATCGCCGCGTTCACCTGCGGCACGCCGACGCGGGCGAGCTGCTCGAGCACGACGGCGAAGCGGGCCTCCGCGATCGGATCCGGGTTCGTCACCCGGAACGCCCTGGCCGACGACGCCGGCGGTGGCACCTCGCCCCAGGGCTCGTCCTCCTCCGTGCCGGTGAAGCCGGAGAAGACGGGCGTCAGTCGGTCCAGCGCGCGCTCGCTGAGCGCGAGGAAGCCCGTGCCCCAGCCCGCGCGGCACCACTTCTGGCCGCCGGTCGCGACGACGTCGGCGAGCGCCCACGGGGCGTCGACGACGCCGAAGCCCTGGATCGCGTCGACGATGAGGAGCCGATCGCCGATGACCTGGCGGATGCCCTCGAGATCGCACAGATAGCCGGTGCGGGAGTCGACGAGGCTGACCGCGACCGCCTTCACGCTCGGGTCGAGCTGCTCGCGGATTCGCGCCGGGGTGACCTTGCCGTGATCGGTCTCGAGCCACACGGGAGTGATCGCGTGCAGCGCCTCCTGGGCCCGCACGGCCGCGATGGGCAGGCTCGGGAACTCGCCCGCCGAGAGCAGCACGCCACCCGTGAGCCCGAACATCGCGTGCATGAGGCCCTGGGTCGTGTTGGGCTGCGCCACGATCTGCTCGCTCGGCAGACCGAGGAGCGCGGATGCGGCGTTGCGCACCCGGGCGTCCTGCTCGCGCATGACGTCGAGGCTGCCGTGCCTGGCCCGGGCGAGCACCTGCGCGAGCGCCAGCGTCTCCTCCGCCGCGACGGAGGCGATCGGGCCGATCCGACCGTAGTCGAGATAGCCCGGCTCCTCCGTGAATCCGGCGGCGTACTCCTCGATGCTCATGGGCCCCTTCCGCAAGTCCAGCACTGAGGATAGCGCTCGGAGAGCGAACAGCGCTCGTACCGACCGGCCGGACGGCTCGGCCGCTCGCACCGGATCGGCTCGGGGCGGTTCAGCCGCCGAAGCGCCGGTGCCGCTTGGCGTAGTCGCGAAGGGCCCGGAGGAAGTCGACCTTGCGCAGATCGGGCCCGAGCGCCTCGACGAAGTAGAACTCGCTGTGCGCCGACTGCCAGAGCATGAAGTCGCTGAGCCGCTGCTCGCCCGAGGTGCGGATCACGAGGTCGGGGTCCGGCTGGCCGCCGGTGTAGAGGTGCTCGCCGATGAGGTCGGGCGTGAGCCGCTCGGCGAGGTCCTCGAGGCTGCGGCCCTCCGCGTGGTGGGCGGCGACGATCGCCCGCATCGCATCGGTGATCTCGGTGCGCCCGCCGTACCCGACGGCGAGGTTCACGTGCAGGCCGCGCTTGTCGGCGGTGCGGTGCTCGGCGGCGTCGAGCGCCGCGACGAGCGGCGCGGGGAGCCCGGCATCGCTGCCGACGTGCTGCACCCGCCAGTCCCGGTAGTGGCTGAGCTCCTCGGCGAGCTCCGCGATGATCTCGATGAGGTCGGCCAGCTCGTCGGGGGCGCGGTTGCTGAGGTTGTCGCTCGAGAGCAGATAGAGGGTGACGACGCGGATGCCGAGGTCGTCGCACCACTCCAGGAACTCGCGCATCTTCGCCGCGCCGGCCCGATGCCCGTGCGCCGCGGTGTCGTAGCCGAGCTGCTTCGCCCAGCGCCGGTTGCCGTCGATGATCATCGCGACGTGCCGCGGCACCGACCCGGGACCGAGGCCCCGCTGCAGGCGCCGTTGATACATCCGGTAGAGGAGACCGCGACCAAGGGACCGATCGCTGTTCTGCACCCGACTACGCTACCCCCACAGGGGGTCGACACTCACAGCGGATCGTGATGGGCCACGCCCTACGCTTGGCTCATGACCCCCACCGACGCGCGCGAGCCCGAAGACGTCGCCGAGCGGCTCGAGCACCCGCTCGCCGAGCTCGACGCCTCCGACGCCGCAGTCGCCCGCGACGAGGGCCGCGGCCCCGAGCTGCCGAACATCCCGCTGCTCGATGCCTCGCTCGCCAACCCGGCCGAACTGAAGCCGAGCTGGCGCGGCTGGATCCACGCGGGCACGTTTCCGGTCACCATCGCGGCGGGCATCGTGCTCATCACGCTCGCTCACGGCGCCCCGGCGAAGTGGGCCTCGGCCGTGTTCATGCTCACCTCGATGCTGCTGTTCGGCAACTCGGCGCTCTACCACCGCTTCAACTGGAAGCCGCGCACGAAGGTCATCCTGAAGCGCATCGACCACGCGAACATCTTCCTGCTGATCGCGGGCACCTACACGCCGCTCGCGGTGCTCGCGCTGCCGCCCGAGAAGGGCTTCGTGCTGCTCGCGATCGTCTGGGCGGGCGCCCTGCTCGGCATCGGCTTCCGCGTCTTCTGGATCACGGCGCCGCGCTGGCTCTACGTGCCGCTCTACCTGCTGCTCGGCTGGGCCGCGGTCATGTACCTCGCCGACCTGCTCGCCGCGAACGTCGCGATGATGGTGCTCGTGATCGTCGGCGGCGTGCTCTACACGATCGGCGCGGTCGTCTACGGCATCAAGCGGCCGAACCCGTGGCCCGGGCACTTCGGCTTCCACGAGATCTTCCACGTGTGCACGGTGCTGGCCTTCATGTGCCACTGGACCGCGACGCTGCTGATCGCGCTCGCGCCCGCCTACAACGCGGGCTGACTCGGCGGTCGCGCGGTCAGTCGCGCTTCGCGGCGCCGGGCTCGGCGGGATCCGCCGGCGCGGCGTCCTCCGAGGCGCCGGCGGCCGTCGGCTCGCCCGCGTCGCTCGACTCGGCGGCGCCCTCGGACTCGGCCTCGGCGGCGCGCTCCTCGGCGTCGAGCTGCTCCTGCACCTGCGCACGGTAGTTCGTGCGGCGGATGCGGCGGGTCATGTCGAGGATCAGCAGCAGCACCGCGATCATCACGAGGAACGTGACGACGAAGCCCATGACGCCGGGCGTCACCGTGTTCGGGTCGAACTCCTCCTTCTCTGCCGCGACGACGGCGGCGGAGAGCGCGGAAACGGCGGAGGACAGGAACATCGGGATCCCTTCAGGGGGCGGCGTTAGGCTGGATGCAGCCTAGTCGATCCACCTCGAAGGAGCCCGAGTGAGCCCTGCCGACGCCGCGGCATCCGCGCCGAGCGACCGACGGTCGCCCGCCGATGCCGACACCCCCGCGGCGCCCTCCGAGGCGATCGAGGCCCGCTACGGTCGCACGAAGCGCAACCGTTCGCGCGACCGCCTGCTGCTCGTGCTCGGCGGCGCCGCCGTCGCGATCGTGCTCGTCGCCTGGGTCGTGTGGGCCGGGCTCGACGGCAGCAAACCGCAGATCCAGGCGACCGACCTCGGACACGTGCTGCTGCCCGACGAGCGCGCCGTCGAGGTGACCTGGCAGCTCTCGGTCCCCGCGGGCAACGAGACCGCGTGCATCGTGCAGGCGTTCAACGAGGACTTCACCGTCGTCGGCTGGAAGGTCGTCGAGATCCCCGCCTCGGACAAGCCGATCCGCGAGTTCACGGAGACCGTCCGCACCGCGCAGGAGGCGAACACCGGTTTGATCAACAGGTGCTGGCTCACCTAACATTGGAGATTCGCTCCGGCATCCGCCGGGGCGACACGTCTATTCCGGACGCAGTTCCGAACAGGAGTGTGCACCATGGCGCAGGACGCCACCGTCACCTGGCTGACCCAGGAGGCCTACGACCGGCTCGCCGGCGAGCTCGAGCACCTCTCCACGCACGGTCGCGAGGAGATCGCCAAGCGCATCGAGGCCGCTCGTGAAGAGGGCGACCTCAAGGAGAACGGCGGCTACCACGCCGCCAAGGACGAGCAGGGCAAGCAGGAGGCGCGCATCCGTCAGCTCGCCGAGCTGCTGAAGCACGCGCAGGTGGGCGAGGCGCCCGCGTCCAAGGGCATCGTCGAGTCCGGCACCGTCATCACGGCCGTCATCGCCGGTGACGAAGAGACGTTCCTGATCGGCAGCCGCGAGATCGCGGGCGACTCCGAGCTCGACGTGTTCAGCGAGCAGTCCCCGCTCGGCGCCGCCATCCTCGGCCTGAAGGTCGGCGAGAAGACCAGCTACGAAGCGCCGAACGGCCGCGAGATCGCGGTCGAGATCGTGCGCGTCGAGACCTGGGACGGCGCGTAGCCGACCCGGTCGACGAACGACGGATGCCCCGGGCGAATCGCCCGGGGCATCCTGCGTGTGGGTCGGTCGCGCGCCGCGACCCGGCCGTCAGTCGTCGAGGACGACGGGGGCGTAGCCTGCGCTGCGGAGCACCTCGACGACCTGCGTGCGGTGCTCGGGGCCGCGCGTCTCGACCGAGATGTCGATCTCGACCTCGGAGATCTGCAGGCCCCGGCCGTGCCGGGTGTGCAGCACCTCGACGACGTTGGCATGCGAGCCGGCGAGCAGCTCCGCGATGCGGAGGAGCTGCCCGGGGCGGTCGGGCAGACCGACGCGCACCGTGAGGTAGCGGCCCGAGGCGGCGAGACCGTGCGAGATGACGCGCTGCATGAGGAGCGGGTCGATGTTGCCGCCGGAGAGCATGGCCACGACGGGCCCCTCGGACTGCACCGCACCGGTGAGGAGCGCGGCCACCGAGACCGCGCCGGCCGGCTCCACCACGAGCTTCGCCCGCTCGAGCAGCACGAGCAGGGCACGGGCGATGTCGTCCTCGCCGACGGTGACGACCTCGTCGACGGCCTCGCGGATGATGCGGAAGTTCAGCTCGCCCGGCCGGTACACGGCGATGCCGTCGGCGATCGTGGGCAGCACCGGCACCTGCACCGGCTCCCCCGCGTCGATCGAGACGGGGTAGGGCGCGGCGTTCGCCGCCTGCACGCCGATGACGCGGATGGTGCGGCCCTCGGCGGCCGCCTTCTGCTTCGCGGCGCTCGCGATGCCGGCGGCGAGACCGCCGCCGCCGATCGGCACGACGATGGTCGCGGCGTCGGGCACCTGCTCGAGGATCTCGAGGCCGAGCGTGCCCTGGCCCGCGACGACGTCCGGGTGGTCGAACGGCGGGATGAGCACGGCTCCGGTGCGCTCCGCGTACTCGATCGAGGCCTGCTGGGTCTCGCCGAAGGAGGCGCCGGCGAGCATGACGTCCGCGCCGTACGCCCGGGTCGCCTCGAGCTTGGGCAGGGCGACGCCGACGGGCATGAAGATCGTCGCCTTGATGCCGAGCTCGCGGGCGGCGAAGGCGACCCCCTGCGCGTGATTGCCGGCGGACGACGCGACGACGCCGCGCTCGCGCTCCTCCGGGCTCAGGCTCGACATGCGATGGTAGGCGCCGCGGAGCTTGTAGGAGCCGGTGCGCTGCAGGTTCTCGCACTTCAGGTGCACGGGCGCACCGATCACGCGGGCGAGGTAGCGGGAGGACTCCATGGGCGTCTCGCGGGCGACGCGGGACACGATCTCGCGGGCGCGCTCGAAGTCGGCGAGCCCGGGGCCGGGGAAGGTGATGGTCACGGGGTGGGTTCTCCTCGTTGGAAGCCGGGACGCTGCGGGACGGTGCGCCAGAGGGGGGAGCTCGCGTCGGAGTCGACGGGCGGGCTGCCGCGCCTCCAGTCGCCCTTCGCGATGTAGACGATCATGACGTTCGCGACGGCGGCGATCGGCACCGCGAAGAGCGCACCGGGGATGCCGGCGAGGAGCGAGCCCGTCGCGACCGCGATCACGACGCCGAGCGGGTGCACCTTGACGGCGGTGCCCATGATGAGCGGCTGGAGCACGTGCCCCTCGACCTGCTGCACGAGAAGCACCACGCCGAGCATGATGAGCGCGATGACCCAGCCGTTGTAGACCAGGGCGACGAAGACGGCGAGGGCGCCCGTGGCCACGGCGCCGACGATCGGGATGAACGAACCGAGGAAGACGAGCACCGCGATCGGGATCGCGAGCGGCACGCCGAGCAGGAGGGCGCCCAGGCCGATGCCGACCGCGTCGATGGTCGCGACGAGGATCTGCACCTTCACGAAGTTCTGCAGCGTGGTCCAGCCCGCGCGCCCGGCGCCGTCGATGGCCGCACGACCGCGACGGGGGAAGATGCCCACGATCCAGCGCCAGATGCCGCGCCCGTCGATGAGGATGAACAGCGTCGCGAACAGGGCGAGCAGCATGCCGGCGAGGAAGTGGCCGAAGCTCGAGCCGACCGAGAGCGCGCCGCTCCACAGCACGCCCGAGTCCTCCTGGATCGCCGTGACGGCCTGACCGACCCAGTCGTTCAGCTGCGTCTCGGTGATGTGGAAGGGCCCCTCGAGGAGCCAGACCTTGAGGTCTTCCCAGGCGGTGAGCGACTGCGCGGCGAGCTCGTCGGAACCGCGGGCGATCTGCCAGATGCCGAGCGTCAGCAGGCCCCCGACGACGGCGAGCATCGCCACCATCGCGGTCGCGACGGAGAGCCACTTGGGCCAGCGGTGACGCTGCAGGAACTGGCTGAACGGCACGAGCAGCGCCGAGAGCAGCACGGCGACGAGCAGCGGGATGACGATGAGCCGGAGCTGGATGACGAGGAAGATCACGACCGCGACGACGCCGCCGACGAGGAGCAGCCGCCAGGACCAGGCCGCGGCGAGCCGCATGCCGTAGGGCACGCCCTCTCGGGCGTCGCGTTCGTCGGGGGCCTCGTGCCTCGTCGCCTCCGCGTCGGCCGATCGCGACCGTCGCAGGAACCTGCCTCGAGCCCGCCCCTTCGAGTCCTCCATCGCTCCAGTCTAAATGCGGCCCATTCCGGCACCGGCATGCGAGCTCGGGCGGGCCGCCGGACGACGCGCAGCCCGGGCGGATGTCGGCCGCGCCCGGTAGCCTCGCGGACATGGTCGACACCGTCAGCCCCGCGCTCGCCCGTCGCATCGCGCTCGCCGCGCAGGGCATCGGCAAGCCCGTCTTCGAGCACGGCGAGGCCGCCGGCCCGCGGGCGGTCGGCGGCGTGGTCGACCGGCTCGGGCTGCTGCAGATCGACTCGGTGAACGTGTTCGAGCGCAGCCACTACCTCCCCGCGTTCAGCCGCCTCGGTCACTACGACCGCGGAGCGCTCGACCGGTTCACCTACGGCCGTCGCGGTCGCACCGTCGAGTACTGGGCGCATCAGGCGGCGTTCATCCCGCGGCGGCTCTGGCCGCTCTTCGAGTTCCGCCGGGCCGAGTACCGCGACCGCGGCGAGGACTGGGGCGGCTGGGTCGCCGACGACCGGGGCCTCGCGGGGTGGCTGCGCTCCGAGCTCGCGGCGAAGGGCCCGCTGCGGGCGAGCGAGATCGAGCACGACGCGAACGAGCGGCGCGGCCCCTGGTGGGGCTGGTCCGACGTCAAGCGCACCCTCGAGATGATGTTCCGCACCGGCGACGTGGTGTGCGTCGAGCGGCGCCGCTTCGAGCGGGTCTACGCGCTGCCCGAGCAGGCGCTGCCGAGCGAGCTCATCGACGCGGCGCCGCCCGAGCCGGAGGCGGTCCGCGAGCTCGTCGAGTTGGCGGCATCCGCCCTCGGTATCGGCACCGAGGCCGACCTCGCCGACTACTGGCGCATGAAGCGCGCGCCGGTCCGGCGCGCGATCGACGAGCTCGAGGAGGCGGGCGTGCTCCTGCCCGTCGAGGTGCCCGGTTGGCGCACCGGTTCGAAGGCGACGCCGAGCTGGCTGCACCGCGACGCCCGCCGCCCGCGCCGAGTCGAGGCGACCGCGCTGCTGTCGCCGTTCGACCCGGT
The DNA here is from genome assembly GCF_022811605.1 of Agromyces soli. Classification (GTDB taxonomy): domain Bacteria; phylum Actinomycetota; class Actinomycetes; order Actinomycetales; family Microbacteriaceae; genus Agromyces; species Agromyces soli. Next base: position 2,303,750 of record NZ_CP094533.1, on the reverse strand, counting down.
GGTGTGGTTCCGCCCGCGCACCGAGCGCATGTTCGACTTCCACTACCGCATCGAGATCTACACGCCGGAGCCGCAGCGCGTGTTCGGGTACTACAGCCTGCCGCTGCTCGTCGACGAGCGCATCGTCGGCCGGGTCGATCTGAAGAGCGATCGGCAGGCCGGGGTGCTGCGCGTCCAGTCCGCCTGGGCCGAGCCCGGTGCGCCCGTGGAGGCGGCGGCGAGGCTCGTGCCGGTGCTGCGCCGCGCCGCGGCCTGGCAGGGGCTCGACGAGGTCACGGTCGCGGGTCGCGGCGACCTCTCCCCCGCGATCGAGGCGGAACTCCGCCTGGCCTGAGCCTGGTTCGCGCGGGGCGCCAGCTCTCACTAGGCATCCGCACGTCAACGTGCGTCTTGCAATAGTGTGTGATGCACAGTATCGTGTGAGCCATGAGCACAGACGACCTCGCCGCCGGCCACCTCCAGGAGCTGCGTCGCGGCACCGTCGTGCTCGCCTGCCTGATCCGCCTGCGCACCGCCGACTACGGCTACGCCCTGCTCGAGTCGTTGAACGCACTCGGCATCACGGTCGACGCGAACACCCTCTATCCCCTGCTGCGCCGGCTCGAGAAGCAGGGTCTGCTCACGAGCGAGTGGAACACCGACGAGGCGCGGCCCCGCAAGTTCTATCGCACGAGCCCCGCCGGCGAACGTCTCGCCGAGACGCTCACCGGCGACTGGAAACTCATCGACGCGGCGCTCTCGCGCCTGACGGGAGACGACTCATGACCGCCACGCTGACCGACCGCTACGTCTGGGCGGCCGCCCGCAGTGCGCCCGAGGCCCAGCGCCGAGAGCTCGAGCGCGAGCTGCGCGAGCGCATCGGCGACGAGACCGACGCCCTGCTCGAGCAGGGCGCCTCACCCGAAGAGGCCGAGCGCGCGGTGCTCACCGAACTCGGCGATCCGGTCGCCCTGGCCGCCGGCTACGTCGACCGGCCGCTGCAGCTCATCGGGCCGCGCTACTACCTCGTCTGGTGGCGGCTGCTGAAGCTGCTGCTGGCCATCGTCGTGCCGATCGCCGCCGTCGGGGTCGCCCTCGGCAAGGCGATCTCCGGCGCGCCGATCGGTGACGTGATCGGCTCGGCGGTCGTCGTCTCGCTCTCGGTCGTCGTGCACCTCGGCTTCTGGACGACGCTCGTCTTCGCCGTGCTCGAGCGCTCACCCGCCCCGGAGGGCCAGCGCGGCATCGACTCGCTGTGGACGCTCGACCAGCTGCCTGCGATCCACGAACCGGCCCGCACCTCGCGGCTCGCCGACCTGATCGCCGCCGTGTTCTTCCTCGTGGTGTTCGCCGCCGCCATCGTCTGGCAGCAGTTCGGCATCCCGTGGGTTCCGCAGCTCGAAGCGGTGCCGCTGCTCGACCCCGCGCTCTGGAGCTTCTGGCTGCCCTACTTCATCGGCATCATCGGGCTCGAGATCCTCTTCGCCGTCGCCGTCTACGCGATCGGCTGGACCTGGTGGCTCGCCGGCGTCAACGTGCTCCTGAACGTCATGTTCACGGTGCCCGCCCTCTGGCTCCTCGTCGAGGGCCGGTTGTTCAACCCGGCCGCGCTCGAGGCGATGGGCTGGCCGTGGGGCGACGCCCGGCCGATCGTCGTGGCCGTCGCGGTCGTGACGGTCGTCGGCGTGGCGATCGCCGACGTCGTCGACGGCATCGTGAAGACCTGGCGGGCCGGCCGGGCGCGCCGCACGGCCGCCTGAGCGGCGCCGACGGCCCCCATCCGCCCGCCGCCACGTCGTCCACCCCTTACCGACTTGCCCGACTTTCATGAAAGTCGGGCAAGTCGGTGAGGGGAACGAGCGCCTACTTGGGCTGCATGCGGATGGCGCCGTCGAGGCGGATCGTCTCGCCGTTCAGCATCGGGTTGCGCACGATCGTGCGCACGAGGTCGGCGTACTCGGCGGGCGAGCCGAGCCGCGAGGGGTGCGGCACCTGCGCGGCGAGCGAGTCCTGCACCTCCTGCGGCATCCCCGCCATCATCGGCGTCTCGAAGATGCCCGGCGCGATCGTGACGACGCGGATGAGCAGCTTCGAGAGGTCGCGGGCGAGCGGGAGGGTCATCGCCGCGACCCCGCCCTTCGAGGCGGAGTAGGCGGCCTGCCCGATCTGCCCGTCGAACGCTGCGACGGACGCGGTGTTCACGATGACGCCGCGTTCGGCGGTGGCCGGACCACCCGCGACGCCCGCGGAGACCGGCTCGGTCTCCGCCATGGCCGCGGCGGCGAGCCGGCTCACGTTGAACGTGCCGACGAGGTTCACCCGGATGGTCCGCTCGAACACGTCGAGCGGGGCGGGCCCCTCCCGGCCGACCGTGCGGTTGCCGGTGGCGATGCCCGCGCAGTTCACGGCCACGCGCAGCGGGGCGAGCGCGCTCGCGGCCTCGACCGCGGCCCGCACCTGCGCCTCGTCGGCGACGTCGGCGGCCACGAAGCGGGCGGCGGAGCCGAGCTCGGCGGCCGCTTCCTCACCGCGGGGTCCCGGCAGGTCGACGAGCACGACGGACGCGCCGCCGTCGACGAGGGCGCGCGCGGTGGCCCGGCCGAGGCCGGAGGCCGCGCCGGTGACGATGGCGGAGGTGCCGGTCAGTTCCATTCCTTGGTGTTCCCTTCGTCGTGTGCGGAGAGGACGGCGGAGACACGCCGCCCGGCGGGTGCGCCGCTCAGGACGCCGTCCGTTCGATGACCATCGCGTTCGCCATCCCGCCGCCCTCGCACATCGTCTGCAAGCCGTAGCGGCCGCCGCTCGCCTCGAGCTGGTTCACGAGCGTCGTGAGCAGGCGCGTGCCCGAGGACCCGAGCGCGTGCCCGAGCGCGATCGCACCCCCGCGCGGATTGAGCTTCGCCGGGTCGGCGCCGGTGTCGGCGAGCCAGGCGAGCGGGACCGAGGCGAAGGCCTCGTTGACCTCGTAGGCGTCGATGTCGTCGTGCCCGAGGCCGGCCCGCTCGAGCACGCGGGCGGTTGCGGGGATGACACCGGTGAGCATCGTCATCGGGTCGCTGCCGACCACGACGGAGGCGTGGAAGCGGGCCCGGGGTGGGAGCCCCAGACGTTCGGCGGCGGCCCGGCTCATGATGAGCGCGGCCGAGGCGCCGTCGCTGAGCGGCGAGGAGCTGCCCGCGGTGATGCGCCAGTCGAGCTCGGGGAAGCGGGCGGCGAGCTCCTCGGTGCGGAAGGCCGCAGGCAGGCCGGCGAGCCCCTCGACGGTGGTGCCCGGCCGGACGGTCTCGTCGATCAGGCGGTCGACGCCCGGCACCGGCACGAGCTCGGTGGCGAAGGCGCCGGACTCGGCCGCCGCGGCCGCGAGCTCGTGGGAGCGCGCGGCGTAGGCGTCCAGGCGCTCCCGGTCGAGGTCCCAGCGCGCCGCGATGAGCTCCGCGGCGACGCCCTGGTTGACGAGGCCCTCGGGGTAGCGGGCGCGCAGCCGTTCGCCGTGCGGGTCGGCCCCCTGCAGCGAGGAGCCGAGCGGCACCCGGCTCATCGACTCCACACCGCACGCGATCACGATCTCGGCCTGCCCGGCGAGCACCGCCTGCGCCGCGAAGGCGACCGCCTGCTGGCTCGAGCCGCACTGCCGGTCGATCGTCGTGGCCGGCACCGCCTCCGGGAACCCCGCCGCGAGCACCGCACTGCGGGCGAGGTTCATCGACTGCTCGCCGACCTGGCTGACGCAGCCGGCGATGACGTCCTCCACGAGGGCGGGATCGAGGTCGTTGCGCCCGACGATCGCGTCGAGGACGCCCGCGAGGAGGTCCACGGGATGCACGGCCGAGAGCATCCCGCCGGGCTTGCCTCGCCCGACGGGAGTGCGCACGACGTCGACGATGACGGCTTCGGTGCTCATGCCCTCAGCCTACGTCGCGAGCCGGCTCAGGAGACCGGGGCGATCTCGCGCTCGACGACCACCGGCGCACGCTCGGGGAGCACGATCGGGTGGCTGCCGGCCATCGCCTCGATGACGCGGACGACCTGGCAGGAGTAGCCGTACTCGTTGTCGTACCAGACGTAGAGCACGACGTCGGTGCCGTCGGCGATCGTCGCGAGCCCGTCGACGATGCCGGCGCGGTTCGAGCCGACGAAGTCGGTCGACACGACCTCGGGCGACTCGATGTAGTCGATCTGCTGGCGCAGCGGCGAGGTCAGCGAGGTCTGCCGCAGGAAGCCGTTCAGGGTCGCCTTGTCGGTCGGCCGCTCGAGCTGCAGGTTCAGGATGGCGAGCGATACGTCGGGCGTGGGCACCCGGATGGCGGAGCCGGTGAGCTTGCCCTCGAGCTGCGGCAGCGCCTTCGAGACGGCCTTCGCCGCGCCTGTCTCGGCGATGACCATGTTCAGCACGGCCGAGCGCCCACGACGGTCGCCCTTGTGGAAGTTGTCGATGAGGTTCTGGTCGTTCGTGAAGGAGTGCACCGTCTCGACGTGACCGCGGACGACGCCGTACGCCTCGTCGACGGCCGCGAGCACCGGGGTGATCGCGTTCGTCGTGCAGGAGGCGGCGGAGAGGATGCGGTCGCCGGGCTCGATGACGTCGTGGTTGATGCCGTGCACGATGTTCTTGATGGCGCCCTTGCCGGGTGCGGTGAGCAGCACGCGGGAGACCCCGGTGGAGCGCAGGTGCTGCTCGAGGCCGGCCTCGTCGCGCCATCGGCCGGTGTTGTCGACGACGATCGCGTCGCGGATGCCGTAGGCGGTGTAGTCGATCGATGCGGGGTCGTCGGAGTAGATGACCTGGATGAGCGTGCCGTTCGCGAGGATCGTGTTCGCCTCCTCGTCGACCTCGATGGTGCCCTGGAAGGGGCCGTGCACCGAGTCGCGGCGGAGCAGGCTGGCCCGCTTCTGCAGGTCGTTGTCGCTGCCGCGGCGGACGACGATGGCGCGCAGGCGCAGCCCCTGGCCGCCGCCCGAGTGGGCGATGAGGATGCGGGCGAGGAGGCGCCCGATGCGGCCGAAGCCGTAGAGCACGACGTCGGTGCCCGGGGCCGGGGCCGCGTCGACGTCGACGAGGACGGGCGCGAGCTCGGCGCGCAGGAAGTCGGCGAGCGCGGCGGCGTCGTCGAGCTCGCCCGCGGCGTCGGCGTAGCGGCTGACGAGGCGGGCGACGTCGATCGAGGCCGGGCCGGGGGCGATGTCGCGCAGGGCCTCGAGCACGCGCATGGTGTCCTCGAGGTCGAGCTCGACGTCGCCGGCCTGGCGGGCGAAGCGGTGCGCCTTCAGCAGCTCGACCGCCGAGCGGTTGATGAGCCGCCGGCCGTGGATGCTCGTGACCACTCCGTGGTCGCGGTAGAGGCCGCCGATGAGCGGGATCATCCGCTCGGCGAGCTCCTCTCGGGCGATCCAGTCCTGACGTCGGGCTTCGAACTCGTGGCTCACGTTGCGTCCTTCTCGGCCGCGCGCGCACAGGTGGGCAGCGTCGACCGCACTCGAAAACGGGGGTGTCTGGGATTGTACGGACCCGCGGAGTGGGAAGGACTGGACGCGGCGGCACCTCGGCCCGCCATCAGTGTACCGTGCGTCGAGCGTCGCTCAGTTCGCGCCGCGCGCGGGAGCCGACCCGACGCCGGCGGTCACCAGGCGGGCATGGCCGCGAGCATGGCCAGCATCGCGACGGCCATGAGCGGATGCCGCCACGCGGCGATGCCCGGCTCATGGCGACGGGCCCGCGGCAGGTGCCGGAACGCCGCCACGGCGAGCGCGAGCGCCGCGAGGAGGAGGAGCACCCCGAGCACCGGGCCGCCGTGCCCGGCGTGGGCCGCGGCGGGCTCGCCGGCGAACGCCGCAGCGGGCACCGCCGTCCCGAACCACATCGCCGCCATCACGAGCGTCGCCCCGGCGTGCCAGGCGAGCTCGGCGCGGGCGGCCGAGGCGGTGCGGCCGAGCAGCAGGCCGAGCGCGAGCAGGAGCAGGAGCGCGCCCCACGCGACGGGGGCGAGCAGGGTGCCGGGGAGCAGCATGTCCACCGCGGAGACCGCCATCACGATCGCCGCGGGCACGACCCGCTTCGGCGCGGCGCGGCGCGCGACGGCGAGGCCCGCGCAGGCGCCGGACGCCGCGGTGAGCCCGAGGGCGGCGGCGGTGAGGACGGGGGCGAGCACGTTCCGACGCTAGCGAGCCCCGGACCACGGGGCAGTGACGCGGGCGCAGCGGGCTTGACCGGGAGCGCACCGACGCCCGTCGGGCCCCGTTCCGGGGCGGGTGCCGCGCCCGCGGGAGCCTGCTAAGCTCGCCGCTACGGATCGTATACAACGCAGTCGCGTTCCGAGCACATCGAGGTGAACCCGTGCACAGCTCCCCCGCCGCTCGTCCCGAGCCAGGCCCCGTCTCGACCATCCTCGCGCGTGATTTCTCCGCCTTCCGCACCGCCGTGAGCGACGCCTTCGTCCCGCTGCAGGTGACGAGCGAGCATCCCGACCCGTTCCGCGGCCTCATCCGCGCGGCGAACGTCGACGAGGTGCACGTGAGCGAGGTGCGGGCGACCGACCACGTCGTCGAGCGCACCCCCGAGCTCATCGCCCGCGGCGACCGCGGCTCGTTCAAGCTCAGCCTCATGCTCGCCGGCTCCGGCATCCTCATCCAGGACAACCGCGAGGCGGTGCTGCGCCCGGGCGACCTCGCCGTCTACGACACCAACCGGCCCTACTCGCTCGTGTTCGACGCCGAGTTCCGCACCATGGTCGTGATGTTCCCGAAGCACCTGATCGACCTGCCCTCGGAGGTCGTCGGGCAGCTGACCGCCGTCCGGATGGCGGGCGACGAGGGGCTCGGCGCCCTGGTCGTGCCGTACCTCACGCAGCTCGCCGGCAACCTCGAGCAGCTGCACGGCTCGGCCGGCGTCCGGCTCACCCACAGCGCCCTCGACCTCGTGACGACGGTGTTCGCCCGCGAGCTCGACCTCGACCGCGAGGGCGGCGACCCGCACCAGGCGCTCATGCAGCGCATCCGCGCGTACATCGACGAGAACCTCGCCTCGACCGAGCTCGGCCCCGCATCGATCGCGGCCGCGCACTACATCTCCACCCGGCACCTGCACGGGCTCTTCCAGTCGCAGGGCACCACCGTGTCGACGTGGATCCGCACCCGGCGGCTCGAGCGCTGCCGCCGCGACCTGATGAACCCGCTCTACGCCGACCGCCCCGTCGCGGCCATCGCGGCGCGCTGGGGCTTCGTCGACGCCGCGCACTTCAGCCGGGCATTCAAGGCCGCCTACGGGCACGCGCCGAGCGAGCTCCGCGCCCGCTGAGCGCGGGCCGAGCTTGCCGCGCGCGGCACGCGGATTGACCAGCCCCGCACGATCATCCCGTCGCCCTTGAGGCGGACTCCGGCCCCGGCCGAGCATGGCTCGAACACCGACCGGAAGGACGCAGCATGACCGACACCACCGCCCCGGTGAAGGGCGAAGAGGACTGGCACACCTACGACGAGTTCGCGGCGGGGATCGACACGTACCGCCTGCCGAGCGGCTCGCTCGCCGGCCGCCGGGTCGGGCTCTCGCTCGACGACGGCGAACGGCTCGAGCTCGCCTTCGACGAGGGCACCGTCCGCTGGACGGGCGGCGGCGCACTCGCCCAGGACGCGCCCGCGGTCGACCCGTACGACGCGGTCGAGGTGCGCGAGGGCGTGCACTTCGTGACGCTCCCCCTCGAGAGCCGCGAGCGCGAGTCGATCACGGTCGTGCTCTCCGCACCGACGGGCCGCGCGATCGTGGTGCTCAGCCGCATCGCCGACGACGAGACGCCGGACGACGTGCCCCGGGTCGGCCAGACCTTCTGGGCCGCGACGATCGACGGCGCCGAGCCGAGCGGCGAGGCCCCCGGCCCGAGTCGCGACCTCATCGGCAAGCGCAACGTCTACCGCTACAGCCCCGAACACCTCTACGAGCACGTCTACGTCTCGAGCCTGCGCTACGCGTGGCAGTGCCTCGAGGGGGTGCAGCGCGGCCACGGCGACATGGACCTCTCGACCGTCTGGAAGCTCGACGACGGGCTGTACCTGTTCTGCTTCCGCGAGTTCCGCATCGCGGTGGCGAGCGTGTGGCTGCACGACCTCGGCTACCAGCTCATGACGACCGGGAACTTCCTCGGCCTCACCGGCGACGGCCGCAGCGAGCACTCCAAGGCCGGCGGGCACGTCTACCCGCTCGGCTCGGTCGCATACCCCGACGCGCAGCCGGTGTGACTGGGATGGGCAACGCGGAGATCATCCGGGCGCACTACGCGGCCTCCGACGCCGGCGACCTCGCCGGCATGCTCGCGCCGCTCGCGGACTCCGTGCGCTGGACGGAGGCGGCGGGCTTCCCGTACGCCGGCACCTACGTCGGACCCCAGGCGGTCGCCGAGCACGTGTTCGAGCGCATCCAGGCCGAGTGGGACGACTACACGCTCACGATCGACGAGGTCGTCGACGGTGGCGCCACGGTCGTCGGCATCGGCACCTACTCGGGCACCTACCGCGAGACGGGGCGCTTCTTCGCCGCCCGCGTCGCGCACGTCTGGCGTCTCGCGGAGGGCCGCGTCACCGGTTTCGAGCAGTTCACCGACACGGAGCTGGTGAACCGGGCCATCCGCCCCGACTGAGCCGCCGATCCCCCGTCGCCGGGTCGTCCGCCCCGTGCCGGGCGGGCGACCCGGGACGCGGCGCACGCGTCTTCCCGCTCAGGCAAGCGTCGTGCGCTGCACGGCATTCCAGGGCGCGCGGCGCGGCTGGAGACTGCATGCCACGCACCAACGTCGTTCCGTGCCCGGAGCGACGACGGATGCCGCGGTCGACCCCCGCGGCCATCGAGAGGCAGGATCCAATGAAGCATCACCTTCTCGGCGCGACGGCCCTGGCCGCCGCGACAGCGCTCGTGCTCGCCGGGTGCGCCGGCGGCGACGGGGGCGGCGACGGCTCGCCCATCGTCGTCGGCTCCGTGAACACCAAGAGCGGCCCCGCGACCTTCCCCGAGGCGAGCCTCGCCGCGGCCGCCGTCTTCGACGCCTTCAACGAGGCCGGCGGCCTCGATGGCCGGAAGATCGAGTACAAGTCGCTCGACGACAAGGGCGACCCGGCGAGCGCGTCGGCGGCCGCCCGCGAGATCGTCGGCAGCGACGAGGCGGTCGCGATGGTCGGCTCCGCGAGCCTCATCGAGTGCGAGATCAACGCCCAGTACTACGAGCAGGAGCAGATCCTCTCGATCCCGGGCATCGGCGTCGACACCGGCTGCTTCTCGACCCCGAACATCGCCCCCGCGAACGTCGGCCCGTTCAACGACATGACGCTGACGCTGTACTACGGCTCCGAGGTGCTCGGCCTCGACGACATCTGCGTCCTGCTCGAGATCGCCGGCTCGACCCGGCCGACCTACCAGGCCGCGATCGACCGTTGGACCGAGGTCACGGGCAAGGAGCCGATCTACGTCGACGACACCGTGCCCTACGGCGCTTCGGACTACACGCCGTACATCGTCAAGGCGAAGGACGCCGGCTGCAAGGCCGTCGCCGTGAACCCCGTCGAGCCGGACGCGATCGGCCAGGTCAAGGCCGCGGCGGCCCAGGGCTGGGACGACGTGACCTGGCTCTACCTCACGAGCGTCTACAGCGAGAACTTCGCCAAGGCCGTCTCCGACGTCGGAGCGGGCGTCTACGTGCCCGCGGAGTTCTACCCCTTCACCGACGCCGAGAGCGACGTCAACAAGGAGTGGCGCGAGCTGATGGAGGCGAACGACATCCCGCTCACCTCCTTCAGCCAGGGCGGCTTCCTCGCCGCGAAGTACTTCATCGAGGTGCTCGAGGGCATGGACGGCGACATCACCCGCGAGACGGTCACGAAGGCGCTGCACGACATGAAGCCGATCGAGAACCCCATGGTCGGCACGCCCTGGGTCTTCGGCACCGCCGACGCGCACCACGACAACACCGCCGGCTGGCCCATCAAGCTGCTGAGCGGCACCAACGCGTGGGAGTCCAACGGGGACGACTGGATCGTGATCCCGGAGTGAGCCGGACGGCGGGACCGGCCATCCCCCCGGCCGGTCCCGCCGTTCGCTCCCCGACCCCTCCCTGAACCCCGCAAGGAAGGAGCACGCCATGCTGCAGGGCGCGCTCGCCGGACTCGCCGCCGGCGGACTGTACGCGGTGCTCGCCGTGTGCCTCACCCTCATGTCGCGCCTCGTGCGCGTCGTCAACTTCTCGCAGGCCGCGACCGGCATGTTCGGCGGATTCGTGGCCGTGTGGCTCGTCACCGAGACCGGCGTGCCGATCTGGCTCGGCTCGGTGCTCGGGGTGCTGCTGGCCGGCGTCCTGTCCGGCGTCATCGGCTGGATCGCGGCGACCTGGCTGTCCGAGGCGGACACGACCACCCGCTCGGCGATGACCGTCGGCCCGCTGCTGCTGCTCATCTCGCTCTCGTTCATCCTGTTCGGCAACAAGCCGCAGCCCTTCGCCTCGATCATCTCGGGCCCCGCGTTCACCGTCGGCGGGGTCGTGATCAGCCAGGTGACGCTCGTCACGGTGTCCCTCGCGATCGTCGTCGCCGTGGCGGTGCGCATCCTCCTCACCCGGACGGCGATCGGCACCCGGCTCCGCGCGCTCTCGGAGCGGCCGACGACGGCGGAGCTGCTCGGCATCCCCTCGAAGCCCCTCTCGATCGCGGTCTGGGTCGTGACCGGCGTGATCAGCGCCATCGCGATCGTCGTCGTCGCCCCGACCCAGTCGAACGACGCGATCAGCCTCGCGATGCTGATCGTGCCCGCGGCGGCGGCGGCCCTCCTCGGCGGGTTCAAGCGGCTCGACCTCGCCGTCGTCGGCGGACTCGTGCTCGGGGTGCTCTCGGGCCTCGTCGCGCAGATCGACGAGGTCTCGCTCATCCGCAACTTCCTGCCGTTCCTGTTCATCGTCGTGCTGCTGCTCTGGACGCAGCGGAAGGAGGTGTGGGATGCCGCACGCTGACTCCGGCCCCGCCCGCTCGCGCGCCCTGCGCCTCGCCTGGCCGCTCGGCGTCGCCGTGGCGGGCGTCGTCGCCGGGTACCTGCTGAGCGTGGGGCTCTCGGGCTACTTCGTCTTCCTCGCGGTCTCGGCCGTGACCGCGGCCATCGCGATCCTCGGCCTCGGCATCGTCACCGGCTCCGCCGGCATGATCGCGCTCTGCCAGCTCACCTTCGCCGCGGTGGGCGCCTGGGTCGTCTCGCTGTTCAACGTGCTCGAGGTGCCCGGCGGATTCGTCGTCTGGCTGATCGCCGGCGGACTCGCCGCGGGCGTCGTCGGCATCCTCGTCGGCCTGCCGGCCCTGCGGCTGCGCGGCGTCAACCTCGCCGTCGTGACGCTCGGCTTCGCGGCGGCGTTCGACGTGACGCTGCTGCAGATCCAGTTCCCCGGCTCGAAGGACGGCATCCCCGTACTGCGGCCGGAGGGCTTCTCGACCGACCGCGGCTACTTCTTCTTCAGCATCATCGTGCTCGCGGTCTGCGGCCTCGTGGTCTTCTGGCTGCAGCGCGGCCGCTGGGGCTCGAGCTGGAAGGCCGTCGCGTTCAGCGAGCGCGGCACCGCCTCCGTCGGCCAGAGCGTGCAGCAGGCGAAGCTCACCGCCTTCGCGGTCTCCGCGGCGCTCGGCGGCATCTCGGGCGGCCTCCTCGCCGGCCAGGTGCAGCTGCCCTTCGCGTCGAGCTTCACGCCGCTGCAGTCGCTCGCGCTCTACGTGCTCGCGGTGATGAGCGGCGCGTACCTCATCGACATGGCGATCTTCGGCGGCATCCTGTGGGTGCTCGTCCCGGAGCTGCTGAAGCGCTGGGGCGTGCCGCAGGACTGGGGCTTCGTGATCTTCGGCGCCCTCGGCGTGCAGGCCCTGACGAGCGGCACGAACCTCGGCCAGGGCATCCGGAACCTCTGGTGGAAGCGCGCGGACGGTCGCACCGCGGCCGCGCGCGAGACGGCGAAGGCGGATGCCGCGGCGCATCCGGCCGCGGTGGAGCCGCCCGCGGAGGCATCCGTGCCGCCCGTGCCGGCCGCACCCGCTGCGAGCGGCGAGCCGGCCCTGTCGGTGACCGGCCTCACCGTGCAGTTCGGCGCGTTGAAGGCGCTCGACGACGTGAGCCTCGAGGTGCCGGCCGGCAGCGTGATGGGGCTCATCGGCCCGAACGGCGCGGGCAAGTCGACGTTCGTCGACGCGATCTCGGGCTTCCTGCCGCACGCGAGCGGCACCGTGCGGCTCGGTGGCACGGCGCTCGGCCGGATGTCGCCGACGAAGCGGGCCAGGCTGGGGCTCCGTCGCACGTTCCAGCAGGACCGGGTGCCGCCCGCCCTCACCGTCGACGCCTACGTGCGCTTCGTCGCGCGCCGCCGGGTCACTGCGGACGAGGTGGCCGAGGTGCTCGACTTCTTCGGCTGCCCGCCCGCCCGCACTCGGCTCGCCGGCGTCGACGTCGGCACGCGCCGCCTCGTCGAGGTCGCCGCGAACGTGCTCGCGAAGCCGCGCGTGCTGCTGCTCGACGAGCCCGCCGCGGGCCTGTCCCACGAGGAGCACCTCGAGCTCGGCGCACGCCTGCGCGAGGTGCCCGCCCGCTACGGCATGGCGATCGTGCTCATCGAGCACGACCTCGACCTCGTGCGCACGGTGTGCTCGACGCTCACCGTGCTCGACTTCGGCCGGGTGCTCGCGAGCGGCCCGCAGGACGAGGTGCTCGCGGATCCCGCGGTCATCAAGGCGTACATGGGTGAGACGGAGATGCTGTGAGTGCGTTGATCATCGACGACGTCGCGGTGAGCCGCGGCGCGGGTCCCGTCATCCAGGGCGTGTCCTTCACGCTCGAGCAGGGGCGGGTGACGGCCCTCGTGGGCCCGAACGGCGCCGGCAAGACGAGCCTGCTCGACGGCATCTCGGGGGTGGCGCAGATCTCGGCCGGCACGATCCGCATCGACGGGACGCCGATCGAGAAGCTCTCCCGGGTCGCCAGGGCGAAGCAGGGCATCGTGCACATCGAGCAGGGGCGGGCGGTGTTCCCCTCGCTGACGGTGCGGGAGAACCTCTCGCTGACCGCCCGCACCCCGGCGGAGATCGACGCCGCGCTCGCCCGCTTCCCGGAACTCGAGAAGCGCATCGACGCGCCGACCGCGCTGCTCTCCGGCGGCGAGCAGCAGATGGTGGTGCTCGCCCGAGCGTTCGCCGCCCGGCCCCGGTTCCTGCTCATCGACGAGATGTCGCTCGGGCTCGCGCCCGTCGTGTTCATGCGGCTGCTGCCGATCGTCTCGGAGATCGCCGAGCAGGGGGTCGGGGTGCTCCTCGTCGAGCAGTTCACGCATCTCGCGCTGGGCCTCGCCGAGGAGGCGCTCGTCGTCGCGAGCGGCCAGGTGAGCTTCCAGGGCCCGGCGGCGACGCTCCGCGAGGACGCGAGCCTGCTGCACCGCGCCTACCTCGGCGGCGCCGCCGCCTGAGCGAGCACGCCGACGAAGAACCCGAGTTGCCCGACTTCCATGAAAGTCGGGCAACTCGGCGTTCGTCACATGCCGGCGTGCTCGAAGGCGATCGTCGGCAGGTCGACCACGTGCGCGCCGCCGTCGGCGACGATCACGGAGCCGGTCATGTAGGAGGACTCCCCCGAACCGAGGAAACGCACGATCGAGGCGATCTCCGCGGGCGCGGCGGCACGGCGCAGCGGCACGTCGGCCGTGACCGCCGCATAGCCGGCCTCGCGCCCGCCGTCGAAGCCGGCGTGCTTGGCGAACTCGTCCATCTCCTCGTCGGCCATGGGCGTCTGCACCCAGCCTGGGCAGACCGCGTTCACCCGCACGCCGTGGCGGCCGTAGTCGCGCGCGAGCGTGCGGGTGAGGCCGATGAGGGCGTGCTTGCCGACCGTGTAGCCGGCGACGGAGGGCCCGGCGAAGAGCCCGGCGAGGGAGGAGATCACGACGATCTGCCCCTTCGACTCGATGAGGGCGGGCAGGCTCTCCCGGGCCATCACGAACGCCGTCGTGAGGTTCGCGCGCATGGCGGCCTCCCAGGCGGCGTCGTCGGTGTCGCCGACGGCGGCGAAGCCGTGGCCGCCGGCGTTCGCGACGAGCACGTCGAGACGGCCGTGCCGGGCGAGCACCTCGGCGACCGCGCGCTTCGCCGACTCGGCGTCGGCGGCGTCGGCCTCCACGGCGAGCGCGCCGATCGCGTTCGCGACCCGCTCGAGGGGTTCGCGGCGGCGGCCCACGACGACGACGTGCGCCCCCTCCGCCGCGTAGCGCTCCGCGATGGCGGCGCCGATGCCGGTGCCGCCGCCCGTGATGACGACGACCTTGCCCGCCGTCGATGATCCCGCGTAGCCCATGGCGGGCTCCTTCCTGTCGTTGCGGTGGTGTGGTCCGCCCGGCGCGGCTGCGGCGCTCAGGCCGGGAACCCGGAGCGGGCCGTGTAGCCGAAGTCGCTCACGAGCGAGGTTCCCGTGATCGCGCGCGCCCTCGGCGACGCGAGGAAGAGCACCTCGTCGGCGACCTCCTCCGGGCGCTGCACGGGGTAGTCGAGTCCGTCGAAGCCGCGTTCCTCGAGGCCGAGGTCGCCCCGGCTCATCGGCGTGTCGACGACGGAGGGGCAGACGGTGTTCACCCGGACGCCCGTGCCGGCGGCCTCCACCGACGCGGCGCGGGCGAGCTGCACGACCGCGGCCTTCGAGGCGCAGTACGGCGCCATGCCGGGGGCGGCGACGAGGGCGGAGTCGCTCGCGAGCAGCACGACGGCGGCGTCGCCCGAACGGGCGGCCTCGGCGCGGAGGGCCGCGGCGGTGTGCTTCAGCAGCAGGAACGAGCCGGTGACGTTCACGGCGAAGACGGCCTGCCAGTCGGTGAGCGGGGTCTCGTCGAGGCTCGTGCCGACGGGGCCCGAGATCCCGGCGCAGCCGACGACGACGGCGAGGCCGCCGAGCTCGGCGACGGCGCCTTCGACGGCACGGGAGAGGGATGCCTCGTCGGCGACGTCGGCCGGAAGCGTCAGTACGCCGGCCATGCCGTCCCACGCCGCCCGCAGGCGGTCCGCGTCCCGGTCGAGGGCCGCGACCGGCGCGCCCTCGTCGAGCAGGCGCTGCACGACCGCGCGGCCGATGCCGCTCGCCGCGCCCGTGACGAGCGCCGGGCGTCCCTCGAGTCCGAGTCTCATCCGGCTGGCCTCTCTGCCGTCGTGCGATGGTGCGCCGGCGGGCGCCCCCTGATCGGCACCCGCCGGCATCCGCCATCCTGCACCGGTCGACCCGCCGCCCGGCAGACGCGCCGCGCGACCGTGCGCTGCAACACCACTGCCGTTCGCTCGGCGTCAAGCCGAGGCAACCGCCTCAGCGCCAGAATCCTTGCTACCCCCAGAGCTGCACCCCCAGTTCCCGAGATCGAAGGATCCAGCAGTGAGCGAACACTCCGCCCCCAATGAACTCCGGCGCAACGCCCTCGGCGTGGCCGGCATCGTCTTCCTCGTGCTCGCGGCCGTGGCGCCGCTCACGGGCATCATCGTGGTCGCCTCGCTCGCGATCGCACTCGGCAACGGCGGCGGCACGCCCGCCTCGTTCTTCATCGTCGCGATCGTGCTGCTGCTGTTCGCGATCGGCTACGGCCAGATGTCGAAGCAGCTCGTGAACGCCGGTGGCTTCTACGCCTTCGTCGTGAAGGGCCTCGGTCGTACCGGCGGGCTGGTCGCGGGCCTCATCGCGACCCTCGGCTACAACTTCTTCGTCGTCGGCACGATCGGCACGAGCGGCTTCTTCATGCAGACGATCATCTCCGACCTCACCGGGGTGAACATCCACTGGCTCGTCTGGGGCCTCGCCTCGATCGTGGTGTGCTTCGTGCTCGCCCGGGTCGGTGTGGACTTCTCCTCGAAGATCCTCGGCGTCTGCCTCGTGCTCGAGGTGCTCATGCTCGTCGTGTTCGACATCTCGGTGCTCGTGCAGACCGGCTACGACGTCGCCGCGTTCAGCCCCGAGTGGGTGCTCTCCGGCTCGCTGCCGATCGGCCTGCTGCTCGCGGCGACCGGCTTCCTCGGCTTCGAGGCGACGGCGCTCTTCAGCGAGGAGGCGAAGACCCCGCTGCGCACCATCCCGCGCGCCACGTACATCGCGATCACCGCGATCGGCCTCATCCTCGGCGTCACCACGTGGGCCGTCGTGAGTGCGACGGGCGTCGCCCAGGCGCAGCAGACCGCGATCGACCACCTGCCGACCGGCGACCTGATCTTCTCGCTCTCGCAGCAGTACCTCGGCGGGCCGCTCACCACCGTGATGATGATCCTGCTGCTCGTGAGCCTCTTCGCCGCGATGCTCGCGTTCCACAACTCGGCGACCCGCTACCTCTTCGCCCTCGGTCGGGCCCGGGTGCTGCCGCGGGCGCTCGCCCGCACGGGCGCGAACGGCACGCCGAAGGTGGCCGGCGCCGTGCAGGCCGGGTTCGCGGCGATCATGGCGATCGTCTTCTTCCTCGCGGGGGCCGACCCGATCGTGACGCTCGTGCCGGCGATGCTCGGCTTCGGCACGCTCAGCGTGCTCATCCTGCAGGGGCTCGCCGCGCTCTCGATCGTGGTGGCGTTCCGGCGGCAGCGCGACAGCCGGCTCTGGTCGACGCTCATCGCGCCGGGCATCGGCTTCCTCGGCATCGCCGCGATCTCGCTGCTGGCGATCTGGAACTTCGACGTCGTCGCGGGCTCCCAGGAGCTGTGGATCCGACTGCTGCCGCTGCTGCTCGCCGCGGCCGTCATCGGCGGGATCGGCTACGGGGCGTACCTCAAGCGGCGCAAGCCCGAGGTCTACGCGGGCCTCGAGACTGACCTCGAGAAGTTCAACGTGCACACCCGCGCGACCGAGGTCGTGGAGTAGGAGGGCTCTTCGCACGCAACGTCAAGGCGTCGGCGCGCACGGTCAACCGTGCGGCCGGCGCCTCGGCCGATACTGGACGCAACGATTCCCTGATCGAGGACGACGATGACGCACCACGCCGAGCTCCCCCTCCGCCCCGCCGGTTCCCACGGCCCCGACGCCACGCACACGCACGGTTCCCGGGTGACCAGCCCGGAGCGCGCCGAGCACCCGCTCGACCCGCTGACGGCCGAGGAGATCGCAGCCGCGCGGCGGATCCTCGACGAGGCTGGGCACGTCTCGGCATCCACCCGCGTGCCCCGCATGCTGCCGGTGGACCCGGCGAAGGCGGACCTCGCCGCGTGGCGGCCGGGCGAGCCGCTCGACCGGCGCATCCGCGTCACCCTGCTCGACCGGGACACCGGCGTCGCGAGCGAGGCCATCGTGGCGGTCAGCCGTGGCGAGGTGGACGCGTTCCGCGTGCTGCCGAACACGGAGGCGCCGTACGGCCAGCCGCAGTACCTCTTCGAGGAGTACGACGACGCGGCGACCATCGTGAAGGCCTCCCCCGAGTGGCAGGCGGCGATGCGTCGCCGCGGCCTCGAGGAGCACATGGAGCTCGCCTTCTGCTCGCCGCTCGCCCCCGGCTACTTCGGGCGTGCGGACGAGGTCGGCAAGCGGGTGCTGCGCTCGCACACGTACCTGCGCCTCGACGAGCAGGACAGCCCGTGGGCGCACCCGGTCGAAGGGCTCGTCGTGCACGTGGATCTCACGGCGCGCCGCGTGATCCGCATCGACGACGAGGGCGACGTGCCCGTGCCGATGCAGCACGGCAACTACACGGCGGCGGCGCAGGGCCCGGCCCGCACCACGCTGAAGCCGATCGAGATCACCCAGCCCGAGGGCCCGAGCTTCTCGGTCGACGGCAGCCTGGTGGAGTGGGAGAACTGGCGCTTCCGCGTCGGCTTCACCCAGCAGGAGGGCCTGGTGCTGAACCAGATCACCTTCCGCGACGGCGAGGAGCACCGCTCGGTCGCGCACCGGGCGAGCGTGCCCGAGATGGTCGTGCCCTACGGCGACACTTCGATCAGCCGGCACTGGATCAGCTACTTCGACGCGGGCGAGTACCTGCTCGGCAAGAACGCGAACTCGCTCGCGCTCGGCTGCGACTGCCTCGGCGTCATCCACTACTTCGACGCCTTCGTGCCCGACGACCACGGCAACCCCGTGAAGATCCCGCAGGCCGTGTGCATGCACGAGGAGGACTACGGCATCCTCTGGAAGCACACGGATCTGGCGGGCACCCCGGAGACGCGCCGCAGCCGCCGCCTCGTGGTGAGCTACTTCTCCACAATCGGCAACTATGACTACGGCTTCTTCTGGTACTTCTACCTCGACGGTTCGATCCAGGTCGAGGCGAAGGCGACGGGCATCGTGTTCGCGGGCGCCGGCATCGCCGGCAGCGACAACCCGCACGCGCCCGAGATTGCGCCCGGCATCTTCACGCCGGTGCACCAGCACCTCTTCTGCGCCCGCATCGACGCGGCGATCGACGGCGAGGACAACACGCTCCACGAGATCGAGATGGTCGGCATCCCGACCGGTCCCGACAACCCCTACGGCAACGCCTTCACCTGGTCGGACGTGCAGCTGGCGAGCGAGTCGGCGGCGCAGCGGGTCGCGAACGGCCTGACGGGCCGCGTCTGGGAGGTGCGCAGCGCGCACCGCACGAACGTCGTCGGCAAGCCGACCGCCTACTGGCTCATCCCCGAGGGCAAGGCGCTCCTCGCGGCGCAGCCGGACTCCTCGGTCGCCGCGCGCGCCGCCTTCGCGACGAAGCACCTGTGGGGCACCAGCTACGACCCCGAGGAGCTCTACCCGGCGGGCTTCTACCCGAACGCGCACTCCGGCGACGGCCTGCCGAAGTGGACGGCCGCGGACCGCAGCCTCGACGGCGAGGACCTCGTGCTCTGGCACGTCTTCGGGCCGACGCACATCCCGCGCACCGAGGACTGGCCGATCATGCCGGTCGACTACTCGGGCTTCTGGTTCAAGCCGCACGGCTTCCTCGACCAGAACCCGGCGATGGACCTGCCGGACGGCGCGGCCGCGCACTGCGCGCCCGGCGAGGGCGGCGCGGATGCCTCGGGCGGATGCTGCGGCGGCGGCGAGTGCCGCTGCAGCCACTGACCCTCTGCACCCCTGAGACCACCCCGACGATGACGACGACTGGAGCATGATGACCGACACCGCCACGAATCTGTCCGACACCTCGACCTGGTTGCCGCTCGACGGCCTCGCGCCCGGGTTCGACGCGAACAAGGCGCCGCATTCGCTCGATCTCGTGGGCCGCGAGGTCGCCGTGGTCGACGAGCGCGGCACGCGCATCGTGCACCGTTTCAACGAGCACACCGTCGACTGGGACTACCAGCCCGGCGCGGGCGACCCGACGGAAGCCGCCGCGAAGACCGACGCGTACGAGGCGGTGAAGGTCGACGACGAGCTGTACTACGTGCAGTTCCACCACGAGTACCTGCCGAACGAGGCCGTCACGCTCGTGCTCGACTTCCGCAGCGGCCACGCGCTCGCGGTGATCAGCCTGATCCTGCCCGAGGCGGAGGCCGGCAAGACCCGCGTGCAGCAGATCTTCGTGCCCTCGCAGATCGAGGGCATCGAGCTCACGGGCGAGGCCCCCGCCCCGACGACGACGCTCATCGGCCGCCGGGTACAGTGGGTCTACAGCCCGGTGCACGCGTACGAGCACATCTACCTCTCGCCGCAGTGGTACACCTGGCAGTGCCTCGCGGGCCCGGAGCGCGGCCTCGCCGACACCGACGAGAACTCGGTGTGGCAGATCCGCCCGGGCATCTACGTCTTCGCCTGGCGCGAGAAGGTCATCCCCTGCGCCTCGGTGACGATCGCCGACCACCGCGACGCGCGCGCGATCCGTTCGCACGGCGTGCTGTTCGGCCTGGACGAGTCGGGCGAGGTGCCGACGCACTTCACCTTCGGCGCGCACGGCCGACTGATCTCGGTCACCGTGCACCCCGACGAGTACGACACCTCCCGCTGATGGCGACGGCGAGCAGCGGTCCCGCCGAGCTCGTGCTCACGGGCGGCCGCATCTGGACGGGCGACCCCGCGGCCCCGTGGGCCGAAGCCCTCGCGGTCGGCGGCGGGCGGCTGCTCGCCGTCGGCACGGATGCCGACGCGCTCGCGCTCGCGGGCGAGGGCACCGAGCGGCGCGCCCTCGACGGCGCATTCGTCATGCCCGGCCTCGTGGACGTGCACAACCACCACGCGCTGGCCGGGCGCACCGACCTCTTCGAGCTGTCGTTCTCGTCGTCCGGCTCGGTCGAGGAGGTGCTCGCGGCGGTCCGCGAGTACGCGGCCGGGCTGCCCGCCGATGCCTGGATCACGGGCGGGGCGTGGGGCAGCAATCTGCGCACCGCGATCTCGAACGACGCCACCCGGGCCAGACTCGACGAGGCATCCGGCGGTCGCCCGGTGATGCTGATGGAGGACTCCCGCCACAACCGCTGGGCGAACTCCCGTGCGCTCGAGCTCGCCGGCATCACGGCCGACTCCGATCCCGGCGAGGGCGGCGTCATCGAGCTCGACCCGGTCAGCGGGCGGCCGACCGGCGTGCTGCTGGAGTCCGCCGGGCTGCCCGTCGAAGAGGCCATGGCCCGCACGCGCCGGCTCACCGCCGAGCAGCACCGCGCGGCATCCAGGCGCGGTGTCGAGCTGCTGAACAGCTACGGCGTCACCGCGTTCCAGGACGCCGCGGTCTCGCTCGAGATCCTCGAGGCGCTGCGCGCCCTCGACGCGGACGGCGAGTTGGATGCCTGGGTGGTCTCCTCCCTCACCGTGAACGACCAGATCTTCGGCTACGACCCCGTCGGCGAGGGACTCGTCTGGCAGGGCGAGGCGTTCCGCACCGAGCATCACCGGCCGGACTTCGTGAAGATCTTCCTCGACGGCGTGCCGCCCGCCCGCACCGGTGCCTTCCTGGAGCCGTACCTGCCGGACGACGCGCACGGCGACCACTTCCTCGGCGAGACGACGCTCCCGCCCGAGGAGCTCTGGGGCTGGCTGCGGCGCACGGCCGAGCGCGGGCTGTCGGCGAAGATCCACTGCTCCGGGGATGCCGCGGTGCGCCTCGTGCTCGACACCGTGGCGCGGCTGCGCGCCGAGGGCTTCACCGAGACCCGCTACCAGGTCGCGCACGGGCAGTTCGTCGCCGAGTCCGACATCCCCCGCTTCGCCGAGCTCGGCGTCTCGGCGGACATGTCGCCGTTCATCTGGTTCCCCGGCGTCATCCCGGAGGCGATCGCGACGGTGCTGCCCGCCGAGCGGGCCGGCCGGATGCAGCCCAACCGCGCCCTGCTCGACGCGGGGGCGCTCATCGCGGGCGGCTCGGACTGGCCGGTCTCGGAGTCGCCGAACGCGTGGGAGGGCATCCACGGCCTCGTGACCCGCGCCGACCCCGCCGGGGTGTTCCCCGGCACGCTGTGGGCGGAGCAGGCCATCACGCTCGACGAGGCGATGGCGGCGTTCACGATCAACGCCGCCGAGGCGATGGGCCTCGGCGGGGAGACCGGGTCGCTCGTCGCGGGCAAGTCGGCCGACTTCGTCGTGCTCGATCGCGACCCCTTCGCGCGCCCCGCGGAGGAGCTCGTGCGCACGACGGTGGCCGAGACCTGGTTCGCCGGGCGCCGCGTGTACGTGCGCTGAGCGGCTCGCTGAGCCCGTGTGGGTCGCTGACCTGTCTGGTTCGCTGAGCCTGTCGAAGCGGCATTCCCTTCGACAAGCTCAGGGAGCCAGGGCGGCGTTCCCTTCGACAAGCTCAGGGAACCAGTGGGGCGGATCGGCGCCGTGCCCTGCGCCGATCCGCCCCTCCGGTCAGTCCGCGATCGCGGCGACCGCCTCGTCGATCGCGAGGAGCACCCGCCGGTCGTGCCGCGACGGCTCCCCCGGTACGTAGCGCAGCCGTTCGATCGACCCGCCCGTGAAGCGATAGGCGCCGTGCGCCTCGTGCAGCCCCCAGTCCACCGGCCCGCCGTAGTCGTAGCCGACGCTGATGCCGGTGAACGGCGCCATGCCGAACAGCATCGGCACCGACGGCACGATCGCCTCGACGGTCCCGTCGACCTCGAGCGTCAGCCGCCAGCGCAGTCCGTCGAGCTCGTCGACCCTCAGCAGCACCCCGTGCGGGCCGGACGCCACCCGCCCGCCTCGCGCGCGGTGCACTTCGCCGTACGCGTTGTAGGAGAGCAGCCAGCGCCCCTCGTCGACGGCGAGCAGGTACCCGCCGCCCTGATCGCCGTGCGCGACGACGACGCCCGAGGCATCCGCGTCGACGAGCAGCTCGACCTCGACGGCGAAGGAGCGCAGCACGGTGAGGCGCGAGGCGCGGAAGCGTTCGAGGGGCGGCCGGAACGGCGGCAGCACGACCGGTTCCGACAGCGCCGACTCCCCCGCCGGTCGCACGTCCTGCAGCGAGCCGTCGTCGTCCAAGGGGAATACCGTGTTGCGCCACGCCTCGGTCCGCCAGCGTTCGGCGAGCTCCCGGACGAGCGCCGGCTCGCCGGCGGCGAGATCGCGTGTCTCGGTGGGGTCGGCCGCGAGATCGTAGAGCTCCCACCGCCCGCCGGCCGCGCCGTCCGCTCGCGCCGGCGGGGCCGCTGAGAGCGCCTTCCAGTCGCCGGCGACGAGCGCGCGACGCCCGACGCACTCGAAGTACTGCGCCTCGCGCCCGGCTCCGGCCGGGTCGCTGAGCAGCTCCGCCATGCTGCGGCCGTCGGGCTGCTGCGCCGGGCGGCCGGCACGCTCGACGAGTGGCGCGACCCCGGTGAGCTCGAGGATCGTGGGGGCGAGATCGGCGACGAAGACGAACTGTTCGCGCAGACCGCGCACGGCCCCGGGCGCACCGGGCCAGGAGACCACGAGCGGGGCGTGCACCCCGCCCTCGTACGTCGAGGACTTGAACGAGCGGAACGGGGTGTTCGACACCCGCGCCCAGCCCGTCGGATACTGGCCGAACACCCGTGGGCCGCCGATCTCGTCGAGCTCGCGGGGCACGTCGGCGACCCAGTCCGCCGGCAGCTCCCCCGAGAGCCCGAACTGGGCGAAGTAGCTGCGGGTGCCGCTGGGGCCGCCCTCGGCGGTGCCGCCGTTGTCGCTCGCGACGACGATGATCGTGCGATCGAGCTCGCCGAGCTCCTCGAGCCGGGCGACGAGCCGGCCGACGCTCTGATCGACCTCGTCGACGGCGGCGGCGTAGACCTCCATATGCCGGGCGAACAGGGCGCGCTCGGCATCCGTCAGCGTGTCCCAGTGCGGAATCCGCTCGCCGTCGGCGAGCTCGTCCGGCGGCAGCACCGCCGACGGCGGCACCACGCCGAGCTCGCGCTGCCGGGTGAAGCGCGCCTCCCGGAGCGCGTTCCAGCCCTGCTCGTAGCGCCCGGCGTGCCGGGCGATGTCCTCGGCCTTCGCCTGGATCGGACCGTGCACGGAGGTGTGCGCGTAATAGAGGAAGAACGGCTTGGCCGCGTCGTTCGCCCGGAGCTCGTCGATCATGCCGAGCGCCTCGTCGGTGAGCTCATCGGTGAGGAAGTACCCCTCGGGGAACTCCGCCACGTCGACGACCGAGTTGTCGCGCACGAGCCGGTGCGGGTGGTGCAGCGCGGTGAACCCGTCCATGCTGCCGAAGTAGCGGTCGAAGCCGCGCTGCAACGGCCAGCTGGCGCGGTCGGCGCCGTCGTGCAGGCGCGACTCGACGGTGAGGTGCCACTTGCCGACCATGAACGTCGCGTAGCCGCCGGCGCGCAGGGACTCCGCGAGGGTGGGCGCGTCCTCGGGCAGCTCGCAGGCGTAGCCCGGGTAGCCGGGATCGATGTGCGCCACGAAGCCGAAGCCGGCCCGGTGCGGGTTGAGCCCGGTGAGCAGGGCGGCCCTCGCGGGCGAGCACATCGGCGCGGTGCGATAGTTCGTGAAGACCCAGCCGCCCGCCGCCAGCCGGTCGATGTTCGGCGTCGGGATCTCGCTGCCGAAGGGTCCGAGGTCGCTGAAGCCGAGATCGTCGACGAGCATGACCACGACGTTCGGCGCTCCGGCCGGGGCCTGCGGGCGGTCGGGCCAGGACGGGCGGGACTCGGAGGCGAACTCGGCCGCCCGGCCGGCGAAGCGCTCGTAGCCGCGGCGCTCCGCCACCTCAGCCCGCCTTCCGGATGAGTTCGAAGACCTCGCTGCGGAGCTCGGCGAACTCGGGTACCGCGCGCGTCGTGAGCTGGTCCCGAGCTCCGCCGAAGTCGACGTCGATGATCTCGGTGACCCGGGCGGGCCGCTCCCCCAGCACGATCACGCGGTCGGAGAGGTACACCGCCTCGTCGATGTCGTGCGTGACGACGACGATCGTCATGCCGAACTGCTCGCGGATGCGCAGGCACAGGTCCTCGAGCTCGAAGCGCGTCTGCGCGTCGACGGAGGCGAAGGGCTCGTCCATCACGAGCACCTCGGGCCGGTAGGCGATGGCGCGGGCGATCGCGACGCGCTGCTGCATGCCGCCCGAGAGCTGCCAGGGGTACTTCGACTCGGCGCCGGCGAGGCCGACCGCGGCGAGCGCGCCGCGGATGCGCTCCTCCCGTTCGGCCGCCGGGAGTCGCAGGTGCTTCAGCGGGAGGCGCACGTTCTTCTCGACGGTGAGCCACGGCATGAGGGAGCGGGTGTACTCCTGGAAGACGAGCGCCATTTCCTCCGGCGGCCCGTCGATGGGCCGTCCGTCGATGAGGGCCTGGCCCGAGCTGATCGACTGCAGGCCGGTCAGGCATTTCAACAGCGTCGTCTTGCCGATGCCGGAGGGGCCGACGATGCAGGCGATCTCTCCGACGCGCACGTCGAAGGTGAGGTCGGCGATGACGGGCACGCTGCCCCGCTTGGTGTCGTAGCTCTTGGCGAGGCCGCGGACGCTGAGCCGCACGGGCGCATCGCGGAGGGTGTCGGAGGTCATGCGTTCTTCTCCTGCTGTTGCGAGGCGAGGTACCAGCGCAGCACGCGGCGCCGGAAGAGGGTGAACACGGCCGTGGTCGCGTAGCCGATCACGCCGAGGACGAGGATGCCGACCCACATGTCGGCGATGGCGAAGGACTGCTGGGCGAGCAGGGTGGCCGCCCCGAGCCCCGTCGAGGAGCCGAGCATCTCGCTCGCGATCATCACGACGAAGGCGGTGATGAGGCTCACCTGCATGCCGGAGAGGATGCGCGGGCTCGCTGCGGGCAGGGTCACGGAGACGAGGCGGTCGAACCAGCCGATCCGGTACACCCGGCTCACCATGGCGAGGGTGGGCTCGGTGCCGCGGATCCCGTCCATCGTCGAGATGAGCACGGGGAAGAGGGCGGCCAGCGTGATCGAGAGGATCCGCGTCTCGTTGCCGAAGCCGATGAGCGAAACGAAGATCGGCACGAGGGCCACGGGCGGGATGGCCCGGAAGAAGTGGATCGTGGGCTCGACGAACCAGGCGAGCGCCGGCACGAGGCCGAGGGCGGCGCCGAGCAGCACGCCGATGACGCTCGCGAGCACGAAGGAGAGCAGCAGGTTGCCGAGCGAGGATCCGACGTCGACGAGGAACGTCGGCGTCTGCACGAGCTGCAGGAGCCGCTCGAGGATCACCTGCAACGGCGGGAAGAAGGTGTTCGTCGAGTTCGCGGAGGAAACCCACCACAGCCCGAGCAGCACGATCGGCACGAGTACTTCGGTGCCGATCAGCACCCAGCGCGGCGTGCCGCTGCGGCCGGCGCGGCGCGCGACCGAGGTGCGGGCGGGGATGGATGAGGTGAAGACCATCACCTGATCTCCTTCCGGTATTGCGGGTGCCAGTGCAGCAGGCGCCGCTCGCCCCACTGGCTGAGGCCCTGCACGAGGAGCCCGAGGATGCCGAGTGCGAGCACGTAGGCGAACAGCTGCGCCTGGTCACCGGAGATCTGCGCGAGCAGCAGACTCTGGCCGAGGCCGGGTCCGCCGCCGAGGAGTCCGGCGACGACCGCGACGATGAGCGAGGTCGGCGCGGCGACGCGGATGGCGGTGCCGATGTACGGCAGGGCGCTCGGCAGCACGATCCTGGTGAGGATCTCGCCGCGGCCCATGCCGTAGGAGCGGCCGGTCGCCCGGGCCACCGGATCGGTGTCGAAGACGCCTGCGGCGGACTGCACGGCGATCGCGACGAAGCAGCCGAAGAAGACGAGGAACACCCCCATCGCCATCGTGGGCCCGAGCACGAGCACGACGATCGGCAGGATGACGATCGGCGGGATCGGCTTCAAGAACTCGAGCGGCACGCGGGTGGCGTGCATGGCGAGCGGCGAGGTGCCGATGCCGACGCCGAGCACCACCCCGACGACGGTGGCCAGCAGAAGGCCGGCGATCGCCATGACGACGGTGTCGCCGAGCGCCCGCCAGAGTTCGGGGGTCGCGAAGAGGCGGGCGAGGGTGCCGATCGAGTCCGCCGCGGTCGGCAGTGGCGAGTCGGCGAGCGGGCCGGCGGTGGCGGCGAGCTGCCAGGCGCCGAGCGCCGCCACCGCGCCGGCCGCGCCGACTCCGGTTCGAAGGAGCGGGACGCGCATGCCGGATCAGCCCGTGACGATGACGCCGTCGAGCTCGACGGGCTTCTGGAGGAAGCCGAGCTCGACCATCTTCTCATTGGGCAGCTCGAGGTCCTCGGCCTTCACCTCGGCCGGCCAGACGGGCACCTTGACCTCGTCGAGCGTGAGCGTCGAGCCGGTGTAGTCGAGCCCGGCCTGGATGGCCTCCTCGGGGTGCTCGGTGGCGTAGGCGTTCGTCTTCACGAGGGCGCGCTGGAAGGCGGCGATCGCGTCGGCCTTCTGCTCGACGGTCGAGGCGCCGGCGGTCCAGAGTCCCGTCGCGCCGCGCTCGAAGAAGCCGACCGAGGGGGCGGAGATCTGCGTCGCGCCCGCCGCGGCGGCCTCGGTGGTGAAGGGGCTCACGAGCCCCGCGGCATCGACGGTGCCGTTCTTCAGCGCGGCGACCGCGGAGGTGAAATCGAGCACGACCCAGTTCACGCCGCTCGCGGGGTCGATCCCGGCCTTCTCGAGCTCGCCGGCGATGACGACCTCGAGCTGCGCCTTGCGCGCCGGGATCGCGATGGTCTTGCCCGCGAGGTCGGCGACGTCGGCGACGCCGCTGCCGGCGGCGGCGAAGAGCCCGGTGTCGTCGAGGGCGGCCGGGTCCTCGGCGGTGGCCGCGTCCTCCGGGTAGCCGTCGGCGGCGCCGATGACCTTCACGGGCACGCCCTGACTGAGCGCGTTCAGGAGCGGGATGCTCGGCGAGTAGGCGATGTCGACCTGCCCGCTCTGCACGGCGGCGAGGCCTGCGGGCGGGTTGGCGACGACGCTGGTCTCGAGCTCGAGGCCCTCCTCCTCGAAGAAGCCCTGCTCGATGCCGGTGAGCAGGGCGCCGTCGGAGGTGAGACCGATGGTCGCCACCTTGAGCCGGGTCGTGCCGCCGTCCGCGCCGTCGGTGGCCGCGGGCGCACCGGATGAGCAGGCCGTGAACGCGAGCGCCGCGAGCGGGATGGCTGCCACGGCCGCCGCGATGCGGGAGGTGGTCTTCATGAGCGACTCCTTCGTCGTCGGGGGATGCGACCGGTTCGATCAGGGAGGGCGATCGGTTCGCCACGAACGGTTAGTCACCGATTGGTGACTAAACGATACCGACCTTCGCGTGGTGCTGGATCACGGATGGGTAACGATAATCACCAAATGGAGACGAAACGCCGCATCCCGCCCCGACCGGAGCGCATCATCGGTCCGAGGCATCCGTATGATCGTCGCGACAGGAGGTGCGCCATGCCGAAGATCGTGGATCACGACGAGCGGCGCGCCCACATCGTCGAGGCGCTCATGCGGCTCATCGTGCGCGACGGCTTCGAGCGGGCGACGATGCGCGAGATCGCGGCGGAGGCCGGGTACGCGCACGGGGCCATCGCCCGCTACTTCCCCGACAAGCAGAGCGTGCTCACCGCGGCGTTCCAGCGGCTGCACACCCAGGCCAACGACCGCATCCTGGCCGGCGTCGAGGGACTCAGGGGGCTCGCCGCGCTCCGCGAGATGTGCCTCGAGATCCTGCCGTTCGGCGAGGCGGGCCCGCGCTACGCGAAGGTCGTGCTCGCATTCTGGGACCACGCCGCCCAGGACCGCGAGATCTGGGAGATCCACCGCGAGCACAATCTGCGCTGGCGTCAGCTCATGCACCGCTTCCTCGGCGAGGCGCGCGACGACGGCGAGCTCGCCGAGGGGATCGACATCGCGACCGCGGTGAACGAGGTCTCCGCGAGGAACGCCGGCTGGCAGATGATCGCCGTGCTGATGCCCGACGAGGCGGGCGACGCGCACCTCGACCAGGGGCTCGACGCGCTGCTCGACCGCTTCCGCGCCCGCCGCTGATCGTTCGCCTACACTGGTTGACGCGTGAGCGTCGGCGATCTGCGCCGCCCGCGCGAGGATGGAAGAGGGCCGGATGCCGAAGGTGATCGACCACGACCAACGACGTCGCGACATCGTCGACGTCACCTGGCGGCTTATCGTCAAGGGCGGCATCGAGGCCGCGACGATGCGCGAGATCGCCGCGGAGGCGGGCTTCGCCAACGGCGCACTGAAGCACTACTTCCCCGGCAAGGACGAGATCGTCCAGGGCGCCTACGAGCGCTCGCTCGGGCTGATGGGCGAGCACATCGAGGCCGAGGTGGCCGGCAAGCGCGGCCTCGCCGCCCTCCGGGCCATCTGCTGGGCCGCGATGCCGCTCGACGAGGAGCGGATCACCTCCGGCCGCGTGCTGCTCTCCTTCTGGGAGCGCGCCGTCTCGAACGAGACGCTCCACGACGCCTACCTCGCGCACCTCGCGGTCTGGCGCGACGCGCTCGCCCGCTATCTCGCCGAGGGCCGCGAGGACGGCGACATCACCACGGCGACGCCCGACGAGCAGCTCGTCGACGAGATCGTGCTGCTGAACGTCGGCGCGAACATCATGAGCCTCATCTCGCCGCAGACCTCGACGCCCGCGCTGCAGGAGGCGCACCTCCGCGCCTTCTTCGACCGCCTCTAGCCCCAGTCGCGAAACCGAGCTGCCCGACTTCCATCGAAGTCGGGCAACTCGGTTTCGGACGGTGCGGCGAGACCGCTCAGCGGGCCTCGGCGACGAGGATGCGCGGGCTGCCCGGCAGGGCGATCGTCTCGACGTAGTTCCAGCCGGCCTCGTCGAGCCACTCGCGGACCTCGGCCTCGGGGAACACGACGGTGCCGTCGATGTTGTAGTACTCCCCCGCGTGCAGCGCGTCGATGCGGCGCTGGCGCGGCTCCTCGTCGAGCGTGAAGTCGAGCACGGCGAGCTTCGCCCCCGGTGCCGCGGCCGCGCGGGCGTTCGCGAGGATGGTGCGGTTCTGCTCCGCCGTGAAGCGGTGCAGCACATGGTTCACGAAGACGAGGTCGTGCTCGCCGCCCGGCTCGACCGACTCGGTGTCGCCGCCCTCGACCACGGCGCGGTCCGCGAGGCCCGCCTCGGCCACAGCCTGCGCGACGGAGTCGGCGAAGTCGGGCGCGACGACGAAGCGCGTGGCGAGCTCGAGGTTCGCCCGCATCACGTTGACGGCGAAGGCCGGGCTGAGGCCGCCGAGGTCGAGCAGCGAGCGCCGCCCGGTGACGTCGAAGGCGCGGGCGAACTCGTCGGCGTGCAGCTCGTTGTAGCGCATCACGCCAGCGAGGAAGCGGCCCCAGCCGGCCTCGTCGAGCTCGAGCACGCCCGGCGCGTCGGAGTCGACGGTTCGGTCGTAACCCCGCCACTGCTCGTAGGAGGTGTCGCCGAGGAACGCCAGGAACGGCCCCAGGTCGATCTCGGCGCGCTCGCCGGTGAGGTAGGTCGCGGCATCCGGGGTGAGCGAATAGCGGCCACCCTCGCGCTCGAGCAGGCCCTGGGCGTTCATGCTGTCCGCGAGGATCCGCACCTGGCGCTGCGGCACGCCGGTCGCCGCGGCGAGCGCCTCGGCGTCGAGCGGGCCGTCGGCGAGCGCGGCGAACAGGCCGATGCGGCTCGCGGTGATGAGCTGCTTGGCGCCCATGAAGCCGATCGCGATGTCGACGATGGCGGCGGGGCTGGCGGCCCGCTCGGCGGGCTGGAGGGTGTCGGTCATGGCTGCGCTTCCTGTGCGGCCGCCCGTATCCGTGGGACGGCGATGTCGTGGATTCAGCACGATGCTACACGTTTTTCTACTAACATAGAAAAACAAATCCACCCGTTCATTCACCGTCGAAAGCGAACGCATGCCTCTCACCGTCAGCACCCGCACCCTGCCCGCCGCCGGCGACGCCGCAGGCCGCGGCAATGCCCCCGTCGTCCTCCTGCACGGCTTCGCCTCGGACGGCGAGACCGACTTCGTGGCGAGCGGACTCGCCGACGCGATCGCCGCCTCCGGACGCGAGGCGATCGTCGTCGACCTGCCGGGGCACGGCACCGGCGGCGCGATCGGGGCGGACGAGGATGCCTCGACCGGCGCGGTCGTCCGGGCCATCCGCGAGGCGCTCCCCGAGTCCGGGCCGGTCGACGTCGTCGCCTACTCGCTCGGCGCGCGGCTCGCCTGGGCGCTCGCGGCCGCCGAGCCGCGCGTGCAGCGCCTCGTGCTCGGCGGCCTCAGCCCCTTCGAGCCCTTCGCCGGCGTCGACGTCGCCGCCCTGGTCCGCGCGCTGGACGGCGAGGCCCCGGCCGACCCCATGCTCGGCATGATGGCCGCGATGATCGGCGCTCCGGGCCGCGATCGAGACTCGCTGCCGCGCCTCATCGCCGGCCTCGCACGCGAGCCCTTCGACCCGGCGCAGGACGTGCCGGCCGTGCCGGTGCTCTTCGTCGCCGGCGCGGACGACCCCATGACGGCCGGCATCGACCGCGTCGCAGAGGGCGTCGCGCGCGGGCAGCTCGTGCGGGTGCCCGGCGACCACCTCGGCGCGCTCGCGAGCCCCGAGTTCCGCCAGGCCGTGCTCGACTTCCTCGCCTGACCCCTGACACCGCTCGAACCGCGAGTTGCCCGACTTTCATCAAAGTCGGGCAACTCAGGGGTGAAGCAGGTCTGACGCGCCCCGCGCGGCTACGCCCAGACGCCGTCGGAGCGGACGGCCTGGTCGAGCTGGAGCCCCTCGGTCGCCGAGCGGATCGCCTCGGCGCCCACCCGGTCGAGCAGGGCGAGCGCGCCGAGGTTGTCCTCGAGCTGCGCCATCCGGCTGACGCCGAAGAGCACGTTCGCCGTCGCGGGGTTCGCGAGGCAGAAGGCGATGCCGAGCTGCGTCGGGGTCGCATCGAGCTCGGCGGCGATCCGGGCCACCTCGGGGAAGATCGCGACGATGCGCTCGCGGATCCCGCCGACGTCCGCACCGATCTTGCGCCCGGGCACGGCCTTGCCCGCGAGGATGCCGCCCTCGAAGGCATCCGAGGCCTGCAACGCCAGCCGCCCCGACGAGAACAGCTCGCCGTACTCGGGCCCCTCGGCCATCGAGCGACGCACGAGGCCGTACTTCAGCTGCGCGAAGCTCGGCGGCACGAGGCCCTCGCGCTCGGCGTGGTCGAGCGCGAGCACGAGGTCGTCGGCGCGCCAGTTGTTGACGCCCCAGGCGCCGAGCCGGCCGGCCGCGATCTCGGCCTGCACGTCGTCGACGACGCGGCGCACGTCGATCGGCTCGAGGTAGTCGCCGACGACGGCGAACTCCGCATGCTCGACGCCGATGCGCTCGAGCGACGTCGTGAACTGTCCGGCGAAGCCGACGCGCGGGTACTCCCAGAGCCAGAGTTTGCCGCAGAGCAGGTAGTCCTCCCGGGCGAGCCCGGCCTCGCGCACTGCACGACCGAAGATCAGGTCGGTCGTCGCCTGCTCGGCGTGCGGACCCAGGTCGTAGTGCGCCACGTCGAAGAACGCGGCGCCCGCCTCGTGGGCGCGGCGGATCAGTGCGACCGCGTCGTCGAAGTCCATGCGGTCCCAGGTGTTCCAGGACCCGAGGGAGAAGACGGGGACCTCCGGCCCGCCGGGCCCGAGCTGGCGGGTGGGAACGGTGACGGTCATGCGGCCTCCTCGTCGCTTTTTTCTACGCTCGTATAATATAACCACGCGCGTGCACCGACGCACGCCGACGGCAGAAGGAGATCCCGTGTCCGAACCTCGAATCGTGCTCATCACCGGCGGCGCCGGCGGCATCGGCCGCGGCATCGCCACCGCGTTCCGCGACGCGGGCGACCGGGTCGTCGTCGCCGACGTCGACGCGGACGCCGCACGCGCGACCGCGGACGAGCTCGGCGTCGCGCACCTGGCGCTCGACATCACGGATGCCGAGGCTGCCGCTCGCGCCGCCGAGGCCCTGGAGGCCGAGTACGGTCCGGTGGGCGTCCTCGTGAACAACGCCGGCATCCTCTCGGTGCACGGCGCACTCACCGAGCTCGAGCCCGGCGCCTACCGCTCGATCGTCGACGTGAACATCGTCGGCACCTTCACGATCACCCAGGCGGTCGCCCGTCGCATGATCGCGAACGGCACCCGCGGCGCCATCGTGAACATCTCCTCCATCGGCGGCCGCCAGCCCACGCCCGGGATGGGCGCCTACGAGTCGAGCAAGGCCGCGGTCGACTCGCTCACCCGCTGGGCGGCGATCGAGCTCGCCGGACACGGCATCCGCGTGAACGCGGTCGCCCCGGGCCCGGTGCTCACGCCGATGCTGCGGATGGGGATGCCCGAGGGCTCCCCCGCGCGCGAGGCCTGGTCGAGCCGTATTCCGCTCGGCAAGCTCGCCGAGGTCGAGGAGGTGGCCCCCGCCGTCGTCTTCCTCGCGAGCGAGGGCGCCGCGCACATCACGGGCGTGAGCCTCGCCGTGGACGGCGGCCAGCTGCTCACCTGAGCCGCCCCACCCACCCTGCCGAGTTGCCCGACTTCCATGAAAGTCGGGCAACTCGGAATGGCGCGTCAGCGCTCGAACACGACGTCGCCGTCGACGACGGTGAGCTCGACGCCGACCCGGGGCAGCTCGGCCGGCGCGAGGTCCAGCGGATTCGCCTCGAGCACGCAGAGGTCGGCCGCCATCCGCGGCGCGAGGGTGCCCTTCCAGCCCTCCGCGCCGTCCTGGTGCGCCGGCACGACCGTGTACGCGCGCAGCAGCTGCAGCATCCGCCGCTCGGCGTCCGCGGGCGCTGCGGCGCCCATCCACGCATCCGCGTCCGCCAGGCCCTGCCGCCAGTCCGGCGCGAGCACCGGCGCGTCCGAGCTGAGCGACACGCGCACGCCCGTCTCGATCGCGCGCCCGATCGGCCACGCCGCCGCGGCGACCTCCTCGCCGAGCACGCCGGCGACCCACGGGGCCGTCTTCGCCGCGATGCCGGCCTGCACGTTGAGCCCCATGCCGAGCCCGCGCATCCGGTCGAGCGCCGTGGGCGTGACGAGGTCGCCGTGGATGACGTAGTGGCGCAGATCGGCCGGCGCCTCCGCGGCGGCGACCTCGACGGCGTCGATGACGTGATCGATCGTGCGGTCCCCCGTGGCGTGCACGCCGAGCTGGAGGCCGTGCCGGTGCACGGCGCGGATCATCTCGGCGAGGTTCGCCGCGCGCTGATCGAGGTCGCCGCCGCCCACGAGGAGTCCGCCGTGCGAACCGTCCGGATAGGCGTGCGCCGTCCAGGCCTGCAGCATCGGCGGGATGCCGTCCGCGAAGATCTTCACCCCGGCGACGCGCAGCCACGCGGGCCGTTCGGTCTGCCGCTCGAGCCCGCGCAGCCCGGCGAGGAACGCCCGCAGCTCGCTCGGCCCGTCGAGCACGCCGAACAGGGCGAGCACGTTCACGCGGGCGCGCAGCGCGCGCTCCGATTCGAGCGCGCGGTAGCTGTCGAGCACGGCCTGACCGAAGCATCCGGTCGCGCCCTCGTCCTCGCCCGGCCCGAGGCCGGGCTCCGTGTAGCTCGTGATGCCGAGCGAGGCGATGAGCTCGCCCGCGCGCAGGATGGCCCGGCGCCGGCCGGCCTCGTCGTCGACGAGGCGGGGCCCCGCCGGAACGTGCGGATCGGCGGCGGATGCCTCGAGCTGGGCGGCCTCGGCGGGCGGCCCCCCGTGCCCGCCGGACGGGACCTCGGCCGCCTCACCCGCCTCCATCGCCCCGAACACCGTGTCGGGCCACATCGCGCCGAGCCAGGCCGCGTGCAGGTGCGAGTCGTTGATGCCCGGGATGACGGCGCGGCCGTCCAGCTCGACGACGCGCGTGCGGCGGCCGATCAGCGGCGCGATCCTCGCCTCGTCGCCGACGGCGAGCACCCGGCCGTGCCGCACGGCGATCGCGGTGCCGCGGGTGTCGGCGGCGTCGAGCGCGAGCACCGTCCCCCCGCGGAGCACCAGTTCGGCGGGGCCCTCGGCACCCGATCGTTCGACTCCCTGCACGTCTCCTCCTCGAGCGCTGGCAATTTTGGTCAACGTATGTAGAATAACCCACATCGGCGGCCGGTCGACAACGTCGCGACCGGAACCACCGCCTCGAAGGGAGCTTTCGATGACGATCCCCACGACCACCCGCGCCGCCGTGCTCACCGCCCACGGCGAGCCCCTCGAGCTGCAGGAGCTCCCGCTCCCCCAGCACGTCGAGCCGGGCGCGGCGCTCGTGCGCATCACCTGCGCGAGCCTCTGCGGCACGGACATCGAGATCTGGTCGGGCCGGATGAGCTTCCCCGGCATGCTGCCGATGGTGCTCGGCCACGAGATGGTCGGCGAGATCGTCGCCGTGGGCGAGGGCACGCGCGACGCACTCGGCCGGGAGCTCGCCGTCGGCGACCGCATCGGCTGGTCCGAGTCCACCTGCGGCGAGTGCTTCGGCTGCACCGTGCTGCGCGAGCCCGTCGCCTGCAGCCGCCGCGGCTACGGCTTCCTGCAGCGTTCCGACGTGCCGCCCTACGCGACCGCCGGGCTCGCCGACTACGCCTACGTGGTGCCGGGCGCGGCGAAGCTGCTGCTGCCCGCCGAGGTCAAGGACACCTGGGCCTCGATGGCCGGCTGCGCCGCCAAGACCGTGCTGCGCGCCTTCGGCCGCGCGGGCGGCGTGCGGCCCGGCTCCCGCGTCGTCGTGCAGGGCTCGGGTGCACTCGGCATCTTCGCCACCGCCGTCGCGAAGCTCTCCGGCGCGGGCACGGTCATCACCGTCGGCGCCCCCGCCGAACGGCTGGCGATGGCCGAGCGCTTCGGCGCCGATCACGTCGTGGGCATCGAGGGCGGCTCGGACGCGGTCGTCGCACGGGTGCTCGAGCTCACCGAGGGGCAGGGCGCGGATCTCGTGCTCGACTTCGCCGGGGCGCCGAGCGTCGGTCCCGAGGCGATCGGCATGGCCGCCCAGCGCGGCACCTTCGTCGTCGTCGGCTCCACCGGCCCCGTCGGCGAGCCGATCGCCCTCTCGGCGATCATGGGCAAGGAGCTGACCGTCGTCGGCTCGCTGAACGGCGACATCGCCGACTACGCGCGCGCCATCGACTTCTTCCGCGCCTTCGCCGATCGGATGCCGTGGGACGAGCTCTTCTCCCCCGCCGTGCCGCTCGCCGAGGCGAGCGCGCACATCGAACGGATGCACCGGCTCGGCGAGATCAAGGCCGTCATCGACCCGCGCCTGCCCTGAGCCGGCGCCCCCACGACCGAACGCCCACGACTGGAGCGACCATGACCGGACCCACCACCATCCCCACCCGCGAGATCGGCACGAGCGGCATCCGCACCGGCGTGCTCGCGCTCGGCTCCTGGCACACCTACGACCGCATGGACTTCGAGGACGCCGTCGAGCTCGTCGCGACCGCCGTCGAACGAGGGATCACCCTGTTCGACGTCGGCGTGTACGGCTTCCCCGGCATGAAGCCGCCCGCGATCACCGACGTGCTGTTCTCGGCGATCGTGCGCGGCGCCGGGCTCGCTCGCGAGCAGTACCAGCTCTCGGAGAAGCTCTGGCTCGAGGGCTACGGCGAGGGCGGGTTCCGGCCGCAGCTCGAGCGCGCGCTCTTCCGCGTCGGCACCGAGTACGCCGATCTCGTCATCCTCGGCGACCTCCGCCGCGACGACCTCTCGCTGCGCGAGCTCGTGCTGGACCTCGCGGGCCTCGCCGAGGCCGGGCTGATCCGCGCCTGGGGCGTGAACAACTGGTCGGCGACGAACATCCGCACTCTGCTCGAGCTCGCCGAGGCAGAGGGGGTGCCCGGCCCGCAGATCGCGCAGCTGAAGTACAGCGTCGCCCGCCGCTCGATCCCCGACGGCGAGCCGTTCGCCGCCATCTGGGAACGCGGCTTCAGCATGCAGGCCTCCGACGTGCTGGAGGGCGGGATCCTCGCCGGCCGGGTCGAGCGCGAGCGCGAGGTGGGCCGCGACCCCGGCGACGTCCGCGCCCGCATCGTCGAGCAGGTGCCCGAGTTCGTCGCACTGGCCGAGTCGCTCGACGCGAGCCCCGCCCAGCTCGCCGTCGCCTTCACCCTCACCCACCCGGCGAACACGACAACCCTGTTCGGCGCGACCCGGATGGCGCAGCTCGAGCAGAACCTCGCGGCCGTCGAGCTCGCCGAACGCATCGGCGCCGTGGAGCTGCGCCGGCTGGTCGAGCCGTTCTGGGCCGACCGCGGAGTCGTCGACCCCGAGGGCCCCTGAACGGCCCAAGGACCTGAACGGCCCAAGGACCTGAACGGCCCAAGGACCTGAACGGCCCAAGGACCTGAACGGCCCAAGGACTTGAACGGCCCCGGGACCTGAACGGCCCGAGGCATCCCACTCCCACCACCGACCCATCGACGATCGAGAGCCGAGACCATGACCGCCTATCCGCCCGTGCCGTTTGCCGACGAACTGCTGCCCGCCCTCGAGGCGATGAACGCCGCCCCGCAGCCGCCGCTCACGGAGGAGAGCCTGCCGCACACCCGGGAGGGCGCCGACCGGATGTTCCCGTCCGCCGCCGAGCTCGTCGCCGGCCGCGCCGTCGAGGCCGAGGAACGGGTGATCCCGGGCCCGGCCGGGTCGCCCGAGCTCGAGATCACGATCTTCCGCCCGACGGGGCACGCCGCGGCGAGCACACCGCTGCCGGCGCTCGTCAACTACCACGGCGGCGGCATGATCGTCGGCCACCGCTCCTGGGAGCACGGCCGGGTCGTCGACCTCGTCGAGTCGCTCGGCGTCGTCGGCGTGAACGTCGAGTACCGCCTCGCTCCCGAGCACCCCTACCCCGCCGGCGTCGAGGACAACTACGCCGCCTTCGTCTGGACGGCCGAGCACGCGGCCGAGCTCGGCGTCGACCCCGAGCGGATCGTCGTCATGGGCGGCAGCGCGGGCGGCGGCTTCGCGGCCGCGGTCGCCCTGATGGCGCGCGACCGGAAGGGGCCCGCCCTGGCCGGCCAGCTCCTGATCTGCCCGATGCTCGACAACACGAACAGCACCGTGGGCAGCTACCAGTACGACGGCATCGGCACCTGGCAGCGCGAGCTCAACCTGCTCGCCTGGCGGATGGTGCTCGGCGCCGAGCTCGCCGGCTCCACGGCGGCGCCCGCCTACGCCGCGCCGAGCCGCGCCGCCGATCTCTCCGGCCTCGCCCCCGCGTTCATCGAGGTGGGCGCGGCGGAGATGTTCCGCGACGAGGACGTCGACTACGCGAGCCGCATCTGGGCGACCGGCGGCCAGGCCGAGCTGCACGTCTGGGGCGGCGCCTTCCACGGCTTCGACATGTACGCGCCCGACACCGAGCTCACCCGTGCGGCACTCGCCTCGCGGGATTCCTGGCTCCGCCGCGTCCTGGGCCTCTGACCCGGGCGCCGGCCGCCGAGCCGGGCCCCCACCGACCCCGACGTCCGTGCCGGCGGAACGCCTGCCCCGCCGGTACGGACGACTCGGACCCGCACCCGCGCACCCCGCGCACCCACCGGAACGAGGGAGTCCCGATGACCACCGACGCCGCGCCGACCCCGGTGCCCTACGACCCCGCGCTCGAGCCGGGCCTCGCCGCCTTCCTCGAGCTCGTCGAACGCATCCCGCTCCGGGGCGACACGATCCTCGCGAACCGGGCGCACTTCGCCACCATCATCCCGCCGATCGAGGCGCAGATCGGCGAGCTGCCGCTGGAGTTCGAGCACCGGCGCGTGCCAGGTCCGGCCGGCTCCCCCGAGATCGAGGTGACGATCATCCGCCCCCGCGAGCGCGCCGAGGCCGCGCCCGGCGTGCTCGGCATCCACGGCGGCGGCCTCGTGCTCGGCACCCGCTTCTTCGGCACCCCCGAGCTCATCGAGCTCGCGCTGCGCTACGGCACCGTCGGCGTCGCGGTCGAGTACCGGCTCGCCCCCGAGCACCCGGGGCCCGCCGCCGTCGAGGACTGCTATGCGGCGCTCGAGTGGTTCGCCGCGCACGCCGCCGAACTCGGCGTCGACCCCGAGCGGATCATCGTCTCGGGCGCGAGTGCGGGCGGCGGCCTCTCCGCGGGCGTCTCGCTGCTCGCGCGCGAGCGCGGTGGGCCCCGCCTCGCCGGGCAGCTGCTCAACTGCCCGATGCTCGACGACCGCAACGAGACCGTCTCGAGCCGCCAGTACGACGGCATCGGCGCGTGGGACCGCAACAACAACGACACCGCCTGGACCGCCGTGCTGGGCGACCGCCGCTTCGGCGACGACGTCTCCCCCGCCGTCGCGCCCGCACGCGCCGCCGAGCTCGGCGGCCTGCCGCCCGCCCACCTCGAGGTCGGCGCGGCGGAGGTGTTCCGCGACGAGACGGTCGCCTACGCCTCCCGGATCTGGGCGGCCGGCGGCCAGGCCGAGCTGCACGTGTGGGCCGGCGCCTACCACGGCTTCTCGGGATTCTCGCCCGAGGCGATCGTGTCCCGGGCGGCGAACGAGGCGCGCGACAGCTGGCTCCGGCGCACGCTCGGCGTCGAGCCGTCCCCGTGACGCACGACGCGGGCGCCGCCCGGCCCGGCGGCCCCGCCCGGCCGGTCATGGGCGTCGGCCGGGCGATGCTCGTGCTCGGCCTGCTCGAGGCCTTCGGCCCGCTGTCGATGGACCTCTATCTGCCGAGCCTGCCGCAGCTCGCGACAAGCCTCGGCACGAGCGACGCCCTCGCCCAGGCGACGATGTCGGTCTGCATGATCGGGCTCGGGCTCGGCCAGCTCGTCGCGGGGCCGCTGAGCGACCGCTTCGGCCGTCGCCGGCCGCTCCTCGTCGGGGTCGCCCTGTTCACCGCGCTCTCGCTCGTCTGCGTCGTGGCGCCGAGCATCGAGGTGCTGCTCGTCGCCCGATTCCTGCAGGGGCTCGCCGGCTCGGCGGGCATCGTGATCTGCCTCGCCGTCGCCCGAGACCTCTACTCGGGCGCGGAGCTCAGCCGCATGCTTTCCCTGCTGATGCTCGTCAGCGCCTCCGCGCCGATCGTCGCCCCCGTCATCGGCGGTCAGCTCGCGCTCGTCATGGACTGGCGCGGCATCTTCGGCGTGCTCGGCGGCGTCGGCGCGCTGCTCTTCGTGCTCGCGCTCACGCTCATGCGCGAGACGCTGCCGCCCGAGCGCCGGCACGGCGGCGGCTTCGCCGCGAGCGGGCGGCACCTCGGCGCGCTCGCCCGCGACGGGCTCTTCCTCGCCGTGCTCGGCGCCTCGGCGGCGGGCGGGGTCGCCTTCTTCGCCTACCTCTCGATGTCGAGCTTCGTGCTCCAGGACGAGTTCGGCCTGAGCCCGCAGCTGTTCTCGCTCTGCTTCGCGGCGAACGCCGTGGCGAACATGGCGGGCGCGCAGCTCAGCCGCGTGCTCGTGCGGCGGGCCGGGCCCGCCCGGATGTACCTCCTGGGCCTCAGCATCACGGCCGCGTGCGCGCTGCTGCTGCTCGGTGGCGCGATCGCCGGCGTCGCGCTCTGGGTGATCCTCGCGCTCGGCCTCTTCCTCGCGAGCGTCGGCGTGGGCGGTCCGAACGGTTCCACGCTCGCGCTCTCGGCGCACGGGGAGCGGGCCGGCACGGCATCCGCCGTCCTCGGCACCGCGCAGTTCACCGTCGGCCCGATCGTGGCCCCGCTCGCCTCGCTCACCGGGGCGACCGCGCTCGCGATGGGCTCGACGATCGCCGCGGGCGCGCTCGTCGCGCTCGCGCTCGGCTGGGCGGTCGTGTTCCCCGCGCTCCGCCGTCGCGGCGCCCTCGCCCCCTGAACGCCCCGGCCCAGAACCCGAGTTGCCCGACTTTCATGAAAGTCGGGCAACTCGGGAGGTGGTCGTCGGTGGTCAGTCGGCGAGGAGGAAGCGGGCGGCCTGCTCGCCGATCAGCACGGACGGGGCGTTCGTGTTGCCCGTCGTCACGCGCGGCATGATCGAGGCGTCCGCGACACGGAGCCCCGCGACGCCGTGCACGCGCAGCTTCGGATCGACCACCGCCTCGGGCCCGATGCCCATCGCGCACGTGCCGACCTGGTGGTGGTAGGTGATGGCGGTCGAGCGGACGTAGGCCTCGAGATCCTCGTCCGAGACCTCCGGCCCCGGGTAGAGCTCGCTCGCGCCCCACGCCTCGGCGAGCGCGGGCTGCCGCCCGATGCGGCGGCACTGCGCGACGGACGCGACGAGGGAGCGCACGTCGTCGGGGTGCGAGAGCGCGCCGAGGTCGATGCGCAGGGGGTCGTGCGGCTCGGGACCGGACAGGCGGATGCTGCCCCGGCTCTTCGGCGTCACGATCCCGGCCATGAGCGAGAAGCCGTCGCCCGGTCCCGTCATGCCCTCCTGGTACATCGGCACGCTGAAGTGGATCGGCTGGGTGTCGGGCACCTCGAGGGCGGGGTCGCTCTTCCAGAACAGGTGCGTCTGCGTCACCGAGACACCCTCGTGCGGCGGCCCGACGGGGCGCTCGGTCGTGAAGATCACGGGCGACAGCAGGTGGTCGTGCAGGTTGCGGCCGACGCCGGGCAGGTCCGCGACGGCCTCGATGCCGAGCTCGGCGAGCTCGTCCGCCGGCCCGATGCCGCTGCGCAGCAGGATCCGCGGCGAGTCGATCGCGCCCGCCGCGAGCACGACCTCGTCGGCGCGAAGCTCGTGCAGCTCGCCGCCCTGCTCGAAGACGACGCCCACGACGCGCGGTCCGCCGTCGGGAGCCCCGCCGGGCTCGGGCTCCGCGAAGAGCAGCCGGTGCACATGGCAGCCGACGCGGACGTCGACCGCGTCGCGCACGGGGGCGAGGTAGGCGAGGTAGGTGTTCAGGCGACGACCGTCGCGCATGGTGACCTGCTCCTGCGAGACGCCGTCGAGGTGGTCGCCGTTGTAGTCGGGGTTGTGCTCGAGCCCCTCCTCGACGGCGGCCTCGATGATGGACGCCTGGATCGGGTCGAGCGGGTAGTCGTCGGTGACGTCGAGCAGGCCGGCGTCGCCGTGCAGCTCCGAGGCGCCGCCCGAGAAGCGCTCGATGTCCCGGTAGATCGGCAGCACCTCGGCCCACGACCAGCCCTCGTTGCCGAGGCTCGCCCAGTGGTCGTAGTCCGCCGGCGCGCAGCGCACCCAGATCATGGCGTTCAGCGAGTGCGAGCCGCCGAGCACCTTGCCACGGGGCAGGTGCAGGCGTCGATCCGCGGCCGCCGGCTGCGGCTCGGTGAAGTAGTCCCAGTCGTCCGGGCTGTGCCAGAGCTCGCCCATCCGGCTCGGGTCGTGGATGGCGGGGTTGGTGTCCTCGCCGCCGGCCTCGAGCACCGTGACCGAGACGCCGGCGTCGGCGAGGCGGCGGGCGATGACGCTGCCGGCGGAGCCCGCGCCCACGACGACGACACGACGCGCGCCGCCGGACTCGGGGGTGACGGTGGACTGGGGGGTTGCGGCCACTGGCGTTCCTCTCCATCGGGGATGCCTCGAGGCTGCCAGGCCAGCACCGAGCCTGCGAGCGCCCGGGCGGCCCCGTACGCACACGGTCAACGCTCGTGCTCGCCAGGTCAAGGCCGGCCGGGCGGGCGCTCGTAGCGTGGGATCCGACCGGATTCACCCGGTCTCGACCGGACTCTCTGAGTGGAGGAATCCATGGAAAGCTACGACCGCCTCCTCGAGGCGATCACGCCGTCGTCGGGGCCGTCCCGCGACGTGCACGACCCCGCGACGGGCGAGCTCATCGGCACCGCCCCCGTGCAGGACGTCGCCGATCTCGAGCGCGCCATCGACACCGCCGTCGCCGCGCAGCCGGCCTGGGCCGCCCTCGCCGACGAGGAGCGGCGCGGCTACCTGCACCGCGCCGCGGACGCGATCGAGGCCGCGGCGGAGCCGCTCGCCGAGCTGCTCTCGCGCGAGCAGGGCAAGCCGCTGAACGGCCCGAACGCCCGCTTCGAGGTCGGTGCCTGCGTCGCGTGGCTGCGTGCCACCGCCGAGACGCCGCTGCCCGTCGAGGTCGTCGTCGACGACGGCGAGAACTACGCCGAGCTGCACTACCGCCCGATCGGCGTCGTGGGCGCGATCTCGCCGTGGAACTGGCCGATGATGATCGCGATCTGGCAGATCGCCCCCTCGCTGCGCATGGGCAACACCGTGGTCGCGAAGCCGGCCGAGACGACGACGCTCTCGGGGCTCGCCCTCGTCGCCGTCATGAACGAGGTGCTGCCGGCCGGCGTGCTGAACATCGTGGCCGGCCCCGGCCGCACCGTCGGCGACGCGCTCACGAAGAGCCCGAAGGTCGGCAAGATCATGTTCACGGGCTCCACGCCGGTGGGCAAGCGCATCATCGAGGCGAGCGCCAACAACGTCACCCGGCTCACCCTCGAGCTGGGCGGCAACGACGCCGGCATCGTGCTGCCCGACGTCGACCCCGCGGCGATCGCCGAGAATCTGTTCTGGGGCGCGTTCATCAACACGGGCCAGACCTGCGCCGCCCTGAAGCGCCTCTACGTGCACGACTCCGTCTACGACGAGGTCGTCGCGGCGCTCGTCGAGGTCGCCAAGAACGTGCCGATGGGCGTCGGCCTCGACGAGCAGAACGTGCTCGGCCCGCTGCAGAACCGCGGCCAGTACGAGATCGTCGACCGCCTCGTCGAGTCGGCGAAGGCCGCCGGCGCCCGCGTGGTGCTCGGCGGCGACCCCGACCACGACGCCGTCGGCAACTTCTACCCGACGACGATCGTCGCCGACATCGACCCGCACAACGACCTCGTCGTCGAGGAGCAGTTCGGCCCGGCCCTGCCGGTCATCCGCTACTCCGATCTCGACGAGGTCGTGGGCCTCGCGAACGAGCTCGAGGTCGGCCTCGGCGCCTCGGTGTGGTCGGCGGACCGCGATCGGGCACGCGAGATCGCCGCGCGCCTGCAGGCGGGCACCGTGTGGATCAACTCGCATGGCGGACTGCACCCGATGGTGCCGTTCGGCGGGGCGAAGCAGTCCGGCTACGGCCGCGAGTTCGGCGTCGAGGGCCTGAAGGCCGTCGCCGAGCCCCAGGTCGTCAGCGGCTGAGCCGAGCACCGCGACGAGGAAGGGCCCCGCTCGACGAGCGGGGCCCTTCCTCGTGCCCGACGGGATCGTGCCCGACGGGATCGCGCCGGACGGCAGCGCCGCGTCCGCCGGTCAGGCGGCGCGCTCGCCGCGCAGCGCCAGCCAGGCCTCGCGGCGCTCGGCCTGCAGCGCAGGGTCCGCGACCGGCGAGGCCATCAGCAGGCGGCGACTGTAGGCGTCCTGCGGGTCGCCGGTGACCTGCTCGCCGTCGCCGGTCTCGACGATCGTGCCGCGGTACATCACCGCGACGCGGTGGCAGACGCGGCGCACGACGCCGAGGTCGTGCGAGACGAAGAGGTACGAGACGCCCGTGTCGCGCTGCAGCTCGATGAACAGGTCGAGGATCGTCGCCTGCGTCGTGAGGTCGAGCGCGCTCACCGGCTCGTCGCAGATGATGAGCTTCGGCCGGCGCACGAGCGCCCGCGCGATCGCGATGCGCTGCCGCTGTCCGCCCGAGAACTCGCTCGGGTAGCGGTCGATGACGTGCTTCGGCAGCCGCACGCGATCGAGCATCTCGCCCACCACGGCCTTCGCCTCGGCACGGCTCGCACCGGCGGTGGCGAGCGGTTCGGCGAGGATGTCGCCCACGGTCATCAGCGGGTCGAGCGAGCCGTACGGGTCCTGGAAGACGACCTGGATGTCGGCGGCGAGCGCCCGACGGTCCCGGCCCGAGGCGTGCGTGATGTCGCGGCCGTCGAAGGCGATGGAGCCGCCCGCGACGGGC
This sequence comes from Agromyces soli, assembly GCF_022811605.1. Taxonomy (GTDB): domain Bacteria; phylum Actinomycetota; class Actinomycetes; order Actinomycetales; family Microbacteriaceae; genus Agromyces; species Agromyces soli. Next base: position 2,259,721 of record NZ_CP094533.1, on the reverse strand, counting down.
ACGAGGCCGAGGATCGCCTTGCCGAGGGTCGACTTGCCCGAGCCGGACTCGCCGACGAGGCCGAGGCACTCGCCTGGTGCGATCTCGAGCGAGACCTCGTGCAGCACCCGGTTCGGCTTGCGCCGGGTGCCGTACTCGACGACGACGTCCTTCGCCTGCAGCAGCGGTGCGGCGGATGCGGTCGCGCTCATGCGCGCACCTCCTTGCGGTCGGCCTCGGTCGAGGCATCCGTGGCGGCCGGCGCCGCGGCCTCCTGGGCGTCGGCGTCCTGTGCGGTGGAGCCGGTCAGCGCGAACGCGCGGTCGAGCTCGGCGCGGCTCTCGGCCCCGTCGAGCGAGGCCGCGATGAGCTCCCGCGTGTAGGGCTCCTCGGGGGTCGAGAACAGCTGCGCCACCTCGCCGATCTCGACGATGGACCCGTGCCGCATGACCACGACGCGGTCGCAGATGTCGGCGACGACGCCGAAGTTGTGGGTGACGATGACGAGCGCCATCCGGTACTCCTGCTGGAGTTCGCGCAGGAGCTCCAGCACCTCGGCCTGCACCGTCACGTCGAGCGCCGTGGTCGGCTCGTCGGCGACGAGCACCGAAGGCTTCGCGGCGATCGCGCCGGCGATGAGCACGCGTTGCGCCATGCCGCCGGACAGCTCGTGCGGGTACGCGCGCATGACCCGGGGCGGATCGGCGATGCCGACCCGTTCGAGCATCGCGAGCGCCCTGGCCTTCGCGTCGGCGCGGCTCATCCCGTGGACGGCGCGGAGCGGCTCGATGAGCTGATGCCCGATCGTGAACGAGGGGTCGAGGTTCGTCATCGGCTCCTGCGGCACGTAGCCGATCTCGCGGCCGAGCAGGCGCGCCCGGTCGCGGCGGCCGAGGGAGGTGACGTCCTCGCCGCCGATCCAGATCGCGTCGGCCGTGTAGCTTCCCGTCTTCGGCAGCAGGTCGAGCACCGAGAACACCGTCTGCGATTTGCCGGAGCCGGACTCGCCGACGATGCCGAGCACTTCGCCGGGCGCCACGTCGAGCGTGATGCCGTGCACCACCTCGACCTCGCCGTCGGCGGTCTCGTAGCGCACCCGCAGGTTCTCGATCTGCACCGCCGAGTCCGCTGCGGCGTGCGCGACGGCACCGGTCGAGGCGGTGACGGCGAGCGGTTCGCCGGAGGCCGCGGCGCGCTCCGCCGCGCGGCGGGCGCGTCGCGCCTTCCGCGAGGGCAGCGGGGCGGTGACGCTCACGACGTCGGCGAGGGTCGAGCCGAGCACCGCGAGCGCGGCGATCGAGATGCCGAGGGCGAGCGAGGGCCAGAGCAGCAGCAGCGGGTCGGTGCGCATGACCCGGAACCCCTCGTTCATCGCGGCGCCCCAGCCGGGGGTGGTGCCGCCGCCGATGCCGAGGAACTGCAGGCCCGCCTGCATGCCCATCGCCATGCCGGCGGTGAGCGCGGACTGGATGACGATCGGCGCCACGACGGGGCGGATGACGTGCCGCCCCATGATCCGCGCGTGCGAGAGGCCGGAGACCTTCGCCGCGTCGACGTACGCCTCGTTGCGCACGGCGAGCACCGTCGCGCGGGTGAGGCGGAAGTACCCGGGCGCCATGAACACACCGACCGTGACCATGAGCAGGTTGAAGTCGTTCCCGGTGTTCGCGCCGACGATGAGCAGGATGATCATGCCGGGCACCGACTGCACGGCGTCGCTGATCCAGGTGCCGATGCGGTCGGTCGCCCCGCCGAAGTAGCCCGCCGCGAGGCCCGAGGGCACGCCGATGACGAGCGAGGTCACGATCGCGACGAGCGCGCCCCAGAGCGTGATCTGGGTGCCCCAGATCAGCCGGCTCAGCACGTCGCGCCCGGTCGTGTCGCCGCCGAGCAGGTGCTCCGGGCTCGGCAGGGCGCGGGTGATGGAGAGGTCGACGAAGTTCGGGTCGTACGGGGCGAGCAGCGGCGCGAAGACCGCGACGAGCACGATCAGCACGAGGATGCCGAAGGAGATCGCCCCGGCGGGGCGCTTCAGCAGGCGGACGAAGACGGAGCCGCGACGGCCGGCGCGGGTGTCGATGTTCTCGGTCAGCGGGGAGGTCACTTCACACGCGCCTTCGGGTTGATCCAGCCGAGCAGGATGTCGAGCAGGAAGTTGATGATGACGACGAAGACGACCGTCACGACGGTGATGCCGAGCAGCATCGGGATGTCGCCGTTCTGCGAGGACGCCTGCGTGAGGGGCCCGATGCCGGGCAGCGCGAAGATCTGCTCGACGATGATGGCGCCCGAGAGGAGGCCGACGAACATGAGCGCGAGGATCGTGAGCGAGGGCGGCGCCGAGTTCCGCAGCAGGTGCACGACGATCCGCCACTGCGGCAGGCCGCGGCTGCGGAGCGTGCGCATGTAGTCGAGGCCGTCGGCGCGGATGATGGCGTTGCGGAGCTGCTCGGCGATCATCACGACGGCACCGAGGGCGAGGGAGATCGCGGGCAGGGTGATCGATTGGAGCCATCCGCCGACCGACTCCTGCGGCTGCACGTAGCCGACCGCGGGGAACCACTTGAGCTGCACCGCGAAGGTCATCACGAGCAGGAGCGCCACCCAGAAGCCGGGCAGCGCGAAGAGAATGACGGCGCCCGCCTTCACGAGCTTGTCGATCCAGGTGCCGGGGCGGAGGCCGGCGAGCACGCCGAGCAAGCCACCCAGCACGGCGGAGAGCAGCACCGCGGCGGTGACGACCGAGAGGGTGACGGGGAGCTTCAGCGCGATCTGCGCGCCGACGGGCTGGAAGTTCTTCCAGGAGTCGCCGAGGTCGCCGCGGAAGAGCCCGGCGATCCAGTCGCCGAACTGCACGATCACGGGCCGGTCGGTGCCGATCTTGGCCGCGAGCGCCTGCTGCGCCTCGGGGGTGGCGGCGCTGCCGAGGAGGCCCAGCGTGGGGTCGGGGATCGCGGCGTGCGCCAGGAAGAAGGTCGCGGTCGCCACGACGACCAGCAGGATCACCCCGGAGACGAGCCGTTTGAGCGTGAAGGTGAGCATGGGAACTCCTGGATCGGGTGCGGACTCGGGGGAAGCCGGTGGGACGGGGCCGCGCTGCTCGCGCGGCCCCGTCCCGAGGCGGTCAGCCCACGACCTCGATCTGGCGGAGCGTCGGGAACATCATGCCGATGACCGGCGTCACCTCGAACTCGGAGGTCGAGATGTAGGTGTTCGTCGACTGGCTCCAGACCGAGAAGAAGGCCTGCTCGGTGACGAGCTCGTTGAGCTTCTCGATCGCGGCGATCTGCTCGTCGCCGGGCTCGGCGCTGAAGACCGTGTCGATCTGGGCCTGGATCTCGGGGAACGCCTCGACGCCCGGGTTCGGGTTGTACCACTGCGGCTTCGCGATCTGGCGCTCGACCGTGGCGACCGGGTTGCCGTCCATCGCGATGACCGCGACGAACATGGGGTACTCGGGCGCGACCGACATGTACTGCATGAAGTCGGTCTCCTTGAAGGTGACGCCGATGCCGAGCTCGCCGAAGGTCTGCTCGATGATCGCCTGCCACGGCTGGAACGGCGGGGCCATGGGCATGGTCACGTCGAAGCCGTCCGCGTAGCCCGCCTCGGCGAGCAGCTGCTTCGCCTTCTCGATGTTCGCGGGGTACATGTCGTTCAGCGACTTCACGTAGCCGGGGGTGTCGGCCGGGAACACCTGGTTGGTCGCGACGCCGACGCCCTGACCGATGGTGTCGACGAGCTCCTGCCCGTTGAACGCGTAGTTCAGCGCCTGGCGCACGCGCACGTCGCCGAGCGGCTTGCCCATCTCGGTCGCGCCGAGCCGGTCGCTGAACTGCAGGCCGACCCACATGGACAGGCCGCTGGCGACGTTCCAGTCGTTGTCGGGGGCCAGGTCCATCGCGGTCTTGTCGCCGTAGATGAGGTTGAACTGGCCGCCCTCCATGCCGTTCAGCATGGCCGTCGCGTCCGAGAGCGGCGAGATGGTGAGCGGGTCGAAGGGGAAGTCCTCGGCCGCCCAGTGATCGGCGACCTTGTCGAAGTGGTACTCCGCGCCGGGCACCGAGCTCGCACCCAGCGTGTACGGGCCGGAGCCGACGGGGGCGGTCGCGAGCGAGCCGTCGTCGATGGCCGAGGGCGCCATCATGTAGCTGCGGCCGAGGCCCATGAAGTAGAGGATCGTGTCGTCGCGCTGGGTCAGGTGGATCGCGATGGTGTCCTCGTCGACCGCCTCGAAGCTCTCGACCTTCTGGTACGCCTCCTGCGAGCGGACGCCCGCCTTCAGGTAGTCGAGGCTCTTCACGGCGGCTTCGGCGTTGAAGGCCTCGCCGTTCGAGAACTCGGTGTCGGTGCGGAGGTTCATCGTGATGGTGGTGAAGTCGTCAGACACCTCCCAGTCGGTCGCGAGGCCGGGCTGCGGCTGGCCGTCGCCGTCGATGGTCAGCAGCGGGTCGTAGACCGCCGACAGGTAGGGGCCGTCGAAGCCGATGTCGGCGAGCGAGGGGTCCCAGGAGGTGACGTCCAGGAAGTTGCCGATGCTCAGCGGGTGGACCGAGGTCCCGCCGTCACCGTCGGAGGGCGCGTCAGTACCGGACGTGCACGCGGTGAGCGCGAACGCGGCGGCCGCGGCGAGGGCGACGCCTGGCAGTGCCTTCTTCATGTCTTCTTCTCTCGATTGCGGGGAAACAGGTGGGTGCTGCGGGACATCGCGGTCAGGGCGAGTGCCGATCCCTCCGGTCGCGTTCTGCGCGTCGATGCGCCGCGGCGACGTAGCCGTGGAGCTCGAGAGGTCGTCACCTCGATGTGCCGTGCGGGTAAGTCTACAACTGTTGACAAGAAACACAACACCTGGAGAAAGACGGGGCGGCGACGTGCCCGCGCACGTCGCCGCCCCCGCGGTCCATCCCCGGAATTCAGGCGATCGAGACGTCCTCCACGAAGGAGATCTCCTTCGCCGCGATGCGCTCCGGGATCCCCTCGAACGCCCCCCGGCGCTCCGGGGAGACGAGGTAGGCGGCCTCGACGCGCTCGAACTCGGCGCGGTCGCCGGGCACGCTCACGGCCCAGACGAACTCATGCGCCTCCGGCCGCCCGTAGGCGAACTCCACCTCGAACCCGGTGGCGCGCCGCACTGCGGGCATCCGGGTCTCGAACCACTCCACGAACGCCTCGTACTCGCCCTCGACGATCTGATAGCGACGCAACTGCACGGTCTTCATGGCTCAATCATGCCGTGCCCGCGGCATCCGCTCGTCGCCGTATACTCGTTGCGTCCAGGCGCGCCATCCGCGCCGGTGCTCGAAAAATGGGCACGAAGCGAGCCGATGCCGGCGTCGGTTGCGAGACACATACGGAATCCGTCCGTCGCGTCTCGAAAGGCCGCCGCATGCCCACCGTCTCCTCCCACGTCGCCCACGCCCTCTCCGCCCACGTCAGCCACGTCTTCGGCGTGATGGGCAACGGCAACGCCTATTTCCTCGACGCGATCGAGCGCGAGACCGGCGCCGTGTTCACCGCGGTGCGCCACGAGGCCGGCGGCGTCGTCGCCGCCGACGCCCACTACCGCGCCTCGAAGCGTCTCGCCGCGGCGACCTCGACCTACGGCGCCGGCTTCACGAACACGCTCACCTCGCTCGCCGAGGCCGCGCAGGCGCGCGTGCCGCTCGTGCTCGTCGTCGGCGACGAGCCCACCTCGGGCCCCCGCCCCTGGGACGTCGACCAGATCGCGCTCGCCTCCGCGGTCGGCGCGCGCACCTATACGGTCGGCCGCACGGATGCCGCGGCGACCACGGTCATCGCGATCGAGCACGCCCTGCAGTACCGACTGCCGGTCGTGCTCGCGATCCCCTACGACGTCGCCGCCGCCGAGGCGGGGCCCCTCACCGCGGCGCCGTCCCCCGCTCTGCCGGGGCCGGTCGCGCCGTCCGGCGAGTTCGCGCACGGCCAGCTGAGCGAGATCGCCCGCGCTCTCGCCGGGGCGGAGCGGCCGTTCCTCCTCGCCGGCCGCGGAGCCTGGCTCGCCGACGCGAGCGAGGCGCTCGGCGAGCTCGCAGCCGCAGCCGGTGCGCTCACCGCCTCCACCGCGCTCGGCCGCGGCGTCTTCCCCGAGGCGCATTTCGACCTCGGCGTCGCCGGCGGCTTCGGCGCCGACGGCGCGATGGCACTCGTCCGCGAGGCCGACGTCGCCGTCGTCTTCGGCGCGTCGCTCAACCAGTTCACGATGCGCTTCGGCGAGCTGTTCGCGCCGGGCACGCGCGTGTTCCAGGTCGACGTCGCCCCGGCGGCGACGCATCCGAACGTGGGCGGCTACGTGCGCGGCGACGCCGGGCTCGTCGCCCGCGAGCTCGTCTCGCAGCTGATCTCGCTCACGGGCGAGGCGGTGCGCCCCGACGCCTGGCGCGAGCGCGTCGACGTCGCGGCCGCGCGGAGCTACGAGTCCGGCGAGGTCGCCGCACCGGACGGCCGGCTCGACCCCCGCAGCGCGGCGCGCCGGATCGCCGAGCTGCTGCCCGAGGATCGCGTGGTCGTCTCCGACGGCGGGCACTTCATCGGCTGGGCGAACATGTACTGGCCGGTGGCGGCACCCGACCGGATGATGATGGTCGGCACCGCGTTCCAGTCGATCGGGCAGGGCTTCCCGAGCGTCGCCGGCGCGGCGGCCGCCCGCCCCGAGTCCACGATCGTGCTCACGACGGGCGACGGCGGCGGGCTGATGGCGATCGCCGACCTCGAGACCGCGATCCGCACGGCGGGCGGACGAGGCGTCGCCGTGGTCTGGAACGACGCCGCCTACGGCGCGGAGGTGAACCTCTACGGTCTGAAGGGGCTCGCCGAGGGCCCGATGCGCATCCCCGAGGCCGACTTCGCGGCCGCGGCGCGCGCGTTCGGCGCGGAGGGCGTCGTCGTGCGCGAGCTCGGCGAGCTCGACGCCCTCGCGGACTGGGCCGCCCGCCCCGCGGCGGAGCGCCCCTTCCTGCTGCTCGACTGCCGCATCTCGGGCGACGTCATCGCCCCCTACCAGCAGGAGATCATCCGCGTGAACTCCCGCTGACCTCACACAACTCAGGAACATGTGGCGGTTATGCGGGTCGTCGATTCGTGCAACCCGCGCCGTCGCTGGGCACGCCGGCGAGGCTTCCTGAGTTGTCGACAGGCCGAGCGAACCGGCCGCTCGGCGGGAACGACGCGAAGCCCTCGCGCCGGAGCCGCGGGATCGTATACGATCAACCCAAGCGCCCGACGAGGAAGTGGAGCCCGCGTGCTGAACCAGTCCACCATCGAGGCGATCGCCGACGAACTGTTCATCGCCGATCGCGACCGCGGCATCGTGCCGCGGCTCACCGCCCGCCACGACGGCATGACCGTCGAGGACGCGTACGCCGTGCAGAAGCTCTGGGCCGAGCGGCGCGCCGCAGCCGGCGCCCGCCTCGTCGGCCGCAAGATCGGCCTCACCTCGAAGGTGATGCAGGTCGCGACGGGCATCACCGAGCCCGACTACGGCGTGATCTTCGACGACATGGTGTTCGAGTCCGGCGCGACGGTCGAGTACGACCGCTTCTCGAACGTGCGCATCGAGGTGGAGCTCGCCTTCGTGCTCGCGAAGCCGCTCTCCGGCCCGAACGCCACCATCTTCGACGTGCTCGACGCGACCGCGTACGTCGTGCCGGCGCTCGAGATCCTGAACTCGCACATCGAGCTCGAGGGCCGCACGATCGTCGACACGATCAGCGACAACGCCGCGATGGGCGGCATGGTGCTCGGCGGCCGCCCGGTGAAGGTCGACGAGCTCGACCTGCGCTGGGTCGGCGCGCTGCTGTACCGCAACCAGACGATCGAGGAGTCGGGCGTCGCCGCCGCCGTGCTCGGCCATCCCGCGATGGGCGTCGCCTGGCTCGCGAACAAGCTCGCGCAGCACGGGCAGTCGCTCGAAGCGGGCGAGATCGTGCTCGCGGGTTCGTTCACCCGACCGATGTGGGTCGAGCGCGGCGACACCGTGCACGCCGACTACGGCCAGCTGGGGGCGATCACGTGCCGATTCGAATGAACGCCCCGCAGACGTTCTCGGCCCGCCTCGCCGCGGCCGACCGCCCGCAGATCGGCATGTGGGTCTGCTCCGCCAGCCCGATCATCGCCGAAGTCGCCGCGGGCAGCGGCGTGGACTGGGTGCTCCTCGACGCCGAGCACTCCCCCAACGACCTGCAGTCGATCCTGCACCAGCTGTACGCGATGTCGGCCTACCCGGTCTCGGCCGTGGTGCGGCCGCCGATCGGCGACCCCGTGCTCATCAAGCAGTACCTCGACCTCGGCGTGCAGAACCTGCTCGTGCCGATGGTCGACTCGGCCGAGCAGGCGCGTGAGCTCGTCCGCGCCGTGCGCTACCCGGGCCCGGCCGGGGGCGACGCCGCTCCGGCCGAGCACGGCGCGCGCGGCGTCGGCGCGTCGCTCGCCCGCTCGTCCCGCTGGAACCGCATCGAGGGCTACCTCGGGCGCGCCTCCGAGACGGTGAGCCTGATCGTGCAGATCGAGTCGGCCGCCGCGATCGCGAACGTCGAGGAGATCCTCGCGGTCGACGGCGTGGACGCGATCTTCATCGGGCCGGCCGACCTCGCGGGTTCGATGGGCCTGCTCGGTCAGCCGAGCCATCCGGACGTCGTCGACGCCGCGCTCACCGCGATCCGGGCCGCCCGAGCGGCCGGCAAGCCCGCCGGCATCAACGCCTTCGTGCCGGCGGACGCCGACCGCTACGTGACGGAGGGGGCGGCCTTCGCCGCCGTCGGCGCCGACGTCGCGATCCTGGCGCGCGCCTCGGAGGCGCTCGCCGACCGCTTCATCGGCGCGCACCCCGCGAACGACCGGACGGGCGACGGCACGGATGCCTCCGGCGCGACCGCCTCGGACGCGGGCGCCCCCCGCGAGAGCTACTGAGCGCCGGCACTTCCGCCGCGTCGCCAGATCGTATATCATTTCAGATACAACGAGACGAGAACGTCAATGACCTTCGGTATCCCCACCCCGGGCAAGATCATCGCGGTGCACCTCAACTACCCGTCGAGGGCCGCCCAGCGCGGACGCACCCCCGCCCAGCCGAGCTACTTCTTCAAGCCGGCCTCCTCGCTCGCCGCGACCGGCGGCACCATCGAACGCCCCGCCGGCACCGAACTCCTCGCCTTCGAGGGCGAGATCGCCATCGTCATCGGCGCGCCCGCGCGCTGGGTCTCCCCCGAGAACGGCTGGTCGCACATCGCCGCCGTGACCGCGGCCAACGACTTCGGCGTCTACGACCTGCGCTCGGCCGACAAGGGGTCGAACGTGCGCAACAAGGGCGGCGACGGCTTCACCCCGATCGGCCCGGCCGCGATCCCCGCCTCGGTCGCCGGGCAGGACGGATGGCGCGTCCGCACCTGGGTGAACGGCGAACTCGTGCAGGAGGACACCTCCGACACGCTGCTCTTCCCCTTCGGACGCCTCGTCGCCGACCTCTCCCAGCACCTCACCCTCGAGACGGGCGACGTGATCCTCACCGGCACGCCGGCCGGCTCCTCCGTCGTCGTCCCCGGCGACGTCGTCGAGGTCGAGGTCGACGCCCCCGCCGCCCCCGGCGCCCCGAGCACGGGCCGGCTCGTCACCACCGTGACCCAGGGCGAGCACGCCTTCGGCGACTTCGGCACCAAGCCCGCCATCGACGACGACCAGCGCCTCGAGGCCTGGGGCAGCGAGGCCGAGCTGCTCGCCGCGGTCGCCGACGGCCGCGCGAGCGCGCCCGACTCCGCCGCCGCGCGCGAGGCCGCCGAGCCGGCCGGCCTCGACCCCGAGGTGCGCGAGCTCCTCTCGCAGGCCGCGGTCGCGACGATCTCCGCGGCGCTGCGCAAGCGCGGCTACCACGACGTCTTCATCGAGGGCGTCTTCCCGAACCACGCCGGCGATCGCATCGTCGGCACCGCGAAGACGCTGCGGTTCATCCCCTTCCGCCCGGACCTCTTCAAGGAGTTCGGCGGCGGGTTCAACGCCCAGAAGCGCGCCTTCGACCAGGTCGCCCCGGGCGAGGTGCTCGTCGTCGAGGCCCGCGGCGAACGCGGCACCGGCACCGTGGGCGACGTGCTCGCGCTGCGCGCCCAGGTGCGCGGCGCGGCCGGCATCGTCACCGACGGCGGGGTGCGCGACTTCGACGCCGTCGCGGAGTTCGAGATCCCGGTGTTCTCTCAGGGCCCGCACCCGAGCGTGCTCGGCCGCCGCCACGTGCCGTGGGAGACCGATGTCACGATCGCCTGCGGCGGCGCCGCGGTGCAGCCGGGCGACGTCATCGTCGGCGACGGCGACGGCGTGCTCGTGATCCCCGCCGCCCTCGCCGCCGAGGTCGCCGCCGAGGCCGCCGCGCAGGAGCGAGAGGACGCCTGGGTCGCCGAGCAGGTGGCCGCCGGGGCATCCGTCGACGGCCTCTTCCCCATGAACGCGGAGTGGCGCGCGAAGTACGAGGCCAGCCGCTCCGCGCAGCCGACCACCGAGGCGGACGCCCGATGAACGAGAGCAAGGCGCAGCAGGCCTACCGCTTCATCCGCGAGCGCATCGACGACGGGCGCTACGTGCCCGGCTTCCGGCTCGTGCTCGGCACGATCGCCCGCGAGCTCGGCGTGTCCGTCGTGCCCGTCCGCGAGGCGATCCGCCTGCTCGAGGCCGAGGGGCTCGTCACCTTCGAGCGCAACGTGGGCGCGCAGGTCGCGCTCATCCAGGAGACCGAGTACCTGCACACCATGCAGACCCTCGCCCTCGTCGAGGGCGCCGCGACCGCCCTCGCGGCCCCCACGCTCACGGCCGAGCACGTCGCCCGCGCCCGCGCCGTGAACGAGCGGATGCGCGAGAGCCTCGACGCCTTCGACCCGCACCGCTTCACGGCGCTGAACCTCGAGTTCCACGCCGTGCTCTTCGAGGAGTGCCCGAACCCGCACATCCTCGACCTCGTGCACCGCGGCTGGAACCGCATGAAGGTGCTGCGCGACTCCTCGTTCAGCTTCGTGCCCGGCCGCGCGCAGTCCTCCGTCGAGGAGCACGAGGCGATCCTCCGGCTCATCGAGGACGACGCGCCCTCGATCGAGATCGAGCTGGCGGCCCGAGGGCACCGCACCGCCACCCTCGACGCGGTGCTCGCCTACCAGGCCGAGCAGCACGCGCACACCCCGACCCCCTGAGCTCCACCGGCGCCGCCGACGGCGGCGCCACGACACGATGAAGGTGAGAACCGCATGACCGACGCGTACCGCCCGGCCGAGCTGCCGGAGAAGATCCAGCACTACATCGACGGCGAGTTCGTCGACTCGCTCGACGGCGACACGTTCGAGGTGCTGAACCCCGTCACGAACGAGACCTACGTGCACGCCGCCGCCGGCAAGAAGGCCGACGTCGAGCGCGCCGTCGCCGCCGCGAAGCGCGCCTTCGAGGAGGGCCCCTGGCCGCGGATGCTCCCCCGCGAGCGCTCCCGGGTGCTGCACAAGATCGCCGACCTCGTCGAGTCGCGCGACGCCCGGCTCGCCGAGCTCGAGTCCTTCGACTCGGGTCTGCCGATCACCCAGGCGCTCGGCCAGGCCCGCCGCGCCGCCGAGAACTTCCGCTTCTTCGCCGACCTCATCGTCGCCCAGGCCGACGACGCCTTCAAGGTCCCCGGCCGGCAGATGAACTACGTGAACCGCAAGCCGATCGGCGTCGCGGGCCTCATCACCCCGTGGAACACCCCGTTCATGCTCGAGTCGTGGAAGCTCGGCCCCGCCCTCGCGACCGGCAACACCGTCGTGCTGAAGCCGGCCGAGTTCACGCCCCTCTCCGCCTCGCTCTGGGCCGGCATCTTCGAGGAGGCGGGGCTGCCGAAGGGCGTCTTCAACCTCGTGAACGGCCTCGGCGAGGACGCCGGCGACGCCCTCGTGAAGCACCCCGACGTGCCGCTCATCTCCTTCACCGGCGAGAGCAGCACCGGGCAGCTCATCTTCGGCAACGCCGCGCCCTATCTGAAGGGGCTCTCGATGGAGCTCGGCGGCAAGAGCCCGGCGGTCGTGTTCGCCGACGCCGACCTCGACGTCGCCATCGACGCCTGCATCTTCGGCGTCTTCTCCCTGAACGGCGAGCGCTGCACCGCGGGGTCCCGCATCCTCGTGCAGCGCGACGTCTACGACGAGTTCGTCGAGCGCTACGCGGCGCAGGCGAAGCGCGTGAAGGTGGGCCACCCGCACGACCCGGCCACCGAGGTCGGCGCGCTCGTGCACCCCGAGCACTACGACAAGGTGATGAGCTACGTCGAGCTCGGCAAGAGCGAGGGCCGGCTGGTCGCGGGCGGCGGACGCCCCGAGGGCTTCCCCGAGGGCAACTACGTCGCCCCCACCGTGTTCGCCGACGTCTCGCCGGACGCCCGCATCTTCCAGGAGGAGATCTTCGGCCCGGTGGTCGCGATCACCCCCTTCGACACGGAGGAGGAGGCGCTCGCCCTCGCGAACAACACGAAGTACGGGCTCGCCGCCTACATCTGGACGAACGACCTGAAGCGCGCGCACAACTTCGCCCAGTCGGTCGAGGCCGGCATGGTGTGGCTGAACTCGAACAACGTGCGCGACCTGCGCACCCCGTTCGGCGGCGTGAAGGCCTCCGGCCTCGGCCACGAGGGCGGCTACCGCTCGATCGACTTCTACACCGACCAGCAGAGCGTGCACATCACACTCGGCGCCCCGCACAACCCGACGTTCGGCAAGCAGGAGGTCCACGAATCCGACCTCGACGACCCGGACCCCCGCTGACCGGCCCCGCCCCAGACTCCACCCCAGGCAAGGACGCTGACATGACCCACCGCGACGAAATGACCCTCACCTCCTCCGGCTTCTACGTGAGCCAGGAGGCCCCGATCCACAGCGACAACCCGGTGCCGACGCCCTCGGCGCCCGCTCCCGACATCCTGCGCTGCGCGTACATGGAGCTCGTCGTGACCGACCTCGCGGCCTCCCGCGTGTTCTACGTCGACGTGCTCGGGCTGTACGTCACCGAGGAGGACGACGAGGCGATCTACCTCCGTTCGACCGAGGAGTTCATCCACCACAACCTCGTGCTGCGCCAGGGCCCCGTCGCCGCGGTCGCCGCGTTCTCGTACCGGGTGCGCACGGCCGAGGACCTCGACAAGGCCGTGGCGTTCTACACGGAGCTCGGCTGCCGCGTCGAACGCCGGGCCGAGGGCTTCACGAAGGGCATCGGCGACTCGGTCCGCGTCGAGGACCCGCTGGGCTTCCCCTACGAGTTCTTCTTCCAGACCGAGCACGTCGAGCGGCTGTCGTGGCGCTACGACCTGCACACGCCGGGCGAGCTCGTGCGCCTCGACCACTTCAACCAGGTCACGCCCGACGTGCCGCGCGCCGTGAACTTCATGCAGTCGCTCGGCTTCCGCGTCACGGAGGACATCCAGGACGAGGAGGGCACGGTGTACGCGGCGTGGATGCGTCGCAAGCCCACCGTGCACGACACGGCCATGACGGGCGGCGACGGTCCGCGCATGCACCACGTCGCGTTCGCCACGCACGAGAAGCACAACATCCTGGCGATCTGCGACAAGCTGGGCTCGCTCCGCCGCTCCGACGCGATCGAGCGCGGGCCGGGTCGCCACGGCGTCTCGAACGCGTTCTACCTGTACCTGCGCGACCCCGACGGCCACCGCGTCGAGATCTACACGCAGGACTACTACACCGGCGACCCGGACAACCCCGTCGTCACGTGGGACGTGCACGACAACCAGCGTCGCGACTGGTGGGGCAACCCGGTCGTGCCGAGCTGGTACACGGATGCCTCGCTCGTGCTCGACCTCGACGGCAACCCGAAGCCTGTCGTCGCCCGCACCGACGACAGCGAGATGGAGGTCACCATCGGGGCCGACGGCTTCTCGTACACGCGCAAGGGCGACGAGGAGCAGGGCTTCAAGCTCGGCAACACTCTCTGAGCCGCGGCTTCGCACAACGCAGGAACGCCGCCCGACGGCCCCCGGTTTCCCGGGGAACCGCCGGGCGGCGTTTCGGCATATCGGGCGGATGTTCCTGAGTTGTGCGGGTCAGGCGCGGCGGTGTCAGCCGAGGAAGCGGATGACGGCGTCCTTGAAGGCCCGCGAGGTCAGCGTCGAGACGTGGTCCCGACCGGGGACCTCCAGATACTCGGCGCCCCGTGCTCGCGCAAGCTCGGCGACGCCGCGCGGCACCGGGTCGTCGGCTCCCGCGACGAACAGCGCCGGCAGGCCGGGCGGCAGCTCGAGGGCGGCCCCGGACACCCCCTCGACGCAGGCGAGCAGCGCCTCCGGATCGGCGCCGGAGCGGAGCGCCGTGCCGAGCACCGCACGCATGACCGCGTCCTCCGGCGTGCCGGACGAGGCATCCGGGCCGTCGCCGGCCCGCTGCGCCGCTGCGCCGAGCAGCAGCTGCCGGGCGCGCACGCGGTCCCAGCTCGCGAAGAGCTCCCGCGGACCAGCACCGCCGATCACGATGCGCCGCACCCGCGCGGGCTCGCGCCGGGCGAGCGCGGCCGCGATGCGGCTGCCGAGCGAGTAGCCGACGACGTCGGCCCGCGGGGCGCCGATCGAGTCGAGCACGGCGGCGAGGTCCGCTCCCTGCACCTCGGCGCGGTAGGCGCCCGGCTCGAGCGGGGCGTCGCTGTCGCCGTGGCCGCGGAGGTCGACCGTCACCACCTCGCGACCGGTCCGGCCGAGCGCCTCGACCCAGCCGGTGCCCTGCCAGGTGATCGCACCGTCGGCGCCGAAGCCGTGCACCAGGAGCACGGGCGGGAGCGGCGAGCCCCCGTCGCCCTGCGGCTCAGCGGCGGCGACGCGCCGGTAGGCGATGAGCGCGCCGTCCTCGGCCTCGGCGTGCAGGGCGGGACCCGCCGCTCCCGGCAGGGCCGGGCTCACGCCTCGCCCCGTCCGAGCATCGCCGGGCTCACGCGTCCGCCGCGACGATCTCGGCGCCGGCGTGGCCGAGCTCGGCGAGCGCCGCCTCCGACGACTCCGGCGCCACGCCGGCGACGAGCCCCGTGAGCACGCGCACGTGCTGCCCGTGCTCGAGCGCGTCGAGCGCGCTCTGCCGCACGCAGTAGTCGGTCGCGATCCCGACGACGTCGACGCCGGTGATGCCCCGTTCGGCCAGGATCTCGGCGATGCCGCGGCCGGCCTCGTCGGTGCCCTCGAAGATCGAGTAGGCGGGCTCGCCCTGCCCCTTGCGGATGTGGACGTCGACGCCGGCGACGTCGAGCGCCGGGTGGTACTCGGCGCCGGGGGTGCCGGCCACGCAGTGCGCGGGCCAGGTGTCGACGAAGTCGGGCGCCGCGTCACCCGCGAAGTGGCCGCCGTTGTCGGTGTCGCCGTCGTGCCAGTCGCGCGAGGCGACGACGAGTTCGTACTCGTCCCGGTGCGCGGCGAGGTACTCGGTGACCCCCGCCGCGACGGCGGCCCCGCCGTCGACGCCGAGCGCCCCGCCCTCGGTGAAGTCGTTCTGCACGTCGATGATGAACAGCGCCTTCGTCATGCCTTCCATTGTGCCCTCGCCGGGCGTGCTCGGCACCCCGCCCGCCGCACGCGGATCTCGGCCCCGAAGCGCCGATCAGCGGTTGGACAGCTGCGCCCCGCAGCGGTAGAAACCGGTCGCGAGCGTGTCGATCGCCTGCTTGGCGTCGTCGGAGACGTCGCCCAGGGCGTAGATCGCGAACGTCAGGGTCGCACCGTCCGCGGCGTGGACGACCCCCGCGAGCGTGTAGCCGGTGTCGATCCATCCGGTCTTCGCGATGACCTGCCCGTCGGCGACCGCGTTGTCGCCCGTGAAACGGTCGTCGTAGGAGAGCGAGCCGCGCTCCCCCGCGATCGGAAGCCCATCGAGCAGGACGCCGAGCTGTCCCTCGCGCGCCGCGATCTTCTGGAACAGCCGGGTGAGGTAGGCCGGCGGCACCGCGTTGTCGTCGGAGAGCCCGGAACCGTCGACGATCACGATGCCGGCCGTGTCGACGCCGTAGCCGGCGAGCCCCTGCAGAACGCCCGCGTTGATCGCGCCGAAGTCGTTGCCCGCACCGGACTGGATCGCGACGAGGCGCGCGAGCATCTCGGCCACGGTGTTGTCGGAGACGACGAGCGCCTTGTCGACGAGCTCGGCGACCGTCGGCGACGAGACCGCGCCGAGCTGCGCGGCGCCCGACGGCGCGGTGCCCCGCTCGATGGTCTCGATGCCGCCGAGCTCGTCGGCGAACGCCTGTCCGGCGCGCCCCACCGGGTCGTCGCTGCGGAACGAGGTGTTCGAGTACGGGTCGTCGCGGTCGCCGTCGACCATGAGCGCCGCGATGTTCGACATGTAGCCGTCGTCGCGCTCCTTGAGGTTCCAGCTCGGCTGCCACTCCTCGCCGCCGAAGTAGCCCGCGTCGAGCACGAGCCGGGTGAGCGGCGGGTTCGCCGGGTCCGCGTCCCAGGCGGTGCGCACCTGTGCGGCGAGGTCGTCGAGGTGCGCCGCGCCCGGATAGACGCCTTCGTCCCCGCTCGGTGTGCGCGAGAGCGTGACGTCTCCCCCGCCCACGAGCACGGCGGTCCCGGGCTCCGCGCCCTTCACGACGGTCGTCGTGGCGCGGTAGTCGGGGCCCAGCACGGCGAGCGCGGCCGCCGAGGTCAGCACCTTCATGACGCTCGCGGTGCGCGACGGCGTCGAGCCGCCCCGGTCGAACAGCACCTCGCCGGTGCCCGCGTTCACGACCTGGGCCTGGAGCTCGGCCAGCCGGGGGTCGGCTGCGAGCTCGTCGACCGAGCAGGTGCGGAGCGCGACGGCTGCTGCAGCGGCGTCTGGGCTCGGTCGCGGCTCGGCGCTCGGGGTCGGCTCGGCCGCGGCCGCGACTCGGATGGGTGCGGGCGGCGTGCGCATCGCGGCGCCCACGGCGATCGCCCCGCCGCCGAGGAGGAGCAGGCCGAGCGCAGCTGCGCCGATCGCGGTCGCGAGCCGGTGGCCGCCGAGGGCGGCGCGCACCCGGCCCAGGAGGCCGTCGGGTGCGGGCGCACGTGGGACGCTCGCGCCTTCGGGCGCGCTCGCGTCATCCATCCGCTCGTTCACCCGGGCATTCTACGGAGGGGATGCCTCCATGCTTCCTGAGCGCCGCTCAGCACCGTCGTGCGGCGACGGCGTGCGGCGAGGGCGTCACTCCCCCGGGTACCGCAGGCCGATCTCGGCGCGGATCGCGTCGAGCGTGCCCATGATCCCCACCGTTTCGGCCGTCGACAGCAGTTCCCCGCCGTCGAGGCGGCCATCGGCGACGAGTGCCTCCAACGCGGCGGCCTGGTACTGCATGCCCCGGCCCTCGACCCGCGACTCGAAGGTCTCGAGCACGCTGCCGTCGGCCGCGATGAGCCGGAAGGTGGTCGGCGCGTACCAGACCTCGTCGAGTTCGATGCGCGCGACCGTACCGATGATCGCGGCGCGGTTCGGGCCCTGGGTATCGCTCGCGGAGTAGGTGGTGGCCGTCTGCCCGCCCGGGTACTGGAAGATCGTCGCGAGCTGGGCGTCCGCGCCCGTCGCTTTGAACACGGCGGAGGCGCGGATGGCGGCGGGCTCCCCGAAGAGGTCCCACGCGAAGGAGATCGGGTAGATGCCGAGGTCGAGCAGGGCGCCGCCGCCGAGTTCGAGCGCGTTGACGCGGTGGGCGGGGTCGTCGCTCAGCAGCTGCGTGTGGTCGGCGATGAGCGAGCGCACCTCGCCCAGCGCGCCCGCGGCGATCAGCTCGCGGATGCGCACCATGTGCGGCAGGTAGCGCGTCCACATCGCCTCGAGCGCGAGCCGCCCGTTGGCCTGAGCGGCGTCGCGGATGCGCTCGGCCTCCGCACGGTTCAGGGCGAAGGGCTTCTCGACGAGCACGTGCTTGCCGGCCTCGAGCGCGGCGACCGCGTTCTCGGCGTGCAGCGGGTGCGGCGTCGCGACGTAGACGACGTCGACCTCGGGGTCGGCGAACAGCGCGTCGTAGCCCGCGTGCGCCGTGGGGATGCCGAACTCCTCGGCGAACGCGGCGGCCGACGCCGCGCTGCGCGAGCCGACGGCGCGCACGTCGAAGCCGGCGAGCTTCAGGTCGGCGGTGAAGAGGCGGGCGATGCCGCCCGTCGCGAGAATGCCCCAGCGGAGTCGATCGGTCATGGACAAAGCCTAGGCCCGCGCACCCGGGGCCGACCCCTCGACGGCCGGCCCCGCCCCTGCCCCCAGATCGGGGAGGCTGCGGATTCGCGCGGCGTCGCCTAGCGTGCAGGGCATTCCCGTCCTCCGCGGGAACGTGCGAACGGCCCGGCGATCCCGGGCCTTTCGTCTTGGGCCCTCGTATACTTCCGGGATGTCCGCGCCGCCGACGATCCGCAGCCTCCTCGAGTTCGGAGGCGACCGCCTGCAGCTGCTCGTGCCGGGCGACTCCGCGGACGCGATCGAGCGACCGATCTCCTGGGTGCACGGTTCGGACCTGCCGGACCCGACGCCGTTCCTCGCCGCCGGCCACCTGCTGCTCACCGACGGCGCGCAGTTCCCGCCGGGCGCGACGCCGGACGAGCGCTACGCGGACTACGTCGCGCGATTGCGACGGCACGGCATCGTCGGTCTCGGCTTCGGCGCGCGGCTGCACCACGGCGAGACGCCGGCGGCGCTCGTCGCGGCCTGCCGAGCGCACGGGCTGCCGCTCATCGAGATGACCGACCTCACGCCCTACCTCGCATACATCCAGTTCGTCGCTGAGGCGCTCGACGCGCAGCGCACCGAACGGATCCGCTGGTCGGTCGCCGCGCAGCGCGCACTCACGAAGGCCGCGCTCCGCCCCGACGGACTCGCCTCGATCGTCGCCGAGCTCGAGCGGCAACTCGACTGCCGGGTGCTGCTGTTCGACGGCGCGGGCTCCCAGCTCGCTTCCGACCGCTCGCGACCAGCCGCGCCCGCACTGCGGCTCGCAGTCGCCGAAGCCCTCGGCCGCGGCGTGCGGGGTGCCTCCAGACTCGAGGCGGACGGGCTCGAGTACGCGCTGCAGACGATCGGCGTCGAGCACCTGGACGGCGCGATCGTCCTCGCCGGGCTGCGCGACCGCGACCCCTCGGCCACCGACCTCGTGAACAGCGTCATCGCCTTCGCGAGCCTCGCGCTCGCCCAGCACCGCGCCCTCGCCGCTGCACGTCTGCAGCTCCGGGACGGCGTGCTGCAGCAGCTCCTCGGCGGCGCGGTGGAACTCGCCGGACGCACCGCCCGTGACGCGTGGGGCGAGCTGCCCGGCCCGCCGCTCGGCGTCTTCGTGCTCGACGCCGCCCCTGAGCCCGATCTGGTGCTCGACGCCCTCGAGTTCGCGGCGAACGCGAACCCGGGCGGGTTGTTCTTCGGCCGCCATGACGGCCGGATCGTCGTGCTCGTCGACGAAGCGGCCGAGGCCGCCGACGCGACGGTCCGCCGCCTGATCGCGCAGTACGCGCTCCGGGCCGGGCGCACGACGGCGTCGAGCCTCGCGGGGCTGCCCGGCGCCCTCGACGAAGCGAGCGCGGCGCTGCGCCGCGCGCCCGGCAGCACCGCGCCGCACGTCGCCGAGTACCGCGACCTCGCCGCCGCCGGGATGCTCGGCGCACTCGCCGCCGAGGGCGCGGGAGAACTCGCGCGCGCCACGCTGCGCACCCTGCGGGAGCACGACGAGCGCACCGGCGGCGAGCTCTGGGACGCGGTCGAAGCCTGGATCGAGCATGACTGCGCCTGGGAGCCGGCCGCCCGCCGGCTCGGCGTGCACCGGCACACGCTCCGCCACCGGATCGACGCCGCAGGCGAGCTGCTCGGCCTCGATCCCTCCGGACTCCGCGGGCGGCTCGAACTCTGGGCGGCCGTGCAGCTCAGCCGGGGCTGACGGACGGTTCGGCCGCGAGCTGCTCGGCCATGATGCCGAGCAGCTCGTAGGCGAGGTTCGCGGCGGCGACGGCGGTGATCGCCGCGTGGTCGAACGGCGGCGACACCTCGACGATGTCGGCGCCGACGAGCTTCAGACCCCGCATGCCGCGCAGGATCTCGAGCAGCTCGCGGCTCGTCATGCCGCCGGCCTCCGGCGTGCCGGTGCCCGGCGCCATCGACGGGTCGAGCACGTCGATGTCGATCGACACGTACACGGGCGCGTCGCCGACCCGATCGAGGATCCGCCGCAGCACGCCCGGCGCGCCGATCGCATCGAGCTCGCGGCTGTGCACCGCAGTGAAACCGAGCCGCTCGTCGTCCAGGAGGTCGTCGCCGCTGTAGAGCGAGCCGCGCAGCCCCACGTGGGCGGAGCGATCCCGCCGCAGCAGCCCCTCCTCGCTCGCACGGCGGAACGGCGAGCCATGCGTGTACGCCTCCCCGAAGTAGGTGTCCCAGGTGTCGAGATGGGCATCGAAGTGCACGAGCGCGACGGGGCCGTGCGCCTCGGCCACGGCCCGGAGGGCCGGCAGCGCCACGGTGTGGTCGCCGCCGAGCGCCACGAAGCGCCGCCCGGGCCCGCTGAGCGCCCGGAATCCTCGCTCCATCTCGTCCAGTGCGCTCGCGATGTCGAAGGGGTTCGCGTCGAGGTCTCCGGCATCGGCGACCTGCACGAGGTCGAAGGCCGCGACGCCGAGCGCCGGATTGAACGGCCGCAGCAGGCGGGACGCGTCGCGGATCGCCGACGGGCCGAAGCGGGCGCCGGGTCGGAAGGTCACGCCGGCGTCGAAGGGCACCCCCACCACGGCGAGCGCGGCGTCCGCCACATCCTCGAGCCGCGGCAGCCGCGCGAAGGTGCTGAAGCCCGCATAGCGCGGCGAGCGCTGCCCGTCCACCGGTCCGATGATCATCGTGCTCCCTCCGCGAGCGGTGTCCGCTCGTCCATCGTCTCGTCGGGCCGCGGCTCGGCCTCGTAGACCTGTGCACCGCCGACCCAGGTCTGCAGCACTCGGATCGCCGGCACCTCGTCGATCCCCACGAGGTAGGGGTCGCGGTCGAGCACGACGAAGTCCGCGAAGCGGCCCGGCTCGAGGGCGCCGACCGCGTGCTCCCGGCTGATCGAGGCCGCCGCGGTCGCGGTGTGGCCGAGGATCGCCTCGGCGAGGGCGAGCTGCAGCTCCGGTCCGCCGAGCACCCGGCCGCCGGCCGTGCGTCGGGTCACCGCCGCGTGCACCGCCTCGAGCGGCCCGGGCGGGCAGACCGGGGCGTCCGAGGAGAGCACGACTGGCGCCCCGGCATCGCGGATCTCGCCCAGCGGAGTCAGCCGTTCGGCACGCTCGCCGAGCGCCTCCATCAGCTCGTCGCCGTAGCGCGCGAGGTACTGCGGCTGGGTGATCGGCCAGAGCTCGAGCTCGGCCGCGCGACGCACCTGCGCCTCGCTGGGCCCGCCGAAGTGCTCGATGCGGTGCCGGAGCGCTCGGCCCTCCGCCTGCAGGCGCTCATGGATGTCGAGGACGAGCTCGATCGCGGCGTCGCCCTGCGCGTGGGTCGCGGTGGGCAGCCCGAGCGCCGTGACCCGCTCGATCATGCCCTCGAGCTCCCCATCGGGATGGTAGAGGTAGCCGAAGTCCGACGGGTCGCAGCAGTACGGCGAGCTGAACCGCGCGGTCGCGGCGGTCAGCGCTCCGTCGGAGTACAGCTTCACCCCGGCGATCGCGAGCTGCTCGTCGCCGAGCCGCCCCGCCACGCCGAGCTGCTCGAGCTGCCCGATCAGGCTCGAGATCACGAGGAGTTCGGCGCGCAGCGTCAGCTCGCCGCGGTCGCGGGCGCGCAGGTAGGTGCCGAGCTCTCGCGACGTGACCTGGGCGTCGACGACGGAGGTCACGCCGACCGAGTGCAGCTCGCGCTGCGCGGCGGCGAGCTGCGCGCCGAGCTCCTCCGCGTCGTCGGAGAGGTGGAAGTTCGGCCCGTTGTTGCCGATCTTCACGCCGGCGACGCCGGTCAGCCAGTCGGCGGCGGCATCCCAGAAGGTCCCGTCGGGCGCACCGGCGGCGTCTCGGCCGAGGTGCCCGCCCTCCGGGTCCGCCGTCTCGGCGGTGATGCCGAGCGCGCGCAGCACCGCCGAGTTCGCGATGGCGCCGTGCCCGCTCGAGTGGAAGACGAGCACCTCCCGCTCGGTGCTGACCCGGTCGAGGTCGTGCCGGTTCAGCATCCGCTGGTCCGCGACATTGCCGTGGTGGAAGCCGCGCCCGCGGATCGCGCCCGGCCGCGCCTCGCCGCGCTCGCGGAGCCGCTCGACGACGTCGTCGATGCTGGGTGCGGCCGTCCAGCTGCAGTCGGTCCACGACGCGAACTGGCCGTGCATGAGGGGGTGGCAGTGCGCGTCGACGAAGCCGGGCAGCACGGTCAGCTCGCCGAGCTCGAGCTCTTCGACGGTCGTGAAGGCGAGGGCGCGGCAGTCGCTGAGCGACCCCGCCGCCGCGATGCGACCGTCGCGGACCAGGATCGCCTCCACGAGCCGCTCCGAGCCGCTCGGCCGGATCCGGCCGCGAACGATGAGTTCGGTGACGGCGCTCATGCGACGGTCCCGCGCTCGACGCGCGCGGCCAGCCCCCGGGTGGCGAGCACGCAGCCGATCGCCACGAGGCAGAGCAACGCGAGGTAGGCGAAGATCAGCACCGGCGAACCCTCGGACATGCCGAGCAACGTCGGCAGCACGATCGGCGTGAGCGCCCCGGCCGTGAGCGCGGAGCCCTGGTAGGCGAGCGAGGTGCCGGTGTACCGCACCCGCACGGGGAAGATCGACGCGAGCACGGCGGCGATCGGCCCGTAGTTGAAGCCGGTGAACAGCGCCGTGACGGCGAGCATGACGGTGATCACGAGGAACGAGCCGGTGTGCGCGAGCAGGTACAGCGGCACCACCACGATCATGATGCCCGCGAGCCCCACGGCGACGACGTACTGCGGTCGCCATCGGTCGCCGAGCCAGCCCGCCAGCGGCACGAAGGCCATCTCGAAGAGGCCGGCGATGATGAGTGCGTTCAGCACGAGCTCCGTCGGCACGCCGGCCTGCTCCGAGGAGTAGGCGAGGAAGAAGGACGACGTCACGTAGTAGCCGCCGGTGGCGACGAGCATGGCGCCGATGCCGATGAGCAGCGGCTTCGGGGTGCGGAACACCTCGCGCACGGGGGCGGCCGAGAGCTCCTGCGCGCTGCGGGCCGAGACGAACTCGGGAGACTCGCCGACCACCGAGCGGATGATGAGCCCGATCACCACCAGGACGGCGCTGAAGAGGAAGGGGATGCGCCAGGAGCCTGCGATGAGGCCGTCGCCGATGTGCTCCGAGATCGCGAACACCGCTGAGGAGAGCGTCGCCCCCACCGAGGAGCCCAGCTGCGCGAAGGAGCCGTAGAAGGAGCGGCGCTCGGCGGGTGCGTGCTCGATCGCGAGCAGCGCGGCGCCGCCCCACTCGCCGCCCATGGCCACGCCCTGCAGCAGCCGCAGCGTGATGAGCAGCAGCGGGGCGAGCGGCCCGACCACCTCGTAGGAGGGAAGCAGGCCGATGCCGAAGGTGCCGACGCCCATGAGCAGCAGCGTGGCGATGAGCACGGGCTTGCGTCCGAAGCGGTCACCCAGGTGGCCGAAGAGGAACGCGCCGATGGGGCGGCCGAGGTAGCCGAAGGAGGTCGTGCCGAACGCGACGATCGTGCCGAGCACGGGGTTCATGTCCGGCGGGAAGAACACGTGCCGGAACACGAGGGCCGCGGCCGTCGCGTAGATGAAGAAGTCGTACCATTCGATGCTCGTGCCGGCGAGCGCGGCGAGCGCGGCCCGGCGGGGTCGGGCGACGGTGCGGGGTTCGGTGGATGTCACGATCGTTTCCTCACTGAAGCGATGCGGATCGGGGGAAGCCGTGCGCCGTTCGATCGGCGACCGGTACCGACGAGGCTAGGCGCGGCCGAAGGGCACGGACAATGCGACGAATGTCCAATTCACGGCGGATTGCGCGACAGATGTCGCCAGGCGTCCCGGCCCCGAAAATGACGAATGCCTCCTCCCGCGGAACGGGAGAAGGCATGTCGCGTCTGGAGCCGCCTGTGGGAATCGAACCCACGACCTATTCATTACGAGTGAATCGCTCTGCCGACTGAGCTAAGGCGGCGTGACGTCCGCGGCGCGAGCGCTGCGGTGGCACGAGAGTCAATAGTAGCGGATGCCGAGCGCCCTCGATGACCACGGCACCGCCACCGAGACGTCAGCGCCGAGACGTCAGCGCCGCGGGGTTCACCCGATCAGCACTTCGGATCGCTCGCGGGCACCGTGCCGTCGATGAAGTACTGCTCGACGGCGTCGTTCACGCAGGCGTTCGACTTGTTGTACGCCGTGTGCCCCTCGCCCTCGTAGCTCACGAGCACGCCCGAGTCGAGCTGCTCGGCGAGGGAGACCGCCCACTCGTACGGGGTCGCCGGGTCGCCGGTCGTGCCGATGACGAGGATCGGGTCGGCCCCCTCGGCGTGGATCGCCGCGCGCGTCGCATCGCCCTGCACCGGCCACAGCTCGCAGCCGCCGCCCGTGTCGTAGCCCCAGTACGGCCCGATGACGGGTGCCGCCGCGGTGATCTCGGCCGCCTCGGCCTGGAGGTCGCCCTCGCCGTCGCGGAGCGGGTAGTCGAGGCAGTTGATCGCCCGGAACGCCTCGGTCGAGTTGTCGCTGTACGTGCCGTCGGGGTTGCGCCCGTAGTAGAAGTCGGCGAGCGTCAGCGCCATATCGGCGTCGCCGAGCATGACCGAGTCGAACATCTGCGAGAGGTACGTCCACGAGTCGGGGCTGTACAGCGCCGCGATGATGGCGGTGAGGTACGTGTCGGCCCCGACCATCCGCCCGTCGCTGCCGCGCAGCGGACTGGCGTCGAGCGACGCCGCGAGCGCCCCGACCTCGGCCATTCCGGCGTCGACGTCGCCCGAGAACGGGCAGTCGGCCGAGCTCTGGCAGTCGGCCATGTAGGCGCGCAGCGCCTGCTCGAAGCCGACCGCCTGCGCCTTCGAGACCTCGAACTCGCTGGCCGCGGGGTCGATCGCGCCGTCGAGCACGAGCCGGCCGACCTTGTCGGGGTAGAGCCCGGCGAACGTCGCGCCGAGGAAGGTGCCGTACGAGTAGCCGAGGTAGTTCAGCTTGGTGTCGCCGAGGACGGCGCGCAGCAGGTCGAGGTCGCGGGCGGCGCTCACGGTGTCGACGTAGCCCAGCAGTTCGCCGGTGTTCTCGGCGCAGGCGGCGCCGAAGTCCTCGAAGTTCTTCGAAGACGCCGCGATCCACTCGGGGCTGCCGCGCTCGCCGGGCGGAATGGTGAACAGCGCCTCGTCCATGCCCGCGGCGTCGTAGCAGACCACCGAGCTCGACTGGCCGACCCCGCGGGGGTCGAAGCCGACGATGTCGAAGCGCTCCTGCAGCGGCTGGCCGACGGCGAAGTCGAGCGAGTCGGAGACGAGGTCGACGCCGGACGCGCCTGGTCCGCCGGGGTTCACGAGCAGCGAGCCGATGCGCTCGCCCGTGGCACGGTGCCGCACGAGGGCGAGCTCGATCTCGCCCGCCGCCGGGTCGTCCCAGTCGAGCGGCGCCTTCGCGGTCGAGCACTCGAGCTTCTCGCCGCAGCCCTTCCACTCGAGGATCTGCGAGTAGAACGGCTGCAGCTCGGCGGAGACCTGCTCGCCCGTCGGCGTCGAGGTGGCCGCGGGCTTCGGGAAGAGTCCGCCGAGGTCGGGGAAGCAGCCGCTCAGCAGCAGCGCCACCGCGGCCACGAGGCCGACGGCCCCGATGCGTCTGCGAGCGCGAGCGCCCCCTGTCGTGCCGGTGCGGATCATGCGGCCCCCCGTTCGGTCCCTGGTCGTCTGATGGCGCTCACGAGCATCGCCTCGAGCGCGAGCGCCGGCGCGACGTTGCCCTCGATGCGGGTGCGTGCGAGCTGGATGGCGTCGAGCGTCGCGAGCGTGCGCGCCGGAGTGGCGGCCGCGGCCGCCGCACCGAGTTCGGCCTCGATCTCGCGGTTCACGAGCGGCACCCGGGCGTCGAGCTGCAGCAGCAGCACGTCGCGGTACAGCGAGGCGAGGTCCACGAGGATGCGGTCGATGCCGTCGCGCAGGCTTCGCGTCGCCCGCCGCTTCTGCTCGTCCTCGAGCGCCTTGATCTGCGAGCGCAGCGCGGGCGGGATGGCCTGCCC
Organism: Agromyces soli; assembly: GCF_022811605.1. Lineage (GTDB taxonomy): Bacteria > Actinomycetota > Actinomycetes > Actinomycetales > Microbacteriaceae > Agromyces > Agromyces soli. The sequence continues at coordinate 2,233,618 of NZ_CP094533.1, read as the reverse complement.
GGGTGCCAGGCCGAGCGAGCGCAGCGCGTGCTCGCGCTCCTCCTGGTCGCGCAGCTCGGTGATGGCCTTCGCGTCGTCGCCGGCGATCTCGAGGAGCCGCGCGGCGGTCATCACCGCGGTCGCGGCCGAGCGCACGCCGAGGGCGAGCCGGAGCGTCTCGGCGCGACGGCTGCGCGCCTCCTCGTTGGTGGCGAGCCGGTGCGCCATGCCGATGTGGCTCTGCGCCTCGCGAGCGGCGCGCTCCGCGAGCGCCGGCTCGACGCCGTCGCGGCGCACGAGCAGTTCGGCGACGTCGGCGATGCTCGGCACCTGCAGGCGCACGGAGCGGACGCGCGAGCGGATCGTCGGGATGAGGTCGGCCTCGCTCGGGGCGCAGAGGATCCACACGGTGCGCTCCGGCGGCTCCTCGAGCTCCTTCAGGAGCACGTTGGAGGTCTGCTCGGTCATGCGGTCGGCGTCCTCGACGACGATCACCCGGTGCCGGCCGACGGACGGGGCGTAGTGCGAGCGCTTCACGATGTCGCGGACGTCGGCGACCTTGATGATGACGCCCTCGGTCGTGAGCACGTGCAGATCGGGGTGGCTGCGCGCCTCGACCTGGATGCGGGTCGGCTCGTCGCCGTCGGCGTCGCCCGCGATGAGCGCGGTCGCGAAGGCGTAGGCGAGGTTCGAGCGGCCGGAGCCGGGCGGGCCGGTGATGAGCCAGGAGTGCGTCATGCTGCGTGCATCCGGAGCGGCCGATGCGTCGCCCTCAGCGGCGGCGCCGGCGCGGACGGTCGACGCCGAGGCGGCCGCGCGGAACACGGCGATGGCGGCGTCCTGCCCCGTCAGTTCGCTCCACACGCTCACCCTGCCACGCTACCCTCCACCGCCGACGCGGTTCGAGGCATCCGCTCCCCCGCCCGAGCCATCTAGAGCAGCGGCTCGATCCGCGCGCGCAGTTCGGCGGCGATCTGCTCGGCGGGCTGCGCGGCGTCGACCACGACGACCCGCTCGGGCTCGGCCGCGGCGATCCGAAGGTACGCCTCCCGCACGCGGCGGTGGAACTCGGATGCCTCGGCCTCGAGCCGGTCGTAGCGGGTGCGCGAGGCGTCGAGGCGACCGCGGGCGGCCTCGGGGTCGAGATCGAGCAGCACGGTGAGGTCGGGGGCCAGGTCTTCGGTGGCCCACTCCGAGAGCGCGCGCACCTCGCGGCTGTCGAGCACCCGGCCGGCGCCCTGATAGGCGACCGAGGAGTCGATGTAGCGGTCCTGCAGCACCACGGCACCGCGCTCGAGGGCCGGGCGCACGAGCGTCGCGACGTGGTGGGCCCGGTCGGCCGCGTACAACAGCGCCTCCGCGCGCGGGCTGATGTCGCCGCGGTGGTGCAGCACGATCTCGCGCACCTCGACGCCGACCTCGGTGCCACCGGGCTCGCGAGTGCGGACCACCTCGCGGCCGAGGCCGCCGAGCCACTCCCTGAGGAGCTCGGCCTGCGTGGTCTTGCCTGAGCCGTCGCCGCCCTCGAGGGTGATGAACAGGCCCCGGGTCACGCCTGGCTCTTCTTCGAGGTGCCGGTCTTCTTGGCCGCGGCGGGCTTCTTCGGCGCCGCCTTCTTCGCGGTCGTGGCCCGCTTCGCCTTCGGCTTGGCCGGGCCCTTCTCGCGCTTCAGCTGCAGCAGCTCGACCGCCCGCTCGAACGTGACGTCCTCGACGGACTCGGCCCGCGGGATCGTCGCGTTCGTCTCGCCGTCGGTGACGTAGGGGCCGAAGCGGCCGTCCTTCACCTTGATCGGCTTCCCGCTCACGGGATCCGCGTCGAACTCCTTCAGCGCGCTCGACGCCCGCCGGGCGCCGTACTTGGGCTGCGCGAGCAGTTCGAGCGCGCCGGGCAGGTCGAGGTCGAAGATCGCGTCCTCGCTCGGCAGCGTGCGCGTCTCGGCGCCCTTCTTCAGGTAGGGCCCGTAGCGGCCGTTCTGCGCCGTGATCTCCTCGCCCGACTCGGGGTCGAGGCCGACCACGCGGGGCAGCTCGAGCAGCCGGATCGCCGTGTCGAGGTCGACCTCGGCCGGATCCATCGACTTGAACAGGGAGGCGGTGCGCGGCTTGGCGGCCGCGGCCTTCTTCGCGCCGCGCTTCGGCTTCGCCTCGACGACTTCGCCCGTGGCCTGGTCGACGGTCGACTCCGCAGCCTCGGGCTCCGGCTCGAGCTCGGTGACGTAGGGGCCGAACCGGCCGTCCTTCACGACGATCTGCTTGCCGTTCGCGGGGTTCTGCCCGAGCACCCGGTCGCTCTGCACCGGCGCGTCGATGAGCTCGCGGGCCTTCTCGAGCGTGAGCTCGTCGGGCGCGAGCTCGGGCGGCAGGTTGACCCGCCGCGGGGTCGCATCGGGCGCAGCACCCTCCTCGACGACCTCGAGATAGGGCCCGTACTTGCCGATGCGCAGCGTCACGTCCGGCGCGATCGCCATCGAGTTGATCTCGCGGGCGTCGATCTCGCCGAGGTTGTCGACGACCTGGCGGAGCCCGCGGTGGCGCTCGCTGCCGAAGTAGAACTCGTTCAGCCAGTCGACGCGGTCGGCCTCGCCGGCGGCGATGCGGTCGAGGTCGTCCTCCATCTCGGCGGTGAAGTCGTACTCGACGAGGTCGCCGAAGTGCTCTTCGAGCAGCCGCACGACGGAGAAGGCGGTCCAGCTCGGCACGAGCGCCTGGCCCCGCTGGGTCACGTAGCCGCGATCGAGGATCGTCGAGATGATCGATACGAACGTCGAGGGGCGGCCGATGCCGAGCTCCTCGAGGCGCTTCGTGAGGCTCGCCTCCGTGTAGCGCGGCGGCGGGCTCGTCTCGTGGCCCTTGGCCTCGAGCTCGGCGAGCTCGACGCTCTGCCCCTCGGTCAGCTGCGGGAGCTTGGCATCCCCGGAGTCGTCGGCGTTGCGCTCTTCGTCGCGTCCCTCTTCATAGGCGGCGAGGAAGCCGCGGAAGGTGATCACGGTGCCGCTCGCGGTGAACTCCGCGGTGGTCCCGCCGACCGGCGCGGTCGGCTCGGCCGGCGCCGCAGCGGATGCCGCGGTCGGCCCGACCTCGATCGTGACGGTCGCGGTGTGCCCCTTGGCGTCGGCCATCTGCGAGGCGACGGTGCGCTTCCAGATGAGGTCGTAGAGGTCGAACTCGCGCCCGCGCAGCGAGCCCTGCAGCGAGGAGGGGGTGCGGAAGACCTCGCCGGACGGGCGGATCGCCTCGTGCGCCTCCTGGGCGTTCTTCGACTTGCCGGCGTAGACCCGGGGCTTGTCGGGCAGCGAGTCGGCCCCGTAGAGCTTCGTCGCCTGCGCCCTGGCGGCCGCGATCGCCTGCTGCGACAGCGAGTTCGAGTCGGTGCGCATATAGGTGATGTAGCCGTTCTCGTAGAGCGACTGCGCCACGCGCATGGTGTCCTTGGCGGAGAGGCGGAGCTTTCGGGCCGCCTCCTGCTGCAGGGTGGAGGTCGTGAACGGCGCGGCCGGACGGCGCGAGTACGGCTTCGACTCGACCTTGGCGACGCGGCGGGCGACGGTGTCGTCGCGGAGGGCCGCGGCCAGCGCCGTCGCGGTGGGCTCGTCCAGCACGACTGCGGAGGACGTCAGCTTGCCGTCGTCGTTGAAGTCGCGACCGGTGGCAATGCGCTTGCCGCCCACGCGGACGAGTTTCGCCGCGAAGGCGCTGTTCGGGGCGTCGGTCGCGAAGGTGCCGACGAGATCCCAGTACCCCGCGGCGACGAACGCGAGGCGCTCCCGCTCGCGGTCGACCACGAGGCGGGTCGCCGCCGACTGCACGCGGCCCGCGGACAGGCCGGGGCCCACCTTGCGCCAGAGCACGGGCGAGACCTCGTAGCCGTAGAGCCGGTCGAGGATGCGCCGCGTCTCCTGCGCGTCGACGAGCGAGGTGTCGAGCTCGCGGGTGTTGTCCTTCGCCGCGAGGATCGCGTCCTTCGTGATCTCGTGGAAGACCATGCGGCGCACGGGGACCTTCGGCTTCAGCTCCTGCAGCAGGTGCCAGGCGATCGCCTCGCCCTCGCGGTCTTCATCGGTGGCGAGCAGGAGCTCGTCCGCCCCCTTCAGCGCTCGCTTGAGTTCGGCGACGGTCTTCTTCTTCGCGTCGGAGACGACGTAGTACGGCTCGAAGCCGTTGTCGACGTCGACCGAGAACTTGCCGAGCGGGCCCTTCTTGAGCTCCGGCGGGAGGTTCTTCGGCTCGACCAGGTCGCGGATGTGCCCGACGGACGACAGCACCTCGTATCCGTCGCCGAGATACGCGGCGATGGACTTCATCTTGGTCGGCGACTCGACGATCACCAACTTCTTGCCTGACACCAGACTCCTCTATTGCTTCGAGACGAGAGTGCAGCGGAACGCCGCGCCCCCGAGCGGTGTGCTGTCCGCCGACGCCGAGCGCCGACAGCCACACGATACACACCCTGGCCGGGAGCGCACCTCCGCCACGGTGGCGTATCCACCCCTTGCGGTTCGACACGGGCGGAGGAGAATGACCCGCATGGACACGTCATCCTCGGGCTCGTACACCGCCAAGCTGATCGACGGGCCACTCGAAGGCAAGACCGTCGCGACCGCGTTCCTCGACAGCGGCGACCCTCGCCCCCGCATCGAGTTGAACGCGGACGCCGGCAAGCGCTACGTCTACGCGCGCGGGGCCGGCCTCGAGTTCGACGGGCCGGGCGACGCCCGTCCGACCGCGGTCGACTACCGCTTCATCGAGACCGTCTTCGACTGAGGCCGCCTGCCCGAGCGGCGGGCCGTCGCCGGCGGCCCAGCTCTCGCCCGCGCCCCCGCCGAGCCGAGCGGGAACTCGATCTCGACGGCGACGGTCGCGGTCGCCCCATCGGCTTCGCACGCGGTGAGGGTCGCGCCGTTCCGGCGTGCGAGTTCGACGGCCAGCTCGCACGGCACGCCGGGCACCGCACCGGTCAAGGCGTCGGCCGCGGCGAGCGCAGCGGCATCCGCGGCGTGCGCGGCGCGCTGGCGTTCGACGTGCATGCCGAGCAGCGGCAGCACGGCGAGCGCAGTGGCGGCGCACGCTCCGACGACCCCGACCGCGAGCACGGAGCCGGACATCAGCGACCTCCGGCGAGCGCGCAGGAGGACGCCCGCAGTTCGATGGCGGCGAGGAGCCCGGCGGCGGGAGCGCGAAGCGTCGCGCACACGAAGGTGCCGTCGTTCGTGGAGCCGAGCGACACCGCTCCCCCCGACACCCGCGCGGCGATCCCGGCGGCGGTCGACGCGGACTCGCCGCGACCGAGCGCCCGAGCCGCGTCGGCGGCGCCGTCGCTCAGGCGCACCTGCTGCGCGGCGAGCAGCACCGCACCGAGGCAGAGTGCTAGCACCGCGGCGACCGCGGGCAGCGCGACCGCGAGCTCCGCGGTCACGCTGCCGCGCTCGCGGCGCGTCTCAGCCGACGCTGAGCGCATTCCGCACGAGTTCGGTGAGGATGCCGCGCACCTCGTCTCCGCGCAGGATGACGACCAGGAGTCCCGCGAAGCCGACCGCGGCCATCGTGGCCACCGCATACTCCGCGGTCGCGGCACCCCGATCGCCGGAGAGGCGGCGCCGGATGCCCCGCAAACGACGCCATCGTACGGAACCGCCGACGGTGACGCCCTCGGCTGCGAGCGTCACCGCCTCGGCCGAGCTCCCATGCGGACGAGTTCGATGATTCATGAGGTACCTCTCTTCTTGTCTGACCGCAGCGGCGGTCGGCGGTGGCACGAGCAGGGCGGTCATCCGGCGCCTGAGAAGGTGCCGGAGACGACCGAGATGACGAGGGGCGCGACGCCCAGCAGGACGAAGGCCGGCAGCACGCAGACGCCGAGCGGGATCATCAGCCGCACCCCGAGGGCCGCCGCCCGCGCGACGCCTCGAGCCCGCGCCGTGCGACGGACCCGGAACGCCTCGGCCCGCAGCAGCTCGGCCACCGGGGCGCCGGCCGCGGCTGCGAGCCCGATGATCCGATCGATCTCGCGGACGTCGCGCACGCCGTCGCGGTCCGACAGGGCCGCCTCGACGAGCGTTCGCGCCCGGTCGAGGGAGACGCCGCCCGTCAACGCGATCGCCAGCAGGTCGTACTCGATTCCGGCATCCGCGGCGCCGCGCGCGGCCTGTGCAGCCAGCGCCCGGTTCCATCGCCGCCCGGCCCAGAGCAGGGCGAGTCCCGCGAACAGGCAACCGAGGCCGAGCGGAGAACCGAGCAGCACCCGGGCGGTGTCGAACCCGAGCAGCAGGCCGAAGCCGATCGCGACGACGGGGAGCCAGGCCACGAGGCGCGCACTCGCGTTCGGCCCGGCCAGCGCGGTGCGGACCTCGCGCCGAAGCTGGGCCTCGTCGCGCAGGGCGGCGGCGAGCTCGCGCAGGCTGCCGGCGAGCGGGGCGCCGCACGCGGCGGCGATCTCCCAGGCCGCGGCGAGGGTGCGCCAGGGCCCGCTCGAGCCGCTGCGGCGCAGCGCCTCGTGCACCGGGAGCCCCTCGCGCGCGGCGGCTGCGGCCACGATGACCGGGTCCGGCTGCGGATCACCGGCTCGAGCCGTGTCCGCCGCGCCCGTCGGGCGATCCGCATCCGAATCGGGGACGGGCACCAGGTGCGACCAGGCCGCCGCGACGCCGACACCTGCCGAGAGCAGGGTCGCCAGTTGCTCGGCGACCGCCGCCGCGCGCTCGATCGCCGATTCCTCGGCGGCGCCGTTCGGACGACGGATCGACGTGAGTCGGCGGCTCGCCCGGGTGCTCCACGGCCGGGCGGTCATCGGGCCGCCTCGACGCCGAGCCGGTCGTGGTCGAGCACGAGCCGGCCGATCGAGGCGAGCGTGCGCACCCCGCCGCGGCGCTCGAGATGCAGCACGAGGTCGAATGCGCTCACGGCCTGCCGGGCGACGGCGTCCGCCGAGAGTCCCGCCGACGCGCCGAGCGCCTCGAGGCGGGCCGGCACGTCGGCGAGCGAGTTCGCGTGCATCGTGCCTGCGCCCCCGTCGTGGCCGGTGTTCAGCGCCGAGAGGAGTTCCCGCAGCTCGGCGCCTCGGCATTCGCCGACCACCAGCCGATCCGGACGCATGCGCAGCGCCTCGCGCACCAGCGCATCGAGCCCGATGCGCCCGGCTCCTTCGAGGTTCGGCTGTCGTGACTCGAGCGAGACCACGTGCGGGTGCTCGATGACCGCCTCGCCCACGTCTTCGATGACGACGATGCGCTCGTGCGGCGGGGCTGCGCCGAGCACGGCGGCCAGGAGCGTCGTCTTCGCTGCAATACCCCCTACATTTATCATTCCAAAAGAGACTGAGGATCAGGGATTTCCATCGAGCACCGATCATCACACCGTGCTCGTCAAGTGCGCATTGTCATCCTTGACGCGCAAGCGCACGGGAACAGCGACCGGCCCCTCAGGAAGGCGTCGACTCCAGGTAGCTGAGGACTTGATGCATCGCGCGAATCGCCTGTATGGCATCGGGCTGTTCGACTCGAGTCTCGCCCTCATGGACGGCCACATGGCGCTTGCCGTACAGGGCTTCAGCCGCGGTCGTGATGTCCGCGGGAGCATCGGCAAGCCGGCGCTTCACATCGAGTCCACGTCCGCCGCACGCCGTTTCGACAGCGAGTCGCGCGGAGAGCACGGCCTCGCGATACCGGCCCCTGTCGAAGTGCGTCTGCGCGGTACGCGCGTGCGCCTCCGGCGCCGACTCCTCTGTCAGCACGCGGAACGCATCCCGGTATGCGGTGTCAGGTGTCGGGCCAAGCAGGTAGGTGAGTTCAGCACCGTCGTTGAAGAGAAGCACGTCGTACGAGTCTGTTGCCGTACCCCCGGAGACCAGCACGTAGTCCTCGAAGCCGTCTTTCTGGTAAAGGTTGGCCATGTAGGTGTGGGCTCCTGTGAACTGCGGGCTGCTGAGGAACGTGAGCAAATGCTCCTGGTTTCTGCCGTACATCTCGATCTTCCGACCCGTGACCTTCTGCCGGAGACGCAGACCAAGGCCCCCGTCCTCGACGGGGTACTCCTCGATGTAGGCCCACACGGATGTCGGAGGAGATGCGATGTCCGCGGTTGCGATGTGGACCTGCACCGAGAAGCCCTCGAATGCGACAGAGATCTCCTGAGCGTTTTGCGTCACGATCGGCGCGGCGATGGCGATGTACTCTGCACGGCCCCGTGGCTCGACGAGCCCGCCTCCATGGACATAGCAGTCCTGCAACAGGTTCGACAACGGCGCGACTGACCCGAACATCTGGTTGTCTGTCAAGACCCTCACGAGCCGCTTGGTCGACTTCTCACGAAGGCGGAGGTCCGGTGCGCCGACGGCATTCTCGAACCGCTCGACGTAGCATTTGACGATGCCGGAACTCTGGGCGCTGCGAGCAGTCACCTTCGCTGCATGCGCAGCGCGTCGCGCCTTCGAGTTTGATGGGCTCATCTGAATGCCCCGCCTTTGGCTTGGTGGTCAGCGTCTTCCGCAGGTTATCTGAGAACGGGCGCAGCGACTTACCCCGTGTCGTCGACCAGAGTGACCAGAGCCCTCGCGACCACGACGACGTCAGGTCCCTGGAGCGACGGGGTACGGCCAGGGCACGACTAGTGTGTCGCGCGCGTAGCCGTCGATCGGTGTCGACAGAGCCTGCTCGAATCCGGACGGGTTGCGGATCGTTGCCGCAATGTCGTACACGACGAAGACCATCCGCTCAACATCGGGATGAGCCCGATAGATCTCGCTGTCAATAATGATCTCGTCGCGAATCGCAACATTGCCGCGACCAGGCCTCGTCACCTTGATCTCGACCATCGTCTTCACTTCGTACAGAAGGAAGTCCTGCGTCGACGAGCGCCCGGCATACGACGGATTCCGCTCCTCTGGCCGGATGTCGTCGTAGAGCAGTCGGAGTGCAGTTTCGGTCGCATCTTGTAGGTCGTACTCGTCCGCCAAGGTGAGTGCGGTGTGACCTTGACGTCGTCTCTGAACGAGCGCACTAAACGACTGGGGGACTCGTTCGAGGAGCCACAGGAGCCGCTCGTGCGAGGGAATGGTCGGGTCCGCCGGTTGCGCGAGGGGAGGCGGCGGCGCCGCCTCGGGGATCGTCAGCGTCATTCGAGGTGCGGAGACCGTAGGCCGGCCCTCCATCGGCTGTCCGATTGCATCGCCGACGCTCGTCCCCCAGGTCATGTGGCCCCCGTCGGTGAGGCGCCCGCCGAACATTCCGATTGCGGATTGCAGTCTCACCATGTCGCCAGGCAGTGGCCGGGGGTCAAAATAGCCATGGTCTCGGAGGACGTGCACGAGTTCATCGAGCATCGTCCATCCACGCTGCGGGGGGCGTGCCGACAGGCCATCTCGGACCCGAACCGCCTTGTTGCCGGTGTACGCAGCTGAATCGAGCCCTGCAGCTTCCATCGCCGAGTCAATGTACTGGCCCGAGGGTCCGGCGCCGCCGGTGAAGATGGCGCTGATAGCACCAACGATCTCGCGCGGAATCGCTTGGGCCACCGGCGCGCCAACAATCGACATGTCGTCAGTGTATTGAGACCGGGTCGCACTCAGAGAAAGCCCACCCGCAGTCCCTCAAGGCCTGTTGTGATGAGACTGCTGGCAGTTCGCGTCAACGACTGCGTCAGCCAGCGATCGAAGACGTCGAGCACCATCCCGCGTGGCACGAGACCCCCGCGTGTCTTCGTGTCTGCCTTCGAGTGCTTATGGCGTGGTTCGTCTCCAATCGTCGGGCGCATCGCGGGACTTGAGGCCCGCTTGGCAGTCGCCTGGTTACCTTCGACAGCGCGCCGTCAACGATGCCCCTGTAGCGTCTCGTCTATGACGGTCATCAACGCTGATACTGCGCTCTATGCGGCGCTCAAATTTCTACCCGAAGGCACCAAGTTGACCGTGTACACGAAGAACTCAGGTCGTGCACGGACGAATACAGTCGCGGAACTCCGAAAGGAGCCTGGCGGCGGATGGGACGACTGGCAGATTGTCAAGCGCCCCGCAACAGCCGATGCGTCCCTGCTGCCCGCTACCTGGCCCACGGAGGACCCAGCGGTCATCTCTTCCCGGGACCTTGCCGACATTCTCGGCAGCGACCCCGACCTTTGGGCCAACGTCGACGACTGAGCAGCCGGCCGTCACTATCACCTGCCTACAGATGTTTATCAGGGCTCGTGCGTCCAGCGGACGAGGGGTCCGCTGAAGAGCGCAAGAAAGACAGTCCCGAAGACCGATGAGACCCTCCGTTGGCGCCCCGAGGCACGCCGGCCATAGGGTCGATCTCGCGGTGCGCGGTCACGTTAGGAGAGGTTGAATGCCCAATATCCACTGCGAACTGAGGACGTTCACACGTCCGAACCGTTCGACGCCGCAGAACGTCACAGTCACTGAGAAGATGCTCCTGGACTGCGCGGCGAAGGTCGGAATACCGACGATCGCCTCCCATCCGGCGCGTCGCCGGCCACTCGCCGAGATGCAGTGGCGTACCGGCATCGTCGCGGCCAACCTACGTCCGACCACTTCAGGCAAGAGCTGGACGCGCACGGACGCGTACATCAACCTTGACCCGTCTGAGAAGTCCGCGGTGAGCTACTTCCTGGGGATGGCGCAGGCAGCCCTCACGACTCGGTATGTGCTCGGCTACCCGCACCTTGTGCACGTCGATCTATTACTCCAGCATCAGGGAACCCCGCTGACGGGACGGCGCCCCGACTTCGTCGCCGTCAACCCAACGTCGACCCGGGGTGCTGCTTACAGCGCGGTCGTGGAAGCTAAGGGGCGCAGCAACGGCTTCGACGAGCGCCCGCTCGACCGCGCGAAGACGCAAGTTGCGACTACCCCCGCGATTCGTGGCCTCTCCCCGGTCGAGCGTGTCGCATCGGTCGCGTACTTCGACGATAGCGACTGCTGGGCATCCGTTCTGAAAGATCCCGACGGTGACGGAGGCGAACTCGAGCTTGGCCTCGAGAGCTTCCTTCTCATCTACTACCAGACCATCATCGAGGCAGGCCGAGAGAGTGAAACCTGGGCTCTCGTGGATGGGCGCTACCGGTTCGCGCTTCCCGACTTCCCGCTGGAGTTCGAACTCCCCGAGTTGCTGGTCGACGCCTACGACGCCTCGGCAGAGATCGCCTCAGCCAAAGACCGCGATCGGGAAGCAGCGATCCTCACCAGCTACTACGAAATTGCGGCATCTGCGACCGCAACCCCGGGTGACCTCATATCCAGCCGCTTCCGTGACGGAGCGAACGCGACGACGCTTGCCGATCTGTTCGAACGCTACGACGAGTAGACCCTGCACCCCTCCGTGGGCGGAGAACCGGTGCCCGGTAGTGTGGGGACATGTCTCACACCGTTGCCGCAGCTGTCAGCGCGTTAGGTGTCGAACTCAAGCAAAAGCTGGCGCAGCCTGTCGTGACTGGTGATCCCGAGGATCAGTTGAGGACACCGCTCGACACCTTCCTCCGCTCGGCAGCTAAGGCACTCGGCTTCACTGACGTCAACGTCATCGGTGAAGTGAAGATGGCTGACATCTCCTCGCGGCCCGACTTCGCTGTGACCATCGGCAACGCTCTCACGGGCTTCGTGGAGGTCAAGGCGCTCGGCAAGGGCGCCGATCCGCGTAAGTATCGAGGTCACGACAAGTCGCAGTTCGAACGACTACGACTCCTGCCGAACGTTCTCTACACGGACTCTCAGTCCTGGTCGCTTTGGCAGAACGGAGAGCTCGTCGACCGCGTGGAGTTCTTCGATGGCGATGTCGCTACTGCTGGTGCTGCGCTTGATGCGGGCGACTGGCTGGAACGGATGCTGGGGGCGTTCCTGAGCTGGGCGCCGATCGCTCCGGCGAACGCGGGTGAGCTTGCCCGCGTGTCGGCGCGCCTGTGCCGGCTGCTACGAGCCGAGGTAGTCGCCGAGCTGAGCGACGGTGCGAGGACACTTCGCTCGACCGCGGAGGATTGGCGGAACCTCCTATTCCCGACTGCAAGTGACGCGCAGTTTGCGGACGGATACGCGCAGGCGGTGATGTTCGGATTACTCATCGCGCGAGCCAAAGGGATTTCCATTGAGCAGGACACTGACCAGATCGGCAAGAAGCTAGGGGCGACCAACTCGTTGATCGGTCGAGCACTTCAGGTGCTCGGCTCGGTTGCGGAAGACGAGTCAGGACTGAAAGCGGTACTCGACACGGCGAAGCGCGTGCTCTCTGCCGTCGACTGGCCGAAGCTGGAAAAGGGTAGCCGCCGCGATGCATGGCTGTACTTCTACGAAGACTTCCTAGCGACGTACGACAGTGACCTGCGGAAGCAGACCGGCAGCTACTACACACCTATCCCCGTCGTCGAGTCGATGACTCACCTAACCGACGAGGCAGTACGGACTCTGCTGGATCTGCCAGCTGGTCTCGCCGACGAATCGGTGACACTGATCGACCCCGCGATGGGCACTGGAGCGTTCTTGCTAGAGACGCTGCGGCTCGTGGCGGAGCGTCATGCCACCGATTACGGCCCCGCTTCGCAGGGCGCCGCACTGACCGAGCGGCTCAAGAAGGTCATCGGCTTTGAGATCCAGCTAGGCCCCTACGCTGTCGCCCAACTGCGACTGCTCGCTGAACTCACCGCGCTCGGCTCAGAAGCTACCACCGACCAACTGCGAACATACGTGGCCGACACGCTCAGCGACCCGAACGCCGAGTATTCGACGATCGGGCAGTTCTACGAGCCAATCGCGGAGTCACGCCGCCAGGCAGACAGGGTTAAACGCGAAGAGCAGATCCTCGTGGTGCTCGGCAATCCTCCGTACAAGGAGAAGGCCAAGGGCATGGGTGGCTGGGTCGAGACGGGCGCTAACGCCGGGTTCGTGCCTTTGAACGACTTCACCCCGCCCAAGGAGTGGAAGCTCGGGCCGCACGTGAAGCAGCTGCGGAACTCTTACGTGTACTTCTGGCGCTGGGCGACCTGGAAGGTCTTCGACTCGGTACCGAAAGAGTCCCCCGGCATCGTGACCTTTATCACCGTGGCCGGATTCCTTGATGGCGATGGCTTCCAGCGAATGCGCGCCAAGATGCGCGAGCAAGCGACGGACATCTTCGTCATCGACTGCTCCCCCGAGGGCCTGATGCCTCCCGTGAACACGCGAATCTTCCAGGCCGTCCCTCACCCGGTATGCATCGTCATCGCCGTCCGCCGCCCTGGAGGGAGTACCGCGCCGGCCACCGTGAAGACCCGCACATTGACACCGGGGGACCGCGCCGAGAAATTCAAGGAGCTCGCCGACATCGCTCTCGACGACGATGGATGGAAGCCCGTCTCGGACTCACCTCGCGCACCGTTCACCGCTGTGGGAGACCCGCTGTGGACCCGTCATCCGCTCCTTGACGACCTGTTCGCGTACGACGGCTCAGGAGTGATGCCCGGCCGCACCTGGGTTATCGCATCCGATGCCTGGACGCTAGAGGAGCGGATTAAGGCACTCCAGGCGGAGAAGAGCGTTGGCCGACAGCGGGAACTTTTCAGCGAGGGCGCAGGCCTGACAGTTGACAAGCCCTTGAAAGAACCGTTGCCCGGGTATCCACTTCGTGAGAGTGCGATCAGCACTGACACGTCAGCTGAAAAGCCGGTCCGGTACGCCTTCCGTAACCTCGACCGCTCCTGGATCATCCCCGACAAGCGCGTCCTAAATCGCCCCAACCCCACGCTCTGGGCCACGATGTCGGTGAAGCAGGTGTATCTGACAGCACCCAACTCCGATTCCCCGACTGAGGGGCCGGCGGTGACGGTCGCGGCCACGCCTCCCGACATGCACCATCATCGTGGTCATGGCGGCGGCCGCGTTTACCCCCTCTGGGCTGATGCTTCAGCTACCACAGCCAACCTCCGACCTGAAGTGCTGTCGACCCTTGAGAGTGCCTATCGGCGACAGCCGACAGCAGAAGAGGTCATCGCGTACATCGTCGCGGTGACTTCACATCCCGCCTACACGACCAAGTTCGCCAGCGATCTAACAACCCCCGGCATTCGGGTGCCGTTCACGGCCGATGTCGGGCTATTTGAGCATGCTGTCACCGTCGGGAAACGATCCATCTGGTATCAGACGTATGGCCAGCGCTTCAAGCAAGACGACCACCCAGCCACGGTGAACGGCTTACCTCGTCTGACCACCGAGCGCGCGCCCAGGAACGTTACCGAGATCCCGATGACGAGCGCAGAGTTCCCCAACACGCTCGGATACGACGCGGGCTCGCAGCAGCTGACAATCGGCAGCGGAGTCGTCGATCGAGTGACACCTGCGATGCGCGAGTACGCGATCGATGGAGTCAACATCCTCGATAAGTGGTTCTCCTACCGCAAAGCTGACCGCTCACGCCCAGTTATCGGCGAACGTCGCGTGTCGGACCTCATGAAGATCCAACCCGACCACTGGCTGCCTGAGTACACCAATGATCTCGTCGATCTGCTAAACGTCATCGGCCTATTGGTGGAGCTCGAGCAAGAACAATCAACACTGCTCGCCGACGTTCTCGCTGGCGAGACAGTGGAAGGGCTCGCCGGACTCGGTGAAGATGCCAGTACCGCCACGCCGCTAGCGAAGCTGGCGGCGAAACAGGCGCGCGCCGAGCAGGCCGGCCAGGTTGGCTTCGACTTCACCGAGCTCGAAGCGCTGGAGTAGATCTAAGGCCAAGCCCGTCTGACACTCCACGGCCAGTCCGAGGCTTCCTGCCCGACAGAGGCGGGTAGGTTGCTCGGACGTGAAGCTGCCTGCCTCGCGATCAGTCGGTCTGAGGCGACTGCTCATCCTCATCACTATGGTTCCGGCCCTGCAGCGTCTGGACGAAGTCTGCGAAGTCTGCAGGATGGGAAATCGGCATCAGTCGCCACTGCATCTCGCCGGTGCTGTCGTACTCGGTGACGGCATCGTGCTTCATTCTCGTGTGGTCACGAATGAGGAGCATCTCAACGACGCGCGCGGCTCGTTCGAGGTCCTCTGCCACCCGATCCGCTGGCAGATCCTGCGGCGTGACGATTCCGCCTGTGGAGTCAAGGTCCACGTAGAAACCGAACTGCTTCTCCTGGTTTGCGGCCTTCGCTGCCTCGTTCGCTCGTGCGCGACGACGAGCGAAAACGTCATCCCAGCTCTCTCCGTCGGCTGGCTCTTCGATCTCCGGGTAATCACCCCAGAAGGCTTCGAGCTCGCTGCCGAACTCGATCGCCTCAAGGTACTTCGCGACATGGCTCCGCCCGTGAGAGTCGAGCCTGCCCACGGCGCGTGGACTGTCGGTGCTCTCGCTCCAAGCACCCTCAAACTCCTGATAGACCCACAGGGCCTTTCCCAGCTCTTCTTGCGCGAGCACGGTCAGTGCTCTCGCGCGTCCGTGTGAACCGGCGTCGAGGAGGACGTTCGCGTCGGTGATGAGCCGTGAAGCGTTGTCGAGCAGGCTCTTCCAGAACCGACGAGCAAACTCGGGAGTCATCGTGTCCACGCATCCATTGTCGACCTCTCCCCCCACACAGCGATGTGACCGCTCGACACCGTCGCTCGCACGGCCGGTACCGAACGACCCGTAGCCTGGGAGGGAGTCGGATCGGAGATGCGGATGGACGCGGCGGTGTATCTGCGGATCTCGCAGGACCGCACCGGGCTGCAAGCCGGCATCCAACGCCAGCAAGAAGACTGCCTCGCTCACGCCGCGAAGCTCGGGTTCACCGATCCCCAGGTATTCATCGACAACGACGTCTCCGCGTTCGATGGCGGCCGCCGCAACGGATACGACGCGCTCGTGGCGCAGGTGCGGGCCGGGACGACGCACATCATCGTCTGGCACGTCGACCGCCTCTACCGGCAGCCGCGTGAGCTCGAGGATCTGATCGGCCTGGTGGAGCAGCACCCGGTGCGGATCGAGGCTGTCCGTGGTGGCGGGTTTGACCTGAACACCACCGAGGGCCGGCTCATAGCGAGGCAGCTCGTCGCGATCGCCGCGTACGAATCCGGACACAAGTCTGACCGCGTCAAACGAGCCAACAAGCGCCTCGCCGAGCAAGGCGTCTGGCACGGCCCCGCCCGGTACGGATACGGACCCGGCGGGGTCCTTGTCCCCGAGCAGGCGGCGGTGATCCGGCAGATGGCCGACCGGTTCCTCGCCGGCGAGTCTCTCCGCTCCATCACCGCCTGGCTCAATCGCTCCGGCATCCCGCCCCTGCGTGCCAGGACCGGGACGTCCGGGCTGTGGCATCCGTACACGGTGCGCAGCGTGCTGTCCTCCGCCCGCATCTCCGGGCAACGCGCCTACGCCCCCGACACCCGAGCGGACCCCGCGGGCGGGCGGGAGATCCTCGGCCCGGGTGATTGGGAACCGATCATCACCCCGGAGGAGACCGCGCAGATACGGGCGATCCTCGCCGACCCCGCACGGCAGCGCACCGCACCGGCACGGCCGACGCTGCTGGGCGGGATCGCTCGTTGCGGCAAGTGCGGCGCCGGACTCACCATCACCGGGAAGCTCCCACCCGCCGGCAACACTCAGCGATACACCTGCCAGAAGGACCCCTCCCGTCCCGAACGCGGCGGGCTGAGCATCAACGCCACCCACCTCGACGACTACGTCACCGAACGCGTCCTTCACCGCCTCACCCATCCGCGGGCAGGTACGGATAACACGTCGACGAGCGGGCTACTGCGGCAGGTCGCGGAGATCAACACCCGGATAGGCCAACTCGATCAGGACTACCAGGACCGTGTCATCACCCGCCTGGAACACCGCAGTGGGGTCGAGGCCGCCACCGGAGCGTTGCGCGACGTCGAGCGGCGCCTGGTCGCCGCTAACGGGGCGATCGCGCTCTATGCGGCGCCGATCGGGAACCGGCAAGCGCTGGAGGCCTGGTGGGACGCTCTCGACGTCACCGACCGCCGCGCGGTAGTCACGACCCTCATCGCCCGCCTCCGGATCGCTCCCGGGCACCCTGGGCGAAGCTTCGATCCGCACCGGGTCCGCATCACCTACCGCCCCTGACCAACCGCCCACTCGCGGTCCGGTCTGGTGCTCTCGCTCCCGCGAGAAGCTGGCGTGCGGGCTGTGCTCACATCGGAGTGCCCCATCGCAACGACGACTGCGCTGATCTACCTGCGGATCTCCGCGAACCGCACCAGCGAACACGCCTCCATCGAGCAACAACGAGCCGACTGCACCGCACTCGCAGGCCGTCTCGGCTACACACACACGGTTGAGTTCGTTGACGAAGCCGTCTCCGCCTACCAAGACCGCGCCCGACCCGCCTACCAGCAGCTCCTCCGACAACTCGAGGGCTCCGAGGCAGGAACTGTGGTCGTGTGGCACCTGGACCGCCTCTACCGCAAGCCACGAGAGCTCGAACAACTCCTCGACCTGCTCGACACCCGCCCGATCCGCGTCGAATCTGTGCAGGGCGGATCCTTCGACCTGAACCAGCACGAGGGACGGCTGTTCGCCCGGCAGCTCGTCGCGTTCGCGAACTACGAATCCGCACACAAAGGTGCGCGCGTCGCCCGCGCCCAACAACATCGCGCCCGCAACAGACTCCTGCACGGTGGAAGCCATTACGGATACCGCAGCGACGGCACCCTCCACCCCGTCGAGTCCGCCGTCATCCGCCGAGTGGTAGATGACAACCTCCTCGGCCTCTCCCCTACGGTCACAGCCCGAGCCCTCAACGCCGACCGCATCGCGCCCCCGCGTACGAACCGCGGCTGGCACGCGACAACCCTACGAAGCATGCTCGACAGCGACCGGCTCCACCAACGCAGACGCGACCATGCCGCAGCCCGATACGTGACCGGGGCCTGGGAACGCCTCCTCACCCCAGACGAATCCGCGCTCGTCCAGGTGAGCCTGCTCGTACCACGCCGAGACGCTGCCCGCTCCTCCACCAGCCTCCTCGGCGGGATACTCCGGTGCCAGTTATGCGGCAAACGTATGGTCACCGGCGTCACCAGCAACGGCAAACGCTTCTACCTCTGCAAGACCACGACCGCGCGATGCCCCAGTCCGTGTCTACCCGCCGACGACCTCGACGCCGAAACCGAAGCAACCGCACTCGCCCGATTCTCGAACACCGACTACCCAAACCCACCGCATCCTCGCGACATGCTCGAACGCGCCCGCACAGCTCGCCTCCAGTTCACCGCTCTCGCCGTCGATTTCGGAACCGGGAAGCTCGGCCATGCTGAGTACCTCGTCAAGCGTCAACCTCTCGCAGACGACATCGACCAGGTGGGTCGGGATCTCACCGCCTATAACCGAGCGCGAATACTCGCGCTTTACCCGGCCGAACTCCGCCGGCGTTGGGAGTCCCTATCGTTTCGTCGCGCCGTGGTTTGCGCGCTGCTGCCGTTCGACCTGCCTACGGCGTGAACGCATGCTTTCGGCTACCACGTTCGATCGGCTCGGCGATCCTCCGCACAGCTGAGGCCGCTCAAGCCTCAGTCAAACGAGAGTCAGTCGGGGGCGGCTGTCCTCCGGCCCGTCGAGAAGCGGGCTGCCGTGGAAGTCGGTAAGGCCGGCCATCTCGGCAACATCGGCTTGGGTCAGGCCGCGGGCAAGCAGCGCATCGACCAAATGGCGAGCAAAACGCGGCTTCTCCTCCGGGATGTGCTCCGAGTACGGTTCGACCTTCTTCCAACGCCGCGCATTCAGAGCTTGATAAAACCGGCGTCGCTCGTCGCTGTTTGCCAAGCCAAGCCGATAGGCACGCTCGAAGATTGCCTGCATCGACACGCCCCACTCAACCTTGAGGTCAGTCAGTCTGCCCAAGGAGAGCCCGCCAGTCTTGAGGAGCGGTCGGATCTCCACCGTGGGCATGAGGAACTCGGCCGCGAAACGGTTGGCCTCGTCTTCTGCGTCAAGCGACGGGGTGGCGTTGTGCAGAACGAGGTGACCGAGTTCGTGCGCGGCGGTGAGTCTCCGACGATCTGCGGGCGCGCGGGAGTTCAGGCTGATGACCGGCCATGGACCGACCCATTGCGACATACCGTCCACACGATCGGTCCCGTAGTCCTCGATCACGACGATGGCGCCGGCAGCCTCGAGCCAACCCACCAGGTTCTCGACGGGACCCAACGGCATTCGCCACTTCTCTCGAACGAAGGTTGCAGCGTCCTCCGGGGCCGTGTCCGAGGGGTCTTCAAATGCAGGGATCTGATGCTGCGGGGCGATGTCGATCCCTTCGACCAGAAGTGACCAGTGCACGCGATGAACGTTCAGCTGAGCTTCGAGGTCCTTCCAGACCGCTGGGCTGACGGTCTTCTGCCGACGCATGTGCGCGGTGGAGGAGATCATCGGGGAGGTGGTCTCGCCCGCGCGAAGATACCGCGTGGTCACGCCCAGGGCAGCCGCAAGATCCTCCAGAATCTCTTCCGACTCTGGCTCGCGCAAAGATGACTCGTACCGTGACAGGGCAGCTTGAGTGATACGTCCGCCGAGTGCCTCGACGAGATCCTCTTGCGTCTTCCCTGCGGCACGGCGAGTCATCCGCAGGATGTCGCCGTTCCAGGTCATGGCTGGCTGCCGTCCTTGCGCTCCTGTCCGAAGTCGGACAGATCGAGCGTGGGGAGGTTCGGCCCCGTGGGGGGCACGATCCGAACAGGCGCGGATGCGCCACCTTCACCGCGGCTCAGATCCGCGACCCAGATCGGACTTGCGCGCAGTCCCTTGCGATACGACAGAACAGGAACACCGATCTCGCGCACGTCCTTGTCCCAGCGGTATCCCGCAGCGAGGTTGATAGTCCCCATACCTTCCAAGGTGGGGGCGCCACCCCACACATCCAGCGCGGAGCGAGTCGGATAGGAGCTGATCTTGTCCTTCGCGTTGTGACGCTTGCAGATCAGCACGACCTTGTCGCGGACGACGAAGTAGCGCGAGATGCCGCGCTCGCGGAACACAACATCGTCGACACCATCGAGGGCCGCCACCATGTGGGCCACGAAGCTGTCGCTGATCCGATTCGCCAGGCCGCGTGACGTTGCCCTCGCGATCTCGGAAGGAGACTCCCTCCGCCACTTCGCGTAGTCCGTCGCGGAGTTGTCGCGCGCCGTCACGATCGCCGACAGCACGGGCTGTCCGACGAACTCGGAGAGCGAATCAGCAGAGGCGTCCAACGTCATGCCACAAAATATACCAGCAAAGATTCCATGCCGCTACGCGCCTCCGATCATGTTGTGGCGAGTGACGGATCTCAACCCTCCATAGTGGCGTCATCTTGACCATGTGGTATTGCCGGTGCCGCCGGCGCCGGTGATGAGCAGGTTCTCGCGTTGGGCGACGGCGCGACGCACTCGACCCAGTTGTGCCTCGTCGAGCATGCCGAGCCCGGCGAGCCCGTCGAGCGAGCGGCCGGCCGCTCGGGGGATGCGCACCGAGAGCAGCGTGCCCGCCGTCGAGATCGGCGGAAGGACCGCGTGAACCCGGATGCCGGAGCCGAGCCGGACGTCGACCGCCGGACTCGCCTCGTCGAGGTGCCGCCCGCCGCGGGCGACGAGTCGGACCGCGAGCGCACGGACCTCGGCCTCGGCGGCGGCCCACGCCGGTTCGTGCACGGCACCCGCGCCACGATCGATCCAGAGCCCTCGCTCGCTGTTCACGAAGAGATCGGTGACGTCGGAAGCCCCCGCGAAGGGCGCGAGCTCGCCGAGGAGGTCGAGCTCGAGCACCCGCGGCGCGGACGGCGGGAGATCGTCGGGCTCACTCGGATGCGCCGGGTGGGGCGGACCCCCCGCACGGAGCTCGCCGATCGGCGCGGCCGGCCGGAGCCCGACCCCGGTGGCACCGTGCGGGTGCTGCCACGGCGCCATGGCCTCCGCGGCGGCCTCCGGAAGCCACGATGGGGTGGCGACGAACGGATCGGTCATGCAGGCGAGCGTACGGAGGCCGACTCGCCCCGCTGCCCTGGGCGGGCGGGGCCGGGGATAGCGCTCCTCCCCCACGCCGTTGTGGAGGAGGACCGCCGCCCGCAGCGCGATGGCGCCGCTTAAAAGAAGGGGGCGGCACCCATTGGGGGGAACAGGTGCCGCCTCGGCAGCGTACCGATTGGGGGGAATGCGGCACGCTGCAGGCCTCGAAACGAGTGTTCGGGCGGTACCCAGTGTAGGGCTTCTCGATTCATGCGCAAGTACTTTTTGTCCTCATTTGTGCGGACAGACAGAATTCTCTGCGCGAACCCTCAGACAGTTGTAGATCACCCGAGAACGGCCGGCCGCATGTCGCCGACCGACACAGTGTACGACGGCCTTCCAGCCTGGCGGTAGGGTGCTGGGTGGGGCAGGCGAACCCATCCGATCCATGCACATCGCGAAGGAGCGACCGAGAACCATGACCGCACAGATCGATCACGCGCTCGAGGAGATCCGGCGTTTCCGCCCGAGCCCCGAGTTCGCCGCCCAGGCCGTCGCCGACGAGAGCCTGTACCGCCGCGCCGCTGAGGACCGCCTGGGCTTCTGGGCCGAGCAGGCCCGTGAGCTCATCCAGTGGGAGACGCCCTTCACCGAGGTGCTCGACTGGACGAACCCGCCGTTCGCCCGCTGGTTCGGCGACGGCCGGCTCAACGTCGCCGCCAACTGCCTCGACCGGCACGTCGACGCCGGCTACGGCGACCGCGTCGCCATCCACTGGGAGGGCGAGCCGGGCGACAGCCGCAGCATCACCTACGCGCAGCTGACCGACGAGGTCAAGCGCGCGGCGAACGTGCTCGCCGGACTCGGCATCGGCCAGGGCGACCGCGTCGCCATCTACCTGCCGATGATCCCCGAGGCGGTCGTGGCGATGCTCGCGGTGGCCCGCCTCGGCGCCATCCACTCCGTCGTCTTCGGCGGCTTCAGCGCCGACAGCCTCGCCTCCCGCATCGACGACGCCGAGGCGAAACTCGTCATCACCGCCGACGGCGGCTACCGCAAGGGCAAGGTGTTCCCGCTGAAGCCCGTCGTCGACGATGCGCTCGACCGCGCCACCGGCGGCAGCGTGCAGAACGTGCTGGTCGTGCAGCGCGGCGGCAACGAGGTCGGTTGGACCGAGGGCCGCGACCAGTGGTGGCACGACACGGTCGCGACGGCATCCGCGGAGCACACCGCGGAGGCCTTCGACGCCGAGAACCCGCTGTTCATCCTCTACACCTCGGGCACCACCGGCAAGCCGAAGGGCATCCTGCACACCTCGGGCGGCTACCTCACTCAGGCGGCCTTCACCCACAAGAACGTCTTCGACCTGCACCCCGAGACCGACGTCTACTGGTGCACCGCCGACGTCGGCTGGATCACCGGCCACTCGTACGTCGTCTACGGCCCCCTCGCGAACGGCGCCACCCAGGTGCTCTACGAGGGCACCCCGGACAGCCCGCACCCGGGCCGCTGGTGGGAGATCGTCGAGAAGTACCGCGTCTCGATCCTCTACACGGCGCCGACCGCCATCCGCTCCTTCATGAAGCTCGGCCGGCAGATCCCGCACGAGTTCAACCTGCGCTCGCTGCGGGTGCTCGGCTCGGTCGGCGAGCCGATCAACCCCGAGGCGTGGATCTGGTACCGCCACGTCATCGGCGGCGGCTCGATCCCCGTGGTCGACACCTGGTGGCAGACCGAGACCGGCGCGATCATGATCTCCGCGCTCCCCGGCGTGACCGATCTGAAGCCCGGCAGCGCACAGGTGCCGGTGCCCGGCATCTCCGTCGACATCCTCGACGACGACGGCAAGCCGGTCGGCGGCGAGGACGGCGGTCTGCTCGTCATCACCGAGCCGTGGCCGTCGATGCTCCGCGGCATCTGGGGCGACCCCGAGCGGTTCAAGGAGACCTACTGGGAGAAGTTCGGCGACAAGTACTTCGCCGGCGACGGCGCCCGCCGCGACGAGGACGGCGACATCTGGCTGCTCGGCCGCGTCGACGACGTCATGAACGTCTCCGGGCACCGCCTGTCGACGGCCGAGATCGAGTCCTCGCTCGTCGCGCACCCGTGGACCGCCGAGGCCGCCGTCGTCGGCGCCGCCGACGAGACGACCGGGCAGGCCGTGGTGGCCTTCGTCATCCTGAAGGCCAGCCAGGCCGACCGCGTGACCGACGTGGCCGAGGCCTCGGAAGAGCTGCGCCGCCACGTCGCGACCCAGATCGGTGCGATCGCGCGGCCGCGTCAGGTCTTCATCGTCAACGAGCTGCCGAAGACCCGCTCGGGCAAGATCATGCGCCGCCTGCTGCGCGACCTCGCGGAGGGCCGCCAGGTCGGCGACACCACCACACTCGCCGACACCTCGGTGATGACGGCGATCACCGAGCAGGTGCGCTAGGCGTCAGCTCGGCATCAGAACGACGGATGCCCCGGCGGGAAGCTTCCCGCCGGGGCATCCGCGTGCCCGGTGCGAGTCAGGCGAACTCGACCACGAGCTCGAGCTCGACCGGCGCGTCGAGCGGCAGCACGGCGACGCCGACGGCCGAGCGCGCGTGCCGGCCCGCCTCGCCGAAGATCTCGCCGAGCAGCTCCGAGGCGCCATTGATGACGCCCGGCTGACCGGAGAACGCAGGGTCCGAGGAGACGAAGCCGACGAGCTTCACGATGCGCGCCACCCGGTCGAGCGAACCGATCTCGGCGCGCACGGCGGCGAGCGCGTTCAGCACGGCGGTGCGGGCGTAGGCCTTCGCGTCGTCGGCCGGCACCAGGCCGTGCCCGTCGCCGACCTTGCCGGTCGCGGGCAGCGCGCCCGAGACGAACGGCAGCTGGCCGCTCGTGTACACGTACGAGCCGGTGACGACCGCGGGGACGTAGGCCGCGACCGGCGGCGCGACCTCGGGCAGCTCGATGCCGAGCTCGGTCAGGCGTGCTTCGTAGGACATGGTCAGGCCTCTCCCTCGAACTGCTTGGCGGCCTGGGCGGCGGCCGCGGCTCCGGCGCTCGCGGCGGCCGAGGACTCCCCGCCGACCGGGCGCTTCAGGTAGGCGACCAGCCCGCCCTCGGGGCCCTGCACGATCTGCACGAGCTCCCAGCCCTCCGATCCCCAGTTGTTCAGGATCGCGGCCGTGTTGTGGATCAGCAGCGGGGTGGTGATGTACTCCCAGGTCGTCATAGCGCTCCAGAGCTCGATCTGCGGGGGTGTGATGGCCGGGAAGGCGCTCCGGGCCGGCATTCCGGCATCCGATCGTGCCGAATCCGGCGTGTCAGCCGCGGAATTCCGGCGGACCCGCGTAGCGGGGTTTTGCCAGCCTTCTCCGTTAGGCTCCACTATATGTCTGCCAAAAATCGTACGGCGAGCGGCGCCGCCGGGGGCCTGCTCGGCATCCTCGGCATGAGCGCGCTCGCCGGTGTGCTCGTCACGGCCGCCGTGACGCCGGCGCTCGCCGTGACCGGCATGGCCGCCAACAACAGCATCACGATGTTCGAGAACCTCCCCGGGTACCTCGAGATCGATCCGCTCGCCCAGAAGTCCACCATCTACGCCATGAAGCCGGACGGCACGCCCTCCCCCATGGCGTACTTCTACGACGACAATCGCGAAGAGGTCGCGTTCGACTACATGTCGCAGTACCTCAAGGACGCCGCGGTCGCCGGTGAGGACCCGCGGTTCTACGAGCACGGCGGCGTCGACGTCGTCGGCACCGTGCGCGGTGCGCTGAGCACGCTCGGCGGCAACACGCAGGGCGGTTCGTCGATCACGCAGCAGTACGTGAAGAACGTGCTCGTGAACAACGACATGTCGAAGGCGAAGACCGAGGAGGAGCGGCAGGCGGCCTGGGAGGAGCACACCAAGACCACCGTCGACCGCAAGCTCAAGGAGATGCGCTACGCCATCTCGGTCGAGAAGAAGTACACCAAGGACGAGATCCTCAGCGGCTACCTGAACATCGCCGGCTTCGGCGGACAGGTCTACGGGGTGCAGGCCGCAGCCCAGTACTACTTCGGCACCAACGCCCGCGATCTCTCCCTCGCCCAGGCCGCGAGCCTCATCGCGATCGTCAACTGGCCCGAGAAGTTCCGGCTCGACATGCCCGACAGCGAGACGAACGGCGCGAACAGCGTCGACAAGCAGGGCAACGTCGTGCCATACCTCGAGAACAAGGAACGGCGCGACTACATCCTCGGCAAGATGCTCGAGGAGAAGAAGATCACGCAGGAGGAGTACGACGCCGCCGTCGCGGAGCCCGTCGCCCCGAAGATCTCCCAGCCCTCGCACGGCTGCCAGGCGTCCCCCAACTACGCGTACTTCTGCGATTACGTGACGTGGGAGATCAAGAACAAGTTCGACGACCCGGCCACCGACGACGTCAACGAGGGTGCGCGCCTGCTCGCCCGCGGCGGCCTCGACATCTACACGACCATCGACATGGACCTGCAGGGCGCGGCGAACTCGGCGATCCGCGACAACGTCCCGGGCAGCATCCCCGAGGCGAACATCGGCGGTTCGGCGGTGTCCGTCGAAGTCGGCACCGGCCGGATCCTCGCGATGGCTCAGAACACCAGCTACAACGTCGACCCCGAAGTCACGGGCGATCAGTACGACGCGGTGAACTACAACGCGACGATCGACTACGGCAGCTCGCACGGCTTCCAGCCCGGCTCGACGTTCAAGATCTTCACCCTCGGCGAATGGCTCGTCGAGGGCCACTCGGTGAACGAGAGCATGGACGCCCGGCGCCGCTCCAACTGGGGCACCTTCAAGAACACCTGCGGCGGCGACATCAACGCCGGCGACTGGAACCCGCGCAACGACGAGGGCGGCAACGGCGGCTACTGGACCGCCCTGTTCAACACGGTGAACTCGGAGAACACCGGCTTCGTCGCGATGGCCAAGCAGCTCGATCTCTGCGGCATCAAGAACACCGCGACGGCGCTCATGAGCGCCGGTCGCGCCGACGGCAAGCCGCTCGGCGAGGGTGTGAACGAGAACGGCGACCAGATCACCTTCGGGCCCTCGGCCATCCTCGGCACCGAGGAGATCGCCCCCATCTCGATGGCGACCGCGTTCGCCGCCGTGGCGGGCAAGGGCAAGTCCTGCACGCCGATCGCGATCGACCGCATCACGAACGGCAAGGGCGAAGAAGTCGAGGTGCCGAAGTCGGAGTGCACCCAGGCCGTCACCGAAGACGTCGCGGCGGGCATGACCTACGCCCTCCAGCGCGTGATGACCGGCGGCACCGGCAGCTCCTCCCTGTACAAGATGGACACCTCCGGCACGCCGATGATCGGCAAGACCGGTACCACCGACGACGCCGAGGCGACGTGGATGAGCGGCGCCTCCTCGAGGGTCGCGACGGTGGTCGGCGTCTACAACGTCACCGGCCACACGAACCTGCGCGAGACCTACATCAACGGCGAGCAGGCGGCGGTGCTGCGGCACAACATCTGGCCGCGCATCATGGACGTCGCGAACACGAAGTACCCCGGCGCCGAGTTCCCCGAGCCGAAGTCCGAGTACCTCTCGACGCCGCAGGCCGATGTGCCGAACGTGCTCGGTCTCGCTCCCGAGGCCGCGCAGAAGGCTCTCGAGGACGCCGGCTTCGGCTGGACCATGGACGGCGAGGTCGACTCCGACCAGCCCAAGGGCACCATCGGCTCGCAGAGCGCGAGCGGGCAGGCCCCGCGCGGCTCGGCGATCTCGCTGAAGATCAGCCGCGGCAACGTCACCGCGGTGCCGAACGTGGTGGGCGCCCAGGCCGATCAGGCCGAGGCCGCGCTCACCGCCGCCGGCTACCGGGTCGACCGCAAGGAGCAGGACGCGACCGACCCGAGCCAGGTGGGCCTGGTGCTCTCGCAATCGCCCGGTGGCGGCGAGAAGGCGAAGCCCGGCACCAAGGTCACCATCGTGATCGGCAAGGCCAAGGACGGTAACAACGGCAACGGCGAAGGCGGGGGCGACGGTTGACCGGAGCACGCGGGTCGGCGCCCGCCGCGCGGATCGCTCTGGCGGTCGGTGCGGCGGGCGCCGCCGTCTTCGCCTACGGTGCGCTCGTCGAGCGCAGGAACTACACGCTGCGCACCGCTTCGGTGCCCGTGCTGCCGGCCGGCGCCGCGCCGATCAAGGTCCTGCACCTGAGCGATCTGCACATGGCTCCGTGGCAGCGCGACAAGCAGGCCTGGGTGCGTGAGCTCGCGCAGCTCGAGCCCGATCTCATCGTCGACACCGGCGACAACCTCGGCCACCGCGACGGACTCGTCGGCATCCGCGCGGCCTTCGCGCCGTTCGCGGGCGTTCCCGGCGTCTTCGTGAACGGCTCGAACGACTACTTCGGCCCGCAGGCCAAGAATCCCTTCGCCTACTTCAGCGGCCCGAGCCGCCACCGTCGGCAGGCCGAACGGCTCGACATCGGCGCGCTGCACGCCTACTTCGAGGAACTCGGCTGGACCGACCTCGACAACGCCGCCGCTGCGCTCGAGATCAACGGCACCCGGCTCGAGTTCTTCGGCGTCGACGACCCGCATCGCGGCTACGACCGGCTCGAGGTCATCACCGCCGCGATCGACGAGCTCCGGGCCGACGATCCGCTCGGCGACGAGAGCTGGCCCGACGTCGACACGGACGCCGCTGCCCGCCCGACCGTGACGATCGGGGTGTCGCACGCGCCGTACCAGCGGGTGCTGAACTCCTTCGTGAACCACGGCGCGCAGCTCATCCTGGCCGGCCACACCCACGGCGGGCAGGTCTGCGTTCCCGGCGTCGGCGCACTCGTCACGAACTGCGACATCCCCCGCGCCCAGGTGAAGGGGCTGAGCGTCTGGCGTCATGGCCTGCGCTCGGCGTACCTCAACGTCTCGGCCGGCCTCGGCACCTCGATCTACGCTCCGGTGCGCTTCGCGTGCCCGCCGGAGGCGACCCTGCTGACGCTCACGCCGGCCGTCTAGCGCCACCACGCGGCGTCGCCGAGCGCTCCCGTCCGGAGTGGTCAGCGGCCCGCGAAATATCGGCTATCCTTGTTGAGGCTCAGCGGGAACGCTCGGCCACCGGGGTGTGGCGCAGCTTGGTAGCGCGCTTCGTTCGGGACGAAGAGGTCGCAGGTTCAAATCCTGTCACCCCGACCATCTGCAAGAACCCCCTCCGCGAGGAGGGGGTTCTTCGTTTCTCCGAGTCGCCGCCGCGCTCAGCGGACGACCACCGTCGGGGCCTCGAGGTGCGCGAGCACCCCGTGGCTCACCGAGCCGAGCAGGAATCGGGCGATCGCCCCGCGCCCCTGGCTGCCGACGACGAGCAGGCGCGCCTCGTCGGCCGCGTCGGCGAGCGCCTGCACCGGATCCCCGGCGATGACCTCGCGACGGATCTCGAGCTCGGGGTGCGCCGCCTCCGTCGGGGCGAGCGCCTCGTCGAGCAACTCGGCGGCCGAGGCCTGCAGGTCGTCGCTCGCGATCATCGCGACCCCGTAGCCGTACTCGCCGCCGACCATGACGGCGACGTCCCACGAGTGGACGGCGACGAGCGGCTCGCCGGTGCGGATCGCCTCCTCGGCCGCGAACGCCAGGGCGCGCGCGGATGCCTCGGAGCCGTCGACACCGACCACGACGCCCCTGCGGGCGGAGACATCGATGTCGGGCACGACGGCGACCGGGCTGTGGCTGCCGGCGGCGATGCGCAGGCTGTGCACGCCGCGCCGGCTCGCGCGCTTGCCGCCGTGCCAGTCGCTGCCGACCACGAGGAGGGCGGCCTCATTCGAGAGCTTCGAGAAGACCTCGACGGGCGAGCCCTGTTCGAGCAGCTGCGTGGCGGCGAGGCCCGGCGTCACGCGTTCGACGGTCGCAGCGGCGCTGTCGAGGCATCCCTGCGCGGCCGTCTGCGCGGCCAGCAGCAGCTCCGCGTCGCCAGTGGCGGGGATGGCGTCGTCGACGACGTGCACGAGCCGCAGTGCGGCCCCGGTCGCCCTGGCGCGCTCGGCTGCCCAGGCGACCGCGGCGTCCGTGGCGGGTCCTGCGGCGCTCACACCCACGATGATGTCGTTCATTGGGGCCTCCGATCTCGGCGTGCTTCCATCCTGCCGCGGATCTGCCCCCACGTCACGGCCGTCGCGTCAGTGGCGGCCGTTCAGCACCCCACCGGACTCCTGCAGGTAGCAGACCCCGCACAGGGACTCGTACTCGACCTCGACCTCGGCCCCGTCGCCGACGGGGCCGGCGGAAGTGTCGATCGCGACCTGGTCGCCGTCGAAGACGTAGCGACCGCCGATCCGCCGCCCGTTGAAGATGGCCTTGCGCCCGCAGCGGCAGATCGTCTTCAGCTCCTCGAGGCTGTGCGACACTTCGAGGAGCCGGCGGCTGCCGGGGAACGCGACGGTCTGGAAGTCGGTGCGGATGCCGTAGGCGAGGACGGGGATGCCGTCGAGGAGGGCGATGCGGAGCAGATCGTCGACCTGCTCCGAGGTGAGGAACTGCGCTTCGTCGATGAGCAGGCAGCTGACGTCGCGGCCCGCCCGGTCGACCTTGCCGCTGCGCACCCGGTGCTGCTCGAAGACCTCGCGCACCGCTTCGGTGGGCGAGATCGTGAAGTCGACCTCGCGGGTCACGCCGAGCCGGGAGATGATCTCGCGATCGCCCTTCGTGTCCACCGCCGGCTTCGCGAGCACCACCCGGTGGCCGCGCTCCTCGTAGTTGAAGGCGGCCTGCAGGAGCGCTGTCGACTTGCCCGAGTTCATGGCGCCGTAGCGGAAGTAGAGCTTGGCCACGGGGCTGCCTCCAGGAGGGGACGGGCCGGCGGCGCCGGCGAATCGGGGTTCGGCGCTCAGCCGACGGGGTAGTTCAACTCGACGATCGTACGCTCCCGCGAGATCATCGACTCGGTGCGGTACCCGACCGCACGGGCGATGGCCACGATCCGCTCGAGGTCGCGGTGGCGGGGCGGTCCCTGCGCGGGAATCGCGGTGACCTCGATGCGACCGGCGCCGGCCCCCTCGACGACGGCGACCCGCACCTCGGACGAGCGGGTGCTGCCGCCGAGCCAGGAGATGATCGCGGTGAGCGCGGTGCGCTGATCGCTCGAGAGCCGGGCCGCGGCGCCGCTCGGGTCGTCGACGAGCATCTCGATCCCCGGTCCGGTGCCGCCGGATCGCAGCGCGTCGGCGAGATCGTCGAGCCAGGTCGCCTCGATGCCCGCCTTCATCGCCGCCTGCACCCCTTCGGCGAGCTCGCGGGCGCGGTCGACGTCGGCGACGGAGAGGCGCTCGGCGGCGACCACCGAGGCGAGGAACGGCAGCACCTCGCGGGCGACGAGGGCGACGCGCGGCGACCCGCCGATGGTCGGGCCCGAGAACGGTTCGGCATCGGCCGGCTCCTCGGCGACCTCCTGTTCGAGCGCCTCCCGGTTGACCTCGCGCTGCCAGCGCAGGATCGAGCCGACGATCGAGTAGGAGTACGAGGCGCCCGCGGCCGCGAGCGCGACGATGGCGACCGAGCCGACGAGCACCAGGGAGGCGACGGGCTGCGAGACACTCGCGGCCGCAGCGTTGCCGGCCACGAGGATCGCGAGGACGCCCGAGGAGAGGCCGGCGGCGATGAGCAGCGCCGCCCAGCTCGCGTAGGGGGCCATGCAGAGCAGGAGCACGCCGATGGTGATCGGCCCGTAGTCGTCGTAGAGCACGGCGTCGTTGCCCATGGTGCTGACGTACTCGGCGACCGCGGCGGCGGTCGCGATCGTCACCACGAGCCAGACCCGTTCGCTCGCGAAGCTCCCCCGCGAGGGGAGGATGCCGGTCACGAGCGCGATCGCGGCCGCCACGAGGAGCAGGATGCCGAGGACCGCCGCGAACGGCGAGACGATCTCGGCGCGATGCGCGAAGGTCGACACGACGGAGATGGCGACGGCGGTGCCGGCGCCGATCGCCACGAGCGGGGCTGCCGTGCCGCCCCCGATCGGATCGGCCTCCTGCTGGGTGAGGCTGAATCTGCCGCTCATCGCTCCGCCCTCGGCATCGTGAGCACGATGGTGGTGCCGACGCCGGGTTTCGACCAGAGCCGCACCGTGCCGCCCTCGTGCTCGACGCGGGCCCGGATCGAGGTCCGCAGACCGATCCGGTCGGCGGGCACGCGCGATTCGTCGAAACCGACGCCGGTGTCGATGACGGCGACGGTGAGCTCGTCGGTCCCGCCACCGATCATGACCTCGGCCGAGGACACGCCGGCGTGCCGCACGACGTTGACGAGGCACTGGGCGACGGCGGAGTCGAGCGCCTCGAGCCGGGAGGGGGCGAGCTGGGCGAGCTGTGCCAGCGCTCCGCTCACCCGCACCGCGAGGCCGCCGTTGCTGGCCGCCTCGTGCGCCGTCGGCAGCACCTCGGCGAATCCGCCGGGCGCAGCGCTCCGGGCGTCGTCGGCCGCTGCGGGTGCGTGGGGCTCGCTGCGCGCCCCGCTCGGGCCGACCCGCGGTGGCACCGTCGGTGACGCGCCCGGGCCCGAGCGAAGAGCCGGCGCACTCGACGAGAGCCCCTCGGCGGGGGCCGGGCCGGAGTCGGGCGAGCCGGCCCCGGAACCGGGCTCGCCGGTTCGCGCGCCGCCGCGCTCGGCGATCGACGCCGCCCAGTCCGGACCGATCGCGAGGCTGAGTTCTCGGTCGATCTCCTGGCGCAAGCGGTCGTCGATCGTGCCGGAGCCGGCCGCGGCGACCATGGTCAGGTGGTGCAGCGCGAGCTCGTTCAGCCGCACGGAGGCGCGGAGCGCGAAGTCGCGACGCATGGCGGCGGCCGTCGGTTCCCCGCCGGCGGCCGGACCGGGCCGCGCGCGGCCGTTGAACCGCCGGTTGAGCCCGTCGAAACCGCGGACCAGGACGACGATGGCGAGCGCGAAGGCGGCGGCGAGGTTCGGGACCCACACCGTGCCGATCATCGCGGCCCCGACGACGGTGGCGAGCTCGCCGAAGAGCCAGCCGGCGCCGGCCCAGCCGATCACCCACCAGGTGCCGCTGGCCGCGCCGCCGATGAGGACGAGGGCGACCCTCGGCAGCGCCGAGATGCTGTTGTTCGTCGTCTCGAAGGCGCCCGAGCCGCTCAGGATCGGCACGAGCAGGAACACGCTCGCGGTGCCGGCCACGAGCGCGACGAGCGCGGTGAGGAGGTTCGGCCGCACCGCGTGCACCGCGAGCGCCGCGGCCTGCGCGGCGACGAGGGCCGCACCGATCCACCCGTTCGTCGCGCCCAGGTAGAGACCGGCGAGGATGCCGATGGCGATGCCCACGGACAGGCAGACGAAGGCCGCGGAATGGCCTGCGTTGATGAGCGCGCGGTGCTCGGCCGCGCGCGTCAATGGTGCGGGCAAGCCATGGGTCATCGCCGCACCTCCCGAACGCACCGTCGAGCGCAGGGAAAATCGACGGGCTGCAGCGAGAGTACCGCAGGGCGCGGGCGCGATGTCGCGCATCTGAGGCTCAGAACAGCGTGTCGCCGACCGGATTCGGACGCGCCGCCGCGCCCGCCGACGGGGTGGCGGCGAGCTGCGGGCCGGCGAAGCGGCCGGGGGCGTCGAGCCCGTGGGCCGCGGGCGCAGACCGAACCGAGGCCAGGGCGGAGGAGCGCACGCCCCCGGTGACCGGGTCTTCGCTGCCGTAGCGCAATCCGTGTGCGCGGATCATCGGCCTGATGCGCGCCCCGAGCCACTGCCGGTACGCCTTCGGCGCATAGCTGTTCGTGCCGTAG
This sequence comes from Agromyces soli, assembly GCF_022811605.1. Lineage (GTDB taxonomy): Bacteria > Actinomycetota > Actinomycetes > Actinomycetales > Microbacteriaceae > Agromyces > Agromyces soli. The sequence goes on along the minus strand of NZ_CP094533.1, from coordinate 2,201,036 downwards.
TACATCGACCGGTACTTCGGCACGAGCTCGGGGTGGTGCGCCTCGAGCCATTGCATGAACCAGGGCTTGACCCCGGGCCGGAGGTGCAGCGCCCCGTGCAGCACGGAGGTGGCCCCGGCCGCCTTGATCTGCCGCAGCGCCTCGTCGAGGTGGGCACGGGTGTCGGTGAGGTCGGGCAGGATCGGCATGAGGAACACGGTGCAGTCGAAGCCCGCCTCGCGGATGGCCGTGACCGTGGCCAGCCTGGCCTTCGTGCTGGGCGTGCCGGGCTCGACGGCCTGCTGCAGCTCGTGGTCGTACACGGCGATCGACATCGCGAGATCGACGGGCACCCGTTCGGCGGCGCGGGCGAGCAACGGCAGATCACGACGGAGCAGCGTGCCCTTCGTCAGCACGCTGATCGGGGTGCCGCTGTCGGCGAGCGCCTCGATGATGCCCGGCATGAGTTCGTAGCGCCCCTCGGCGCGCTGGTAGGGATCGGTGTTCGTGCCGAGGGCGACCGGCTCGTGCCGCCAGGAGGGCCGCGTCAGCTCTTTGCGCAGCACCTCGGCGACGTTCACCTTGACGACGATCTGCCGGTCGAAGTCGTCGCCGGCGTCGAGGTCGAGGTAGGTGTGGGTCGGCCTCGCGAAGCAGTAGACGCAGGCGTGCGAGCAGCCGCGGTACGGGTTGATCGTCCACCCGAACGGCATCGACGACGACCCCGGCACCTTGTTCAACGCGGACTTCGCGAGCACCTCGTGGAAGGTCACCCCGGCGAACTCGGGCGTCTGCACCGATCGCACGAGGCTGCTCAGCTTGGCGAGCCCCGGCAGCGTCGAGCCCTGCTCGACCTCGAGTTCCTGCCCGCTCCACCGCATGCCCATATTCGAACATATCTTCGATGCATCCGCAACCCCGCCGGCCCGGCCCGGCCCAGGGTTGCCCGACTTTCATGAAAGTCGGGCAACCCTGGGTTGGGGCTGCGGGATCAGACAGCCGCGCGGTCGAGCGGCCGGCCGGCGGCGAGCCGCAGCTCCTCCCCCGCCCACCGCCGGCGCATCCAGCGGTCGTGACTCGCGATGAGCACGGCCCCCGGGTATCCGCCGAGCGCCGCCTCGAGCTCCGTCGCGAGCGCGAGCGAGAGGTGGTTCGTCGGCTCGTCGAGCAGGAACACGTGCGGCGGCTTCGCGATCACGAGGGCGAGCGCGAGCCGGCGCTGCTGCCCGACGGACAGCCCGCCGATCGGACGGTCGAGGTCCCGCCTGGGCACGAGGCCGAGGCTCGGCAGCGGCACGAGCGCCGCCCGCTGCTCCCCCAGCACCCGCTCGTAGAGCGCTCGCGGCGAGGCATCCGGGTCCTCGAAACGGACGTCCTGCTCGAGGAGACCGACCCGGAGCCCTCGGCGACGGCGCACCGTGCCGGCGTCCGGCGCGATCCGACCGGCGAGCAGGCCGAGCAGCGTCGACTTGCCGGCGCCGTTCGCCCCGGTGATCAGCACGCGGTCGAGCGCCTCCACCCGGAAGGTCTCGAGCCGCAATCGCTCGCCGACCGTCGCCCCGGCGAGCTGGATGAGCGGTCCGCCCTCCTCGCCGAGCGCCTGCGCACCGGTCGGGATGCCGGTGAACTCCAGCGCGGCGGGCGGCTTGCGCAGCTGCTCCCGCTCGAGCGTCTCGAGTCGCAGTTCGGCGTTGTGCACCCGACGTGCGATCGCGGAGTCGGTGCGTCCCTGCTTGAACTTGGTGATGAACTTGTCGTTGTCGGTGGGGCCCCGCCGGTGCGACACGTTCCGCGCGGTCTCGCGCACGGCCTCGCGGAGCGCCCGCAGCTCGCCCTGCTCCGCCTCGTACTGCCGCTGCCAACGCACGCGCGCATCGGCCTTGGCGTCGAGATACGCGCTGAACGAGCCGCCGAACACCGTGCCGCCCGACGCGTCGAGCGGCACGCCGGCGGCGGACTGCGCCGGGTCGAGGTCGAGCAGGCCCGTCGCGACCCGGTCGAGGAACTCCCGGTCGTGGCTGGCGAAGACGACCGGCCCGCGCCAGGCGCGCAGGCGCGCCTCCAGGAACTCGGCCGCGGTGTCGTCGAGGTGGTTCGTCGGCTCGTCGAGCAGCAGCGCGTCGGGCGCGCCGAGCAGCAGCGCCGCGAGGGCGAAGCGGCTGCGCTGCCCGCCCGACATCTCGCCGATGCGACGGTCGAGGCCGATGCCGGAGACGCCGAGCCCGTCGAGGAGCTCGTCGCGCCGGGCGTCGACGGACCAGACCTCGGCCCGTTCGGCCGCGTCGAGCGCGGCGGCGTAGCGGCCCTCGGCCGCCGGCGTGGCCTCGACGAGCGCGGCGGCCGCGGCATCCAGCTCGCGCTCGATGCCGCGCACCTCGGCGATGCGCGCCTCGATGACGTCGTCGATGCGCTCGTCGTCGGCGAAGGGAAGCTCCTGCAGGAGAAGCCCGATCCGGGCCGGACGGGTGAGCCGGCCATCGGCCTGCAGCTGCGCGGGCGCCTCGCCCGCGAGCACCCGCAGCAGGGTGGACTTGCCGACGCCGTTCTCGCCGATGAGGCCGAGCCGCTGCCCGGGAGAGACGGTGAAGTCGAGATCGCGCAGCACGTCGCGATCCGCGTAGCCGGCCGAGAGGTGCTCGGCACGGAGATAGGAGTTGGTGGAGTGATGGACGGTCAAGGGCGACCCCCGTTCGCGAAGGTGCCCCGGGGTCGCCGCTGGCGCGTCGGCCGGACCGCACGCGCGTCGGCGCGGTACGGCGATCGGCGGTCGCGATCGCGGCGACCCCGGGACGAAGGGATGACTCCCGCCGGGCATCTGCCGAGACAGTGGGGGTGCGCGAAACGCTGTCGCGATCAACGAAAAGAGCACACCCGATGTCGACGGCGCCTCAGGCGCGGGACGAAGGGATGTGCTCAGATCATTGCGGGTCGAGGCTAGCAGGCTCGACCCGCACGGCGCAAGACGCAGTCGGGGCGGCGGGCGCGGCGACGCTCAGGCGCTGAGGTGCAGCGCCTTCGCCGTCGCCGCGAGGCTCGCTGCGGCGACCTCGGGGTCGTCCGACAGCCGGGTGCCGTAGCTCGGCACCATCTCGCGGATCTTCGGCTCCCACTCGGCCATGCGCTCGGGGAAGCAGCGCCCGAGCAGGTCGAGCATGATCGGCGCGGCGGTCGAGGCGCCGGGCGAGGCGCCGAGCAGGCCGGCGATCGTGCCGTCGGCGCCCGTGATGACCTCGGTGCCGAACTGCAGCACGCCGCCTTTGGCCCCGTCCTTCTTCATGACCTGCACGCGCTGGCCGGCCGTGATGAGCTCCCAGTCGCCCGTCTTCGCGGTCGGCATGAACTCGCGCAGCGCTTGCATCTTCTTCTCGCGGTTGGCGAGCAGCTCGCCGACGAGGTACTTCACGAGATCGAAGTTGCGCACGGCGACCTGCAGCATCGGCCCGAGGTTGTGCAGCCGCACCGAGAAGGGCAGGTCGAACCAGGTCGAGGTCTTCAGGAACTTCGGTGTGAAGCCGGCGTAGGGGCCGAACAGCAGGGCCGTCTCGCCGTCGACGACGCGGGTGTCGAGGTGCGGCACCGACATCGGCGGGGCGCCGACCGCGGCCTTGCCGTAGACCTTGGCCTGGTGCTGCGCGACGATCTTGGGGTCGGTGGTGCGCAGGAACTGGCCGGAGATGGGGAAGCCGCCGAAGCCCTTGATCTCGGGGATGCCGGAGTGCTGCAGCAGTGCGAGGGCGCCGCCGCCGGCTCCGACGAAGACGAAGCGGGCGTTGACGGTCTTCGGGGTGCCGCCGACGAGGTGGCGGAGCTTCAGGTGCCAGCTGCCGTCCTTGCGGCGCTTCAGCCGGGTGACCTGGTGGTTCACGTTGACCTCGCCGCCGCGGCGCTCGAGGTCGTCGAAGAGGTAGCGGGTCAGGGCGCCGAAGTCGACGTCGGTGCCGGCGGCGATGCGCGTCGCGGCGACCTTCTGCTTCGGGTTGCGCTTCTTCGCGAGCAGCGGGGTCCACTCGGCGATGCGCTCGAGGTCCTCGGTGTACTCCAGGTCGGCGAACAGCGGCTGGTCGGCGAGCGCGGCGACGCGCTTGCGCAGGTACTCGATGTTCGCCGCCCCGTGCACGAAGGTCATGTGCGGGGTCGAGTTGATGAAGTTGTGCGGCTCGGGCAGCTCGCCTTGCTCGACGAGGTAGGCCCAGTACTGCCGGCTGATCTGGAACTGCTCGTTGATCGAGACGGCCTTCTCGGGCGTGACCGTGCCGTCGGCCGCCTCGGGCATGTAGTTCAGCTCGCACAGCGCCGCGTGGCCGGTGCCCGCGTTGTTCCACGCGTTGGAGGACTCCTGCGCGACCTCGCCGAGGCGTTCGTACACGCGGATGCTCCAGTCCGGCTGGAGCCGGGAGATGAGGGAGCCGAGCGTCGCGCTCATGATGCCCCCGCCGATGAGCACGACGTCGACGGTTTCCTCTGAAGTCACGCCCACAGTCTATGACCGCTCAGCAGGCCTCCTTGACCATCGTCCAGGCGTCGGCTATACGCGGTGTCCAGGCGGGTCATCCTGCGAGCGCCGTCCGCGCCTTCGTCAGCGTCTCCTCCCCCGCCCCGGCGCTCGCGAGCGCGAGCAGCGCGGCGCCGACGATGGGCGGCTGCTCGACGATCGCGAGCGTCGCCAGCGGGGCGATCTCGGCGAGGCCGCGCTCGATCGGCTCGAGCAGCAGCGGGTCCCGCGCCGCGAGGATGCCCCCGCCGAGCACGATCGGCACCGGCCGGTCGAGGAGTTCGAGGCGCACGAGGCACGCTCGGGCGAACGCGACGATCTCCTCGGCCTGCCGGGTGACGAGCGACGCGCCGACCGCGTCACCCAGGCGGGCCGCCTCGAAGACGAGCGGCGCGAGCACGGCGAGCGAGCTCTCCTGGCGCCGGCCGAAGTGCAGCTGTTCGATGAGCTCCTGCACCGAGTCGAGCTGCAGCAGTTCGAGGATGGCGCCGGTGAGCCGGGTCGCGGGGCCCCGCCCGTCGGCGTCGCGGGCGGCGTGCCACAGCGCCTCGGCGCCGAGCCCCGAGCCGCCGCCCCAGTCGCCGGAGATCGCGCCCAGGGACGGGAACCGCACGACCCGCCCGTCGGCCCGCACCCCGGCCGCGTTCACGCCGGTGCCGCACACGATGACGACGGCGTCGGGCTCGTCGGTGCCGGCGCGGAGCAGCGCGAAGAGGTCGTTCGCCACGACCGTCGAGGGGCCCGCCCACCGGCGCCCGGCGAGCTCGGCGCGGAATTCGTCGAGCTCGCGGTCGAGGTCGAGCCCTGAGAGGTACAGGTTCGCCTGCGCGACCGGCGCACCGCCGGACACCTCGCCGATGAGCGCGTCGATCGTCTCGACCGAGCTGGCGAGGCCGTCGAAGTGCGGGCTCGACCCGCCGCCGCGGCGGCGGGCGACGACCCGGCCGTCGAGCGAGAGGGCGATGGCATCGGTCTTCGAGCCGCCGCCGTCGACTGCGACGACGACCGCGGGGGCCGCGGTGCCGTCGGCGGGCGCCGGTTCCGGCGGGATCGCGGTGCGCCCCGGCCGCGCGGCGGTCACGCCCACTCCAGGAAGCGCGCGTTCTCGGCGAGCAGCAGCTCGGTGAGCCGCTCGGCCCGCTCGTGCTGCAGGACGAGCGGATGCGCCCGCATCGCGCGCAGCACCCGGTCGCGGCCGCCGTGCACCGCCGCATCGAGGGCGAGCCGCTCGTAGCCGGCGACCGCGGCGACGAGGCCGGCGAAGTCGTCCGGGAGTGCCGCCACCTCTTCCGCGACGAAGCGGCCGTCGACGTAGCGGGCCGGCACCTCGATGACGTGGTCGTCGGGGAGGAAGGGCAGCACGCCGTCGTTGCGCAGGTTCACGACCCGCGGCACCGCGTCGCCGCCCTGCATCGCGGCGAGCAGCTCGATGGCGGCCTCCGAGTAGAACGCGCCGCCGCGCCCCTCGAGGGCCTCCGGCTTGGTGTCGACGTGCGGGTCGGCGTAGAGCTCGAGCAGCTCGTGCTCGATCGCCCGCACCGCCTCGGCCCGCGTCGGCTCGGCGAGCTGCTCGGCGAGCACCTCGTCGTGCGCGTAGTAGTAGCGCAGGTAGTAGGAGGGCAGCGCACCGAGCTGCGCGACGAGCGCGGGCGCGAGGTGCACCTCCTCGGCGAGCTCGCCGAGGCGGGCGTCGATGAGCTCGGGCAGACGGTCGCGGCCGTCGATGGTCGCGCTCCGCTCCCAGGTGAGGTGGTTGAGCCCGACGTGGCCGAGGCGCACCTCGTCGTGGCCGACGTCGAGGAGCCGCGCGAAGCGGCGCTGGAAGCCGATCGCGACGTTGCAGAGCCCGACCGCGCGGTGCCCGTGCTCGAGCAGCGCCCGGGTCACGATGCCGACGGGGTTCGTGAAGTCGACGATCCAGGCGTCGGGCTTCGCGTGCCGGCGCACGGCCTCCGCGATCCGCAGCACGACCGGCACGGTGCGCAGCGCCTTCGCGAGCCCGCCCGGTCCCGTCGTCTCCTGCCCGATGCAGCCCGCCTCGTGAGGCCAGGTCTCGTCGGCCTGCCTCGCATCCTGCCCGCCGACGCGCAACTGCACGAGCACTGCGTCGGCGTCCGAGACGCCGGCGACGAGGTCGCTCGTGCCGACGACCCGGGCGGGGTGGCCCGCCCGCGCGAGCATCCTGCCCGCCATCCCGGCGACGAGCCGCAGGCGGTCCGGGTCCGGGTCGACGAGGTGGATCTCGGTGAGCGGCAGCTGCGCGCGCAGGCGCGCGAAGCCGTCGATGAGTTCGGGGGTGTAGGTCGATCCGCCGCCGACGATGGTGAGCTTCATGGGGTCCTTCTCTCGAGCACGGCGGGGATGCCCCGGCCGGAGTGCTGGTCAGTGGGGTCGCGGCACGCCGCCCGATCCGGGCGTCGTTCGCGGGAGGAGGTGGGCGGCGCGCTCAGACGAGCGGCAGGATGTCGGCCTCGAGCCGGTCGCGGATCTGCTGCACGAGCTGCTGCCTGGCGCCGAGCAGCACCGGCTGCGGGCCGGTGCCGCTCGACCGCACGACGAGCTTCGGGTGCGCCGCCCGGTCGATCCGCTCGGCGACGAGCTCGGCGAGGGCGTCGCCGCCCGCGCTGCCGCTCGGCCCGCCGAGCACGAGCATCGCCGGATCGAGCAGGGCGAGCACCGGGTGCGCGGCCATCGCGATGCGCTCGGCGAGCGCGTCGAGCAGGGCCGGGTCGCCGTCGAGCCGCTCCAGCGCCGACGCGAGCGGCTCGCTCGGTGCGCCGCCGAGCAGCCGGACGACCGCCGGACCGCCGAGGAGGTCGGTGAAGTCGTTCGCCTCCGGGGCGAAGGCGGCCGCCGTCTTCGGCACCGGCAGGTAGCCGATCTCGCCCGCGCCGCCCGACGCGCCGCGGTGGACCGCGCCGCCGAGGTCGATGCCGACGCCGAGGCCGTCGCCGATCCAGAAGAGCGCGAAGCTCGAGGCGTCCTGGGCGACGCCCGCCGCCCGCTCCGCCATCGCCGCAAGGTTCACGTCGTTGCCGAGGGTGACGTCGATGCCGAGCTCGCGGGTGATCCGCGCCTCGGAGCCGACCGCGGGCCAGCCGGGGAGCGTGTCGGTGAGGGAGAGCTCGTCCTCCTCGCCGAAGAAGGCCGCCTGCACGCCGATGACGACGCGGCTGACGCAGGCCGGGTCGGCCCCGGCGGCCGCGCAGGCCGCCTGGATCGCCGACTGCACGTCGCCCTCCGGGGAGCGCGCTCCCGGCGGGACGATCTCGGCCACCGGGTGCTCGCCGCCGAGCGCGTCGACGACGACCGCCTGGATCGAGTGCGCGAGCACCGAGATCGCCACGCCGGTGATGCGGTCGACGCGCACGCCGTAGCTCACGGCGTTCGGGCCGCGGCCGCCGGACACCTCGCCGACGGGGTGGATGAGTCCGACCCGCTCGAGGCGCTGCAGCATCTGCGTCGCGGTGGGCTTGGAGAGGCCGGAGAGGGCGCCGAGCCGCGAGCGCGTGAGCGGCCCGTGCTCGAGCAGGAGCCGGAAGGCGGTGCGGTCGTTGCGCGCCGCCAGCCAGGCCGGCGTGCCGGGATCGATCGCGCTCATCTCCACCTCCTCCCCTGGTGTCGCGCTGGTCACTCTAGTCGAGCGGATTCGCTCTCGAACGCTCATCCCGCCTCCCGCCGTACCTCGTCGCGGAGCTGTCCGAGGCGGTCGGGATCGGCCGCCGCGTCGAGCAGGGTCTTCGTGTAGTCGTGCTGCGGATCGAGGATGACCCGCTCGCTCGGGCCGCGCTCGACGATCTCCCCGCGGTACATCACGAGGATCTCGTCGGAGAAGTGCCGGGCGGTCGCCAGGTCGTGCGTGATGTAGAGCACGCCGAGCCGCTCCTGGCGCTGCAGCTCGGCGAGCAGGTTCAGCACGCCGAGGCGGATCGAGACGTCGAGCATCGACACCGGCTCGTCGGCGATGATGAACCTCGCCCCGGGGGCGAGCGCCCGTGCGATCGCGACCCGTTGGCGCTGCCCGCCGGACAGCTCGTGCGGGCGGCGGTCGGCGAACTTCGCCGCGGGCGAGAGCCGCACGCGCTCGAGCAGCTCTTCGGCCCGCTCGCGCACCTCGGCGCCCGAGAGACCGGGGTGGTGCAGCCGGATCGGCCGCTCCAGGTGGTGCACGATCGAGTGGAACGGGTTCAGCGAGCCGAACGGGTCCTGGAACACCATCTGCACGTCGCGCCGGTAGGCGGCGAGCCCGCGCCCCCGGTTCGCGCTCGGCGCGCCGTCGAGCAGGATCCGCCCGCCCGTCGGCGACTCGAGCTTCGCGAACATCCGCGCGATCGTCGACTTGCCGGAGCCGCTCTCGCCGACGAGCGCCACGGTGCGTCCCGGCTCGAGCTCGAGCGAGACGCCGCGCACCGCGTGCAGCGTGCGCACCTTCAGGCCGCTGCGCAGCCGGAAGTCCTTCTGCAGCCCCTCGGCGCGGAGCGAGCCGGCCTCCACCGCGGGCCGCGACGCCTGGGCGGTCATGCGGCGCCTCCCACGCCGTCGGCGAGCGCCGTGGGGCCCGTGACGGCGGCGCTCGCCCCCGTCAGCCCGGTGCGGATGAACGCGCCGCCCTCGCCCCGGAGGCTCGGGAAGCTCTGCAGCAGACGCCTGGTGTACGGATGCCTCGGATCGCGGAAGATGCTCGCGGCATCCCCCTGCTCGACGATCTCGCCCTCCAGCATGATCGCGATGCGGTCGCTGATCTCGATGAGCAGCGGCAGGTCGTGCGTGATGAAGATCACCGCGAAGCCGAGCCGTTCGCGCAGCCGCATGATCTCCCGCACGATGCCGCGCTGCACGACGACGTCGAGCGCGGTGGTCGGCTCGTCCATGATCATCACCTGCGGGTCGAGCGCGAGCGCCATGGCGATCATGACGCGCTGGCGCATCCCGCCGGACAGCTCGTGCGGGAAGCTCGACAGCCGAGCCGGGTCGACCCCGACGAGGGAGAGCAGCTCGGCGCTGCGCGCCTCGCGATCCGCCTTCGGCATCCCCTTCCGGTGCGTCGTGAAGACGTCGTGGAGCTGCTTGCGCACGTTCATCACCGGGTTCAGCGAGTTCATCGAGCCTTGGAACACCATCGACACCTTGTCCCAGCGGTACGAGCGCAGCGCCTCCCCGTCCAGCTGCACGACGTCGACGTCGCGGCCGCTCGCGTCGTGGAACACGACCTCGCCGCCCGTCATCACCGCCGGCGCCTTCAGCAGCCGGTTGAGCCCGTAGGCGAGGGTCGTCTTGCCGCAGCCCGACTCCCCCGCGAGGCCGAGGATCTCGCCGCGGTGCAGGGTGAGCGAGGCGCCGCGCACCGCCTGCACGGGCGGGTCGACCTCGTAGTCGATCGAGACGTTCGTGGCGGTGAGGACCGCCTGGCCGAGTGCCGTCATGCGAATGCTCCAGTGTCCGCGACGCCCTTGCCCGCCTTCGTCGCCTTGCGCTGCCGCTTGGCGTTCTCCGGTGCGAGCCTGAGCTTGGGGTTCACGACCTCGTCGATCGCGAAGTTGATGAGCGAGAGCCCGGCGCCGAGCGCCGCGATGATCGCCCCGGGCGGCACGAACCACCACCAGGCGCCGGTGCCGACGGCCTGCCCGGTCTGCGCGTCGTTCAGCATCGTGCCGAGCGTGATCGAGCCGGTCGGGCCGAGGCCCAGGTAGGAGAGGCCGGCTTCGCCGAGCACCGCGAGGATGACGCCGAAGATGAACTGCGCGGCCAGCAGCGGCACGAGGTTCGGCAGGATCTCGACGAAGATGATCCGCGCGGGACGCTCGCCGGCGACGCGGGCTGCCGCCACGTACTCGCGGGTGCGGAGCGAGCGGGCCTGCGCGCGGAGCACCACCGCCGAGCCCGCCCAGCTCGTGATGCCGAGCACGAGGGCGACGAGCAGCGAGCTGCGGGCGAGCGGCCCGAGGCCGTCCGCGTTCTGCACGTAGGCGGCGATCACCATGACGACGGGCAGACCCGGGATGACGAGGACGATGTTCGTGATGAGCGTCAGCACCTCGTCCGCGATGCCGCCGAAGTAGCCCGCGAAGACGCCGAACAGCACCCCGAGCACGAGCGCCACGAGGCCGGCGACGAGGCCGATGAACAGCGAGCCCTGGGTGCCGTAGGCGAGCTGGGAGAACACGTCGTAGCCGAGCTTCGTGGTGCCGAGCCAGTGCTCGGGCCCGGGCGGCAGCAGCGCGGGGTTGTTCGAGTCCCGCGGCGGCTGCGCGATGAGCGGGCCGAGCAGCCCGAACAGGGTGATCGCCCCGACGATGACGAGGCCGGTCACGAGCTTGCCGGAGCGTCGCGGCAGGAGCCCGCGGAAGCGGCCGCCTCGCCGCACGGCGGCGGCGCTCGCGGCGGCGACGGCCGCGGTGGCGGTCGCCTCCCGGGCGCTCTCCCGCGCGGCCTCCGCGCCGATCGGCGCGCCGAAGGGCAGATCGGGGGCGGTCTCGGCGCCGGCGCCGGGCAGTTCGCCGCCGGAGCCGGACTCGGTGAGGGTCTGCCGGTCAGCCATTGTGCCGCACTCTCGGGTCGATGAAGCCGTAGATGAGGTCCATGACGAAGTTCGCCGCGAGCACCGTGAGGGTGATCACGAGGAACACGCCCTGCATGAGCGCGTAGTCCAGCCCCTGCACGGCCTGGATCATGAGCTTGCCGATGCCGGGATAGCTGAACACCTGCTCCATCACGATCGAGCCCGCGACGACGAAGCCGAGCGCGATGCCGAAGCCCGCGAGGCTCGGGATCGCCGCGTTCCGCGAGGCGTACTTCGTGCGGATCCGGCGCGGGGTGAGGCCCTTCGCCTCGGCGGTGACGATGAAGTCCTCCGACATCGTGGAGACCATCATGTTGCGCATGCCGAGCAGCCAGCCGCCGATCGAGGACAGCACGATCGTGGTGGCGGGCAGGATGGCGTGCCAGACCGCGCTGCCGAGGAAGGCCCAGCTCCACTCGGGCCCGCCCGGGAACTCGAACACGTCGTAGCCGCCGATGATCGGGAAGATGCCGAGCTGCACGGAGAACACCGCGACGAGCACGAGCGCGAGCCAGAAGTAGGGGATCGACTGGAACACCGTCGTGACGGGCACGAGGTGGTCGAGCCAGGTGCCGCGCCGCCAGCCGACCCACGCGCCGACGACGATGCCGAGCACGAAGGAGATGACGGTCGCGGTGCCGACCAGCACGATCGTCCACGGCAGCGCCGCGGAGATGAGCTCGGCGACCGGGGCCGGGTACCTCGTGGAGGAGACGCCGAGGTCTCCCTGAAGCAACCGGCCCCAGTACGCCAGGTACTGGTCCCAGAGACTGGTGCCCTTCTCGGCACCGAGGATCGCGGTGATCGCCTGGACCGTCTCCTCGGAGAGCGGCCGGCCGGCGTTCGCCCGGCGCAGCTTGCCGAGCATGATCGCCGCGGGGTCGCCCGGCAGGAGCCGGGGCAGCAGGAAGTTGAGCGAGATCGCCGCCCAGAAGGTCACCAGGTAGAAGGCGACCCGTCGGAGGTAGAAGCTCATCCCCGCACCGCCCGTGCGGAAGGGTGTCGTCTCATCGGGACCACGCGCCTACTCGGCCGGCTTCAGGTGCGTGAGCACGACCGCGTTCGCCACCGAGAGGTAGGGCAGCGGTGCCGCGTAGAGGTCGTCGTCGGAGGGCCATCCGCTGAACTTCTCGACGTTGAAGAACGACTGCGAGGCGTTCAGCACGACCGGGATGTACGGCAGGTCGCGCGCGATCTCCGTCTGGATGGTCGCGTAGGCGGCCTGCTTCGTCGGCACGTCCTCAGTGGCGCCCGCGGCGAGCACGGCGGCGTCGACCTTCGGGTTGGAGTAGCGCGAGTAGTTCTGCCCGACGAGCGGGGTCTCGCCGACCTTCACGGTCGAGGTGCCGGCGAAGTACTCGTGGTAGTTCGAGTACGGGTCGGCGACGAGGCTCTGGGTGAGGCCGTAGAGCGTCATCTGGAAGTCGCCCGACTGGATCGGGGTCCAGTACTCGGCGTCCGACACGGTGCGCGCGTTGATGCGGATGCCGGCTTCCGCAGCCTGCTCGGAGATGAGCTTGGCCGCGTCGTTGTAGTCGGTCCAGCCGTCGGGCGAGAACAGGTCGATCTCGAAGGAGGCGCCGTCCTTGCCGTAGAAGCCGTCGGACTGCTTCGTGTATCCCGCCGCCTCGAGGATCTGCTGCGCCTTGGCGACGTCGGGCTCCTGCGGGCTCGTGGTGAGGGCGGGGTCGCTCAGCCACTGCTCGTCGCGCGGCAGCAGCATGAAGGAGGGCGACGACTCGCCGGCGAGCCCGGCGAAGGCCTTCTCGCGGATGGTGGAGCGGTTGATCGCGACGTCGATCGCCTGACGCACCGCGGGGTCGGTCTGCGGGCCGGTGCAGCCGAGCGCGGCGTTCGCGCAGGTCGTGATCGTCGTCGGGTCCTGCTGCAGGTTGAGGGTGGCGATCTTCCCGGAGCCGGTGACGGCGTCGGGGTTCGCGATGAACTGGCCGACCCAGTCGATCTTGCCGGTGGTGAGCAGGTCCTGCGCGGACTGGTTCGAGTCGAGGCCGAGGTACTGCACCTGCGTCACCTCGGGGGCGCCGTCGCGGAACAGCTCGTTGGCCTCGACGGTGTAGGCGGCCTCGGTGAAGCTCTTGAGTTTGTAGGGGCCGGAGCCGACGGGCTCGGGGTTCGTCTCCGCCATGAAGTCGTCGATCTTCTCCCACACGTGCTTGGGGATGATCCAGGTGGAGCCGAGGGTGAGCGAGGCGCTCGTGAACTGCGGCTCGGTGTAGGTGAGCACGACGGTGGTGTCGTCGGTGGCCTCGGCCGAGACGAACTGCTCGCTGACGTTCGAGCCGTAGCCGAAGGTGAAGGCGACGTCCTCGGCGGTGAGGGGCTCGCCGTCGTTCCACTTGAGATCGGGCTTGATCTTCACGGTGAGGGTCTTGCCGTCGTCGCTGTACTCGTAGCTGTCGCCGATCATGCCGGTGGGCGGGTCGGCGGAGAGCTGGTTGAAGAAGAACAGCGGCTCGTAGATGGCGCCGAAGGTCGCGTGCACGGCGGTGTCGACGGCGAAGGGGTTGAAGTTGTTGTTGATGGGGGTGGCGCTGCCGGCCCAGACCCGCAGGATCGCGTCGTCGCCGCCCGACGAGCCGCCCGAGGGCGAGCAGCCGGACAGCCCGAGGGCGAGGGCCGAGGCGCCCGCGGCGAGCGCGAGCACCAGTCGGCGCTTGGTTCGAATCATCGTTCGTGTTTCCTCTCTGGCTTCATTGCGTGGAAGAACAGCGACGTCGCGCAGGATCTCGGTGGCGAGCGTTACCGGAAATGAAGCTAACAGAAAACCTTCTATCCGGAAAGAACCAATTCAATTAATTCCCGCTTCGACAACTCAGGAACCCCGCGCCGACATCCCCGTCGTTCCGCGCCCCTCGTTCGGGGTCGGACCCCATATCCACCGGATGTTCCTGAAAAGCCGGGGCCATAGACTGACCGAACCGGGGGAAGGACGCGGCGATGACGGCATCGGGAGCTGGCGAGCGGTCGCGCGCCCGCCGCGCGGTGCTCGCGAGCGGCGCGATCGCGCTCCTCGCCCTCCTCGCCGCCTGCGCCCCGGCCACGGCCGCCGACTCGCCCTTCGCAGGGCGCACGCTCTACCGCTCCCCCGACTCCTCGGCGGCGATCGCCGCCCGCACCGGGGCCACCGCCGCCGAGCGCGAGGCCGCCGCCCGGCTCGCCGCGCGACCCACCGCCACCTGGCTCGTGCCCGAGCGCCTGCCCGCCGGCGAGGTCGGGCCCGCCGTCGACGCGCTGCTCGACGACGCCGCCGGCGCCGCGGCACTGCCGGTGCTCGTCGTCTACGGCATCCCCGACCGCGACTGCGGCGGTCACAGCGCCGGCGGCCTCGCCCGCACGCCCTACCTCGCCTGGATCGACGAGATCGCCGCCGCCATCGGCGAGCGGTCCGCCGTCGTCGTCCTCGAACCGGACGCCCTCGCGCTCGCCGAGGCCTGCCCCGACGCGGCCGCCCGGCCGGCCCTCGTCCGCGAGGCGGCCGCCCGCCTGCCCGAGACCACCGCCGTCTACCTCGACGGCGGCCACTCGGCGTGGCTGCCGGCCGAGCGCATGGCCGAACTGCTGCGGGCCGCCGGCGTCGACCGGGTGCGCGGCTTCGCCACGAACGTCTCGAACACGCGCACGACCAGCGAGGAGCGCGACTACGCGCACCGCGTCGCGGCCGCCCTCGGCGGCGGCCACGCCGTCATCGACGTCTCGCGCAACGGCTCGGGACCACCGGCGGATGCCTCGTGGTGCAACGTGCCCGGACGCACGGTCGGCGAGGACCCCGGCCCGCTCGACGACGAGGTGGTCGACGCGGTGCTGTGGCTGAAGCCCCCGGGCGAGAGCGACGGCACCTGCAACGGCGGCCCGCCGGCGGGACAGTGGTGGCCGGAGGCGGCGATCGCCCTCACGGGCGGCGGCTGACAGGGGGCCGCGGGCGACGGGACGCCGGCGGCGGCAGGGGACGACGGGCGACGGGATGCCCGGCACGAAGGAAGATCGGGGAACATGACGGCGAACCAGACGAACGGCGAACGCACCGCGGTGATCATCGAGGACGACCTCGACATCCGGCAGCTGCTCGTAGAGGTGCTCGAACAGGGCGGCTTCGAGACGCACAGTGCGGGCAACGGCCTCGACGGCATCGAGCTCGTGCGCCGCCACGACCCCATCGTGACGACGCTCGACGTCAGCATGCCGGGCATCGACGGCTTCGAGGCCGCCCGGCGGATCCGGGCGTTCAGCGGCACCTACCTCATCATGCTGACCGCGCTGGGCGAGGAGGCGGACACCCTGATCGGCCTGCAGTCCGGCGCCGACGACTACCTCGTGAAGCCGTTCCGCCCCCGCGAGCTGCGCGCCCGCATCGACGCGATGCTGCGCCGGCGCGAGCGGGAGCGGGAGAGCGCCGACGCGACCCCCGCGGCCGTCGTGACGGCGGAGGCCTCGGACGACTCCGCCGCGCTCGGCGCCCCCGTGACGGCGGCGCCGGCCGAGGCATCCGCTCCGCCCGCCCCGGAGCCGCTCGTGTCGGCCCCCGCCGTCCCGGGGCCGGCCGCGCCCGAGGACGAGGCGACCGCCCCCGCCGCGCCGGCCGCCGACGGACACGACGGCTGGTACGAGCACCGCGGCCTCCGGCTGCAGCCCGAGATGCACCTCGCCTCGCTCGACGGCGAGCAGCTCGAGCTCACCCGCAGCGAGTTCGAGCTGCTGCGCCTGCTGATGGACTCCGGACGGCGGGTGCGCAGCAAGGCCGATCTCGCCCTCTCCCTCCGCGGGGAGAGCTACGTCACCTCGTACTACGTGAGCGACGCCGACAAGCGGGCGATCGAGGTGCACCTCGCGAACCTGCGGCGCAAGCTCGGCGAGAGCGCCACGCAGCCGAACTGGATCGAGACGGTGCGCGGCGTCGGCTATCGGATGACCGCCGAGGACTGACCGCGCGCCCGCCGGGCCTCCCGGCCGGACCGGGCGAGCCTCAGACGCGGTAGCC
Source organism: Agromyces soli (assembly GCF_022811605.1). Lineage (GTDB taxonomy): Bacteria > Actinomycetota > Actinomycetes > Actinomycetales > Microbacteriaceae > Agromyces > Agromyces soli. The sequence goes on along the minus strand of NZ_CP094533.1, from coordinate 2,185,010 downwards.
GTGCTGGCGGCGCACGAGCTTGCCGAACATGCCGAGCGTCTGCAGCACCGTGATCGTGCCGAGCACGGGCCAGCCGATCCAGAGGATCGAGGACTGCACGACGGGGCTCAGCTGCGTCCAGATCGCGACCATCGCGACGACGATCGCGAGGCCGACGAGGAGCGGGGTCAGGTAGGCGTGGCCGCCGCCGCGCTCGGCCTTCGCCTGCTCGGCCCAGTTGTCGACCTGCTTGCGCGAGGCGAACTTCACCCAGGCGCGGGCGAAGTGGCCGAGCCGGATCCACATGTAGACCTCGGCGGGCACGAGCAGCGCCGCGAACAGGATGTCCTTCGCCGTGCGGTTCTTCATCGAGAGCGCGATGCGCACGTTCAGCAGGATCGCGACCACGGGCGGGATCAGCCAGATCGGGCTGAACACGAAGGCGTTGATCGAGAGCGAGCCGGCGAGCAGCACGAGGAACAGGATGCGGGTGATCGCGTTCGTGGCCATCGAGAGGTTCTCGAGCCAGCGCAGGCGCAGGTTCGGGTGGAACGGCTGCCCCTTGGTGTCGCCGCGCTGGCCCGGCCACATGAGCTCGATGGCGCCGTAGTTCCACTTCACCTGCTGCGCGTCGAGTGAGCGGAGGGTGGTCATGCCGCCGACGTCGGCGCGGGCGCGGGCCGAGATCTTCGTCAGGTAGCCGGCGCTCTTGATCTGCAGCGAGAGCAGGGAGTCCTCGACCTCGCTGTCCTTCACCCAGGGGGTGACCTGGCGGTTCGCGGTCATCGCGTCGCGCAGGGCCTTGGTGGAGAAGATCGAGTACTGACCGCCGAGCACGGCCATGTTGCGGCCGCGCAGCATGTTCTGCATGTTGAAGGCCGCGAACTGCGCGCGCTGGCCGGCGATGAGGAACGGCGCGACGACGCCGGAGAAGGGGCGGTCGTCGATCGAGTAGATCGCCGAGATGCCGCCGATGCGGCTGTCCGAGGCGATCTCGGCCTCGAGGAACTCGACGGCCTCGGGGTCGGCGACGGTGTCGCCGTCGACGCCGAGCATGAAGTCCATGCCCTCGACGAGCGAGTAGCCGTAGTTCAGCGCACCGACCTTCTTGTCGGGGTTCTCGCCGATGTCGTGGATGAACACCTCGGTGAACTGCTCCACGCCATCGTCCTCGCGGACGTGCAGGCCGGCGTAGGCGGCGGCTCGCTCGACCGTGCGGTCGGTCGAATTGTTCACCACGACGTGGATGACGTCGGGCAGTCGGGTCTGCCCGAGGAGCGACTCGAGCACCTGCCCGATCGATTCCTCCTCGTTGTAGGCGGGGACGATGCAGCCGATGCTCGCCCGCGACACCGTGATGGTGTCGACGACGGCGGCGAAGTCATCGAACTGCGGAGCGACTTCGGGTGTGTCGGTGTGCAGCGGCCGCGCTCGGGTCGCCGACACCGCGGCATCGGCCCCGGGGGTGGGCCGGTGGAGTGCGGTGTCGGTCATGACGTGGCCTTTCGTTCGACTTCGTGGGTATTCATCCGCTGCAGCGTCCCCGCTCCAACAGGATCGAGTCTGGCGGGCCGACCGCAGCGGGACCCTTGGGATGCGATAGCGTCGCCTCAAGATCTGCTCAAGATTCGGGACTCTGGGGGACGGATGCGATCGAGCGCGCGCGAATTCGGCCGGGCACGGCGGGCGTTCGCCGTCGTCGCGATCTCGGGGGCGGCCCTCGCCACCGCGGGCTGCCAGGCCCCGCCCTGGCTGAACCCGACGGATGCCCCGGCCTCGACGCCGCCCGCGACGAGCGCGCCGCCGACGCCGATCCAGAACGACCTCGCCTCGGGCTCGACGACGCGCACCATGGAGGTCGGCGCGATCACCCTGACCGCGGACTACTGGTCGACGCTCTCGATGGACCGCTGGACCGCGGCGGCGCAGAAGCCGCTGACCTTCTCGCTGCGCTCGACGGTGACCCCGTCGGACGGGCAGAAGGTGTACCTCTCGCGCGTCACGGCGACGCCGGTGGTGCGCGCGGCCGACGGGAGCGAGCTGCCCGGCTTCGAGCCCATCGTCGACCAGGCGACGGTCGCACCCGGCTACCTCGTGCTCGACCCCTACACCTACAGCCAGACGTTCACGCTGCCGCCGCTCGACCCGCAGGCCGCGAGCGTCGAACTCTCGATGCGCTACGAGCTGCTGCTGCAGTCGACGCCGACGTCGAGCGACTACGCGAAGCAGACGGCGGTGGACACGCTCGTCATCGCGATCGCCGGCGAGGACGCGGCGGCGGAGCCGTCGGCGACGCCCGCGCCCTAGTCGGCGATCGCGTCGCCGCCGGACTCGCGGGCCCGCTCCGCCGCGTCGCCCGACGCTTCGAGCAGCCGGTCGAAGTCGTAGCCCACGGCGTCGCTGCCGGCCATCCCGATGCTCGCCGAGAGCCGAAGCCCGTCCGCCTCGACCATGGTCTGCTCGCCGATGCCCGCCTGCAGGGCGATCGCCGCCCGTCGCGCGTCGGCCATCCGCGGGAACGGGGCGACCACCAGCAGCTCCCCGCCCCCGTCGAAGGCGCCGATCGCCGCGGTCGGCGGGGCGTAGCGCCGCACGGCCGCGGTGAAGCGGTCCGCCAGAGCCGCGCCCGCCGAACGTCCGAACGCCGTGTAGATCGACTCGACCTCGTCGAGGCCGACGCGGAGGAAGACCAGCTGCTCGTCATGGAAGTTCGCCCGCTCGAGCTGGTCCTCGACCACGCGGCGCAGGGCGGGCGCGGCGAGCACGTCGCCCTCGGACCAGTGCGAGGCGCCCTCCCCGCCGGAGCCGGCCACCCGGTCGGAGCGGAGGATGACGAGGCTCACCGTCATCACGATGATGAGCGTCATCATCACGAACGCCGCGGCCTCGCTGCCGAAGAAGGTTCGGAACAGCGCCGAATCCGGGCCGAGGGCGAAGAACGCCACGATGCGGAACGCGTAGAAGAGCGCGACGACGATGAACGAGACCGTCAGCCCACGGGCCGCCCAGTGGCTGCGCATGGGCCGCCGGAGCGACTCGGCGACCCCGAGGCCGGAGAACGTCGCGAGCGCGAGGAAGAGCAGCGGTGCGCCTGCCCAGTCCCCGCCGTCCGGCCCCTCGGCGAGCACGGCCACACCCGTGCCCGTCGCCACGACGAGCGGCACCCAGAGCAGGTCGTTGCGGGCGTTGAACGCCCGGGCGCCGCACCAGAGGAGACCCGCGGTGAGCACCATCGCCCCGTTGCCGACCGCGACGGCCCACCAGGCGCCGGGGACGAGGATCCACACCGCGTACGAGATCGAGGTCAGCATCCCGCCCATGAACGAGACCGCCCAGAGCCGGCCCGCGGTGTCCGGTCGGCGCAGCACGGTGTCGAGGATGAACATCAGCCCCGCGATGATCGTCACCGTGCTCGTCGCGAGCTGGACGGTGTACAGGTCGATCGTCATGCGTCCTCCGGGCCCGCGACGGGCAGGGTCACGATGACGGTCGTGCCGCTGCCCTCCTCGCTGTCGATGTGGATCTCCCCGCCGTGGCGTTCGACGAGCTCGCGCGCGATGCCGAGGCCGAGGCCGCTGCCGTGCACGGTGCCCTGACGGACCCCGCCCGAACGGAAGAAGCGTTCGAACACCTTCGGCAGCTCCGCCTCGGGGATGCCGATGCCGGTGTCGCGGACGACCACCCACGCCATCCCCTCGTCGACGGTCGCACCGACCATGACCTCGCCGCCCTGGCGGTTGTACTTCACGGCGTTGGAGACGAGGTTGTCGACGACCTGCCGCAGCCGGAAGCCGTCGGCGCGCACCACCGCCGCCTCGCTCGTCGTGATGGTGAGGCGGATGTCGCGCTCGTCGGCGCGGGCCTGGGCGGCCTCGACGGCGTCGCGGAGGATCTCGTGCAGGTCCACGGGGGCCAGGGCGAGGGGCACCGGCGCCTCCGCGTGCTTCGCCGACTGCAGGATCGAGGCGATCAGTTCGAGCATGCGATCGCCGTTGCGCTGCATGATCTCGAGGTTGCGGACGACGTTCGGCGGCAGCCCCTCGGCGTCGAGCGAGAGGTCGATGTAGCCGAGCACCGAGGTCATCGGCGTGCGCAGCTCGTGCGAGACCGAGGCGACGAGGTCGTCGCGGGCGCGCACCGCGTTGCGCTCCTCGGTGATGTCGCGGGCGACGAGCACGCTGCCCTCGAGGCCGCCGTCCTCGTCGTAGAGGCGTCTGGCGGTCACCGACACGGCGCGCAGCTCGCTGCCCTCGGCCGGGATCCAGGTGACCTCGTCGTCGAACTCCTGGCCGGCGGCGGCCCGGTTGAACGGCAGCTCGGCCCGGCTGAGCGGGGTCGCCCGGTCCGCGGCGAAGGCGACGCCGTCGCGGGCGGCGTCGGGGTCGGCGACGTCGAGACCGTAGAGCCGTGCGTAGGCGGTGTTCATGACGCCGCCGCGGCCGTCGCGGTCGAGGCGCACGACGCCGAAGTCGACGGCGTTCAGCACTTCGGCGAGCCGCTCCTCCTGCTTGTTGGCGCGGCGGAGCGCACGCTCGAGCTGCTTCGCCTGCGTGCGCAGCAGCACCCGCTGCGCGCCGGCCCGGCGCGAGCTCAGCACCGTGCTCGTGGCGATGAAGCTGAGCGCGATCGGCAGCAGCACCACGGACGGCACGCTGATCGGCGTGAACGCGCGCTCGCTCACGATTTCGGAGATCCACACCAGCACCGAGGAGGAGCTGACGGCGATGATCGCCCCGGTGAGCCCGAAGTAGCTCGCGAGCCAGATCGTGGGGAAGAACCAGAGCAGCCCGACGCCCGCGGCGGGCTCGGCGATGCGGATGAGGCCGATCGCGAGGATGTCGACGATCGGCAGCGCCATGACGAACGCCCGCGGGAAGCGGTGCCACGGCAGGATGATCGCGACGCCGGTCGCCGTGAAGACGATCGCCACGGCGACGATCGCGATCGGCTTCGTGAGCGCCGAGGGGGAGAACAGCAGCAGGGTGAACACGGCGGTCACGAGGACGGCGCCGAAGAGCAGCTGCGAGAGGACGACGGAGCGGTCGAACGTGGCGCCGGCGCGCCGCGAGTCCCCCGGTCCCGACATGCTCAGAGCCTAGCGCCCCGGATGCGCGCACGAGTGCGCATCCGGGGACGCGCCTCAGGCGATCCCGCCGCCGTCGACGACGAGCGCGGAGCCCGTCACGTAGCTCGACTCGTCGCTCGCGAGCCAGACCACCGCGGAGGCGATCTCGCGCGGTTCGCCCATGCGGCGCAGCGGCCGGTCTGCGGCCTCGGCGAGGAAGCCGTCCTCGGCCTGCCCGAGCTGGCGCGCCTCCTCGCGGAGCATGCCGGTGTTCACATCGCCCGGGTTCACCGAGTTCACCCGGATGCCCTGCGGGCCGTGGTCGATCGCGAGCGCACGGGTCATGTTCACGACCGCGCCCTTCGAGGCGCAGTACGAGATCGCCTGCCCGCCGCCCTTCAGGCCCCAGCCCGAGCCGGTGTTCACGATCGAGCCGCCGCCCGCCGCGGCCATGACCGGCACGACGTGCTTGCACATGAGGAAGATCGAGCGCACGTTCACGCCGAACACACGGTCCCACTCCTCGACCGTCGTCTCGACGGCGGTGGTGCGGCGGATGATGCCGGCGTTGTTGAAGACGACGTCGATGCCGCCGAACGCCGCCTGGGTCTCGCGCACCACGCGCGCGATGTCGGCCTCGCTCGACACGTCGGCCGCGATCGCGATGGCCTCGCCGCCGGCCGCGCGAATCTCCTCGGCGACGCGCTCGGCGGCCGCGCCGTCGAGGTCGACGACGGCGACCCGGGCGCCCTCGGCGGCGAGGGCGAGCGACGAGGCGCGGCCGATGCCGCCCGCGCCGCCCGTGACGATGGCCTGCTTGTTCTCAAGGCGCATGGCCTTCTCCTTCGGTTCGCGAGGCGGAGGATGCCTCGGCGTCTGGTGCGTTGACAGGGGAGATGCTGCTGGTGCCCGGCCCGGTGACGACTCGGACGAAGCCCGCGAGGGCGCGGTCGACCGCCGGGTCGCCGGTGTCGACGAGCAACGGCCGCCCGCCGAGCTCGACGAGCTTCTGCTCCGGGGCGACGACGAGCAGCGGCTCCTCGCCGAGGGCGCGGAGCACACGCGCGGAGAGCTGCTGGTTGCCGCGGCCGAGGAGGAACCCCTGCCCGCCGATGATCGAGACGACCGCCCGGGCGGGTCCGGCGGCGATCTCGTCGAGGAGCTCCGACTCGCTCGCGGCGGCGCGGAGGAGCCGGCCGTCGAGCACGACGTCGACCCCGAGCCGGGTCTTCGGCAGGCCGAGCCGACGCGCGAGCTCCGCCGTCGTGCCGCCGGGGCCGAGCAGGTACCGGACGCCCGGCCGCAGCAGCCGGAGCACCCCGTCGACCGCCGCCGAGACGGCCGCCGCCTCGCTCGCCGGGGTCGCCGCTTTGCGCGCCTGCGTCCGACCCCGGCGGACCGGCACCGGCATGGCGGCGTGCAGTCGCGGCTCGACCCGGCCGAGACGCAGCGCGTCCTCGTCGAGGTCGAGCACCTCGCGCTCCTCGACCGGCAGCCCGCCGTCGAGCCAGGCCGCGGCGAGCGCGCCCGCCGCCCGCGGGCTCACCGCGAAGACCGGCGAGTACATCTTGACGCCGGCGGGGATGCCGAGCGCGGCGACCCGGGCGCCTCCGCCGGCGCCGACCGCGTCGAGGCCCCTGGCGACGTCACGGGCGGTGCCGTCGCCGCCGGCGAAGAGCACGAGTGTCGCGCCCGCGGCGACGAGCGCGTCGGCGGCCGCAACGGTGTCGGCCGGGCTCGTCGCGGCGCCCGGTCGCACGACGATCCGCGGCACGAGGCCGGCGGCGCGAACGGCGTCCTCGCCCATCGGCCCGGCCGCCGTCAGCACCTCGAGCGGCCCGCCGATCGCCTCGTGGACGAGCTCGAGGGCGAGCCGCGCGCGCTCCCCCGCTCGCGGCTGCGCGCCGCGCTCGGCCGCACTGGCCTGCGCGGCCGCCCCGTCGGAGCCGCCGAGCCCCGCCGGGCCGCCGACCCCCGCGACCGGGTTCACCACGAGGCCGAGCACGGTCAGGCCGCCGAGGCGTCGGCCGTCGACTCGGGCTCGCCCGCCAGGCGGGCGGCCACCTCGGGATACTTCCGCAGGTACGCGCGCCACGTCACGGCCCAGCGTGCGGGGTCGTCGAGATCGTCGTGATGGGTGTGGTGCACGCTCTGCCGGTGCGGCGCGGTGCGCACGATCTCCGGGGTCTCCCGGGCCTCGCGGGCCACCTCGGCGAGCGCCGCGACGTACTCGTCGAGCTCGGCCTTCGAGTACGACTCGGTCGGCTCGAGGGTGAACGGCTGCGGCACCACGTAGGGGTGGTGGCTGGTCCAGTAGTGCATGCCGAAGTCCGACATCCGCACCCCGATCTCCTCGGAGGTGATGCCCGTCTCCTCGTACAGCTCCTGCCAGGAGTACCGCACCTGCTCGATGCGCCGGCGACCGCTCGCGTACGGCGCCGACGCCCCCGGGATCTCGAGTACCTTGGCGAGCAGGTAGTTGTTGTTCAGCACGGCGGTCTCGGCGGCGGCGAGGAGCCCCTCCGCACCGAGCGCCATGATCCAGGCGTAGGCGCGGACCAGGTTCGGCACGACGCCGAAGAACGGCGCGACCGTGCCGATCGACTGCGGGCCCGCGCCCTGCACCTCGAAGCGCGCGTCGTCGCCCTCGCCGATCCGCACGATCCGCGGGCCGGGCAGGAACGGCGCCAGCGCCGCGCTCACCGCGTTCGCGCCGGAGCCGGGGCCGCCGCAGCCGTGCGGGGTCGAGAAGGTCTTGTGCAGGTTGAAGTGGCAGACGTCGAAGCCGGCGTCGCGCGCCCGGGTGATGCCGAGGATGCCGTTGGCATTCGCCTGGTCGTAGGAGGCGAGGGCGCCGACGGCGTGCGCGGCATCCACCCACTCCGTGATCGCCGGGTTGTAGATGCCGGTGTCCTCGGGGTTCGTAACCATGATCGCGGCCGTCCGCGGCGAGAGCGCCGCCTTCAGCGCGGCGAGGTCCGGATAGCCGTCGGCGTCCGGGTGAATGGTGACGACCTCGTAGCCGGCGGCCTTCGCGGCGGCGGCGTTCGAGGGGTGGCTGAAGATGGTGGTGATGACCTCGCGGCGCTGCTCGCCCTCGCCGTTCGCCTCGTGGTACGCGCGGATCATGGCGATGTTCGCCCAGATCGCGGCCGAGCCGCCCTGGGTCTGCAGCGAGACCTCGTCCATGCCGGAGATCTCCGCGAGCATCCGCTCGAGCCGCCACACGATCTCGAGCACGCCCTGCGCATCGGCCGGGTCCTGCAGCGGGTGCATCGCGGTGAGCTGCGGAGTGGCGACGAGCTGGTCGTTGATCTTGGGCGAGTACTTCATGGTGCAGGTGCCCTGACCGATATCGACGTTCAGGTCGGCGCCGAGGTTCTCCTGCGAGAGCCGCAGGTAGTGCTTCAGCACGCGCATCTGCGCCATCTCGGGCAGCGCGGGCGGGGCCGCCCGGCGGAGGCCGGCCGGGAGCTCGGCGAGCACGTCGCCGACGGCGTCGCGGACGCCGGGCTCGACGGCGGGAACGAGCACGCCGCGCTCCCCGGGGGTCGACAGCTCGAAGATGACGGGTTCGTCCCAGCGGGCCTGGTGGAAGCGGCGGATGGCGGGCTTCGGGGCGAGGGGGAGGCTCATGCGCGCTGCTCCTGGGGGATCTGACGGTCGGATGGGGTGCCGCAGGCGGCGGCGAGGCAGGTCGCGAGGCGGTCGATGTCGGCCTGGCCGGTGAGCTCGGTGACGCAGACGAGCAGCAGCTCTTCGCCGACGACGATGCCCGGCTCGATGCCCTCGGCGCGGAGGGCGGCGACGAGCTCGGCGGCGCTGCGCCCCGTGCCGGACACGTCGACGGTGAACTCGCGCAGGTGCAGCGCGTCGTCGCCGAGGCGCACGCCGGGCACGGCGGCGAGCCGCTGCTGGGCGTAGCGGGTGCGGGCGAGCAGCAGTTCGCCGAGTTCGGCCATGCCGGCCGGGCCCATCAGCGCGAGATAGACGCCCGCGGCGATGCCCCACAGGGCGGCGGCGGTGCCGACCCACTCCTTGCCCTCCTCGCGCCGGGCGAAGGAGGTGCGCTCGTAGGCGACGTCGCCGAAACCGACCTCGCCGGGCACGTCGGTGCTCGCGAGCCCGAACAGCCGCGAGGGCAGCTCCATGACCAGGGCCTCGTCGTCGGCGACGGCGATGAAGCCGCCGTGCGCGCCGCCGAACCACTGGTGCAGGCCGAGCGACTGGATGTCGCCGCAGACGACGTCGGCCCCCTGCTCGGCGGGCGGGGTGAGCACGCCGTAGCCGATCGGATCGGTGCCGACGACGAGCAGCGCGCCCGCCGCGTGCGCCGCGGTCGCGAGGGCGGGCAGCGCCGCCTCGACCGCGCCCGTCGCGCTCGGCGTCTCGACCCAGATCGCGGCGACGTCGTCGCCGAGCCGGGCCGCGGCGGCCGCGACGTCGGCGGTGCCGCCCGCGGTCGGGACGAGTTCGAGCTCGAGGTGCACGCGCACGAAGTCGTGCACCTTCGAGTGCTTCTCGGGCAGCACGTCGCTCACGACGAGGACTCGGCGGCGGCCGGTGAGCCGCCCGGCCATGGCGAGCGCGGTCGCGGTCGCCTGGTAGCCGTCGTAGGTCGGCACGTTCACGACGTCCATGGCGAGCAGTTCGGCCATGAGCGACTGGTACTGGAACAGGGCCTGGAAGCGACCGTGGTCCTCGTAGGGCTCCCCCGCGTACGCGGTGAGGAACTCGCTGCGGTTGATCACCTCGTCGACGACGGCTGGTACGTAGTGCCGGTAGGTGCCGTGGCCGAGGAAGCTCAGCCGGTCCTCGGTGGAGCGGTTCTTCGCGAGGAGGCCGCGCACGTGCCGCGCGAGATCCTGCTCGGCGAGGAGCGGCGCGGGCAGCTCGAGCGGACGGCCGAGGCGCAGCGCCTCCGGCACGTCGGCGTAGAACTCGTCGACGGATGCCGCGCCGACGGCGTCGAGCATCTCGCGGCGCACCTCGGGTGCGGAGTTGGGCAGGTACGGGTGCACGAAGGCAGCCGATGGCTCGGTCATGTGGATCCTCAGTCCTCGGGGGCGGTGATGGTGATGAACGGCGGCTCGGCCGCGCGCGGGCTGGCGAGCACCGCGGCGCCGAAGCGTGACAGGGTGAGCGTCGGGCCGAGCGCGGCGCCGTCGCCGAGCAGATCGCGTGCGCCCCGGGGCACGTCGACCGTGAGCTCGTCGCGCCCGTGGTTCAGCACGAAGGTGTAGTCGGTGTCGTCGTCGGCCCGGGTGACGGCCTCGAGCATCGGGTCGATGCGGTCGCGGGCGGGCAGCCCGGCGGCCGCGAGCACTCGCCGGAAGAGCGCGACGAGTCCCGCGGGCTCGAGCACGCAGCTCACGTACCAGGCGGCGCCGGCCGAGGCATCCGCTCCCCGTCGGGTGATCGCCGGCCGCCCGGCGAGCTCGCCCGAGTCGTACGCGGCGACGGTCTCGGCGCCCGCCGCTTCGAGCCACTCGCCCCAGACCGGCGCGTCGAACGTCGGGCCGCCGGCGAGGGCGACGCGCTCGGCGCGGCCGTCGGCGACGGGCCAGACCTCGTCGACCTCGACGCCGAGGAGGCCGCGCAGCGGGCCGGGCGCTCCCCCGTCGTGCACGTGCTCGTCGGCGTCGACGACCCCGGAGAACGGCCCGACGACGAGCTGCCCGCCGCGAGCGACGAAGGCGCTGAGCGCCGCGGCCTGCTCGGCGTCGGCGACGTAGAGGTTCGGGGCGACGACGAGCTCGTAGCCGTCGAACGGCCCGCTCGCGGGCACGGTGTCGACGGGGTGGCCGAGCGCGTGCAGGGCCGAGTGCCAGGCGCGGGCCTGGGCGAGCCAGTTCAGCCGCTGCGAGGGCAGCGACTCGGCCGCCGAGCTCCCCCACCACGAGTCGTAGTCGACGACGAGCGCGATCCGGGAGCGCACCCCGGTGCCGCGCACGGGCTCGAGGCGGCGGAGCTCGGCGCCGAAGGCCTTCGCCTCCTGGAAGGTGCGGGAGGCCTCGCCGCGGTGGCCGAGCATCGCGGAGTGGAACTTCTCCTGGCCGTACTTCGCCTGCCGCCACTGGAAGCACATCGCCCCGTCGGAGCCGTGCGCGATCGCCTGCAGGCTGCCGATGCGCATCTGGCCGGGCGCCTTCGGCACGTTGACCTCGCGCCAGCTGACGCCGCTGGGCGCCTGCTCGAGGAGCAGCCATGGCCGCCCTCCCTTCAGCGAGCGCATGGAGCCGTAGTTGAGCGCGGCGGGGACATGCGCGAGCGGATCGGCGGGATCGGGGTAGGCGTCGTCGGTGACGAGGTCCTCGACGGCGGCGAAGTCCCAGTAGTCGAGGTCGCGCAGCAGGCTCATGAAGTTCGTCGTGACCGCGATCTCGGGGGTGATCTCGCGCAGGACGTCGATTTCGAGCTGGAAGAGCTCGAGCAGCGCGTCGGACGAGAAGCGCTCGAAGTCGAGCAGCTGGGTGGGGTTCACCGGTCCGGTCGCGCGCCGCGGCGGCTCGATCTGCTCCCACGCGGTGTAGCGCTGGCCCCAGACGTTCACGCCCCAGGCCGCGTTCAGCCCGTCGAGCCCGCCGTAGCGGGCTTCCAACCAGCGGCGGAAGTGCCGGGCCGACTCGGGGCACCAGCAGCGCGAGACGTGGTCGCCGTACTCGTTCGACACGTGCCAGAGGGCGAGGCCGGGGTGCTCGCCGTAGCGCTCGGCCATTGCCCGGGTCATGCGGGCGACGTGCTCGCGCCAGATCGGCGAGCTCGGGCAGTACGCCTGCCGGGAGCCGAACTCGAGCCGCTGGCCGTCCTCGTTCCAGGGCAGCATCTCGGGGTGGCTGCGCACGAGCCAGGCGGGCGGGGTCGCGGTCGCGGTGGCGAGGTCGATGCGGATGCCGGCGTCGCTCAGGATCTCGAGCACGCGGTCGAGCCAGCCCCACTCGTAGACGCCGGGCGCGACCTCGAGCTGCGGCCAGCTGAACACCGGGAGGCTCACCAGGTTGACGCCCGCCTCGCGCATGAGCCGGGCGTCCTCGAGCCAGACCTCCTCCGACCACTGGTCGGGGTTGTAGTCGCCGCCGTAGGCGAGGGCATCGAGTCGGATGCCGCGGGGCGCGTCGCCTGCCACACCTGCTCCTCTCTGAGTGGGTCGGTTCCGGTTCGGGTGCCACCTCGTGGATGGGTGTACACCACCACCTGCAGAATGTATTCTGTATACACACCGTAAACCGGATGCCGGAACCGGTCAAGCCCCGCACCACCCCCTAGGCTTGCCCGCGACGGCCGAACGGCCCGGAGGGCGAAGATGGCGATCGAACGCAAGAACCTGCGCTCACAGGTGCGCGAGGAGCTCCTCACGCGCATGCGAGCGGGCGCGGTGCAGCCCGGCGAGGGCATCAACGAGGTCCAGCTCGCCGCCGAGCTCGGCGTCAGCCGCACCCCGCTCCGCGAGGCGCTCATCGCGCTCGAGAGCGAAGGGCAGATCACGAGCGAGAACGGCAAGGGGTTCCGCTTCATGCCGCTGAGCGCCAGCGAGTTCGAGGACCTCGCCCCGGTGCTCGCCGCGCTCGAGAGCCTCGCCCTCGAGCTGAGCCCCGTCGAGGAGCTGCAGCGCATCGGTGTGCGCCTCGCCGCCCTCGCGGCCGAGTTCGACCAGGAGCTCGTCGAGCACGCCTTCATCGTCGCGAAGGACGACGAGTGGCACGGCCTCATGCTCTCGGCCTGCCCGAACCAGCGGCTGCTCGACGTCATCGCGAGCGTGCGCGGCTCCTTCCACCGGTACGAGTCGCTGCTCGTGCCGAACGACGCCATGGTCGAACGCGTCGCCGCCGAGCACGCCGCGGTCGCCGCGCGCCTCGTCGAGGGCGATGTGCCGGGCGCGATCCTCGCGCTCAAGGCGAACTGGATGCACGGCATGCGCCGCATCCTCGAGAACGCGTCCAGCCCGTACTTCACGGCCTGAGCCGCCCGGCTCCATCCCCGGCCGGGAGGAGATCGGCACGCTCGGAGGTCACACCGGCGAATCCGCTCCTCCCGCGCCGCGAAAGTCCTCCGCATCCACGCTGAGCTCGACGGCGAGGTCGAGGAAGAGGGCCGCCGACCAGCCGAACGCCGTCGTCGCCGTGCGCGCCTTCCGCCCCGTCTCCGGGTTGAAGTACTCGTGCGGGCCGCCGCCGTGCACGACGAGGGCCACGGTCCGCTCGGCGAGCTCGCGGGCGAGCTCTGGCCGCCCGGAGCGGCGCAGCCCCTCCACGATGAGCCGGTTCGTGTTCACCCAGACGGGCCCGCGCCACATCCGCTCCGTCGAGAAGTCCGGATCGGCGGCCGACACGGTCGGCACCGCCCATGGTGTCGCGTAGCGCGCCGGATCGGCGAGCGCCGCCTCGAGCGCGTCGAGCACCGGGGCGGGCAGCTCGCCGGTGAGCAGCGGCATGAAGCCCACGATCGTGTCGCTCGCGACCCGCTCCCCCGCGGCCCGCGCCGTGAACCGGCCGCGCTCGGCGTCCCAGAGTCCGAGCAGCCGCTGCATCGTGGCGGCGGCGCGGTCGCGGTGCGCCGCAGGATCGCCCGCGGCATCCGCGCCGTAGCGCTCGGCGAGCCGGGCGAGCTCGAGGTCCTGCAGCACCAGGTATGCGCCGAGATCGGGCGCCGTCGTCGGCAGCGGGCCGTCGAAGATCGGGCTGTCGTCGAGCCCCGAGGAGTAGGGGTGCCCGTACTCGGGCAGACCGTCGCCGTCGAGGTCGCTGCCCGCGAACCACCAATCCTGCGATCGTCGGATCACGGCGAGCTGCTCGCGCGCCCAGTCGGGCCGATCCTCGACCTCGAGCACCTTCGCGAGCGCCCACGCCGCGAGCGGCGGCTTCGTGAGCGGTACGGGAGCGGCCGGGTCGGCGATGTCCGAGCCCGCGCGGCGCAGCCGATCGCGATCCGCCTGCGGCAGGTCGTCGCTCGTCGCGAGCACGCCCTCCTCGTGCACCACGTCCGGCAATTGCCCGTCGGCGCTCGGGAAGCGGAACGCGATCTCGAGCTGCTCGCGCGCGAGCGCCGGATCGCCGTGCCGCAGCCCGAGCGCGATGAAGTACGCGTCCCACTGCCAGACGCCGACGTAGCCGATCTTCGACGGCACGACGCCGCGCGCCGAGCCGAGCGCGGGCAGCTCCACGACGTTCGCGCCGAGCACCCACCAGCAGAAGGCCGCCATGGGCTGCAGCTCGGAGCGCACCACGGGGCACTTCGCGAACCAGTCGAGCCAGACCGTCTCGCTCTCGGCGAGCTCGGCGAGGTGCGCGGTGGATGCCTCGGCGCGCATGGCGCGCTCGGCGCCGACCGTCAGCCGGACCGCGCCGCCCGGTCCGCCGAGCCCCCGGCGCTCGCGCCCGCCGTCGGGCCGCAGCCACTCCACGGACAGCGGAGCATCGCCCGTCGCTCCGACCGTGAGCGCCGCGGCGCCCGCGAAGCCGAGCACGGCCGCTCCCCCGCCGAACTCGATCGCGTGCGGCAGCACCCCGGTGACGGGGAGCGGCTCGCCCGAGGCATCCAGCACCAGCAGTTCGTCGAGCACCCGGCACTCGTCGAGTCCGCGCTCGTACTCCGAGGTGTGCACCCGCAACGCCGTCGCCGGCGGGGGCGCCGCGCCCGCGCCGAGCAGCTCCGCGGCGGCCTCGCGGTCGGCCCGGAACACCAGCACCCGCGAGCGCGGCAGCGTGAACGGCGCCCGCGCCAGGTCGAGGTGCAGGCCTGCGAGACCCGCCAGCTCCGCGGCATCCGCCCGTGCAGTCATCGTCCCCCCAGCCCCGACGCGGCCATGCTGTTCAGGATGCGGCGCTGCCCGATCACGAACACGATGAGCATCGGGATCGTCGAGATCGCGCTGGCCGCCATCACCAGGCCGTAGTTGACCGAGCCGAACTGCCCCTGGAACGCCGAGAGCAGCAGCGGCACCGTGAAGAGATCGGGCGTGTTCAGCAGCACGAGCGGGAACAGGAAGGCGTTCCACACATCGAGCGCGACGATGATGCTGAGCGCCGCGAGCCCGGGCTTCAGGTTCGGCAGGATGATGCTCCAGAAGATCCGCCAGCGGCCGGCGCCGTCGACGATCGCGGCCTCCTCGAGCTCCTTCGGCAGCGACAGCACGAACTGCCGCATGAGGAACACCGCGAAGGGGTTCGCCAGCAGCCCCGGCACGATCAGCGCCAGGTGCGAGTCGACCCAGCCGAGCTGCGTCATCAGCAGGTAGAACGGGATCAGCGTCACCTGCTTCGGGATCATCTGCGTCGCGAGGAACAGGATGAAGAGCACCCTCGCCCCGCGGAAGCGGATCCGCGCGAAGGCGTAGCCCGCCATCGACGCCGTGAGCAGGGTGCCCGCGACGACGAGCGCCGCGATGTAGAGGCTGTTGAGGTACGCCTGGCCGAACGGCACCGCGTTCCATGCGTCCGCGTAGTTGTCGAAGGTCCACGGCTGCGGCAGCACCGACAGCGGGTCCTTCAGCAATTGCGGCAGCGTCTTGAACGAGGTGAGCAGCATCCAGAGGAACGGGAACACCATGGCGAGCCCGCCGACGACGAGCAGCGCGTGCAGCAGCGTCTGGCTGAGCCGCCGCTTGCCCTTGCCGGTGCGCGGCGCGCGGGGCCGGTAGCCCGGGGCGCTGAGCGCGATGGTCGAGTCGGTCGGGGGCAGCTGGGTGCCGTCGACGAGGCTGGGGTTCGTGAGACTCATGCGGCGTCGTCCTCGTAGTGCACGAACTTCTTCTGGGCCCCGAACTGGATCGCCGTGATGACGAGGGTCAGCAGGAGCAGGATCACGCTCGCCGCGCTCGACGGGCCGATCTGGAACTTGCCGAAGCCGAGATCGTAGATGTGGTAGACGATCGTGCGGGTCGCGTTGTCGGGGCCCGCGTTCGAGACCAGCACGTACACCGTGTCGAAGGTCTGCAGCGAGGAGATGAACGCGACGACTGAGGAGAAGAACACGATCGGCGAGAGCAGCGGCAGCCGGATGCTGCGGAACAGCCGCCACGCGCCGGCGCCGTCGATGCGGGCCGCCTCGATCACCGAGGGCGAGATGTTCTGCAGCCCGGCGAGGAAGATGACGACGTTCAGGCCGAGCGACGACCAGATCGTCACGATGCACACGGCGAGGAGGGCGAGCTTCGGGTCGCCCAGCCAGTCCGGCGGGTCGATGCCGAAGACGTTCGCGATCGTCGTGGAGAGCACGCCGTCGGCGCGGAACATCTGCTGCCAGATCATCGCGACTGCGACCGTCGAGGTGACCACCGGGGCGAAGAACAGCACGAGGTAGAGGGCGCGGGTCTTCAGGCGCTCGAGCGCGACCGCGATGACGACCGCGAGCCCGAGGCCGATCGGCACGGTGACGACCGCGATGATCAGCGTGTTCACGATCGAGCGCCAGAGGAGCTCGTCCTGGAACTGGGCGGTGAAGTTCTCGAAGCCGACCCAGCTGAGGTCGCTGAGGCCGTCCCAGCTCGCGAAGGCGAGCACGAGGCTCGCGGCGAACGGCAGCACGACGAAGACCGTCATGCCGATCAGCTGCGGACCGATGAAGAGGTAGCCCCAGCGCCGGTCGCGGCGGCGCCAGGCCGATTCCCTCCTGGGTGTCGCGGGCGGGGCGGATGCCGCAGGCAGCGCCTGCGGCATCCGCTCGCCGGTGGCGAGATCGCTCACGCTACTTCCCCGACTTCTCCGCGAGGGCTGCGGCCGCGTCGAGCGTCTGCTGCGCGTCGGCCTTGCCCTGGTAGAGCTTCAAGAACTCGTCGCTGATGCCCGTCGAGAGGCCGGGCACGCGCGCCTCGGCGGCGTAGTTGGTGAAGCCGATGTCGCGCATGTCGAGGAAGGTCTGGGCGTGCGCCGGGTAGCCGTCCTCGAGCACCACGTCGTCGGCGCCCTTGATCGACGGCACGGCGTTGCCGCCGCCCTCGAGGCGGAACGTCTGCCCCTCGGCCGAGAGGAACTCGGTCCAGAAGGTGAACGCGGCGTCCTTCGCCTGCGTCTTGCCGTTGATCGCGAGGAACGAGACGGCGACGCCGGTCGGCGCGGCCTGGCCGTCCGGGGTCGGCCAGCGCACGATGTCGTACGCGTCGGGCTCGCCCGCGGTCTGCACGGTGCCGATCGTGTAGCGGCCCTGCACGAAGAAGCCGGCCTTGTGGGTCACGAAGATGCTGTCCGCACCGGCGCCGTCGGGGAGGGTGTCCGCGACGACGAAGGTGCCGTCCTGGAACTGCGAGCCGAGCTCGCCGATGGCGGCCACGCTCGCCGGGTCGCTGTTCGCGGTGAACGCGCCCGACTCGTCGTACGGCGCGGGCAGGCCCTGCGAGGAGAGCCAGCTCCAGTGCGTCGCCCAGTAGTTCCAGAACATCGAGCCGGTGAGCCCGGCGTCCTTGAGCTTGGCGTTCATCTCGAGGTACTTCTCGGTCGTCCACTCGCCCTGCTCGGCGAGCGCGGCCGGGTCCTCGGTGATGCCGGCCGCGGCGAGCGCCGTCTTGTCGTACCAGAGCACGTCGGGGTTCGAGTCGTTCGGGGCGCCGTAGTACTCGCCGTCCTGCTCGGCCGCGCCGAAGAGGCCGGGGAAGAAGTCGTCGGGCTTCGTCTGGCTGTCCTTCGACTCCATCAGCTTCTTCAGCGGCATGAGCCGGCCGGAGTCGACGAACTGCCCCATCTTGTCGTCGCCGACGTAGAAGACGTCGGGGGCGGTGTTGCTGGCGAGCTGAGCGAGGAGCTTCGAGTGGTACTCCTCATAGCTCGCGACCGGCTGGAGCTTCACGGTGATGTCGGGGTGGCGCTTCATGAACTCCTTGTTGAAGTCCTGGTACCGGGTGAGCTCCTCGGCGGTTCCCCAGGTCGACCACACGACGGTGTTCGCGTCCTTTGCACCTCCCCCACCGCTGCACGCTGCCAGGCCGATGGCGAGAGCGCTCGCTGCGCCGATCGCCAACAGCCGCCTCATCTTCGAGTTCGCGCGGGCCATTCCGCTACCTCTTTCGTCATTGCAGGAGGAGCCGGCGACGAGCGCCGGTCGGGGGAACTGCTACCCAGTATTCTGTATACAAAACTCAGCCCCGTCAAGATCCCCTCCTCTCCCTCGCGCCTCCCTCACACAACTCAGGAACATCTGGCGGTTATGGGCGTCGAGGCATTCGCGCATCCGCGGGATTCCGGGGATGCCGATCGGGTTGCTCCTGAGTTGTCGCCTGTGGAGACGGGGCGGCGGGCAGCGCGGGGCTGGAGCGCGGGCGGCGCGGATGCCGGAGCAGCGCGCCTGCGACGCACGAACGCCCCGGGGCCGGGAGGCCTCGGGGCGTTCGGGCAGCGCGGCTCAGACGGCGGCGGGCAGCTTCGCGGCGACGAGCTCGGCGATCTGCACGGCGTTCAGCGCCGCACCCTTGCGCAGGTTGTCGTTCGAAACGAAGAGCACGAGGCCCTTGCCCTCGGGCGCCGACTGGTCGGCACGGATGCGGCCCACGTAGCTCGGGTCGCTGCCGGCGGCCTGGAGCGGCGTCGGCACGTCGCTGAGCTCGACGCCGGGGGCGGCGGCGAGCAGCTCGGTCGCCCGCTCGGGGGTGAGCTCGTTCGCGAACTCCGCATGGATCGAGAGGGAGTGCCCGGTGAACACCGGCACGCGCACGCAGGTGCCCGCCACGCGGAGGCCCGGCAGCTCGAGGATCTTGCGGCTCTCGTTGCGCAGCTTCTTCTCCTCGTCGGTCTCGTTGTCGCCGTCGTCGACGATCGAGCCGGCGAGCGGGATCACGTCGAAGGCGATCGGCCGGGGGAACTTCACCGGCTCGGGGAAGCGCACCGCGGCGCCGTCGTGGACGAGCTCGATCGCGTCCTGCGCGACAGCCGCGCGGGCCTGCTCAAGCAGTTCCTCGCCGCCCGCGAGCCCGGCGCCGGAGACCGCCTGGTAGGTCGAGATCATGAGCCGCTCGAGGCCGGCCTCCTCGTGCAGCACCTTCAGCACGGGCATCGCGGCCATCGTCGTGCAGTTCGGGTTCGCGATGATGCCCTTGCGCGCCTCGTCGATGGCGTGCGGGTTCACCTCGCTCACGACGAGCGGCACGTCGGGGTCCATCCGCCAGCCGCTCGAGTTGTCGATCACCGTGACGCCGGCCGCGGCGAACCGCGGCGCCTGGGCCTTCGAGAGCGTGGCGCCCGCGGAGAAGATCGCGAGGTCGAGGCCCGTCGGGTCGGCCGTCGAGGCGTCCTCGACGACGATCTGCTCGCCCTTGAACGGCAGGGTCGTGCCCGCCGAGCGGGCGGAGGCGAAGAAGCGGATGCTCGCGACCGGGAAGTCCCGCTCCTCGAGCAGGCGGCGCACGACCGCGCCGACCTGACCGGTGGCGCCGACGACGCCGATGTTCACACCGTTGCTCATGTTGTCCCTCTTACTCGTGGCTCTTCAAGTGTGCCCGACGTCGGGCGGCTGCCGGCCGGAACTGCGCGATCAGCGGCCGGATTGGCAGGAACGTCACGCATTCCGGCGGGATGCTTCGGCCGGATGCGCCGGCGCGGCGCCGCGGCATCCGAACCGTTCGCCCGGACTCAGCGGCCGGTGCCCGCGTGCACGACGGCGTCCTCGGCAGCGTCGAGGCCGAACGCCGTGTGCACGGCGATGGCGGCCTGGTTGACGCTGTCGGCGCGGGTGACGACCGAGATGCGGATCTCGGAGGTCGAGATCATCTCGATGTTGATGCCGGCCTCGTAGAGGGCCTCGAAGAGCTTCGCGGAGACGCCGGAGGCGTTGCGCATCGCGTTGCCGACGATCGAGAGCTTGCCGATCTGGTCGTCGTACTGCAGCGAGCCGAAGCCGATGGCCTCCTGGGCACCGGCGAGGGCGGTGAGCGCCTTCTCGCCGTCCGCCTTCGGCAGCGTGAAGGAGATGTCGGTCTTGCCGGTGGCGGCGGCCGAGACGTTCTGCACGATGACGTCGACGTTCGCGTTCGTGGCGGCGACGATCTTGAAGATCTTGGCGGCGACGCCCGGCTTGTCGGGGACCCCGACGACCGTGATCTTGGCCTCGGAGAGGTCGACGGCGACGCCGGCGATGACGGATTCTTCCACTTCGGCTCCTTCGGGGGCGCGCGAGGGGTCGTACACGACGGTCCCCTCGGTGTTGTTGAACGACGAGCGCACGTGCAGGGTCACGCCGTGGCGGCGCGCGTACTCGACGGCGCGGATGTGCAGCACCTTGGCGCCGGAGGCAGCGAGCTCGAGCATCTCCTCGCTCGTCACCCGGCCGAGCTTGTGCGCGCGCTTCACGACGCGGGGGTCGGCGGTGTAGACGCCGTCGACGTCGGTGTAGATCTCGCAGACGTCGGCCTCGAGCGCGGCGGCGAGCGCGACGGCGGTGGTGTCGCTGCCGCCCCGGCCGAGGGTCGTGATGTCGCGCGACTCGCGGCTGAAGCCCTGGAAGCCGGCGACGATGACGATGGCGCCGTCGTCGAGCGCCTCGCGCAGTCGCACCGGGGTGACGTCGACGATGCGGGCCGCGCCGTGCGTGGCATCCGTGATCATGCCGGCCTGGCTGCCGGTGAAGCTGCGCGCGTCGTGCCCCATGCTCTTGATGGCCATCGCGAGGAGCGCCATCGAGATGCGCTCGCCAGCCGAGAGGAGCATGTCGAGCTCGCGCGGCGCCTGGATCGGCGTGACCTCGTTCGCGAGGTCGAGCAGCTCGTCGGTGCTGTCGCCCATGGCCGAGACGGCGACGACCACGTCGTTGCCCGCCTTGCGCGTCTCGACGATGCGCTTCGCGACCCGCTTGATGCTCTCGGCGTCGGCGACGGACGATCCGCCGAACTTCTGCACGATCAAGCTCACGTGGCCTCCCGGGGTTCTGGGCGCGCGCGGGCCGACGGGCCCGTCGTCGGAGTCTTCATCATACGGCTGGCGGCATTCCCCGATCGCCATGTGACACCGCCGCCGGACGTCGGACCCTCGCCGCCGCGGGGAGCCGGGTCAGGCCCCGTGCGGGCGCGCCAGGTACCACTCGGTGAACTCGTCCGCCCGGCCGTCGTCGGCGAAGCGGATGACCCAGAGGTTCAGGTAGTCGCGCTCCGCGGGATACTCGGTGCGCCCCTGCACGAACGCGACGCCGGGGGCCTCGTGCAGCACCCACCAGTCGAACGACCACTCCCCCGGCGCGTCGGCGTCCTCGAGCCAGCCCGCGACGATCGCCTCACGGCCGCGTCTCGGTTCCGCGTCGGGTGCGGTCAGGTACACCGCGTCGTCGCTGAACAGCGCACCGATCTCGTCCGCGTCGTTGCCGCGCCAGGCGCGCAGATAGCCCGCCATCCACTCGGCCAGCCGCTCGCTCGGCGCCGTCCGCTCCCCGTCTGCCTTGCCGTGCATCCCGGATCCTCCCTCGACGGCGGGCGACGATCGCCCACGGTTCGTCCCGGCCTTCCTACGCCCGCCGCCCGGCCGCGTCAACCGCCCGCGGACCCTGTCGCGCCGCCCTGCCACGGCGCTACCATCGCCCCATGCCGGAACTGCGGGAGTGGGCGGAGTTCAACGTCGCGATGGTCGGCGCGACCGCGGCGCTCGCAGGTCTGCTGATCGTCGCGATGTCGGTGAACATCGCCCGGATCACCGGCGAGTCCTCGCTCACGGCGCGCATCGCGGGGAGTCTCGCGACGCTCGTGCTCGCGATCGTCACGACCGGGCTCGCGATCGCGCCGGCCCAGCCCGCCCGGCTCTTCGGGCTCGAGGTGCTGCTCGCCGCGCTCGCGGCGACCGCGTTCCAGGTGCATGCCGTGCGCAGCGTCTTCGCGGATCGCGCGCAGAGCCCGACCTTCGGCGTCCGGTTCGGGAAGTCGATCGCGGGGGTGCTGCCGCTCCTCGCGTACCTCGCGGGGGCGCTCCTCATCGTGATCGCGGGCGACGGCGGCGGCGGTGCGGGCCTGTGGCTGCTCGCTGCGGGCACGCTGCTCGCGATCGCCGCGTCGATCGTGCACGCCTGGGTCGTGCTCGTCGAAGTGCTGCGCTGACCGTGCGGCGATGCGCGCCAGGTTCGGCCGACGACGCAGCGCCGGGCCGGCTCAGCCGACGACGCGGCGGCCCTCGAAGGCGCGGCCGAGGGTGACCTCGTCGGCGTACTCGAGGTCGCCGCCGACGGGGAGGCCGGAGGCGAGGCGCGTGACCCGGATCTCGAGCGTCGTGAGCAGGCGGCTGAGGTAGGTCGCGGTCGCCTCGCCCTCGAGGTTCGGGTCGGTCGCGATGATGACCTCGCGCACGGTGCCGTCGGCGAGCCGCTGCATGAGCTGCCGGATGCGCAGCTCGTCGGGGCCGATGCCGTCGATCGGGCTGATCGCGCCCCCGAGCACGTGGTACAGCCCGCGGAACTCCCGGGTGCGCTCGATCGCGACGACGTCCTTCGCCTCTTCGACCACGCAGATCAGGGTGGCGTCGCGTCGTGGGTCGCGGCAGATCGAGCACGTCGCCTGCTCGGACACGTTGCCGCAGATGTCGCAGAATCGCACCTTGTCGCGCACCTCGAGCAGCACCTCGGCGAGTCGGGTGACGTCGAAGTGCTCGGTCTGCACGATGTGGAACGCGATGCGCTGCGCCGACTTCGGCCCGATACCGGGCAGGCGGCCGAGCTCGTCGATCAGCTCCTGGACGATGCCTTCGTACACGGGTTAGCCACGCTCCCCGTAGCCGCCACGACCGGGGGGCGGCGGCGCCTCGACCTCTTCGAGGAAGGTCGCGCCGAGCACCTCGCGGACGACGGCCTCGCCGTAGCGCTGGAAGCCGCCGGAGGACCCGCCGGCACGTCCGCCGCGGGGCGCGGCGGACGGTCGCTGAGCGGCGGGCGCGCGCGGCGGCTCGGCTGCCCGCTGCGCGGGTGCGCTCACCCCCGCCGCCGGCTGGGTCGCCGCGCGCTGCGGAGCCCGTTCGCTCGGTGCGGATGCCTCGCGCACCGGGGTCGCGTCGAGCTCGGGCTCGGGGCCCGGGTCGAACGGCGGCTCGTGGTCTTCCGGCGGTGCATCGGCGTCGTCGGGGGCCGGGGGCTCGTCGTCGCGCGTCGTCGCCGGCGCCGCGGCCGGCCGAGCGGTGGGCGCGGGCGGCGCGGGCGAGAGCGACGCGGCGACGGCGCCGATCGGCGCGGGCTCGACGGCTGCGGGCTCTTCGCGCGGGATCGCCACCGTCGCCCAGGAGTCGACGGGCCCTGCGTCGACAGGCCCTACGTCGACGGGCGCTGCGTCTGCGGCTGCCGGTCGTGCCGCCGACTTCGGCGCGGGCGCGGCGACGGTCGTCGACGTCGCGGACAGCGAGGACGAGGCCGGTTGTCGTGCCCCGTCGGCGGGGTCGGGCTGACTGCCGGCGGCCGGGGCCCCAGCGGGCGCCCGCTCGGCCGGTGCCGGCTCGCCCGCGAACGCGGCCTCGGGCTTCGCGATGTACTTCACGCGCACGCCGAGCACGTGCTCGATGGCCTCGCGCAGCAGTTCGGCGACGCTCTGCCCGGGCGGGCCGCCGCGGAAGCCCTCGACGTCCTGCACGCTCGGGAACGAGAGCACGAGCACGTCGCCGTCGCGGTAGTCGCGGACCTTCGCCGTGAACGCGACCATCCAGGCCGTGCGCTTGCGGCTCTGCAGCACCGACAGCACCTCGGGCCACGCGTCGCGGAACTGCGGCAGCGAGATCGGACCGCTCGGCTTGGGCGCGGGTGCCGTCGGTGCGGCCGCGGGCGCCGCGTCGGACGGAGCTTCGGTCGCGGCAGGCGGTTCGGCTGCGGCGGCGGGCTCGGCGCTCTCCGGCTCAGGCGAGGAGCCGCCGGGCGACGCGGGCTCAGGTCGGGCCGGCTCACGCTTCGGCGCGGCAGCGGCCGCAGGAGCGGCAGCCGCCGCAGGGCCGGGAGCCGCAGCAGGAGCGGCAGGCTGCCGGACCGCGGGCGCCGCAGCCGGCGCGGGCGCGACCGCCTGCGCCGACGCGGCAGCCGGTGCGGCAGGCACGCCGCCCACCGCGGTCGGCGGCACGAGCACTCGGGCGAGCATGAGCTCGAGGTGCAGCCGCGGGGAGGTGGCCCCGGTCATCTCGGTGAGGGTCTGGTTGACGAGGTCGGCGACGCGCGACAGCTCGGCGGGCCCGAAGGCGCGGGCCTGCACGGCCATGCGCGCGAGCTCGTCGTCGGGCACCCCGCGGAGCACCGCGGCGGCGGCTTCGGGCGACGACGCCGCGACCACGATGAGATCGCGCAGGCGCTCGAGCAGGTCTTCGACGAAGCGGCGCGGGTCTTGCCCGGTCTGCACGACCCGGTCGGCGGCGGCGAACGCCCCCGCCGAGTCGCGGACGCCGATCGCGTCGATGACCTCGTCGAGCAGGGCGCCGTGGGTGTACCCCAGCAGCGCGACGGCGCGCTCGTAGTCGATGGTCGAGCCTTCGGAGCCGGCGATGAGCTGATCGAGGAGCGAGAGGGTGTCTCGCGGAGAACCGCCGCCGGCCCGCACGACGAGGGCGAGCACGCCGGGCTCGACCTGGATGCCCTCTTCGGCGCAGAGCTGCTGCACGTACTCGAGCATGGGCGCGGGCGGCACGAGGCGGAACGGGTAGTGGTGGGTGCGCGAGCGGATGGTGCCGAGCACCTTCTCGGGCTCGGTCGTGGCGAAGACGAACTTGACGTGCTCCGGCGGCTCTTCGACGATCTTCAGCAGCGCGTTGAAGCCGCCGGAGGTCACCATGTGCGCCTCGTCGATGATGAAGATCTTGAAGCGGTCGCGCGCCGGGGCGAAGATCGCGCGCTCGCGCAGGTCGCGCGCATCGTCGACGCCGCCGTGGCTGGCCGCGTCGATCTCGACGACGTCGAGCGAGCCGCCGCCACCGCGGGCGAGTTCGACGCAGCTGGGGCAGACGCCGCACGGTGAGTCGGTGGGGCCCTCGGCGCAGTTCAGGCAGCGGGCGAGGATGCGGGCCGAGGTGGTCTTGCCGCAGCCGCGCGGGCCGCTGAACAGATAGGCGTGGTTCACCCGATCGGTGCGCAGCGCGGTCATCAACGGCTCGGTGACCTGCGATTGGCCGATCATCTCGGCGAAGGTCTCGGGCCGGTAGCGGCGATAGAGGGCGGTGACCACCACACAATCGTAGCCACCCCCGCCGACACGCCTCCCCCATCGGGGCATCCGGCGGGCGTAGCATGCCAGGACGCCGGATGCCATCGCCGGACCGGCGGAGAGGGGCGACGATGACCAGGCACTTCAGCGACTCCCGGCTGGCGAAGTTCGAGGAGGCGCTCCGGGCCGAGCGCACCGAGGCGGAGGCCCGCCTCGCCGAGCATCGCGAGGGCATGGCCGAGGTCCGCAGCGCACGATCGGATGCCTCGGCCGACGACGAGCACGACCCCGAGGGCCCGACGATGACGCAGGAATGGTCGCAACGCACGGCCGTGCTCGCCGACGCGGAATTCGAGCTCGCCGAGGTCGACCGGGCCCTGGCCCGGCTCGCGGACGGCAGCTACGGCGTGTGCACGAACTGCGGCAAGCCGATCGCGGTCGCGCGCCTCGAGGCGCGGCCCACGGCGACGCTCTGCATCGACTGCGCCCGGCTCGCCGGCTGACCGAAGCCGGCACGGCCCCGCGCCCCCGCCCGCGCACGAGAGCGGGGGCCGGCGCCGCGGCACCGACCCCCGATCCCGCTCCTGCTAGGCGCGGCGCCGCTTGCCTCGGAGCGCCACCAGGAGCGCACCGAACCCGGCGATCAGCGCCGCCACCCCGCCGAGCACCGCGGGGGCGGCGTCGAACCCGGTGGAGGCCATCGCGCCCGATCGGTACGTGTAGGCCTTCGCGAGCGTCGCCGTGCCGCAGTCGGCGCTGCCGACCACGGTGACGTCGACGACGCCGGTTCCGGCCGGGGCGACGGCGACGATCGTGCGATCGTCGACCACCCGGAACGAGCTCGCGTGCTTCGAGCCGAACTTCACGGCGGTCGCGCCCGTGAAGCACTGCCCGCTGATCGTCACCTCGGTGCCGCCGGTCGACGGCCCGCCGGGCGGCGTCACCGCGTCGATGTCGGCGGGCGTGTAGGTGTACGTCAGCGGCTCGCTCGTGCCTCCGGCCGCGGTGACGGTCACCTCGACGGGACCGACCGCGTGCGGCGGGGTCACGAAGTCGACCCGGCTGTCGCTCACCTGGGTGAACGGCACCGACTCTCCGTCGAGCAGCAGCTCGGTCGCGCCGCCGAGGCCCGTTCCGGTCACCTGCACGGCCGTTCCACCGCTCGCCGGGCCGCGGTCCGGCATGAGCGCGAGCGCGTTCACCGGCGGCAGGTAGCTGTAGCCGTCGGGCAGCGTTCCGGTGCCGCAGTCCCCGACGCCGACGACGCTCACGTCGACGACACCGGTGCCGGCGGGCACCACGGCCGTGATCTCGGTGTCGCTCACCACGCTGAAGCTCGTGGCCGAGGTCCCGCCGAACAGCACGTCCGTCGCTCCGGTGAAGCAGGATCCGGTGATCGTCACCTCGGTGCCGCCCGCCTCGGGCCCGGTCGGCGGGTCGACCTCGTCGACCGTCGCGACCGGGTTGTAGGTGAACGGCAGCGACTCGGAGCCGAGCGGGTTGGTCACCACGACCTCCACCAGCCCGGGGGCGTGCGGCGGGGTGACGAACGTCACCGTGCCGTCGTCCTCGATCGTGAACGGCACCGACTCGCCGTCGACCGTGACCCCGGTCGTGGAGTCGAGGCCGGCGCCCGAGATCGTCACCGTGGTCCCGCCGGTCTCCGGCCCGTGGTCGGGGCTGAGCGCCGCGAGGCCGAGCGGCGGGATGAAGGTGAACGTCATCGGTTCGCTCTCCCCGCCGGCCGTGGTGATCGTGACGTCGGCGGGCCCGGCGGCGTGCGCGGCCGTCGTGAAGGTCACCTCGGTGCCGCTCACCTGGGTGAAGGGCAGGGACGCCCCGTCCACGGCGACCTCGGTCGCCCCCGCGAGGTCGGTGCCCGTGATGGTCACGGGCGTGCCGCCGCTCGTCGGACCGTGATCGGGCGCGAGCGAGGTGATCGCCGGCGCCGGCACGAAGGTGAACCGCATCCCGTCGCTCTCCCCGCCCGTCGTCGTGATCGTGACGTCCACCGTCCCGGCCGCGTGCGGCTCGGTCGTGAACGTCACCTCGGTGCCGCTCACCTGGGTGAAGTCGACGGATGTTCCGTCCACCGACACCTCGCTCGCTCCGGCGAGGTCGGTGCCGGTGATCGTGACGAGCGTGCCGCCCGAAGCCGGCCCCTCGTCGGGAGCCAGCGAGGTGATCACCGGTGCCGGGACGAAAGTGAACGTCATCGGTGCGCTCTCGCCGCCCGCGGTCGTGACGGTCACGTCCACCGGGCCGGCGGCGTGCGCCGCCGTCGTGAACGTCACCTGCGTGCCGCTCAGCTGGGTGAAGGCGACGGATGCCCCGTCGACCGAGACCTCGGTCGCCCCGGCGAGATCGGTGCCCGTGATGGTCACGAGCGTGCCGCCCGCCGTCGGCCCTTCGTCAGGAGCCAGCGAGGTGATCACCGGCGCCGGGACGAAGGTGAACGGCAGCGCGTTGCTCGGCCCGCCCGTGGTGGTGACGACGACGTTCACGGCGCCGGCCGCGTGCGGCTCGGTCGTGAAGGTCACCTCGGTGCCGCTCACCTGGGTGAAGGCCACCGGCGCGCCGTCGACCGTCACTCCCGTCGTGCCGGCGAGGTCGGTGCCCGTGATCGTCACGAACGTGCCGCCCGCCGTCGGCCCCTCGTCGGGGTCGAGCGCGGTGAGCACCGGTGCCGGCACGTAGGTGAACGGCATCGCGTTGCTCGCGCCGCCGGGCGTCGTCACGATCACGTCGACCTGGCCCGCGGCGTGCGCCGGGGTGAGGAAGGTGAGCTGCGTTCCGCTCACCTGGGTGAACGGCACCGGGGCCCCGTCCACGGTGAGCTCCGTCGCGCCGGCGAGGTTCGTGCCGTCGACCGTGACGAGCGTGAGCCCGGACGTCGGCCCTGCGGAGGGCGTGAGCGAGGCGATCACGGGCACGTCGTAGTAGGTGAACGTGAGGGGGTTGCTCTCCCCCGTCGGCGTCGTCACGACGACCTCGACCGGCCCGGCGGCGTGCGGCGGGGTCACGATCGTGATCTCGGTCGAACTCACTCCGGTGAACGCCACCGGGGTGCCGTCGACCGTCACCTCGGTGGCATCCCCGAGGTCGCTGCCCGTGATCGTCACCGGCGTGCCGCCCGCCGTCGGCCCGACATCCGGGTCGAGCTCCGTGAGGAGCGGCGCGGGCAGGTAGGTGAAGGTGAGCGGGCCGCTCGTGCCGCCCGGGGTGGTGACGGTCACGTCGACCGGACCGACCGCGTGCGGCGGCGTCGTGAAGCTCAGCTGCGTGCCGCTCACCGGGGTGAAGGGCACCGAGGCGCCATCGACGGTGACTGCGGTCGCGCCCGCGAGATCCGTCCCGTCGATCGTGACCGGCGTGCCGCCCGAAGCCGGCCCCTCGTCCGGGGTCAGCGTCGTGATCACCGGCGCCGGGACGTAGGTGAAGGTCATCGGAGCGCTCTCGCCGCCCGGCGTCGTGATCGTCACGTCCACCGGACCGGCCGCGTGCGGCTCGGTCGTGAACGTCACCTGCGTGCCGCTGACCTGGGTGAAGGCGACGGATGCCCCGTCCACCGACACCGCGCTGGCATCCCCGAGGTCGGTGCCCGTGATCGTCACGGGCGTGCCGCCGGCGGTCGGACCCTGGTTCGGCGCGAGCGAGGTGATCGTCGGAGCCGGCACGTAGGTGAACGTCATCGGGGCGCTCGTGCCGCCCGGCGTCGTGATCGTCACGTCGACCGGTCCGGCCGCGTGCGGCGCGGTGGTGAACGTCACCTCGGTGCCGCTCACCTGGCTGAAGGCGACGGATGCCCCGTCCACCGACACGTCGGTGGCGCCGCCGAGGTCGGTGCCCGTGATGGTCACGGGCGTGCCGCCGGCCGTGGGACCGGAGTCGGGTGCGAGGGAGGTGATCTCCGGCGCCGGGATGAACGTGAACGGCAGCGCGTTACTCGTGCCGCCCGGCGTCGTGACCGTCACGTTCACCGGGCCGGGCGCGTGCGCCGTGGTGGTGAACGTCACCTGGGTGCCGCTCACCTGGGTGAACGTCGCCGGAGCACCGTCGACCGTGACCTGACTGGCGTCGGCGAGGTCGGTGCCCGTGATCGTCACGAGCGTGCCGCCGCCCTCGGGCCCCTGGTTCGGCGAGAGCGTCGTGAGGACCGGCGGCAGCGCCGCGGCGAGCACGGTCGAGGAGGCCAGGTCGAGCTTGGCCAGATCGGAGTCCGCGACGTTCGGCAGCAGTGTGACGCTGAGCGCGCGGACGGTGAACGAGCCCGGCCCGAGGTCGCCGCCCGATTCGTTCAGCGGGGCTTCGGTCGGCTGCTCGTTGATGCGGATGACGACGAGGTTCGCGAGCAGTCCGTCGAGGGCGGGCTCGAGCAGTGTGAGCAGCGCATCGACGACGCCGTTCAGCGCCGTCGTGATCTCGCCGCTCGTGCTGGTGAGCAGCGTCTGGATCGGCGCGACCACGCCGGCGAGGATGGTCGGCACGATCGTGTTCGTCACGGTCGTGAGCACCGAGGCGAGCAGCGTGTTGATGTCGACGCCGGTGCAGATCCCGCCGACCTCGACGCCGAGGCAGGTGGGCACGCCCGGCAGCAGCTGCAGCTGGGACAGGTCGGCGGTCGCGGTGCCGTTCAGGAACTGCGTGAGGGTGCCGTTGATGATGATCGGCGCGTTCACGAGCTGCAGTCCGCCGAGGGCCGGCAGGGCGACGACGCTGAGCCCGACGTTGAGCGAGATCTGCGTCGAGGCGAGCAGCGCGTCGAGGCCGCCGGTGAGGTGGCCGACCAGCTTGCCGAGGGCCTGGTTGACGCCGTCGGTGATCATCCCGATCACCTCGGGCGTGAGCACGCTGGTGTTGGCGGGCAGCCCGTTCAGGTTCGGCCCGCCGGGGTTGACCAGTTCGGCGAGGTCGACCGAGACGGTGCCGTCGGTGAGGTTCACCGAGACGGCGCCGTCGTCGCTGTACAGGATCGCGTTCGGTCCGCCGAGGAGCTGGTCCACGAGCTGGCTCAGGTTCGGTGGCGTCACGGCGATCGTCGCGTCGCCGAGGCTGACCGAGGCGACGCCGAGGAGCTGGATGTCGGCGATCGCGTCGACCACCCCCTGCACGGCGCCCCCCGGCCCGGCGAGCGCTTCGAGGTCGCTGGTGAGCTCCGTGGTCGCGGTGTTCAGCGTGCCGCGCAGCTGGGTCGCGAGTCCCGCGACCGCGGGGCTGGAGAGCTGGAGCCCGAGGTCGGTGACGCGGTAGTCGCTCGTGATGCCGGTGCCGCCGTTCTTCGCGGCGCGGGTGGCGAGGGCCCCGACCTCCAGGGACGCCTCGTCGATGAGCTCGTCGGTGACGGCGGCGACGCCGAGCTGGTCCAGCAGGTCGGTGAGGTTCACCGTCGCGTTGCCGAAGTCGGCGGGGTCGGCGTCCTCGGACACGGAGATCGTCCCGTCGTCGGCGACCGCGCCGCTCGCGGCGACCGAGTCCGTCGTGGATGCGGTGCCGGCGTAGCTGTTGACGACCCCGATCTCGCCGAGGTTCAGCAGGCCGGGCCCCGTGCCGTCGGTCAGCAGCGGAACCTGCACCAGCCCGTTGCCGATGAGGTCGACCTGCAGCCCCAGTGCTTGCAGCACCGCCAGGTCGAACGGGTCGGCCTCACTCGGCGGGCCGCCCGGATCGGAGGCGTAGGCGTAGGCCAGGTCCGCCGCCTGCAGTTGCAGCAGATCGGCTCCCAGGAACTGGCCGAGCGCTTGGGACGGATCCGACGGCGCGGCCTGCGCACCGAGTGCGCCACCGCCCCCGACGACGAGCAGGGCCACGGTGCCGGCGGCAAGTCCGCGCACCACCCCCGCCCGCCTGGATCTCGACGGGGCATCCCCCCGCCGAAGCTTCCCGAACCCGGACATGCGTGTACGCGGACGCGACATTTTCCCTCCCCCGTGGGCGAAGCCGTTCCCCTCGGCTTCGTCGCCTTCCGACGCAGCGTGTCGATCGCTGCGGTCGATGGCGCACACGCTGCCACAGGAGCTGAGCCGGATTCAAGACTTCGATGAAAAATCCTCGCCATCCCCCCGAATTGGGGTGAGCATCGCTCATCTCCACGCGCGCGGGCCCCCTCGCGCGGGCGCGCGCAGGCCTCCGCGCACCCCGGCGCGCACTCCCGCGTGCACCCCCGCGCGAGGCGTCCGCCCTCGGGACCGCATGGCCTCCGAAAGGGGGACACCAGTCCGGCTGACGAAGGAGTACGTTGCCGCGCAAGGGAAACCGTCGCGAATGCGGCACATCGGGGGAAACATGCATCAGGACACTGTTGCGACCGCTCCGGCGGCGACGCGGGCCGGGGGGCCCGCGCAGCCGCCGGACGGCGCGGACGGGGCGCGGGGGCGCCGGAAGATCATGGCGATACTGGCCGGAGGGCTGGTGCTCGGCGTCGGCGCGGCGATCACGCTCGCCGCGTGGACGGATCGGGAATTCGCGAGCGGCGCGTTCGGCTCCGGGGCGTTCTCGCTCGTCGGCAGCCCCGACGGGACCGCGTTCAGCGAGCACCCGACTGCGCCGGGAGCGGCGCTCACCTTCGCCGTCGGAGCCGACCGACTGACGCCGAACGCGACGGTGTATCACCTGTTCTCGCTGAAGCTCGGCACGGGGTCGAACTACGGCGCCGACCTCACGCTCACCTCGAACGGCACGGGGACCATCGCGCCGAACGTCAGCTACGGCATCGTCGATGTCGGCACCGGGACCAGCTGCGACGCAACCGCGTTCGCCGCCGGCACCGCGGTCGTGCCGGACTCGACTCCGGCCACGCTGACGACGCCCGACGAGATCGGCACGCTCGCTTCGCTCACCGAGCAGCGCAACTACTGCATCGCGGTCACCGCGAGCGGCGCGCTCGGCCAGTCGCAGACGGGCTCGATCACGTGGGAGTTCCTCGGCACCTCAGCGGCCCCGATCTCGTAGGCCGATCGTGCCGCGGCACCGCAGCTGGCGCGGTCCGCACGGCGTCGCCCGCCGTCGGCTCCTCGCCATCCTCGCCTCCGGACTCGTGCTCGGCGTCGGCGCCACCGCGACCCTGGCCGCGTGGAACGACGCCGAGGTGGGCACCGGCAGCTTCAGCGCGAGCGTCTTCGTCTCGGAGGCGAAGGACACCGCGTCGGCGAGCTACGCCCAGACGAGCGACGCCGCCCCGGCGACACTGACCTTCGCCGTCGCCGGCCTCTCACCGTCGGCGACCGCGACCGCGGGGCTCGACGTCCGCACGACTGCCGGGACCACCGTGGATGGTCAGGCGGTGCTGTCGGCGATCGCGACGGGCGGCACCGGCACGCTCACGGCGCAGCTCGACTACAAGGTCGCGGTGCTCGCCGGCACCGGCACGGCGTGCAGCGACTCGTCGATCTACACCGACGCCACGTTCACCGACACGACGGCGGCCGTGCCGGCGGGCAAGGGGGCGGCCATCACCAAGGCCGCGGGCAACGTCGTGCGGTTCTGCTTCCAGGTGCGGATGAAGCCGACCGCACCGAGCACGATCCAGGGGCAGAGCGGCACGCTGAAGTGGACGGTCACGACCACCTCGAACCAGTGATCGCAGACCTCGACGGGGGACGGGGCAGGAATGACGGAGACGACGTGAGCGCCGGGCGGGTCGGGCGCGCGGCGGGCGATGCGGTGCTGTTCCTGCTCGCCGCGGCGGGGGCGGTCTGCATCGCCCTCGTGGTCGCCGCGCTCGCGTTCAACATCACGATCATGCTCTTCGCGACCGGCTCGATGAGCCCGACGATCCCGGCCGGCTCGGCCGCGCTCGTCCGCGAGATCCCGGCCGGCGAAGTGCAGCTCGGCGATGTCGTCACCGTCGAGCGCGACGGGCGGCTGCCCGTCACCCACCGCGTCGTCGGCGTCGACGCCTCGCCGAGCGGCGACGGCGAGCGGCGCGCGCTCACGCTGCGGGGCGACGCGAATCCGGTCGACGATCCGTCGCCGTACGATGTCGCCACCGTGCGGATCGTGCTGTGGTCGGTGCCGGGCGTCGCGGGCGTCATCACGGCGCTCCAGCAGCCGATCGTGCTCGGCGGGCTGACGCTCGGGCTGACCGCGCTCGTGCTCTGGGCGTTCTGGCCGCGCGGCCCCCGGGCGCCCCGCGCGCCGAGGCCGCCGCGGCGGCACGAGCGGCGGCGCGACGCCGACGCCGAGCCCGAGGCATCCACCGCGCGTGCACGGATCGGAGCCCTGGGCGCCGTCGCCGCGCTCGCGGTCGCGGCCGCCGCGGCGCTCGGCGGCGCGCCCGCGCAGGCGGCGCCGCTCGAGCGGGTGGTACAGGGCGAGTTCCTCAGGCTCGCGATCGTCGGCGATCCGCTCGCCCTCGCACGCCTCGCGCCCGGGCAGTCCGCCACCCTCCTGCTCGGCGCGTCCACCGTCGCGCGCGCCACCGGCACGATCGCGCTCCGGCTCGACGTCGCGGTGCCGCAGCCGACGCCCCTCCTGCTGCGGGTGCTCGCTTGCGACGGCGCCCCCGTCGCCGGCAGCTGCGCGCCCGGCCGCGAGCTCGTGCCCGAACGCCGGCTCGACGCCTCGTTCACCGGCCTTGCGCTCGGCGAGGTCCCGGGCCATCCGGGCGGCTGGCTTCGCTTCGACGTGCGGATGCCGGAGCAGGACGCCGTGGCGGGGACCCGCGCCGAGTGGCGGGTGCAGGCGGACGGCTTCGGCGAGCTCCTCGACACCGGGGGCGACGGCGGGCCCGGAGCGGCGATCCCCCGGACCGGGCTGGCGGCGAGCGGAGCCGCGCCCGAGCTCCGGCTGCTGCTGGCAGCCGGGCTCCTCGCGCTCGGGGCGGCGCTCAGCCTCGTCGGAGCGCAGGCGCGCCGACGCCGAAGGCGGCCGTCGTGACCCGGCGCGGGCCGGCGCCGACCCGCGCGGCGGTGGGACTCGCCGCCGTGGTCGTACTCGCCCTGATGACGTTCCCCGCGCGGCCGACCGAGGCCGCCTGGAGCGACGCCGAGGCTGGCATCGGCACCGTCTCGGCGGCGACGATCCCGGCGCCGACGGCCCTCGCGACCGCATGCACGGCATCGAATGTGCTCGGCTCCGCACGCATCTCCATCACCTGGCAGCTCCCCGCCGGATACGCGGTCGGCGAAGCCGTCTACAAGGCCGGGACCAACCCCCTGCTGCTCGAGGTCGTGCTGCTCGGCAGCACGCTCACGACGACCGGCCCGAGCGGCGGCTCGTACACGACGACGTACACGGGCGGACTCCTGAACGCCGCGCTCGGCGGCACCGGCTACCTCTCGGTCTCGATGCAGCGCTCCGGCTGGACCTCGTCGCAGCGGCTCGTCACGGCGAGCCTGCCCGCCCTGATCGGCACGGGGACGTGCACGGTCACGTGAAGGCTCAGGCGTCGCTCGCCGCCGCTCGGGCGTTCGCCGCGCGCAGCCCGCCGAACGCGCGCAGGTAGAGCGGGCTCGACGCGAGCACGAGGTAGAGCGCGGCGCAGCCCGCCATCGTGCCGACGACGCCGAGCTGCTCGGCGGCGAGTCCGCCGAGGAACGCACCGAGCGGCATCGTCGCCGTGACGCCCGCCGTGGTGACACCGAAGACGCGTGCCCGCATGCCATCGGGGATCAGGCCGTACATCGCGGTCGCGATCATCGGGTTGATCGCACCCGCAGCGAAGCCCGAGACGGCGAGCACGGGCAGGAGCACCGGCGCGGTGGCCCCGAGCGCCATCGCCGCGTACGGCACGGTGCCGGCGAGCATGAAGCAGGCGGCGAACAGCGCCCGCCCCGACCAGCGATGGCCGACCGCGGCGAACACCGTCGAGCCGAGCAGCGCGCCCCCCGCGAAGCAACCGACCATGAAGCCGAGCAGTGCCGGATCACCGAGCACCTCCGTTGCGTAGAGCGGCTTCAACACCATCATCCCGGCCGCGTCGATCGCGTTCGTCAGCGTCACGAGCAGCACGATCGCGCGCAGCAGCGGCGACCGCGCGACGAAGCGCAGACCGGCGACGAATCCTCGGCTGCCGGCGCCGTCCTCGCCGTTGGCCGCCCCCGCTTCGCCCGACTCCCCCGCCGCGCCGGCCTCCGCCGCCGCTCGCAGTCGCCGGGGCACGAACAGCAGCACGAGTGCGGCCGAGATCACGAACCCGGCGGCGTCGACGAGCAGCGCCGGCATGGGCCCGAGGAACGCGATGAGCGCACCGGCGGTGGCGGCGCCGAGCATCGTGGCGGTGCGCTGGACGGCGGACTGGATGCCCGCGGCGCGGGCGATCGGCATCCGGGCGAGCGCGGCGAGATCGGGCGTGAGCGCGGTCTTCGCGGTGTCGCCGGGCGGGTCGAGCAGGCCGCCGAGGAAGACGAGCGCGAGCATCACCCCGAACTCGAGGCCGACCGTCGCATGGAGGATCGGCAGGGCGAGCACGGTGACCGCGCTCGCGAGGTCGGCCACGATGCTCGACGCGCGGTAGCCGAAGCGGTCGACGAGCACACCTCCGAACGCACCCCCGATGACGAGCGGCACCGTGGCGAAGACGCCGACGACGCCGGCGGCGAGCGGCGAGCCGGTCTGCTGCAGCGCGATGATCGGGATCGCGACGAGCGCGATCGCATTGCCGCCGAGCGAAAAGAGCGCCGCCGCGAAGGTCGCGAAGAGCGGTGCACGCCGCCTCGGCGAGAGCGCGCCGACCACCGCGTCGAGCGCGGCCGAATCCGGCCCGCTCACGGCTCGCTCCGCACGAAGGTGTGGGTGATGATGCGCACGGGCCGGGCGCCGTCGCGGCGCTCGCGACCGCGGTGGAACCAGCGGTCGCGGACGGCCGCGAGCTCCGCCGAGAGTTCGGCGAGCTCCGGCGCGGTGAGGTGCGCGGCGGCGTCGGCGGACTCGGATGCCTCGATCCAGTCCGTGTCGAGCTCGGCCTCGGCCGCGAGCGCGTCGAGCAGTTCGCGGTGATAGCCGTCGATCACCTGGCGACGGAACTCGTCGAGCCCGGCCCGGGTCGCCGGGTCGTCGCGGAACGCGAGCGGGTTCCAGCTGGTGTAGTCGTGGGCGGCGCGCCACCACCGCTCCCGACCGTCGCGAGCGAGCTCCGGCGCCTCCTCGACGAAGCCGTGCTTGGCGAGGGTGCGCAGATGGTAGCTCACCGAGCCCGGCGCCTCGCCGAGGCGCTCGGCCAGCACGCCCACGGTCGCGGGGCCGTCGAGGCGCAGCAGGCCGAGCAGCTGCGTGCGCGCCGGGTTCGCGAGCGCCCGCATGCGGCCGAGGTCGTGCAGCTCGATGCGGCTCGGTTCGCGGCGCTCGGTGTCGTCGGTCATACCGGCAGCCTAGTTCCACAAGGAGTGTTGTGCAACAGTCCTTGTGGAATGTTCGACGCAACGCCGTCGCGGGGATCGCGCGGCCACGGCGCGATCAGCGCGCGCTCAGCCGTGCGCGCCGCCGACCACCTCGGCCGTCTGCCTGGCGATCTCGAGCTCCTCGTTCGTCGGCACCACGAGCACCTCGACGCGGGAGTCGTCGCCCGAGATCCGCCGCGCACCGCGCTCGGCCGCCCGGTTGCGGTCGGGGTCGACGATGACGCCGAAGCCCTCGAGCCCGGCCAGGCACCACTCCCGCACGGGCGCGGCGTTCTCGCCGACCCCGGCGGTGAACACGATCGCGTCGACCCGGCCGAGTTGGGCCGCGTACGCCCCGACATAGGAACGCACCCGATGCGCATAGACCTCGAGCGCGAGGGCGGCCGCCTGGTCGCCGCCGTCGGCCGCGGCGACGAGATCGCGCATGTCCGCGTGCCCGCCGAGTCCCAGAACTCCGCTGCGCTGGTTCAGCAGTTCGTCGAGCTCGGCCACCGAGTAGCCGGCGCGCCGCTGCAAATGCAGCAGCACCGCCGGATCGAGGTCGCCCGAACGCGTGCCCATGACGAGCCCCTCCAGCGGAGTCATCCCCATGCTGGTCTCCACCGAGCGCCCGCCCGACACGGCGCAGGCCGAGGCCCCGTTGCCGAGGTGCAGCACGATCGTGCGCAGCTCCTCGAGCGGCCGGCCGAGGAACTCCGCCGTCGCCCGCGAGACGAAGCGGTGGGAGGTGCCGTGGAAACCGTAGCGGCGGATGCGGTGCTTGGCCGCCACCTCGCGATCGATCGCATAGCTGTAGGCGGCCGGCGGCATCGTCTGGTGGAAGGCGGTGTCGAACACCGCGACGTGCGGCACGTCCGGGAAGGCCCGCTGCGCCGCCTCGATGCCCGCGAGGTTCGCCGGGTTGTGCAGCGGCGCGAGCGAGGACAGCTCGTCGATGTTGATCTTCACGAGCTCGGTGATGACGGTCGGCTCGAAGAAGCGCGCGCCGCCCTGCACCACCCGGTGACCGATCGCGACCGGCGGGAACTCCTCGAGCGACGGCCCGTGCGCCGCGAAGCCCTCGAGCATCACCTCGAATGCCGCGAAGTGGTCCGGCACCTCGAAGGCGCCGTCCCAGTTCGAGCCGTGACTCGTGTTCTCCGGCCCCTCGTGCCGGTGCTGGGCGTGTCCGACGCCGGCACCGATGCGCTCCACGATGCCGCTCGCGAGCGTCTCCGAGCGCGCGACGTCGATGAGCTGGTACTTGAAGGAGGACGAACCGGAGTTGCAGACGAGCACGACGCTCATCGCACGCCGCCCTCGGCCGCCTGGATCGCCGTGATCGCCACGGTGTTCACGATGTCCTGCACCGTGGCGCCGCGGGAGAGGTCGTTGACCGGCTTGTTGAGCCCCTGCAGCACCGGGCCGATGGCGACGGCGCCGGCCGAGCGCTGCACCGCTTTGTAGGTGTTGTTGCCCGTGTTCAGATCTGGGAACACGAAGACCGTGGCCCGCCCCGCCACCTCCGACTCGGGCAGCTTGGTGCGCGCGACCGCCGCGTCGACCGCCGCGTCGTACTGGATCGGTCCCTCCACGGCGAGCGCGGGCTCCCGCAGCCGCACGAGCTCGGTCGCCTTGCGCACCTTGTCGACGTCGGCCCCCTCGCCGGACCCGCCCGTCGAATACGAGAGCATCGCCACTCGCGGCTCGATGCCGAACTGCTCGGCCGTGCGAGCCGAGGAGATCGCGATGTCGGCGAGCTGGGCCGCCGTCGGATCCGGCACGATGGCGCAGTCGCCGTAGACGAGCACCCGGTCGGCGAGCGCCATCAGGAACACGCTCGACACGATGTCGACGTTCGGCCGGGTCTTCACGATCTCGAAGGACGGCCGGATGGTGTGCGCCGTCGTGTGCGCGGCGCCGGAGACCATGCCGTCGGCCATGCCGAGCTCGACCATCATCGTGCCGAAGTACGAGACGTCCTGCACCCGTTCCCGCGCCTGCTCGAGCGTGACCCCCTTGTGGGCGCGTCGGCGCTGGTACTCCTCGGCGAAGCGGGTGACGTAGACGAAGTCGTGGTTCGAGAGCACGGTCGCCCGGGAGAGGTCGAGGCCGAGTCCGATCGCCCGCGAACGGATCTCGATCTCCTCGCCGAGAATCGTGAGCTCCGCGACCTCGCGTGCGAGCAGGGTCGCGGCGGCGCGGAGGATGCGGTCGTCGTAGCCCTCGGGCAGCACGATGTGCTTCTTCGCCCGGCGCGCCCGCTCGAGCAGCCCGTATTCGAACATGAGCGGGGTGACGACATCGGTGCGGGCGACGTCGAGGAGCTCGAGCAGGGCTTCGGCGTCGATGTGCTTCTCGAACAGCGCGAGGGCGGTGTCGCGCTTGCGCTGCGACTCGGCGGCGAGCCGGCCGCGCGTGCGCGTGATGGCGAGGGCCGTCTCGTAGCTCGACATCGGCGTGCGGATGATCGGCAGGCCCGCTTTCAGTCCCTGCACGAGGCGTTCGACCTGCTCGGAGAGCGGGAAGCCGCCGTTCAGCACGATGCCGGAGATCGACGGGAACGACTGGCTCGAGTGCGCGGTGAGCACGCCGAGCAGCACCTCGCTGCGGTCCCCCGGCACGATCACGACCGCGCCCTCGGTGAGCCAGTTGAGCACGTTCTCCATCGACATCGCGGCGATGACGACGCCGAGCGCCTCGCGGTCGAGCAGGTCGGGGTCGCCGACGTAGAGCTCGCCGCCGACCGCCTCCATCACGGTGCGCATCGAGGGGGCGACGAGGTAGCGGTCCTCGGGGATCGCCCAGACCGCGGTGGGCGCCTCTCCGACGACGGATGCCGCGGGCCGGCCG
Organism: Agromyces soli; assembly: GCF_022811605.1. Classification (GTDB taxonomy): domain Bacteria; phylum Actinomycetota; class Actinomycetes; order Actinomycetales; family Microbacteriaceae; genus Agromyces; species Agromyces soli. The sequence continues at coordinate 2,145,742 of NZ_CP094533.1, read as the reverse complement.
TGCCGACCCGGGCCGCGTTGCACGGCGGCGCGCACCTCGGCGACGATGGCGTCGAGCTCGCCGGGGTCGGCGCGGTTCACGACGATGCCGAGGAGGCTCGCGTGCTCCCGCTCGAGCTCCTCGACCGCGAGCTCGGCGAGCTGCGCGAGCTCGGGCGCGGTGCGCGCCTCGTCGCCCACGGCGTGATCCGCGTGCCCGATGCGGTCGGCGCCCTGGAGCCCGGCGCGACCGCCCAGCACGAGCAGCACCGGCGCGCCGAGGTTCGCGGCGATGCGGGCGTTGAAGGCGAGCTCGGTCGGGCTCGCGACGTCGGTGTAGTCGGAGCCGAGGATGACGACGGTGTCGCAGCGCGCCTCGACGGCCTTGAAGCGCTGCACGATCGTCGCGAGCGCACCGTCGGGGTCGGCGTGGACGTCGTCGTAGCCGACGCCGATCGCGTCTTCGTAGGCGAGGTCGACGACGCCGTCGTGGCCGAGCAGCAGCTCGAGCACGTAGTCGCGTTCCGCGGTCGAACGCGCGACCGGACGGAACACGCCGACCCGGGTCGCCCGGTGGATGAGCGTGTCGAGGGTCCCGAGCGCGACGGTCGACTTGCCCGTGTTCCCCTCGGCGGAGCAGATGTAGATGCTGTGCGCCACGAACCCAGCCTATTGGTCGAGGCTGAGAGCGCGCGTTCATCCGGAGCCGTTCGCTCGGGTAGACTGTCCGAGGCTCCTCACGTGGCGCCATCCAGGCCAACTCCCCCAGGGCGGAAACGCAGCAAGGGTAACCGGGCTCTGGCGGGTGCGTGAGGGGTCTTTGGAGGATTCGCCTAGTGGCCTATGGCGCACGCTTGGAAAGCGTGTTGGGTGAAAGCCCTCGGGGGTTCGAATCCCCCATCCTCCGCCAGCACCACCGAACGCCCGCCCCAAACCGGCGGGCGTTCGTCATTGGTGACGCGCAGCACCACCGGGTAGCTCCGGGATGCGGCTCAGCCCGTCCTTCTCCATAATGTGAAGGCATGGTGCAACACGGAGGCTCCGGCGTGCTCGCGTCGGTGCAGGACGACTTTCCCCGCTGGTACCAGGACGTCCTGGAGAAGGCGCAGCTCGCCGACAACGGGCCGGTGCGCGGCACCATGGTCATCCGACCGTACGCGTACGCGATCTGGGAGGGCATGCAGGCCGACGTCGACGCGCGCATCAAGCGCACGGGTGCCGAGAACGTGTACCTGCCGCTCTTCATCCCGGAGTCCTACCTCGAGCGCGAGGCCGAGCACGTCGAGGGCTTCAGCCCCGAACTCGCCGTCGTGACGCACGCGGGCGGCAAGGAACTGACCGAACCCGTCGTCGTGCGCCCCACGAGCGAGACCGTGTTCGGCGCCCTCATGGCGAAGTGGGTCCAATCCCATCGCGACCTGCCGATGCTCTTGAACCAGTGGGCGAACGTCGTGCGCTGGGAGCTGCGTCCGCGCCTGTTCCTGCGCACGACGGAGTTCCTCTGGCAGGAGGGTCACACCGCGCACGCCACCGCAGCGGATGCCGCGGCGTACGCCCGTCGCATCCATCTGGAGGTGTACCGCGACTTCCTGCAGGACACGCTTGCGATCCCGGTGCTGGTCGGGGTGAAGAGCCCGCGCGAGCGATTCGCTGGCGCCGTCAACACCATGACCTGCGAGGCGATGATGGGCGACGGCAAGGCCCTGCAGATGGCGACGAGCCACGAGCTGGGTCAGAACTTCGCCCGGGCGTTCGACATCGGGTACACGGATGCCTCGGGCACGGTCCAGAGCTGCTGGACGACCTCGTGGGGTTCGAGCACGCGGATGATGGGCGGGCTCATCATGTCGCACGGCGACCAGGCCGGTCTGCGGGTGCCGCCGCGCATCGCACCGATCCAGGCGGTCGTCGTCGCGGTGAAGGACGACGAGCGCACCGCGTCTGCGGCTTCCGCGGTCGCGGACGAGCTGAGCGAAGCGGGTGTGCGCGTCCGGCTGGACGTTCGCGGCACCCCCGGCTTCGGACGCCGCATCGTCGAATGGGAGCTCAAGGGCGTGCCGCTCCGCATCGAGGTCGGGCCGCGCGATCTCGACGCCCAGCAGGTGACCCTCGCGCGCCGTCACGTCATGGGAAAGACCACCGTGCCGCTCGACCGGCTGAGCGCCGCGATTCCCCCGCTGCTCGAGGAGATGCAGTCCGAGATGCTCGCGCAGGCGCGCGAGCGGCTCGCCGCCCGCACGACGGACGTCGAGACGGTCGCGGAGGCGATCGCCGCGGCATCCACGGGCTTCGCGCGGATCCCGTACGCCGCGCTCGGCGAGACCGGCGAGGACGAGCTGGCGGCGAAGGCTGTCACGGTCCGGTGCCTCCAGACCGAGGACGGCGGGCTGCCGGCCGGCGCGGACCAGGACGGTCTGGTCGCGATCGTCGCCCGCAGCTACTAGCTCCTAGGCTGGTCGCGAACGAGCGGAGGGCTCCGATGACCGATTCCACCGTCGACGAGGTGCTCGCCGAGCTGGCCGAGCTCGAGGATCCGCGCATGCGCGAGGTGAACGCCCGGCACGGCGACGACCACGGCGTGAACCTGACGAAGCTCCGCGGCGTGGCCAAGCGCCTGAAGTCCGACCACGAGCTCGCGCTCCGGCTCTGGGCCACCGATGACACCGCCGCCCGGCTGGTCGCCCTCCTGATCTCGAAGCCGCGCGCCTTCACGCCGGCCGAGCTCGACGGGATGCTGCGGGAGGCCCGGGCGCCGAAGGTGCACGACTGGCTCGTGAACTCTGTCGTGAAGAAGGGCCCGCACGCCGAGGAACTGCGCAAGGCCTGGCTCGCCGACGCCGATCCGGTCGTCGCGAGCGCGGGCTGGGCGCTCACCTCCGACGCGGTCGCGAAGCGGCCCGAGGCGCTCGACCTTCCGGGCCTGCTCGACACGATCGAGGCGGAGATGAAGGACGCCCCGGACCGTCTGCAGTGGGAGATGAACACCTGCCTCGCCACGATCGGCATCCGCCGCCCCGAGCTGCGGGCGCGGGCGCTCGACATCGGCGAACGCCTCGAGGTCCTGAAGGACTACCCCACGCCGCCGAACTGCACCTCGCCCTACGCGCCGATCTGGATCGGCGAGATGGTGCGCCGCGAGCAGCAGGCGGGCTGAGCGCGACGCGCCCGGCTCACCCCTCGGCGGCGCCCGCGGCGTAGGCCGCGAGGAACTCCGCGCTCGGCTGGATCGGCTGGATGACGTCGAGCAGCACGCCGTCAGGAGCGGCGACGATGAAGTGCCGCTGCCCGAAGGCCTCGTCGCGGAGCGCGAGCACCGGCTCGAGGCCGCGCTCGCCGACGAGTCGGGCGTGCACGGCGTCCACGTCGTCGACCTCGAGGTTCAGCAGGACTCCTGCGGCGGCCGTGCCGAACCCGGCGGGGATCGTCTCGTGCGCGCGGTCGAGCACCGCGAGCTCCCACGCTCCGAGGCGGAGGCTCACGTACCAGTCGCTCTCGAACGTCGCCTCGAAGCCCAGTTCCTCCCGGTAGAACCGGGCTGCGGCGGCGACGTCGTCGCTCATCAGCACCGGGTAGCAGCTCGTGACGGTCATGGCGCACTCCTTTACGTACACTGAGAATGTTTGAGTTCCAGTTTTACATACACAACGTACGTAAAGGAAGCCCATGCCTCGCGCCTCCGCCGAAGACGCCGCCCGCACGGCCCGCTCGATCGTCGACACGGCGACCTCGCTGTTCGCCGAGTCCGGCTACGCCGCCGTCGCCCTCGAGGACGTCGCCGCAGCCGCGGGCGTCACTCGCGGCGCCGTCTACCATCACTACGCCAGCAAGCGCGGGCTCTTCACCGCGGTCGTCGCGCGCCTGCAGGAGCGGGTCGCCTCGGCGGTCGTCTCGGCCGCCGATCAGGCGGGACCGGATGCCGCAGCCCAACTGCGCGCGGGCTGCCTCGCGTTCCTCGACGCCGTGACGGATGCCGCGGCGGTCCGCACGCTGCTCGTCGACGCGCCCGCCGTGATCGGCTGGGCCGAATGGCGCCAGCTCGACGCCGAGCACTCGGTCGTGCACTTGCGCGAGGCGCTCGCGGCCACCGGCATCACGGGGGCCCTGCTGGACCCGCTCACCGCGATGCTCTCGGGGGCGATGAACGACGCGGCCCTGTGGCTGGCTGAGCATCCCGCCGACGCCACTGCCAGAGCTGCCGCGCATCGGAGCCTCGATCTCCTCGTCGACGCGGCGATCGCGCAGGCGAACGCCGGCGACCGCTGACGCTGACTCGGGCGAGGGTCAGTCGAGCAGGCCGGCGGCGTGGAAGGCGCGTTGGTAGATCTCCTGGATCACCTCGGCCTTGCGGGCGTTGTACTGCATGATCGTCTCCCCCGCCTCCGTCGCGGCGAGCGCCGCGCTGGACTTCACCTCGGCGTAGCGGGACCGATCCTCGGCATCGGCGCGCAACCAGTCACGGAAGATCCGGTGCTTGTACAGCTCAGGGCTCGTCGGACCGAAGACGTGCAGGTTCGCGCGCGGCGAGTCCAGAGCCAGGCAGCGGTGGCCGTGCCACCACGGCTCCCGCACCGTGAGCTCGAACCCGGCGGCCTCGAGCTGCGGCAGCCACGCCTCCTCGCGCTCGGGGTCGGCGACGGTGAGGTCGAGGTCGATGACCGGCTTCGCGGGCAGCCCCGGCACCGAGGTGGATCCGACGTGCTCGAGCTGGAGCACCCGGGTACCGAGCGCCCCGCGGATGCGGGCGTCGAGCTCCGCCGCGATCGCCGGCCAGTCCGCGTCGTACGCGACGACCTCGACCGGTGCGATGCGCTGCGGCCGCACGAAGGGGGACCGTCCCTCGGGCGCCGGCGGCTCCGTGAAGTCGACGATCTGCTGCGGCGTGGGCACCCGGGCTCCTCTGTTCGACGAATCGGCGGAGCCACCACCTTACGCTGGAGCGGTGACCAGCCATGCCTTCTCGAACGACGTCACCCGCCTCGATCGCGCCCTCGTGCACCGCTGGCTCAGCGAGCTCTCCTACTGGGCCGAAGGGCGCAGCCGCGCGACGCAGGACGCCGCCATCGACGCCTCCCGCAACTACGGCGTGTACGAGGAGGAGACCGGAGCCCAGCTCGCCTATGCGCGCGTCGTCACCGACGGCGCCACCTTCGCCTGGCTGTGCGACGTCTTCGTCGACCCGGACTCGCGCGGCGCCGGCATCGGCAAGCTGCTCATGAACGGCGTCGCCGCCGACCTCGACGCCCTCGGCATCCCCCGCACGATGCTCGCCACCTCCGACGCGCACGGGCTCTACCGCCAGTACGGCTTCGCCGAGCTCTCCGAGCCGGCGAAGTACCTGCTCCGGCGACCGACCGACTGACACGCATCGGCACGTTCCCTACGAGGCGCGGAGCACCTCGAGGACCCGCCGCATGACCTCCTCCCCCTGCACCGACACGGCGACCCGGGCATTCGGCTGAGCCAGCGTGGGAACGCGGAACTCGCAGAGCGTCGCGCCTCGCGAGCGGCTCCCGTGCAGTTCGACCTCGACACGGGCGTCGGCGAGCTCGAACAGCTCCGGCCACGCCAGCGAGGCCGCCGCGGTCGGATCGTGCAGCGCCATGGGCCGCGGGGTGCGACGGTCGAGCATCCGGAGGTAGAACCCGACGTGATCGGCCCACAGTTCGGCGTTCGGGGTGCCCGCGCGCCGCAGCGCCGACTCCTCGCCAGGACCGATGGGCACCTGGCGGGTGGCGTCGAGCCCGAACATCTCGACGGGGATGCCGGCCCGAAGCACCACGTCGAGCGCCTCCGGATCGGCGAAGGCGTTGAATTCCGCGGCCGCGGTGTGGTTGCCGCTCGTCGCCGAACCGCCCATGAAGACGAACCGCTCCACGGAGGCGGCCAGCTCGGGGCGGAGATTGAGCACGATCGCCGGATTCGTGAGCGGCCCGGTCGCGAGGATGGTGAGCGGACCCCTCTCGAGCGCGGCCGTGAGCGCCGTGATCGCGTCGCGCGAGTCGACCGTCCGCCTCCGCGGCGGCGGGAAGGAACGACCGACGGTGCCGAGCGCACCGCCGCCGAGGAGCTCCTCGATCGTTTGCGGCTCCTGCGCCAGTGGCTTCGCCGCACCGGCGTGCACGGGGGCGGCGATCCCGAACCGCTCGACGACGGCCAGCGTGTTCGCCGTCGTCCGCTCGAGCGTCGTGTTGCCGACTACCGTCGAGATGCCGACGAGCTCGAAGCTGCTCGCGCGGTCGATGACGAGCAGCGCGACGGCGTCGTCGAAGCCGGTGTCGCAATCCATCCACAGTCGCCGCGTCACGGTCCCACCACGATCCAGGTGAGCAGCATCGAGACGCCGATGCCGACGATCATCGGCACGCTCGTGCGGGCGATGAGCTCCGTGACGGTCACCCGAACCGAGCTGCTCACGATGAGCACCACCGCGGCGACCGGCGACATCGCGCGGGCGAGGTTGCCGATGAACTGGATCGGCAGCACGAGGAGGGCGCCGTTCACCCCGGCGGACAGCGCGACCTTCGGCGCGATCTCGACCAGCGAATAGAACGGCGCGACCCCGCCGGTGAGGAGCGCGAGCAGCAGCATCGCCCCGGAGAACCCGAGGAAGAGCAGCAGTGCCGCCCCGTCCAGCCCGGCGACGGCCGCTGAGAGCGCATCCACGACGCCGATCTGCATGATCGCCTCAACGAGGACGTTCGCGGCGATCACCAGGGCGACAACCATCGCGAAGCCCGTGCCCATGCCGCGGAAGAAGACCATGAGGTCCTCGAGCGCCGCACGCGGGCTCCGTCGACGCGCCGACTCCGCGACGGCCGCGACGACGAGCGCGATCAGCGTCACGGGCACGAGCTCGACCGCGAGGTCGAACGGGGTGAGCTGCTTCAGCACGAACGGCACGAGCACGAGCAGAAGCGGCAGCACCGGCAGCACCGCATACCACCCGGGCGCGTCGCGCGGCATCTCGGGCGCCGCCTCCGAGTCCGACTCGGTGGGCAACCGGCCGAGATTCTTCGAGCGCACGATGGCCCGGCGGTCGAGGAAGCGCTGCCAGACGAGGTGCGCGAGCCCCATGGCGACGAGCGTCGGGATCGAGATCGCCGCGTGCATGCCGAACACGTAGTCGTCGAGCGGGATGCCGAGGCGTTCCGCCGCGATGACGTTGTCGGCGCCGAGCGGCGTCGGCATGATCGTCGCCGTCGTGGCGATCACCGCGGCTGCCGTGATCGGGGTAAGCCCGGCGCCGACGAGCGCGGGCAGCAGGGTCGCGACGAGCAGCACTGCGAGCGCCGATGCCGAGGGAACGGCGAGCGACATCAGGTTGCCGATCCAGAAGGTGAGCGGGACCAGCAGGTACTTCGCCCGCAGCCGCAGCAGGGGCTTGGTCAGCAGTCGGGTGGCGACCTGATTGGCGCCGATGTGCGACATGTACGCCGAGAACCCGAACAGCACCATGATCACCATGCCGATGCCGGCGGTCGTCTGGGAGAGGATCGCCGCGATGTAGCCGAACTGATCGAGCCACGCATTGCCAGTGTCGGTGACGTCGTAGCCGCCGGTGCCGGTGTGGCCGAGCACGGGCGCGACCATGAGGATGAGCAGCCCGCCCGCGAGCAGCGCGACGGTCGCGTTCACCTTCCGTCGAATCAACACCCCCACGAGCAGAATTCCGCAGATCGCCAGGAGGTATTCGAGCAGCACGCCGCGCCTTTCGGATGGATGACCGGCATCCCTCTATTGGGATACCATTCCAACCCTATGTCACCGGTTCATCACTGCGGAAACCGCGATGGGCGGCCTCTCCGGGATTCCATCCCGCTCCGCCCGCTTGCGGGTCGCGACCGATCGGCGAGGTCGGACGCGGCGACGACCCGGCTCGGCGGTTCGCGGGCCGAGCAGCCGAGCAGCCGAGCAGCCGAGCAGCCGAGCAGCCGAGCCTTTCGGCCACGGTCACGAGCTGTTCGACCACCCCGAGTCCCCGAGCGGTCACGGGTCGTTCGGGTCGAACCAGGCGGGACGGAGCGCCGGCGCGAAAAAGCTCGAACCCCGGCCGACGTGTTCATCGACCGGGGTTCGAGCTCTTCGTGTGGTGGACCCAGGGGGATTCGAACCCCCGACCTTCTCATTGCGAACGAGACGCGCTACCAACTGCGCCATGGGCCCGAGCCGTGAACGAGCCTATCACCTCTGGAAGCGTGGTGGTGACCACCACGGCCGCGGGTCGAGCAGCGATCAGACCGCGCGGCGACGCCGCAGCACCGTGTCGAGATCGTTGAATCCGGGCTCCGCGCTGCCGACGATCCCCATCGCGGCATACGGGTTCGGCGCGGACTCCTCGCGGACCTGGGCCGCGGCGCGAGCGGAGGCGGCAGGGCGGGCGGATGCCGCGGGCCGGGCGGCCTCGGCCACCGGCCGCAGCACGGGCACCTTGGGCGCCATCCGCTCCGCCTTCGCCGCGATCGCCTCGCCCGCCGCGGCACGCTGCAGCTTGGTCGCGGCCTCGACGGAGGCCATCGCGGTCGCCGCGATCGTGCCCCGCGACAGGTGCAGCGGACGGGGCAGCGGCTGCGGCGTCCACTCCGCCGAACGCGGCGGCGCCGTCTGCAGCTCGATCGGCTCGAACGCCGGAGCGGCGGGCAGCGTCGCGACGACGCCGACCGAGGAGGCGGTCGCGGTCGCGGCGGGTCGCGCCAGCCGGACGAGTCCGGTCGCCGCCGCGATCCCCGCGGCGGCCGCCACGAGCACCGCGACGATCGGCCACGCCAGCGCGAGGCCGGCGAGCACGACGACGGTCGCGATGAGGACGGCCGAGGAGCAGAACGCACGGCCGCGGCGACGAGCCGCCCGGGCGGCAGCACTCGAGACAGGCGCGGCCGGCGCGGCATCCGCGGCCTGCGAGGGAGCCTGCATCGACTGGGTGATCGCGAGCCGTGTGGCACGCTCGCGTGCAGCAGCGACGGCCTCCTCGGCCGCGCGGCGCTCGACCAGCGCGATCTGCGCCTCCGCCTCGGCGGCGAGGCGCGCGGCCTCGGCCTGATGTGCGGCGGCCTGCTCCTGCGCCGCGAGGATCCGCCGCTGGGCCACGACCTCTCGCGCCGTGGCCTCGAGGCGCACCGCTTCGGGCGTTTCGGCGGTCTCGGCCAGCACCCGGAGGGTCTGCTGGAGCCGGATCGCGTGCCGTTCGCTCGCCTCGTATTGGCGCCGCTGGAACCAGTTGGGCAGCAGATAGACGATCCACAGCGCGGCGGCCACCGCCACCAGCACGCCCCCGCCCACCACGTCCATGCATCAACGGTAGGGCACAGACACCCGAGGTCCCGCGAGATTCGCGGGTGTGTCAGCGAGGGATGCCAGGCGGCGCGGGTGCTCGCGGCGTCCGCCCGTTCAGCGCCCGTCGAGCTGGAGCGGGTGCAGCGCCGCGACCCGGTCGGCAGGATGCACCTCGGCAGCGCCGGACGGAACGCGGCCGTCTCGCCAACGCTGCATCACCCCGCGCGGCACCTCCTCCGCGACGAGACCGAATGCGAAGTGGTCGCGCCAATCCCCGTCGATGTGGATGTAGCGGCGCCGCAGCCCCTCGTAGCGGAAGCCGAGCTTCTCGACGACACGCAGCGACGGGGCGTTCTCCGGCCGGATGCAGATCTCCATGCGATGCAGGCGCAGGGTGCGGAAGCAGTAGTCGGTCGCGAGCGCGACCGCGGCGGGGGTGAGTCCTCGGCCGGCAGCGTTTTGCGCCACCCAGTAGCCGATCGTCGCCGACGACAGTGAACCGTAGGAGATCGAGGAGACGTTCAGCTGGCCGACGAGCTCGCCGTCGACCTCGAGCACGAACGGCAGGCCGTGCCCGGCCCTGGCGTGCGAGAGCAGGTTGCGGATCGAGCTCTTCACGTCGACCGCGAAGCCGCCGCCCGGATACGTGGCCTCCCAGCGCCGTAGCCATGCCCGGTTCTGGACCAGGACGCGCTCGAGCGCACGCGCGTCACGCACCCGGATGCCTCGGAGCACGAGCTCGCCGTCTCGGAGCGTGGGAAGGGCGGCTGCAGCCATGCTCAGAGGGTAGCGGCCCGGCGGGGGCCGCGGCGGGCGGCGCGGGGTCCGTTTCGGGTTTTCCACAGCGCCACTTCGGGAGCCGGGTTCGAAGCTGTGTTCGATAGTCTTGGGGTATGTCTCAGGCGCTGCACCTTTCCGACCCGGCCGATCCGGCCACTGTCGGTGCTGCCGAGTGGGCTGACCCTGGCTGGGCTGCCCCTGAGTGGGCCGGCCCTGAGTGGGCTGACCCTGACTGGGCGTCGTTGGACGGGTGGCGGGCAGCGTCTGCAGCGGGCGGCAGCCGGGCGGTGTTCGCCGAACTCCAAGCCACACTGGATGCCGCCGGGGGTGCCCTGCTGGAATCGAACCGCATGCAGGCCGCGCAACTCGACGCGTACCGGCAGGCGTTCGCCCTCGCCGACGCGCACCCCGAACTCTACGTCCACCCCGACGCGCACCACGGCCAGTCCCGCGGCGGCATCCCCGTCGCCGAGCTCGCCGCCCGCTCCGTCGCCGCGGAACTGTCCATGCGGTTGCAACTGCCCGCCGCGACGATCCGGTCCCGCGCCCACCACGCCACCACCGCGCACCGCCACCTGCCCCACCTCTGGGCCCGCTTCCGTGACGGGATCGCGTCGTATACCGAGGTACGAGCCGCGCTCGACACCCTCGACGGCATCCCCCTCACCACCCCCCACCGTTCTCCCGCCGATGCCGCAGCACTCGCCGTGTTCGACGAGACGCTCGCCGAGCTGGCCGGCACGATCCCGCTACCCAGGTTCCGCCAGCGTGCCCGACGGCTCCGCACCCGACTCGAACCCCCAGAAACCACCACCGCCCGCCACCAGCGCGCCCACACCACCCGACGACTGATCCTCGAACCCGCCCCCGACGGGATGGCCTGGATCAGCCTCTCCCTCTCCGCCGTCGACGCCGCCCGCCACCTCTTCGCCCACGCCCCCACCTTCCTCCGCATGATCACCGACCCCATCACCACCGCCCCACTCACCCTCGACCACACCCGCTACCGCACCACCACCGCACAACGCCGCTGGCTCACCCACCACTACGGCACCTGCACCCGACCCGGCTGCACCCGCCCCGCCCACCAAAGCGACCTCGACCACCTCACCCCCTGGACCCACGGCGGCCCCACCAACACCACCAACCTCGCCCCCACCTGCCGCACCGACCACACCCTCAAACACCACACCAAATTCCGGGTCACCCGAACCCCCAACGGCACCATCACCTGGCACACCCCCACCGGACACACCGCCACCACCACACCCCAACACCCGCACCCACCCCGGAACCCACCGAGCACCCCCGAACACCCACCCCACCACTACGCCGAACGCTCACCCGAACCCGAGCGCTACCCCGAACACGCACCCTTCTCAGCACCCGCCCGCCGGCATCGCCGTGCGCGCGAACAGCACGGCAGGGTGAGCAGGACCCGACCGAGACAGGCCCTTTGGGCACGCGACAGCGCGGCCGGAAGCGCGGCCCGAAGCGCAGCCCAAAGCGGGCCCAAGCGCGCGGCAGTGCGCGGCTTCGAAACGCGCCGCACAGCGAAGCCGTGGGGAAGCCGACGCCGCGCCGGGCAGCACCGCTCAGCGCCCGAATCAGCGCACGCCAATCAGCCCACGCCGATCAGCGCCCGGGTCAGAGCATCCCGGCCTGCGAGAACCAGTTCAGGCCGTCCCGATCAACGCAGCGCCGGCGGGACGCCTGGAACCGCTACGTGTCGAGCTGCGCGACGTAGCCGCGCAGCCAATCCTTGAGCTCGGCACCCAGGTCGTCGCGGTCGCTGGCGAGCTGCACGACGGCCTTGATGTAGTCGAGCTTGTCACCCGTGTCGTAGCGACGGCCACGGAACACGACGCCGTAGACGCCGCCGGTGGCCTCCACGTCGCCCGCCATCTCCATGAGCGCGTCGGTGAGCTGGATCTCGCCGCCCTTGCCGGGCTCGGTGCGCTCGAGCACCTCGAAGACCTCGGGCTTCAGCACGTAGCGACCGATGACGGCGTAGTTCGAGGGCGCGACCTCCTTGGCCGGCTTCTCGACGAGCCCGGTGATGCGCACCACCTCGGGGTCGTCGGTGGGCTCGACCTCGGCGGCGCCGTAGAGGTGGATGCTGTCGGGATCGACCTCGAGGAGCGCGACGATCGAGGCGTCGCGCTTGCCCTGCTCGACGAGCATGCGGGTGAGCAGCTCGTCGCGGGCGTCGATGATGTCGTCGCCGAGCAGCACGGCGAACGGCTCGTCGCCGACGTGCATGCTCGCGCGCAGCACGGCGTGCCCGAGCCCGAGCGGGTCCCCCTGGCGCACGTAGTGCATGTCGGCGAGGTCGGTCGACTCGTTGACCTTCTCGAGCTTGGCGGTGTCGCCCTTCGCCTCGAGGGTGGCTTCGAGCTCGGCGACCCGATCGAAGTGGTTCTCGAGCGCGTACTTGTTGCGGCCGGTGACCATGAGCACATCGGTGAGCCCGGCGTTGACGGCCTCTTCGACGACGTACTGGATCGCAGGCTTGTCGACGACCGGGAGCATCTCCTTCGGCATCGCCTTCGTCGCCGGCAGGAAGCGAGTTCCCAGACCGGCCGCGGGAATCACGGCCTTCGTAATACGCTCGGTCATCCGGCAAGCCTATCCGACCGCCCGCGCTGTCTAGGATGTTGAGCATGCCCGACGATCCGGACGTCCAGAAGCGCATCCTCCGCGCCGAGCTCCGCGAGCGCCGGCAGAACCGCTCGAACCATGAGCGCGAGCTCGCCACCGAGGGGTTCACCGCCCGCCTCCAGGAGCTCGTCGCTCAGACCGGCGCGACCTCGCTCTCCTGCTACCTCTCGATGCCGAGCGAGCCGAACACCCGCCCGTTCGTGAACTGGGCCGAGGCGCAGGGCCTCCGCGTGCTGTTCCCGGTCACGCGTGAAGACGGGCTCCTCGATTGGACCGTCGGCGAGGAGGACACCGAACAGCTCGGCCTGCACGGCACCCCGGAAGCCGTCGGCGAGTTGCTCGGACCGATGGCGATCAACGACGTGGACCTCATCGTCGTCCCCGCCGCGGCGGTCGACGCGAGCGGCATGCGACTCGGCTGGGGCCGGGGCTACTTCGACAAGACCCTCGGGTCGATGGCAAAATGCCCCCCGGTGTACGCCGTCGTCTTCGACAGCGAGTTCGTCGAGCGTGTCCCGCACGAACTGCATGATCAAGGCGTGAACGGCGTCATCACCCCCACCCGCATCGTCGCCTTCTGAGCGTCGGCGCCCCGCACCATCCGGAGATCCCCATGCCTACCTATTCCTATCGCTGCACCGAGTGCGGGAACGCCTTCGACATCCACCAGGCGTTCAGCGACGACGCGCTGACGGTCTGCGAGGTCTGCGGCGGCAAGCTGCGCAAGCTCTTCAACACCATCGGGGTGACGTTCAACGGCTCCGGCTTCTACCGCACCGATTCCCGCTCGGGTTCGGGTTCGGGTTCCAGCGACGGCGGCTCGTCGAAGTCCGGGGCCGCCAGCAGCGGCGGCTCGACGACGGCGAGCGGTTCGTCGGGCGGCAGCAGCCCCGCAAAGTCCGGTTCGACCAGCCAAGGAACCGGCGGGAGCACCTCCACGTCATCCGCCTGAGCCTGCGTTATCGTGGCGACGACCAGCCCACCCCGGAGGGAGCGAGCCATGATCAACGGCTTCAAAGAATTCATCATGCGCGGCAACGTCATCGACCTCGCCGTCGCGGTCGTCATCGGCGCCGCGTTCACGGCCGTCGTGAACTCGATCGTCGAGAACCTCATCAACCCGCTGCTCGGCCTGCTCTTCAAGGCCGACAGCCTGAACAACGCCCTCGTCTGGCAGGTCGGCGACGCGAAGTTCTCCTTCGGCGCGATCATCGGCGCGATCATCTCCTTCCTCGCCGTCGCCGCCGTCGTGTACTTCGTCTTCGTGATGCCGATGAACCACTTCAAGGAGCGCGCCGAGGCGAAGCGCAAGGCCGGGCAGCCCGACCCCGAGACCCCCGAGACCGAGCTCGATGTGCTGGCCGAGATCCGCGACCTGCTCGCGGCGCAGAACGGCGGCGCCCCGGCCCCGGGCGGCTCGGGCCGTCACAGCGGCTGACGGGCATTCGGCCCCACACTTCGAACGCCCGTTGCACCTCGGTGCAGCGGGCGTTCCCCGTGCACCGGATGCCTCGCCGCTCACCAGTGCGGCGGGCGTTCCCTCGTGATCCGCTCGTCGTCCGGGCCGGCGGGACGGCTCTGCTCCCGTTCCACCGGCGACTCCGGCGACGGATCGCTGCCCGGCGCCGGCGTCAGCTTCGCTCGCCGGCCGCCCCGGGCGCGAACGACGCGCTGCCGCCCCGGGGTCGTGGACTCCTCGCCCTCGAGGGGTCCGGCAGGGCTCGGCCGCTCCCCCGAGGGTGGCGTCCCGGTCATCGGCTCGCGTCCGTCACCGCTGGGCGGCGGCGCGGCGCGGGCTCGGCTTGCCGAGCAGCGTCGCGACCCGCTCGGCCACGGCGTCGGGGTTGCTGAACAGCTCGAAGCTGTGCACGCGCAGGTAGTGCCAACCGAGTCGGCGCAGCACCTCGGGGCGAAGTCGCAGCGATTCCCGGAGGCTCATCCCGCCGAGCGAGGCATCCGTCTCCACCACGACCGCCTTGCCGGCGTTGGCCGCCGCGAGGGCGAGACTGCCGCGGTGGCCGACGCTCACCCGGATGCCGCGCCGCTCGAGCCGGGCGCCGAGGTCCGCGAGCATCGCGTCGCCGGTCTCGGACTCGGCCGGAGCGGCCTGCCGCTCCTCGGTCTGCGCGAGCACGTTCGCGAGCGCGAGCACGCCGTGCGCCTGGCGGTCCTCATCGATGTGCTCGGGCCGGAACGCCGACACGATGTCCATCGATCGACGGGCCCGCGTCATGCCGACGGCGAGCAGACGGTCGCCGCCCGGCTCGCCGAGCGCACCGAAGTTCGACAGCAGCCGGCCGTGCGGCGTGCGGCCGTAGCCGACCGAGAAGATCACCCGGTCGCGGCTCTGCGCGACGGCCTGCTCGAGCGTGAGCACGGTGAACGGTTCGGCCCGGTCCTTCAGGATGAAGTCGGAGAGGTCGCTGCGCTTCGTGAACGCGGCGAGCACCGCCTGGTACACGCGGGAGGCGTGCCGCTGGCTCGCGGTGATCACCATGAGCGACTCGCGGGGCCGCTTGACGGCGTGCTCCATGACGAGCTCGACCACCTTCGCCACCTCGGTGTCGATCGACTCGACCGTGCCGGTCACGGGGTCGGGCAAGCCGTTGCCCGGCACGTAGTGCAGGCCCAGGCTGCCGTGGCCGAGGAAGCTGCCGGCCCACGGCATCGACACGATGCGCCCGCCGTAGAACCAGGTGTTCACGAGCTCGGCGAGGTCCTCGCCGCCGGCGCGGTAGCTCCGCGTCAGGGTCATCGTCGGCAGCAGCTCGCCGAGCCGCGCCAGCGCGGAGTCCGCGTGCGCCGCGTCGACGCCGTGCTCGGGCGCCCCCTGCTGGTCGCGGTCGAAGATGCCCGTCTCGAAGAGCGTCGGCGTCTGCGTCACCGGGTCGCCGAACGCGACGATCTGCTTCGCCCGGCGGATCGCCCCGAGGTTCTCGGCGATCGTCGTCGCGCCGGCGTCCACGAGGATGACCGTGTCGAAGCCGATGCCGTCGTCGATCGTCGGCACCTCGTACGGGGAGGCGAGCCAGACGGGCGCCAGCACCCGGAAGAGCGTCGGCGCCTCAGCCTGCAGCAGCTGGGACCGCACGCGGTCGCTGCGCAGCAGCTTCTTCAGCCGCTCGGCCTCGTCGGGGTGGTCGACGAGCGCGACCTTCCAGTTCTCGGCCAGACGCCAGGCGGCGAGCGGCCCGGCGGCGGCGGCGTGCGCCTCGTCGACGAGCCGGAAGTCCGCCTCGAGCCGGTCGAGCACGGTCGTGTTCGCGCCGAGCAGGGCCTTCTCGCGGGCCAGCATCGTCTCGAGCACCGACTGCCACCAGGCGAGCTCGAGCTCCGCCGCGACCCGGAGCTCGGGGACGTGCCGCTTCGACAGGTCGAGCAGCAGCGGGTCGAGCCCGAGGTCGCGGAGGCGCGACAGCAGCGCCGTGCGCTCCTGCAGGTTCAGCAGCACCTCCGACTCCTCGGCGAGACCGGCGAGGGTGGACTGCAGTTCGCGAATCGGGCGCGCGGCGAGCTGACGCGGCGTTCCCGCCACGCCGAGCGGACCGTCGAGCGAGGCCAGGTCGGCCGCCACCGTGCGGTACGCGACGTGCACGTCGTCGATGCCGGCGGGGACGCCGGGGATGGCGCCGGCCTCCGAGTAGCGCTGCCAGAGGGTGCGCTGCTGCTGGATGCCTCGAAGCGCCGCGTTCAGGTCGGACACGTGCACGCCCGGCCGGAGGAACTCGCTCGCGTGCCGGCGGAGCCGCCGGCGGTTCGCCGCGCTCATCCCTTCGGAGTCGCGCCGGGAGCCGGTCGCCGCGATGAGCTCGCCGAGCGGCCGGTCGTAGACCGAGGGCTGGAACTTGTCGAGCGTCTCGCGCACGTCGAGCAGCAACCGCAGGAAGACCCCGAGCTCCGCCACCGATTCGAAAGGGCGCAGACGGGTCTGGGCGATGAGCGCGCGGCCGCGTTCGAGCAGGCGCGGCACGTCGCTGCGGCTCAACCGCTTCGCGAGCTCGTGGGCCTGCGCGGCGTCCTCGGAGTTCGAGAAGGAGGCGCCGTACCAGGGCGAGTCGCCCGGCCCGTAGCGGAACTCGCCCAGCGCGGCCGCGCGGGCGAGGTCCTGCGCAGCGCGCGAGCGATCGCCCGAGAGCGCGACGAGCGCGGCATGGTCGAGCCGCGCCGTCGTGTCGGGCGCGGCGGGCAGCACGGCGAGGTCGGCGAGCGCGCTCAGCGCCTCGAGCACGGATGCGCCGAACTCGAGATCGCGCCGGGTCAGCGCGCTGCGGTAGTCGAGCAGCACCTTGCGGAGGCGGACGAGCGCGTCGTCGACGTCGGTGACGCGCGGCCGCTCGGCCTTCTCGTTGCGGGAGATGGACTGGATGAGCTCCCGGCGGAGCCCCTCGCTCGTGACCGCCATGCCGCCGAGGCCGACCTGGCCGAGCCGGTGCGCGATGCCGTCCAGGCTGGCCTTGCGGGCGCCGGCGAC
This sequence comes from Agromyces soli, assembly GCF_022811605.1. GTDB lineage: Bacteria > Actinomycetota > Actinomycetes > Actinomycetales > Microbacteriaceae > Agromyces > Agromyces soli. Next base: position 2,128,582 of record NZ_CP094533.1, on the reverse strand, counting down.
GAGCACGCGCTTGTCGGCGGCGACGAGGGCGCCGATCGCGTTCACGATGGTCTGCGTGCCGCCCGTGCCGGGCAGCGTCTTCACGACGATGGACGCGCCGGCGGCGACCGCGGCGACGACCTGCTCCTGCTCCTGGTCGGCGTCGAGCAGGAGGACATCGGTGGACGGCGGGCGCTCGTCCTGCGGCACGGGCCGCGGCAGCTCCGGCAGCGCCGCGAGCGAAGCGCGGGCCGCCTTGTTGCCGGCGATCGCGTCGACGACCGGATGCCCCGTGCCGTCCACGTCCGCGGCGAGCGCCGGGCCGACCTCGGCGAAGGACGAGACGACGAGCCGCGGGGCGACGCTGAACCACGGCAGGTGGGAGGTCAGGCCGCGAAGACGGTCGATGACCGGCTGCGGCTTGAACACGCCGTTGGTGATCGCGAGCGCGACGAACGCGTCGGCGTCGAGCGTGATCTTGAACTGCTCGTGCAGCTCGCGAGCGAGCGCCGGGTTGAGGAAGGGCTGTCCCTTGAGCTTCAGCTCGAAGTCGCGCCCGTAGCGGCGGATGGCGAGCGGGCGCAGCAGCACGGGGGCGGTGTACTCCTGGCCGTTGTGCCGCCACGAGGCGAGCCCGATGGCGAGGTGCACCGACTCGATGCCGCGCACCGAGCGCAGCTCGATGCCCTTCTGGGTGATCTCGGCGGCGGCCAGGCGCGCGTTGCGCAGCGCGAGCTCGTCGCGGATGAGGCTCGACAGCAGCGTCGACTTGCCCGTGATGAACTGCGGCAGGCCGCCGGGGTGCGTCGTGGAGAGCTCGATACGGGTGCGCGGCGTGTCCTCGAAGCGCACGAGCGGCGAGCGCCCGCCCGCGGCGCGCAGTTCCTCCTGCCATCGCCGCCAGGTGGGTTCGGCGACATTGCCCGCGACGAGGGCGGGATCACCGAGGCTGAGGCTCGTGGGCCGCCCGGCCTCGTGAGGAACGGGGTCGGGGGTGAGCTCGTCGGCCGCGGCATCCGTCTCGCGCGCGAGCAGTTGCTCGTCTCCTTGATCGCGTTCCAGCCGTTGCACAGGGCCACCTTATGTCGCACCTCCCCGGATTCCCCGCAGCGACGCCCGGAACCTCGCGGTTTGCCGCGGCTCGGGTATCGTGTCGGGGGTCGAGAGGCCCATCATGCAGTCCAGTTCCCCCGCCGAGGTCCACGCCACGGCCGACGCCTACCTGATCGACGTGCGCGAGGCCGCAGAGCTCGCACAGGCGCGGGTCGAGGGCGCGCACCACGTCCCGCTCGGCGAGCTCGTCGCCCGGCTCGACGAAGTGCCCCGCGATCGCACGGTCTACGTCATGTGCCACGTCGGCGGTCGCAGCGCGCAGGCGGTGCAGTACCTGGAGCAGCAGGGCATCGATGCGGTGAACGTCGAGGGCGGCATCCTCGCCTGGTATCAGAGCGGGCTGCCCGTCGTCCTCGGCGACGACTGACCCTCACTCGATCGCGTCCGGAAACGGACGGATGCCCCGACCGCATCGTGTGCAGTCGGGGCATCCGGTCGCGACGGGCGCTGGGAGTCGGCCCGTCGCGACGTTCCGTCACCCCTCGCGACCGCGCGAGGCGGTCGATCGGCTGCGAGGGGCGAGGCCGTGCGGCGCGGCTCAGCGCGCCTGGTAGTCGATCCCGAGGGCGACGGCGACGGGCTCGTTGGTGAGCTTGCCCGCGGTCGCGTTGAGGCCCTTGGCGAGCGCCGGGTCGGCGTCGAGGGCGGCCTCCCAGCCGAGGTCGGCGATCTTCAGCGCGTACGGCAGGGTCGCGTTCGTGAGCGCGGGCGCCGAGGTCGCGGGGACCGCGCCGGGCATGTTCGCGACGCAGTAGAAGATCGCGTCGTGCACCTTGAAGGTGGGGTCGGCGTGCGTCGTCGGGCGCGAGCCCTCGAAGCAGCCGCCCTGGTCGATCGCGATGTCGACGAGCACGGCGCCCGGCTTCATGGTGGCGACCATCTCGTCGGTGACGACCTTCGGCGCCGCGGCGCCCGGGATCAGCACGGCGCCGACGACGAGGTCGGCGTCCTTCACCTGGCGGGCGATCTCGTAGGGCGAGGACGCGAGCGTCTTGATGCGGCCCTGGTAGCGTGCGTCGATCTCGCGCAGCTTCGGCAGCGAGATGTCGAAGACGGTGACGTCGGCGCCGAGGCCGAGCGCGGTCGCCGCCGCCTGCTCGCCGGCGACGCCGCCGCCGATGACGACGACCTTCGCGGGGCTCGTGCCGGGCACGCCCGCGAGGAGCACGCCGCGGCCGCCCTTCGAGGCGTGCAGCGAGGCGGCGCCCACCTGGGGGGCGAGTCGCCCGGCGACCTCGCTCATCGGAGTGAGCAGCGGCAGCGAGCGGTCGGCGAGCTGCACGGTCTCGTAGGCGATCGCCGTGACGCCCGAGGCGAGGATCGCGTCGGTGAGCGGGCGGTCGGCCGCGAGGTGGAGGTAGGTGAACAGCGTGAGGTCGCTGCGGAGGTAGCCGTACTCCGGCTCGATGGGCTCCTTGACCTTGAGGACGAGCTCGGCGCTCCAGGCCTCGTCGGCCGTCGCGACGATGGTCGCCCCGGCCTCGCGGTAGTCCTCGTCGGTGTAGCCGGCACCGACGCCGGCCCCCGCCTGCACGTCGACGCGGTGGCCGCGCTGTGCGAAGGCGTGGACGCCGGCCGGGGTGATGGCGACGCGGAATTCGTTGTTCTTGATCTCAGCGGGCACGCCGATGTGCATTTCAGACTCCGAATGCTGTTGGGTGGGTACCCTCAATGGTCGCCGCTTATTCGCCGGAACGAAAGCTCTTCCGCACAGAATTCGGTAGGCTTCATCTCAGTTGAGCATTCATGCGATTCGGAGGTCGATCATGAGCGATGCGCCGCAGATCCGCGACCAGGGGCCCGTCGTGCTCGACGAGCTCGACCGGGCGATCATCGCCCGCCTGCACGAGAACGCCCGCATCCCGAACGTCGACCTCGCCCGGGCGGTCGGCATCTCGCCGTCCACGTGCCTCGCCCGCGTGCGCTCGCTGCGCGAGCGGGGCGTCATCACGCGCTATACGGCCGAGATCGACCCCGTCGCCCTCGGCTTCACCCTGCAAGCCCTCGTCAGCGTGCGCATCCGGCCAGGCGCCCGTCACCTCATGGAGCAGATCTCCGACGAGCTCCGCCGCGAGCCCGAGGTGGCGCAGCTGTTCTTCCTGGGCGGCACCGAGGACTTCCTCATCCACGTGCGCGTCCGCGACAGCGCGCACGTGCGCCAGTTCGTGCTGAAGAACCTCTCGGCGAACCCCGCCGTCGCGCTCACCGAGACGAACCTCGTGTTCGAGCACCACACCGCGCTCTCGGCCGGCATCGGCGTCGTGCTCTGAGCGCGGCGCTCAGCCCCTGAGCGGCAGGATCTCGCCGAGATCGAGCGCGCCCGGCGCTTCCAGCTGGCCGTAGCCGCAGCTCGCGGGGTCGCGATCAGGCCGCCAGCGGCGGAACTGCGCCGTGTGCCGGAACCGCTCGCCCTCCATGTGGTCGTACGCGACCTCGACGACGCGCTCGGGTCGCAGCGGCACGAACGACAGGTTCTTGCCCGCGCTCCACCGGCTCACCGCCCCCGGCATCCGCGTCTGCTCGTGCGCGGACTGCTCGGCCCACTCGCCCCAGGGATGCCGCGACGGATCCGTCTCGATGAGCGGCTCCAGCTCCGCCACGAGCTCGGCGCGCCGCGCCATCGAGAACGCCGCCACGACGCCGACATGGTGCAGTCGCCCGTCGTCGCCGTAGAGGCCGAGCAGCAGCGAGCCGACCACGTCGCCGCTCTTGTGCCAGCGGAAACCCGCCACGACGCAGTCCGCGGTGCGCTCGTGCTTGATCTTGAACATCGCCCGCTTGTCCGGCTGATAGACGCCGTCGAGCGGCTTCGCGACGACGCCGTCGAGGCCGGCGCCCTCGAAGCGCTCGAACCAGTCGCGGGCCTCGACCGGATCCGCGGTCGCCGGAGTGAGGAACACCGGATCGGATGCCCCGGCCAGCACCTCCTCGAGCCGGCGCCGCCGCTCGCCGAACGCGACACCGGTGAGATCCTCGTCGCCGATCGCAAGCAGGTCGAATGCGACGAACGAGGCGGGCGTCTCCCCCGCCAGCAGCTGCACCCGGCTCGCCGCGGGATGGATGCGCTGCTGCAGGGCCTCGAAATCGAGCCGGCCGTCGCGCACCAGCACGATCTCTCCGTCGAGCACGCAGCGATCGGGCAGCTCCCGGCGGAGCGCCTCGACGAGCTCAGGGAAGTACCGCGTCATCGGCTTCTCGTTGCGACTGCCGAGCTCGACCTCGTCACCGTCCCGGAAGACGATGGTGCGGAAGCCGTCCCACTTCGGCTCCACGTGCCCGATATCGGGGATCTCCTTGACCGACTTCGCGAGCATCGGCGCGACGGGCGGCATCACCGGCAGGTCCATGCGACCCATCATGCTCCGGCGGAGCCGGCCGCACCAGCGCCTCGCGGTGAGGGGCGAGGGTGTCGAAGTGAGGCGCAGCCGTTCGTGGTCTTGATAGCCGGGATGCACCGATTCCGGCGAGATCCGGAAGGACATCCTCCATGGACATCGATCCGCTGATGCTGCTCACCGCCCAGCGCGCCGAGCTGCAGCGGGCCGCGGTCGAGGCGGAACGCCATCGTGTCGCCGCTGAACGCCGGGAGGCCGACGAGGCCAGGGCCCCGCTGCGGAAAGCCGCCGACCGCGCACCGTTCCGACGCCGTTTCCGAAAGACTGTCGAAAACTGAACGGCCCGTTCGTCGATCAGATGGAGAGAGGAGCACGATGACCATGCCCACACGTCGGGACGACCCCCGGGCGGTCGCGACCGTGCTCTCGCGCACCCATCGCGACGAGTGGGCGCGGATCGTCGCGGGACTCGCGCGCCGGTTCGACGACCTCGACCTGGCCGAGGAGATGACCGCTGAGGCGTTCGCGATCGCCGTCGAGCACTGGCCGGCGCACGGCATCCCGCCGAACCCGGCGGGATGGGTGACCACGACGGCGAACCGCAGGGCGATCGACCGGCTGCGACGCGAGGCGCGTCGAGACGAGAAGCACCGCGAGGCGGCGACGATGCACGACCCGGACCCCGCCGCCCCGACCGGCGCCGTCGAGGACGACCGGCTCCGACTGCTGTTCATCTGCTGCCATCCGGTGCTCTCGCTCGACGCGCGCGTCGCGCTCACCTTGCGGGTCGTCGGCGGGCTCACCGTGGCGGAGATCGCCCACGCGTTCCTCGTGCAGGACACGACGATGGGTCAGCGGATCAGCCGGGCGAAGGCGAAGATCAAGGCGGCCGGGGTCCCCTTCGCGATTCCCGCGGCGGAGGACCTTCCCACCCGCATCGACGCCGTCCTCACGGTGCTGTACCTCGTCTTCAACGAGGGATACCTCGCGTCCGCCCCCGAGTCGCCCGTGATCCGGCGCGAGTTGACCGCGGAGGCGATCCGCCTCGCCCGGCTCGCACGCGAGCTCCGGCCCGACGATGCCGAGGTCGCCGGCCTGCTCGCGGTGATGCTGCTGACCGAGGCCCGCGCGCCGGCCCGCGTCTCGTCCGACGGCGAGCTGGTGCGGCTCGACGAGCAGGATCGTGGATCCTGGGACCGCGAGCTCATCGCCGAGGGCGTGGAGCTGCTCGCGTCGCCGGAGGGCGATGAGCCCCCCGGCAGATATCGGCTGCTCGCGGAGATCAACGCCGCTCACGTCACCGCTCCGCACGCGCGCGACACCGACTGGGCGCGCATCGCGAGCCTCTACTCCCGGCTCGAGGAGATCGACCCGAATCCACTCGTCACCCTCAACAAGGCCATCGCGGTCTCCGAGCACGACTCCCCCGAACTCGCGCTCGCGATCGTCGACCGGCTCACCGAGCAGCTCGAGGGCCATCACGCCTTCCACGTCACCCGGGCGGAACTGCTGCGCGCGACCGGCCGCTCCGCCGAGGCCCGATCGGCCTACGACCGAGCGATCGAGCTGGCCGGGACCGCCGCCGAGACCAGACACCTCATCCGCCGACGAAATCAACTCGCACCACCGAAAGGACCCCGCTCATGAGCAGCAAGTACCTCGTCATCCACATGTCGGACCCCACCGGCACCGAGCTGCCCCGGTCCGAGGACCAGGCGATGCTCGAGCGCTGGGCTGCCGAGGGCGAGCACGCCGACCGGCTCACTCTGGGAGGCCCGGTCGCCGGCCCCGAGCGGGCGAAGTCCGTCGCCGTCCGCGACGGCCGGACCCTCGTCACCGACGGACCCTTCCCGGAGTTCAAGGAGTGGTTCGCCGGCTACGACCTGATCACCGCCGATTCGATCGACGAAGCCGCCGAGTACATGGCGAAGCATCCGGTCGCCGTCCTCGGCCGCATCTACATCCTCCCGATGGTGACGCTGCCGTGGGAACAGGAATGACCGATCTGAGAAATCGAACGGTGCCCCCGACAGGACTCGAACCTGCGACGCACGGTTTAGGAAACCGACGCTCTATCCTCTGAGCTACGGGGGCGGCCTAGCGAGTCTACCGGCTCGCGATACCCTGGCGGTCGGCGCCGGGAGCGCCCCGACAGCGGTCCGCCGCGGAATGGAGCAGCATGCGCGGCGAGCCGACGGTCTTCTGGGTGGGTGCGTCGACGACGGGCGGCCTCGGCAGCCCCGCGGCGGGGGTCCGCCGCCTCGAGGTCGACGCGCAGGGCGGCTGGCAGCTCGGCGAGCCGATCCCGGTCGGCGGGAACCCGATGTTCCTGGCGCTCCGCGGTGACCGCCTCGTCATCGCCCACGAACTCGCGCCCGGTGGCGTCTCCGCGTGGTCGGTGCAGGCCGGCGGGCGCAGTCTCGCCCCGCTCGCCGAGCTCGGTCCCGCCGACGGCGACCCCTGCCACGTCGCGATCAGCCCCGGTGGGGCGTGGGCGCTCGCCGCGAACTACTCCGGCGGTTCCGTCACCTCGCATCCGATCGGCGGGCCCGGGGCCGCCGGCGCAGTCGCCCGCGCGGCGTTCACCGGCAGCGGCCCCGACGCCGAGCGGCAGGAGGCCGCCCACCTGCACCAGCTCGTCTTCGACGGCACGACGGCGCTCGGCCCCGATCTCGGGGCCGACCGCATCCGCCTGCTCTCGCTCGACGAGGCGAGCGGCGACCTCGGCGACCTCGGCGAGATCGCCGTGCACGCCGGCGCCGGCCCGCGCCACCTCGTGGTGACCGGTCGGCTCGCTCTCGTCGCGAACGAGCTCGACCGGACGGTCTCGGTCCTCGACCTCGACGCACGCGCGGAGCTCGGCTGGTACCCGGTGGACGGACGGGTGACCCCGCGGGCCCTCGGCGTCTCCGCGATCCGGCTGACGCGCGGCGACCTCGTGCTCGTCGGCGACCGCGACGCCGACGCGCTCGCCGGGCTCCGGTTCGACCGTGCGGCGCGGACGCTCGTGCACGTCGCGAGCGTGCCGACCGGCGGCATCCATCCCCGCGACCTGGAGCTCACGCACGACGAACGGTTCGCGCTCGTCGCCGATCAGGGTTCCGACTCGATCGCGATCGTCGCCCTCGACGCCGAGGGCGTGCCCCAGGAGCTCGTCGGCACCGTGCCGACCCCGGCTCCTGCCTGCCTCGCCCGCGTCCCCCGCTGAACCGCGGCCACCGGTCCCGGGCCGGGCGGTCTTAGGCCGGGCGGTCTTAGGCCGGGCGGTCTCGGACCGGGCGGTCTCAGGCCGGCGGATAGAGGTAGAGCGCCTCGCCCGCCGGGATGGTGCGCCGGTGGTACGAGTGGTCGGAGTTCTGGTTGTACTCCTCGATGTTGACGCTGCCGTCGCCGTTGATCGACTGCACGTAGGCGACGTGGTTGTAGGGGAACCACGCGACGGCGCCCACGACGGGCGTCGAGGAGGTGGGCCAGCCCTTGGCCGCCCACTCGTCGGCCCAGACGTACGCACTGCCCGAGGCGAGGTTCGACCAGTCCCACTTCCACGGGGCGCTCGTCACGCCCGCGTCGCGGTTCAGCCGCCACGCGACGAAGTCGACGCACTCCCGGTAGTAGTAGCGGAGCGGCGAGAGGCCGCCGCCGTAGTCGTCGGGGAGCTGGTCCCACCACGGGTAGTCGTCGCCCTCGGCTTTCACCGTGTAGACGGCGTAGTCGCCGTTGCCGGCGCGGGAGGCGAGCTCAGCGGCCCAAGCGGCCTGCTGCGCCTCCTCGGCCTCGCGGGCGGCCCGGTCGATCTCTTCCTTCGTGGTGACCTCGTAGCTGTCGGCCGCGACCGTGGCCTGGTTCACGAGGCCCGGCACCACGAGGTCCTGCGCCTCGCTCTGGGTCAGGCTGTAGCTCGCCGAGCTCGCGTGGTCTTCGACGCCCGGCATCATCGCGTAGGCGGGGATCGCGACCGTTCCGATGATCGCCGGGACCACCAGCACGGTGCCGAGCACCCGGACGGGGCCGCGCCGGCGCACCCGGCCGTTGGACGACGGAGCGGGGTGAGCGTCGGGGGCGGCGGGCGCGCTACGCCGACGGTCGCGCGGCCGCTGGAGCGCGTCGCGCGTGGTGTCACCGTTCACGTGAAGTTCCTCCGGATCCCGCAGCGCAAGGGGGGTCTGCGGGGTGGTCTCGGGCGACCGGAGGGCGTGCACCGCACCGGACTCGTTCCACCATAGGGCACGCTGTGCCGGATGTCACGATCAGATCACGGCGCACCGGGATGAGCTGGGCGGGTCGATCGCTCACCCGGCCAGCAGCGTCGGCTGCGGCATCGATCCGAGGTATTGCGCCCACTCCGGGTGGCGGGCCGACCAGAGCCCGGCGCGCGCCTGGGGCGTCGGGTTCGGCTCCGTCAGCTCGAACGGCAGCCGCCATCCGATCTCGGCGAGCATCTTGTCGGCCTTCTTGTGGTTGCAGCGACGGCAGGCGACGACGACGTTGCCCCAGCTATGCCCGCCGCCCCGGGATCGGGGCACGACGTGGTCGAGCGTGTCGCCGTAGCCGCGGCAGTACGCGCAGCGGTACCCGTAGCGCTGCAGCGCGGCGCGGCGCGTGAGCGGAACCGGCCGCAACGGGATGCGGACGTAGTGCTGCAGCAGCACCACGCTGGGCACGGCGTACCGCGCCGAGCGCGAGTGCAGCCAGCCCTCGGCCGCCTCGACGACCGAGGCTTTGCCGTTCAGCACCAGGAGCATCGCCCGGCGCATCGGGACCACGGCGAGCGGTTCATAGCTCGCGTTCAGGATGAGGGTGCCGCTCATGACGTCACCTTTCGTACGGGGCCGGGTGGCTTCCGGCCGCGGGATACGGACGGCGAATCGAGACCTGCGGGGGTCGCCGGAACGAAAAACGGGCACCGTCCAGAGGACAGTGCCCGTGCAGCGCGTCGGCGCTCAGGTCGTTCGGCTGATGACTCGGCCGTTGGTGGACGTGCGCGCGCGCGTTCCTGGCATGGACGCGCTCGCGCTGCACCATCGGCCTCCCCGTTCGGTTCGGTTCGTCAGGCCTCCAGGGTACGACAGGAAACGGCGCGCAGGATGACTCCGGCGCGCCGTTTCCCTCGGGCGGTCACCCGATGTTCATCTCAGATGCCGATGCGGACGATCGAGTAGTCGCTCGTCCAGATGGGCTGCACGCGCACCGAGGCGCCCTCGTACGGCGCGTGCAGGATCATGCCGCCGCCGGCGTAGAAGCCGTCATGGCCGGACATGATGACGAGGTCGCCCGGCACGGCGTCGCCTTCGGAGATCGGGGTGCCCATCGCGCCCTGACCGGACGAGGAGTGCGGCATGGAGACGCCGAACTGGGCGTACACGTACATGACGAAGCCGGAGCAGTCGAAGCCCGCGGGCGTCGCGCCGCCGTAGACGTACGGCACGCCGATGTACTGCGTCGCGACGTCGTAGACGCTCGCGAGGTCGAAGTTCGGGTACGGCGGGCTGGCGAGCAGCTCGCCCACCGACGGCCCGTCGTAGGACGCGGCGTAGGACGCCATCTCGGCCTGCGCGGCCTGGCGGGCGGCCTCGGCTTCGGCCGCCTCGCGGATCGACGCACCGGTCGTGACCGCGAGGGTGTCCTGGGAGACCGGGGCGGCCGAGGCATCCGCGTCGACGGCGACCGACTGGGGGTCGGCCTTGGTGAGGGCCGCGCTGGCGCTCGTGGCGAACTCCGGGTCTTCACTGCCCGGGGTGAACGCGTAGGCGGGGATCGCGAGCGTGCCGACGATGCCGGCCGAGATCGTCATGACGACCAGGTTCGCGACACCGCCGCGGCGGAACCGCCGGGTGGAGATCGTCGAGACCGGCGCGATGGCCGACTCGGAATCCTCTGCCCTGGTCTTCGCCTGCACGATGGCCTTGGTCGCGGCTTTGCTGACGCGACCGCCGGGAAGACGACGCTTGGGGGAACGAGCCAAAACACTACCTCCGTCGCCCACGGCCGGAAGCGGCGTTCCACCTGGCTGCGCCGGAGCGCTTCACGGGTTTCAGGATCGAGCGGTGGACGTCGGGGGCGTCTCGATCTCGGGTCCGCCGTCTGGCTTCTCGCCGGCGGACTCGAACGAGAATACGCGAGGGCTCCGCGGATGTCACATTCCGGTCACGACGGACGCGGACTCACAGCGGATCCCAAGCTCAGGCCGCGGAACTCCGCGGGCCGAGCCCCGCCGACGCGTCCGCTCAGCGACCGACGCACTCCGCGGCCGATGAACTCAGTCGGCGAGGAGCTCCGCCGTCGATGAACTCAGTCGCCGATGAAGAGGTGCGCAGCGACCTCGACCGGAAGCTCGAGCCCGCCGTCGACATCGTCTACCTGCACGAGCACGTAGCCGCCGTTGACGCTGAACGTCGCCGTCGCCCCGGGCATGATGCCGGCCTGCTTGAACTGGGCGAGCAGCTCGGGGTCGAACTGCACGGGCTCGCCCAGTCGGCGGACGACGCCGCGAATGGGCTCCGTCGTGTCGCCGAGGGCCTGCACGAGGTTGCGGACCCCGGTCATGAAGGGCGCCGCGGCGGGGACGCCGAGCTCCTCGAGACCGGGGATCGGGTTGCCGTAGGGCGACTCGGTGGGCTGGCCGAGGAGCTCGATGAGCCGGCGCTCGACCTGCTCGCTCATGACGTGCTCCCAGCGGCAGGCCTCGTCGTGGACGTACTCCCACTCGAGGCCGATGACGTCGGAGAGGAGGCGCTCGGCGAGCCGGTGCTTGCGCATGACGTGCACCGCCTTGCTGCGGCCCTCCGGCGTGAGCTCGAGGTGCCGGTCGCCGGAGACGACGACGAGCCCGTCGCGCTCCATGCGGGCCACGGTCTGCGAGACGGTCGGGCCGGAGTGGCCGAGGCGCTCGGAGATGCGAGCGCGCAGCGGCACGATGTTCTCCTCCTCGAGATCGAGGATCGTGCGGAGGTACATCTCCGTCGTGTCGATGAGGTCGGTCACGCTGCTTCCTCCCCGTGTCGTCACAGCCCGCCTTCCAGCCTAGTGGGCCCGCCGCCATCGATAGACTCATCGGCATGCCGAGCCTCGTGATCCCCGCTGAACTGCTGCCCGCCGACGGTCGATTCGGCTGCGGCCCGTCGAAGGTGCGGCCCGAGCAGCTCGCCCATCTCGCCGAGTTCGGCCCGGCCATCCTCGGCACCTCCCACCGCCAGGCCCCCGTGAAGGACCTCGTCGGCCGCGTCCGTTCGGGCCTCTCCGAGCTGTTCTCGCTGCCCGACGGCTACGAGGTCGTGCTCGGCAACGGCGGCTCGACCGCCTTCTGGGACGCCGCCGCCGTCTCGCTCATCGAGCGCCGCGCGCAGCTGGCCGCCTTCGGCGAGTTCGGCGCGAAGTTCGCCAAGGCCGCCGCCGCCCCCTGGCTCGAAGCCCCCGACGTGCGCACCGCCGCCCCCGGAACGAGCGCCCGCGCCGAGGCCGTCGCCGGCGTCGACGTCTACGCGTGGCCGCAGAACGAGACCTCGACCGGCGTGCAGGCCCCGGTCCGCCGGGTCACCGGCGACGCGGGCGCACTCACCGTCATCGACGCCACGAGCGCTGCGGGCGGCATCGCCGTCGACCCGAACGAGTTCGACGTCTACTACTTCGCTCCGCAGAAGAACTTCGCCGCCGACGGCGGCCTCTGGTTCGCCATCCTCTCCCCCGCCGCCATCGAGCGGGTCGAGCGGATCGCCGCGAGCGATCGGTACATCCCCGAGTTCCTCTCGCTGAAGAACGCGGTCGACAACTCGCGGCTCAACCAGACGCTGAACACGCCCGCGCTCGCGACGCTGCTGCTCATGGAGAACCAGATCGACTGGATGAACGCCTCAGGCGGCCTCGCCTGGGCCGACGCGCGCACCCGCGAATCGTCGTCGGTGCTCTACGACTGGGCCGCGGCCTCGCCGGTCGCGACCCCGTTCGTCGCCGACGCGGCCGATCGCTCGCAGGTCGTCGTCACGATCGACTTCGACGAGTCGACGGATGCCTCGGCCGTCTCGAAGGCGCTCCGCGCGAACGGCATCGTCGACACCGAGCCCTACCGCAAGCTCGGCCGCAACCAGCTGCGCATCGCGACGTTCACCGCCATCGAGCCCGACGACGTCCGCGCGCTCACCTCGGCGATCGACTACGTGCTCGGAGAGCTGGGCTGACATGCGGCTCTGGCTGCCGGAGCAGGAGCGGCGCCCCGACCCCGCGCCGGCCCGTGCCGACGCGCGGAAGGCGCTGCTCGTCGGCACGGTCGGCTGGCTCGTCGCCCTCGGCGTCGTGCTGGCTCTCGGCGGCACGATCGACGCACGCGCGAGCGCGCTGCTGGTGCCGACGACGCTGATCGGCGCCGGCCTGGGCGTCGCCGGCATCGTCGCCGTGCAGCTGCTCAGGCGGCGTCAGTCGCGCTCGTCGTGATCCGCGGAGTCGTCGTCGCCTGACGAGTCGTCGTCGTCCGATTCGTCGTCGGAGTCGTCGTCATCATCATCGTCCGAGTCGTCGCCGGGCTCCTCGCCGAGCGCATCGATCTCGATGCCGTCGAAGGCGTCGTCGTGATCGTCGTGATCGTCGAAGCCGTCGTCGTCCGAGTCGTCGTCGTCCGAGTCGTCGTCGTCCGGGTCGTCGTCCTCGAAGTCCTCGTCGTCGAGCTCGGTCCCGGGCTCGTCACCGGCCAGTGCGGCCGCCTCGGCCGCGGCGGTCTGCGCGGCCCGGTACTCGGCGAGCCGCTCGGACCACGGCACCCACTCCGGGGCGAGCAGGGCGCGCTCGCCCGGCATGAGCTCGGTCTCGAGCACGGTCGGCTCGGCGTCCTCGACCCGGGCGATCGTCACGCTCCAGTGCCAGCCCGGGTACCCGGCGAGGTCGGCCGCGAAGAGCAGCGACAGCACGTGCTCGCCCTCGACGATGTGCCCGACGACGGAGCCGACCGTCTCGGGCGGGGTGACCTCGAGCAGCGCCCGCTGGGCGAGCGCGGCGGAGGCGAGCAGCACCTCGTCTGCGACGAACGCCGGCTCCTCGGCGTCGGTCGGCTGCTCGGGGGCGTTCGGCTCCTCGGCGACGGTCGACTCGACCGGCGCGAGTTCGGCTTCGTTCGCCTCGGGTCCGGCCTCGGTCGGCCCGGTTTCGGCTCCAGTCGACTCAGGCATCCAGCTCGTCAGCCACCTTCCGCAGCAGCGTCGCGATCTGCCGGCCGCGCGCCTTGTCGGGGTAGCGGCCGCGGCGCAGGTCGCTGCCCGCCGCGTCGAGCCACTTCACCAGGTCTTCGACCACAACCGCCATGTCGTCGGCCGAGCGGCGGTTGATCCGGGCGAGGCTCGGCGGCGTCTCGAGGACGCGCACCGAGAGTGCCTGCGGCCCGCGCTTGCCGTCGGCGATGCCGTACTCGACCTTCGATCCGGCCCGGACGACGGCCCCGTCGGGGAGCGCGGAGGCGTGCAGGAAGACCTCCTGGCCGTCATCGCCGCTGATGAAGCCGAACCCCTTCTCCTCGTCGTAGAACTTGACCTTGCCGCTGGGCATCGCGTGACCTCGCTCGTGTCCATGCGGGCGCGCCGGAACGCGTCGCCCTCGGGTCCCCAGTCTAGTTGCGGCCGACGCACTCGGCTCGCCCTGGCTATCCTGGGAGGGTGAGCACCGATCGCCCCACCTCAGAGAACCGCCTCGAGCGCGTCCTCGCCTTCATGGTCGCCGGCTCGGTCGGACTGTCGGTGCTGTGCATCTTCGCCGTGCTGATCGCCACCGCCGCCGGGGCCGGAGCCGGCGACGGCTTCAGTCGCGGCGTCTGGCCGGTCGTCTTCTTCATCCCCGTCGTCGGGCTGCCGCTCGGCTTCCTCCTGCTCGTGGTCCTCCTCATCGTCAACGCCGTGCGCCGCTCGCGCGAGGCGCGAACCGGGAGCTGAGCGGGCCTATGCTGCAGCTCGCCGCACAGCTCCGGGGCATGGGCCGCGACGAGCTGCGCGACGCGCTCGCCCTCCGCGAGTTCTCGACCGACGGCATCGCCGACCTCTTCGACCTGGCCGAGGCGCTCCTGCACCAGGACTCGCTCGACCACGTCATCGGTCGCCTCGATCGGCCGCACCTCGCAGTGCTCGCCGTGCTCGCGAGCGCCGAGCATCAGCTCGACGAGCAGTCGCTCGCCGACCGCGTCGCCGAACTCGGCGCCTCCGCGGAGTTCCAGAGCGGACTGCCGACGCTCCTGGCCGGGCTGCGCGCGCGACTGCTCGTCGTCGATGCGGAGGGCGGCCCAGCAGGCGCCCTGCACGTCCCGGCCGCGATCACGGCCCGACTCGTGCCGCACCTCGGCGACGAGCTGCCGAGCGTCGAGGCGCTCCTCGCCCCGGCGCCCCCGGTGCTGCACGCCGTCGACGAGGTCGACCGCTCGCTGCTGGCACGACGCGCATCCGAGCAGGCGCACGCGACCGTCGCCGCCACCGCCGAACTACTCGCAGCCCTCGGCGCCCAGCCCGCGAGGGAGCTCGCGAAGGGCGGCCTCGCCCTGCCCGACGCGCGCCGCCTCGCCGAGGTCGCCGGGGTCGCGCTCGACGAGGTGCCGCGCCTGTTCGGCCGCGCCGTCGAAGCCGGCCTGGTCGTGCGCGACGGCGCGTACTGGCTCGAGTCCGACGCCGGCGCGGCCTGGTCGCTCTCCGGACCGGCGGAGCGGTGGGCCGCCCTCGCAGAGTGCTGGCGCGAGCGGGTGCCCGCCGCCCTCCGCGAACTCGTCACCCGACGCAGTGAGACGCTCTCCGCAGCAGCCTTCCGGGAGGACGTGCGCTGGCTCTACCCCGTCGGCGGCGACTGGCTCGACGCGGGCCTCGCGAGGCTCGCGGGCGAGGCGGAAGCTCTCGGCCTCGCCGTCGCCGGCGAGCCCGTCGAACCGGGCCGACTCGTGCTCGGCGGGCGGCTCGACGAAGCGGCCGCCCTGCTCGGCGCGCACTTCCCGGCGCAGGTCGACCGGGTGTACGTGCAGCACGACCTCACGATCGTCTCCCCTGGGCCGCTCGAGCCGGCGCTCGACGCCAGGCTGCGGGGATTCGCCGACGTCGAGGGCCGCGACCTCGCCTCCAGCTACCGGGTCACCGCGGCGTCCGTGAACCGCGGTCTCGCGGCCGGCGAGACCGCGGACTCGATCCGCGAGTTCCTCGGCGCGCTCTCGCTCACCGGCATCCCGCAGCCCCTCGAGTACCTCGTCGCCGAGGCGGCGGCGCGCTTCGGCGCAGTGCGGGTCTCCGTCGCCGACGACGGCGACGCGCCGGCGAAGAGCTCGGTGCGCTCCGACGACGAGCAGCTGATCGGCACGCTCGAGGTCGACCAGTCGCTGAGCGCGATCGGGCTGCGGCGCACCGGCCCGCACCGGCTGCTGTCGAGGTTCGCGCCGGACGTCGTGTTCTGGGCCCTCTCCGACGCCAGGTACCCGGTCGCCGCGGAGGACGCGGACGGACGCATCCTCCGCCTGCAGCGGCACCGCCTCGCCCCGACGCCGACCCCAGCCCCGGCCGGCGATCCGGTCGGCAAGCTCCTCGACGTGCTGCTCGCCGCGCCGAGCGACGGCCCGGCGACCGAGCAGGCGTGGCTCGCCCGGCAGCTCGAGGCCGCGGCGCGGGCGAAGGAGACGCTGACCGTGACGGTGCGGATGCCCGGCGGGCAGACCGCCGACTATCTCCTTGCGCCGGCGAGCGTCGCGAACGGCCGGCTGCGCGCACGCGACCGCAAGGCCGACATCGAGCGCACGCTGCCGATCTCCGCCATCGCCTCGGTCGCCCCGGCGCCCGAGTTCTGAGCGCCGGATCCCGCGAAGGCGCCGCGGCATGCCGGATCGGGCGTAGACTTGACGGTCATGTCAGACGGCCCCCTCATCGTGCAGAGCGACCGCACCGTGCTGCTCGAGGTCGCGAACCCGCTCGCCGAGGATGCGCGGCACGACCTCGCAGTCTTCGCGGAGCTCGAGCGCGCCCCCGAGCACATCCACACGTACCGCATCACGAGGCTCGGCCTCTGGAACGCGCGAGCCGCGGGGCACACCGCCGACGACATGCTCGGCACGCTCGAGCGCTACGCGAAGTTCCCGGTGCCGCAGACCGTCTCGGTCGACATGCGCGAGACCGTCGGCCGGTACGGTCGGCTCGTGATCGATCGCACCGACGGCGGCGAGCTGCGCCTGCGCAGCGACGACCTCGCGGTGCTCACCGAGGTCGTCGGCGCGAAGCGCATCGCCCCGCTGATCGGCGAGCGCATCGACGACACGAGCTTCCTCGTCGAGCCCTGGGCGCGCGGGCAGCTGAAGCAGGAGCTCGTGAAGCTCGGCTGGCCCGCGGAGGACCTCGCCGGCTACACGCCCGGCACCCCGCACGTCATCGACCTGGCCGAGAACGGCTGGCATCTGCGCGACTACCAGCAGAAGGCGGTCGACAACTTCTTCGACGGCGGCTCCGGCGTCGTCGTGCTCCCCTGCGGCGCCGGCAAGACCCTCGTCGGCGCCGGCGCGATGGCGACCGCGAAGACCACGACCCTCATCCTCGTCACGAACACGGTCTCCGCCCGACAGTGGCGCGACGAGCTGCTGCGCCGCACGAGCCTCACCGCCGAGGAGATCGGCGAGTACTCGGGCCAGACCAAGGAGATCAAGCCCGTCACGATCGCGACCTACCAGATCCTCACCGCCAAGCGGAAGGGCGAGTACGCCCACCTCTCGCTGCTCGACGCGCTCGACTGGGGCCTCATCGTGTACGACGAGGTGCACCTGCTGCCCGCGCCCGTGTTCAAGCTGACGGCCGAGCTGCAGGCCCGCCGCCGGCTCGGGCTCACCGCGACGCTCGTCCGCGAGGACGGCCGCGAGGGCGACGTCTTCAGCCTGATCGGCCCGAAGCGCTTCGACGCCCCGTGGAAGGAGATCGAGGCGCAGGGCTTCATCTCCCCCGCCGCCTGCTACGAGGTGCGCATCGATCTGCCGCAGTCCGAGCGGCTCGCGTACGCGGCATCCGCCGACGACGAGCGCTACCGGCTCGCTGCGACCGCGCCCGCGAAGCTCGGCGTCGTGAAGCAGCTCGTCGAGCGGCACGCCGGCGAGCGCATCCTCGTCATCGGGCAGTACCTCGACCAGATCGACGAACTCGCCGAGACGCTCGGCGCCCCGCAGCTCACGGGCGCCACGCCGGTCGACGAGCGCGAGCGCCTGTTCCAGGAGTTCCGCGACGGCCGCACGCCCGTGCTCGTCGTGTCGAAGGTCGCGAACTTCTCCGTCGACCTGCCCGAGGCGACCGTGGCGATCCAGGTGTCCGGCTCGTACGGCTCTCGCCAGGAGGAGGCGCAGCGCCTCGGCCGGCTGCTGCGGCCCAAGGAGTCCGGGCTCTCGGCGAACTTCTACACGCTCGTCGCGCGCGACACCGTCGATCAGGACTTCGCCCAGAACCGGCAGCGCTTCCTCGCCGAGCAGGGCTACTCGTACACGATCCTCGACGCGCACGCCCTCGACGCCGCCGCCTGACCGGGGCGGACGACCTCCCGCAACTCAGGAACATCTGGCACATATGCGGCGGCGCCGCGTGCGTCCGACGCGTGATTCCGCGGATGCAGTACGAGTGTTCCTGAGTTGTCGGGCGCGGGGCTAGCGTGCCCTGGCGTACCTGAGCAGCAGCAGGTCCCCGGCCGGGATCGCGTGCACGAGGCGCATCCGCCGGGCGTGCTGGCTGAGGCCCTGCGCGATGCGCCCGGCGCCGCCCGAGACGAGCAGCGGGCTGAGGCTCAGGCAGAGCTCGTCGACGAGGTCGGCGTCGAGCAGCGCCCCGAACAGGTGCGGCCCGCCCTCGCACAGGATCTGCGGCATCCCCCGCTCGGCGAGCGCGTCGCGCACGAGCGCCGGTTCCACCCGCTCGGCTCCGCAGTCGACGAGCTCGGCGACGCCGGCGAGAGCCGCGCGACGAGCGGGGTCGGATGCCTCGTGCGTGAGCACGAGCGGCTGGCCCTCGGCCTCGGTGAAGACGTCGTCGGCCGGGTCGAGTTCGAGCGCCGAGGACACGATCGCGA
Source organism: Agromyces soli (assembly GCF_022811605.1). GTDB lineage: Bacteria > Actinomycetota > Actinomycetes > Actinomycetales > Microbacteriaceae > Agromyces > Agromyces soli. The sequence goes on along the minus strand of NZ_CP094533.1, from coordinate 2,110,130 downwards.
TGCGGGGCGCATCGGGCAGCCCGTGCTCGCGGCGCCAGGCCCGGTTCTCGGCGCGCAGCCGGAGCCCGCCGTAGCCTTCCGCCCGCACCGTGCCCGCCCCGACGAGCACGACGTCGGCGAGCGTGCGGAGCACGCCCATCGCGAGCCGGTCTGCGGGATCGCCGAGTCCGCCGCTGCGGCCGTCCAGGGTGACGGCCCCGTCGAGGCTCATCACGAAGTTCATCCGGATCCGGGGCGTCGTCCGCTCGGGGAGCGCGTAGGCGTCGAGCAGCTGCGCGCGGGTCACCTCCGGTGCGTCGCTCATGCGCTCTCCTCGTTCGGGCCGTCGACGAGGTTGTGCTTCAGGTAGGCCGGCTCGCGCCAGCCCATGATCGCCTCGACCATCCGCGCCGCGTCGACCGACTCGGCCACGTTGTGCATGCGCAGGATGCGCGCGCCCTGCGCCGCGCAGAACACCGCGGCGGCGATCGAGCCGGCGAGCCGGCCGTCGCGCGGGCGGTCGAGCGACTCGCCGATGAAGTCCTTGTTCGAGACCGCGGCGACGAGCGGGAAGCCGAGGCCCGCGAACTCGCCGAAGCGCCGGGTGAGCTCGAGCGTGTGCCGGGTGTTCTTGTTCAGATCGTGCCCGGGGTCGAGCACGATCCGATCCTCGGGCACCCCGAGCGAGACGGCGAGCGCGACGCGCTGCTCGAGGAAGGCCCGGACCTCGTCGACCACGTCGGCGTACTCCGGCCTCGGGAACCACTGCCGGGGCTCCGCACGGCTGTGGGTGATGACGAGGGTCGCGTCGGAGGCCGCGACCGCTTCGGCGAGCGCGGGATCGTGGATGCCGGTGGTGTCGTTGATGACGTGCGCACCCGCGGCGATCGCCGCCCGTGCGACCTCGCCGTGGAAGGTGTCGACGGAGAGCGCGGCGCCGTCGTCGCGGAGCGCCTCGACGACGGGCACGACGCGGTCGATCTCCTCGGCGATCGGGATGGCGGGGCCGGGCCCGAACTTCGCGCCGCCGATGTCGATCCACGCGGCGCCGGCGGCGATCGCGCGGCGGCCGGCGTCGACCGCCGCGTCGAGCCCGAACGTCGCACCGCGGTCGTAGAACGAGTCGGGGGTGCGGTTCACGACCGCCATGACCTGGATCTCGCGCCGGTAGTCGACGTCGCGCCCGGCGATGCGGCGCACGGGGTGGCGGTACTGGGGCTCGACCCAGCCGATCGCTCGAGTCGAGGGGGCAGCCATACCCCGAATCGTAGCCCGGCACGAGCGCGCAACTGACTCCCAGGCAGCTTCCAGCGAACGCTAAGAGAATGTCGCCATGAGCGACGGACCCCGAATTCTCATCGTCGACGACGAGCCCAACATCCGCGACCTGCTGACCACGAGCCTGCGCTTCGCCGGCTTCGCCGTCCGGGCGGTCGGCAACGGCGCCCAGACCATCTCCGCCGTGCTCGAAGAAGAGCCCGACCTCATCATCCTCGACGTCATGCTGCCCGACATGAACGGCTTCGGCGTCACCAAGCGCCTGCGCTCCGCCGGCTACACCGCCCCCATCCTGTTCCTCACCGCGAAGGACGACACGGAGGACAAGATCACCGGCCTCACCGTCGGCGGCGACGACTACGTGACGAAGCCCTTCTCCCTCGACGAGATCGTCGCCCGCATCAAGGCGATCCTCCGCCGCACCATGCACGCCGAGGAGGACGCGGTCATCCGCACCGGCGAGCTCACCATGGACCAGGACACGCACGAGGTCCTCGTCGGCGACGTGCCGGTCGAGCTCTCCCCCACCGAGTTCAAGCTGCTGCGCTACCTCATGCTGAACCCGAACCGGGTGCTCTCGAAGGCGCAGATCCTCGACCACGTGTGGGAGTACGACTTCAACGGCGACGCCGGCATCGTCGAGAGCTACATCTCCTACCTGCGCCGCAAGCTCGATCAGCACTCGGCCGAGCCGCTCATCCAGACCAAGCGCGGCTTCGGCTACATGCTGAAGAGCTCCAAGCCGTGATCAGCGCTCGGCCAGGCTCGTCGGCGTAGGCTCGTCGTGCCATGAACCAGACGATCTTCGAGCGGTGGAACCGCATCTCGCTGCGCACGAAGATCACGGGCGTGACGGTGCTGATGCTCACCCTCGGGCTCCTGGTCTCGGGCATCGGCACGGCCGCGATGCTGCGCAGCTACGCCGAGCAGCAGCTCGAGAGCCGACTGCGCACGATCGCCTCCGGCGACGTGGTCTCGCGCTACTTCTACGGCGAGGACGGCGACTCGAGCGCCGACGGCCTCGACGTGCGCCCGTCCGACGACGTGTTCGTCGCGAAGTACGATCCCGAGACCGGCGACTTCCTGGCGCACAACTGGCAGGGGCGGCCCCGCGACGAGGTGCCGCTGTTCCCCTCGCAGCTCAGCATCGCCAAGGTCAACGAGATGAACGCCAACGGCTACGTCGTGCTGCCGTTGCCGGACCAGCACGGCGACCAGACCTTCCGCGCGGTGACCGCGCTCATCGACACGCACGGCAGTTTCATGCCGATCGTCATCGCGGTCTCGACCGCCGAGACCGAGCGGCTCCTCGCCGCCTACCTCACGATCTTCCTCGGCTTCGGCCTCGGCGTCGTCATCGTCGGCGCCCTGCTCACCCGCATGCTCGTGACCTCGACGTTCACCCCGCTGCGAGAGGTCGAGCGCACCGCCGCGGCGATCGCCGACGGCGACTTCAGCCAGCGCCTCGACGGTGCGACCCCGAACACCGAGGTCGGCCGGCTGAACCGCTCGCTCAACACGATGCTGAACCGCATCGACCGGGCCTTCCGCGACCGGGCACGCACCATCGACCAGATGCGCCGCTTCGTCGGGGATGCCTCGCACGAGCTGCGCACTCCGCTCGTCTCCGTCCGCGGCTACGCAGAGCTCTACCGCATGGGCGCACTGCAGACGCCGGAAGACGTCGGCCAGGCGATGGACCGCATCGAGAAGGAGGCCATCCGCATGGGCCTCCTCGTCGAGGACCTTCTCGCGCTCGCCCGCCTCGACGAGGCGAAGCCGCTCACGCTGAGCGAGGTCGACCTCGTCCCGCTCGCGCGCGACGCCGCCCTCGACGCCATGGCGGCGGCGCCCGCGCGCACCGTCACCGTGATCGCCCCCGAGGCGAACGGCGACGAGCCGGGCGAGGAGCCCGCCGAGCTGGCGGTCGACCTCGACTCGCCGAACCTGCGGGCCACGGGACCGATCGCGTTCGCCGGCGCGACGCTCGCGCGGCTCCGAGGCCGGCGGCTCTCCCAGCCGGCCCGCCGTCCGGCGGCCAAGCAGCCCGCCCGCGAGACGCGCGAGGCGCAGCGCCGGCGCCAGCTCGACGCCGGCGCGAGTGACCGCGAGGCGGTCGTCGACCCGGCGCCGACCGTGCCCGTGCCCATCGGCTCCGGCACCCCCGCCCCCGTGCAGCGCGCGATCGTGCTCGCCGAGGAGAACAAGCTGCGCCAGGTCATCACGAACCTCATGGGCAACGCCATGCGCTTCACCGCCGACGACTCGCCGATCGAGATCCGGGTGAGCCTGGATGCCGGCGCCGAACGCGCCATGCTCGAGGTCGTCGACCACGGCGAGGGCATTCCTCCGCAGATCCGGGAGAAGATCTTCCAGCGCTTCTGGCGCGCCGACACCTCGCGAGCGCGCGAGACGGGCGGCACGGGCCTCGGGCTCGCGATCGTGTCCTCGATCGTCGCCGCGCACAACGGCTCCGTCGACGTCGTCGAGACGCCGGGCGGCGGCGCCACCTTCCGTGTCTCGCTGCCGCTCGCCGACTCGGCGGCGGCACCGCAGCGCGTCGGCGCGCCCTGACCGCGGCACCTGACGGGAACGGGGCCGGCTCCTCGCTCCTCCTCCCCCGCGACGCTCGCCGCGCGGGAATCCACTGCTTCCCCGCATGGCGCTCCTGAGCAACGCCGGCACGCCTACCGTCGAATCGCGTCCGACGGCATCCCGCCGCCGGCGCCCGACCGGAGGGAGCACGATGACCAGTTACGCCGTCGACAGCGGCCAGGTGCTCGGCGCCACGCACGTGGTGCAGGGCACGATCGATCGTCTGCAGGGCGAGGTGGGCGCGTTGATGGGCCAGCTCGCCGGCCTGCAGTCGGTGTGGAGCGGGGCGGCGTCGGCCGCCTTCCAGGGTGCGGTCGCCGACTGGCGCGCCACCCAGCAGCAGGTCGAGGCGAACCTCGGCGCCCTGCGACAGGCGCTCGCGCACGCCGGCACCGCCTACGCGGAGGCCGAGCAGGCGAACACCCGGCTGTTCCTGCGCTGAGCCGGAGGCGCGCTGCGGCGCGAGCGGGAACGACGAAGGGCGCCTCCGGAACGGAGGCGCCCTTCGCGCTCTGCGGGATGCTGGCACCCCGGTGCGGTGCGCTCGCAGCGAGCGCCCGCGTGCGGACTAGAAGTCCATGCCACCCGTCGGGTCGGCGACCGGAGCGGCCGACTTCTCGGGCTTGTCGGCGACGACGGCCTCGGTCGTGAGGAAGAGGCCGGCGATCGACGCGGCGTTCTGCAGCGCCGAGCGGGTCACCTTGGCGGGGTCGATGATGCCCTGGGCGAGCAGGTCGCCGTACTCGCCGGTCGCGGCGTTGAGACCGTGACCCGCGGGGAGCTCCGAGACCTTGTTCGCGACGACGCCCGGCTCGAGGCCCGCGTTGAGGGCGATCTGCTTGAGCGGCGCCTCGATCGCGACCTTGACGATGTTCGCGCCGGTCGCCTCGTCGCCGACGAGCTCGAGCTTCTCGAACGCCGCCTTGCCGGCCTGGATGAGGGCGACGCCACCACCGGCGACGATGCCCTCCTCGACGGCCGCCTTCGCGTTGCGGACGGCGTCCTCGATGCGGTGCTTGCGCTCCTTGAGCTCGACCTCGGTCGCCGCACCCGCCTTGATGACGGCGACGCCGCCGGCGAGCTTGGCGAGGCGCTCCTGGAGCTTCTCGCGGTCGTAGTCGGAGTCGGTGTTCTCGATCTCCTGGCGGATCTGCGCGACGCGGCCGGCGATCTGCTCGGCGTCGCCCGCACCCTCGACAATGGTCGTCTCGTCCTTGGTGATGACGACCTTGCGCGCCTGACCGAGCAGGTCGAGCGTGACGTTCTCGAGCTTGAGGCCGAGCTCCTCGCTGATGACCTGGCCACCGGTGAGGATGGCGATGTCCTGCAGCTGCGCCTTGCGGCGGTCGCCGAAGCCGGGGGCCTTGACGGCGACCGACTTGAAGATGCCGCGGACCTTGTTGACGATCAGGGTCGCGAGCGCCTCGCCGTCGACGTCCTCGGCGATGATGAGCAGCTGCTTGCCGGTCTGGATCACCTTGTCGACGATGGGCAGCAGGTCCTTGATGTTCGAGACCTTGCTGTTCGCGATGAGGATGTACGGGTCCTCGAAAACCGCTTCCTGGCGCTCGGGGTCGGTGACGAAGTACGCCGACAGGTAGCCCTTGTCGAAGCGCATGCCCTCGGTCAACTCGAGCTCGGTGCCGAAGGTGTTCGACTCCTCGACGGTGACGACGCCCTCCTTGCCGACCTTGTCGATCGCCTCGGCGATGATCTCGCCGATCTGGGGGTCGGCGGCGGAGATCGACGCGGTGGCGGCGATCTCGTCCTTGGTCTCGATCTCCTTCGCGGCGGCGAGGAGCTCCTCCGAGACGGCCGAGACGGCCTTCTCGATGCCGCGCTTCAGCGAGATGGGGTCGGCGCCGGCGGCGACGTTGCGGAGGCCCTCGCGCACGAGCGCCTGGGCGAGGACGACCGAGGTGGTCGTGCCGTCACCGGCGACGTCGTCGGTCTTCTTCGCGACCTCCTTGACGAGCTCCGCACCGATCTTCTCGTACGGGTCGTCGAGCTCGATCTCCTTGGCGATCGAGACGCCGTCGTTCGTGATCGTGGGGGCGCCCCACTTCTTCTCGAGGACGACGTTGCGGCCGCGCGGGCCGAGGGTGACCTTGACCGCGTCGGCGAGCGTGTTCAGGCCGCGCTCGAGCCCACGACGGGCTTCCTCGTCGAAAGCGATGATCTTTGCCATGAGTTTCCTCTCGTCCCTTCACGGACGTCAAAAGAATGGTGGTTAGCACTCGAAACGACTGAGTGCTAAGACGATTCTGGCACTCTGCGTTCGAGAGTGCAAGGCGAGCGGGCCGCCGCCGACGCCGCACCGGGCGGACACGACAGAACGCGCCCCCGCCGACCGGGAGCGCGCTCTGGAACGCTCGCGACTCAGACGGCGCGGACCGATTCGGCCTGCGGGCCCTTCGAGCCGGTCCCGAGCTCGAAGGCGACCTGCTGGCCCTCCTCGAGCACCTTGTACCCGCTCATGTCGATCGCGGAGTAGTGGACGAAGACGTCCTGCCCACCTCCGTCGACCGTGATGAAGCCGTACCCCTTCTCAGCGTTGAACCACTTGACGGTTCCGTTCGCCATGCTCACTCCCAGATTCGCACTCGAACGACGGCAGAGTTGCGCGTCGGCTCAGCATGCTCACAGAGCCGGCGGGCGGGCGCAAGAGCCTGAGCGGCGGGAATGGTCGCAGAATGGCAACGATTCTCCGCTTCCGCCGCTGCTCGCCCGTCAGCCGCCGTTCGCCGCCGCGTAGTCCGCGCCGAGGACGACGGTGATCGTGCCGCCGGTCTCCGCGATGGAGGGATCGAGTCCGACGTCGCCGACCCCGAGCGCGCCGAGCACCCCGCGCGCCGCGCCCTCGAGCTCCTCGCTCGCGTAGTAGACGATCGTCGTCTCGATGGTGTCCTCGCTCGCGTTCGCCGCCGAGGACACGGGCACGCCGGCGGCCTGCAGCGCCTCGGAGGCCGTCGCGGCGAGGCCGCTCGCGTCCGTGCCGTTCAGCACGAGCACCGGGACGTCCGGAGCGACGGTCGGCACGGCGGTCTCCACCGGCTGGTCCGACTGGGGCGGCGCCGAGGGCTCGGCGAAGTCGAGACGCCCGTTGAAGACCATGAGGCCGATGATCCCCGCCGCGACGAGGACGAGCGTCACCAGCGCGGCGATGCCGAAGGCGAGCCATCCGCGGCCGCGCCGCTCGGGAGCACGGTGGGCGCCGACGCGGTCGATGCCGTTCGGCAAGCTGTCGAATCGGTCGCGGGGAAAGTTCTGCGCCATGGGTCCAGTTCGATCGTCGGGGCCGCGCTCAGTCGAGCGCCCGGCCGGGCGTGGGAGTCCGGAGCGCCCGTGCTGCGACGCGGGCGTCGCGGAGGCGCAGGAGGCGGTTCACGAGGAGCGGATCGTGTCGCAGCGCGGCCGGCTGCTCGAGGATGCCGCTGAGGAGTCGGTAGTACCTGGCGCCGCTCAGCCCGAGCTCGTGGCGGATGGCCTCGCTCTTGGCGTCGGCATCGGGCCAGGACCGCGCCTCGAAGGCGAGGATGCGCACGGAGCGGTCGTCGAGCGCCGCGTCCGCGCCCGTCGTGCCGCTTGCGCCCATCGTCTCGCCTCCAGCTCCCGCCGCGCGGTGCGCGCCTCGAAGCACATCCTAGGCTCGGGCCGCCGAGAGGACGCCGCGCGCACGGCGTGTGTTCGGCATCCAGCGGCACTCGAGGCGTCGGGAACAGGGCCGGAGCCGCGCACGTTGTATGACGATGCCGGGTTTGACCGGCGCGCCGAGCCTGCCACGATGGAGCTGGCGGCGATCGCGCGAGCTACCCCCGGCTCGCGGGTCCGCCCGGCGCGGAACGAATCGAGAGGATTCCGAGAATGAGCTATCGGGTCGACAAGAGCGACGAGCAGTGGCGCCAGGAGCTCGACGCCGAGCAGTACTCGGTGCTGCGCGAGGCGGCGACCGAGCGTCCGTGGACCGGCGAGCTGCTCGACGAGCACCGCGCCGGGGTCTACCAGTGCGCCGCGTGCGGCGCCGAGCTGTTCAAGAGCGGCACGAAGTTCGACTCCGGCTGTGGATGGCCGAGCTTCTACGAGTCCGTCCGGCCCGAGGCGGTCGAGCTGATCGAGGACACGAGCCTCGGCATGGTCCGCACCGAGGTGCGGTGCGCGAGCTGCGGCTCCCACCTGGGGCACGTCTTCCCCGACGGCTTCGGCACCCCGACCGGTGATCGCTACTGCATGAACTCGATCGCGCTCGACTTCACGCCGGAATCCTGAGCGTGGCTTCGGCGAGGGAGGCGGCGCTCCGGCGCCGCTCCTCCCCCAAGGTGACCGAGCGCGCGCCCGACGACGCCGAGCTGCTCGAGCTGCTCGAGGCCGCCGGCCGGGTGGCCGACCACGGCTCCCTCGCGCCCTGGCGGGTGATCGCCCTCCGCGGCGACGCCCGGGCAGGGCTCGGCCGGGCACTCGGCGAAGCGGCGTCCGCCCGGGGCGCCGACCCCGAGAAGGTCGCCGCGAAGCCACTGCGCGCGCCGCTCCTCGTCGCGGTCGTCGCCGCGACCCGCCCGCACTTCAAGGTGCACGCCTGGGAGCAGGAGGCCGTCGCGTCCGGCGTCGCCCACGTGCTGAGCCTGCTGCTCGACGACGCGGGCTGGGGCGTCATGTGGCGCTCCGGGCCGTACACCCGCGATGCGGCCGTGGCCGAGTTCCACGGGCTCGCCGACGGGGAGCTCCTGCTCGGCTGGCTGTACGTCGGCGGTCGCCCGGAGGAGCCCCGGCCCGAACGGCGCGACCCCGCCGTCGCCGAGCGCTTCGAGTCGCGCGGCTGAGCTCTTACGCGCCGCCGGTCTTCGCCGCGTGCGCGTGCCTCGACCAGCGGATGCTCGCGACGAGCACGGCGACGAGCGCCAGCACGGTGCCGCCGACGGTGGCGAACTCCAGCGGCCGCTCGGCCGTCGGCAGCAGCAGGTCGAGCGCGAGGGCTGCGGCGAGCTGCCCCGCCACCCCGCAGAGGGCGAGCAGGAGCACGCCGATCGTGCGGACGACGGCCGCCTGCGCCCCGATGAAGAGGCAGCCGAGCGCTCCGCCGACGTAGAGCCACCACGTGCCGGGCAGCGCCGGGAACCCCGCGATCGCACCGTGCACGACGGCCGCGACCACGAGCGCGATCGTGCCGCCCAGGAAGTTGCCGAAGGTGGCCGTCAGCGCGCTTCCCGCGGCCTGCTTGACCCGCCCGTTCACCGCCTGCTGCCAGCCGACGCCGACGCCGGCGGTGAACGGCAGGAGCAGGAGCAGGAGGGGCACGTCGTGCGCGAGCTGCGCCGAGACGGCCCACGCGATCGCCCCGAGCGCGAGGACGGCGCCGAGCACGCGGGTGGGCGTCAGACGGCGACGTCCGCCCGGCCCCAGGCCGATGAGGTCGAACAGGATGCCGCCGACGGTCTGCCCGGCGACGATCGCCACGGTGAACAGCGCCACCCCGAGCGTCGCGGCGGAGAGTCCCTGCGTCGTCACGAACCACGCTCCGGCGAGTCCGCCGAGCAGCATCCACCAGGCGAGCCGCCGATCCGCGAGCGCCTCCCGCACCCGGCCGAGTCCGACGCGGCCGGGCCGCCACACGCACAGCGCGAGCGAGAGGATCACGAGCCCGCTGCCGAATGAGATCGCCGCGGCCGTGTACGGGTCGCCGACCACGCGGGCGAACTCGCCGTTGATGCGCGACTGCACCGCGGTGAGCCCGCCCGCGGCGACCGCGACGACGAGCGCGAGCGCCATGGGCAGCTGACCGCGCTCGAGGTGCTGGTGCTCGGCAGGCGCGACGGCCGGTCCTGCGCCGGAACGCTCCTCGGCCCCCGCGTCCCTCGCCGTGTCCTGCTCACCCGTCATCTGCCGCACCCAGCGTCCTCTCGATCCATGCCCACCTGACCACGGTCGGACGCATCCCACGGTAGGGCACCGTTATGCTCGCCGAGTGTCGAACTACGTCTTCCTGGTTCACGATCCGAGCGCTTCCCGGTCCGTGAACGCCTGGCTCGACCGGCACGCGGCCGCGAGCGATGTCGTCCGCGTGCGACTCGGCCTTCGGCGCCGGCTCATCATCGTCAGCAAGGATGCCCGCCGCTCGACGCGACCCGGTCGCTTCTTCCGCGGGACCGCGATCGCCCCCGACCACAATGCACTGGTGTTCGGGGTCGACGGCTGGCTCGCCTCGCCGGACGCCGTGAGGAGCTCATCAGGCGACCATGCCGGCGAGTATCTGGCCGCCGAGTGGGGCGCGCAGCGCCTCGAGCTCGAACGGGACGTCTTCGGCTCGGCCCGACTGATGCATACCGCGGCCCCCGGCATCGCCGCCGCATCCGACTCGCTCCTGGTCCTCGCCTCGCTGCGACGTGCGGTCGGTGCGCGGGTCACTGCGAACGCCGAGGTCCTCGTCGCCCGCACCGCCAAGAATGCGGTGGCCGGACAGCAGATCTCCCCCGAGACGATCCTGAACGAGGTGTCGTACGTTCCCGCGGCGCGCGGCCTCAGCCTCGACGTTCGAGGACTGCGCTGGTCGCTGACCGGCGCCCCGGTGGCGGATCGGGTGGCGAGCGACGGGCTCGACTACGTCGAGGTCGTCCGCCAGGGCGCGGCCGATGTCGCGCGCACCGTCGCGACCCTCGCTGCGGTGCCCGGGTGGTCCGCCACCCTGAGCCTCTCCGGCGGGTATGATTCCCGGCTCGTGCTGGCCGGGATCGTGGCCACGGGGACGAACGACGCCTACCGCGTGCGCATCGTCGACAACGGCCCGGCGAGCGAGGCCGATGTGAGAGTCGCGAACAGCCTCGCGCGGCAGTTCGATGTCGCCCCCACGGCGTTCGGCGCTCCGTTGCCGGCCGACGCGGAGGACGAGTATTCGCACTGGGCGGCGAACCTGCTCGGCGTCTACGACGGGTACGGCCCGGTCCGGACCGCGCGCTGGCACGCGCGCACCTTCGGGCTCACCGGCATCGGTGCCGAGATCCACAAGGGAAACTGGGGGTGGCGCCCGCTCCACGCCCTCGCCGACACCGCGGCTCCGGGCGGCGCAGTGCACGATGCGCTGAGCGCCCAGCTCGCCAAGGCCGCCGACAGCGTCGGCGCGGTCCCGACCGCAGGGAACGCCAGCGAGCTCTACTACCTCGGCTACCGGAACGGCATCCACGGCGCGGCCGGTCACATCGGAGTGCACATGACCGGCGTGCACCCGGTCATGCAGCTCCGGCTGGCGCAACTCGGTCATCTTCCGTACGAGGACGGGTTCCGAGGCTCCCCAGCAGGGATCGCCGACCACGGAATCCTCCTCGCGCCGGAGGTGGCCGCTCACGAGTACGACGACCCGCGTCGGAACCTGTCCCCCGGCTACGTGGACGAGCGGCTCGCGGCGCTCGGCGGGCGGATCGGCGCCGTCGACGGGTACGAGGTGCACGGTCACCCCGACGACGTGGTCGATGGACCGTCGATGCTGTCGCTCTCGATCGCCCGTGAGCTCGGCCTGCACGGCCCGTTGAACGCCGACCACGTGATGGCCCGCGCGGAGGATGCGCTCGGGCTCATCTCCGACCCCGACGTGCGCCAGGCGTACGTCGACGTCCGCGACAACGCGGCGTGGCGGATCGCGAAGCAGAACGGTTCGCTGAAGGCCGCCGGGATCAGTCCCGCTCGGATCAGCATGCTCGAGATCCTCAGGCTCACCACGTAGTTCCCGGGCCATCCCTGCGCCGCGACCCGTCTCGCGCGCGGCAAGGCCGACGGCTCGCGGGATCACGAACCGGTTCCTGGTTCGCGCGCGCCGTGACGCCGTGGGTCGGCGAGACAGCTGCCGGCGGTGAGGACTGCGGCGAGGAAGCCCGCGAGAATGGCGAAGACGAGGTGCTTGGTGTTCTCGATCGCCTCACCGAACGCCGCCGTGAAGAACTGGACGACGGCGATCCCGACCATGAGGAGCGCGGCCGTCGCGAAGGCCCGGCCGGCGCTGCCGCGCGGACTGCGGCGGATGCGCGCGGCGTTGATGGCGACGATGGCGGTCCACAGGGCGATCAGGAGGGCGAGCCCGCCCCCGGCGACGGGGCGGGCGAGCGTCGCGAGGGGCGAGAACGCCAGCTCGCCCGGGGCGCGACCGGCTGCCACCGGATAGTTCCCCAAGTAGTCGGGGCGAGTTGCGAAGTAGTCCCTCGCCGCCCGATCGGCGATCCCGACCGCGCGATCCGGATGCGCCAGGAGGAACGTCGCGACCGTCCCGTACGTCATGAGGTGCGCGTTCTCGTCCCACGCCGGGGTATGGAGGATGCTGTCATCGGTCCAGACGGAGTCACCGGCATACTCGGCGAGCTCTCCGGGGAAGCCCATCTCGCGCAGGTCGGCCGCCGGGTCGTCACTGTGGCCGAGGATGCCCACCGAGATCAGTTCCCACGGGTTGATCGTCTGGATGTCATCCGGGTTCTTCGCCAGCACCCACCCGGCCGGGACCAGCAGGACGGCTGAGATCGCGACCGACAGAACTCGGTGGGCGAAGCCCTGGCGAAGCGCGCCACCAGGCGGCGCAGGACCGGCGTCCGGCGCCGGCTGAATCGCGGTGGTCAGCAGGAACGCCGCGATCGGGAGGACGAGGGTGGCCGCTTGAGGCTTCGACGTGAGGGCGAGGACCGAACCTGCGGCGACCGCGGCGAGCCCCGCGAGCCGTTTGCTCCCGCAGGTGCCCGCGAACACGGCCCCGACCGCGATCAGGGAGATGCCGACGATACCGGGGAGCTCCCCGAGGATGCTGCCCGCGTAGCCTGCGAAGGCGGGGTCCGACATGACCGAGAGAAAGGCTCCGGCGATCAGGACGCGTGCAGCCAGGCCCCGGGCGATGAGGAACGCGACCGCCCCGGTGAGCAGCCCGACCAGAACCGCGTACCCGAGGATCACCCAGCGCAGGTCGAGGTGATCCGGCGCCCCCGTCGCTGCCGTCACCATCGCTGCGATCCGGAGGATCCAGACATGACTCGACGGGTATGCGCCGCACCAGTCCGAGCCGCGACCGCCCGAGGGCGACCACACCCATTGCATGATCGGGTGGTCCCAGTAGCGCGGCTCGTCGGAATCCGCGGGAACGAAGCCGAGCTGACAGATGTACCGGGGACCGTCGCCGTTGTCGGCGAGGCCCGATGCGACTGGCCACAGCAGCCGCAGGATCACGAGCGCGACGCCCGCCGACGCGATGACCAGCGAGCTCCGCCACGGGATCGCAGGGTTCGCGGTGAGCGCGGCGAGCCGACGAGTACCCATCATTCACTCTCGGGTGAACCGAACCGCCCGCGACGGTTCGCGGGTGGCACTGGAATCGCCCGGCACCCGACGCCTCCGGGGACTCCGGTCTCAACGTACGACTGGCGGTCCTGCTCGTCAATGCAGCGGCGCGCTGCGGACAGGACGCTCCGGCGATGCCGGCCGCGTCGTGCAGAGAGCCCGCCCTCCCGCTCCGAGGGAATCCGGGCCTTTCAGTGCCGGCTACAGGACTTGAACCTGCAACCCCCGTATTACAAGTACGGTGCGCTACCAATTGCGCCAAGCCGGCGGGCGAGTGGCCACGCCCATCCTAGCGGCGGGGGTCGGCGGCACTGCACCGGGCCGCCAACGCCGAACGGCCCGCCCCGCTCGGTGCGGGACGGGCCGTTCGAAGGCGGATGCCTCGACGCGAGCGCTACTGGGCGGGCGTCGGGGTGGGCGTCTCGCTCGGGCTCGGCGTCGAGTTCGTGAAGCTCTGGCTCGCCGCCTGGGTGACGAAGGCCTGGAACTCGGTCGGCTCCGAGAGCGAGCCGGTGTACTGCTTGCCGTTCACGAGCACCGTCGGGGTGCCCTTCACGGACTCGACCTCGGTCGTGTTCGGCAGCGGGCCGCTCAGGGCTCGGTTCGTCGCGTCCTGGACCCAGCTCTTGAACTGCACGTCGTCGATGCACTTCTCGACCTTCGACAGGGATCCGACGCCGGCCTGCTTCGCCAGCTTCTTGATGTCGTCGTTGCTGAGGCCGGTCGAGCCCTCGGCGGGCTGGTTGTCGAAGAGCGCGTCGTTGAAGTCGAGGAAGTTCTCGGGCGACAGGTCGGCGACGCACGCGGCCGCATTGGCGGCGCGGAGCGAGTACTGGGTGCCCGCCGAACGGTTCGTGAGGATCGCGATGGGGTGCACCTCGAGCGTCGCGGCGCCCTGCTCGACCATCGTCGCGATGGCCTCGCGGTTCGTCTGCTCGAACTGACCGCAGTAGGGGCACAGGTAGTCGATGTAGGTCACGATGTTCGCGACCTCGCCCGAGTCGTCCTGCTTCGTCGGCGTCGGCTTGCCGCCGGCCGGGGTCGCGGGCGTCTCGCTCGGGGTCAGCGTGCCGTCGGTGCCCGTGAAGACGATGCCGTCGCTCGCCATGTTGCGCGGACCGGGACCCGCCGGCTTCATGCTGCTGAAGATCAGCCCGCCGATGAGCGCCGCGATGGCGACGACGGCCACGATGATGCCGCCCTGGAGCAGGACCTTGTTGCGGCGTTCCCGCTTCTTCTGCTCCTCGCGGAGGGCCCGGGCCTTCTCACGCGCCGCCTCTCGACGGTCGTTCTTGCTGGGGCGAGGCTGATTCGATCCGCCGTTGCTCATCGATGGTCACTCCGGGTCGCTGTGGGGGGCGCACGTCTGCATGCGAACGCACCCACGATAGTAGGAACGGTGCCTGGGAATCACCCAAACGGCGGCTGGACGCGCGCGGTGTCCTTCCAGACGCCCCCGCTCGGGGGACGGGCCGGCACCCCCTCCGCCGTGTGCGATACTGAGCGGGCGTCATCGTCGACGCGTTTCCATCACTACGGATCGTCCGGCACGTACCTGCCGGTGAAGGAGCATCATCATGGCATCTGTCACGTTCGACCAGGCCACCCGCCTGTACCCCGGCGGCACCCGCCCGGCCGTCGACAAGCTCGACCTCGAGATCGCCGACGGCGAGTTCCTCGTCCTCGTCGGCCCGTCCGGCTGCGGAAAGTCCACCTCGCTGCGCATGCTCGCCGGCCTCGAAGAGGTCAACGACGGCAACATCTTCATCGGCGACCGCAACGTCACCGACGTGCCGCCGAAGGACCGCGACATCGCCATGGTCTTCCAGAACTACGCGCTCTACCCGCACATGACCGTCGCCGAGAACATGGGCTTCGCGCTCAAGATCGCGGGCGTCGGTAAGGAGGAGCGCGCCGCGCGCGTCCTCGAGGCCGCCAAGCTCCTCGACCTCGAGCCCTACCTCAGCCGCAAGCCGAAGGCGCTCTCGGGCGGCCAGCGCCAGCGCGTCGCCATGGGCCGCGCGATCGTGCGCCAGCCGCAGGTCTTCCTCATGGACGAGCCGCTGTCGAACCTCGACGCCAAGCTCCGCGTGCAGACCCGCACCCAGATCGCCTCGCTGCAGCGCCGTCTCGGCGTCACCACGGTCTACGTCACCCACGACCAGACCGAGGCGCTCACCATGGGCGACCGCATCGCCGTGCTGAAGGACGGCCTGCTCCAGCAGGTCGGCACCCCGCGCGACCTCTACGAGAAGCCGTCGAACGTCTTCGTCGCCGGCTTCATCGGCTCGCCCGCGATGAACCTGTTCCAGGCCGACATCGCCGACGGCGGCATCCGCTTCGGCTCGGCGGTCGTGCCGGTCGAGCGCGACGTCCTCACCCACGCGAGCGGCGCCCAGGTCACCATCGGCGTCCGCCCCGAGGACATCCAGGTCTCGACGACCGCCGGCGAGGGCCTCGAGGTGAAGGTCGACCTCGTCGAGGAGCTCGGCGCCGACGGCTACCTGTACGGCCACTCGGAGATCGAGGGCAAGCGCACCGACATCGTCGCCCGTGTCGACGGTCGCGCGCACCCCTTCGCCGGCGACACCGTGTACCTCACGCCGACCCCGCACCACGTGCACGTCTTCGACGCCGAGTCGGGCGAGCGCCTCGGCTCGCGCGTCGTGGCCGGCTGAGCCCGACCCACGAACACCGGATGCCGGTCGGGAGCGATCCCGACCGGCATCCGCCGTTTCCGGCTCCGTTCGGGCCGCCCCGGCACGCACCTGGAAGGATGGGCTCATGAGCGGCTCCCTCTCGATCACCTCGGCGATGGCCGACCCGGCCCTGCTCGACCTGCCGTGGGAGCTCCCGCTCGAGTCCTGGCCGAGCGACACCATCGCCGCGCTCCCGAAGGGCATCTCGCGCCACCTCGTGCGCTTCGCGCACCTCGGCGAGCACATCGTCGCGATCAAGGAGACCACCGCCGAGATGGCGAAGGGCGAATACGAGATGCTGCGCACCCTGCAGCGGCTCGAGATCCCCTGCGTCGAACCGGTCGCGGTCATCACGAACCGCACGGACGCCGAGGGCGAGGAGCTGAAGCCGGTGCTCGTCACCCGGCACCTGCGCTTCTCGCTCCCCTACCGGGCGCTGTTCTCGCAGACGCTCCGTCCGGACACCGCGACACGGCTCGTCGACGCCCTCGCGGTGCTGCTCGTGCGCCTGCACATTGTCGGATTCTTCTGGGGCGACGTCTCGCTCTCCAACACCCTCTTCCGGCGTGACGCGGGGGCGTTCGCCGCGTACCTCGTCGACGCCGAGACGGGCAAGCTCTACGAGGGCGGGCTGTCGAACGGGCAGCGCGAGAACGACCTCGAGATCGCCCGGGTCAATATCGCCGGCGAGCTGCTCGACCTCGAGGCCGGGGGCCGGGTCGCCGACGAGCTCGACCCGGTGCGCATCTCCAACGGCATCGTCGACGCGTACCGCGCCCTCTGGACCGAGCTCACGGGCTCCGAGTCCTTCGAAGCGGCCGAGCGCTGGCGCATCAACGAGCGCGTACAGCGGCTGAACGCGCTGGGCTTCGACATCGAGGAGCTCGCGATCAAGACCGACGAGTCCGGCACGACCGTGCGGATCCAGCCGAAGGTCGTCGACGCGGGCCATCACCAGCGCCGGCTGCTGCGCCTCACCGGCCTCGACACGGGCGAGAACCAGGCGCGCCGACTCCTGAACGACCTCGACTCCTACCGTGCGAGCTACGGCAAGACGGAGCTCGACGAGGAGATGGTCGCGCACGAGTGGCTGATGCGGGTGTTCGAGCCGGTGGTACGGGCGATCCCGAGCGAGCTGCGCGGCAAGCTCGAACCGGCGGAGGTCTTCCACCAGTTGCTCGAGCACCGCTGGTTCATGGCGCAGCGGGCCGGCCACGACATCCCGCTCGCCGAAGCCGTGACGAGCTACATCAACACCGTGCTGCGCCACCGCCGCGACGAGGCGACCGTGATCGGGCCGCCCACCGACGCCTTCACGGCCGCGATCGAGGTCGTGCCGGACACGGCCTCCATCGCCGCCATCGACCCCGACGACGAGCGCGACTGGCGCCTCAACGTCTGAGCCGGACCCTCCGTCCGCCGTGCCTCAGAGCTCGACGACGCGGTTCTCGCCGATGTCGGGCTGCTCCTTGGTGAAGAAGGCCTTGACGGCCTTCGCCGCCGCGACGACGCCCGGCTCCGTCAGCGCCCAGTACTCCGCGCTCTCCGGCAGCACCTCGAGCACGACGAGCTCCGGATCCTCCCGGCCGCCCGGGAACCACGCCTCGGCCGCCGGTCCCCAGAGCTCGTCGACGGCGCCCTCCTCGCCCTCGACCACCCGTGCGACGCCGGCGACGGAGAGGTAGCCGCGCTTCGACGAGTACGCGACGTTCACCCGGGGGTGCTCGCGGAGCTCCTCGAGCTTCGGACTCGGGTCCTCGACGAGGAAGCGGAGCGTGCCGTCGAAGCGCTCCTGCAGCGCCGCGAGCGGCCGCGCGTGCAACGCCCCGCCCTCGCCCACGGTGGTGAGCATCGCCACGTCGGCGGCGTACACGAGCTCGGAGATGCGGTCGTATGCGTCCTGTTCCATGCCCTCGACGCTACGGAGCGCGGCGCCGCGGCGCCGCCCCCTTGACAGCCGCCCGGCGGCGCGCGACCCTACGCCGACTCGGCGGCGCGGAGCCGGGAGACCTCGTAGAGCGCCACCGAGACCGCGATGCCCGCGTTGAGCGACTCCGTGGCCGCGCTGATCGGGATCGAGACGATCGCGTCGCAGGTCTCGGTGACGAGCCGCGAGAGCCCCTTGCCCTCGGAGCCGACGACGATCACGACCGGGCGGTCGGCGAACTCGAGCCCGGGCAGCGACACGTCGCCGTCGCCGTCGAGCCCCAGCACGAACACGCCGCGCTCCTTCAGGGCCTTCAGCGTCTGGGTGAGGTTCGGCGCCATCGCGACGGGGATGCGCGCCGCGGCGCCCGCCGAGGTCTTCCAGGCGGCCGCGGTCACGCCGACCGAGCGGCGCTGCGGCACGATGACGCCCTGGCCGCCGAACGCGGCGGTCGAGCGGATGATCGCCCCCAGGTTGCGCGGGTCGGTGATGCCGTCGAGCGCGACGAAGAGCGGCGTCTCATCGCCGGCGAGCACCTCGTCGAGCAGCTCGATCGGGTGGGCGTACTCGTAGGCCGGCACCTTCAGCGCGAGGCCCTGGTGCACGCCGCCGTCGCCGGCGAGACGGTCGAGCTCGGGCCGGGTGACCTCGAGCACGGGGATGCCGCGGTTCGTCGCCATCTTGAGCGACTCGCGCACCCGGTCGTCCATCTCGACGCGCTGCGCGAGATAGAGGGTCGTGGCGGGCACCTTGGTGCGGAGCGCCTCGACGACCGCGTTGCGGCCCGTCACGATCTCGGACTCGTCGCCCGAGCGGGAGCGCTGCGAGGCGCCCGAGGCGCCGCGCGGGGCGCCCGGCCGCTGCGAGCGGCCCTTCTGGCCGGCGCGGCCCTTGCCGCCGGCGGCTTCGTACCGCTCCTGGGCGGCCTTGCGCTTGCCGGCGACGTGCCAGCTCCGGTCTTCGGCCTTCGGCGTGGGGCCCTTGCCCTCGAGCGCCTTGCGCCCGTGTCCGCCGGTGCCGACCTGCTTCGAGTGCGCGGCCTTGCGGACGGCTCCGGCGCGCGGCTTTCCGCTGCTGCCCTTCATGAGAGGCTCCAATGGGTCGAGGTCTGACTGTCTTCGATGGTGATGCCCGCCTCGGCGAGCTCGGTGCGGATGCGATCGGCCGCCGCCCAGTCCTTCGCGTCGCGGGCGGCGCGCCGGTCGTCGAGCAGGCGCTCGACGAGCACGCCGAGCGCGGTGGCCGCAGGGCCCGCGTCGTCGCTCGCCCAGTGCGGGTCGCGCGGGTCGATGCCGAGCACCTGCACCATGGCGACGACCTGCCCGTGCGCGACGGCTGCCTCGTGCAGCTCTTCTGCGTCGAGCGCGTTGTTGCCCGCCCGGACGGTGTCGTGCAGCACGGCGAGCGCCTGAGGCACACCGAGGTCGTCGTCCATCGCCTCGGCGAAGGCCTCCGGCACGACGGGCGCGCCGACCCCGGCGAAGCGGGTGCCGGCGAGCCGGCGCTCCACCCGGGCGAGGAACGTGCGGATGCGATCGACCGCCGCTTCGGCGACCGTGAGCGACTCCGGGCTGTAGTCGAGCGTCGAGCGGTAGTGCGCCTGGCCGAGCAGGTACCGGATGGCGAGCGGGGAGGCGAGCGCGAGCAGCTCGGCGGCGTAGACCGAGTTGCCGAGCGACTTCGACATCTTCTGGCCGCCGATGTTCACGAGGCCGTTGTGCACCCAGTAGCGGGCGAAGCCCTGGCCCGCCGCGGTCGACTGCGCGAGCTCGTTCTCGTGGTGCGGGAAGCGCAGGTCGAGCCCGCCCCCGTGGACGTCGAACTCGGGGCCCAGGTAGCGCGCCGCCATCGCCGAGCACTCGATGTGCCAGCCGGGGCGCCCCTCCCCCCACGGCGAGGCCCAGGCCGCCGAGTCGGGCTCGTCGGCCTTGCGCCCCTTCCAGAGGGCGAAGTCGCGCGGGTCGCGCTTGCCCCGGGGGTCGGCGTCGGCCGCGGCCTCCATGTGCTCGCGCGACTGCCGGGTGAGCGAGCCGTAGTCCGCCCAGCTCGCGGTGTCGAAGTAGACGTCGCCCGAGCCGTCGGCGGCCGGGTAGGCGTGGCCGCGCTCGATCAGGCGGGCGATGAGCTGCTGCATCTGCTGCACGCTCGCGGTGGCGCGCGGCTCGTAGCTCGGCGGCAGGATGCCGAGCGCGGCGTAGCCCGCGGTGAACTCGAGCTCGATGCGGTAGGCGAGCGCCCACCACTGCTCGCCCGCCCCGCCCTGGCCCTCGCGGTGGGCGGCGTCGAGGATCTTGTCGTCGATGTCGGTGACGTTGCGCACGAAGGTCACGTCGAAGCCGCGGTACGCGAACCAGCGGCGCAGCTGGTCGTAGACGAGCGCGCTGCGCAGGTGGCCGATGTGCGGGCTCGACTGCACGGTGGGGCCGCACACGTACATGCCGACGCGTCCCTCGTGGAGGGGGACGAAGTCGCGCAGCGCCTGGGCCTTCGTGTCGTAGAGTCTGAGCGTCACCGCTCCAGCCTACCGGCGGGCGGGCGCGTGAACCTGGGCGGGCTGGCCGGAAGGTCAGGCGGGCATGAGCAGCGCGGTCGCGATCGCCGCGATGCCCTCGCCGCGGCCCGTGAAGCCGAGCCCGTCGCTCGTGGTCGCCGAGACGCTGACCGGCGCTCCCACGAAGCGGCTCAGGAGCGCCTCGGCCTCCTCGCGGCGCGGCGCGAGCTTCGGCCGGTTGCCGACGAGCTGCACGCTGACGTTGCCGACGACGAAGCCCGCCTCGCGGACCCGCCGCACGGTCTCGCGGAGGAACACCTCGCCGTGCGCACCGCCGAGCTCGGGGTCGGCGGTGCCGAAGATGCGGCCGACGTCGCCGAGCCCCGCCGCGGCGAGCAGGGCGTCGCAGATCGCGTGGCTCGCGGCGTCGCCGTCGCTGTGCCCTGCGAGGCCGCGCTCCCCCGGCCACTCGAGTCCGGCGAGCCAGAGCGGCGTGTCGTCGTCGGCGAAGGCGTGCACGTCGACGCCGGTGCCGACGCGGGGCACGAGGACGCGCGGCTCCACGACGGGCTCGGGCGGGAGGATGGACGGCTCGGGCTCGGCGGCGTCCGACCCGAGGCCGGCGGACGCCTCACCCGCCGACGCCGCGTCGCCGGCCGTCTCGGCGACGAGCTGCTCGGCCCGGCGCAGGTCGGCGGGCACCGTGATCTTGAACGCCCGCACATCGCCGGGTACGACGTCGACCTGCATGCCGGCCGCCGCGGCGAGCGCGGCGTCGTCGGTGAACTCGCCGCCCGCGAGGCGGTAGGCCCGCTCGAGCGCACCGCGCGGGAAGCCCTGCGGCGTCTGCACCGCGGCGAGCTCGGCGCGGTCGACGGTTTCGACGACGCGGCCGTCGGCGACCCGCTTGACCGTGTCGACGACGGGAAGCCCCGGCACGATGCCGTGGCCGCGGGTGCGGACCGCCGCGGCGACCTCGTCGAAGAGCAGGGAGGGGGTGAGCGCCCGCGCCGCGTCGTGCACCAGCACGATGCCGACCTCGGGGGCGAGCTGGGCGAGTCCGGCGGCGACGGAGTCCTGCCGGAGTTCGCCGCCGGCGACGACGGCGAGCTCGGCCGAGGCATCCGCGCCCGCCAGCAGCTGGGCGCGCGTCTGGTCGACGCGCTCCGCCGGGACCACGACGACGAGTTGCACGGGCTCGCGCATGCCGAGCACGCCGCGGACGGCGTGCGAGAGCAGCGTGCCGTCGCCGAGCGGCACGAAGGCCTTCGGTTCCGGGCGGCCGAGCCGGGTGCCGCTGCCCGCGGCGACGACGATGACGGCGACGGAGGGTGTGCTCACCCTTCGAGCGTACCGCCAGCGCACGGCGGCCGGACGGCGGGCGTCCGGCGCCGAGCGCGGCCGTGACTCAGGAGGCGAGGACCTCGTCGAGCACGACCGAGGCCTGCTCCTCGTCGGTCTTCTCGGCGAGCGCGAGCTCCGAGATGAGGATCTGCCGGGCCTTCGCGAGCATGCGCTTCTCGCCGGCCGAGAGGCCGCGGTCCTGATCGCGCCGCCACAGGTCGCGCACGACCTCGGAGACCTTGATCACATCGCCCGAGGCGAGCTTCTCGAGGTTCGCCTTGTAGCGGCGCGACCAGTTGGTCGGCTCCTCGGTGAACGGCGCGCGCAGCACCTCGAACACGCGGTCGAGGCCCTCCTTGCCGATGACGTCGCGGACGCCGACCAGATCGACGTTCTCAGCGGGGACCTCGATGACGAGGTCGCCCTGCGTGACGTTCAGCTTGAGGTAGAGCTTCTCTTCGCCCTTGATGATCCGTTTCTTCACCTCGGTGATCGTTGCAGCGCCGTGGTGCGGGTAAACGACGGTCTCGCCAACCTCAAAAAGCATGAATGATAGTCCTTTCGGCAACTTTCAGGATATCACATCGTGGATCGTGCTAAGGTATGCGGCCCTCCACGGGCATGCACTTCCGTAGGCTATGCTCGACACGATTCCCACGCGTGCGCGACGGCCGATCCGCGCGCACGGCTTCGGACTTGGAGGTTCTGTGAAGGCGCGTCTCGCGGCATCCGCCGCTCTCGCTCTCGGTATCGTCATCGGCGCCAGCGGCTGCTCGATGATCACCTACCAGGCGACCACCGAGCACTACGACGCGAGCGACGGCGTCTCCGTCAACGTCGGCGACCTCGACCTCCGCAACGTCCTCGTCGTGAGCGACGACGGCGAGCAGGGCAACCTCGTGATGACGGTCGTGAACCGCGGCGACGCCGACGCCGAGCTGAACGTCGAGTTCGGCGACGGCAGCACCGTCACCGAGCCGATCACGATCACCGCCGGCAGCACCGTCGCGTTCGGCGTCGACGACGTCGAGGGCATCGAGGTGCAGGAGCCCGTGCTGCTCGACGGCATCGACTCGATCCCCGGCTCGCTCATGCCGATCTTCTTCCAGTACACCGGTGCGGAGGGCCAGGAGATCAACGTCCCCGTCCTCGACGGCGCGCTCAAGGAGTACGCCTCGCTCGTGCCGTAAGGCGCCCGCGAACGAGACCCCGGCTCGCCGCTTCGCATGACGCGGTGAGCCGGGGTCTTTCGCGCGGCGGCGCGCCCTTCCGGGCCGCTCAGGCCTCGAAGCGGTAGCCGAGGCCGCGCACCGTGACGAGCTGCACCGGCTCGGACGGGGAGACCTCGATCTTCGAACGGATGCGCTTGATGTGCACGTCGAGCGTCTTCGTGTCGCCGAAGTAGTCCGAACCCCACACCCGGTCGATGAGCTGGCCGCGGGTGAGCACGCGACCGGCGTTGCGCATCAGCAGCTCGAGCAGTTCGAACTCCTTCAGCGGCATCGGCACCGCGGCGCCGTCGACCTCGACGGTGTGCCGGTCGACGTCCATCCGGACCCGGCCCGCCTCGAGCACGGCGTCGTCGAAGTCCGCCGCGTCCACCCGGCGGCGGAGCACGGCGCGCACGCGGGCGAGCAGCTCCCTCGTCGAGTACGGCTTCGTGACGTAGTCGTCGGCGCCGAGCTCGAGCCCCACGACGATGTCGATCTCCGAATCCTTCGCCGTGAGCATGATGATCGGCACGCTCGAGCGGTTGCGCAGCTCCCGGCAGACCTCGGTGCCCGGCAGGCCGGGCAGCATGAGGTCGAGCAGCACGAGGTCGGCGCCGTCGCGGTCGAAGGCCTCGAGGGCGTCGCGGCCGTCGGCGGCGACCTCCACCTCGTAGCCCTCGCGCTCGAGCAGGAAGCTGAGCGGGTCGGACAGGGCGATCTCGTCTTCGACGAGCAGGATTCGAGTCACGTGACGGCTCCTCGGGATGCGGGGGCGGGATCGATCGAGGCGGGCGACCGGCCCGCCTCGTCCTGGGGCTCGACGGCCGCGGCGAGCGGCAGCCGGATCGTGAAGGTCGAGCCGCGGCCGGGCTGCGACCAGACGCGGACGTCGCCGCCGTGGTTCTGCACGGTGTGCTTCACGATGCTGAGGCCGAGGCCGGTGCCGCCGGTATTGCGGCTGCGGGCCTGGTCGACGCGGTAGAACCGCTCGAAGACGCGGTCGAGCTCGTCGGCGGCCATGCCGACGCCCTGGTCCGTCACGGAGATCTCGACGGCGCCCTTCTTCGTCGAGACGCCGACGCCGACCCGCCCGCCCTCGTTGGAGTAGGCGATCGCGTTGGCGATGAGGTTGTGCACGGCCACCGCGAGCAGCGCCCGGTCGCCGTAGACCTCCGCCCGCTTCGCGCCGCGCACCGCGACGTCGATGTCCTTCGCCTGCGCGACCACCCGGTTCTGGTCGACGGCGGCGGCCACGACCTCGTCGATCCGCACGATCTCATCCGGCCGGAGGGCGTCCTTCGCCTGGAGCTTCGAGAGCTCGATGATCTCGCCGGTGATGCGCGCGAGGCGCTGCGCCTCGACCTCGAGCCGGCCGGCGAAGCGCTGCACCTGCGCGGGCTCGTCGGCGGCCTCGCCGAGCGCCTCGGCGAGGAGGCCCACCGAGGCGATCGGCGTCTTCAGCTCGTGGCTGATGTTCGCGATGAAGTCGCGGCGCACCTCGTCGAGGCGATGCGCCTCGGTGCGGTCCTCGACGACGATGAGCACGAAGCGGGCTCCGAGCCGGGCGACCCTGACGCTCACGAGCATGGTCTGCTCGCCGAACGGGCCGCGGGCGAGCTCGAGCTCCTCGGCGATCGGCTCGCCCGTGCGGCGCACCCGCCCGGCGAAGTCGAGCAGTTCCTGGTGGGCGAGCGTCTGCCCGCGCACGAGCCCCATGGCCAGCGCGCCGGGCGACGCCCGCAGCACGTTGTTCGACGGGTCGACGACGACGCCCGCGGAGTCGAGCACCTCGAGCACCTGGTCGACGCCCTCGGGCACGCTCGGGGTCGCGACGTTCGCCGCGCTCTGCCCGCGTCGTTCGGCCATGTGCAGCACGACCATGAAGGCGGCGCCGAGGAAGAGGCCGAGGGCGAGCGCTGCGACCACCACCCAGGTGGAGTCCATGGATCCCACACTAACGATGCGTGAAGGGTGCCCGTCGCCGATCGGGCCGAATACGACGGTACGTTGGTCAGTGTTCAGGAGAACGGCACCTGCTGTTCACCTTCGATCGGGAGGATTGCCGCGCCGGTCGGAACCGGTGCATCAGCGCGTCCGCGCCGATGCAAGAGAGGTGTGAGGATTCACAGTCATGCGTGAGGTGTTCCAGCAGGAGCTGCGCGAGGTCCAGGACCGGCTCGTCGAGATCGCCGGTCTCGTCGCGGAGTCGATCGACAAGGCCACCCGTGCGTTCAACGAGTCCGATGTGGCGCTCGCGGAGGAGGTCATCGCCGACGATCACGGCATCGACCAGGCGGCGCTCGCCCTCGACGAGCTCGCCATCACGATCCTCGCCCGGCAGCAGCCGGTCGCCCGCGACCTGCGCATCGTCGTCAGCGCGCTGCGCATCAGCGCGTCGCTCGAGCGGATGGGCGACATGTCGACCCACATCGCGCAGCTCGCGCGCTACCGCTTCCCCGACAAGGTCGTGCCGAAGACGCTCCGACCGACCTTCGCCGAGATGGGCCGGCTCGACGTCGAGATCGCGAAGAAGCTCACCGAGCTGCTGACGAGCGAGGACGTCGAGCTCGCCGAGCAGATCCGCAACGAGGACGACGAGATCGACGCCCTGCACCTGCAGGTGTTCGACAAGGTGCTGGGCGAGACGTGGAAGGGCGAGGCCGTCGACACCGTCGACGCGACGCTCGCCAGCCGCTACCACGAGCGCTTCGCGGACCACGCGGTGTCGATCGCGAAGAAGGTGCAGTACCTCGCGACCGGCGACTGGGCACCCGAGGCGCCCTGACGCGAGGCCGGAGACGAGGAGGGCCGGTGGATCGGATGATCCACCGGCCCTCGCCGCATCGTGCGCTCGGTTTCGTCGAGCGCCGGGCTCCTTCTCGCCCTGCGTTACTTCTTTCCCTGGGCGGCGACGGCGGCCGCACCGGCCGCAGCCGCCTCGGGGTCGAGGTAGCGGCCCGGGCCGGTCGGTCGGAAGTCGTCGTCGAGCTCGTAGACGAGCGGGATGCCGGTCGGGATGTTGAGCTCGGCGATGTCGGCGTCGCTGATGCCGTCGAGGTGCTTCACGAGCGCGCGGAGCGAGTTGCCGTGCGCGGTGACGAGCACGGTCTTGCCCGCCGCGAGGTCGGGGATGATGTCCTGCTCCCAGTACGGCAGCATGCGGGCGATGACGTCCTTCAGGCACTCGGTGCGGGGCAGTTCGTCGTCGGCGAGCTCCGCGTACCGGGGGTCGCCGACCTGCGAGTACTCGGCGTCGTCGGCGAGCGCCGGCGGCGGCACGTCGAAGGAACGGCGCCAGAGCTGGAACTGCTCGGGGCCGTACTTCTCGAGCGTTTCGGCCTTGTCGAGGCCCTGCAGCGCGCCGTAGTGGCGCTCGTTCAGCCGCCAGCTGCGGCGCACGGGGATCCACAGCCGGTCGGCCACGTCGAGCGCGATGTTCGCGGTCTGGATGGCCCGGCTCAGCACCGAGGTGTGCAGCACGTCGGGCAGCACGCCCTCGGCGGCGAGCAGCTCGCCCGCACGGGCGGCCTCGTCGAGGCCGAGCTCGGAGAGCCGGACATCGACCCAACCGGTGAAGAGGTTCTGCTGGTTCCATTCGCTGTTGCCGTGGCGAAGCAGCACGAGGGTGTGAGGCATGCTCCCAGCCTAGCGGCGGCGCTCGGCGCCGCGACGAACCGGGTCGAGCCCTGCGAGACTGGAGGAATGCCGCCGTCCCCGCCCGCCCACCGCGCCTCCGCGGGGCCCGAGGGCGCGATCACCCGCGGCACCACCAACACGAACCGGCTGCGCCGGGTGGACCGCTGGATCGCCGAGCAGCCGGCGTTCCGCCGGGCACCCGATCCCTTCGTGGTCGACCTCGGCTACGGTGCGAGCGGGGTGACCGCCTTCGAGCTCGCCGCCCGGCTCCGTCGCCGCCGCCCGGACGTCGAAGTGCTCGGCCTCGAGATCGACCCCGCCCGGGTGCGCACCGCCGACGCTCAGCTCGCCGAGGTGCGCGCCAGACGCACCGCCTTCGCCCCGGAGCTGCCGGTCGCGTTCGCCCGCGGCGGCTTCGAGGTGCCGACCGGGCAGCGCCGCCCCGCCGTCATCCGCGCCTTCAATGTGCTGCGCCAGTACGAGGAGCGCGAGGTGGCCGCGGCCTGGGCACGGATGACCGCCCGGCTCGCGCCCGAGGGTCTGCTCGTCGAGGGCACCTGCGACGAGCTCGGCCGCATCGCCAGCTGGGTCGGCGTCACCGCCGAGGGACCGCGCAGCTTCACGATCAGCCTTCGTCTGCGGGAGCTCGAGCGCCCATCGGTCGTCGCCGAACGGCTGCCGAAGGCGCTCATCCACCGCAACGTCCCCGGCGAGCGCGTGCACGAGCTGCTCGCGGGCCTCGATCGGGCCTGGGCGCAGGCGGCGCCGCTCTCGGTCTACGGCCCGTCGCAGCGCTGGATCGACGTCGTCGGCCGGCTGCGCGCCGAGGGCTGGCCCGTGCGGGACGGTCTGCGCCGCTGGCGCCTCGGCGAACTCACCCTCGACTGGGCCGCGGTCGCGCCGCTGTCCTGAGCGGGCGCGCGCGACAGCCGGCGAGCAGTCCGGCTAGGGGCGGACGCCGAGGCGCGGCAGGCGGGGCACGTCGACCGCGGAGCGCGCGTCGGCGGGCACGATTTCGACCTGCGCCGCCGCGACGTCGATGCCGTGGCTCTCGACGATGAGCTCGAGCGCGGCCGGCACCGCCCGCTTCACGACGGCGAGGGCGATCGGCCCGAGCTCGTAGTGCATGGCGCTCGAGGTGATGCGGCCGACGACCCGGCGCTCGGGCTGCTCGCCCTCGGCGGGTTCCGGCCGGACCTTGAGCGCGATGATCTCGTCACCCGCCGCCGGCAGCACGGTGTCGCTGCCGTCGAGGTGCACGAGCACGAGACGGCGCGGCGGGCGGCCGAGGTTCAGCACCTTGGCGACGGTCTCCTGCCCCTTGTAGCAGCCCTTGCCGAGGTCGACGGCGCTGCGCAGCCAGTCGAGTTCGTGCGGGATGGCCTTCTCGTCGACCTCGGTCGCCCGGCGCGGGCGCCAGGCGGCGATGCGCAGCGCCTCGGCCGCGAGCGATCCTGCGGCGGCGATCCGTCCGGCGGCGACGGCGGCCGCGGCATCCGCGAGCGCGGTGCGCGGGACGATGCGCTCGACCCAGGTCCAGGATGCCCCCGGGTGCCCGGCCTCGGCGGCGTAGCGGTGCCCGCCGGGGCTGCCTGCGGCCCAGGGGTCGCGCCAGTCGAGCGCGACGCCGGCGGGGGCGGCCGCGGCGACGGCGGCGTCGAGCGCCTCGGTCGAGAGGGCGCCGAGCACGGCGAACTCGGTGCTGGCGTCGGCCACCTCGACCCGCAGCATGAAGCGCATGCGGTCGAGGAACGCGGCGAGCGCGGCGGCCTCGTCGCCCTCGACGATGAGCCAGCTGCGCTCGCCGTCGTCGATGACGTGCGCGACGTGCTCGATGTGGCCGTTGGCGTCGAGGAAGAGCGCCTCGGCGCTGCCGCCCGGCGCCAGCCGATCGAGCGCCTGACTCGCCATGGAGTGCAACCAGCTCAGCCGGTCGGGCCCGGACACCGTCACGATGGCCCGGTCGCCGAGGTCGACGACGGCCGTGCCGCGCTCGAGGGCGCGCTGCTCGCGCATCGGCTCGCCGTAGTGGCCCGGGACGCCGGCGTCGACGCCCTCGGCGACGACCGCGCCGGGCAGGGAGAGGAACGGGTCGGTCACTAGCCTGCCTTCGCGAGTCGCGCGGAGGCGTGCGTGCGCAGGTCCTGCCCGAGCGCCGCGATGTCCCACGCCCACAGCAGGTGGCCGTCGACCAGGCCGTAGAGCCGGGTGGCCGCGGCGTAGGGCTTCGCCCCGCTCGTGCGGATCACGGCGTCCGTCGCGAGGTCGATGCGCGGGCCCTTCACCTGGCCGAGGTAGAGCTCGGTGACGCCGTCGGGGTGCACGATCGGCACCTCGAGGTCGAAGCCGCCCTCGGCGTTGCGGAGCGCCTCGACCTGCTCGGCGTCGGTGTACGCGGATTCGGCGGCAGCCGGCAGCATCGCCGGGCCGGGGTCGCCCTCCCCGCGGGGACGGGCGAGGCGCCAGTAGCCGGTCTCGGTCGTGAGCGGCACCGGGTCGCCGCCCTCCTCCACCGGGAAGAGCCAGGTGTAAGAGGTGTAGTTCAGGTGCGGCAGGCCGTCGTGGCTGAAGCTCACGCGCTGGCCGAACTCCCGCGTGACCGACTCGTCGCCGATCTTGTAGTCGATGACGCCCGAGCCCTCCCAGACCCCGAGGAGCCAGGACAGCGGCACGAGCTCGGCGGGCAGGCCGACGGGCAGCTCGATCATCGCGATGCCTCGGCGCCTAGCGCTGGCCCTTGAAGAGCTTGTAGACGACGACGCCCGAGATCCAGGCGATCGTGACGGTCGCGAGGCCGAGCAGACCGATGAAGAGGAGTTCGAGAGCGACCAGCTGATCCATGCCCAGCAGTCTACCCGCTGAGACCGACGGCGAGGGGCGCGACCGCCGCGGCCGCGAGCGCGACGAGCACGGCGGCCCCGCCGACCGAGGCGCTCGCCCTGGCCACGTAGCCGACCGGGCGACGCGACGCGAGCTGCGCGAGCAGCGCGCCGAGCACGGATGCCGCGAAGACGACGCCGAGCGCCCGGTACACGCCGAGCGCGCTGGTGTCGCCGAACCAGACCCGCTGACCGCCGTACGCGAGGGCGACGACGAGCACCGATCCCGCGAGCGCGATCAGCCAGATCAGGACGATGCCGACTCGTCCGCCCTCGGCCTCGCTGGTGTCCATGCCGTTCCGTCTCCCCGTTCGCGGCGACCGCTCGCCGTTGCCCGTAGTATTGACCGCACCTTACTACTGGAGGGTGTGCGTGGCGCAGCTGCTGATCTTGTCGCCGGCCGCCGACGATGACGTCCTCCCGGCTCTGGCGCTCCTGGCGCATCGGACGAGGGTGATCCCCGCCTCGCCCGAGCAGCTCGTCAACGCGCCCGAGTGCGACCTCATCCTGCTCGACGCCCGCACGAACCTCGCCGGCGCCAAGGCCCTCGCCCAGATCCTCCGTACGACGGGCCTCTCGGTCCCGCTCATCCTCATCTGCACCGAGGGCGGGCTGATGGCCGTCACGCCGGAATGGGGCGTCGACGACCTCGTGCTCGAGGGCGCCGGGCCAGCCGAGCTGGACGCGCGCATCCGGCTCGCGCTCGGCCGCAGCCGCGACGCGCTGCCGAGCGAGAAGATCCAGGCCTCCGGCGTCGTCATCGACGAGGCGAGCTACTCGGCGAAGGTGCACGGGCGCCCGCTCGACCTCACCTACAAGGAGTTCGAGCTGCTCCGCTTCCTCGCGGCGCACCCCTCGCGCGTGTTCACGCGAGAGCAGCTGCTCAGCGAGGTGTGGGGCTACGACTACTTCGGCGGCACCCGCACGGTCGACGTGCACGTGCGACGGCTCCGCGCGAAGCTCGGCGAGCTCGAGAGCCTCATCGGCACCGTGCGCAACGTCGGCTACCGCTTCAACGTGCACGAGGACGACGAGCCCGCCGGCGAGCAGGTCACCGCGCGTTGACCCGCGGGACGCCTCGCGGACACCGCCCGGTGGCATGATGGCGGGATGACGGACATGATCGACGAGGACCGCACGTCGAGCGACTTCGACGACGACTTCGAGCCGTTCGACCTCGAGGGCGCCCCCGAGCTGCCCGCCGAGCGCTACCTCGATCGCGAGCTCAGCTGGCTCGCCTTCAACCAGCGCGTGCTCGAGCTGGCCGAGGATCCGTTGCAGCCGGTGCTCGAGCGGGCGAACTTCCTCGCGATCTTCGCGTCCAACCTCGACGAGTTCTTCATGGTGCGCGTCGCCGGCCTCAAGCGCCGCATCGACACCGGGCTCGCGGTGCCGACGAACGTGGGCCGCTCCCCCGTCGACGTGCTCGACGACATCTCCCGCGCCGCGCACGAGCTGCAGGAGCGGCACGCCGCCGCCTACCAGGAGCTCGTCCGCCCGGCCCTCGCCGAGCACGGCATCCGCGTCGTGCGCTGGACCGAGCTCGCCGACGACGAGCGGGCCCGGCTGCGCGAGTACTTCTCGCTGCAGATCTTCCCCGTGCTGATGCCGCTCGCCGTCGACCCGGCGCACCCCTTCCCCTACATCTCGGGGCTCTCGCTGAACCTCTCGGTGCGCGTGCGCAACACGAAGACGGGCCGCCAGGAGTTCGCCCGCGTGAAGGTGCCGCAGATGCTGCCCCGCTTCGTCGCGGTCGGCACGGGCGACGGCTCCGACGACGGCCGGTACCTCACCCTCGAGGACCTCATCGCGAACCACCTCGGCGATCTGTTCCCCGGCATGGAGATCGTGGAGCACCACGTGTTCCGGGTGACCCGCAACGAGGACGTCGAGGTCGAGGAGGACGAGACCGAGAACCTCATCCAGGCGCTCGAGAAGGAGCTCCGGCGACGCCGCTTCGGCCCGCCGATCCGGCTCGAGGTGACCGACGACATGGACGACGTCACCCTCGGCCTCCTCGTGCGCGAGCTCGACATCACCGAGCGCGAGGTCTACCGGCTGCCCGCGCCGCTCGACCTCGGCGGCCTGTTCGACCTCGCGCGGATCGACCGCCCGGAGCTGCACTACCCGCCCCGCGTGCCGACGACGCATCCGCAGCTGCAGCCGAGCGAGCCGAACCGCCCGGCCGACATCTTCAAGGCCGTCTCGCGCCGCGACGTGCTGCTGCACCACCCGTACGAGTCGTTCTCGACGAGCGTCGTCGCCTTCCTCGAGCAGGCCGCGGCCGACCCCGACGTGCTCGCCATCAAGCAGACCCTGTACCGCACTTCCGGCGACAGCCCCATCGTCGAGGCGCTCATCGACGCCGCAGAGGCCGGCAAGCAGGTGCTCGCCCTCGTCGAGATCAAGGCGCGCTTCGACGAGCAGGCGAACATCAGCTGGGCGCGCAAGCTCGAGAAGGCCGGCGTGCACGTCGTCTACGGCCTCGTCGGGCTGAAGACGCACTGCAAGCTCGCGCTCGTCATCCGCCAGGAGAAGGGCGGGCTGCGCCACTACAGCCACATCGGGACGGGCAACTACAACCCCAAGACCAGCCGCATCTACGAGGACCTCGGGCTGCTCACCGCCGACGACCAGGTCGGCAAGGACCTCACCCGGCTGTTCAACGAACTCTCCGGCTACGCGATCGAGAAGAAGTTCAAGCGTCTGCTCGTGGCGCCGCTGCACCTGCGCAAGGGCCTGCTGAAGCTCATCCAGGCCGAGACCCGCGCGGCCGAGGAGGGGCGACCGAGCCGGATCCGCATCAAGGTGAACTCGATGGTCGACGAGGCCATCATCGACGCGCTCTACCGGGCCTCGAACGCCGGCGTCCCCGTCGAGGTCTGGGTGCGCGGCATCTGCAGCCTCCGCCCCGGCATCCCCGGTCTCAGCGAGAACATCACGGTGCGCTCGATCCTCGGCCGCTACCTCGAGCACTCGCGGATCTTCTCGTTCCTCGGCGACGGCGACCCGCAGGTCTACATCGGCTCGGCCGACATGATGCACCGCAACCTCGACCGCCGCGTCGAAGCGCTCGTGCGGCTGGTCGACCCCGAGCATCTCGTCGAGATCGAGTCCCTGTTCGACCGCGGGATGGACGAGCGCACGAGCTCCTGGCACCTCGACGGCGAGGGGGTGTGGACGCGCCATTCCCTCGACGCCGACGGGCGACCGCTCGAGGACCTGCAGAATAGCCTCATGCAGCAGATGGCCCAGCGCCCGCGCCCCGGGAAGCGCCGGTGAGCCCGGCCGTGCAGACGGCGGTGTACGCGGCGGGGGCCGTGTGCTGGCGCCTCATCGACGGCCGGGTGCACGTGCTCGTCATCCACCGCACCGTCTACGGCGACGTGACCATCCCGAAGGGCAAGGTCGACCCTGGCGAGACGCTGCCGCAGACCGCGGTGCGCGAGATCGCGGAGGAGACGGGCCTCGGCGTCGCGCTCGGCGTGCCGCTCGGCATCTCCCGCTACCCCCTGCCCTCCGGCCGCGAGAAGGTCGTGCACTACTGGGCCGCGGAGGTCGGCGAGCGGGCCGTGCAGCGCTCGACGTTCCGACCGAACGGCGAGGTCGCCGCGCTCGAGTGGGTCACGATCAAGCGCGCGCGCGGCTACCTCAGCTATCA
This sequence comes from Agromyces soli, assembly GCF_022811605.1. Lineage (GTDB taxonomy): Bacteria > Actinomycetota > Actinomycetes > Actinomycetales > Microbacteriaceae > Agromyces > Agromyces soli. The sequence goes on along the minus strand of NZ_CP094533.1, from coordinate 2,077,133 downwards.
GCCGGACGTCGAGATCCTGGATGCCTTCGCGGCGCTCGTCGACCAGGGGGTGCTCGGCACCGTGGCGCTCACGGTGCTCCGGCACGCGAAGGCGATGGGCCGGAGCGAGTGGGACGGCCCCGACGAGGCGCGACCGCTCGCGGAGCGCGGCGTGCAGCAGGCCGCCGGCCTCGCCGCCACGCTCGCGGCCTGGGGCCCGAAGCGGATCGTCTCGAGCCCCGCCGTCCGCTGCATCACCACCGTCGCCCCGCTCTCGGCCGCGACCGGGGTGCCGATCAAGCGCGACGCCGGCCTCTCCCAGGACGCCTGGGACGCCGGAACCGCCGAGATCCGCCGCGTCGTCGGCAAACGCGTCCGCGTCGGCAAGCCGGCGGTGCTGTGCACGCACCGGCCGCTGCTCCCGGACGTGCTGCGCGAATTCGCGCTCGCCACCGGCACGCCCATCGGCGACTACGCGAGCGATGCCGCGAAGCTCGAACCCGGCGCGTTCAGCGTCGTCCACCTCTCGGCGACGAACCCGTCGTCGGGCATCATCGCCATCGAGACGCACGCGCCGCGCGGCTGAGCCGCATCGCGCGTTGACGTCCCGTTCACCTGCCGTTCACCAATGGGGCGGATGCTCGTCATCCGAGGCGCTTAGCGTCACCAGCATCGGGCCGGAGCACCGACCCGGAACCTGCAAACGATCCCCTGAAGGGAACACAGTGAACGTCTCACGTCTCGGCCGCGCCGCGGTCGTTGCCGCTGTCGCCGCCGTTGCGCTCAGCTCCTGTGCCGCGAACGAGGGCGGCTCGACCGCTCCGTCGGAGTCGGCCTCGTCGCTCTCAGGCACCATCAACGCTGCGGGCGCCTCGTCGCAGGGCTCGGCCCAGGAGGCATGGGTCGCCGCCTTCCAGACGGAGAACCCCGACGTCACCATCAACTACGACCCCTCGGGCTCGGGTGCGGGCCGCGAGGCCTTCATCGCCGGCGGCGTCGACTTCGCCGGCTCGGACTCGTTCCTGAACGACGACGAGCTCGCCGGCACCTTCGCCGCGTGCGCCCCCGACACCAAGGCCATCGACCTGCCGGTGTACATCTCGCCGATCGCCGTGATCTACAACGTGGAGGGCGTCGACGAGCTGAACCTCGACGCGGCCACCCTCGCGAAGATCTTCAAGGGCGAGATCACCACCTGGAACGACCCGGCGATCGCCTCGCTCAACCCGGGCGCGACGCTTCCCGCCGCGAACATCACCGCCGTGCACCGCTCGGACGACTCGGGCACCACGAAGAACTTCGCGGACTACCTGAACCAGAACGCCCCCGAGGCGTGGGACCAGAAGCCGTCCGACACGTTCCCGTACCAGGCCGGTGAGGGCGCCCAGGGCACCTCGGGCGTCGTCGACGCCGTCACCAACGGCGTGAACACCATCGGGTACGCGGACGCCTCGCGCGCCGGCGACCTCGGTGTCGCGAACATCAAGGTCGGCGACGAGTTCGTCGGCTACACCGCCGAGGCCGCCGCCGCGGTCGTCGCCGAGTCGCCCCTCGTCGAGGGTCGCGAGGCGAACGACCTCGCCATCGCGCTCGACCGCAAGACCACGGACCCGAGCCACTACCCGCTCGTGCTCGTGAGCTACGCGATCGTCTGCCAGGAGTACGCGGACGCCGAGCAGGGCGAGCTCGTGAAGAACTACGTCGGCTACCTGGCGAGCGAGGCCGGCCAGGCCACCGCCGCCGAGCAGGCCGGTTCCGCCCCGCTCTCGAGCGAGCTGGCCGACAAGGTCGCCGCCGCGCTCGAGTCGGTCAAGTAAGCGATCGCCGGTCCGGCCGGAGCACACTGCTCCGGCCGGACCGGCTCGCCGCGGTCACGCGGCGCCTCCCCCGACGGCCCACCTCCTGGAAAGAACCCGGCCATGACGACAGCCCCCGCGGCCCCCGCCATCAAAGCGAAGCAGCGCCCCGGCGACCGTGTGTTCTCCACCGCGACCGTCGTGTCCGGCAGCCTCATCCTCGTCACCCTCGCCGCGGTGGCGATCTTCCTCGTCGCCCAGGCCCTGCCCGCCTTCACCGCGGAGCCGACGGCCTTCAAGGGCGACGCCGAGAACTTCTGGCAGTACGTCGGCCCCCTCGTCTTCGGCACCATCTGGGCCGCCGCCCTCGCGCTGCTGATGGCCGTGCCGGTCGCGATCGGCATCGCGCTGTTCATCTCGCACTACGCGCCGCGCCGGCTCGCCCAGGCGCTCGGCTACGTCATCGACCTGCTGGCCGCCGTGCCCTCGGTCGTCTTCGGCCTCTGGGGCATCACCGTCCTCGCCCCCGCCGTGCAGCCCTTCTACACGAGCCTGACCGAGTGGTTCGGCTGGTTCCCGCTCTTCGCCGGTCCCGTCTCGGGCACCGGCCGCACGATCCTCACCGTCGCCATCGTGCTCGCGGTGATGATCCTGCCGATCATCACTGCCCTCAGCCGCGAGGTCTTCCTGCAGACGCCCGTGCTGCACGAGGAGGCGGCGCTCGCGCTCGGCGCGACCCGCTGGGAGATGATCAAGCTCGCGGTGCTGCCGTTCGGCCGTCCCGGCATCATCTCGGCCTCGATGCTCGGCCTCGGCCGCGCCCTCGGCGAGACGATGGTCGTCGCGATGGTGCTCTCGCCCGCCGCGGTCATCAGCTTCGCGGTGCTGCAGTCGCAGAACCCGACCACGATCGCCGCGAACATCGCCCTGAACTTCCCCGAGGCCCACGACATCGGCGTCAACATCCTCATCGCGACGGGTCTGATCCTCTTCGTCATCACCCTCGCCGTCAACATGCTCGCGCGGTACATCGTCGAGCGCCGCAAGGAATTCTCGGGAGCCAACTGATGAGCCTCACCGTCACCCCGCAGCAGGCGCCGACGGGCCGGAGCACCGGCCCCATCGCCAACACCCTGACCGCGGGCAAGCTGCCCCGCTTCGCCGCCCTCTGGGTGCTCCTCGGCTGCCTCGCCGTCACCACCGCCTTCTTCGTGATCCTGGCGGTGGCGAGCGAGACGGGCTTCAACATCGCGGCCGCGGTGTTCCTCGGCGTGGTGCTCTACGGCGTCGTGATCTGGGTGCTCTCCCGCGTCGTCGAAGGCACCCGCAAGGCGAAGGACCGCCTCGTCACCGCGCTCGTCTCGACCGCGTTCACGATCGCGCTGCTGCCGCTCATCTCGGTCGCGTACACGACCATCGCGAACGGCGTCCCCCGCTTCGACCTGCAGTTCTTCAGCGAGTCGATGCGCAACGTCGTCGGCGCCGGCGGCGGCGCCCTGCACGCCATCATGGGCACGCTGCTGATCACCGGCATGGCGGCGCTCATCTCGGTGCCGGTGGGCCTGCTCACCGCGATCTACCTCGTCGAGTACGGCCGCGGAAAGCTGAAGCACGGCATCACCTTCTTCGTCGACGTGATGACCGGCATCCCCTCGATCGTCGCTGGTCTCTTCGCCTTCGCCCTCTTCGCGCTCTTCACCGGCGACCCCGGCATCCGGATGGGTTTCGGCGGCGCGGTCGCGCTGTCGGTGCTGATGATCCCGGTCGTCGTGCGCTCCTCCGAGGAGATGCTGAAGCTCGTGCCGAACGAGCTGCGCGAGGCGAGCTACGCCCTCGGCGTGCCGAAGTGGCTGACGATCGTGAAGGTCGTGCTGCCCACCTCGATCGCCGGCATCATCACGGGCGTCATGATCGCCATCGCCCGCGTCATCGGCGAGACCGCGCCGCTGCTCATCATCGCGGGCTTCACGACGAGCATGAACTACAACCTGTTCGAGGGTCGGATGATGACGCTGCCCGTCTTCGTCTACACCCAGTACATGAACCAGGGCACCGACGTGCAGGCGTACATCGACCGCGCCTGGGCGGGCGCGCTCACGCTCATCCTCATCGTCGCCCTGCTGAATGTCATCGCCCGCGTCGTGTCGAAGCTCTTCTCACCGAAGACCGGCCGCTGACCGGCCGCCCACCGCCACCCGCCCGAGCCCCAGAGAGAATCGAAGCCACGTGTCCAAGCGCATCGAAGTCAACGACCTGAACGTGTACTACGGCAGCTTCCGCGCCGTCGAGGGCATCACCCTCGAGATCGAACCGCGCACCGTGACGGCGTTCATCGGCCCGTCCGGCTGCGGCAAGTCGACCTTCCTCCGCACCCTGAACCGCATGCACGAGGTCATCCCCGGCGCCCGTGTCGAGGGCGAGGTGCTGATCGACGGCAACAACCTCTACGGCCCGGGCGTCGACCCCGTGCTCGTGCGCCGCCAGGTCGGCATGGTGTTCCAGCGGCCGAACCCGTTCCCGACGATGTCGATCAAGGAGAACGTGCTCGCGGGCGTGCGCCTGAACAACCGCAAGATGAGCAAGTCCGACGCCGACGAGCTGGTCGAGAAGTCTCTGCAGGGCGCGAACCTCTGGAACGAGGTCAAGGACCGCCTCGACCGCCCCGGCTCCGGCCTCTCCGGCGGCCAGCAGCAGCGTCTCTGCATCGCCCGCGCGATCGCCGTGTCGCCCGAGGTGATCCTGATGGACGAGCCGTGCTCGGCGCTCGACCCGATCTCGACCCTCGCGATCGAGGACCTCATCGAGGAGCTGAAGCAGGAGTACACGATCGTGATCGTGACCCACAACATGCAGCAGGCCTCGCGCGTGAGCGACAAGACGGCGTTCTTCAACATCGCCGGCACCGGCAAGCCGGGCAAGCTCATCGAGTACGCCGACACCACGACGATCTTCTCGAACCCGACCGTCAAGGCGACCGAGGACTACGTCTCGGGCCGCTTCGGCTGAACCGCCCGGGGCGCGTCAGTCGCGCGGGCTCAGCAGGTAGGCGTTGAAGGCGCGGGTCTCCTCGGCGTCGAACGGCACCGGCGAGCCGTCGAGGGCGGTCAGCCCGGCGGCGAGCCGGACGCTCGAGACGAGCCAGATCGCGTCGGCGCTCGCGAGCTCCGCGGCCGGGATGTCGCGGTACGCGGTACGGTGGCCGAGTTCGCCGAGGTGCTCGAAGAGGCTCAGCTGCGTCGTGCCGTGCAGGATGGCCCCGCTCGGCGCCGGGGTCGAGTACTCGTCGCCGTGGCGGAGGATGACACTCGAGGTCGGCCCCTCCATCACATAGCCGTCCGAGGAGACGAAGATCGCGTCGTCCGCGCCGCGGCGCTTCGCTTCGCGCAGCGCCGCCATGTTCGTCGCGTAGCTCAGTGTCTTGGCGCCGAGCAGCAGCCACGGGGCCGTCGCCGCCGCGTCGTGCGCGAGCCCGCGGTCGAGGGTGACCGCTCGGATGCCCTGCTCGCGCGGCGCGCTGAAGTCCGCCGCGGGCGCCGCCGAGAGCCAGGCGGTCGGCGCGGGACCGTGCTCGACCCCGCGGCTCAGCACGAGCTTCATCGCGAACTCGCCCTCGGCGGGCAGCGCCGCGGTCGCGCGCTCGATCGCCGCGTGCCACTGCGCGAGGTTCGGTTCGGGGAGTTCGCAGATCGCGGCGGAGTTGCGCAGGCGCTGCAGGTGAGGCTCAGCCTCCTGGGCGTGCCCGTTCACGACCGCGAGGGTCTCGAAGATGCCATCGCCGCGCTGTGTGGAGAGCTCGCCGACGCGGAGCGCGGGCGCCGAGGCATCCACCTCGCGGAACGTCGACTCGAGGTCGGAGCTGAGGTCGTCGGCGGCGAGCGGCTCGATGAGGAGCGTCACGGTGGCGGGCATGCTCCGATGGTACGCGCGCGCCGGCGGCCGAGGGGCACCCGGCCCGGAGGCGCCGCCCCGAAGACGGGAAATGCCGGGCCGCAGAACGCCTCTCGGCGCGAGGCCGCTCGAAGCGGCGAATATTGGAGCCCGGGGTTACTGCGGCCCGGCACATCGAGTGTAACGGACGCGGGCGGGCGCGTATTCCGCGACGGCGGGGGCGCTCCCGGGCTCTCAGTCGAGCGCGTCCCGGCGCCAGAGCTTCGCGCACGCCGTCAGCTCGTCGGAGAGCTCGGTGAGGCGCAGCGCGCGGCGGGTGAACTCCGCCGGCCGATCGGGGTGCACCGCGTCGGCGGCGTCCGCGTCGTCGGCGAGGCTCGCGAAGCCGGCGGCGGTCACCCGGCCGAACGCGGCGGCCCGGTCGAGGGCGACGGCGAAGTCGCCCGCGAAGACGCCGTGCAGGATGCGGTCGGCGAGCTCGATGACCTCACCGGGGCCCGCCGGAGTCGGGGCGCCGGCCACGACCTGGTCGATGGTGTGCGAGACCTCGCTGCCGCGCCGGTAGGCGAGGCTCAGCGTCTCGGAGTCCTGCCGGATGAGGGTGCGCAGCAGGTAGATGCGCCAGAGCGCCCCCGGGAGGCTCTTCGCCGACGAGCGCGACCAGAGCTCGGCGATCGCGTCGATGCCGTGCCGGTCGGTGTAAGCCACGAGACGGGACACGATCTCGGGGTCGGGGTCGCTGCGCACTCGGGCGAGCAGCGCGGCCGCGGTGTCGTGCGCGACGCGGTTCAGCTGCGCCGGGTCCTCGCCGCCCAGGAACGCCTCGAACATGCCGGGCGGGAACTTGGTGGGGCGGTGGAAGCTGGAGGCCATTCCGGCAAGGATACTCGCCGCAGCCGGGCGCTCAGCCGGGATCGGGGAGATCGCGGGGATCAGCGGGATCCTCTTCCGCCATCCGCTGCATGAGCGCCGTGCGCCAGTCGTTGCCGAGCCGTTCGTAGGTGACCTTCGCATGGCAGTTGCGGCACCGCACCTCGCACTTCGCGATCTCGACCATGACCCGAGCGACGGAGTAGCCGTTCTGGGCCAGACGCATGACGTCGGCGGACTTGTCGCAGTTCTCGCGATGATCGAAGTCGAGCACGCGGACATCGCCCTCGCCGCAGTCGACGCAGGGGTTCGCGAGCAGATACGTTCCCACCGCGTCGAGCGCGAGGCTCCGTTGCACCGCCTTTCGCGCCATGATGACGCGGACGTGGTACTCGCGGTTCTTCGCGTAGTACCGCCGCGCCTTGAGCCGATTGCACTCGCGACAGATCGTCGCGAGCCCGTCTCTGGACGCCCGTCGAACGGTGTACTCGGCGAGTGGCTTAGACTGCTTGCAGCTCGTGCAGGTCTTCTGCGCCATGCATCAGCCCCCGTAGCTCAGAGGCAGAGCAACTGACTTTTAATCAGTGGGTCGGGATGTCGGAATTCCCCGGGGGCACCGAGTACCACCCGAATCCGACGACCGAACTCCGATCGCGTCGATGCGTCTTCGACCCACTTGCAGTCGTCCAAAGCGACCACCTCCTGGATCGAACATACCTTCGACCGCCGACATCGCCCGTCAGCCGACGAGGCGGCGGAAGCCGGCCATGAGCGCCACGCGCTCGGCCGAGCTGCGCGCGAGCGGCGTGACGGCGAGCGTCGTCACCCCGGCCTCCGCGAACGCGGCGACGCGTTCGGCGACGTACGAGGCCGGGCCGATGAGCGAGATCGCGCGCACGAGCTCGTCGGGCACCGCGGCGACCGCCTCCTCCTTGCGACCGGCGAGGTAGAGCTCCTGGATGCGCGCCGCCTCCTCGGCGAAGCCGTAGCTCGCCACGAGGTCGTTGTAGAAGTTCTTGCCCTTCGCGCCCATGCCGCCGACGTAGAGCGCGAGCTGCGGCTTCACGAGCGGCAGCACGTCGTCCGGCCGCTCGGTGATGGCGAGCGCGGGGCTCGCGAACACGTCGAGCGGGCCGAGCTCCGGCGAACGCCGGGCCGTGCCCGCGGCGAGCGCGTCGCCCCACACCGCGTCCGCCCGCTCGGGGTGGAAGAACATCGGCAGCCAGCCGTCGGCGATCTCCGCGGTCTGCTCGACCGACTTCGGTCCGAGCGCGGCCACGGTGATCGGGATGCGCTCGCGCACCGGGTGGTTGATGAGCTTCAGCGGCTTGCCGAGCCCCGTACCCTCCCCCGCCGGGAGCGGGATGCGGTAGTGCCGCCCGTCGTGCACGACGGGCTCGCGCCGCCAGGTCGCCCGGCAGATCTCGATGATCTCGCGGGTGCGGCCGACCGGCGCGTCGTAGCGCACGCCGTGGAAGCCTTCGATGACCTGCGGCCCCGAGGCGCCGATGCCGAGCTCGAAGCGGCCGCCGGAGACGTAGTCGAGCCCGGCGGCGGTCATCGCGGTCAACGTGGGCGTGCGGGTGTACAGCTGCAGGATGCCGGAGGCGAGCGTGATCGTCGAGGTGCGCGCCGCGAGGAAGCCGAGCTGGCTGACCGCGTCGAAGGAGTACGCCTCGGGGACGGCGACGAGGTCCACGCCGCCGGCCTCGAGCTCGCCGACCTCGTCGGCGACCTCCGCGAATCCGCCCGCGTAGTTCAGGAACATGCCGACCCGCATCCAAGCCTCCTCGCCCGGTGCACCCCGGTCGGTCCGGGGCGCGCGCGCCCGAGGTGTGCGGCCCCGGGCACCACGACGATAGCCGAGCGGCGGGGGCGAGGCATCCGCCTTGTCGACCGCCGCGTCCTCAGCGGTTCCGGAGCCGGGTGCGAGAGGGTGGAATCCACAATTGCGCCGCGGGCGCGACGGAGGTGACGGATGGGCTGGAGCCTGGTGCTCGACGTGCTGCTCGTGGTGATCGGCATCGGGGCGCTCGTGAACGGCTGGCGCGCGGGGCTCCTGCGCACGGCCGCCGGACTCGTCGGGCTCATCGCGGGCGGCGTCGCCTCGTGGTTCGCGATGCCGTGGGTCGGTTCGCTGGTCGCGGCGCCCGAGTGGCGGGCGCCCGCGGTGATCGCGACCGCGGTGCTGCTGCTCGCGATCGGCGCCTCGCTCGGCGCGGCGCTCGGGCGGCTGCTGCGCCGCGGCGTCCGGGCGGTGAAGCTCGGCGTGATCGACCGCATCCTCGGGGCGCTCGGCAACCTGCTCGTCACGGCCTTCGTGGTCGCGCTGCTGGGCTCGGCCGTCCAGTCGATGGGCGTACCAGTGCTCTCGCCGGCGGTGGCCGGTTCGCAGGTGCTCCGCGGGCTCGAGCGGGTCACGCCCGAGCCGGCGCGGGCACTCCTCGCGGAGATCCGCACCGCGGCGCTCGGCCAGGGCGTGCCGTGGCTCGTCGACGTGATCGGCGGGCCGACGGCGGCGCCGGCGCTGCCGAGCGAGGGGCCGTCGGGCGACGCGGTGAACGCGGCGACGGCCTCGGTGGTGCGCATCACGGGCACCGCGTTCCAGTGCGGCAGCACGCTCACGGGCTCCGGCTTCGTCGTCGCCCCGAACCGGGTCGTGACGAATGCGCACGTCGTCGCCGGCATCGACGAGCCGATCGTCGAGGCGCCGGGCCGTGGCGCCGTCGCCGGCCGCGTCGTCGCCTTCGACCGGGAGGCCGACCTGGCGCTCATCGCGACCGATCCGCTCGATGTCGCCCCGCTCCCCCTCGCCGGCACCCCCGATCCCGGCACGGCGGTCGGCGTCGCGGGCTACCCCTTCGGCGGCCCGTTCACGCTGCGCTCGGGCGAGGTGATGTCGACGGGACCGCTCACCATCGTCGAGGGCGACCGCACCTCGACCCGCGAGGTCACGACCTTCGCGGCGCAGGTCGACCACGGCAACTCGGGCGGCCCGCTGCTCACTGGGGCCGGCGAGGTCGCGGGCGTCGTCTTCGCGAAGTCGGAGTCGGTGGCGAACGTCGGCTTCGCCGTGCCGATCGACGTGCTGACCCCGCTCGCCGAGGCGGCGCCGTCGCTCGACGACCCGGTCGGCACGGGCAGCTGCGCGCGCTGACGATCGAGGCGCCCGGGGCGCACGGGGTGTCCGAGCTCCGCGGCGTCAGCCGGCGGTGAAGCCCCGGAAGCGGATGCCCCAGCTGAGCTCCCACTGCTCGCCCGGCCCGAGCCAGCGCAGCCCGCGGCCGGAGTTGAACGCCTCGGCGGGGGCGGTCATCGGCTCGATCGCGATCGCGAGCTCCTCGCCCGGGAAGCGGTCGGTCGTGAACGCCTGCACGTAGGCGAAGTCGTCGTCGGCCCAGACGGCGACGCTGCGGCCGTCGGGCGCGGTCAGCACGTGCTCGATGACGCCTTCCTCGTCGGAGGCGAGCTCGCCGAACGCGTCGTCGAGCGAGAGCTCGCCGACGCGCCGACCGGCGCGGAGGTCCCAGGGCGTGCCGTCGACCGGCACCTCGCCGGTGGGCAGCTTGCGCTCGTCGACCTCGATGTGGCTGTCGGCCTCGATGCGCAGCTCGAGTTCGGCCGTGGGCACGCCACCGATCTTCACATAGGGGTGCGTGCCGAGCGCGACGGGGGCGGGCTCGGCGCCGACGTTCTCGAGGCGGTGGGTGACCCGGAGCCCGTCCGAGACGAGCTCGTAGTGCACCGCGGTCTCGATGAGGAACGGGTATCCGGTCTGCGGGAAGATCGTCGCCTCGAGGGTCACCGAGTCGCGGTCCTGCGCGACGACCCGGTACTCGGTGAAGCGCAGGAGCCCGTGGATCGCGTTGCCGAGCGCCGGCTCGGTGATGGCGAGCTGGTGGTCGACGCCGTCGTGGCTCCAGCGGCCGTCGCGGATGCGGTTCGGCCACGGGGCGAGCACGATGCCCGCCGCGGCCGGCGGAGTGCGGTCCTCGCCGAAGGTGGGCACCAGCTCGACCCCGTCGAGGCTGAGCGCGCGCAGCCCGGCTGCGACGGTGGTGACGACGGCGGTGAGCTCTCCGCTCGACGTCGAGGTCTCGAGGACGAGCTGTGCGCCCGTGGGGAGGGTCATGCTTCCACCATATGCGGAGCGGCCGGGCGGCGCCGCCCCACGCGGGGACCGCGGGCCGCCCGTTCAGCCGGCGAGCCGCACCGGGAGCCCGGTCGCCTCGAGCGCGGCGACGAGCGCGGCGGGCGCCGAGGCATCCGTCACCAGCGCGTCGAAGGCCTCGAGCGGCGCGATGCGGCCGAGGTGCACCTCGCCGAGCTTTGCACCGTCGGCGAGCAGGATGCTGCGCGCCGAGGCTTGCACCATGAGCGCCTTCACCTGCGCTTCGGGCAGGTTCTGGTTCGTGGCCCCGCGGTCGGGGTGGACCCCGTTGCAGCCGATGAACGCGAGGTCGACGTGCACCTCGTCGAGCATGGAGCCGGCGAGCGGGTGCACGAGCGAGTGCTGGCGGGGCCGGAGCGTGCCGCCGGTGACCACGACGGTGAACCGCGGGATCTCGGCCTCGAGCTCGAGGGCGATGGCGAGCCCGTTGGTGAAGATCGTGACGTCCTCGAGGTCTCGGCGGGCCCGCAGAGCGCGCGCGAACTGCAGGCAGGTCGAGCCGACGTCGAGCAGCACGCTCTGGCCGCTCGAAACGAACGCGGCCGCGGCCTCGCCGATGCGCTGCTTGGGTGCGACCGAGGTCTCGAGGGCCTCCTCGAGACTCGGCTCGCGGGCGGCTCGCACGGTCTCGCCCGCGGGCACCGCGCCGCCGTGGACGCGGCGCACGGCGCCGGCGCGTTCGAGCGCGTCGAGGTCGGCACGGGCGGTCACGCTCGTCACGCCGAACGCGGCGGCGAGGTCGGCGACCCGGACGAAGCCGCGCTCGTCGAGCAGCGCGCGGGTGAGCTCGCGGCGCTCGGCGACGTCGTGGCGGTTCGCGGCGTCGCTCGGCTCGGCTGGCATGGCCGCCATTCTTCCGCGTGCGGCATGCCTTTGCAATGCGAAAGTCTCTTGTTTGCCAAACGAAAGTCTCGTACAGTGGCGCCGTGACCGCTCTCGCCATCGCCGACCCGCGCATCGCCGTGCACCGCAGCACCCTCGCCGACGGCCGCGAGCTGCGCTACTTCGACGACGCGGACACGGTGCTGCCGCCGGGTCGAGCCGTCGACGAGCGCGAACTCGCCCCGCGTCCGGCGACCGCCGAGATGCGCCAGGACCCGCTGAGCGGCGAGTGGATCTCCATCGCCGCCGCCCGCCAGCACCGGGTCGTGCTGCCGCCCGCCGAGCTCGACCCGCTCGCCCCGCAATCGCCGGGCAACCCCTCGGAGATCCCGAGCCGCTACGACGTCGCGGTGTTCGAGAACCGCTCCCCCGCGTTCGGCCCCGCGCTCGCCGCACCCGACGTCGAGCCGGCGGCCGCCCTCGCCGCCGTGCGGGAGATCGGCGTCGAGCGCACCCTGCCGGCACTCGGCCGCTGCGAGGTCGTCTGCTTCAGCCCCGAGCACGAGGGATCCTTCGGCACGCAGTCCGTCTCCCGCGCTCGCACCGTCATCGAGGCCTGGGCGCATCGCACCGCCGAGCTGGGGGCGCTGCCCGGCGTGCAGCAGGTGTTCCCCTTCGAGAACCGGGGCGAGGCGATCGGCGTCACCCTCGGCCATCCGCACGGCCAGATCTACGCCTACCCCTACGTGACGCCGCGCACCCAGCGGCTGCTCGACGCGATCGCGACCGCGGGCCGCGGGCTCGTCGCCGAGGTCGTCTCGCGCGAACTCGACGGGCCGCGCGTCGTCCTCCGCGGCGAGCACTGGAGCGCCTACGTGCCGTTCGCCGCGCGCTGGCCGATCGAGGTGCACCTCGTGCCGCACCGGCACGTGCCCGACCTCGCCGAGACCTCCCTCGCCGAGCGCGACGAGCTCGCCGTGCTCTACCGCCGCCTGCTGCGCGGGGTCGACGCCCGCTATGCGACGCCGACGCCGTACATCGCGGCCTGGCATCAGGCGCCGGTCCACGAGCACCGCGACGAGGTGCGGCTCACCCTGCAGCTCACCAGCCCGCGCCGCGCCGCCGACAAGCTGAAGTTCCTCGCCGGATCGGAGGCCGCGATGGGAGCATGGATCGGCGACGTGCCGCCGGAGGCGCAGGCCGAGGCCCTGCGCGCCGCGATCGAGGGAGTGGATGCATGACCGGGAACCGGGTCGTCGAGCGCGCCGCCGCCGGGCTGAAGGACCGATCGGGCCGGTCCCCGGCCGGCGTGTGGAGCGCGCCCGGTCGCGTGAACCTCATCGGCGAGCACACCGACTACAACGACGGCTTCGTGTTCCCCTTCGCGATCGACCGTCGGACCGCAGTCGCACTCGGGGACCGGGACGACCTCGCGGTGCGGGTCTCGAGCTCGTTCGCGCCCGACCCCGTGGTCGTGCACCTCGACGAGCTCGGCCCCGACGCGCTGCGCGGATGGTCCGCGTACCCGCTCGGCGTGGTGTGGGCGCTGCGCGAGTTCGGAGCCGATCTCGCGCACGCCCGCGGCGTCGACCTGCACCTCGAGTCGGACGTCCCGGTCGGCGCCGGGCTGAGCTCCTCCGCCGCGCTCGAATCGGCCGTCGCGCTCGCGTTGAACGAGCACTGGGGCCTCGGTCTCGACCGGCCGACGCTGGCGAAGGTCGGCCGGCTCGCCGAGAACCGCGTCGTCGGCGCGCCCACCGGCATCCTGGACCAGTCCGCCGCCCTGCTGGCGGCGGCCGACGCGGGGGTGTTCCTCGACTGCCGCAGCCTCGATGCGGAGATCGTGCCGTTGCACTTCGCCGAGGCCGGACTCGCCGTCCTCGTCGTCGACACCCGCGTCGAGCACGCCCACGCCACCGGCGGCTACGCGGCGCGGCGCAGCTCCTGCGAGGCCGGCGCCCGGGCGCTCGGCGTGCCGAGCCTGCGCGAGCTTCCGGCACGCGAGTTGGTGCGGGCGCGCGAGCTGCTCGACGACGAGACGTTCCGCCGGGTGCGCCACGTGGTGACCGAGAATCAGCGCGTCCTCGACACGGTGCGCGCCCTGCACGAGGGCGGCCCGGCCACGATCGGCGGGCTGCTCGACGCCTCGCACGCCTCGATGCGGGACGATTTCGAGATCTCGACGCCCGAGCTCGACCTCGCCGTCACGACGGCGCGGGCGGCGGGCGCGATCGGCGCGCGGATGACGGGCGGCGGCTTCGGCGGCTCGGCCATCGCCCTCGTGCCGCTCGCCCGCGTCGACGCGGCGGCGGAGGCGGTGCGTGCGGCGTTCGCGGCCGCGGGCCGCCGGGAGCCGGGCACCTTCACGGTCGTGCCCTCGCCGGGCGCACGGCGCGACCGGTAGCCGGTCCGGGGCGCGCTCAGCTCTGCGGGGCCTCGACCGCGTGCGGCGTGCCGCCGGTGATGCGCACGAGCTCCTCGAACGTCGTCGGGAACACGGTCTTCGCGTGTCCCGCGGCGGCCCAGACCTCCGGGTACTCGGCCAGATGCACGTCGACGACGGTGCGCACCGGGGCGGGGTGCCCGACCGGGGCGACCCCGCCGATGACCTGCCCCGTGGCCTCCTTCACCGTCTCCTTCGAGGCGCGCCGGATCGTGCCGCCGAGCGCCGCGCCGAGCCACTCGGTGTCGACCCGGTGCGCCCCCGAGGTGAGCACGAGGATCGGCTCGTCGTCGATCGTGAAGACGAGCGAGTTCGCGATCTGGCCGACCTCGATGCCGAGGGCGTCGGCGGCGAGCTGGGCGGTCGTGACGGCGTCGTCGAACCACTGGATGCGCGGCTCGACGCCCTGGGCGGCCAGGGCGGCGGCGACGCGGTCGACGGCGGGATGCGTGGGGTCGGTCATGGCACGATCCTACGGACGCCGCCCCGCTTGCCGGCCACCTCGGTGCACTAGGGTGCGAGCGTGACCGCCGCCCCGCCCCCGCCTCTCGCCCGCCGGCTCGGGCTCCGCGATGCCGTGATGATCGGGCTCGCATCGATGATCGGCGCCGGTGTGTTCGCGGTCTGGGCGCCTGCCGCGCGGGCCGGCGGCGACTGGCTGCTGCTCGGCCTCGCGCTCGCCGCGCTCGTGGCCTACGCGAACGCCAGCTCGACGGGGCGGCTCGCGGCCCGCTACCCCGAGTCCGGCGGCGCGTACCGCTACGGCAGGGAGGAGCTCGGCGCGTGGCTGGGCTTCCTCGCCGGGTGGGGCTTCGTCGTCGGGAAGACGGCGAGCTGCGCGGCGATGGCCATGACCGCGGCCGCCTACCTCGTCCCCGCCGGATGGCAGAAGCCCGTCGCGATCGCCGCCGTCGTCCTGCTCTCCGGGCTGAACCTGCTCGGCATCACCCGAACCGCGCGGGCGGCGACCGTCATCGTCACCGCCGTCCTCGCCGTGCTCGCGCTCGTCGTCGCCGCCGGCCTCAGCGGGCTCGCCTCGGGCGACGCTGCGGAACCGCTCGCCGCGGCGACCGCCGCAGGGCCCTACGGGGTGCTGCAGTCGGCCGGACTGCTGTTCTTCGCCTTCGCCGGCTACGCCAGGATCGCGACCCTCGGCGAGGAGGTGCGCGCACCCGAGCGCACCATCCCCCGGGCCATCGCGATCGCCCTCGGCGCCGTCGTCGTGCTGTACGCGCTGCTCGCCGTCCTGCTGCTGCAGGCGCTCGGCGCCGGCGGCCTCGCCTCGGGCGGCGGGGCCCCCTTGGCCGAGCTCGTCGGCCGGAGCGGCTGGGAGTGGGCCGTGCCCGTCGTCGGGGTCGGCGCGGGACTCGCCGCGCTCGGCGCGCTGCTCGCGCTCATCGCCGGCATCGGACGCACGGCGCTCGCCATGGCCCGCGACGGCGAGCTGCCGCGCGGCGTCGCCGCGGTGCAGCCGACGACGCAGGTGCCGTACGTCGCCGAACTCGTCGTGGCGGCGGCGATCGTGATCATGCTGCTCGTCGCGGACCTGCGCGAGGCCATCGGCTTCAGCTCGTTCGGCGTGCTCCTCTACTACCTGGTCGCCAACCTCGCGGCGCTGCGCCTGCTCGGCCGGTCCACCGGATCGCCCGCCGCGCGCCGCGCCCGCCGCGGCCTCGCGCTCGTCGGCGCGATCGGCTGCATCGTCCTCGTCGTGACGCTGCCCCCGCTCGCCGTCGCCGGCGGGGTCGCCGTGTTCGCACTGGGGGCGCTGCTCCGGGTCATCCGGCTCCGCCTTGTGCGCCCGGCCCCGTAGGATTCGAGCATGCCCGTCGACGTCGCCGCCCTCGTCCGCCCGCTCGCCGGAATCGGCAGCCCCTCCATCGACGACACCGCGTTCGTCGCGGCCGGCGCCGTGATCGTCGGCGACGTGCGCCTCGAAGCGCAGTCGAGCGTCTGGTACAACGCGGTGCTCCGCGCCGAGGCCGCCCCGATCGTGCTCGGCGCGCGGGCGAACCTGCAGGACACCGTCGTCTGCCACGTCGACGCCGGCTTCCCGCTCACCGTCGGCGAGGGGGTCTCCGTCGGGCACGGCGCCGTGCTGCACGGCTGCACGATCGAACGGGACAGCCTCGTCGGCATGAACGCGACGGTGCTGAACGGCGCCGTCATCGGCGAAGGCTCGCTCGTGGCCGCCGGCGCCGTCGTGCTCGAGGGCACGGTCGTGCCGCCGGGCTCGCTCGTCGCCGGCGTCCCCGCGAAGGTGCGCCGGGAGCTCAGCGAGGAGGAGCGCGCCGGCATCCGTCGGAACGGCGAGGCCTACCTCACGCACCTCGCGGAGCACACGGCGCCCGGCGCGTGACCGCGGCGCGCAGCCGCCGCGCCCGCCGAAGCAGCCAGCGCGCCGGCAGCGCGACGAGCATCGCCGCCGCTCCCGCGGGCGTCCGGTCGTAGTCGCCGAGCATCCGCTTGCGCTCGTACGCCCGACGGAGCGCCCCGCCGACGAGGTTGTGCCGCCGCCGGGGCACGGGCAGCGCTCCGCGCTCGCGGGCGGCGACGAGCCGGGCGAGCTCGTCCTCCCAGTCGTCGTGCTCCTCGCCGTGGAAATAGTTGTCGCCGAGCCATCCCCGCTCCGGCCGGCGCCACCGGCCGGCGGCGAGCGCCCCCGCGTCGCCGAAGAGCCCGCTGCCCTCGAACACCGTATTGATCTGCTTCGGTCCGATGCCGAACTCGTCGAGCAGCAGCACCGGCACACCCACCGCGATCGCCTCGAGCACCGCCGTCGAGCTCACCGTGACGAGCGCCGCAGCCGATTCGAGGTGGCCGGACATCGGGCCGTCGCGGACGACGAGGTTCGGCGGCAGCCCGCCGCCGGTCAGCGCCAGCAGCTCCGGGGGCGGGTCGGCGACCAGCTCACCGAGATCGAACTCCTCGGCGTGCGTCTGCGCCTCGCCGGGGCGCGCCCGCACCTTCAGCACGACGTGGTGGTCCGGGTGGGCGCGGGCGGCGCGGGCGAGCATGCCGAGCAGGCGCACCCGCTCCTCGAAGCCGGACGGCACCTTCGCCTGCACGGCGAACACGAGCTCGTCGCGTTCGGGCCCGACCCAGGCGCTCGGCGGCACCGCCGCGAGGAACGGCAGCGTGGCGAGGCCGAAGCGCACCGCGATGCCGAGCGCCCGCGCATTGGCGGCGAACTCGCGGACCTCCCGGCGGCTGTGCAGCACGACGAGGTCGACGAGCTCGCGATAGACGATCGCCTTCGGCTCGGCCGGGATGGTGAGGCCGGGGAAGCCCGAGACGAGCACGGGCCGGTCCGGCAACGTGGCGATGCGCCCCGCGACGACGCGCACGAGCGGCCCGCGCAGCGCGAGCAGCACCGCGTCGGGCGGATCGACCGAGAGCCGGGCGAGCAGCGCGTCGAGCTCGAGCGTGCGCACCTCGGCCGGGGCGAAGCCGGACCCGGCGAGCGCGGCGTCGAGCTGCCGCGCGCTCGGCAGCACGGGCGAGGCGAGCAGGACGGCCTCGCTCGCCCACGCGCCGGCGACGCGGCCGGCGAGGGCGGCGCCCCATTTCGCGTACGAGTCGCTGTCGGCGACGACGAGCAGCCGGCGCACTGGCGCCGCCCCCTCGTCGCGGCTCACACGAGCACCCGGCGCAGCTTGGCCTTCGGGGCCTCCTCGCCTGGGAAGACGCGCTTCACGCCGTCGCCCATCGCGGTCTCGATGATGCGGATGTCGCGGACGAGGTGCTCGAGGCCCTGCGGCTCGAGGGAGGCCGCGTGGTCGCTCCCCCACATCGCCCGGTCGAGCGTGATGTGCCGTTCGACCGCGACTGCGCCGAGCGCGACCGCGGCGAGCGAGATCTGCAGGCCGCGCTCGTGCCCCGAGTAGCCGATCGGCACCGGGTAGCGCAGGGCGAGCGTGTCGATCGTGCGCAGGTTCGCCTCCGCGGCGGGCATGGGGTAGCTCGAGGTGGCGTGCATGAGCAGCAGCTGCGAGGTGCCGAGGGTGACGACCGCCCGGTCGATCTCCTCCAGGGTCGACATGCCGGTCGAGAGGATCACCGGCTTGCCGGTCGCGGCGATCGCGCGCAGCAGCGGGAGATCGGTGACGGAGGCGGAGGCGACCTTGAAGGCCGGCACGTCCAGCTCGTCGAGGAAGGCGACGGAGGGCTCGTCCCAGGGCGAGGCGAACCAGTCGAGGCCGCGGAGGTCCGCGTAGCGGGCGATCTCGAGGTAGTCGTCGCGGGAGAGCTCGACCCGGCGACGGTAGTCGAGGTAGCTCATGGTGCCCCAGGGCGTCTCCCGCGGCACGTCCTTCATGTGCTCCGGCGTCGCGAGCTCGGGCGTGCGCTTCTGGAACTTCACGGCCTGGCAGCCGGACTCGGCGGCGACGTCGATGAGCCGCTTCGCGAGCTCGAGCTCCCCGTTGTGGTTCAGGCCGATCTCGGCGATGACGTAGACGGGCAGGCCGGTGCCGACCTCGTGTCGGCCGATGCGCACGGTCATGTCTGGGCTCCTTCGGTGGCTGGGACGGGCCCGGCCTCTGCGGCCGGCTCCTCGGACGGGGTTGGCGGGGCGGCGGGGGCGTCGGCGGCCGCCCCCACGGCCGCGCGCCCGGCCAGGACGGCGTCGGCCAGCTCTCGGACCGCGCCGTCACCACCCCGCCGGCTGAGGACGAGGCGCGCCAGGCGGCGCACCTCGGGGATCGCGTCGGCGACCGCGACCGGCCAGCCCGCGAGGGCGAGGGCCGGCACGTCGCCGAGGTCGTTGCCGAGGTAGGCGATGCGGTCGAGCCGGATGCCTCGGCGCTCGGCCCAGTCGGCGAGCGCGGCGCCCTTGTCGGCGACGCCCTGCAGCACCTCGACGCCGAGCTTCGCCGCACGCGCCCCGACGACGGGGTGGCGCTCGGCGGAGAGGATGAGCACGGGGATGCCCGCCGCGCGGAGCCTCGCCACGCCGGCGCCGTCGCTGCGGCTCACCCGCACGAACTCGACCCCGTCGCCGCCGACGATCGCGGTGTCGTCGGTGTGCACGCCGTCGAAGTCGGTGACGACGGCGTCGACGTCGAGCCGCGGCCGCCAGACGCCGCCGTCGAGCGTCGGCGCGAGCGCCCGGGCGATGGCGAGCTCGGCGGCGCCGTCGATCTCGAGCGCGTGCGCCTCGGGCACGAGCTGCACCTCGACGCGGCCGAAGAAGCGGTGGCCCGCTGCACGGAACCCGTCGACCCGCAGCACGTAGAACGCGCCGGTCTCGCGGAACTCGGGCGCACGGTCCTGCCGCCGGAGTCGCCGCGCGGCGTCGTGGTTCACGCCCGTCGCGCCCGCCGAGGCATCCCGCCGCCAGAGGAAGGCGTGGCTCTCGACCGCGGAGAAGACGACGTCGGCCTCGCCGGCGAGCACGCGGGCGACCGCGAGGTCGAGGTCGTCCGAGTCGATGAAGGGCGAGGTGGCCTGGACGAAGACGAGCACTTCGGGGTCGCTGCCCGCGAGCGCGAGCTGGTCGAGCGCGTGCAGCAGCGCGCGCTCGGAGCTCGCGGCGTCGCCGGCCAGCTCGACCGGCCGGGCGATCGTCTCGGCGCCGGCGTCGCGTGCGGCGTCGGCGATCGCCGCGTCGTCGCTCGTCACGGCGACCCGGTCGATCAGCGCGGCCGCCGAGGCGGCGCGCACGGCGCGGACGACGAGCGGGATGCCGCCGACGGGCGCGAGGTTCTTGCCGGGCAGGCCCTTGGAGCCGCCGCGCGCCGGGATGACCGCGACCACCGAGGGGCGGTCGGCGGGGTCGATGCGCTCGCGGTCCATGGGGCGACGGTACGTCGCCGTCGTGGCGGTGGGATGGCCGCCCGGTGAACACTCCGCGCCACTGGTCCGCTGAGCCCGTCGAAGCGAGCCCGCCGAAGCGCCGCCGCCCTCAGCCCGCCGGCAGACTCCGCTCGACCGCGTCGAGCACGGCGTCGTACACCTCGTCCCAGGACGTGCCGTGCCCGGCCATCCCCGTGAGCTCGAGGCTCACCGCTCCGTGCACCTGCGCCCAGACGGCGACCGCGCTCACGCCGACGTCGGCGGCGCCGCGCGCAGCGATCGCCGCCTGCAGCGGGGCGAGGGAGGCGGATGCCGAGGCCGGGTCGGGTTCGCAGTCGGCCACCGATTCGAGCGCTCCACCGAACATCAAGCGGTACAGCGCCGGATGCCCGAGGGCCCACTGGCGGTAGGCGACGCCGAGCGCGCGCAGCCCGGCCGGGGCGGCCTCGCGCTGGGCCGCGCCGAACGAGGCGAAACCGTGCTCGATGACCGCGGCCAGCAGCTCGCCCTTGCCGCCGAACAGGGCGTACACCGCCGAGGTCGAGGTGCCGGCGGCGCTCGCGATGTCGCGGAGCGCCGCGCGGGAGGCGCCGTCTCGCGCGACGATCTCGGCGGTGACCTCGAGCAGCCGCTCGCGGAGCGCCTCGTCGTACACAGGGGGTCTTGCCATGCAGCCAGTCTAGTCATAACATCGTTTCGTAACGACGTTATGGAGATGGAAAATGACTCGAACGGTGTTCCCGGGGCGCTACACGGCCGCGCCCGAGCGGGAGACGATCACGGTGTTCCTCATCGGCATGCGCGCGAACCGCTGGTGGCGCCTGCCCCGGGTGCAGCGGGTGGCGAAGCAGATGCCGCGCATGCTCCGCCACCTCGCGACGCACCCGGAGTCGGGCATGCTCGGCTTCGAGAGCTGGGTCGGCCGCACGACGATCCTGCTCTCCTACTGGGAGAGCCCCGAGCACCTGCAGCGCTTCGCCGCAGACCGCGAGGCCCCGCACCTCGAGCCCTGGCGCGAGTTCATGCGCACGGCGCTCGGCACCGGGCACGTCGGCGTGTGGCACGAGACGTACGAGGTGCCCGTCGCGGACGCCGAGGCGGTCTACGCCGACATGCCCGCGTTCGGCCTCGCCAAAGCGACCGCGCACGTGCCCGTGGGGCCGGGGC
This sequence comes from Agromyces soli, assembly GCF_022811605.1. Taxonomy (GTDB): domain Bacteria; phylum Actinomycetota; class Actinomycetes; order Actinomycetales; family Microbacteriaceae; genus Agromyces; species Agromyces soli. Next base: position 2,056,201 of record NZ_CP094533.1, on the reverse strand, counting down.
AGAACACGGCGCGGCAGCGGCTCGGGCGGGCCGGGCACCGCGCCGCCTGAGCCAGGGGCGCTTCGACGGGCTCAGCGAACCATGGCGAGCTCAGCGAACCAGGCTCAGGCGAGACGCAGCTCGGCGGCCTTCACGACGTTGGCGAGCAGCATGGCCCGGGTCATCGGACCGACCCCGCCGGGGTTCGGCGACAGGTGCCCGGCGACCTCGGCGACCGCGGGGTCGACATCGCCCGTCAGCCGGCCCTTGCCGGTCTCCTCGTCCTGCACGCGGGTGATGCCGACGTCGAGCACGGCAGCGCCGGGCTTGATCCAGTCGGGCTGCACGAGGTGCGGCACGCCGACCGCTGCGACGACGATGTCCGCGCGGCGCACCTCGGCCGCGAGGTCGCTCGTGCGCGAGTGCGTGAGCGTCACCGTGGCGTCGAGGCCCTTGCGCGTGAACAGCAGGCCGAGCGGCCGGCCCACGGTGAGCCCGCGACCGATCACGGTCACGTGGCGCCCGCGGATCGGCACCTCGTAGCGGTGCAGCATCTCGACGATCCCGGCCGGCGTGCACGGCAGGGGGGAGGCGAGCTCGCCCTCGATGCCGAGCACGAGCCGGCCGAGGTTCGTCGGGTGCAGGCCGTCGGCGTCCTTGCCCGGGTCGATGGCCTCGAGGGCGGCGTGCTCGTCGAGGCCGGCCGGCAGCGGCAGCTGCACGATGTAGCCGGTGACCTCGGGCGCGTGGTTCAGCTCCCGGATGGCCGCCATCACGTCCGCCTGCGTCGCCGAGGCGGGCAGGTCGATGCGGATCGACTCGATCCCGACCTCGGCGCAGTCGCGGTGCTTGCCCGCGACGTAGGAGCGCGAGCCGGGGTCGTCGCCGACGAGGAGCGTGCCGAGGCCCGGCACGATCCCGTGGCTGCGCAGGCTCGCGATGCGGCCGGCCAGCTCGGACTTCACGGCGGCCGCGGTCGCGACGCCGTCGAGGGTGATGGCGGTCATCCGGTTGACTCCCTTACTGCTGGAGGCCGGGGTACAGCGGGAACGCGGCGGTGAGCTTCTGCACCCGCTCGCGCAGCGCGGCGACATCCGCACCGCCCATGAGCACCTCGGCGATGACGTCGGCGACCTCGGTGAACTCGGCGTCGCCGAAGCCGCGGGTGGCCAGCGCCGGCGTGCCGATGCGCAGGCCCGAGGTGACCATCGGCGGGCGCGGGTCGAACGGCACCGCGTTGCGGTTGACGGTGATGAGGGCCTCGTGCAGCAGGTCTTCGGCCTCCTGGCCGTTGATCTTCGAGTTGCGCAGGTCTGCGAGCACCAGGTGCACGTCGGTGCCGCCCGTGAGCACGTCGATGCCCGCGGCGCGCGAGTCGTCGGCGGTGAGGCGGTCGGCGAGGATCGCCGCGCCGCGCAGGGTGCGCTCCTGGCGGTCCTTGAACTCCGCGGAGGCGGCGATCTTGAACGCCGTCGCCTTGGCCGCGATCACGTGCATGAGCGGGCCGCCCTGCTGGCCGGGGAACACGTTGGAGTTCAGCTTCTTCGCGAGCTCGGTGTCGCGCGAGAGGATGAAGCCCGAGCGCGGGCCGCCGATGGTCTTGTGCACCGTCGAGGAGACGACGTCGGCGTACGGCACGGGCGAGGGGTGCAGGCCCGCGGCGACGAGGCCGGCGAAGTGCGCCATGTCGACCCAGAGCTTCGCGCCGACCTCGTCGGCGATCTCGCGGAACGCGGCGAAGTCGAGGTGGCGGGGGTAGGCCGACCACCCGGCGATGATGACCTGCGGCTTGTGCTCGAGCGCCTTCTCGCGGACGACGTTCAGGTCGACGAGGAACGTCTCGGGGTCGACGCCGTAGGAGACGGCGTTGTAGAGCTTGCCCGAGAAGTTCAGCTTCATGCCGTGGGTGAGGTGGCCGCCGTGGGCGAGCTCGAGGCCGAGGATGGTGTCGCCCGGGGTCGCGATGGCGCTCAGCACGGCGGCGTTCGCCGTGGCGCCCGAGTGCGGCTGGACGTTGGCGTACTCGGCGCCGAACAGGCTCTTCGCCCGCTCGATCGCGAGCGACTCCGCGACGTCGACGTACTCGCAGCCGCCGTAGTACCGGCGACCGGGGTAGCCCTCGGCGTACTTGTTCGTGAGCACGGAGCCCTGGGACTGCAGCACCGAGACGGGGACGAAGTTCTCGCTCGCGATCATCTCGAGGTAGTCGCGCTGGCGACCGAGCTCGAGCTCGAGCACCTCGGCGATCTCGGGATCGACCTCGGACAGCGGGGCGTTGAAGACGGATTCGGCCAAGACTGGCTCCTTCATGACAGGTACGGACCAAACGAGGGTGCTGCCTCGCGCGACTCGCGCCACGAGGCCTCCGTACCGGCCCAGGCGTGCGGTCGATGCGTGCCAGTCGCTCCCCGATGGTGACCATCTCAACGCCAGTCGCGACGGAGCAAGCATAGCAATGGATGCCGCCTCGCCGCGGGTGTTGCGAACGCCGTCGTCGTGGCAGGATGGGGCGCGGGAGTAAAGATCCCTCACAAATGGTCGGTGCGCCGACCCACTCGACGACGAGGACCCGCGCATGAGCATCGCCGCCCGCACCGCACGACTCGTCGCCGCCGCCCTGACCATCGCGCTCGGCTCGGCCGCCCTGGCCGGCTGCGCGCCGCAGCAGAACGGAGCCGACGTGCCCCGCATCATCCCCGACCCGGCCTCCCTCGAGCAGCTCGACGCCGAACCGTTCCGTCTCGATGAGACGAGCCGGGTGCTCGTCGTCGGCGAGGCGGGCAGCGCGCCCGAACTGCTCGCCGCGCAGCTGCGGCTCGCCACCGGCGCCCCGGTCCCGGTCGTGAGCGGCAGCGAGGACGCGGCCGGCCCGGCCGACATCCTGATCGCCGTCGAGGACGGGGCGGCCGAGGCATCCGTCCCCGCCGCCCCGACCGCAGAGGGCTACCGGCTCACCACCGGCGCCGACGGCGCCCGGATCGAGGCGGCGAGCCCGATCGGCGCGTTCTGGGCGACCCGGAGCCTGCTGCAACTGCTGCCGCCCGCGATCCTGTCTTCGGGCGAGGCACCTGGACCCCGGGACGGCTGGACCGCGCCCGCGGTGCGCGTCGACGACGTGCCGCGCTTCGCCTACCGGGGCGCGATGCTCGACGTCGCGCGGCACTTCCTGCCCGTCGCGGACGTCGAGCGCTACCTCGACCAGCTCGCGATGCTGAAGCTCAACGTGCTGCACCTGCACCTGACCGACGACCAGGGCTGGCGCCTGCAGATCGACGCCTGGCCGGAGCTCACCGGCATCGGGGCGTCGACCTCGACGGGCGGCGACGGCGGCGGCTTCTACACGAAGGAGGACTACCGGCGGCTCGTCGCCTACGCGGCCGAGCGGCACGTGACGATCGTGCCCGAGATCGACCTGCCCGGGCACACCAACGCGGCCCTCAGCGCCTACCCCGAGCTGAACTGCGACGGCGTCGCCCCGGCCCCGTACGAGGGGCTGGAGGTCGGCTTCTCCTCGCTCTGCGCGGCCCCCGAGCGCGCCGAGGCCACCGACCGCTTCCTCGCCGAGGTCACCCGCGAGCTCGCCGAGCTGACCCCCGGCCCGTGGATCCATCTCGGCGGCGACGAATCGCTCGCCACGAGCGAGGCCGACTACCTCGAGCTGGTGCGCCGGATGACCGCGGCGGGCGCCGCCACCGGCAAGACGATCATCGGCTGGCACGAGCTCGGCGCCTCGCCGGAGCTGCCGACCGGCACCGTCGGCCAGTACTGGGACTACGTGACCCCGCGTACGGAGACCGGCTCCGCGGCCGACGTGCGCTCCTTCCTCGACCAGGGCGGCCGCATCGTCTTCTCCCCCGCCGACGCCGCCTACCTCGACATGGTCTACCCCGACGCCCCGAGCTTCGAGGGCCGCCAGCTCGGCCAGGACTGGGCCGACGGCGACACCTCGCTCGCCGAGGCGTACGGCTGGGACCCGGCCTCGATCGTCCCGGACGTCCGCGACGACGACATCCTCGGTGTCGAGGCGCCGATCTGGACCGAGACGATGCGCACCCTCGAGGAGGTCGAGTTCATGGCCTTCCCGCGTATCCTGGCGATCGCCGAGATCGCGTGGTCGCCGGCCGCCCCAGGCGGGCGGGACGAGGCCGCGTTCTTCGGCGCCGTCGCCGGCTACGGCGCGCGACTGGAGGCGATGTCGGTGCCGTACCACCGCATGCCCGAGGTGCCCTGGCGCGAGTGAGCGCGGCGCCGCCGCTCGGCCGGCGCGGGCTCCCCTGGGATGACGCGGAGGGAGGATGAATCTCGCCGATTCATCCTCCCTCCGTGCGGATCGCCTCCGCGCGGGCGCGGGACCAGCCCAGCCGCGCCGCGCCTACTTCACGCTGCCGGCGGTGAGGCCGCCCACGAGGCGCTTCTCGATGAGCATGAACAGGACGACGACCGGCACGATCGCGACGATCGAGACGCCGAACACGTACTGCCAGCTCGTCTCGTACTGACCGACGAACTTCGTCAGCGCGACCGAGAGCGGCTGGTTGCCGGCCGTCGAGAGGATCACGAGCGACGCCGCGAACTCGTTCCAGCACGCCACGAAGGTGAACACGATCGCGGTCACGATGCCGGGCCAGACGAGCGGCAGGTTGATCCGGAACAGCACCGTGAGCCGGCCCGCGCCGTCGATCTGCGCCGCCTCGTCGATCTCCTTCGGGATGCCCGCGAAGAAGGAGTGCATGATCCACACCGCGAACGACAGGTTGAACGCCGCGTTGATGAAGATCATCGCCGCCCAGGTGTCGATCAGCCCGAGCGTCGCGAACTGACGGAACAGACCGGAGGTGAGCACCGCGGGCTGCAGCATCTGCGTGACGATCACGAGGAAGAGGAACACCATCCGCCCCGGGAAGCGGAACCTCGCCGTGTAGTACGCGGCGGGCAGTGCCACGAGCAGCACGAGCAGCGTCGCGAACACGGCGATCACGATCGTCGAGATCAGGTTCTGCGGCAGCGGCGTCTCGGGCGTCGACCACATGTTGACGTAGTTCTCCCAGTGCCACTCCGTGGGGAAGTAGGTGGGATCGACCGAACGGATCTGCGCCTTCGTCTTCACGGAGCCGAAGAACATGATCGTGTACGGGAGGATGAAGATCGCGAGCACGACGAGGCCGGCGAGCATGCGCAGCAGCACGCGGCCGAGCGGCACCTGATCTTCGGTGTAGCGGCGCTTGCGCGCGGGTCCGCGGTCGCGTCCGCCGGGCGAGCGCTCGGCGTCGACGGAGAGCATGGCTCGGGTTTCGGTGACGGTCATCGCTCAGACCTCCCTGGTGGGCTTGACGACCTTCACGTACACCGCGACGATCACGATGACGATGAGGAAGGCGACGACCGACAGCGCCGAGGCGACGTCGACCTTGTGCTGGTTCTGGATGTACTTGAAGATCATCGTCATGATCGTGTCCGCGTCGTAGCCGGGGATCGATCCGGTCATCACCTTCAGGATCGGCAGCGAGTTGAACACGTTGATGATGTTGATCAGCACGGCGACCGACAGCGCGCCGCGCAGTTGCGGCAGCACGACCGTGAAGTAGGTGCGGGCGGGGCTCGCGCCGTCCATCTTCGCGGCCTCGATCGTGTCGCCCGGCACCGTGGCGAGGCCGGCGAGGATCGTGTACGTCGTGAACGGCAGCGACACGAAGATCGCGATCACGATCGACCAGATGAAGGCCGTCGTCGGGTTGCGCGTCCAGCCGTAGCCCTCCGGGGTGTCGATGAGCCCGACGTCCACGAGGAACTTGTTGATCACGCCGAAGTACGGCTCGAGCCCGTAGTAGACGACCATCGTCGTCATGACGACGGAGGCCGCCCACGGGATGATCACGACGAGGCGCACGATCCGCCGGCCGGGGAACGCCTTGTTCAGGATCTGCGCGATGCCGAGCGAGATCAGCACGGTGAACACGACCACCACGACGACCCAGACGATGGTGCGCAGGAAGATCGGCCAGAAGTAGGGGAACGAGAACACCTCGACGTAGTTGTCGAAGCCGACGGATCCCTTGTCCACGCCGGACTGCGAGATGTCTCGGGTGGAGTTGTAGAACATCACCCCGGCGGGGAACAGCACGACGCCGAGGATGAGGGCGAGGGCCGGGGCGATCCAGGGCAGCGCCTTGGCGAGGTCGCGCCCGCCGGGCTTGCCGCGGGCCGAGCCGGCCGGGGCGTCGCCCGTGCGGCCGGCACCCCCGGTGCGGGGGCGGCCGGTGGCCGCCCCCGCGGGGTTCGATGACGTATCGGTTGTGGAGCTCATGGTGCGGTGGTCACCGAACCCTTCCGTGGTGAGTCGGGGCTCAGCCCGCGTCGGCCTGCGCCTGGATCTCGGTCAGGACGTCCTGCGCCGACTTCGTCTGGATCTGACCGAAGAGCGACTTGAACGCACCGTCCGCGGCGGACCACTTCGGGTTCGTCGACGGGTAGAACTGCGCGTCCGGCAGCACGTCGAGGAAGGGCTTCAGCGCCTCCTCGCCCGAGAGCGCCTCGGCGCCCGACTTCGTGACCGGCAGGAAGCCCTCCGTCTGCACCCACGGCACGTACACGTCGGCCGAGTAGTAGTAGTCGAAGAACTTCGTGATGGCGTCCTTCTTGCTGTCGTCGTTCTTGAACGCCATCAGCTGGTCCATGACGCCGAGCGTGAACGCCGAGCCGTCCTTGGTCGGGATCGGCACGATCGAGTAGTCGAGATCGGGGTTGTTCTCCGCGATCTGACCGACGGTCGGCGGGAGGCCGACCTGCATGCCGATCTTGCCCTGGACGAAGATGTCCATGAGCGGCGACCGGTTCGTCGAGCCCGGGTCGGCCTGCGTGGCGCCCGCGTCGATCATCTTCTTGATCTGCTCGGCGCCCGGCAGGTTCGCCGGGTCGTCGATCGTGAGCGTCGAGGCGTCGCCGAAGCTGCCGCCACCGCCCCAGAGCCACACGGCCGCCTCGGCCTGCGCCTCCTCGGAGCCGAGCGGCATGCCGTAGCCGGCGACGCCGCCGCCGAGCTTGGAGACCTTCGTCGCCGCGTCGAGCAGCTCGTCCCAGTTCTTCGGCGCAGCCGCGACCCCGGCCTGCTCGAGCAGGGCGTTGTTCACGAAGAGCGCACGCGCCGAAGCGATGAGCGGCAGGGCGTAGGCGGTGCCGTCGACCTCGGCGTTCGCGAGGAACGCGTCCTGGAAGTCGGAGTACGTGTCGGACGAGACGACGTCCTTGGCCGGGTAGAGCAGCTCGTCGGCCGCGAAGCCGGCGAAGGGGCCGCCGTTGTAGATGTCGGGCGCCTCTCCACCCTGGATCTTCGTGGCGATGACCGATTCGAGGTTGTCCCAGGACTGGACCTCGAGCTCGACCTTGATGTCGGGGTTGGCCTTCTCGAAGCCCGAGATGACGTCCTCCCAGAGCCCCTGGGTGTTGTCGGAGTAGCTCGGCACGAGCAGGTTCAGCGTGGTCTTGCCGGAGGCGTCGCCCCCGCTCGATCCGCCGCCGAAGCCGCACGAGGCGAGCGTCAGCGTCGCCGCGGCGGCCAGCGCGATCGCGCCGAACCGGTGGGACTTCTTCATGTGTGCTTCCTCACTGTGTTGGTGGTGCACAGCCGCAGAACGCTTCACGCGACAGTGCGTGCATTCAGTCCGTCGGATGACGGGTGGTGAATGTCCCTCCGGAGAACCGATCAGTTTCGCCCAGACGGTGCTCGAAATGATGGCCGCGGCCGTCGGCACCCGTCAAGAGGCGTCCCCGGATCGTTATCCGAATTTGTTCGGAAACTATACATACCGTCTCTATCGGCCACAACACCAGTGCTGCTTGCATTGACATGATTGCGCAGGGCATGAAACGATCATTCGCGAGCATTGATGCGTCGTCAGCCGAGCCGAACGAGCACGCCCGACGACCGAGCACGGAGGAGCGACACGGTGACCGACCCCACCACCCCCCAGCCCGTCGGCGGAGCGCACATGGCCGCCGAACTCGGCTCGCAGCCGGAGACCTGGGCGCGGGCCGCCGGGCTCCGCGCCGAGCAGGCGCTGCTGCCCTCGGCCGGGGCGCGGATCGCCGTCATCGGCTGCGGCACTTCGTGGTTCATGGCGCAGTCCTACGCCGCGCTCCGCGAGCATGGGGGCCACGGCGAGACGGACGCGTTCGCCGCATCCGAGGCCTTCGTCGACCGCGGGTACGACGCCGTGGTCGCCCTCACCCGCTCGGGCACCACGACCGAGGTGCTCGAGCTCGTCGAGCGCCTCCGCGGCCGAGTGCGCACGATCGGCGTGATCGGCGACCCCGGCTCCCCGCTCGTCTCGCTCGTCGACGACGCCGTGCTGCTCCCCTTCGCCGACGAGCAGTCGGTCGTGCAGACGCGCTTCGCCACCACCGCGCTCGCGCTCTTCCGGGCGAGCCTCGGCGAGAACCTCGACGGAGCGATCGCGGATGCCTCGGCGGCCGTCTCCGCGGACCTCGACCCCGCCCTCGTCGACGCCGAGCAGTTCAGCTACCTCGGCCGCGGCTGGACCGTCGGCCTCGCCCACGAGGCGGCGCTGAAGATGCGCGAGGCCTCCCAGTCGTGGACCGAGTCGTACCCGTCGATGGAGTACCGGCACGGCCCGATCGCGATCGCCGCGCCCGGCCGGGTCACCTGGCAGTTCGGGGCGGCGCCCGAGGGGCTCGCCGCCGACGTCGCCGCGACCGGCGCCCGCTACGAGACGAGCACGCTCGACCCGATGGCCGACCTCGTCCGCGCCCAGCGCGTGGCCCTCGCCCGGGCGCGGGCCAAGGGACTCGACCCCGACCGCCCCCGGAACCTCTCGCGATCGGTCATCCTGAATCCGTGAACCGATCCTCCGACCTTCCCGCCGTCGGGCCGGCCCCAGTGGGCACCGGTCCGGCGGTGCTCGCCTTCGACGTCGGCGGGACCGACATCAAGGCGGCGCTCTTCGACGACGCCGGGCGCGTGCTCGGCCTCAGCCGGACGTCGACCCCGCTCGAGCCAGGGCGCACCGCCGCCTCCGTGACGCGCCGGCTCGGAGAGCTCTCCCGGGAGCTGCGCGCACGCTTCCCCGGGGTCGAACCGGTCGCCGCGGGCGTCGTCGTGCCTGGCATCGTCGACGCCGAACGCGGCGTCGGCGTCTTCGCCAGCAACCTCGGCTGGACCGATGCCCCGATCCGGGACCTCGCGGCGCGCGAGATCGGTCTGCCCGTCGCCTTCGACCACGACGTCCGCGCCGCGAGCTGGGCCGAGCACCGGCTCGGCGCCGCCCGCGCCTTCGACGACGTCGTCGTGCTCGTCATCGGCACCGGCATCGCCGGATCGCTCATCCTCGACGGCCGTCCGCACACCGCCGGCGGCTACGCGGGCGAGATCGGGCACTCCCCCGTCGCCGACGGCCCGCGCTGCGCGTGCGGGGCGATGGGCTGCCTCGAGGCGATCGCCTCCGCCGGCGCCATCGCGAGGCACTACGTCGAGCGCTCCGGACGCCCCGCCGACGGGGCCCGCGAGGTGCTCGCGCTGGCGGCCGGCGGCGACGCCGAGGCATCCGCGGTCTGGTCGGAGGCGCTCGACGCGCTCGCCTTCTCGATCGCCCAGCTCACCGCGGTGCTCGCGCCGCGCGCCGTCGTGATCGGCGGCGGACTGTCCCGCGCCGGCGACGGCCTGTTCGGCCCGCTCCGCGAGCGGCTCGACGCCCGGCTGAGCTTCCACCGCCGGCCCGAGCTCGTCCCGGCGGAGCTCGGCGAGGACGCCGGACTCCTCGGCGCCGCGCTCATCGCCCGCGAGCTCGATGGCGACGCCTCGGCGGGCGACGTGGATGCCGCGGATGCCGAGGCCGCCGGATGATCGTCACCGTCACGCCGAACCCCGCGCTCGACCTGACCTGGCGCGCCGAACGCGTCGTGCCCGGCGGCTCGCACCGCGTCGACGCCGCACTGGCCCGCGCCGGCGGCAAGGGAGTGAACGTCGCCCGGGTGGCCCACGCGCAGGGTGCGGAGGTCCTCGCCGTCACGACCGCGGGCGGCCCGGTCGGCGAGGAGTTCGCGAGCGAACTGCGCGCGAGCGGGGTGCCGCACCGGCTCGTGCCCGTGGCTGCGGAGACCCGGCGCAGCGCCGCGATCGTCGACGAGACGCTCGGCGACACCATGATCTTCAACGAACGCGGCACGAGCCCGAGCCCCGCCGAGTGGGCCGCCCTCCTCCACGAGGTGCAGGCGGCCCTGCCCGGCGCGGGTGTGCTCGTCGTCTCAGGAAGCCTGCCTCGGGGCGCCGATCCCGGGCTCGTGCCGCGACTCCTCGGCCTCGCCGCGGAGCGCGGCCTGCCTGTCGTCGTCGACGTCTCCGGCCCCGCGATGCTCGCGGCCGCGGCGGCCGGCGCCGCCCTGCTGAAGCCCAACCGGGCCGAGCTCGCCGACGCCACCGGGCTCGACGACCCCGTCGACGGCGCGCGCGAACTGCTCCGGCTCGGCGCCCGGCGCGTGCTCTGCTCCCTCGGCGCCGAGGGCCTGCTGCTCATCCGCGCCGACGCCCCGCCGCTCCGCGCCCGCCTGCCCGAGCCGCTCGCCGGCAACCCCACCGGCGCCGGCGACGCCGCGGTCGCCGCCGCCGCCGTGCTGCTCCACGACGACCCCGACGTCGACGACGAACGGCTGCTCGTCGCGGCCGCGTCCTGGTCGGCCGCCGCCGTGCTCGCTCCCGGCGCGGGCGAGATCTCGCCGCGGCATCCCGAGCTCGCCGCCCGCCTCATCGTCGACCGCCTCGCCGGAGTCTGACAGCCCCGCCCACCGAAAGGCCACGCATGCCCCTCGTCCCCGCCGCCGAGCTCGTCGGCGCCGCCGCCGCGGCCGGCACCGGCCTCGGCGCCTTCAACGTGATCCACCTGGAGACGGCCGAGGCGCTCGTCGCCGCGTCCGAGCGGGCCGGGCTGCCCGTCATCCTGCAGCTCTCCCAGAACTGCGCCGACTACCACGGCGCGCTCGAGCCGATCGGGCTCGCGACCCTCGCAGTCGCCCGCCGCGCGGCGACGCCCGTGGCGGTGCACCTCGACCACGCGGAGCGCGAGGAGCTCGTCGACGAGGCGATCGCGCTCGGCTTCGGTTCGGTCATGTTCGACGGCGGCGCCCTGCCCTATGAGGAGAACGTCGCGGTCACCGCCCGGGTGACCGCGAAGGCGCACGCCGCCGGGGTCTTCGTCGAGGGCGAGCTCGGCGAGGTCGGCGGCAAGGACGGCGCGCACGCGCCCGGCGTCCGCACCGACCCCGCCGAAGCGGTCGCTTTCGTCGCGGCGACCGGCGTCGACGCCCTCGCCGTGGCCGTCGGCTCCTCGCACGCGATGACCGACCGCACGGCCGCCCTCGACCTCGACCTCGTCGCACGCCTGCACGAGGCGCTCCCCGTGCCGCTGGTGCTGCACGGCTCCTCCGGCGTGGCCGACGAGGAGATCGCCCGGGCGATCGCCGCCGGGATGACCAAGATCAACGTCTCCACCCACCTGAACGGGCACTTCACGCGCGCCATCCGCGAGGTCCTCGCCGCCCGGCCCGATATCGTCGACTCCCGGAAGTACGTGCGCGAGGGCCGGGAGGCCGTCGCCGTCGAAGCGGCGCGGATGCTGCGGAACTTCGCGCTGACCGAGGGGTGACCATGAATCGTGCCGAGCGGCTGAACGCGGTGCTCGACCTGCTCGCGGACGGCGGACGGGTCGAGGTGGAGGAGCTCGTCGAACGCCTCGGCGTCTCGCCCGCGACCGCCCGCCGCGACCTCGACACGCTCGCCGAGCAGCAGCTGCTCACCCGCACGCGGGGCGGCGCCGTCGCGCAGACCGTCGCCTACGACCTGCCGCTGCGCTACAAGAACCACCAGCGCACCGACGAGAAGGAACGCATCGCCCAGGTCGCGAGCCGGCTCGTGCCCGCGGGCGCCGTGATCGGCCTGTCCGGCGGCACGACGACCACCGCCATCGGCAACGCGCTCGCGATGCGGCCCGACATCATGGAGCCGTCGCCGACGCCGAACCTCACCGTCGTGACGAACGCGGTGAACATCGCGACCCAGCTCGCGACCCGGCCGCAGATCAAGCTCGTCGTCACGGGCGGCGTGCTGCACCCGCGCAGCTACGAGCTCGTCGGCAGCTACGCCGAGCAGGTGCTGAACTCGGTGACCGTCGACATCGCGTTCATCGGCGTCAACGGCATCGACCCGGTCAAGGGCCCGACGACCCACGACGAGCGCGAGGCCGCGGTGAACCGGCTGATGGCCACCCGCGCAGGGCGCGCGATCATCGTGGCGGACTCCTCGAAGCTCGGCCGCACCGCGTTCGCGACGATGGGCGGGCCGCGCCTGTTCCCGCTCGTCATCACCGACTCGGGGATCACGAAAGAGCAGCGCGACGCGCTCGCCGAGCACGGCTACGAGGTGCTGGTCGCCGAATGAGCGTCGTTTCCCGCGCAACTAGGCTGAACGCGTGAGCACCGCGCCCGTCGTCATCCACTCGGCCCGCCTCGTCACCGATGCGGAGACCACGCCCGACGCCTGGGTGCGTTTCGAGGACGGCGTCGTCGCCGCGCGCGGCCTCGGCGAGGGCTGGCGCACCGAGCTCGCCGCCGGCACCGAGGTGGTCGACGCGGCGGGCGGATGGCTCGCGCCCGGCTTCATCGACCTGCACTGCCACGGCGCCGGCGGGTCCTCCGTCGACGACGGCCCGGAGGGCGTCGAGCGCACGCTCGAGGTGCACACCGCGCACGGCACGACCCGCTCGGTGCTCTCGCTCGTCACCGCCCCCGTCGGGGTGCTCGCCGATCGGCTGCGCATGATCTCGGAGCTCGCGACGCACGACCAGCGGATCCTCGGCTCGCACCTCGAGGGCCCGTTCCTCGACCATGAGTTCCGCGGGGCGCACGATCCCGAGCTGCTGCGGCGGGCCACCCTCGCCGATGTCGACGCGCTGCTGGATGCCGCAGGCAGCACGCTCCGTCAGATCACGATCGCCCCCGAGCACGACGGGGCCGCCGACGCGATCACCCGCTTCGTCGATCAGGGCGTCGCCGTCGCCGTCGGACACACGGGGGCGGACTTCGAGCAGGCCCTCGCCGCCTTCGACGCCGGGGCCTCCATCCTGACGCATGCCTTCAACGGCATGCGCGGCATCCACCACCGCGCCCCCGGCCCCGTGGTGGCCGCGATGCACGCCGATCACGTGACTCTCGAGATCATCAACGACGGGGTGCACGTGCATGCCGACGTCGTGAAGCTCGCCTTCTCCGGCGCACCGGGTCGGCTCGCGCTCATCACCGACGCCATGGCGGCCACGGGCGCGGCCGACGGCGAGTACATCCTCGGTTCGCTCGAGGTCGTCGTGCTCGACGGGGTCGCCCGGCTGAAGCACGGCGGCTCCATCGCCGGTTCGACGCTGACGCAGGACGTGGCGCTGCGACGTGCCGTGCTCGACTGCGGCATCCCGCTGAACGAGGCGATCGGCGCGTTGACGTCCACGCCCGCCGCCGCGATCGGCCGGGCGCACGAGCTCGGCCGCCTCGACCGCGGCTTCGCGGCCGACGCCGTGCTGCTCGACGACGAGCTCGCCGTGCGGGCCGTGTGGGGCGCGGGCCGCACGCTGGTGCCGTTCACCGGCTGACCCCGGGGTTGGTTCGCCGAGCCTGTCGAAGCGCACCGAGGCATCCCTCCTGCCGTCTCCCGGCTCGACCGGCTCGATCTCGACCCGTCGCGGACATTCCGCGGTCGTGCGGACATGTCCAAGTGACGGTCCGAGACGACGTGAGGATGGACACATGGATGACGCACGGCTCGATTCGCTGCTCCGGGAGAGCGCGCCGCCGATCGCCGGACGAACCGCGCGGCTGCGCGAGGCGTTGAGCGCGGTGGGCGCGGAGGCCCGCGTGACGCGCCGTCGGCGACGCGGCTGGGCGCTGACCGCCGGGCTGAGCGGACTCCTCGTCGTCGCGAGCGCCGGCGCGGCGGCGGCTTCACCGGAGGTGCGGCAGTGGTTGGGTTGGACGCCCGACCGCACGATCAGCTACCTGAGCACGGAGGGCGAGGCGTGCACGGCCGCGTTCCGGCTCACGTATCAGCAGAAGCAGCACGGCCTCGTGCACTCCGAGGCTGAGGTGTACGAGACGGCGATGTCCGCCGCCGACCGGCTCGATCTCACCCCGGCCCGCATCGCCGAACTCGTCGCCTCCCAGCGTGCCGAGCTCCAGGCCGCCGACCCGGCATCGCCATGGCTCGCGCTCGACGCGGGCGACTTCGAGGACTGGACGGTCTCCGAGACGCTGAACGACGCGCTCGGCCTGGCGTTCGCCGAGCGCGGCATCGTGCGGGTCGACGTCGCCAGCTCGGTCACGTGCGAGCGGGCAGGCCGGTGAGCCGCCGCGCAACTCGCGACGGCCACGTCGAAGCGGCGATCGCCGCCAACCTCGACGATCTGCTCGCCTACGCCGAACGCCGCGCCGTCGACCGTGGCGACGCCGCCGATGCGCTCGGCGACGCCCTCGAGATCGTGTGGCGACGCAGCGCCAAGCTGCCCACGGAGCCGCTCGCGGCTCGGATGTACCTGTTCGGCGTGCTGCGCAAGGTGATGCTGAACACGAACCGTTCCCGACGTCGGGGCAGCGCGGCGGTGCAGCGCTTGCACGTCGAGCTTCAGGCTGCGCCGCCCGAAGAGGTCGAGGTGCGGCTCGACGTGGCCGCGGCGATCGCGGCGCTGCCTCCCGAGCACGCCGAGCTCGTGCGGCTGGTGCACTGGGACGGGTTCTCGATCGCGGATGCGGCGGCGCTGCTCGGCGTGAACCCGTCCACCGCGCGCGGCAGGTACGCGTCGGCCCGCGCAGCCCTGCAGGCGGCGCTTACCGAGCACGGACGAGTGCGCTGAGCCTGTCGAAGCGCGCCGCGTCCCATTCGACGAGCTCAGGGACCCAGGGCCCGGTGGACCGGGTTCGGAGGCGTGTTCCCCATCGCCTCCGAAGCCCGGCCGGGTGCCGAACCGGGCTTCCCCCGCCCGGTTCAGAGCCTCCGCTCGGGACGGATCTCGCCGGAGTTCGGGTCTCCAGGCGCCGCGATCCGTGCGGATGCCTTCGCTGAACAGATGCGGTCTGGACGCGATCATGACGCGATTTCCAGAGAAATCTGCTGAAATGCTGTGACCCGATCATTTTCCGCGTCATGACGCGGCTGCTTCACCGTCTCTCGATCGGGCCTGCATGCGATGCGCCCGGGAAGAGGATGACGATGCGGAACGCCGTGAGCGAGGTCTCGGACCTCGAGCTCGTCGACCAGACGAGGCAGGGCGACTCGGCCGCGTACGCCGAGCTGTGGCAACGGCACGCCGCCTCCGGCCGCACGGTGGCGCGCTCGTACAGCAGCCTCGACCCGGACGACCTCGTCTCCGAGTCCTTCACGAAGATCTACGATGCGATCCTCGCCGGCGGCGGTCCGCGCGGCGCGTTCCGCCCGTACCTCTTCACGACCATCCGCAACACGGCGGCCGGCTGGGGTCGAGCCCGCCAGGAGACGAACCTCGAGACCCTCGAGTCCTTCGAGGATCCGGAGTCGAACGAGCAGTCGACCCTCGACGCCCTGGACCGCAGTACGACGGCGCAGGCGTTCCGCTCGCTGCCGACGCGGTGGCAGGAGGTGCTCTGGTACTCCGAGGTCGAGCAGATGACGCCCGCGCAGATCGCCCCGCTCGTCGGCATGAGCGCGAACTCGACGGCGGCGCTGGCCTACCGCGCGCGCGAAGGGCTGCGGCAGGCCTGGATCCGTGCGCACCTGAAGTCGGCCAGTGAGCCCGAGTGCCGCTGGACCATCGACCATCTCGGCGGCTACGCCCGCGGCAAGCTCGGCAAGCGCGACACCGCTCGGCTCGAGCGGCACCTCGACGACTGCGCGAAGTGCACGATCGTCGCCGCGGAGGCGAAGGAGGTCGGATCCCGGCTGGCACTGGTGCTGCTGCCGCTCGCGGCCGGCATCGGCGGCGCCACCGCGTACTCCGCGTGGCTGCAGCAGCACACGCCCGTCGTCGACGTCGCCATGGGCGTCGGCGGCGCCGGGCTCGCCGCCGGAGTCGCGAGCGGAGCCGCGGGCGCTGGCGGCGCCGGTGGAGTGGGTGGAGCCGGCGCCGGAGGCGCCGCGGCCGGTGGGACCGCCGGCGGGGTCGGCGGCGCCGGCCTCGCGGTCGGTGCCGGCGTCGGTGCGCTCGTGCTCGTCTCCGCGGTCGTCGCGGCGGCCGTCGTGCTGCCCGGACTCACGGCCGGCACCCCCGAGGAGCAGCTCGTCGCCGAAGCGCCGGCCGTCGAAGCGCCCGCGGCCGGCACCGACGACGTCCCCGTGGCACCGCCCGTCGTCGCCCCGCCCGTGGCTCCGCCGGTCACCCCGCCGACCGTGCAGCCGCCGCCCTCCAACGACCCCCCGACCGTCGAGCCGGCCCCGGCCCCGGCCGAACCGGCCGCACCCGCGACGAAGCCGACCCCGAAGCCCACCCCGAAGCCCACCCCGACCCCGACGCCGACGCCGACGCCGACCCCGACCCCGACGGACACGGTCGCGCTGCCGCCGACGGTCGACCGAGACGTCGACACGGCGGGAGGCCTCGTCTTCCCCCGCCTGCGCGGCACTGCCGAGCCGGGCGCGACGGTCACGGCGACTCCCCTGCGCCAGGACGTGGCGACGGTGTTCGCCGCGAGCGGCGACGGTGCCGAGGCATCCGCCGTCGACGGCTCGGTGAGCGCCGTGGCCGCGACCGACGGGAGCTGGACGATCGAGCTCCTCACCCTGCCGGCCGGCGACAGCCGGGTGGCGGTCGTGCAGCGCGACGTCGCGGGCAACGTCTCGGATCCCACCGAGGTGCCGATCACCCTCCAGGCGCCCGCGCTCTACTACGGCGGGGTCTTCGACACGGCGTGGTACGGCCTCTTCAACGGCGTCCCCGAGGCGACCATCGAGCTCCTCGCCGACGGGCGCGTGGTCGATCGCCTGCAGCTCGGCGAGGGCGGCTGGTCCGAGCGGGGCTATGTCGGCGAGGTCCGCGACCCCTCGAGCATCGGCGTGCGCTACGCCGTCGGCGAGCGAACCGGCCCGTTCGTGCCGGGCCTGCGTTCCTGGGGCGAGGAGGGCGGTCTCCTGGCGGGCGTCGCCCTGCCCGACGCGGCCGCCGACGAGCTCGCCGACGGGGCGGTCGGCCCCGTCGAACCCGGTACTCTGGCGGGATGACCTCCGCCGCCGACCTCGCCCCCGCGCACTTGCACCACTGGGTGCTGACCCTCGTCTGCGTCGACGGACCGGGCATCGTGCATGCGGTGAGCGGGGCGATCGTCGCGGCGCGCGGCAACATCACCGAGAGCCAGCAGTTCGCGAGCCTCGACACGGGCCGCTTCTTCATGCGGCTGCAGGTCGAGTCGCATGCGGACCGCGCGGAGTTCGAGGGCGCCATCCTGCCCGTCACCGAGCGCTACGGCATGGAGTGGCACCTCGACGAGGTCGCGCGCCCGCTCCGTACGCTCGTGCTCGCCTCCACGGCCGGGCACTGCGTGAACGATCTACTGTTCCGACAGCGCGCCGGGCAGCTGCCGGTCGACATCCCCCTCGTGCTCTCGAACCACGGCACGCTGCGCGACCTCGTCGACTTCTACGGGGTGCCGTTCGAGTCCCTCGCCGTCACGAACGCCGAGGAGAAGGCGGCGTTCGAGCGGCGGGTGCTCGAGGCGATCGACCAGCACGACATCGAGCTCGTGGTGCTCGCCCGCTACATGCAGATCCTCTCGCCCGAGCTCTGCGAGGCGCTCGCCGGCCGTTGCATCAACATCCACCACTCCTTCCTGCCCGGCTTCAAGGGCGCGAACCCCTACCGGCAGGCGCACGCGCGCGGCGTGAAGCTCATCGGCGCGACGGCGCACTTCGTGACGAGCGACCTCGACGAGGGGCCCATCATCGAGCAGAACGTCGTGCGCGTCGACCACTCGCGCTCGGTGGCCGAACTCGTCGCGATCGGTCAGGACGAGGAGAGCCGCACGCTCAGCCAGGCGGTCAAGTGGTTCGCGGAGCGTCGCGTGCTCGCCGACGGGGCGCGCACGATCATCTTCCGCTGAGCTCGCGCGCCGCAGGAGTCCGGCCGGACTGGCCGCGGATGCCTCGTGGCGCGACTAGGCTTGAACGTCGTGAACGCCCCCAGCACCGCCCAACCGAAGATCGGCTTCAACGACCTGCTCCGCTTCGTCCTCGAGCTCTTCGCGATCGTCACGCTCGGCATCTTCGGCTTCACCGCGTTCCCGCTTCCCTGGCCCGGTGTGCTGATCGGCATCGGCGCCCCGCTCTTCGCGATCCTGCTCTGGGCGCTGTTCCGGTCGCCCAAGGCGGTGTTCGCGGTCGATCCGTTCGTGAAGGCGCTCGTCGAGATCGCCGTGTTCTCCTCCGCCGCGATCGCCTGGTGGGTGATGGGACAGCCGATCGTCGCGATCGTGTTCGCCGTCGTCGCGGCCGTGAGCGGCGTGATCAACGGCCGCCGGGAGTTCAGCGCCTGAGCCGGGCGCACCGGGCGCACGAAGGCGCGAGGCTGACCGCCCGCGGTTAGATGCCCTGCCAGGCCGGCTTGTTCGCCCAGGCGTGCCGGTAGTACGCCGTCTGCTGCAGCTTCGACGCCGCCGCCTCGTCGACCACGACGGTGGCGTGCGGGTGCAGCTGGATCGCCGAACCGGGCTGGCTCGCCGAGACCGGCCCCTCGACCGCTGCGGCGACCGCGTCGGCCTTGGCCTCGCCGAAGGCGAGGAGGACGAGGTGCTTCGCGCGCAGGATCGTGCCGATGCCCTGCGTGATGCAGTGCATGGGCACGTCGTCGGGCGAGTCGAAGAAGCGGGCGTTGTCGGCCCGCGTCGGCTCGGTGAGCGTCTTCACGCGGGTGAGGGAGGCCAGGGACGATCCCGGCTCGTTGAAGCCGATGTGCCCCGTGCGGCCGATGCCGAGGATCTGCAGGTCCACGCCGCCCGAGGCCGTGATCGCCGCCTCGTAGTCCGCGCCGGCGTGCTGCACCTCGGCCGGGTCGCCGTTGGGCACGCGCACGAGCTCCGGGGTGAGCCCGAGCGGCTCGACGACCTCTCGCGTGATCACCGCTCGGTAGCTTTCGGGGTGGCCGGCGGGCAGCCCGACGTACTCGTCGAGCGCGAAGCCGCGCACGCCGCGCACGTCGAGACCGTCGGCCTCGATGCGCGCCGCGAGGGCCCGGTAGGTGGCGAGCGGGGTCGAGCCGGTCGCGAGCCCGAGCACCGCGTCGGGCGTGCGACGGATGAGCTGCACGATGGCATCGGCGACCAGGGCGCCCGCGGCGTCCTGGTCGGAGACGATCACGACTTCGGCCATAGCTGTTCTCCTACGAGCGCGGCGCCGACAGCGGCCGCGGGGAATCCGAGGGGGATGACCCGCACCCGTCGGGCGAGGTCCAGAGAGTCGAGGAACGCCGATTCGGCGGACCACTCCCCCAGGATACGGTGCACGCCCGCCTCGAGTCGGCCACCGAGCGCGGCGAGCCCGCCGCCGATGACGAGTTGCTCCACGTCCGCGGTCAGCACGAGGGTTCGAACGGTCGCCGCGACGCCCGAGAGGAAGCGATCGCGCACCTCCAGTGCGCGCTCGTCGCCGGCGTCGGCGGCGTCGAAGAGCTCCAGCGCGGGCAGCGGATGCCGGCTCGGCCACATCCTCGCGATGGCGGATCCCGACGCGGCGGTCTCGAGGCATCCGCGCTGCCCGCAGGCGCAGCGAACCCCGCCCGGGTCGACCGGGACGTGCCCGACCTCGCCTGCGACGCCGCTCGCGCCGCGCAGCAGCACGCCGTCCTGGAGGATGCCGGCGGCGAGCCCCGTGCCGAGGTTCACGTAGGCCATGGAGCGCGGCGCCTCGCCGCTCGCCGCGAGCAGGTGCTGCGCGCCGAGGGCTGCCGCCTTCACATCGTTCTCGACGCGGACCTCCACGCCCAGCCGGTCGCTCAGACGCGGTCCCAGGTCGAGCCCCTCGACACCGAGGTTGACCGCGTGCGCGACCCGGCCGGTGCTCGTGTCGACCGTGCCGGGGATGCCGATGCCGATCGAGCTGAAGCCGCCGACGGGGGCGCCCGCGAGCTCCCGCATCCGTTCCGCGGTCGCGACGGCCGTCTCGAGGACGCCCTCCGCGCCGATCGCGGTCGGGATGCGCAGCATCTCGCTGAGCGCGTCCGCCTCATCCAGGGCGATGGCGGCGGTCTTCGTGCCGCCGATGTCGATGCCGAGCCTCACGCGAAGCTCGCGGGCGTCGCCCGGCCCGCCTCCTCGACGAGCCCGATCACGGCGTCGCCGACGAGGCGCGAAGCCCCGAAGGTGGCGACGTCTGCGTAGCGCCGGTCGTCCGACGGCCAGCCCATGTCGAGGGCGACGACGTCGGGCCGCAGGGCCCGCAGCGCGTCGATCGCCCGGCGGGCGAAGTCGTGCCGGTGCAGATCCTTGCCGATGACGAGCACGGGCCCGGGGAGCGCCGCCCAGTCCGGCTCGGCTTCGCCGTCGGCGAGCCGTTCGCGTCGGGCGAGGCTGACCCAGCCCGGCCGCGCCGCCTCGGCCTCCGCGGCGAACACGCCCCACGGCGCCTCGCCGATGGCGATGTTCGCCTCGGTCTCGACGCGCACCACGGTCCCCACCCCGCCGGCGAGCACCGCCGCAGCGGCCGCCGAGATCTCGAACGCCGGCACGAGCTCGCTCGGCTCGGGCATCCGCCCGGCCACCGCCTCGACGGCGAGCGGCAGCTCGGCGAGGGCCCGCACTCGGGCCGCGGCCTCGGCGATCCGATCGGCGCCGACTCGTCCCTCGGCGACCGCGGCCTCGACCGCGACGACGATCGACTCCAGCTCGGCGTCGTCGTTGTCCGAGCCGATGCAGAGCAGGTCGCAGCCGGCGGCGAGGGCGCGCACGGCCGCCTCCGGGATGCCGTGCACGCCGCTCGCCCCCTGCATGTCGAGGGCATCGGTCACGATGACGCCCTCGAAGCCCAGCTCCCCGCGGAGCAGGCGATGCAGGATGTGCGGGGAGAGGGTGGCCGGGTTCTCCGCATCGAGCTGCGGGAGCAGGATGTGGCTCGTCATGATCGTCGCGGTGCCCGCGGCCACGGCCGCCCGGAACGGCACGAGCTCGCGCGAGCGCAGCGTCTCGAGGTCGACGTCGACGACGGGCAGCGCGAGGTGCGAGTCCGTCGCGGTGTCGCCGTGCCCCGGGAAGTGCTTCGCGCTGGCGGCGACGCCCGTGGACTGGATGCCGCGCACCCACGCCGCGGTGTGCCTGGCGACGAGCTCGGGGTCGCTGCCGAAGCTGCGCACGCCGATGACCGGGTTATCCGGATCGGAGTTCGCGTCGGCGTCCGGGGCGAAGGCGAGCGTGCAGCCGGTCGCGGCGAGCGCCTCGCCGACCGCCCGGGCGACCCCCTCGGTGAGGGCGACGTCGTCGAGCCGGCCGAGCAGGGCGTTGCCAGGGTAGGGCGCCCCGCGGTCGTAGAAGAGGCGGGTGACGTCGCCGCCCTCCTCGTCGATCGCGATCACGGCGGCGGGGTTCGCCTCGCGGAGCGAGGCGTTCAACGCGGCCAGCTGCTCCGGGCCGTCGACGTTCATGCCGAAGAGGCACACGCCGCCGAGCCCGTCGCGGAGCCGGCGCAGCAGCCACTCGGGCGCCACGGGTCCGTCGAAGCCCGGAAGCAGGGTCGTCAGGATGTCCCGGCGCAGCGTCTCGGCCGCGTCGGGTCGGATCTGCTCGCTCATCCCTTGACGGCTCCGCTCACGAGTCCGCTCGTCATCCGCCCCTGCACGATGAGGAAGAAGACGATGACGGGGATCGCCATCAGCGTCGAACCGGCCATGATGCCGGCCCAGTTCGTGGTGCCGTTCGCGACGAGGAAGGTGCGCAGCCACACGGGCAGCGTCATCATCTCCGGGCGGGCGTTCAGCACGAGCGCCATGATGAACTCGTTCCACGCCTGGATGAAGCCGAAGACGCCGGTCGCGATGAGGCCGGGGGCGAGCAGCGGGAAGGTGACCCGCCAGAAGGCGCCGGCTCTCGAACAGCCGTCGATCATGGCGGCCTCCTCGAGTTCGACGGGCACGCCGTTCACGAAGCCGCGCAGCGTCCAGATGGTGAACGGCAGCACGGTCGCGATGTACACGATCGTGAGGCCCGCGATCGTGTTCAGCAGCTGCCAGCCGTCGATGACGCGGAACACGGAGACGATCATCGCCTCGCCGGGGATCATCTGGATGACGAGGATCGTCAGGATGAACGCCCGGCGGCTCTTGAAGCGGAACCGGGTGACGGCGACCGAGGCGAGAAAGGCGAAGACGAGCGCGATGATCACCGTCAGCAGCGTGACGACGAGCGAGTTCGCCGCCGCGGGGAGGAAGGGCGTGCGGCCCGGGTCGAAGATGACCGTCTCGTAGTTGCGGAGCGTGAAGTTGTCCGGGAAGAAGTGCACGTCGGAGCCGCGCACGTCGTTGTTCGGCTGGAAGGAGGTGTTCACCATCCAGTACACGGGGAACACGAACAGCACGAACAGCACGACGGAGAGCGCCGAGAGCAGCCACGTCGTGACCCGGCGGCGGCCGCCGCCGCGCCGGGCGCGATCGAGCGAGCCGGGCGCGGTGACCGCGCGGGTGGTCGGGGTGACGGCGGCGCTCACAGCTCCTCCTCCTTGAGTACCTGACGGATGTAGTAGATGGAGATCGCCATCAGCAGGACCGCGGTGATGACGGCGATCGCACCGCCGTGGCCGAAGTCGCCGCCGGCGATCGAGGTCTGGTAGATGTACACGCCGAGCGTGTTGGTCTGGGCGCGGATGCCGCCGATGTCCTGCAGCGCGAAGATCTGCGTGAACACCTTGAGGTCCCAGATCACCTGCAGCATCGTGACGATCATGAAGATCGGCTTCAAGTAGGGGAAGATGATCAGCCGGAACCGGGCGAAGCCGCCTGCGCCGTCGAGCTGGGCGGCCTCGAGCACCTCGCCGGGCACCTGCGTGAGGCCCGCGTAGAGGGTGAACGCCGCGAACGGCACGGCGCCCCAGACGACGATGATGCCCGCGACCATGAAGAAGCTCAGCGGGTTGATGAGCCACTGGTGCTGATCGAACTCGGCGAGGCCGAACCAGTTCACGAGGGCGTAGTTGATGACGCCGTACGCCGTGTCGAACATCCAGCCCCACACGATGGTGGCGGTGAGGGCCGGCATCGCCCAGGCGAGGAGCATGCCCACGGTGAGGAGCATGCGGAAGCCCTTGGGCAGGCGCACGAGCATGAGGGCGATGAGCGTGCTCAGCACCATCGTCACCAGCACGCACGCGCCGGCGAACAGGAGGGTGCGGCCGAGCACGCCGTAGAAGACCGGATCGGTGAAGACGTCGATGTAGTTGTCGAACCAGACCCAGCTCGGCGGGGCGCCGAAGACCTGGGCCCGGCCGAACTCCTGGAAGGACGTGATGATCAGCTGGACGAGCGGCCAGCCGACGATCGCCGCCAGCACGATGATGGCCGGCGTGATGAGCGCGTAGGGGGTGAAGCCGGCGGTGCGACGGCCGCGACGCTGCGGCTTGCCCCCGCCCGGTGCGATGAGCCGTTCGCCCTCGACGGCGCTCGGGGCGGCCGGCTCGAGGTCCTGATCGACCGTGGTCATGCTGGTACTCCTGAAAGATCGAGGGAAGTCCGGGGGCGGGTTCGGGTCTCGCCCCCGGGGAACGGGGCCGGCGACGTGTGTGGTCGTCGCCGACCCCGGTCGGGTGCGGTGCCGCGGAGGAATGGAGCCCGCGGCACCGCGCAGTCGGCGGGTACCGACTCGCTTCGTCGGTGGGGAGCCGACTAGCTGTTGAGGATGTCCTCGATCTGCTTGTCCGCCTCCTCGGCGAGGCTCTTCACGTCGCCGCCCTGGGCGATGTTCACGAAGAGGTCCTCGAGGATGCGCGCGGCCTCGACGTCGGCCCAGCGCGGCGAGGCCGGCGTGAGCTTCGCGTTGCCGGCCGCGGCGGCGATCGCCTGCGCGACCTCGTCGGTGCCGAGCTTGTCGGCCAGGGAGAGCTTGGCCGGAACCAGGCCGCCCTCGGCGTAGATCGTCTGGAACTCGTCCGAGAGGATGATCTTCAGCGCGTCGACCGCGAGCTCGGGGTGAGCCGACTTGGCCGAGACGCCGATGTTCGAGCCGCCGGCGAAGACCTGCGCCGCGCCGCCGTCCTTGCCCGGGAGGGCGTAGACGCCGAGGTTGGCCTCCTGGTCGGGGCAGCCGGGCGCCTCGGCGTCGACCGGAGCGAGGATCGAGAACTTGACCCAGCTCGGGGCCGAGAGCTGCAGCGTGGTGCCGTCGCAGAAGCCGACCTCAGGGCTGGTCTCGTTCGCGTCCTTCGGCGCGACCGAGGCGGTGGCCATGGCCTGCTGGACCTCTTCGAGGCCCTTGACCGACTCGGGCGAGCTCAGCTGCGCGTCCCACTTGTCGCCGTCCGGGACCGCGACCTCGCCGCCGTTCTCCCAGATGAAGGGGAGCGCGTTGCGCCAGTCCTGACCGGGCCACCAGATGCCCGACTTGCCGGGGTTCGCCTTCGCGAGGGCCGCGCCGGTGGCGACGTACTCGTCGAGCGTGGTCGGCACGGTCTGGCCGGCCGCCTCCATGGCGTCCTTCTTGTAGAACACGAGGCGCGAGCCCGAGTAGAGCGGGGCGGCGTAGAACTTGCCGTCGTAGGTGCCGGCCTCGACGAAGCCGGGCAGCAGGTCGTCGCCGCCGAGGTCCTCGTACTGGTCGGTGAGGTCGAGGAACGCGCCCGCCGAGGTGAAGGCGGAGGCCTGCGTGTTGCCGACCTCGACCACGTCGGGGCTGTCCGAGCCGGAGAGGCTCGTGGTGAGGCGGTCGACGAGGCCGTCCCAGGCCTGCTCCTCGATGACGAGCTTCGAGCCGGGGTGCTCCTCTTCGAAGGTCTTCACCAGGTAGTCGCGAGCCGTGTCGGGCGTGTCGGTGCCGACGAGCCACACGCGGATGGTGGCGTTCTCGTCGGAACCGCCGCCGGTGTCTCCCGAGGCACAGCCGGCGAGGGTGAGCGCAGCAGCGGCGCCGAGGGCCACGATGCCGAGTTTCCGCATTGCGTTGTTTCCTTTCTGGGGGTGAAGGAGCAGCAGGACGCTGTTCTCTCAGGGCGAGGGCTCGTCTACGAGACCCCGAGTTCTCCGGACAGGACCATGACGGCCGTGCCGTGCAGGACGATGTCCTGCCCGTGCGCGGTCATCCGGAGCCTCAGATCGCGGGTCTGTTCCGCCATCGTCCGCTTCCGGAGCGTTTCGAGGGCCGCCGCGATGAGCGGCCCGTCGAGCAGGTGAGCCGGACCGCTGAGCACGATCTCCGGCAGATCGAGGGCGCCCACGACGGGCGCGAGGACGATGCCGAGCCGACGGCCGGCCTCGGCGAGGACGTCGTCTCGGGCCGCCTCGTCGGCGTCGGCGCCGAGGGCGTCGAGCTGTTCGGTGAGGCGGGGCACGGACAGCCAGGCCTCGAGGCAGCCGTCGCGGCCGCAGACGCAGCGGGGGCCGCCGTCGGTGCCGACGACCACGTGCCCGATCTCACCGGAGGCGAATCCCGATCCGGTGACGAGGCGCCCGCCGACGATGAGCCCGGCACCGACGCCGTGCCCGATCTTCACCAGCATGAGGTCGTCGGCTTCGGCGGCGCCATGCTCGGCGAGCACGGCGGCGTTGGCGTCGTTGGTGGCGTGCACCGCCAGGCCGAGGCGGGCGGAGAGCCGCGCCTGGAGCGGGAGGTCGGCCCAGCCGAGGTTTGGGGCCGAGCGCACCGTGCCGCGGGGGTCGACCACACCGGGGGTGCCGATGCCGACGCCGAGCACGGGTGCGGTGGCGAGTCCGACGAGACGGGCGGCGAGCTCGGCGACGAGCTCGAAGGCCCGCTCCCCCGTCGCGCCCCCGAGCGGCGACTCGGCGCGCTCGAGGATCGTGCCGGAGAGGTCGAGCACGGCGCCGCGGACGACGCGGTGGCCGGAGACGTCGATCCCGACGATGCGGAACGCGCTGCGAGCGACGTCGAGGAGGGTCGCGGGCTTCCCCGGCCGGGCGTCCTCGCGCTGCCCGAGTTCGACCACGAGGCCCTCGCCCATCAGCTCGGCCACGAGGTCGGAGACCGTGACGCGGGTGAGACCGGTGCCGCGGGCGAGGTCGGCACGGCTCTGCGCGCCGGTCGTGTAGAGGGTCTGCAGCACGAGCGCCCGGTTGTGGCTGCGCGCGTGCTCGGGGAGCACCTTGCCCGAGGGGCGAAGGGCGCGGCTCCGGCTGGAGAGACCGGCGAGCGCGCCGGGGCCGGCGGCGGTGGCGGGGCCCGCGAGCTCCGCCTGCGCCGTTCCGCGAGGTGCTTCCGTAGCAGTCACGAAAGTTAGTAAAGCTTACGAACAAACTTCGCGCAAGAGGAATCCCCGATGCGCACCCCTCGTTACCGAGTTGTGATGCGCTTCATCGGCGCTCGGGCTCGGGCGCCGGCGCCGCCGTTCGCGTCCCGCTCGGCACGGCCTCCCGCCGATCCAGCCGGCCCCCGATCGCGCGCAGTGCGGCCAGGATCGCCACGAGATCCACGACCTCCTGCAGCACCGCACCGAGCGTCGCCGGGATGACCCCGAACGCCGCGATGAGCATCAGTCCGACGCTCACCAGGATGCCGAGCCAGATGCTCTGCAGGGCGATCCGAACCGTATCCTGCCCGATCCGCACGGCCCGTGCCACCCGGGAGATCTCGTCGACGAGCACGACCACGTTCGCCGATTCGCTCGCCGCCGTGGTGCCCTTCGCACCCATCGCCACACCGACGTCGGCCGCGGCGAGCACCGGGGCGTCGTTCACGCCGTCGCCGACCATCATCACGGGTCGCCGCTCCACCGCCTGCACGTCGCGCACCTTGTCGCCGGGCAGGCACTCGGCATGCACGCGGGTGATGCCGATCTCCTCCGCGATGTGCCGGGCGGTCGCCTCCGCGTCGCCCGTCAGCATCATGGTCTCCTCCACGCCGAGGCGGCGGAGCTCGGCGAGGGTGGCCTCGGCATCCGGCCGCACGTGGTCCGCGGCGAGCACCGCCCCCGCGTAGCGGCCGCCGACCGCGACGTAGACGGCGAGCTGACCGGCGGCGATCTCGGTGCGCCGGGCGTCCGGCGCGTGCTCGGCGACGAAGCGGAACTTTCCGACCACGACCTCGCGCCCCTCGATCGTCGCGACGACGCCGTTCGTGGCCGTCTCGCCCGCGCGATCCGCCTCGGAGAGCGCGAGGCCGCGCCCGGCGGCCGCCCGGAGCATCGCGGCGGCCAGCACGTGCGAGGAGTACTGCTCGGCGCTCGCGACGAGCCGCAGCAGTTCGCCCTCGTCGAAGCCCGGCTCCGGGCGGATCTCCGCGAGCTCCGGCTCGCCGCTCGTCAACGTGCCCGTCTTGTCGAAGACCGCGGTGCGCACCCTCGCCAGCAGCTCGAGCACCCCGCCGGACTTCACGATGAGTCCGTTCTTCGCAGCCCGGCTCATCCCGCCGAGGAACGCGACCGGCGCCGCGATGAGCAGCGGGCAGGGCGTCGCGAGCACAAGCACCTCGGCGAAGCGCACCGGGTCGCCCGAGGCCCACCAGGCGATCCCGCCGAGCGCGAGCGAGAAGACCGTGAACGGCACCGCGTAGCGGTCGGCGAGACGCACGACCGGCGCCTTCGACTCGGCGGCCCCGGCGACGAGCGCGACGATCTGCTGGTACTGGCTGTCGGCCGCGGTCGCGGTCGCCCGCACCTCCACGGCGGCGCTGCCGTTCACCGAGCCGCTCAGCACCGCGTCGCCCGAGCGCTTCTCGGCCGGCACGCTCTCGCCGGTGATCTGCGACTCGTCCATCGTGGTCTCCGGCGAGAGCAGCACCGCGTCGACCGGCACGAGCTCCGAAGGCCGGATGAGCAGCACCTCGCCCGACCGCACCGCGTCGGCGGGCACGTCGACGATCTCGCCGTCGCGGCGCACGTGCGCCTGCTGCGGGGCCCGGGTGAGCAGGGCGTCGAGCTCGCGCTTCGCTCGGCGATTGGCGTAGTCCTCCAGCGCCTCGCCGCCGGTCAGCATCAGCACGACCAGCACGGCGGCGATGTACTCGCCGACGAGCACCGTCGCGACGATCGCCGTGATCGCCAGCACATCGAGGCCCCAGTGGCCGCGGAGCAGGTCGCGCACCATGCCCACGCCCTGCCAGGCCGCGATCGCGAGCGCGTAGACGCTGAACAGCCACGGCACCGCGGCTCCGCCGCCCGCCGCCCACAGGACGAGCCCCGTGAGCCCGACGATCACCGTCAGGGTGACCGCCCAGTACCGCCTGGCGATGCGCAGGATCCGTGTCACGAGCCCGCTCCTCCCGCCGGCTCCCCCGCGCCGGTCACGGCCAAGCCTACGACGCGGCCGGCGTTCGCGCCCGGTATCCGCTCCGCTCGCGGGGCACCCGTCCCGCGCGCCCGCTCACCGGAACGACGAAGGGCGGATGCCGAAGCATCCGCCCTTCGTCGTCGGCCGCATCGCGGCCCGCGTCATCAGGCCGCGAGGCGCGCCTTCAGGTTCGCGTCGATCGCGTCGAGGAAGCCCTCGGTCGTCAGGTACTCCTGCTCCGGGCCGACGAGGAGCGCGAGGTCCTTCGTCATGGCGCCCGACTCGACCGTCTTCACGACGACGTCCTCGAGGGTGTTCGAGAAGTCGATGAGCTCCTGGTTGCCGTCGAGCTTGCCGCGGTGCGCGAGGCCGCGCGTCCAGGCGTAGATCGAGGCGATCGGGTTCGTCGAGGTCGGCTTGCCCTGCTGGTGCTGACGGTAGTGGCGCGTGACGGTGCCGTGCGCCGCCTCGGCCTCGACGATCTTGCCGTCGGGCGTCGTGAGCACGCTCGTCATGAGGCCGAGCGAGCCGAAGCCCTGCGCGACCGTGTCGGACTGCACGTCGCCGTCGTAGTTCTTGCACGCCCAGACGTAGCCGCCCTCCCACTTCAGCGAGGAGGCGACCATGTCGTCGATGAGGCGGTGCTCGTAGGTCAGGCCCGCCGCGTCGAACGCGTCCTTGAACTCGGTGTCGAAGACCTCCTGGAACAGGTCCTTGAAGCGGCCGTCGTAGGCCTTCAGGATCGTGTTCTTCGTCGAGAGGTAGACCGGGTAGTTGCGCGAGAGGCCGTAGTTCAGCGAAGCGCGCGCGAAGTCGCGGATCGAGTCGTCGAGGTTGTACATGCCCATCGCGACGCCGGCGCCCGGGGCCTGGAAGACCTCGAACGACTGCGGCTCCGAGCCGTCCTTCGGGGTGAAGGTCATCGTGAGCGTGCCCTCGCCCTCGAACTTGAAGTCCGTGGCGCGGTACTGGTCGCCGAAGGCGTGGCGGCCGACGATGATCGGCTTGTTCCAGCCCGGCACCAGGCGCGGGATGTTCGAGATGATGATCGGCTCGCGGAAGATCACGCCGCCGAGGATGTTGCGGATCGTGCCGTTCGGCGACCGCCACATCTTCTTCAGGCCGAACTCCTCGACGCGGGCCTCGTCGGGGGTGATGGTGGCGCACTTCACGCCGACGCCGTGCGCCTTGATGGCGTTCGCGGCGTCGATCGTGATCTGGTCGTCGGTCTCGTCGCGCTTCTGGATCGAGAGGTCGTAGTACTCGAGGTTCACATCGAGGTAGGGGTGGATGAGCTGGTCTTTGATGGCCTGCCAGATGATGCGCGTCATCTCGTCGCCGTCGAGTTCGACGACGGTGCCTTCAACCTTGATCTTCGACAAAGGGATGTCTCCTTGAATGCGGGCGGGGAAGCGGGCCCGTCGTGCGGGCTCGAGAACCGGCGGGGCGCGAGTTCGCGCCGCCGGACAGTTTACCGTGTCGCGCGAATATCTCGACATCGAGAGATCCGTCCCCGTCGTTCCGCGGTACCACGGGGGTGCGGAGGATGCGACCGGAGGCGGATACCGGCGCG
Source organism: Agromyces soli (assembly GCF_022811605.1). GTDB lineage: Bacteria > Actinomycetota > Actinomycetes > Actinomycetales > Microbacteriaceae > Agromyces > Agromyces soli. The sequence continues at coordinate 2,026,234 of NZ_CP094533.1, read as the reverse complement.
GCCCGCGAGCCGTTAGCCTGTTCGCATGGGTGCGCTGAGACTTGAAGACCTGTCCGCCTCGAACATCGTCGCGGCCAACACGCTGTCGCTGAAGCCCGGGCAGGAGCAGTTCATCGCCCCCGTCACCTACTCCGCCGAGGCCTCCGTCGTGAACCCCGAGACCGCCTGGCAGCGGGTCGCGCTGCTCGACGACCGGGTCGTCGGGTTCATCCACGGCAACTTCGACCCCGAGAACGTGCACGAGGAGTTCCGCGCCTGCATCTGGCGCATCAACGTCGACGCCGAGGTGCAGGGCCAGGGCGTCGGCCGCTTCCTCGCGACCGCCCTCGCCGAAGAGGCCAAGCAGCGCGGCTTCGACCGCATCACCGTGCTCTGGGAGCCCGGCGACGAAGGCCCCGAGGCGTTCTTCCACCGGGTCGGCTTCACCGACGTCGGCGAGACCGCCTACGGCGACGTCATCGGGGCGCTCGAGCTCTGACGGTGGGCGCTGACTCGGCGAGTCCCGGTCCCGGCGAGCCGTTCGGCAGCTTCGCCGACGCCGTGCTCGCCGTCGTCGCCGACATCCCCTCCGGCCGCGTGGCCACCTACGGCGACGTCGCCGCGATCCTCGGCACCCGCGGGGCTCGCGCCGTCGGGCGCGTCATGGCACTCTCGGGCGGCACCGTTCCGTGGTGGCGGGTCATCCGCGCCGGCGGGCACCCGCCGAGCGGGCACGGAGCGGAGGCCCGTGCGCACTACGAACGCGAGGGCACGCCGCTGATCGCCGTCGACTCCGACGACGGCTACCGCGTCGACCTCGCCGCCTGCCGCTGGCGAGCCTGAGCGGTCATCCTCCCCACCCCGGCACCCGCCCTCCTCCTCCACCAACCCGCGTCGCCCCGTCTCGCGACCGCTCCACCTCGACGCAGCATGGACCCATGTCCGCTGCGTTCCCGCCCTTCGCTGAACTCGGCGAAGCCGTGCGCACGGCGGCCCGGGCCTGGCACCCGGCCGAGCGCTCCGATCAGGAGCTGCTCGAAACCCTTCGCGCGCTGAGCGAGCTCCGTCACGAGGTCGAGCGGCTCCAAGCCCTCGCCGCGGCCGAGGCGGCGCGTCGCTCGCGAACCGTGTTCGGCGCGCAGGGGCTCGCCCGCCGCGACGGCCACGCGACGACGACGGCCCTCGTGCAGCACGTCACCGGGGCCACGAAGCGCGAGGCGGAGGCGCTGCTCGAAGTGGGGCGCATCGCCGCCGAGGCCGCGGCCTCGGCAGGCCCCGGCCGACCCGACGGCGACGCCGACGCAGACGACACGAACGGGGCCGTGCTCGACGGAAGTGGCGCGCGCGCTGCCACCGCCATGCCCGTCGAGGCGCCCTGGCATGCGGCCATCGGTCTCGCGGTCGCGCGCGGCGAGCTGACCGTCGCCGTCGCCGACGCGCTCCGTTGGGGCATCGGTCCGATCGACGAGCTCGACGACCCTTCCCCTGCCGACGGCGAGCCGGGTGCCGAAGCACTCTTCGTCCGCATCGCCCGGGCACTCCCCGAACTCATCGCGACCTGCCGCACTCGCACCCCCGAGCAGGCGAGACGAGCGGCGCGCTCCCTGCGCGACCGCCTCGATCCCGCCGGCGTCGAACGTCGCGCGGAGGGCCAGCGGCGTGCGCAGTTCTGGCGCATGTGGCAGACCGAATCGGGCATGTTCCGCGGTGAGTTCGAACTCGAACCGGTCGCCGGCGCCGAGGTCAAGGCGCTCTTCGATCGACTCAGCCATCCCCGCCGACTCGATCGGCGTGTCCGGAGGGCGTTCGGTCATCCGGTCCACGGCGAGCGCGCATACGCCGAGGCGCGCACGAGCCGCGAGCGCAACGCCGCCGAGGGGCTCGCGCAGCTGCTGCGCGCCGGCGCCTCGGTGAACCCGCATCGCGTCCTCGGCGAGCGCCGGCCCGCGGTGCATCTCATCGTGAACGCGGCATCGCTCGAGCGCGGCCGAGGCAGCGGCGCCCTCGAGGGCCACCGCGATCGGGTGCCGCTCGCAACGGCCGCCGCCGGCCTCTGCGAGGGGTACCTCCCGGTTCGCTTCGACGGCGGGGCGGTGCTCGACCTCGGGCGCGACGAGCGCCTGTTCAGCGACGCGCAGAAGGCGGCGATGGCGGTGCGAGACGGTGGCTGCCGCGATCCCGAGTGCGACCGCCCGCCGTCGTGGACCGAGGCTCACCACATCGCGCACTGGCGTCGCGACGACGGCCGCACCGATCTCGCCGACGGCATCCTGCTCTGCCGTCGAGACCACCTCCGCTACCACAACGAGGGCTGGGAAGTCCGTCGCGAAGGAAGCGACTACTGGCTGATCCCTCCACCGCGGGTCGATCCCCGGCAACGCCCCCGAGCGATGCCGTCGAAGACCCCGGCAGATGTGCTCGACCCGTTCGCGCCGGACTGAGGCGTCCGCCCCGGCGGAGGGGCGGGCCGGCGGCGGCGGCCCGCTGCGGGTGTCAGCTCGGTGGCTGGTGTCAGCTCGGTGGCTGGTGTCAGCTCGGTTGCCGGTGTCGGCTCGGTTGCCGGTGTCAGCTCGGTTGCCGGTGTCAGCTCGGTTTGCTGGTGTCAGCTCGGTTTGCTGGTGTCAGCTCGGTTTGCTGGTGTCAGCTCGGTTTGCTGGTGTCAGCTCGGTTTGCTGGTGTCAGCTCGGTTTGCTGGTGTCAGCTCGGGTGCGGCTGCGGTGGCTGCGGCTGCGGCCCGCTCGCGCCGTCGACGAGCGGCAGCCGGACGGCGAGAGTCGTGCCGTGCCCCGGCTCGCTGACGAGGTCGAGGATCCCGCCGACCGCCTCGACACGGTCGACGACCCCGACGATGCCGGTTCCGGCGTCGAGCCTGGCGCCTCCCGCGCCGTTGTCGCGGACGCCCAGCCGGAGCTCGCCGCCGTCCGACGCCGCGTCGATCCATGCTCGTGTTGCCCTGGCGTGCTTGTCGATGTTCGCGAGCGCCTCCGCCACGACGAAGTAGGCGGTCGCCTCGACGACTTCCGGCAGCCGGCCGGCGACATCGACCCGCACTTCAGTCGGCACCGAGCACCTGCCGGCGAGCTCGGGCAGCGCCAGCGGCAGTCCCCCCTGGGCGAGCAGGCTCGGATGGATGCCCTGGGCCAGCTCGCGAAGCTCTTTCAGCGCGGCGTTCAGGAGCAGGATCTCCGCGTCCACCTCGTCGGCGATCGCCGGAATGCCCCGATCCCGCGCCTGATCCGACGTCCGCCGCAGCCGCATGGCGAGGGACACGAGCTGCTGTTGGGCCCCGTCGTGCAGGTCGCGCTCAATGCGCCGCCTGGCTTCGTCCCCCGCCTCGACGATGCGCTGCCGAGACTCGCGAACGTGCGCGAGCGTGCGCTCGATCTCGGAGCGGAGGCGGCCGTTGTCCACCGAGAGCCGCAGCGCGCTCGACACGCCGTCGAGCAGGCGCATGTTGTCCGTCAGCACCCGGTCATGCCGGATGAGCGCGATCGGCACGCCGAGCGGCGAGGCGACCGGGAGCACGCTCTGGCTCCCCCGCGGATCGGCGTCGCCGTCTGGGATGGGCGTGCCGGTCGCATCGGCGTACACCCCACGCTCTTCATCCCACCAGTACACCCGCACCGAGGCGTCCCGCAGCGTCCGCGCGAGCGACTCGGCCCAGAGCCCTCGGTCGGCGCCTTCCCGGGTGATCCTCATCAGGTCGGCGACCCGCGCTCGCATGTTCCTGGCGTGCGCCACGCCCGCGACGAAGCTCACGGGAATCGAGGCGATCGCGATCAGCGAGATCGTCGCGAGCATCTGGTCGCCCCGCGCCTCCGCTGCGTAGCTCACCGCCTGCGCGGTGAGCGTCGTCGCCCAGGCGAGCAGGGCGAGCGGCATCAGGAACGCGACGGTCCGCGCCGGCACGCTGCCCCGCATCCAGCGGAAGAGCAGCCGCACCGCGATGGCGAGCGCCAGGCCCACGCCGATGATCCGGTAGCCGACGTCGATCGCGGCGAAGAGCTCCGGCACCGCGGCCACACGGTACGGGTTCGGCGCGTTGCAGGCGCACACGCCGTCACCGGGCTCGGCCAGCAGCAGCACGGCGAAGAGATTCACCACCGAAGCGACCGCGGCGATGCCCACCACCCAGCGGTCGAAGCGCTCACGCAGGATGCCGCGGGGATAGATGAGCACGATGATCCCGGTCACGACCGCCCAGCTCAAGTCGAGTCCGCGGACGATCGGCCAGAGCCAACCGAGGTCGCCGATGACGGCGTAGATCGACTGCGGGATCCAGAGCACGACGAACGCGACCATCAAACGGGCGGGCCAGCGGCTCTCGCTGATCGCCCACGCCACTCCGGCGCAGGCGGCGAACACGAGCGGAACGAGTGCGTGCAGCGTCGCGTACGAGGTCTCCGGACGCGCCTCGACCGGCGTCGCCCAATATCCGGAGATCGCCATCGCCAGGCTCAAGCCGACGGCGATCGCGAGCGTGATCGCCCGACGGACGATGCGGCCGTTCCGGCCCGGCGCCATCATCGCGCGATCACTCCTGCCGCCATCCCGCCGCCGGCTCGGCGTCGACGCGCCGTCACCGCTCGCCGAGGAGCGCGAGCACCGCGAGGACGCGGCGATGGTGGTCGGGCGACTCCTCGAGCCCGAGCTTCTGCAGGATGCTCCGCACGTGCGTCTCGACCGTCTTCAGCCCGAGGAAGAGCGCCTGCGCGATTCCGCCGTTCGAGTAGCCCTGCGCCATCAGCTCGAGCACCGAGCGTTCACGCTCGGTCAGGCGGGTGATGGGGTCGTCGACCCGGCTGCGGCCGACCAGCTGCTCAACGACCTCGGGGTCGACGACGGAACCACCCGAGGCGACGGTCTCCACGGCGCGCACCAGCGTCTGCGGCTGGGCGACGCGCTCCTTCAGCAGGTAGCCGGTGCCGCTGCCGGCCCCCATCACGCGCAAGGCGTACTCCGGCGTCGCGTACATCGACAGCAGCAGCACGCCGATCGTCGAGCCGCCCGCCCGGATCCGTTCGAGTGCGACGACGCCCTCGTCGCTGTGCCCCGGCGGCATCCGGATATCCAGGACCGCGGCGTCCACCGGCAGTTCCTCGAGCACGGCGAGCAGTTCGTCGGCCGTCCCGACGGATGCGACGACCTCGATGCCGGCGTCCTCGAGCACCTTCTGAATTCCCTCGCGGAGCAGCATCGCATCGTCCGCGATGACGACTCGCAGGGGCGTGGTCGAATCGCCCATTGCTCCTCCGTTCGACGGCGCTCGGGCGCGCGGCCGTGGGCGCACACACCGCCCCGCTCACTGTATCGCGCCGGAAACGGCGGGGCAGGTCCCAATCCGGGGGTGCCCATTGCGGGGGCTCCGCACGGAAACGATGGGCAGCGCTGCCCATCGACACGCTCTGACGACCGTACGTACGATCGCCTCGCACGACCCATCCCGCACCGATTGGAGATCACCGTGGAACTTCGAACCAGGCGACACAAGTTCACCCTCGCCGTCGCGGCACTCGCGATGGCCGCGGCCGGGACCGTCGGTGCGGTGGGCACCAGCGCCGCCCCCGCCGAGGCGGCCGGCCGGTGCGTCGACTACAACTACTCCCAGGGCGGCTACTCGAGCTGCATCGGCTACATCCAGCAGCTGGTCAACTACCACACGGGCGCCGGGCTCGCGGTCGACAACAACTTCGGGCCGAAGACGCGTTCCGCCGTCATCCGGGTGCAGTCGATCTTCCGCCTCACCGCCGACGGCATCGTCGGACCGCGGACCTGGAACATCATCTGCTACCCGCAGAAGGGCCCGGGCCCCATCCCGGGCTTCCCCTACGCCGCGGCACGTGCGGCGGGCTGCAGCATCTAGCCGTACCCGCACGCGCGCAACGCGCCCACGCGCCCACGCGCCCACGCGTCACGCGCGCAACGCGCCCACGCGCCCACGCGCCCACGCGCCCACGCGCCCACGAAGGCGGGTGACCCATCGGGTCGCCCGCCTTCGTGCTGCTCAGGATCCGCTCACACGAGCGAGTCGCGCCACGCCGCGTGCAGCGCGGCGAAGCGGCCGTCGCCGCCGATCAGCTCGGCCGGCGAGCCGTCTTCGACGATCCGGCCGTGCTCCATGACGAGCACCCGGTCCGCGATCGCGACCGTCGACAGCCGGTGCGCGATGATGATCGCCGTGCGGTCGGCGAGGAGCTTCGTGAGTCCCTCCTGCACGAGCCGCTCGCTCGGGATGTCGAGCGAGCTCGTCGCCTCGTCGAGGATCAGCACGGCCGGGTTCGCCAGGAACGCCCGGGCGAAGGAGATCAGCTGCCGCTGTCCCGCACTCACCCGGCCGCCGCGCTTGTTCACGTCGGTGTCGTAGCCGTTCGGCAGTCCCTCGATGAACTCGTGCGCACCCACCGCCTTCGCCGCAGCGACCACCTCGTCGAACGAGGCGTCCGGCTTGCCGAGCGCGATGTTGTCCGCGACGGAACCCGAGAACAGGTACGCCTCCTGCGTGACCATGACGATCGCGCGGCGCAGGTCCTTGGGGTGCAGGGTGCGCAGGTCGAGGTCGTCGAGCGTGACCGCACCGTCGCTCGGGTCGTAGAACCGGGCGATCAGCTTCGCGAGCGTCGATTTACCGGCGCCCGTGGATCCCACGAGGGCGATCGTCTGCCCGGCGGGGATGTCGAGATCGAAGCGCGGCAGCACGACCCGGTCCTTCGTGTACGCGAATTCGACGCCGTCGAAGCGCACGCGGCCGCTCGCGTTCCACAGGTCGACCGGTCGCTCGGGGTCGGGAACGCTCGGCTCCTCCTCGAGCACGCCCGAGATCTTCTCGAGCGCGCTCGCGGCGGACTGGTACCCGTTGTAGAACATCGCGAGATCTTCCATGGGGTCGAAGAAGCGCTTCGTGTACAGCACGGCCGCGAGCAGCACGCCGACCTGCAACGAGCCGTCGACGACGCGGAAGCCGCCGAGCACGATCGTCGCGGCCACCGCGGTGTTTCCGATGAGCGCGAGCCCGGGGTTGAACACCGCGAACAGGCCGAGCACCTTCGCGTTGACATCCCGGTAGTCCTCGACGAGCGCGCCGAACTCCCGCTCGTTGCGCCGCTCCTTGCGGAACGCCTGCACCGCACGGATGCCGGTCATCGTCTCCACGAACTGCACGATGAGGCGGGCCGAGGCGACGCGCGAGCGGCGGAACAGCTGTTGCGAGCGCACCTGGAACCACCGGGTCAGGATGCCGAGCGGCACGAGCGCGATGAGCAGCACCACACCCGACGGCCAGTCGAGGATGATGAGCATCACCGCGGTGAACACCATGTACATGAGCCCGCGGACGAGCAGCGTGAGCCCCTCGTCCATGAGCTCGCGGATGGCGTCGAGGTCGCTCGTCTGGCGCGAGATGATCCGGCCGGACGTGTACGACTCGTGGAACTCGAGCGAGAGCTTCTGCGTGTGCAGGAACACCCGCGTGCGCAGGTCGATGAGCACGGCCTGGCTGATCCGCGCCGAGAGCCGGATGTACACCGCGATGAGGAACGCGCCGACGAGGCCGGTCACGACGTACGCGGCGCCCGACAGCGCCGCCGGCCACCAGTTCTGCCCGATCAGGGCGGGGATGCCCGTGTCGATGCCGTACGCGATGATCGCCGGGCCCGCGACCTGCGCGGCGGACGAGAGCATCACCGCGATGACGGTGAGCCACAGGGTGGGGCGGAGCGGATGCAGCAGCGAGCCGAGCAGCCGCATGGAGCGCCGGCGGATCTGCCGCGATTCGGCGCGCGTGTAGTGCTCGCGCTCTTCTCCCTGAACGCCGGTGACGCTCATCGGGCGACCTCCTCTCGATCGGTCTCGGGTTCTTCGCGGATGGAGTCGGCCGGGTCGCTGCCGGCGCGTTCCTCCTCTTCGAGGCTGGAGATGACGAAGCGGTAGTGCTCCGACTCCCGCAGCAGCTCGGAGTGCGTGCCGACGGCCGTGATGCGCCCGGCCTCGAGCAGCGCCACCCGGTCGGCCATCATGACCGTCGAGGGGCGGTGCGCGACGATGAGCGCGGTGGTGTCGGCGAGCACGCTCCGCAACTCCTCCTCGACCTTCGCCTCGGTGGTGACGTCGAGCGCGGACAGCGGGTCGTCGAGCACGAGCACGGCCGGCTTGGCCGCGACCGCGCGCGCGAGGGCGAGCCGCTGGCGCTGACCGCCGGACAGGCTCATGCCCTCTTCGCCGACCTTCGTCTCGAGCCCCTCGGGCAGCTCGTACGCGAAGCCGGCCTGCGCGATGCGCAGCGCCTCCTCGAGGACGCGCTGCGCCTCCGCTTGCACGGCCGGGTCGTCCCCGGCGAGCTCGGGACGCCCGAGCAGCACGTTCTCGCGCACCGAGGCGCTGAACAGCGTGGCGTCCTCGAACGCCATGGCGATGTGGCGGCGCAGTTCCTCGCGGGTGAACGCGCGCACGTCGACGCCGTCGAGCGTGACGGCGCCGCCGGTCACGTCGTACAGGCGGGTCGTGAGCGCGGTGATCGTGGTCTTGCCGCTGCCGGTGAGCCCGACGAGCGCCATGGTCTCGCCCGGCCGGACGACGAGCTCCACGTCGTCCAGCAGGTCGGGGAATCGCGACGGCGCATCCTGGTAGCGGAAGTGCACCCCCTCGAACGCGAGCTCGCCGCGCGGACGCTCGAGCGTGCGCGGCGCGTCCGGGTCGAGGATCGTGTTCTCGCTGTCCATGATGTCGAAGAACCGGTCGGTCGCGGTGCGCGCGTCGAGGGCGAACGCGAGCATGAAGCCGATCGACTCGATCGGCCAGGCGAGCACCGTCGCGGTCGCGAAGAACGCGACGAGTTCGCCGACCGTCAGCTGCCCGTTCGCCGCGAGCCAGATGCCGACGACGAGGCACGCGCCGAGCGCGATGGCCGGCACGACCATGATCCACACCCAGATGTTCGCGTCGAGGCGCGCCTTCTCGATCTCGGTGCGGCGCAGCGACTCGGCCTGCGCCCGGAACGTCGACAGCGCGTGCTTGCCCCGGCCGAACGCCTTGAGCACGCGGATGCCGTGCACCGACTCCTCGACCGCGGTCGCGAGGTCGCCCTGCTGGTCCTGGCTGAGGCGCGACTTCTCGGAGTACTCCCCCTCGAAGCGGTAGCCGGCCCACCAGAGCGGCAGCGAGCAGACGAGGAAGATGAGACCGAGCAGCCAGTTCATCGACATCAGGATGCCGACGCCGACCACGATGATGACGAGGTTCGCCCCGGTCAGTACGAGGCCGAAGCTCAGCCAGCGGCGGATGAGGCTCAGGTCGCTGACGGCGCGCGAGAGCAGCTGCCCGCTCGGCCAGCGGTCGTGGAAGCTCACCGGGAGATCCTGCAGCTTCGCGTACAGGGCGTCGCGCATGCGCGCTTCGACCTTGGTGCCCGGGCCGACGACGAGCCAACGACGGAGCGCGTAGAGGATCGATTCGATCGCGCCGAGCACGAAGACGAGGATCGCGAGCGGCCAGACCGCGGTCGCGTCGCGCTGCGCGAGCGGCCCGTCGACGATCTGCTGCATCACCTGCGGGATCGCGAGGGCGAACAGCTGCGCGATCAGTGCCGCGCCCATGCTCATCGCGAAGGCCGGCAGCGCGGGCCCCGCGTACTCGCGGAGGCGCCAGAGCGCACGCACCGCGCCGAGACGGGGCGCCTCGGCGGCGTGACCGGGCGGATGGGTGGGTGGGGTGGTCAAGGATGGCCCTTTCGGAACGGCGTGCGGCGGCGAGGGCCGCGCACGCGGAGGCGTGCGATGAGATGCGGATGGCGGACCGGAGCGTCGTCGTCGACGGCGAACGGTGCCGATGCGGAAGCGGAGCCGGAATCTACACGAACCGGGACCGGTGCCTGGATGGGGGCCCGGAGCGCCCGACGGCGAGGCTCCGCAAGGAGTTCGCGCGACCGGGGGCGCCCGGCGATGATGGCCGCGGGAGCGGCGCTTCGGCCGGACCGAGTCCGGCTCGACGGGTCGGAGCTAGTGCTCCGGCGTGGCAGCGGGACGGCGCGGGGCGCGGATGCCAGCGCCAGCGACCGCGACCGAAGGGGCGGAAGTGTGGGCTGTTGACATCGGGTCCTCCTGCGTCATCGTCTCGTGATCCATAGCCTGCCGAACTCGTGGTGCGACAGCCTTACAGAATATTCAGAGATCGGAGTGGTACGCAAGTCCCCGGTGCGGGGTAAGCTGTCCGAATTCGACGCCGGCGCACCGCTGCACCGATCGCCGCGGCGACCCGAACCCTGCATCGAGGAGGCTCCGCGCGTGGCATCCGCCCGGCTGGCACTGGCTCGTGCCCGTGCGCGCTCGGGTGTGCTCGCCGGCGTGGCCGCCGTCGTCCTCATCCTCTCCGGTGTCGGCACTGCGATCATCGATCAGGCCGCCGGCGCCGCCGTCACCGCGTTGCGCGAGCGCGTTGCCGCCGCCGCCGGAGCCGACGGGGCCGTGCGCTGGGAGATCCGCCGCTCGATCGATCCCGAGGCACAGGCCGAGGCCGGCGCGGCCGTGCTCGACCGCACCCTGTCCGCCGAGACGATCGGCTGGGACCGCTCGGCCGAAAGCTCGGCCGTGCCGCTGGGCGACGGCACCGCGCCCGACGGCACCGCGCCCGACGGCACCGCGCCCGACGGCACCACGGCCGACGGCACCGACGCCGCGGCGGTCGGCGTCGTACTCCTCGCCGACCCGGCGATCGCGGAACGGGCCCGGCTCGTCGACGGCGTCTGGCCGGATGCGACGAGCGCCGACGAGGCAGCCGCCATCCCGACCGCCGTCCACCGGGGCGCGGCGGACGCACTCGGGCTCGCGCTCGGCGACACCGTCGAGCTCGCCGACCGTCGCCTGCAGATCGTCGGCACCTGGCTGCCCGACGACGCCAGGGCGCCCGCCTGGTTCGGCGAGCCGCTCATCGCCACCGGTTCGGCCGACGGAGCCGCCGGCCCCTTCCTCGTCGATGAGACCGCCCTCGACGGACTGCCGGTCGCCGTCCGGGTGCGCTGGACGGCGACGCCGATCATCGACGCGCTCACTCCGGACTCCGCGCGCGAGCTTACCGGCGACATCGCGCGCACGACCCCGGCGCTCGCCGCGCAGCCGGGCATCGGCGAGGACGGTCTGACCCGGCTCGGCGGCCTGCCCGCGACGATCGACGCGGCGACGGCCGGCCTCGACGCGGTGCGCGCGATCACGCCGCTGCCGCTGCTGCTCCTCGGGGCGGCCGGCATCGCCGCCCTCGGCCGGCTCGGCACGCTGCTCGCCGGCGCCCGCCGGGGCGAGACGGTGCTGCTGCGCGCCCGGGGAGCCGCGACCCGACAGCTCGTCGGCTGGCAGGCGGGCGAGGCGGCCGCCGTCGGCGCCCCCGCGGCGATCCTCGGCGCCTCGGCCGGCGAACTCGCGCTGCTCCTGCTCCGCCCGGGCGAGCCACGATCGCTGTGGATCGCCGCGGCGGTCGCCGCCGTCTCGGTGCTCGTCGCCGTCGTCCTGCTCGCGGCGAGCGCGTGGGGCGAGGCACGGCGGCCCGTCACCCGCTCGACCGGGGACGACAGCGGCCGCGGCACCCGCGCCGCGGCCCTCGGCGGCACGGTCCTCGTCGCGGTCGCGGCGGCCGTGTCGCTCTGGCAGTTCCGGCTCTACGGCTCCCCGCTCGTGCGCTCCGCCGACGGCGGCACGGCGGTCGATCCGCTCGCGGTGCTGGCCCCCGTGCTCGTGCTGCTCGCGCTCGCGCTCGGCGCCCTCGCCTGCACGCCGTTCGTCTCCCGGCTGCTCGAGCGCATCGCCTCGGCGCGGCCGGGGCTCGTGCCTTCGCTCCCGCTCCGCCAGCTGGCCCGGCGGGCCCCCATGTTCGCTGCGGCCTCCTTCACCGCGATGCTCGGCGTCGCCGGCATCGTGCTCACCGCGAGCGTCGCGGGCACCTGGCAGCGGTTCGACGCCGACGTCGCCGCACTCGCCACGGGCGGCGAGGTCCGGGTCGTCGGCGCCGCGGACCCGGCTGCCGCGGCCGACGCCGCCGCAGCGCTGCCCGAGGTGGTCGTCGAGCCGGTCGTGCGGCGCGAGATCCGAGTGGGGCCGGAGACGGCGACGCTCATCGCCACGGGGCTCGACGTGCTGCCGCAGGTGGCGCCGGGGCTCCCCGATGACGTGCAGCTCGCGATCCGGGCGATCGACGCGGCGGATGCCTCGCTCCTCCCGGTCGCGATCGACGAACAGCTCGCCGCCAGCACGAGCGCGGGCCCCGGCGACCGCATCTCCCTCCGGCTCGGCAGCGCCGACGGCACGATCGACGCGCGCGTCGCCGCCGTCGCGCAGGTCGTCCCGGGAGCGGGCGAGTTCGGCGTGCTCGCCGACCGCGCGGAGCTCGACGCCGCCGTGACGGCGGCCGGCGCACGCACGCCGAGCGCCGACGAGCTGTGGCTCGGCGCCGCCGATCCGGCTGCCGTCGTCGCCGCCCTCGACCGGGACCGGCCCGGCGGCGCGGTGGCGCTCGCCCGGGGCGCGGCGTCGACGGCGAGCCTCGTCTCCCCCGCGATCACCGCGCTCTGGCTCGGCGCGATCGGCGCCCTCGCCGCCGCCCTCGCCGCGCTCATCGCCCTCGCCGCCGCGCTCGGCGCCTCCCGGCGGGGCGAGGTGCTCGTGCTCCGCGCCCTGGGCGCGCCGGCCGCGATGCAGGGGCGGGCGCGATTCGCCGAGCTCGCGGCGGCCGTCGGCACCGCCATCGTCCTGGGGGCGGCGATCGGTGCGGTCGCGGCGTGGGCGACCTCGGCCGAGCTCGCGCGCGCCGCCGTGCCCGGCGCGCCGGCCGCGCTCACCCCGGCCATCGTGCTCGACTGGTGGCCGCTCGTCGCGACGCTCGGCGCGTTCGCGGTGGCGACCGCAGTGGTCGCCCTGATCGCCGCCCGCGCGGTCACGGTCGCCGCGGGCCGCCCCGGGCGGGAGGAGGTGCGATGAGCCGACACTCCCGGCTGTCCTCGGCGGGCCTCGTCGGCCGGCAGTTCCAGGCCTCCCCCACCGCGTCGATCCTGCTGGCGGTGCTCGTCGCCGTCGCCGCCTTCGCGGCGGTCGCGCTGCCCCGGGCGATCACCGCCCTGCACACCGAGTCGCTGCAGCAGTCGATGGCGGCCGTCGCGCCGCGGGAACTCGACCTGACCGCGTCGACGAGAGACCGACCGCCGGTCGGACCCGGCGAATCCACCCTGCCGGAGGACGTCGCCGCCGTCTGGGGCTCGCAGGCCGCGCAGGCCGAGCAGATCCGGGACCGGCTGCCCGAGGAGCTCCGCACCGTGCTCGGGCCGCCGAGCGCCGTCGTCGTCGGCGACCCGGTGGTCGCGAGCACCGCGGAGCAGGGCATCGGCAGCACCATCTTCCGCGTCCAGCCCGGCTTCGACCCTCGACTGCGCGAGCACGCCGAGCTGAGCGAGGGCGAGTGGCCCGCCCGCTTCGACGGCGCGGTCCCCGGCGAGGAGCCGATGGAGGTCGTGCTCTCGGTCCCCGTCGCCGAACGCCTCGAGTGGGCGGTCGGCGAGACCCGCACCCTCGACTTCCCGACGGGCCGAGTGCCCGCGGTCGTCACCGGCACGTACACCGCGATCGATCCCGCCGATCCGTTCTGGAGCCACGTGCCGACGGCGCTCCGCGCGAATCGCGAGCAGGTCGGCCTCAGCCCGCCCATCATCACGGGCGTCGCCATGTTCGATCCGAGCTCCTGGGAGACGGTGCAGTCCGTCTCGCTCCCGATCGAGCTCCAGGTGTGGTTCCCGCTGGAGTACGGGGAGGTCGGCGCGGACCAGGTGTCGACGCTCATCGACCAGCTCGGCGAGGTCGAGTCCCGCATGGAGCCGCTCGACCAGAGCGCCGAGACCCTGTCCTTCCGCACGGCCGACAGCATCACCTTCCGCAGCGGACTTCGCGACGTGCTGATCCAGGCGCGCAGCGAGGCGGTCGCGGTCGACGCCGTGCTCGCCACTGTCGCCTCCGGCCCGATCGGCGTCACGATCGCCGTGCTCGTGCTCGGCGCGCTCGTGGTGTTCGAGCGCCGCCGCACGGGCCTCGAACTCGCCGCCGCGCGCGGCGGGTCCACCGGGCAGCTCCGCACCGTGCTCGGCGCCGAGGGCGCGATCATCGGCCTGCCCGCACTGCTCGTGGGCGGCATCGCCGGCACCCTCGTCCTGCCCGCACAGACCGGCGCGGGCGGCTGGTGGCTCGCCGCGGCCTTCGCCCTCGCCCCCGGTGTTCTGCTGGCGGCTTCGGCCGGGCAGCTGAGCCCCTTGCGACGCGCGAGGGTCGACCTCGGCGGGGTCCCGGCCCGCGGCCGCTGGATCGCCGAGCTCGCGGTGACCCTCGTCGCCGCCACCGCCGTCGTGCTGCTGTTCCGCCGCGGCCTCTCGAGCACCGACGCGGCGGGGCCGGCGAGCGTCGACCCGCTCCTCGCGGCCGTGCCGCTGCTGCTCGCCCTCGTCGTCTGCGTCGTCGTGCTCCGCGTCTACCCGCTGCCGCTGCGCCGTCTGGTGACGGTGCTCGAACGACGTCGCTCGCTCGTCGCCTTCCTCGGTGCGGCCCGCGCGCTGCGCGACCCGTCCGCCGGGCTCGTCCCCGTGCTCGCGGTCGTCGTCGGCGTCGCGGTCGCCGTCTTCTCGGCGGTGCTGCTCGGCACCGTGCGGGGCGGGATCGAGGCATCCGCCGCCGTCCAGGTCGGTGCCGACGTGCAGCTGCACGCGGGCCCGATGACGACCGCGCAGCTCGACGAGCTGCGCGCGATCGACGGGGTCGAGGCCATCGCCCCCGTGTACTCGACGGGCTCCGCCCCGCTCGAGGTCGACGGTCAGCGCCGACCGACCACGGTCGTCGTGGTGGACGTCGCCGAGATGACCGCCGTGCAGGAGGGGCGGAGCGGCGTGCTGCCGCTGCCTGCGGCGCTCGGCGCGGGAGACGCCGACGACCGCCCGGTGCCGGTGCTCGCCTCCGGCGCGCTCGCCGAGCGGCTCGCGGGCGGTGACCGGGTCCGGCTCGACGGGCAGGAGATCGACGTCGTCGAGGGCGTGACGGCCGAGACGGCGTTCACGCCGCGCCGCGACTGGCTGCTCGTCGACCGCTCGAAGGCGCGGCCGTTCACCGATACCCTCGTGCCGCGCACCGTGCTCATCCGGGTCGCGCCCGACGCCTCCGCCGACGCGATCGCGGACGCCGCCGTCGCCGTCGCCGGTGACGGCGCGACGGCCGACACCCCGGACTCGCTGGCCGATTCCCTGTCGGCCAGTCCGGCGGCGCGGGGCCTCATGATCGCGCTCGCGATCGCCATCGTGCTCACGAGCCTCG
The DNA here is from genome assembly GCF_022811605.1 of Agromyces soli. Classification (GTDB taxonomy): domain Bacteria; phylum Actinomycetota; class Actinomycetes; order Actinomycetales; family Microbacteriaceae; genus Agromyces; species Agromyces soli. The sequence goes on along the minus strand of NZ_CP094533.1, from coordinate 2,010,938 downwards.
CCACGGCGCTCGCCATCGTGCTCACGCTCGTCGTCGGCCGCCCCGCTCGAGAGCGGCTGCTGCCGCTGCTGTCGACGCTCGGCCTGCGTCGTCGCGAGGAGCGGGCACTCGTCGCCTGGGAGATCGGCCCGGTCGTCGTCGCGGCGGTCGTCGCCGGCGCGGCGCTCGGGATGCTGCTGCCGGTGGTCGTGCTGCCGGCCATCAACATCGCCGCGTTCACGGGCGCGATCGTCCAACCGCCCATCTCGATCGACCCGCTGCTCGTCGGCGGCGTGCTCGCCGGCGCGATCGCGGTCTCCGGGATCGGCGCCTGGGTCGCCGCGAGCATCGGGGGCCGGGTGGATGCCGCCAGAGCGCTCCGCAAGGAGGAGGAATCATGACCGACGTCGCCGAACCGCACATCCTCTGCGTCGACCTCGTGCGCATCTTCAGCGCCGACGGGGTCGAGGTGCAGGCGCTGCAGGGGCTGAACCTCCGGGTCGAGGCGGGCGAGATGGTCGCCGTGGTCGGCGCGTCCGGCTCCGGCAAGTCGACCCTCCTGACGATCCTCTCCGGGCTCGACACCGCCACCGCGGGCGTCGCACGCGTCGCAGGGCACGACCTGCTGACCATGGGCGGCCGCGAGCGCGTCGGGTACCAGCGCCGCACGGTGGGCTTCATCTGGCAGCAGACCTCGCGCAACCTGCTGCCGTACCTCACCGCGGCCGAGAACCTGGCGCTCGCGATCAATGTCGCGGGCACCGCGAAGGGCGGCGCGCGGGCGCAACGGATCGCCGAGCTCCTCGACCTGCTCGAGGTGGCCGAGTTCGCCGACCGCCGTCCGGGCGAGCTGTCCGGCGGCCAGCAGCAGCGCGTGGCGATCGCCGTCGCGCTCGCGAACGGCCCGCGGGTGCTGCTCGCCGACGAGCCGACGGGAGAACTGGACGAGGCGACGAGCGCCTCCGTGCTCGAGGCGATGCGCCGGGTCAACGAGGAGCTCGGTGTCACGACGCTCATCGTCACGCACGACCCGACCGTCTCGGAGCACGTCCGGCGCACCGTGCAGATCCGCGACGGCCGCACGTCCACCGAGGTGCTGCGCTCCACACGGCTCGACGAGCACGGCGCCGAGCAGGCGGTGGCCGAGGAGTTCGCGGTGCTCGACCGGGTGGGCCGGCTGCAGCTCCCGCACGACTTCGTGGCCTCGCTCGAGCTGCAGGAGCGGGTGCGGCTCGCGCTGGAGCCCGACCACGTGGGCGTCTGGCCCGGCCACGAGGGCGCCCCGCCGCCCCGGCCGCGCGAGTCGGCGCCGCCCGAGCCGGCGCCGCGCGAGCCGTGGCCGCCCGGGCCTTCGCCGCGCGAGTCGGCACCCGCCGACGACGCCCCGCGCCGCCGCGGTCGGCACGCCGCACCCGACCCCGGCGCCGACGCCGACCCCGACGCCGGCGACCGGCCGGCCCCGAACGGAGGAGCCGCATGACCGCCGCGCTGCGCGCCGAATCGATCACCCGCACCTTCTCGGGGCGGGCGGGCGAGGTGCACGCCGTCCGCGAGGTCTCGCTCGAGGTGCGCCCGGGCGAGCTCCTCGTCGTGACCGGCCCCTCGGGCGCCGGAAAGACGACGCTGCTGAACCTCCTCGGTGGCCTGGACCGCCCGGATGCCGGCCGGGTGCATCTGGGCGAGCTGGAGCTCTCCGCGCTCGACGAGACCGCACTCGCGGAGGTGCGTCGTGATCGCCTCGGCTACATCTTCCAGTCCTTCGGGCTCATCCCGGTGCTCTCGGCCGCCGAGAACGTCTCGGTCCCGCTCCGGCTGCAGCGGGTGGAGCCCGCCGAGCGGGACGAGCGCGTCGCCGAGGCGCTCCGGCTCGTCGGCCTCGCCGAGCATGCGGCCCAGCGGCCGTACGAGCTCTCCGGCGGTCAGCAGCAGCGCGTGGGCATCGCCCGCGCCCTCGTCGCGCGTCCGCACCTGCTGCTCGCCGACGAGCCGACCGGGCAGCTCGACAGCGGCACGGCGGCGCAGGTGATGGACCTCATCGGCGAGCTCGTCCACGAGCACGGTGTCGCGGCGGTCGTGACGACGCACGACCCCTCGCTCGTGAAGCGGGCGGATCAGCTGCTCGAGCTGCACGACGGCGTCGGGACGCCCCGCCCGGCGCCGGGGCTCAGCGCACCCGGACCGACAGACAGGTGACGCAGCCCTCGAGCTTCTCGAACTCGCTGATGTCGACCGTGAGCACACGGTAGCCGAGGCCCGACAGCAGCTCCGCCGTCCGCGGAGCAGCCGCCGACATCAGCAGCGTGTCGTCCGCGACCAGCACGACCGCGACGCCCTCCCGCTCCGGCACGGGCAGGAAGCGCGGGAACAGGCTCGGCGCGTCGACGAGCTCGGGGTGCCCGATCACCGTGCCGTCCGGCAGCGCCGTGACCGCGCTCTTCAGGTGCAGCGCCCGCGTCACGGGCACGGCGACGACGGTGTAGTCGCGCCCGTCGAGCAGGGCGCGGAGCTGGCGGATGCCCTCCGCGTTCGTGCGACTGGAGGCGCCGACGTACACGGTGCGGCCGACCTTCAGCACGTCGCCGCCCTCGAGCGTGCCGGGCGCCTCGATGCGGGCGAGCTCGAGCCCGGGCAGGTCGCGGACGCTGCGCTCGACGCCCTCGATCTCGCCGCGCCTCGAGGCCGCGCCCGGACTCGTGATGACGGCCAGGTCCTCGAAGAGCACGACCGTGTCCTCGACGAACACCGAGTCGGCGAGTTCGGGGGCCGCGTCGACCTCGACGGTCTCCCAGCCCTCGGCGACGAGGGTGGCGCAGTAGTTGTCCCACTGCTCGTCGGCCTTGGCCTGGTCGACGGGCAGACGCTCGAGGTGGGTGAGCTCGCCGTCGGCGAGGTTCGAGGCGGGGATGCGGACGAGGGCGATGCGCCGGGGCATCCGCTCCGGCTGGTACGACTGGATGGCCCGGGCGACGAACGGCGCGAGCCAGAGCTCGCCGAACGTCACGAGCAGCACGAACACGAGGTTGAGGCTGACGAGCGAGCCGACGACGAAGAGGAACAGCTCGCCGGAGATCCCGCGCCCCGTGGCGAGCACCGTCACCGTGGTCGCGAGGATGGCCGCGAGCACGGCCGCGGCGAAGCCAGAGATGAGCGCCAGGAACCAGGTGCGCAGGGCGCCGGCGGCGTTCGAGATCGCGAGCAGCGCGGCCGCGAAGAAGCCGGCGAGGGCGAAGTGCCCGGTGAGCTGCACGAACACCTCGGGCGTGTGCCCGTTGCCGATGAAGAAGGCGAGCAGGGCGCCGAGGAAGCCCAGGGCGCCGACGGCCGCGGACGAGCCGAGCACGGCGAGCACCGCTCGACCGCCCCCGGTGCGGCGGGCGGGCGCGGGTCGCGTGGCTGGCTCGGCGGGATCGCCGCCGGATTCGTCGGCGGGATCGGCTGGCGCGGGGGACGTCATGGTCACCGAGCCTAGCGGCCGGGCCGCGGGCGGTGCGTCTCCGCTGCCGCCCGCGCCCCCGGCCGACCGGTGGCGCCGTTCGTCACCCGATCAGCCGGCGGCGTGCAGCCGGGCGAGGGCGAGACGCTCGGCGGACTCGAGGGTGGTCGTGCCCGAGGCATCCGCTTCGCGCAGGATCGCGCCGATCGTGTCGCCGATGCCCGCGATGCGGTCGTCGAGCTCGGCGGCCGTGACGCCCGGTGCGGAGGCCAGGTCGAGGTAGACGACCCCGCCGGCGTTCACGACGAAGTCGGGCGCCCACACGATGCCGCGCTCGCGCAGCCGGTCGGCGACGCCGCGCGCCGCGAGCTGGTTGTTCGCCGCACCGACGACGGCGCGCACCCGCAGTTCGGAGACGACCTGGCCGGTGAGCACGCCGCCGAGCCCGCAGGGCACGAAGACGTCGGCCTCGACGAGGTGGGCCTCCGCTGGCGAGACCCAGGCGGCCCCGAGCTCCTCGGCGAGCGCCCGCTTGCCCTCGAACACGTCCGTGACGGTGAGCCGGGCGCCGCGTGCCGCGAGCATGCGGGCGAGCCGTCCGCCGACCTGACCGAGCCCGGCCACGACGAAGTGGCGGCCGGCGGGGTCTGCGGAGCCGAAGACGTGCTCGAGCGTCGCGAGCATGCCGGCGAAGACGCCCGCGGCGGTGGCATCGGCGGGCTCGCCGACCCCGCCGGCCTCGGCGGGCAGCCCGCAGACGTGCTGGGTGCGCTCGTGCACGACGGCCATCAGCTCGGCGCTCGTGCCGACGTCCTCGGCGGTCATGTACGCGCCGCCGAGCGACTCGACCGCGTCGCCGAGGTCGAGCATGGCGTCGCGTCGGCCGACCTCGTCGAGCTCGACCCCGGACGGGATCGCCACGACCGACTTGCCGCCGCCGCGCGCGAGACCCGCCGCGGCGTTCTTCATCGTCATCGCCTGGGAGAGCCGCAGCGCGTCGCCGAGCGCATCGGTCCAGTGCTCGTAGCGCCAGAGGCGGGCCCCGCCGAGCGCCTGGCCGAGCACCGTGGAGTGCACGGCGACGATGATGGTGAGCCCGGATCGCGGCCCGCGGGTGATGAGCACCCGTTCATGATCGGGGGCCGCCTGGGGCAGCTGGACGTGGACCTCGGTCGCGGGTGCGGCCGGTGCAGGGGTGATCGACATCGATCGGTTCTCCTCGGACTCTGACGCCTCGTGGGCATGCTGGTGCGAGCGCCTCGTGAGCGCCCGTCGCTCCCAGCGTACCGCCCGGCGGAGCGTGCCGGATCCGGGCGGAGCCCGGGCGAGGGATCAGTGGAAGAAGTGCCGTTCCCCGGTGAAGTACATCGTGACGCCGGCGGCCTTCGCCGCCTCGACGACCTCCGCGTCGCGCACCGATCCGCCGGGCTGCACGACCGCCTTCACGCCGGCGTCGAGCAGGATCTGCAGGCCGTCGGCGAAGGGGAAGAAGGCGTCGGACGCCGCGACCGAGCCGGCCGCGCGCTCCCCCGCCCGCTCGACGGCGAGCCGGCAGGAGTCCACCCGGTTGACCTGCCCCATGCCGACGCCGACCGAGGCGCCGCCCGAGGCGAGCAGGATGGCGTTCGACTTCACGGCGCGGCTCGCGGTCCAGGCGAAGGCGAGGTCGGCGAGGGTCGCCTCATCAGCCGCCTCGCCGGAGACGAGCGTCCACTCGGCGACCGGCGCGAAGCTGCGGTCGGCCTCCTGCAGCAGCAGGCCGCCGGAGACCTGCTTCAGCTCGACCGCGGTGGGCGCGAAGCCCTCCGGGAGGGTGAGCAGGCGGAGGTTCTTCTTCTGGCTGAGGAGCTCGACCGCCTCCGCCTCGAACGCCGGTGCGACGAGCACCTCGGTGAAGATGGCCGAGACGGTCTCCGCCATCTCGCGGGTGACGGTGCGGTTCGCGGCGATCACGCCGCCGAACGCCGACACTGGGTCGCACTCGTGGGCGCGGCGGTGCGCGTCGGCGATCGGGTCCGCGGCGTCGGCGGCGGCGACGGCGATGCCGCAGGGGTTCGCGTGCTTGATGATCGCGACCGCGGGCTCGTCGAAGTCGAACGCGGCGCGAACGGCCGCGTCGGCGTCGACGTAGTTGTTGTAGCTCATCTCCTTGCCGTGCAGCTGCACGGCCTGGGCGATGCCGGGGCGGCCGCCGTCGGTCGCGAAGATCGCGGCGCGCTGGTGGCTGTTCTCGCCGTAGCGGAGGTCGGCCTGCTTCTGCCAGGTGCCGCCCACCCAGGCGGGGAACGGCGACACCGAGGCATCCTGGTCCGGCGCGACCGCGCTGCCGATCCAGCTCGCCACCGCGACGTCGTAGCTGGCGGTGTGCCGGAACGCCTCGCGGGCGAGCTCCTGGCGCTGCGCGAGCGTGGTGCCGCCGGCCGCGACCGCGGCGATGACGTCCTCGTAGCGGTCGGGCGAGACGACGACGGCGACGTTCGCGTGGTTCTTCGCGGAGGCGCGCACCATCGCCGGGCCGCCGATGTCGATCTGCTCGACGACCGCTGCGGGCTCCGCACCGGACGCGACGGTCTCGACGAAGGGGTACAGGTTCACGACGACGAGCTCGTACGGCGCGATCCCGAGGCCCTCGAGCTCGCGCTCGTGGTGCTCGAGCCGCAGGTCGGCGAGCAGGCCGGAGTGCACGGCGGGGTGCAGGGTGCGCACGCGCCCGTCGAGGTGCTCCGGGTAGCCCGTCACCTCGGCGATCTGCGTCACCGGCAGCCCGGCGTCCGCGATCGCCTTCGCGGTGCCGCCGGTCGAGACGATCTCGACGCCCGCGCCGACGAGGGCCGAGGCGAGCTCGGCGAGCCGGCGCTTGTCGCTCACGGCGATGAGGGCGCGGCGCACGGGCACGACGTCGCGCTCGCGGTACAGGCTGGGGTCGATGGCGGGGCCGCTCATGATCGCGCGAGGTCCTTCAGATCGAGGTGGGCGTTGGCGATGTCGAGCACGGCCTCGATGAGGAGGCGGCGTTCGACGGGTTTGATGCGCTCGTGCAGGCTGGCCTCGGTGTCGCCGGGCAGCACGGGCACGCGCTCCTGGGCGACGATCGGGCCGCCGTCGACGGAGTCGTCGACGACGATGAGGCTCGCGCCGGTCTGCGTGACGCCGGCGGCGATCGCGTCGCGCACGGCGTGCGCGCCAGGGAACTCCGGCAGGTACGCCGGGTGGGTGTTGATGAGCTGCGGCGAGAACGCGCGGACGACGGCGGGCGGCACGAGCCGCATGAGCCCGGAGAGCACGACGAGCTCGGCGTCCCAGCGGCGCACCTCTTCGATGAGCGCCTCGCCCCAGGCGTCACGGCTCTCGTAGGCCGTGTACGGCACGGTGAAGGTCGGGATGCCGAACTCCTCGCCGAGCGCGAGCCCGTCGGCCTCGCGGTCGGCGCCGATGGCCACGACCCGGGCGGGGAACTCGGCATCGCGGGAGGCTTCGAGCAGCGCGCGGAGGTTCGAGCCGCCGCCGGAGATGAGCACGACGAGCTTCAGCACGCTCAGAGTGTATCGGGTTCGGCCGGGGTCGATTCGGCCGGTGACGTCCGGCGACCGGTGCGGGCCCGGGCGGTGAAGCCGCCGACCACCGCGCCGACGGCCACGGTGAGCGCGGCGACCCCGGCGACGGCCCAGCCGTTCGGACCCGCGTCGGCGAGCCGGCCGGGGCCGATCGCGCCACCCGACCACCAGGCGCCGAGGCCGAGGACGAGCGCGGCGAGGAGGCCGGCGCCCAGCCCGACGGCGAGCGGATGCCACCACGGCGTCTGGCCTGACCGGGGGGCCGAGCCGAGGGCCCATCCGCCGTCGGCCCATCCGCCGTCGGCGGGCTCGTCGGCGGCCCGGTCGACGTCGGGCTCGTCGCGTGCGACGTCGGAGCGGGTCGGGGCATCCGTGCCGGCGCCCGAGACCCGGGAGACGAGATATGCGCCGACGAAGGCCGCGAGCACCGGCACGAGGAGCCAGAGCGCCGACATCGGGGCGCCGTCGCTCGGCAGCGCGCCGGCGATCGGCAGCCCCGGGACAGGCCCGAGCAGGGTGCCGGCGGGCGTGACCTGGGTCCCGGCGCCGATCGCGAAGCCGGGGCCGAGCAGCCAGGACGCGCCCCAGAGCACGAGGTTCGGCAGCAGCGCCAGCTCCGCGACGAAGATGGCGACGCCGCCGTCGAAGCCCGCGCCGAGCACCTGATGCAGCCCCGTGATCGTGGCGTAGCTCGACACGATCGCCCACGCGACGACGAGCCCGGACACGGCGAGCACCGCGAACGCCGAGCCGACGCCGACGCGCCATGCGCGCCCCGCGAGCTCGAGCCACTCGTCGGGCACGGCGGCGGGCAGCCGGTCGAGGAGCCGGTCGCGCAGTTGCTCCGAGCTCAGCAGACCGATGAGCACGCCGGCGGCGGTGATCGCGGCGGGCAGCAGCGCCCCCTGCCAGACCGAGGCGTGCGCGGCCGGGTGGCGGGCGGCGAGGGTCGCGACGAGCCCGACGCCGGCGGAGACGGCGACGGCCGCCACGAGGCCCGCGACGGGCGCCCCGGCGGCGACCGCACGGCGACCGATGCGGCGCGCGACGAGCAGGGTGAGCAGGGCGAACCCGAGCAGCGCGATCGTGATCGGGAAGGCCGCCTCCGCGCCGGGGACGCCGGTCCGGGCGGCTGTCACCTCGTCGAGCTGCACGGTGAGGTCGACGCCGTGCCCGAGGAGCCAGACGTCGGCGGCGGCGCGGAACACGACGTCGAGCCCGAGACCGAGCTGGAAGTGCATGCCCCAGAGCAGCATGAGCGGCACGAGGGCGATGCCGTAGCCGACGAGCGCCGAGACGAGCGCCTCGAGTGCGGCGAGCAGGGCGACCGTGGTGCGTCTCATGACCCGGTCGAGCCTAGCGGACCGCGCCCGCCTCGCCGCTCGCCACGACGGGGGTGCGTCACTCCCGTCCGCGCGCCGTCGCGACCGCCTCGTCGGCGACCGTGGCATCGGGTGTGCCGCCGGCGGCGACGGCGGCGACGGCGTCCGCCTCGCCGTCGGCGTCCGCCTGCTGCGCGTCCAGGCCCTCCTCGGCCGGCCGGCGCAGCAGCTCGACCAGCAGGATGGCAAGTAGCGCGACGAGCACGGTCGTCACGACGAGCCCGGTCGTGAGCGGACGCCCGAACAGCACGACGAGCACCGCGATGAGCGCGATGCCGAGGTAGGCGGCCGAACGGAAGCGGTCGAGGGCGACGCCGAACGCGCCCGTCGTCACCCCGTACTTGGCCGCCTGCCGCCGGATCGCCGCGAACATCGCGTTCGAGAAGCCGCGGAGCGCCCGCGCCGGCCGGAATGGGCCGGCCCACCAGGCGATGATCGCCGTCAGGAGGCCGAGCACGAGTCCTGCGACGATCGTGGAGCGGATGAGCTCGATGATCTGCTCGTACAGGGCGCCCGCTGCGCCCGCGGGCATGATCGAGGGGCTCACCGTGCCGACGAAGAACAGCCGCCCGATGCCGACCCCGGCGGCGAGGGTCGCCATCACGAGCGCGAAGCCCGCGGCGGTCCAGACGAACGCCCGCGGCCGGTTGCGGGCGAGCAGCACGCCGCCCACGAGCATCGCGAGCACCACCCAGGGCAGCCAGGTGCCGACCGCCACGGCCAGCGCGTACACCGTCTGCACGAGCACGAGCGAGTCCGCCTGGGCGATCGCGATGCTCTGGTTCACGACCGGGATCGCGCTCGCGAAGCCGACGCCCCGGTCGATGAGCTGCTGCTTCACCGTCTCGATGATCGGGCCGAGTTGCACCGAGAGCTGCCCGCCCGGGCCGATCTCGAGGGCGGCGTTCGGGTCGCCCTGGATCGCGGCGATCGCCTGCCGGTGGCTCACCCGCAGCGCCGTCGCCCAGGTGTCGGCGAAGGCGTCGGAGGCGATGACCTGGCTCACCGTCTGCGCGACGAGGGCCTGCAGCCCCTGGGCCGCGGGGCCCTCGAGGAGGCCGAGCGCGTCGGCCGCGCGCGGCGGCAGATCGAGCGAGCGGATGCCGTCGAACACCTGGGAGGTGAGCCCCGGGATGTCGACCTGCTCCTCGATGATGCCGGTGACCGTGTCGGCGACGAACGCCTGCACCTCCGGGTCGTCGGCGAGCGGGGCGAAGGTCGCCACGAAGCGGTCGGTGTCGACGAGTTCGAGCCGTGCCCAGGAGCTGAGCAGCGCGACCGGGGTGAGCAGCAGGGCGAGCACCACGAGGATGCCGGACACCACCGAGCGCCAGCGCCCGGACTTCCGGCGGCCCCCGGTGCCTGCCGAGGCATCCGCCTCGTCGCCGGCCGTCCCGAGCTCGGACTCGCGCGAGCGCAGCTCGCGATTCTCCGCCTCGAGCTGCGCGATGCGCGCTTCGAGGTCCGCCTGCGTCTTCGCCATGATCCCCCCTGGGCACGACCCTAGCGGCTGTGGCGGCGCGGGCGACAGAGCGGGATCCGGGTACGACGAAGGCCCCGCCGGACGGACCGGCGGGGCCTTCGGTGCGGAGTGGAGTACTCCGGACGATCAGAGGGCCGCGTACACCTCGCGCAGGAGGCGGGCGGTCTCGCTCGGCGTCTTGCCGACCTTGACGCCCGCGGCCTCGAGGGCCTCCTTCTTCGCCTGGGCGGTGCCGGCCGAGCCGGAGACGATGGCGCCGGCGTGGCCCATGGTCTTGCCCTCGGGCGCGGTGAAGCCCGCGACGTAGCCGACGACCGGCTTCGTCACGTTCGCCTTGATGAAGTCGGCCGCGCGCTCCTCGGCGTCGCCGCCGATCTCGCCGATCATGACGATCGCCTTCGTCTCGGGGTCGGCCTCGAACGCGGCGAGCGCGTCGATGTGCGTGGTGCCGATGACGGGGTCGCCGCCGATGCCGATGGCGGTCGAGAAGCCGAGGTCGCGCAGCTCGTACATCATCTGGTACGTGAGGGTGCCCGACTTCGAGACGAGGCCGATCGGGCCCTTGCCGGTGATGTTCGCCGGGGTGATGCCGACGAGCGACTCACCGGGGCTGATGATGCCGGGGCAGTTCGGCCCGATGATGCGGGTCGAGCCGCCCTTCTCCTTGGCGTAGGCCCAGAACTCGGCCGAGTCCTGCACGGGCACGCCCTCGGTGATGATGACGAGGAGCGGGATCTCGGCGTCGATGGCCTCGATCACGGCGTCCTTCGTGAAGGCCGGCGGGACGAAGGCGATCGAGACGTCGGCGCCGGTCGCGGCGATGGCCTCGGCGACCGTGGCGAACACCGGCAGCTCGACGTCGGCGCCCGAGGCGTCCTGGTGCAGCACGGTGGTGCCGGCCTTGCGGGCGTTCACGCCGCCGACCACCTGGGTGCCGGCCGCGAGCATGCGGGCGGTGTGCTTCGAGCCCTCGCCGCCGGTGATGCCCTGGACGATGACCTTGGAGTCCTTGTTGAGGAAGATCGTCATGGTTCTGCTGTCCTTACGCGTTCGCCAGCTCGGCGGCCTTGTCGGCGCCCTGGTCCATGTTCTCGGCGAGGGTCACGAGCGGGTGCGCCGCCTCCTCGAGGATGCGGCGGCCCTCGACGACGTTGTTGCCGTCGAGACGCACGACGAGCGGCTTGTTCGCCGCCGAGCCGAGCTCGGCGAGCGCGCCGACGATGCCCTTCGCGACCTGGTCGCAGGCGGTGATGCCGCCGAAGACGTTCACGAAGACGCTCTTCACCTGCGGGTCGCCGAGGATGATCGAGAGGCCGTTGGCCATGACCTCGGCCGAGGCGCCGCCGCCGATGTCGAGGAAGTTCGCGGGCTTGACCGAGCCGTGGTTCTCGCCGGCGTAGGCGACGACGTCGAGCGTCGACATGACGAGGCCCGCGCCGTTGCCGATGATGCCGACCTCGCCGTCGAGCTTGACGTAGTTGAGGTCGAGCGCCTTGGCCTTCGCCTCGAGCGGGTCGGCGGCGTCCTTGTCCTCGAGCAGCGCGTGCCCGGCGTGACGGAACTCGGCGTTCTCGTCGAGGCTGACCTTGCCGTCGAGGGCGATGATCTTGCCGTCCTCGTCGAGGATGAGCGGGTTGACCTCGACGAGGGTCGCGTCTTCCTTGTCGTACACCTCGTAGAGCTTCACGAAGACCTCGGCGACGCGGTCGACGAGCTCGGCCGGGAAGTTCGCGGCGACGGCGATCTCCTTCGCCTTCTCGAGCGAGATGCCGGCGATGGGGTCGACCTCGATGCGCGCGAGCGCCTCGGGCTTCTCGACGGCGAGCTGCTCGATCTCCATGCCGCCCTCGACGCTCGTGAGCGAGAGGTAGGAGCGGTTGGCCCGGTCGAGCAGCACGGAGAAGTAGAACTCCTGCGCGATGCGCGCGCCACCGGCGACCATGACGCGCTTCACGACATGGCCCTTGATGTCGAGCCCGAGGATGGCCTTGGCCGCCTCGTACGCCTCGTCGGGGGTCTTCGCGACCTTGACGCCGCCGGCCTTGCCGCGGCCGCCCGTCTTCACCTGGGCCTTGACCACGACGACGCCGCCGAGCTGCTCGGCGGCCGCACGCACCTCTTCGGGGGTGTCGGCCACGATGCCGGGGAGCACCGGCACCCCGTACTGCTCGAAGAGGTCTCTGGCCTGGTACTCGTAAAGATCCACGCTCTGCTTCCAATCGGTCCGCGCGGGTTCGCGCAGGGATGGTGGGTGAGGGACCCGGCCCCGAAACTCTCTCGATGTCGAGCTATCGGCACGGGCCGCCTGCCATGCTACTCCCCTTGTTCGACGCCGCCGAACCGGGGTCGCCCGGCGTCGCCCGGACCGATGCAGGAAGCGCCGCCGGACCGCGCGCGGGGTCAGCCGCGAGGCATCCCCTCGGGCGCGATCCGGGGGAACTCGTCGAGCGAGAAGACGAACTCGACCGGCACCTCGAAGAAGCGCGCGATGCGCAGCGCGAGGTGCAGGCTCGGGTTGAACTCGCCCCGTTCCAGGTAGCCGACGGTCTGGTAGTGCACGCCGATCGCCTCGGCGAGCTCCCGTCTCGTGACGCGTCGCTCGGCGCGCAGCATGGCGACCCGGTTGTGCACCAGGTCGCTGCGCCCGCTCTCCCCTGCCGCGCCGCTCATGCCCGCTGCAGTGCGGCCTGACGGCGCAGCTCGATGCCCGAGGCCGTCTCACGGCGCGCGACGCGGCGCAGGAGCCGCGGCGCGAGCAGGAGCCCCGCGACGGCCCAGACGCCGACGACGAGGAAGGCGAGTCCGAACTGCCAGTCGCCGTAGACCTCGAACGCGCCGAGCTCGGCGGGAAGGAACGCCCCGCGGAGCGCGTGGCCGATCCAGTAGAGCGGCAGCGCGAGCCCGAGCGGCTGCACCCAGACCGGCAGCGAGGCCAGCGGTTGCACGAGGCCGGAGACGAAGGCGAGCACGCCGACGACGAGGAAGCCCCAGCCGCTCACCGAGCGCGGGTTGCGGAAGACCGTCCCGATGACGAAGCCGAAGGGCGTGAGCGCGAGCGTGCCGAGCACGAGCATGGCCAGCACGATCGCGAGGTCGACGGTGTCGAGCCCGAAGCGGCCGCCGAGCAGGATCGCGGCGATCGCGAGCGTGGGCACGAAGGTGCAGACGAGCTCGGCGAGGGTCTTGGTGACGACCCCGCTCGCGTAGACCGGCAGGCCGCGCGGCAGGGTGCGGGCCCGCAGCAGGGTGCCGTCCTCGCGCTCGGTGACGACGACGGTGCCGAGCCCGTAGCCGGCGATGAACACGAGTTGGATCGTGAGGATGCTGGGCAGGATGAACCAGGCGAGCGGCGCGCCCGGGGCCGCCTCCGCGTCGCGGTACAGCCAGAGCACGACGCCGACGGCGACCAGGCCGATGAGGATGAACACCACGTCCGACGGGGTGCGCAGCGAGATGCCGAACTCGGTCAGGCCCCGGCGGAAGCCGGCGCGGACGGCGGTGATCATCGGGCGTCCTCCTTGGCGATCATGGCGAGGTAGGTCTCCTCGAGGGTCTGCGCGCGGACGACGAGCTCGGTCACGGTCACGTCGGTGCGGGCGAGCAGCTCGCGGACGAAGGGTTCGGCGTCGACCGCGCTGTGCACCTGTCGCACGCCGTCCTCCCGCCAGCTGATCTCGCTCGCGCTCGGCACGGCGCGGGCGAGCTCTGCCGGGCTGCCGTCGGCGACGATGACGCCGCGGTCGAGGATCAGGATGCGTCCCGCGATCTTCTCCGCCTCGGCGAGGTCGTGCGTGGTGAGCAGCACGGTCGTGTCGTCGAAGTCGCTGAGCGCATGGATGAGCTCGTGGAACTCGTGCCGGGCGACGGGGTCGAACCCCGTCGTCGGCTCGTCGAGGAAGAGCAGCTCGGGCCGGCCGATCAGGCCGATCGCGACGTCGAGACGGCGGCGCTGGCCGCCGGAGAGGGAACGGACGAGGGCCCCGCGATGCCCGGAGAGGCCCACGAGGTCGAGCAGCTCGGCGACGTCGTGCGGCTGCCGGCCGGTGCTCGCCGCGTACGGGAGGTAGAGGGTCGCGAACTGCTCGAGCAGCGGGCCCACCCGCCAGCGCGCGTGATCGCGCCACGACTGGAGCACGACGCCGATCCGGGCGCGCCAGGCGTCGCCCGCGGTCTCGGGCGCCTCGCCGAGCACGCGGATCTCGCCGGCATCCGGCCGCCGGAAGCCCTCGAGCACTTCGATCGTCGTCGTCTTTCCCGCACCGTTCGGTCCGAGGAGCGCGACCACCTCGCCGCGGTCGAGCCGGAAGTCGATGCCGTCGAGCACGGTGCGCGCGCCGTAGCGCATGCGCAGCCCGTGCACCTCGACGACGGGAGCGGTGACCATGGGGCATCCTCTCGTCGTTGAATCGCTACCAGATGTAGCACTTATGCTACATGCTCCGACCGTCGGTGCCACCCCTGCCCCGTCCCACCGCCGCCCGCCACCCCCTTCCGCGACCGCGGCGACCTCGGAAGACTGGCGGCATGAGCGAGCCAGCACGCCGCCGGCAGGCCCGGGTCGGCATCTCCGGCTGGGTGTACCCGGCGTGGCGACGCAGCTTCTACCCGAAGGGGCTCCGGCAGGCCGACGAGCTCCGCTACGCCGCCGAGCGGATGACCTCGATCGAGATCAACGGCTCGTTCTACGCGCTGCAGCGCCCCGCGAGCTGGCACCGCTGGCGCGATGCGACGCCCGACGACTTCGTCTTCGCCGTCAAGGGCCCGCGCTTCATCAGCCATGTCAAACGCCTCGGCGACGTCGACGCTCCGCTCGCGAACTTCTTCGCCTCGGGCGTGCTCGAACTCGGGCCGAAGCTCGGGCCGGTCCTCTGGCAGCTGCCGCCGACCCTCGCGTACGACGAGGCGCTGCTCACCGCGTTCCTCGAGCGTCTGCCGCGGACGCGACGGGCCGCAGCGCGGCTCGCCGCCGCGCACGACGAGCGGATGGAGGGACGCAGCGCGTTCGCCGTCGAGGAGGATGCCCCGCTCCGGCACGCGATCGAGGTGCGCCATCCGTCCTTCGTCGATGCCGAGGAGGCGTGGATCGCGCTGCTCGCCAGGTTCGGCGTCGCGAGCGTCGTGGCGGACACCGCCGGACGATACCCGCGCCTCGACCGGACGACGGCCGACTTCGCCTACGCGCGGCTGCACGGCGACGAGGAGCTCTACGTCTCGGGCTACGACGATGCGGCGCTCGACCGTTGGGCGGCCTGGGCTTCTGGCCATCTCGCGGGCGGCCGCGACGCGTACCTCTACTTCGACAACGACGCGAAGGTGCGCGCCCCGGTCGACGCGATGGCGCTCATCGCCCGGCTGCGCAGGTGAGGACAGCCTCGGCATCCTGGCGGTCGCGCGCGTGCGCTGCGAGACTGCAGACATGACGGACGGCGAAGCAGCTCCCTTCCACGGCGACGAGCCGCACGACCCGCGCGTGCACGAGCGGCTGAACTGGCTCCGCGCCGGCGTGCTCGGCGCGAACGACGGCATCATCTCCGTCGCCGCGCTCGTCGTCGGCGTCGCCGCCGCGACGAGCGACAGCGGCCCGATCCTCGTCGCGGGCGTCGCCTCCGTCGTCGCCGGCGCGATCTCGATGGGACTCGGCGAGTACGTCTCGGTGTCGAGCCAGCGCGACACCGAGCACGCGCTCATCGCGAAGGAACGGTGGGAGCTCGCCGCCATGCCCGAGCAGGAGCTCGCCGAGCTCGCCGGCATCTACCGCGCGAAGGGCCTCAGCCCGGAGACGGCCGAGCGGGTGGCCCGCGAGCTCACGGCGCACGACGCGCTCGCGGCGCACCTCGAGGCCGAGCTGCACATCGCCGAGGCCGACGTCGTGAACCCCTGGCACGCAGCCGGCGCCTCGGCGCTCTCGTTCCTGGTCGGCGCGGTGCTGCCGATGCTCGCGATCCTGCTGCCACCGCCCGAGTGGCGGATCGCCACGACGTTCGCCGCGGTCGTCGTCGCCCTCGCGGTCACCGGCTGGCTGTCGGCCTGGATCGGCGGCTCGCCCCGCGGGCGCGCGGTGCTGCGCGTCGTCGTCGGCGGCGCGCTCGCGCTCGCCGTCACCTGGCTGATCGGCTGGCTCATCGGCGGCGCGGTCTAGCCCGCGCTACGGCCGGCGCGGGTCCGTCGGGGCGATGCTGGGCGTCGCCGTCGTCGGCGGGGGCATCGGCACCGACTCGACGAAGCGCCGGGCGGCGAGCACCGCGAGGACGCCGACGGCCGCCCCGACGACGGTCTCGAGCACCCGGTCGCCGAGCAGCCCGATGAGGGGAGCCGGCGAGGCCAGGTGCGCCACCGTCAGTGCCATCGGGGTGATGAAGACGAGCGCGGTGCCGTAGTGCCGGCCCACGAGCACCTCCGCGCCGAACTGGCAGATCGCGACGGCCGCCACGAGCAGCCACACCGAGGGCTCGGGCCAGAGCAGCAGCGCGGCGACCGCGACGCCCGCGATCGTGCCGAGCACGCGGTGCACGGCGCGGGAGACCGTGTGCGCGGCTCGCGCCGGCGGGATCACCGCGACCGCGCTCACGACCGCCCAGTACGGGTGGCCGGTGCCGAGCGCCAGCGCGATCGCCCCGGCGGCGAGCGCGGCGACGACGTTCTGCGCGACGTTCAGCCAGAGCCGTGGATCGGTGTGCCCGCGCCCGCGGACCGGCGTGGTCCGCGGCAGCGGCCGGAACAGCCGCCGCGCGTGCCGGCCGGCGAGCCTGCGCAGCAGCCAGCCGGACATGGCGAGCAGCCAGGCGAACACGGTCGCCGCCGCCGCGACGCCCCAGCGCTGCCACCCGGTGCCGTCGTCGACGGGGAGCGCCGCGCAGACGAGCAGCCCGAAGACCGCGAACAGCGGAGTCGCGGGGGTCACGCCGAGCATGTTGTATGCGACGATGACGGCCGCGACGACGAGCGCGAGCACGGCCGCCTGAATGATCGGCCCGGCGCCGCTCGCGGAGAGCAGGATGCCGAGGCCGGTCGCCGCGAGCTGCACGACCGCCGCGGCGGTGACGGTGCGGAGCCGGGTGCGGTACGGCTCGCTGCGGCCGAAGATCGCCGTCATGCCGCCGAACGCGGCGTAGGCGGCCCAGTCGATGCGGCCGACCGCCACGAGGATCGCGAGCGGCACCGCGGCCGCGACGGCGGCGCGGAACGCGACCTCGAGGTCGAGCTGCCGTGCGGAGCGCCACCAGCCGGCCATCGCGGCGGCCGCGGCGTTCACAGCTTCTCGATGGGGGCGATCTTGATGAGGAGCTTCTTCTGCCCGGCCGTGTCGAAGGCGACGTGCGCGATGCGCTTGGTGCCCTCGCCGGTCACCTGGGTGACGCGCCCCTCGCCGAAGTCGGTGTGGCGGATGCGGTCGCCCGCTTCGAGCGTGAGGTCGCCGTTGTCGCGCACCGTGCCGGTGACCTTGTTCGCCCACTCGGTCTTCGTCGTCGGCGCCCGGGTGACGCTGAAGCGGTCGAGGTCGCGCCGCGACTCGAAGCCGCCGCCCCAGCGTTCGGAACCACGCCGGGCGTTGAGCGCGCGGGGCTGGGTGCCGCCCCGGCTCGTGGCCATGCCGGGCGACTGCTTCCAGTCGATCAGCTCGTCGGGGATCTCCTGCAGGTACCGGCTCGGCATCGCGACCGCCACCTCGCCGAACTGGGCCCGGCTCATCGCGAGCGAGAGGTAGAGGCGCTTGCGCGCCCGGGTGATGCCGACGTAGAACAGGCGCCGCTCCTCGGCGGGACCGCCGGGTTCGGAGGCCGACATCTGGTGCGGCAGCAGCCCCTCCTCGATGCCGGTGAGGAAGACCGCGTGGTACTCGAGACCCTTCGCGGTGTGCAGCGTCATGAGCGAGACGGTGCCGGACTCGTCGTCGATCTCGTCGGCCGCCGCGACGAGCGAGACCTGGGTGAGGAAGTCGACGAGGGTCGCGCCCGGATTCTCGCGATCGAAGTCGCGCGTCTGCGCGACGAGCTCGTCGACGTTCTCGGCGCGGGTCTCGTCCTGCGGGTCGCGGCTGTTGCGCAGCGCGTCGATGAGCCCGGAGCGCTGCACGAGGTGGACGAGTACGTCGGACACCTTCGCGGCGCCCTCGTTGGTGCCCGCGTCGATGCCGGCCTGCGAGGGCACGAGCATCGCCGCGGCCTCGTCGAGCACGTCGGCGAGCGCGGTGATCGCCCCGGTGACTTTCGGCCCGAGCCCGAGCGATCCCGCGTGCCGCATGGCCTGCCGGAAGCTCAGTTCGTTCTGCTCGGCGTAGTTCGCGATCGCGGTCTCGGTCGCCGGCCCGATGCCGCGCTTGGGGGTGTTCAGGATGCGTCGCAGCGCGAGCTCGTCGAGGGGGTTCGCCACCGCGATGAGGTACGCCATGGCGTCCTTGATCTCGGCGCGCTCGTAGAACTTGGTGCCGCCGACGACGCGGTACGGCAGGGCCGAGCGCACGAAGATCTCTTCCAGTGCTCGGGTCTGCGCATTGGTGCGGTAGAACACGGCGATGTCGCGGTAGGCGACGCCGTCGCGGTGCAGCGCCTCGATCTCGTCGGCGATGAACTGCGCCTCGTCGTGCGCGGTGTACCCCGTGTAGCCGACGATCTTGTCGCCGTCGCCGTCGGCCGTCCAGAGCTTCTTGTCTTTGCGGTCGAAGTTGTTCGAGATGACCGCGTTCGCGGCGGAGAGGATGTTCTGCGTGGAGCGGTAGTTCTGCTCGAGGAGCACGACCTCCGCCCCCGGGAAGTCGCGCTCGAACTCGGCGATGTTGCGGATGTCGGCGCCGCGGAAGGCGTAGATCGACTGATCGGAATCTCCGACGACCGTGAGGGATGCCCCGGGGATGCGGCCGTTGCGGTCGGTGAGGCCGCGCACGAGGACGCCGTGCTGGTCGAGTTCGGCGACGATCTCGGGCTCGACCGGGCGGGTGAGCTCGTGGATGAGCGAGTACTGGGCGTGGTTGGTGTCCTGGTACTCGTCGACGAGGATGTGCCGGAAGCGCCGCTGGTAGAGCGCGGCGACCTTCGGGAACGCCCGGAACAGGTAGACGGTCTCGGCGATCAGGTCGTCGAAGTCGAGGGCGCTGGCCTCGCGGAGCCGGCGCGTGTACTGGCGGAAGATCTCGAGGAACGTCAGCTCCTGCGGATCGTTCGTGTTGACGTTGCGCGCGTACGTCTCGACGTCGGCGAGCTCGTTCTTGAGCTTGGAGATCTTGCTCTGGGCGCCGGCCGGGGTGAAACCCATCGTGTCGGCGTTCAGCTCTTTGATGATGCGCTTCAGGATGGTGCGCTGATCGGCCGAGTCGTAGATGGTGAAGGTCGAGCTGAGCCCGAGCGACTCGGCCTCGCGGCGGAGGATGCGCACGCAGGCGGAGTGGAAGGTGGAGATCCACATGCCCTGCGCGCTGTCGCCGAGCAGCGCCTGCACGCGCTCGCGCATCTCGGCGGCCGCCTTGTTCGTGAAGGTGATCGCGAGGATCTGGCTCGGCCAGGCCTCGCGCGTCTCGATGAGGTGCGCGATGCGGTGCGTGAGCACCCGGGTCTTGCCGGACCCCGCGCCTGCCACGATCAGCAGCGCCGGGCCACGGTACTCGACCGCGGCCTTCTGCTGGGGGTTGAGTCCGTCGGTGAGGCGGCTGCCGGCGCCGTCGCGCACGGGAGCATCGGCCTCGCGCCAGCCGGCCGGGTCGTCGGGGTCGAGGATCAGCGTCATGTCCCTCCAAGTCTAGGCGGGACCGCCGACACCCGACCCCGCGGGCTCAAGCCGGCGGCTGCGGCGCGGGCGGCTGCTGCCCAGGTGCAGGAGGCGGGGGCGGCGTCGACTGCTGCTGGCCCGGAACGGGCGGCGGCGGCGTCGGCTGCGCGTACCCGGGAGGCGGCGGAGGCGGCGGGGTCGCCGGCTGCCCGTACCCGGGAGGCGCCGGCGGCGCGGGGTACCCGGGCTGCGCCGGCGGCTGGCCGTAGCCGGGCTGCACCGGCGGCTGCCCGTACCCCGGCTGCCCGTACCCCGGCTGGCCGTACCCAGGCTGCACCGGGGGCTGCTGGCCGTACCCCGGCTGGCCGTACCCCGGCTGGCCGTAGGCGGGCTGCGCCGGGCGAGGCTCCTTGGGCTCGAACGCGCGCAGGATCAGCGGGATGACCGCGGCGACGACCGCGATGAGCGAGGTGGCACCCGCGGTGCGCCACCACCAGTCGGGCCAGTCGGGCTCGGGGAACGCCGAGGGGATAGACAGCACGAGCGCCGTCGCCCAGACGAAGATCAGCGTGACGATGCCGGAGATGCGCGTGGCCGTCTTCTTCGCCCGTGCGACGAAGTGCAGCCCGTAGAGCTGGGTGAGCAGCAGCGCGAGCCGCAACAGGATGACGACGGCGATGAAGCGGCCGATCTGCGCGGCCCAGACGCCAGGGTCGGCGGTGTCGGCCGGCTGCAGCCAGCCGTTCCACACCTTCATCAGGCCGATGGCCACGAGCACCACGTTGACGATGGTCGACGCCGCGAGGTACCAGCGGTTCGGCCCGTCGGCGATGGTGGTGTCGAGCAGCACGGTGCCGGCGAACACCCCGACGAGCAGCATCGTGAGCCACGCCCGCCCGGCGACGTTGGCCTGGTCGCCGACGATGATGAAGAAGCCGCCGAGCAGGGCCGCGGCCACCAACATGCCGATGGAGAGCCAGAGGGCGATCCGCGCAGTGCGCGAGCGCTGCACGGGCGCGGGGCCCGGAGCTGGGACGGACCCCTGGGCGGGATCGGAACCCGGTGTAGTGCTGGACATCGTTCCTCCTGTCGACGCCGGCGTGCCTGGGAGCCCCAGCCTAGCGATACGCGAAGCGCAGGGCCGAGGCATCCGCCCCGGCTGTGGACAGACTCCGCGCTGTGGAGACCGAGCCCTCAGCCGGGCTCGCCGCGCGCCTCGACCCCGAGGTCGGGCTGGTCGACGAAGATCCCGTCCACCCCGGTGGCGATGATCGTGCGGAACTCCCCCAGCCAGTCGCCCCAGTGCGCACGCGAGGCGCCGCGGCGGAACGCCGGGGCGAGGAAGCGGTTCTCCGGCCGGAGCGTCCAGGTGTAGACGGCGAGGCCCGCGCTGTGCGCGGCATCCACGAGTTCCGCGCCGTGCAGCGGTCCGCGGCGCTTGGCGGCGCCGACGAGGCGCGACTTCGAGACGCTCACGCCGTCGAAGCGGCCGGCGAGCCGCATCAGCCCGGCCTCGGTCACGACCTCGTCGTAGCTCGTCGCGGCCGCGCCGTCGCGGAGCACGAGGTCCCATGACGCGCCCGACTCCTCGATGAGGAACACCCGAGCCCCGCGCACGCCGCGATCGCCCAGGCGGTCGAGGATCGTCGGCTCGAAGGACTCGAGGATGAGCCGCCCGTCGCCTCTGCCCCAGCCGGCCGCCTCGAGCTCGGCGGCGAACAGTTCGTCGAGCGGCAGCCCGAGGCCGGCGAAGTGGCTCGCGTGCTTGAACTCCGCCACGATGCGGAGGAGACGCTCGCCCGCCTGGGCGGCATCCTCCACCAGCTCGAAGAGATCCCGCAGCCGCAGCAGCGGGAAGCGGCCGTCGAAGCTCGCGCTCGTCTGGCGCAGCGCGCCCAGGCGCTCGGTCGCGCGCAGCGTCGCGAGCTCGGCCCAGGTGAAGTCCTCGGTGAACCAGCCCGTGAGGGGGACTCCGTCGACCTCGCGCGTTGTGCGGCGCCCGGCGAACTCGGGGCGGCTCGCGACATCCGTCGTGCCGGAGATCTCGTTCTCGTGGCGCAGCACCAGCACGCCGTCGCGCGTCGCGACGAGATCGGGCTCGACGGCCTCCGCGCCGAGCGCGAAGGCGAGCTCGTAGGCCGCACGGGTGTGCTCGGGCCGGTAGCCGGAGGCGCCGCGGTGTCCGATGACGAGCGGATGGCCCGCGGTGTCTGCCAGCATGCGCATAGCGTAGCGACGGCATGGCACCAGAGGATGATCTCCGGCCCATTCTCGGCGTCGTCACGGCTGGACACGGTAGATTCGTAGGAATCCGGTATGCAGCCGCGCCCGGATTCCCCTCCACCCGACGAACGCCGAAAGCAGAGGAACCGTCCATGGCACTCGACAATCCCGCCTTCTCGCGGAACCCCGCATTCTCCCAGCAGGGGGCGGTGGCCGCAGCGCAGGACGTGTCGGCCCAGCAGCTGCAGGAGATGTACGACCGCCCGACCACGCTGCCCGACAACGAGGTCATGACGGTCGAGAACACCATCTCGAAGACCGTCGCCTCGTTCGGCGTGCTGCTCGTCGGCGCCGCCGCGGGCTTCGCCCTCACGCCGACCATGCCCTGGGTGTTCTGGGTCGGCGCCATCGTCGGCTTCGTGCTCGCGATGGTCAACATCTTCAAGCGCGAGCCCTCGCCCGCGCTGATCCTCGCCTACGCGGCCGCGCAGGGCCTCTTCGTCGGCGGCATCTCGCTGATCTACGAGACCCAGTACTCGGGCATCATCGCGCAGGCCGTGCTCGGCACCCTCGCCGTCTTCGGCGTCACGCTCGCGCTGTTCGCGAGCGGCAAGGTGCGCGCCTCGAAGAAGGCCACCAAGGTCTTCCTCATCGCGATGGTCGGCTACCTGGTCTTCTCGCTCATCAACATGATCCTCATCTGGACCGGCGTGAGCACCGACCCCTGGGGCCTCCGCGGCGTCGAGATCATGGGCATCCCGCTCGGCCTCGTCATCGGTGTGCTCGTCATCCTGATGGCCGCGTACTCGCTCGTGCTCGACTTCGACGCGATCCAGCAGGGCGTGCGCAATCGCGCCCCGAAGAAGTACGGCTGGTCCGGCGCCTTCGGCATCATGGTCACGGTCATCTGGCTCTACCTCGAGATCCTGCGCTTCATCGCGATCGCCAGGGACTAGCCGCAGCAGCAGCTCGACTGCACGGACGGGTCGCCTTCGGGCGGCCCGTTCGTCGTTTTCCGAGCGGTGCCCCCGCTTGCGGCGGCCCCGGGTCCGCCGCTCAGTCCCGCCCGCTCGCCTTCGCGAGCAGCACGGCGCGCTCCCGGGCGTTCTGGGCGCGCTCGGCGGCGAGCTCGAACTCGGCCCGCGCCTCCTCCTCGCGCCCGAGCCGGGCGAGCAGCTCGCCCCGCACGCTCGGCAGCAGGTGCGAGAGCGCCAGCCGCGGCTCCCCGGCGAGTCCGTCGACGAGCGCGAGGGCGGCGGCCGGGCCATACGCCATCGACACGGCGACCGCGCGGTTCAGGGCGACCACCGGCGATCCGGAGAGCTCGGCGAGCGCGTCGTACACGGCGACGATCGCCGCCCAATCGGTGTCCTCGACCGAGGCGGCCCGGTCGTGCTCGAGGGCGATCGCCGCCTGCAGGCCGTACGGCCCGCGCCCCCGCCCGATCGCCTCGGCACGCTCGAGCGCCGCGCGGCCGCGGGCGATCGCCCCGCGATCCCAGCGGGAACGGTCCTGATCGGCGAGCAGGATCGGCGCCCCGTCGGCATCCGTCCGCGCGGGGAACCGCGCCGCCGTGAGCTCCATGAGCGCGACGAGGCCCTGCGCCTCCGGCTCGCGCGGCAGCAGCGCGGCGACGATGCGGGCGAGCCGCAGCGCCTCGCGGCTGAGCTCCGGGCGCATCCAGTCCTCGCCGCCGCTCGCGGCGTGCCCCTCGGTGAAGATGAGGTACAGCACGCCGAGCACCGCGTCGAGGCGCTCGGGCAATTCCGCCCGCGGCGGCACCTCGAACGCGACGCCGGCGTCGGCGAGCGTCTTCTTCGCCCGCACGACGCGCTGCTGCACGGTCGCGACAGGCACGAGGAACATCCGTGCGACCTCCTCGCTCGTGAGGCCGCCGACGACGCGGAGCGTGAGCGCGACGCGCGCCTCGCGGCTCAACACCGGATGGCAGGCGACGAAGACGAGGCGCAGCACGTCGTCGTCGATCCGGTCGGGGTCGTAGGGCGGCGCGTCCGCCTCGGCCGCGCGCTCGGCCTCGAGGTCGTGCGCGATCGCCGCGACCCGCTCCTCGTAGCGCTCCCGCCGCCGCCAGCCGTCGATGGCACGGCGCTTCGCGACCGCGGTGAGCCAGGCGCCGGGGTTGCGCGGCACCCCCTCGGCCGGCCACTGCTCGAGCGCCTCGGCGAGCGCCTCCTGCGCGAGATCCTCGGCGAGCGCGAAGTCGCCGACGAAGCGCGTGAGCGCGCCGACGATGCGCGGCGCCTCGATGCGCCAGACCGCCGCGACGCGCTCGGCGACGGCGGCCGGGTCGGCCGCTGGAGGCCGGGCGGATGCCTCGCCGGGCGCGCCGGAGCGCCGCACCGACTCCTCGTCGATGCGGCGCTCCTCGGTCTCGTCGTGCACGCGGCCGCCCGGCTCAGGCCTGTGCGGCCCGCTGAGCCTGCTCCTCGCGCCAGCCCTCCTCCTTCTGCACCCACTCATTGTCGGCAGGGAAGTCGGAGGCATCGGTCACCCGGCGCACCTCGAGGAACGCGCCGGGCCCGAGCGGTGCCCGGCTCGCCCACTCGGCGGCCTCGGCCTTCGAGCCCACCTCGATGATCCAGAAGCCGTTGAAGAGCTCCTTGATCTCGCCGTAGGGGCCGTCGGTGACGAGCGGGGTCTCGCCGGTGAAGTCGACGACGAAGCCCTCGCTCGCATCGGACAGCCCCTCGCCCGCGAGCAGCACGCCGGCCTTCATCATCGATTCGTTGTAGCGCCCCATCGCGGCGATGACCTCCGTGAAGTCCATCTCCTCGTAGGCGGCGACGCCGCGCTCGTCCGCACGCATGATCAGCATGTACTTGGTCATGATTCCGTCTCCTGTTCGGATCGATCGGGGCCGGTTCCGACCCTCTCACTCATGGCGTCGAACGGGAAGCGCGCAGATCGACACGGGCGCGAAAAACTTCTCGAGAATCTTCTCGCGGCTCAGCCGAGCGCCTCGACGGCGGTGCGGATGGCGTCGGCGGAGGCGACGAGGCGCGCCTCCTCCTCGCCCGACATCGGCGTCTCGGCGACGACGCGCGCGCCGTGCGCCCCGACCACGGAGGGCAGCGAGAGCGCCACCCCGCGGATGCCGCGGACGCCGTCGAGCACGGTCGAGACGGGCAGCACGGCGTGCTCGTCGCGGAGCACGGCTTCGACGATGCGCGCCCCGCTGAGTCCGATCGCGAGGTTCGTCGCCCCCTTGCCGCGGATGACCGTGTACGCCGCGTCGCGCACCTCGTGGGCGACGCGGTCGAGCTCCTCGCGCGTGAACGGCTCGCCGCCGCGCCACTCCAGGATCGGCACGGGCCCGATGCGCGCGTTCGACCAGAGCGGGAACTCGGTGTCCCCGTGCTCGCCCACGATGTCGGCGTGCACGCTCGCGGTGCCGACGCCCGCGCGCTCGGCGAGCCGCCACCTGAGCCTGGAGGTGTCGAGCACCGTGCCGGATCCGAAGACCCGCTCGGCCGGCAGCCCGGTCCCCCGCTGCGCCACGACCGTCATCACGTCCGCCGGATTCGTCACGATCACGAACACCGCGTCAGGCGCCCGCTCGAGGAGCGTCGGCATGAGCCGCTCGAGGATGCCGGCGTTCGTCGCGGCGAGCTCCATGCGCGACTGGCCCGGCTGCTGCTTCGCGCCCGCGGTGACGACGACCACGTCGCTGCCCTCGACGACGGCGGGATCGGCCCCGCCGGAGACCGCCGAGCCGGTGAACTGCGTGCCGTGCGCGAGGTCGAGCACCTCGGCTTCGACCTTCTCGGCGGCGATGTCGTAGAGCGCCACCTCGGCGGCGCTCTCGCGGATGAGCGCGGCGTACGCGAGGCTCACCCCGACGCTGCCGGCGCCGACGACGGTCAGTTTCGTGCGCGCATTCGCCATGCGGACCATCCTGCCCGGGGACGGACGTCACGACCAGAGCGGATGCGCCCGAAGCACGACGGAGGGCGCGGTCGGCAGACCGCGCCCTCCGGATGCCGGATGCCCCGGCTCACTCCCACTCGATGGTGCCCGGCGGCTTCGACGTGACGTCGAGCACCACGCGGTTCACCTCGCGCACCTCGTTGGTGATGCGGTTCGAGATCTTCGCGAGCACGTCGTAGGGCAGCCGCGTCCAGTCGGCGGTCATCGCGTCCTCGCTCGAGACCGGCCGCAGCACGATGGGGTGCCCGTAGGTGCGGCCGTCGCCCTGGACGCCGACCGAGCGCACGTCGGCGAGCAGCACGACGGGGCACTGCCAGATCTCCTGGTCGAGGCCCGCACGGCTCAGCTCCTCGCGCGCGATGGCATCGGCCTCGCGGAGCAGATCGAGACGATCACGGGTGACCTCGCCCACGATGCGGATGCCGAGGCCGGGCCCCGGAAAGGGCTGCCGGCCGACGATCGCCTCGGGCAGGCCGAGCTCGCGGCCGATGGCGCGCACCTCGTCCTTGAAGAGGGTGCGCAGCGGCTCGACGAGCTCGAACTGCAGGTCTTCCGGCAGGCCGCCCACGTTGTGGTGGCTCTTGATGTTCGCCGTGCCCGCGCCGCCGCCCGACTCGACGACGTCGGGGTAGAGCGTGCCCTGCACGAGGAACTTGATGGGCGTGCCGTCGGCCGCCGCCTCGGCGAGCAGGTCGCGCTCCGCCGCCTCGAAGGCACGGATGAACTCGCGTCCGATGATCTTGCGCTTCTCCTCCGGGTCGGTGACCCCGGCGAGCGCGTCGAGGAAGGTGTCGGCCGCGTCGACCGTGACGAGGCGCACCCCGGTCGCGGCGACGTAGTCCTGCTGCACCTGCTCGCGCTCGCCCTTGCGCAGCAGGCCGTGGTCGACGAACACGGCGGTGAGCTGCTCGCCCACGGCGCGCTGCACGAGCGCGGTCGACACCGCGGAGTCGACGCCACCGGAGAGGGCCGAGATGACCCGGGCGTCGCCGACCTGCTCGCGGATGCGCGCGACCTGCTCGGCGATGACGTTGCCCGAGTTCCAGTCGGCCGGGATGCCGGCGGCGCGGTGCAGGAAGTTCTCGATGATGCCCTGGCCGAACGGCGTGTGCTTCACCTCGGGGTGCCACTGCACGCCGTAGAGCTTGCGCTCGTCGTTCGCGAACGCGGCGACGGGGGTCGACTCGGTGGAGGCGAGCACCTCGAAGCCCTCGGGCGCACGGGCGACCGAGTCGCCGTGGCTCATCCACACGGTCTGCCCGGCGGGCTGGTCGACGAGCAGGGCGTTGCCCTCGGCATCCACCACGTTCGCGTGCGTCGCGCCGTACTCGCGCTGGCCGGTCTGCGCGACCTCGCCGCCGAAGTGCTGCGCCATGACCTGGAATCCGTAGCAGATGCCGAGGGTCGGCACGCCGAGCTCGAGCACCTCGGGGTCGAGCTGCGGGGCGCCCTGCTCGTACACCGAGCTCGGGCCGCCCGAGAGCACGATGCCGATCGGGTTCTTCGCGCGCACCTCCTCGGCGGTGACCGTGTGCGGCACGATCTCGGAGTAGACGGATGCCTCGCGCACCCGACGCGCGATGAGCTGCGCGTACTGGGCACCGAAGTCGACGACGAGGACGGGACGCTGTTCGGTCTCGCTCACTGGGCGGCCTCCACGGGCTGGTTGTCGGAATCTGCGGCCTCGGCCTCGCGGCGGTCGAGGTAGCTGCGGACCTCGCGGCCGATCTTGGCCTCGAGGAAGAAGGAGAGGAACGGCACGATGCCGCCGAGCGCGATGAGGATGAAGCGCGTGAACGGCCAGCGCATGAGGCTCCACAGCCGGAAGTCGCTGAACAGGTACACGACGTAGAACCAGCCGTGCGCGATCAGGATGCCGGTGGAGAGGTTCACGCCGATGCCCGTCGACTCGAGACCGCTCGCCGTCTCGATCACGGGCTCGAAGCTGAGCACGCCGTTCGGGCCGAAAGCGTACAGCTCGAAGTGCCACACGTACTTCAGCAGCATCTCGGCGCAGAGCAGCAGCATCATCACGCCCGTGATGACCGACGCCACCTGGTAGAACTTCAGCGCCCCGCGGATGCGCGGCAGATCGGCGAGTTTGGGCTCGAGGGGCATGCCACCAGTCTACGCGGACTGGCTGAGCGCCTCCGCCTCGTCGCGCTCGCGCTCCACGGCGTCGCGGACGAGCCGGTACCAGAGGTAGATCGCGAAGCCCGCGAAGACCACCCACTCGACCGCGTAGAAGACGTTCAGCCAGTTCAGCTCGACCGATTGCTCGGGCGGCGGCGAGTGGATCGCCTCGAGCCCCGGCGAGGCATCCTTCGCCGTGACGTAGCCGAAGTACGCCGGCCGATCGTCGAAGTCGGCCCAGAGGTTCACGAGCTGCGCGACGGCGACCGTCTTCATCTCGAAGGGATCGGCGTCGTCGGCGGGCGCGATCGGCGCCTCGCTCGGCAGGAAGCGGCCGACGAGGGTGGTGTCCTCCGCGCCGAGGCCCCGCTCGAATTCGGCGAGCGCGCGCTCGGCCGCCGCGCGGTCGGGCGCCCAGCCGAGCGCGACGGGCAGACCGCCCGGCGCGCCGTCGGCGACCTCGAGATGCGCGACGACCCAGGTGCCCGCGACGCCGTCGTTCAGGCGGCCGTCGACGAGCACGGTGTCGCCGGGCACGAAGCGCCCGGTGACCTCGACCATCTGGCCGGTCGCGCGCTGCTCGGTGGGCGCGTCGGGGGCGGCGAGCCCGGCGAAGGGCAGCACCTCTTCCGTCGGCCGCACCTCGACCGTCGCCTGCTCGACGGCCCGCTCGACCTGCCACTGCCCGAGCAGGGCGAAGGCGGCGGCGATTCCGAGGGCGAGGGCGAGCGCGAGCAGCCACCGCGGGCGCACCATCATGCGCAGTACGGCGCGGCGTGAGTCAGCGGACACGATCACCGAGCCTACCCGGCCGCGGCTGGGGAAGCGGTGGGTGCCCGCCCGGGGTCCGAGACGTCGTCGCCCGGCGGGCGGGCCCGTTCAGTCGACCCGGACGATGTCCGGCGCCTCCAGCCGCACCCGGTCGGCGGAGGCGTCGTCGGGCTGCTCCTGCGAGGCGCGTTCGGCCTCGACCCGCTGCAGGTAGCGCTCGACCTCGAGGGTCTCGCGCGCCTCGTCCCAGCCGAGGACGCCGCCCATGAGCTTCGCCGCGACGGGCGCGGCCGAAACGCCCCGGTCCCACGCCTCGATCGAGATGCGGGTGCGCCGGGCGAGCACGTCGTCGAGGTGCAGGGCGCCCTCGTGCGAGGCGGCGTACACGACCTCGGCGGCGAGGTAGTCGTCGGCCCCCGGCAACGGCTCGCCGAGCGAGGGGTCGTTGCGGATGAGATCGAGCAGGTCGTCGGTCATCGTGCCGTAGCGGTTCAGCAGGTGCTCGATGCGCACCTTGTGCACGCCGAAGGCGCGGGCGATCTTGCCGCGCTTGTTCCACGCGGCCTGGTAACCCTCGGCGCCGAGCAGCGCGATGTCCTGCGTCGCCGACGGCGGGATCTTGCCGTCGAGCGCGTCGACGGCCGCGTCGATCGCGTCCTTCGCCATGACCCGGTAGGTGGTCCACTTGCCGCCCGCGATGACGACGAGCCCCGGCACGGTGTGCGCGACGAGGTGCTCGCGGGAGAGCTTCGAGGTCTGGTCGCTCTCGCCCGCGAGGAGCGGGCGGAGGCCGGCGTACACGCCCTCCACGTCCTCCCGGGTGAGCGGCACCCCGAGCACGGCGTTCACGTGCTCGAGCAGGTAGTCGATGTCGGCCGCGGTCGCCGCGGGGTGCGCCTTGTCGAGGTTCCAGTCGGTGTCGGTCGTACCGATCAGCCAGTGCCGGCCCCAGGGGATGACGAACAGCACGCTCTTCTCGGTGCGGAAGATCATGCCCATCGCGGACTGGATGCGGTCGCGCGGCACGACGAGGTGGATGCCCTTCGACGCGCGCACCTTGAAGGTGCCCCGCTCCCCCACCATGCGCTGGGTGTCGTCGGTCCACACGCCGGTCGCGTTCACGACCTGCTTCGCGCGGATCTCGAAGTGCTCGTCGGTCTCGAGGTCGTGGGCCCTCACGCCGACGACCCGCTCGCCGACCTTCAGGAAGCCCTCGACGTTGACGCGGCTCGCGACGTGGGCGCCGTAGAAGCTGGCCGTGCGCGCGAGCGAGGCCACGTAGCGCGCGTCGTCGACCTGCGCGTCGTAGTAGGTCAGGCCGCCCACGAGGGCGTCCTTCGAGAGCGAGGGGATGGCCCGCATCACCTGGCGCTTCGAGAGGTGCCGGTGGTGCGGGACCCCCGGCGGCCGCCCGCCCGTGTAGCTGAAGATGTCGTAGAGCATCATTCCGGCGCCGATGTAGACGCGCTCGAACACCCGCTTCTTCAGCGGGTAGAGGAAGCGCACCGGCTTCACGAGGTGCGGGGCGATGCGCTGCAGCAGGAGGCCGCGCTCGATGAGCGCCTCGCGCACGAGCCGGAAGTCGAGCTGCTCGAGGTAGCGGATGCCGCCGTGCACGAGCTTCGAGGAGCGGCTCGAGGTGCCGCTCGCCCAGTCGCGCGCCTCGAGGAGCCCCGTCGAGAGCCCACGGGTGACCGCGTCGAGCGCGGATCCCGTGCCGACGATGCCGCCGCCGACGACGAGGACGTCGAGCTCTTTCTCTTTCAGCCGCGCGATCGCCGCCGCGCGCTCCTCAGGGCCGAGCTTGTCCGACCGTGCCACCGACTTGAGCTTCGCCATCGTCGCCTCCCCAGACGTCGTATACCGCGCTGGTTCCACGCTACCCGACAACTCGGGCGGGAGGTCCGGCGATCGCGACTCGGTTCGGCGCGGGCTCAGGCGCCCTGGTAGGGGGCGACGACGATCTCGACCCGCTGGAACTCCTTCAGGTCGGAGTAGCCGGTCGTCGCCATCGACTTGCGCAGCGAGCCCACGAGGTTCGCGGTGCCCTCGGCGATCGGCGCCGGGCCGTAGAGGATCTCCTCGAGCGGGGCCACCTGGCCGACCTGCACGCGCTTGCCGCGGGGCAGCTTCGGGTGGTGCGCCTCGGCGCCCCAGTGCCAGCCGCCGCCCGGCGCGTCGGTCGCCCGCGCGAGCGCGGCGCCCAGCATGACCGCGTCGGCGCCGCAGGCGATCGCCTTCACGATGTCGCCGGAGGCCCCGACGCCGCCGTCGGCGATGACGTGCACGTAGCGGCCGCCCGACTCGTCGAGGTAGTCGCGGCGCGCGCCCGCGACGTCCGCCACCGCGGTCGCCATGGGCGCGTGGATGCCGAGCGAGGCGCGCGTCGTGGAGGCGGCGCCGCCCCCGAAGCCGACGAGCACGCCCGCCGCGCCCGTGCGCATGAGGTGCAGGGCCGCCGTGTAGGTGGCCGCACCGCCGACGATGACGGGCACGTCGAGCTCGTAGATGAACTTCTTGAGGTTCAGCGGCTCGACGTTCTTCGAGACGTGCTCGGCCGAGACGGTCGTGCCGCGGATGACGAACAGGTCGACGCCGGCCTCGACGACGGTCGAGTGCAGCTCGGCCGTGCGCTGCGGCGACAGCGCGCCCGCGACGGTGACGCCGGCGGCGCGGATCTCGGCGAGGCGTTCGCGCACGAGCGCCGGCTGGATCGGCGCGGCGTACAGCTCCTGCATGCGCGCCGTGGCCTTGTCGGCGGGGAGGCTGCGGATCTCGGCGAGCACCGGCTCGGGGTTCTCGTAACGGGTCCACAGGCCCTCGAGGTCGAGCACGCCGAGACCGCCGAGCTTGCCCATCATGATGGCCGTCTTCGGCGAGACCACGGAGTCCATCGGCGCCGCGAGGAACGGCAGCTCGAACTGATACGCGTCGATCGACCAGGAGACGGAGACGTCCTCCGGGTCGCGCGTGCGCCGGCTCGGCACGATGGCGATGTCGTCGAACGCGTAGACACGGCGGCCCCGCTTGGAACGGCCGATCTCGATCTCCTGGCTCACCGTTCCAGCCTACCCGGGCGGTTCAGCGGGCGCGCGCCACGCGGCGCTCGTCCCAGACCGGGGCATCCGTCTCGACGACCTCGCCGTCCTCGCGGAAGACGAGGAAGCGGTCGAAGCCGCGCGCGAACCAGCGGTCGTGGGTCACGGCGAGCACCGTGCCGTCGAAGCGCGACAGCGCGTCCTCGAGCGCCTCCGCCGAGACGAGGTCGAGGTTGTCGGTCGGCTCGTCGAGCAGCAGCATCGTCGCCCCGGAGAGCTCGAGCAGGAGGATCTGCAGGCGGGCCTGCTGCCCGCCGGACAGGTGCTCGAAGCGCTGCTGCGCCTCGCGGGCGAGGCCGTAGCGGTCGAGCGCCGAGCTCGCCTGCTCGCGCGGCAGGCCCGGCCGCTCCGCGTCGCCGCGGAACAGGATCTCCAGCAGGGTCCGCCCGGTGAACTCGGGGTGCTCGTGGTTCTGCGCGAACCAGCCGGGCACGACTCGGGCGCCGAGCACGGCGCGACCCGAGTGCGGCACCCGGGCGAGCCCCGCCGTCGCCTCCGTCGTGTGGCCCTGCATGGGGTCCGGGTCGCTGCCGCCGCCGGCGAGCAGGCGCAGGAAGTGCGACTTGCCCGAGCCGTTCGAGCCGAGCACGGCGACCCGGTCGCCGTACCAGACCTCGAGCGCGAAGGGCCGCATCAGCCCGGTGAGCTCGAGCCCCTCGCAGACGAGCGCGCGCTTGCCGGTGCGCGCCCCGCGCAGGCGCATGTCGACCTCGCGGGCGGGCGGGCGCTCCTCCGGCGGCCCGGCCTCCTCGAACTTGCGGAGCCGGGTGACGGCCGCCTGGTAGCGCGAGGCCATGCCGTCGTTGTAGGTCGCCTTCACCTTGAGCGTCGCCACGAGCTGCTTCAGCGCCGCGTGCTGCTCGTCCCAGCGCCGGCGCAGCTCGTCGAGCCTGGCGAAGCGCGCCTCGCGGGCCTCGTGGTAGCCCTCGAAGCCGCCGCCGTGGACCCAGGCGGTGTTGCCGCCGCCGCCGAGCTCGATCGTGACGATCCGGTCGGCGGCCCGGGCGAGCAGTTCGCGATCGTGCGAGACGAGGAAGACGGTCTTCTGGGTCTCCCGGAGCCGGTCCTCGAGCCAGCGCTTGCCCGGCACGTCGAGGGAGTTGTCCGGCTCGTCGAGGAGCAGCACCTGCTCCGGCCCGCGCAGCAGCGCCTCGAGCGCGAGCCGCTTCTGCTCGCCCCCGGACAGCGTCGCGAGCTCCCGCCAGCGGGCCCGCTCGAACGGCACGCCGAGCGCGGCGCCGGTGCAGTGGTCCCAGACGACCTCCTGCTCGTACCCGCCAGCCTCGGCGTACTCGGCGAGCGCGGCCGCGTAGCGCATCTGCGCGGCGGTGTCCTCGTGCTCGATGAGGGCGTTCTCGGCGGCCTCGAGCTCGAGCGCGGCCACGCGGATCCGCTCGGGCGCGACCGAGACGAGGAGCCCGGCGACGGTCTCGGCGGCCCCCTCCGCCGTGCGCCCCGTGCCGATGAACTGGTCCATGACGCCGAGGCCCCCCTCGACCCGCACACTGCCCTCGTCGGCGGCGAGCTCGCCGCGGACGATCCGCAGCAGCGTGGACTTGCCCGCCCCGTTCGCGCCGATGAGCGCCGTGGTGCGGCCCTCGGTGACGCGGAAGGCGAGGTCGGCGAGGAGCGGCCGCCCGTCGGGCAGCGAGTAGGAGACGCCGTTGACGTCGATGAATCCCATGTCGAGACATCCGTTCGCATGCGGCCGCGCCGGACGCTCCGGGGGCCGCGCCGCCTCGTGGGCAGCCGATCAGACTAGCGAGCGACGGCTCGCTCGGCAAAACCGGACCTCGGCGGAGGGGTGCCGAGGCCCGCCGACTGCGGCAAGCTGGAGGCATGCACCGGATCGCCGCTCAGCCCCTCGACGTCCTCCGCACCCGGACGAGCGCCAAGTGGCGGCTCTACCCCGCCGACGTCCTGCCGCTGCCGGTCGCCGAGATGGACTACCCGCTCGCCGAACCCGTCGCGGCGGCGCTGCACGCGGCGGTCGACCGCTCGGACACCGGGTACGCCGCCGGCAGCGGCCCGATCGCCGAGGCCTTCGCCCCCTTCGCCCTCGAGCGCTTCGGCTGGGAGGTCGACCCGGCCCGGGTGTCGAGCACGGGCGACGTCGCGATGGGGCTCGTCGAGGTGCTCCGCCAGGTCACGAGCCCCGGGGACGGCGTCGTCGTGACCCCGCCGATCTACCCGCCGTTCTTCGACATCGTGACGGAGGCCTCGGCCACGGTCGTCGAGGTGCCCATGACGGGCGGCATCGACGCCGGCTGGGCGCTCGACCTCGACGGCATCGACCGCGCGTTCGCCGCCGGGGCGAAGGCCATGCTGCTCTGCAACCCGCACAACCCGATCGGCCTCGTGCCGAGCCGCGACGAGCTCGCCGCCCTCGCGGAGATCGCCGCCCGGCACGGCGCCACGATCGTCTCCGACGAGGTGCATGGGCCGCTCTCGCAGCCGGACTCGGTCTACACGCCCTTCCTCACCGTCTCGGACGCCGCTCGCGAGTTCGGCGTGACCGTCACGGCGGGCACGAAGGCGTTCAACCTCGCCGGGCTCAAGGCGGCGATGATCGTGACGGCCTCCGAGCGCGGCGACGCCGTGCGGCGGCGCATGCCGTACGAGGTCGAGTGGCGGATGAGCCAGTTCGGCTCCATCGCGAGCATCGCCGCGTTCCGCGAGGGCGGCTTCTGGCTCGACGGGGTGCTCGCGAGTCTCGACGACAACCGGCGCCTGCTCGCCGAACTGCTCGCCGATGAGCTGCCGGGCGTGCGGTACCGGATGCCGCAGGCGAGCTACCTCGCCTGGCTCGACTTCAGTGCGCTCGGCTGGGGCGACGACCCCGCCGCGTACGCGCTCGAGCACGCGAAGGTCGCCCTCGGCGTCGGGCCGGAGTTCGGCGCGGAGGCGGGCCGCGGGCACGTGCGGCTGAACTTCGCGTGCACGCCAGAGGTGCTCGCCGAGGCGATCACCCGGCTGGCGGACGCGCGGTAGGGCGGACGGGACAGGCTGGACGGGCCCGTACGCGCGTCGCGGCTCCGCCGCGACGCGCTGACCCTCAGCGCGTGTAGTTCGGCGCCTCGACGACGATCTGCACGTCGTGCGGGTGCGACTCCTTGAGCCCGGCCGGGGTGATGCGCACGAAGCGGCCCTTGGTCTTCAGCTCCTCGATCGTGCGCGCGCCGACGTAGAACATCGACTGGCGCAGGCCGCCGATGAGCTGGTACGCCACGGCGGACAGCGGGCCGCGGTAGGGCACCTGGCCCTCGATGCCCTCGGGGATCAGCTTGTCGTCGCTCGGCACGTCGGCCTGGAAGTAGCGGTCCTTCGAATAGGACGTCTTCTTGCCGCGGGTCTGCAGCGCGCCGAGCGAGCCCATGCCGCGGTAGGTCTTGAACTGCTTGCCGTTCTGGAAGACGAGCTCGCCGGGGCTCTCGGCGGTGCCGGCCAGCAGCGAGCCGAGCATGACGGTGTCGGCGCCGGCGACGAGCGCCTTGGCGATGTCGCCCGAGTACTGCAGGCCGCCGTCGGCGATGAGCGGCACGCCGGCCGGCATCGTCGCCTTCGACGCCTCGTAGACGGCCGTGATCTGCGGCACGCCGACGCCAGCGACGACGCGGGTGGTGCAGATGGAGCCCGGGCCCACCCCGACCTTCACGGCGTCGGCGCCGGCCTCGACGAGCGCCTTCGCGCCCTCGTAGGTCGCCACGTTGCCGCCGATCACGTCGATGCCGGCGAAGCTCGGGTCGGCCTTCAGCCGGCGGATGATGTCGAGCACACCGGCGGACTCGCCGTTGGCGGTGTCGACGACGAGCACGTCGACGCCGGCGTCGCGGAGGGCCTCGGCGCGCTCCCAGGCGTCGCCGAAGAAGCCCATGGCCGCGCCGACGCGCAGACGCCCCTCGGCGTCCTTCGTGGCGTTCGGGTACTGCTCGCTCTTGTCGAAGTCCTTGACGGTGATGAGGCCGGTGAGCCGGCCCTCGTCGTCGATCAGCGGCAGCTTCTCGATCTTGTGCTCGGCGAAGATGGCGAGCGCCTCGTCGGGGTTCATGCCGACGTGGCCGGTGATGAGCGGCATCCGCGTCATCACCTCGGAGACCTTCGTGCTCGGCTTCTCGAAGTCGGAGACGAAGCGCATGTCTCGGTTCGTGACGATGCCGACGAGCTTGCCCGCCTCGTCGACGACCGGCAGGCCGCTCACCCGGTAGGTGCCGCAGAGCGCGTCGACGTCGGCGACGGAGGCGTCGGGGGTGGTCGTCACGGGGTTCGTGACCATGCCCGACTCGCTGCGCTTCACCCGGTCGACCATCTCGGCCTGGTCCTGGATGGAGAGGTTGCGGTGCAGGATGCCGATGCCGCCCTGGCGCGCCATCGCGATCGCCATGCGGCTCTCGGTGACGGTGTCCATCGCGGCGGAGAGCAGCGGCGTGGCCACAGTGATCCGTCGGGTCAGCCGCGAGGTCGTGTCGGCCTCGCTCGGGATGACGTCGGTGTGCCCGGGCAGGAGCAGCACGTCGTCGTAGGTGAGTCCCGTGAGTCCGAACGGATCGTTCCTGTCCATGTCTGCCCTTCGCTGCCGCCGCTGGTTTCGCCGCCTGGATCGATGCCGCCCGCGCGGGATGCGCGCGAGGCGGTGCATCAATGTTAAGCGACGGCGGGGCCGCCGAATTCCCACCGGCGCTGCGTATTCGGGCCGCGCCCCGCACGAACGTTGCGCCGGACCCGCCGCTCGGATAACAATCGAGGGCCGTTTGTGTCACGGGCGAAACACCTGAGACATAATCGGCACGTACCGTCGACGACGTCGTCGATGGGAAAGGACCGGTCCCGGAGGTCCACAACGACCTCCGGAACCCCTTGGAGGTGCAGTGGAATCCACGCGAACAGTCCGACGGCATTCCCCAGGGAGATGGCTCGTACTCCTCGCAGTCCTACTGTCCGCACTCACTCTGTCCGGCATCGCAGCGTCCCCTGCGATGGCGGAGGATGGGAGTACGGGCACAGGCTCCGAAGAGTACGACTACTTCTTCCTCGGGAATGTGAAGTACGAGGACGAACCGCTTGAAGGTGTCGAGATCACGGTCGAGGGCGGTGGCTTCAAAGCCAGCGCCGAGACGGATGCCGACGGAAAATGGCGCATCGGCGTGCCCGAGAAGGCCAGCTACAAGGTGACCCTCGACGAGGACACCCTGCCGAAGGGCGTCATCGTCGCGGAGGACGAGGAGAACCCGCGCCAGGCGGAGTTCGGGCTCACCAACACGAAGTCGGTGAACTTCTTCCTCGGCGAGGGCACCAGGCAGACCGTCTCGTTCTTCGACCAACTGCTGAACCGGCTGGCGAACGGCGTGAACTTCGGTCTGCTGCTCGCCCTCGCGGCGATCGGGCTCTCGCTCATCTACGGCACCACGGGCCTCAGCAACTTCGCGCACTCCGAGATGATCACCTTCGGTGCCCTCATGCTGCTGACCTTCTCGAGCGACCTCGGCTTCCCCGTCTGGATCGCGATCATCATCGCGCTGCTGCTGAGCCTCGGCCTCGGCTGGTCCCTCGACGGGGTGATCTGGAAACCGCTCCGAAAACGAGGGGTCGGGGTCATCCAGCTGATGATCGTCAGCATCGGCCTCTCGCTCGCGATGCGGTACACGTACCAGTTCTTCTACGGCGGAGCGACCAGGCAGCTGCCCGGCGCCTCCCCCGCCGACCTGCAGCTCGGGCCGATCTCGCTCTCCTGGATCGACCTCGTCAGCATGGGCGTCAGCGTC
The DNA here is from genome assembly GCF_022811605.1 of Agromyces soli. Classification (GTDB taxonomy): domain Bacteria; phylum Actinomycetota; class Actinomycetes; order Actinomycetales; family Microbacteriaceae; genus Agromyces; species Agromyces soli. Next base: position 1,973,476 of record NZ_CP094533.1, on the reverse strand, counting down.
GTGGTGCTCCTCGCCGTCGCGTTCCTGCTGATGCGCACGCGGATCGGCAAGGCGACCCGCGCGGTCGCCGACAACGCGAGCCTCGCCGCCACGAGCGGCATCGACGTCGACCGGGTCATCCGGATCGTCTGGGTGCTCGGCGCCGGGCTCGCGGGCCTCAGCGGCATCCTCTGGGCCTACTACCGCCCCGGCGTCAGCTGGGACATGGGCTTCCAGATCCTGCTGCTCGTCTTCGCGGCGGTCACCCTGGGCGGTCTCGGCACGGCGTTCGGCGCCCTGATCGGTTCCCTCATCGTGGGCATCTTCGTCGAACTCTCGACGCTCTGGCTGCCCTCCGACATGAAGTTCGTCAGCGCGCTCGTCGTGCTGATTCTGGTGCTCCTCTTCCGGCCGCAGGGCATCCTCGGCCGACGAGAGCGGATCGGGTAGGAGGCCGACGATGATCGATTGGGGAAGCATCTTCTCGAACGCGGCGGTCGAGCTCATCAGCCCGACCACGGCCGCCTACGCCCTCGCGGCGCTCGGCCTCGCGGTGCACTTCGGCTACACGGGCCTGCTGAACTTCGGCCAGGCCGGCTTCATGGCCATCGGCGCCTACGGCTACGCCATCTCGGTGCTCACCTTCGGGTTCCCGGTGTGGGGCGCCGTGCTCGTCGGCATCGGGGCGTCCATCGTGTTCGCCCTCATCCTCGGCATCCCGACCCTGCGGCTCCGGGCCGACTACCTCGCGATCGTCACGATCGCGGCGGCCGAGATCGTCCGCCTCCTGTTCACGACGAACACCTTCGTCGCGGTGACGGGCTCGGCGAACGGCCTCAGCGAGTACAAGGGCGGATTCCGGGCGCTGAACCCGCTGAGCTTCGAGGGCAAGGCCGGCTTCGGCCCCTGGATGTTCAGCGCGAACGACTGGTGGAACATCATCGTCGGCTGGAGCGTCGTGATCCTCGCGGTGCTCTTCACCTGGCTCCTCATGCGCAGCCCGTGGGGCCGCGTCATCAAGGGCATCCGGGAGGACGAGGACGCCGTGCGCGCCCTCGGCAAGAACGTCTACTCCTACAAGATGCAGAGCCTCATCATCGGCGGCGTCTTCGGCACCCTCGCCGGCATGATCTTCATCATGCCGCGCGCGGTGATCCCCTCCGCCTACGCGACCTCGCTCACCTTCTTCATCTGGGCGATCCTGCTCCTCGGCGGAGCCGCGACCATCCTGGGCCCCGTGCTCGGATCGATCGTGTTCTGGGTGCTGCTGTCCTTCTTCTCGGGCTTCATCGCCCGCGCGGTCGAGGCCGGCTGGTTCCCGATCTCCGAGGTGCAGGCGGGGCAGCTCCGGTTCATCCTCGTCGGCGTCGCGATCATGCTCCTCGTGATCTTCAGACCGCAGGGGCTGCTCGGAAACAAGAAGGAGATGTCTTTTGTCAAGTGAGACCACTCCCACGTCCGGGCCGGTGAAGTCGACCGGCCTCCACCTCGGCGACGCCGAGCCCGGCTGCCGCAAGGTCGACCCGATCCTCGTCGCCGACGGCGTGACACGCACCTTCGGCGGCCTGAAGGCGGTCGACGTCGCGCACGTCGAGATCCCCCGCGGCGCGATCACGGCCCTCATCGGCCCGAACGGCGCCGGCAAGACCACGTTCTTCAACCTGCTGACGGGCTTCGACAAGCCCGACTCGGGCACGTGGCAGTTCGACGGCCGGTCGCTCGCGCACGTGCCCGCCTACCGGGTCGCGCGCATGGGGCTCATCCGCACCTTCCAGCTGACGAAGTCGCTCGGCCTGCTGAGCGTGCTCGACAACATGAAGCTGGGCGCCAAGGACCAGACGGGCGAGAACCTGTTCCGCTCGCTGCTGCCGTTCCTCTGGCGCAAGCAGGAGCAGGAGATCGAGGCGAAGGCCGTCGAGCTGCTGACCCGGTTCAAGCTCGACGCGAAGCAGCACGACTACGCGGCGAGCCTCTCCGGCGGGCAGCGCAAGCTCCTCGAGATGGCGCGGGCGCTCATGAGCGACCCGACGCTCGTCATGCTGGACGAGCCGATGGCCGGCGTGAACCCGGCGCTCACCCAGTCCCTCCTCGACCACATCCTCGACCTGAAGACGCAGGGCATGACCGTGCTCTTCGTCGAGCACGACATGCACATGGTCCGGCACATCGCCGACTGGGTCGTCGTGATGGCGGAGGGACGCATCGTGGCGGAGGGCGACCCGCACTCCGTCATGCAGGACCAGGCCGTGATCGACGCCTACCTCGGCGCCCACCACGACACGGACCTCGGCGCGGCGCACACGTCGAACGTCGAGGCAGTGAAGGAGCTCATCGATGACGAACAGTGAACCGGCCGGCGCCACGGCCGTGACCGAGGCCCCCGGCGACATCGTCGTCGAGGTCGCCGAGGTCACCGCGGGCTACCTGCCCGGCGTGAACATCCTGAACGGCTGCTCGCTCGTCGCGAGGCAGGGCGAGCTCATCGGCATCATCGGCCCGAACGGCGCCGGCAAGTCGACGCTGCTGAAGTCGATCTTCGGCCTCGTGAAGGTGCGCAAGGGCGCCGTGCTCCTGAACGGCGAGGACATCACGAACCTGAAGGCGAACAAGCTCGTCGCCAAGGGCGTCGGCTTCGTGCCGCAGACGAACAACGTGTTCCCCTCGCTCACCATCCAGGAGAACCTGGAGATGGGCCTGTACCAGAAGCCCAAGGGGCTGAAGGAGCGGCTCGAGTTCGTGACGGCGATCTTCCCCGAGATCGGCAAGCGGCTCGGGCAGCGCGCCGGCTCCCTTTCGGGCGGCGAGCGGCAGATGGTCGCGATGAGCCGCGCCCTCATGATGGGGCCGCACGTGCTGCTCCTCGACGAGCCGAGCGCCGGCCTCTCCCCCGTGAAGCAGGACGAGGCGTTCCTGCGGGTGAAGGAGATCAACCGGGCCGGCGTCACGACCATCATGGTCGAGCAGAACGCCCGGCGCTGCCTGCAGATCTGCGACCGCGGCTACGTGCTCGACCAGGGCCGCGACGCCTACGAGGGCACCGGGCGCGAGCTGCTGAACGATCCCAAGGTGATCGGGCTCTACCTCGGCACCCTCGGTCAGGACGACTGAGCGGCCGCCTCAGCGCCGCTGACGGGCGGGTGGATGCCTCGGCATCCACCCGCCCGTTTCTCGTTCCCCCGGCGCGACGAGGGCCCCGGCGCGACGAGGGCCCCGGCATGGCCCCGGCATGACGAAGGCCCCGGCGAGCGGAACGCTCGCCGGGGCCTCCCACCACCGACTAGTTGACGCGCGTCGAGGTGTTGTCGTCCTGGTACTCGTAGATGCCGATCGTGGCACCCGTCGGGTCACCGTTCTCGTCGAAGGTGATGGGGCCCGAGAGACCGTCGTAGTCGATCTGCTCGCCCTTCTCCAGCAGGGCGGCGCCCTGCGCGAAGTCGGTCACCTTCTCGCCGTCGCCGGCGGATCCGGAGATCTGACGGAGGTACTCGGCGATCTTCGTGCCGCTCGTGTCGTTCGCGGCGTAGGCCGCGAGCGCGAACAGCACGATGTTGTCGTACGACTCCGCCGCGTAGGTGAAGTCGGTCAGCGACGGGTCGACCTCGAGGAGACGGTCGGTGAAGTCGCCGAGCGTCGCCAGGTCGAGACCCGGGGTGGTCGCCTTGGCGCCCTTGATGAGGCCGGGGGCGAACACGTCGCTGTAGTCGAGCCGGTTTCCGTCGGTCAGGTAGATCTTGTCGCCCGGGAAGCCGCCGCCGACGAGCTCCGGGATGATGATCTTCGCCTGGTCGAACGAGATGATCGCGATCGCGTCGGGCGACTGCGCCGTCACGTCGGAGATCTGCGTGGTGAAGTTGGTGTCGCCCGTGTTGTACGAGGACTCCGCGACGACCTCACCGCCCGCGCTCTCGAACGCCTTCTTCGTCGTGTCGGCGAAGCCGGTGCCGTAGGCGTCGTTCTGGAAGATGATGCCGAGGGTGCTGTTGCCGTCCTCGGCGATCAGGTTGCCCAGCACCTCGCCCTGCAGCAGGTCGGAGGGCGCCGTGCGCCAGTAGAGGTCGTTGTCGTCGATCGTCGACAGGTCGAGACCCGTGTTCGACGGCGACATGAGCACCACGCCGGCGCTCGTGACCTGCTCGTAGATGTTTCGCGTCTGCGCCGACGCGGCAGCACCCGAGATGGCCGAGACGCCCTGCGAGAGCAGGTCGGTGACGGAGCCGGTGGCGACGTCGATCGAGGTGTCGCCCTCGTCGCGGAGCACGAGCTCGAGCTGGATGCCGAGGTCGGCCTTGTTGATGTCGTCGACCGCGAGCTTCGCTGCCGCGATCTGGGGCGGGCCGAGGACGGCGAGGCTGCCCGACTGGGGCGCGAGCTGACCGACCTTCAGGGTGAGATCGCGCGGGCCCGACTCGATGGGCAGGGCGTCGCCGCTGTCTGCGGGCTCGTCGGTCGGGGCGGTCGTGCTGCCGCCGCCGCTCGTGCAGGCGGAGAGAAGCAGGGCGGCGGCGCCGGCGAGGGCGACCCCCGTCCAGATTCCGCGTGCACCGCGCTTGGCCGTAGCCTTCGCGAATACGCTCATGGTGCTCCTTGGGACTAAGGATCGGACATAACGATGCGTCAGATGACGCCGTGGTTTTGACAGTATTGCCCGGCCAACGCGGAAACAAGGGATGCCGGTCACAACCGCGTAACACCGCGTTCATCGCGAGCGTCCCGGCCTCGAGGCCCGGTTCGACGCAGCATCCGTGCGCCGCGACGCTGCGCGACGCTCGGATCAGACGGGCTCGGCGACGAGCTTGCGGGCGGCGCGAGCGTTGCGCACGAGGTCGATCGTCAGCACGATGAGGGCGACCCAGACGAGGGCGAAGCCGATCCAGCGCTCGAGCGGCATCGGCTCGCGCAGGATGAGCACGCCGACGAGGAACTGGATGAACGGCGCGAAGTACTGGATGAAGCCGAGGTGGATGAGCGGCAGCCGGCGCGAGGCCGCGGCGAACAGCAGCAGCGGCACGGCCGTCACGGCGCCCGCGCAGGCGAGGAGCACCGTGTGCCACGCGCTCACCGTGCCCATCGTGAGCCCGCCGCTCGCGGCGACCCACCAGAGCAGGCCCGCGGCCACCGGGGCGAGCCACAGCGTCTCGAGGGTGAGCCCCGACACCGCGTCGACCCGGTGGCCGACGCGCTTCTTGATGAGGCCGTAGAAGCCGAAGGAGAAGGCGAGCACGAGCGCGATCCACGGGAACTGCCCGTGCCCGACGGCGAGCACGACGACCGCGACGATGCTGATGCCGACCGCGACCCACTGCATGGTGCTGAGTCGTTCGCGCAGCACGAGCACGCCGAGGAAGACCGTGACGATCGGGTTGATGAAGTAGCCGAGGGCGGCTTCGACGACCTGACCCGACACGGCGGCGTAGACGTAGGTCAGCCAGTTCACGAAGATGAGCACGCCCGCGGCGCCCATGGTGAAGAGCACCCGGCGGTCGCGCAGCAGCGCCCAGAACGACCGCCAGCCGCGGGTCACGGCGAGCAGCAGCGCGCAGAAGACGAGCGAGAGCAGGATGCGCCAGGCGACGATCTCGACCGGCCCGCTCGGGGCGAGCGCGATGAAGTAGACGGGCAGGAAGCCCCAGAGCACGTAGGCGGAGACGGCGTAGCCGAGCCCGGAACGGCTGAGCGGCGAGGGCCCGCCCGCTGGGCGAGCGGCGGATGGGGCGCCGGCCGTCTCGGCTGGGCGGTCGGCGGGGCTGTTCACCGGCTCAGCCTACGCCCGGCCGGCGACGTTCCAGACTGCCGCGGGCCCGGGAACGCGGAACGGCCCGGATGCACGAGGCATCCGGGCCGTTGCGAACGGTGCTGAAGGTCAGCGGACGACGACCGCGAGGACGTCGCGGGCCGAGAGCACGAGGAACTCGTCTGCGCCGAACTTGATCTCGGTGCCGCCGTACTTCGAGTAGAGCACGCGGTCGCCGACGGCGACGTCGAGCGGCACGCGGTTGCCGTTGTCGTCGATACGGCCGGGGCCGACGGCGACGACCTCGCCCTCCTGCGGCTTCTCCTTGGCGGTGTCGGGGATGACGAGGCCAGACGCAGTGGTCTGCTCGGCCTCGACCTGCTTGATGACGATGCGATCCTCGAGCGGCTTGATGGAAACCGACACGGTTGACCCCTTTTCTAGATGACGACTTGTCTTGGAAGACTGGGTTAGCAGCCTCGGAACGAGAGTGCTAACCAAAGTCTAGGGTGCATCTGGCACTCGTGCAACGTGAGTGCCAGCGCCGGGCCGAGAGCGCGAGTCGCACGACGATCCGCCGCCTCCAGCGCGTCCGCCCGGCGCGCCGCCCGAATCGTCGTGCAGCTCGCTCCGCGGGTGGGTGTGGGGCGCGGGTGGGGTGGGGCGGGGGTGTGGGAACCGCGGGTGCTAGCGTGGCCGGGTGGATCGCGCCGAACTCGTGGAACTGCTGTCGCCGGAGGGGCTCCGCCTCCTCGATTCGATCGGCGAGTGGGACGCGAAGGCCGACGTCGTGAAGACGGTCGCGGCGCTCCGCAAGCAGGGCCACGCCCCCGCTCTCGTGGCGGCCGTGCTGAGCCAGGCCCGGCTGCGTGCGAAGGGACGGGCGAAGTTCGGCGAGTTCGCCTCTCGCATGCTCTTCACCGAGCCCGGCCTCGAACAGGCCACGCGGCTGAACGTGGCGGCGCTGCACGCCGGCCGCTTCGCCCGCGCGGGCATCTCGCACGTCGCCGACCTCGGCTGCGGCATCGGCGGCGACGCCCTCGCTCTCGCCGCGATCGAGCTCGAGGTCACCGCGGCGGACGCCGACGAGGTGACCGCCGCGATCGCCGCGTACAACCTGACTCCGTTCCCGCAGGCCACCGTGCTGCACGCGCGGGCCGAGGAGGTCGCCCTCGGCGGCATCGGCGGCGCGTGGCTCGACCCGGCGCGCCGCGTCACCTCGGGGGGCAGCACGCGGCGGCTGGCGGATGCCTCGGACTACTCCCCGCCGCTCGACTTCGCCTTCGGGCTCGCCGATCGGCTCCCCGTGGGCGTGAAGCTCGGGCCGGGCACCGACCGCGGGGTGATCCCGGCGGGCGCCGAGGCGCAGTGGGTCTCGGTCGACGGCGACGTCGTGGAGCTCGCCGTCTGGCTCGGCGCGCTCGCCCGGCCGGGCGTCGGCCGTGCGGCCCTCGTCATCCGGGGCGGCACCGCGCACGAGCTCACCGCCGCGGCGGACAGCGCCGACGAGCCCGTCGGCGAACTCGGCGGCTTCGTCTACGAGCCGGACGGCAGCGTCATCCGGGCCCGGCTGATCGGCGACCTCGCCCGCTCGCTCGACGCGCGGATGCTCTCCGACGGCATCGCCTACCTGAGCGGCGACCGCCTGGTCGAGACGCCGTTCGCCCGCGCGTTCCGGGTGCTGGAGCGGCTGCCCGCCGAGGAGCGGCAGCTGCGCCGCGAGCTGGCGAGCCGCGGCGTCGGCACGCTCGAGATCAAGAAGCGCGGGGTCGACGTGGACCCGGCGGCGCTGCGCACCCGGCTGAAGCTCTCCGGGGCGGCCTCGGCGACGATCATCCTGACGCGCGAAGCCGGTCGGCACGTCGCGCTGCTCGTCGAGCGCGCCGACTGAGCCGGGCCGTCGCGCCTCAGCGCGGGAGCGCGCCGAAGACGATCGCGTAGTAGCCGATCCAGACCGCCGAGAACACGAGCCCGCCGAGCCCGGTGCCGATGCCCGCGAAGGCGAGCGTGCGACCGTGCTCCTCGCGGCGGAGGCCGAGCACCCCGAAGACGATCGCGGCGAGCGAGACCGGCAGCATCCAGCCCACGAAGAGCGAGGCGATGCCGCCGATCGTGCCGGTGATCACCGAGATCCAGCTGTAGACCCGGCGCTGCGCGTCGTCGTCGTCGGCGACGTCGACGTGCTCCACCGGCTCGGGCAGGGGCGGCCGATGCACGAGCAGGAGCTGCCCCGTCGAGAGCGAGCGCAGCTGCCCGGTGTCGACCGGCACCTCGTACTCGCGCTGCTCGATCGCGGTCGGCGGCTCGTCGAGCCTGCGCGGTTCCGCCGCCGGCGCGCCCGCCGCGCCTTCGACGTCGGGGCGGCGCCGTCGCCCGCTCGCGCCGCCCAGGGCCTCACGCACGGCGGGCTCGCCGCGGAAGGTCGGCTCGGCGGGTTCGTAGGGCGCGAGCGGCCGCGTGGGGTCGAAGCGCTCAGGGGCCCCGTCGTCCGACGGGACCCCCGAGCGATCGTTCGATTCGGACAGGGCGCTTCCGATCAGTACGAGTAGCTGCTGGTCGACGCGGCGAGCACGATGAAGAAGATCACGATGCCGATGATCCAGAGCAGGCCGATCGCGATGCCCACGAACCCGGTGATGAGGCCGGTGAGCCAGAAGCCCTTGGCCGCCGGCTCCTTCTTGCGGCCGAGGAAGCCCAGCACGACGGCCGCGATCGAGAAGAGCGCGCCGAAGCCGTAGAACAGGCTGCCGAGCAGGCCGAGGATGCCGCCGATCATCGAGATGATGCTGAGCGTGGGCGTGGGTGCCGCCGGAGCCGGCGCGTACGCGGCGTAGCCGGGCTGCTGGCCGTAAGGCTGCTGACCGTACGCGGGCTGCTGCTGCCCGTACGGCTGCTGCTGACCGTACGCGGGCTGCTGCTGCCCGTACGGCTGCTGCTGCTGACCGTACGCGGGCTGCTGCTGGCCGTAGGGCTGCTGCGGCTGGCCGTACGCCGGCGGGGCCGGAGCGGCGGCGGGCGGCTGCGGAGCGCCGTACGCCGGAGCCTCGGGCGCCCCGTAGGAGGGCGGCGTCGGAGCCGCCGGGGGCTCGGGAGCGGCCGGCGTCGCCGGCGGCTCGGGCGAGGCCGGCGGCTCGGGAGCCGAGGGCACCTCCGGGGTGCCGGCGGCGCTCGGCTCGGGCTCGCCCGGATTCTGCGGAGTGTTCTGGTCGCTCATGTGCGTACCTCTCGTGTCGCGCGCGGAACGCGGGACGGCTGGGGTCGTGATCTGCGGCGGGTCAGCCGCTGACGCTGACGTTGGACATCGTGGCGGCGGCCGCCACCACGATGATGACGACGATGATCGCGATGACCGAGAGCGCGATGCCGACGTAGCCGATGATGGTACCGGCGAGCGCCGCGCCGCGGCCCTCCTCGCCCCGCTGCTTGATCTGGCTGAGCGAGATGTGGCCGCAGATGATGCCGACGATGAAGCCGAAGCCGGTGAGCAGGCCCGCGAGCGAGGCGACCAGCGAGACGACCGCGAGGGTGTTCGTCTTGGCGGGCGCCTGGATGCGCGACTCCTGGTCGACGTAGTTGGGGACGATCGGGTCCTCGGGCGGCGTCGCCGAGGTCGCCATGCCGAAGTCGGCCGACGCCGGTGTGAACGCCGGGTCGGAGTTCTGCCTGGGATCGCTCATCGCTGGCCCTCCTCGTGCGCGGCTGCCCGGTCGCGCCCCTGCAGGCGCAGTTTCCCCCCGAGGCATCCGGCCTCTCCCGCAAGCCTAGCGCGGGCCTCTGCCGCGCGCGAGGGCCGGAGGGCCGCCTGGACGGCCGCCTCAGGCCTGGATCTCGGTGACCGGCAGCGTCGAGTCGGCGCCGAAGCCGAGCGTCGACGGCTCGTGCCCGCCCATGATGAGCTGCGCGCCGAGCGCCGCGATCATCGCCCCGTTGTCGGTGCAGAGCGACAGCGGCGGGATGCGCAGCTCGATGCCGGCCGCCGCCGCGCGTTCGGCGGCGAGCTCGCGCAGCCGGGCGTTCGCGATGACGCCGCCGCCGAGCAGCAGGCGCGGGACGCCCAGCTCGCGGCACGCGTCGACGGCCTTCGCGGTCAGCACGTCGACCACGGCCTCGCGGAAGCTCGCCGCGACATCGGCGACCGGCACGGGCTCGCCGGCGGCCTCGCGCTGCTCGACCCAGCGGGCGACCGCGGTCTTCAGGCCCGAGAAGCTGAAGTCGTAGCGGTGCCGCTCGAGGTCCTTCGGCTTCGTCAGGCCACGGGGGAAGCGGATGGTGGCGGGGTCGCCGCCGACGGCGGCGCGATCGATCTCCGGGCCGCCCGGGTAGGGCAGGCCGAGCAGCCGGGCCACCTTGTCGAAGGCCTCGCCGGCCGCGTCGTCGATGGTCTCGCCGAGCAGCTCCACGTCCGAGACGAGGTCGCGCACGAGCAGCAGCGAGGTGTGCCCGCCGGAGACGAGCAGGGCGATCGTGGGCGTCTCGAGCGGGGCCGCCGTGTCGAGCAGATCGGCGCCGACGTGCCCGACGAGGTGGTTCACCGCGTAGATCGGCACGCCGAGCGAGACGGCGAGCGCCTTCGCGGCGCCCACGCCGACCATGAGCGCGCCGGCGAGCCCCGGTCCGCTCGTGACCGCGACCGCGTCGAGCTCGTCGAGGGAGACGGATGCCTCGGCGAGCGCCTGCCGGATCGTCGGCTCGAGAGCTTCGAGGTGCGCCCTCGCGGCGACCTCGGGCACGACGCCGCCGTACCTGGCGTGCTCGTCCATGGAGGAGGCGATCGTATTCGCGAGCAGCTCGGTGCCGCGGACGATGCCGACGCCGGTCTCGTCGCAGCTCGTCTCGATGCCGAGCACGAGCGGGGCGCTGCGGTTCACGACGGGGTCTCCTCGATCGGGTCGGTCGGGCGGGCGTCCTCGGCCGGGCGGGCGTCGGCCGGACGGGTGACGGGCTGGGGCACCTCGAGGCGCATCAGCACCGCGTCGACGCCGTTCCGGTAGTAGCGGGGCCGTACGCCGAGCTCCGTGAAGCCGAGCGAGGCGTAGAGGCCGCGGGCCACGGGGTTGTCGGCGCGGACCTCGAGGAAGACGTGCACCGCGTCGCGGCGACGCGCCTCGGCGATGAGCGCCTGCATGAGCACCCGGCCGAGGCCCGTGCCCCGGTGGCCGGGCTCGACGGCGATGGTCTGGATGTCGCCCTGCCCGCTCCCCCGCGGTGCGAGCAGTCCGGCATAGCCGAACACGGCGTCGGGCACGGCATCCGCCTCGGCCTCGGCCTCGCCGTCGACCGCGACCAGGTAGAAGCCGTGATCGCTCGCGAGCTCGCGGCGCATCGCGTCCTCGGGCCAGGCGTCGTCGGTGAACGTGTCGCGCTCGAGCCGCATGATCGCGCCGAGGTCGCCCGGGCGGGCGCGGCGGAGCAGCACGCTCACCGGGTCACCCGCTTGCCGGCGGACGGCGTCACGTCGGGCTCGCGCAGGTAGATCGCCGTGTCGTCGGCGAGGGGCAGCCGCCGGGCCGCGAAGGCCAGCTCGGCGAGCATGCCGATGCCGCCGGCCGGCACCTCGGCGGCATCGATCCGCACGCCGTCGAAGGCGGGCACCTCGTCGCGCGGCACGAGCACGGGGCCGGCGGTGCGCACCGGCAGGCCGTCGCCGTCGAGCCCGAGGTACTCGGAGACGGCGAGCTCGCGGCGGCGCGCGTCGGTCACGACCTGGACGGCGGCGGGTCCGCCCGTCGTCAGCTGCGCCCAGGCGACGGCGTCGTGGCTCGGCACGGGCACGAGCGGGCGGCCGATGCCGATCGCGAAGGCGCGTGCGGCGGCGATGCCGACCCGGAGGCCCGTGTACGGCCCGGGGCCCATGCCGACCGCGACGCCGGAGAGCTGCGCGGGGGCGACGCCCGCGGCCGCGAGCGTCTCGGCGATGAGCTCGCCGATGACCTCGGCGTGCCGCATCGCGTCGGCGGTGCCGCGCTGGTCGAGCACGCCGCCGTCGCGATCGACCACGGCGACGCTCGTGCCGGCCGAGGTGTCGATGGCGAGGAGCATGCCTCCAGCCTATTCGCCCGCGCGGGCCGCCCCTCCCGGCCCCGCCTTTCAGAACTCAGGAGCAGTTCGACCGGCATCCCCGCGATTCGGGGCGGGACGCGCGGGCTCGTCCCACGTATCGGCCGGATGTTCCTGAATTCTGTGAAGGAGGGGGCCGCGGAGGGTGAGGGTGCGGGGCTCGTCGGCCTCGAGGTCGAGCTCGGCCGGCGGTGCGCCGTCGGCGCCGGTGCGCCGCTCGATGACGACCTCGAGCCAGGCCGGGTGCGACTCGTCGACGAGGCCGGCGGCCCACTCCGCCACGACGACGGAGCCGTCGAAGTCGAGGTCGAGGTCGTCGAGTTCGAGCGCATCGCTCAGCCGGTACGCGTCGACGTGCACGAGCGGCGCGCCGCCGACGAGGCTCGGGTGGGTGCGGGCGAGCACGAAGGTCGGGCTCTGCACGGGGCCGCGGATGCCGAGGCCCTCGCCGATGCCGCGGGTGAGCGTCGTCTTGCCGGCTCCGAGCGGGCCGGTGAGCAGCACGAGGTCGCCCGCGCGCAACACGGCGCCGAGCCGGCGGCCGAACGCCTCCATCTGCTCGGTGTCGGCGATCTCGAGCCGCATCACGCGCCGCCGAGGTACCCGCGCGGAACGCGCGGGCCGATCCGGGTGACGATCTCGTAGCCGATGGTGTCGGCGGCGACGCCCCAGTCGTCGGCCGAGGGGGCGCCGGTCGCCGGGTCGCCGAAGAGCACGACCTCGTCGCCGACCTCGACGGCGTCGTCGCCGACGTCGACGAGGAACTGGTCCATCGCGATCCGGCCCACGACGGGGCGCCGGGCGCCCGCGAGCAGCACCTCGCCGCGGCCGGAGGCCTGCCGCGGGATGCCGTCGGCGTAGCCGAGCGGGACGAGCGCGAGCGTCGTGGGGCGCTCGGCGCGCCAGGTGTGCCCGTAGGAGACCCCGTCGCCCGCGGCGATGCGCCGCACCGCGGCGACGCGGCCGCGGAGGGTCATCACCGGCACGAGGCCGAGCTCGGCCGAGGTCGTCCCATCGGCGAAGGGCGGGATGCCGTAGCAGGCGATGCCGAGCCGGACGAGGTCGTAGCGGGCCTCGGGACGGGTGAGCGCCCCGGCGGTCGAGGCGATGTGCCGGAGCTCGGGCCGGAGGCCCGCCGCCCCGGCCACGGCGAGCGCGCGCTCGAAGGCGGCGAGCTGGGCGGCGTCGGCCTCGGCCGAGGTGTTCGCGAGGTGGCTGAAGACGCCGCGGATGCGGACGAGGCCCGCCCGTTCGAGTTCCGCGGCCGCGGCGACCGCGCCCGCCCACTCGTCGGGCTGGACGCCGTTGCGGCTGAGGCCCGTGTCGATCTTCAGGTGCACCGACGCGGGGCGGCCGGCTGCGCGCGCGGCGTCCGCGGCGCGGTGCAGCTGCGCCTCGGCGGACAGCCCGAGGTCGATGCCGGCCGCGATCGCCGGGCCGAAGTCGGCGCCGGGATCGTGCAGCCAGGCGAGGATCGGCGCGTCGATGCCGGCGGCGCGAAGCTCGAAGGCCTCGCCGAGGTCGGCGGTGCCGAGCCAGGCGGCCCCGCCGGCGAGCGCCGCGCGGGCGACGGGCACCGCGCCGTGGCCGTAGGCGTCGGCCTTCACGACGGCCATCGCCGGCGTGCCGAGCCGCTCGGCCAGGGTGCGCACGTTCGCGGTCACGGCGTCGAGATCGATCAGCGCCTCGCGGAAGGGTCGCTCCGTCATCCGCCCGCTCCCCCGCTCCGTTCGAGCACCACGAAGGCGCTCGCGATGCCGGCGTCGTGGCTCATCGAGAGGTGCAGCGCGTCGATGCCCAGGGCCTCGAGGTGCGCGGCGAGCCCGCCGGTGACCTCGAAGCCCGGGTTGCCGTCGGCATCCTGCACGACCCGCATCTCCTGCCAGCGCAGCACCGCGTGCCCACCGAGGGCCTTGATGAGCGCCTCCTTCGCCGCGAATCGCGCCGCGAGCGAGCGCGGCGAGCGGCCGCGTTCGCTCTCGGCGAACAGACGCTCGACGAGGGCGGGGGTGCGACGGATCGACCGCTCGAAGCGGTCGAGATCGACCACGTCGATGCCGATGCCCGCGATCATCCGCGTGCTCCGTCGCTCACACAGCCCCCGTCGTTCATGCGCTCCCGGTCACTCCACCGTCACGGACTTCGCGAGGTTCCGCGGCTGGTCGACGTCGAGGCCCTTGGCCTGCGCGAGCTCCATCGCGAACACCTGCAGCGGCACCACCGCGAGCAGCGGCTCGAAGAGCGGCGCGGCGAGCGGGATGCGGATGACCTCGTCGGCGAAGGGCAGCACGGCCGCGTCGCCGGCCTCGGCGATCGCAATGACGCGGGCGCCGCGAGCGCGGATCTCCTGGATGTTCGAGACGACCTTCGGGTGCAGGCTGTTCGGGTGACGCGGGCTCGGCACGACGACGAACACCGGCTGACCGGGCTCGATCAGGGCGATCGGCCCGTGCTTCAGCTCGCCGGCGGCGAAGCCCTCGGCGTGGATGTACGCGAGCTCCTTGAGCTTCAACGCACCCTCGAGGGCGATCGGGTAGCCGACGTGGCGGCCGAGGAAGAGCACCGAGCGGGTGTCGGCCATCCAGTGCGCGAGCTGCGCGACCTTCTCGGACTCCTCGAGCACCGAGGCGAGCTTCTCGGGCACCGCCTGCAGCTCGTGCAGCTGCACGGCGAGCTCGCCGGCGGTCAGGGTGCCGCGCACGCGCGCGAGGTGCAGGCCGAAGAGGTACAGCGCGGTGATCTGCGCGACGAACGCCTTCGTCGACGCCACGGCCACCTCGGGACCGGCGTGCGTGTAGACGACCGCGTCCGACTCGCGCGGGATGGTGGCGCCCTGCGTGTTGCAGACCGAGACCGTCTTCGCGCCCATCTCGCGGGCGTACTTCACGGCCATCAGCGTGTCCATCGTCTCGCCGGACTGGCTGATGGAGAGGACGAGGGTGTCCTGCTCGATGACCGGCTCGCGGTAGCGGAACTCGTGGCTCAGCTCGACCTCGACGGGCACTCGCGCCCACTGCTCGATCGCGTACTTCGCGACGAGGCCCGCGTAGGAGGCGGTGCCGCAGGCGACGATCGTGATGCGGCGGACGGCCCGCAGCTCCTCGTCGCCGAGCGCCTCGAGCTCGGGGATGACGACCTGCTCGTCGGCGATGCGGCCGCGCACGGTGTTCGCGACGGCGTCGGGCTGCTCGGCCACCTCCTTGCGCATGAACGAGGACCAGCCGCCCTTCTCCGCGGCGGAGGCGTCCCAGGCGACCTCGAAGGACTCGACCTCGACCGGTGCGCCCTCGAAGTCGGTGACGCGCACCTCGTCGGCGGTGAGCTCGACGATCTGGTCCTGGCCGATCGCGACGGCGCGCTTCGTGAACTCCACGAAGGCGGCGACGTCCGAGCCGAGGAAGTTCTCGCCCTCGCCGAGGCCGAGCACGAGGGGCGAGTTGCGGCGCGCACCGACGACGAGCCCCGGCTCGTCGCGGTGCACGGCGAGGAGCGTGAACGCGCCCTCGAGGCGCTGCACGGTCGCGCGGAAGGCGGCGCGCAGGTCGCCGGTGCGGCGAACCTCGCGGCCGAGCAGCACGGCCGCGACCTCGGTGTCGGTCTCGGAGGCGAAGGCGAAGCCCTCGTCGAGCAGTTCCTGCTTCAGTTCGGAGAAGTTCTCGATGATGCCGTTGTGGATGAGCGCGAGCCGGCCCTCGTCGGCGAGGTGCGGGTGGGCGTTCGCGTCGGTCGGGCCGCCGTGCGTCGCCCAGCGGGTGTGCCCGATGCCGGTGCCGCCCGCTTCGAGGGGCTGCTGCTCGAGCGCATCGGCGAGGACCTTCAGCTTGCCGGCGCGCTTCGCCGTGGCGAGCTCGCCCTCGGCGCCGATGATGGCCACCCCGGCCGAGTCGTAGCCACGGTATTCCAGGCGGCGCAGGCCACCCATGAGGACGTCGACGCTCGAACGGGCGCCCACGTATCCGACGATTCCACACATGCGCACGATCCTAGCGGCGAGATCCTGGACGAGCGCCGCACGGTCGGGCCCTGCCCGCGGCCCTCACTAGACTGTGCGGGTGCCGGACCAGCATCACGCCGCGTCGAACGCCCAGCAGCTGTCGCCGTTCATCGAGCTCGACCGCTCCGACTGGGCTGCGCTGGCGCCGTCGATGCCCTCGCCGCTCCAGGAGACCGAGCTCGTGCAGCTGCGCGGGCTCGGCGAGCCCCTCGACCCCCGCGAGGTCGCCGAGGTGTACCTGCCGCTGTCGCGGCTGCTGAACCTCTACGTCGGCGGCACGAAGGCGCTGCACAAGGTCACCAGCGAGTTCCTGCGGGAGCGCTTCGCGCCCACCCCGTTCGTCATCGGCGTCGCCGGATCGGTGGCGGTCGGCAAGTCGACGATCGCGCGACTGCTGCGGGAGCTCCTCGCACGCTGGGAGCACACGCCCCGGGTCGAGCTCGTGACGACGGACGGCTTCCTCTTCCCGAACGCCGAGCTCGAGCGCCGCGGGCTGATGGCCCGCAAGGGCTTCCCGGAGTCGTACGACCGGCGCGCCCTGCTGCGCTTCGTGAGCGAGGTGAAGGCCGGCGCCGCCGAGGTGCGCGCCCCGTTCTACTCGCACCTCGCCTACGACATCGTGCCGGACGCGCAGATCACCGTGCGCCGGCCCGACGTGCTCATCGTCGAGGGCTTGAACGTGCTGCAGCCGCCGGGGCCCGGCCATCGCCTCGCCGTGAGCGATCTCTTCGACTTCACGATCTACGTCGACGCGCGCACGAGCGACATCGCGCGCTGGTACGAGGAGCGCTTCCTCAAGCTGCAGCGCGGCGCCTTCGCGAACCCGCGCTCGTACTTCCACCGCTACGCCGCCCTCTCCGAGGAGGAGGCGCGTCAGCGCGCTCGGGAGATCTGGCACGCGATCAACGAGCCGAACCTCCTGCAGAACGTGCGCCCGACGCGTTCGCGGGCCTCGCTCGTGCTGCGCAAGAGCGCCGACCACACCGTGTCGAGCGTCCTGCTGCGCAAGCTCTGAACGCCGCTCCCGCGCCGGAACGGCGGCGGCTCCGAAACGGCGAATCGCCCGCTCCCCTCGGGGAACGGGCGATTCGCGATGGCGGCGACGGATGCCTCGTCGGCACCCGCGCGGCGCGGATCAGCGGGCGAGCTCGACGCTCACGACCTCGGCGAGCGTGGCCGCGTGCCGATCGGCCTCGGCCTGCTCGGCCGCCTCGACCATGACGCGCACCATGGGCTCGGTGCCGCTCGGCCGCAGCAGCACGCGACCGGAGTCGCCGAGCTCGGCCTCAGCGGCGGCGACCGCCGCGGCGATGCCCGCGCTGTCGTGCAGGGCGTGGTGGTCGACGTCGCGGACGTTCACGAGCACCTGCGGGTACACGCGCATCACGGAGGCGAGCTCCGCGAGGGACTTGCCCGTGCGCGCGAGCTCGGCCGCGAGGTGCAGGCCGGTGAGCACGCCGTCGCCGGTCGTGGCGAACTCGCTCATGATCACGTGCCCCGACTGCTCGCCGCCGAGGGCGTAGCCGCCGGCCGTGAGCTCCTCGAGGACGTAGCGGTCGCCGACCTTCGTCTCGACGATGCGGATGCCGTGCTCGGCCATCGCGCGCTTCAGGCCGAGGTTCGACATCACGGTCACGACGAGGGTGTCGTCGACGAGCTTGCCGCGCTCCTTCATCGACACCGCGAGGATCGCCATGATGCGGTCGCCGTCGATGACGTTGCCCTCGGCGTCGACGGCGAGGCAGCGGTCGGCGTCGCCGTCGTGCGCGATGCCGAGATCGGCTCCGTGCTCGACGACGGCGGCCTGCAGCGGCCCGAGGTGCGTCGAGCCGACGCCGTCGTTGATGTTGATGCCGTCGGGGTCGGCGCCGATCACGATCACCTCGGCGCCCGCGTCGCGGAACGTCTCCGGGGAGACGCCGGCAGCGGCGCCGTGGGCGCAGTCGAGCACGACCTTGAGCCCGTCGAGACGGTGCGGCAGCGTGCCGAGCAGGTGCACGACGTAGCGGTCCTCGGCGTCGGCGAAGCGGCGGATGCGGCCGACGCCGTCGCCGACGGGGGCGAGCTTCTGCTTGCCGAGATAGCTCTCGATGCGGTCCTCGACCTCGTCGGGGAGCTTCGTGCCGCCGAACGAGAAGAACTTGATGCCGTTGTCGGGCGCCGGGTTGTGCGACGCCGAGATCATCACGCCGAAGTCGGCGTCGATCGAGTCGATGAGGAACGCGGTCGCCGGGGTCGGGATCACGCCGGCGTCGAGGACGTCGACCCCGCTCGAGGCGAGGCCGGCCGCGACGGCGGCGGTGAGGAACTCACCCGAGACGCGAGGGTCCCGCGCGACGACGGCGACGGGACGTCGCCCGGCCGCGCGGTTCTCCTCCGCGTGGCGTCCCTGGGTGAGGACGGCAGCAGCCGCCTGAGCGAGGCCCAGGGCCAGGTCAGCCGTGAGTTCACGGTTGGCCAGGCCCCGGACCCCGTCGGTTCCGAATAGCCGAGGCATGCGGAAAGTCCGGCGAAGCGATTAACGCTTCGAGAACTGCGGAGCCTTGCGCGCCTTCTTGAGACCGGCCTTCTTGCGCTCGATGACGCGGGCGTCGCGCGTGAGGAAGCCGGCCTTCTTCAGGGTCGGGCGGTTGTTCTCGCGGTCGATCTCGTTGAGCGCGCGAGCGATCGCGAGACGCAGCGCGCCGGCCTGGCCCGAGGGGCCGCCGCCGGTGATGCGGGCGATCACGTCGTACGAGCCGTTGAGCTCGAGCACGGTGAAGGGGTCGGTGATGAGCTGCTGGTGGAGCTTGTTCGGGAAGTAGTCCGCGAACTCGCGGCCGTTCACCTTGATGCCGCCGGCACCCGGGACGACGCGCACGCGCGCGATGGCCTGCTTGCGACGGCCGACGGCCGCGCCCGAGACGTTCAGCACGGGGCGAGCGGCGGCGGGGGCCTCAGCCGCGGCACTCTCGGTCGTGTAGCTCTCGGGAGCCTGGTCGATCTGGTCTGCGATCTTCGCCATGGTGGTAATGAGTCCTTTTCGAGAAGTCGAGGGGGCGCTTACTGCGCGACCTGGGTGAGGGTGTACGGCTTCGGCTGCTGAGCCGCGTGCGGGTGCTCCGGGCCGGCGTAGACCTTCAGCTTCTTGAGCTGGGCCCGACCGAGCGAGTTCTTCGGGAGCATGCCGCGGATCGCCTTCTCGACGGCGCGGACGGGGTTCTTCTCGAGGAGTTCGGCGTACCCGACGGCCTTGAGGCCGCCCGGGTAGCCCGAGTGGCGGTAGGCCTTCTTCTGCTCGAGCTTCTGGCCGGTGAGGGCCACCTTCTCGGCGTTGATGATGATGACGAAGTCGCCGGTGTCGACGTGGTTGGCGAAGATCGCCTTGTGCTTGCCGCGGAGCAGGGCGGCGGAGTGGCTGGCGAGGCGGCCGAGCACGATGTCGGCGGCGTCGATGACGAGCCAGTCGCGCTGGATCTCGCTCTGCTTCGGGGTGTACGTACGCGTCACGGGAGTGCTGCTTTCTGTATCGAGTGAGAGGTTCGTGAATCCCGCTCCGGTGGGGTGTTCGTGCGCGATGCGCGTGAACGCCCCGGTGGAGGGCTCAACTTCGGATACCCGGGGTCGACCCGAAGGTCGGCGCCGTGGCACCAAAGGGAGAGTTTAGCCGACGACCCCGTCGACCCGCAATTCGCGGCGTGCCCGGGTCTGCTCGGCGCGCGCCGCGAGCTCCTCGTCGGGCGGGTAGCCGACCTCGGTGAGCACGAGCCCCTTCGCCGGCATCACCTTGAACGCGCTCGTGCGCTCCGCGGCGGCGAGCAGCGCGGCGGGGTCCCCCGGGTCGAGCCGCCCCTCCCCCACGGCCGCACTCGAGCCGACGAGCGCGCGCACCATCGAGTGGCAGAAGGCGTCGGCCTGCAGCCGCGCCACGAGCACGCCGTCCGGGTCGCGCGCCCAGCCGAAGGCCTGCAGCGTGCGGATCGTCGTCGCCTCGGGCCGGGGCTTGCAGAAGGCGGCGAAGTCGTGCAGCCCCACCAGCGAGCGCGCCGAGGCATCCATCGCCGCTGCGTCGAGCGTGCGCGGCAGCCAGACCGTGCGATTCCGCGCGAGCGGGTCCTTCAGCGCCGGGCCGTCGGCGATCCGGTACTCGTAGCGGCGCCACACCGCGGAGAAGCGCGCGTCGAAGCCCGCCGGCGCGATGGCCGCGGAGGTCACCACGACGTCCGCCTCGGCCGCGCCCAGGATGCCGGTGAGCCGGCGCAGCAGGACGGCGGCCGGGTCCGGGGCGTCCGCGGAGTCGGCGTCGCCGCGGCGCGGCTTCGTGACCGCCGCGAGGGCTTCCGGCTCGACGTCGAGGTGCGCGACCTGCCCGAGCGCGTGCACGCCGGCGTCGGTGCGGCCGGCCACGGTCAGCCGGGGTGCGGTGCCGGTGCGGCGGAACAGCGTGCCGAGCGCCTGCTCGACGACGCCCTGCACCGTGCGCAGGCCGGGCTGGGTGCTCCAGCCGGCGAATCCGCCGCCGTCGTAGGCGATGCCGAGGCGCAGCCGCACGAGCTCCGTCCGATCCCGAGTGCTCGCCATGCCGTCCAGCTTAGGGCGACCGGGCACCCGGCCCCGCCGGCGGGCGGACGCCGAGCGCGCCGCCGGAGATGACGACGCAGACGACGACGGGCCCCGATGCGCGATGCATCGGGGCCCGTCGTACGGGGTGCTGAGGTTACTTGGCCTCGGCCTCGGCGGTCTCCGCCTGCTCCTCGGCCGGAGCCTCGGTCTCGGCGGTCTCCTCGGCGGGAGCCTCGGTCTCGGCGGCGGCCTCCTCGGCCGGCTCCTCGACCGGGGCGGCCGGGGCGGCCTCGGCGGCGGGCTTCGCGGTGCGCTGCTTCTTCACGACCGGCTCGAGCACGAGCTCGATGACCGCCATGGGCGCGTTGTCGCCCTTGCGGTTGCCGATCTTCGTGATGCGGGTGTAGCCGCCCTCACGGTCGGCGACCTGCGGCGCGATGACCGCGAACAGCTCGTGGACGACCGACTTGTCGCCGATGACGGCGAGCACGCGACGGCGCGCGTGCAGGTCGCCGCGCTTCGCGAAGGTGATCAGGCGCTCGGCGAGCGGACGCAGGCGCTTGGCCTTGGTCTCGGTCGTCGTGATCGACTTGTGCGTGAACAGCGCGGCGGCGAGGTTCGCGAGCAGCAGCCGCTCGTGCGCGGGGCCGCCTCCGAGGCGGGGGCCCTTGGTGGGCTTCGGCATGATTCGTTGTCTCCAGTACTTGGGGGGTTAGGGCGGCGCTACCGCTTAGTTCTCGTCGTCGAAGCCCGTGTAGAAGTGGGCGCCGTCGAAGCCGGGAACCGAGTCCTTGAGGGCCAGCCCCATCTCCGTGAGCTTGTCCTTGACCTCGTCGACCGACTTCTGGCCGAAGTTGCGGATGTTCATGAGCTGCGACTCCGAGAGGGCGACGAGCTCGGACACCGTGTTGATGCCCTCGCGCTTCAGGCAGTTGTAGCTGCGCACCGAGAGGTCGAGGTCCTCGATCGGGATCGAGAGCTCGCTCGAGAGCACGGCGTCGACCGGCGCGGGGCCGATCTCGATGCCCTCGGCCGCGGTGTTCAGCTCGCGGGCGAGACCGAACAGCTCGACCAGCGTGCGGCCGGCCGAGGCGATCGCGTCGCGCGGCGAGATGGCCGGCTTCGACTCGACGTCGACCACGAGGCGGTCGAAGTCGGTGCGCTCGCCGGCACGGGTGGCCTCGACGCGGTAGGTGACCTTCAGGACCGGCGAGTAGATCGAGTCGATCGGGATCTGGCCCGCCTCGCTGTACTCGTTGCGGTTCTGCTGGGCCGACACGTAGCCGCGGCCGCGCTCGATGGTGAGCTCGAGCTCGAACTTCGCGGCGTCGTTCAGGGTCGCGATGACGAGCTCGGGGTTGTGCACCTCGACGCCGGCCGGGGCCGAGATGTCGGCGGCGGTGACCTCACCGGCGCCCTGCTTGCGCAGGTAGGCGGTGATGGGCTCGTCGTGCTCGCTGGAGACGACCAGGTTCTTGATGTTGAGGATGATCTCGGTGACATCCTCCTTGACGCCGGGCACGGTCGAGAACTCGTGCAGCACGCCGTCGATGCGGATGCTCGTGACGGCCGCCCCCGGGATCGAGGAGAGGAGGGTGCGACGGAGCGAGTTGCCCAGGGTGTAACCGAAGCCCGGCTCGAGGGGCTCGATCACGAACCGCGAACGGAACTCCGAGATGTTCTCTTCGGTGAGCGTCGGGCGCTGTGCGATCAGCACTGTGGATTCCTTTCGGCAGGGTGTCCGCTATATGACACCGAGCAGTTCTTGAAGGATCTTGAGTTGTGAGAGAACGGCCCGCACCCCGGGCGACGCCGCGAGGGCGCCGCCCGGGGGCGGGGACGGAGGGTCAGACGCGACGGCGCTTCGGCGGGCGGCAGCCGTTGTGCGCCTGGGGCGTCACGTCGTTGATGCTGCCGACCTCGAGGCCCGCGGCCTGGAGCGAGCGGATGGCGGTCTCACGACCCGAGCCCGGGCCCTTGACGAAGACGTCGACCTTCTTCATGCCGTGCTCCTGCGCCTGGCGGGCGGCCGACTCGGCCGCCAGCTGCGCGGCGAACGGGGTCGACTTGCGCGAGCCCTTGAAGCCGACGCCGCCGGAGGAGGCCCAGCTGATCACGGCACCGTTGGTGTCGGTGATCGAGACGATCGTGTTGTTGAACGTCGACTTGATGTGGGCCTGGCCCACGGCGATGTTCTTCTTTTCCTTCTTGCGCGGCTTGCGAGTAGCCGCCTTGGGTGCTGCCATGTTCGAAATCTCCTAGATCTGGCGACAAGCGGTTACTTGCGGCCGGCCTTCTTCTTGCCGGCGACGGTGCGCTTCGGGCCCTTGCGGGTACGAGCGTTGGTCTTGGTGCGCTGGCCGCGGACCGGGAGGCCGCGACGGTGGCGGAGGCCCTCGTACGAGCCGATCTCGACCTTGCGGCGGATGTCGGCGGCGACCTCGCGGCGAAGGTCACCCTCCACCTTGTAGTTGCCCTCGATGTAGTCGCGCAGCGCGACGAGCTGGTCGTCGCTGAGGTCCTTGACGCGGATGTTGCCGTCGATGCCGGTGTCCGCGAGCGTCTGCAGCGCACGGGTGCGGCCGACGCCGTAGATGTAGGTCAGTGCGATCTCCACGCGCTTCTCGCGCGGGATGTCGACTCCTGCCAGACGTGCCATGGTGGCTTCTCCTGTGAGTGAGTGGAGGTGTGAAGCAGTGCCGGTGCCCGGGCCTCCTCCCGAGGTGTCCCCCGCTCCCGAGTCGTCGGGCGGCGGGTTCTGGCACTGCCGTGTTCAGTTGTCGCGGATCCGTGCGCGGCACGGACCGCCGCAGGTCAGCCCTGGCGCTGCTTGTGGCGCGGGTTCGACTTGCAGATGACCATGACGCGGCCGTGACGGCGGATCACCTTGCAGTGATCGCAGATCGGCTTGACGCTGGGGTTCACCTTCATGAGGGATGTTTCCTTCGATTCGCTGTCCTCGTACCCGCGGGATGCCGCGGGCCGTTACTTTCCGACAGCCTTTACTTGTAGCGGTAGACGATGCGCCCGCGGGTCAGGTCGTAGGGGCTCAGCTCCACGATGACGCGGTCCTCCGGGAGGATGCGGATGTAGTGCTGCCGCATCTTGCCGGAGATGTGGGCCAGCACCTTGTGGCCGTTGGTCAGCTCGACGCGGAACATTGCGTTCGGGAGCGCCTCGATGACCGAGCCCTCGATCTCGATGACACCGTCTTTCTTGGCCATAGCCTCACTATCGCTTGGGGTAAAGGTGGTCGGTCGTGCGATGGTTCCGCACCTCTGACGCCCTGTCGGCGCATGCCGCAGCGCAGGTGCAGAACACCAAGGATCTACTGTAGACCACTCGCGGACGAATCGCCAACCGAGCGGCCGCGCACCGATTCGGCGGCGGCCGTCGCCGCCCGCTTGGCCTCGGCCGCGCCCTCGGTCGCCAGCGCGGCCCCGGCGATGGCCCGGGCATCCTCCAGACCGTAGCGCGCGAGCGAGGCGCGCACGTCCGCGAGCGCCGACGGCGACATCGACAGGCTGGTGGCGCCGAGGCCCACGAGGACGACGGCGAGCAGGGGGTCGGCGGCGGCCTCGCCGCAGATCCCCACGGGCGTGCCGGTGCGCGCCCCGGCGGCGCCGACCTCCTCGATGAGGCGGAGCACGGCCGGATGCCACGGGCTCTGCAGCTGGGCGACCGTGCCCAGCAGGCGGTCGGCGGCCATCGTGTACTGGGTGAGGTCGTTCGTGCCGATCGAGGCGAAGGCGCAGGCGTCCAGCACGCGGTCGGCCAGCAGCGCCGCGGCGGGCACCTCGATCATGACGCCCGCGGTGCGGATGCCGAGCTCCGCGGCCAGCGCGGTGAAGTACCGGGTCTCCTCGACCGTCGCGATCATCGGCGCCATGACCCAGAGCTCGGCGTCGGTCGCCGCGTCGGCGGCGGCGAGCGCCGTGAGCTGCTCGCGCAGGACGGCTTCGGACCGGCGCAGCGCGCGGATGCCGCGGAGCCCGAGCGCCGGATTCTCCTCCTCGGCGTCGTTCAGGAAGGCGAGCGGCTTGTCGGCGCCCGCGTCGAGCACCCGCACGACGACCTTCTTGCCGGCGAACTCGTTGAGCAGCTTCGTGTACTGCTCCTGCTGCTCGGCGACGCTCGGCGCCCGATCGGCGTCGAGGAAGAGGAACTCGGTGCGGAAGAGGCCGACCCCCTCCGCGCCCAGCCGCAAGGCCTCCGCCGCGCCCCCGACCGAGCCGAGGTTGGCGAGGAGCGGCACCGGGGCGCCGTCGGCGAGCGCCCCGGGCGTGATGGGCGCCTCCGCGGCGAGCCGTCGGGCCGCGCTGCGCTCGCGCGCCTCGGCGAGCTGCGCCTCGCTCGGCGCCACCACGACGACGTCGTGCTCGGCGTCGACGAGCACCTGCTCGCCGTCGACGAGCCCTGCGGCGCCGGCGGCGCCCACGATCGCGACGATGGACTGCTCCCGCGCGAGGATCGCGGTGTGCGAGGTCGGGCCGCCGTCGACCGTGACGAGCGCGAGCACCTGCTCGAGGTCGAGCACCGCGGTATCGGCCGGCGCGAGGTCGCGCGCGACGAGGACGAAGGGATGGCCCGGGTCGGGCACCCCGGGCGCCGGCAGCTCGAGGAGGTGCGCGACCACCCGCTGCGAGACGTCGTCGAGGTCGGCCGCCCGCTCGCCGAGATACCCGCCCATTCCGGCGAGCACGTCGCGGAAGGCGGCGAAGGCCTCGTAGACGGCGCGCTCGGCGGTCTTGCCCTCGGCCAGCCGCTTCACGACGTCGGTGATGAGGCTCGGGTCGCCGGCCATCATGGCCTGGGCCTCGAGGACGTCCTTCGCGGCGCCGCCGGCCCGCGCGCCCCGGCGCTGCAGTTCGTCGGCGACAGCGGCGAGGGACGTGCGCGCCCGCTCCTCCTCCTGGGACGCGTCGAACCCGCTCGCTCGGTCCTCCGGCGCTGGGAGCGGCTCGGCCATGCGCACGACGGGCCCGACCGCGATCCCCTGCCCGATGCCGATGCCCTGGATCTCGCGCATGCGGTCCTCCCCCGTCGGTGGCGTCCCTTGCTCCTCGTTCACCATAGCCCGCGGACGCGCAGGGAGGAACGGTGGAGGCCGTGCGCGGCCGCCCGGCTCGGGTCGTGGCGCTCAGGGGATGGGGACCGGCGTCACGCCGAAGGGCGCGAGCCCGGCTGCCCCGCCGTCCTCGGCCGTGAGCACCCAGATGCCGTCCGCGTGCACCGCGACGGAGTGCTCGACGTGCGCGGCGTCCGAGCCGTCGGCGGTCGTCACGGTCCAGCCGTCGTCGCGCACGAACGTCTCGATCGAGCCCGCGACGATCATCGGCTCGATGGCGACGACGAGCCCCGGCTTCACCGCCGGCCCACGGCGATCGACGCGGTAGTTGAACACCGGCGGTTCCTCGTGCATGCGCCGGCCGATGCCGTGCCCGACGTAGTCGAGCAGGATGCCGTACTCTCGGCCGGTGCCGCCCGGGGCATCCGCCTCCGCGACGACCGCGTCCTCGATCGCAGCGCCGACCTCGTTCAGGTGGCGCGCGCTCGCGAGCGTCGCGATGCCCGTCCAGAGCCCGAGCTCGGCGACCCGCACGAGCTCGCGGCGGGCCGCGACGACATCCGGGCGCTCGGGGTCGTCGAGCACCACCGAGAAGGCGGCGTCGCCGTTCCAGCCGTCGACCTCGGCGCCGCCGTCGACCGAGACGAGGTCGCCGGGCCGGAACGGCCGGTCTCCCGGGATGCCGTGCACCACGTCGTCGTCGACCGAGACGCAGAGCGTGTGGCGGTAGCCGGGCTCCAGCTGGAAGTTCGAGCGGCCGCCGCGATCGAGGATGAGCCGCTCGGCGGCGGCGTCGAGCTCGAGCGGCGTCGCCCCGACTGCGATCAGCGCGCGCGCCTCGGCGAGGGCCGCCGCCGTCACCTCGCCGGCCGCGCGCATCGCGCGGAGCTCGGCCGGCGACTTCAGGATCGAGCGGCGGAACACGGGCTCAGGCGAGGGCGCCCGGGTGCACCGGCGCGAGGCCGCGAGCCGCGAGCGACTCGAAGATGCGGGTGGTGACCTCGTCGAGCGAGCCGACGCCGTCGATGCGCACGACGATGCCGCGGGCGCGGTAGACGTCGAGGATCGGCGCGGTCTCGCGCTCGTAGATCGCCAGCCGGTTCGCGATGACCTCTTCGGTGTCGTCGGTGCGGCCCTGCTCGACGGCGCGCTGGCGCAGCCGGGCGATCGACTCCTCACGGGGCACCTCGAGCTCGATGACGGCGTCGAGCGCCTCGCCGCGGGGCTCGAGGAAGGCGTCCAGGTCGGCGACCTGACCGCGGTTGCGCGGATAGCCGTCGAGGAGGAAGCCCTCGGCCGCATCGGGCTGGGCGAGCCGGTCGGCGACGAGCGCACTCGTGAGCTCGTCGGGCACCAGGTCGCCGGCCTCGATGATCGACTGCACCTGCTTGCCGAGCTCGGTGCCGCCCTTCACGTTCGCACGGAAGATGTCGCCGGTCGCGATCTGCGGCACGTCGAACGCCGCGGCGACGAGCACGCCCTGGGTCCCCTTGCCGGAGCCCTGCGGGCCGACGATGAGGAAGCGGGCAGAGCGGGCGGAGTCGGCGCTGGTCATCGGAGGAGTCCTTCGTAGTGTCGCTGCTGGAGTTGCGCGTCGATCTGCTTGACGGTCTCGAGACCGACGCCGACGATGATCAGGATCGATGCACCGCCGAACGGGAAGTTCTGGTTGGCCCCGACCAGCGCGAAGGCGATGAGCGGGATGAGGGCGATGAGGCCCAGGTAGAGCGAGCCCGGGAACGTGATGCGCGTGAGCACGTAGTCGAGGTACTCGGCCGTCGGGCGGCCCGCGCGGATGCCGGGGATGAAGCCGCCGTACTTCTTCATGTTCTCGGAGACCTCGTCCGGGTTGAACGTGATCGCGACGTAGAAGTAGGTGAAGCCCACGATGAGCAGGAAGTACAGCAGCATGTAGAGCGGGTGGTCGCCCTTGGTCAGGTAGTTCGTGATCCACGCGACCCAGGGCTGGATCTCCTCGCCCGCCTTCGGCTGGTTGAACTGCGCGATGAGCGCCGGCAGGTAGAGCAGCGACGAGGCGAAGATGACGGGCACGACGCCGGCCATGTTCACCTTGATCGGGATGTACGTGTTGTTGCCGCCGTAGGTGCGCCGCCCGACCATGCGCTTCGCGTACTGGACGGGGACGCGCCGCTGCGACTGCTCGACGAAGACCACCGCGACGACGACCACGAGGCCGATCGCGAGGACGATCGCGAAGACGTCCCAGCCGCGCGAGATGCCGATGGCCCAGAGCGAACCGGGGAAGGTCGAGGCGATCGAGGTGAAGATGAGGAGCGACATGCCGTTGCCGATGCCGCGCTCGGTGATGAGCTCGCCCATCCACATGATGAGGCCGGTGCCCGCGGTCATCGTGATGACCATCAGGAGGATCGCGTACCAGGCGTCGTTCGTGATCAGCTGCGAGCAGGAGGGGTCGGCCGAGCCGCTGAACAGCGCGCCCGAGCGGGCGACCGTGATCAGGGTGGTCGACTGCAGCACACCGAGGGCGATCGTGAGGTACCGGGTGTACTGGGTCAGCTTGCCCTGGCCCGCCTGGCCCTCCTTGTAGAGGGTCTCGAAGTGCGGGATGACGACGCGGAGCAGCTGGACGATGATCGACGCGGTGATGTACGGCATGATGCCGAGCGCGAAGATCGACAGCTGCAGCAGCGCACCGCCGGAGAAGAGGTTGACGAGCTCGTAGAGGCCCGAGGCGCCCTGGTTCGCCGCGAGGCAGGCCTGGACGTTCGAGAAGTCCACGAACGGCGCGGGGATGAACGAGCCCAGACGGAACAGGGCGATGATGCCCAGGGTGAAGCCGATCTTCCGGCGCAGGTCCGGCGTGCGGAAGATCCGCCCGATCGCGTTGAACACTCGTCCTCCTGTTGCTCCGTCGTGGAGCGTCATACACTGCAGCCGGGCGCGGCGCCCGGATGCGATTCGAGCCTGTCAGGACCCCCGTGAATCATACGCGAGGTCCCGACAGGCTCGAACTTCGATGGTGGATCGGTTACTTGACCGAGCCGCCCGCCGCGACGATCTTCTGCTCGGCCGAGCCGGAGACCTTGTCGACGGAGACGTTCAGCTTCACCTGCAGGTCGCCGTTGCCGAGCACCTTGACGCGCTCGTTCTTGCGGACCACGCCCTTGGCCACGAGGTCGGCGACGGTGACGTCGCCGCCCTTCGGGTAGAGCGCCGCGAGCTTGTCCAGGTTCACAGCCTGGTACTCGACGCGGAACGGGTTCTTGAAGCCGCGGAGCTTCGGCGCACGCATGTGGTACGGAAGCTGGCCGCCCTCGAAGCCGGGGCGCACCGTGTTGCGGGCCTTCGTGCCCTTGGTGCCGCGACCGGCGGTCTTGCCCTTCGAACCCTCACCGCGACCGACGCGGGTCTTGTCCTTCTTGGCACCGGGAGCCGGACGAAGGTGGTGCACCTTCAGGACCTGCTCGCGAGCCTCGACGACCTCGGCCTTCGGCGCCGACTTCTTAGCCGGAGCCTTCTTGGCGGGCGCCTTCTCGGCCGGAGCCTTCTCAGCGGTGTCGGCCTTGGCGGCGGCGGCCTTCTTGGCCGGAGCCTTGGCGGCCGGCGCCTTCTCGGCGGCGGCCTTGGCCGGCGCCTTCTTCGCGGGAGCCTTCTTCGGGGTCTCCTCGGCGACGTTCTTCTCGTCAGCCATTAGTCAATCTCCTCAACCTTCACGAGGTGGGCGACCGTCTTGACGTAGCCGCGGTTCTGCGGCGTGTCCTCACGGACGACGGAGTCGCCGATGCGCTTCAGTCCGAGGCTGCGGAGCGTGTCGCGCTGGTACTGCTTCTCGCTCACCTTGGACTTGATCTGGGTCACCTTGAGCTGCTTGGCCATCAGGCACCTGCCTTCGCTGCTGCGGCGGCCTCGGCCGCCTGGGCCTCGGCACGCAGCAGACGGGCGGGCGCGACCTCGTCGTAGTCGAGACCACGACGGGCGGCGACGGCGCGCGGCTCCTCGAGCTGCTTCAGCGACTCGACGGTGGCGTGCACGATGTTGATGGTGTTCGACGAGCCGAGCGACTTCGACAGCACGTCGTGGATGCCGGCGCACTCGAGCACGGCGCGGACCGGACCACCGGCGATGACACCGGTACCGGGCGACGCCGGACGCAGGAGGACGACACCGGCGGCCGCCTCACCCTGCACGGGGTGCGGGATGGTGCTGCCGACGCGCGGGACGCGGAAGAAGTTCTTCTTCGCCTCCTCGACGCCCTTCGAGATGGCCGTCGGGACCTCGCGCGCCTTGCCGTAGCCGACGCCGACGAGCCCGTTGCCATCGCCCACGACGACGAGCGCCGTGAAGCTGAAGCGACGGCCGCCCTTGACGACCTTGGACACGCGGTTGATGGTGACGACGCGCTCGAGGAACTGGCTCTTCTCGGCGTCGCGGCCACCGCGGTCGCGACCGCCCTGGCCGCGGTCGCGGCCGCCACGGCGGCCATCGCGCTCGCGGCGCTCGGGCTGCTGCTCGGTACCGGCAGCGGTCTCGACGGGTGCCTCAGCGGCCACCTCGGTCTCCTTCACAGTGTTCTCACTCACAGGTTCAGCCCTGCCTCTCGCGCTCCATCGGCGATCGCCGCGACACGACCGGCGTACTTGTTGCCGCCGCGGTCGAAGACGACCTCGGCGATGCCGGCCTGCTTGGCGCGCTCGGCGACGAGCTCGCCGACCTTCTTGGCCTTGGCGGTCTTGTCACCGTCGAACGCGCGGAGGTCGGCCTCCATGGTCGACGCGGAGGCCACGGTGCGGCCCTGGGCGTCGTCGACGACCTGCACGAAGACGTGGCGGGCCGAACGGGTCACGACGAGGCGCGGACGCAGCTCGGTGCCGACGATCTTCTTGCGAAGGCGGGTGTGGCGGCGCGAGCGCGCAGCCGACTTGCTCTTCACGGCCATGGTTACTTACCAGCCTTTCCGGCCTTGCGACGCACGACCTCGCCGGCGTAGCGGATGCCCTTGCCCTTGTACGGCTCGGGCTTCTTGATCTTGCGGATGTTGGCGGCGGTCTCGCCGACGGCCTGCTTCGAGATCCCCGACACGGTGATCTTGGTGTTGCCCTCGACCGCGAAGGTGATGCCCGCGGGCGCCTCGACGACGACCGGGTGCGAGAAGCCGAGCGCGAACTCGATCGCGCTGCCCTTCTGCGCCACGCGGTAGCCGGTGCCGACGATCTCGAGGCCCTTCGAGTAGCCCTCGGTGACGCCGATGATGTCGTTGGCGATGAGCGTGCGGGTGAGGCCGTGGAGCGAACGCGACTCGCGCTCGTCGTCCGGGCGGCTGACGATGACCTGGCCGCCATCGACCTTGGCCTCGATGGGGCTCGCGACGGTGAGCGAGAGCTCGCCCTTCGGGCCCTTGACGGTGACGGCGGAGCCGTCGATCTTCACCTCGACACCGGCGGGGATGTCGATGGGGAGTCGTCCGATTCGTGACATGGACTTACCACACGTAGGCGAGGACTTCCCCACCCACGCCCTTCTTCTCGGCCTGGCGGTCGGTGAGCAGACCGCTGGAAGTGGACAGGATCGCGACGCCCAGGCCACCGAGGACCTTGGGGAGCTCGGTCGACTTCGCGTACACGCGGAGACCGGGCTTGGAGACGCGCTTGATGCCGGCGATCGAGCGCTCGCGGTTGGGGCCGAACTTGAGGCTCAGCGTGAGGGTCTTGCCGACTCGCGCGTCGGTCACCTCGAAGTCCGCGATGTAGCCCTCGTTCTTGAGGATCTCGGCGATGTGGCCCTTCAGCTTGGAGTGGGGCATCGACACCGCGTCGTGGTGGGCGGAGTTGGCGTTCCGCAGACGGGTCAGCATGTCAGCGACCGGGTCGGTCATCGTCATGACGATGTGTTCCTAACGTTCACCAGGTTTCAGGACCCGGTACACGGGGACTGACCTGTGGTGGTGCGGTTCGCGGTTGCGAACCGTCGAATGCCTGTGCCGGCGCCGCTCCCCTCGACTGGCTCGGGGAGCGGTGCCGGCTCATGCACAAACTCGTAGAGTCTACTACGCGTTCTCGACCTGCTTGAACGGGAAGCCGAGCGACTTGAGCAGCGCGCGACCCTCCTCGTCGTTCTTGGCGGTGGTCACCACGGTGATGTCCATGCCGCGAACGCGGTCGATCTTGTCCTGATCGATCTCGTGGAACACGCTCTGCTCCGAGAGACCGAAGGTGTAGTTGCCGTTGCCGTCGAACTGACGGTCGCTCAGGCCGCGGAAGTCGCGGATGCGCGGGAGCGCGAGCGACAGGAGGCGGTCGAGGAACTCCCACATGCGGTCGCCGCGCAGCGTGACGTGCGCGCCGATCTGCTGGCCCTCGCGCAGCTTGAACTGCGCGATGGACTTGCGGGCCTTCGTGACCTGCGGCTTCTGACCGGTGATCTTCGTGAGGTCGGCGATCGCGCCGTCGATGACCTTGCCATCGCGCGCGGCCTCGCCGACACCCATGTTGACGACGATCTTGACGAGACCCGGGACCTGGTGCACGTTCGTGTAGCCGAACTGCTCCAGGAGGCCCTTCGAGATCTCCTCGCGGTACTTCTGCTTCAGGCGGGGCTGGATTTTGCCAGCCGCCACGGCAGTCTCAGTCATCAGAGGTCCTTACCTGACTTCTTGGCGTAACGAACGCGGACGGTCTTGGTGACCCCGTCCTTCGTCACGGTTTCGTTGCGGAAGCCGACGCGGGTCGGCTTCTTGGTCTCGGGGTCGACGATCGCGACGTTCGAGACGTGGATCGGGGCCTCATGGGTCTCGATGCCGCCGGTCTTCGAACCGCGCTGGGTCTGGCCGACCCGCACGTGCTTCGTGACGTAGTTGACGCCCTCGACGACGACGCGGTTCTGGTCGACCAGCACCTCGATGACCTTGCCCTGCTTGCCGCGGTCTCCACCGCGGGCCTGGCTGCGGCCGGAGATGACCTGGACCAGGTCGCCCTTCTTGATGTTCGCCATGGGTTAGAGCACCTCCGGAGCCAGCGAGATGATCTTCATGAACTTCTTGTCGCGCAGCTCGCGGCCCACCGGGCCGAAGATACGGGTGCCGCGCGGCTCGCCGTCGTTCTTGAGGATCACCGCAGCGTTCTCGTCGAACTTGATGTAGGAGCCGTCGGGACGACGGGTCTCCTTGCGGGTGCGGACGACGACGGCCTTGACCACGTCGCCCTTCTTCACGTTGCCGCCGGGGATCGCGTCCTTGACCGTCGCGACGATGATGTCGCCGAGGCCGGCGTAGCGGCGGCTGGAGCCGCCGAGCACACGGATGGTGAGGAGTTCCTTCGCACCCGTGTTGTCGGCCACCTTGAGCCGGGATTCCTGCTGAATCACTTCAGTCTCCTTCTCGGAAGCAAGCCCAGGGGCTTACTTGGCCTTCTCGACGATCTCGACGAGGCGCCAGCGCTTGGTGGCGCTGAGCGGCCGGGTCTCGGAGATGACGACCAGGTCGCCGATGCCGGCGGTGTTCTGCTCGTCGTGCGCCTTGACCTTCGAGGTGCGGCGCATGACCTTGCCGTACAGCGGGTGCTTCACGCGGTCCTCGACCTCGACGACGATGGTCTTGTCCATCTTGTCGCTGACGACGTAGCCGCGGCGCACCTTGCGGTACGGACGCTGCTCGGCCGTCTCGGCGACCTCGGCCGTGGCGGCCTTCTTGGTCTCAGCCATGATCAGGCCTCCTTCGTCTCTGCGGCGTCGGCGGCCTCGTCAGCGGCCTTGGCCTTCTTGGTCTTCTTCTCGGCCTTGGCGGGGACCTCGACCGGGGCGGGGGTGGCCCGGATGCCGAGCTCGCGCTCGCGGATCACCGTGTAGATGCGGGCGATGTCGCGCTTGACCGCACGGAGGCGGCCGTGGCTCTCGAGCTGGCCGGTGGCCGACTGGAAGCGCAGGTTGAACAGCTCTTCCTTGGCCTTCTTCAGCTCGTCGACGAGACGCTCGTCTTCGAAGGTGTCGAGCTCGACGGTCTCGAGCCCCTTGGTTCCGACGGACATTACGCGTCGCCCTCCTCGCGCTTGATGATGCGTGCCTTGAGGGGCAGCTTGTGGATGGCACGGGTCATGGCCTCGCGTGCGAGCTCCTCGGAGACGCCCGAGACCTCGAACAGGACGCGACCCGGCTTGACGTTGGCGACCCACCACTCGGGCGAACCCTTACCGGAACCCATGCGGGTCTCGGCCGGCTTCTTCGTGAGCGGACGGTCCGGGTAGATGTTGATCCACACCTTGCCGCCACGCTTGATGTGACGCGTCATGGCGATACGAGCGGACTCGATCTGACGGTTGGTCACGTAGGCGGGGGTGATGGCCTGGATGCCGTACTCACCGAAGCTGACCTTGGTGCCGCCCGTGGCGGCGCCGTCGCGCTTCGGGTGGTGCTGCTTGCGGTACTTGACTCGACGGGGAATCAACATGGTTACGCCTCAACTCCTGCTGCCGCCGGCTCCGCAGCCTTGGGGGCGCGGTCGCGGCGGGGACGGTCGCGGTCGCCGCGCGACGGCTTCTGGGCCGCCTGCTCGCGCGCGAGCTCCTTGTTCGTGATGTCGCCCTTGTAGATCCAGACCTTCACGCCGATGCGGCCGAAGGTGGTCTTGGCCTCGTAGAAGCCGTAGTCGATGTTCGCGCGCAGCGTGTGCAGCGGCACACGACCCTCGCGGTAGAACTCCGAGCGGCTCATCTCGGCGCCGCCGAGACGGCCGGAGACCTGGATCCGGACGCCCTTGGCGCCGGCGCGCTGCGCGCCCTGCAGACCCTTGCGCATCGCGCGGCGGAACGCCACACGAGCGGAGAGCTGCTCGGCGATGCCCTGCGCGACGAGCTGGGCGTCGGCCTCGGGGTTCTTGACCTCGAGGATGTTCAGCTGGATCTGCTTGCCGGAGAGCTTCTCGAGGTCGGCGCGGATGCGCTCGGCCTCGGCGCCGCGGCGGCCGATGACGATACCCGGGCGGGCCGTGTGGATGTCCACGCGGACGCGGTCGCGGGTGCGCTCGATCTCGATGCGCGAGACACCCGCGCGGTCGAGCGAGGTGGTCAGCATCTTGCGGATGCGGACGTCCTCGGCGAGGTAGTCGGCGTAGCGCTGACCGGGCTTGTTCGAGTCGGAGAACCACCGCGACACGTGGTCGGTGGTGATGCCCAGACGGAAGCCGTACGGGTTGACCTTCTGACCCATTACTTCGTACCCTCCTCGGGCGTGGCGAGCACGACGGTGATGTGGCTCGTTCGCTTGTTGATGCGGAAGGCACGGCCCTGCGCACGCGGCTGGAAACGCTTGAGGGTGGTGCCCTCATCGACGAATGCACGCGCGACGTACAGGTCCTGCTCGTCCAGGTAGGTGTTCGTGGCATCGGCCTTGACGCGAGCGTTCGCGATGGCCGAGGCGACGAGCTTGTACACCGGCTCGCTCGCGCTCTGGGGCGCGAACTTCAGGATGGCCAGGGCCTCCTGAGCCTGCTTGCCGCGGATCAGGTTGACGACGCGGCGAGCCTTCATGGGGGTGACGCGGATGTGTCGCACGCGGGCGATCGACTCCACCATTTCTTCCTCCTTCACACCACCGCGACTAGCGGCGGCGGCCCTTCTTGTCGTCCTTCACGTGTCCACGGAAGGTGCGGGTGGGCGCGAACTCGCCGAGCTTGTGGCCCACCATGGTCTCGGTGACGAACACCGGGATGTGCTTGCGGCCGTCGTGCACGGCGATCGTGTGCCCGAGCATGGCCGGGATGATCATCGAGCGGCGCGACCACGTCTTGATGACGTTCTTGCTGCCGGCTTCGTTCTGGACGACGACCTTGCGAAGCAGGTGCTCGTCGACGAAGGGGCCCTTCTTAAGACTGCGAGGCATCTTCTCTTACTCCTACTTGCGCTTCTTGCCGACGGTGCGACGACGGACGATGAGCTTGTCGCTTTCCTTGTTGGGGCGACGAGTGCGTCCCTCGGGCTGACCCCACGGGCTGACCGGGTGGCGACCACCGGAGGTCTTGCCCTCACCACCACCGTGCGGGTGGTCGACCGGGTTCATGGCGACACCGCGGACGGTCGGGCGAACGCCCTTCCAGCGCTTGCGGCCGGCCTTGCCCCAGTTGATGTTGGACTGCTCGGCGTTGCCGACCTCGCCGATGGTCGCGCGGCAGCGCGCATCGACGTTGCGGATCTCGCCCGAGGGCAGACGCAGCTGGGCGTAGGGGCCGTCCTTCGCGACGAGACGCACCGAGGCGCCCGCCGAACGGGCCATCTTCGCGCCGCCGCCGGGACGGAGCTCGATCGCGTGGACGACGGTACCCGTCGGGATGTTGCGCAGCGGCAGGTTGTTGCCGGGCTTGATGTCGGCCGCGGGGCCCGACTCGATCAGGTCGCCCTGACGGAGCTTCGCCGGCGCCAGGATGTAGCGCTTGGTGCCGTCCGCGAAGTGCAGCAGCGCGATGCGCGCCGTGCGGTTCGGGTCGTACTCGATGTGCGCGACCTTGGCGGGCACGCCGTCCTTGTCGTTGCGACGGAAGTCGATGACGCGGTACTGGCGCTTGTGGCCACCGCCGATGTGGCGGGTGGTGATGCGACCCTGGTTGTTGCGGCCACCGGTCTTGGAGAGCGGGCGCAGCAGCGACTTCTCGGGCGTCGAACGGGTGATCTCGGCGAAGTCCGAGACCGAAGAACCGCGACGACCGGGGGTCGTGGGCTTGTACTTACGAATAGCCATTGTTTTCTACGCTCCTCAGCCGACAGCCGTGAAGATGTCGATGGAACCGGACTTGAGGGTGACGATCGCGCGCTTGGTGTCCTTGCGCTTGCCGATCCCGAACCGGGTGCGACGGGTCTTGCCCTGACGGTTCAGGGTGTTGATCGACGCGACCTGCACGTTGAAGATCTTCTCGATGGCGAGCTTGATCTCGGTCTTGTTCGAGCGGGGGTCCACGATGAACGTGTACTTGCCCTCGTCGATCAGGCCGTAGCTCTTCTCCGAGACGACCGGCGCGATGATGATGTCGCGCGGGTTCTTGTTGAAAGCGGCGGAGCTCATGCGGAGACCTCTTCCTTCTTGGCCTGCTTCGCGGCGACGAACGCCTCGAGCGCGGCCGTGCTGAAGACGATGTCGTCGGAGACGAGCACGTCGTACGCGTTCAGCTGGTCGGCGACGATCACGTGCACGGCCGGGATGTTGCGGACGGCGCGCTCCGAGAGCTCCTCGCCACGGGCGAGGACGACGAGGAAGTGCTTCGCCGGGGCGATCTTGCCGAGCAGCGCCACGGCGTCCTTCGTCTTGGCCACGTCACCGGCCGCGAAGCCCTCGACCGCGTGGATGCGGCCGCCGCGGGCGCGGTCGGAGAGCGAGCCGAGCAGGGCGGCCGCGATCATCTTCTTGGGGGTGCGCTGCGAGTAGTCGCGCGGGGTCGGGCCGTGCACGACGCCACCACCGGTGTGCTCCGGGGCGCGGACCGAGCCCTGGCGCGAACGGCCGGTGCCCTTCTGCTTGAACGGCTTGCGACCCGAACCCGACACCTCGCCGCGGTTCTTGGTCTTGTGCGTGCCCTGGCGGGCGGCGGCGCGCTGCGCGACGACGACCTGGTGGATGAGCGGCACGTTGGTCTGCACGTCGAAGAGCTCGGCGGGGAGCTCGACCGTGCCGGTCTTCTTGCCGGTGACGTCGAGGACGTCGATGGTGTTGGCGGTAGCCATGGACTACGCCCCCTTCACAGCGTTACGGACGAACACGAGACGGCCGCGCGCACCGGGGACGGCGCCCTTGACGAGCAGCAGGCCCTTCTCGGCGTCGACGGCGTGCACGCGGAGGTTGAGCACGGTCACGCGCTCGCCACCCATGCGACCGGCCATGCGCATGCCCTTGAAGACACGGCTCGGGGTCGACGAAGCACCGATCGAACCGGGCTTGCGGTGGTTGCGGTGGGCACCGTGCGAAGCGGAGACGCCCTTGAAGTTGTGGCGCTTCATGACACCGGCGAAGCCCTTGCCCTTCGAGGTGCCGACGACGTCGACCAGCTGGCCGGCCTCGAAGGTGCCCTCGACGGTGAGCTCCTGGCCCGCCTCGTACGACGCGGCGTCCGCGGTGCGGATCTCCGTGACGTGACGGCGGGGGGTGACGCCGGCGGCCTGGAAGTGGCCCTGCAGCGGCTGGGTGACCTTGCGCGGGTCGATCTGACCGGCCGCGATCTGCACGGCGGTGTAGCCGTCCTTCTCGGGGGTGCGGATCTGGGTGACCACGTTGGGGTCGATCTGGATGACGGTCACCGGGACGACCTTGTTGTTCTCGTCCCAGACCTGGGTCATGCCGAGCTTGGTGCCGAGCAGACCCTTCACGTTCTTGGTAGCGGTGGACATTTCGAACCTCAGAGCTTGATCTCGATGTTGACGTCGGCCGGGAGGTCGAGACGCATGAGCGAGTCGACGGCCTTGGGCGTCGGGTCCACGATGTCGATTACACGCTTGTGGGTGCGCATCTCGAAGTGCTCGCGGCTGTCCTTGTACTTGTGGGGCGAACGGATGACGCACACCACGTTCTTCTCGGTCGGAAGCGGCACGGGGCCGACGACCGTGGCGCCCGCGCGGGTCACCGTGTCGACGATCTTGCGCGCCGAGGTGTCGATGACCTCGTGGTCATACGACTTCAGTCGAATGCGGATCTTCTGTCCCGCCATGTCGAACTCTCTCTCTGTCAAGGCGTCGTACCCCTTCCGAGGGCATTGGACGCCGCGTGGTTCCTGTCACCACTGTTCTGCTGTCAACGGCCTGATCATCGAGCCTGTCGAAGGCACCCCGCGCGCTGCGAACAGCTGCGATGGCCTCGACACGCTCGACCTCGAGCCACCTCCGCCCGCCCGGACTCGCGTCCGGCCGGAGACACAGGTCGCCCCGGGTCTCGATGATGGAGGTTGTCGTGTCCTGCTGCCTGCGGCCTAGCCTGACGCCGGAGGTCCTCGCGGACCCGGGGGCTATGCACTGCCTGGCAGTGATCCGAACGGCGCGCAGGGGCACACCGTTCGAAATGTTGAACTCAACGAGTTTGCCATATCCGGCGGGTCCGTGCAACCCGGGCGTGTCGCGCGCGCCCGACTCCCAGGCGCCTCCCGGCTACGGCGGCTCCTCCCCCGGAATCCCGGGCCTCCACGGGGCATGATGGAGGAGAACGACCGACGACGCAGGGAGGCCCCCGATGACCGATCCGACCGTGCAGCCGAGCACCCAGGAAGGGCCGGGCAGCGTCTCGGCCACCCGCCGCTCCTCACGCCGATACCTCGGTCGGAACGCCCGCGGCGCGACGGTCGAGATCGGCGCGCCGGAGCTCGACGGGGCGCACTTCACCCCGGGCGAGCTGCTGAAGCTCGCCCTCGCGGGCTGCGTCGGCCTCTCCGCGGATCGCGTCGCCGCCCGACGGCTCGGCGACGACTTCGCACTGACGGTCTGGGCGCACGGGCAGTCGGAGGAGGCATCCAACCGCTACGAGGCGATCGCCGAGGAGCTCGTGCTCGACCTCTCCGGCCTCGAGGAGGCGGAGCGCACGAAGCTCATCGACATCATGGCCCGAGCCATCGAGAAGGCCTGCACCGTCGGGCGCAGCGTCGAGGGCGCGATCGACGTGAGCACCGAGATCGACGGCACCCGGGTGGGCTGAGGCCCCCGCCTCAGCGCTGCGGCGCCTCGCAGGCCCGGCCGCGCTCTTCGGCCGCGATCCCCGGCATCGCCACCCCCGCGCCGACGACGACCGCCACCGCGGTCGCGATGCCGCCGAGCACGAGCGTCGGCCGTGCGAGCACGCGCCCGCGCGCCCGCCGGAACGGATCCTCGATCCAGCGCTTCGACCCCGCCGAGACGGCGAGGGCGAGCACGACGAGCAGCGCCATCAGCCACGGCGGGCTCGGCACGCCGGTCAGGTACGGCGCGAACATGAAAATCGGCCAGTGCCAGAGGTAGAGCGAGTACGAGACGTCGCCCGTCCACTGCACCGGGCGCCACGCCGCGATCCGCGCCGGCGACCAGGCCGGTTCCGGCATCCCCGCCCAGATCACGGCGACCGTGCCGAGCACGGGCGCGAGCACCACGAAGCCGGGGAACAGCTCCGGCTCGCGGAACACGGCGACCGGCACGAGGATCGCGACGAGCCCCGCCCACGAGACCGCGCTCCGCAGCTGCGGGGTCCAGCGCCGCGGGACCGTCTCGGCGGCGCGGTGCCGGGACACCCAGAGTGCGAGCAGCGCGCCGGCGCCGAACTCCCACGCCCGCGCGAAGGTGCCGAAGTAGGCGAGGTTCGCGTCGGCCGCCGTGAGCAGGATCGAGTGCACGAAGGAGGCGGCCGTCACCGCGCCGAGGAGCACGACCGTCAACGTGCGTCCGGAGCGCCCCAGCTTCACTGCGAGCGCGAAGGCGAGGATGACCGCGAGCGGCCAGAGGAGGTAGAACTGCTCCTCGACCGAGAGCGACCAGAAGTGCTGCACCGGCGTCGACTCCAGATCGGCGCGGCGCGGGATCTGCGAGTCGATCGCGAGCTGCCAGTTCTCGAAGTAGAGGGCGCTCGCCACGATGTGCCGGAACCAGCGCCGCCACTCCTCCATCGGCACGACGGCGATCGTGAGCGCCGAGACGGCGACGAGCACGGCGACCGCCGCCGGCAGGATGCGCCGCGCGCGGCGCAGGTAGAAGCGGGCGAGTGAGACGCGCCCCTCGACCTCGGCCTCCCGCACGAGCATCCCCGTGATGAGGAAGCCGGAGACGACGAAGAACACGTCGACCCCCATGTAGCCGGCAGGGGCGACGGCGGGCCAGCCGTGGTGGAGCACCACGACGCCCACCGCGAGGGCCCGGAGCGCCTGGACCTCCGGGCGGATCGCGGATCTCGTGAATGGCGGTGCGGGGGAAGCCATCCCTTCCACGGTACGTCGGGACGTCCCGACGCACCAGGGCGCGTGCAGAGCTCCCTGGTGCCCCTCAGCTTGCGACGGGACGACGAAAGGGGCCGGGCTCGAAAGCCCGACCCCTCTCAGGTCGCTGTCGCGAAGGTCGTTACTTGATGATCTTCGTGACGGTACCGGCGCCAACGGTGCGGCCACCCTCACGGATGGCGAAGCCGAGGCCCTCCTCCATGGCGATCGGCTGGATGAGCTCGACCGTCATGTCGGTGGTGTCGCCGGGCATGACCATCTCGGTGCCCTCGGGCAGCGTGATGACGCCGGTGACGTCGGTGGTGCGGAAGTAGAACTGCGGACGGTAGTTCGCGTAGAACGGGTTGTGACGGCCGCCCTCGTCCTTCGAGAGGATGTAGGCAGTGCCCTCGAAGTTGGTGTGGGGGGTGACCGAGCCCGGCGCCACGACGACCTGGCCGCGCTCGACGTCCTCGCGCTTGGTGCCGCGGAGCAGGAGACCGCAGTTCTCGCCGGCCCAGGCCTCGTCGAGCTGCTTGTGGAACATCTCGATGCCCGTGACGGTGGTCTTCTGCGTCGGGCGGATGCCGACGATCTCGACCTCGGAGTTGATCTTCAGCGTGCCACGCTCGGCGCGGCCCGTGACGACCGTGCCACGACCGGTGATCGTGAAGACGTCCTCGACCGGCATGAGGAACGGCTTGTCCTTGTCGCGCACCGGGTCGGGGATCGACTCGTCGACGGCCTCCATGAGGTCGAGGACCGACTGGACCCACTTCTCGTCGCCCTCGAGCGCCTTCAGGCCCGAGACGCGGACGACCGGAGCGTCGTCGCCGGGGAAGCCCTGCGACGAAAGCAGCTCGCGGACCTCGAGCTCGACGAGCTCCAGGATCTCCTCGTCGTCGACCATGTCGCTCTTGTTGAGCGCCACGAGCAGGTACGGCACGCCGACCTGCTTCGCGAGCAGCACGTGCTCGCGGGTCTGAGCCATCGGGCCGTCGGTCGCCGCGACCACGAGGATCGCGCCGTCCATCTGAGCGGCACCGGTGATCATGTTCTTGATGTAGTCAGCGTGACCCGGGGCGTCGACGTGCGCGTAGTGGCGCTTCGGCGTCTCGTACTCGACGTGCGAGATGTTGATCGTGATGCCGCGCTGGCGCTCCTCGGGAGCCGAGTCGATCGACGCGAAGTCGCGCTGCACGTTGGTGGCCGACGGGTACTTGTCGGCGAGCACCTTCGAGATCGCGGCGGTGAGCGTCGTCTTGCCGTGGTCGACGTGACCGATCGTGCCGATGTTGACGTGCGGCTTGGTCCGCTCGAACTTGGCCTTCGCCACTGTGGTCCTCCTCAGGACATCGTGCAACTTCAACGGGCGCCGGATTGCGCTCGGTGGGTTGCGGGGTTGTGTTGATATGTTACGCGACCCGGGTGGGTCGTGCGGGCAGGGTGCCGAACTCCGTGGAGGAGTTACTCGCCCTTGTTCTTCTGGACGATCTCGTCGGCAACCGCCTTCGGGACCTCCGCATAGCTCTCGAACTCCATCGAGTACACGGCGCGGCCCGAGGTCTTCGACCGCAGGTCACCGATGTATCCGAACATCTCCGAGAGCGGGACGTGCGCACGCACGACCTTCACACCGGCGGCGTCCTCCATGGACTGGATCTGGCCGCGGCGCGAGTTCAGGTCGCCGATGACGTCGCCCATGTACTCCTCCGGAGTACGGACCTCGACGCTCATCAGCGGTTCGAGCAGCACGGGGTTCGCCTTCTTCGCGGCTTCCTTGAAGCCCATCGAACCGGCGATCTTGAACGCCATCTCCGAGGAGTCGACGTCGTGGGCCGCGCCGTCCACGAGGGTGGCCTTGACGCCCACCATCGGGAAGCCGGCGAGGATGCCGTACTGCATCGCGTCCTGGAAGCCGGCGTCGACCGAGGGGATGTACTCGCGCGGGACGCGACCACCGGTGACGGCGTTCACGAACTCGTACGTCTTGTCGCCCTCGACCTCGAGCGGCTCCAGCTTGAACTGGATCTTCGCGAACTGGCCCGAGCCACCCGTCTGCTTCTTGTGGGTGTAGTCGTGACGGTCCACCGCGCGGCGGATCGTCTCGCGGTAGGCCACCTGCGGCTTGCCGACGTTCGCCTCGACCTTGAACTCGCGCTTCATGCGGTCCACGAGGATGTCGAGGTGCAGCTCGCCCATGCCCTTGATGACGGTCTGACCCGTCTCGGGGTTGAGCTCGGTGCGGAACGTCGGGTCCTCCTCGGCCAGCTTCTGGATGGCCGTGCCGAGCTTCTCCTGGTCGGCCTTGGTCTTCGGCTCGATGGCGACCTCGATGACCGGCTCCGGGAACGTCATCGACTCGAGGACGACCTGGTTGTCCGGGTCGCACAGGGTGTCGCCGGTGGTGGTGTCCTTCAGACCGATGACCGCGTAGATGTTGCCCGCGGTCAGCGAGTCGACCGGGTTCTCCTTGTTGGCGTGCATCTGGAAGATCTTGCCGATGCGCTCCTTCTTGCCCTTGGTCGAGTTCACGACCTGGGCACCCGAGTCGAGGTGACCCGAGTAGACGCGCACGTAGGTGAGGCGGCCGAAGAACGGGTGCACGGCGACCTTGAACGCGAGGGCCGCGAACGGGTCCTTCGCGTCGGGGTGGCGCTCGATGACCTCGTCCTCGTTGCGGGGGTTGCGGCCCTCGATGGCGGGGACGTCGAGCGGCGACGGCAGGTAGTCGATGACCGCGTCGAGCATCGGCTGCACGCCGCGGTTCTTGAACGCCGAGCCGCAGAGCACGGGGTAGATCTCCGAGTTGACGACCATCTTGCGGATGGCGCCCTTGATCTCGGCGACCGTGAGCTCCTCGCCGCCGAAGAACTTCTCGAGCAGCGCGTCGTCGCTCTCGGCGACGGTCTCGAGCAGGACCTGACGGTACTCGTCGGCCTTGTCCTTCAGGTCGGCCGGGATCTCCTGGACCTCGTACTTGGCGCCCATGGTCACGTCGCCCTTGGCGTCGCCGGGCCACACGAGGGCGCGCATCTCGATCAGGTCGACGACGCCGATGAAGTCGTTCTCGGCGCCGATCGGCAGCTGCAGCACGAGCGGCTTGGCGCCCAGGCGGCTGACGATCGTGTCGACGGTGAAGTAGAAGTCCGCACCGAGCTTGTCCATCTTGTTGACGAAGCAGATGCGCGGGACGTTGTACTTGTCGGCCTGACGCCACACCGTCTCGGACTGGGGCTCGACGCCCTCCTTGCCGTCGAAGACGGCGACGGCACCGTCGAGCACGCGGAGCGAGCGCTCGACCTCGACCGTGAAGTCGACGTGGCCGGGGGTGTCGATGATGTTGATCTGGTTCTTGTTCCAGAAGCAGGTGACCGCGGCGGACGTGATGGTGATGCCGCGCTCCTTCTCCTGCTCCATCCAGTCGGTCGTCGAGGCGCCGTCGTGGGTCTCGCCGAGCTTGTGGTTCACGCCCGTGTAGAACAGGATGCGCTCGGTGGTGGTGGTCTTGCCGGCATCGATGTGCGCCATGATGCCGATGTTGCGGACCTTGCTCAGGTCGGTGAGCACGTCTTGTGCCACGGGGGTTCCTCCGGATGGGTGGTGCGGAACGGAAGGTCTGGGGCGGGCGGATGCCTGGTCTGGATCCCGTCGACAGGCTCAGGGGGACCAGCCGGGCATCCGC
This sequence comes from Agromyces soli, assembly GCF_022811605.1. Taxonomy (GTDB): domain Bacteria; phylum Actinomycetota; class Actinomycetes; order Actinomycetales; family Microbacteriaceae; genus Agromyces; species Agromyces soli. The sequence goes on along the minus strand of NZ_CP094533.1, from coordinate 1,929,548 downwards.
CCGGCCTACTACCAGCGGTAGTGGGCGAAGGCGCGGTTCGACTCGGCCATCTTGTGGGTGTCCTCGCGGCGCTTGACCGCGGCACCCAGGCCGTTCGAGGCGTCGAGGATCTCGTTGGTGAGACGCTCGGTCATGGTCTTCTCACGACGGGCCTTGGCGTAGCTCGTGAGCCAGCGCAGGGCGAGCGTGTTGGCGCGGTGGGGCTTCACCTCGACGGGGACCTGGTAGGTCGAGCCGCCGACGCGGCGCGAACGCACCTCGAGGGTCGGGCGCACGTTGTCGAGCGCCTTCTTCAGGGTGGCGACCGCGTCCTGACCGGACTTGTTGGCGACGTTCTCGAGCGCCTCGTAGACGATGCGCTGCGCGAGGTCCTTCTTGCCGTCGATCAGGATCTTGTTGACGAGCTGGCTGACGACCGGCGAGCCGTACACCGGGTCGGCGACGACGGGGCGCTTCGGAGCGGGACCCTTGCGAGGCATTACTTCTTCTCCATCTTCGCGCCGTAGCGGCTACGAGCCTGCTTGCGGTTCTTCACGGCCTGCGTGTCGAGCGCGCCGCGGATGATCTTGTAGCGCACGCCGGGGAGGTCCTTCACACGGCCGCCGCGCACGAGCACCATCGAGTGCTCCTGCAGGTTGTGACCCTCGCCGGGGATGTAGGCGGTGACCTCGGTGCCGTTCGAGAGCTTCACACGGGCGACCTTGCGGAGCGCCGAGTTCGGCTTCTTGGGGGTGGTGGTGTACACACGCGTGCACACGCCGCGCTGCTGGGGGTTGGCCTTCAGGGCGGGAGCCTTGGTCTTGGTGACCTTCGGCGAGCGACCCTTGCGGACCAACTGCTGAATGGTTGGCACTGCTTCTCCTAGTTGCTGCTGCACGGTGACAGCGGTGATGGATTTCACATCAGACCCGCCGACGCCGCAGAACTGCGTCGTCTTCGTGGTGGGTATGCCGTGGGGGTGAACCGCGGATGTCCGCAGGCACCCGGACATGCACGCGCGAGCGCGCACACCCGATCAATCGTAATGCGGCGTCACGTCGCGGTCAAATGAGGCGAGTCCGGCAGCGCCCGCGTTCGCGCAGGGCGCACGCTCAGGAGCCAGGCCATCCCGGGGCGTCGAGCTCGCGCTCGAGGTCGGCGAGGAGCTCGGCGACCTGCGGCTCCACGAGGCGCTCGACGGCGTTGCCGATGCGGCGGCGGTGCTGGGCGAGCTCCACGCAGATGCGCCGGCCGAGCTGCTTCGCGAAATCGTCGGCGAGGCGCACCTCCTCGCGGAGCGCCTCCTTCTCCTCCGGAGTGAACGGGCGCGGCGCCGGCTCGGCCGCCGCGGCGGCCGTGTCGGCCTCGAGGCCCGCGAGCGTGAACAGGAAGGGCTGGTCGGCCACCGGCTCCGGGTCCAGCTCGAGGCCGAGGTACTCGGGGTCGAGGCCCTCGCCCGCACGGTACGGGCGTCGCGCCTTGCGCTCCTCGGCGAGCCGGATCTCGCGGTGCAGCAGCGGGAGGTTCCTCGCCGTGTAGTCGTCGACGGCGTCGTCGATGACCGCCTTCATGCGCATCGAGAACGAGTGCTGCACGGGGTGCGGCACGTCCACGTCGAGCCCCGCAGCGGCCAGGATCGGCGAGCCGAAGCACTTCTGGCACAGCCGCACGCGGGCACGGTGCGTGCCGGGTCGCCACCGCGGCAGCCATTGCAGCCAGCGGTCGACCTCGGAGCTCACCCGAGCCTCGATCGAACCCTGCACGGGCTTCACGATAGCGCCGCTGCCGCCCGGTCGCGCCGATTCGACGGTCGTTTGGCGCGCCGCAACCGCCCGGCCCGGTTACTCCGCGTCGCCCTCCCAGGGCCAGCGCGGCCGTTCCATGCCGCCGCGTCGGCCTCGGGCGACGAGCACGGCGACCGCCGCCGTCAGCGCCGCGCACACCGGGATCAGCAGTCCGAACCAGCCGAGGCCGAGCACGACGGCGAAGCGCAGCCCCTCCCCCGGGTCGCCGGTCGAGGAGACGATGCGGCCGACGGCGGCGACGACCACGAAGGCGAGCCAGGAGCCGAGCGCCGCGAGCACGACGGTGGCGGCCATCCGCTCTGGGCGGCGGAGCCGCAGTCCCAGCACGAGGAGCACGGTCAGCACCGAGGCGCCGACCGCGACGGGCGCCACGAGCACGCCGACGTCACGGTCGCCGACGACCTCGAGGTCGGCGAGCAGGCTCACGAAGCCGAAGCCGCACACCACGAGGGCGAGGTCGAGCGCCGCCGCGAATCCGGCGACCACCCAGGCGTCCCGCATGCGCTGCTCCATGCCTTCGAGGCTACGCGCCCGCCGGGCTCGCCGCGGCGGGGTTGCGCCCAGGCGAGGCATCCGCTCCGTTCAGCCCTGCTCCCAGCCGGGGAAGCCGGCGCAGCCGTAGGCGAGGCGGATGAAGCCGTCGGTCTTGTCGGTGAGGATCGCGTAGGACTTGGCCGCGTCGCCGCGCTCGACGGCCTCGCGCATCTGCTCGAGGTTGCGGAGGGCCGTGGGGATCCAGTCGCGGAGCGCACCGTCGGGCAGCGCGGCCGGGTCCTCGGCGAGGATGCCGCGCACGAGGCCGATGGCGCGCAGCAGCTCGGGCTGGTCCTGCGCCCGGTAGGCGGCGGACATGCTGATCGCGACGAGCTCGGTGACGGGCTGGCGCAGGCGTTCGCAGCGCTCGGCGAGGGCGTCGGCCATCAGTTGCCGCCCGCCGGCCGGTCGAGCTCGAACTTCTCGAGCGGGGTGCGCACCCCGTCGCGGAAGGCGCCGAGGCCCGCCTCGAAGTCGACCGCGGAGCCGACGAAGAGCACCGTCTCGTCCGGAGCGACGTAGATCTTGCCGCCGCCGCGCACGGCGTGCACGAGGCAGACGCCGAGCCCGTCGGGCAGCTCGACGACGTTCAGCTCGGCATCGGGGGCGAGCTTCTGGAAGAGCGCGCGGCCCACGGCGACGAGGCGGTCCGAGCCCGAGGCATCCGCCCCGTCGGCGCCCGCCGTCTGCAGATGCCGGCGCACCTCCGGCTGGCCCGCGAGCTGGGCGATCACCGCGAGGTGCTCGTACAGGCCGGCGCGCTGCAGCCGGGCCGGGTCGGGCGAGCCGCCGAGCGCGAGCAGCGGCACGAAGCCGTAGCACTCCTCGAAGCCCGGCACGCCGTCGCGGTCGCGCGCGGCCGGGTAGGGCTGCCACTCCCAGGCGACGTCGCGCTGCGCCGGGTCCTCGATCAGGGCGACGAGCTCGTCGAAGCTCGCCCCCTCGATGAGGTCGATCGCGCCCCAGCGGGACTTGACGACGAGGTACAGGCCGTTCACGTGCACGACGAGGTCGCCGAGGGCGGTCGTGAACAGCACCGTGCTGCCCTCGGGCAGCCCGAAGACGCCGTCGAGCATCTCGGCCGCGCGCGCCGGGTCGACGAAGCGGAAGTAGCCGTCGCCGACGAAGCCGGCGCCCTGGGTGCGCCAGAGCTCGGCGACCTCGGCCGGCACGCGGCCCGCGAAGGCGGCGATCGTCTCGTCGGAGATGGGGGCGACCGGGTCGAAGCTCCGGAACCTCGTCATGCGGGCCTTCCTCTGCTCGGCGCGCACCGGTGCGGCGCGCGGGATGCCTCGGGGCGCCTGCCGCGGCGAGAACGCCCGCGGCCGGTCACCTCCGGAAGTCTATCGAGGCTGAGTCCGCGGGCCATGGGGAGGGCTCCCCATGGGCAGTCACCTCGCGGCGTCGGGATGCACCGGCGCGGCCGTGCACGCCCCGCCGGGGTCGCATTCCGACGGGCGGATGCCGTTCGGACAAAGCCCGCGCCGCAAAACAACCCCCTCGGCCGATCAGCCGGCGGCGTCGGGACGGGGAGAAGGGGCGGCGCGCACGTCGCGTCTCAGTCGACCTTGAGCACCGCAGCGAACGGCTGCAGGAGGATCTCTCGCTCCTCGACGGAGAGGCGCTCGCCGAACGCCGTCGCGTGGGCGGCGAACAGCATGTCCGCGACCGCCGCCGCGAGCGCACCGTCGCCGAACGCCATCAACGCCGCGGAGCGCGGCTGAAGGCTGTCGCGGACCCGTGTGTCGAGTGCGCTGAACTCGGACGCCGACAGCTTCGCGGCCTTCCGGGCGGCGATCCGACGGGCCGGGCCGAGGGCGCGACCGGCCGATCGCACCTCATCGAACTGCGCCGGGGAGAGCTCCACCACACGTGCAACGAACGCGTCGAGGGCCACCAGGTCAGGACTCGTCACCGTTTGAGCCTAACGTCCTTCCGCAGAGGGGTCCTACCCCTCCGAACGTTCGACCCGGTAGCCTCGTGCTTCGACCTGGTCGAGGAATGTGCCGAGATCCGGGGCAGCTCGAAGCAGTGCGCCCAGCTCGCCCTCGTTCACAGCCATTCGGAATGTCGCACTCGCGAAGGGATGGGTCACTGGAGCGCTGCCTGGCACGGGCGGCGGCGCGGAGATGCTCACGAGGATCCCGGCACCCTCCCGGAGTTCGAGCGCGAGCTGATCGCCGTCGTACACGAGATATTCGCGGCGGACGTCCTCCTGGTCGCTCACTTGACCCCTCCCGCTCCGGAGAGCTGTTCGAGCAGCGTCGCCCGTGAGGGCGTCGCCCGCCCATCGGCCGATGCGCTTCCCCGTCGGCACATCAGTCGAGTGGGACGCCGGTGCCGCGGAACGGGCTGGCGTCCCCTTCCCGACGTTCGATGTGCAGTGACGGTCACCTGGCGGCGTCAGGGTGCGCCGGCACCTCGACGCCGAGCTCGGTGAACGGCGTCAGCAGGATCTCGTACTGCTCGGGGGTGAGCTGCGCGGCCTGCTGGACCGCGCGAGCGGCGATCACGATCGCGCTCTTCGCATCGGCGTGCAGCCCGGCGCGCGCCGCGTTCAGTTCCTCGGCGCGGGGCAGCAGCAGCGCTCGGACGGCGTGCTCGAGCTCGGAGTTCACCGCCGCCGACGGCTTCGTCGCACGGCTCGCCTCCTTGCCGCCCGCGCGCCGGAGCCGCACCGCCCGGTCGAAGGCGCTCGCCAGCTGCTCCGCGGGCAGCGCGCCGGCCTGCGCGATGAAGCGCTCAGTCGAGGTGTTCAGCATGCCGTCGCCTTCGGATGTCCCGGAGCGCGGTTCACTGGGCCGGCGCGTCGATCGGCGTCATCCGCCGGATCTTCTCGAAGTTCGGCGTGTGGTACTCCTGGCGCACGGCGCCCGTCGCCTTGTCGACGAAGATCGCGAGGTTGTCGTACCGCGCATAGGGCTCGAGGCCGTCGACGAGGAACTCCTTCGCCCCCCAGACGGGCAGGTAGTCGTGCTCGTCCTCGAACCACTCCGGCGCGATGTAGAGCTCTCCCGAGAGCGCGGGCGGGTGCTCGGCGAAGTACTGCTCGAGCAGCCGACGTGCGTCCTGAATGGTCACCATGCTCCCAGTCTCACGCCTTCTCGGAGTCGACGCCAGCCGGCCCGGCCGAGCTCGGCCCATTCCCGTCGGCGGCGGGCGGCGGGGTCTTCAGCTCCAGGGAGAATTGCACCGCCCCTGCCCCGAGCCGCTGGTTCTGCACCTGCAGCGCGTGGATCTCCCCCTGCAGCTTCCCAGCCTCATCGGGAGTGATCGCGGGGTCCTGCAGCCGGACGATCCGCTCGGCGATCAGTTCGTCGTTGCGGGCCTGCCACCGGGCGTTCGCGACGACCTCGCGGTCGATCATCACCTGCGGACGGTCCGCGGGGGTCGCCGCGTCCCTCCACTCGAGCATGAGCTGGTACTCCGGCTGGGACCACGGCTTCGACGTCTTGATCACCTCGGCGGTCGGCACCAGATCGTCGACGCGGAACACGGAGAGGTCCTTCCAAGGCGCCTCGGAGGTGCGGTTGAAGTGCATGGTGTCGAGGTAGCCGGAGGCGTCGATCTGATTGATCTGGCCGTCGTAGAGCTTGATGCCGTCGGGCTCCTTCACGATCGTGAAGATGTGTCCGCCGCCGGTCTTCCAGTAGCCGTTCACGAAGCCGCGGCCGCCGACCGGCCACGACGCGGTCAGCGACTCGAGCGCCTCCATCGGCGTCGAGCCGAGCGCACCGATCTGCTGGAAGTCCCGTCGCGATCCGTCGGCCTGCACCCAGTCCGCGGCGATGCTCACCGGGAAGCGGCCCTCGTAGCTCGCGGTGACGTTGCCGCTGGCCGGGTCGATGTTGGCCCCCATCACGGTCGGGCTCGCGATCACGTCGTAGCCGCGGAACCGCAGCTCGAGGGCGTTCACCACGTAGTGGCAGTTGTTCAGGAAGCGCCCCTGGTCGACGGTGTAGCCGAGCCCGTTCACGATGTGCACGGCCTGGACACGTGCTTCCGGACCGGCCAGGTGCGGGAACGCGTCGTCGAGCACCTGGTGGTGGATCGTGTCCGGCACCGTGGGCTCGGGCGTCGACGTCGCGGCGTCGCCGTCCGGGCCTTCGGGCCCGCTGGAGTCGGCCGGGGCCGCGGCGTCGTCGGTGCCGTCCGCGCCGGACGGCTCCGGCGCTGCCGCATGCTCGTTGGCGTCGGCGGGATCGTGCGCGTCGGAAGCCGCCGACTCGCTCGTGCCGCGGTCGGGATCGGTCGCCGTCGGCTCGCCCCGACTCGGCCCGTCCGCGGCGCTCGTGCGGGTGCCGTCGGTGCTTCCCGCCGCTCCGGTACGCGCGGGCGCCGAGGTCGAGCTCGATGCGGAGGAGGTCGACGCCGCGTGGCTCGTGACGGACGGGCTCGCCACCGTCGCGGCGCTGCTCGGTGCCCCGGTGTGCGGACGAGCGGCGGTGAGCGTCGCCTGCGAGGCTGACGCGCCGGTGTCGACGTGGTGGGCGCCGAGCTCGACGTTCAGCTTGATGTGCGCGTGCAGGGCGGGGTCGATGTCGATCATCGCGTCGGCGACGTCCTGACGGAGGTCGTCGATCCGGTGCTGCCACTGGCTGCCGAGTGAGCTGTTGATGCCGAGGTCGCCCGCTCCGTCGAAGCGGTCGGCGCGGCCGCCGGCGACCTGGTCGGGCCCGTGCAGCACCGCGGGGTTGCTGTGCGGGACGCCCGCGGCCTTCAGGGCCGTGATCGCAGCGCTCTGCTCGCTCTTCGCAACACGGTTGTACTGCTCGTAGAAGTCGACGTTGTGCCGCCACTCGGCGATCGTGAGGGCGTTCAGGCCCTGCTGCTGCATGCCGACCTGGCGCTGATACTCGTCCCAGTCGTGCTTCGCGTCCTGCCGGTTGAAGGCGTCGACCTCGATCGGGTCCTTCAGCGAGTAGGAGCCGTCCTCGTTCCGCACGATGGGCGAGTCGGGCTGCGCGGCGAGCGCGTCGAGCTGCTCGCGGATCTCCGGGGTGAGCCCGGGGATGTCGTAGCCGTTGTACGTCGTGCCGGAGCCCGCGGAACCGTCGGAGGGGTGGCTCGGGTCGACGCGGTCGACCGGCGGAGTCCACTTCGGCCAGCGGCGGCCGTCCCGATCGGGGTCGGTGCCGTCGGTGCCGTCGGTGCCGTCGGTGCCGTCTGCGATCGAGCCGTCCGTGTCGGTGCTGTGGCCATCGGGCGCGGTGCCGTCGGGCGCGGTGCCGTCGGGCGCCTGGTGCGTCGTGGGCGAGGCCTCGGCCGGCGAGCTCGTTCCCGCCTCCGGGGCTGCCGGCGCGGTCGGCGCGGCCGGAGCGGTCGGCGCGCTCGCGTTCGGGTTCGCGGCGTCCGGCGTCGCCGGGGCCTGGGGCGCGTTCGCGTCGGGCTTCGCGTCGACCGGCTTCGTGCCATCCGGGTTCACCACGTCGTCGGGGCGCACCGAGGCATCCCAGTTCGTCGCGTTCGGCTCGTGCGGCGGCCACGGCGAGCGCGTGCCGTTCTGCGCGTCGAGCGACCAGACCGTGTCGCCGTCGAAGTAGGCGTTGAACCAGTGCCCGGCGTCGCCCGCGCGGTCGATGCCGACGACGCAGTGCGAGCCCGGGCCCATCGCCCGCAGCGTCGACTCGATCTGCTCCGGCGTCACGGTGGTCTGCGGGTTGCCCGTGCGGGCCTCCATGTCCGGCGTGCTGAGGGTGCCGGTGGATGCCTCGGCGCTGTCCTTGCCGTTCAGGAAGTCGTTCAGGTTCGCCGAGGTGTTGCCGCAGTTCGTGGCGTAGCCGTTGGCGGGGTCCGAGGGGTCGAAGTTCGGGTTGATCTCGTTCAGCGCCTGGTCGATCTCGTCGATCGAGCGCTCGGAGCTGTTGTTCGACGGGGCCTGGTCCGGCTGCTGGCCCTCGGGCTGCGAGCCGTCGCCGGCCTGGCCGGTGCCGTCGCCGGCCTGGCCGGTGCCGTCCACGCCGTCCGCTGCCGGGGCGTCCGGCTGCGAGCCGTCGACGTTCGTGCTGGCGTCGGGGGCGCCGTGCCCGTTCGAGCCGTCGGCGCTCGGGGCGTCGGGCTTGCCGCCGTTGCCGTTGGGGGAGAAGAGCGAGGGCTTCGAGAAGAGCGAGGGCTTGCCGAGCAGGGTCGCCGCGCCGGCCGCTGCCGCGGCGCCACCGGCGGCCGCGGCCTCTTCGGGGGCGATGCCGTCGGCGTCGCCGTCGGTGCCGCCCTCGCCGTCGGCGGGTGCGCTTTCGGCGTCGGGCTGCGTCGCGTCGGCATCGGGCTGCGCGGCATCCGCGTCGGGCTGGCCGCCGTCGGTGCCGTCGGCGTGCGCCGGGGCGCTGCTCTCGACGGAGCCGGCGTCGCCGGGCTTCGCCGAAACGGCCGCACCGGCCGCCGCGGCACCGGGCGCGCCGTTGCCCTGGCCGTCGCCGGACGAGCTGTCGGCCGCGGGAGCATCCGCCGTAGGACCGTCAGCGGTGCCGGGCGTGCCGGCGTCAGCGGTTCCCGGGGTGCCGGCGTCCGCCGTGCCGGGCGTGCCGGCGTCGACCGTGCTCGGCGTGCTCGCGTCAGCGTGACCAGGCGTGCCCGCGTCAGCGTGACCAGGCGTCCCAGCATCCGCGTGACCAGGAGTCCCCGCATCAGCGTGACCGGGCGTGCCCGCATCCGCATGACCGGGCGTGCCCGCATCAGCGTGACCCGGCGTTCCCGCATCCGCATGACCGGGCGTGCCCGCATCCGCATGTCCAGGCGTCCCAGCATCCGCGTGAGCAGGCGTCCCAGCATCCGCGTGACCCGGCGTCCCAGCATCCGCGTGACCGGGCGTGCCCGCATCCGCATGTCCAGGCGTCCCAGCATCCGCGGAACCGGGCGTGCCAGCATCCGCAGAACCGGGCGTGCCAGCGTCCGCGGAACCGGGCGTGCCGCCGTCCGCGTGACCGGGCGTGCCGCCGCCGTCACCGCCCGCGGTCGGCACGTCGACCGAGCCGCCGGCCCCGCCGTCGCCGGCGCCGCCGCCGAGGTCGCCGGGGGCCGAGGGGGCGTCCGTCGGGATGTCGATCGAGCCGCCGCCGTCGCCGGCGCCACCGCCGGCGTCGCCGCCGCCGGGGGTCGGACCGTCGCTCGGGATGTCGACCCCGCCGCCGCCGTCACCGGCCGAGGTGCCGGCGTCGCCCACGCCGGGCGTCGGTGCGTCGTTCGGGACGTCGACCGCGCCGCCGCCGTTGCCGGCGGTCGCGGTGGTCTGGTTGCCGCCGCCGGGGGTCGGCGTGTCGGCGCCGGGCACGGTGACCGCCGGCAGCGTCGAGCCGTTACCGGGGCCGCTCGGGGCCGAGGGGCTCGAGGGTCCGCCGTGGCCGCCGGGACGGCCCGCGAGCGCACCGCCGAGGAGCGCGCCGGCCGCGATCGAGCTGAGCGGCGAGAACGGCGTGCCGTTCAGCCCGGACTCGGCGAGGCCCGAGGCGAGCCCGTCGACCGCGCCGCCGCCGGTCTCGACGGCGATGTGCGTGACGCGCTGCATGGCGCCCGGGTTGATGCGGTTCGTGAGCCGACCCGCGGCGCCGGAGACGGTGCCGCCGGCCGCGCCGCCCGCCGCCGAGGCGAGGGCCGCGTTCAGCACGTTCTGCGGCTGGTAGTTCGGGTCGAGCGCGCCGCGCACCTGGTTGAAGGAGGCGGTCGTGATCGCGCTCGCGAGTCCGGCGGAGAGCGCCTCGCGGGCGACGCGGATGCCGCCGCGCACCGCCATGCGGGCGACGCGGAGGGCCGCCATGATGAGGCGGCGGAGCTTCTGGCAGAGCGCGGCGATCTTGATCGCCCAGCGCGTGACGGTGAGCATGATCTTCGCGGCCATCGCGGCCGCGCCGGCACCGAAGGTCACGGCGCCGAGGAGGGCGCCGATGCCGATCTCGAGGGCGATCTCGATGGCCATCTGCGCGATGAACCAGCCGATCTCCTCCCAGGCCTTGTCGACGGCGTCGATCATGCCCTGCGCGAAGCCCGCCATCGAGTTCGCGCTCTCGGAGAGCTTGCCGAAGGAGCTGCCGAGCGAGGTCTGGCAGCGGCGGATGTTGCTCGCCTGCGACGGCGGCAGCGTCATCGACGACACGTTCACGAAGGCGGAGCCGACCTCGGACTTCGCCGACGTCATCGCCTGCGAGAGGCTGCTCCACGCCTGCTGCGCGGTCGAGAGCTTGCCGCGGTCGGCCGAGGGCAGGACGACGCCGAGGGTGGCGAGGGCGTCCTTCAGGAAGTCGCCGAACTCGCCGAGCGGGCCCTCCGGGCCCTTGCCGAGCGCCGTGGGCACCGAGGCGTGCGGGTCGTTCACGACGGCGGTCTCTTCGGGGATGCTCGAGGAGGACGCGGGCTTGAACGCACCGACGAGCTGCGCCCCGTCGTAGGCGCGACCCGTGTTGCCGAGCGCCGCGTCGACGATGCGCAGGGCGTTCGACATGCCCTGCACGGCCTTCAGCAGGTCGACCGCGTAGCCGTCGTAGCCGGGCTCGCCGTCCTGGCCGTGCGCGAAGACCTCGGCCGACTCGTCGTCGCCGGCCATGCCGCCCGTGCCGCCGAGGGCCGACTCGCAGGCGCGCGCCGCCTGGGAGGCCGAGCTCGCGATCGAGAACAGCGCGGTGCCGTCGGCGGCGAGCCGTGCGGCGTCGAGGCGGACCTGCGTCATGAGTGCACTCCCGGTGGGATCGGATGGTGGATGTCTGGGGCTGATCGGGGCGCGCGGAGCGCGCCGCGCCGACTCAGCCGCTCAGGCCGTTGGCGAGGTTGCTCCAGGCGCCGTCGAGGGTCTCGATGGTCTCCGTGTAGGCCTGGTGCGCCCCGGAGACCTGGTCCTGCAGGCCTTCGGCGGCCTGGGTCATGGCCTCGGCGCCGAGCTGCCACTTCTCGAACATGCCGATGAAGTTCGCCATGGCCGGGCCCTGCCATTCGGCGGGCAGCATGTAGGCGAAGCCGCTCGCGCCCTGCTTCAGCGCGGAGCAGTACGTGACGAGCTCGCCCAGCATGTCGGCGAGCGCCTTCAGCTCGGTCGTGTCGGCCTGCTGCTCGCTCATGCGCCGGTGCCCTCTCCGTCTGCGTCGCCGATGACCGGCACCTCTCCGATCTCGACCGCCGCGACCTGCGGGGTGATCGCCGGCTCGCCGTCGGCGCCGAGGCGGAACACGCCCTCGCCGATCGAGTCGTCGTCGCCGTCTCCGTCGGTGTCGCCGGAGCCGCCGCCGGTCGCCTGCCCGCTCGACTTGCGGGGACCGAGGGCCCCGCCGCCGAACCGCTCGACCTCGTCGTCGCCCGCGTAGTCGCGACCGAAGAACTCGGCCATGTCCTCGGCCTTCTCCTCACCGCTCGCGACCCGCGTGCTGAGCTGACCCGTGCCGGAGCGCATCGCGGCGAGCGCGGGCGCCCGGCCGGTGAAGGAGCGCTGCACGCCCGACTCGTTCTGCGTGTACGAGCCGTCGGCGGCGATGAGCCCGGCCTGGAGCGCGGCGAGCGACTGCCGGACGAAGCCGGCCGTGGTCATGAACGTCGCCCACCCCTCGGAGAAGCTCTCGGCGTCGTCGCCCTTCCACGTCACGTCGACCGTGCGCTTGACCTGCGCGTCGACGGTCGACAGGTTCGTGTCGAACGTCGCGAGCACGGTGCCGAGCAGCGCGGAGACCTCGCTGAGCGCCGAGGCGCGGACTCTGAACTGGACCACAGGGTTCCCTCCCGACCGGATTGGCTCCGCGGGCGGGTGCCCGCGGAGCCGTCAGCGACGGATGTCAGCCGTTGAACGTGCCGGCGATGGCGTTCTCGCTGTCCTCGTAGGACAGCGCGGCCTGGTTCAGCAGATCGCTGATGCCCTGCAGCGACTCCTTGAGCTGGAGACCGGCCTGGTCCCACTGCGAGTACAGCTCGTTGAAGCTCTGCGACGCGGTGCCCGACCAGTCGCCCGAGATGAGGCCCTCGACGAGGGACTTCAGGTTGGACAGCTGCGACTCGATCGACTGCGAGCCGCTCGAGAGCTGACCGGCGACCCCGGCGAGGGAGTCGGAAGTGACGCGGATCTCCGCCATGGTTTCCTCCAGATTTGGCTGGTGTCGGGGGCCGGACGGGGATGTCCGTTCCCGGCGCGTGCCTCACGTTACCCGGAGTCGGCGCGGATTCCGATGGGGAGAACTCCCCGTCCGCCGCTCCCCCGGACTGGGTACAGTCGTTCTCGCCGCTGTTCTCCACGCGAAAGGCCCGCCGTGCGCCCCTCCGACGCCACCCTCGCCGCCCTGCCGGAGTCGTTCCGCTACGCCCGTTCGACGACGCGGACGGCCGTGTTCTCCGTGCTCGCGGCGGTCGCGCTCGTCGCGCTCGTCCTCGTGCTCGTGAACTTCGGCGCGATCCGCGACGACGCGAGCGAGATGACCGGCCGCCGCTCGGGCCTGCGCGGCGTCGTCGCCCCGACCCTCGTCGTCGTGACGGCCTTCTTCGCGGTGCTCTTCGCCTGGTTCGCGATCGGCGGCGCGCACCGCTGGATCCGGGTCGACACCGGCACGCCGCTGTCGGGCCGGCACTTCCTGGCAGCCGGCGGCCGGGCGGAGGCGGAGGCCCTGCACGCGCGCTTCGCGACCGGCGACCCGGCGGTCTACCTGCCCGTGCCGAATCACAAGAAGGGCGACATCCGGCTCTCCATCTACCTCGCCGTGCCCGACCGCACCGCGTACGTCACGGTGCGGCTCGGCCGGGAGCCCGGCGCGACGGGCCTGCCGCTCATCACGCTGCACGACCGCGCCTACGTGCAGCTGAAGCGGCTCGGCACGGGCGACCTCGTGCGGCCGTCGGCCTCCGGCATCGCCGACCCGTTCCTCCGCGGCTGATGACCGTCCCGGCCGGCCCGGTGCGCTTCGTCGCGCAGCCCGATCCCGCCAAAGCGGCCTCGGTGCCGCGATGGAACCGACGGTTCATCACGACGGGCTGGGTGCTCATCGGGCTCGCCGCCGCGGGCGTCGTCGCGCTCGTAGCCACGGGCTTCGGCAGCTGGTTCACGATCGGTCTCGTCGTCGTCTTCGGGCTCGCGGCCTGCGGCCTGCTCGTCACGAGCGTGCTGCGGGGGCGGATGCTGCGGCTGCTGCTCGCACCCGGCGCCCCCGTCCTCGTCGTCACCGACACGGGCGTCTCGACCGCGGGGCTGCCCGAGATCCCGTGGTCGCAGCTCGCCTTCATCGGCGTGCTGAACGACCGCCCGCGCACGGCGCGGCTGCGCGCGGTGCCGATCTTCGGCCAGGCCGGCGGGCTCGCGCTGAAGGCCGGCAACGGCACCCTGCTCTGCGAACTCGGCGTGCGCGACGGCGAGGCGCTGCGCGCCCGGCTGAGCGATCGGGGCGCCGCCTCCCGCATCGGCCTCTACGGCCGCTGGCCCGACGGCGCGAGGCGCGGGCTCGTGCCGCTGCTGATGGACGCCGTGCTCACCGACGACATCGCCGCGACGGCCGTGCAGCTGCTGCTCGCCGAGGCATCCGCCCGCGGCATCCCGCACGCGCTGTTCGAGCAGGCGCTGCCGTTCACCGCGTGGAAGGGCCCGCTGCTCGACCCCGCGTGGCCTACGCCGCCTGGATGACGAAGCTCAGGTCGCCCAGCCAGACCGTGTCGCCGATGACGGCGGGCACCCGGGTGCCGGCGCTCTCGAGCTCGATCTCGCGGCCGCCGCGCTCGAGGCGCGAGCCGTTCGCCGAGCCGGCGTCGCCGACCGTGATGCCGCCTCCGGCGACCTCGAGGAAGAGGTGCACGCGCGACACCGAGCGGGTGTCGTCGAGGACCTCGACGGCGCGGGCGCCCATCGCGAGCGCAGTGTCCGCGGGCTTGCGGCCGACGACCGCGGCGCCCTCGACGACGACGCGCTGGCCGGTGGAGAACAGCAGTTCGACGCGCTCGACGGCGGCCGGCGCTGCGGTCGGCGGCGCCGGCATCGTCTCGACCCGCGGGGTCTGCTGCCACGGCAGGGAGCGCGGCAGCGGCACGGGCTCGACGGGAGCCGCCTGCACCGGCGCCTGGGCGACCGGGGCCGCGCTCGGCGCGGGCTTCGCGCCGGCGAACGGCGCGGGCACGGGCGGTGCGCTCTGGGCCTGCGGGATCAGCTGACCGCACGAGAGGCAGTACATGCTGTTCGGCTCCAGCGTCGCATCGCAGTACGCGCAGCGGGCAGAGGCCACTCGGATCATCCCCTTCTCGACGGGCTCGGGCCCGATTCCCCCGGGTCCAGCCCGGCCAGTCTACGTGCGCCGGAGGGCGCCTACTGCCGAATGTCCGGCACGCGCACCGGCAGCCATCCGCCGGGCGTCGTGAGCACCGCCGTGCCGGGCGTGCCCCGGCCCAGCATGAACTTCGGCACGGGCGTGCCGATCGCCTGCGTGCCCATGATCGTCGACTCCGGCCGCAGCAGCAGCGCGCGCCGCGAGCGCTTGGCCTCGACCACCGGGCCGCCGAACAGGGTCGACAGCGACTCGGAGTCGGCCGCGACGATGAACGTCGCCCGGTGCTTCGCCCCCGTGAGGGCGTGCTCGAGGGGCGCGTTCTTGTACTGCTCGGCGTCGTCGACGACGACGGTGACGTGCTCGCCGGCGGCGTCGAGGATCGGGTCGAGCTCGGCGGGCGTCAGGTCGCCGCCCTGCACGACCGGGATGCTGTGCGCCCCGGCGACCTCGGTGAGGATCGAATCGCGGGTCGACACGACGACGAGCGGGGTCTTGCGCCAGGCCAGCTGGTGCACGATCGCGGCGAGCGCCGAGGAGCGGCCGGACTTGCGCGCCCCGGTGACGAGGAAGCCGCCGTCGGCGGGCCAGTCGAGCGTGAACCGCGACAGCAGGTCGCCGCCGACCGCGACGACGGGGCCGTCGGCGGGCCCCGAGTCGCCGAGCGGCAGCTCGTACGCCGCCGTGAGGGCGTAGTGCCCGGGCAGCGGGTCGACCCGGAACGGCGAGGGCAGGGACTGCAGCTGCGGGAACTGGTCGTAGTGGTCGCGGACCTGCTCGACGATGCGGCGGAGCGCCGTGGTCTGCGCCTCGCCGCTCGTGTCGCGGCTCAGCACCGCGAGCTGCGCCTCGGCGCCGGCGGCGCCGAACAGCACTCGGCCGGGCGCCAGGTCGAGCGGGATGTCGCGGGCGAGGATGCCGGCGGTGCGGTAGTCGGCGATGTCGCGCATCGGCAGCACGTACTGCTCGTCGACGAACGCGACGACCTTGTCGCCCGTGATGCCGCGGTCGCCCGTGAGGAGCACCCGCACCCCGACCGCCGGTCCCTCGCGGAGCACCCGCATGAACTGGTCGCGGAAGGTGACGAGCTGGTCGGGATTCATCGTCGAGAGCATCCGCTCCCAGCCGTCCACCGCGACGACCGCGTACGGCAGGCGGGTCTCCGGCGTGGACTGGGCGCGCTGCTCCGAGATGTGCCCGACGCCCGCGGCCGAGAGCACCGCCTGGCGGCGGCCGAGCTCCTCGAGCAGCCGCTGCACGAGCCGGGGCAGCCGGTCGGCGTCGAGCTGCGTGACGACGGCGCCGGTGTGCGGCGCGTCGACGAGCGGCAGCAGCGCGCCGTTGCCGAAGTCGATGACGTAGAGGTGCAGGTCGGCCGGCGAGAACTCCTGCACGAGCTGGCCGAGCATGGTGCGCAGCGCCGTCGTGCGGCCCGACATCGCCCCGCCGAGGAAGAGCACGTGCGAGCCCTCGTCGACGCGCCAGGTGAGGCTGCGCTGCGACTGCTCACCGGGGACGTCCTCGAGGCCGAGCACGATCGACTGCTCGGGGATCGCCTCGTCCTGGAACTTCTCGAGCGGCAGCACCGTCGGCAGCGGCATGAGCCACGGCGAGGGGTTCTTCGGCACGCCGAGCTGCACCGTCGCGGCGGTGATGAGGTTCACGATCGCGCGCAGGTCGGTGTCGTCGTGGTCGGTGTTCTGCGCCTGCGTCGAGACCGGCTTGGGGTAGCGCACGGGGTAGCCGAGCTCGTCCCACTCGAGCGGCGCCTTGCGCGGCAGCACCTTGACCTGGCGCTGCACGCCCGGCCGGATGCCCGCCACGCGCGCGGTCTGGAACGGCGCGGGCGCCGAGGCCGGGCCCGTGCGCACGTAGCCCCGGCCGGGCGTCGAGGCGCTGATCAGCGCGGCCTCGCCCGAACCGAGGATGTCGGCCGAGTCGGCCCGGTCGGTGACCCGCAGCGCGACGCGCAGGTTGATGTTCGACTGCATCTCGGGCGTGACGACGCCCGAGGGCCGCTGCGTGGCGAGCACGAGGTTCACGCCGAGCGAGCGGCCGACGCGGGCGATGCGGACGAGGCCGTCGATGAACTCCGGCAGTTCGGTGCGGAGCTCGGCGAACTCGTCGATGACGATCATGAGCCGGGCGAGGCCGCGGCGGGCGGCCGTGTCGGCGTCCTTCGCCCAGGCCGAGTCCACGTCCTTCGCGCTCATGTCGCGGAGCACCTTCTCGCGGCGCTTCAGCTCGGCATCGAGCGAGGCGAGCGCGCGCTCGGTCTCCCGGGCGTCGAGGTTCGTCACCATGCCGACGGTGTGCGGCAGCCGCTCGCAGTCGGCGAAGGCGGAGCCGCCCTTGTAGTCGACGAGCACGAAGTTCAGGGCGTCGGGCCGGTTCGCCATCGCGAGGCTCACGACGAGCGCCTGCAGGAACTCGGACTTGCCGGAGCCGGTGGTGCCGGCGACGAGCGCGTGCGGCCCGTCGCGGGAGATGTCGATCGCGAACTCGCCCTCGCCCGTCGCGCCGACGACGACGAAGGTGTTGCGGGGATGCGTCGACCAGCGCCGCACGAGCGGCTCCGGGTCGTCGAGGTCGAGCTTCATCAGCTCGGCGAAGCGCACCGCGGTGGGCAGCATGGCGTCGTCGCCGACCCCGCTCACGTGCCGCAGCGAGCAGAGGCTGCGGGCGAGCCGCTCGCAGTGCGCGGTCGACAGGCCGTCGACGAGCACGATCGGCCAGTACTCCGCGCCGGTCTCGACGCGCGCCATCGCGGGGTCGCCGTGGTCGATCGCGACGACGCTCTTCGCCTCCTCGGGAAGCCGCGCGCGCTCGGAGTCGAGCGCGACGACGTGGATGCCGTGGCTCGCCCCGTGCTCGAGGAGCGGCACCATCCCGGGCAGCATGCGGTACTCGCGCGCACCGTCGACGACGACGAGCACGTCGCTCGGCGGCTCGGCGCCCCGCTGCCCCGACTGCCGCATCCGCTGCTCGAGCAGCACGCCGAGCTCGCGCACCCGCTCGCGGCGGGTGTCGTCGGTGTTGCCGATCGAGGCGGCCGCCCCGCCGCCGCCGGCGTGCGGGAGCCACTGCACCCACGACCAGTCGGGCGCGGCGTCGTCGGGGCAGACGACGACGAGCTCGGCGTCGCGCGGCGAGCGCAGGGTCGCCCAGCTCGCGACGACGGAGCGGGCCACCGAGCGCACGGCGTCCTGCGGGCCGGCGATGCCGAGGGGCCCGGCGCGGAGCTCGGCCGCGACGGGCGCCGGGGAGACGCCGACGCGACGGGCCTCGCCGCGGTCGCGCCCGCCGCCCTCGAAGCGCACGTCGAGGGCGACCTCGGCGACGCCCACGCGCATCGAGAGCGCGTCGACGTCGCTGCGCCGCCGTTCCCAGAGCCGGGAGAGCGGCCGGGTGGCGATGTCGAGGATGACCACGGGGTCGGGCAGCCGGTACCAGCGCTCGATCCGCTGGCGCTTCGCGAGCTCGTCGATGCGGCGTTCGGCGATGCGGACCTCCTCGATCCACTGCTGCTCGGTCTTCACGCCCTTCTTCTTCGCCAGCTTGCGGTTGGTGAGGAAGGAGCCGACGACCATGATCGGGCTCGCCGCGGCCATCAGGAGCATGATCGGGCGGCCGAAGACCACGGCCATCGTCACGCCGAGGACGACGGGGATGATCGCCGACAGCCACGGCAGCGGCGACTGGTCCGGGTCCTCCGGACGGTCGCCGGGCAGCGGCACGACGGGCTGCTCCGCGGCGGGGCGGATGCGCGACGGGCGGTTGAAGCCGCGGTCGCCGAGCGCATCGCGGGTCAGGTCGGCGTCGGCGGCCGGGGCGATGCCGAGGCGGACGACGCTGCTGCCGAGCTGCACGAGGTCGGCGGGCACGATCGGCGTCGGGCCCTCGATGGGCTGCCCGTTCACCCAGACGGCGGCGCCGGGCGCGGGTTCGACGGTCGCGCCGAGCGGAGCCGGCCGGCCGTCGGCGGAGACGCCGTCGGCGATCGTGAAGGTCGCGTGGGTGGGCGCCAGCGCGTCGTCGGCGATGGCGAGGGTCGCACCGGCGGCGCTGCCGACGGTCACGGCGCCGCCCCTGGCCACCGGTGCCGTCTCGCCCGCGTAGGGGCCGCCGACGAGCTCGAGGCGGAGCGTGCCCGGCTGCAGCGAGGCGTCGGCCGCCGCAGGCAGGGTCGCCCCGGAGAGCAGCGTGCTCTCCGCGAGCGGCGCCGCGGGACCGGCGAGCGGGTCGAGCGCCTCGCTCGGCAGCCCGAGCGACTCGGCGACCTCGCCGACGGTGGTCGCCTCGTCGACGTCGAGCGCCCAGCTGCCCGCGGCGTCGGCGCTCGCGGTGCGATCGATCGTGAGTCTCAGGCTCATGGCGTGCGCCTCCAGCGACTGGTCATCGGGCCCCCACACGGTCGAGGGTGGCGAGGAGCGGGGCGAGCAGGCCGCCCGCGCCGTGGTGGTCTTCGACGGGCCGGCGCGGGACGATCGCGCTCGCGACGCCCTGCTTGCCCTGCTTCGGCTTCGCGATCGGGGCCGTGCCCGGCCGCAGGGACGCGGACGCGGCATCCGCCCCGTCGTCGCCGGCCGGCACGAGCGTCACCGAGGCGAGCGCCTGCTCGCCGCCGGTGGTCGCGAGCTGCACGGCGAACTGGTCGGCGGCGCCGTCGCCGCGGTAGTCGATCGCGCCGTCGGCGTCGCACTGCAGCTGCCCGCGGATCGCGGTGCCGCAGCCGACGAGCACGAGCTCGTCGTCGCCGAGCACGAAGGCGAGCTGTTCGAGCGAGAGCTCGGCCGCCCCGTCGTCGAGGGCGACGACGAGGTCGCTCGTCACGAGCGGCGCCGCAGCCGGGCGGAGCACGGATGCCTGGATCACGCCCTCCGGCGACCAGGTGCCGTAGTCGTCGGCGAAGCGGTAGACGAGCTCGGCCGGGCCGGTGTAGCCCTGCGCGGCCCGGAAGACGAGGTGCGTCGGCGTCGCCCAGAGCGAGCCCGCCTCGGCGGGGTGCACGGCGACGGCGCGGAGGCGACCGCCGGCGTCGCACACCGCGCACTCGACGCCGAGCTCGGAGATCGGCAGGCGGAGGAGGGCGCCCGCGGCGGTCGGCCGGATCGCCCGGCCGGGCTCCGCGCTCGGCGTCTCGGGGGCCTCGAGGCTCACCCGGTACTCGGCGAGGGTCGTGATGCGGCCGTCGGTGAGGGGGACGGGGACGGCGACGGCCGCGGCGTCGGGGTCGTAGTCGGGGGCGGCGAGCGAGATGCTGCGCTCGTCGCAGCCGACGACGAGCGGTGTCGCCTGCGCGGGCACCCGGCAGTCGGTGATCCGCCACGGCGCCGCGATGTCGATCGTGGTGCTGCCGCGGTACGGGATCGCGACGTCGCCCGAGCCGGCCCCCGGGGGCGCGTCGTCCGCGGCCCCGGCCGGCGAGGCCGTCGCGAGAGCGGCCAGCACCGCGAGCAGCATCGACAGCGCGGCGGCGCCGAGCCGTCGTCGCGTGCTGCCCACTCCGGTCCCCCTCCTCGCGTGCCCCGTTCGGGGCAGGCGCACCGATATAGCATGGTACGCGGTCGCGCGGCCGGGCCGGGCCCGCTGCGCGCCGCCGAGCCGTTCGACCCCGAGGGAGCCGAGATGACCGACCGCACGCCGCCGCCCGCCGCAGGGCCGGCCGCGCTCGGCCAGACGCCCGCGCCGACCCGCGTCGCCGGCGGCGCCCGCGCCCTCGGCAGCGGCTCCTCCGTGCTGCCCGAGCTCGCCGAGGCCCCGCCGCGCACGCGACGCTGGTGGCTGCACCCGGCGTTCCTCGTCTCGGTCGGCCTCACCTTCCTCGCGCTCGCCGGCGCCCTCGCCTGGTGGATCGTGTCGATGGCGACCGATTCGAGCGTGCGCGTCGAGGGCCTCAGCGCCTCGGTCGAGTCCGGCAACCTGCGACTCGACTGGTCCGGGCCCGACGCCGACTACCAGCTCTTCGTCGTCGACGGCGACGGCAGCCAGTCCGACCTGAGCGGGCTCGTGCGCGGCACGGAGGCGTGGATCCCGGCCGCCGCCGGCCTCGCCGACGACCGCAGCTGCTTCGTCGTCCGCCCCGGCGGCACCGAGGGCGAGGTCTCGCTCGACGCCGCGACGCTCTCCGGCCAGCGCGGAGCCAGCGTCTGCGCCGCGGACGCCTCCTCATGAGCCGGGCCGACGGCGCACGGCCGGCGGGGCGCCGTCGCGGCATCCGCACGGCCCTCCTGCTCGCCGCACCGTTGCTGCTCGTCGGCTGCGCCGCGACGCCCCCGCTGCCGACCGCGCCGCCCGGGATCGACGCGGAGTCCTTCGACGGCGCCAGCGGCAACGGCCTCTGGCTCGTGCCGCAGGCCGAGCTCGCCGATCGGATCCTCGACGCGGTGCGCGGCGGCGGCTCGGTCGCGGTGACCGGAACGGTGCACGAGTTCCTCACCTCGGAGGAGGGCGAGCTGCTGCCGGGGCGCACGATCACGGTCGACTACGCGGGGCGGGCGGGTGCGTTCCGCGCGAGCCTCGCGGCCGACGGCGTCTCGACCTCGATGCTCGTCGACGAGGGCCGCACCGCGGTGCGGGGCAATCCCGCCTTCGCCGCCGCGAGCGAGCGGCCCGAGCTCGTCGAGGGGGTCTGCACGGTCGGCACCGACCCGGCGGTCGCCCAGTGGGCGCCCTTCACCGACCCGGAGGTCCTGCTCGAGGCGATCCTCTCCGGGGCCGAGCTGTCGGTCGCCGCCCCGAGCGGCGACGGCGAGACGCTCGCCGTCCAGATCGGGGCGAGCGACAGCCGCGCCGGCGTGCTCGTCGTGGAGCGCTACGGCCCGCCGCTCCCCCGGGCGCTCACGCTCGCCGAGACCGACGGCGATGCGCAGCTCGCGTTCGCCGACTGGGGCGCGGAGCTCGAGCTCGGCGCCGCGGCCGCCGAGCTCGGCTGCGAGTAGCCCGCGCTCAGCGCGGCTGCGCCTGCGGCCCCGCCGCGATCTCGCGGTCGTAGGCCTCGAGGGCGAGCCGGTTGCGCTCGGTCACCTTGCGGCCGCGAGCCGCGATCCAGCCGCCGAGCCAGATCGGGATCTCCCGGGCGATGACGGCCGCGACGATCGCGAAGGGGTCGAGCCAGCGCTGCGCCACGAAGCCGGGCACGTCGCCCGGGGTGATCGTCCACGCGACCGACCAGAGCGCGCCGCCCACGTAGGAGAAGTACACGGCGACGGCGACGAGCAGGCCGAACACCGCGTAGCACCACCAGCCGCCCTTGTTGACGATCGCGGCGAGCAGCGCGAAGCCGAGGAAGAACACCGCGACGGGCACCCAGAACAGCTGCTTGGCGGCGAACTGGGTGAGCTGCTCGGTCGCCGAGCCCGCGTCGCCCTGGCTGAGCAGCAGCAGGTACGCGGCGCCCAGGTACAGCGCGGCGAAGAGCACGGTGCCGATGAGGGCGACGAGGATGCCGAAGCCGCGGTTGCCCTTCGCCTTCGGCGGCTCGGGAGCCTGCACGTACACGGTCTGCGGGCCGGCCGCGTAGCCGGGCTCCGGGGCGAGCGTGGCCGCGCCTGCCGCGGTGCCCGCCGCAGCGCCCGCGGGCACGTAGGTCTCGCGGCGGACCGTGTCCGCCGCCACGGGCTCCGGGTATTCCTCGGCGGGCGCGTCGCCGCCGGGCACCACGCCGGCGCGCTGCACGGCGGCGTCGAGCCTGGCGTTGGCGTCGAGGTCCTCGCTCGCGGGCTCCGGCTCCTCGATGACGCCGGGGGCCTCGCCGAGAGCCGCGCTCGCGGGCTCGGGGGCCGGGCTCGCGTCGTGCGCCGTGTCGTCGGCCGCAGCTTCGTCGGCGGGCGATTCGGGCTCCTCCGCGGGCGAGGCGGGCTGCGAGGCATCCGCGCCGGTCGTCGCGACGGGTTCCGGGAGCACCGCGGTCGGGTGCTCGGTGTCCGCACCGCGCGCTGCGGGCGTGAGGTCGGCGTTCGCGGCCGAGTCGTCGCTCGCGCGCGTCGGCTCGTCGTCTCCGGGCGTCGTGCTCGTCATGGTCTGCTCCCTCCGGGCACCCCGTGTGACCGATTCGGCTCATGCTAGCGCCGAGGCGGCGCCTGCCAGCGGAAGCGCGCGGGAGACGCCGAAGGGCCCCGGATCGCTCCGGGGCCCTGCGGTTCAGCGCGTCACGCTCAGCTGTAGTTGCCGGGCGTGAAGTCGTCGCTCGAGAACGCGTCGAAGTCGACGAAGCTGAGGTCGCCCTCGTTGAACGACGCGTCGTCGGCGAAGATGCGGTTCGGGTAGCGCTCCGCCTTCGCCTCCTCCGTCGCCTCGACCGTGACGTTGCGGTACTTCGCAAGGCCCGTGCCGGCGGGGATCAGCTTGCCGATGATCACGTTCTCCTTGAGGCCGACCAGCGGGTCGCTCTTGCCCTCCATGGCGGCCTGCGTGAGCACGCGGGTCGTCTCCTGGAAGGACGCGGCCGACAGCCACGACTCGGTCGCCAGCGAGGCCTTGGTGATCCCCATGACCTCCTGACGCGCCGAGGCGGTCTTCTTGCCCTCGGTGAGCGCCGCGCGGTTGATCGAGTTGTACTTCGACCGGTCGACGAGCTCGCCGGGCAGCAGGTCGGTGTCGCCGTGGTCGACGACGGTGACCTTGCGCAGCATCTGGCGCACGATGACCTCGATGTGCTTGTCGTGGATCGGCACGCCCTGCGAGCGGTACACGTCCTGCACGCCGTTCACCAGGTGCTTCTGCACCTCGCGCACGCCCTTGACCCGGAGGACCTCCTTCGGGTCGACGGTGCCGACGATGAGCTGCTGGCCGAGCTCGACGTGCTGCGCGTCCTCGACGAGCAGCGTCGAGCGCTTGAGCACGTTGTACGTGATCGGCTCGTCGCCGTTGTCGGGCGTCAGGATGACCTTGCGCTGCTTGTCGGTCTCGTCGATCGTGATGCGGCCGGGGGCCTCGACGATCGGCGACGCGCCCTTGGGGGTGCGGGCCTCGAAGAGCTCCTGCACGCGGGGCAGACCCTGCGTGATGTCGTCGGCCGAGGCCGAACCACCGGTGTGGAAGGTACGCATCGTGAGCTGGGTGCCCGGCTCGCCGATCGACTGGGCGGCGATGATGCCGACGGCCTCGCCGATGTCGACGAGCTTGCCGGTCGCGAGCGAACGGCCGTAGCACTTCGCGCAGACGCCGACCGCCGACTCGCAGGTGAGCACCGAGCGGACCTTGATGGACTCGACGCCCGCCGCGATCAGCTTGTCGATGAGCACGTCGCCCACGTCCTCGCCGGCCTCGGCGACGACCTCGCCCTTGGCGCTCACGGCGTCGGCCGCGAGCGAACGGGCGAACACGGAGTTCTCCACGTTCGGGTCGCGCACGAGCTCGCCCGAGGCGTCGGTGAGGCCGATCGGCAGTTCGAGGCCCTTGCCGGTGCCGCAGTCGTCCTCGCGGATGATGACGTCCTGCGAGACGTCGACGAGACGACGGGTCAGGTAGCCGGAGTCCGCGGTGCGGAGCGCCGTGTCGGCCAGACCCTTTCGGGCACCGTGGGTCGCGATGAAGTACTCCGCGACCGAGAGACCCTCGCGGTACGAGGAGATGATCGGGCGAGGGATGATCTCACCCTTCGGGTTGTTCACCAGGCCTCGCATGCCGGCGATGTTGCGCACCTGCAGCCAGTTACCACGGGCGCCCGAGGTCACCATGCGGTTGATGGTGTTGTCGGTCGGGAAGCTCTCCTGCATGGCCTTGGCGACCTCGTCGGTGGCCTTGGTCCAGATCTGGATGAGCTCCTGGCGACGCTCGAGGTCGGTCGTGAGACCCTTCTCGAACTGCGACTGCACCTTGGCGGCCTGCTTCTCGTACTTCGCCACGATCTCGCCCTTGCTCGGCGGCGTGATGATGTCCGAGAGGGCGACGGTCACGCCCGAGCGGGTCGCCCAGCGGAAGCCGGCGTCCTTGATGCGGTCGAGGGTCGCGGCGACCTCCGTCTTCGGGTAGCGCTCGGCGAGGTCGTTGACGATCGCCGAGATCTGGCCCTTGCCGGCCTGCTTGTTGAAGTACGGGTAGTCGACGGGCAGCGCCTCGTTGAAGATCGCCCGACCGAGGGTGGTCTCGAGCAGGAACGACTTGCCCGGCTCGAAGTTCTCCGGCTCCTGGCCCTCACCGAAGTGCAGGCCCTCGAGGCGGATCTTCACGACCGCGCCGAGGTCGAGCTTGATGTCGCCCGGACGGTTCTGGTCGAACGCGAGGATCGCCTCGGCGATCGACGAGAACGCGCGGCCCTCGCCGGGGGCGCCCGGCTTCTCGGTCGTCAGGTGGTGCAGGCCGATGATCATGTCCTGCGAGGGCAGGGTCACCGGACGGCCGTCCGACGGCTTCAGGATGTTGTTCGACGCGAGCATGAGCACGCGGGCCTCGGCCTGGGCCTCGACCGACAGCGGCAGGTGGACGGCCATCTGGTCGCCGTCGAAGTCCGCGTTGAAGGCGGCGCAGACGAGCGGGTGGAGCTGGATGGCCTTGCCCTCGACGAGCTGCGGCTCGAACGCCTGGATGCCGAGACGGTGCAGCGTGGGCGCACGGTTCAGCAGCACGGGGCGCTCGCGGATGATCTCCTCGAGCACGTCCCACACCTGCGGGCGCGAACGCTCGACCATGCGCTTGGCGGCCTTGATGTTCTGCGCGTGGCTCAGGTCGATCAGACGCTTGATCACGAACGGCTTGAAGAGCTCCAGCGCCATCTGCTTGGGCAGACCGCACTGGTGCAGCTTCAGCTGCGGGCCGACGACGATGACCGAACGGCCCGAGTAGTCGACGCGCTTGCCGAGCAGGTTCTGGCGGAAACGACCCTGCTTGCCCTTCAGCATGTCGCTGAGGGACTTGAGGGCGCGGTTGCCGGTGCCCGTGACCGGGCGGCCGCGACGGCCGTTGTCGAACAGGGCGTCGACGGCCTCCTGCAGCATGCGCTTCTCGTTGTTCACGATGATCTCGGGGGCGCCGAGGTCGAGCAGGCGGCGGAGACGGTTGTTCCGGTTGATGACGCGGCGGTACAGGTCGTTCAGGTCGGAGGTCGCGAAGCGGCCGCCGTCGAGCTGGACCATCGGGCGCAGCTCCGGCGGGATCACCGGCACCACGTCGAGCACCATCGCCGCCGGCGAGCTGCCGGTCTGCAGGAACGAGTTGACGACCTTGAGGCGCTTGATGGCGCGGATCTTCTTCTGACCCTTGCCCTCGGCGATCTGCAGGTGCAGGTCCTCGGCCTCGGCCGCGAGGTCGAACGAGAGCAGGCGCTTCTTGATGGCCTCGGCGCCCATGTAGGCCTCGAAGTACATGCCGAAGCGGTCCTGCAGCTCGTGGAAGACCGAGTCCTCGGGCTTCAGCTCGCCGACCTTCAGCGTGCGGAAGTCCTCCCAGACGCGCTCGAGGTGCGCGATCTGCTCGTCGGCCGACTTGCGGACCTGGGTCATCTCCTTGTCGGCGGCGGCCTCGGCGCGCTTGCGGACGTCGGACTTGGCGCCGTCGGCCTCGAGCTGCGCGAGCTCCTCCTCCTTGCGGGCCATGAGCGTCGCGATGCGGGCGTCGCGCTGGTCGCCGATGGTCTTGATCTCGAGCCGGAGCTCGTTCTCGAGGCCGGGCATGTCGGCGTGACGGCCGTCCTCGTCGACATCGATCACCATGTAGGCGGCGAAGTAGATGACCTTCTCGAGGTCCTTCGGCGCCATGTCGAGCAGGTAGCCGAGGCGCGAGGGGACGCCCTTGAAGTACCAGATGTGCGTCACCGGGGCGGCGAGCTCGATGTGGCCCATCCGCTCGCGGCGGACCGAGCTCTTGGTGACCTCGACCCCGCACCGCTCGCAGACGATGCCCTTGAAGCGGACGCGCTTGTACTTGCCGCAGGCGCACTCCCAGTCACGGGACGGCCCGAAGATCTGCTCGCCGAAGAGCCCGTCCTTCTCGGGCTTCAGCGTGCGGTAGTTGATGGTCTCCGGCTTCTTGACCTCGCCGTGGGACCACTTGCGGATGTCCTCTGCGGTGGCCAGGCCGATACGAAGCTCATCGAACGTCGTTGCGTCGAGCAATTTCTCTCCTAGATTCCTGAAGTCGTTTCGTACCTGGCGGTTCAGATCTCGTCGATGTTCGACGACTCGAAGCGCGCGGAGATGTTGATGCCGAGCTCCTCCGCGGCGCGGAAGGCCTCGTCATCGGTGTCGCGGAGCGAGACCGCGGTGCCGTCGGCCGAGAGCACCTCGACGTTCAGGCAGAGCGACTGCATCTCCTTCATGAGCACCTTGAACGACTCGGGGATGCCGGGCTCCTGGATGTTCTCGCCCTTGACGATCGCCTCGTACACCTTGACGCGGCCGAGGATGTCGTCGGACTTGATCGTGAGGAGCTCCTGGAGGGCGTAGGCGGCGCCGTACGCCTCGAGCGCCCACACCTCCATCTCGCCGAAGCGCTGGCCGCCGAACTGCGCCTTTCCACCCAGCGGCTGCTGCGTGATCATCGAGTAGGGGCCGGTGGAGCGGGCGTGGATCTTGTCGTCCACGAGGTGGTGCAGCTTCAGGATGTACATGTAGCCGACCGACACGGGGTACGGGAACGGCTCGCCCGAGCGACCGTCGAACAGCTGGGTCTTGCCCGAGGAGTCGATGAGGCGCTCGCCGTCGCGGTTCGGCAGCGTCGAGTCGAGGAGACCGGCGATCTCCTCCTCGTGCGCGCCGTCGAACACCGGGGTGGCGACCTTGGTGCCGGGGGCGGCCTCGCGGGCGCCCTCGGGGAGGGTCTTCGCCCACTCGGGGGCGCCGTCGACCTTCCAGCCCTGCTTCGCGACCCAGCCGAGGTGGGTCTCGAGGACCTGGCCGAAGTTCATTCGACCCGGGATGCCGAGCGGGTTCAGCACGACGTCGACCGGCGTGCCGTCCGCGAGGAACGGCATGTCCTCGACCGGCAGGATCTTCGAGATGACGCCCTTGTTGCCGTGGCGGCCGGCGAGCTTGTCGCCCTCGGTGATCTTGCGCTTCTGGGCGATGTACACGACCACGCGCTGGTTGACGCCCGAGCCGAGCTCGTCGTCGCCGTCCTGCGAGTCGAACACCTTGACACCGATGATGGTGCCCTGCTCGCCGTGGGGCACCTTCAGGGAGGTGTCACGGACCTCGCGGCTCTTCTCGTTGAAGATCGCGCGGAGCAGGCGCTCCTCGGCGCTGAGCTCGGTCTCGCCCTTCGGCGTGACCTTGCCGACGAGGATGTCGCCGGGGCGCACCTCGGCACCGATGCGGATGATGCCGCGCTCGTCGAGGTCGGCGAGCAGGTCGGGGCTCACGTTCGGGAGATCGCGGGTGATCTCCTCCTTGCCGAGCTTGGTGTCGCGGGCGTCGACCTCGTACTCCTCGATGTGGATCGAGGAGAGGACGTCGTCCTTCACCAGGTTCTGGCTGAGGATGATCGCGTCCTCGAAGTTGTGGCCCTCCCACGGCATGAACGCCACGAGGAGGTTCTTGCCGAGCGCGAGCTCGCCGTTGTCGGTGGCGGGGCCGTCGGCGATGACCTCGCCGACCTCGACGCGCTCGCCGGCCGAGACCACGACGCGGTTGTTGTACGAGGTGCCCTGGTTCGAACGGTCGAACTTGCGCAGGTAGTACGTCTGCGTGCCGCCCTCGTCGAGCTGCACGGTGACGGAGTCGGCCGAGACCTCGGCGACGACGCCCGCACGGTCGGCGGTGATGACGTCACCGGCGTCGACGGCCGCGTAGCCCTCCATGCCGGTGCCGACGAGCGGCGAGTCGCTGCGCAGCAGCGGCACGGCCTGGCGCTGCATGTTCGCACCCATCAGGGCGCGGTTCGCGTCGTCGTGCTCGAGGAACGGGATGAGGGAGGTACCCACCGACACCATCTGGCGCGGCGAGACATCCATGTAGCCGATCTCGGCGGCCGGGAACAGGTCGACCTCGCCGCCCTTCTTGCGGGCGAGCACGCGGTCCTCGACGAACGAGCCGTCGGTCTTCAGCGGGGCGTTGGCCTGGGCGACGATGAAGTCGTCCTCCTCCGACGCGGTCAGGTAGTCGATCTGGTTGCTGACCTTGCCGTTCTCGACGCGGCGGTACGGCGTCTCGATGAAGCCGAACGAGTTGATCCGCGCGAACGAGGCGAGCGAGCCGATCAGGCCGATGTTCGGGCCTTCCGGGGTCTCGATCGGGCACATGCGGCCGTAGTGCGAGGGGTGCACGTCGCGGACCTCGACGCCCGCGCGGTCGCGCGAGAGGCCGCCGGGGCCGAGCGCCGAGAGGCGGCGCTTGTGGGTGAGGCCGGCCAGCGGGTTGTTCTGGTCCATGAACTGCGACAGCTGCGAGGTGCCGAAGAACTCCTTGATCGCGGCGACGACGGGTCGCACGTTGATCAGGGTCTGCGGCGTGATCGCCTCGATGTCCTGCGTCGTCATGCGCTCGCGGACGACGCGCTCCATGCGGCTGAGGCCGGTGCGCACCTGGTTCTGGATGAGCTCGCCGACCGCGCGGATGCGACGGTTGCCGAAGTTGTCGATGTCGTCGACGTCGAGGCGGATGTCGACCGCCTTGCCGCCGCGGCGACCCGGCAGGGTCTCGCGACCCTCGTGCAGCGCGACGAGGTACTTGATCGTCGCGACGATGTCGTCGACGGTCAGGACCGAGTCCGTCAGCGGGGCCTCGAGGCCGAGCTTCTGGTTGATCTTGTACCGGCCGACCTTCGCGAGGTCGTAGCGCTTCGGGTTGAAGTAGAAGTTGTCGAGGAGCGCGCGGGCGGCCTCGGCGGCGACCTGCTCTCCCGGACGGAGCTTGCGGTAGATGTCCTTGAGCGCCTCTTCCTTCGTGAGGATGTTGTCCTTCTCGAGGGTGAGGGCGATCGACTCGTAGCCGGCGAACTGCTCGAGGATCTCCTCGGAGGTGAGGCCGAGTGCCTTCAGGAAGACCGTGACCGACTGCTTGCGCTTGCGGTCGATGCGGACGCCGACCTGGTCGCGCTTGTCGATCTCGAACTCGAGCCAGGCGCCGCGGCTCGGGATGACGCGAGCGGAGTAGATGTCCTTGTCGCTCGTCTTGTCGGGGGTGCGCTCGAAGTACACGCCGGGCGAGCGGACGAGCTGCGAGACGACGACGCGCTCGGTGCCGTTGATCACGAAGGTGCCGCGGGCGGTCATCAGCGGGAAGTCGCCCATGAACACCGTCTGGGTCTTGATCTCGCCCGTGAGGTGGTTCATGAACTCGGCGTTCACGTAGAGCGGCGCGGAGTAGGTCTTGCCCTTCTCCTTGCACTCGTCGATCGTGTACTTCGGCGGCTCGAGCTCAGGGTTGGTGAACGAGAGCTGCATGGTCTCGCCGAGGTCCTCGATCGGGGAGATCTCCTCGAAGATCTCCTCGAGGCCGGTGGCCTCGGGAAGGTCCTTCCGACCATCTGCGGTGGCCTGCTCGACGCGCGCCTTCCACGCGTCGTTGCCGACGAGCCAGTCGAAGCTCTCGGTCTGCAGGGCGAGCAGGTCGGGGACCGTCAGGGTGTCGGTGACCTTCGCGAACGAGAGGCGACTTGCCTCGCGTCCGTTCTTGGGGGTGGGCGTGGTCGCGTTGCGCGCAGCAGCCAAGGAAATGACCTCCATGGGCCCGTCGGCCCGGTTCATTGTCACAAGTGGAGAGTTGCCCCGAGACGTGTGCGGGAGTCGGTGATCGCGAGATCACGGACTACACGGAGCCGACCGCAATATGAAGGCAGAGTGGGTCTGGGAGCGCAAAGGTCAAGCATATGCGACAAGACGCGCCATGTCCAGCCGGATTCTTGATTTCGTCGGAGATCTCCGGTATAACCGCGGCGCGCGGGGATCGGATGCCTCGTCGCGACCCCCGCCTCGCCCGGGATTCCGGGCCGCTCCTCCCCGATTCCGCCGCCTGCGATCCCTAGACTGACCGGCACGAGGAGGTGCCATGACCGAGCCAGGTACCGTTCACCGCCCGCCCGGCGTCCGCGGCGCCCGCCGCGCCGCCGTCGTCGCACTCGTCGCCTCGATCTCCATCACCGCGGTGGTCGGCATCGTCGTGCTGCTCACCGGGGACTTCGGCGAGGTGCAGGGGCGCGTGCTGACGACCACCCTCCTCGTCGCCGGCTTCAGCACCGTCGCGCTCTGCCACCTCGCCGTCGCCGGGCGCCCCGTCCGGGTCGTCGGCTTCGTCGGGCTCGCCGTCAGCGCGATCGCGCTCGTCATCGGCCTCGTACTGATCTGGACGCCCTGGGATGCCTGGAACGACGGCTCCGGCGAGCTCTGGCGCTGGTTCGGCGTGACCGGGGTGCTCGCGCTCAGCCTCGCGCACGCGAACCTGCTGCTCCTCCTCGCCGGCCGACGGCATCCCTTCGTGCGCGCCGCGATGGCCGTCACCCTCACCGCGATCGCCCTCGTCGCGCTGCTCGTCATCCTGCCGATCCTGAGCGACGGGCGGATCCCGGGCGACGGCGGCTGGGACGCGTACTGGCGCTGGTTCGGCGTCATCGCGATCGTCGACGCGCTCGGCACGATCGTGCTGCCCGTCGTCGGGCTGCTGCTGCGCGACCGGCCGGCCGAGGCATCCGCCACCGGCCTCCCCGCAGCGACCTCGGCCGCGCCGCTCGCCCCCGACGCGCTCGATCAGCGCATCGCGGCGCTCGCGGCCGAACGCGGCCTCGACCGCGAGGCCCTGCTCGCCGCCGCGCTCGATGCGCTCGAGGCCCGCCCCGGCCGGCCGGAGGACGTCGCCGAGGGTCGCTGACCCGGCGACGGCACCCGGATGGCCCGCCTCGAGTTCGCGCGCGACGTGTTCAGCAGCACCGGCTGGACCCTGCTCGTCGACGGCACCGCCCAATCCCACGTCGACGCCGACGACCCCGGCCGCCTCTTCTTCGAGTACGTGCGCCGGATCGGCCACGTGATCGACGCGATGGCGACGCCCGGCGCACCGCTGCGCGCGCTGCACCTCGGCGGCGGGGCGCTGACCATCCCGCGCTACGTGGCGGCGAGCCGGCCGGGCTCCGCGCAGCTCGTCGTCGAGCTCGACGCAGAGCTGCTCGACCTCGTGCTCGAGCGGCTGCCGGCGCCCGCGGGCGTCGAGACGCGCATCGCCGACGCCGCCGACGCCGTGCCGGCGCTGCGCGAGGCGGGCGCCGGCTTCGACCTCGTCGTACTCGACCTGTACTCCCGGCTCGACCCGCCCGCCTTCGTCGCCGACGTCGCATTCCAGCGCGAGCTGCTCGCCCTCCTCGACCCCGCCGACGGGCCGCCGCTGCTCATCGCGAACGTGGCGGACGCCGCCGGCCTCGGCCGGCTGCGCGAGCAGGCCCGCGCGATCGCCAGGGCGCAGCCGGGCATCGAGCTGCTCGTCGCGGGCGACGCGGGCGTGCTGGCCGGCACCGAGGAGGGCAACGCCGTGCTCGTCGCCGGCCCGGCGGGCATCCCTGCCCTCGTCGCCGAACACCTCGCGCTGCACGGACCGCACCCGGCCGCCGTGCTCGAACGGGACCGGCTCGACGCGGTGCTCTTCGGCGCCTGCTGAGGGCGCCTGCCCGGCCCGCCCGCCCAGGGCGCGGGGTAGCGTTGAGCCGTGCCGCATCACGCCGACCCGCCGCTCGAACGCCGCCTCTCCGCGAGCGGCCACCTCGCGAAGCTCGAGGAGTCCCGCAGCACGCCCGGCTCCTGGACGCTCTACGTCGACGGCACCCCGCAGTCGCACGTCGAGCTCGAACGGCCCGAGTGGCTCGGCTTCGAGTACGTGCGCCGCATCGGGCACGCCGTCGACCTCGTCCGCGCCGAGGGCGAGCCGATCACGGCGCTGCACCTCGGCGGCGGGGCGCTCACCCTGCCCCGCTACGTCATCGCGACCCGGCCGGGCTCCCGGCAGCAGGTGATCGAGCTCGAGTCGGAGCTCGTCGAACTCGTGCGCGAAGTGCTGCCGCTCCCCCGCGGCGCGCAGCTGCGGGTGCGCCACGGCGACGCCAGGGCGGTGCTGCAGAAGCTGCCGGCCGGTCTCGACGGCGCCGTCGACCTCGCCGTCGTCGACATCTTCTCCGGCGCACGCACGCCCGCGCACGTGACGAGCGCCGAGTTCTACGGCCTGCTGCAGCCGCGGCTCGCGCCCGGCGGCATCGTCGCGGTGAACGTCGCCGACGGGGCTGGGCTGGGCTTCGCCCGCGCGCAGGCGGCGACCCTCGGCCACGTCTTCGCCCACGTCGCGATCGCCGCCGACGCCTCGATGCTGAAGGGGCGCCGCTTCGGCAACGTCGTCATGTACGCGAGCGACGCCGAGCTGCCCTTCGCCGAGCTGCCGCGCCGCCTCGCGAGCGACCCGGCGCCCGCCAAGCTCGTCGACGGCGAGGAACTGCGCCGCTTCGTCGCGGGCGCGCCGGTGGTCACGGATGCCACGGCGGTGCCGAGCCCGCCGCCGGCCCGCTCCGTCTTCCTCGCCAAGTAGCACCCGGGCCCCGCCCTCCCCCCTTCCCCCTTCCCCCGGTTCACAACTCAGGAAGCATCCGATCGGCATCCCTGCGCCGACGCCGATCGCCGATCGCCTCGAGGCGCATAACCGCCGGATGTTCCTGAGTTGTGTGAGGAGAGGGGGCGGGTCAGCGGGCGTGACGGAAGCGCACGGGCTGGCCCGGGCGGAGCTGGGCGACGCGATCGAGCGAGGCGGGCGCGACGATCGCGATCACCGGGTAGCCGCCGGTGACCGGGCGATCGGGTCCGAGGATCGTCGGCTGACCCGAGGTCGACACCTGCATCGAGCCCGGCACCGTCGCCTCGCTCGCGAGTTCGCCGGCCACGAGCCGGTCGAGCACCGGCCCCTCGAGCCGGGTGCCGACGCGGTCGGCCGCCGCCGAGGTGCGCCACTCCGTGTCGAAGAGGAGCGCCCGGGCCGCATCGGTGAACCAGTCGGCACGGGGGCCCGGCACGAGTTCGAGCACGACGGGCCCGTCCACCGGGGCGAACGCGGCCTCCCGGTCGAGCAGCGCGACCGGCGCCTCGGGTTCGGGGCCGATCGGCAGGCGGTCGCCCGCCGCGACGGGGTCGGGCCCGAGCCCGGCGAGCGTGTCCCGGGAGCGCGAGCCGAGCACCTCGGGCACCGCGATGCCGCCGCGCACCCCGACGAGGTAGCGGAGGCCGTGCTCGGCGGGCCGCAGCTCCAGCTCGGCGCCGGCCGGCACCCGCACGGCGACGGCCGGCGACGCCTCGACGCCGTCGACGAGGACGGGGCCGCGCGCGCCCGTGACGGCGATCCAGGCGTCCGCCTCCGCCACGGCCCGGAAGCCGCCGAGCAGCACCTCGAGGCCCGCCGCCCCCTCGGCGTTGCCGACGAGCCGGTTCGCGAGCGCGAGCGCGCCGCGGTCGGCGGCGCCCGAGCGCCCGACGCCCAGGCGGGCGAGGCCGGGCCGGCCCAGGTCCTCGACGAGGCAGGATGCCCCGGGCGCGACGATACGGAGGGCGGTCACGAGCCCGCTCCCGGCGACGATCCGGCCTCGCGGAACCGCACCCGCGCCCCGGGCACGAGCCGGGCGGGCGGATCGGCGCCCTCGTCCCAGAGCACCGCCTCGGTGCGGCCGATGAGCCGCCAGCCGCCCGGGCTCTCGCGCGGGTAGGCCCCGGTGTAGCCGTCGGCGAGCGCGAGCGATCCGGCGGGCACGCGGGTGCGCGGGGCGTCGAGCCGGGGCACCCGGTAGGGCCAGTCGTCGCTCACGAGGTAGGCGAAGCCGGGCGCGAAGCCGATGAACGCGACCCGCCACTCGGCGGCGAGGTGGCGGGCGACGAGCTCGGCCGCCCCGATGCCGAGCAGGCGCGCGGTGTCGTCGAGGTCCTCGCCGTCGTAGCTCGCGTCGAGGACGACGGGCGGTGCGCTCGCGACGCCGCCGGACGACGCTGACCCGGATCCGACGTCGGCCCCGCCGTGCTGCGCCGGGCCGTGCTGCATCGCACGCCGCACCCAGCTCGCCGCCGTCTCGAGCGGCAGCACCCGGTGGTCGACGGCGACGAGCACGGTGCGCGCGGCCGGCACGAGCTCGACGAGCCCCTCCGGCGGGTCGCTGGCGAGCGCCTCGTGCAGCGCGAGCACCTCGGCCTGCGAGCCGCACTCGACGAGGATCGCGTCGGGTCCGCTCGGCAGCAGCCGCACGCTCATGCGAACGCCCGCACCCGGACGCCGGCGTCCTCGAGCGCCGCCCGGACGCGCCGGGCGAGCTCGGGCGCGCCGGGGGTGTCGCCGTGCAGGCAGATCGAGTCGGGGGCGAGTTCGAGCGCGCCGCCGTCCGCGAGCGGCACGGCGCCGGTGGTGGCGAGGGCGACGGCCCGGGCGGCGACCTCCTCGGGTTCGGTGACGAGCGCGCCCGCCGCCCCGCGCGGCCGCAGCAGCCCGTCGGCGCCGTAGCCGCGGTCGGCGAACGCCTCGCGGGCGAAGCGCAGCCCGGCCGCGGTCGCCGCCCGCTCGATCGCCCCGCCGGGCGCGCCGAGCACGGGCAGGGCGGGGTCGTAGGCGGCGAGCGCCTCCGCGAACGCCGCCGCGGCCCGTTCGTCGGCGCCGAGCCGGTGGTAGAGCGCCCCGTGCGCCTTCACGTAACGGACGCGGACCCCCTGCGCCCGGGCGAGCCCGTCGAGCGCGCCGAGCTGGTAGAGCAGTTCGGCGGCGAGCTCCTCGGGCGCGGCGTCGAGGGCGCGGCGGCCGAAGCCCGCGAGGTCCCGGTAGCCCGGGTGCGCGCCGAGGGCGACGCCGTGCCGCGCGGCGAGCTCGACGCTGCGCCGCATCGTCAGCGGATCGCCGGCGTGGAAGCCGCAGGCGACGTTCGCGCTCGTCACGAGGCCGAACATCGTCTCGTCGTCGCCGAGCCGCCACGCCCCGAACGACTCGCCGAGGTCGCAGTTCAGATCGATCGCCGCCGCCATCCCCCCATTCTGCCGCGACGCGCGCGGCGTCGCGCGGCGGGCGTTGCCGCGCGGGTGCGCGACGCGCAGACTGGACGCGACGACGTCGACGAGGAACGGGGGCAGGATGCCGGGCCGCACCCGCCGAGCGAGCGGCACCGCCGCGCTCGCCGCCCTCGCGCTGCTCGCACTCGCCGCCTGCGCCCCCGGTGCGGGCCCGGCGCCGACGAGCCCGCCGCCGAGCAGCCCGGAGGCGCCCACGGCCACGGGCCCGGCCCCGTCCCCGCCGTCCGCGCCGCCCCCGGTGCTCCGGCCGGACGGCTCGGTCCGCGAACTCGCGACGGGCCTCGACGCCCCGTGGTCGGTCGTCGCCCTGCCGAACGGCGCGGTGCTCGTGAGCGAGCGCGACCTCGCCCGCATCGTCGAGGTGCTGCCGGGCGGCGGCACCCGCGTGGTCGCCGAGGTGCCCGGCGTCGCCCCGGGCGGCGAGGGCGGGCTGCTGGGCCTCGCCCAGCTGCCGGGCGACGGCGAGCGCGAGGCATCCCTCTACGCGATGTTCACGGGGCCCGAGGACAACCGGATCGTGCGGATGCCGGTGACCGGCGAACCCGGCGCCATTGCGCTCGGCGCCGCCGAACCGGTGCTCACCGGCATCCCGAAGGCGGGCAATCACAACGGCGGCCGGCTCGCCTTCGGCCCGGACGGCTTCCTCTACGCGACGACCGGCGACGCCGGGCTGCGCGAGGCGGCGCGCGACCGGGGCTCGCTCGCCGGCAAGATCCTGCGGATGACGCCCGACGGGGCGCCCGCGCCCGGCAACCCCTTCGGCACGCACGTCTGGAGCCTCGGCCACCGCAACCCGCAGGGCATCGCCTGGGATGCCTCGGGCCGGCTGTGGGCGGCGGAGTTCGGTCAGAACACCTGGGACGAGCTCAACCTCATCCGCGCGGGCGGCGACTACGGCTGGCCCGTGGTGGAGGGCGTCGCCGGCGACCCGGCCTTCGTCGACCCGGTGCTGCAGTGGCCGACGTCGGAGGCGAGCCCGAGCGGGCTGGCCGCGACCGGGGACGCGCTGTTCCTCGCGGCGCTCCGCGGCGAACGGCTGTGGGCGATCTCTCCGGCGAGCGCGGCGGCGCCGACGGCGGAGGCCTGGTTCGCGGACGAGCACGGGCGGCTGCGCGACGTCGTCGCGGCGCCCGGCGGCGGGCTCTGGGTGCTGACGAACAACACCGACGGGCGGGGCGACCCCCGCGCGGGAGACGACCGGCTGCTGCTCGTCGGTCTCACGGGCTGAGGCGGCGCGGACGCCGCGCGCGGGCCCCGTGCCGGTGGGCGGCGCTATTCTCTGTCCCATGGCGGAACTCGAGCGGGTCAGGCGGTGGGCCGAGGCGCTCATCGCCCTGCACCTCGACCCCGCCCAGTGGAGCTTCGGCTTCGACAATGCGAAGAAGCGGGCGGGTCTCTGCAACTACACGGCCAAGCGCATCTCGGTGTCGCGCTACCTCGCCGCCCGCTACGACGACGACGAGATCCACCAGATCCTGCTGCACGAGGTCGCGCACGCGCTCGCCGGTCCGCGCGCCGGGCACGGCCCCAAGTGGGCGAAGACCGCGGCCGAGCTCGGCTACGTCGGCCGCCGCACGCACGACGGCGAGATCGCCGACGAGCTCGCGCCCTGGGTGGGCAGCTGCCCGGCGGGGCACGTGCACTACCGGTACCGGCGGCCCGAGCGGGCGCTCAGCTGCGGGCTCTGCCGTCGCGGCTTCGACCGGGCGAACCTCATCGAGTGGCACCGCCGCGACATCACCCCGGCGATGCGCCGCCGCGCCGCGAGCGCCGCGGCCGGCTGAGCCGCGCCGCCCGCGCCGGGTCGGACCCGTCGCGGCATCCGGCAGAATGGACAGCGCGCCCGAGCGGCGCCCCGCACCTCCCCACCCGAAAGCGCAGCATGCCC
Organism: Agromyces soli; assembly: GCF_022811605.1. Lineage (GTDB taxonomy): Bacteria > Actinomycetota > Actinomycetes > Actinomycetales > Microbacteriaceae > Agromyces > Agromyces soli. The sequence goes on along the minus strand of NZ_CP094533.1, from coordinate 1,892,204 downwards.
GTCTCCACCGTGCAGATCCCCGTCGGCCAGTGGGTCGTCTCCGGCGACGGGCTCCGCTGGTGGTTCGACTCCGGCTCGCTCGCGCTCGACTTCGCGTGCACGGGCCCGATCGGCGCCTCGCTCGCCGAGGAGCTGCTGCACTCCCCCGACGACCTCGCCGGCTGGCTGCGCGAGCGCTTCCCGATGGCGATCGGCGACGCCCGCACCCGCGACCTCTTCGACGCCACGGCGCTCCGCGACGCGATCACCCGGCTCGCCCTCGCCGCGGCGCACGGCGGCGAGCGCCGCAGCGACGACGTCGACATCGTGAACCTCTACGCCGCGACCCCCGACATCCCGCCGTCGCTCGCCGGCGGCGCGCGTCAGGCGGGCCGCTCGGTGCAGCTCGTCGGTCAGGCGCTGTCGACGATCGCCCGCGACGCGGTCGACCTGCTCGGGGCGGCGAACGCCGAGCGCATCCGCGTCTGCGCGGGCGACGACTGCGACATCGTCTTCCTCGACACCTCGCGGGCGGGCAGCCGCCGCTGGTGCTCGATGCAGCGCTGCGGCAACCGGGCGAAGGTGCGCGCGCACCGCGCGCGAAAGCGCCCCGTCACCGCGGGCTGAGCCGGCTCAGCCGACGCGGAACACCTCGCCGCGGAGCTCGGGCACGAGTTCGGTGACGTCGGTCTGCGCCGCCGCGGCGACGCCCGCACCCACGCCGCGCCCGACGAGCTCGACCCCGCTGCCGCTCGCGCTCTGCAGGTGGCCGACGGCGCGGCGCAGGCCCTCGAAGGCGGCGCAGGCGACGGCGGCCTCCGGCGCGGTGTGGTCGATGCCGAGGGCGACGAGGGCGTCGACGACCGCGCCGCCGGCGAGCTGATCCTCGACGGCGAAGCGCACCCCGTCGCCGCCGCGCTCGCCGGCGGCGAGGATCGCGACGCTGAGACGTCGGCCGCGCTCCTCCTGCAGAGCGAGGATGCGGCGGGCGACCGCCGTGCGGTTGCGCAGCGAGGCGGCGAGCACGACGGGGGCGGCGGCGCCGTCGGCCTCGGCTCGCACGGCGAAGCCGCGCGCCAGGGTCGCCCCGTTCGGCGAGGCGAGCACGACGGTCGCACCAGGGCGGGCGGGCAGCTCGTGCCCGCTCGCGAGGCCGGCGAGGAAGGCGGCGGGGGCGCTGAGCGCCGTGCCGTCGCCGAGGCCCGCGGCGAACGCCTCGGCGCGGGGCTCGCCCTTCGGCCAGGGCGCGACGGCGAGGCCGTGCTCGGCGGCCGCGACCACCGCGGTCGTGAAGGAGAGCGCGTCGACGAGCACGACGACGTCGGCGGGGGCGAGCCGTTCGAGGCCCTCGGCGCCCCACTCGAACCGGACCTGGTACTTGGACTGGGCGAAGGGGGCGTCAGGCTGCACCGGGCCAGGCTAGTGGACTCGGGAGGGACGGCCCGCCCGTGCGTCCTCGTGCGTCAGCGCCGCCCGGCGCCGGCGTCCCAGGAGGCGAGCGCCTCGGCGTCCGCGGCCCGCGCCGCCGCACGCCGGGCGGCGTCGAGGGCGGCCACCGGATCGGGCTCCTGGCGGGCGATGACGAGCTGGCGCTCCGCCTCGGCGAGCCGGGTGCGCGCCCCCGCGCCGACGAGGCCGCGACCGCGTTCGACGAGGGCACGGGCGACGCCCAGCTGGCTCTCGGCGATCGCGAGCGCGCCGCCGAGCGCCGAACGCGCCCCGTCGAGCCTCGCCTGCGCGGTGCGCGCCTCGGCCCGCGCCGACTCGAGGCGGTCGAGGGCCGCGTCGAGCCGGTCTCGCTCGGCGAAGGGGTCGGGCAGTTCGACGACGTCGGTGGCGGTGCCCGCGACGCCGATGAGCGCGGCGACGCCCGCGATGGCCTCGCCGAGCTCACGGGCGTCCTCGGGGTCGCTCAACGCGTCGCGCTGGTGCCGGGCGTCGACGAGCTCGGCGTCGAGGCGGCGCATCGCCTGCTCCGCGGCGCGCTCCGCGTCGGCGAGCTCGAGCTCGAGCCGGTCGATCGCGTCGAGGTCGGCGGTCGCCCGGTCGAGGTCCGCGGCGATCCGCGCGGCGCGCTCGGCGTCGCCCGCACCGGCCGTGGGCCCGGTGGCGGTGAGCGCGGCGCCCGCCGCGGCGAGCGCGAGGTCGACGCGGGCGAGGGCGGCGCGCCCGCCGACGAGGGCGGTGGGCCGGAACCGGGTGCCGAGCCGGTCCAGGGCGGCCGCGGCATCCTGCCGGCGTCGTCCGAGCCTCGCGGCGGTCTCCGGCAGCTCGGCGAGCGTCGCCCCCGCGCCTCGTTCGGCCGCCCGGCGGACGCCGAGCGCCTGCTCGGCCTGGTCGAGCGCGCCGAGCGCCGAGGTGCAGAGCCCCGCGATGCGTTCGCTCCAACGGCGTCGCTCGGCGGCCGTGTCGGGCTCCGCGTCGTCGAGCCGCTGCTGCAGCAGGAAGGCCTCGCGCAGCCAGCGTTCGGCCCGCTCGCTCGCCTCGCGCACCGGGCGGGCGGCCTCGGCACCGAACTGCGCCCCGGCGAACGCGATCTCGCGGCGGGCCTCGCGGACCCGCTCGTCGGTCTCGACGATGAGCTGCTTCGCCCGCACCTCGACCGCGCGACCGCCTTCGAGGTCGGCGAGCTCGCGGCGGCGTCCGAGCCGGCGCACCCCGACGATCGCGGCGACGAGCGCGACGGCGGCGCCGCCGAAGACGAGGAGGGAGGGCAGCCACCAGAGTCCATCGGCCATGGCCGGAGTCTACGGCGCGCGCCTCGACGGCGGCCGGGGGTCCGCGTAGCCTCTCGAGCATGCGCGTGCTGCTGAAGCTCACCCTCGACTGCGACCCGGACGCCGCGTGGCGGGCGCTGCGGAGCCCCGCAGTGCTGCGGGAGGTCGTGGCGCCCTGGCTCGACTTCCGCTCCCTCGAGCCGGGCGGGCTGCCGACCACCTGGTCGGAGGGGCCGCACCGGGTGCAGCCGCTCGCGTTGCGGCGCTGGCCGGCGGGCGAGGAGGTGGTCGATCTGCGCTTCCTCGAGGGCGAGCGCGACGGCCTGCCCGCCGACGTGCGGATGCTGCGGGACGGCGGCGGCGCCACCTCCGGCCCGTTCGCGGCGTTCCGCAGCTGGGACCACCGGATGGCCGTCTCCCCCGCGCCCGGGGGGCGCACCCGGTACCGCGACCAGCTGCGGGTGCGCTCGGGGTCGGCGCTCGGCGACGCCCTCGCCTGGTACCCGGTCTGGGCGTTCTGGCAGTGGCGCGGCGCGCGCCTTCGGGCCCTCGCGCCGAGCTGGGCGCACGAGCCCGAATCGGCCGAATGAGCGGCATCGGCTAGACTGCAGGTGTGGCGCGCCTCGCGCGCCCCGCGTCGTAGAACGCTTCCGGGCCGGCTCAGGCCGCCCCGATGACTCATTCGTACGGCGAACGGATGCGCCGACCGGCGCCTTCGCCATTCACCCACCGACGGGTCGAACCGCCACGGCGTGCCGCACGAATCGCGACGCCCGTGCGCGCTCCCGCCCGTGGGCCATGCCCGAAAGGCACGTATGACCACCCCTGATTTCCGCACGCTCGGCGTGCCCGCCCCGCTCGTCGACATCCTCGCCGCCGACGGCAAGACCACCCCCACCCCGATCCAGGCCGACTCGCTGCCGGACACCCTCGCCGGGCGCGACGTGCTCGGCCGCGGCCGCACCGGCTCGGGCAAGACGATCGCCTTCGCCCTGCCGATGGTCGCCCGCCTCGGCACCGTGCTCGCCGGCGGTTCGCGCCGCGCCGGCCGGCCGCTCGGCCTCGTGCTCGCGCCGACGCGTGAGCTCGTCACCCAGATCGCCCGCACGATCGAGCCCCTCGCCGAGGCCTACGGCCTGAAGGTGACGACGATCTTCGGCGGCATCAACCAGAAGCGCCAGGTCGAGGCGCTGCGCGCCGGCGTCGACATCGTCGTGGCCGCGCCCGGCCGCCTCGAGGACCTGATGAAGCAGGGCTTCGTGCACCTCGACGCCGTCGAGATCACCGTGCTGGACGAGGCCGACCACATGGCCGATCTCGGCTTCCTGCCGGTCGTCACCCGCATCCTCGACAAGACGCCGCGCGGCGGGCAGCGCCTGCTCTTCTCGGCGACCCTCGACAACGGGGTCGACAAGCTCGTGAAGCGCTACCTGCAGAACGAGGTGCTGCACTCCGTCGACGAGGCGAACTCGCCCGTCGCCGCGATGACCCACCACGTGTACCTCACTGAGGACCAGGACACGAAGTTCGAGCTCGTGAAGTCCCTCGCGAGCGGCACCGGCCGCCGCATGCTCTTCATGCGCACGAAGCACCAGGCCAAGAAGCTCGCGAAGAAGCTGACCGAGTCCGGCATCCCCGCCGTCGACCTGCACGGCAACCTCTCGCAGCCGCAGCGCGACCGCAACCTCGCCGCCTTCGGCGACGGCTCGGTGCGCGTGATGGTCGCGACGGATGTCGCGGCGCGCGGCGTGCACGTCGACGAGGTCGAACTCGTGGTGCACGTCGACCCGCCCGTCGAGCACAAGGCGTACCTGCACCGTTCGGGCCGCACCGCGCGCGCCGGCAACGAGGGCGACGTCGTCACGATCGCCCTGCCGAGCCAGCTGCAGGATCTGAAGCAGCTGCTCCGCAAGGCGGCGATCACCGTCACCCCGAAGCCGGCCACGCCGGCCTCCCCCGAGGTCGTCGCGCTCGTCGGCGACGTCGCGCCCTACGTGAAGCCGGCTCCGCGCCAGGCGAAGCCCCAGGGCGGCGGCGGCACCTCGCAGGGGGCGAACGCGCAGCGCAAGCGCGCCCGTCGCACCGGCGGTGCGGAGGGCGGCGAGCTGCGCGAGAGCGGTCGTGGCCGCGGCGGTCGCGGCGGCGCGCCCCGCGGCGACGCCGAGCGCACCGAGCGCAGCGGCGAGGGCGGCGGCTCGCGGCGTCGTCGCGGCGGCGGCCGCGGTCAGGGCGGGGCGGATGCCGCCTCGCGCACGGCCTCGTCGCAGGGCTCCGGTCGCGGCGGAGAGCGCGGTTCGTCGAGCACCTCGGGCGGCCGGGCCTCGGGCTCCGGGCGCGGCCAGGGCGGCACCGCGAAGTCGGCGGGCGCGAGCGGCGGCCGTGGCCAGAGCGCTCGCGGCCCGCAGCCGCTGCGCGTCGGCAGCCTCGTGGGCGGCTCCTCGCGGGGCGCTCGCACGAACCGCCGCGCGCAGGGCTGACCCGGTCCTTCCCGATGATCGGGCGGCGACGGTGCTCCGTCGCCGCCCGATTTCGTCGTGCGGCCGTGCTGGCCTACTCTCAGGTGCATGAGCACCGAGGTTGTTGCACAGGTCGTCGTCCGCCCCATCCGCGATTCGGATGTCGAGGCTCTCGGTCGCGTGCACGCGACGTGCTGGCACGAGACCTACGACCACCTGATCTCGAAGGCGGCGCTCGAGAACCTCTCGCCCCGCCGCATGGCCGAGCTGTGGAGCCACATGGCCTCCCGCGGCGAGGAGTACCGCCAGTTCGCGGCGCTCGTCGACGGTGAGATCGTCGGCTTCGTCGGCTCGGGCCCGGCCCGCGACGAGGACGCGCCGCGCGAGCGCGAGCTGAACTTCATCTACGTGCTCGACGCGTACCACGGCACCGGCATCGGCAAGAAGCTCTTCGACGCGGCCGTCGGCGACGAGGCCGTCTACCTCTGGGTCGCCGCCGACAACCCGCGCGCGCACCGCTTCTACGAGCGCAACGGCTTCGCCCTCGACGGGGCGACGCAGCGCCAGCCGTTCCTCGGCGAGGAGATCGACGAGGTCCGCTTCGTGCGCTGAGCCGCGCGTCACGGACGACTCGGCGGGCTTAGGCTTCTCGTCATGCCGATTCCCGTGATCCTCGACGTCGACACCGGTGTCGACGATGCCCTCGCCCTCCTCTTCGCCGTCGCGCACCCCGAGATCGACGTGCTCGCCGTCTCCTGCGTCGCGGGCAACGCCTCGCTCGAGCAGGTCGTCGACAACACGCTGCGCATCCTCGACGTCGCCGGGGCCGGCGACGTGCCGGTCGCCGCGGGCGCCGTGCGGCCGCTGCTCGAGCCCGCCCGCTCCGCCTCGCACGTGCACGGCGCCGACGGGCTCGGCGGGCTCGTGCTGCCCGAGACCTCGCGTCACGCGGTCGAGTCGAGCGCGGTCGAGCTGCTGCGTCGCACCATCCTCGAGCACCCCGAACCCGTGACCCTCGTCGCGCTCGCCCCGCAGACCAACCTCGCGCTGCTGCTGCGCACCCACCCGGAGGTCGCCGCGAACCTCGAGCGGATCGTCTTCATGGGCGGCTCGGCGAGCGTCGGCAATGCGACCGCCGTCGCCGAGTTCAACGTCTGGCACGACCCGGAGGCCGCGGCGATCGTGCTCGACTCCGGCGTGCCCTGCTACATGTACGGCCTCGACGTCTTCAACCGGGTCTCGGTCGCGCAGGACCGCGCCGCCGAGCTCGAGGCGGGCGAGCACCCCGTCGGACGCGTCGTCGGTGCCCTGCTCGGCCACCGCATCGCCCTCAGCGAGGACGAGCGCGCCCAGTACACGGGCCTCATCGGCGACGCCGGCGCGGTCTGCGCACTCGTCGCCCCGGAGGCCCTCCGCACCGAGCAGCGCCCGGTCCGGGTCGAGCTGGCCGGGTACAGCCGCGGGCAGACGCTCGTCGACCTCCGCGAGTTCCCGGGCGAGGACGTCGTGCACGGCCTCGCCGGCGAGTGGACGACCGCGGAGGTCGCGCTCGGCGTCGACGCGGAGCGCGTCGCCGCGCTCTTCCTCGACACCGTGCTCGGCTGAGCCGTAGACCGACGGATGCCGCGCCGGCACGTGCCGGCGCGGCATCCGTCGTCTGCGCTGCGGCTCAACCCAGGCCGCGGGGCTCCTGGTGCCCGTCGCCCTCGGCGAGCTCGCCCTCGACCGGCTTGCCGGAGAGGCCGACCGCCCCGCTGCCGGGCGCGGCCGAGGTAGCCGCGTGCACCGCGATCTCCTCGTTCTCGACCGGGAACGCGGTGTGCAGGCGCACCGGGTCGCGCTGGGTGGCGAGGCGCTTCGCCCGCCGGCTCGCGGCGATGAGGTTCAGCGCCTCGACGAAGATCGCGAACGCCATCGGGCCGTAGATGAGCGCCTTGTCGATCTTCACCCCGAAGCCGTCGGCGATGAGGAACACGCCGATGAGCAGCAGGAACGCGAGCGCGAGCATCTTCACGGTGGGATGCGCGTTCACGAAGGCGAAGATGAACCGCGCGGCGAAGAGCATGATGCCGAACGACAGCACCACGACGGTGATGATGACGACGAGGTTCTCGGTCATGCCGACCGCGGTGATGACCGAGTCGAGCGAGAACACCAGGTCGAGCACGAGGATCTGCGCGATCACCGAGCCGAAGCTCGCCCGGGCCGCCGAGCCCGCGGTGTGCTCCTCGGTCCCCTCGAGCTTCTGGTGGATCTCGTGCACGGCCTTGTACACGAGGAAGAGGCCGCCCGCGATGAGGATGAGGTCGCGGCCCGAGAAGCCGATGCCGGCGATCTCGAAGAGGTCGGTCTTCAACGTGATGATCCAGCCCGCGAAGAGCACGAGCAGCACGCGCATGAGCATCGCGAGGGTGAGGCCGAGGTTGCGGGCCTTCGCCTGCTGCTCGACCGGCAGCTTCGAGGCGAGGATCGAGATGAAGATGACGTTGTCGACGCCGAGGACCACCTCGAGCACGAAGAGCGTCAGGAAGACGGCGATCAGGTCGGGCGTGAACTCGAGCGAGAACTCCATGTGCACATGAATACCACGGCGGGCTGCGCGGAATCCGCGCAGCCCGCCGCTCGACGTCCGGGTCGGCTCAGTCCGCCCCGGGCCCGAGGTGCCGGGCGAAGAAGCGGGCGGCGTCCTCGCCCGCGAACGCGGGCACGCCGGTGTGGCCGCCGAGGTTCGCCAGCAGGGTCTTCTCCGTGGAGCCGAAGGCGTCGAAGAGCTCGAGCGCCATCGCGCGGTCGTTGCCCTCGTCGTCCCACTGCAGGAGCACGTGCAGCGGGATGGTGACCTCCCGCGCCTCCGCCAGGGTCGCGCGCGGCACGTAGCTGCCGGCGAAGAGCCCGGCCGCCGCGATCCGCGGCTCGATCGCGGCGAGGCGCACCCCGATCGCGATGACCCCGCCGGAGAAGCCCACCCGTGGGGCGAGCTCGGGCAGCTCCAGCAGCCCGTCGAGGGCGGCCCGCCACTCGGGGACGGCCCGATCGACGAGCGGGAGGATCAGCCGGTCGACGGTGTCCGCCGTCGGCGGGATCCCGGCCGCGATCGCGCGAACGAGCTCGGCCCGGGCCTCGGCCGCGCCCGGCAGCGGGGCGCGCTCGCCCGCGCCGGGCAGTTCGAGGGTGGCCGAGGCGAAGCCCTGCGAGGCAGCGCTGCGGGCGCGCGCGGCGAGGCGTGGATGCATCCGCGCCATGCCGATCCCGCCGGGCTGACCCATGAGGATCAGCGGGGCGGGCGAGGCGGCGGTCGCGGTCGGCGGCGTCCAGAGGATGCCGGGGACCCCGCCGAGGGCGAAGGTCCGCTCGACGAGGCCGTCGTCGAGCTGGTGCGTGGAGGTGAAGTGCATGGTCGTGCCTTTCGGAGTGCGGCGGATTCGCGGCGCTCCCGGACGACTTATCGCCCGACCGTGACTCCGCTGGGGAGCACCGACGTGGATTCGTTCACGGGTACCACCTCCTCGGCTCGCTGCACGGACGGTTCAGGCTAGCAGCTCGGCCGCCGCTCAGCGCAGGGCGCCGACCGAGGCGAGGGCCTGGCGCACGAGCACCCCGCGGCCGCCCTCGAGCTCGTCGCCGACGGCCCGGCTCGCCGCCTCCTCCGGCGGCATCCAGCTCACCTCGAGCGCGTCCTGCCTCGGCTCGCAGGTGCCCGTCACCGGTACGACGTAGACGAGCGAGACGGCGTGCTGCCGCTCGTCGGTGAACGGCGTGATGCCGGGCATCGGGAAGTACTCGGCGACGGTCGCTGGCACCGGGCTCGCGGGCAGCAGCGGGAAGGCCATCGGGCCGAGGTCCTTTTCGAGGTGGCGGAACAGCGCGTCGCGCAGGGTTTCGCCGTACATCACCCGCCCGGAGACGAGGGTGCGGGTCATCTCGCCGACCGTGTTCGCGCGCAGCAGCAGGCCGACCTCGGTGACCTGGCCGAGCCCGTCGACCCGCACCGGCAGCGCCTCGACGTAGAGCAGCGGCAGCCGGCCTCTCACCTCGGCGAGCTCGAGCTCGCTCAGCCAGCCGGGATTGGTGGGCTGCGGGACGTCGGGCTCGTCGCCCGGGGTCCAGTCGGGGTCCGGGGTGCGCACGCTCATGCGTCGATTCTGCCCCACTCGGCCCTCCGGCGTACGCTCGGACGATGCGGATCGATGACGAGGCGGTGCTCTGGTCGGCCTCCGGCGACGACCGGGCCGGCCGGCCACTGCTCGTGCTGCTGCACGGCTACAACTCGAACGAGGGCGACCTGTTCGGGCTCGCCCCGTACCTGCCGCTCGATCCCGTGATCGCCTCGCTGCGCGCCCCGCTCGACGCCGGCTACGGCTACGCCTGGTTCGAGATCTTCGATGCGGCCGGTCGGCTCGACGACGATGATCCGGCGAAGCTCGCCGCCGCCGAGGAGGCGGTCGACGCGGTGATCGGCTGGCTCGACCGGAACGCCGGCGACGCGCCGTCCATCGGCCTCATCGGCTTCTCGCAGGGCGGGGCGATGAGCCTCGAACTGCTGCGCCGCGCGCCCGAACGCATCGCCTTCGCCGCCATCCTGGCCGGCTTCGCGATGCCCGGCGTGCGCGATGGCGACGCCCGCCTCGCCGAGCTTCAACGCCCGGTGTTCTGGGGACGCGGCACGGAGGACGCGGTCATCCCCGACTCGGCCGTCGCCCGCACGGCCGCCTGGCTTCCCGGGCACAGCGCGCTCGACTCGCGGATCTACGAGGGGCTCGCGCACTCGGTCTCCGAGCGGGAGCTCGCCGACCTCACGGCCTTCGTCGGCGCGCGGTACTCCGCCGCGGCCGCGGACTGAACCGCGCTCAGTCCTGCTCGGCGGCGCGCGCGGCGCGCTCGCGGTCGCGGTCGGCGATGCGGGCCTTCTCGGCGCGCACGGCGGCCTGCGTGGCCCGCTCCTGCACGAGCCAGGCGGGCGGGGCCGCGAGGAGCGCCTTGATCTCGGCGGTCGTCAACGGGTCGGTGATGCCGCCGCGGGCGAGGCCCGAGTTCGAGACGCCGAGCTTGGCGGCGACGACGCCGCGCGGGTGCGGGCCCTCGGCGCGCAGGGTGCGCAGCCACTCCGGCGGCTCGGCCTGCAGCGCGGCCAGCTCGTCGCGGGAGACGACGCCCTCCTGGAACTCGGCGGGTGCCGCCGACAGCAGGATGCCGAGCTTCTTCGCCGCGGTCTCGGGCTTCATGGTCTGCGCCTTGGCGCGGCTCGGCTGGTTCTCGCTCACCCTGCAACCGTAGCCGACGGTAGCCTTGGACGGATGACGATGCGACTCGACTACGTCGCCGGGGTGAGCCCGGCGAAGTGGCTGCGCGCGTGGGCCGAGCGGCATCCGGAGCTCCCGCTCGAGGCCGTGCGCGTCGACGAGCCCGCCCAGCTCGACCGGCTGCTGACGGGCGAGGTCGACCTCGCCTTCGTGCGGCTCCCCGTCGACGACGCAGGCCTGCACGTCATCCCGCTGTGGGAGGAGCAGCCCGTCGTCGTGCTCGAGAAGGGGCATCCCTTCGCCGACGCCGAGGCGCTCTCCCTCGCCGAGCTCGAGGGCGAGCCGCTCGCCCCCGTGCAGGACGACCCCGCCATGACCATCGAGCTCGTCGCCGCGGGCACGGGCTACGCGATCGTGCCGCACGCGATCGCCCGGCTGCACCACCGGCGCGACGTCGTCGCGCTGCCGCTCGAGGGGGCGCCGACCACCCGTATCGCGCTCGTCTGGCGCGTCGAACGCGACGACGAGACCGTGCAGGAGTTCGTCGGCGTCGTGCGCGGGCGCACCGCGCGCAGCTCGCGCGGGGCCGAGGGCGACGCCCCGGCGGAGCGCGGCGGCTCCGAGCGGCATCGCGAGCGCGAGCGCGGCAGCGGCGAGCGCGGCGGCTCCGGGAAGCCCGGCGCGGGGCGCGGCGGCGGCCAGGGTCGCGGGGGCTCCGGCCGCGGCGGGTCCGGCCGCGGCGGGTCCGGGCGCGGGGCGGCAGGCGGTCGAGGCCGCCAGAACCGCGGGCGCAAGCGCTGAGCCCGCGTCACCGAGTGGCGCCGGCCCGGCGTTCCAGGAGACGATGGACGGCATGACCCGGCCCTTCCTCTTCCTCTCGGCGCGGCCCGAGGCCGAGGCGGTCGGCCCCGAGTACGAGGCCGTGCGGCGGGCCATGGGTCTCGACGCCGGACGTCTCGAGCACCTCCGCCTGGATGCGGAGCCCCTGTCGCAGCTCGTGCTCGGCGACTTCGCGGGCATCGTCGTCGGCGGCAGCCCCTTCAACGTGACCACCCCCGAGGCGCGCAAGGGCGCGATGCAGCTCCGCGTCGAGGACGACCTCGCCCGGCTCGCCGAGTGGGCCCTCGCGGGCGACCGTCACGTCATGTTCACCTGCTACGGCATCGGCGTGCTCACCCGGCTGCTCGGCGGCACCGTCGGCACCCGCTTCGGCGAGGACGCCGCCGCCGTCGAGCTCGCGCTCACCGAGGCCGGCCGGGCCGACCGGCTCGCGGGGGTGCTGCCCCCGCGCTTCGACGCCCTCGTCGGGCACAAGGAGGCCACGGAGGAGCTGCCCCGCGACGCGGTGCTCCTCGCCGGCTCGGCCGGATGCCCCGTGCAGTTGTACCGGGTCGGCGAGCACGTGTACGCGACGCAGTTCCACCCCGAGGTGTCCACGGCCGACTTCGTCGCGCGGGCGCGGGTGTACCGGCACCACGGCTACTTCCCGGCGAGCGAGCTGCGCGAGGTCGAGCTGCGGCTCGGCGCGGCATCCGTCACCGAGCCGCAGCGCCTGCTGCGCCGCTTCGTCGAGCTGGCGGCGACCCCCGCCTGAGCGTCACCTCATCGACTTGCCCGACTTTCATGAAAGTCGGGCAAGTCAATGGGAGGTCAGCCGAGCGGGTAGCGGCGGCGCAGCACGAGCCGCTGCACGAGGGTCCACGCGACCGTCGTCAGCAGGTACAGGCCCGCCGCGAGCGGCACGAACATCGCGATGCCCGCGGTGAGGAAGTGCAGGGGCAGCAGCGCCTTCGAGAGGTCGGGCATCGCCGGGGCGCCGGGCGCCGGAGCGGTGCTCGCGGCTGGGCGGGGCACCGCGAGCGGGCCACCGGGGCGCGCCGCCCGCAGCGTCAGGAAGCCGACGGCGGCGATCGCGACGACGAGCCCCGCGAAGACGAGCAGATCGAGCGGCTGCGGCACCCCGGCGGCGATCGTGCCGACGAGGCTGTGCCCGAGCGGCACGCCGAGGAGGGTCTGGTCGAGCAGCAGGTTCGGATGCCCGTTCACCACCGGCAGGATGAACAGCGCGTAGATGATGCCGACGACGGGCGCCTGCACGAGCATCGGCAGGCAGCCCGCGAACGGGCTCGTGCCCTCCTCGGCGTAGAGCGCACGGAGCTCGCGCTGCAACCGCTCGGGGTTGTTCGCGTGCTTCCGCTGCAGCTCCTGCAGCTTCGGGGCGATCCTGGTGCGGGTCTGCTCGCCCTTCGCCAGTGCGACGCCGACGGAGATGAGCGCGGCGCGCACGACGAGGGTGACGAGCACGACGGATGCCGCGGCGGCGGCCCCACCGAGGAGGGGCTCGAGGAATCCGGCGAGCCCCATGAGCAGGGTGTAGGCGCCGTCGATGACGGCGGCGATGGGCGGAAAGGCGTAGAAGTCCACAGGTGCGTCCTAGCGGTCGGCGCGACGAACGTCGCGCGCGGAACATGGTTCCGTCTGGCCGCGGGGCCGCAGCTCACGCAGGGCGCGGTGGCGTGCGGGTCAGGCGGCCGCGGCCGCCAGCCCCGGAGCCCTCGGCCGCGCCCGCCCGGGCGCGTCGGGATCGGACTGCGAGAGGAGCCGCCACGGATCGGCGGTCTGCCGGAGCCTCGTCGCCGCACCGGCGGGATCGGCGGCCACGAGCGCGGGCAGCGCACGCACCGAGAGCACGACCACGGCGACCGCCGCGGCGCCGACGACGCCGAGGAGCAGCACGCTCAGCTGGCCGTTCGCGGCCGCGCCGAGTTCGAACGCGGCCGCGAGGAAACGCAGCAGGTTCGTCAGCAGCTCGATCATCGCGGGCCAGCCTTCTGCGCCCGTTCGGGCGCTCAGTCCGACCGTACCAGGCTCGTCGGGGGGGGCTGACCGCCCGGGCATGCCGACCGGGCATGCCGACCGGGCGACGGCGCTCGCGCACCGCCGCCCGGGTCAGCCGTGCGGCCTCAGCCGCGGCGACGCCGCCGTTCGATCCGGGCGAGGAGGGCCGCCAGACCGCCGAGCAGCAGCAGCACCGCAGCCGCCGTGAGGCCCAGGCCGATCTCGGCGCCGGTCCGCGCCAGATCACCGTCGCCGGAGCCGGCCGGCGTCCCCGGCGGTGCCGGAATCGGCGTGCTCGGCTGACCGGGCTCCGTCACATCGACATAGCCGATCGTGACGGTCGCCCGGGTCGCGTTGCCCGCACGGTCGGACACGGTGTAGTCGATCGGGGTCGGGTCGCCTTCGAAGCCCGGCTCGGGGGTGAAGGTGAGGTCCCCGGTGTCGGGATCGACCGTCCAGGTGCCCTCACCCGGCACGACGAGCTCCGTCACCGGTTCCCCGCTCGCCGGGTCGATGATGCGCACGGTCGAGGGGTCGAGATCGCCCGCGTCATTGCCGAGGACCGGCACGGTCACGGCGGAGCCCCGCGGGTTGCCGAGCGACTCGTCGTCCACCGCCTCCGGGACGTAGGTCACCGTCACGGTCGCACCCGTCGCGTTGCCGTTCACATCATCGACGGTGTAGTCGATCGGCGTCGGGTTGCCGGTGAACCCGGCCCCCGGCGTGAAGGTGATGTCCCCGGTGTCGGGGTCGACCGACCAGGTGCCCTCGCCAGGGACCAGGAGCTCCTCGACCGGATCGCCTGACTCCGGATCGGTGATCCGCACCGTCGAGGGATCGAGCTGCCCGCGGTCGTTGCCCACCGTCGGGACGGTCACCGTCGCACCCTGCGGGTTGTTCAACGACTCGTCGTCCACCGCTTCCGGGACGTAGGTCACGGTCACGGTCGCACCCGTCGGATTGCCGGTCACATCATCGACCGTGTAGTCGATCGGCGTCGGGTCGCCTTCGAAGCCCGGCTCGGGGGTGAAGGTGAGGTCCCCGGTGTCGGGATCGACCGACCAGGTGCCCTCGCCAGGGACCACGAGTTCGGTCACCGGGTCGCCCGACTCCGGGTCGGTGATCCGCACCGTCGACGGATCGAGCTGCCCGCGGTCGTTGTCGAGGGTCGGCACGGTCACCGGATCGCCGATGCGGTTGCCGTGCGACTCGTCGTCCACCGCCTCGGGCAGGTACGTCACCGTCACGGTCGCACCCGTCGCGTTGCCGTTCACATCATCGACCGTGTAGTCGATCGGCGTCGGATTGCCGGTGAACCCGGCCTCCGGCGTGAAGGTGATCTCACCCGTGTCGGGATCGACCGACCACGTGCCCTCGCCAGGGACGACGAGCTCCGTCACCGGGTCGCCCGACTCCGGATCGGTGATCCGCACCGTCGAGGGATCGAGATCCCCGCGGTCGTTGTCCACCGTCGGAACCGTCACCGTCGCACCCTGCGGGTTGTTCAACGACTCGTCGTCCACCGCCTCGGGCAGGTACGTCACCGTCACGGTCGCACCCGTCGGATTGCCGTTCACATCATCGACCGTGTAGTCGATCGGCGTCGGATTGCCGGTGAACCCGGCCTCCGGCGTGAAGGTGATCTCACCCGTGTCGGGATCGACCGACCACGTGCCCTCGCCGGGGACCACGAGTTCGGTCACCGGGTCGCCCGACTCCGGGTCGGTGATCCGGACCGTCGACGCGTCGAGCTCCCCTCGGTCGTTGCCCACCGTCGGGACCGTCACCGTCGCACCCTGCGGGTTGTTCAACGACTCGTCGTCCACCGCCTCGGGCAGGTACGTCACCGTCACGGTCGCACCCGTCGCGTTGCCGTTCACATCATCGACCGTGTAGTCGATCGGGGTCGGATTGCCGGTGAACCCGGCCTCCGGCGTGAAGGTGATCTCACCCGTGTCGGGATCGACCGACCAGGTGCCCTCGCCGGGGACCACGAGCTCCTCGACCAGATCGCCCGACTCCGGATCGGTGATCCGCACCGTCGAGGGATCGAGCTCGCCCTCGTCGTTGCCGAGCGTCGGCACGGTCACCGGGTCGCCGATGCGGTTGCCGTGCGACTCGTCGTCGACCGCCACCGGGAGCACCACGAAGCCGCCGTCGACGTCGTCGGCCGTCGGCCGCGCGGAGTCGAGCTCGATGACCTCCGATTCGCCGGTCGCCGGGTCGAGGTCCGAGTCGGCGGCCGAGTCGCCGCCGGCACCGCGGACGGTCGGCGCCATGCCCTCGGGGGCCCCGCTCATGCGGACCTTGTACGCGCCGAACGGCAGCTCGCCGAACGAGTACTCGCCGTCGGGCCCGGTGGTCGTCGTGACCGGCTGACCGTTCTCGTCGAGCACGGGGTCGCCGTTGCCGTCGAGGAGCTCCACGGTGACGCCTTCGAGCCCCGGTTCGCCCGCATCCTGGATGCCGTCGGCGTTCTCGTCGTGCCAGACGCGGTCGCCGATCGCGCCGAGCTGCGGCAGCCGGAAGGAGACGCGCTGGAGGTCGGAGTTCTGGGAGGGGTTCGGGTTGCCGGTCAGGCTCGTCTCGCTCGGCGTGAGGTTGCCGCCGTTGACGCCGTCGAACGCGCCGGTGCCGTCATCCACGAAGTACGCCGATCCCGTGCCGTGGGTCGCGGCCGGGAACTGGGTGAACGGCGTCGCCAGTGCGGCGATGTCGAAGGACACGGAGGTGAAGGTGCCGGAGAGCGTCACCGAGCCGCAGCCGCTGTAGTCGGTCTCGGGGAACGCCACCGAGGTGCCCGCGTTGTTCTGCGTGCGATCGTTGCACTGCGTGGCGGAGTTGCGATTCGCCACCCCGAGCGTGGTGCCGTCGGTCGTGAGATTCGTCGCCCCGCCGGAGAGTGCGGTGAACGCGACGTCGGCCGAGGCGAGCCTCCAGACCGTGGAGTTGAACGAGCCGCGCGCCTTCGACTGACCGTTGGGCTCGGACGTCCAGGCGAAGCCGCCCAGCCCGGACAGGTCGAGCACCGGGTCGGTGACCGGCTTCGAGAACGTGAACGTCAGCACGCCGACGTCGCAGGGCTCGGCGGTGTTCTGATGTCCGGCGGACCCGAGCGGACCACCGCAGCCTTCAGAGGCGTTGGGGTAGAGCCCGAGTGCCGGCACGTCGGCCGGATTCGGCGCACCGGTGAACATCGCGGCCTGGCCGCCGAAGTTGCTCTGGGTCGCACCCGGGCGGAGGAGCGTCGATCCCGGACTGCGGTCGGGGTTCGGCGCGAAGTCCGCCGTGATCTGGATCGGCCCGAAGCGGGTCGGGAGCTGGCTGCTCGCGGAGTGGTAGCCGGGGGAGTTCGGCGAGTACTGGGTGCTGACGTCGTCGCCGGTCAGCTCCCAGGCGTCGTTGAAGACGTACCCGTTCTGCTCGGCGGCCGCGGCCGCCGGGGCGGGCCCGAGGGCCATCGCCGCCAGTCCGCCGGCGGCCATCGTCATCGCCAGCGCGATCGCTGTGACCCGGCGCGGCCGTGCGCCGGCTCTCCGTCGCATGTTCATGAAGCGTCCCCTCGTCTGCTCTGGTGCGGTGCGTCCCGATCGCAGCCGGCGGACGGCGCATGGTCACCGTCCGCCGGCGTGGGATACCACACCGCATGACAGGCTACTCGCGGAGCCGAGGATTTGTCCAACCGGCACTGGTCACATTGCGCCGCGCAAGAATGCTCATTCGATCGGCAAAGCGATCACGGCGCCGAGGCGGCGATCGGCAGGCCCGCTTCCGGGTCCATGCGATCCGGGATCCCAGGATCGTCCAGCGCCGCCCTCCTGCAGCGCCCCGCTCGGCTCAGTCCTCGAGCAGGCGCTGGAACAGCACGTGGTCCTGCCACTCCCCCGCGATGCGGAGGTAGCGCGGCGCGAGCCCGATGCGCGTGAAGCCGTTGCGCTCGAGCACCGTCTGCGAGGCCGCGTTGTGCACGAGGGTGCCGGCCTGCACCCGGTGCAGTCCGGCCCGGCGGGCGAAGTGCAGAGCACCGCCGACGGCGGCGGTCGCGAGTCCGCGGCTCTGCCGTTCGGCGTCGATCCAATAGCCGAGGTGCGCGTTCAGGAACACGCCGCGCACGAGGTCGCTGAGGTTCACCCGGCCGACGATGCGCTCGCCGTCGTCGCCGCGCTCGACGAGCACGAGCGGGATCGCCGTGCCCTCGGCGAGCCGGCGCAGGCTCGCGCCGACCTCGCGCTCCTGCACGGTGGCGCTGAAGAACTCCGGCGTGCGCTCGGGCTCCCACGGCGCGAGGTGCGCCCGGTTGCGTTCGTAGGCCGCGGCGAGCGCGGCGCCGTCACCCTGGGTGATCGCCCGCAGCTCGATGCCGCCGTCGAGTTCGATGGGGGCGATCATCGCGCGACGTCCGCCGGAACGGGGAGGGTCGCCCCGAGGAGCGCCCCGCCGAGGTCGAGGATGGTGGCGAGCGCCTCCTCGCTCGTGAGCCGCCCCGTGATGACAGGCCCGGCTAGGCCGTCCTCGGCGGCGAGCAGCAGTCGGGCGACGCGGGCCGGCCCGAGCTCGGTGCGGAACTCGCCGCGGTCGACGCCGTCGCGCACGATCTCCTCGAACAGTTCGAGCTGCGCGCGCTCGAACTCGGTGGCGGGCGCTTCGAAGCCCTGGTCGCGCACGCACTGCGCGCCGAGCTCGATGAGCAGCACGGTCGCGTCGAACGACGGCTCCCCCGCGATCGGGATGCCGAGCCGGAGGCACTCCGCGAGTCGCGCCGCGGCTCCCTGCACCCGCTCGACCCGGTCGCGGCGTCGCGCGATGTACTCGAGCGCGGCGGTCGCATACGTCTCCGCGTACAGCGCGGGAAGCTCGGGGTAGTAGTAGGACACCGACGCCGGCGTGAGCTTCGCCGCCTCGGCGATGTCGGTGAGGCGCGCCGCCGACGCGCCGCGCTCGATGAGCAGGCGGGATGTGACCGTGACGAGCTCGCTGCGTCGCTGCGCCTGGTTCCGTGGTCGCGCCATGCGGCAATTCTTCCACGTTCTTTTGACGAACGCTTGACAGGCCGTATATTCATTCTTCAAACTTTGACGAATAAATGGAGGTCTGCGATGACGCGGAGTCTGACCATGGCGCTCGCCCAGGTGGCGGCGGAGCCCCGATTCGACGTGGCG
Source organism: Agromyces soli (assembly GCF_022811605.1). Lineage (GTDB taxonomy): Bacteria > Actinomycetota > Actinomycetes > Actinomycetales > Microbacteriaceae > Agromyces > Agromyces soli. The sequence continues at coordinate 1,873,815 of NZ_CP094533.1, read as the reverse complement.
GTGTTCGCCGAGCGGCTGCGCACGCTCGTCCGACGCAATCCCACCGCCGAGTTCTGGGCCTTCCCGGAGCTGCATCTCGACGCGGCCGACACGGCCGAGGGCATCGAGGCATCCGCCCGACCGCTCGACGACCCCCGCCTCGACGCGCTCGGCGCGCTGGCCCGCGAGCTCGGCGTCTGGCTCGCGCCCGGCACCGTCTACGAACGCGGCGACCACGGCGCGGTGCACAACACGGCGCTCGTGTTCGCCCCGAGCGGCGACCGCGTCGCGAGCTATCGCAAGATCTTCCCCTGGCGGCCGGCCGAGTCGGCGGCGCCCGGCGACCGCTTCGAGGTGTTCGAGCTGCCGGGCCTCGGCCGCATCGGGCTCTCGATCTGCTACGACATCTGGTTCCCGGAGCACGCGCGCCACCTCGCCTGGCTCGGCGCCGACGTCATCCTGAACCTCGTCCAGACCGCCACCAGCGACCGCGAGCAGGAGCTCGCGATCGTGCGCGGCAACGCCGTGATGAATCAGCTCTGGATCGCCTCGGTCAACGCGGCCGCGCCCACCGGCCGCGGCCGGTCCCTCGTCGTCGACCCCACCGGCTCGGTGCGGGCCGCCTCGCCCGACGCATCCGAGGAGGTGCTGACCGTCGTCGTCGACTTCGGCCTCACCGAGCTCACCCGCGATCGCGGCACCGCCGGGGTCTCCCGACCCTGGTCGCAGTTCCACGAGGGCGACGCCCCCGTCGCGCTCCCCCTCTACGACGGCCGCATCGAGCCGTCGAACTGGCACCCCCGTTCGAAGGAGAACCGCCCGTGACCGCCCCATCCCCCACCTCGACGCCCGCTGCGGCGCCCGACCCCCGCCGGCTGCTGCGTCGCCTCGGCCTCGCCGGCGTCGTGTTCTTCGGCCTGGCGTACATGGCGCCGGGCATCGTCACCTCGACGTTCGGCGTGGTGTCCTCCACGAGCGGCGGCGCGGCCCCGACGGCCTACCTCGTCGCGACCGTCGCCATGGGCCTCACCGCGGTCTCCTACGCGATGCTCGCCCGCGCCTACCCGAGCTCCGGCTCCTCGTACAGCTACGTCGGCCGGCTGCTCGGCCGGCACGCGGGCTTCCTCGCGGGGTGGGTGATCCTGCTCGACTACCTGTTCCTGCCGATGGTCGCCTGGCTCATCCAGTCGGTGTACCTCAACGCGCAGTTCCCGAGCGTCCCGCTCTGGGTGTGGGTGCTCGTCAACATCGTGCCCACCACCGTCGTGAACCTGCTCGGCATCACGCTCGCGGATCGGGTGAACACGTGGCTCACCATCGCGGCGATGGCGATCGTCGCCACGACCACGGCCATCATCATCGGCTTCGTGGTGAGCGGCTCGAGCCCTGCGGCCGCGCCATCGGACGCGTTCTGGGGAACGGATGCCTCGGTCCTCGCCGTCGCCGCGGCGGCCGCCGTCGCCGCCTACTCGTTCCTCGGCTTCGACGCCGTGTCGACGCTCAGCGAGGAGACCAGGAACCCGCGCCGCAACATCCCGCTCGGGATCATCCTCGTGGTGCTCATCGGCGGCGCGATCTTCGTGGGCGTCTCCTTCGTGATGCAGCTCGCGCACCCGGGCGGCGACTTCGACAACCCGGACATCGCCGGCTACTCGCTGCTCGTCGCGGCGGGCGGCGAGTCGCTCGCGAACGTCATCAACCTCGTCGGCATCATCGCGGCCTTCGGTTCGGGGCTCGCGATCCAGGCGACGTCGAGCCGACTGCTGTACGTCATCGGCCGGGACGGCGTGCTGCCGCGCCAGCTCTTCGGCCGGCTGAACGTGTTCCGGGTGCCGTGGGTCAACATCCTGCTGATCGCCGGCATCGGCATGATCGGCATGCTGCTCGACATCGCGCAGGCGACCGCGCTCATCAACTTCGGCGCCTTCCTCGCCTTCGCGCTCGTGAACGCCGCGTTCCTCGCCTGGATCTGGCGCACGCGGGCGCAGCGTGCCGGCTGGGGCTCGGCGCTGCTCTCGCTCGTCCCGATCGCGGGCATCCTGATCGACCTGTCGCTCTTCTCGCAGCTGCACGACACCGCGTTCCTGATCGGCGGCGCCTGGCTCGTCCTGGGCGTGGTCGTGCTCGCCGTCGCGACCCGCGGCTTCCGCCGTCCGGTTCCGCGGCTCGAGGAGGACGCCGGCGACCTCGCCCCGGCGAAAGCCGACCCCGAGGCCCTCTCCGCCCCGTAGGCGCCGGCGGGGCGGGGTGCGCGCGGCCCGCCCGCCCCGCCCCGCCGCGGGAAACCCGGGCGGATGCCGCTCCGAGCATCTATATTTGTCTTGACATATCCAGGCTCGGAGGATGACGTGGCAGAGACGACGACGGTGGGCGACGCCCCCTTCCCGCCGGAGCTGTTCATGGACCTCGATCGCTCGAGCCCGGTCCCGCTGTACTACCAGGTCGCCGAGCGCATCGAATCGGCGATCACCTCCCACGCCCTGCCCGCCGGATCGCGCATCGAGAACGAGATCGCCCTCAGCGAGCGGCTCGGCATCTCCCGGCCGACGATCCGCCGGGCCATCCAGGAGGTCGTCGACAAGGGGCTGCTCGTCCGTCGTCGCGGCATCGGGACGCAGGTCGTGCAGGGGCAGGTGACGCGCGGGCTCGAACTGACGAGCCTCTTCGACGACCTCATCCGCGGCGGGCAGGTGCCCACGACGGAGCTGCTCTCCCGCGAAACCCTGCCGGCGAGTGCGGCGGTCGCCGAGGCGCTCGCCGTGCCGCTCGGCAGCGACACGCTGCACCTGCGCCGGCTGCGCTCCGCCGACGGGGTGCCGGTCGCGGTACTCGACAACGTGCTGCCCGCCGACTACCTCGACCTCGACACCGCGGCGCTGCAGAACTACGGGCTCTACCAGGTGCTGCGCTCCCGCGGCACGACCATGCGGGTCGCCCGGCAGCGCATCGGGGCGCGCCGGGCCAGCGCCGACGAGAGCGAACTGCTGGAGCTCGAAGACGGCGCCCCGGTGCTCACCGCCTCGCGGACGGTCTTCGACGACTCCGGGCGCGCGGTGGAGCTCGGCACGCACTGCTACCGCCCCGACCTCTACTCCTTCGACGTGACGCTGGTGCAGAAGTAGGGCCGCTTCGACGGGCTCAGCGAACCAACGGAACGACGAGTTGCCCGACTTCCATGAAAGTCGGGCAACTCGGTGGTGTGGGGGACTCGCTCAGGCCGCGTCGGACTCCGTGCGGACCGTCTCGCCGCGGGCGGCCGCGACGGCCTTCGCGAGCGCCTGCAGGCTGCGCACGTCGCGCCTGGCCCCGGCGAAGTCGGAGACGACCGGCTCGTCGTGTCGGATGGAGCGCGCGAAGGCGTCGAGCTGGCGCAGGAAGCCCGTCTCGTAGCCGTCGGCGTAGCTCGTGTCGCGGCGCTCGAGCCCCGTGTTCCGCTCGACGCGGAGGCGGCTGCGCTCCTCGAGCAGGTACGGCTTCGCGAGGTGGTACTCGAGGCGGCCGTTCGAGGCGAGCACCTTCAGCTCCTCGTCGTACTCGGGGTACTCGGGCAGCCAGTTCCAGCTCAGCACGTAGCGCACGTCGCCGACGGCGGCGGTCGCGATGAGCGAGGCCGGCGCGCTGCCCTCGAGCGACGGGAACGCCTCCGCGGTCCACGTCTCGGGCAGTTCCAGGCCGAGGGCGCGCAGCAGGCTCAGCTCGTGCACGACCGAGCCGTTCAGCACGTTCCGGTAGTAGCGCTGGACCGCCTCGGAGGCGCCGGGCAGGGCGATCGCCGACTGCTCGGCCTCGTACGCCTGCGCCCGCTCGATCTCGGCGAGGTCGGCGTCGGGCTGCGGCGGCGTCATCCGCAGGTGGTCGACCTGCGGCAGGTCGTCGGGGTGGGCGACGGTGATGCGCACGAGGCGCACGTCGTCGAGCTCGGCGAGCTCCGCGCGCGCCCGCTCGGTGAGCGGGTCGTACATCTTCATGTAGCCGACCTGCGCGACGACGCCGGCCTCGGCGGCCGCCGCCTCGAGCTCCTCGATCTCGGCGATGGTGAGGGCGAGCGGCTTCTCCGCGAGCACGTGCTTGCCGGCGCGGATGGCGGCGAGCGCGAGCTGCGCGTGCGAGCCGGGCGTGGCGATGAGCACCGCCTCGACCTCGGGCGCGGCGATCGCCTCGGCCGGGGAGGTGGTGCCGCGGATGCCGGTGCGCCCGGTGACCTCGGCGACGCGCGACGGCGACAGGTCGCAGACGACGGCGATCTCGTAGCCGGCGCGCGTGAGGCTCGGCAGGTGCACCGACTGGGTGATGGTGCCTGCGCCGATCACGGCGATGCGGACGGGTGCGGTCATGCGGTTCTCTCTTCTCGTGATGCCGGGCCGGCCGCGGGCGGCGGTGCGGCCTCGGAGGCGGTGGCGGTGGCGAGCTCCCAGGCGAGCGCGGCGGCGCCCAGGAGTCCGGGGTTGGCGGGGACGGCGCTCGGCACGAGCGGCGGCGGGGACGGCCGGCGCGACGCGAGGCGCTCGTACTCGGCGCGGATGCCCCGGGCCAGCCGCGTGTCCGCGGAGCCGAGGCCGCCCGCCAGCACGATGGCGGGCGGGTCGAGCAGCGAGACGAGCTGCGCGATGGCGCGCCCGATCGCGGCGGCGGCGGTGTCGACGATCTCGGCGGCGACGGGGTCGCCCGAGGCATCCGCCTCGAGCACGCCGCGCGCGCCGCCCTCGGCGAGCTCGGCGCCGGTGCGGGCGAGGTAGCGGGCCGCGATGCCGGAGCCGGAGGCGAAGCCCTCGAGGTTGCCGCGCCACTCCGGGTCGAGCTCGGCGGGCACCGACCATTCGCCGAAGCCGATCGCCTCGCCGCGGACGCCGTCGTGGAGCGTGCGGTCGAGCACGATCGCGGTGGAGATGCCGGTGCCGAGCGAGACGTAGACGAAGCCGTCGTGCTCGCGCCCGCGGCCGAGGGCGAGCTCGCCGAGCGCGCCCGCCTTCACGTCGCTCGCGATGCGCACCGGCACGCCGCCCGCGAGCGCGGCGAGCGCCTCCCCGGGCTGCACGGTCCAGTCGAGCACCTCGTGCGCGGTCACGACGCCGTCGTTCGAGACGTACTCGGGGAAGCCGGCGACGACGGCGCGCACCGTCGTGCCGGCGGTCCGAGCCCGTTCGAGCAGCTCGGCGGCGAGGCCGAGGGTCGCCGCGAGGCCGGGATCGCGCCCGGCCGTCCGCGCGAAGCCCTCGTCGAGCAGCCGGTACTCGCGGTCGACGAGCGCGCCGTGCGCCTTCGTGCCCCCGACGTCGAGGGCGAGCACGGCCTCGGTCATCGGCCGAGCCGCTCGGCGATCCAGTCGTGGTTGTGCCGCTGGTCGCCGACGATGCGGTCCCAGGTCTCGGCGGTCGCGGGCGCACCGTCCTGCTCGACGACGAGCCAGCCGTCGTAGTCGCTGCGGCGGATCTGGGCGAGGAACTCCTCGAGCGGGCCGTCGCCGGTGCCGAGCGGCACGGAGACCTCGTCCCACCAGTCGTCGATGCGCTCGTTCCCCGAGGCCTTCGCGGCCTCGAGCACGGCGGGACGGACGTCCTTCACGTGCACGTGGTTCACCCGGTGCCCCCACTCGCGCAGGTAGGCGACCGGGTCGGCGCCGCCGAGCACGAAGTGGCCGGTGTCGAGGCAGAGGCCGATGCCGGTGCGCTGCAGCAGCACGTCGATCTCGGGCGCCTGCTCGACGTAGGTGCCGAAGTGCGGGTGGAAGCTCGTGCGCAGGCCGGCCTGGCGCGCCAGCTCCTCCGCCGCGGCGAGCCGCTCGAGCGCGAGGTCCCACTGCGCGGCGTCGAGGCCGCGCTCGGCGTTCGGGCGGAACGGGTGCGCGATGATCGCCTCGTCGCCCTCGTCGGCGAGGATGGCGAGCCCGTCGCCGCCTGCCGCGGCGAGCTCCTCGAGCGTGCGGCGCATGCCCTCCAGGTCGGCCGCCATGACCTCGTCCGGCTGGCTGAGGTGCAGCGGGACGTAGGCGCCGAGCACGGCGAGGCCGTGGTCCGCGAACAGGGTCGCGGTCTCCTCGGGGCTGCCGAAGAAGCCGGGCGGGCCGAGCTCGGAACCGGTGTACCCGGCGGCGGCCATCGCCGCGACGAGCTCGCGCGGGGTCGCGGCGAGCTTGGAGACATCCGCCCCGCCGTGGATGCCGAAGCTGACGGGGGCCGAACCGATGCGCATCTGCTGCTCCTTCTTCGTGCGGTCGTTCACGCGGCCGGGGCCGCGACGAGGTCGTCGGCCGACTCGGCCTCGGGCGCCGCCTCGCGATAGTAGTCGTCGGACTCGGGGACGAGGGCTGCGGCGCCCACGCGGATGCCGGCCTCCTCCCCCGGCGCGGCCGCCACCGGACGGCGGTGGTCGACCTCGCACAGCGTGCCGTCGGCCAGTCGCAGCGCCGATCGGTAGCCGCGACCGTGGTAGCTCGAGCGCACCAGGGTGCCGCGGAGGTGCGCGTGCTCGACGTCGTCGACGAGGTCGAGGTCCTCCGGCCGCAGCACGAGCTGCGCCCGGCCGGTGGGCAGCGCGCCGTCGAACGCGGGCAGCGCACCCGCGATCGGCAGGTCGGAGCGGAACCCGCCCGCGCCGTCGCTCACGCCGCCGAGGAGCGTCACGTGGCCGATGAAGGAGGCGACGAACGCCGTCTCCGGCGTCTCGTAGATCGCCTGCGGCGAGCCGACCTGGTCGATCCGGCCGTCGTGCATGACCGCGACCTGGTCGCTCATCTCGAGCGCCTCCTCCTGGTCGTGCGTCACGTAGACCGCCGTGATGCCGACCTCGCGCTGCAGGCGCAGCAGCTCCTGGCGCATGCCGATGCGCATCTTCGCGTCGAGGTTCGACAGCGGCTCGTCGAGGAGCAGCACGTTCGGCCGGAGCGCGAGGGCGCGGGCGATGGCGACGCGCTGCTGCTGCCCGCCGGACAGCTGGCCGGGGAACGCCTCGGCGCGCCCGTCGAGGCCGACCATCCGCAGCGACTCGGTCACCCGCTCCGCGATCTGCTCCTTGCCGAGCTTGCGCAGCTTCAGCCCGTAGGCGATGTTGTCGCGGATGCTCATGTGCGGCCAGAGCGCGTAGTTCTGGAAGACGAAGCCGATGTTGCGCTTCCACGACGGCATCCGCGCGATGTCGCGCCCGTCGAAGGTGACCCGGCCGCTCGTCGCGGTCTCGAAGCCCGCGAGGATGCGCAGCAGCGTCGTCTTGCCGCAGCCCGAGGGCCCCAGCAGCGTGGTGAACGAGCGGGCCTCGATCTCGAGGTCGACGCCCTTCAGCGCGACGTGCCCCGGGAACTCCTTGCTGATGGCCTCGACGCCGACGGCGACTCCGTTGCCACGTTCCATTGCTCTCTCGCTTTCTCTAGACGCTCGTGACCGAGGCGAACTTGCGCCGCACGAAGTACAGCGGGATGTAGACGGCCAGCATCAGCACGACGGTCATCGCGGAGGCGACGCCGAAGGGGCTCGCCGGCTGCATCGCGTTCGTGAAGATGACGACGGTCATCGTGATGAACGGCACCGAGTACAGCATCACCGTGGCGCTCAGCTCGGTGACCATCTGCAGGAAGCCGACGGTGCCGCCGGACACGATCGCGGGCCGCACGAGCGGCACGGTGATCTGCCGGAAGGCGCGCATCGGCTTCGCGCCGACGCTCATGGCCGCCTCCTCGAGGGCCGGGTGCACCTGCGTGAGTGCGGCCTCGATCGACTTCGTGACGTAGGGGATGCGGCGGATGAAGTACGCCAGCACGAGGATCGTCGCCGTGCCGGTGAGGATCAGCGGTCCGCTGCCGAAGGCGAGGATGAGGCCGATCGCGAGCACGGTGCCCGGGATGATGTACGGCACCATCGTGATGACGTTCAGCGCGGGGCTGATGACCGAGTAACGGCGGCGCACGGTGAGGTACGCGACGAGCACGGCGACGATGACGCACAGCACGCAGGCGATGCCCGCGAGGAGCAGGCTCATCAGGATGACCTCGAGGTTCTCGTCGAAGAGCCGCACGTAGTTGTCGAAGGTGGGGATCCACTTCAGGATGCCCGCCTTCCAGGTGAGCAGGCTCGTGCCGACCACGACGAGGTGCGGCACGAAGGAGAGGCCGAAGACGACGCCCAGGTAGGCGATCATGAGGCCCTTCTTCACGCCGCGGACCGGCTGCAGCGGACGGCGCCGGCTCGACACCGAGGCGTAGGTGCGGCGGCGCAGCGCCCACTGCTGCAGGGCGAGGGCGATGCACGCGACGCCGAGCATGACGAGGCTGCCGGCCGAGGCGATGGCCGGGTTCGTCGAGACCTCGGAGAGGAACTCGTAGTACACGGCCGTGGGCAGCATGGGGGTGCCGCCGCCGATGATGAGCGGCGTGCCGAAGTCGGTGAAGATCTTCATGCTCGACATGTAGAAGCCCGTGACGAGGGCCGGCACCGCCATCGGCAGCACGATCCGCAGGCGGGTGCGCCAGGGGCCGGCACCGACGCTCGAGGAGGCCTCGTCGAGGCTCGGGTCGATCGCCCGGAACGCGTCGTAGGCGAGCAGGAACACGAGGGCCTGGGTCGCCCAGACGGTCACCCAGACGATGCCGCCGGGGCCGATGATGGTGTCGAACGGCAGCTCGATGCCCCACGCCCGCAGCTGGGTGGTGAGGATGCCGCCGCGCCCGAGCAGCAGCACCCACGCGTAGGCGCCGAGGAACGGCGGCGACACCGTCGCCATCGTGGCGAGCGTGAGGAAGCCGTTGCGCCCCGGCAGGTCGAACTGCGCGAGCACGTAGGCGGCCGGCACCGCGACGGCGCAGGCGAGCACGCCCGCGACGACCGCGACGACGAGGGAGTTCAGGATGGCTTCCTGGAACCTCGGCGTCGTGAAGAACTCGATGAAGTTCGCGAACGAGAAGCCGCCGTCGTCCGTGAACGCCTCGCCGACGAGCCGCAGCTGCGGGAGCACGATCGTCGAGGCGAGCAGCAGGAGCAGCCCGAGCGCGACGAGGAGCCAGACGCCGGGGCGACGGCTCGCGCGGCGCTTGACGGGGACGGGTGCGGGCGGCGCGAGCGTCTCCTCGAGCGGTTCGACGCGCTCCCGCAGGTCGTTGCTAGGCATGTTGGCACCGTTTCCGGCCGGGCCGACGCGTCGCGTCGACCCGGCCTCGGGGATGGATTACTTGGCGCTCGCGAGCTTCTCGTCGAAGCGGGTGAGCACGGCGTCCTTGTCCGTCGCGAAGACCGCGGGGTCCGGAGCGGCGAGCTTCAGCTCGTCGGCGGCCGGCAGCCCGGCGGGCGGGGCGACGTCGGTGCGCGCGGAGCGGCGGCCGACCTCGTCGACCATGAGCTGCTGCGCCTCCTTCGACATGAGGTAGTTCACGAAGGTCTCGGCGGCCTTCGGGTGCTTCGCGCCCTCGATCACGGCGGCGACGCCGATCTGGTTCGACACGACGTCGCTCGGGTAGACGAGCTCGAGCGGGGCGCCCTCGGCGACCCAGGTCGCGCCGAGGTCCTCGTTGATGAAGCCGAGCGCGTACTCGCCGGTGCGCACGCCGTCGAACATCTGCGAGCTGCCGTCGACGACCTTCGCGTTCGGCAGGAAGCCGTCGAGGAAGTCCCAGTCGTGCGCGGTCACCATGGCCGCGAGCAGCGAGTAGGAGGTGCCAGACGAGCGCGGGTTCGCGAACGCGATCTGGCCCGCCTCGCGCCACTTCGGGTCGGCCAGGTCCTCGAAGCTCTGCGGGTAGCTCGACGCGTCGGTGACGCGCTCGGTGTTCACCGCGATGGCCTGGAAGAGCGCGTCGGTGGCGTGCCACTTGTGCTCGGGGTCGGTGACGACGGTGGCTTCGTCGTTCTCCAGCTCGACCGTGGCGAAGGCGCCGTCGGACGCGGCCGCGTAGTTCTCGCTCGAGCCGCCCCAGGCGACGTCGCCGAGCGGGTTCTTCATCTCGCTCTCGACGCGGCTGATGAGCTCGCCCGTGCCGGGGCTCGCGGTGAGCGAGACCGAGATGTCGGGGTACGCCTTCTCGAACGCGGCGATGATCGGGTCGGTCACCTCGGGGCCGTGCGCCGCGTAGACGACGACGGTGCCGGACTCGGCCGAGTCGTCGCCGCCCGCGGGCTGGCCGCCGACGATGGCGCTGCAGCCGCTGAGGACGAGCGACGCCGAGACGGCGGCGATGCCGACCGCGGCGAACTTCCTGCCGTGCTTCATGATTCTCCTTCGTGCGTGTGACTGGTGGTGCGATGGACAGTGCGGACGAAGCTCGTGAGGGCTTCGAAGGACTCGTGCGAGCGCCAGGCGGAGGCCCAGTGCCGGGGGTCGTCGGAGCGGCGGTGCAGCTCGACGCGGTACGCCGCGGCGACGGGCTCCTCGTCGAGGACGACGAGCCGCGACTCGTCGGGCTCGACGTCGCCCTGGAACCACATCAGCCCGTCGCGCAGCACGAACAGGGCGCAGGGCACGTCGATGCGGAAGTCGATCTCGAGCTCGACGGGGCCCGCCCCGAGTTCGAGGTGCTCGCCGAGGCCGGCCTCGCGGCCCTCGCTGCGCAGCCGCAGCTCGAGCTCCGCGCCGCGGGTCACGACGGTGGCGGCGCGGCGGAGTCCGTCGAGCAGCCCCTCGGCGCTGCGCTCGGCGACCCGCACCGCGGTGACCACCTGGCCGAGGCGCTGGGCGGGGTCGCCGAGCTCGTGGCAGTCGGTGCCGGCGACGGGGGCGATGTCGTGACCCTCGGCGAGCAGCCGGTCCCAGAGGCCGATGGCGGCGTCGTTGTTCGCGTCCTGCCCCTGGTTCACGACCTCGAGCAGGTCGACCTCGGCCCACGGCACGTCGGCGCGCCGCCAGGCCTGCTGGCCGCTGAAGGGGTGGTTGACGCCGAACAGCCCGCCCTGCGCGTGGACCTCGCGGACGAGCTCGCCCGCGCCCCGCTCGGGCCCGTCGACGTACACGTCGACCCACTCGCGCAGGCCGTGGGCGTTGCCGTGGCCGCGGTGCGTGGTGACCTCGATCGAGGGCAGCACGATGGGCCCGCCGGCCGCGGTCGCGGCCTCGGCGAGCGGCCCCCAGTGGCTCCAGGTGAAGTGGTCGCTGAGCGCGAGGAAGTCGAAGCCGCGGTGGCGCGCCTCGGCGACGATGGCGTCGACCCCGTCGCGCCCGTCGCTGTGCACCGAGTGGCAGTGCAGCTCGCCGCGGAGCCAGGCCGGGCCGCTCGCGGGCTCGGCCCCGGACCCCGGGACGGCTGACGCCGGGGCCGCGGATGCCTCGGGGCGCCCCTCGGCGTCGGGCGCCGGAGCGTCCGGCTCCCCCGGCACCGCGATGAGCCGCAGCGCGTAGGGGCCGTTCTCGCGGAAGCGGTCGAGATCGATCCTGAGGGTCCAGGCCCCGGCCGGGATCGGCCCGGCGATCGCGCCGGGGCTCGCGTGCCGCTCGCCGACGGCGAAGCGCAGCTCGCGCGGGCCCGGGCCGCCGGGGCACTGCACGTGCCCCCGGAAGACGCCGTCCGGGTCGATGAGCGCGGCGTAGAGCTGGAAGCGGTCGGTGACCTTGTCGTAGTCGAGCTCGACCCGCAGCTCGCCCGTGCCCGCGGGCACCTCGACGACGCGATCGAGGTATTCGCCGGGCAACGGCTGCCGCAGCACGTCGGCGACGTCGAGCAGCACGGTGCCGGTTCGATCGGCAGAGGGTGCGGTCATGATGCGTCCTTGAATCGGGGGAGGTGCGCGAGCGCAGTCCCATCCTCGACCAGCGATGTCAGAATGTCAATTTGACAATACAAAGTCATCGAATGGGGTGGCGAGCCGCCTACTCGCGCACGCCGGCGGCGGCGCGATCCGCGACGACGAGCGCGTCGGCGCACTCCGCGACGACGGTCGCGGGCCACTCCGGGTCGTACGCCGCAGCGGTCGAGATGCGCTCGAACGCCTCGCGCTTCTCCGCCGTCGTGATGATCATGACGGCGCTGCGGGAGAGCTCGGCGATCGTGCCGATGCCGACCGTGAGCCCGTGACTCGGCACCGCGTCGAGCGAGCCGAACTCCGGGAAGGTGCCCAGGTTGTCGATGCGGGTCTGCTCGGCCAGCCGCACGATCCGGCTGCCGCTGTCGCGGGCCGAACCGGGCGGGTTGAACGCGACGTGCCCGTCGCCGGCGCCGCTCGCGAGCAGGAAGCAGTCGATGCCGCCCGCCTCGCGGAGCAGTTCGTCGTACGCCTCGGGGTTCGCCGGATCCGGCTGGAGCAGCCGGTCCTCCGCCATGCCCTCGTCGGCGGCCGCCGCATTCAGCGGGCCCACCACCTCGTCGCGGACGAAGCGGCGGCAGCTGTTGTGCGCCTCGAGGTCGACGTTGCGGAAGCCCGACTCGGTCTCGACCACGTAGTCGTCCATCAGGGCGATGCGCACGTGCGAGATGGCGAGCCCGCGCTCCCGGACGAGGCGCGTGAGCGCCCGGTACGTCGGCAGCGGCGTGCGGCCGCTCGGGCAGCCGAGCACGTAGTCGGCGCCGGCCTCGCGGGCGCGCTCGATGCCGTCGGCGATGCGCTCGGCGACGAAGTCGGCGACGGCCTCAGCGTCGGCCAGCACCCGGGTCACGGGGACGGTGGACATGGTTCTCCTCTCGAGTGGGGCGCCGGGCGCCCCGATGATTCGGTCGCGCGGGCTCAGACGAGCGGGCGCTGCGCCTCGCGGGCCGCCTCGTACGCCGCCCGCGCGCGCTGCGTGCTCGACAGCTCCGAGACGGCCGCGACGGGTACGTCCCACCAGCCGCCGCCGTCGGGCGCGGGGACGAGCGGGTCGCTCTCGACGTGGATGAGCGTCGCAGTCGGCGAGGCCTTCGCCGCCCGCACCGCCTCGCCCAGCTGCGCGACGACGTCGGCGCCCGGCTCGATGCGGACGACGTCGATGCCGAGGCTCGCCGCGTTCGCCGCGAGGTCGACGGGCAGCGCGCGCTCCGGGTCGACGTCGTTCGCCTCGGCATCCTGATAGCGGTACCGCGTGCCGTAGCGGTCGGTGCCGACCGTGTCGCTGAGCGCGCCGATCGAGGCGTAGCCGTGGTTCTGGATCAGCACGATGATCACCTTCAGCCCCTCGGCGACCGCCGTGACGATCTCCGTGTGCATCATCAGGTACGAGCCGTCGCCGACCATGACGATCACGTCGCGGTCGGGGGCGCCGCGGCGCACGCCGAGGCCGCCCGCGATCTCGTAGCCCATGCAGGAGTACGCGTACTCGACGTGGTAGCCGAGGTCGTCGCGCACCCGCCAGAGCTTGTGCAGGTCGCCCGGCAGCGAGCCGGCGGCGCAGACGACGACGTCGCGGGGATCGCTCGCCGCCTGCACGGCGCCGATGATCTCGGACTGCGCGGGCCGCGGCCGGCCGCTCGGGGCGAACGCGGCATCCACCACGCCGTCCCAGACCGCCTTGCCCTCGGCGAGCGCGCCGCGGTAGTCGGACGAGGTGGCGTAGCCCGCCAGCTCGGCGCCGAGCGCGGCGAGGCCGGCCCTCGCATCAGCCACGAGGGGCAGCTCGGTGCCGTGCTTCATCGCGTCGAAGCTCGCGACGTTGAGGTTCACGAAGCGCACCCCGGGGTGCTGGAACGCCGAACGCGACGCGGTGGTGAAGTCGCTGTACCTCGTGCCGATGCCGATCACCAGGTCGGCCTCGGCCGCGAGCCGGTTGGCGGTCGTGGTGCCGGTCGCGCCGACCGAGCCCGCGGCGAGCGGGTGGTCCCACGGCAGGGCACCGACGCCGGCCTGCGTCGTCGCGACCGCGATGCCCGTGGCCTCGGCGAAGCGGCGCAGCTCCTCGGCCGCGTCGGAGTAGAGCACGCCGCCGCCGGCCACGATGAGAGGGGATGCGGCGTCGCGGATGGCCGCCACGGCGCGGGCGAGCTCGCCCGGCTCGGGCTGCGGTCGGCGCACGTGCCACTCGCGCTCGCGGAGGAACTCGAGCGGCACGTCGATGAGCTCGGCCTGCACGTCCTCCGGCAGCGAGATCGTGACCGCGCCGGTCTCCACCGGGTCGGTGAGCACCCGCATCGCGCCGAGCGCGGCCGAGAAGAGCTGCTCGGGGCGGCTCACCCGGTCGAAGAAGCGCGAGAGCGGGCGGAACGCGTCGTTCACCGACACCGTCGCGTCGTGCGGCAGCTCGAGCTGCTGCAGCACCGGGTCGGCGACGCGCGTCGCGAAGGTGTCCGAGGGCAGCAGCAGCACGGGCAGCCGGTTGGTGGTGGCGAGGGCCGCCCCCGTCAGCATGTTCGTCGCGCCGGGGCCCACCGAGGCGGTGCACGCGTAGGTCGCGCGCCGACGGTGCATCCGCGCATAGCCGACGGCCTGATGCACCATCGCCTGCTCGTTGCGCGCCTGGTGGTACGGCATGCGGGCCGGGTCCTCGCGGGCGAGCTGCTTCAGCGCCTGCGCGACGCCGGCGATGTTGCCGTGGCCGAAGATGCCGAAGGTGCCGGCGATGGTGCGTTCGCGGACGTCGCCGTCGACGGTCCACTGATTGGCCAGGAACTCGACGAGGGCCTGGCTCACGGTCATCCGCCGGGTGGCGTTGCGTGCGGTCATGGTCGTGCTCCTTCCGAGGCGGGGGCGAGGTACGGCAGCCGGGGGTCGAGGTCCTGCCCAGCCCAGCTGTCGCGCACCCACGCGTGCGCGGGGTCGTCGCTGATCCGCCAGGCGCGCTCCGGCCCGGGGCCGGCCATGACGTTCAGGTAGTACAGGTCGTAGCCGGGCGCGGCGACGGCCGGCCCGTGGTAACCGAAGGGGACGAGCGCGATGTCGCCCGTGCTCACCCGGCCGTCGATCTCGATCTCGCCGGCCGGGGAGCTCGCGGTGGAGAACAGTCCGAACGGCCGGGCGCCGGCCGGGGCCTCGGTCCCGCGGGTCACGGCCGTCTCGAAGTAGTAGATCTCCTCGAGCTGGGTCTCGGCGCCCGGCACGTGCTCGTCGTGCTTGTGCGGCGGGTACGACGACCAGTTCTCGGCCGGCGTGATCACCTCGCAGACGATGAAGCGCCCGGCCGCGAGCGTCTCCGGCGTGCCGAAGTTGTGCACCTGCCGGCTCGAGCGCCCGGCGCCGCGCAGCTCGACGGGCACCTCGTCCTCGGCGATCCGCCGGGTGGGGTGCCGTTCGTCGCTCGGCGCCTCGGCGACGGCCACCCGGCCGGAGCCGCTGAGCGTCGCGGCGGTGCCGACGCCGAGGTAGGCGACGTCGCTCGGGCCGGCGAAGACCGAGGCGCGGCCGCGCAGCTCGAGGCGTTCGCGGCGCCCGTCGGCGTGCTCCAGTTCGAGCGCGAAGCTGCCGGCGAGCGGCACGACGAGGCGTTCGAGCCCGCCGGCGGGGAGGGCGAGCGCGGCGTCGGCGTCGAGCTCGGCCACCCGCAGGCCCGTCCAGTTCCAGCCCTCGAGGCCGTCGTCGACGACGGACTCCCAGGGCCCGTCGGCAAGCTCGCCGCGCCGGTGCAGCCAGCGCGGGCTCATGCCAGGCCTCCGGGATGCACGAGGCGGGCCGCGGTGTCGATGGCCCCGTGCACGTCGCCGTCCGGCGGGTAGAGCAGGGTGCGGCCGACGACGAGCCCGTGCACGCCCGGCAGCTCCAGCGCGTCGGCCCACGAGGCGTAGGTCTCGTCGGGGCGCTCGCGCGGGTCGCCGCCGAGCAGCAGGGTCGGCAGGGTGGAGGCGGCCATCACGCGCTCCATGTCGGGAACGACGGGCAGCTTCAGCCAGGAGTACGCCGAGCTCGTGCCGAGCCCGGAGGCGATCGCCATCGAGGTGATCACGGCCTCCGCGCTCAGATCGTTGACGATGCGCCCGTCGCGCCAGGAGCTCATGAAGGGCTCGAGCATGATCGGCAGCCGGGCTGCGGCGGCCTGGCCGACGGCCTCGGCGGTGGCCTGCAGGGTCGGCGCGGTGGCGCGGTCCTCGAGGTTCACCCGCACCAGGAGCTTGCCGAAGTCGAGACGCGAACGCACCATGGTCGGCACGTCGTAGCCGGTGTAGCGGTCGTCCATCTCGAAGGCGGCGCCGCGCAGGCCGCCGCGGTTCATCGAGCCCACGACGATCTTGTCGTCGAGGAGGCCGAGCAGGGCGAGGTCCTCGATGACGTCCGGGGTGCCGAGCACGCCGTCGACGCCGGGATGGCGGAGGGCGACCGCGAGCCGGTCGAGCAGGCGGTAGCGGTCGGCCATGGCGAAGTCGTCGTCGCGCACGCCGAGGGCGCCCCTGGCCGGGTGGTCGGCCGCGACGATGAACAGCCGGCGGTCGCCGCGGAGGAGCCGGCGGGACCGGCGGGCCTCGAGCGCGCGGGCGATCGCGTCGGGGTCGGCGGCGCGGGCCTCGCGGAGCGCGGCGTAGGACTCGGGCGGCAGCCCGCCCACGGCGGGGGCGGCGGCGATGATCGGCTCAGGCATCCCGGGCCCCCTCGGCGAGCGCGGTCTCGACCTCGGCGGTCGTCGGCATGGCGGTGGAGCACTCGCGGCGGCCGGCGACGATGGCGCCGGCCGCGTTGGCGAAGCGGATGACCCGGTCGAGCGGCTCGCCGGCGAGCAGCCCGCGGCACAGCGCACCGCCGAAGCCGTCGCCCGCGCCGAGGCCGTTCACGACGGACACGGCGTGCGGCGGCACCTCGACCGTCTCGTCACGGGTCTTCGCGAGGACGCCGCGCGGCCCCTGCTTAACCACGGCGAGTTCGACGCCGCGGTCGAGGAGCGCGTCGGCGGCTCGCCGGGGGTCGCGCTCGCCGACGGCGATGTCGCACTCCTCGAGGTTGCCGACGGCGACCGTGACGTGCTCGAGCGCGGCGGACACCCGCTCGCGGGCGAGCTGCTCGTGCTCCCAGAACACCGCGCGGTAGTCGAGGTCGAGCACGGTGAGCGGCGCGCGGCCGCGGGCGGCCCAGGCGGCGTGGTGCGCCGCGCGGCTCGGCTCGGCGGAGAGCCCCGTCGCCGTCGCCCAGTAGACGCGGGCGTCGCGGATCGCGTCGAGGTCGAGCTCGGCGGCCTCGATGAGGAGGTCGGGCGCGATCGGGTCTCGGTAGAAGTACAGCGGGAAGTCGTCGGGCGGGTAGATCTCGCAGAAGGTGATCGGCGTCTTGCGGCCGGGCAGGGGCGCGACGAAGCGGGCGTCGACGCCGAGGCGGGTGAGCTCCTGGCTCACGAAGCGGCCGAAGGGGTCGTCGCCGGTGCGCGTGACGACGGCGGCGGCGAGGCCGTGCCGGGCGGCGGCGACGGCGACGTTGGTCGCGCTCCCGCCGAGGTACTTGCCGAAGGTCGACACCTCCTCGAGGGGGGTCGCGTCCTGGAGCGGGTAGAGGTCGACGCCGACCCGGCCGATGGTCAGGACGTCGAGGGCGGCGTCGGGGGTGGGGTTCATACGGCTGGCGCTCCGGTTTCGAGGGCGAACTTTGTCTTGACAAAGTAACATGGATTGCGGATGGTTGGATCAGCGAACTGACCACTGGTCCTGAAACTGGACTAATTGGTCTCATCATGACACGATGACGACGTCCGCGGTGCCGAAGGCGACAGCCCGAGACGCACGGGCGTTCCCCCGATTCGGCAGCGATGCCGACCACCCCGAGAGCGACATCGCTGCCGCTCCGGAAAGGACCACTCATGCCCACCCGTCGAATGCGTCTCACCGGTGCCGCCGCCGCGGTCACCGCACTCGCCCTGGGGCTCGCCGCGTGCAGCGCGCCCGGCGGCTCGCGCACCGAGCCCTCCGCCCCGGTCGAGAAGATCACCGCCCCCGTCACCCCGGAGCAGGTCGCCGAACTCGGCGAGGTCACCCTCAGCGTCTGGGCCGACCAGGGCGAGCAGGACTTCATGGACCAGCTCGTGCCCGCCTACGAGGCGGAGTTCCCGAACGTCACGGTCGACATCCAGTTCAAGAGCTTCAACGACCTCACCGCGACGGTCCTGAACGCGATGAACTCCGCCGACGCCCCCGACGTCGCCCAGGGCAACCAGGGCTGGGCGACCGACGGCGCGCTCGTCAAGGCGGGCCTCATCCGCCCGCTCGACGACGTCGCCGACGCCTACGACTACCGCGACGCCGCGGGCGACGCCATCACCCAGCTGCAGTGGTCCGAGGACGGCAGCGCCTTCGGCGAGGGCGCCGTCTACGGCATGTCGCCCGACAACCAGATGGTCGGCCTGTTCTCGAACCGCGAGAAGCTCGCCGCGCTCGGCCTCGGCACCCCGACGACCCTCGACGAGCTCGAGGCGGCCTTCGCCGCCGCCAAGGCCGCCGGTCAGACGCCGCTCGTGCTCGGCAACGCCGACAAGGCCTCCGCGATGCAGACCTTCTCGATCCTGCAGGGCGCGCTCACCCCGGCCGCCGACACCCGCGAGTGGATCACCGGCGCGAAGGGCGCCGACTTCGCCGTCGACTCCAACGGCGAGGCGCTCGACCGCTTCGCCGAGTGGGTCGCGAAGGGCTACGTCTCGGCCGGCTACGACGGCACCAGCCCCGACGACGCGGCGGCGGCGTTCGCCTCGGGCGAGGGCGTCTTCTTCATCGGCGGCAATTGGTACGCCGGCGCGATCTCCGACGGCGCCGCCTTCGACTTCACCCCCGGCCTCTCCGACGGCGACTACGCCTCCAGCGGCTCGTTCGGCATGCCGTGGCACGTGAGCTCGAAGTCGGACGCGACCCTCGCGGCGATCGCCTTCGTCGGCATGGTGAACTCCCCCGAGTCCGCCGAGCTGCTCGCCGGCATCCACCGCGTGCCGATCCAGCCGGTCGAGGCGGCCGGCGACGACGCGATGTTCGCCGCGCTCCTGGACGCCTCCGCCACCCAGCTCGACGGCGCGGGCCCGCTCTACTGGTACGGCTGGGCGACCGACACGATGTTCGACACGTTCACGGGCGGCCTGCAGGAGGTGCTCGCCGGACGCGAGAGCGCCGACGCACTGCTCGAGCGCGTGCAGTCCGACTGGGTCGACTTCCACACCGACTGACCGCGACCGGGGGCGGGCCGCGAGCGGCTCGCCCCCGGCATCCACCCGGAGACTCCTCGATGACGACCCTCTCGCCCCCGCGCCCGGGCCCAGCCCGGGCCGCCGGCAGCGCCCCGCGCCGCCGGCCGTTCCTCCGCCGCTACGACTGGGACGCGTACCTCTACCTCGTGCCGGCCTTCGCGTTCTACCTCGTCTTCCTCGTGCGTCCCGTCGTGGAGTCGATCTGGATCGCGCTGTTCGACTGGGACGGCATCACCGCGAGCGAATGGGTCGGCTTCGACAACTTCGCCGAGGTGCTCGCCGACCCACAGATCTGGCAGGCGACGCTGCACTCCCTCGTCTTCGTCGTCTTCTACGCGCTCCTGCCGACGGCGCTCGCCCTCGTCTTCGTCGGGGCGATCGCCCGCATCCGAGTGCGCGGCCTCGCCGCCTTCCGCGCGCTGCTGTTCGTGCCGTACATCCTCTCGACCGTCGTCGTCGCGATCTCCTGGCGCTGGATCTTCGCCGAGACCGGGCCCCTGAACACCGCACTGCGCGCGATCGGCCTCGACGGGCTCACCCGCACCTGGCTCGGCGACTTCACCACGGCGCTGCCGTCGGTCGGCATCATCGGCACCTGGGTGATGTTCGGCCTCGCCTTCGTGCTGTTCGTGAGCGGCCTGCAGAACATCCCCGCCGAGCAGTTCGAGGCCGCCCGCCTCGACGGCGCCGGGCCCGTGCGCGAGTTCTTCGCGGTCACCCTGCCCGCGCTCCGCGGCGAGATCCAGGTCGCGCTCGTGCTGATGATCACCGCGGCGCTGCGCAACTTCGACATCGTCTGGAACACCACCTCCGGCGGCCCGGGCACCTCGACCACGGTGCCCTCCTACTTCATCTACCGCGAGGCATTCGTCACCCACCAGGTCGGCCGCGCCTCGGCGATCGCCGTCGTGCTGACGCTGCTCATCTTCGCCATCGTCGGCGCGGTGATGTGGCTCACCCGCGACCGCGACGCCGCCGCACCCCGAGGAGGGACCCGATGAGGATCCGCCGCTCCGAGCAGTTCCTGGGGCACCTGCTGCTCGTCGTCGGGGCCCTGCTCGCCCTGCTCCCCTTCCTCTCGATCGTGCTGCTCGCGCTCACCCCGCCCGGCGAGCGCACGGGCGGGGGCGGTCTGCCGTCGAGCCTCACGCTCGAGAACTTCGCGACCGCGTGGACGCGCGGCGGCTTCGGCCAGGCCCTCTGGTCCTCGCTCGTCGTCGCCGTGGCGGTCGTGCTCGGGGCGAGCCTCGTCTCGGTGCTCGCCGGCTACGCGTTCTCCACCATGCGGTTCCCCGGCCGCTTCGTGCTGCTCGGCATCCTGCTCGTCGGTCTCGTGATGCCCTACGAGGGCATCATCGTGCCGCTCTACTACCTGCTCGAGGGCATGGGGCTGCTGAACACGTACTGGGCGCTCATCCTGCCGCAGATCGCGACCTCGGTCTCACTCGGCGTGCTGTGGATGCGCACCGCCTACGCGAACGTGCCGCGCTCGCTCGGCGAGGCCGCCTCGATCGACGGGGCGGGCCGCTGGGCGACGCTCTGGCGCGTCTACGTGCCGGTCTCCGCGCCCGCGATCGCGACGCTCGGCACGCTCCTCTTCCTGTACACGTGGAACGAGTTCCTGATGGCGCTCGTGCTGGTACCGCAGAACCCCGACGTGCAGACCGCGCCGCTGGCGCTCTCGTTCTTCGCCGGCAGCACGCGCAACTTCGACCCCTCGGTGACGGCGGCCGCCGCGGTCATCGTCGCGCTGCCGATCCTCGTCGTCTACGCGATCTTCCAGCGCCGTTTCATCACGGGCGTCGTCGCCGGGGCGGTGAAGGAGTGAGCCGGGCGCCCGGCGGCACGCCCCGGCCCGGCTTGACCGGTGGCCACCCGCTCAGGAGAATCGGGGCGGGGAGGCGGCCACGATGAGCGAACACGCGACCGCGACGGCGGCGCCGCGCCAGCTCGGACGCACCGCCGCCCGGGCGAGGGACGCGATCCGCGAGCTCATCGAGACGGGCGTCTTCGAGCCCGGGCAGAAGCTGCCCGGCGAGCGCGAGCTCGCCGAGCGGGTCTCGGTCAGCCGGGTCGTGCTGCGCGAGGCGCTCGCCTCGCTCGAGCGCGACGGCCTGCTCGAGAGCTCGCCCTGGCGCGGCTGGTTCGTCACCGCCCCGCACATGGCGGAGCGGGTCGCCCTGCAGTCGTTCACCGAGATGGCGCTCGCTCGCGGACTGCGGCCCGGCGCCCGGGTGCATCGCAGCGAGCTGCGCCCCGCGAGCCTCGGCGAGGCGGGCAGTCTCGCGCTCGCCCCGGCCTCCCCCGTGCTCGAGGTGCACCGGGTGCGCACCCTCGACGAGGTGCCGATCTGCTACGACGTGTCGATCATCCCGGCGCAGCGAGCGGTCGGGCTGGAGCCCGCGATGCTCGAGGACGCCTCCCTCTACGGCACGCTCGAGTCGGTGTGCGGGCTGCGCGTCGTGCGCAGCGACTACACGGTGCGCGCCGAGGCCGCCGACGAGACGATCGCCGCCGCGCTCGGCATCGCCGCGGGCGCCCCGGTGCTGGTCGGTGAGGAGACCGCCTCGGAGCTCTCCGGCACGCCGGTGCTGCTCGGCCGGGTCACCTACCGGCACGACGCGTACGAGTTCCAGGCGACGCTCTACCGGCCGAACTGAGCAGCGCCGCGGCCGACTCGGCCGCGCTCCCGAGCTCGGGCGGGCCGAGCAGTTCGAACGGCCGCTCGAACTGCAGCAGGCGCGCGAGGACCCCCGCCCACGACCAGGATCCGAGCGCCAGCCGGCAGCGGCCGTCGGCCGCCTCGATGAGCTCGCCCGGCTCCAGCCACGGCGCGAGCTCGGATGCCTCGGCGCGCACCACCGCCTCACCGATGCAGGGCCAGGCGGGACCGGCCTCGGTGCCGACTTCCGCCCCGTCGCGCTCCACCGCCCCGCGGAAGCGCGCGGTCAGGAACGCCAGCGCGTCGCCGTGCGGGAGCCCCCGCGGGGCGAAGCGCGCCCCGTGCGGCGCGCGCGGCGCCATCCGGTCGAGCCGGTACAGCCGCCAGTCCTCGCGCTCCGGTTCGAAGGCGACGAGGTACCAGCGGCCGTCGCGGGCGACGAGCTCGTGCGGCTCGACGCGGCGCGGCGGGCCGCCGTCGGCCCCGGCGCCGTCGCCGCGGCGGTAGTCGAAGCGCAGCACCCGGCGTTCGCGCACCGCCTCGCTGACGGCGAGGATCACCTCGGGGTCCGTGCGCACGGCGCTCGGCTCGTGCGCGAAGCGCACCCCGTCGACGCGGTGCCGGAGCCGCGATGGCAGCACCTGCCGAACGGTGGCGAGCGCCCGTTCGGCCGCCTCCTCGATCGCCGCGCCGCCGCCCGCGACCGAGCTCAGCGCGATCGCGAGGGCGACCGCCTGCTCGTCGTCGAAGCGGAGCGGCGGCAGCTCCTCCCCCGCGGCGAGCCGGTACCCGCCGTCGGGGCCCATCGTCGCGGCCACCCGGTAGCCGAGCTCGCGCAGCCGCTCGACGTCGCGACGGATCGTGCGGGTGCTGACCTCGAGCCGGCCGGCGAGCTCGGCGGCCGGCCACGCGCGTCTCGCCTGCAGCAGGGAGAGCAGTGCGAGCATCCGCGCCGAGCCATCCGTCATGCCCTTCAGTCTGCGTCATGTGGCGGACATTCAGTGTCCTCGACTGCGGGAACACTGGGCGCGAGCGGTCGAACGGGGCCGCCCACGACCGAGAGGAACGGCGATGAGCCTGCGCACCACCACCCACCTGAACTTCCGCGACGGCCGCGCCCGCGCGGCGCTCGAGCACTACCACCGCGTCTTCGGCGGCGAGCTCGCGCTCACGAGCTACGGCGAGCTCGGCATGCCCGCCAGTGCCCCCGATGCCGAACGGATCGTGTTCGGCAGCGTCACGAGCCCCGACGGCTTCCGCGTCATGGCCTACGACGTGCCCGGCGACGCCGGGCCGGCGGATGCCTCGCCCGCCGGAACCCGGCGCGAGCGCGGCGCGACCGTCACGGACCGCCCCTTCTTCCTGTCGCTCCGGGCCGACTCGCTCGCCGAGGCGGAGCGCGCCTGGGACGGGCTCGCCGAGGGAGCGAACATCGTCGAGCCGCTCACGGCGTCGGCGTGGTCGCCGGGCTTCGGCATGCTCGCCGATCGCTTCGGCGTCACCTGGGTGATCGACGTCGCCGGCTGAGCGCGACGCGAACGGCCCCGGCCCGCGATGGTCGCGGGCCGGGGCCGTCGTGCCGGTCGCGCCGGCGGGTGCGCGTCAGGCGCGGACGAGCTCGCCGTCGGCGGTCGTCGCCTCGCCTTCACCGGCCACGTCGGGCTGCTGCAGGCGGGGCAGGATCAGCACGCAGACGATCATCACCGCGGCGGTGACCGCCGGGATCAGCGCGATGAAGAAGACGTCGCCGCCGGTCGCCTCGAGGATCGCCGTCGCAGCGATCGGCGCCAGGCCGCCGCCGATGACCGCCGCCAGGTGGTACGAGAGCGAGGCGCCCGTGTAGCGCGTGTCGGTGGTGAACAGCCGGGCCACGTCGGAGGCGAGCACGCCGTAGGCCGCGCCGACGAACACCATCGAGACGCCGACCGAGACGTACAGGCCCCACGGCGGCGCCGCCGCGGCCAGGTAGAACGAGGGGAACGCCCAGAGCAGCAGCGCGACGGCGGACACGACGTTGATCCGCTTCGTGCCGATCCGCACGCTGAGCACCGCCGCGATCACGATGAACACGCCCTCGACCACCGCCGCGATGAGGTTCGCCGGCAGCGACACCGCCGAGGACAGCCCGACGGAGTCCGTCGCGTACACGAGCATGAAGCTCGTCATCAGGTAGTAGGTGAGGAACACGGCGGCGAACGAGCCGATGCCGACGAGCAGGTGCGGGGTCTGGAAGCGGAACAGCTTCACGATCGGCACGGAGCCGCTGCGCTCCTGCTTCGAGAGCGCCGCGAACTCGGGGCTCTCCGCGACCTTCGAACGGATGATGAAGCCGATCGGGATGAGCACGATCGAGGCGAGGAACGGGATGCGCCACGCCCACTCCTGCATCGCCTCCTGACCGAACGCGGCGTTCACCGCGAGGGTCATCGAGGTCGCGAGCACGAGCCCGATCGGGGAGCCGAGCTGGGCGAAGGAGCCGAACAGCGCCTTCTTCTCCGGCGGCGCGTGCTCGACGCCGATGAGGGCGGCGCCGCCCCACTCGCCGCCGGCCGCGAGGCCCTGGCAGAGCCGCAGGGCGACGAGCAGCACCGGCGCGGCCGCGCCCCAGCTGTCGTAGCCCGGCAGCAGGCCCATCGCGAAGGTCGCGACGCCCATCATCAGGAGGGTGATGATCAGCGTCTTCTTGCGGCCGATGCGGTCGCCGATGTGGCCGAAGATGATCGCGCCGAGCGGGCGGGCGACGAAGCCGACGCCCATCGTCGCGAAGAGGATGAGGACGCCGGTGAGCGGCGAGACCTCGGGGAAGAAGACGACGTTCAGCGCGAGGGCGGCGGCCTGCGCGTAGACGAAGAAGTCGTACCACTCGATCGAGGTGCCGATCACGGCCGCCGCGGCGACGCGGCGCATCGAGGTGGGTTGGGAGGGGGTGGGGGAGGTGGTGCTCATCGCTGATGCTCCTTCGCATAGCCATCGGTGGTGTCGGATTCTCTGGCGCGCGCCGAACGGGAGCCGGGATCGCCGATGCCGCCGCCGCCTCCGGTCAGCACCTCGATCCGGTCTCCGCGGTCGAGCGTGCCGCTGAACACGGCGGTGATCGGCTCGACGCGGCCGTCGGCCCGCGTCAGCCGGAAGCGGCCGACCGCGCCCGGTTCGCCGCCGGCGAGGCCGGGGGCGCCGCTGCGATGCCGGTCGGCGTAGCCGGCGATCTGCACGCCGTCGGCGAGCGCCTCGTAGACGCGGCGGATGCCGAGGCCGCCGCGGTGCTCGCCGTCGCCGCCGCTCGACTCGACGAGCGAGTACTCGGTGATCGCGAAGTGCGAGTAGTCCGTCTCGAGCGATTCGATGGGCGCGTTCGCGCAGTTCGAGATGGGGTTGTCGAGCGCGTCGGCGCCGTCGTGCCCCTGGCATCCGCCCCAGCCGCCGCCGAGGATCTCGACGACGACCTGGTAGTCGCCCGTCGCGGCGAGGTGGCTGATCGCGAAGGCGGTCGTGGTGTCGAAGCCGGTGGCGACCGCGGCCTCGGGCACCGCCTGGCCCATCGCGCTCACCACGACGTTGAACACGCGGCTCGCGGGGGTGAGCCGGGCGCGCACCGCGGCCGGCGGGGCCGGGTTCAGGATCGAGCCGTACTCGGTGAGCACCGTGATCGGCCGGTTGCAGCCCTCGTTGAACGGGATGTCGGTGTCGCTGATCATGCAGCGGATCGCGCTCTGCACCGCGGACACCGTCGAGGCGAACGGGCAGTTCACGTTGCCGACCACCTGCGGCCCGCTGCCGCCCAGGTCGACGACGATCTCGTCGCCGGCGACGGTCAGCACGACCTCGACGGGGATGTCGCCGGCGCCCCAGGGGGAACCGTCGACGAAGTCCGCCGCGCGGTACTCGCCGTCGGGGATCGCCCGGATCGCGCTGCGGAAGCGTCGCTCGGCGTAGTCCTGCAGCTCGTCCATCGCCGCGAGCGTCGGCTCGAGCCCGTACCGCGCCGCGATCTCGGCGAAGCGCTGCTGGGCGATGCGGTTCGCGGCGAGCTGCGCCTCCAGGTCGCCGATGACGAGGTCGGGCACCCGCACGTTCGCCTCGATGATGCGCCGCACGAAGCCGCGCTCGCCCCAGTCCCGGCTGAGCGAGAAGGTCGAGACGGGCAGGCGCAGCCCCTCCTGGTAGATCTCGGTGGCGTCGGCGCTGAGGCCGGCGTAGGCGCCGCCGACATCGACGTGGTGCGCCGTGGTCGCCGCGAAGCCGACGAGCGAGCCGTCGAGGAAGATCGGGTTGAACAGGTAGATGTCCTGCAGGTGCTGCCCGCCCTTGTACGGGTCGTTGTAGAGGATCGCATCGTCCTCGGTGAGGGCGTCGACGTCGAGCTCGGCGAGCGCGTGCTGCAGGGCGATGGCGACGCCCGCCGTCATGATCGGGATGCACTCCGCCTGCGCGACGATCGCGCCGCGGCGGTCCGCGAGCGCGACCGAGAAGTCGCGCGCCTCGCGCACGATCGAGGAGAACGCGGCGCGGCGCAGGTTCACCGCCATCTCGCGGGTGAGCGACTCGAAGGCCGACTTGAAGAGGCCGAGTTGGTGCTGCTGGGTCATGCGGCGCTCCGTTCCAGGAGGAGGTTTCCGTGCTCGTCGATCTCCGCCAGCCAGCCGGCGGGCACGAGCGTGGTCGAGGTGTCGTCGGCGACGACCGCGGGCCCCTGCACCGGGGCGGACATGCCGCCGCGGTGCAGCACCGGGGCGTCCCGGCGCTCGCCGTCGACGAGGATCGAGGTCGTGCCGGCCGGGGTGTCGTTCGCGGCGGTCTGCACCGCGGCGACGGGCGGCTTCTCGCCGGTGAGCCGCAGGCGCACCGTGACGAGCTGCGCGGCGCGCTGCTCGCTCGAGTGGCCGAACTGGCGATGGTGCGCGGCGTGGAAGCCGGCGAGCAGCTGGCTCGCCTCGTCGCCGGGCACGAACGGCACCGCGAGCTCGAAGCCCTGGCCGCGGTAGCGGATGTCGGCGAGCCAGCTCGCGACGAGCCCGTCGGCGGCGACGCCGGTCGCGGCGATCTCGGCGCGCGCGGCGGCCTCGATCTCGCGGCAGGCGTTCGCGAGCTCGGCGGCGGAGACGGCGGCGAGGTCGGGCTGGAACCAGGTGGCCGAGAAGTCGCGCTTGAAGGATGCCGTGAGCAGGCCGTAGGCGGAGGTGAGCCCCGCGTGCGGCGGCACGAGCACCCGGTCGATGCCGAGCTCCTCGGCGACCGAGGCGGCGTGCAGCGCGCCGGCCCCGCCGTAGGCGATGAGTGCGGCGCCGTCGAGCTCGTGCCCGCGCTCGAGGGAGACCTCGCGGATCGCGCCGGCCATCGTGACGTCGGCGAGCTGCAGGGCGTCGGCGGCGACCTGCTCGACCGAGCGCCCGAGGGCGGCGGCGAGCGGCTCGAAGGCGGCGCGCGCGGCGTCCCGGTCGAGCTCGAAGCGACCGGCGAGCCGGGCTCCGGCGGGCATGGCGCCGACGAGGAGGTTCGCATCGGTGATCGTGGGGCGGGTGCCGCCGCGGCCGTAGCAGGCGGGGCCGGGATCGGCGCCAGCGCTCTCCGGGCCGACCGAGAGCAGCCCGCCGGCGTCGATGTGCACGATGCTGCCGCCGCCCGCGCCGACGGTGTGGATGTCGACGAGCGGCACCCGCAGCGGCAACCCGTCGACGACGGTCCCCGTCGCGAGCTCGGGCTCCTCGCCCTCGACGAAGGAGACGTCGGTGCTGGTTCCGCCCATGTCCATGGTGACGATGCGGTCGACCCCGGCCGCGGCGGCGATCGTGACCGCGCCGCTCACGCCCGCGGCGGGCCCGCTGAGCAGCATGGTGACGGGCCGGGAGATGGCGGCCTCGGGCGGGACGATGCCGCCGTTGGACTGCATGACGGCCATCGAGCGGATGCTGCGCTCGGCGACGTGCGACCGCAGGTTCTCGAGGTACGCCCCGACACGGGGACGGATGAAGGCGTCGACCACCGTCGTCGTGGTCCGCTCGTACTCGCGGAACTCGCGCACGACCTCGTGGCTGAGCGAGACGGGCAGCTCGAGCCCGGCGGCCTCGATGGCCGCGGCGACCCGGCGCTCGTGCTCGGGGTTGGCGTAGGCGTGCAGCAGGCAGACCGCGATCGCGGAGACGCCGGCCTCGGCCAGCGTCGCGACGGCGCGGGCGACGCCCACCTCGTCGAGGCTGCGGAGCACCTCGCCCTCGGCCGAGACGCGCTCGTCGACCTCGACGATGTGGCGTCGGGCGACGAGCGGCTCGGGCTTGGTGTAGCCGAGGTCGTACATCCGGGTGCGGTCCTGCCGCTGCAGGAAGACGAGGTCGCGGAAGCCCTTCGTGGTGATGAGGCCGATCGGGCCGCCCTTCCGCTCGAGCAGGGCGTTGGTGGCGACGGTGCTGCCGTGCAGCAGCTCGGCGCCGTCGACGAGCTCGTCGGGGAGCCCGCCGAGGCCCTCGAGCACGGCGAGCGAGGGGTCCTCGGGGGTGGAGAAGACCTTGTTCGTCGCGACGATCCGTCCGACGTCATCGACGACGACGACATCCGTGAAGGTGCCGCCGCATTCGATTCCGATGCGCATGGTGTTCCTCTTGCTTTCTGTGGGGGTCAGTAGCTCGGCGGCGACATGAGCCACACGGCGACCGCGCGGCCGCCGTCGGCCTCGCGCGCGCGGTGCGGCGTCGACGACGCGTAGGAGATGCTGTCGAGCGGGCCGAGCACGTGGGTCTCGGTGCCGATGGTGACCTCGAGCCGGCCGCTCACGACGAGCAGGGTCTCTTCGGAGTCGCCGTGGGCGTAGAGCTCGTCGCCGGTCGTGCCGTGCGCGTCGAACTCGCCGATGAACGATTCGAGCTGGGTGTTCGTGGTCGGCGTGATGCGCACCTTGCGCGCGCCGATGCCGTAGGGGTTGAAGTTCGCCGAGGCGTGCCGGTGCACGGAGAGCTGGCGGCGCTCGTTGAAGAGGTCGCCGACGGGCATCTCGAGGGCGGCGCAGATGCGCTGGAGGGTGGCGATGCTCGCGCTCGCCCGGTCGCGCTCGAGCTGGCTCAGGAAGCTCTCGCTGATGTTCGCCTCGGTCGAGACGCTCGCGAGGGTCTTGCGCAGCACCCGTCGGCGTGAGCGCAGGCGTTCGCCGACGGTGTGGGTGTTCGGGAGCTCGTTCTCCGGCATGGCCACGAACGTACAGCAGAGTTCACACCCACGCAAGAAGACTTGAATATTGGTTCAGAAAACTTTACAGTCGAGGGGCAACGACGAGGTATGTGAAGGGCGGACCCCACGTGATCAACGGTGAATTCGGCTTCTGGGCGAACCGGAACGAACCCATCCGAGCCGACCCGCTGCGCGAGTCCGGCCGCGCCGACGTCGTGATCGTCGGCGGCGGATACACCGGCCTCTGGACCGCCCTCGCCCTGCGCGCGGCCGACCCCTCGCTCGACATCGCCGTGCTCGAGGCCGAGCAGTTCGGCTTCGGCGCCTCGGGTCGCAACGGCGGATGGCTCTCCTCGAAGCCCGTCGGGATGCGCCGCGTGCTCGCCCGCGGCAGCGGCCGCGAGGCCGTGCTCGACGTAGAACGACGTCTGCTCGAGACCATGGAGACCGTCGTCGACGAGTTCGCCGCCGAGGGCGTGGACATCGGCGCCGAGCGCGGCGGGTGGATCCAGGTCGCCCGCACCGCCCCCGAGCTCGCCCGACTGCAGTCGAGCCTCGCCGGGCATCGCTCGTGGGGCCTCGGCGAGGAGCGCGTGCGCCTCGTCGACGGCGACGCCCTGCGCGAGCGCATCGACATCCACGACGCCGTCGGCGCCCTCGTCTCCCCCGACTGCGTGCGGGTCGACCCGTTCCTGCTGCTGCGCGGCGTCGTCGAGCGGGCGCGCGCCGCCGGTATCCGCCTCTTCGAGCGCTCCCGCGTCACCGCCGTCGAGCCCGGCGCGGTCCGCGTCGGCGCGCTCGAGCTGCGCGCCGAGCGGATCGTGCTCGCCACCGAGGGCTACACCGCCGCCCTCGCGGGGCGGGGACGCGAGATGCTGCCGCTGAACAGCGCCATGATCGCGACCCGTCGGCTCGACGACGCCGAGTGGGCTCGGATCGGCTGGGACCCGGCCGCCGGGCTCTCGGGCTCGGCGCACACCTACTTCTACGGACAGCGCACGCCCGACGGCCGGATCATCATCGGCGGCCGTGGCAAGCCGTACCGCTTCGGCTCCGGCTTCGACGAGCGCGGCCAGGTCGACCGCGGCACCGTCCGGGCGCTCGAGGCCATCGTCGAGGATCTCTTCCCCGGCCTCGGCGCCGAGGCGGAGTACGCCTGGTGCGGCGTGCTCGGCGTGCCGCGCGACTGGACGCCGTTCATCGACTGGGACTCGGACAGCGGCATCCTCCAGCTCGGCGGCTACGCCGGCCAGGGCGTGACGGCGGCGCGGCTCGCGGCCGACGCGGCGGCCGCGCTCCTCACCGGCAGCGACGACCCGATCGCGCGCATCCCCTGGGTCAGGCAGCGCCCGCGGCGCTGGGAGCCGGAGCCGCTGCGCTGGATCGGGGCGAACGGCCTGTACCGCGCCTACTCCGTGGCCGACTGGGTCGAGCAGCGCTCCTCGAGCCCGCGCACCTCGGTGATCGCGAAGGTCGCGGACGTGATCGCGGGGCGCTGACGGCGCCGCGGTCGACGACCATCACGCACGGATCCCTGGCAGGCGGCGCCTCACGACTCCCGCCGCGAACCGCCGTCCGCATCGCGCCGGCCGAGCACGCGCTGCCACCAGCCGCGCTTCGGCGGCGTCTCGGGTTCCGGCTCGGCCGCGGGCTGCTCGCCCTTCCAGATCAGGTAGGCGAGGTACGGGTCGTCCTCGGGGTTCGTCGGCGGCGGCGCGGCCCGCCGTCGTCTGATGCCCATGGTCGCCTCCCCCCGTCGGCCCGGTCACCGTTGCTTCCAGTGTCGGTCATCCACCCGGGAACTCCCCCAGAGCGACGGACGAGCGGTCGCGTTCGCGGACGTCACCCGGTCAACGGCAGCTCGGAGGTGGGGATGAACTCCACGGTCACCTGCGCGAGGTCGACGCCGGCGGCTTCGAGCGCCGAGGCGAGCGCGGCGGTGTCCGGGGCCGGCGGTCAACCGGAGACCTGGAGCCTCGCCCGCTCGCCGTCCGAGTCGAGCCGTTCGATGACGAGGTCGTTCGCCTCCGCCCAGGGCTCGGCGGCCTGCCGGACCGCGTACTGCAGGAGCTCCTGCTGCGTGAAGCGCACGGAGGTCGCCGTCAGCGGCACCGCGATGAGCGCCAGCGTCACCAGGGTCACGGCGATCGCCCGCCCGTTGGAGTGCTTCGGGCCGTCCGCGGTGCCCGCCCCCGGCCGCACCCGTTCGACGAGTTGGCCCGCACCCGCGATCCGGTACCCGGCGAGCACGATGACGCCCGTCGCGATGATGGCCGCCACGTTCGTGGCGAACAGGAGCAGCGCGCCGAGCGCCTCGCCCGGCGCACCCGACTCGAGCGTCAGCCCGACGGTCGCGAGCGGCGGGACCAGCGAGATCGCGATCGCGACACCGGGGAGCGTGTCCGACACGTCGCGCCGCACGAGCGCGATGGCGCCGACCGCTCCGGTGGCCAGGGCGGCGAGCATCGCGATGAGGTCAGGGCTCACCCGGCTCGCGATCTCGCCGTCGGTCGAGGCGACGACCGGCGCCGCCACGAGCAGGCCCACGAGATAGCCGACGGCGATCGCCGCCGAGGCACCGCCCAGGACGAACGCCCAGGAACGGACGAGATTGCGCCGGTCGCCGATGACCGTCGCGAGCACGGTACCGAGGATCGGGGTCATCAGCGGGGCGACGATCATCGCGCCGATCACCGTGGCCGCGGAATCGCCGACGAGCCCCGCCGCGGCGATCACCGCCGACAGCCCGAGCAGCAGCCAGAACCGGCTGGCCTTGCGCCCGCCCTCCGGGCCGTCGAAGAACACCGCCTGACGCATCTCCGCGACGCTGTTCACCGCCACCCCCGTCCCCCGGCGATTGGCTCCGAGTATCGCGGAGCATCGCGCACGGGCACAAGGGGCGAGTCGGCCGATCGCGCGACGAACGGCGGGACTCGCGGCGCGGCTCAGCGCGCGGCGAGCCGTTCGGCGAGCTCGAGCAGTCCTTCGGCGCGCACGTCGAAGGTGTCGGTATCGCGCGGCGGGTCCCCGACCGGGCGATGCACGTACGCGGTCCGCATGCCGGCCGCCTGCGCGGCGCGCAGATCCCAGGCGTGCGCCGCGACCATCAGGATGCGGTCCGGCCGGCACCCGCTCGCCTCGACGGCGAGTCGGTAGACCGCGGGGTCCGGCTTGTACGCGCGGACCGTCTCGGCCGAGAGCACCCCGTGCCAGCGGAGGCCGGCGTTCGCCCCCAAGCGGCCGAGGGTGCGCGCGCTCGCGTTCGAGAGGCCGAGCACCCGGACCCGCGGCGTCAGCCGGTCGATGCCGGCGGCCGAGTCCGGCCAGGCGGGGAGCCGCTCCGCGGCCGTCGCCAAGCGGCGGACGAGGGCGCGATCGGTGATGCCGGCCGCCGCCGCGACCGCCGTGGCGGCCTCGTCGTCGAGCACGTCACCGTTCGCGTACGCGCGATGGCCCTCGGCGATCCGCTGCTGCTCGCCCCCGACCAGCTCCTGCCAGCGCGCCCGCAGCGGCCCGACCTCGCGCTCGCCGCTCGCGGCGCGGAGCGCGGCCTCGATCCCGCCCGGTTCGTCCACCAGGGTGCCGAGCACATCCAGCAGCACGACGTCGATCTCAGCGAACGCAGCCATGCTCCCGAGCGTACCGGAGACGACGGTCCGTACCGCCCGGCGTGGGATGCTCCGTTCAGCGGTACCTGGCGGCCACCGGGCAGTCGAAGGGATCGCGCGCGGCGAGCCCGACGCGGTTGAGGTACGCGATCACGATCGCGTAGGAGCGCCAGATCGACGTCTCGGTGTACGGCACGTCGTGCGTCTGGCAGTACTCGCGCACGATCTCCCGGGTCTGGGCGAGGTGCAGGCGCGACA
Source organism: Agromyces soli (assembly GCF_022811605.1). Lineage (GTDB taxonomy): Bacteria > Actinomycetota > Actinomycetes > Actinomycetales > Microbacteriaceae > Agromyces > Agromyces soli. The sequence continues at coordinate 1,841,202 of NZ_CP094533.1, read as the reverse complement.
TGCTCGGGAAGAGGTGGTGCTCGACCTGGTAGTTGAGGCCGCCGTAGAGCCAGGTCGCCCACCAGCCGCCGCGGATGTTGCGCGAGGTGCGCACCTGCTTCTGGAAGAAATCGAGCTTCGCGTCGGGCGCGATCACCGGCATGCCCTTGTGGTTCGGCGCGAAGGAGGCGCCCATGTAGACGCCGAAGACGGCGAGCTGCACGCCGACGAAGGCGAACGCCATGCCGAGCGGCAGCACGAGGAACACCGGCACGAAGAGCACGGCGAAGCGCGCCGCGATGAGGCCGAGCTCGGTCCAGCGACCGGGCACCGGCCCGCGGGCGAAGAGGTAGCGGAGGCTCTGGAAGTGCAGGTTCAGACCCTCGAGCGTCAGCAGCGGGAAGAACCACCAGCCCTGCTTGCGGGTGAGGAGCCGGCGCAGACCCCGGGCGTTCGCGGCATCCTCGTCGAGGAAGGAGATCGTGTCGACCTCGATGTCGGGATCCTTGCCGACGCGGTTGGGGTTGGCGTGGTGCCGGCTGTGCTTGCTGTCCCACCAGCCGTAGCTCATGCCGACGAGGCCGGCGAGCACCCTCGCGAGTCGGTCGTTGGCCGGCCCGGAGGCGAGGATCTGGCGGTGCGCCGCCTCGTGCGCGAGGAACGCCAGCTGCGTGAACAGCACACCCAGCGCTCCGGCGATGAGCAGCTGGTACCAGCTGTCGCCGAGCAGGATGAAGCCGGCGACCGCTCCGCCGACGGCGAGCGCGATGCCCGCGCCGACGAGGCCGTAGAACCACGGCGTGCGGCGGAGGAGCCCGGTCTCGCGGACGATCTGGGAGAGCTGGCTGTAGGCCCGGGTGATCGGCGGGAAGTCGCCGGCTCGGGCGTAGGTCTGTCGGACGGGGCCGAGCACGGCCTCCTGGACGATGGGGACGGTCGGCATGGGGGCTGCCTGTCTGTGCTGGGCCGCGAGTCTTCGGCCGTGGAGCCAAAGGCGGGTGCCCATCGCTGTTCCCACGCTAGGCGGCGAACCATGCCGCTGCCTGCATACCTCCCGAGATCCTGCTGGGAGTGGGCGGCCGGCCCCGCCTCGGGCGGGGCCGGCCGGGAGCTCACAGGCCCCGGATGTTGGTGGCCTGGAGGCCCTTCTGACCCTGCTCCACGTCGAACTCGACGCGCTGGTTCTCGGTCAGCTCGCGGTAGCCGTTGCCGGTGATCGCGCTGAAGTGCGCGAACACGTCGGCGGAGCCGTCGTCGGGAGCGATGAAGCCGAAGCCCTTTTCAGTGTTGAACCATTTGACGATGCCGGTGGCCATGACGTCATTCCTTCGTTGTCTGGGACCACGGGTGTGATCCGTGAATCCGCGGCGACGGCGCCGCCGCGGGGCTTTGGTGCGCCGGGCGAGGTGATCGCCGGCGGAGTGGATGCCTGCTGGGGTCGCCGCCTCGAGGGCGAGGAAGGCCGCATCGAGCGTGTCGCAGCGGGCCACGACCCGTCCGATCGCGTCGGAGACGAGGAAGCCGTCGCCGAGGGCCACGACGTGCCCGGCGTACTCGCCGTCACGCGTGGCGCTGTGCACGTCGTGATCGGCTTGCCGCCAGTGCAGGCGAGGGGACGAACTGGTGAAGAGAAGAGAGATGAGGAAGATCGTTTCGATACGGCGGCCGGCGTGACGTCGACGTCAGCGGCTGCGGGAAGCTGAGGATGCGCTCCAAGCGCGGAGATGGAATCGGGACGCGTGGAACGCGACGGTGCTCGAAGATGACGGGCACTCGGTCGTGACGACCGGTTGGGCTGCACGGTGAATCACTGCGTCCCAGTGTACGCGATCCAGCTGAGAGGTCCAGAGCCGGAGCGTTCACGCGGAGCGCAGGCGCTCCAGCAGCGCCGCGAGCGCCGCCCGCACGGTCGCCGCGACGACCTCGGCGGGGTCGCCGTCGAAGTGGTGCTCGCCGACGTGCACCCGGTCGCCGAGGGCCGCGGCGACGTAGACCGTGCCCGCCGGCCGCCCCTCCTCCTCACCGGGACCGCCCACCCCCGTCACCGCGACGGCGGCATCGGCGCCGAGCCGCTCACGGGCCCCGGTCGCCATCTGTTCGGCCGCACGCGCCGTGACGACCGGACCCGGCGTCACCCCGAGCAGCTCGAACTTCACGGATGCCTCGTACGCCACGATCGATCCTGCGAACCACTCGCTCGCGTCATCCGCCTTTCCGAGCGCGACCGCGATGGCTCCGCTCGTCAGCGATTCCGCTGCCCCGATGCGCAGCCCGCGCCGCCCCGCCTCCACGGCGACCTCCTGCGCGAGCCGCTCGATCTCCCCGTCCGTTCCGTTCCGCTCCGGCATCCCGCTCCTCCGTTCCCCAGCACCGTCCCGCACGGGATCGGATCACGTCAAGCCCCTCCCGCGGGTGCGCAGGAGCCGCAATGCGCACCGAGCAGGACGGAACGCGCAGCCGCGAGCGAGCGACTTCAATACGACTGGAGAAAAACGGTACGGTCGGCGTCATGGGAACGCTGTACTACGGGGATTCGCAGACCCCGATCGGGATCGAGGATCGCGCGCTCGCGCACCTGAAGGTCATCCTGACCACCAAGCTGCGCCGCAACGAGAGCTTCACCCTGTCCTGGCGGCACCCGGACGACGAGCCGCGCGGGCGCGAGACGCTCTGGCTGCACCCGGCCATCCCGCTCCGCTTCGTCTTCACCGAGCCCGAGCGCCCCGAGCTCAACGCCCAGTGGCTCGAGGACCTCATGCGCTCGGCGAACAGCACGGGCGGCATCGAGCTCGTGCCGGAGCACCTCGACCCCGAGCCCATCCCGGTCGACCCGCGGCAGCCGATCGGCGTCGGCGCGGACGTGCAGGACGTGGAGCCGGCGCAGGGCTGATCCAGGTCAGGGGCTCAGAGCAGCAGCAGCACGAGCGCGAGCAGCACGACCGCGGCCCCCTGGATGACGGCGCGGAGATCGATGATCGACTCCCAGCGCTGCTGGAGGGCGCGGGCGTCGGCCGGCACCTCGTCGGCGAGCGCGGCCGCGGCGAGCCGGGCGTTGATCGGCTTCGAGATGCGCGCGAACAGCAGGAGCCAGACGAGGAGCAGCAGGAGGGCGGCGCTCGCGAGGGCACCCGGCAGCACCAGCCCGGCGACGAAGGCGAGCGCCGCGGTGAGCGCGGTGCAGACGACGCCGAGGATGCCGGCGACGGGGAGTCGCCGGTCGCCGAAGTGGTGGCCGCGGCCCACCGCCTGCACGAGCGTGCGGTCGTCGACCCCCGCGTAGGTGGGCCGGAGCACGACGGCCGCGACGACGTCGGCGCCGAAGATGACGGCGATGCCGAGCAGGGCGACAGTGGCGGTGATGGCGATGGCGATGGTCATGGCGGTCCTTCCGAGTGGTGATCGATGGAGTGCCCGGCGCCCTCAGGCGTAGCCGAACTGCTTGCGGGTCATGGCGTCGAACGCGCGGTCCGGCAGCAGCGTCGCGAGCGCGACGGCGAGGTTCGCGCCGGGCCCGATGCGGTAGCGGGTCTTCGGCTTCGGGGTGAGCGCCGCCCGCACGACGAGCTCCGCCACCGCGTCGACGGTCGACATCTGGCGGGCGAGGCCGGGGCTCGCGAAGTACGCCCGCATCGTCGCGGCCATCTCGGCGTACGGTCCCCGCGCCGAGGCCCGCTCGAGGTGCACCATCGCCGTCTCGTGCCACTCGGTCGCGACGTAGCTCGGCTGCACGAGCGTGACGTCGATCCCGAACTGGCGCACCTCCCCGCGCAGCGAGTCGGAGAGCGCTTCGAGGGCGAACTTCGAGGCGTGGTACCAGCCGCCGAGCGGCGCGGCGAACTCGCCCGCGAGCGAGGAGACGTTCACGACCCGGCCGCGGCCAGCCTCGCGCATTCCGGGCAGCGCGGCCCGCACGAGCGCCATCGCGCCGAGCACGTTCACCTCGAGCTGTTGGCGCGCGTGGTCGAGCGAGGTCTCTTCGACGCTGCCGAACTCGCCGTAGCCCGCGCAGTTGACGAGGACGTCGATGGGGCCGGCGATCCGCGTCGTCTCGGCGACGGCGTGCGTGGCGGAGGCCTCGTCGCGGAGGTCGAGTTCGATCGGGATCACCCCGTCGAGCCGGGCGATGGCGTCGATGCTGCGCGCGGCGCCGACGACGGTCAGGCCGCGACCGGCGAAGCGGGCCGCAGCGCGGGCGCCGATGCCCGAGGAGGCCCCGGTGATGAGGACGGTGGTCATGTCGACTCCTTTACTGTGAATGGCATTCACTGAATGAGCACGTTACAGTGAACGCCATGCACAGTCAAGAGGATCGCGCCCTGCGCCAGCTCTGGGGCCTGGAGCCCGCGCCGGTCCGCGGGCCGAAGGCGAGATGGACCCTCCCCCAGGTCGCGGCTGCGGCCGTCGCCCTCGCCGACGAGGCGGGGCTCGACGCCGTCTCGCTCAGCCGGGTCGCGGCGCGCCTCGACATGACGACGACGGCGATCTACCGCTACGTCGACGCCAAGGCCACGCTGATCGAACTCATGGTCGACGCGGCGATCGGCGACCCGCCGCGAATCGCCGGCGCCGAGTGGCGCGACCGCTGCCGGGCCTGGGTCGCCGCACTCGCGGCGCGCTACGCGGAGCATCCCTGGCTCTCCGAGGTCACCCCCACTCGCATGCCGACCCAGCCGCGCGCGTACGCCTGGATCGATGCGCTCGTCGGCGCGATCCAGGATGACGCGGAGGTCGACCCGCTGCGACTCGCCCTGCTCCTGGACAGCCTCATCCGCCAGTACGCCTCGCTCGAGCGCAGTGTCGCCGAGGCGACCCCGATCGCCTGGCTCGGCGAGGCAGTCGCCGAGCGGTTCCCGCGCCTGGCCGGCGCGGCCGAGCAGGACGTCAGCGACGCCCGCTCGGAGCTCGACTTCGCCGTGGGCGCCGTGCTGCGCGGAATCGACTAGCCTGCGGCCCGCGCGTCCGCGATCGACGCCGTCGGAGCCGCCGGATCGCTCCGCCGGCGCAGCACCACGAACGCGACGGCGAGCGCAACGACGAGCACCGCCGCGATCGCCAAGGACCCGGCCGAGAGCCCCTGGGCGAGCGCCTCCCGCTCCTCCCCGGCTGCGTCGCCGCGCGCGCCGGCGACGGCGCCGATCAGCGAGGCCACCACCGCCGTCCAGAACGCCCCGCCGATCATGCCGGTCGAGTTGGCGAGCCCGGAGACCGCGCCGACCTCGTCCTCGCCGGCCTTCGACATGGCGAGGCCCATGATCGGCGGCAGCACGATCCCGATGCCGAGGCCGAGCAGCAGCAGCGGTGCGAGCACATCGGCGAGATAGCCGCCGTCGAGGGGCACGCGAGCGAGGAGCAGCGCGCCCGCGAGGAAGCCGAGCAGGCCCACGACGAGGGTGATCCGCTCTCGGAACCGTGCCGTGAGGAACGGCGCGACCACGATGGACGCGACCGCCGTGACGATCGTCAGCGGGACGAACGCCAGCGCCATCTGCATCGGGGCGTAGCCGAGCACCTGCTGCAGGAGCAGGGTCGCGATGAAGAAGGAGCCGTAGAGCCCGCCGGTGACGAGGAACTGGACGACGTTCGCCCCCGCGACGTCGCGATCGCGCAGGACGCCGAGGTGCAGCAGCGGCACCGAGGCGCGCCGCTGCCGCACGACGACGCCGAGCAGCAGGATCACGGCGCCGCCGAGCGTGAGCAGCGTGGCCCCGCCCCAGCCGAGGTGCTCTGCGGTGATGACGCCGTAGACGAGCAGCGACACCGCCGACACGAGCAGCGCCGCCCCGGCGACGTCGAGCCCTCGACCGAGCCCGAGCCCGCGCCCGCGCGGGAGCAGCCGCCAGCCGACGATGAGGCTCACGAGCCCGATGGGCACATTGATGAAGAAGAGCCACTGCCAGCTCGCGATCTGCATGAGCACGCCGCCCAGCAGCAGCCCGAGCGCGCCGCCGCCGGCGAAGGTGAAGCTGTAGAAGCCGATGGCCCGCGTCTGCTCGCGCGGCTCGCTGAACATCGTCACGATCAGCGCCAGCGTGACCGCGGTGATCAGCGCCGCGCCGACGCCCTGCCCGAAGCGCGAGACGACGAGCAGGATCGCGCTGGGCGAGAGCCCGGCCGAGACCGAGGCGGCCGTGAAGATCGCGACGCCGATGAGGAGCACCCGGCGGTGCCCGAGCAGGTCGCCGAGACGTCCCGCGAAGACGAGCAGCCCGCCGTAGGCGATGAGGTACGCGTTGATCACCCAGGACACCCCGGCCGGCGAGAACCCGAGCTCCTCCTGCATGACCGGCAGCGCGACGTTGACGATCGTCTCGTCGAGGATCGTCATGAGCGTGCCGATGCAGAGCACGACGAGCGCGATCCAGCGTGCACGGGAGGTCGTCATGTCGGTGCTCCTTCGATCGACGCCAGGGGACCGCACGACCGTAACAGATAATCTACTTTTAGACGATCTATTTATGCACTGCTATGCTTGGGGCATGATCGCACGCACGGTGAGCGACCTCGTCGTTCAGCTTCAGCTGCTGTCCCGCTCGATCGAGCATCGGGCTGCCGAGGAGCTCGGCGGGCTCGACACCACGCTGCGCACGGTGAGCGTGCTGCTGTGCGCGGCATCCGGCGAGAAGACGCAGACCGAGCTCGCCGAGCTCGCCTGCCTCGACAAGTCCACCATGGTGAACACGCTCGACGCCCTCGAGCGCTCCGGACTGGCCGAGCGCAAGATCCCGGCGGAGGACCGCCGGGCGCGGGTCGTGGAGGTCACCGACGAAGGGCGGCGGGTCGTCGCCGCCACCGCCGGCGTCCTCGACGGCCTCTACGATTCGGTGCTCGAACGACTGCCCGAAGCGGACCGCGAGCCCTTCCTGCGCTCGCTCGCGAGGCTCACGCAGTCCGCCTAGGCCCCGCTCTCGCGGAACCCGAGGAGCGCGGCATCCAGCGCCCGGACCATCGCGCCGCGCCGCACGTCTCCGGGCTCCGCGCGGAGCCCGCCGTCGAGCCCGGCGCCCTCGACGGCGCCGAGCGCGGCGCCCACCATCGGCGCGACGCTCGCGAGCGGCGCCCCCGTGTCGGCCGCGATCCGGAGCGCGAGCCCGCGCGCGAGGTCCATGAGCTGCGCGGCGAGCGAGCGCGGGATCTCGCCCCGCGAACCGAGCGCCGCCCGGATCGCCGCCTGCCGCGCGAGGGCGTCCTCGCTCGTGGCCGCCTCGATCAGGGCAACCACGGCCGCGCGCACCCGATCCGCGGGATGCGGGGAGTCCGTCTCGCCGGCGACCCGCCGGGCGAGGGCCGTGAAGTCGTCGACGTGCGCGAAGAGCAGGTCCTCCTTCGACGGGAAGTGCGCGTAGAAGGTGCGCTCGGAGACCTGGGCGCGGCGGGCGATCTCGGCCACCGTCGTCGCCTCGTAGCCGTTCGCCTCGAAGAGCTGCGCGGCGCTGTCGCGCAGCGCCTGATGGGTGCGCCGACGCCGGGCGTCGTGTCCGTTCCCCTGCGCCTGCGGCATGAGCCGAGTCTAGCCGCGATCCGCACAAAATTGCAGATCTGCAATCTTTTGTCGATACTGATCGGTATGGAATCAGCTGCGCGGACGTACCTCGTGACGGGAGCGGACTCCGGCCTCGGCCGCACGGTCGCCGACCTGCTCGCCGAACGCGGCCGGGTGATCCGCTGCGGCCTCGGCGACGGGGTCGACGTCCGAGCCGACCTGGCGAGCGCGGAGGGGCGCGCGCGACTCATCCACGAGGTCGACTCGCTGAGCGGAGGCCGGCTGGACGGGATCGTCGCCGCGGCCGGGCTCGGCGCGCCGCGGGTGGAGACGGTCGCGCTGAACCACTTCGGCACCGTCGCCGTGCTCGACGGGCTCCGCCGCCTGCTCGCCCGCTCTCCCGCGCCGGCCGCCGTGGTCGTCTCCTCGTCGTCGACCCTGAACCGCGGCAGCGGCGCGCTCGTGCGCGCGTGCCTCAGCGGGAACGAGGAGAAGGCGCTCGGCGTCGCGAGGCGGCTGATCCGCACCCGGCGGGGCAGCCAGCTCTACCGCTCCAGCAAGATCGCGCTCAACCACTGGGTCCGGGCCGCTTCCGTGCAGGCCGAGTGGGCCGGTTCAGGGATCGTCCTGAACGCCGTCGCCCCGGGGATCATCGGCACCGAGCTCGTGCTGCGCACGTGGGACCGGGACCGGCAGCTGCTGGAGACGGCACTGCCGCAGCCGCTCGGCGCACCGGGCCCCGTGGCCCCGGTCGCCGCCCTGCTCGCGCACGCCGTCTCGCCCGAGAACCGCTTCATGACCGGACAGCTCATCTATTGCGACGGCGGCACGGACGCCCTGGTGCGCGGCGCGCGGCCGCAACGCCTCTTCCTGCGCTACCGCCCGCGCGAGATCCTGGCGCTGCTGCGCGCCTCGCGCCGGCTCGCCGGGGATGCCGCCGCCGTTTGAGAGGATGGCTCGCATGATCGAGGTGGATGGCGTCACGGTGACCGCGGGCGGGACGACGCTCCTGCCGGCCGTCACGCTGACGGTGCCGCGCGGCGCCGTCCTGGCGATCCGCGGCAGGAACGGCAGCGGCAAGTCGACGCTCCTCGGCGTGCTGGCCGGATCCAGGACCCCCACGCGCGGCACCGTTCGGATCGACGGCGCGGACGTGAGCCCGCGAGACCGCGGCTTCCGCCGACGGGTCGCCGCGATGATCGGACTGCCGCCGATGGCGCCCGATCTGACGGTCTCCGACCACGTCCTGCTGGTGGCCACGACCTGGCTGGACGATCCCCGCGAGGCGGCGGAACTCGCGCGCACGGTGATCGCCGAGCTGCACCTGACCGGGCTCGGGCAGCGGTTCCCGCACGAGCTGTCGTCCGGGCAGACCCAGCTGTTCGGCCTCGCCCTGGTCCTCGCCCGCCCGTTCGACGTGCTGCTCCTCGACGAGCCGGAGCAGCGGCTCGACCCCGAGCACGTCGAGTCCGTGATCCAGGTGCTGCGCGCCCGGCGCGACGCGGGCGCGACCGTGATCGCCGCCACCCACAGCCCGGCGCTCGCCGACCGGCTCGCCGATCGCACGCTCTGGCTGGATGCCGCAGCGTGACCGGCCCCGTTCGCGCAGCGCTCGGGATCTGGCGCGCCCGCACCTCGCGCACGAGCCGCGACGGCGCGTACGCGGTCTACCTCGCGCTGATGGTCGCCCTGGTGACGGTGATCCCGGGTGTTCGGGCGGCCTGGCTCGGCCTGACCAGCCCGGAGGGGATCGCGGCGATCACCGCGGCCGGCGCCCCGGACGCGGCGATCGCGGTCGTCGCGGCGCTGTGGGCGGGCGCGCTGCTCCTGGGTCGCGACCGCGGCCCCGCCGTGCGACCGCCGTTCCTGACGCACGCGCTCGCGACGAGCGGGCTCGCCGGCGCTGAGTCGTTCCGCGGGCCGGTGCTGCGCGCCGGCGCGCTGGTGACGGTGCTCACGACCGCGACCGCCGGCCTGCTCGGCGCCGCCCTCGTCGGCGCCCGACTGGCGGGCCCGCTCGACGCGGCGGTCTTCCTCGCCGTCGGGGCCGTCGTCGGGGCGGTCACGACGGTCGCCTGGCTCGCCGGGCAGGCCCTCCCGCGCGCAGCGGTGGCGATCGCCGTCGGCGTCTGCGGGTTGGGCGCCGCCACCGCGGCCGCCCCCGCGCTGCGTCCGTTCACCCCGATGGGATGGGTCGGGCTCGCGTACCCCGTCGCCGGCGACCCGCCCGCGGTCGCCGCGCTGACCGCACTGGCGGCGCTCAGCGCAGCGCTCGTGTGCGCCATCCCGACGCTGCTGAACCGGCTCCGGCTCCGTGAGTTGCTGGCCCAGTCCGCACGCTGGGACTCGGCGACCGTGCACGCCGGCGGCATGGATTTCAGTGCCGCCGTCGCCGTCTACCAGCGTCGGCCGAGGCTGGGCCGCCGGCTCCGCGCGGTCCGCGGGCTCGGCCGGCCGGCCCTCGTCTTCCTCGTGCGCGATGCGATCGGGGCGGCCCGAACCCCCGGCCGCCTCCTGCTCGGCGTGCTCGCCGTCGCCGGGGCCGGTGCGGTCCTCGCGCTCGCCTTCACCCCCGCTGCGGCGGGCTGGGCGCTCGGGGCCGCCGCCGGAACGACCCTGTTCGCGGGCCTCGGTCCGCTCAGCGACGGCCTGCGGCACGCGGCGAGCGTTGCCGCCGGGCTCCCGCTCTACGGCATCGGCGACGGACCGCTCCTCGCCCGGCACCTGCTCTTCCCGACGGTCGTCGCGCTCCTCGCGCTCCTCACGGCCGTGCTCGTCACGTCGTCAGCGGCGGGGATCCCGGCCCTCGGGCCGCTCGTCGGCGCTCTCGCGCTCGGCCCGCTCGCCCTGCTCGCGCGGGTGAATGCCGCGCTGAAGGGGCCGATGCCGCCCGCGCTGCTCGCGCCCGTCCCGACGCCGGTCGGCGACCTCGGCGCCGCCGTGCGGATGGCGTGGGCGGTCGACGGCCTGCTGCTCGTCGCACTCTCGGGCGCCGCGGCCGCGCTCGTGCTGGAGAGCCCCCTTCTGCTGCTCGGCGCCGCGCTCGCCCTGCTCGGCATCGGCGCGAGCCGCTGGCGGCAGCGCGGCTAGGCCGCCGGGTCGGCCGGATCGCCCGGATTGGCCGGATCGCCCGGATCGCCCGAGACCACGACGGCGACCTTGCCCCGCACGTGGCGGCTCCGCTGCTGGGCGATGGCCTCCGCGAACCGCTCGATCGGGTAGACCCCGGCGATCGGCACGGTGAGACGGCCCTCGGCGACGAGGGCGAGCAGCCGCCCGAGGTCGCCGGGGTGGGCGTCGGAGCCGTTGACGGAGCGCACCCCCGCGGGCGGATCCTCGGATTCGATCGTGACGATGCGGTGCGCGGGGACGCCGAGCTCGCGGGCGGCGACAGCGGTGGCCACGCCGTGCAGATCGGCCGCGGCGGCGACGGGCGCACCCAGATCCCGCAGCGCGTCGGCGAGTCCGGTGCCGTAGGCGAGCGGTTCCGCGCCGAGGGATCGGAGGAACGGAGCCGATGCCGCCGACCCCGTGCCGAGCACGCGGGCGCCGCCGTGCACCAGCAGCTGCGTCAGGATCGAGCCGACCCCGCCGCCCGCTCCGCCGACGAGGACCGTCTCGCCGGGCGCGACCGCCAGCGCCCGGGCCACAGCCGAAGCGGTCCGACCCGCGATGTCGAGGACCCCCGCCGCGAGATCCTCGACGTCGGCCGGCGTGCGATGCAGGCTCGGATGGTCCTCCTCGAGGACGAGCGACGAGGCGAGCGCGCGACCCCGCGCTCCCCCGAACACCCGGTCGCCGACCCGCCACCTCCTCACCGCTCGGCCGGTCTCGACGACGACGCCGGCGAAGTCGTTCCCGTAGCCGGCGGGCACCGTGATGCCGAACGCCGCGGCGAGCGCCTCGGACTCGACGATCTGCCAGTCCACCGGGTTCAGCCCGGCGACGGTCACCCGGATGCGCACCTGCTGCGGCGCGAGCTCGACCGCCTCGACCGGGCGCAAGGAGAGCTGGTCCACGCTTCCGAAGCGATCGAAGCGCACCGCGACGTCCGCGTGATGCGGCGATCCGAGACTCGGCATGGGACGAGGATGCCACCTTCCGGCCGGGCGTGCGGCGGCCGGAGGAGCGTGTTCGACATGTCGAAACCGCAGACCCCTCGAGGGGTTCGCCGAGGGGCCCGGTGAAATTCCTTGATCGAATCATGCATCGATGGTTTAGTTGATTCAATCAAGCAAATAGGAGCATCCATGCGCACGCGACCCCAGCCGTCGTCCCCGGGCACGACGACACCCGCCGAGATGAACGCCGTCGTCCTCGACCGGTTCGGAGCGGAGGACGAGCTCGCCCTCCGACGGATCGCCGTCCCCGAGGTGGGCGCACGCGAGGTGCTCATCCGGGTGCGCGTCGCCGGCGTGGCCTCCTGGGACGCCGAGGAGCGCCGCGGGCACTACGACGGCGTGTTCGGCATCCCGTCGCGCTTCCCGTACGTCCTCGGCTGGGACGCGGCCGGCACCGTCGCAGCGGTCGGCCCCGAGGTCACGCGATTCGAGCTCGGCGACCGCGTCTACGCGGCCTCGATGCCCGTGCCGCGCGGGGGCTTCTACGCCGAGTTCGGCGTCGTCGACGAGGAGCACGCGGCACACCTTCCCCCGCAGCTCTCGATGGAACAGGCCGGAGTGATGGCCTGGGACGCCCTGACCGCGCAGAGCGGCCTCGAACTGCTCGACCTCCGTCCCGGCCAGACGCTGATGGTCTTCGGCGCCAGCGGAGGCATGGGTCACCTCGCGGTGCAGCTGGCGCGCCACCGAGGCATCCGGGTCCTCGCCGTCTCCTCCGGCGCCGACGGCGTCGCCCTGTCGCGGGCGCAGGGCGCGGACGCGGTGGTCGACGGCCGCGCCCATGATGTGCTGGCCGCCGCGGAGGCGTTCGCCCCGGGCGGGATCGACGCCGCGCTCGTGACGGCGGGCGGCCCGGCCGCCGAGCGAGCGCTCCGCGCGGTCTCCCCCGCCGGGCGGATCGCCTGGCCGAACGGCGTGCATCCGCTCCCCGCCGCAGCGCCCGCAGCGCCGATCCTCTCCTTCGACGGCGACCGGGGCCGCGCAGCACTCGACCGGCTCAACGCCGTCGTCGAGGCGGGCGCGTTCACGCCGCATGTCGCGCAGCGATTCCCGATGGCCCGGGCGCAGGACGCCCACCGCGCGCTCCGCGAGCACTACGTCGGGAAGCTGGCGTTGCTCGTCGCCGACGACGAGGCCGCACCGGACTCGTCGTCCCGCCGGCCCTGATTGCTTGATGGTCTCCAGCGCTAGGATCGGGGCATGGCGCTCCCCCTTCGCATCGCGACCGAGACCTCGGAGGCCGAGGGCCTGCTCCTCGACCTCGTGAACGCCTACGAGCAGGCGTTCGACCGGGCCGCCGCATCCGTGCAGCTGAGCGCAGCCCAGGCCTGCGTGCTCGGCCGGCTCTCCGAGCACCGCTCGATGGGCGGGCTCGCCACGGAGCTCGGCTGCGACGCCTCGAACATCACGCAGATCGTCGGGCGCCTCGACGGGATGGGGCTCACCTCCCGCGAAGCCTCCCCGGCGGACAAGCGAGTCAGGATGGTGGCGCGCACGGCGGCCGGCGAGCAGGTCGCCGAGCGATTCGACCGCGCCTTCGGCTTCGCCCGCGAGGCGCTCGCCCGCCTGTCGCCCGACGAGCAGGCGCTGCTCAGCTCGCTGCTCCGGAAGGCCCTGCCGGCTTCGTGAAGCCGAGCTGTCAGACTGGGCCGATGCGCGTCGAACGAGTGGTTCCCAACCTCACCGTGGTCGAGCTGCACCAGGCGGTCGAGGAGCACCGGCTGGTGCTCGGCTGGCGCGTGCTCATGGATCACGGCTGGATCGTCACGCTCGGCGACGACGAAGGCCACCAGCTCAGCCTGATGACGCGGGACGCCTCCGCCCCGGTGAACCCGGAGGTCTCGATCTTCGTCGACGACGTGCGCGTCGCGCTCGCGCGCGTGGAGGCGGCGGGGCACGAGATCGTGCACCCCCTCACCGAGGAACCGTGGGGCGTCACCCGGTTCTTCTACCGGGCGTCCGACGGCCGGGTCGTGAACGTCGGGACGCACACGGGCACCACGTGACCCGCCACCGGCCCACCGGCCCACCGGAATGCACAAAACCCCCGATCTCCGTGGAGATCGGGGGTTTTCGCTGGCGGTGACGGTGGGATTTGAACCCACGGTAGGGGGTTACCCTACACAACTTTTCGAGAGTTGCACCTTCGGCCGCTCGGACACGTCACCGGGATCGATAGTAGACGATCCCGCCCGGCTGGCCAAAACGGACGGACGGCGGATGGCTCAGCCGACGTTCAGCGGACGCCCATAGTTTCGTCGCATGCCCGCTCCGCACCGTCTCGCCACCATCGCGCTCGTCGCCGGCGGCGTCGGCGCCGCCGCGGCCGCCGGCGCCCTCGGCTGGCGTGCCTTCGGCGAGCGCCGGCGCGAGCAGTCCGCGGTGCTGAACGAGACGCTCCCCGTGCACTCGAAGTGGTGGCGCGACCTCGCGAAGACCCGGGGCGAGCTGCTCTACGTCGCGATCGGCGACAGCGCCGCGCAGGGCATCGGGGCGAGCCGCCCCGATCTCGGCTACGTGGGGCTCCTCGCCGACGAGCTCCGCAGCCGCAGCGGGCGCACGGTGCGGGTCGTGAACCTCAGCGTCTCCGGTGCCACCGTCGGGCTCGCGGTGCGCGATCAGCTGCCCCGCTTCGGCAAGCTGCGGCCCGATGTCGCCACCGTCGCGATCGGCGCGAACGATATTGCCGACTGGGATGCCGATGCCTTCGCCGAGGGCATCCGCGCCGTGTTCGATGCGGTCCCCAAGCACGCCGTCGTGGCCGATCTGCCGTACTTCTACTTCCCCGCGAACGAGCGCAAGGTCGCCGAGGCGAACGCGATCCTCCGCCGGGAGGCGGCGGCGCGCGGGCTCGTCGTCGTGCCCCTGCACGAGGCGACGAAGCGGCAGGGCGTTCGCGGCATCCTGACCGGCTTCGCGAAGGACTGGTTCCACCCGAACGACCGCGGCTACCGGGTCTGGGCGGGCGCCTTCCGCCCTGCGGTGATCTCGCGGCTCGCCGAGCTGCCCGGCCGTGTCGGGGGCCGCGGCTAGGCTCTGGGCATGGCCCGAACGAGCACCGCCTTCCGCTGCACCGAGTGCGGGTGGAGCACCGCCAAATGGGTCGGCCGCTGCGCCGAGTGCCAGCAGTGGGGCACCGTCGTCGAGGCCGCGGCCCCGACGGGCATCACCCGCACGGTCAAGGCCGCGGCGATCGCACCGTCGCAGGCCGCGCGGCCCATCGCGCACATCGAGGTCGCCGCCACGAGCCACCGGCCGAGCGGCATCGGCGAGTTCGACCGGGTGCTCGGCGGCGGCATCGTCGCGGGCGCCGCCATCCTGCTCTCCGGTGAGCCCGGCGTCGGCAAGTCCACCCTGCTGCTCGAGGTCGCCGCGCGCGTCGCCGCGGGCGGCCGCCGGGTGCTCTACGTCAGCGCCGAGGAGTCGGCGGCCCAGGTGCGGCTGCGCGCGGGCCGCACGGGCGCCCTGCACGACGAGCTCTACCTCGCCGCCGAGGCCGATCTCGCCACGGTGCTCGGGCAGATCGACGAGGTCTCCCCCGAACTGCTCATCGTCGACTCGGTGCAGACGGTCGCGAGCTCCCTGGTCGACGGCCTGCCGGGGCAGCCCAGCCAGGTGCGCGAGGTCGCCTCCACGCTCATCCGCGTCGCGAAGGAGCGCGATCTGCCGCTGCTGCTCGTCGGGCACGTCACGAAAGACGGCACGATCGCCGGTCCCCGCCTGCTCGAGCATCTCGTCGACGTCGTGTGCCACTTCGAGGGCGACCGGCAGACCTCGCTGCGCTTCGTGCGCGCGCTGAAGAACCGCTTCGGCCCCACCGACGAGGTCGGTTGCTTCGAGATGACCGGCGACGGCATCGCCGAGGTGCCCGACCCCTCCGGCCTGTTCCTCAGCCGCGCCCGCACCTCGGTGAGCGGCACCTGCGTCACCGTGGCCCTCGAAGGCCGCCGGGCGCTGCCGGTCGAGGTGCAGGCGCTCGTCGTCGCGACGAAGGCGCCGCAACCGCGTCGCGTGGTGAACGGCGTCGACCCCTCGCGGGTGGCCATGATCCTCGCCGTCCTCGAGCGGCGGGCGGGGCTCAAGGCACTCGGCGAGCACGACGTCTACGTCTCCACGGTCGGCGGCGTGCGCCTCGTCGAGCCGGGCGCCGACCTCGCCATCGCGGTGGCCATCGCCTCGGCGATGCGCGACCGGGCCGTGCCGCACGAGCTCGCCGCCTTCGGCGAGATCAGCCTCGCGGGCGAGGTGCGGCCCGTCGCCGCGGCGACGCAGCGCGCCACCGAGGCCCGCCGGCTCGGCTACACCTCGATCCTCGACGTCGAGGCGGGCAGCGTGCGCGCCGCGGTCGAGCGCGCGATGCTGGCCGCCAAGGGCTCGCGCGAGCGGGAGCTCGACGCGGCGTTCTGAGCCTCGCGCGGGTCGCCGATGGCTGCCCGGCTACGCCTCGAGCGCGCGCAGCAGCTCGCCGGGCGGTGCCTGCATCGGGTGCGGGCCGGCGATGTCGAGGAACACCGTGGTGATCGTCGACTCGTAGCGTTTCAGGAAGCTGCGCAGCCAGCCGGGGCTCTGCAGCCCCACCGCGGGCGGCAGGTTCGCCGGCTTGTGGGCCGCATCGCTGAACAGCAGCAGCGCGACTTCGCCGGTCTTCGGGTCGCGATAGGTCCACACCTCGCCGCCGTCGAGCGGCCGGTCGCGCGGGCCGGGCTTCACGAGCGGCACGACGGTGTTGCCGTGACGCAGGGCGAGGGCGACCGCCGCCATGTCCTGCCGTTCGAGCGCCTCCGCGAGCGCCTGCGAACGGAACTCCAGGGGCTCCTTCGCCTTCTTCTTGCCCGTGCCTGCCATCCCTCCAGCGTAGCCGCGCGCGGACGTGCCCCAGGCCGCCATGTCGGTCGCGGCCGATAGCGTGCAGCCATGCCCAAGCCCACCCGCGCGCCCCAGATCGACCCGCTCCGCCTCGACGGCCTCCAGCCCGGTGACGCCGCAGAGCTCGGCCCGCAGCGCACCGTCGAGGGGCTCCGCTTCGTCGACGCCGAGGTCGAGGGCCGCGACTTCTCCGGCGCGACGTTCTCCGAGTGCGAGCTCGTGGGGTGGAACGCGCACGAGGCCTCGTTCCGCGCTGCCCGCTTCCTCGAGACGCGCATCGAGCGGCTGAACGCCCCGGTGCTCTCCGCCGCCCGTTCGACGTTCCGCGATGTGCGCATCGAAGGCTCCCGCATCGGCTCCGCCGAGCTCTACGACGCCGAACTGCACTCCCTCGTCGTCGAGCAGTCCAAGCTCGGCTGGGTGAACCTGCGCGCCGCCGCGCTGCGCGACGTCCGGTTCCGCGGCTGCACCTTCGACGAGCTCGACCTCGGCGAGGCCAGCCTCGCCCGGGTCGCCTTCGAGGACTGCACGGTCGGCGAGCTCGTCGTCACCCGGGCCACCATGCAGGACGTCGATCTGCGCGGGCTCGACATCCGCGCCATCCGCAGCCTCGAGGGCCTCGCCGGCGCCACGATCGACTCGCAACAGGCCGCCGCCCTCGCCGAACACTTCGCGGCCCAGCTCGGCCTGCGCATCGAAGACCGCTGACCCGCCGGCACTAGGCTCGCCCTATGTTCATGGGATTCGACGGCTGGCACGCGTTCATCATTCTCGGCATGGTGCTCGTGCCGCTCGCGATCGTCGCGGTGATCGTGCTCGTCGTCGTGCGCGTCTCGCGCAACACCGCGCCTCCGGCATCACCCATGAGCCCGCACCCGCCCCAGACCGCACCGGCACCCGCGCTGAGCGCATCCGACCGCCTCGCCGAGCTCGATCGCCTGCGCGAACAGGGCCGCATCAGCGACGCGGAGTACGAGCAGACCCGCGCGCGCATCCTCGGCGAGCTCTAACGCGCGAGCCGGCACTGTCGTCCGACGACGACGCCGCCGAACGGTGCCCGACCTATCATGAAGGCATCTCCGTCTCCCTCTGAGAGGAATGCGCATGGTTGAAGACGCCGCCCTCCGGCACGAGCCGCCGCACCCCGTCGGGCTCTTCGGCCGGATCAGCGGCCGGGAGGTCGAGCTGCTCTCCAGCGGACCGGCGGGAGCGCTGGGGATCCGCGTCGCCTTCGTCTCCGCCCGGCGATCGGACGTCCCCGAGGGCACGCCGGAGGTCACGGGCAGCGCGGGAGCGCGGGACGACGTCATCTGCGTCCCCCGTTCCGCGGTCGAGGATCTCGTCCGGTGGACGTGGACTGCGGTGCTCGACGGCGCCGAGTACGGGGTGCAGGCCGTACGTGACGGGCGTGCGGCGATCGTCACGCGCGACAGTCGACTCGTCTGGGGTGACGGCTGGGAGGGGGACGCCCGCGACGGCTGGGCCCGCTGGGTCGACGTCGACGACGTGGAGGTCACCGCGCACCGGCATCCCATCCCGCCGTGGAAGGCGATGACTCCGAGCGAGGCGTGCGACGTCATGGGCTTCTGGGCGGACGCCTCCTGGCCGCTCACGCGCGATGAGGTCATCGCGGTCGGGGCCGAGCGGTTCGGCTGGTCGGTCGAGGTCGACCGCGGCGTCTCCTACCTCATGAATACCGTCTCAGGCTTCACGATCCCGGATGTCTCGACGATCGGCGAGAATCCGCTGAGCTATCTCACGCTCCGGATCTCCGACGTGATCCGCGAGGTGACTCCCGCCTCGACCTCCTTCCTCGGCGACGCGTTCACGCTCGCCGTGCGCGAGGGGGAGCGTCGCTGGGGGCCGGCCGCGCTGCGCGAAGTCAAGGAGTCGCGGATCGCGAGCTGGGATGCCGCCTCGGGCGGACGGATCTCGTTCAGCAGTGCGCCGAAGAGCCTCGCCGCGCGGTTCGAGACGCCGCAGGGCGTCGCGCTCGAGAAGCGGCTGGGGCACTGACGGTGTCGCGGGGCGGCCGTGGAGGTCGCGCTGATCAGAGACCGTCGATGCTCGTCTTGCCGCGCGCGGCGGCGAGGTCGTACACCTTCGCGTCGAAGTAGCGGTCCGGATCGACCGTGATCGGTTCGGTGTCGAACCACTGCGCGTTGCCGTCGACACGCAGCACCGCGATGTACATGGCCCGGTCGGCGGGCGAGGACCAGATCGTGACGAGACGCTCGTTCCCGGTGTCTTCCTTCATGGCCGCCAATGCGGCGATCACCCCGACGCTGTCGGCGCGGCCCTCGCACAGGGCGGACAGCGCTCGGTCGAGAGGGAAGCTCGCGCTCACACTGTTGATCGCGGCGTTGCTCAGCACGCCGCCGCCCTTCACCCGCCAGCGGCGGGCCCCGGCGAAGATCATGACCACGCTCACGATGAGGAGGACGGGCGGCAGCGCGAAGGCTCCCGCGATCGCGAGGCCGGAGCGCACGCGCCCGCCCAGAAGTTCGACCGTCCCGGTCGGGTTGAGGAAGACGAGGAGCGTCACGATCGCCATGATCACGGCGATCACGGCCCACGTGATCGTCTTGCGCGGAGAGCGCTCCGAGGTGAACAGCTCGGGCCTGGTCGCGAACCACGCGGAGAGGGTGCGGGACCGCGAGCGCAAGGGCATGAAACTCATCCGACCACGCTAGCGGGGCCGCCCGCTAGTACAGCAGGAACTGCTTCGTCTCGGCCGAGGCGATGCCGTCGACCGAGACCTCCAGGTGGTAGGAGGCGCCGTCGGCCGGCACGGCCTCGCGCGCCCCGGTGCACGTGTCGGTCGAGGAGCGGGTGCGGTCCCACACGATCGGCACGGCCGAGCCGACCGGGGTGCCGGGCGTGAGCGAGACCTGCGCATCGACCGCGTCGGTCTGGCAGTCGCTCGAGCGCCAGTAGACCTCGTCGCCGCTGCTGATCGTGAACTCCTGCACCGCGGTGCCCGCGTTCATGACGCAGACGTTCTTGCCGGTGTTCGTGATCGACACGGAGAGCTGCGGCTGCTCCCCCGCCTGGTACTGCCCCATGTCGGTGACCGCCTCGACGAGCAGCTGCGCGGGATCGCACGGGGCGCCGTCGGCGGCGGTCTCCTCGGTCGGGATGACGGTCTCGGGCGCCGTGCTGGCCGGGGCATCCGTCGTCTTCTCCGCGGGCGGAGGCGACTTCTCGTCGCCCTGGCTGGAGCCCGGGCGCACGATCACCAGCACGATCGCGACGATCACCGCGACGACGCCGAGCAGCACCATCAGCCGGCGACGCCGGTACACCGCGGGCGAGAGCCGCCCGTTCGGTGCAGGGTTCGTCGACATGGCCACAGGGTACGTCCAGCGGCGCGCGGCGTCGGGCAGGCACGCGGCGCGCCGGGGCATCCCCCAGCTCGGCTCAGAGGCGCTTCAGCATGCGCGTGTTGCCGAGCGTGTTCTGCTTCACCCGGGCGAGGTCGAGGAACTCCGCGACGCCCTCGTCGTGCGAGCGCACGAGCTCGGCGTACACCTCGGGGTCGACGGTCTCCTCGCCCATGTCCTCGAAGCCGTTGCGGCCGAAGAAGCCCACCTCGAAGGTCAGGCAGAACAGCCGCGACAGGCCGAGCTCGCGGGCGTCGTGCTCGAGCGCGTCGAGCAGCGCGCGCCCGACGCCGCGGCCGAGCCACTCCTCGGCGACCGCGAGGGTGCGCACCTCGCCGAGGTCCTCCCAGATCACGTGCAGGGCGCCCGCGCCGATGACGCGGCCCTCGGCGTCCTCGGCGACCCGGAACTCCTGGATTGCGCCGTACAGGTCGACCCGCTCCTTGCCGAGCAGGATTCGTCGGCTGACGAACGGCTCCACGACGTCGATGATCCTCGGCACATCGCTCGTGCGCGCCCGGCGCACCGTGAAGTCGGTCATCGCCCAATCGTAGGACCGCGCGGCTCGCCGAGGGAAAACGGCCGGGAACGGCGGATGCCCCGTGCTCGTCGAGCACGGGGCATCCGGAGTCGGCCGGCGGGGACTACTCGCCGGAGGCGGCCGCCAGGTCGGGCGTGGCCGGACCAGTGCCGAGCGCCGCGTTGGTGTTCACGCCGACGTTGGCGGGCAGGGCCCGCTGCGTCGTCACGAAGACGAACTCGCCGTCCTGGAAGTCGACCTTCACGTGGTCGCCCGTGTTGAGCTCGCCGTGCAGGATCTTCTCGGACAGCCGGTCCTCCACCTCGCGCTGCACCGCGCGGCGCAGCGGCCGGGCGCCGAGCGCCGGGTCGAAGCCGACCTCGATCAGGCGGTCCTTCGCCTCGGAGGTGAGCTCGATCGTCATGTCGCGGTCGAGCATGCGCTCGCCGAGCCGCTTGATGAAGAGGTCGACGATCTGCTTGAGCTCGGGCTTCGACAGCTGCGGGAAGACGATGATGTCGTCGACGCGGTTCAGGAACTCCGGCTTGAAGTGCTTCTTCAGCTCCTCGTTGACCTTCGCGCGCATGAGGTCGTAGCCCGTGCGCGAGTCGCCTTCCATCTGGAAGCCGACGGGGCCGCCCGAGATGTCCTTCGTGCCGAGGTTCGTCGTCATGATGATGACGGTGTTCTTGAAGTCGACGACACGACCCTGACCGTCGGTGAGACGGCCCTCCTCGAGGATCTGCAGGAGCGAGTTGAAGATGTCCGGGTGCGCCTTCTCGATCTCGTCGAAGAGCACGACCGAGAACGGCTTGCGGCGCACCTTCTCGGTGAGCTGGCCGCCCTCCTCGAAGCCGACGAAGCCGGGAGGGGCGCCGAAGAGGCGCGAGACCGTGTGCTTCTCGCCGTACTCCGACATGTCGAGCGAGATCATCGCCGCCTCGTCGTCGAAGAGGAACTCGGCGAGCGCCTTGGCGAGCTCGGTCTTGCCGACGCCCGTGGGGCCGGCGAAGATGAACGAGCCCGAGGGGCGCTTCGGGTCCTTGAGGCCGGCACGGGTGCGGCGGATCGTGCGGCTGAGCGCGGCGATCGCGTCCTCCTGGCCGATGACGCGCTCGTGCAGCGCCTTCTCCATGAAGACGAGGCGGCTCGACTCCTCCTCGGTGAGCTTGAACACCGGGATGCCGGTGGCCTGGGCGAGCACCTCGGCGATCAGGCCCTCGTCGACGACCGCGGTGGTCTTGACGTCGCCCGACTTCCACTGCTTCTCGAGGCGCAGCCGCTCGCCGAGGAGGTTCTTCTCCTCGTCGCGCAGCGACGCCGCCTTCTCGAAGTCCTGCTCCTCGATCGCGGTCTCCTTCGCGGAGCGCACGGTCGCGATCTTCTCGTCGAACTCGCGCAGCTCGGGCGGGCTCGACAGGATCGACAGGCGCAGGCGCGCGCCGGCCTCGTCGATCAGGTCGATCGCCTTGTCGGGCAGGAAGCGGTCGGAGATGTAGCGGTCGGCGAGGTTCGCCGCGGCGACGATCGCGCCGTCGGTGATCGACACCTTGTGGTGCGCCTCGTAGCGGTCGCGCAGGCCCTTCAGGATGTTGATGGCGTGCGGCAGGCTCGGCTCGTTGACCTGGATCGGCTGGAAGCGGCGCTCGAGGGCCGCATCCTTCTCGAAGTGCTTGCGGTACTCGTCGAGGGTCGTCGCGCCGATGGTCTGCAGCTCGCCGCGGGCGAGCAGCGGCTTCAGGATGGAGGCCGCGTCGATCGCGCCCTCGGCCGCGCCGGCGCCCACGAGCGTGTGGATCTCGTCGATGAAGACGATGATGTCGCCGCGGGTGCGGATCTCCTTCGTGACCTTCTTCAGGCGCTCCTCGAAGTCGCCGCGGTAGCGGCTGCCCGCGATGAGCGAGCCGAGGTCGAGCGAGTAGAGCTGCTTGTCCTTCAGCGTCTCGGGCACCTCGTTCTTCACGATCGCCTGCGCGAGGCCCTCGACGACGGCGGTCTTGCCGACGCCGGGCTCGCCGATGAGGACGGGGTTGTTCTTGGAGCGGCGGGAGAGGATCTGCATGACCCGCTCGATCTCCTTCTCGCGCCCGATGACCGGGTCGAGCTTGCCCTCACGGGCGGCCTGCGTGAGGTTGCGGCCGAACTGGTCGAGGATCTGCGAGCCGCCCTGGGCCTGCTGCTGCTCGTTCGCGCCGACCTGCACCTGCTCCTTGCCCTGGTAGCCGGAGAGGAGCTGGATGACCTGCTGGCGCACGCGGTTGAGGTCGGCGCCGAGCTTCACGAGCACCTGGGCGGCGACGCCCTCGCCCTCGCGGATGAGGCCGAGGAGGATGTGCTCGGTGCCGATGTAGTTGTGGCCGAGCTGCAGCGCCTCGCGCAGCGACAGCTCGAGCACCTTCTTCGCGCGCGGCGTGAAGGGGATGTGCCCCGTCGGCTGCTGCTGGCCCTGGCCGATGATGTCCTGGACCTGCTCGCGCACCGCGTCGAGCGAGATGCCGAGCGACTCGAGCGCCTTCGCGGCGACGCCCTCGCCCTCGTGAATGAGGCCGAGCAGGATGTGCTCGGTGCCGATGTAGTTGTGGTTCAGCATCTTGGCCTCTTCTTGGGCCAGGACGACGACACGGCGGGCGCGGTCGGTGAATCTCTCGAACATCATCAACTCCTCGTCGACGCCGGCTGTGTGGGCATCGATACAACGAGCGTAAACAAGGCGGATGGCTCGCGGGGCGCTGTTCGCCGTGGGCGCACCGGACTTGACGAACGACGACGGGCCGTCGGCGCGCGCAGCGCCGACGGCCCGTCGGGAAGGCGGGGAGCCGCTACTTGATCGGCACGACCGTCTGCTCGTCGCCGAGGCGCACCGTGAGCTTCTCGGTGGTGGTGACGTTCATCGGGGTCCAGAAGACCGTGGTGTGCGGCACGTAGTCCATGGTGCAGGGCGTGGTCGCGTCGGGCTCGGGCACGACGATCTCGACGGTGTTGCCCTCGCCGGCGGGCTCGAGCACCTTGATGTCGGTGCCGATGACCGGGCAGGTCGAGGAGCCGAAGGTGGTGACGGCGAGCTTGCCGCCGAGCTCGAGCCACTGCGCCTGCAGCGCGCTCTCGTCGCCGCCGGTCTCGTGGCCGGCCTCACCGTGCTCGGCCTCGGGCAGCCCCGGGAAGTTCTCGACCGGGCTCGTGCCCGGCGCGCACGCCGAGAGGAGGAAGACCGATGCCAGCGCAGCAGCGGCCAGCGACGCACGACGGATGCCCGTGGAAGAAACCATGCGCCCATGCTATCGGCTGCCGGGCACCGGGTTGAAGCGGGCGCCGGAGGGCTCGCCGGGAGGCGCGTCCGGCGGGCATAGGATGCCTCGCATGAGCAACCTCGAGCGGGACCCGGTCGAACTGCGATGCCACGCCGAGGGCGCCGGGGCCGCGATCGAGGTGCTCCGTCCGCGCGATGTGCCGCTCGGCGGCCCGCGCGCCATGCCGGTGCGGCGCACCCTGCCCCAGCGCGGCCGCACGACGATCGGCGCGTGGTGCTTCGCCGACCACTACGGGCCCGACGACGTGGCCGAGACCGGCGGCATGGTGGTGCCGCCGCACCCACACACCGGGCTGCAGACGGTGAGCTGGCTGTTCCAGGGCGAGATCGAGCACCGCGACTCGACGGGCAGCCACGCGCTCGTGCGACCGGGCGCGGTGAACCTGATGACCGCGGGCCACGGCATCTCGCACTCCGAGGTGTCGACGCCGACGACCACGACGCTGCACGGCGTGCAGCTCTGGGTCGCCCTGCCCGACGGCTCGCGCGACGTGGCGCCGTTCTTCGAGCACGCCGAGGTCGGCGAGGCGACGGTCGACGACGCGGTCGTGCGCGTCTTCGTCGGCACGCTGCCCGGGCTCGACGACGAGGCGGCCGTCACGGTGTTCACGCCGCTCGTCGCGGCGCAGATCGACCTGCCGGCCGGCGGCGAGGCGTGGATCGAGCTCGAGCCCGGCTTCGAGCACGGCATCCTCGTCGACCGCGGCCCCGTGCAGCTCGCGATCGCCGCGACCGAGGACGAGGACCCGGGTGCGATGGTCGGCGGCGACCCGCTCGCGGTCGCCGGGCACACCGCGACGCTCGAGCGCGCCGAGCTCGGCTACCTGCCGCCCCGGCACGAGGGCGTGCGACTGCGGGCCGACGCCGAGCCGGCGCGCGTCGTGCTGCTCGGCGGCACGCCCTTCGGCGAGGAGCTCGTGATGTGGTGGAACTTCATCGGCCGCAGCCACGAGGAGGTCGCCGAGTTCCGCCGCCAGTGGCAGAGCGAGGTGATCGGCCGGGACAACCCCGACGGGCGCTTCGGCACTGTCGCGGACTACCCGGGCGAGGCGCTGCCGGCCCCCGAGCTGCCGACCGTCCGGCTCAAGCCGCGCAGCTGAGCGCGGCCGGGCGGCCGCGCTACTGCAGCGCCGAGGTGAGCCGGGCGAGGTTGTCGAGCACGGTCGAGCGCAGCGGCTGCTTCAGCCACTCGTCGAGGGTGAGCTCGCGGCTGTCGCGGCGGTAGCCGTCCTCGATCTGCCGCATCTCGCGCACGAACGACGAGCCGCGCACGAGCAGCGACACCTCGGCGTTCAACTCGAAGGAGCGGATGTCCATGTTCGAGGAGCCGATGACGGCGACCTCGTCGTCGACGGTGAAGTGCTTGGCGTGCAGGATGTACGGCGCCTTGTACATGTAGATGCGCACGCCCGCACGCAGCAGCGCCTCGTAGTAGGAGCGCTGCGCGTGGTAGACGAGGGCCTGGTCGCCGATCTCGGAGACGAAGAGCTCGACGTGCACGCCGCGCTGGGTGGCGCCGCTGATCGCGCGGAGCATGGCCTCGTCGGGCACGAAGTACGGCGAGGTGATGATGAGCTTCTCGCGCGCGGCGTAGAGCAGTGCGAGGAAGAGCTTGAGGTTGTTCTCGTTCGGGAAGCCGGGGCCGGAGGGCACGACCTGGCAGTCGAGCGCCTGGGCCTCGCCCGGCTGCGAGAACGCCCCGTCGAACTCGTCGCGCTGCGGCGGCTCGTCGGTCTCGAGGTACCAGTCGGTGGCGAAGATCGCGTCGAGTCCGGAGACGATCGGCCCCTCGAGGCGCGCGACGAGCTCTTTCCACTTGAGCCCGCGGCGCTGGTTGCTCTTCTTGTTGTAGCTGCGGTCGATGACGTTCTGCGAGCCGAGGAAGCCGATCTCGCCGTCGACGACGAGGATCTTGCGGTGGTTGCGCAGGTCTGGTCGCTGGTACTTCCAGCGCCACGGCTGCACGGGCAGCATGAGCTGCCAGCGCACCCCCATCTCGTCGAGCTTGCGCAGCGTCTGCCGGTAACCGGCGACCCGCGCCGAGGCGATGTGGTCGAGCAGCACGCGCACCTCGACCCCGCGGCCGACGGCCGCGCCGAGCGCGTCGAAGAAGGCGGCCGTGGTGCGATCGTAGGCGAAGATGTAGAACTCGACGTGCACGTAGCGCTTCGCGTCGTGGACCGCGTCGGTCATCGCCGCGAGCGAGCCCTCGTAGTCGCCGATGAGGTGGGCGCTGTTGGAGCCGATCAGCGGCATCGCGCCCAGGTTGCGGTTCAGCCGCACGACCCCCTCGAACCAGTCGGGCCAGCCGGACGGGTCGCTCGCCCGCTCGACGCCGTGCGTGGACTCGCGGATGAAGCGGTCGACCTCGGCCTGCCGCTTGCGCCGCCCGCGCGGCAGCTTGGGGTTGCCGATCAGCAGGAAGATGAGCGCCCCGAGGATGGGGATGAAGAAGATGGCGAGCAGCCACGCCATGCCGGCGGTGGGCCGGCGGTTGCGGGGGACGACGATGACGGCGACGACGCGCACGACGAGATCGATCAGGATGACGACGCCGGCGGCGATCAGCGCCACCTGCTCCCCCGTGATCACGGACGCCTAGCCGGCGTGGCGCTCGCGCGCCCGCTTCGCGCGCTCTTCGGCTTCGATGCGGGCGTACGCCTTTCGCTCGTTGCGATCGGCGCGCATGAGCGCGCGCATCACGAACCAGAAGATGAGTCCGATGAGCACGGTCGGCGCCAGCGACCAGATCGCATTCGCCCAGAAGTCGTCCATAGCCCCATCAGGATATACGGCTCCGCCGGAAATTCCGCCTCAGCCGGGGAATCCGGCTCGCCGATTCACCCGACGACGCGCTCGCCGGCCCGAACCGGCACCGACCAGCGGTTGCCGGGCACCGGCAGCACGCAGACGTAGTGGTCCGAGAAGGCGCACGGCGGCAGGTAGGCGCGGTTGAAGTCGACGACCGCCAGCTCGCCCTCGGGGACCGGGAAGCGGAGGAAGCGGAAGGGATGGCTCTCCTCGCCGCTCGTCGCGTCGGAGAAGGCCGCGAAGTACCAGCCCTCGTCCTCCTGCACGGCGAGGGCCACGGTCCGGCCGTCGAGTTCGAGCTTGACGACGGCGTCGAAGGCGCCCAGGGCCGAGTGCCCGTCGACCGAGGTCGTCGACTGCTCGCTCGTGCGGCGCCGGACCACGCCCGGCACGCGCGCCGCGGGGTCGAGTGGGAAGCGCTCGATGCGGGACACGCCGCGCCGCGCGGCGGCGCCGGGGTCGAGCACGCGCAGCGCGAACGAGCCGTCGCGCTCGAAGGCGCGGACGAGGATGCCGGCGAGCTCGGCCTCCTCGCCGGGCGCGAGCCGGAGCGCGGCACCGTCGAGATCGTCGATCGCCTCGCCGACGACGACGCCGTCGGCCGCGTGCCAGCGACCGGGCACGCCCTCGAGCTCGAGCGGCTCGGTCCAGAGCCAGTGCGTGGCCGCGAGGCTCGCGATGCCCCACTCGCCCCAGACGCGCTCCTCGCGCTCCCGCACCCAGTCCTCGTGCGCCGCCCGCAGATCCATGCCACCTCGCTGTGTCTCGTGTGCCGAACTCATCGTGCCAGCTCGCGGCAGCTCCTCGGCGACGCCCGGTGACGTCCGCCTACATATTGTTACGCCATCGAAACATGAACATCTATAGCCTTCCCCTATGGACGATGATGGCTTCGTCGAAATCGACGCACTGACCCGTGCGCTCGATGTGCACTCGCTGCGAATCCTGGTCGCGATCGACCGCACCGGGTCCATCAGCGCGGCCGCCCGCTCGCTCGGCTACAGCCAGCCGACCATCACCCAGCACGTGCAGCGGCTCGAGACGCGCCTCGGCACCGCGCTCGTCGCCCGCACCGCCCGCTCGGCGGCCCTCACCCCCATCGGCGCACTGCTCGCCACGCACGCCCCGCGCATCGACGCGAGCCTCACGGCCGCGGCCACCGAGCTCGCCCGCGCCCTCGGCCACCGAGTCGGCACCGTGCGCATCGCCGCCCCCGCCGAGGCCATCGCGACGACGATCGCCCCGGCGCTCGCCCGCATCGCGGCCGAACTGCCCGGCGTCGAGGCCCGCCTCATCGAGGCCGGCACCGAGGAGGCGCTCGAGCTCGTCCGCTCCGGCCGCGCCGACATCGCCGTCACCACCAGCGACTCCGGCGAGCGCGGTGCACGACTCCGCCGGGCGGGACTCCGGTCGACGTTCCTCTACGCGGAGGAACTCATCGCCGCCGTGCCCGCCGCGGAGGCGGGCGCCCTCGACGCGCGCGTCGGGGCATCCGCCCTCACCGGGCTCCCCTGGATCTTCGGCGACGGCACCCGCTCGGCGCTCGTCGCCGAGCTCGTCGGCCGCGACGACGCGGCTGGCGACCTCCGCGTCTCCCGCCCGGACGCCGCCCTCGCCCTCGTGGCCGGCGGCCTCGGCGTGGCGTTCCTGCCCGAGCGGGCCTTCGTGACCGCGCCGCCGCCCGGGGTGCGCGCGCTCGGGCTCAGCCCCGCCTGCTCCACCCGCACCGTCGCCCTGACGCTCGCCGAGGCGAGCGCCATCCCCGCCGTCGCGGCGAGCCTCCGCATGCTCGCCGCGCGCCGTCCGAACGGACTCGAGGTCGAGGCGCTCGCCGACGCCCGCCGCCGTTCGCACGGGCATCGCGCGCGCTTCGCGCAACCCATCGCCCTCGCTCCGCTCCCCCGACCCCTCGAGGAGGAATCCCCCATGTCCCTTTCCCCGCGTTCCCGCGCCGCGCGCGCGGGCGCCGCAGCGGCCGGCGTGCTGCTGCTGGCCGCCTGCGCGACCGGCGCCCCCGACCCCGGCACCGGCGCCGACACGGGCGAGGAGATCGACCACATCACGGTCGCCCTCCCCGGCTCGCTGTCGAACCTCTACGTCGGTCAAGAGGCCGGCATCCTGAACTACTACATCGCCTCGATCGCCCAGGAGGGCCTCGTCTCGGTCGACGCGCAGGGCCGCGTGCAGCCCGGCCTCGCCGAGTCCTGGGAGCAGACCGACGACGTGACCTACGTCTACGAGCTGCGCGACGACGCCGAGTTCCAGGACGGCACCCCCGTCACCGCCGACGACGTCGTCTACAGCCTCGAGCAGGCGCGCGACGAGACGGTCTCCCCCGGCCTCGCCTACTACCTCGCGGGCGTCGACACGATCGAGAAGACCGACGAGCACGAGGTGACGATCACGCTCACCGCGCCCGACGCCGCGTTCGCCTCGAACATGAGCTCCGGCGGCGCCGCGTTCATCAGCTCGCAGGCGTTCTGGGAGCAGAACGCCGGCAAGGTCGGCACCGCCGACTCGCTGCTGCTCGGCACCGGCCCGTACCAGGTCACCGAGTTCGTGCCCGACTCGCACGTGCAGCTCGAGCGCGTCGACACCTGGTGGGGCGAACTGCCGAAGGTGAAGTCGATCACGGTCGAGTTCATCCCCGACGAGTCCACGCGCCTCCTCGCCGCCCAGTCGGGCGACGTCGACGTCGCGTTCAACGTGCCGCTCGCGCAGGCGAGCCAGTGGGAGAAGCTCGACACCATGCGGGTCGAGTACGTGAACGACCTGTCCTACGTGGGCCTCTACTTCAACACCTCGCTGCCGCCCTTCGACGACCCCAAGGTGCGCGAGGCCCTCGCGCACGCCGTCGACCGCGACGCCGTCGTCGACAAGCTCCTCCGCGGGCACGGCGAGGCCGCGACCGCGATCATGACGCCGGAGTCCCTCGGCAAGGCGTACGACGCCGACGAGGCGCGCAAGGTGCTCGCCGAGATCCCGCAGTACGACTTCGACCTCGACGCGGCCAAGGCCGCCCTCGCCGCCTCCGGCCACCCCGACGGCTTCGAGGCGGAGCTGCTCACGCCCTCGACCGGCCCCCAGCTCGGCACCGCCGCGCAGTCGCTCGCCGAGAACCTCGCCTCCATCGGGGTCACCCTGAACGTCCGCGAGGTGCCGATCGAGGAATGGCTGGCGAGCCTCGACGCCTCGTCGAGCTACGGCGTCGGCCTGATGTGGTACTTCTCCACGCTCGGCGATCCCGCCGAGGTGCCGAGCTACCTGCTCGGGCCGGGCAACCCCTCGGCGTACAGCAACCCGGAGATCGACGAGCTGCTGGCCCAGGCCGGCGCCGAGTCCGACCCGGTCGCCCGCGCCGAGCTGCTCGTGCAGGTCGAGACGCTGCAGGCCGAGGACGTCGTGAACGTCCCGCTCTGGTGGGGCCAGTCGGCGACCGCCTTCGCGAAGGACCTCGGCTTCGACGACTACAGCTCCTTCGCGTTCATCTCGTCCTGGCCGACCCGGCTCTACCGCGCTGAGCTGTGACCGAGTCCCTCCCCACGGCGCGCGCACCGCGACTCCGGCCCATCGGCCGGATGCTCGCGGTGCGCGTGCTCGGCACCGTGGCGATCCTGTTCGTGCTCTCGATCGTCGTCTTCTCGATGCTGCACCTCGCCCCGGGCGACCTCGTGAAGACCCTCCTCGGCACCCGCCCCGCCTCGCCGGAGGCGGTCGCCGCGATCCGCGAGCAGTACCACCTCGACGACCCGCTGCCCGTGCAGTACCTGCGCTGGCTCGGCGGCGTGCTGACGGGCGACTTCGGCCAGTCGATCCGGCTGCAGACCTCGGTCGCCGACGCGATCGGATCGCGGCTCGGCCTCACGCTCGCGCTGTGCGGCCTCGCCTTCGTCGCGGCGATCGGCAGCGGCATCCCGCTCGGCGTGCAGAGCGCCGTCCGCGCCGGCGGCGTGCTCGACCGCATCGGCACCGCCCTCGGCGTCATCGGCCTGAGCGCCCCGACCTTCGCGGTCGGCCTCCTGCTGCTCTACGTGTTCGCCTACTACCTGCCGATCTTCCCCGTGTACGGCGGCGGGCGCGGCCCGCTCGACACGCTCTACCACCTGATCCTGCCCGC
This sequence comes from Agromyces soli, assembly GCF_022811605.1. Lineage (GTDB taxonomy): Bacteria > Actinomycetota > Actinomycetes > Actinomycetales > Microbacteriaceae > Agromyces > Agromyces soli. The sequence goes on along the minus strand of NZ_CP094533.1, from coordinate 1,810,618 downwards.
GATCACGCTCGCCGCGGGACTCGGCGCCATCGTGCTGAAGCTCACCCGCACGGCGATGCTCCGCGAGCTCGACGCCGACTACGTGACGAGCGCCAGGGCCCGCGGCATCCCCGAGGGGCGCGTGCGCCGCCTCGCGCTCCGCAACGCCGCGATCCCGATCGTCACGGGCGCGAGCCTGCTGCTCACCTTCCTCGTCGGCGGCACGGTGCTCGCCGAGACCACCTACGCGCTGCCGGGCCTCGGCACGCTGCTGCAGGACTCGGTGCTGTTCAAGGACCTCGCCGTCGTGCAGGCGCTCACCCTGCTCGTGGCCCTCGTCATCGCGGTGATCGCGCTGCTCGCCGACCTCGCCTACCTGTTGCTCGATCCGCGCGTCCGCGCGAAGGGAGGCACCGCATGAGCGCCTCGCTCGGCGCCGTCGGCGTGGGGTTCCGCCGCCGCGGCGTGCCCGTGACCGTCGTCGTCTGCCTCGTCGTGCTCGCCGCCGCGTTCCTCGCCGTGGTGCTCGGGCCGGTGCTCTATCCGGAGGCCACGAAGCAGGACATCCTCTCGAGCCTGATGCCGGCCGGCAGCCCCGGGCACCCGCTCGGCACCGACGAGCTCGGCCGGGACATCCTCGCCCTCACCGTCGCGGGCGCGGCCTCGGCCCTCGTCGGGCCCGTCTGCGTCGCGGTCGGCTCGATGCTGCTCGGCATCCTGCTCGGCACGCTCGCCGGCTACGAACGCGGCCCGCTCGACTTCGTGATCAGCCGCTGGACCGACCTGCTGCTCGCCCTGCCGGTGCTGCTCGCCGCGATCGTCGTGTCCGGCGTCTTTGGCGGCGGCTACTGGACGACGGTGGCCCTGCTCGTGCTGCTCTTCTCCCCGTCCGACATCCGCATCGTGCGGGCCGGCGTGCTCGAGCAGAGCGCGCGCCCCTACATCGAGGCCGCGCAGATGCTCTCGCTGTCGCGCTGGCGGGTGATGTTCCGGCACATCCTGCCGAACGTCTCCTCGCTCGTCATCACGAACGCGATGCTGAACGTCGCGTTCGCGCTGGTCGCGTTCTCCTCGCTGTCGTTCCTCGGCGTCGGCGTGCCGCCCGGCACGGCGGACTGGGGCCGGCAGCTCACCGACAGCCGGTCGATCATGTTCGACAACCCGGCCGCGGTGATCGTGCCCGCGGTGCTCATCATCGCGGTCGCCTGCGCCGTGAACCTTGTCGGCGACTGGCTCGGCCAGCGCCTCACCCGGAGCGGAGGCCTGTCATGACGGGCATCGACGTCGCCCTCGACGGCATCGAGGGCCCCGCGGGCCGCATGGTCGAGCCGCTCTCCTTCGCGATCGCGCCCGCCGCATCGCTCGCCCTCATCGGCGAGTCCGGCTCGGGCAAGACGCTGACGGCGAAGAGCCTCGTCGGGCTGCTGCCGCCGGGCTTCCGCGCCGCGGGGACGCTCCGCGTCGACGGCCGGGAGCACCGGCTCGAGCAGACGGATGCCTCGTGGCGGGCCGTGCGCGGCCGCGAGGTGTCGCTGCTGCTGCAGGATCCGTTCACGAGCCTGTCCCCCGTGCACCGCTGCGGGCCGCAGATCGCCTGGACCCTCGAGGCGAAGGCCGGCCGCCGGCTGCCCGCCCGCGAGCTCGACGCCGAGGTCGCGCGCCGCCTCGACGAGGTGAACCTGCCCGCCCGGGTCGCCCGGGCGCACCCGCACGAGCTGTCGGGCGGCATGCGCCAGCGCGTCGCGATCGCGGCGGCCCTCGCGAGCGACCCGCGGCTGCTCATCGCCGACGAGCCGACGACGGCGCTCGACGCCTCGAACCAGGCCGAGATCCTCGACCTGCTGCGCGAGCTGCAGCACGAGCGCGGCATGGCGATGCTGCTGATCTCGCACGATCTCGGCCTGGTCCGCGGCCGCACCGACGAGGTGCTCGTCATGCGGCACGGCGAGGTCGTCGAGCGGGGCGCCACCGCCCGGGTGCTCTCGGCGCCCGAGCACCAGTACACGAAGGCGCTCATCGCGGCGGACCCCGCGCTCGCGCTCGACGCGCCCGTGCATGCCGAGGCATCCGGGCACGCCGAGGCATCCGGGCGCTCCGAGGCGTCCGCCGCCGATCCGCCCGCCGCCGCACCGCTCGTGCACGCCACCGGCGTCGTGAAGCGCTTCGGCGAGCGCACGGTGCTGGGCGGCGTCGACCTCGACGTCGCGGCCGGGGAGATCGTCGGCATCGTCGGTGAGTCCGGCTCCGGCAAGTCGACGCTCGCCCGCTGCATCGCGGGCCTCGAGCGGGAGGACGGCGGCACCATCGCCTTCGACGGCGCGGTGCTCTCGCCCGGCCGCCGCTCGCGGACGCCCGGGCAGATGCAGATCGTGTTCCAGGACCCGTACTCCTCGCTGAACCCGATGATGACCATCGGGCAGATCCTGCGGGAGGCGCTCGCCGTCGGCGGGCGGCCGGCGACGGAGGTCGCCGGGCTGCTGGAGACGGTCGGGCTGCCCGCGGATGCCGCGGCGAAGCGCCCCGCGCAGCTCTCCGGCGGGCAGCGCCAGCGCGTCGCCATCGCCCGGGCCCTCGCGCCCCGGCCCAGGCTGCTCATCTGCGACGAGTCCGTCTCGGCGCTCGACGTGCAGGTGCAGGCGCAGATCCTGGAGCTGCTCGGCCGGCTCCGCGAGGAGCTCGGCGTCGCCATCCTCTTCATCTCGCACGACCTCGCGGTGGTGCGGCGGATCGCCGACACCGTCACGGTCGTCTGGCAGGGCCGCGTCGTCGAGCAGGGCCCCTGCGCCCGGGTGCTCGACGCACCGGTCGAGGAGTACACGAAGCTCCTCGTCGCCGCCGCGCACCGCGACCGCCCCCACACGCACGACCACAGCACCGACGGAAGGACCATCCCGGCATGACCACCACCCTCTCCCCCAGGCTCGACGACGAGCTGCGCACTGCGCTCGGGACCGCCCGCGCGGCGCGCTGGGAGCTGCCCCGCGAGGCGTACGCCCCGCGGCTCGACGTCGCCCGCGACGGCGACGGCGCCGCCGTCGCCGCAGTGCTGAGCTCACGCCGCGGCGCGACCGCGGCGGTGAAGATCGTCGACGTGTGGTGGCGGAGCGAGGCGGATGCCCCGGCCGCCGCCGGGCTCGTCGACGAGCTCCTCGACCGCGCCATCGCGAACGGCGACGCCGCGGTGAAGTGGGAGGTGCCCGCAGGGCAGGAGCTGCCCGCCTTCGCCGGGGAACGCGGCTTCACCGAACTGCGGGCTCCGCACCCCTCCGCGGCCGGCACCCTCGGCAGCCGCGGCTACGTGCGCTGGCTGCGCGAGCTGCCGCACGCCGAGGCGCCGTACTACGCGCAGACCACGATGTACACCTGCGGCGCGGTGACCGGGCTGCTCGCGGCGGAGGTCGCCGGAGCCGGCGGCTTCGCCGCCGACGCGACGCCCGAGCCGTCGGTCGCGGACCGCGACCTCGAGCTCGCCTTCTGGCGGCGGGCGAGCAACTACCCCGCGATCGAACCGGTGGGGCTCGGTGTCGTCATGCGCGAGACCCTGCCGCCGGATCGTCGCGTCGAGGTGCACCTCGACCACGACGGGCCGGTGCTGATCGAGGCGTACTCCGGATTCGAGCGCGACTTCCGCGCCGAGCTGCAGTCGGAGTCGCAGCGCCAGGCCGACGCCGTCGGCGTGCCCGTCGTGCGCGAGCGCGTCGCCGTCGCCGAGATCGCCCGCCGCATCGCGGGCGGCGAGCTCGCGCTCCTCCTCATCGACGAGGCGCCGATGCACGGCGAGACCGGCCCGCACTGGGTCCTCGCCCACGCGGCCGACGACGAGGTCGTCGTGATCGAGGACCCGTGGATCAGCTCCGAGCTCGGCGAGAGCTGGGTCGACACCCACGAGCTGCCGATCGCCCACGCCGACCTCGACCGCATGGTCGCCTGGGGCGAGGCCGGCTACCGCGGCGTCGTCTTCGTCGACCGGGGCTGAATCATCCGGCGACGCAGATCCTGCTCCGCTCGCCGGTAACTGACCCGCTGCTCGTCGCCTGGTCGAACGCGAGGAACCAGTTGGCACTCATCGCGTAGGTAGACCCGATGCTGCGCAACGTGTTGGTCGAGTAGGTGTACACCGGACCGGTCTTGAGCGTGCTCGCCGCGTTGCAGCTCGGGTACACGACGCTCGCGGTGCCGAGTCGAAGTCGCCCATGCATGGTCGTACCGAGCCACTTATAACTCCCTGACTGAACGCCGGCTGCAACATTGAGGCAGTGGCTTCCTCCGCCGATGACCACTCCGCAGCGTTCCGCGAGCGGACCGATCTCACCAGCCGCTGATGGCTCGGCCGCCTCAGACTCCGGGCCTTCGGCGGGGAAGCGCTCGAGCGCAGCCGTGTTGAGGCTCGTGATCTGGTGCACCGTCAGCATGAACGAGGGGTCGTCGCAGCTCGCACCGAACTGCACACTCGGAAAGCCGACTTTCCACTCCGGGGTCGCCTCGTTGTACTCGAGGATCAGGTCAAAGATCTCGCATCCCCATTGAGCGGCTCCCGCTTCCCAGGGGAAGTCCCGCCAATAACGTTGCATCGCTTTCCCGAACGCATCGGCGGCAACCAGTTCTGCGGCACTCGCATCAGGTGCCGACAGATCGGTCATCGCTGGAGGAACCGGGGCTGGGTTCGCCCGTTGGTATGCAGCGACGCGAGCTGCCGCTTCTGCACTCTCAACCGATGGCGCGGTCTCTGCGCTCGCGGCAACAGGAGGTGCAGCGAGCGCAAGGAGCGCCGCCCCGGAGGCGGCTAGGAGGGCGATGGCTCGTTTCGCACGAGGTGCAAACGTGCTGCGGGATCCCACTGTGCGTCCTGACATAGCCCGAACCTAGGTCACATCCGGGCTTGCGTCAAGCGCTTTGGGATTCCATGGGCGAGGGTGGTTCCCTGAGCCCGTCGAAGGGAATGAGTCGCTTCGACAAGCTCAGCGAACCAGGGCGGGCTCAGCGAACCAGGGCGGGCTCAGCGGACCGGTATGAGCTCAGCCGCCGTTCGTCAGCAGGCCCCAGACGCCGGAGCCGATGAAGTAGAGCGCGATCGCCCCGACCACGACCCAGATCATGATCCGCGAGTTCGACGGACGCTCGGGGTCCCGGTCGGGGCGATCGGCGCTCATCGTCACTTCACCAGCGGGAAGAGGATGGTCTCGCGGATGCCGAGGCCCGTGATCGCCATGAGCAGGCGGTCGATGCCCATGCCCATGCCGCCCGACGGCGGCATGCCGAACTCGAGCGCCCGCAGGAACTCCTCGTCGAGCTGCATCGCCTCGGGGTCGCCGCCCGCGGCGAGGGTCGCCTGGGCGACGAAGCGCTCGCGCTGGATGACCGGGTCGACGAGCTCCGAGTAGCCGGTGGCGAGCTCGAAGCCGCGCACGTAGAGGTCCCACTTCTCGACGACGCCCGGGATGGAGCGGTGCCCGCGCACGAGCGGCGAGGTGTCCTCCGGGAAGTCCATCACGAAGGTCGGCCGGACGAGCCCGCCCTTCACGTGGTGCTCCCACAACTCCTCGACGAACTTGCCGGGGATGGGGTGGTCGATCTCGATGCCCGCCGCCTCGGCGAGCTCCTCGAGCCGCGCCATCGGCGTCTCGGGCGTGATCTCCTCGCCGATCGCCTCGGAGAGCGAGCCGTACATCGAGATGCGGTCCCACTCGCCGCCGAGGTCGTACTCGGTGCCGTCGGCCCAGGTCACGACGTGCGAGCCGGAGACGGCGGCCGCGGCATCCTGGATCAGCTTCTGCGTGAGGTCGGCGATCGTCGTGTAGTCGCCGTAGGCCTCGTATGCCTCGAGCATCGCGAACTCGGGGCTGTGCGTGGAGTCGGCGCCCTCGTTGCGGAAGTTGCGGTTGATCTCGTAGACCCGCTCGATGCCGCCGACGACGGCGCGCTTCAGGTACAGCTCCGGCGCGATGCGCAGGTACAGCTCGGTGTCGAAGGCGTTCGAGTGCGTGACGAAGGGGCGGGCAGAGGCGCCGCCGTGCATGACCTGCAGCATCGGCGTCTCGACCTCGATGAAGCCGAGGCCCGTGAAGGTGTGCCGGAGGCTCGCGTTGACCTTCGCGCGGTCGACGACGTTCTTGCGGGCCTGCTCGCGGGCGATGAGGTCGAGGTAGCGCGAGCGCACCCGGGTCTCCTCGCCGAGCTCGTTGTGCAGGTTCGGCAGCGGCAGCACGGCCTTCGCCGCGATGCGCCACTCCTTCACCATGATCGACAGCTCGCCGCGGCGGCTGGTGATGACCTCGCCGGAGACGAAGAGGTGGTCGCCGAGGTCGACGAGCTCCTTCCACGCGGCGAGCGACTCCTCGCCGACCTCGGCGAGGGAGACCATCGCCTGGATGCGGCTGCCGTCGCCGGACTGCAGTGCCGCGAAGCAGAGCTTGCCGGTGTTGCGCAGGTGCACGACCCGACCGGCCACGCCGACGGTCTCGCCGGAGGCCTCGTCGACACCGAGACCGACGAAGCGGTCGCGCACCTCGGGGATCGTCGTCGTGATCGGCAGGCGCACCGGGTAGGCGCCGCCGCCGAGGTCGCTCGCCTCGTCGATCAGCCGCGCGCGCTTCTGGAGCCGCACGGCCTTCTGCTCCGAGATCTCCTCGGCCGTGGGTTCGGTGGGCTGGTTCGGCGTCTCGTCGGCCATGCTTCTCTCTCGTGGTTCTCGCGGATCGCGGTGCGCGCTCGGAATCGTGCGACCACCAGCCTACTTGCGGTCAGCCGAGCACGACGCGCCGGTTGTCGATCAGCCGGGTCGCGCCGACCCGAGCGGCGACGAGCGCGAGGGCGGGACCTGCCGCGTCGTCGGCCACGGGCAGGAAGGTGTCGGGGTCGACGATGACGAAGTAGTCGAGCTCGGCGCCGTCGTGATCGCCGAAGGCGGCGACCGCTTCGGCGAGCGCCTCCTGGGCGCCCTGCGGCGCCGCGGCGGCGGCCGCGGCGAGCGCCTCGGACAGCACGAGCGCCGTGCGGCGCTCCGGCTCGCCGAGGAAGCGGTTGCGGCTGGAGAGCGCGAGTCCGTCGGCCTCGCGCACCGTCTCGACGACCTCGATGTCGAGGGGGAAGTCGAGTTCGCGGACCATGCGGCGCACGAGGTGCACCTGCTGGGCGTCCTTCTGGCCGAACACGGCGACGTCGGGCTGCACGATGTGGTAGAGCTTCGCGACGACCGTGAGCATGCCGTCGAAGTGCCCCGGCCGGGAGGCGCCCTCGTAGAGCCCGCCGACCTCGCCCGCGACGATGCGCGTCTGCGTCGGGCCGTGGGGATACATCTCGTCGACGGCGGGGGCGAACACGAGCGCCGTCCCGGTGCCGCGGAGCGCGGCGACGTCGGCGTCGAGGGTGCGCGGGTAGCGTTCGAGGTCCTCGTTCGGCCCGAACTGCAGCGGGTTCACGAAGATCGAGACGACGACGAGCTCGGCGAGCTCGCGGGCGCGCGCGACGAGCGCGAGATGGCCGTCGTGCAGGGCGCCCATGGTCGGGACGAAGGCGACGGATGCCCCGCCGGCCCGCGCCTCGGCCACGCGGGCCCGGAGCTCGGCGATCGTGCCGACGACGGCGGGCGGGTCGGCGGGCGAGTCGGCGGGCGGATCGGCGGGCGTCGTATCGTTCACCAGGGTCCTCCAGGGGGATCGTCGTGCTCGCCGGGCTCGCCGAGGGCGGCCGGCCCGTCGAGCCCCGGTCCCTCGTCGTGCCGGGCCAGGGCGTTCTCGACCGCGCTGCGCACGAGCGGGGCGAGCACGGCGCCCGGGCGGCTCACGCCGAGCCCGCCGAGGATGCCGCTCGCCTGGTCGACGATCGCCGAGGAGAACGAGACCGCCGTGTCGATCGCCTCGGCGTAGGCCGGGCGCGCCGACTCCTCGACGACGAACGGTTCGCCGCCCATCTCCACGACGAGCGCCTGCGCGATCGGCAGCACGGGCGCGGGCGCGGTGACGGCGAACCACGCCCCCGCGAGCCGGGCGAGGTCGATGCTCGTGCCGGTGAAGCTCATCACCGGGTGCACGGCGAGCGGGATGGCACCGGCCCGACGGGCGGGATCGAGCACCCCGGCGCCGTACTCGGCGGCCGTGTGCAGCACGAGCTGCCCCGGCTGCCAGTCGCCCGTCGCGGCGAGGCCGTCGACGAGGGCGGGCAGCTCGGCGGCCGGCACGGCGAGCAGCACGAGCTCGCTGCGACGGACGACTTCGGGGGTGGTCAGCACGGGGACGCCGGGCAGCATCGCGTCGGCGCGGTCCCGGCTCGAGTCGGAGACGGCGGTCACACCGGTGAGGGCGTGCCCCGCCCCGCCGAGTGCGGCGGCCAGCACGGCGCCGACCCGGCCGGCCCCGACGGTGCCGACCCCGAGTCGCCCGGCGCGCTCAGGCATCCGCCGTCTCCCGGCCCCAGTGCTGCGAGCGGTCCTCGTTCGCGCGCTCGACCGCCTCGTCGGCGAGGTGCGCGAAGAGCGCCTCGCCGGCCTCGCGCTCGATGACGGGCAGGCTCGGCACGACGGGGCCGACGACGGTGTGCAGGCGGAGCTCGGCGAGCCCGAGCCCCCGTCGCACCGGCCCGGCGGAGAGGGCCACCGACTGCATCCGCGCGAGCGGCACGAGCACGAGCCGCCGCACGAGCGAGCCGCGCCGCAGCAGGGCGATGCCGTCGGACACCGACCAGCCGATGCGCCGCCACGAGAAGGGGTGCAGCCAGGCGCCCCGCTTCGGCGTCGCCGAGAAGCGGTCGCCCTCACGTCCGGCGCGCCCGGTGAGCCCGCTGCCGATCTGCGCGGCGACGGGCCCGCCCTCGGCCGCCTCGGGCAGCAGCAGGGCGATGACGCGCTGCACGTCCTCGGCGGTGCCGACGGGCAGCACCTGCGTGCGCTGCGCCGCCTCCGAGCCGTTCGTCACGGACTGGCCGGCGACGTTGATGCGCACCGACCACCAACCGAAGGGGCGCCAGAAGATCCACTGCGTCGCCTCGACCGCGTGGATGCGGCCGGGCGGGAGGGTGTGGTTCGCCGTCGACAGCAGGCCGTAGCCGACCCGCACGCCGTCGGGCGTGCCCGCGATCGAGTAGCGCAGCGACTTCGTGATGCGCGACCAGAGGTAGCTCACGATGCCGATCGCGGCCGGGACGAAAGTGAACAGCATCCAGAGCTGCCGGCTGACGATGCCCGCCACCACGATGCCGGCGAGCGCGAGCATCCACAGCGCGGCGCCGCCGAGCAGCGTCGAGCCGACGATGCGCCCGACGGGGATGTGCACGACCGACTCCGGCGGGGCGAGCTCGGGATCGAGCTCGGGGGCCAGGAACTCGTCGACCCGCTGGCCGACGATCGCGCCCGCGCGCGAGCCGATCGTGGGCGGCTCGGCGGACGGCGCGGCGCCCGGCAGCGGCTCGGGGATGCCGGGGACGGTGACCGCCTCGCCGCTCGCGACCGTCGGCAGCGCGACGGCCGGAGCCGGGCCGTTCTTCGTCGCCCGCGCCCCGGAGGCGAGGCGCAGGATGTCGCGGCGCAGGCCGTCGGTGAGCGAGGAGCCGAGGTAGGCGAGCTGCATGTTGCCCGACTGGCCGGCCACCTGCACCTCGAGCTTCGCGGCGCCGAACAGGCGGGCGAACACCGGGCGGGTGATGTTGATGCCCTGGATGCGGTCGAGCCTGGCGCTGCGGTGCGAGCGGAACAGGATGCCGCTGCGCACCTCGACCGCCTCGGGCGTGATGCGGAAGGTGTGCATCCGCCAGGACAGCCAGAACCCGGCGATCACGAGCACGACGACGAGCAGCACGCCGAGCAGCGCCCAGCCGACGAGGTTGTTCGCGACGATGCCGCCGATCGGGTCCCGGCCCCAGTCGTTCTCGTCGCTCCACTCGCCGAAGCCGTCGTCGAGCTGGCCGGGGGCGAAGATCACGAGGAAGAACTCGACGACCCGCTCGCGCAGGTTCGCGATCACGAAGCCCGCGATCGCGATGAACACCAGGCCGCCGCGCAGCAGCGGGCTCGCCGGGTGCAGCCGGTGCCACTCGCCGTCGGCGAGGTCGACGACGGGCTTCGCGGGGGCGGCTCCGCTCACAGGCCCGCCCGCCGGGACTCGGCGAGCGCGACGAGCTCGTCGCGCAGCCGGTCGGCCTCCGCCTCGGGGATGCCGGGGACGGTGACCGCCGTGGCGGCCGCGGCGGTCACGAACTTCAGCTCGGCGAGGCCGAGCGCGCGGGCGACGGGCCCGCGGGTGATGTCGACGAGCTGCATGCGGCCGTAGGGCACCGCGACCTGGCGATGGAACATGATGCCGCGGCGGAACAGCAGGTCGTCCTCGCGGAGGCGGTAGCCGATCGAGCGCACCCGGCGGGGCTCGAAGGCGATCGCGATGATCGCGACGAGCGCGACGGCGCCGGCGGCCCACGGCGCCCACCAGAGTCCCCAGAGCGAGAAGGCGACGAGCAGGGCGGCCACGATGATCGCGGTCGTGATGATCGAGCCGATCACCTCGACGACGAGGTACTTCGGCGAGACGCGGCGCCATTCGGCATCGGGCGTGAAGCGGTGCGCGGGCTGAGCAGGGGCGGGCTGCTCGGGGGCGGGCTGCTCGGGGTGGACGGGCTGCTCAGTGTGGTCAGGCTGCTCAGTGTGGTCAGGCTGCTCAGGGTGGTCCGACTGCTCAGGCATGGGCGGGCTCTTCATCCTCGGGATCGTCGGGTGGAAGGGTGCAGAAGTGCTCGGCGACGAGGCCGGCGGCGAGCAGCAGCACGGCGCCGATCGCCGTCGCCGCGGCGAGCCAGACGGTGCCCGCCTGGGGCACCACGGTGCGGCTCAGCAGGAAGAGGGTGATGCCGAGCCCGAGGCCGGCGACGAGCGCGCCGCTCAGGCTGCACGCCTTCGCGAGCACGGCGACGCGCATCGCGCGGAACGGGTCGACCCGGCGCCCGGTGCCCTTGACCGCGCGGCGGATCGGCCAGGCGAGGGCGACGACGACCGCGCCGACGCCGACGAGGGTGATCGGCAGCGAGACCGGCGGCACGAGCGCGTTGCCGCCCGCGGAGACGATCGCGAGGTCGCCGAGGTAGCCGAGCACGAGGCCGAGCGCCACGAACGCGACGATCACGGGGGCGTGGGTGCGCTTCATCGGCGGCGCACCTCGTCGCTGGCCGCGGCGCGGAGCTCGGCCACCGTGCCTCGGCCCGCGACGACCGCGTCGGGGTCGACGTCGAGCCAGGGCTGCAGCACGAAGGCCCGCTGCCAGGCGCGCGGATGCGGCAGTTCGAGCCGGGCGTCGGCGAACCGGGCACCGCCGTAGTCGATGAGGTCGAGGTCGAGCGTGCGGTCGCCCCAGCGCTCCTCGCGCACCCGCCCGTGGGCCTGCTCGAGCCCCTGCAGCACGTCGAGGAGGGCGAGCGGGGCGAGCTCGGTCTCGACGAGCAGCACGCCGTTGAGGTAGCCCGGGGCGTCGTGGTCGACGCCGGAGAGCTTGATGGCCGGCGTCTCGTAGACGGGCGAGACCGCGACGAGCTCGACGCCCGGGGTGTCGGCGAGCTCGGCGGCGGCCTGGGCGATGGTCGCCTCGCGGTCGCCGAGGTTCGCGCCGAAGGCGATGACGGCCCGGGTCACGCGCGGCTCCTCGTGATGGTGACGGCGACGTCGTCGAAGGGCACGCGGATGGGCGCCTGCGGCTTGTGCACCGTCACCTCGACGGCCTCGGCCGCCTCGAAGCCGAGGGCGATCTGCGCGACCCGCTCGGCGACGGTCTCGATGAGGTCGACGGGGTCGCGCTCGACGCCGTGCACGACGGCCTCGGCGAGCTCGCCGTAGTGCACGGTGCGCGCGAGCTCGTCGCCGCGGGCCGCTGCGGCGAGGTCGACGAGCACGGTCACGTCGATGACGAACTCCTGGCCGTCGGCGCGCTCGAAGTCGAAGACGCCGTGGTGCGCGAACACGCGCAGCCCGGTCAGGGTGATCCGGTCTCCCCCGGTGCGCGCGTCAACCACGTGCTCCATGCTGCCATGCTCCGAGGACGTCGAGGGCGAGCCGGGTCGCCGCGACGTCGTGCACGCGCACCGCCCAGGCCCCGGCCTGCGCCGAGAGCACGCTCACGACGGCGGTGGGCAGGTCCCGCTCCTCGACCGGGGCGCCCTCGGGCAGCAGCCCGCCGAGGAAGCGCTTGCGGGACGCGCCGACGAGCACGGGGAAGCCGAGGGCCTGCAGCTCGCCGAGCCCGGCGAGCAGCTGCCAGTTGTGCTCCGCGCGCTTGGCGAAGCCGAGCCCGGGGTCGAGCACGATCCGCTCGGGGGCGACGCCCGCGGCGACGAGGGCGTCGACCCGGGCGGCGAGCTCGTCGCGCACCTCGCGCACGACGTCGTCGTACTCGGCGAGCCCCTCCATGCGGTCGGAGTGGCCGCGCCAGTGCATCGCGACGTAGCGGGCGCCGCTCGCGGCGGCGATCTCGGCCATGGCCTCGTCGGCGAGGCCGGCGGAGACGTCGTTGATGAGCTCGGCCCCGGCCGCGACGGCGGCCTGCGCGGTCGCGGCGCGCATCGTGTCGACGCTCACCCGGTGGCCGCGGGCGGCGAGCTCGGTGACGACGGGGATGACCCGGCGCAGCTCCTCCGCGGGTTCGACCCGCGCGGCGCCGGGGCGAGTCGACTCGCCGCCGACGTCGAGCAGCTCGGCGCCGGCCGCCGCGAGCTCGAGGCCGTGCGCGATGGCGAGCTCGGGGTCGAACCAGCGTCCGCCGTCGCTGAAGGAGTCGGGCGTCACGTTCACGACGCCCATCACGAGCGGCGTCGAGGGCGCGGTCGGCTCCTCAGTCACGCCGGGCCCCGATGAGGGCGACGATCTCGGCCCGGGCCGCGGGCTCGGCGAGTGCGCCGCGGCTCGCGATGGTCACCGTCGAGCTGCGCTCCTGGCGGGAGCCGCGGGTCGTGACGCAGCGGTGCTGCGCGTCGAGCACGACGAGCACGCCCTTCGGCTCCAGGCCCGTCTCGAGCGCGTCGGCGATCTCCTCCGCGAGGCGCTCCTGCAGCTGCGGACGGCTCGCGAGCGTGTCGACGACGGCAGGGATGCGGCCGAGGCCGACCACGCGGTCGCCGGGGAGGTAGGCGACGTGCGCCGTGCCGACGAAGGGCAGCAGGTGGTGCTCGCACACCGAGCGGAAGTCGAGGTCGCGCAGCACCACCGCGTCCGAGGTCGTCGGGGTGTCGGCATCCGCCCCGCCCTTCGCCCGGCGGATGCCGGCGTCGAGCGGGACCGCGTCGGCCAGGTGCACGAGGGGGTCGACGGCGAGACCGCCGAAGAACTCCGCGTACGCCTCCGCCACCCGCTGCGGGGTGCGGGCGAGCCCGGGCCGCGCCGGGTCCTCGCCGATCGCGAGCAGGATCTCGCGCACGGCGCGCGCGATGCGCTGCTGGTCGACGCCGGGTGTCGTCATCCCCGCCCCGTCACGGCTCAGGCCGTCGCCGGCCGCGGGTTCGACCGCGGCGCCGTCGGCTCGGCCGCGGGCTCCTCGGGCGTCACGTCGGAGTCGATGCCGCCGTCGACGAGCCCGGCGTCGATCGGCATCTTCTCGGTCGGGAACGCGATCGGCGGCACGTCGGACACCGGGCGCTTGTCGCTCGACAGCCACAGCGGGCGCTCGGGGAGCTTGCGCACGTCCTTGAAGATCTCGGCGATCTGGTTGTGGTCGAGGGTCTCCTGCTCGAGGAGCTCGGCCGCCAGCTTGTCGAGGATGTCGCGGTTGTCGTTCAGCACCTGCCAGGCCTCGTCGTGCGCCTGCTCGATGAGCGTGCGCACCTCGGCGTCGACCTTCTCGGCGATGCCCTCGGAGTAGTCGCGCTGGTGGCCCATGTCGCGGCCCAGGAACATCTCGCCCGAGGACTGGCCGAGCTTCACCGCGCCGACGTTCGCCGACATGCCGTACTCGGTGACCATCTTGCGGGCGGTCGCCGTGGCCTTCTCGATGTCGTTCGACGCACCGGTCGAGGGGTCGTGGAACACGATCTCCTCGGCGACGCGGCCGCCCATCGCGTAGGTGAGCTGGTCGAGCAGCTCGTTGCGGGTCACGGAGTACTTGTCCTCCAGCGGCAGCACCATCGTGTAGCCGAGGGCGCGGCCGCGGGGCAGGATCGTGATCTTCGTGACCGGGTCGGTGTAGTTCATCGCCGCCGCCGCGAGGGCGTGGCCGCCCTCGTGGTAGGCCGTGATGAGCTTCTCCTTGTCCTTCATCACGCGGGTGCGGCGCTGCGGGCCGGCGATCACGCGGTCGACGGCTTCGTCGAGGGCGCGGTTGTCGATGAGCTGCGCGTTCGAGCGGGCCGTGAGCAGGGCCGCCTCGTTCAGCACGTTCGCGAGGTCGGCGCCGGTGAAGCCCGGCGTCTTGCGCGCGAGCACCTCGAGGTCGACGCCCTTCGCGAGCGGCTTGCCCTTCGAGTGCACCTCGAGGATCTTCTGCCGGCCCTTGAGGTCGGGCGCATCGACGCCGATCTGGCGGTCGAAGCGGCCAGGGCGCAGCAGCGCCGGGTCGAGGATGTCGGGGCGGTTCGTCGCCGCGATGAGGATGACGTTCGTCTTGGGGTCGAAGCCGTCCATCTCGACGAGCAGCTGGTTCAGCGTCTGCTCGCGCTCGTCGTGGCCGCCGCCCATGCCGGCGCCGCGGTGGCGGCCGACGGCGTCGATCTCGTCGACGAAGATGATGGCCGGGGCGTTCTGCTTGGCCTGGTCGAAGAGGTCGCGCACGCGGCTCGCGCCGACGCCGACGAACATCTCGACGAAGTCGGAGCCCGAGATCGAGTAGAAGGGCACGCCCGCCTCGCCGGCGACGGCGCGCGCGAGCAGGGTCTTGCCGGTGCCGGGAGGGCCGTAGAGCAGCACGCCCTTGGGGATGCGCGCGCCCACCGCCTGGAACTTCGCCGGCTCCTTCAGGAACTCCTTGATCTCGTGGAGCTCCTCGATGGCCTCGTCGGCGCCCGCGACGTCGTCGAAGGTGACCTTCGGGCTCTCCTTCGAGACGAGCTTCGCCTTCGACTTGCCGAACTGCATGACGCGGTTTCCGCCGCCCTGCATGCCCGAGAGCATGATCCAGAAGAAGAGGCCGATGAGCAGCAGCGGCAGCAGGATGCCGAGCATCGAGAGGAACCAGTTCGGCTGCGGCACCTCGTCGTTGAAGCCGTCCTTCGGGTTCGCGTCGTCGACGGCCGCGATCACGTCGGCGCCGCGAGGCGTGACGTAGTAGAACTGCACCTGCGTGCCGAGCTTCTCGTCGGCCTTCGCGAGCGTGAGGTCGACCCGGTTCTCACCGTCGACGATCTTGGCGGCGGCGACCTTGCCGTCCTTCAGGAGCTCGAGGCCCTCCTGCGTGGACACCTCTTTGAACCCGGAGGCCGTGATGAGGCTCGCACCGATCCACACCACGATCGCGGCGATCAGGATGTAG
The DNA here is from genome assembly GCF_022811605.1 of Agromyces soli. Classification (GTDB taxonomy): domain Bacteria; phylum Actinomycetota; class Actinomycetes; order Actinomycetales; family Microbacteriaceae; genus Agromyces; species Agromyces soli. The sequence goes on along the minus strand of NZ_CP094533.1, from coordinate 1,795,217 downwards.
ATGACCGGTCCGCGCAGGATCTTCTTCATGTTCATGGTGCTGCCAGGCTACCGTTCACCCGCTGATCGCTGGCCGTATGTTCGCTGAGGGCTGCGCAGCAGTCCCGAAGCGGACCATGGGCATTGCCGCTGAGGGCTGCGCAGCAGTGCGGGCCTAGCTGTAGACGTGCGGCGCGAGGATCGCGACGTCGCGCAGGTTGCGGTAGCGCTCCGCGTAGTCGAGGCCGTAGCCGACGACGAACTGGTTCGGGATGTCGAAGCCGAGGTAGCGCACGTCGACCTCGACCTTGGCGGCGTCGGGCTTGCGCAGCAGGGCGCAGACCTCGACGGACGCGGCGCCGCGCGAGCGCAGGTTCTCCAGCAGCCAGCTGAGGGTGAGGCCCGAGTCGATGATGTCCTCGACGATGAGCACGTCGCGGCCGGTGAGGTCGGTGTCGAGGTCCTTCAGGATCTTCACGACGCCGGAGGACTGGGTGCCGGCGCCGTAGCTCGACACGGCCATCCAGTCCATGTTCAGGTGCGGCCGCAGCTCGCGCGCGAGATCGGCCATGACCATGACCGCGCCCTTCAGCACGCCGACGAGCAGCAGGTCGCGCCCCTCGTAGTCGGCCTCGATGCGCCGGGCGAGCTCAGCGAGCTTCGCGTGGATCTCGGATTCGGTCACCAGGACTTCGGTGAGGTCGCCCTCGATGTCGCTCGCGTGCATGGAACGATCCTAGGCGACGCCGCGCCCCGATCCGTGCCCCGGTCAGTGATCGTGCGGCAGGATCTCGGTCGCGCCGGTCGCCGAGAACACGACGTGCGCCCCCGCGCGGGTCGCGACGGCCCCGCCCGGCAGGGCGACCGGGCCCTGTCCGTGCCAGTCGGTCACGAGCCGGGCGACCTCGAGCGTCTGCACCCGGCTGAGCGCGACGCCGAACTCGCTGCCGACGACGTGCCGGATGATGCGCTGGCGGAGGGCCGCGGGATTGGCGGCGAGCACCGCGGCCGAGACGGCGATGCCGGCCTCGGCGGGCTCGCAGATCTCCTCGATGAACTCTTCGAGCTGCTCGTCGAAGGCCGCCTCGTCCTCGCGGAGCTGCTCGGCGGTGCGGGCGAGCGCCTCGGCGATGCCCGGTCCGAGCTCGGCCTCGAGCACGGGGAGCACGCGCTCGCGCACCCGCACCCGGGCGTAGCCGGGGTCGGTGTTGTGCGGGTCGTCCCAGACGTCGAGCCCCGCGTCGAGGCACGCCTGCCGCGTCGTCTCGCGGCGGAGGCCGAGGAGCGGCCGCACGTAGCGGCCGGCGCGCTGCGGCATGCCCATGAGGCTCGCTCCCCCGGCGCCGCGGGCGAGGCCGAGCAGCACCGTCTCGGCCTGGTCGTCGAGCGTGTGGCCGAGCAGCACGATGGCCGCCCCGGTCTCGGCGGCGACCGCGTCGAGCGCGGCGTAGCGGGCGGCGCGGGCGGATGCCTCCGGCCCCTGGCCGGCGGCCGGCACCTCGACGCGGCGCACGAGCACGGGATCGAGCCCGAGCTCCCGGGCCTGGGCGGCGGCGCGCTCGGCGACCGCGGCCGAGCCCGCCTGCAGTCCGTGGTCGACGACGACGGCACCGGCGCGCCATCCCGCCCGCGGCGCCTCGAACGCCGTTGCCGCCGCGAGCGCGAGGGAGTCGGCGCCACCGGAGAGCGCGACGAGCGCGAGCGGCGGGGTCGCGCCGGTCTCGTCGGGATCGACGGGCTCGAGCACGGCGCGCACGGCGCGGCGGGCATCGGCGATCGGCGGCGTGAGGCGCGGGCGGCGCTCCGAGGCATCCGTGCGGTCGTCTGAAGGCATCGAGGTAACCTTATTCCGCCGCGCGCCACGTGCCCGGCGGGACTTCACACAAGGAGAGCACATGGGCGAGTACAACGCCGTCATCGAGATCCCGAAGGGGAGCCGCAACAAGTACGAGGTCGACCACGAGACCGGCCGGGTCTTCCTCGACCGCGTGCTCTACACGGGCTTCGTCTACCCCACCGACTACGGCTTCTTCGAGAACACGCTGGGCGACGACGGCGACCCGCTGGACGTGCTGGTGCTGCTCGAGTACCCGCTGTTCCCCGGCGTGGGCGTGAAGGTGCGCCCGGTCGGCGTCTTCCACATGACCGACGACGGCGGCGGCGACGCGAAGGTCATCGCGGTGCCCGCGGGCGACCCGCGCTGGAACCACATCCAGGACGTCGACACCATCCCCGAGTACACGAAGAAGGAGATCGAGCACTTCTTCGAGCACTACAAGGACCTCGAGCCCGGCAAGTGGGTCAAGACCGAGGGCTGGGCGAACGCGGCCGAGGCCGAGGCGCTCATCCAGAAGGCGTTCGAAGCCTTCCCCGGCCACTGAGCCGAGCCGAGACACAGGAAGGGGGCGAGCCGATCGGCTCGCCCCCTTCGTCGTCTGCTGCGAGCGGCTCAGCCGGTCGGGCGGGCGGCCGCCGAGGGGCTGCCCCAGATGAAGTACTCGCGCACAGGGACGCCCTCGCGCGGCGCCTCGAGGATGCGCCCGCCGCCGAGGTAGATCGCGACGTGGTAATAGTCGCCGCCGGATCCCCAGAACAGCAGGTCGCCGCGCTGGATGCTGCCGAGCGACACCGCCTTCCCCTGGCCCGCGAGCGTGTAGTACTGGTTCGTCGCCGAGTGCGTGCCGACGTAGATGCCCGCGTAGCCGTAGGCCATCTTCGTGAGGCCGGAGCAGTCCCAGACGTCCGGGCCGGCGCCGCCGAGGCGGTAGGGCTCGCCGAGCTGCTGCGAGGCGTACCAGATGGCCGACTCGACCGCGCCCTGGTTCGGCGGCTTCGGGGTGGTCGGCTTCGGGGGCGTCGTCGGCGTCGGGGTCGTGCCGCCGCCACCGGTGTTGCCGCCACCGGTGTTGCCCCCGCCCGTGTTCCCACCGCCGGTGTTCCCCCCGCCGGTGTTGCCGCCGCCCGTGGCGGGCGGGTCGGGCCGCAGGGCCTCCTCGGCCTCTTCGCGGGCGATGCCTTCCACCCGCTCGCGCTCGAGCTCGGCGGTGGTGTCCTTGAGGCGGGCGAGCTGGGCGTAGAGCTCCGAGGAGCGGCGCTCCTGCTCCGCGACCGCCGCGGTCGCGGCATCCGCCTTCGACTGGGCGTCGTCGTACTGGGACTTCGCGTCGTCGGCGAGCTTCTTGCGCTCCTTCGCGGCGGCGTCGGCCTGCTCGCGCAGCGAGTCGGCCGCGTTGCGGTCGGCGAGCGCCTGCTCGTAGACCGAGGTCGACTGCTCGCCGAGCTTCGACGCCATGCCCAGCTGCTTCAGCAGCCCAGCGCTGTCGCCCGAGAAGACGAGCGAGGTGGTCAGGTCGTTGCCGCCGGCCTTCGCGAGGTGCGCGGCGATGAGCCCCGCCCGCATCTTCGAGATCTCGGCGACGGCCTCGGCCTCGTCGGCCTGCTTGCCGAGCGAGGCCTCGCGCTCGACCGCCTCGTCGCGTTCGATCACGGTCTGCCGGTACGCCTCGGCGGCGATCTGCGAGTCGCGCACCGCGGCATCCGCCGTCGCCTGCAGCCCCGCGAGCAGTTCGCCGAGCCGGGCGATCTCCGCCTGCTTGGTCTGCTCGTTCTGCTTCGCCTGCTCGATCTCGCCCCACGACGGGTAGTCGACGGCGAAGGCGGGGGCGCCGGAGACGCCGAGCGACGCCGTCACGGCGCCGACGGCGACCGCGGAGAACACGGTCGCGGGCTTCACCCGGGAGACCGGGCGGGTACGGTTCTCAGCCAAGGTTCACTCCTCGTGCCGACATGAAGGGGCCGGGATTGATGCGGTCCCAGCCGTCCCAGACCTCGAAGTGCAGGTGGCAGCCGGTGGAGGCGCCCGTCGTGCCGCTCCATGCGATCTGCTGGCCGGCCGAGACCCACTGCCCCGCGCCGACGAGGATGCCGCCCTCGCGGATGTGCGCGTAGCCGGTCGAGATGTTGCCGCCGTGGTTGATCTTCACGTAGTTGCCGTAGCTGCCGCTCCAGCCCGCGATCGAGACCGTGCCGCTGTTGGCCGCGTAGATCGGCGCCCCGCAGCCGGTGGCGATGTCGTAGGCGTAGTGGAAGCCGCTCGAGCAGTAGCCGCCGCCGCAGATGATCGGGCGCGCACCGTAGCCGTCGGAGATGTAGCCGGAGGCCGGACGGGCCCAGCCCGAGCTCGCCACGGTGCCCGGGGAGCCGGCCGCGAGCGCCTCGCGGCGGCGCTTCTCCTCCTCGGCCTTCCGGATGCGCTCGCCCTCCTGGTAGGCCGCCGTGGTCTTCGCCTCGGTGTCCTTCATGAACTTCAGCTGCTGGTCGAGCTCGACCTTCCTCGTCTGCGACTCGCTCAGCGCGGCCTCCGCGGCCGCCTGCGCCTCCTGGGCCGCGGCGAGCGCGTCCTGCGCGGCGATGCGGAGCTTCTCGCGCTCGGCCTTGGCGACCTCGGCCTGCTCGCCGAGCGATTCCGCGTCGTTCGACTTGGACTGGGCGCTGCGGTACACCTCGGAGGTGCGCTCGACCATCTTCTCCATGTTGCCGAGCTTGGAGAGGAGGGCATCGGTCGCGAACTCGTCGCCCGACTCGAGGAAGAGGTCGACGCTCAAGTCGCCGCCGCCGGAGCGGTAGAGCTGCGCCGCGACCTGGCCGGCGTTCTTCTTGGCGTCGGCGGCCTCGGCCGCGGTCTCCTCGGCGAGCTGCTCGATCTCGCCGGCCTTGCGGGCAGCGTCGTCGTAGCGCTGCTGCGCGTCGAGGAACTCGGCCATCCGCTTCTCGGCCTCGGCGCGCGTCGTCGCGACGTTCTGCTCGAGCTGGGCGATGAGCGAGGTGATCTCGGCGACCGCGTCGGCGGCGGCCGCGGTGTCGGCCTTCGCCGCCTGCAGCTCGTCCCACGTCGGGTAGTCGGCGGCCATAGCCGGGCTCGCGCCCAGCACCGTGCCGGTGACCGCGAGCCCCGCGGCGAGCAGGGTCGCCAGGGCACGGCGCAGCCGCGCCGGGGTCCGGCGCTTCGTCGTCGGGCGGTTGACTGTGGTTCGGTACATGGTTCCCCGTCCACGCGGGCTCGGGCCCCCGCGCCGTTCTGTGTTCGAGCTGGTGTTCGAGCTCGGTGTTCGAGCTCGGTGCTGGAGCTTCTGGTTCAAGCTCAGCTTGAGGCGATCAGAGCCACGATAGGCATGGATTCACGGGGCGAACGGCATTTCGGCGGGCATGTCCAAGGGGCGCCGGCCCGCGGTGAGAACGGTCGCCGGCCTCGTTTTGGAATCTCGGCGGGAAACCCGTATGCTTGGCTGTCGGCGGGAGAGCGCAAGCACTCCCACCCGGCCCCATCGTTTAGTGGCCTAGGACACCGCCCTTTCACGGCGGCAGCACGGGTTCGAATCCCGTTGGGGTCACTCTCGAAGGTTTTACAATTGAATAGTCTCATTACGAGGCCCTGTGGCGCAGTTGGTTAGCGTGCCGCCCTGTCACGGCGGAGGTCGCGGGTTCAAGTCCCGTCAGGGTCGCTCAGGCGACAAGCCCTTTCCCTTTCGAGAGAAGGGGCTTTCTCCTTATCGAGGCACCGTTTCATCGGATGCCCCGAGGCTCTGTAGCTCAGTTGGTAGAGCGTTCGACTGAAAATCGAAAGGTCACCGGATCGATGCCGGTCGGAGCCACAGCGAAACCCCCGCGAGAGCGGGGGTTTCTTGTTTCATGGCGCTTGGGGCCAACGAGCGACTTATCCCTTTGCCCGCCACGCCTCCGGCCATCCCCAGCGCGCGAAGTACGCATCGACCGCGAGCGGCGAGGACTGATCGATCGCCAGCCACTCCGACGCCGCTTTGCGGCCGATCTCATCCGTCATCCGCTCGGACAGCGGCCCACGTGGGTCGTCGGCGAGGTCGCCGATCTCCATCCAGAGGCGGTACGCGGCCCCACTGTGCGCGCAGTCGAAGTACTCGTCGATGAACTGACCGGCACCGTCCATAACGATGTCGTAGGTGCGCCGCGCTCCTCTGTTGAGGACCGCTTCGGCCACGGCACTCATCGCCGCCCGAAACCGCGCCTCAAGCTCCGCGCTACTCATCCTGCTTCCACCCATTCCGGCACTCGCCCGTCCGGCGGTGCTGATCCGACGATAGCGCCGGCCAAGTACGTTGCAGACGCATCGGCGCACCGAGTCGGTACGCTCCAGTCATGAGCGTGGATGCCGGGCGAGCAGCCGATCCGTTCCGTGCGCAGCTCGACGCACGGTGGGAGGCCTACCTCGCGACCGGCGAGCGCGCGGACGACCACGCGCGCTGGCTCGAGGCGGCCCTCGCCTCGTACCGCGACGAGGTTGTGCACTTCGGGGCGCAGCTCCTGAACGACTGCACGAGACGACCATGGGACGCAGCGGTCGCGCAGCGCGCGTTCGAGAGGTACCGGGCCGAGGCGCAGCGCTACGATGCCGATCCCGACGCATGGGAGGCGGCATTCTGGGGCCGGCTTCGCGATCGGTCGCCCGAGCTCTACGCCCGGTTCGCTGGCAGGATGCCGTAGCTTCACCCCTCCGCGGCCCAATACGATCTGCATGTGGACGGACTCGCGAACGGCCTGAAGCGCCTCGATGCGGCGCAGACGACGGAACAGCTGATCGATGCGCTGTGGGACCTGCGCGACTCCGCGTACGACGAGCCCGAGCGCTGGCGCACGTTCACCGCCGAGGACCTGCTGCAGCGTCTGACCTCTGCACTGGAGCGCGACGACGCCGTCGAACCTGCCATCGAGGTTCCAGCGCCAGCGCTCGGACAGGCCCTGGCGCGAGCGCTCGACCCCCAACCACGCGACCGGTCGCGCTCAAGTGACCAGGCACCCGGCGCGGAGGAGCAGCAATGAAGATCGGACTGGCGGCGATGGGCGTCGGCGCGGCGGCCCTCGCGACGGCCGGGGTCGTGCTCATCCTGCTCCCGGCGCCGAGCGCGTCGTTCGGATGGTTCGCCTATCAGCCCCTCGCCGATTTCGGCTTCGTCGGCGGCTTGTCGCCGGTGTCGCCCGAGCGCATCTGGGGCGTCGCCCTGCTCGTGCTCGCGGTCGCGGTCGGCGCCTTCGCCGCCGGCTGGGCGCTGGGCAGCGCCCGCACCCGCAAGCTCGAACGGAGCACCCGAGCATGACCACGACCCCAGTGAATACCTGGGCCCCGCCGAGCAATCGCCCGGCGACGACCGCCCGGAAGCTCGCGCCGTGGACCATCGCGGTCGCAGCCGTATTCTGGCTCGTGCCGATCGTCCTCACGTTCGTCCCGTCGCCGACCGTCCAGACGATCGGGCTGATCGTCGTCTGGATCGGGTTCCTCCCCTATCTGGGCCTCACCGTGACCACGATCGTGTTCGCGGCGAAGGGGCTTGCGAGCGCCGGCCGGCTCGGTGGTCTCGGCCGTTCGGACGCCCGGTTCGCCCTCGTCGCAACGATCGTCATGTTCGTCGCGGCGCCCGTCGCCGCGGTCGTGTTGGCAGTCCTCGCGTCGCTGCTGTTCAGCTGAACGGGCGGGGATGCCTCCCGGCATCCCCGCCCGCTTCATGCGCCGCTCACGCCACTCGGATTACTGGAACAGCGTGGCGTCCGCCGCGAGTCGAGTGATCTTGACCGTCGCCGTGTTCGACGACGGCGCCTGGATCCGGAGGAACACGCGGCGCGTCGAGGCGAGACCGAGCTGGAAGGTCGGGTTCGCGAAGATGCGCCCGTCGGGGCCGGCGACGGCCCGCTCCACGAAGTGCGGCGACTCCGCACCGGTCGAGACGTCGGAGAGGATGAACCAGATGTCGAGTGCCTGACCCGCCGCGGCCTGGGCGTACACGTGGCCTGTGACGAACAGACGGCCGACGTCGGGCGTCGCCGCGATGTTCGCGTCGGTGCCGTTCGCGTTCTTCAGCTGGGTGGCCTGGTTGATGGCGAGGGTGAAGTCGCCTCGGTAGTCGTCGCGGGTCGGGTAGCTCTTGGCCATGTCGTCTCCTGTTTCTGGTGCGTTGAGTCGCTGATCGATGTACGGGATGGGATCGAAGTGGTCGCTCCAGTAGGAGCCGGAGCCGCGGGTCGCGGCCGAGCTCCAGCCCATCGTGAGGTGGAGGTGGGGTGCGTAGCTGAAATCGCTCGTCGCAGTCCCGCCCACGCGACCGACGATCGCGCCGCGAGCGATGGTCTGCCCGACGCTCACGTTGCGGTCGGTGAGGTGGCAGTAGCCGCTGTAGGCGCCGTCGGCGTGTTTGATGGTGACGACGTTGCCGAGCCCCTCATACCAGGCGCTCCAGTCGACGACGCCCTCGGCGATCGCCGGCACCGGGGCGAGGTTCTGCGCCGCCGGCCCGTTGTAGTCGGCCCCTCGGTGCGGCGCCCCATTGCGGAACGGGGGCGGCGGCTCCATGCCGTACGGATCGGACGCGTCGTAGTTGGCGGCCTTGGGGAACGGATGCTGATAGCGAACCATGCGCCCTCCTTTCATTCGTGTTCGTGTTTCGTACTGTTGGGATGAATTCGGGCCCCGCGTCCGGAACCCTGTTCTTCGAAGACATGTTCGAAACTACGGAGCGGGGCGACGGCGCGCATACCCGACACGCCGCCGCGATATCCGCCCGTAGAATCGGATTCGTGCCCGCACCGCAGCAGCCCTCGACGGCATCGAAGCCCGAGCAGGCGCCGAAGCCCTCGAAGGCCGCGTCGACACGTGCCGCGATCCTCGGGGCGGCGACGGAGCTGCTGAGCGAGCACGGCGTGCGCGGGGTGACGGTCGAGGCGGTCGCCGAGTCCGCCGACGTCTCGCTCGGGCTGCTCTACTACCACTTCGAGAACCGGCAGGACCTGGTGCGGGCGGCGCTCGCGGAGGCGCTCGACCACTATGCGTACCGGCGCCCGCCGCAGGAGCTGCCGCCGGCCGAGCGGCTGCGCACGGCGCTCAGCCAGCACATCGGCGTCGACGCCGAGGCTGCCCGCCAGGACCGGGTATATGCCGAGGCGATGCGGGCGGCGGCGTTCGACCCGGCCATCCGCCCGGCCCTCGCGAGGACGCTCGAAGGCTGGAACGGCGGGATGACCCGGCTCGTTACGGCGGCGGTGCCGCAGCTCGCCGAGACGCACCCGGAGGCGCCGGCCGAGACGGCGACGGCGCTCACGGCGCTCGTCGACGGGCTGCAGCAGCGGGTGCGCTCCTCACTGCTGCCCGCCGAGCGCGGGCTCGAGCTGCTCGCCCTGGCCACGGGCGCGGTCCTCGCAGACGGGGCGACGGATGCCGACTGACGCGAAGGCGCAGAAGCCCGCCTCCAAGCGCGACCGCATCCTCGCCGCCGCGGCGCAGGTGATCGGCGAGCGCGGCCTCGACGCGTTCGTGGTCAAGGACATCACGGCGCGCGCCGGCGTCACCTCGCAGCTGACGTACTACCACTTCCCCAACCGGCAGGCGCTCGTGCGCGGGGTGTTCCAGTACGCCGCAGAGAGGGCGCCCTCGGTGAACCTGCTGCACCGCGACCGCGAGGCGAGCGGCTACGAGGCGCTGCGCGGTGCGCTGCACGCGGAGTTCGACGACTCCCCCGAGGTGCGCGACCTCAACCTCATCTGGAACGAGGTGACCGCGCTGCCCATCGAGGACCCCGAGCTCGCCGAGGCGGTGCGGCGGGCGACCGAGCGGTGGAACGAGCAGGTCACCATCGGCATCCTGCGCGGCCTCGCCGACGGCTCGATCGAGACGGCCGCGGCACCGCAGGCCGTGGCCGAGCTCCTGACGGCCCTGGTCGAGGGGCTCAGCCAGCGCTGGCTCGCCGGCCTCATCGGCCCGGACGACGCCCGCCGGACCCTCGACGTGGTGCTGTCGACGATCCGGCGGGCGTGATCAGGGCGTAAGCCGGCGAGAACCGCTCAGAGCTCGCCGTAGACCGCCTTCCCGCCGAGCAGGGTGAGCTCGACCTTGGTGTCGACGATCTCGTCGACCGGCACCTCGGTGAGGTTCTGGTCGAGCACGATGAGGTCCGCGTACTTGCCGACCTCGATCGAGCCGCTCGTGGCATCGCCGTGCATGATGCGGGCCGGGTTGATCGTCATCGCGCGGATCGCCTCCTCGATGGTGAGCCCGCGGTCCTCGCCGAGCTTGCCGGGGAAGCGGTCACCGCCCTCGGGGTTCTCACGCGTCATCGAGATCTGCAGCGAGGCGAAGGGGTTCAGCGGGTCGACCGGCCAGTCGCTGCCGTTCGCGACCTGCGCACCCGCGTCGGCGAGGCTGCCGATCGGCTCGGTGCGGGCGAAGCGCTCCGGGCCGAGAGTGTCCTGGGCGGCGTCGATCGAGTCGAACGCGGGCTTCGCCCACTGCAGCCCCATGGCGGGCAGCACGTCGAGCTCCGCGAAACGCGCCAGGTCGTCGGGGTGCACCGACTCCGCGTGGGCGATGGCGAGGGGCGTGTCCGAGTCGGACTCGGCGCGGGCGATCTCGAAGGCGTCGAGCGCGGTGCGCACCGCGCGGTCGCCGATGGCGTGCGGCTCCGGCGTGATGTCCTCGTCGAGGAGCAGCGCGACGATCGCGCCCATCTGCTCGGCCGTGTACTCCGGCTCGGGGCCGGCGTCCGTGCCGGGCTGCCAGTCGGGCGCGTCCTCGGTGCCGACGTTCACGTAGTACGGCTCGAGGAACGACGCGGTCAGCGCGGGGGCCTGCAGCACGCCGTCGAGGCCGAACTCGGCGACGTTGTTCACCGCGATGCCCGGCTCCTCGGCCGAGGCATCCGTCGCCCACTGCTCGCGGTACGCGAGCACCTCGTCGACCGCGGCGCGCGGATCGGTCTTGCCGAGCTCGGCGGAGACGTTCGGCGCGAGGAACACGCGCGTCGTGAGCTCACCGCGCTCGCGCAGCTCGGTCATGGCGGAGGCGACGTCGTCGCCCGAGAGCTGGTCCATGTACGCCGTGACGCCCACGGCGGAGAGCGCCGACATCGCGGCGGAAGCCGAGGCGACGCTCTCGTCGAGCGTGCGCGGCGGCACGATCTTGCCGCGCGCCATGAACGCCGCGCCCTCCTCGAGGATGCCGTTCGGCACCCCGTTCGCGTCGACCTCGATGTGCGGCGGGCCGGAGTGCTCCGAGGTGATGTCCGCGACCTCGAGCGCCTTGGAGTTCAGCAGCACCGAGTGCCCGTCGGTCGTGTACACGAGCACCGCGCGGTCGGTGTCGAGCGCGTCGAGCACCGTCTTGTCGACGGTGACGCCCTGCGGCTGCATCGCCTGGCGGTACCAGGTCTCGACGATGAGCGGCTTGTCGGTGTCGCCCTCCTCGTCGAGGCAGGCCTGGATCTTCTCCTGGAACTGCGGGATGGTGAGCGACTCGAAGTTGAGGTTGCAGGCCGTCAGCTTGTCGCCGCCGAGGAAGGTGTGCACGTGGGCGTCCTGCATGCCCGGCATCAGCATCTTGCCGTCGAGGTCGATCACCTCGGTGCGCTCGCCGATGAGCTGCTTCGCGCCGGCGTCGTCGCCGACGTAGACGATCTCGCCGTCGGTGATGGCGACGGCCTGCTGCACGCTGTTCTCGGCGTCGACGGTCCAGACGAAGCCGTTCGTCAGCACCGTGTCGGCGGCGTCCGCGTCGGAGGCCGGCGTCGCCGGGCTGCATGCGGCGAGGAGCCCGGTGACGACGGCGGCGGTGCCGATCGCCATGAGGCGCCTGGTGCGAGTGGGGTTGCGCATTCGCGTTCCTTTCTGGGGGTGGTTCGGGGGTCGGGGAGCGGCCGGGCGGGCTAGCGCGTCGGCACGGTGGGCGTCTCGTCGGGCGCGGATGCCTCGTCGGCATCGGACCCGTCGGCGCCGTCGGCCTCGTCGATGCCGAGCTCGGCGACGGGGCGGCGGAAGCCGCGGGTGACGGCGAACAGGATGACGAGGCCGACGGCGGTCCAGACGGAGCCGAGGATCATCGCGTCGGCGCTCAGGTGCACCCACAGCAGGCCGGTGCCGGCAGCCCCGAGGAGCGGCAGCACGATGAAGCGCACGACGTCGGCGGGGGTGCGTCGGCGGCCCTGGCGGATCGCGTAGTGGGCGATGACGGCGAGGTTCACGAAGGTGAAGGCGATGAGCGCGCCGAAGTTGATGACCGAGGAGATGAGGTCGAGCGTGGGCGTGATCGCGAGCAGCACGACGAGCCCGGCGAGCACCGTCGTGAACACCGGGGTGCGGAAGCGCGGGCTCACCGCGCCGAACCAGCGCTTCGGGGCGAGCACGCCGTTGCGTCCCATCACGTACAGCAGCCGCGAGACGCTCGCGTGCGAGGAGAGCCCCGAGGCGACGGCAGCCGCGAAGGCGACGGCCACGAAGAGGAGCTGGAAGGCCTGGCCGCCGACGAAGAGCGCGAGTTCGGGCAGCGTGTCGTCGGTGTACTCGAACCCGTCGAGCGTCGGGAACGCGGACTGCGCGAACCACGCCCCCGCGAAGAAGATCGCGCCGCCGATCAGCACGGTCAGCATCACGGCCCGCGGCACCGCGTTCGGGTTCTTCGCCTCCTCGGCGTACATGGTGACCGCGTCGAAGCCGATGAACGAGAAGGCGACGATCGTGGTGCCCGCGAGCACGGCCGTCAGCTGCACGCCGTCGTGCCAGATGGGCTGCAGCGAGAACAGCGTGCCCGTGCCCAGGCCCTTCGAGATCTGCAGCCCGGCGAGCACCAGGAACGCCGCGATGCCGGCGAGCGCGGCGATGAGCAGCACGCCGTTCACCCGCGAGGTCGCCTTGACGCTCACGACGTTGAGGCCGATGAGGAGGGCCGCGACGCCGACCACCCAGACCCACCCCGGCACCTCGGGGAAGAACTGCTCCATGTAGAGCCGGATGATGACCGCGTTCACGACGGGCAGCAGCAGGTAGTCGAGCAGCGAGGCCCAGCCGACGAGGAAGCCGAGCGCGGGGTGGATCGCCTCGCGCGTGTAGGTGTAGGCGGAGCCCGCGGCCGGGAACGCGCGCACCATCGCGCCGTAGCTGACCGCGGTGAACAGCAGCACCACGAGGCCGACGAGGTAGGCCATCGGCACCACGCCGTCGGTCTCCTCGCTCACGATGCCGAAGGTGTCGAACACGGTCACCGGGGCCATGTACCCGAGACCGAGTCCGACGATGGCCCACATGCCGAGCGAGCGCTTGAGGGTCGGTGCTGCCACTGCGCACATCCTTGTGTCACCGAGGCATCCGTCGCCCCGTCGCGGGTGCCGCGGCGGAGCCGTCGGCGTGAACGTCTGCGAGCCTAGGGTGAGTTATTGAAACGCACAACACCATTTCCTAGTGACGTTTTCAAACCGTTACGTGCGGCAACGCGAACGCCCCCGCATCCGAGCGGATGCGGGGGCGTCGGGGTCGCGCGGCGGCCTAGTAGCTCGTCATCGGCATGGTGCGCACGAACTCGAAGATCTCGGTCATGAACCACACGGTCCAGATCATCACGACGATGAAGCTCGTCACGTTGACGGCGATCACCGCCCACAGGGGCGCCAGGCCGCGGCCGGACTCCCGGCGCACGAAGACGCTGCGCCCGATGACGTAGACGAGCGCGGAGAGGAAGGTCCACGCCCAGTGGAAGCGGCGCGCGTAGCCGAGCCGCGCAAGCGCCGCGGAATCGAGGTACGCGAACCAGACGGACAGGCCGTACACGACCCAGCCGAGGATCATGAGCGTCAGATACCAGGGGTCGAAGAAGATCCCGGTGCTCGCCGCATAGGGGTTCGCGATCGAGGCCTCGAGGTAGCCGCGCACGTCCCAGAAGAAGAGCATGACGAGCGGCAGCAGCGGCAGGAACACCACGAGCCAGATCCACACCGTGCCGGTCGGCGTCCCCTCGGGCACGCGATGGGCGGGCGTCCCGTACGGCTGGTACGGCGCGGGCCCCGAGGCCGGCGCAGCCGCGGCCGGCGCGACCGGCGCCGCCGCTGCGACCGGTGCCGCCGCCGGCGCGACGTGCTCGGTCCAGCCGATCCCGTCCCACCAGCGCTGCCCGCCGCTTCCGGCGGGGTCGGGGTACCACCCAGGGGCGATCTGCTGGCCGTGCGCGTCCGTCATCGAGGCTCCCGTCTCTCTCCCGCCCATGCTAACGACGTCACGCGGCTTGACGCGGCCGCCACGCTCCACTATATCTATACCCCCTAGGGGTATTAACAACCAGATGCCCCGAGCCTCATCCGAAACGGAGCAGCACCATGTCACCCACCAGCAGATCCGGCGGCCGCCGCGGCCTCGGCCTCGCGCTCATCGCCGCGGCCCAGTTCGTCGTCATCATGGACACCTCGATCATCGGGGTCGCCCTGCCCGACATGCAGGCCGCCCTCGGCTTCTCCCCCGAGTCGCTGTCGTGGGTGTTCAACGCCTACGTCGTCGCCTTCGGCGGGCTCCTGCTTCTCGGCGGACGCCTCGCCGACGTGCTCGGCGCCCGCCGCGTGTTCATCGCCGGCTGGGCGATCCTCGCGCTCGGCTCGATCGTCGCGGGCGCCGCGCCCGACGCGGTGACCGAGATCGTCGGCCGCGCGGTGCAGGGCGGCGGCGCAGCCCTCATCGCCCCGGCGGCGCTCTCCCTGCTGATGGTGCTCTTCGGCGGCACCGCGGAGCTCCCCCGCGCCTTCGCCGTCTACGGCGCAGCCGCCCCGATCGGCGGCACCGCCGGCGTCTTCCTCGGCGGCGTGCTCACGGAGTACGCGAGCTGGCCGTGGGTCCTCTACGTCACGGTGCCGATCGCCGTCCTCGTCATCGTGCTGACCCCGGCGGCCCTGCCCGCGGTCCCCGGCGGCCGCGGCTCGGTCGATCTCGGCGGGGCGATCACCGCGACGCTCGGCCTCGCCGCCATCGTGTACGCGGTCGTCCGCGCGCCCGAGGCGGGCTGGGGCGGGCCCGAAACGGTCATCGGCCTCGTCGTCGGCGCCGTGCTCCTCGCCCTCTTCTTCGTCATCCAGGCGCGGCGGCGCACGCCGCTCCTCCGCCTCGGTCTCTTCCGCGCCCCGCAGCTGGGCGGCGCGAACCTCGCGCAGCTCCTGCTCGGCGCCGCGTGGGTGCCGATGTGGTTCTTCCTGAACCTGTACCTGCAGCAGGTGCTCGGCGCCGGCGCGTTCGCCTCGGGCGCGGCGCTCCTGCCGATGACCGCCCTCATCGTCGTCGTCATGGTGGCGCTCGCGCCCAGGCTGCAGGCGCGGTTCGGGGCGAAGCCGCTCATCGCGTGGGGCTTCGTGCTGCTCGCGGCGGGGCTCGGCTGGCTCGCCCTCGTGCGTCCGGACGGCGCGTACGCGGTCGACGTGCTGCCGGCCTCGCTCGTCGCGGCGTTCGGCATGGCGCTCGCCTTCGTGCCGTCGCTCGGCACCGCGATCAGCGCCGCCCGGCCGGAGGAGGCCGGCGTCGCCTCGGGCCTCGTGAACACGAGCTACCAGATCGGCTCGGCGGTGGGACTCGCGATCCTCACCGCGGTCGGCGCGGCGGCGACGAGCGGGACGGATGCCGCAGGGCTGACGCCCGGCTACGCGGCCGCGTTCCTCGGGGCCGCGATCGTCGCGGCGGTGGGCTTCCTCGCGGCGGTGCTGTTCCTGCGCGGCCGGGGCCGGGGCCCGGCGAGCGCGGAGCAGCCGGAGGCGGCGGAGCTCAGCTCCGGCGCCTGACCCGCTTCACCTCGATCTCGGAGGCCGCGCCGAACCGGCGGCGGTGCCAGAAGCCGATCCCCTCGATCAGCACCCAGGCGGCTGGCACCGTCCAGGCCATCGCGGTGAGCGTGTCGCGCCCCGGCATGGCGAGCTCCAGGAACTCCTGCGCGATCGGCACGACGAGCACGAGCGCGAGCCCCGCGACCATCGCGAGCACCACGCCCGCCTTGATCCAGGTGAACGGCCGCGACAGGACGCCGAGGATCCACAGCCCGATGAGCGCGAGCGTCACCATCGACGCCGTGCGCACGGCGTCCTCGGCGTCCCCCGTCGCCCGGGCGATCCCGGAGACCACGGTGATCGCCGCCGCGACCACGAGCCCCGCCGGGATCGCGAACGACAGCGAGCGGCGCAGGAAGCCGGGCACGTAGCGGCGGGAGTTCGGCAGCAGCGCGAGCAGGAACGCGGGGATGCCGATGGTCAGGCCGTCGGTCACGGAGAGCTGGCGCGGCAGCAGCGGGAACGCCCAGAGCAGGATGCCGAACAGCACCGACATCGTGATCGCGTACGAGGTCTTCGAGAGGAAGAGCATCGACACCCGTTCGATGTTCGCGATCACCCGCCGCCCCTCGGCGACCACGCCCGGCAGGTGCGAGAAGCGGTTGTCGAGGAGCACGATGCGGGCGACCGCCTTCGTCGCGGCCGAGCCCGACTCCATCGCGATGCCCATGTCGGCGTCCTTGATCGCGAGCGCGTCGTTCACCCCGTCGCCGGTCATCGCGACGGTGTGCCCGCGCTCCTTGAGCGCGTGCACCATCGCTCGCTTCTGCACCGGGGTGACCCGGCCGAAGACGCGGTGCTCGTCGAGCACCCGGCCGAGCTCGACGGCGTCGTCCGGCAGTTCGCGGGCGTCGAAGCCCTCGCCGGCGTCGAGGCCGACCTCGCGGGCGACGGCGGCGACGGTGAGCGGGCTGTCGCCGGAGATCACGCGGACCTCGACGCCCTCCTTCGCGAAGTAGCGGAGCGTGGATGCCGCGTCGTCGCGCACCACCTCGCGGAAGGTGAGCAGGGCCACCGGCACGAGCCCGCCCGGCAGCGCGGCGCGCTCGACGAGGTCCGCGTCGAGGGGCGCCGGCGCGTGCGCGAGCAGCAGCGTGCGCCGCCCGCTCGCGGCGAGCTCGCGGCCCTGCTCGAGCGCGGCGCCGGCTGCGGCGTCACGGCCGGCCGGTTCTGCCGCGAGCACGAACTCCGGAGCGCCGAACACCCACGTGCCCGCGGCGCCGTCGGCGAAGGACACCGCGCTCCACTTGCGCCCGGAGGAGAACTCGATGCGCTCCGCCGGCGCGAGGCCCTCGTCGTCGGGGAAGCGCTCGGCGAGGCATCGGGCGGTCGCGTTCGCCTCCGGCTCGGCGCCGTGCCAGGCGAGCACCCGCTCCCAGTGCGCGGGCCGGGCCTCGCCGAGCTCGTGCACCCCGTCGAAGCGCACGTCGCCCGTCGTGATGGTGCCCGTCTTGTCGAGGCAGATCAGGTCGACCCGGGCGAGCCCCTCGACGGCGGGCAGCTCCTGCACGAGCACCTTGTGCGAGCCGAGCTTCACGGCGCCCACCGCGAAGGCGATGCTCGTCATGAGCACGAGGCCGAGCGGGATCATCGCGATCACCGCCGCGACCGAGGCGGTCGCGGCATCCCGCCAGGCGCCGCTCTCGATCGCGTGCTGCCAGCCGCCCGCGGCCTGCATGTTCGCGTTCACGACGACGATCATGATCGGGAAGATCGCCCAGGTGATCCACTTCAGGATGCGGTCGACGGAGCTGCGCAGCTCGGACGCGACGAGGGAGAATCGCTTCGCCTCGGCGGTCAGCGTCGCCGCGAACGCCTGGTCGCCGACCGCCGTGACCTCGACCGAGCCCTGGCCGGCGACGACGATGGAGCCCGAGAGCACCCGGTCGCCCGGCAGTTTGTCGACGGGGTCGGACTCGCCGGTCAGCAGCGACTCGTCGGCCTCGAGGCGGAGCCCGTCGAGCACGACGCCGTCGGCGGTGACCTGGTCGCCGGCGCGGAGCACGAGCAGGTCGCCGAGCACGACCTCGCGCACGGCGAGCTCCTGCTCCTCGCCGTCGCGGACGACGCGGGCCTTCGGGGCGTGCAGGAGGGCGAGCCGGTCGAGCGCCCGCTTGGCGCGGTACTCCTGGGTGACGCCGATCGCGGCGTTCGCGATCGCGGCGAAGCCGAACAGCGCGTCCTGCCAGCGGCCGAGCGCGAACAGCAGGGCGAAGCCGCCGACGACGATGCCGTTGAAGAGGGTGAAGACGTTCGCGCGGAGGATGCTCCACAGGCTCCGGCTCGAGGCATCCGTCGCGATGTTCGCGAGCCCGGCCGCGGCGCGTCGCGCGGCTTCGGCGCGGCTCAGACCCGCGACGGGGTCGGTGGCCTCGAGGTGCCTGGCGGCGAGGTGCGTCGCGTCGTCCACCGCATCCCCCGATCCCCCGGCCGTCGGGCCCCGTCCGACGGGGTCGAGTCTGGCACAGCGCCGCCGTGCGGCGCGAGCGCCGTCGGGCGCGTGTCAAGGCCCTGTGGGCGAGCCGGCGCGGATGCGACCATCGGGCCATGGACGCAGGAAACGAGCAGCCCACCCAGTCCGAACCGATCCAGGAGGGTCACGACGACGCCGATCGCGGCCGGAAGCTCGAGGGCGTGATCGAGCAGGTGCGCGGCGACGCGCTCCTCGGCAACGTCGACGACGTGCGCCGGATGGTGGCCGAGCGCCTCGAGCAGGCCGGCCTGCCCGCGAGCGAGCACGACGTGGACGCGGTCATCACCGCGGTCGGCGACGCCCCCTCGGGCGGCTGAGGTTCGGGCTCGCCGCGCCCGGAGGATTGTGTAACAATATGCCCGGGCGACGGGACGGCGCGGCCGGGACACCGTCCCGTCCCGCCGCCCGACGATCAGACGTGCGCTGCGGTTTCGCGCACCGGTTCGGGTTCGGGCTCCACGGTGCCGAGCAGCTCCTCGGCCGTCAGCGCCGGGGCGCCGATCGGCGCGCCGTACCAGTGGTCGGCCGCCCGCGTGCAGGTGCACAGGCAGGCGATGACCTCCTCGGAATTCATGGCCCGGAAGAACTCCCGGTGCTGCACCGGTGGCGTGCGTCGTCGCATGTCCCATCCCAATCGCTCACGCTGACGGCCCGTCGGCCGTCATGGCTTCATGGAAGAGACGCGGGCGGGGCCGGATCATGACGCGGATCGCCCGAAATCCGCGACGCGGCCTCCCTAGAGCGAGCCGCCGGCGACGTCGAAGGTGTTGCAGGCGCCGGCACCGCCGTCGAAGCCCGTCTCGAACCAGCGGATGCGCTGCTCGCTCGTGCCGTGGGTGAAGGTGTGCGGCATGACCTGGCCCTGCATCGACTGCTGGATGTGGTCGTCACCGACGGCGGCCGCCGCATCGAGCGCGGAGCGGTACTCGGCGGGCGTGATCGGCTTCAGGAACGCGACGCCGTCGCCGTCCCTCGTGCTCGACGCCGCCGCGGCCCACGCGCCCGCGAAGCAGTCGGCCTGCAGCTCGACGCGGACGGCGTTCGAGCTCGGCCCGGTCTGCCCGTCGCGGGTCGACTCGAGCACGCCGGCGAGGTTCTGCACGTGGTGACCCCACTCGTGCGCGATCACGTACATCTCGGCCAGCGGGCCGCCCTGCGCGCCGAAGCGGGTGCGCAGCTCGTCGTAGAAGCTGACGTCGAGGTAGATCGTCTCGTCGGGCGGGCAGTAGAACGGGCCCGTCGCCGAGGAGGCCTGGCCGCATCCGGTCGAGGTCGCCTGGTCGAACATGACGAAGTCGTTCGGCGCGCGATAGGCGACGCCGATCTCGGGGGCCTCCGTCTCCCAGTAGGTCTCGAGCGAGGCCGAGGCGCCCTTCATCCGGCACTCCACCCGCTCGTTCGCGTCCTGCCCGGTGAGGCAGGTGTCGAGGCTCGAGTCCTCGACGACCTCCTGCTGCTGACCGGTGCCGCCGGCGAGGCCGGTGAGGTCGACCCCGAGCAGTTGCGAGACGAGGAAGAGCACGATGAGCACGCCGCCGCCGCCCGCGACCGCGATGCCGGTGGTCCGGCCCCGC
Source organism: Agromyces soli (assembly GCF_022811605.1). Taxonomy (GTDB): domain Bacteria; phylum Actinomycetota; class Actinomycetes; order Actinomycetales; family Microbacteriaceae; genus Agromyces; species Agromyces soli. The sequence continues at coordinate 1,775,560 of NZ_CP094533.1, read as the reverse complement.
TTGGAGGCCTTGCCGCCGCTGATGTCGGCGTTCGGATCGAAGGTCATGCTGCGACGCTACTCCGCCTCGGGGCGGCCCGTCTCGATGTCCGGGTCGTCGAGCTCGCTGCTGTCGTCGGGCTCGCCGCCCTCGGGCTCGATCCCGGCCGCGAAGCGGTCCGTCGCCTCGATGAGCGCGTCGAGGATGCCCGGCTCGTCGAAGGCGTGGCCGGCGTCGTCGATGATCCGCAGCTCCGCCTCGGGCCACGCGACGTGCAGGTCCCACGCGGTCATCATGGGCGTGCACAGGTCGTAGCGCCCCTGCACGATCACGGCGGGGATGTCCCGCAGGCGCACCGCGTCGCGGATGAGCTGCCCCTCCTCCCACCAGCCGCCGTGCCGGAAGTAGTGGTTCTCGATCCGGGCGAAGGCGGTCGCGAACTCCGGCGAGCCGTACGCCTCGAGGTTCTCGGGCTGCGGCAGCAGGGTGATCGCGGCGGCCTCCCAGCGCGCCCAGGCGATCGCTGCGGGCTGGTGCACGGCGGGGTCCGGGTCGCTGAGCAGCCGGCCGTACGCCTCGACGAGGTGCGAGCGCTCGCCGAACGGCACGGGCTCGACGAACTCGCGCCAGCGGTCGGGCAGCAGCGCCGCCGCGCCGCCCTCGTAGAACCAGTCGAGCTCCGCCCGGCGGAGCGTGAAGATGCCGCGCAGCACGAGCTCGGTCACCCGCTCGGGGTGGGTCTCGGCGTACGCGAGGCCGAGCGCGCTCCCCCAGGAACCGCCGAAGACCTGCCAGCGATCGATGCCGAGATGCGCGCGCAGGCGCTCGATGTCGGCGATGAGGTGCCAGGTGGTGTTCGTCGCGAGGCTCGCGCCGGGCTCGGAAGCGTGCGGGATCGACAGCCCGCAACCGCGCTGGTCGAACAGCACGATGCGGTACTTCTCGGGGTCGAAGAGGCGCCGCTGCGCGGGCTTCGTCGCGCCGCCCGGCCCGCCGTGCAGGAACACCACGGGCTTGCCGGTCCGGTTGCCCGAGACCTCCCAGTAGATGTGATGACCGTCGCCGACGTCCAGCATGCCGGTCTCGAGCGGTTCGATCTCCGGGTACAACTCGCGCATGGGGCCACGGTATCCGCGTCGGGATGCCTCGACCGCGCGCCGCGCCGATTGGTCTGACCGATTGCCCGGGCCCGAGATCGAGCGTTGCTCAGGATGCCAGCCGCGCCGCGGGCGTAGGCTCGGGGCATGGCAGCGAAGAAGCCGGTCACCGTCACCCTCACCGGGGCCGGCGGCCAGATCGGATACGCCCTCCTGTTCCGCATCGCCTCGGGCGCCCTGCTCGGGCCCGAGACGCCGGTGCGGCTGCACCTGCTCGAGATCCCGCAGGGGCTCAGAGCGGCCGAGGGCGCCGCCCTCGAACTGCAGGACTCCGCGTTCCCGCTGCTCGCCGGCGTCGAGGTCACCGACGACGCGCACACCGCCTTCTCGGGCGCGAACATCGGCCTGCTCGTCGGCGCCAGGCCGCGGACGGCGGGCATGGAGCGCGCCGAGCTGCTGCAGGCGAACGGCGGCATCTTCGGGCCGCAGGGCGCGGCCATCAACGCGGCGGCGGCGGACGACATCCGCGTCGTCGTGGTCGGCAACCCGGCCAACACGAACGCCCTCATCGCCTCGGCGCACGCGCCCGACGTGCCGGCCGAACGCTTCACGGCCCTCACCCGGCTCGACCACAACCGCGCGCTCGGCCAGCTGTCGGTCGCGACCGACACGCCGGTCGCCGAGATCCGCGGCGTCACCATCTGGGGCAACCACTCGGCCTCGCAGTTCCCCGACCTCGCGCACGCCACGGCGGCGGGCGACGCGGTCCCGGCGCTGCTCTCCGCCCGGCTCGGCCACGAGGCGTACCGGGAGTGGCTCGTCGGCGAGTTCATCCCGCGGGTCGCCAAGCGCGGCGCGGAGATCATCGAGGTGCGCGGCTCCTCCTCGGTCGCCTCGGCCGCGGCGGCCACCATCGACCACGTCCGCGACTGGGTGCAGGGCACCCCCGACGGCTGGACGAGCGCCGCGGTCGTGTCCGACGGCTCCTACGGCGTGCCGGAGGGGCTCGTCTCCTCGTTCCCGGTGGAGTCGGTCGACGGGGCGTGGCGCATCGTGCAGGGCCTCGCGATCGACGAGTTCGCCCGGCACCGCATCGATGCCTCGGTCGCCGAGCTCGTCGACGAGCGCGAACAGGTGCGCTCGCTCGGCCTGATCTGACGCCCGCGCCGCCTAGGCTGGCAGCATGGCCGATCGCGCTCCGCTCTCCCCCGCCCGCCGCAAGCAGCTCATCGTCGGCATCATCGTGGGGGCGCTCGTCGGCGTCGGGGTGAGCCTCTGGACCGGCTTCTGGCTGTGGCTGCCCGCGGGCCTGCTCGTCGGCCTCGCCACCGGCGCGATCATGCGCCCGCCGAACGACTGAACGCCGCCACGGCCTCGGCGATCTCGCGCCGCACCTCCGCGTCGTCGACCGTCGACTCGCCGTCGCCCGGCTGCACGCCGTAGTCGCCGAAGTCGGCGTGGTTGACCCCCTCGAGCTCGACGAACTCGGCGCCGGGCGGCAGCAGCCCGCTCGCCGCTTCGATCTTCGCGGGCGTCGACAGGCCGTCGTTCGAGCCCGAGACGCTGAGCGCGGCGAGCTCGGAGCCCGAGAGGTCGTTCGCGCAGTACGAGCCGAACAGCATGACGCCGAGCACCTCGGCGTCGCCCGAGGCATCCGCGTCCCCGGCCAACTGGCAGGCGCGCACACCGCCGAGCGAGTGCCCGCCCACCCACCAGGCGTCGACGTCGGGCGCGAGCGCCGTGAAGGCGGCGAGCGGCCGGGTGTCGAAGAAGGCGAGGTTCAGCGTCGGCTTCGTGATCACGACCGTGAGCCCCGTCTCCTCGACGACGCCGGAGAGCTTGAACAGGTACGCGTAGGGGTCGACCTTCGCGCCGGGGATGAAGACGAGGCCCTGGCCGCTCGCGGGCCCGGTGCCCGGATCGGCCGGCGCGATCACGATGCCCGCGTCGGCGGAGGTGATCGTCACGGCGTCGTCCTGCCAGGCCGCGAGCGCGGCGGGGCGCTCGCCCTGCATCACCGTGTGCGCGTAGGCGAGGAACAGCACGGCGAGCAGGGCGAGAACGCCCACGATCGAGACGAGGATCCGGAGCAGTCGGCGCATGCCCGAAGCCTACGTCTCGAGCGCTACTTCTTGGCGGACTTCTCCGGCACGGGCAGGGTGCCGGCCCGGCGCTGCTCGTCGAACCACGCGCGGGCCTCGTCCTGCCGCTCCTGCTCGATGCCCGTGGCGATCGTGGCGCGCAGGTGCTCCGGGCGGAAGCCGAAGGCGTCGACGAGGTCCTGCGCATACGGGCGGAGGCGCTCCACGAGGCGGTCGATGTAGGCGCCGACCGCCTGCGCCCGCTGCGGCGAGAGCCGGCCGTGCATCAGGTACCAGGCGAGGTGCTTCTCCAGCAGGCCGAGGCCGAACAGGTCGCGCACCCAGGTGAGCACCTGCTTCGTGCCCTCGTCCTCGACGCGGGCGAGCGCCCGGGTGAACGCCTCCCACTGCAGCAGCTCGCCGTGCGCGCGGGCCGCCTCGATGAGCTCGTTCTGGTTGCGGTTGAACGCGGCGGCCGCGTCGGCCTTCGGCAGCTTGCGCGCGTCGCGCAGGCGGCCGGCGATCTCGGCGATCATCGTCTCGACGCGGTCGGTGAGGAGCTCGCGCTGGGATGCCTCGTCGCGGAGCTCGCTCACCGAGCGCGCGGTCGAGCCGAAGTCCGCGATGGTCTGGCCGAGGCGGCGCAGGCCGGTGCCGTGGTAGGCGCGCTCGGCCGTCTGCGAGACGACGTAGCGGGCCATGGCGCCGGCGTCGGCGTTCTTGAACTGCTTCGAGAAGTCGGTGAGCAGGCGCTTCGCGACGAGCTGCAGCAGCACGTTGTTGTCGCCCTCGAAGGTGACGTAGATGTCGAGGTCGTGGCGGAGGCCCGTGATGCGGTTCTCGGCGATGAAACCGGCGCCGCCGCAGGCCTCGCGCGCCTCCTGCAGGGTGTCGAGGGCGTGCCAGGTGGACAGCGGCTTCAGCGCGGCCGCGATGGTCTCGAGGTCCTGGCGGTCGTCGTCGCTGTCGGCGGCGCCGCTGAACACGGCGTCGAACTTCACGAGGAACTCGTCGTGCGCGAAGTACTGCGCGTACGTCGTCGCGAGCCGCGGCAGCAGCCGGCGCTGGTGGCGCTGGTAGTCGAGCAGCACCTCTTCCTCGGTGTCGCTCGAGGCGGTGAACTGGCGGCGCTGGTTGCCGTAGGTGATCGCGATGGTGAGCCCCATCGCGCTCGCGACGGTCGCGGCGCCGTCGAGCGAGACCCGGCCCTGCACGAGGGTGCCGAGCATCGTGAAGAAGCGCCGGCCCGGGCTCTGGATGGGCGAGGAGTAGGTGCCGTCGGCGGCCACGTCGCCGTAGCGGTTCAGCAGGTTCTCGCGCGGGATGCGCACGTTCGTGAAGTGCAGCCGGCCGTTGTCGATGCCGTTGAGGCCGCCCTTCAGCCCGTCGTCCTCGCCGCCGACGCCGGGCAGGAAGTCGCCCTCGTCGTCGCGGATCGGCACGTAGAAGCAGTGCACGCCGTGGTTCACGCCGTTCGTGATGAGCTGCGCGAACACGGTCGCATGCTTGCCGTGGAGGCCGGCGTTGCCGAGGTACTCCTTCCACGCCGCGCGGAACGGCGTGTGGATGACGAACTCCTCGGTCTCCGGGTCGTAGGTGGCGGTCGTCGCGATCGCCGCGACGTCGGAGCCGTGGCCGATCTCGGTCATCGCGAAGGCGCCGGGCACCTCGAGCGACATGATCGCCGGCAGGAACTTCTCGTGGTGCGGCTTCGTGCCGAGGTGCAGCACGGCGGCGCCGAAGAGGCCCCACTGCACGCCCGACTTGATCTGGAGGCTCGGGTCGGCGATGACGAGCTCCTCGAAGGCGGCGATGTTGCCGCCGTGGTCGTCCTCGCCGCCGAGCGAGGTCGGGAAGGCGCGGTGCACGGCGCCCTGCTCGACGAGCAGCTTCAGCTGCCCCAGCACGCGCTCGCGGTGCTCGGCCATCGTCTGGCCCTCGATGCGCTGCAGCTCGGGCATCGCCGCGCGCTCGCGGGAGGCGAGGCGGATGTCGGCCCAAGTGCCGAGCAGCTGCCGGCCGAGCGCGGCGACGTCGACCTTCGGCCCCCCGGTGGAACGGGCGGCAGGGGTGGCGGGCTTCGCCTCGGTGCGCGCTGCAGTGTCAACCATCTTCGGTCTCGCCTCCGACTTCGCTTCGTGGGTGTCCCCTCACGCTACGACCGGCCCCGCGGCACCCGAAACGCTCGGTCGACCGGCGACAAGCGGGCCCGGCCGAGCGTCGTCGGCTGCTGTGCGGTGTCTACAAACGAGGCATCCGCGCCCGTTGGATGTTCGACAAGCGCGGCGGTGCCGACTCGCTCAGCCGCGGAAGAAGGCGTTCGCCCGCCCGGTCCAGAGCAGCGCGATGACGATCAGCGCGATCGCCGCCGAGAAGTACTCGCCGATGGCCCCCGCCGGGTAGGCGATCGCGAAGAAGATCGACGCGATGATCGAGAGCACCTCGATCACCGTGATCACCATGCGCGAGACCGCGCTGCCGCGCAGCAGCCCGTTCGCGACGACGATCACGATGGCGCCGATCAGGATCGACACGATCGCCGAGGCGACGAGGCCGCTCGCGCCGCCGAAGGCCTCGGCGGTCGAGACCACGCTCGTCTGGAAGAGCAGCAGGGTGCCGCCGATGATGTCGAGCAAGCCCGAGATCCACGTCAGCACCGCGACGAGCGTGACCCCGCCGGGCCGTTTGACCTGTCCCATGTCGATCCCCCCGGATCCCGCCGCCCGATGCGGCGCCTGGCCCCGATCGTAGCGACGAGTCCGGTCAGTAGGCGAGACCGTGGCCGTGCCGGAACAGCGGATCGGCCGTGTCGAAGGGCACGTCGGGCCGGTTCGCGTCGACCGCCGCCATGCTCGACGGCAGGTCGAACGGGAGCCGGCCCTTGGGCTCGGCGGCCCCCGTCAGCACGTCGAGCACGGCGCGCGGGCTCGCGCCCCAGTTGCCGGTGAGCGCCGCGAGCTCGTCCACGAAGGGGGTGAGGATCGCCGGCCGGTCGAGGAAGACGTCGACGACCGTCGGCACCGCGGCCGCGACCTCGCGCACGTGGGCGACGACGTCGGCGGGGAAGTCGAGCGAGCCGGAGTGGAAGAAGTTCTCGAAGAAGGTCGGCCGCTCCTCGTAGGGCGCCTGCAGGCGGAGCACCGCGACGTCGGCCTCGGCGGGGCTTCCCACGACCGTGCCGTACTCCCCCGCGATCTCGGCGTCGATGCCCTCGACGTAGAGCTTCAGCCCGCGGGCGAAGGGCAGCACGGGGGCGGCCGGCGCCCCGGCGACCTCGCGCTCGCGGTTCACGAGCAGCGCGATGGCCGCCCGCTGGGCCGCCTCGCCCGCCGCGACGAAGTCGGCGCGGCCGACGAGTTCGCGGGCCCGGTCGACGTCGACGAACGGCCGGTCGAAGAGGCCGAGCACGAACTTCTCGCGCAGCAGGCGGCGGGCCGAGGCATCCAGCCGCGCCTCGCTGAGCTCGCCGTCGCGCACGAGCGCGACGAGGAGCTCGGGCACCGCCTCGCCGCCGAACTGGTCGCAGCCGGCGTCGATGACCTTCTTCATCCGCTCGCGCGGCGCGAGGTGCTCGACGCCCCAGGCGCGCGCCGGGAACGGCGCGCCCATGATCTCGGAGTCGCTGATGAGGCCCCAGTCGGTGCAGACGATGCCGTCGAAGCCGTAGCGCTCGCGCAGCAGGCCCGTGATGACGGACTTGTTGAAGCCGAAGCCCACCTCTTCGTACTCGGTGCCGACGGGCATGCCATAGTACGGCATGATCTGGCTCGTGCCCGCCTCGAAGGCCGCCTCGAAGGGCTTCAGGTGCAGCTCGAACTGGCCGCCCGGGTAGACCTGCTCGCGGCCGTGCGCGAAGTGCGGGTCCTCGCCGCCGAGCTGCGGGCCGCCGCCCGGGAAGTGCTTCGTCATCGTCGCGACCGAGTCGGGCCCGAGCGTCTCGCCCTGGAAGCCGCGGATGTACGCGGCGCCGAGACGGCTGGCGAGCTCGACGTCCTCGCCGAAGGTCTGCAGGGCGCGCGACCAGCGCGGCTCGGTCGCGAGGTCGATCTGCGGGTGCAGGGCGACGCGGATGCCGACGGCCGTGTACTCCTGGCGGGCGATGTCGCCGAAGCGCTCGACGAGCTCCTCGTCGCCGATCGCCGCGAGTCCCATGGTCTCGGGCCAGACCGAGAAGGCGCCCGCGAGGAGGCCGGCGAGCGGGTTGTCGGTGTACGAGTGGCGGGGGTCCGTCGAGATGGTGACGGGGATGCCGAGGCGCGTCGAGGCGGCGAGCTCCTGCAGGCGGTTGTGCCACTCGGCGATCTGGCCGGCGTCGGCGGGCGCCTGCAGCACGTTGAAGTGGGTCAGGTGGCGGTCGAGCACGTAGTCGGTGGTGGCCGGCAGGCCGAAGGTCGCGTCGCCCTCGGAGAGCGTGCCGCCCTCGCCGATGCCGATCATCGTCTGGAAGAAGAGGCCCGCCTTCTCTTCCAGCGTCATCTGCGCGAGGAGGATCTCGACCCGTTCGGCGACCGGGAGGCTCGCGTCTCGGTAGCGGGTGTCGACGGTCGTCTGCTGCTGGTCGGTCATGCCTGCACTCCTTCATGCTCGGGCTCGGTGGAGCCAGCATAAACCGAATGCCGCTAGGTTTTCGAGTGCCGGGTCGTCACGCCGCCTGGACGACCTGGATAAGCCCCTCCCCGTAGGCCTCGCGCTTCTTGGCGCCGATGCCCGTGATGCCGTCGAGCTCGGCCAGACTGCCGGGCCGCGCGACGGCGACCGCCCGGAGCGTGGCGTCGCCGAACACGATGTACGCGGGGACGCCCTGCTCGCGCGCCACCCCGGCGCGCCACGCGCGGAGCGCCTCGAACAGCTCGGCCTGCGCGGGCTCGAGGTCGGCGGCCGCCGGGGCCGCCCGGCGTTCGCCGCGACTGCGGCCCGGGCGCTCGGGCTCGGCGCGGAAATGCACCTGGCGCGCACCCGCGAGCACCTCGGCGGACGCCTCGCTCAAGCCGATCACGCCGTACTCGCCGACGGTCTGCGCGAGCCCCTGCGCGAGGAGCTGGCGCACCACGCCCCGCCACTGCTGCTCGCCGAGCTCCTGCCCGATGCCCCAGGTCGCGAGCGAGTCGTGACCGTACTGCGCGACCCGCGGGGTGCGCTTGCCGCGCAGGATGTCGATGAGGTGCCCGGCGCCGTAGCGCTGACCGCGCTCGCGCTGCAGACGCACCACGGTGGAGAGGAACTTCTGGGCGACGACCGTGCCGTCCCAGGAGGCGGGCGGCTCGAGGCAGGTGTCGCAGTTGCGGCACGGCTCGCTCTGCTCGCCGAAGTAGGCGAGCAGGTTCTGCCGGCGGCACTGCACCGTCTCGCAGAGCGCGAGCATCGCGTCGAGGTGCGAGGCGAGGCGACGCCGATGGGCGAGGTCGCCCGGGCTCTCGTCGATCATGCGGCGCTGCTGCACCACGTCTTGCAGGCCGTAGGCGAGCCAGGTCGTCGACGGCAGCCCGTCGCGGCCGGCGCGGCCGGTCTCCTGGTAGTACCCCTCGACCGACTTCGGCAGGTCGACGTGCGCGACGAAGCGCACGTCGGGCTTGTCGATGCCCATGCCGAAGGCGATCGTCGCCACCACGACGACGCCATCCTCGCGGAGGAAGCGGTCCTGCGTGCGGCGGCGCAGCTCCGGGTCGAGGCCCGCGTGGTACGGCATGGCGTCGACGCCGTTCGCCGCGAGGAAAGCGGCGATCTTCTCGGTGCTCGCCCGGCTCAGCGCGTAGACGATGCCCGCGACCGGGCGGCCGTCGGCGTCGACGCCCTCGGTGCGGACGAAGTCGAGCAGCTGCTTGCGCAGCTCGAGCTTCGGGGCGATGCGGTACTGGATGTTGGGCCGGTCGAAGCTCGCGACGAAGTGCTTCGCGTCGCCGAGCGACAGCCGCTCGGTGATCTCGCGGTGCGTCGCCTCGGTCGCGGTGGCCGTGAGCGCGATGCGCGGCACCTCGGGCCAGCGCTCGGCGAGTTCGGCAAGGGCGAGGTAGTCGGGGCGGAAGTCGTGGCCCCACTGGGCGACGCAGTGCGCCTCGTCGATCGCGAAGAGCGAGATGCTGCCGCGCGCGAGGAAGCGCTTGGCCCCCTCGCTGTTCAGCCGCTCGGGGGCGATGTAGAGCAGGTCGAGCTCGCCCGCGAGATAGGCGCGCTCGACCTCGGCGCGCTCGGCCGGCGCCTGGCTCGAGTTGAGGTAGGCGGCCCGGACGCCGTTGCGCAGGAGCGCGTCGACCTGGTCGTGCATGAGCGCGATGAGCGGCGATACGACGACGCCGGTGCCCTCGCGCAGGAGCGCCGGGATCTGGTAGCAGAGGCTCTTGCCGCCACCGGTGGGCATCAGCACCACGGCGTCGCCGCCGCCCGCGAGCTGCTCGATGATCGCCGCCTGGTCGCCGCGGAAGTCGTCGTAGCCGAAGACCGTGCGGAGCGCGTCGAGCGCCGAGCCGAACTTCGCGGGCGCGGCGCGGCGACTCGCCGGCTCAGCGCGGGGTGCGCCGGTCGGCGGGGCGTCGGCCGGGGGCGGCGGGGCCCACTCGTCGTCGGGCGGGAGGAACTCGTCGGGGTCCCAGGGGACCTCCTCGATCCCGTCGGGCGCGCCGTGCTGAGTCATCGCATGGAGTCTACCGGCGGCCGCCGACGCCGGCCCCGGGCCATCCACCGCCCGCCCGGGCGGTCAGTACCCGAGGCGCGAGCGCAGGACGGTGAGCGCGTGCGAAGTCTCGACGGCGAGCTCGGGCGACATCGCCGAGACCACCTGGGCGAGCACGTCGCCGACGAGGATCGAGGCGAGCACCTCGGCGGTGAGGCCGGTCGGGGTGTGCGGCGCGTGCAGCGAGACGGCGACCTTCGGGGCGAGCCGCTCGTGCAGCTCGTCGGTGACGAGGACGCACTGCGCGCCGACCTCCCGGCAGCGACCGATGATCGTCTCGACCTCGGGGTTCACCCGGCCTGGGGCGAAGATCACGGCCACGTCCCCGGCGCGGAGCGGCAGCAGCCCGTCGGCGAGCCGGAAGCCGTCGGCGTCGAGGTGCGTTGCGGCGCGGCCGGCGCGGCCGAGCCGGAGCACGAGGTGAGCGGCGGCGACCGAGGAGGCGCCGACGCCGTAGCAGTAGATGCGCCCCGCCCGGGCGAGGAGCGAGGCCGCCGCGGTGACCTCCTCGACCTCGAGCGCGTGGCGGGCGAGCTCGAGCTGGTCGCTCGCCTCGTTCCAGACGCTGCCGACGATGCGCCCGACGTCCTCGCCCGCGCGGTCCAGCCGCTGCCGGACGCGCTCCTCGGGCGCGACCTCCTCGGTGAACGGCGCGGCGACCTGGCGCTTCACCTCGGCGAGCCCCGCGTAGCCGAGCTTCTGCAGGGTGCGGATGACCGTGGCGTTGCTCGTGCCGGTCTCGCTGCCGAGCTCGGCGGCGGTCGCGAAGAGGATGCGCTCGGCGGTGCTCCCGGCGAGGAGCCCGCTGACCGCGCGTTCCGCCTTGGACAGGCCGTCCCACGCGTCGCGGACGCGCGAGCGCAGCTCGATCACGCCAGGGTTGCGCGTATCACTTGTTACGAACTGCGGGTTGTGTGTATCGTTCATTCCGCGAGCATCCTAACTCGTAACACCCATTCCAAGACTGACGCCGGTGCCATGGTATCCGGCACGGGAGGACGACGCCGTCCATGACGAGCACCAGCATCCGCACCCTCGAGATCAGCGGCACCCCCGCGGAGCGGGGACGCCAGTACGGCGAGGGGGCCGCCGACCTCATCGACGCGGCCGTCGCGTACTACGAGGAGGCGTTCGGACAGCAGGCGGGGCTCGGCTGGGCCGAGGCCAGGCGCCGCGCCGCGGCCTGGGTGCCGCGCTGCACCGAGGCGGCGCCCGAGCTCGTCGCCGAGCTCGAGGGGATCGCCGCGGGCGCCGGCCGGGACCTGCTCGACCTCATGGTGCTGAACCTGCGCGGCGAGATCATCTACGACCAGGGCGGCGCCCGCCGGGCGCGCACCGAGGACCCCAGCGAGGAGCGCGACGCGAGCGACGGCTGCACCAGCTTCTCCCTCACCGCCGGCGCCTCCGGCGACGGCCACCAGTACGCCGGCCAGAACTGGGACTGGCGCACCGGCACCCGCGACACCGTCGTCATCGTGCGGGTCGTGCAGGACCCGCTGCCGACGCTCATCATGCAGCTCGAGGCCGGGCAGATCGGCCGGCACGGCGTGAACTCCGCCGGGCTCGCGCTCAACGCGAACGGCCTCGGCGGCCGCTTCGACGGCGCCGTCGGGCTGCCGCAGACCTTCATCCGCCGGATGACGCTGAACCAGAGCGAGCTGCCCGACGCGATCAACACGCTCGTGCGCACGCCGGCGCACATCGCGAGCAACGCGCTGCTCACGGACCGCTCGGGCTTCTCGATCGACCTCGAGATCACCCCGAGCGGCGTCGACTGGGTCTACCCGGTCGACGGGCTCCTCGTGCACGGCAACCACTATCAGGCGCAGGTGCCGCCCCAGCTCGCGGGCCGGTACCGGCCGGTCTCGGCGGACTCGCTGTTCCGGGTGCCGCAGGCCCGGGCCGGGCTGGAGCGCGTGCGGCACGCCGCCGACCGCGAAGCCGCGCTCGCCGGCATCCACGCCGCCATGAGCGACCACCTCGGCTACCCGGAGTCCGTGTGCACGCACCCGGACGAGCGGCGCCCCGCCGTGCGGCAGTGGTCGACGCTGCTGTCGAGCTGCGTCGACCTCACCACCGGCGACTACTTCGTCACCGCCGGCACGCCGTGCGACCACCCCTATGAGAAGCTCCCCTGGAACGCCTTCGACGGACCAGGGTCCCGCCACACCCCCGTTCACACCCCGCCAATGGAGGCACTCCGATGAACACCCCCTTCCCCCGACGCCGGCTCGCCGGCACCGCACTCGCGACCGGCGCCGCCGCGATCCTGCTGGCCGGCTGCACCGCCGCCGGGCCGTCGACGAGCGAGGCGCCCGCCGTCGAGCTGCCGTTCGGCCCGACCACCCCCGCCGCGAGCGGCCCCGTCGACTCGGTCACCTGGATGCTCCCCGCCGAGCCCGCGACGTTCGACTTCGACATCGACAGCGGCGCCGCCGAGAACACGGTCTTCGCGAACGTCTGCGAGCGGCTGATGGCCGTGCAGCCCGACCTCACGACGGTGCCGCACCTGGCCGAGTCGGCCGAGTGGGTCGACGACACGCACGTCGTCTTCACCATCCGCGACGGCGTGACCTTCCACGACGGCAGCCCGATGACCGCGGCCGACGTGCTGTGGAGCATGCAGCGGCACGCCGCCGACGGCGCCGACGAGTCCGACGAGTACGCGAACGTGGTCTCGATGGAGCAGACCGGCGAGCGCGAGATCACCGTCACCATGGCGCAGCGCGACGCCATCTTCATCCAGGCGATGGCCGGCAACGGAGGCATGGTGCTGAACCCCCGGGTCGTCGAGGCCCAGGGCGATGCCTTCGGCTCGCCCGGAACGCCGGATGCCTGCACCGGCCCGTACACGCTCGGGGAGTGGAAGCCCGGCTCGAGCCTCACCATCGAGCGCGCGGCCGACTACTGGGACGACTCGCGCGAGGTGCTCGCCGGCGAGGTCGTGTTCCGCTGGGCCGACCAGTCCGCCGTGGTGAACGCCCTCACCGCGGGCGAGGCCGACGGCTCCTACCTCGACTCCCCCGCCTCGGCGGTCCCGCTGCAGCAGGTCGCCGACGTCTCGCTCGCGCAGGGCCCCTCCACGAACGCGTGGGTGCTGCTCGCCACCGAGCGCGGCCCGCTCGCCGACGAGCGCATCCGCCAGGCGCTCTCGCTCGCGATCGACCGCAGCGGCATCACGACCGCCGCGTTCGGCGGGCTCGCCCAGCCGTGGAAGACGCCCATCGGGCAGGGCGCCTGGGGCTACGAGACCGAGGCGTTCCAGGCCGCGTACGACGAGCTCGAGGGCGCCCCGGCGAGCCCGGGCGCCGCCGACCTCGAGCGCGCCAAGGCGCTCGTCGCCGAGGCCGGCGCGCCCGACGAGCCGATCCTCGTCGCGAGCGACGGCGGCTCGGTGCGCAACGTCGTCTCGAACGCACTCGTCGCCGCGGCGAAGCAGATCGGCCTGGATGCCGAGATCGTCACGGTGCCCTCGGCCCAGTACGGCGACTTCTACTCGGACGAGGCCGTGCGCGGCCAGGCCGATCTCTTCTCCGACGAGTACTACATCTCGAAGAACGACCCGGTCGGCTTCTACAAGAACGGCGCCTCGACCGCGACGGTGAACTTCGTCGGCTTCAGCGACCCCGACTACGACGCGCTCGTGAAGGAGGCGTTCGCCGCGACCGACGACGCCGAGCGCTCGGAGCTCGCCATCGAGCTGCAGCGCCGCTGGGTCGAGGCCACGCCGTGGATCTCGATCGCGCAGAGCCCGTCGACCGTCGCCCTGCGCGCGGAGCTCAGCGGCGTGCCCGCGTCGGCCGCGTACCTGTACTACCCGTGGGCCGCCGACCTCGGAACGACCGAGGGCTGACGTGCTCGCAGCCCTGAGGCGGGTCGCGGGCATGGCCCTGACGCTGGTGGTGGCCTCGTTCATCATCTTCGCGGCCATGTACGCGGCCCCCGGGGACCCGGTGACCTTCCTCATCGGCAACCCCGAGAATCTGACGCCGGAGCGGATCGCCGCCGTCCGCGCCGAGTACCACCTCGACCAGCCGCTGTTCGTGCAGTACTGGCTGTGGCTGAGCGGCGTGTTCGGCGGCGATCTCGGCACCTCGTTCCAGTACCACCAGCCCGTCGCCGGCATCATGGCGAGCCGGCTCCCCGCGACGCTCGGCCTCGTCGCGTACGCCGCGGTGCTCTTCACGGTCGTGGGCATCGGGCTCGGCGTGTGGGCGGCGGTGCGCCGCGGCCGCGCGGCGGACTCCGCGATCGTCGGCGCCACCACGCTCGCCGCGTCGTTCCCCTCCTTCGTGATCGGCATCGTGCTCGTCTCGGTCTTCTCCGTGCAGCTCGGCTGGTTCCCGGTCGCCGGCGCGGGCGACGGCTTCGTGGACGGCATCCGCCATCTCACCCTCCCGGCGATCGCGCTCTCGATCGGCTCCCTCGCCATCGTCAGCCGCGTGACGCGGCAGTCGATGGTGGAGCAATTCGATTCGGAGCACGTCGAGGCCGCGCGCGCGACCGGCATGGCCGGCGGGATGGTCGTCGTGCGCCACGTGCTGCGCAACGCCTGGGGACCGATCGTGACCATGGTCGCCCTCGTGATCGCGAGCATGCTCGCCGGCACCGTCGTGGTCGAGAGCGTCTTCGGCATCAGCGGCATCGGTTCGCTGCTCGTCGACGCGATCAACTCCCACGACTTCCCCGTCGTGCAGGCGGTGCTGCTCTACATGGTCGTCGCCTACATGGTCGTGACGACCATCGTCGACCTGCTGCTGCCGCTGCTCGACCCTCGCATCGGAACCCGGGTGAAGACCTCATGACCACCACCGCCACCGGCGCGCTGCTGCGCCGCGACGGCCTCGCCAGGCGCCGCGACCCGCTCTACGCGGTGTCGCTCGCCTTCCTCGGCCTCGTCGTGCTCGTCGCGGCCTTCGGTCCGCTCGTCGCGCCGTATCCGCCCGACGCCATCGACTTCACCGCCATCTGGGGCTCGCCGAGCCCGGCGCACCTGCTCGGCACCGACCAGCTGGGCCGCGACCTCTTCTCGCGGCTCCTGCTCGGCACCCGGGAGAGCCTGATCGGACCGCTCGCGCTGCTCGCCGGGGCGACCGTCATCGGCGTCGCCATCGGCCTCGTCGCCGCCTGGAACGGCGGCTGGGTCGACGTGCTGCTCGCGCGCATCACCGACGTCATGTTCGCGTTCCCCGGGCTGCTGTTCGTCGTGCTCGTGATCGCCGTGTTCGGCAAGGGGCCGTGGACGGCCGTCGTGGCCCTCGCGCTCGCGTACGCCCCGGTGATCGCGAAGTTCACCCGGAGCATCGCGCTCTCCGAGCTCGCCCGCCCGTACGTGGACGCGTACCGGGTGCAGGGCGCGTCCGCCGTGCACATCGCGGTGCGGCGCGTGCTGCCGAACATGACCCCGGCGCTGCTCGGCTACCTCGTCGTGCTCTTCGGCGAGGGGCTGATGAGCCTCGCGACGCTCAGCTACCTCGGCTTCGGCGCGCAGCCGCCGAGCTCGGAATGGGGCCTCATGGTGCAGGAGGGACAGGACGGCATCGTGCTCGGCCACTTCGCGCCGACCCTCGTGCCCGGCCTCGCGATCGCCGCGGTCGTCGTGGCCGTGAACATCGTGGGCGTGCGGCTGTCCGAACGACTGGGGGCCCGCGCATGACCGCAGAGCTGCTCACGATCGAGGACCTGGACCTCGCCTACGGCTCAGCCGCCATCCTGCACGGCGTCTCCCTGACGGTGGCGCCGGGCGAGACGGTCGGGCTCGTCGGCGAGTCGGGCTCGGGCAAGTCGAGCACGGTGCGCGCCGCCCTGCGGCTGCTGCCGCCGACGGCCGGCGTGCAGGGCCGGGTGCGGATCGGCGGCCGCGACGTGTTCGGCGCGAACGACGCCGAGCTCCGACGCATCCGGGCCGAGGAGGTCGGCTTCATCCAGCAGGACCCGCGCGGCGCGCTGAACCCCGTGCGCCGCATCGGCGACTCGCTCGCCGAACGGCTCGTGAAGGTGCACGGGATGCCGCGGGCCGAGGCACGCCGCATCGGGGTGGAACTGCTCGGCGCGGTCGGCATCACCCGTCCGGAGCACCGCCTGCGGCAGTTCCCGCACGAGCTCTCGGGCGGGATGCTGCAGCGCGTCGTGATCGCGGCGGCGCTCACGACCCGGCCGCGACTGATCCTCGCCGACGAGGCGACGAGCGCGCTCGACGTCACGACGCAGGCCGAGGTGCTCGCGATCCTCCGCGATCAGCAGCGGGAGCGGGAGCTCGGCATGCTGTTCATCACGCACGACCTGCATCTCGCCGCGGCGTTCTGCGATCGGGTGCTCGTGATGCTGCGCGGAGAGGTCGTCGAGGAGCTCAGCGGCGCCGCCCTGTTCACCGGGGCCACCCACCCGTACACCCGTTCGCTGCTGCAGGCGGCGCCCGAGCTCGAGGAGCGCAGCCGATGAGCGCGTCGATGTCCACGCCCGCGCCGGCGGCACCGCCGGCCCTCGTCGAGGCTGAGCGTCTCCGTCGCGAGTTCCGGATGCCGAAGGGGCAGGACCCGGTCGTCGCCGCGAACGACGTGTCGTTCCGGATCGCCGCGGGCGAGGTGCTCGGCCTCGTCGGCGAGTCCGGGTCCGGCAAGTCGACGATCGCCCGAATGCTCGTCGGGTTGGAGCGCGCGGATGCCGGGTCGCTGCGGATCGCCGGAGCGGATCGCTTCGCCCCGGCTCGAGGCCAGGCGGCCCGGCTGGCCCGGGCCCGGCAGGCGCAGATGGTGTTCCAGGACCCGTACGGCTCGCTCGATCGCCGGCTGAGCGTGCAGCAGGCGCTGGTGGCCGCGATGCGGCTGCACGGCGTGGCCGACCGCGAGGGCGCCCGACGCCGTGCCGGCGAACTCCTCGACCGCGTGCGGCTCACCGAGCAGCAGGGCTCGCTCCGGCCGCACCAGCTGAGCGGCGGTCAGCGGCAGCGGGTGGCCATCGCCCGCGCGCTCGCGGTGTCGCCGACGCTGCTCGTGCTCGACGAGGCGGTCTCCGCCCTCGACGTCTCGGTGCAGGCGCAGATCCTCGAGCTCGTCGACGAGATCCGCCGGGAGGCGGGCATCGCGGTGCTGTTCGTGAGCCACGATCTCGCCGTCGTCGACGAGATCGCCGACCGCGTGCTCGTGCTCTACCGGGGCGACGTGGTCGAGGAGGGCCCGGCGGCAGCGGTGTTCCGGGCGCCGGAGCACCCGTACACCCGCCTGCTCGTCTCGTCCGTCCCAGGGCCGGGCTGGGATCCGCACGAGGTCATCGCGCGGCGCCGGGAGTTCGACGCCGCGCGATGACGCGCCTCGCTAGTAGGCGAGCACCGGCACCTTGAAGGAGCGCGAGCTCTCGTAGCCGTCGCCGGTGAACGAGGCCTGCAGCACGTGCAGGCCGCGGCCGAGCTTCGGCAGCTTCACGTCGACCCGACCGCGGTCCTTCGCGGTGATCTCGACCGTGGCGATGACCGTCTGGCCGTCGCTGATCGTGACCGTGCCCGCCGGGCGGCTGCCGTCGCCGGTCACGACGAGGCCGACCCAGCGGATCGTCGACTTCGACGTGAACAGCAGCTTCGAGGGCAGCCCGACGATCGCCGTGTCGACGAGGTCGGGGGCCGCCTGCACCGTGATCGGCACCGTGACGCTCGTGCCGGTGGCGGCGACGGCGATCGTGAGCGACTGCGCGCCCTCGACGCCCTCGGGGATGACGATCTCGACCGTCGCGCGACCGCCTTCGTCGCTCGTCGGCACGACCGTGCGGTCGACGGTCGCCGTGCCGAGCACGGCGTCGCCGAGCGACACGGTGACCTCGCCCGCCGCGGGCTCGCTCGTCGAGAAGTCGAGCGAGCTGAGCTGCAGGCTGAGCGACTCGCCCGGGGCGTAGGCCTGGCCGTCGGCCGGGGCCGGCAGCACGAGACCGACGGAGCGCTGCGCCGCATCCGGCGTCGCCGTGCCGTTCGCCGCGAACCAGTCGACCATGGACTGCAGGTCGACGCGGCCGGTGTCGGCCTTGTTCGTGCCCGCGCCCAGGGTGAAGAAGTTGTCTCCGCCCGAGGCGAGGAACGAGTTCGCCACCACCCGGTACGTCGCCGCCGGGTCGATCGCCGTGCCGTTCAGCGTCACCTGCGTGACGCGGGATCCGGCCGCGGCAGTCGGGTCGTAGACGACCTGGAGCTCCTTGTTGACGCCGAGCTTCAGGAACGGCCGCGACGAGCCCGCGGGCTGCCACTGCTCCTCGAGGACCTGCTTCACCTGCTCGCCCGTGAGGTCGAGCGTCACCAGCGTGTTGGCGAACGGCTGCACGCCGGCCGCCTCCTTGTAGGTGAGGTTGCCGTCGGGGTCCTCGGCGCTCGTGCCCTTGTACACGAGGTCGGTGCGCAGGCCGCCGGGATTCATGAAGGCGATGTCGGCCTTCGCGTCCTGCTTCGCCGCCCACAGCTGCACGTCGGCGACGAAGTTGCCGAGCGTCGACTCGCCGCCGCGGTTCTCCACGAGCGTCGGGTTGCCCTGGGCATCGGTGCCGGGCTGGCGGGCCCGGTTGAAGTCGCCCGTGATGTCGCCGACCTTCTGCTTGCCGAGCTGATCGGCGACCTTCTTGGCCTCGTCGACGATCGACTGCACGGCCGGCACCGCCGGGTACAGCGGCGTCGTGCCGTTCATGAGGGGCTTCAGCTCGTTCGAGATCGAGAGCAGCTCCTTCGTGACGGGGTCGACCTGCAGCTTCATCAGCCCGAAGCGCTCGCCGTACTGACCGGCCGAGACGACCGGACGGCCGTCGACGACGTGGTTGTACGGGAGGTGGGTGTGCGCCGAGACGATGGCCGCGACCGAGGGGTCGACGCCCTGGACGATCTTCGCGAACGCCGAGCCGTCGCTGAGGCTCGCGATGTCCGTCGTCGTCGCGCCCTCGTGCACGAGCAGCACCAGCACATCGGCCTCGCCGTTGGCGGGGTCGCCGTCCTTCAGCTGCTCGGCGACCGCGTTGACGGAGTCGACGACGCCGCGCACCTCGAGGTCGGCGATGCCGGCCGGGCTCACGAGCGAGTCGAGCTCCTCGGTGACCGCGCCGATGAAGCCGACGGTCACGCCGTCGAGCGTCTCGGTGTAGTACGGCGCGAGGGCCGTGTCGTCGCTGCCCTTCAGGAACACGTTCGACGAGATGTACTCCCAGTCGGCCCGGCTCTGCACCCGGTCGCGCAGGTCTTCCCAGCCCTGGTCGAACTCGTGGTTGCCCGCGGCGCTCACGTCGAGGCCGGCGGCGTTCAGCGCGTCGATCGTGGGGTTGTCGTCCTGGATGAACGAGGTGAACGTCGAGGCGCCGATGAGGTCGCCCGCCGCCGCGAAGATCGTGTTCGGATTCTCCGCCCGCACCTGCTCGACGGCGCCGGCGAGGACCGCGGCCCCCGCGGCCGGGGCCGACTGCTCGATGCGACCGTGGAAGTCGTTGATCGTGACGATGTCGATGTCCACCGGGGCGACCTCGGCCGAGAGGCCGAGGACGATCGGGTCGTGGTCGCTCGAGCGGTAGGGGGTGCCGGCCTCGGTCGCGCCGAAGGCGTAGCCCCGGTCGCCCCACTCGGGCGAGTTGATGTTCCAGACGCCCACGCCGGTCACGTCGGCGGCGACCGAGGGGCTCGCCAGCACGTGGTCGAGCGAGCCGAGCTCGCCGTTGAACGAGTAGGTGAACTGCTCGGTCTGCGACGGCACGAGGTCGGTCCAGCCGGCGCCGGTGAAGACGTCGATCGGGTCCTCGTGGGCGTAGGAGTTGAAGTCGCCGATGAGGAACATCGCGTCACTGCCGGATGCCTCGGCCACCGTGTCGGTGAAGGCGAGGAGCGATTCGGCCTGCTCGACGCGCTCGGCGTTGAAGAAGCCCTGGCCGTCGGCCGGCTCGGGCGGGTTGCCCGAGGGCGGGCTCTTCGACTTGAAGTGGTTCGCGACGACCGAGAACACCTTGCCGCTGTCGAGGCGGAACGCCTGGGCGATCGGCTCGCGGGCGATGTCCCACACCGTCTCGTCGACGACCGTGAGGCTGTCGCCGACCGGGCTCACCAGGTCGTTGCGGTAGATGATCGCGCTCGTGATGAAGTCGGTGATCGCGGCGTCGTGCAGCGCGGCCGGCGTCGGCACGTACGACCAGACGTCGGCGCCCGCCGCCTCGTTGAGCCCGGCCACGAGGTCGGCCAGCGCCTCATCGGGCGCCTCGCCGAGCTTGACCGAGTTCTCGATCTCCTGCAGCGCCACGACGTCGGCCCCGAGGCCCGAGATCGCCGCGACGATCTTCGACTTCTGGATCGCGAACTCCTCGGCGTCGGCCGCGCCGCGCGCCTGCGAGTTCACCGAGGTGAAGGTCGTGAAGTAGTTGTAGACGTTGAACGCGCCGACCTGCACGTCGCCGCCGACCTCGGGAGCCGTCTCGGGGCGCGGGTTCAGCGACTCGAACGTCGGCTTGAGCGAGGCGTCGCTCGCCGAGTCGATCGGCACCGTCGGCTGGAGGCGCCACTCGTTGAAGCCGTAGCCGAGCACGTAGCCGGCGTCGGGGAAGACGACGCGGTCGCCGTTGCGCACGACGGTGTCGGCCGTGAAGTACGGCTGGTCGTTCGGGTGCGCGGAGTTGTCGACGCGCGTCGACCAGCCGTCGTCGAGCAGGAGCCGCGAGTCGCGGTTCGCCTGCGCGATCGTCGCGTTGGCGGGGTCTGCGGCATCGACCTGCTCGGTGCTCTTCACGGGGAGCTCGTCGCCGGCGTTCAGCCAGAGCTCGCCGAAGCTGTAGAGGGAGTGGCTCGAGACGAGCCGGTACTCCCCGCTCGGGGCGACGTGCATGCCCTCGTAGGCCTCGCGAGCGGCACCGCGCACGTCATCGGGCAGCGGGGTCGCCTCCGGGACGCCGACCCCGGCCTGCACGAGCTCGACGGCGGCGGCGTTCGCGACCGAGATCTGCGTCTGCCCGCTGAACTCGTTCGGCTTGCCGGTGACGCGCACGAGGTCGCCGATCGCGCCGGGCGTCGTCGCCGCGGCGTTGCCGAGGTACACGAAGACGGCGTCGGACGCCCCGGGCGTCGCGTCGTCGGCGCCGCCGGACCCCTGCGTCTGGACGTAGATGCCGCGATAGCCACCGGTGCGGTGATCGGCGGTGATCACGCCCTCGACGGTGACGTCGGCGTTCGAGGGCAGCGGGGTGGCGGCGCCCGTCCCCTGCACCTCGGCGATGGTATGCGTGACCTCGGCCGCCTGAGCCGGTGTCGCAGCGAGCAGCCCGGTCGCGAGCGTGCCGACGGCGACGACCGCGACGGCCGGCCACCTGCGGATGGTGCGGCGTTGCATGAGTTCTCCCTCCGAGTCGCCCCCACTCGGGGGACGCACTGGACCAGAGCTTAGGAGGGCCGGGCGGCGCTGCCAAGAGGTGGTCTGCCCCGGATTCCGTTGATTTCACGCGGCGCACCCGGTGATTTCATCCGTCGTTCACGGCCGAGCGCGCAGATGAGCACTACCCCCCGGACGGGGCGCTCGGATGCGCAGCGTTCGGCGCGGCATCCTCGACCGCGCCTAGTGGGCTCGAGCCGCGCTGAGCGCCCGGAACTCCGTCGGCGTGAGCCCGGAGTGCGCTTTGAACACCCGGCAGAAGTGCGCCGAGTCGAGAAAGCCCCACCGCCGGGCGATCTCCGACACCGGCCGCTCGGCGAGCGAGGGATCGTGCAGGTCGCGGCAGCAGCGCTCGAGTCGTCGACCACGGACCCAGGAGGCGATCGTCGTGCCCTGCGCCTGGAACAGGCCGTGCAGGTGGCGGGTCGAGACGTAGTGCGCCGCGGCGATGCCGTCGGGGGTGAGCGAGGGCGAGCCCAGGTTCACGTCGATGTAGTCGAGCACCCGGTGGAACAGCGCCGCGCCGTGGCCGAGCTCGGGCGCCCTGTCGGCGAGTTCCGCAGACAGCGTCGTGGAGAGCAGGTCGAGCACGTTGTGCGCGAGCCGCGGCCCGAGCGGGCTGCGCAACTGGTCGAGGTTCGACGCCACCTGGGAGAGGAAGGGCACCACGAGGTTCGCGACGCCCGCGCGGCCCGAGATGGTGACCGCCGTCAGCCGGTCGACGAGCTCGGGCGGGAGGTCGAGCGAGCCCCTGGGGAACATCACGACGAGGGAGCGCGAGTCGTCCTCGAAGGCGAGGGAGAAGGTGCGCTGGGTGTCGTAGATCGCGAGATCGCCCGGCCGGAGGAGCGCCTGGCGGTTGTCCTGGATCAGGAGTCCCGTGCCCGACAGCTGCACGTTGACTTTGAGGAAGCCCTCGGCCCGCGCATCGATGTGCCCCGCGTCCCGCACGGCGGTGTGCCGCGACGCGGTGATCTCGGTCAGCTGCACGTGATCGGCCTCGGCCGATCTGATCCGGCTCCAGAAGCTCTCCGGGCTGAAGCTCGTCAGCTGCATCGGGATGAGCGAGCGGGCCATCGCCTCGCGGAACGCCGCGAACCCACGGCTCACGCTCGACATGCCGGCGGCGGACTCCCCGCCGCGATCGTCGTGTGGATGCATCGTCGTCACCGCCTCGTCCGGCGCCCCGGCGCGCCGTGCGGGCAGGCTAGCAGCCGCTCGACGGACGCCGTGTGCGGAGTTGTCGTTCCCAGCACACGCATTGACATCCTCGGAAACGATGGCCCGGGCACGTAGAGGCTCGCCCGCCGGAGCGGCGAAGGTTGCCGGCAGCGCGAGGTCGACGACCCCGCCCTCCCCCAGCACCGGGACGAAGGAGTTCCCCAATGTCACGCATCCCTCTCCGCCGCCGGCTCGCCGCGGCGCTCATCTCCGCCGGGCTCCTCGCGGCGGTCGCCGGCTGCGCAGCCACGGACGCCGGCGCGTCCGGCGACGAGCTCGTGCTCGGCGTCGTGGGCAACAACAAGGACGAGATCCAGCCGTACACGGCGACCTCCTCGGCCTCCGCCGACTCGCTCAGACAGCAGCTCTACGACGGACTCACCGCGTACGACGCCGACGGCGGCGTCGAGATGCGGCTCGCCGAATCGATGACGCCGAACGACGCGCTCGACGTGTGGACCGTGAAGCTCCGCGAGGGCGTGAAGCTCCACGACGGCAGCGACTTCACGAGCGAGGACGTCGTCGAGAGCGTGCGGTTCATGCTCGACCCCGAGCACGTCTACCCGGCGGCCGCCCAGATCGACTTCGTCGACCCCGACGGCGTCGTCGCCGTCGACGACACGACCGTCGAGTTCCACCTGCTGCGCCCGGCCGGCACCTTCGCCGAGACCTGGGCGTCGCGGGACCTGCTGATGCGCGGGCTCGACGAGTCCGGCGAGGTGACCGGCACCGGGCCGTTCGACCTCGAGAGCTTCACCCCCGGCCAGGAGGCGCGGCTCGTGCGCTTCGACGACTACTGGGGCGAGCAGCCGGGCTTCGAGCGGCTCCGCATCCAGTTCTTCCAGGACCAGCCCGCGATCACGAACGCCCTCCGCGGCGGCCAGATCGACGTCGCCTACTCGGTGCCGTTCACGGACGTGCCGGCGCTCGAGGCGGACCCGAACCTGAAGACCCTCGTCAGCGAGAGCGGCAGCTACCTGACCATGTCGATGCGCGTCGACCAGGCGCCCTTCGACGATCCCCGCGTGCAGGAGGCGCTGAAGCTCGTCGTCGACCGCCAGCAGATCATCGACAACGCCTTCGGCGGCTACGCCTCGCTCGGCAACGACTTCCTCGGCAACAACACGGATTGCCCGGCGCCAGACGTGCCGCAGCGCGCGCAGGACCTCGAGCGGGCGAAGCAGCTGCTCGCCGAGGCCGGGCAGCAGGACCTCCAGCTCGACCTCGTCACCGACGGCGTCTTCCCCGGGATGATGGAGACCGCCCAGCTCTACGCCCAGCAGGCCGCCGGCGCCGGCATCACCGTGACCGTGAAGAAGCTCGACACCGCGACCTTCCTGAACGGCTGGGGCGACTGGCCGTTCTTCATCGGGTACTCGGGCAGCCCCTACGTCATCACGGCAGCGACCCACTTCCTCCCGGACGGCGTCGAGAACGCGACCCACTTCGACGACCCCGCCTACACGGAGCTGGCGCTGCAGATGATGGGCACGGTCGACCACGCCGAGCAGTGCGGCATGATCACCCGGCTGCAGGAGATCGAGCGCGACGGCGGCGGCAACATCGTCCCCGCCTACCCGCAGAGCGTCGTCGCCTACCGAGCCGGCGTCGAGGGTCTCCACGCCGACCTGTACGGCCGCACCTCGATCGACTACCGCGGCGTCACGATCGAGAAGTAGCCGATGGCCGTCGAACTGCTGGCCGCCCCGGCCCCGTCGCGCTCCACGCGGCGGGCCCGGGCGGTCGCCCTCGCCGTCGCGCAGGGCGTCGGCACGCTGCTCGTCGTCTCCCTGCTCATCTTCCTCGTCACCCAGGCCATGCCCGGCGATGTCGCCCGCGTGGTGCTCGGCACCCGCGCGACCCCGGAGACGCTCGCGACGCTGCGCGAGCAGCTCGGCCTCGACCGGCCGATCTGGGAGCAGTACGGCACCTGGCTGTGGGGCGTGCTGCGGGGCGACTTCGGCACCTCGCTCGTGAACGGCATGCCCGTCTCGGAGCTGCTCGCGGGACGCATCCGGAACTCCTTGACCCTCAGCGTCGTCGCGATGCTGATCATGCTGCCGATCTCGCTGCTCGTCGGCATCGTCGCCGCGCAGCGGCGCGACCGCGCCTTCGACCAGGGCTTCCTCGGCACGTCCATCGTGGTGAACGCGACGCCCGAGTTCGTGACCGGCACCGTGCTCATCGCCCTGCTCGGCACGACGGTCTTCCACCTGCTCCCGCCCGTCTCGTTCATCCCGCCCGGCGACAGCCCGCTCGCGCACCCCGAGGCCATGGTGCTGCCCGTGCTCACGCTCGTCGTGAGCGGGGTGATGTACCTCGGCCGGCTCGTGCGGATCGCCTTCATCGACGCGATGTCGAGCGAGTACGTGCAGACCGCCAGGCTCAAGGGGCTCGGGACCCCGCGCATCCTCGCCAGGCACGCGCTGCCGAACGCGCTCGGCCCGGTCATCCCCGCGGCGAGCCTCGTCGCCGCGTACACCGTCGGCGGCGTGGTCGTCGTCGAGTACCTCTTCGCGTTCCCGGGCATCGGGGCCGCCCTCGTCGAAGCGGTCAACAACCGAGACCTCCCGGTGATCCAGGCCATCGTGCTGCTCATCGCCGCCACTTATTACGTGCTGAACCTCGTCGCCGACCTCCTGGCCGGCGGCGAGCCGCAGGGACGCTGAAAGGACCCGCCATGAGCGCACCGCCGAGGACCGAGGCCGTCGCAGCGAGCCGAGAACCGAGCGCCAGGGGCGCCGGCCTCCGCCGGCTCTGGGCCGCACCGCGAGTCCGCTGGGGCGTGCTGCTGCTCGCCGCGACGACCGCCTTCGCCTTCCTGGGCGGGCTGCTCGCGCCGTTCGACCCGAGCCAGCCGGTCGGCGCACCCTACGCGCCGCCCTCGCCCGGCATCTGGCTCGGCACCGACCAGCTCGGGCGCGACGTGCTCTCCCGGGTGCTGCACGGCGGCGCCTACCTCGCCTGGATGGCCCCGACCTCCGCCGTGCTCGCGGTCGCGATCGGCGCCGCCGTCGGCCTCGCCGCCGCCTACTGGCGCGGCTGGGTGGACACGCTGCTGATGCGCGCCATGGACGTCGTGCTCGCGTTCCCCGGGATCCTGCTGACCCTGCTCTTCGTCGCCGTGTTCGGGCCGCTGCCGTGGCTGCTCGTGACGCTCGTCGTCGTCGCGCTCGTGCCCGGCGTCGCCCGCGTCATCCGCGGCGCTGCGCTGCCGGTGATCGGACGAGAGTACGTGCAGTGGGCGAAGGCGGTCGGGATGCCGAGCGCCACCATCCTGCGGACGGAGCTGCTGCCCAACGTCTCCTCCCCGCTCTTCGTCGAACTCGGCGTGCGGCTGATGTGGGCCGTCGGCATCCTCGCCTCGATGAGCTTCATCGGCTACGGCATCCAGCCGCCCGCGGCCGACTGGGGACTCATGGTGAGCGAGAACCGCACCGGCCTCGGCATCCAGCCGCTCGCCGTGCTCGCCCCGGTCGTCATGATCGTCGTCTACACCGTCTCCGGCAACCTCATCGCCGAGGGCGCCGCCCGGGTCATCGCCCGCACCGAAGGGAGGGCGGAATGACCGCCACGCTCGAGGTCGCCGACCTCACCATCGTCCGCGACGCCGACGAGGCGCGCATCGTCGACGGGCTGTCGTTCGCGCTCGGGCCGGGCGAAGTGCTCGGCGTCGTCGGCGAGTCCGGCTCCGGCAAGAGCACCGTCGCCCTCGGGCTGCTCGCCTTCGCCCGGCCCGGCGCCCGGATCGCCGGCGGACGGGTCGTCATCGACGGCGTCGACCTGCTCGCCCTCCGCGGCGGCGAGCTGCGCGACGCGCGACGCCGCCTCGCCGCCTACGTCGCGCAGGACCCGGCGACCGCGCTCAACCCCGCGCTCGCCCTGCGCACCCAGCTCCTCGAGAGCCTCGACGGCCCGCCCGCCGAGAATCTCGACCGGATCCGCCGGGTGCTCCGCACCGTCGGCCTGCCCGCCGACGACGCCTTCCTGCGCCGGAAGCCCCGCCAGCTCTCCGGCGGGCAGCAGCAGCGCATCGCGATCGCCATGGCCGTCGTCGCCCGGCCGCGCGTGATCGTCCTCGACGAGCCCACCACGGGACTCGACGTCTCGACGCAGGCGAAGGTGCTCGCGCTCGTGAAGCAGCTCTGCGCCGACGAGGGCATCGCCGCGATCTACGTGAGCCACGATCTGGCGGTCGTCGCCGACGTCGCCGACCGGGTGATCGTCATGTACGGCGGCGAGCTCGTCGAGCTCGTCCCGACCGATGCGCTGCTCGGCGCGCCGCGGCACCCGTACTCGCGGGCGCTGCTCGCGGCTGTGCCGTCCGCGAGGGAGCGCCAGGTGCTGCATCCCATCCGCGGCCGCGCCCCCGGCGTCGGCGAGCGCGACGCCGGCTGCGTGTTCCGCGCGCGCTGCGACTTCGCCACGGACGCGTGCCTCGAACGCCCGCCGCTCGAGGCGGAACCCGGCGGGCGGCTCGTCCGCTGCGTGCGCGCGGACGAGGTGCAGCGCCTCACGCGCATCACCAGGGTCGCCGACCGGCCGGAGCGTCCCGGGCTCGTCTGCCGGCCCGCCGTGCTCGAGGCGGAGGGGATCGACGCGCACTACGGCGAGCGCCAGGTGCTGTTCAACGTCTCGCTCGAGCTCGAGCCCGGCCGGTGCCTCGCCGTCGTGGGCGAGTCCGGCAGCGGCAAGTCGACCCTGTCGCGGTGCCTGATCGGGCTGCACGAGCAGTACGAGGGTCGCTTGCGGCTCGACGGCGAGGAGCTGCCGCTGACGGCACGGGCACGACCGGCCGCCGCGCGCCGGGAGCTGCAGTACGTCTTCCAGAACCCGTTCGGCTCGCTGAACCCGAGGCGCACGGTCGGCTCGAGCATCGCGGCGGCCCTCCGGCTGTTCGGCTCGGACGGCCGCCGCACCGGCGCGGTCGTCGCGGAGGCGCTCGAGCGCGTCGAGATCTCCGCGCGCCTGGCGGAGCGGTACCCCGCCGAGCTGTCGGGCGGCCAGCGCCAACGGGTCGCGATCGCGCGGGCGCTCGCGTGCGAGCCCAAGGTGCTGCTCTGCGACGAGGTCACGTCGGCGCTCGACGTGTCCGTGCAGGCCTCGGTCATCGAGCTGCTGCGCGGACTCATCGACGAGGGCCTCGCGATGCTGTTCGTCACCCACGACCTCGCGATCGTGCGGAGCATCGCCGACTCGGTCGTCGTGCTGAGCGAAGGGCACGTCGTCGAGCGCGGCGAGACCGCTGCGGTGCTCGATCGGCCGAGCCATCCGTACACGCAGGGGCTGCTCGCCGACACGCTCGAGCTGCCGGCACTCGCCGGGTGAGGCGAGCGCCGGCGGCACGGCGGTCAGCGGCCCGCGGCCTCGGCGAGCGCGGTGACGAGAAGCTCGTGCGGGATGCCGGGCGCGGTGAAGCCGGACGCGCCGACCATCGTCGGCGAGGCGAGCATCGCGTTCAGGATCGCCGCCTCGGTGGCCTCGATCGCCGCGTAGAACAGCGGGTCGATGTGCTCGTTCGCGAGCACCTCCACCGTGCTGGTCAGCGCGCTGCCGCGGTCGAAGCCGCCGGGGACCGCGTCGTTGCCGGTGCTGAAGCAGAGCACGAGGTCGCCGCTGCCGTTCTCGCCGGCGCCGCCCATGCGCCCGATGCCGAGCGCCGCGCGCTTCGCGAGGCGTGCGCACTGGGTGGGCAGGAGCGGCGCGTCGGTCGCGACCAGCACGATGATGGAGCCCTCCTCCTCGCTCATCCGGTCGAAGAAGCGCTCGACCGGCGGCAGTTCGCGTTCGAAGCGCTCGCCGACGGGCACGCCGTTCACTCGGAGTCGGGCGCGGCTGCCGTGGTTCGCCTGTACGAGGACGCCGACCGTGTAACCGCCGGACTCGGCCGGGACGAGCCGGGAGGCCGTGCCGATGCCGCCCTTGAAGCCGTGCGCCATCATGCCGGTGCCGCCGCCGACGCTGCCCTCCTCGACCCGGCCGCCGCTCGCCGCCTCGATCGCCGCCCTGACGTGCTCGGGCCGGACATGGAAGCCGTTGATGTCGTTGAGCACGCCGTCCCAGGTCTCGCCGACGACCGGGAGGGAGAAGAAGGCGCGGTCGCCGCCCCGGCGCCTGGCCTCGTCGGCGATGAGCGCGTCGCGGACGACGCCCACGCTGTGCGTGTTCGTGAGGGCGAGGTAGCTCGTCAGCGTGCCGGACTCGCGGACCCACTCGAGGCCGGTGAGCTCCCCGTTGCCGTTCAGGCGGAACGGGGCCGCGAACAGGGGACGGTGCCACGGCTCCTCGCGCGGGATCACGACGGTGACGCCGGTGCGCACGGGCCCCTCGCCGACGCGGAGCGGCCCGTCACCGGAGATGAGGGTGGTGTGCCCGACCCGGACACCCGCGACGTCGGTGATGGCGTCGTTCGGTCCGGCCGGCAGCTCGCCGACCACGATCCCGAGCTCGCTCGCCCGGGTCATGGCCGGGCCGCCGCGACCGCGAGGTGGGAATCGGCGATCTGCTCGAAGCCGACGATGCGATCTCCTTCGACCGTCCAGACGTGCACGGTGCGCGCGTCGAGCGCGCGCCCGCTGCCGCGGTGGGTCGCGGTGTAGCGGCCGAGCGCGATGACCGTGCCGCCGTCGGCGATCGTGCGGTCGACCGAGACGGCGA
Organism: Agromyces soli; assembly: GCF_022811605.1. GTDB lineage: Bacteria > Actinomycetota > Actinomycetes > Actinomycetales > Microbacteriaceae > Agromyces > Agromyces soli. The sequence continues at coordinate 1,746,495 of NZ_CP094533.1, read as the reverse complement.
AGCCCTCCCATTCGGCCGCGGTGGGGCCGAACACGCCGTCGACGACGGCGGCGGGGCCGATGTAGGTGCCCGCCGTCGGGAAGCCGGCGCACTCGGTCCAGACGATGTCGTCGGCGAAGTCGGCGATCATCCCCTCGAGGTCGCCGCGCGCGGAGGCGGCGTAGTGGGCGTTGACGAGGTCGAGACTGCTCATGGCGGCAGCGTCCTTTCGTGATGGGAGAGGGCCAGTCTCGCCGCGCCGGAGCGGCGGCGGACCCGTGCCGACGGAGACGTGCGGGGGATGCCAATCGGGCTTCGGGGAGAGTCAACCGCCGGGCGGCGGATGCTCCGTAGCCTGGAGCGACGACCCGAGAGGAGGCGCGGATGCCGCGCATCACGCAGGCCCACGACGAGCGCGTCCGCGCACTCGACCCCGCCATCGCCCCGGCCGGCGCGGAGCTCGACGAGGACGCGCCGGGCTACCTGGCGGCGATCGCGGGCGACGGCCGGGCGGAAGCGATCGCGGGCTTCGAAGCGGTCGACCCCGCCACGATCGACGCGGTCTGGGGCGCCCTGCGCCGGCACACCCTGGAGCTGCGGAGCGCCGGCGAGGACGCCGATCGGATCGCCGCGGTCGAGCGGGTGCTCGACGCCTGGCTCGAGCGGATCGCCGAGACCGAGACCCCGGGCGACTTCGACAGCAGCGCGCGCATCTCGCTGCCCACGCGGGACATCGCCCTCGTCAACGCCCTCTACGCGCGCGGCTTCGGCCCGACTGGCGTGCGCGCCGTGCGGCTCCGTCCGCGTGATGCGGCGACGACGGCTCCCGTGCTGCCGCAGCGGCTCGACGGCGCCGTCGTGCGGCTCGCGACGGCGGCGGACGCCGACCGGCTCGGCGTGCTCGATGCGCGCCTGCTCGAGCTCGACGCGCACTTCGCCGGCGTCACCGTGCGCGACGGCGCCGACACCGGCTTCGCCGCGGAGTACCGCGCGAGACTCGAGCGTGCCCCCGAGACCACCTGGGTGCTCGAGCGCGACGGCGAGATCACCGGGTACATCCACGTGATGCCGGACGCGGAGTCGCCGGAGCCCGACTCGCAGGTGCTCGCCATGGGCGGCGGCCAGTATCTCGTGGTGATGTATCTCGACGAGTCGGAGCGCGGGGCGGGACTCGGCACGGCGTTCCTGCAGCTCGCGCACGATGCGCTCGACGCCGCCGGCGCCCCGTACGTGCTGCTGAGCTACGCGGCGGCGAATCCTCGCTCAGGGCCGTTCTGGTCGCGGAGCGGCTATCGCCCCGTGATCACCGAGTGGCAGCGCCGGCCCGCGGTCTTCGCCCCGATCCCGGCCGCACGCCGCTGACGCTCGCGCTCGCGACCGCTCACGCCACCGCGGGCGCGGGCGCACGGCGCTCCTGGAGCCGCCGGCGGAACTCCCGGTCGATCGAGGTGTTGCCGGGGCGCGGCAGCTGCTCGGGGTCGAGGTGCGCCGGCGGCACGAACCAGCTGCGCCCATCGCGGATGCGCACGCGCCAGCCGTCGTCGTGCACCCGGTGGTGATGGTGGCTGCAGAGCAGCACACCGTTGTCGAGATCGGTCGGCCCGTCGTCTCTGCCCCACCAGGCGATGTGGTGCGCCTCGGTGTGCGAGGGCGGCCTCGTGCAGGCGGGCCACGCGCACCCGCCGTCGCGATCCGCCAGGGCGAGCTTCTGCGCGGGGGTGAACAACCGTGCCGATCGGCCCAGGTGCAGCGGCTCGTCACCGGAACCGACGACGAGCGGCGCGAGACCGGCCGAGCTCACCAGCTCGCGGACCGCGTCGAGCGAGACCGGCTGCTCGATGCCGTCGATCGTGGCCGAGCCCCGGCCCGCGACGAGCGCCTCGAGCTCGACCCGGGCGACGACCATCGCCTGACGGAGCACGGGCATCGCCCGGCAGCCGAGCGCGTGGCGCGACACGTCGACGAGCGCGTCGGCGTACATCTGCGCGATCGTCCGATGCTCGGCGAGGGCGGGGTCGCCGTCGACCGCCGCGTCTGCGGCGGCATGCCGGGCCCGAGCCCCGAACGGCGCGCGAGCGTCTCTCGCGCGGTGCAGCTCCGCGCCGACGAGCCCGTCGAGCGCGGAACGCAGCGCCGCGCCGCCGACGGGGTCGAGCGCGCCGCGCACGCGGATCATGCCGCTGGCGTCCTGCCAGAGGGTGAGGCCCCGACGCGCGCGGAGCTCGTCTTCGCGCGGCTTCACCCCGTCGGGGTCGAGCTGCGCCTCGAGACGCTTCACGAGCCGCGCGAGGCCGTCGGCCCCGACCGCCGTGCAGGCGGCGACGCGCTGCCCCGTGCGAGCGGCCCGCTGCACCAGGAACTCCTCGGCGGCGGCCAGCTCACCGGGATCGGCCCGCAGCTCGACCCGCTCGAGGAAGCGGCGGATGGTCTCGGCGGCCTCGACTCCGAGCTCGCCCCGCTCGACGGCCGCCGCGAGGAACGGGCGCTTCGGCGCGAGCAGCCCCCCGGTGAACGACGGGCGAGTGGCCGTGGCCCGCCCGAGCCGCACGAGCGCGGCCGCCTCGGCCTGACGCCCGCCCGTGGCGTGCGCGACGAGCCGCTCCGGAGTGCTGAACCCCATCGCCTTGGCCACGTCGTCACCGGCGATGCCCGTGCAGCGATCGTCGAGTTCCGCGGCGAGCCGCACCTGCAGCGCCTCGACCTGTCGTGCGAGCACCGCGAGCGTCTCGACGACCCGGACGACCCCGTCGTCGCTCATCGCCCGCGCATCCGCCTCGACCGAGGCGGGCGAGGACTCCCGCAGCAGCGCCCCGGCCCACACCGCGCCGACGTCTGCAGCGCGCGCCATGAGCGCCTCGAGCGCTCGGGGCACGGGCGCAGGGGCCGCGGCATCGGGTGGGCTGATCTCCATGCCTCGATTCTCCCCGAGAATCGCCCGAATTCGAAGATGTGTTCGAGCAATAGCGCCACTTCCGGCGCGATTGAGGGCGCGATCGAGCACGAGGGCCGCGCCCGGCGACCCGGGCCGCAGCGCCTGGCCCGGGTCGACGCACCCGGCCCCGGACCGCCGCACCGCGCACCGTTTGTCGGCCCGCGCACCGCGCCTTGACGGTCCCGGCACAGTGTCCGGCCCGGCCTTCCTCCCCCTCGGCGACCTCCCTAGCGTCGAACACACCGGCGCACCGGGCCGCACAGGCCCGGGCACCGGCATCCACCCGCCACGTCAAGGAGGACCCCATGGCACGCATCGACGACCTGCTCAACACCACGCTCCCGCTGCTCGACGTCGTCTGGACCGACGAGGGCGAGGCCGCCGGCCTCCCCGACCCGGAGAACCTCGGCGAGGGGCTCGAGCTCGTCGGCCGGCTCACGCAGGACGACAGCGCGATCCACATGACCTACGTCTGGATCACCGAGACCGACCAGGAGACCCCCTGGGTGCAGGAGCACGTGCACGACTACGACGAGGTGCTCATCTGGACGGGCAGCGACCCCGAGAACCCGCGCGACCTCGGCGCCGAGATCTACATGGAGATCGACGGCGAGCGCCGCATCATCACGACCTCGGGCTCGATCTACATCCCCGCCGGCGTGCGGCACTGCCCGCTCGGGTTCATCCGCGTCGACCGCCCGTTCACCTTCAGCGCGCTCTCGCTCGCCCCGCAGTACGCCTCGCGACGCGACTGAGCACGGGACGACCGGCGCGGCCGGCGCGCTACAGCCGCACGAACGCCACCTCGCCGAGCACGGCGGTGCCCGCCTCGGCCGAGGCTTCGAGATCGATCACCGCGCGGATGCGCCAGTCGTGGTCGCCGGCGGGGTCGTCCACCGTCTGCTCGGCGCGCCAGGTTCCGGTCGAGGCATCCGATTCGTCGATCGTCACGAGCCGGGGCGAGCGCGCCGCGGGTCCGGTGCCGATGGCGTCGTGCTCGGCGTAGTAGGCGTCGAGGGCGTCCGGCCAGCCGGCGTCGGGGTCGAGCTCGACGAGCTCCTCCTCGCGATCGAGGGCGGCGAGCTGCACGCGCCGGAACAGCTCGTTCCGCACGAGCACGGTGAACGCCCGCCGGTTCGTGACGACCGAGGGCGGCGCGGGCGGCACGACGGGCGCCTCGTCCTCGGGCAGGTGCGCGGCGGGGTCGATGAGCTCGGCCCACTCGTCCACGAGGCTCGAGTCGACCTGGCGCACGAGCTCGCCGAGCCACTCGATGAGGTCGAGCAGCTCCTCGTTCTTCGCCTCCTCCGGAACGGTCTGGCGGATGGCGCGGAACGCGTCCGAGAGGTACCGCAGCACGAGCCCTTCGCTCCGGGCGAGCTGGTACAGCGCGACGTATTCCCCGAACGACATGCTGCGCTCGAACATGTCCCGCACCACGGTCTTCGGCCGCAGCTCGAAGTCGCGCACCCACGGCTGGCTCGCGGCGAAGCGCTCGAACGCGTGCGAGAGCAGCTCCTCGAGCGGCTTGGGCCAGGTCACGTCCTCGAGGCGCGCCATCCGCTCCTCGTACTCGATGCCCTCCTGCTTCATCGCGGCGACGGCCTCGCCGCGCGCGCGGAACTCCTGCTGCGAGAGGATCGGCCGCGGATCGTCGAGCGTCGACTCGATGATCGAGACCACGTCGAGGGCGTAGTGGCCGGTGCCCTGTTCGCTCGTCTCCGGGTCGAGCAGTTCGATCGCGGCGAGCGCGAACGGCGAGAGCGGCTGGTTCAGGGCGAAGTTCGGCTGCAGCTCCACCTCGAGGCGGATCTCCACACCGAGCGCCGTGCCCTCGGGGTCCGGTGAGAGCGTCACGACGCCCGCGTCGCGCAGGGTGCGCAGGATGCCGAGGGCGCGGCGGGCGAGCTCGAAGCGCCGGGCCCGGGGCTGATGGTTGTCGAAGACGAGCGCGGCGACGTTCGCGGCGACGTCCCCACCGCGGGCGATGACGTTGATGAGCATCGCGGCGGTGAGCTGCAATTGCGGCACGAGCGGCTCCGGCTGGGCGGCGACGAGCCGCTCGAAGGCCCCCTCGCCCCAGCTGATCTGCCCGGCCGGCGGCTTCTTGCGCACGACCTTCTTGAGCTTCTTCGGGTCGTCGCCGGCCTTGCGGACGGCCTGCTCGTTCTCGATCTCGTGCTCGGGCGCGAGCACGACGACGGTGCCGGCGGTGTCGTAGCCGGCCCGGCCCGCGCGGCCGGCGATCTGGTGGAACTCGCGGGCGCTCAGGTGCCGCATCCGCTGCCCGTCGTACTTCGCGAGCGCCGTGATCAGCACGCTGCGGATCGGCACGTTGATGCCGACGCCGAGCGTGTCCGTGCCGCAGATGACGCGCAGCAGTCCGCGCTGGGCGAGGGTCTCGACGAGGCGGCGGTAGCGCGGGAGCATCCCGGCGTGGTGCACGCCGATGCCCGAGCGAACGAGCCGCGACAGCGTCTTGCCGAAGCTCGTGGTGAAGCGGAAGCCGCCGATCGCCTCGGCGATCTCGTCCCGCTGCTCGCGCGTGACGACGCGGATCGACGAGAGCGCCTGGGCTCGCTCCATCGCCTGGGCCTGCGAGAAGTGCACGATGTAGACGGGCGCCTGCCGCGTCTCGAGCAGTTCCTCGACGGTCTCCTGCACGGGCGTCTTCGCGTACGAGAAGCTGAGCGGCACCGGGCGCTCGACGCCGGTGACCTCGGCGGTCGTCCGGCCGGTGCGCGCCGACAGGTCCTCGGCGATCGCCGCGACGTCGCCGAGCGTCGCCGACATGAGCACGAACTGCGCCTTCGTGAGCAGCAGCAGCGGCACCTGCCACGCCCAGCCGCGCTCGGGGTCGCCGTAGTAGTGGAACTCGTCCATCACGACCTGGTCGACGTCGGCGTCGGCGCCGCGGCGGAGCGCCAGGTTCGCGAGGATCTCCGCCGTGCAGCAGACGATCGGCGCATCGGCGTTCACCGAGCTGTCGCCCGTGACCATGCCGACGTTCGCCGCGCCGAACACCTCCACGAGCTGGAAGAACTTCTCGGAGACGAGCGCCTTGATCGGCGCCGTGTAGTAGCTGCGCCCGCCCGTCGCGACGGCCGTCGCGTGCGCCGCGACGGCGACGAGCGACTTGCCGGTGCCGGTCGGCGTGGACAGGATGACGTTCGCGCCGGACACGATCTCGATGACCGCCTCGTCCTGCGCGGGGTAGAGCGAGAAGCCGCGGCCTTCGGCCCAGCCGACGAAGGCGTCGTACATCGCATCCGCGTCGTAGGGCCGCGGGACGAGGTCGAGGAGCGCGTCGGTCACCCGTCGAGTCTGTCACGGCGACCGGCAGCCGGACGGCGCTGCCCCGTCCCGGCTTGGCCCCCTCCGTGCCGGAACGGGGGGAGCCGGCCCATGACCGCGGTTCGGGTCGCGATCGGGCCGGCTCTCAGCGGACGCACCCGCCGGAATCAGTTCCCCCTGCAGTCACGGCGGGGTGCGGTCCAGTGCTCACGCTAGGGCGGGCGCGGAATGCGCCGCCTCAGTGGTGACCCTGAACTCGCCCCGGAGCGGGCACCAGGGACATCGTGCTTGCCGGCCCGTCCGCCGCGCCAGTAGCGTTCGCTCAGCCCGCCTGCCCGAGAGGAGACCGCGATGCTCATCGCCGAAGACGCCGGCCGCGAGTCGGCGAAGGCTCCGGAGCCCGGCGCGTTCGACAGCGCGCTCGTCGTCGTGCACGGCATGGGCAGCGCGTACACGAGCCAGATCCTGCTCGAGTGGGCCGAGCCGCTGCTCGAACGGATGGACTGGATCGCCCGCGACCGCATCATCGGCGGTCGCGACGAGCACGGTGTGACGATCGTCGACTCCGAGCTCACGGGCGACGTGCCGATCGTGACGGCGACGGTCGCCTTCCCGACGCGCGGCACCGGGCGCATCGAGGACGGCGCGGTGGTGGATGCCGAGACCACCCGTCGTCGCATCGCGATCGTCGAGGCGCGCTGGTCGGAGTCGTTCGTGCCGATGTCGCGCGCGCAGGTGTTCCGCTGGGCCGTGCCGTTCATGTGGCGCGCGCTCACCCGCATGCTCGGCCTCTTCCGGCAGACCCTCGTGATGCTGCCCTGGCTGACCCTCGTCGAGCACCAGCGCCCGCCGCACGACCGGCTGCTGATCGGCCGCACGCTCACCGCGATCGTGGACATCGTGCGCGTCGCGGTGCTCACCGTGGTGTTCGCGGCCGTGTGGCTCGGGGTCGTGCTGCTCGGGGTCGTGCTGACCCCGATCCTGCCGCTGCTCAGCCCGCTGCTGCTGATCCCCTGGTTCAAGGACCTCGCCCAGGGCGTGCTCGATGCGCTGGTGGGCTCGATCGGCGATGTCGCGGCCTGGAAGGAGCGGCCGGTGCGGGCCTCCGCGATGCGACTCGTCGTGCGCGACGCCCTCGCCCGGGCGCGCGAGCTCGTCGGCGACGACGGGGAGGTGCACCTGTTCGCGCATTCGCAGGGCGCCGCGGTGTCGACGTTCGCGCTCTTCGAGGAGCTCGACCCCGCCGCGTTCAACGTGCGCCGGCTGACCACCGTCGGCGCGGCCGTCGTGCTGCTCGGCCGCGAGAACTGGCGCGGCCGCAGCGACCGCTACGCCCCCGTCGCGAACTGGATCGGAGCGTCGCCTGCGCACCCGGTCGCCTGGGCGAACCACTGGGCGGTCTGGGATCCGTTCTCCGCCGGGCCGATCGCCGACACCCGGCGCGCGGCGCGCGAGCGCTGGCGCGCCGCGTACTTCCCCCGATCCGGCGACACCGCGCTCGGACCCGAGGAGCACGCGGTGCACAACACGAGCCAGCCGTTCCTCGATCACAGCGAGTACTACCGCAACGTCGTCCAGGTCGTCGATCCGACCGCCAGGCACCTGCTCGGCCCGGCGCTCGCCGCCCGACCCGCCGAGGTGGAGTACCTCGAGAACCGGCTCGCCGTGATCGACAAGAAGTCGCTCGGCACCAACCTGCTCGCGGCCCTCGTCACGGCTGCGATCCTGCCCGGGCTGCCCGCGGCATCCGCCGCCTTCGCGTGGCTCGTCGAGACCGTCGCCCTCGCGGTCGGCGCCGTCGCGGGCGTCTTCACGGGCGCGCCGGCGAGCGATGCCCTCGCCTCGGTCGCCTGGCTCGTCGACGAGGGCCGGCTGACGGACTGGGGATGGCTCATCGCGGCCGCCCTCGTCGCGGCCCTGCTGATCTGGCTGAACCAGCTGCTGAACGGCGTCACCCAGCGCTCGCTCGTCTGGCAGCGCTGCCCGATGGAGGCGCGGCGCTGGCTCGTGCTGACCGCGCTCCCCCGGGTCGGCTACGTCGCGCTCGCCGCGATGACCGTGTGGTGCGCGATCGCCGCGTGGACGACGCCGCCGCTGCCCGCGGCGGCGCTGTGGGCCTGGGGGCTCGGCATCGGGCTCGTCGCCGCCTTCGTGATCGCCGAGCCGCGCTTCGCCCCGTCGCCCGTCGTCGTGCCCGCCCGCCGCGTCGCCGGCGGAACCAGCGCGACCGCCGACCTCCAGCCGCCCATGACGATCGGGCGAGCGCTCGCGAGCCCGGCCTACCGGAACGAGCTCGCCGCGCGCCGCCGCCTGCTCGCCCCGGCGACGGCGTGGTCCCGGTTCTGGGCCCGCGTGCTGCACGGCTGGCGCAGCTGAGCCTCAGGTGCCGAGCAGCAGCGCGATGACGGTGAGCACCGGCACCGCACCCACCGTGGTCACGAAGATGGTGTCGCGCGCGAGCACCTCCGCGGTCTCGTAGCGCTGCGCGTAGTTGAAGACGTTCTGCGCCGTCGGCAGCGCGGCGAGCACGGTGACCGCGTAGAGCGAGGCGTCGTCGAGCCCGAAGACGAAGCGGCCGAGCGCCCACGCCACGACGGGCATCGCGAGGAGCTTCAGCCCGGCGGCGATGAACACCTCGACCCGTGCGCCGCCCGGTGCGAGCAGCCGGCGGCCGTGCAGCGACATCCCGTAGGAGATGAGCATGAGCGGCACGGCCGCGTGCCCGATGAGCTCGATCGGGTCGAGCACGATCGGCGGCAGCTCGATCCCGCTGACGGCGACGAGCACCCCCGCGAGCGAACCGACGATGATCGGGTTCGTGAGCGTGCCGCGCACGATCGCGGCGACCGAGGTGCGCCGCTCCACGACGGCGCCGAGCACCGCGAGCGCGACCGGGGCGAAGAGCAGGAGCTGCAGCAGCACGATCGGCACCGACAGTGCCGCGTCGCCCAGCATGTACACCGCGATCGGGATGCCGATGTTGTTGCCGTTCACGTAGCCGGAGGCGAGGGAACCGATCACCGTGTCGGCGAGCCGACGGCGGAGCAGCAGCATCGACACGAGGCCGAACAGCAGCATCATCGTCGCGGCCGCGATCGCGGAGACGGGCAGCAGGGTCGAGAACAACTGCTGCACGTTCGCGGTCGAGAGCACCGAGAACAGCAGGAACGGGGCGAGCACGTTGAAGGTGAGCTTCGCGAGCACCGGCCGGGCTTCGGGGCCGAACAGGCCAGAGCGGGCGGTGATCCAGCCGACGACGACGGCGAGCGCGATGACGACGAAGCCGGTGAGCACGCCGATCATGCGGCCGGTCCGGTCGGGTCATCCACACGCCGAGCCTACGGGTCGAGGCGTGCGCGCCATCCTGTCCACGTCATGATCGACCAGAAGCCGATGACGACGACCGCCGCGATGCAGAGCGCGAGCACGCCGATCTCGCGGCCCGCGGCGACGTCGAAGATGAGCCCCGTGACGCCCGCCGCGATGAAGGAGACGACCGCGATCTGGGCGATCAGCAGCCGGTTCGCCGTGCGCACGAGGCGCTGCTTGGCGTGCTGCCGGAACAGCGCGCGGTGCAGCATCACCGGGGCGAGCCCCAGCAGGGTCGCGAGCCCCGCGGCCACGACGAGGCAGAGGTAGAGGGTGTGGGCGTACGGGTCGAGCTCGTCGAAGCGCGGCTGGAAGGCGACCGCGAGCAGGAACCCGGAGAGGATCTGTGTGCCCGTCTGCACCGCGCGGAGCTCCTGCAGCAGCTCGTTCCAGTTGCGGTCGTACCGTTCGGTGGCGGTCTCAGTACGACCGTCGGCGGGATCGGCGTCGGCGTCGGGGCCGGCGCCCGTCGGGTGCGCCGCCATCACTCCCAGGCCGCGGTGTGCGTCCAGCCTGCGAGGTAGGCGCGCTCGTTCTCGCTGAGGCGCACGTAATCGCGCATCGGGAAGCGTTCGAGCTCGCACAGCTCGTAGATCCGGCGGACGACGACGCGGCGCAGCGGGGCGCTCGGGTGCTCCAGGATCTCGCGCTGCAGGGTGGGCTCGAGCATCGGCCACCAGAGGCCGATGGGCGGAAGCATGGCGCGTCTCGCGCCGATGGGCTGCGGTGCCTCGATGGTCATGGCGGCTCCCCTTGTTCCCCGATGTGGTGTTCCCCGAGCCGAGCGCGACGCCGCCCTCGGCAGAATGAAGCTACTCCACAGCCGCCTCGGCCGCATCGGGCTTGACCCCTTCGCCGGCCGGTGCTAGCCCGGAGGTGCGGAGCGGCCCGTGGTGGGCGGCCACCGCGGCGCCGAGCCCGGAGAGTCCGCCGGACGCGTACGCCCGGCGCTGCCGCTCGGCGCCCGAGCCGCGGGCGAGGAGGGAGCGGACGTCGCGCGCCACCGACCCCGGCGAACCGCACCAGTCGAGCGCCCACTCCACCAGCGCGCCGAGCGGGGCGACCCCCTCGCCGAGCGGATGGGGGACGCGCGCGGCGTGCCCGTCACGCGCCGCGGTCCACACCGCCGTGTTCAGCACGTCGGCGTCGATCGCCGACGGCGGCTGCGGCATCCGCATCATCCGCGCGGCGACGAGCCGGACGAAGCCGCAGATCGCGACCGTGTCGCGCACCTCGAGCTGCGCGTCGCCGAAGCGCAGCTCGATCGTGGGCAGGTGGTGCGAGAGGCGCACCGTCCAGGTGACGAGGGCCGCGTCGTCGTCGCCGACGGCGGCGAGCACCTGCGTGCGGCGGCGCGTGTAGTCCGCGAAGTCGGCGAACGGCGCCGGCACGCCGATCGAGACCCAGCGCCGCAGGAGGATCGTGCGCCAGCTGGCGAAGCCGGTGTCGCGACCGCGCCAGAATGGCGAGTTGGCGGCGAGCGCGGTCAGCAGCGGGACCCAGCCGCGCAGGCGATTCAGCGCCTCGATCCGCTGCTCGGGGTCGTCGTAACCGAGGTGGACGTGCATGCCGCAGACCTGGTGGTCGTCGAGGAGGCCCCGGATGTCGGCCGCGATCCGACGGTACCTGGCGCCGTCGGCGGGCTCCGGGGAGTCCGCCTCGTGCAGCAGCGTGCCGCTCGAGGCGACCCCGAGGCCGAGCCCGGCGGCCGCGGCGGCGAGCTCGCGCCGGGCGCGCAGCAAGAGCGGCGCCGCCGCCCTCGCGTCGTCGCAGACCGGGGTCGCGTACTCGAGCTGGTGGGCGAGGAACTCGCCCTCGATGCGGGGCGACCCGGGCAGGCTCACCTCGTCCAGTCGTTCGCGCACGGCCGCCGCGGCGTCCGCGGGCTCGAGGGTGCGCGGCACGACGAGGGCGAACTCCTCCTCGATGCCGAGCCGCGGCGCCGGGGGCGCCGTCCAGGCGGAGGCCTCCGTGGGCACTGGGTCGAACCCGGTCATCGGCGACTCCGTTCGGTCACGGGAGTCGCGGCGACGGACCCCCACCGTCCGGTCTACCCCGCTTCCGCCCTCGCCGCACGGGCTTGACGGCGTGCGCGCTGCATGCGAGCGCGCGGTCTCAGGGCGTGCGCTGGCTCAGGGCCCGCGCCGGCTCAGGCGGGCATCGCGAAGCGCGTCGCCGACCAGGCAGCGGTGACGCGACTCACCACGAGCGCGCCGTAGCCGGCGTCGCGCATGACGCCGCGCACGGCGTCCGCGCCGGGCGCCGGACCCTGCACACCGCCGTGCACCACCCAGACCGGGGCGACCACGCCGCACTCGCGCAGCCAGCCCGCGAGGCCGTGCAGCGATCGCTCGTCGTCGACGACCGCGACCACCACGTCGGCCTCCCAGGGCACGACTCGGGGCGAATCGGCGAGCGCGTCGACGAGGGAATCCACGGGAAGCCGGCCGAGCACGGACACCGAGGCATCCTCTGCGACGTCGAACTCGCCGGGCGGCGGGGGCGGCGCTCCGACGAGGCGCACCGCCGATCGCTCCGCGTTCGAGTCCCACCCCATTGCAACCCTCCCCGGGACATGATGACCCCGTCGGGGGGCGGCGCGCAATGCCCTGAGCGAGGTTGGTCGCCGGGTGACGCGAACGGGGGTGCCGGGCACCCCTGAAGCGGAGACGACTGCGCCGCTGAGCCCCGATCCGGGACCTCAGCGGCGCTGCTCCGATCGCTCAGGCGACGACGTCGTCGAGACGCGCGTAGCCCTCGGTGAGGCCGCGTTCCATGTCGCTCGCGACCATGCCGTCGCGGGCCTCGACGCTCGGGTAGACCGAGTGGATGGCGAGCCGGGTGCGGCCGCCGCCGAGGTCCTCGAACCGGATCGTCTCGATGGCCACGACGTCGGGGTAGCCCTCGAACTCGAAGGTCTGCACGGCGAGTTCGTTCTCGCGCACGGAGTGGAAGCTGCCGTTGAACGCGTAGCGCTCGCCCTGACCGTCGGTGTGGACGTAGCGGTAGCCGCCGTGGCTCACGAAGTCCCACTGCTCGATCTGCATCTCGTAGCCGTTCGGCCCGAGCCACTGCTTCACGAGCTCGGGCTCGCGGTGCGCCCGGAAGAGACGCTCGACGGGCGCGTCGAACTCTCGGACGATGTCGATGAAGGGCAGGCCCTCGGGGGCGGTGATGGTGACGGGGTTCGTCATGATGGACTCGATTCCGGTGCGGGGCCGGCGGCGCCGGCACCCGGGTCGGATGCCTCGACCGAGGCATCCTGCTTCGGGGAGGGCGACCCGCCCACTGGCGAGTCGTCGGCGAGCAGCGCGTCGAGCGAACGGAAACGCTGCTCGTGGATCAGCCGGTAGCGGTCGATCCACGCGGTGAGGGCTTCGAGCGCGGCGGGGTCGAGGTGCACGGGCCGGCGCTGCGCGTCGCGCGTGCGCGTGACGAGCCCGGCGTGCTCGAGCACCTGGATGTGCTTCGACACCGCCTGCTTGCTGATGGCGAACGGCTCGGCGAGCTCGTTGACCGTCGCGGGCCCGCGGCTCAGGCGGGCGACGATGCGGCGGCGGACCGGGTCGGCGAGCGCGAGGAAGGCGCGGTCGAGGCGGTCGTCGGACGACGGGTCCAGGATCATCTCGCGCCTCCTCTCGTTCAGTGGGTGATCAACTTATAGTTTGATCAACCTGATAGTTGATTAAGATACGCCGAGGCATCCTGCACGTCAAGCGATCTGCGGAAGTCGTCGGTTCGAATTCACGCGCACCCCTCGCGCGCGGCCCACGAGGGGAGCAGAATCGGCGCGAAACCGATTCGATCGAAGGAGCAGTGATGTCCGTCACGCTGAATCCGTACCTGAACTTCCGCGACGAGGCGCGCCAGGCGCTCGAGTTCTACCACTCGGTGTTCGGCGGCACGCTGAACATGTCGACCTTCGCCGACTTCGGCCAGGCCGACGACTCGGCCGACGCCGACAAGATCATGCACGGCCAGATCGACGGCGAGCACGGCGTCACGCTGATGGCCGCCGACACCCCCTCGCATCTGGAGTACCGCCCCGCGGCCGGCTTCTCGGTCTCGCTCTCGGGCGATGACGACGCCGTGCTGCGCGGCTACTACGACCGGCTCGTCGACGGCGGCACGGTCGTCGAGCCCCTCGTCGTGGCACCGTGGGGCGACGCGTTCGGCATGCTGGTCGACCGCTTCGGGATCAGCTGGGTCGTGAACATCTCGGGCGGCCCGCAGGCGTAGCGCGCGCGTGCGCGTGGGCCCGCGCTCCCGCGCCCCCGCGCTGGCGGCGGGCCGACTCAGTCGAAGAGCTCGGAGAGCCAGCTCTCCTTCTTCTTCTTTCGGGGGTAGCCCTGGTCGTAGCCGCGGCGGTCGTCGTAGCCGCGCTGCTCGTAGCCCTGGCCCTGGCCGGTCATCTGACGCAGCAGGTCCATCGGGTTCTGACTGCCCTGCTGCGCGGGCTGCTGGTACTGCGGCTGCTGGTACTGCGGCTGCTGCGGGGCCGACTGCTGGGGCGCCTGCGCGCCCTGCTCGCGAGCGGCGCGCTCGAGGATCTTGTCGAGCTCGCCGCGGTCGAGCCAGACGCCGCGGCAGGTGGGGCAGTAGTCGATTTCGATTCCGCTGCGCTCGCTCATCACGAGCACGGCGCCGTCAACGGGGCACTGCATCGGACTGTTCCTTCCAGGTGCGTGTCGCCGGATCGGGCGATCCGATTCCCGTGAGCGTATTGGCCGAAGCTGTGGCGACGCTGGGGCGGCGGGGCATCCGGGCGGCAGTCCGGAAACGATGAACGCCGCGGGGAGTTCACCCCGCGGCGTTCAGGTCGTTCGGTGCCGAGATCAGATCGCGCGGATCTTCTCCGCCTGCGGGCCCTTCTGACCCTGCGCGACGTCGAACTCGACCTTCTGCCCCTCGTCGAGCGAGCGGTAGCCGTTGCCGTCGATCGCGCTGAAGTGCGCGAAGACGTCAGCGCTGCCGTCGTCCGGGGAGATGAAGCCGTAGCCCTTTTCGGCGTTGAACCACTTGACGGTTCCGGTTGCCATGCTGTGTTTCCTTCGTTCGTGCCTATGGGCGGCTCGTGCCCGCCCTGCGCAGGCGACCGGACCGGTCGTCGCGCTCCGCGGACGCCCCGCGGGGGCCGAGGCGGAACGCTGGTGGCGGCCGCACTCGAATCGGGTCATGCCGCACGGATGGATCCGCCCCCGGGCAATCAACGTGGAGGCACGGGCGGACGCCCGCTGAGTTGGAGTACTGGCTAACATAGCCCACCTGTGTCTTCCATCGGAAGACTCTCCACATCACGAAATCGGCACGGGATCCGGCTGTGTGTCGGAGTGTGACGCGATCAGCATCCCGGCCCGGTGGGATTCGCCCGGCAATCGCCGTCGGTGAGCACGGTTTCGAAGGTGCCGACCAGGAACTCGAGCTCACCGGCTTCGACGGACAGGGTGCCGGGGATGCCTCGCCACCCCGAACCCGCGAATCGGTACTCGGCGGTGTAGTGCACGGTCAGGCTCACGGTGGCGCGCCCCGCGCGCTGGAGGCGGAGCGAGGTGTCGGTGCCCGCGAGCTCCGGGAGGCCGAGCGCATCCCAACTGCGGCCCGCGGATGCGGTCACGACCCGTTCTCCCGTCGACGCGGCCCACTCGAACGAGACCGGCGTGAACACGACCTCGACGGGGCGGCCCAGCAGCGTGCCGCTACGTTCGACGATGCCGGCGTCGGCGATGAGATTCACTGGCCGCCCGACGATCGCCCAGCCCGACGGCTCGCTCGCGAGCGTGGAGGACCCCGGGCTGAACGAGGCGACGTCGCGGAGCGTGAGTGCCGGCTCGGCGGCCTCGGGAGCCGGCGGGTCGGGCTCGGCGGGGTCCGGTACCGCGCAGATCGACGGGTTCATCGGGCTGCAGTTCACCGGAGGGGGTGGGGAGCTGACTGGCTCTGGGTGATCGTCTTCCTCGTCGGCTCTGGCCTCGGAGCTTGGTCGACCCGGCTCGCGCAGGCGGGCCTCGATGGCAACTCCGCCACCTTCGATCCGCGCATCCCCGAACCAGCTATCCAGCTCTATGCCTTCGCCAGAACTCATGGCAGCTCCAGCGAACAAGGATCCTACGAGCAGAAGTTCGCGCCACGCCATGCGACACTCCTGGATACGATCACGCCCGTTTCCGCGGACGGGTCACTTTCGAACTGCACTTGGAACGGCGTTACGTTGGGGCGCTCAGGGGTCACATCAGTTCCCTCCTCGTTCAGGACTCGGACGTCGGAAACATCAACACATACGTAGGTCGTCAAGCTCGCGTCCTTCTCCCCATGGGCCATCTCGACCATCGTCATTCGGTCGTACCTAGTCGTTCCGTTCGATCGAACCCCCGCTTCCTGCAACTCGTCGAAGGACCGATCGAGGTCTTTGCGAAACTCATCGCCGACGACGCCGTCGAAAGGCGTCCGATCATGCCCTCCGTCCGCACCGACAAGATCCAGCGCGCCAAGGTACGCGGCGTACGCCTCCTCGGCGGCGGCGAGGGCCTCTTCGTCGCTCGCGAAGATCGGCGGCGCCGCCGACGGGGGCGGCGATGAGGGCGGGTCGACCGGCCCCGCATCGCACCCGGCGAGCACGGCGGCCAGACCAAGCGCCAGCGCAGCGGCGGCGAGGGATCGACGGGTTCGAGGCATCCCTGCACGCTAGGCGACTCCGCCCGCCCGGGTGGCCGACTGTCCACAGGCACCGCGATGCGCTGCGCGAGAGGTGTCGGGTCGCTCTATCGGCCCTGCGCACAACGCCGCGTCGACACATGTGGCGCTTCGCAGGAGCGCCACATGTATCAGGGTGGCGAAGTGGCGGGTGAGAGCAGAACGGCACCGCATCCCAGCGCGTCGCAGCGCGACATCCGATCCCAGCGCGTCGCAGCGCGACATCCGATCTCTGACCCCCCTACGCTTGGGAGCGTGACCTCCCCCACTCGCGCCTCCCTGCTCGCCACGGCCGCGCTGACCGCGCTCGCGCTCGCCGGCTGCACCGGGCAGCCCGCCCCGTCGCCCGCCGCCACCGACGCTGCGGCCACCGAGCCGGCGACCGGCACCTGCGGCGGCATCACCGTCATCGTCGACACCGGCGACCTCGAGCTCGCCGACGACGCCTCGGTCGACAGCTGCGTGGTCACCGAAGATCCGATGATCGCGGCCGACGCGCTCGCCCGTGCGGGCGTCGAGACCGAGGGGACCGCGCAGTACGGCGACCAGGTCGTCTGCCGGGTGAACGGCGTGCCGCAGCAGGACCTCGCGATCCCGGCCGCCGACGGCAGCGAGTACCACGAGACGTGCGAGTCGATGCCGGCCGCGTTCGCCTACTGGGCGCTCTGGCAGAAGCCCGCCGACGGCGAGTGGGGCTATGCGCAGGAGGGCCTCAGCACGCTCGAACTGCAGCCCGGCGACGCCGTCGAGCTCCTCTTCACCCTCAACGACGAGCCGGCCGCGCCCGCGGAGTGATCCCGCCGGCGCCTTCCACCTCCGCGGGTCACGCCATGTTCCGATTCCGAGCCGCACCGCTGCGGCACGCGGCGATCCTCGCCGTCGGATTCATCGTCGTGCGCGTGCTGTACCGCATCCTCTTCCACGGCGTCGACGGCAGCGGTGCCGTGCTCCTCGATCTGCCGGTCGTGCGCCTGCCCGCCCCATTCGCGCACGTCACGATGCTCGGGCCGATCACGAGCGGCGGACTCTGGGACTCGGTGGAGAGCGCCCTGCCCATCGCGGCCGTCATCTTCGCGTTCGGCGCGATCAACGCGTGCATCGACCTGTCGAAGCTCTTCGCCCGCGGCGCGCGCGGCGGACCGCTCCGCGGGGCGGCGCGCACTCTGGTGATCGCCTGGGCGACGGTCCCCGCGCTCGGCGATGCGGTCCGCCAGGTCTCGCTCGCCCGCAAGCTCCGCGGCTCGCGGGGCGCCGCCGCGCTGCTCGTCCCCCTGCTCGAGCGCACCGTCGAACGCGCCGTCGCGATCGCGGCGGCGATGGAGGTGCGCGGCTTCGGCGCGCAGCGCTCGGTGGATGCCGGCACCGCGACCCCGATCGAGTTCCGCAACGTCGTGCTCGCGTACGGGGCGTGCGCGGATGCCGCGGACGCCGGACCCGGTGCGCCCGTCGAGGGCTGGACGCTCGCGGTCGAGGAGTTCGTCGTGCCCGCCGGCCGCCTGGTGCTCGTGAGCGGACCGACGGGTTCGGGCAAGTCGACGATGCTGCACGCGCTGAGCGGCCTGCACACGCACTTCGACGACGGGGAGCTGCACGGCTCCGCGCGCGTCGGCGGCATCGATCGCCGAACCGTCCCGCCGCGGGAGACCGCCGGTTTCGTCGGCGTCGTGCTGCAGAACCCGCGGATCGGCTTCGCGAGCGAGACCGTCGCGGACGAGATCGGCTTCGCCCCGACCGCCCGCGGCGTCGTCGCCTCGATCGTCTCCGCCAGGGTCGCCGAGGCCGCGGCGCGCGTCGGCGTGACGGCGTTGCTCGGCCGGGACATCCGCGCCCTGTCGGCCGGCGAGGCGACCCTCGTCGCGATCGCCGCCGCGCTCGTCGAGCGCCCGCGCATCCTGCTCGTCGACGAGCCGCTCGCCGACCTCGACGCCGAGGCACGGCTGCGGATCCGCGCCCTGCTCGACTCCCTGGCCCACGAGCACGGCGTCTGCGTCGTCGTCGCCGAGCACCGCGTCGGCGAGCTCGCCGCGGTCGCCGACGCCCGCTTCGACATCCGGGACGGCCGGGTCGCGCGCATCCCGACCGGCGCGCAGCTCGAGCCGGCGGACGAGGCGGATGCCGCGAGCGGCGACCGCGCCGCGAACGGGACGACGGGCGAGGCGCGGCTCGAGGCCCGCGGCATCCACGTCGTGCTCGGCGGCCGGGTCGCGGTCGACGAGGCATCCCTCGATCTCTGCGCGGGCGAGATCGTCGCGCTCACCGGCCCCAACGGCGCCGGCAAGTCCAGCCTGCTGCTCGCCCTCGCGCTGCCGAAGGCCGCCGGCGCCGTCCGCGTGAGCGGGACCGACGTCGCTCGGCTGCGGCGCCGGAGCCGGCGCGCGGCGGTCGCCCTCGTGCCCGAGGCCTCCGACGACCTGCTCTGCGCGACGAGCACCGAGGAGGAGTGCCGGCGGGCCGACCGCGAGGCCGCCGCGGCGAGCGGGACGACGCGCGCCCGCTTCCTCGCGTTCCTCGGCGCGGAGGACGGCACGACCACCGCCGCACGACTGCTCGCGAGCCATCCGCGGGACCTCTCCACCGGCGAGCGGCGCTGTCTCGCGATCGCGATCCAGCTGGCGGCGGATGCCTCGGTGCTGCTCATCGACGAGCCGACCCGCGGCCTCGACGCCCGCGCCAGATCGCTCGTCGCGGCGGCGTTGCGCACGGCCGCCGGCGAGGGCCGCGCGGTCGCGATCGCCACCCACGACCACGGCTTCGCGCGCGAGCTCGCCGAGCGCACCATCGGGATGCGGAACGGCCGGCTCGGCGCCGGTGCCCTGCGGACGGCGGTGCGCTCGTGAAGTGGAGCCCCCGCGTGCAGACCCCCCTCGTCTGGGGCGGGCACCTGCTCGCCGCCGCGGCCTTCGCCTGGCCGCTGTTCGCCCCGGCCGTGCCGGCGAAGGCGCAAGGCGCGGTGCCGTTCGTCGCCCTCGCCCTCGCGCCGCTCGCCGCGGTGACGCTCGTGTTCGTGCTGGACGGGAGTGTGCGCTCCGCGAAGGTGCTCGCGCTGCTCGGCACGCTCACCGCCGTCGGGGCCGCGGTGCGGGTCGTCGGCACGGGCGTCGGCGGGATCGAGGCGGTCTTCGTGCTGCTGATCCTCGCCGGGCGGGCGTACGGGGCGCGGTTCGGGTTCCTGCTCGGCGTGTTCGTCATCCTGCTGTCCTCGACGCTGCAGGGCGGCTTCGGGCCGTGGACGCCGTTCCAGATGTTCGCGTGCGGCTGGGTCGGCGCCGGGGCGGGGCTGCTCCCCCGACTCCGCGGAGCGCGGTCGAAGCTCGCCGAGATCGCGATGCTCGCGGGCTACGGCGTGCTCGCCTCGTACGCCTTCGGGCTCATCATGAACTTCTGGTACTGGCCGTTCGCGGTCGGCACCGGCGCCGGGATCTCGTACGAGCCGGGCGCGTCGCTCGGCGAGAACCTCGGCAGTTTCCTGCTGTACTCGCTCATCACTTCGACCGCGAGCTGGGACACGCTGCGCGCCATCACGACGGTGATCGGGCTGGCGGTGGCGGGGCCGGCGGTGCTGGCGGCCCTCCGGCGGGCGAAGCTGCCGCGCGACGCGCTGCGCTGAGGGTGGTTCGCTGCGTGGTTCGCTGAGCCTGTCGAAGCGGTTGCGCCCCTTCGGCGGGCTCAGGGGACCACTCAGACCGAGAAGTACTTCGCCTCCGGGTGGTGGAACACGAAGGCATCCGTCGACTGCTCGGGGTGCAGCTGCAGCTCCTCGCTGAGCTCGACGCCCATGCGCTCGGGGCGCAGCAGCTCGACGACCTTGCGTCGGTCCTCCATGTCGGGGCACGCGGGGTAGCCGAGCGAGAACCTCGCACCCCGGTACTCGAGCTTGAAGAGGCCAGCGGCATCCGTCGGGTCCTCGGCGGCGAAGCCGAGCTCCGCGCGGATGCGCGCGTGCCAGAACTCGGCGAGGGCCTCGGTGAGCTGCATGACGAGGCCGTTCAGCTCGTAGTAGTCGCGGTAGCGGTTCTCGGCGAACAGCTTCGCGGTGACCGCGTCGATGCTCGCGCCCGCGGTGACGAGCTGCACGGGCAGCACGTCGACCTCGCCGGACTCCCGCGACCGCACGAAGTCCGCGAGGCAGAGGTGCCGGTCGCGACGCTGCCGCGGGAAGCGGAAGCGCAGCCGCTCAACGCCGAGCTCGCCGCCCGAGCCGCCGTCGGGCGCGAGCAGGCCCGCTCGACCCAGCACGCCCTGGGGATCGTCGCCGTGGTGCAGGACCACGACGTCGTCGCCCTCGGAGACGACCGGGAAGAAGCCGTACGCGACGGAGGCGTCGAGCATGCCCTCGGCGAGGATGCGGTCGAGCCAGTACCGGAGCCTCGGCCGCCCCTCGCGCTCGACGAGCTCCTCGTAGCTCGCACCGTCTTCCCCGCGACCGGGCTTCAGCCCCCACTGGCCGAGGAACGTCGCCCGCTCGTCGAGGAACGCCGCGTAGTCGGCGAGCGCGATGCCGCGCACGATGCGGGTCCCCCAGAACGGCGGGGCGGGCACGGCGTTGTCGCGCGCGACGTCGGAGCGCGCGGGCATCGCGTCGGGCTCGGTGAGCGTCAGCCGCGAGCCGGCGGAGTGGATGCGCTTCTTCAGCGCCGGCAGGCCGACCTCCGCGGGGTCGGCGCCGCGGGCGACGCGCACGAGCGGCTCCATCAGCGCGAGCCCTTCGAAGGCGTCGCGGGCGTAGCGGACCTCGCCGTCGAAGAGACCGGCGAGGTCGTCTTCCACGTAGGTGCGGGTGAGCGCCGCGCCGCCGAGGATGACGGGCCAGCGTTTCGCGAGGCCGCGGGCGTTCAGCTCCTCGAGGTTCTCCTTCATGACGACCGTGGACTTCACGAGCAGCCCGGACATGCCGATCACGTCGGCGTCGTGCTGCTCTGCGGCGGCGATGATGTCCGCGATGGGCTGCTTGATGCCGAGGTTGATCACCTCGTAGCCGTTGTTCGTCAGGATGATGTCGACGAGGTTCTTGCCGATGTCGTGCACGTCGCCGCGCACGGTGGCCAGGACGATGCGGCCCTTGCCCGCGGCATCCGTCTTCTCCATGTGCGGTTCGAGCAGGGCGACGGCGTTCTTCATGACCTCGGCGGATTGCAGCACGAAGGGCAACTGCATCTCGCCCGCGCCGAAGCGCTCGCCGACGACCTTCATGCCCTCGAGCAGGTGGTCGTTGATGATGCCGAGCGCCGTCAGGCCGTCGGCGAGCGCGAGCTGGAGGTCGGCTTCGAGCCCCTTGCCCTCGCCGTCGATGATGCGGCGTTCGAGGCGCTCGCCGACGGGCAGCGCGGCGAGCTCGGCGGCGCGCTGATCGCGGAGCGCGGCGGTGTCGACACCGGCGAAGAGATCGAGCATGCGGGCGAGCGGATCGGAGGTGACGTTGCCCTCGGCGTCGAAGACGCGGCGGTCCCAGACGAGGTCGAGGGCGACCTCGCGCTGCTCGGGCGAGAGCGAGGCGAGCGGCACGATCTTGGCGGCGTCGATGATGCCGGAGTCGAGGCCCGCCTCGACCGCCTCGTGCAGGAAGACCGAGTTGAGCACGCTGCGCGCGGCCGGGTTCAGCCCGAAGGAGACGTTGGAGACGCCGAGGGTGAAGTGCAGCCCCGGGTAGGTCTCGTGCAGGCGGCGGATCGCCTCGATCGTCTCGATCGCGTCGCGCCGCGTCTCCTCCTGACCGGTCGCGATCGGGAAGGTGAGCGCGTCGAGCACGATGTCGTGCTCGTGCAGCCCCCACTCCCCGGTGAGCTCCTCGACGAGGCGGGTGGCGATGCGCACCTTGTCGTCGGCGGTGCGGGCCTGGCCCTGCTCGTCGATGGTGAGGGCGACGACGGCGGCGCCGTGCTCCTTCACCAGTGGCATGATGCGGCCGAAGCGGGAGGCGGGGCCGTCGCCGTCCTCGTAGTTGACGGAGTTCACGACGGGGCGGCCGCCGATCAGCTCGAGGCCGGCGGCGATCACCGCGGGCTCGGTGGAGTCGACGACGAGCGGCAGGGTCGAGGCGCTCGCGAGCCGGGAGACGATCTCGCGGATGTCGGCGACGCCGTCGCGGCCGACGTAGTCGACGCAGACGTCGAGCAGGTGCGCGCCGACGCGGGTCTGCTGCTTCGCGATCTCGACGCAGTCCTCGTATCGGCCCTCGAGCATGGCCTCGCGGAAGGCCTTCGAGCCGTTGGCGTTGGTGCGCTCGCCGATCGCCAGGTACGCCGCGTCCTGGTCGAAGGGCACGTGCTGGTAGAGCGAGGCGACGCCCGGCTCGATCCGCGGACGGCGGGATGCCTCGCCGACGGCGGGCCCCGAGGCATCCGCGCCGTTCGAGGCATCCGCGCCGTTCGAGGCATCCGCTCCCTCGGGCCGGAGCCGCGCGACGACCGCGGCGAGGTGCTCGGGCGTCGTGCCGCAGCAACCGCCGACGAGGGCGAGGCCGAACTCGCGCACGAACTGCTCGTGCGCCGTCGCCAGCTCGGCCGGTGTGAGCGGGTAGTGCGCGCCGTCGGCGCCGAGCACGGGCAGGCCGGCGTTCGGCATGCAGGCGACCGGCACGGGCGAGTGCTTGGAGAGGTGCCGGAGGTGCTCGCTCATCTCGGCCGGGCCGGTGGCGCAGTTCAGTCCGATCGCGTCGACGCCGAGGGGTTCGAGCGCGGTGAGCGCCGCGCCGATCTCGGAGCCCATGAGCATGGTGCCGGTGGTCTCGACGGTCACCTCGACGAGGATCGGCAGGCGGATGCCGCGGGCGACGATCGCCTGCTTGCAGCCGTTCACCGCGGCCTTCGTCTGCAGCAGATCCTGCGAGGTCTCGATGAGGAAGGCGTCGGCGCCGCCGTCGATGAGCCCTTCGGCCTGCAGGGCGAAGGTCTGCTTGAGGTGCTCGTACGTGGTGTGGCCGAGGCTCGGCAGCTTCGTGCCGGGGCCCATCGAGCCCAGCACCCAGCGGAGGCGGCCGTCGGCGCGCTCGGCGGCCTCGACGCGCTCGCGCGCGATGCGGGCGCCCGACTCGGCGAGCTCCGCGATGCGCTCGTCGATGCCGTAGTCGGAGAGGTTCGACCAGTTGGCGCCGAAGGTGTTCGTCTCGACGGCGTCGATGCCGACGGCGAGATAGGCGTCGTGGATGCCGCCGATGACGTCGGGGCGGGTGGCGTTCAAGATCTCGTTGCAGCCCTCGTGCCCCTCGAAGTCGACCTCGAGGGAGAGCTCGTGCTGCTGCAGCATGGTGCCCATCGCACCGTCGGCGATGACGACCCGGCGGCGCAGGGCGTCGAGCAGCGCCGCGGCGCGCGGCGCACGGGGCACCGCCTCGATGTCGAGGGGGAAACGCGGGGCGCTCGCGCCCGGGGCGGTGGTCAGGCCGGTCACGCGGGCGAGTCTAACCGGGAGGCCCGACGCGGGGCGCGGATGGGTCGCCGTGCGGCGTCGGCACTGGGATGCCGGTCGGAACGGAGATGGTACCCCGGGACCATGCGGCCTCCCCCGAGCGGTGGTTGCGGGATTTCTAAACACGATATATCGTGACTCCTCGTCGAACGCGATATATCGTGATTTTCCTTGCGTTCGCGGACCGCGTACGCGGATGTCGGCGGGGCGCTGCACAATGGAGCGTCCCTCCGCACCGACACGATCGAATCCCGGAGTCTCCCGTGCTTGCAAAGCTGCTCGTCAGATACCTCAAACCATACAAATGGCTCTTGCTGGGGGTGCTGGTCTTCCAGTTCCTCTCCGCGCTCGCGAGCCTCTACCTCCCGCGCCTGAACGCCGACATCGTCGACGAGGGCGTCTCCCGCGGCGACACCGCCTACATCTGGTCGACGGGCACCTTCATGCTCACGATCTCGCTCGGCCAGATCCTGTGCTCGATCGTCGCCACGTACTTCGCCGCCCGCGCGGCCATGCAGCTCGGCCGCGACATCCGCAACGACGTCTTCGAGCGCGTCTCGAGCTTCTCCGAGCGCGAGGTGTCGAAGTTCGGCCCCGGCTCGCTCATCACGCGCAACACGAACGACGTGCAGCAGGTGCAGATGCTCGCGATGATGGCGGCGACGTTCCTCGTGACGGCGCCGCTGCTCGCGATCGGCGGCATCATCATGGCGCTCCAGCAGGACGTCGGGCTCAGCTGGATCATCGGCGTCGCGGTGCCCACCCTGCTCGTGCTCGCCGCCCTCGTCATCGGCCGCATGGTGCCGCTGTTCCGCTCGTACCAGCGCAAGCTCGACGGCGTGAACCGGGTCATGCGCGAGCAGCTCACCGGCATCCGCGTCATCCGCGCCTTCGTGCGCGAGCCGATCGAAGAAGAGCGCTTCCGCGAGGCGAACACCGACATCATGGTCGTCGGCCGCAAGGTCGGTTCGCTCTTCGTGCTGCTCTTCCCCCTCTTCATGCTGATCCTGAACGTCACCACCATCGCGGTGATCTGGTTCGGCGCGATCGAGGTCGATCAGGGCGGCGTGCAGATCGGCACGCTGCTCGCCTTCATGCAGTACATCGGCATCATCCTCGGCGGCGTGCTCATGGCGAGCTTCATGACGATGATGATCCCGCGTGCGGCGGTCTCGGCCGACCGCATCGGCGAGGTGCTGCACGCCGATACCTCGCTCGCGCGCCCGGCCGACGCCGTCAGCGAGTTCCCCGAGACCGGCACGGTGGCCTTCCGCGACGCGGCGTTCACCTACCCCGGCGCCGAGCACCCCGTGCTCGAGGGCATCTCCTTCAGCGCCGCCCGCGGCGAGACCGTCGCCATCGTGGGCTCCACGGGCGCCGGCAAGACGACGCTCGTCTCGCTCATCCCTCGGCTCTTCGACGCGACGAGCGGCGAGGTGCTGGTGAACGGCGTCGACGTGCGCCGCGCCGACCTCGACGCGCTCTGGCAGACGATCGGCCTCGTGCCGCAGCGCCCCTTCCTGTTCAGCGGCACCGTCGGATCGAACCTGCGCTTCGGCCGCGAGGACGCCACCGACGAGGAGCTCTGGCACGCGCTCGAGATCGCGCAGGGCCGCGACTTCGTCGAAGAGATGCCGGGCGGGCTCGACGCGCGCATCGCCCAGGGCGGCACCAATGTGTCGGGCGGGCAGCGTCAGCGGCTCGCCATCGCCAGGGCGATCGTGCACGCGCCCGAGATCCTCGTCTTCGACGACTCGTTCTCGGCGCTCGACCTCACGACCGACGCCAGACTCCGCCAGGCGCTCTGGCGCGAGCTCCCCGAGGTCACGAAGATCGTGGTCGCGCAGCGCGTCTCCACGATCACCGACGCCGACCGCATCGTCGTCCTCGACGACGGCGGGATGGTGGGCGTCGGCACGCACGCCGAGCTCCTCGAGACGTGCCAGACGTATCGCGAGATCGTCGAATCCCAGCTCGGAGTGGAGGCCGCACGATGACCCGCACGACCCCGCAGCAGCCGGAGCTCAGCGAAGAGGAGAAGCTCGAACTCGAGCTCGCCGAGCAGGCCCGCATCTCCGCCGACGACTGGTCGGGGGCGGTCGCGCCGGGCAAGGCGAAGAACTTCCGCCAGTCCTTCGGCCGGCTCCTCGGCCTCCTGGCCCCGCACAAGTACGCCTTCGCCCTGGTCTCGCTCCTCGGCGCGGTCGGCGTGCTGCTCACCGTGCTCGGCCCGAAGGTGCTCGGCGAGGCGACGAACCTCGTCTTCGCCGGTGTCATCGGCTCGCAGCTCCTGGCGGGAACGACGACCGAGCAGGCCGTCGAGCAGCTCCGCGCCGCCGGCCAGGAGGAGATCGCGAACATCGTCGCCGCGGCCGGGGTCGTCCCCGGCGAGGGCATCGACTTCGTGCGACTCAGCCAGGTCATCATCCTGGTGCTCAGCCTGTACTTCGCGGCGGCGGTGCTCACCTGGCTCCAGGGCTACGTGATCAACGTCATCATGGTGCGCACCATGTGGCGCCTGCGCGAAGAGGTCGAGGCGAAGATCAACCGCCTGCCGCTCAGCTACTTCGACAGGGTGCAGCGCGGCGAGCTGATCTCGCGCGTGACGAACGACATCGACAACATCACCCAGATGATGCAGCAGTCGCTCTCCGGGGCGCTCACCGCCGTGCTCACCGTGGTCGGCGTGCTCGTCATGATGTTCTCGATCTCGTGGCAGCTCTCCCTCGTCGCCCTCGTCTCGCTGCCGCTCATGGCCGTGATCTTCGGCATCATCGGCCCGAAGTCGCAGAAGGCCTTCGGCATCCAATGGCGCAAGGTCGGCCGGCTGAACGCCCGCGTCGAGGAGTCGTTCTCGGGCCACGCGCTCGTGAAGGTGTTCGGTCGCGAGCAGTCGAGCCTCGAGGCGTTCAAGACCGAGAACGAGGAGCTCTACCGGGCCTCGTTCAAGGCGCAGTTCCTCTCGAACATCATGATGCCCGGCATGATGTTCATCGGGAACCTGACGTACGTCGGCATCGCGGTGCTCGGCGGGCTCATGGTGGCCGGCGGCCAGCTGCGGCTCGGCGACGTGCAGGCGTTCATCCAGTACTCGCAGCAGTTCACGCAGCCCCTCTCGGAGCTCGGCGGCATGGCCGCCGTGGTGCAGTCGGGCACGGCCTCGGCCGAGCGCGTCTTCGAGCTGCTCGACCAGGACGAGCAGGAGGCCGACGCGGCCGACGCGCCCGCCCCGACGAGCGGCGACGGCACGATCGAGTTCGAGCACGTCTCGTTCGCGTACCACCCCGACCGGCCGCTGATCCGCGACCTCTCGTTCCGCGTCGAGCCCGGACAGACGGTCGCGATCGTGGGGCCGACGGGCGCCGGCAAGACGACGCTCGTGAACCTCATCATGCGGTTCTACGAGCTGAACGGCGGCCGCATCCTGCTGAACGGGCAGGACATCGCCGAGCTCACCCGGCACGACGTCCGCGCCCGCACCGGCATGGTGCTGCAGGACCCGTGGCTGTTCGCCGGCACCATCCGCGAGAACATCCGCTACGGCCGGCAGTCGGCGAGCGACGACGAGATCGTCGCCGCGGCGAAGGCCACCTACGTGGACCGCTTCGTGCACTCGCTGCCCGACGGGTACGACACCGTGCTCGACGAGGACGCCGCCAACGTGTCCGCCGGCGAGAAGCAGCTCATCACGATCGCGCGCGCGTTCGTGTCGCAGCCCTCGGTGCTGATCCTCGACGAGGCGACGAGCTCCGTCGACACCCGCACCGAGCTGCTGCTGCAGAACGCGATGGCGGCGCTCCGCGAGGGACGCACCTCCTTCGTGATCGCGCACCGGCTCTCGACGATCCGCGACGCCGACCTCATCCTCGTGATGGAGCACGGCGACATCGTCGAGCAGGGCAACCACGAGCAGCTGATCGAGAAGAAGGGTGCGTACTACCGCCTCTACAACTCGCAGTTCGAGCAGGCGGCCACCGACCTCGACGCCGAGGCGGCGCTCGGCGACGGCACGGTCGTCACGGGCGACGCCGACGACGAGACGGTCGACGGCGAGCGCAGCGACGGCGACGGCGGCGCGACCGCCGACGCCCAGGGCGGGGCTCCGGCCTCGGCCCAGCGTTCGGCGGGCGCCGCCGAGACGAGCTAGTCGCTCACCGCACGCAGAACGCCCGCCCCTCCGAGTGGAGGGGCGGGCGTTCCGTCGTTCGCCGGAGCCGTCGGCCGCGCCGGAGCCGTCGAGCCGGGCGCGGGACCGGGCGGGCCCCCGGCGACTCAGGCCGCGGGGTAGGTGTAGAACCCCTCGCCCGTGGCGACGCCGAGCTTGCCCTGGTCGATGTAGCGCTCCTTGATGAGCGCCGCGAAGGCGCGCTGCTTCTCGTCGCCCATCATCGAGATGTTGTACGCCGTCGTCAGGCCGACGATGTCGTAGATCTGGAACGGCCCCATCGGCGCGCCGGTGCCGATGCGCCAGGTCTGGTCGATCGCCTCGGGCTCGGCGATACCGTCGACGAGCAGCTCGCCGGCGGCCTGCAGGAACGGCACGAGCAGCGAGTTCAGCAGGTAGCCGGCCTTCTCCTTCTTGATCTCGATCGGGACCATGCCGATCTTCCCGGCGAACTCGACGACCGCGCGGTACACGGCCGGGTCGGTCTGCTCGGTGCCCATCACCTCGGCGGTGTTGTGCGCCCAGACGCGGTTCGCGAAGTGCAGGGCGAGGAACTGCTCGGGCCGCCCGGTGAACGGGGCGAGCGCGCTCGGCAGCAGGGTCGAGGAGTTCGTCGCGAAGATCGTGCGGGCGGGGGCGACCCGGCCGAGCTCCTCGTAGACGGACTTCTTGATGTCGGGGTTCTCCGGCACGGCCTCGATCACGAGGTCCGCGTCGGCGACAGCCTCGGCGAGCACGTGGCTCGTGCGGATGCGCGCGAGCGCCTCCTCCGCCTTGCCGTCGGCCGCCCCGGCCACGCCCTCGGCGCGGTAGGTCTCGGCGAGCTTGGCGAAGCGCTCCTCCGCCGCGGCGAGCGCGGGCTCGTCGACGTCGTAGGCCACCACGTCGAAGCCGTGGTACGCGGTCTGGAACGCGATCTGCGAGCCGAGCACTCCGGTGCCGAGCACGGTGATGTGTTGCATGGTCATTCCTCTTCTCTTGTGGAGCTTCTGGTGGAGATGCTCGAGCGGCGGCGGGACCGCGCGCTCGGGCGACGTCAGGGGCGGGTCTCGCCCCCGGCGTCGCGGTTGAAGCGCTGCAGGTCGCGCGCGAAGCGCGCCACCTCGTCATCGCTCCAGTCGGACAGGTGGCGATCGACGACGCCCTGCAGGATGCCGATCGCCTCGTGGTAGGCGGCCCAGCCTTCCTCGGTGAGCTCGAGGGGCGTGCCTCGGCCCGAGGCGTCGGCGAGCTCGCGCACGACGCCGAGCCGGACGAGGCCGGCGAGCTGGCGGGACACCGTCGAGCGGTTCAGCCGGAACGCCTGCGCGATGTCGGTGGAGCGGGCGCCCGGGTGCTCGACGAGGTAGCCGAGGATCGATTGCTCAGTCATCGAGAGCCGGGTGCGCGCGGTCCGGGCGTCGGCGACGCCGCGGCGGGAGACGACGATGAGGGCGCTCAGGATGGCGGCGGCGTCCGCGCTGCGAGCGGTGCCGTCGGGCGTGCGCCCTGCTGTTTCGACCATCTCGACCTCCCGGTTCTGCTGTTGTCATATGCAACGCTACGCTTGTCCGTTGCATTCCGCAACACCGAATTGGCGCGGCCGCTCCCCTCGCTTGCCTCGCCCCGGCCGGGCTGCGAGGCTTGTCGCGGAGGTCACCACCAGATGCCAGCTTCACCGCCCGCGCCGCCCCATGAGCCGCCCGCCCCCTTCGACTTCGACCCCGCGAACCCCCTGCACGCCCGGGCCCTCGCGCGGCTCGACACCGACGAGGTCGCCTGGCTCGGCACGATCGACCGGCACGGCTTCCCGCACGCGGTGCCGGTGTGGTTCCTCTGGGAGGGCGGCACGATCCAGGTGCTCGTGCAGCCCGGCTCGGTGAAGACGCGCAACGTGCGCCGCGACCCGAAGGTGCTCGTGCACTTCGAGACCGACGCCGAGGGCGAGGACGTCACCGTGTTCCAGGGCATCGCCGAGCTCGGCGAGGAGTCCGCGGCCGAGTGGATGCAGCGGCTCGGCGAGCCCTATCTCGCGAAGTACCGCACCGGGCTCGACCGGCTCGGCTGGTCGCTCGACCGGATGACGGGCGACTACTCCACCGTGCTCCGCGTGCGCCCCACGAAGCTCATCGGATGGTGACCCGGGTCGCCGCCGCAGCGCCCTGGCGCATCTGGGTCGTCTGGGCCGTCGGCGTCGCGGCGTACATCGTCTCGGTCACGAACCGCACCTCCCTCTCCGCCGTCGGGGTCGACGCGGCGGAGCGCTTCCAGGCGGATGCCTCGACGCTGTCGATGTTCGCCGTCATCCAGCTCGCCGTCTACGGGCTCATGCAGATCCCCGTCGGCCTGCTGCTCGACCGCTACGGCGCCCGACCGATCATCACGATCGGCATGCTGCTGATGGCCACGGGCCAGCTCGTGATGGCGTTCGCGCCGAACGTGGGCATCGCGATCTTCGCGCGCATGCTGCTCGGCGCGGGCGACGCGGCGATCTTCCCGAGCGTGCTTCGCGTGGTCGCGACGTGGTTCCCCGCCCAGCGCTCCCCGTTCATCGTGCAGATGACGGGCATCGTCGGTCAGCTCGGGCAGCTGCTCGCGCTGCTGCCCATGGCGGCTCTGCTGCACGCGACGAGCTGGTCGGTCGCGTTCGGCAGCCTCGCCGGGCTCGGGGTGCTCTTCGCCGTGCTGACGTTCGGCGTCATCCGCAACCGGCCGCCCGGCCGCGACGCCGATGTCGCGGTGAACACCGAGACGGGCGCCATCCGCGCCGTCACCTCGGCCGCCGACCTGCGCGAGGGATTCCGCGAGAGCTGGGGGCACCCGGCGACCCGTCTGGCGTTCTGGTCGCACTTCACGACGCCGTTCGCGGGCACCGCCTTCGTGATGCTCTGGGGCTTCCCGTTCCTCACGAGCGGCGAGGGCTTGAGCCCCGCGACCGCCTCGCTCATCGTGAGCGTCTTCGTCGTGTTCGGCATGATCGTCGGTCCGGTGATCGGGCTGCTCTCGAGCCGGCATCCGATGCGCCGTTCACGGCTGCTGGTGCTGCCGATCGTCGGCATCCAGGCGCTGGTCTGGGTCGCCGTGATCGTGTGGCCCGGGCAGACGCCGCTGTGGCTGCTGTTCGGGCTGGCGCTCGCGCTCGCGACGGGCGGACCGGCCTCGATGATCGCCTTCGACCACGCGCGCACCTACAACCCGAGCCACCGGCTCAGCACGGCGAACGGCATCGTGAACGGCGGCGGCTTCATCGCGGCGCTCATCGCGATCTTCCTGATCGGCCTCGCGATGGACCTGCAGGGCGCGGGCACGCCCGAGAACTACTCGCTCGAGGCGTTCAAGATCGCATTCCTCACGCAGCTGCCGCTCTGGGCGCTCGGTGCGCTCATGATCGTCATCGAGCGCAAGCGCACCCGGGTTCACCTCGGCATCGAGGAGCCCCGCCGCCGGCGCCCGCGCTCCGACCCCGACGCCGACAGAAGCCCCCGGGCATGACGTCGGTCTTCGCGGCTCGCGAGCGTTCGGCACCCGCAGAAATCGACGTCGTGCGTCGCACGGCGGTGCGGGAGGCCGGGATCAGCCGTCGAGGAGGGCGCGCAGTTCGTCCGCGCTGAACCGCGCCTCGGCGAAGTCGACGTCATCGGGGGCGAGCGCGTCGGAGGCGAGCGCGTCGGGGGCGAGCGCGTCGGACTCGGGTGCCTCGGACTCGGGTGCCTCGGCCGGTCCCGCACCCGCTCCGAGCACGCCCGCGACCAGCTCGCCCTTTCGGGCCTGCAGGGCGAGCACCTTCTCCTCGATGGTGTCGGCGGCGACGAGCCGGTAGACCATCACCCGTTCGGTGCGGCCGATGCGGTGCGCCCGGTCGATGGCCTGCTGCTCGCTGGCCGGGTTCCACCACGGGTCGAGCAGGAACACGTAGTCCGCCTCGACGAGGTTCAGCCCGAAGCCGCCCGCCTTCAGGCTGATCAGGAACACCTGCGCCTCGCCGGCCCGGAACCGGGCCGCCTCGGCATCCCGCCGAGTCACCGGCGTCGAGCCGTCGAGCAGCGCGAAGGGGATGCCGGCCGACTCGAGCCGCGCCGCGGCGCGGGCGAGGAACGAGGTGAACTGACTGAAGACGATGGCCCGGTGCCCCTCGGCGATGAGCTCGTCGAGCTGCTCGAGCAGGGCGTCGAGCTTCGCCGATCCGAGGCCGTCGTGCGCGGGGTCGATGAGCCCGGGATCGAGGGCGAGCATGCGCAGCAGGGTGAGCGAGCGGTAGAGGATGAAGCGGCCGCTCTCGTCCTTCACGAGGTCGAGCAGCTTCTGCCGCTCGCGCTGCAGCGTCGCGTCGTAGACGCGGCGGTGGGCGGCCGAGAGCTCGACGGCGACCGTCTGCTCCTGCTTCTCGGGCAGCTCGGGCGCGACGAGCTCCTTCGTGCGGCGCAGCAGGAACGGCCGGATGCGTCGGCGCAGCTTCGCGAGGCGTTCGGCGTTGCCGTCGTCCTCGATCGGACGGCGGTAGCGCTCGTCGAAGCCGCGCCGGCTCGGGAAGAGCCCGGGGGCGACGAGCCGCAGGATCGCCCACAGCTCCCCGAGGTGGTTCTCGATCGGCGTGCCGGTGAGGGCGAGCACGAAGGGCGCGCGGATGGCCCGGGCCGCCTCGTGCACGCGCGTCTTCGGGTTCTTCACGAACTGGGCCTCGTCGAGCACGAGCCCGCCCCAGGCCACCTCGGCGAAGCGCGCCGCCTCGAGCCGGAGCACCGCGTAGCTCGTCACCACGAGGTCGGCGGAGGCCGCCGCCTCCGCGATGCCCGGCCGCCCGGCGCGCTCGGTCGTGGTGAGCCGCGCGACCCGGAGGCCGGGCACGAAGCGCGCCGCCTCCGCGACCCAGTTCGACGCCACCGACGTGGGCGCGACGACGAGGAACGGACCCGACCCCTCGTGCACGGCGTGGGCGACGAGCGCGAGGGCCTGCGCCGTCTTGCCGAGCCCCATGTCGTCGGCGAGGATCGCCCCGAGCCCCGCCGCCCGCATCCGGGCCAGCCAGCGGAAACCCTCGAGCTGGTAGGGCCGCAGCGGCAGCGCGAACTCGGCGGGCGGCTCGAGCGGGACCGGTGCGGCATCCGCCCCGTCCGAAGCATCCGCGCCGCCGACCGCGGCGACGAGCGCGCGCCAGGCGAGCGCGGGCCCCTCGAACTCGGCGAGATCCTCGAAGTCGGCGTAGAGCGCGAGCGCCTGCTCGCGCGGCAGCCTGAGGCCGGCCTCCCACTCGACCAGCCCCTCGGCTTCGGCGATGAGCGCGCGGAGCTCGTCGAACACGGGCAGCTCCAGCGAGAGGTAGCTGCGGTCGACGAGCAGCAGCCGCTTGCGCCCCTGCGCGAGCGCACGGAACAGCGGCAGGAACGGCACCGGCTTGCCGTTCACGGTGACGACGACGCCGAGGTCGAGCCAGTCGGTCTTCGGCGACTCGACCATGGTGACCCGCAGCTCGGGCGGGTCGAGCAGCTCGCGGTAGTCGGGACGCTCGCCGCGCTCCTCGATGACGAGCCGCCGCGTCCCGGCGAGGCGCTCGAGTTCCGGCAGCCGCTCGGCGACGAAGCGCGCGGCGTCGATGCCGCGCAGCACGACCGCCTCGAACGGCACCCAGCCGAGCACGTCGAGCACGCGTGCGACGAGGTCGGGGTCGCGCTCGGCATCCGTCCGGCCTTCACCATCCTCCGCGTCGGCCGCGCTCGCTTCGGCGACGCGGCCGTCGGCGAAGCGCCAGTTCCACGCGGCGCGCACGACGTCGCCCGTCTCGTAGCGCAGCTGCAGCACGAGCTCGGCGGGCGGGGCGGGCGGCGGCTCGAAACTGCCGTCGGCGCTCGCGACCGGCACCGCCTGGGCGAGGGCGAAGTAGTGCGTGCGGGTGAACTCCGCGAGCTCGGCGGCGGGGACCCGCACCGGATCGGGCCGGTCGAGGAGCGCGAGCTGCGCGGCCGACGGCGGTGCGGCGAACGGGGCCAGCTCGATCGCGCCCCGCTCGAAGACGGCGCGGTACAGGCCGTGCCGGCCGATCGGTCGCACCCCGCCGAGCGGCACCGGGGCCGGCGCCCGCTGGTCCGCGAAGCGCGCCACCGCGGCCAGGCTGAGTCCGCCGTCGTCGGCGCTCGCGTCGAGGCCGAGCTCGGCGGGCCCGAGCACGCGCACGGTCGGGGTCGCCTCGCCGCCCACGAGCGGGATGCCGAGGCGCACCGCCTCGGCGAGCAGCGCCCAGAGCACGGGGCTCTCGTACTCGTCGAGCGTGATCCAGTCGGAGCCGTAGGGGGTGTAGACGCCCGGGTTGCCGCCCTTCAGCAGCGCGAACTGGGCGAACCAGCGGGCGTGCACCGGGTCGTAGCCGCCTGCCTCGCCCTGGTAGGCGACGTTCTGCCAGGTGAGGCCCTGCTTCACCCAGGCCCCGCGGGCGCCGCGGGTCATCGGCCTGGCGGCGAGCCGGTCGACCTGGGCGAGGCGGGTGGCCGGCTCGTCTTTGGGGCCGCGCCACTGCCCCGGGCGCGGCTCGAGTCGGTGCCGCAGCTCGAACTGCAGCGCGAGCGGGGTCGGCGCCTGCCGGTTCGGCCCGGCCGACGCACGCCCCTCGGGTGCGGCCGACGCGCCGCGCACCCCCGGGTCCCGGGCTGGGACGAGTCCGTCGAGCGCCGCGCGCCAGTCGGCGGGGTCGGTCGGCGGGGTCACCCCACCATGCTCGCAGCTTCCGCCGACGCGCGTGCGCCGGGCGCGTGGGATTCGCGGGGGCGAGTTGCACGATGGATGCCGCGACGCACCGTGCGCGCAGCGCCGACCCAGGCATCCGTCCTGCGACTCGCACGCCTGCACGAGCGCGAGCCCGTGCGAGCGAGCGGGCCGTGGGGCACTTGACTCGAGCTGCCGCCCTGCTTAGGCTGAGCTTAGTTCACTGACTAAGTAAAGTAGTTCGGTGCAGACCCGGAGGTGCGACGATGGATGCCGCGACGCGCCCCCGCCCGGTGCTCTCCCTGCTGCGCGAGGCGAAGGGCTGGAGCCAGTCGGAACTCGCGGCGGCGGCCTACCTCTCGAAGGCCACCGTTTCCCGCATCGAGTCCGGCGACCTCAAGCTCAGCGAGCAGACGCGCCGGTCGCTCGCACGGAGCCTCGGCTGCCCGCCCG
Source organism: Agromyces soli (assembly GCF_022811605.1). Taxonomy (GTDB): domain Bacteria; phylum Actinomycetota; class Actinomycetes; order Actinomycetales; family Microbacteriaceae; genus Agromyces; species Agromyces soli. Next base: position 1,711,537 of record NZ_CP094533.1, on the reverse strand, counting down.
CCGTCCTCGCCGACGGCGCCGCGATCCCCGAAGCGGGCTGGTCCGACTGCGCACTACGCGATGCCGCGGTCGCCGCGCTGCCCGCCCGCGAACGGCGCCGACTGCACGCCACGGTGCAGCTGACCGCCTTCGGACTCGACGGCCCGGGGAGGGCGCTCGCCACCGAGCCTCCGCTCGGTCCCGCCCCCGCGTCGCGCGGCCGCTCCGCCCGATCCGTGGCACTCGCGCTCCGCGCGCGCCTCGAACTCGGCCTCGCCCCGATCCCCGACCTCGTCGGCGCGGTCGAGGCGGCCGGTGGGCGGCTCGTCGAACGCCGGCTCCCCGACGGCGTCGCCGCCGTCGCCATCCGCCGCGACCCGCGGGCCGCACCCAGCATCGTGCTGAACGCCGAGCTGCCGACGTGGGACCGGCGGGAGGCCCTCGCCCACGAGATCGGCCACCAGCTCCTGCCCCGCTCCGAGGAGGACCAGGTGATCCGCTTCGCCGACGAGCTGCTCTGCCCGAGCGAGGCCGTGCGGGCCGAGCTCCGGCCCCCGCGGATCACCGAGCTCCGCCATCTCGTCGGACTCGCCCGCGACTGGGGCGTCCCCGTCGGCTCGCTCCTCCGTCGCTCCCAGGATCTCGGCGAGCTCAGCCGCCGCCGGCGGCTCGAGCTCGAGCAGGCCGTGCGCCAGCACGGCCTCGACCTGCGCCAGGGCCACGACGGCGACGAGCGACCCCGTGCCGTCGACGCCGAGCGTCGCGCTCGCCGCTCCGCGCCGCACGCCGCCGCACGGGTCGCCTGACGGGCTTCGCCGAGCGCCTCAGCCCGCTGCGGACCCGGCCGCCCCGTCGGCCTTGTCCGATGCATCGGCTTCGTGCGCCACGTCGGTCTCGTGCTCCGCTTCCTCCGGCGCCGGCAGGATGAGCGGCACCCCGAGCGTCGAGCTCAGCGCGTGCCTGGCCGGTCCGACGAGCCGCTCGTACGTGGAGCGCGCCCGCGCGAAGCGGAGGCCCGCGCCGCCCGTGCCCTTCGCGGGGTTGGCGTCGAACGCCCGGCGCACGCGCTCGAGGAACTCCGCACCGAGCGCCGGCGCCGCGCCGCCCAGCACGACCTCGTGCGGGTCGAGCATCGCCGCGAGGATGCGGAGCAGGCGGGCGATGGCGTAGGCCCCGGCATCCAGCCGCTCGGCCGCCCCCGGCCGGGCCGCGAGGGCGTCGACCTCCGCGAAGTCGAGCTCGTCGTGGTAGTCCTCACCGAGCATCGCCGAGAGCGAGGCGACCGCCTCGACGCACCCCGGCGCCCCGCACTTGCAGATCGGCGCGTCGTCGTCGAAGACGATGCGGACATGACCGATCTCGCCCGCGCGCTGGTGCGCCCCCGGCACCACGGCGCCGTCGACCGTGACCGCGCCGCCGACGCCCTCGCCGAGACGCACGAAGAGCCGCTGCACGCCGCGGGACTCGTCGAACGCGGACTCGTTGAGCGCCTCGCCGTCGGCGTCGTTCAGCACGAACACCGGCGCGCTGATGGCCGCCTCCACGACCTCGGCGAGCGGTTCGTCGCGCCAGCCCATGAGCACGCTCTCGACGACCGTACGGCCGTCGGTGACGCCCGGCGACTGGATGCACGTCGCGAGGATCCGGCCCGTGTACTCGGCGGTCGCGCCCGCCACCGCCGCGGCGACGTCCGCCGCGTCGAGCGGACCGCCGGCGGGGATGCCCACGTCGGCCACGCAGCGCCCGTCGAGCGAGATGAGCGCTGCGCGCACCTCCCTGGGGCGGATGAGCACCACGCAGATGACGAAGCCGTCAGGGTCGAGCGCGAGCCCAGTGGCCCGCTTGCCGCCCGTGCTCGCGAGCGGCGCGGACTCGGCGACGAGCCCCAGTGCGATGAGCTCCGCCACGAGCGAGGAGGCCGTCGCCGAGGTGAACTGCGAGTCGCGGGCGATGGACGCCCGGGTGCAGCGCCCGGGGTCGGCGGCGATCAGCTCGAGGGCGCGGCGGAGGTGGCGGCGGCGGATCGTGCTCTGCGCGTCGAGCTGCTCGCCCGGGTCGGCGCCCAGCGGCGAACGGCGCAGCCGCTCGATCATGGTCGGCGCTGCCTCCACCGTTGCTCCTCCTGCCGGGCGGCTCGGCGGGATGGGTCGCTGCCCTCCCGTGCTCGGCGGAGGCAGTTTACCCACTGAGGAAAGGAGTTCCGCCCAGCCGCCCCGCACGCGCGCGCCTCCTCGCGCGAGCTCGACACCGCCGCCGGGCGCGGCCAGGCGGCCGCGGTTCACCGAACCACGACCGCCCGCGTCACCGATCACGAGGCCCCGCTCACCCCCGTCGCGGCATCCGACGGCGCCTGCGGACCACCAGCGCGGCGCCCAGCGCCGCCAGCAGGAGCCCGCCGGCGAGGAGTTCGCCGACGCCCGCGGCACCCGTCGAGGCCAGATCGCCGTCGCCCCGCCCCGGGCCGCTCGGCTCTCCGGGCCGGCCCGGTCCGCCCGGTTCACCGGGCCCGCCCGGCTCCCCCGTCGCCGCGCGGACGGTGACCGGCAGCTCCCGGCTGCCCGTCGTCCCCTCGGCGTCGGTGCCGCGCACGACCAGCGCGTGCGCGCCCGCCGGGGTGCCCGCCGGCACCGTCACCGTCGCGGCGAAGACGCCCGAGGCATCCGCCGTCCCCGTCGCGAGGCGCACCGGGTCCGAGTGCAGCTCGACCTCGACCTCGCTCCCGGGAGCGAGCCCCGAGACCACGATGCGCGCCTCGGCGCCGGCGACGAGCGTCGCCCCGCCCGGCAGCGCGATCGTGAAGTCCGGCAGCTCCGGCTCGACCGCCTCCACCGTGACGGTCGCCGTGGCGGTCTTGCCGCCGTCGGCGCTCGTCACCGTGATCGTGGCCGTGCCCTCGGCGAGCGCGGTGACCGTCGCGGTCCCGCCGCTCGCGGCGATGCTCACCACGGTTTCGTCGGAGCTCGACCAGGCGACGCCCGGCTCGCTCGCATCGGCCGGCAGCACCGTCGCGGTGAGCGCGCCCTGCTGACCGACGGTGAGGGCCAGCGCGCCCGGGTCGACGGAGACCCGCTCGACCGGCACCGGGATCGTCCCGGCGTAGGCCCGTGCGGCGTCGTCGAGTCCCGCGCGGAGCGCAGTCACGACGGCGGGGATGTCGACCTTGCCCGGGTCGATGCGCCCGCCGAAGGGGTCGGAGGCGTAGCCCGGGTTCTCCATGCCGGCCATGAGGGCGCCGAGCGACGCGGCCGCCTCGGGGCTCGCCTTGGACAGGATGCGGATCTTCTCGGCATCACGCGCGCCCTCGGTGAGCTTCTCCCAGCGGATCGAGCTCAGCGCACCCGGGTAGATCTGGGCGGTGTCGCCCGACTCCCACGTCTTGAAATCGGTCGTCTGCAGCGGGTCGGACACGAAGCTGTCGAAGGCCCAGCGCAGGAAGCCGTCCGAGCCCGTGGCGACCGTCTTCCACTGCACCCAGTCGCCCTCGGCGGGGTTCGAGCGGGTGAAGGTGTTCGGGAAGTGGCCGACGCAGCTGTAGACGCTCGTGATGAGGCCGAGCTCGCGCCGGTGGGCGGAGACCTCCGCGAACTCGGCGTCGCCGAGGTCGACGTAGTACGAGCCGAGCGAGATCTTCTCGATGCGGTCGAGGCGCGGGTCGCCGAGGCTGTTGTAGTTCATCGCTGCGCCGACCTTCAGACCCGGCGCCTTCTCGGCGATGAGGTCGACCGCCTTGATGATGTCGCTGAGCGCGCGCTCGTCCATCGCCATGTAGGTGCGGTCGAACCAGCCCTTCTCCTTCAGGTGCGGGCCGAAGGCCTCGAGGAACGCGCCCCACATGGCGTTCCACTGCGCGGTGCCGACATCGACCTTGGCGTTCACGTTCTGCCCCGTCGCCTCGTCGTAGTAGAGGATCCGGCTCGCCCAGTTCACCATCGAGTAGGCGTCGATCTGCCCGTCGATGCCGATGTCGTCGATCATGTACTCGACCCAGGCGTCGAAGGCGGAGAAGTCGAACGCCCAGCTGCCGTCTCGCTGCTTGGTCCACTGCACCATCGAGCCGTACTTGTCGTAGGTCTGCGAGGCCCAGGGATCGGCGACGACGGTCGTGGTGATGACGTCCTGGCCTCCGTCGGCGAGCATCCGGTAGTACGGGCGCATCGCGTCGAAGTGGGCCTTCGTCCAGAGCTGGTCGGCCGGGATGCCCTCCACGCGGGCGATCGCGTACGGGTTCTGCCACAGGTCGATGAACTGCTCCCACTCGCTCGGCTCGGGGAGGGTGAGGCGCAGCACCTCGAGCTTCAGCTCGAAGGCGATCTCGGCGCCCTCGGCGCTCGTCGCGGTGACGGTGCCGGTGTAGCTGCCGGGAGCGGTGCCCTCGGGGACGTCCACCGTCATCCAGACGCCCTGCACCGAGCGCGCGGCGAGGTCGAAGGGGGCGTTGCCGCCGAGGACGTCGGGGACGCGCTCCTGCGGGCGGCCGGCGGAGGGGTTCCCCTGGCCGGCGAGCACGGTGCGGATGACGTCGAGCGTCACCTCCTCGGCCGGGATGGACGCACCGCCGGGGCCGGTGAGCCCGCTCGCGGCGAGCGTCACGTCGGACTGCGCCTCGGTGCCCGTGCGGAACACGAACTGCCCGTTGACGCGGTCGCCGCGCCAGGCCGTGGCCGACCAGGTGGTGCCGGTCATCTGCACGACGTCCTCGTAGTACTTCCGCTCGTAGTCGTCGAAGGTCTTGCGCTCGACGTAGTGGAAGTTCGTGTCTCCGACGACGCCCTGCAGCCCCGACCCGATGCCGACGACCTGCACGCGGCGGGTGGCGGTCTTGCCGCCGTCGACGGTCGTCGCGGTCACCTCGGTCTCGCCCTCGGCGAGCGCGCTGAGCGTGCCGTCGGCGGCGATGGTCGCCACCGCCTCGTCGCTGCTCGACCAGCGGATGCCGCGCTCGATCGCGCCCTCGGGGAGCACCTTCGCGCTGAGCTTCGACTGCTGTCCCGTGAGCACGCGGAGCGTGGAGGCATCCAGCTCGACACCCGTGACGGGGACGTTCTCGGTGTAGACGGTCGCGAAGTCGATCTGCCCGTCGGCCCGCGTCGCCGCCGGGTTCTTCTCGCCCGTGAGCCGCAGCGTCACGGTGTGCTCCCCGTATTCGAGCAGGCCGGTGCTGTAGACCTGCTGCTTGAACAGCCGCCCGTTCGAGTAGGCGTCGACCACGATCTCGGGGCCGCCGTCGACGGACACGGCGTAGCGGCCGTGCTCGGGCGCGGTCACGCCGTGCAGGGTGGCGAGCACGCCGGTGAAGGTGAAGGTGAAGCTCGGCGTCCCCGCGGGCTTCGCCCAGTGCTCGGTGCCGTTGTGGTAGTTCGTAGTGCTGTTGCCGGCGCCCGCGACCCAGCCGGTGCCGTAGGCGAACCGGTGCGGACCGCTCGTCGTGGCATCGTCGACGATGCCGCCGACGATCTCGGTCGGCTCGGGCGCGACGACCTCGGCGGCGTCGATGGAGACGCCGATGCCGGTCGAGGCGGCGTGCTTGTCGCCGGTGACGCGGTACGTCAGCGTGTGCGCTCCGTCGGCGAGCGTCGGGCTCTCGAAGAGCAGTTGCTTGTAGGAGCGGGTGGCGGCGTAGCTGTCGGCCGGCACCTCGGGCCCGCCGTCGATCGAGACGGCGGCGATGCCGTGCCCGGGCGCGGTGACGCCGAAGAGCCGAACGGCGGTGCCGGTGAAGCGGAGCGTGAAGCTCGAGGTGCCGTTGGTCCAGTGCTCGGTGCCGTCCTGCCAGCGGCTCGTGCCGAGGCCGGTGGAGGTGGACCATCCGGCGCCGTAGTCGAACTGCCCGTCCCCCTTTCCGGTGGTGGCGTCGTCGATGACGGTGACGAGCTCGGCGGCTTGCGCAGGCGGGGCCGCGAGCAGCGCGCCGCCGAACGCGACGGCGAGGGCGACGATGCCCGCGAGGTATCGCGTGATCTTCATGTCGGTCCAATCGGGGAGAGGAGGTCGGTACCTTTAGTGACCGGCTAAACTAAGTTCCCATCAAGCTAGGGGCGCGCCCCCGCCCTGTCAAGACCCCCGCCCCACGCCTCACGCCCCGGCACGCACGCCCCACGCCTCCCGCGCTGCGCCTCCCGCCCTGCGCCTCCCGCCCGAGGATCCGCGAGTTGCACGATGGTTGCCCCGACGCGCCGGGCGCAGTCGGCGCGCCATACGACGCGTCGTGCAACTCGGCGAATTGCACGAGCGGCCGCTCGCTCGCACGCTCGGGCGCCGGGCGGGGCGGGGCGGCGCGGGGCGGGGCGGGGCGGCTCAGCCGAGCACGTCGGCGAAGAAGGCGTCGATGCGCTCGGCGAGGCCCGCGACTCGGGCCGCGACGATCTCCTCCACGGGCGGATCGAGCGGACCGCGCAGCGGCGGCTGCCGCACCCGGGCGTGGCAGCCGAGGTCCTCGCAGGCGAGCACGCCGACGGTGTCCCCGCGCAACCCGGCGGCGCCGGCGCGCGGCGCGGTGAACATCGCCACCTCCTCGAAGCGGGCGGTGAACCGGCAGAAGGTGCACATCACGGCCCGGTCGGGTCGGCCGGGCGCGCGGGCGATCGTGAGCAGCAGCCCCTCCGGCCGAGGTGCGCCCGACGACCTCGTCGCCCAGCGCACGAGGTAGCCGCGGTGGCGGGCCCGGCCATCGCGCCAGGCGAGCACGTCCCGCGCCGACCAGTCGAGTTCGCCGAGCGCGCGCGGCAGCAGCATGGTGCGGCGCGCCCGCTCGTCGGTGTTCCGGATCGACCCGCGGATCTCCGCTGGGGTCATCGCGCGCATGAGTTCGCTCCTCTCGTGATTTGGGCATATGCCCAAAATCACGCTAGAGGAGTTTTGGGCGCATGTACAATTCGAGGGTGAGCTACCTGTCGCACGACGAACGACGCAGCGAGTTGCTGCACGCCGCCGTTCGCGTGCTCGAGCGCGACGGCCTCGCCGCCGTCACCTCGCGCGCGGTCGCGACCGAGGCCGGCGCCTCCCCCGGACTCGTGCACCACCGCTTCGCGAGCACCTCCGAGCTCGCGGCCGAGGCGTGGCTCGCCTACGTCGAGCGCGAACGCACCGCCTACGAGCTCGAGACGCCCACCCCGGGCCGCGCCGCGTTGGACGCGTTCTTCGCCCCGTTCGCCGACGGCGACCTGGCCGGTCTCGCACGATGGGCGGATGCCTGGCGCCACGCCCAGAGCGACGAACGCTTCGCCGGGGCCTTCGCCGAGAGCTACCGCGCGCTCGAACGCTCCCTCGCCGCGCGCCTGCCCGGTGCGGGCGACCGCACGGCCGCCGCGAGCCGCCTGCTGCTCATCGCCTTCGGCATCGCCGGAGCGCAGCGGATCGATCCCGGCCTGCTCTCCGAGCCCGGCGCGCTCATGGCCGGCGCCATCGATCGGGAGCTCGCCACCTCCTGAGCGTTCGCGAGCTCCAAACCCCGCATGACGTCAGTATTCGTGGGTGCGCGGGCCTCGGCACCCGCAAATAGTGACGTCGCACCGGTGGCGGACGGGGTGGCCAGGAGAGGCGGGAGAGGACCCGGGGGGGGCGGCGGTGGCCGGGAGGGGCGGTGGGTCAGGCCTGCCGCTCGACGATGCCCTCGGCGTGCTCGGCGACCCAGCCGACGAGGGGCAGCATGCGCTGCATGAGCTCGTCGCCGAGGGGGCTGAGCGAGTACTCCACGCGGGGCGGCACCTCGGGATAGGAGGTGCGCACGACGATGCCGTCGGCCTCGAGCGTGCGCAGCGTCGAGGCGAGCATCTTCTCGCTGATGCCGTCGACCTCGCGGCGCAGCTCACCCCAGCGCAGCGTGCCCTCGCTCAGCGCGAGCAGCACGAGCACGCCCCAGCGGCTCATGACGTGGTCGAGCACGACACGAGTCGGGCAGCCGTGGGTGAAGATCTTCGGGCGCTCGATGCGCGGATCCGCAAGACTTACCTGCATGTGGGTACCTTACCGGAAAGTGGGTACCCTCCGGAAGGAATGCGGATGGCGAGGCATCCGGTTGGCCCATGGTGACGCCGGAGGGGCCGGCGCTTCCGAAAGGACCATCGCATGACCATCCTCGTCACCGCCGCCTCCGGCCAGCTCGGCCGCCTCGTCGTCGACGCGCTGCTCGAGCGCGGGGTCGCCCCCGCCGAGCTCGTCGCCACCGCCCGCGACACCGCGAAGCTGCAGTCCGCCGCGGAGCGCGGCGTGCGCACCGCCGTGCTCGACTACGACCGCCCCGAGACCATCACCGCCGCGCTCGAGGGCGTCGACACCGTGCTGCTCATCTCGGGCAGCGCCCCCGGCGCCCGCGCCGTCGGACACCGCAACGTCATCGACGCCGCGAATGCCGCGGGCGTCGCGAAGCTCGTGTACACGAGCGTGCCGAACGCGACCACCGCCGAGTTCGTGCTCGCCCCCGACCACAAGGCGACCGAGGAGGCGATCGTCGCGTCCGGCGTGCCCGCCGTCATCGCCCGGCACAACTGGTACACCGAGAACTACGCCGGCGACGTGAAGCAGGCCGCCGAGTCGGGCACGATCGTCGCGAGCGTCGGCGACGGCACGGTCGCGAGTGCGACCCGGGCCGACCTCGCCGCCGGGCTCGCAGTGCTGCTCACCGAGGACGGCCACCTCGGCGCCGTCTACGACTTCAGCGGCGAGCACGCCTGGGGCTACGAGGAGCTCGCCGCCGCGGCATCCGAGCTCACGGGCCGCGAGGTCGTGTACACGCCCGTGTCGAGCGAGGAGCACGTCGCCGCACTCGAGGCCGCCGGCCTCGACGCGGGCACCGCCGGGTTCGTCGCGGGGATCGACGACGGCATCCGCCGCGGCGTGCTCGCGAACGCCGACGGCACCCTCGCGCGCCTCATCGGCCGACCGACGACGTCGCTCGTCGAGGGGCTCCGCCAGGCGATCTCCGCCTGAGCCGGCCGCTCGAACGAGCCGAGGAGGGGCGGCGCCGCTCGGCGCCGCCCCTCCTCGCGGTACGCGGAACGCGGTCCGCGAACGCTCAGGCCACGAACTCGTCGGTCAGCGGCGCGGCGTGCGCGTACGGCGGGTCGATCTCGTGCGCGTCGATCCCGAGGCCGGCCGCGAGCCGGCGCACCTCGTCGCCGCGCGTCGCCGCGAGCTCGACGCCGCGGAGGTTCGCGTCGATCTGGTCGGGCCGGGTGGCGCCGAACAGCAGGGAGCACACCTCGGGCTTCGACACCGCGAAGGCGATTGCGAACTCGGCCGCCGTCACGCCGAGCTCCGCCGCGGCGGCCTGGATCGCGGGCACCCGGGCGCGGATCTCCTCCCGGATGCCGCCGATGTCGAGACCGATCTTGCGCACCGGTGCGAGCGTCCCGGTCAGGATGCCGCCCTCGAGGCTGTCCGAGGCGTGCACGCTGATGCCGGTCTCGGCGAGCACCCGCGCGTAGTCGGGCCCGTCGACCACGTTCTGCCGCACGAGCGAGTACTTCAGCTGCACCAGCTCGGGCTTCGGCAGCCCGCGCTCGCGGCAGTGCGCCCAGGCGCGGTGGATGAGCTCCGGCCGCCAGTTCAGCCCGCCCCAGGCGCGCGCCCGGCCCGAGGTGACGAGCCCGGCCGCCTCCTCGGCGAGCGCCTCGACGTCCATGCCCTCGCGCGGGTGCTCGACGATGATCACGTCGACCTGCTCGACCGCGAGGCGGCGCAGCGAGGCGTCCAGCTGCGCCGCGAGCGAGCGCTCCGGGTAGTCGAAGAACCAGACCTTCTCCGCGAGCACGATGTCCTCGCGCGCGAACGAGGCCTCCTGCAGCATCCGCCCGAAGAGCACCTCGGTGTGCGGCTTGTCCCGGTAGTAGGCGACGTCGAAGAAGCGGATGCCGCTGCGGAACGCGTGGTCGACGAGCGCCACGTTCGCCTCGAAGCTGAGCCGCGAGTAGGTGTTCCAGGAGCCGAGCGAGAGCTCGCTGACCTCGATGCCGGTGGTGCCGATGGTTCGCATGTTCGTATCGTTCACTTTCTCTTCATGGCGTTGACGAAGGCCTTCGCCCGCTCGGACTGCGGGTCGGTGAGCACCTGCTCGGGCGCGCCGAACTCGACGATCCGGCCCTGATCGAGCAGGGCCACCGCGTCGCTCACCTCGCGTGCGAAGTTCATCTCGTGGGTGACGATGAGCATCGTCATCCCGGCGTCGGCGAGCTCGCGCATGACGTCGAGCACCTCGCCGACGAGCTCGGGGTCGAGGGCGGAGGTCGGCTCGTCGAAGAGCATCACCGCCGGGCGCGGGGCGAGCGCCCTGGCGATCGCGACCCGCTGCTGCTGTCCGCCGGAGAGCATCGCCGGGTACTGCCCGGCTTTGTCGGCGAGGCCGACGCGGTCCAGGAGGAACCGCCCGCGCTCCTCGGCCTCCGCCCTCGATTGCCGCTGCACGACCCGGAGCCCCTCGCAGACGTTCTCGAGGGCGGTCAGGTGCGGGAACAGGTTGAACTGCTGGAAGACCATGCCGAAGTGGACGCGCTGCCGGCTCTTGCGCTTCTCGGCGAGCGGGTGGTAGACGCCGTCGCGCAGCTCGAAGCCGAGCACCTCGTCGCGGTAGCGGATCTCCCCCGAGTCGATCTGCTCGAGGAGGTTGATGCAGCGCAGGAAGGTGCTCTTGCCCGAACCTGAGGGGCCGAGCAGGCTGATGACCTGCCCCTCCTGCAGTTCGAGGTCGATGCCCGAGAGCACCGTGTGCTCGCCGAACCGCTTCTCGACGTCGCGCGCCCGAACGAGCGGTGCGCGCACGGTCTCAGTCGTCGACACCGCGGAACCCCTTTCCGAATCGCTTCTCGAGCTGGCGCTGGCCGAGCATCGCGATGCTGGTGAGCGCGAGGTACCAGATGCACGCCACGACGAGCAGCGGGATGGTCTGGTACGTCTCGCCGTAGATGAGCTGCACGGTGGTGAGGAGCTCCGTGTACCCGATGACGAACACCAGGGAGGTGTTCTTGAAGAGGGTGATCATCTCGTTGCCGAGCGGCGGGATCACCACCCGGATCGACTGCGGCGCGATGATGCGGCGCATCGCCTGCCAGTGGGTCATGCCCATCGAGCGCGCGGCCTCGAGCTGCCCTCGCGGCACGGAGAGGATGCCGCCGCGGTAGATCTCGCCGATGTACGCGCCCTGGATCAGGGTGAGCCCCAGGATCGCGGCGGTCGACTGGGAGATGAGGGTGTTCGTCGGCAGAGACGCGAACGGCGGCAGGAAGGGGAGCCCGATCGGGATCTGCGGCAGGAGCGCGGCGAGGAAGAAGATGAAGAGCAGCAGCACGAGCGCGGGGATGGCCCGGATGAGCCAGATGTACACCGCTCCGATCGCCCGGAAGACCGGGTTGGACGACATGCGCAGGTACGCGACGACGCCGCCCATGAGGAGGCCGGTGATGGCGCAGGTGACCGTCAGGACGATCGTGTTGCCGAGGCCGACCAGGATGTCGGGGTGGAAGAGGTACTCGGCCACGACGTCCCACTGCCAGTTGCGCCCGTTGACGAGGAAGTCGACGACGCCGAGGAGCACGAGCACGGAGATCGCGCCCGAGATCCACCAGCTCCAGCGGACCGGCCTCGCGAAGCGGTATTCGCGCCGCGCACCGGCCGCGGCACCGACGGCGGGCGCCGGTGCCGCGGTCGACTCAGAAGTCGGAGCCATTGATCTCGATCTCCTCGAGCGCGAGGCTCTCCTGCCCCCACTCGGCGAGGATCCGGTCGTAGGTGCCGTCGGCCTTCATCTCGGCGAGCACCCGGTGGATCGCCTCGGTGAGCTCCGGCTTCTCCTTCGGGACCCCGACCCCGTACGGGGCGAGGAGCTCCGGTTCGCCGGCGAGCTCGAACTCCTCGGGGCTGTCCTTGACCAGCTGATTGGCGACGGCGAGGTCGGACCACTCGACGTCGACGCGGCCGCTCTGCAGCGCGAGCGTCGCCGTGGGGCCGTCGGCGTAGCCCTGGATGTCGATGGCGGGCTTGCCCGCGGCGGAGCACGCCTGCTGCTCCTCGTCGGCGTAGCCCTGCTGGATGCTGCCCTTGACGATCGCGAGGCTGCGCCCGCAGAGGTCGTCGCGGCCGGTGACGCCCGCCGGGTTGCCGAGCTGGACCACGAGCACGACGCCGCCCTCGACGACGTCGACGAAGTCGAGGGTCTTCCGCCGCTCGGCGAAGTCGCCCGCGGCGAGCGCCACGTCGTAGCGGTTGGCGAGGACGCCCGGGATGACGGCGTCGGAGGAGACCTTCTCGAATCGGACCTCGAGGCCGAGCCGCTTCGCGTACTCCCTGGTGAGGTCGGGGATGACGCCCTTCATCTCGCCGCTGCCGCCCTCGGTGTACTTCAGCGGCTTGACGCTGCCGCTGTCGGCGGTGATCAGGACGCCGGGCTCGGCGAGGAGGCCGGCGAGGGGATCGGAGGCGTCGGCGGCCGGTTGCGCGCAGCCGGTGAGCCCGAGGGCGACGGCGACGAGTGCGCCGCCGAGCGCAGTGGAGCGACGGGGGGAAAGCTTCATTGCTCGTCCTTTCGAGAGGCGGTGTGAGGCGACCATACCCACGCCTCAGCGTGTTAGTCAATATGTGAACTAAATTGTCCGCGACTGGGTATGATCGGGGAATCGCCTGCACGCCGACGTGCGACGCAGGCCGTCAGCCAGCCGAGGAGAGGGGCGCATCCTGACCGCAGCGCAGCACGGGGTCCGCTCGTGAGCGGCCCCGACGGACAGCCCACCGCGGGGCGCTCGCCGTCACCGGACTTCGACGCCGCACCGGACGGCGAGGTGGACTACTGGTCGTTCGTCGATCACTTCGCGAAGCACGCGGGCGAGCAGCGACCCTGGCTCGATCTCGAGGCGGCCGAGTTCTTCATGACCCTGCATCGCGCGTTCGAGCTGATCGTCTACGACATCCGCGGCGAGCTCGAGCAACGGATGAGCTCGGCCGCGCTGCGGGTGCTGCTCGTGCTCACCACGGTGGGCCCGTCCACGCTGCTGCGCGTCACCGAGCTCACCGGGATGAGCCGGGCGGCGGTCTCGGCGCTGCTCAAGCGACTCGAGGCCGACGGGCTCGTCGACCGTTCGCCGTCCCCCGAGGACGGCCGGAGCATCGTCATCTCCGCCACCGCGGAGGGCAAGCGGGCCTGCGACGAGGTCTACCGCGACTACAACGCGCGGGAGTCGTTCTGGTACGCGCACCTCGACCCCGAGGAGGCCGAGGCGATCAAGCGCGGCCTGTCCCGCCTCGCCGCGAGCGTCAGCGAGGCGCGTCGCCGGAGCTGACGCGTGCTCCGAGCGGCGGACGCCCGGCGCGACGTCATGATCTGCCGGCCACCGAGCCGCGGCACCCGCAGAAGCCGACGTCATGCGGGGATGGGCGGAGCCGACGCTCAGGCGAGCCAGAGCGACGGCGCGCGGGCGACGAGCTCGCCCCGTGCCGCCCGCTCGGCCAGCCGCAGCGCGCCGTCGAGCGGGTCGCCGAGCGGCGCGCGCAGCTCGGCATCCGGTCGCAGCTCGGCGAGCGTCTCCCGGAACCGCTCGGCCAGCGCCCCGCCGGCGCCGAACAGGCCGCCCGTCGCGGCGACCCGCGGCGCGAGCCCGGGCACGAGCGCGGCGGCCGCGCTGCGCGCCGCCTCCGCCCCGGCCTCCGACACGATCGCGAGCGCGGCCCCGTCGCCGTCCGCGGCGAGCGCGACGACGTCGGGCACGAAGCCCGCGAGCACCCCGGCCCGGTCGTCGCGGGTGTAGAGCTGCGCCGGCCAGCCGGCCGGTTCGCCGAAGCGGGCCCGTGCGGCTGCGAGCAGGGCGCTGCCCGAGGCATCCACCCCGTCGTGCGCGAGGAGCGCGGCCTCGAGGGCGCGCCGCCCGATCCAGGCGCCGCCGCCGCGGTCGCCGAGCAGATGGCCCCAGCCGTCGACGCGGTGCCAGATCTCGTGCCCGTCGGAGCCGAAGGCGATCGCCCCAGTGCCGAGGGCGATGATCGCGCCGGACTCGCCGCCGAGCGCGCCGAGGTGGGCGGTGACGGCGTCGATCGCGACGGCCACGGCGGGCGCCGGGGCATCCGCGGGCCGAGGCGGCGCGAACTCGGCCCGCAGCGAAACGGCGAGACCGGCGGGGTCCGCGACGAGGCTCGCGAGGCCCGTCGCGCCGATCCCGCAACCGACGACGGCGGCGAACTCGGCCGGCCGCGCCTCACGGAGGCCGGCGAGCAGGCCGCGCGCGAGCTCGCCGGCGGTGCTGCCGTCGGCGGTGACCGCGACACGGGGCCCGTCCAGCTCGAATCGCGGTGCGCCGTCGAGCGGGGCGATCGCCGCGCGGCTGCCGGTGCCGCCGATGTCGATGCCGACGACGAAGCCGGCGGGCGCCGGGGTCATCCCTTGATGCCGCTCGCCGCGATGCCCTGCACGAAGACCCGCTGGGTCACGATGAACACGATGAGGGTGGGCAGCGAGGCGATGAGGGCGCCCGCGAGCACCACGTTCTGGTACTCGAAGCTCATCGTGTACGACATCAGCCGGTTCAGCGTCAGCACGACGGGGTACAGCGCGTCGGAGCGCAGGATCGACAGCGGCCAGAGGAAGTTGTTCCAGCTGTACACGAACATGAACACCGCGAGGGTCACGATCGCGGGCTTCAGCAGCGGCACGACGAACTGCCAGACGATGCGGAACTCCCCCGCGCCGTCGAGCCGTGCCGCCTCGATGAGCTCGTCGGGGATGTCCATGATGAACTGCCGCATCAGGAAGATGCCGAAGGCGTTCGCGAGCCACGGCAGCATGACGCCCAGGTAGGTGTCGCTCAGCCCCATGCTCGACACGAGGTAGTAGAGCGGCACGAGCGTCACGATCGGCGGCAGGAACATCGTCGCCACGACCGACCAGAACAGCAGGTCGCGCCCGCGGAAGTGGTGCTTCGCGAAGACGTAGCCGGCGAAGATGCTCGTCACCAGCACCGAGATCGTGCAGCCGCCCGCGATGATGATGCTGTTCATCATCGACTGCAGGAACGGCACCTCGGTGAGCGCGGTGACGGTCGGGTCGATCGTCGGCGAGGCGGGGAACCACGTCGGCGGGATCTGCGCGAACTCCGCCGGCGTCTTGAACGCCGAGATGACGAGCCAGTACAGCGGGAACAGCGGGATGAGCACGACGACGGCGAGCAGCGCGTAGAGCAGCGCCGTGGTCCAGGGGTTCCGCCGCCGGCGGCGGCCGGGCACCGGGCGCGCCCGCTCGACGGGGATCGGCTTCTCGGTGACGGCGGTCATCGCTTGCGTCCCTTCATGACCATGCCGAGCACCGCGCCGGCGACCACGATCATCATGAACAGCGACACGGCGAGCGCCGAGGATTCGCCGGCCATGCCGTACTGGAATGCGGTGCGCTGGATCTCGAACGACACCACGTTGGTGGAGTTCGCGGGGCCGCCCTGGGTGAGCAGGTAGATCGGGTCGAACACCTGGATCGAGTTGATGAACGTCATCAGCGCGACGAACACGAGCGAGGGCCGCAGCAGCGGGATCGTGATCGACCAGGTCTGCCGCACGATGCCGGCGCCGTCGATCTTCGCCGCCTCGTAGAGCTCCTCCGAGATCTGGGTGAGCCCCGCGATGAGCAGGATGACGTAGTAGCCGAGCATCTGCCAGACGTTGAAGATCACGAGGGAGACGAGCGCCCAGCTCGGATCGCTCAGCCAGCCCGGCGCGGGGATGCCGACCGCGCCGAGCATCGCGCTCAGCGGGCCGTAGCCGGGGGCGTAGATGTTGCCCCAGATGATGACGATCGCGATCGTCGGGATGACGTACGTCGCGAACAGGATGACGCGGACGACGCCCTTGCCCTTGATCTTCGGGAAGTAGAGGAGCAGCGCGACGAGCAGCGCGAGCGGCACGGTGATGAGCGCCGAGAGCCCGACGTAGGCGACGGTGTTCCAGATCGCCTGCACGCGCGCGGAGTCCGCGAACAGCCGGCCGTAGTTGTCGAGGCCGACCCAGCTCATCTCGGTGATGGGGGTGAACATCGACCATCGGTGGAAGCTGATCCACACCGTCATGAGCATCGGGATCAGCGTGAACACGCCGATGATGAGCAGGGCGGGGCTGAGGAACAGCGCCGACCAGCGGCCCTGCCCGCGTCGTCTGCGGGCGGGTCGGCTCGCGCGGGGCGCGGCCGCTGGGGCACCCGCCGTCGCGGGCGGGGTCTGCAGGGTGGTCACACGGGCCTCTCGGGGGAACGGTGGGGGCCGCCGGGCGGCGGCCTCCACCTCGAATACTGCTACTGCGCGGCCGCGAGCGCCGCGTCGACGTCCTTCGCCGCGTTCGCCATGGCCGTCTTCGCGTCGATCTGGCCGTTGATCAGCGCCTCGAGCTGACGCTGCAGGGCGTCGGTCGCCGCGGGGCCGCCGAGCACGGTCGGGAACGGCGTCGCCTGGGCGAGCTGCTCGACGTACGACGTGAGGAAGGGCGTCTCGAGCTGCGCCTGGTGCGCCTCGAGGTCGGAGGCGCGACTCGGCAGGATCCCCATCGAGACGAGGATGTCGGCCATCGCCGAGGAGCCGGCCTCGCCCGAGTCGGGCCCGTTCAGGTAGCTGAGGAACTTCCAGGCGGCCGCCTGCTTGGCGTCGCTCGCCTTGCCGTTCACCATCGTCATCCACGAGTACGAGATCGAGGACGACTCGGTCCCGCTCGGGCCGACGGGGATCGGCGCCGTCGCGACGTTCGCGAAGCCGTCGCCCATGCCGTCCTTCAGCGCGCTCTCCCACCAGTTCGCCATGATGATCATGCCGGTCTGGTTGTTGACGAAGGCGTCGAGGTACGGGCCGGTGGTGTTCGCGTTCGCCGGCGACTTCGCCGGGTCGGTCGAGCCGGCGTCGACGAGCTGCTGGTACAGCTCCGCCGTCTCGAGGGCCTCCGGGCTGTCGAGTGCGGACTTCGTGCCGTCCTCGTTCAGGAAGGAGCCGCCGTTCGAGGCGAGCAGCGACAGGAAGGGGTGCACCACGCCGGAGTTCCAGTTCGTGATGAATCCGATGCCCTGCTGCTCGCCGGTGGTGAGCGCGGCGGCGTCCTTCACGAGGGCGTCCCAGTCGGCGGGCGGCTCGGCGATGCCCGCGGCGTCGAACAGCTTCGTGTTGTAGTTCAGCTGGTAGAGGTCGATCTCGTTCGGGATGCCGTAGACGGCGCCCTGCTGCGAGGCCGCCGTGACGACGCCGGCGGGCCAGTTCGCCTCGACGTCGGCGGCGACGTCGTCGGGCGTCTGCGCCGCGAGGCCGTCGCGGACGAGCTCCGGCAGCCAGGCGTCGTAGATGCCGACGATGGCCGGGCCGTCGGCCGAGGCGCCCTGGGTGCGCAGCGTCGAGAGCAGGTTGCCGAACGGCACGGCCTGCACCTTGATCGTGATGTCGGGGTTGTCGGCGGTGAACGCGTCACCGGCGGCCTCGAGCATCTTCACCTGGTCGGGACCCCAGTGGGTGAGGAAGGTGAGCTCCTGCGCTCCCCCTTCCGCATCGCCCGTCGAGGCGGAGCATCCGGCGAGGCCGAGCGCGAGCGACAGGCCGAGGCCCACCGTCGCAAGGACTGACTTCTTCATGGTCTCCTTCATTTCTGTCGGGGGTGGTGCTGATGGCGGCGGTCGCGGGCTCAGGGCCCGGCGAGTGCGAACTTCTCGGTGCCGGCGGACTTGAACGCCGCGGCGCGCGGGACGCCGGCGAGGCATCCCTTCACCTGCATGAGCGCCGAGTAGTAGTCGATGAAGCGGAAGCCGTACGTCTCGCCGCGCGCGAAGGCGTGCTCGTCGATGCCGGTGCGCCAGCGCTGGTACGCCTCCTCGGGGATCTCGAAGTAGGTGTCGGCGTCGAACCCCTCCATGTCCTCCCAGTTCTCGGCGTGCAGGATCGTCGGCACCGAGTGGCGTTCGGCCTCGATCTTCTCGATGGGGATCGAGGCGAGGAAGGCGCCGCGGAGCGCGGCCTGCGCCGCGCGCTCGTGGTCGCGGTGCATGGAGTGCAGCCAGTGGGTGATCAGGATGTCGGGCTTCGCCTCGCGGATGATCGCGGCGATCTGCTCGGCGACCTCCTCGGAGTCCGGCAGGAAGCCGTCGGAGTAGTCGAGCGCCACGAACTCGGCCCCGATCGAGTCGGCGAAGTGGCGGCCCTCGCGGAGCTTCTGCTCGCGGTACACGCTCGGCGCGAGCACGGGGTGGCCGCGCTCGCCGTAGGTGCAGTCGACGATGATCGCCCGGCCGCCCTCGAGCACGACCTTGGCGAGCGTCGGGCCCGCGGTGAGTTCCATGTCGCCGATGTGGCCGCCGACGGCGATGACGGTGCTGCTCACGTCGATCCTTTCGTTGCGATGTGGCCGGCCCGCTCAGGCGAGCTCGGCGGCGAGGATGTCGAAGGTGCGGGTCGCGGCGAAGCCGGTCTTCGCGTAGAGCGCCGAGGCGGTGGAGCCCTCGTCGGCCCAGAGGAACCAGGCGCTGTGCGCGCCGAGGGCGGTCATCCGCTCGAGCGTGAGGTGCAGCAGCACCTTGCCGAGCCCCGTGCCGCGGCTCTCCGGCAGCACGCCGAAGGGGCCGAATCGCTCGATGACGGATTCGTAGGTGCCGTGCATGGCCCAGCCGAGCACCTCGCCCGCGGGGTTCTTCGCGATGATGATGCGCTCGAGCGGCATGCCGGCGACGATGCCCTCGCGGATGGCGCGCGCCCAGTCGGAGTTGAAGGCGTCGCCGGCGATGCGGATGAGCGGCACGAGGTCGTCGTTCTGCGGGGAGTCCAGGGTCCAGCCCTCGGCGCGGAGCGCGTCGACGCGTTCGCGGACGTCCTCGGGCATCGCGTAGCCGATGAGGGAGCGGTCCATCGCGCTCGGGTGCTCGATGCGGGTGAAGCCGAGCGAGGCGAGCAGGGCGGACGCCTCGGGGTAGCGTTCGGCGTCGAGGCCGGGCAGCACGTAGTTCGGGGTGTAGGCGGAGAAGACGACCCGGCGGGCGCCCTCGTCGCGCAGCCAGCCGAGGGCGCGGCCGACGAGCTCGCGGCCGAGGCCCCGTCCCCGTTCGCCGGGCACGACGAAGAAGAAGGGCAGCCAGCCGGTGTCCGGCTCGAGGTCGGCGCCGTGGTGGGCGACCCGACGGCGGACGGCGTAGGCGGCGCCGACGACCCGCCCGGCGCGCTCGGCCACGAAGAGCCCGCGCTCGTCGAAGTTGCGGTCGAGCAGCACGAGGTCGCGGAAGCGCCCCTCGGTCATGCCGTCGCGGGGCGCTGCGGCGGTCCAGGCCGCAGGGATCGCGCGGCCGTCGCCGAAGCGGAACGGCCGGATCTCGATCGCCTGGTCGAGGGTGCTCAACGTCGTCGTCCTTCCTCGCCGGCGAACGTCGCCGGCTCGATCAGTATGGCAAGAATTTTCATTCCTGTCGATCTGATTGGAGATGGTTTACACGATCGCAATGAACGAAGCCCGGCGACGGCCCTCGCGGCCGCACCATCCGCCCGCCGGACGCGACTCAGCGACCGCGCAGCGCGCGGGTGACCTCGCGGGTGCGGCGCAGCGCCTCGACGGTCTCGTCGTAGCGGCGCTGCGCGACCCCCACGAAGAGGCAGTCGATCACGGCGAGCTGCGCGATGCGGCTCACCATCGCCCCGGCCCGGAACGCCGTCTCCCGCACCGCGGTGAACAGCGCATGGTCGGCCGTGCGGGCGATCGCGGAGTCCTTCACCGCGGTCAGCGCGACCGTCGTCGCCCCGCTCTCCGCCGCGACCTCGAGGAAGCGCACGCACTCCACCGTCTCGCCGAGGTGCGAGAAGCCGATCGCGACGGTGCCGGGGATCTGCAGCGACGCCGCCGCGACGGCCTCGTGCGGGTCGGAGAGCACGACCGCGTTGCGGCCGAGGCGGAGCAGCTTGTGCCCGAGGTCCTCGCCGACGAACTGGCTCGCGCCGACGCCGTACAGCAGGATGCGGGACGCCCCGTCGAGGGCGTCGACCACGCGCTCCGCCACGGCGAAGTCGAGGTTGCCGAGCGTCTCCTCGATCGCGAGGATCTCGAGCGAGGCGAGCTTCGCCGCCATCTGCGGCAGGGTGTCGTCGCGGCCGAGGTCGGCCCCGAAGTCTGCCTGCCCGACGAACTGCGCGGACTGCCGTCCGAGCTCCGTGGCGAGGGCCATCCGGAGCGGGGCGTAGCCGGCGAAGCCGATCGCGTGGCAGAAGCGCACCACCGAGGCGACCGAGGTGTCGCAGGCCGCGGCGAGCTCGTTGATCGTGTTGTCGATCACGATCGACGGGTTGTCGCGGACGACCGCGGCGATGCGGGCGAGCGACGGGGAGAGCGAGGCCGCGGCGGCGTCGATCGTCGACTGGATGCTCACTGGTTCCCCCGTCTCGGCCGGTCGGTCGCTCCAAGTATGCCCGCCGCGACCCCGGCTCGGCGCCCGGAGCGCTGCGCGTCTCGAAAATCAGTTACATTGATTGCGCATCCACCGTAGACTCTTTACATGGCCGAGCGCATCGGCCCGACCCTCCAGGAGCCTGTCATGCCCCAGTCACCGGCGGCCGACCGCAGCGAGCCCGTTCTGGGCGCCGACGAGCTCGAGGCGCTGATGGACGAGCTCGCCACGCTCACGACCGAGCAGGCGGAGCAGCGCGGCGACCTCGACCTGCTCGGCACCGAGGAGCTCGTGCTCGCGATGAACGCGGAGGACCGCCGGGTGCCGGAGGCCGTCGCGGCGCGGGCGCCCGAGATCACCAGGGCGATCGACGGCATCGTCGAGCGGATGCGCCGCGGCGGGCGCCTCGTCTACCTGGGCGCAGGAACGGCGGGCCGCATCGGCGTGCTCGACGCGAGCGAGTGCCCGCCCACCTTCGGCACCGACCCCGCGCTCATCGTCGGCCTCATCGCGGGCGGCGACACCGCCATCCGCGAGGCCGTCGAGAACGCCGAGGACGACGAGGACGGCGCACCCGCGCAGCTCGCGGCGCTGGCCGTCGGCCCCGCCGACGTCGTCGTCGGCATCTCCGCCTCCGGCCGCACGCCCTACGCCGTCGGTGGACTCCGCTACGCGCGCGAGCACGGGGCCCTCACCATCGCGATCGCCTCGAACGCCCCCTCCGCCATCGGCGCCATCGCCGACATCGCGATCGACGTCGTCGTGGGCCCAGAGTTCGTCGCCGGATCCACCCGCCTGAAGTCGGGCACCGCCCAGAAGCTCGTCGCGAACATGCTGACGACGATCTCGATGATCAAGCTCGGCAAGACCTACCAGGGCATCATGGTCGATCTGCAGGCCACGAACCGCAAGCTGCACGCGCGCTCGGTGCGCACCATCATGGCACTCGCAGAGGTCGACGCCGACACGGCGAGCGAGGCGCTCTCCGCCGTGGGCGGCTCGGTGAAGCAGGCGATCCTCGTGCTCCGCACCGGCCTGCCCGCAGCGGCCGCCCCGGCCGCCCTCGACGCGGCCGACGGCGTGCTCCGCGCGGCGATCGCCGCGAACTCGGCCGCCTGAGCGCAGACGGAGCGGGGCGGCGCGCCGTGCGCACCGCCCCGCTCACCGTCTCGCCACGGCCAGCTCGCCGCTCGCGGCTCAGCTCGCCGCGACCTCCTTGGGCGCATCCGCGCCAGCCGCCTGTCGGACCTCGACCTTGCGCGGCTTCGCGCGCTCGGAGACCGGCAGGAGCACGCTCAGCACGCCGTTGTCGTAGTGCGCGCTGATCGATGCGGTGTCGATGCCCTCGCCGACGCTGAGCTGCCGGAGGAACGAGCCGCTCGGTCGCTCGTGCGCGAGCCACTTCACCCCCTCGTCGCCGCGGAGCGTGCGCTCGGCGCGGATGGTCAGCAGCTGGCCGTCGATGTCGATGTCGATCGAGCCCGGGTCGACGCCGGGGAGATCGGCGGAGAGCACGTAGTGATCGCCGTCGCGATGCAGATCGATCGGCATCATGCGCGGCCCCTGCCGCGAGTCGAGCATGGTCGCCGCGAGCCGGTCGAGGTCGCGGAACGGGTCCCAGGTCAGTGCCATGAGCGTCTCCTCTCACTCGTGCGGGCCGCGGGTAGGCGGCCCGAGGTTTCAGAGTTGAGTCGCATCGACTCAACACCGCCAGATTAGCACTCGACCCAGGAGAGTGCCAACGCCGAGGCGGCTCAGAACAGCCGCCGCTGCGCCACCACCTCGGCGCCCTCGAGCTCGAGCAGCGTGCGCTTGCGCTCGAGCCCGCCCGCATAGCCCGTGAGCGAGCCGTCGGCGCCGACGACCCGGTGGCACGGCACCAGGATGCTGATCGGGTTGTGCCCGACCGCGCGCCCGACCATGCGGGCCAGATTCCGGTCGCCGAGCCGGAGCGCGAGCTCGCCGTACGTCGTGGTCACCCCGAACGGGATCTCCCGCAGCATCGCCCAGACCCGGTGCTCGAACTCGTCGCCGCCGGCCGGGTCCATCGGCACGTCGAAGTCGCGGCGCCGCCCGGCGAGGTAGTCGTCGAGCTGCCGCGCGAGCTCCGTCAGCAGGGGGTCGGCCGCGGCATCCACCGCCGCGCCCAGCGAGCCCGCGGCAGGCGGGTGCCAGTGGGCCGGGAAGTAGAGCCCGGCGATCCCGCCCGCATCCGCGACGACGAGCAGCTCGCCGAGCGCGGTCGGCAGGGTGGCGTGGCGGCGGGTCATGCCCCCATTCTCGCCGCGTCGAAACCGCCGAGGGCCCGATCGAGCAGCGGATTTCGGACCTCTGCGCCGGACTAGGCTGAGCGGATGCCTCAGCTCCCCCGCGTCGCCGGCGCGCACCTCGTCGGATCCGTCAACCAGCCCACCGCCGAGGCGGTGTTCCGGCTCGCCGCGGGCGAACTCGGGGCGGCGCTGCCACGGATCCCCGACGGCGAGGTCGGCGAACGCTTCCACTGGATCCTCTTCCAGGGCGCCGCGTTCGACCGCGTCGCCGGACTCGTGCGCGCGCCGATCGACCCGATCGTCGTCGCCGGCTTCGACCTGCGGCCCCTCCTCCTCGACGGCACCGTGCCGGCCGCCGAGCTCGTCTTCGGCCCGCTCGGCTACGCCGCCGCCGCGGTCGAGAGCCACGCCGAATTCGTGCGGTTGCGGGAAGCGGACGTCATCCCCGCGGGCACCCGCTTCCAGGTCTGCCTGCCCTCGCCGCTCGCCCCGGTGACGAGCTTCGTCGCCCCGGCCGACCGGGCCGCCGTGTATCCGGCCTACGCCGCGGCGCTCGTCGCGGAGCTCCGCGCGATCGCCGCCGCCATCCCCGCGGAAGACCTCGCGGTGCAGCTCGACCTCGCCACCGAGTTCGCCTACCTCGAGGGCATCAGCCTCGGCGGCGGGCCGCTCGAGGCCTTCTTCGCGGCAGCGGAGGGTGCGGATGCCGACGCCCTCGCCGCCGAGGTCGCGCAGCTCGTCGCGGGACTCGCCGACGCCGTGCCGGCGGGCGCCGAGCTCGGCTTCCACCTCTGCTACGGCGACGTCGGCGAGAAGCACTTCGTCGAGCCGCAGGACGCCGGGCGCCTCGTCGCCGTCGCCAACGCGCTCGGCACGGCCGTCGCCCGGCGCATCGACTGGGTGCACCTGCCGGTGCCGATCGAGCGGACGGATGCCGCCTACGCGGCCCCGCTCGCCGGCTGGGCGCTGCCCGCCGCGACGACCCCGTTCCTCGGACTCGTGCACCACGAGGACGGGGTCGACGGCGCGCTCGCCCGCCTCGTCCCCGCGCGCGAAGCGCTGGCCGCTGCGGGCGTCGCCGAGTTCGGCATCGGCACCGAGTGCGGTTTCGGCCGCGGGCCCGCCGAGCGCACCGCCGGGCTGCTCGCCCTGCACCGGGAGATCCTCGCCGCCGCGCAGTAGGCCCGTCAGGTGTCGCAGGCTGCGAGGTGCACGACGATCGGCCCGGCGCGCCGGGCGGAGTGGCGCAGCGCGGCATCCGTCGTGCGACTCGCACCGCAAGCCGAGCGCGGCGACCGAGCGCACCGCGGGCGGGCGAGCGCGGCGCATGCAGGCCGGGCGAGCGTCGGCGGCGGGCGTTACGCTCGGCGCATGCGCATCCGATTCGAGGCCGAGATCTACGAGTGGGCGGCCCGGCGCAACTGGTTCTTCGTCGATGTGCCGCCCGAGCCGAGCGCCGACATCTCCGAGCAGCCGCGCATGCCCCGCGGCTTCGGGGCCGTCAAGGTCACGGTCTCGCTCGGCGGCAGCACCTGGAGCACCTCGATCTTCCCGAGCGGCGGGGTCTACGTGCTGCCGTTGAAGCGGGCGGTGCTCCGCGCCGAGCAGGTGGGCGAGGGCGACACCGTCCTCGTCTCGCTCGACGTGCACGACGGTTGAGGGGTGTCTGCGGGCGCGGGTAGCGTCGCCTCCATGGACGAGATCTCGGGTACGACGAGCGGCGGGGTCCCCTACACGGCGCGCGCGGCGACGCATCCCGACGCCCCCGTCGTCGTCGCCTGGCACCTGCTCGACCCGCCGAACACGCCGGCGGCCATGGCCGCCGCGCTCCCGCTCGCCGGGTTCGACGCGCACGTCATGTACCTCGGCCTGCCGCTCAGCGGTGCGCGCGCCGTGCACGACGACTTCGAGGCGCTGCTCGACAGCGGCATCGACCTGGTCACCGAGTTCTTCGGCCCCATGCACGAGCAGGCGCAGGCCGAGTTCCCCGCCGCGTTCGCCGAGATCCGGCAGCGGCTCGGCGCGAGCCGCTCGGCTCCGCTCGTCGCGCTCGGCGGCTCCGCGGGCGCGTCCGTCGCCGCCGAGGTCGCCGTCGCCCACGGCGCGGCGCTCGGCCTGCGCGCCACCGTCCTGGTGAACCCGATGCTGCGGCTGCGGCCCATGATCGACGCGATGGCCGAGTTCCTGCCCGAGCCCTATCGTTGGACGGATGCCTCGAGCGCCGTCGCCGCCCGCATGGACTTCGTGGCCCGCGCCGACGAGCTCCGCCAGCTCGGCACGCCCCTGCTCGTCGTCGAGGGCGATGCCGACGAAGCGCCCTTCCTCGACGCGGTGCGCGCGTTCAAGCGGCTCGAGCTCGCCGAAGTGCGCTACGTGCCGGGCGTCGAGCACGCCCTCGCCGAATGGCCGGGCACCGAGCCCGCGCCGCAGACCGACGCCGCCCGCGCCTACGACCGGATCGTGGTCGACTGGCTGGGCGCGGTGCTCGCCCGCTGATCCCCCGGACGGGCTACAGTGGAGCCGTCAGCACCGGGGATGCCAGACCGGGGGGACCATGTCGAAGCTTCGCACCGCCGCACTCGCCACGTGCGCGCTCGCACTCGCCGCACTCACCGCGTGCACCGCGCCGCCCGCGGCGAGCCCGGCTCCGAGCGCGCCTCCGACCGCGACGACCACGCCCCAGCTCCCGGCCGGTGAGCTCGAGGTGGTGTACCAGGCGCCGCAGCTCGCCGACGTCGACCGCAGCACGAGCCCGATCCTGCAGCCCGGCATCTCCGTTTCCGAGAAGTGGATCGCCGTCGTCTCCCCGCCAGACGGCACGCTCACCGTCTTCGACCGGGCCACGCTCGAGGAGGCCTGGTCCGCGTCCGGCGGGCCGACCGACTGGGGTCCGTGCGACGCGCCGTACTTCCTCTCCGAGGAGCGGCTCGTGCTGCTCACTGGCATCGAGGGCGGCGGGCCCTGCTCGCGCTTCGTCGTCTACGACCTCGAGAGCGGCGAGGCGGTCGACGGCTTCGAGTTCGTCACCGCGGAATACCAGGGCACCAAGAGCTACGAGCAGGTCACCGGCACCGCGGCCGTCGACGGCCGACTGTGGTTCGTCACCTCGTTCCATGGCCTGGGCTTTCTCGACCCGAAGACGGCCGAGCCCGAGGGCGTGCTCGATTCCGCCGAGCTCGGCGCCTTCACCGACGACCAGGGCGGGCGCGCGCACGTGAGCTCGCTCGCCGTCGATCCCGAATCCGGGCTGCTCGTCACGACCCTGCTGCACGGCGAGCTGATCGGCGACGCGCCCGCCGCCGACGTGTACGGCATCCGGGTCGATGGCGCCGAGGCCGAGGTGGTCTGGAAGTTCGGCGACACCATCGACGGCAACGCCACGCTCGGCGTCGGCGAGCTCGACGCAGCCGACCCGTTCCTCGTCGTCGACGACCGCGAACCGGGCGCGCTCGCCATCGCCGAGCTCGCCGACGGCAGCGCGGTGCTCGGCCGCCTCGATCCCGAGACCGGGCGCATGCCGGCGCCCATCTCGCCGACCACGCCGGTCGAGTTCGCGGCGGGGCTCGCGGACGGCCACGGCGCCTACGAGGTCGTCGGCGATCTGCTCGTCACCGGCGCGACGGGGCCGGACGGCGGCTCGCTCGACGTCGTCGGCTACGACCTCGTCACGGGCCAGGAGCGTTGGCGCACGACGCCGCCCGCACCGTTCACCGCGACCGTGCAGGACGTCAGCGTGGGCACCGACGGGCAGCTCTACGCGCTGAGCATCGGCCTCGTGAACGGCGACGCCGCGCTGAACCGCATCGACCGGGAGACCGGCGAGAGCACCGAGACCTGGCAGATCCCCTCGGGGCTCTTCGGCGAAACCGGCGTCACGGCGCGGGTCGTCGACGAGGCCGTCGTGCTCGCCTTCGAGAGCAATCAGACGATCGCCTTCCCGACGTCACCGCTCGTCATCCTGGCCGCGCCGCAGCGCGACTGAAGCACCCGGGAGGGCCCCCGTGCGCGGGCGCGGCTCTGCGTCGCGACGGCGCGGCTACGCGGCGCGCTCGGCCTTCGCGAGGTTCGCGACGAGCTCGTCGCGGGTCTGCGCCCCGGCCGAGTACGCGGGCTGGTCGCGCTCGACCCGCCAGCTCTCCGCGAGCGGCCCGACGTTCACGGTGTCGTAGCCGAACTCGTCGTAGAGGCGGGCGACGGCGGCCGCGGCATCCTCGTGATCGCTCGCCGTGGCGAGCGCGCGGCGACCCGGCGCACCCGCCGGGCGACCCTCGGTGGTGATGTCGGCGGCGGTGATGTGGTTGAAGCCCTTCGCGACGCGGCTCGTCGGCAGGTGCGCCTGGAGCATGCCGCTGACGGTGTCGCGCCCCTCGTCGAGCGCGGGCACGTGCCCGTCGCGCTCCCAGTAGTAGTTGTTCGTATCGATCACGATCTTGCCGGCGAGCGGCTCGACCGGCACCGCCGGGTAGGCCTTGAACGGCACCGTCACGACCGCGAGGTCTGCGGCCGCCGCCGCCTCTTCCGCGGTCGCCGCGCGCGCCTGCGGGCCGAGTTCGGCCACGAGCTCCGCGAGCGTCTCCGGACCGCGCGAGTTGGCGATCACGACCTCGTAGCCGTTCGCCACCGCCGCTCGCGCGATCTGGCTGCCGATGTGTCCTGCACCGATGATTCCGAGGGTCGTCATGCAGAGGAGGAACGCTCGGGCGGGGCGATTGCTTCCCCGATCGCGTCATCCCGGCGATGTCGGGTGACGAGATAGGAGCCGAGCAGCACGAGGACGAAGCCGACGACCGTCCACACCGTGACCCGCTCGCCCAGCACCAGCACACCCGCGACGATCGCGACGGCCGGGTTCACGTAGGTGATCGTGGTCGCCTTCACCGGGCCGATCTCGGCGATGAGCCCGACCATCAGCAGGAACGCGAGCGCGCTGCAGACCACGGCGAGCACGAGCACGGCCACGATGACCTGCGGTGAGGGCCAGCTCGTCGGCACCCCGCCGGTGAGCAGCACGAACGGCACGAACACGACGGCGGCCCCAGCGAGCGAGACGGCGACGATGCCGACGCCCGGCAGGTCGGACATCCAGCGGGCGAGGATGGCGGGGCCGAGCGCGTAGCCCACGACGACCACGCCCATCTCGGCGACGGCGAAGAGGTCGGAGCCCGCGACGTCGAGGCCGACGAGCGCGGCGACGCCGAGCATGCCGAGCAGGATGCCGAGCCAGTTCACCCCCGAGAGGCGCTCCGGGCGACCCATCAGGAAGGCGATCGCGACGCCGGCGAGCGGGACCGCCGCGAGCAGGAGCCCGGCGGTCGAGCTCGGCAGGTGCTGCTCGGCGGAGCTCAGGAAGTACCAGGGGAACACGATCTCGACGAGGGTGTACGCGAGCATCGGCTTCCACCGCTTCAGCACCGGCCAGACCTGGTGCCGGAAGAGCGCGAGCGGCAGCAACAGGATGGCCGCGAGGCCCGAGCGCGCGAGCACGACCATGCCGGGGTCGAGTTCCGACACCGCCACCTTGATGAACAGGTAGGGGATGCCCCACGCGATCCCGAGCGCGGCGAACAGGAGGATCCCCCGGCGAGTCACCCGCCCATTCTGCAGCCTCGGGGGCCGGCGCGCGCGGGCGTGGCTGCCGTCCTCCCGCGACATCCGGCCACCTCGGGGTGGGATCCGGCCGGCTTGCCGTCAATAGTTGCGGGTGCGTCCGCGCCGGCACCCACAAATACTGACGGCTTGCCGCGGTGGATGGTTCGCTCAGAGAGCCGGGGGGTCGTCGGCGAGGGCGACGTAGGCCTGCAGCGGCACCGGCTTCACCGGGATGTGCGCAGCGAAGCGCCCGGCCTGCCCGACGCCGGTGCCGCGCGCCTTCGCGACCAGGCCGGCCACCGCCGATTCGCAGTACCGCCCCTGGCACGGGCCCATGCCGCTGCGGCAGGCGAGCTTCACGGCATCCGCGGTGCCGGCGAAGGGGTTCTCGTCGAGGAAGCCGTCGATCGTGCCCCGCGTCACCGTCTCGCAGCGGCAGATCTCCGTCGCGGGCGTCGCGAGTTCGAGCAGGGCCTCGCGGCGCGGCGCGAACATCCGCTGCACCACGCCGGAGAAGCGCGAGGCCGAGCGGATGCGCCGACGAGCGCCGGCGAGCGCGCGCTCGGGCACGGGGCGGCCGAGGGCCGCGGCGATCGTGAGGCCGGCGAGCTCCCCCTCGGCGCGGGACTGCTCGGCCCCGGCGACGCCGCTCGGCTCCCCCGCGACGTGCACGCCGGCGACGGTCGTCTCGAGCTGCGCGTCGTGGCGGACGATCCAACCGCCCTGCGCCGAGTCCCAGTCGAGTCCGCAGCCGAGCTGACGGGCGAGCTCGGTCGAGGGGTGGAAGCCGTAGCCGAGCACGAGCGCGTCCGCGTCGACCGTGCGCGCCGGCCCGGTCTGCCGCCAGCCGCGGTCGGCACGGGCGAGGCGCACCCCCTGCACGCGGCCGTCGCCGAGCACCTCGGTCGGCACCGTGCCGGTCGAGATCCGCACGCCCGCCCGCAGCAGCCGCAGCACGCAGCCGGCCAGTTCGCCGAGGAGGCGCACGTGGCCGGGCACCGCAGGAAGCGCCCGCAGCAGCTCGACGGGTGAGGGGAGGCCTCGGGCGATCGCGACCTCCTCGATCCGCGCGCCGGCCGCGAGCAGCTGGTCGGCGACGATCAGGAGGAGCGGGTGGGAGCCGGCCAGCACCACGCGGTCGGCGACGCGCAGCCGCTGCGACTTCAGGAAGCCCTGCACCGCGCCCGCCATCATCACGCCCGGCAGCGTCCAGCCCGGGATCGCGACGGGCATGTCGTAGGCGCCGGAGGCGATGAGCACCCGTCGCGCACGCACGCGGCCGGAGCGGGCGGGATCGGCCGGATCGCTCGTCAGCACGTCGAAGCCCGCCGAGCCGGGCCCCGCCGAGGCATCCGCGCCAGCCGCGGCATCCACCGCGACCGGGAGAATGCCGAACACGGTCGCACCGTGCCGCCAGGCGATGCCCGGGTGCGAGCGCGCGCGGTCGAGGAGCTCCCCGGCCCACGGGTAGCCGGTCGGCAGCTTCCGCCGCCCGCCGAACTCCGGCGGCGTGGTGCGGAAAATCTGCCCGCCCGCGGCGCGCTGCTCGTCGACGACGAGCACGTCGAGGCCGGCGTCGGCGGCGGCGAGCGCGGCCGCGGCACCCGCGGGACCGGCCCCGACGACGACGAGGTCGTGGGCGGCGGTCATCGTTCGCTCGTCTCGACGCGCATGCCGTCGCGCACGGTGGTGAGGCAGGAGCGGGTCAACGGCACGCCGTCGACGGTCACGCCGCACTCGAAGCAGGTGCCCATGTTGCACAGCGGGATGCGCGGCTCGCCGTTGCGGTGCGAGAACGCGGGCACCCCGGCGGCGAGCATCGCCGTGGCGACGGTCTCGCCGGCGAAGCAGCCGACGGGGCGGCCGTCGACGGTGATCTCCGCGGGCTCGCCCCGCTCCGAAGGCAGGCGCGCGGCGCGCCCGCTCGTGGCCTCAGCGTCGGGCATGGCTCAGCCTTTCGAATCGTGCGGGGTCGTAGGGGTGCAGATCGATCCCGGGCGGCCGCCCGTCGGCGAGGGCGATGAGCGAGCGCGCGAAGCTCGGCCCGAGGGTGAAGGCCGAGCCGCCCGTCGCGACGAACACCCCGGGCCGGCCGGGCACCTGCCCGACGAGCGGCAACTGGTCGGGGGTCACAGTCGTCGTGCCGACCCAGCTGCGCACGATCGGCAGCGAGGCGGTGCGCGGCACGACGCCGATCGCGGCGGCGGCGTTGCCGACGAGGGAGGACTGCAGCAGCGTCGGCCGGCGATCCAGCTCGGGGGTGCCGTCCGCGGCGAGGGGCAGGCGGGCGGGCCAGCCGCCGCCGATGAGCACGGTGCCGTTGCCGGTCTGCTTCAGGGAGAGCTTCGTGCCGGCGTGCTGCACGAGGTGCGGCACGAACGGCGCGGTCGGGGCGCTGACGCTCATCATGAGCGCGAGCGGGATGGTCGGCAGCGAGACGTCGAGCAGCTGCCCGAGCCGGGTCGTCCACACCCCGGCGGCGAGCATCACCGTATCGGCCTCCAGGCGGAGCATCCGCTCCCCCGCGTCGCTGCGCTCGACCGCGTGCACCGCCCAGCCGGAGCCGGCGGGCACCAGGTCGACGACCTCGGTGCGGGTGCGCACCTCGGCGCCGAGCCGCAGGGCGCCGCGGGCGAGCGCCGGGCCGGCGATGCGGGTGTCGGCCTTCCCCTCGAGCGGGCAGAACGCGGCGGCGAGCACCGAGTCGGAGAGGTACGGGGCGAGGCGGCGGGCCTCCTCGCCGTCGAGGAGGCGCACGTCGAGGCCCCACTCCTGCTCCAGCGCGGTCTTGCGCCGCAGCACCTCCACCTGCTCGGCCGTCTCGGCGAGCATGAAGCCGCCCTGCTGGGCGACCCCGAGCGATTCGCCGAGCTCGTCGCCGAGCGCCGCCCACTCGCGGGCGGCCTCGAGGTGCAGCGGCATCGCCTCGGCGGCGGTGCGCGCGGACTCCCAGCCGTGCTCGACCATGCGGTACTCGAGCTGGAAGTGCAGGCTGCCCGCGTTCTGGCCGGAGGCGTGCTGGTTCAGCTGGTCGCGCTCGAGGAGCGCCACCCGGGCGCCCTCGCGGGCGAGCATCCAGGCGAGCGCGGCGCCGAGCAGTCCGCCGCCGACGACGATGCTGTCGTATCGCTCGCTCACGAGAGTGGAACGGTCGCGATCCCCAGGTCCTCGAGGGTCGAGCGGACGATCGAGACCTGCGCGTCGTCGAGCTCGAGGAGGGGGCGCCGGACATAGCCGGCCGAGACGCCGCGGAGGCGCAGCGCCGTTTTCATGATCGCCTGCTGGTTGCCGAACTTCGCGCCGTAGTCGGGGCCGAACCACCGGGTCATGACGACCCGGTCGCGGGCGCCGAGCTCGATGGCGCGCTCGCGCTCGCCGGCGGCGAGCGCGTTCCAGAAGTCCGGGTGGTCGCGACCGAGCGGGGCGCCGGAGCCCATCAGACCGTCGCCGCGGCCGAGGGCGGCGAGGTCGGCGCCGAGCTCGCTCGTCGGGATGCCGAAGTAGCGCACCCGGTCGCCGAGGGCGTACAGGCCCGCGAGGAAGCCGGCGAAGTTGCCCGTGGAGTTCTTGATCGCCACGACGTTGTCGATCTCGGCGAGTTCGCCGAGGGTGTCCACGTCGAGGTCGACGATGCAGCCGCGGGGCCAGTTGTAGACGCAGATCGGCAGCTCGGTGCCGGCGGCGACCTCTCGGTAGAACTCGACGATCTCGGCGCGGCTCGGCACGAGGTAGGGCGGCGGGGTGAGCAGGATGCCGTCGAGCCCGGCCCGCTCGGCGGCGCGGGCGTGCCGGATCGCCTCGGCCGCGGTGAAGGCGTTGCAGCCGCCGAGCACGCGCATGCCGGCGCCGAGCCGGGCGCCCTGCGCGAACAGCTCGGCCCGCTCGTCCTCGTTCAGGCTGAACCATTCACCCGAGGTCCCGGCGAGGATGACGCCGTGCATGCCCTCGTCGGCGAGCCAGCCCATCTGCCCCTCGAAGGCGGCGACGTCGAAGTCGCCGTCCCGGGTGAACGGGGTCGTGATGGCCGGGATGTAGCCGTGCCAGTCGACGCTCGTGCGATCCATCTTCCTCGTCCTCTCAGTTCGCGCCGTCGGCGGGCAGGTCCTGCGCGTGGTGGTGCACGATGCGCCAGCCCTCGTCGCCGTGGCGGAGCACGTCGGTCACCCGCACCCGTTCGAGCAGCCGGCCGTCGGCGGGGTCGCGCACCTCGAGCACGTAGCGCACGAGACCGGTGCCGGCGCCGAAGTCGTCGCTGACGATCTCGACGGGGCGCACCTCGGGCAGCGGCTCGGCGCGGTCCTCGGGCGCGACGGCGGGGCCGCGCAGTTCGTCGAGCTCGGCGATGCCGCGCATGAGGGTCGGCCACGGCGTCTCCCACACGGTCACCGCGGGGTCGAGGCGGGCGTCGAAGGCGGCGCGGTCGCCGAGTTCGCGGTAGAGGGCGACGACGAAGTCGTCGAGGGAGGCAGAGGTCATGGTCGGTCCGTCGATTCGGTGGTGAGCAGGTGCTGGAGCGGTCCGAGGCCCATGGGGCCGTAGGACAGCGCTCGGTGGTGGAAGTCCTTCGCGGCGATCCCGGATGCCTCGGCGGTCGCCCGCGCCTCGGTCCAGAGCTTCGCGCCGACCTTGAAGGCGAGCGCCTGCCCCGGCCAGGCGAGGTAGCGGTCGACCTCGAAGCCGGCCGTCCTGGGGTCGACGAGGGCGAGTTCGGCGAGGAAGCGGCGACCGAGCTCGGGCGTCCACGGGCCGGTCGCGCCGAGCGGGTTCGGCCGCAGCTCGCGGCCGGTGTGCAGGCCGAGGTCGACGACGATCCGCACCGCGCGCCAGATCTGGCCGAGCACCATCCCGAGCTGCTCGGCGGAGTCGCGCAGCAGGCCGATCGAGTCGGAAAGCTGCTCGGAGTAGTGCGCCCAGCCCTCGGCATAGCCGTGGATCTCGCAGAGGTAGCGCTGCCACGGGTGCAGGCCCGCGTTGCTGCGGTTGATCGTGTGCTCGAGGTGGTGCCCGGGAACGCCCTCGTGGTGGAAGCTCGTGACCTCCTGCCAGGTGCCGATCGCCTCGGCGCCCTCGGGGATGGTCCAGACGATCTTGCTGCGCACGGAGCCGTCCGGGGCGCCCGGGGTGTAGTAGACGACCCCGCTCGCGGCGGTCGGCACGACGACGTCGACCTCGCGGATGGCCCGGGGCAGGTCGAAGGCGACGCCGTCGACGCGGGCGAAGGTGTCCTCGAGGCGGTCCTGCAGCCAGGCGACGATGCGCTCGTGCCCCGCGACCCGGTACCGCGGGTCGGCGTCGAGCAGGCGCGCCGCGGCGCGCACCGCCTCGGTGCCGTCGGGGCTTGCGCCGCCCAGCACGATCGCGGCGAGGCGCCGGGCCTCGCCGAGGAGCCGCTCGAGCTCCGACCAGCCGTAGTCGTAGACCTCGTCGAGGTCGAGCCGGGTGCCGAGGAAGCTCTGCGCGGTCTGCCGGTAGACGTGCTCGCCGACGGCGTCCTCGACGGGCGCGCTCGGCAGCAGCTCGGTGCGGAGCCATCCGCTCAGCTCGCCGAAGGCGCGCGTCGCCCGCTCGCCGGCCCGCGCGAGGGCCGCGGCGCGCGGCGCGCTCAGCGGTGCGGCCGAGATGCGGGAGAAGTAGTCGAGTCCCGCCGGGTCGATCCAGGTGTCGATCTGACCCGCGACGACCTCGAGCTGACGCGCCGCAGCGACCCCCGAGCCGCTGAACCGGCCGGCGCGTCCCGCGTCGCGCGCCCACTCGAGGCGGCGGCGGAGCTGGGCGATCGCGGGTTCGACGGCGGCGAGCCGTTCGATGACCGCGTCGCCCGCCTCGTCGTCGGTGACGGTGACGTCGTCGAAGCGCTCCCGGATCTCCTGCACGGGCGAGGCGAGCGGGGCCAGCAGCCGCGCGGTGAAGCCCGTGTCGAAGAGCTCAGCCTCGCTCGCGGCGCGCTCCGCGAGCGCGGCGTCGAGGGCGGCGTCGGCGGCGCGCTCCTCGGCGGGCAGCGCGGCCAGGGCGGCGGCGGTGCGGCCGAGCAGCGCCCGGCGCTCCTCCGCCCACTCGGGGCCGTAGTCCGCGAGGCGCGCGGCGGCGTCGCGGCCGAGCGCCTGCGCCGCGGCGGGCTCGTGCTCGGCGAGCGCCGCGAGGTGCGCGTCGGCGACGGACCGGACGGTGGCGCGACCCGTCATCGGGCGCCGGCCCGGTCGTCGCGCACGACGACGCCGTCCTTCATGACCCAGTCGATGCCGCGCAGCGCGGAGACGTCGCGCGTCGGGTCGTCGTCCGTGACGATGAAGTCGGCGTGGGCGCCGGGCTCGATGACGCCGATGCCGGGCGCGCCGAGGAGCTCCGCCGCCCGCCCGGTGGCCGAGCGCATCACGTCGAGGTCCGTCATCCCGGCCTCCACCATGAACTCCATCTCGCGGACCGTGGCCGTCGTGCCGTCGAAGTCGGCCGCCGGAGGCATGTCCGTGCCCATCGCGATCGGCACGCCGCTCGCGATGGCGTGCTGCAGGCTCTCCCAGTGCCGGGGGCCCGCACCGAGGGCGCGCTCCTTCATCCAGGCGGGCACGCCCTGCGCGTCGAAGAACTCCTCGCAGCGGCTCACCGTGATGGTCGGCACGTACCAGACGCCGCGCTCCGCCATGAGCTCGGTGATCTCGCGGGTGAGCTGGTAGCCGTGCTCGACGCAGTCGAGGCCGAGCTCGATCGCGCGGCGCAGCGTCTCCGAGGGGCCGACGTGCGCGGTGACCTTGCGGCCCCAGTCGTGCGCGACCTGGATGATCGAGGCCATCTCCTCGTCGGTGAGCTGCGGGGTGTCGATCTGCTCGTGCTCGCCGGCGATGCCGCCCGAGATGCAGACCTTGATGAGGTCGGCGCCGTGCCGGATCTGCAGCCGGGCGAGCCGGCGCAGCTCGTCGGCGCCGTCGCCCTCGAGGGCGTCGGAGTCCCAACCGTGGCCGCCCGTGCAGCACAGCGCGTGGCCGGCGGTGAAGATGCGCGGGCCCGGCACGATGCCCGCGTCGATACCGCGGCGCAGCGCGAAGTCGAGGTAGCGGCTCTCGCCGACGAGGCGGGTGGTCGTGACGCCCGCGTGCAGCGTGCGCTTGGCGCCGTCGGCCATCACGAGGAGCAGGTCGGGGTCGGACTTGCTCGCGATCGCGGCGCCCGCCGTACCCGGCAGGGCGAGGCCGAGGTGCACGTGCATGTTCACGAGACCGGGGCTGAGCACCCGGCCGGCGAGCTCGACGACGCGGGCGTCGGCGGCGTCGGGACGGGCGCGCAGCTCCGTCTCGGGGCCGACCGCCGCGATGCGGCCGTCGGCGGCCACGAGCACCGCGGCGCCGTCGAGGAGCTCGGCGTCCGCGCCGGTGAAGATCCGGGCCCCGACGAGCAGGGTGGGGGCGGTGGTCGTGTTGGTCATGCTGATGCTCCGTTCGTGGCTGCCGCGTCGACGCCGGCCGCTGCCGGTTCGACGACGTCCTCGTCGAGGCCCGGCAGCTTCTTGACGGGTCCGATCTCGGGGATCGCGGCGATGAGGGTCTTCGTGTAGGGATGCGTCGGCCGCTCCCAGAGCTGCTCGCTCGGGCCGCGCTCGACGATCTCGCCGGCGTACATCACCGCGGTCTCGTCGGCGATGGCCCGGACGAGCGAGAGGTCGTGGGAGATGAAGAGCATCCCCATGCCGAGCTCGCGCACGAGCGACTGCAGCAGCTGCACGATCTGCGCCGAGGAGAAGGCGTCGAGCGCCGTCACCGGCTCGTCGGCGACGACGAGGCTCGGCTTCGCGGCGAGGGCGCGGGCGATCGCGAGCCGCTGCCGCTGCCCGCCGGAGAACTGCGAGGGGTAGCGGCTGCCCGCCGCCGCGTCGAGGCCGACGAGCTCGAGCAGCCGCGCGACCTCCGCGGCCCGCTGCTCGCGCGGGATCGGCTCCGTGGCGCCGTCGAGCAGCTGGCTCGCGATCGTGCGGCGCGGGCTCAGCGAGGCGTAGGGGTTCTGGAACACCATCTGCAGCTTGCGGTCGGCGGCGGGCCGCTGCCGCATCCGGAGCGGTTCCAGCGGCGCGCCCTCGAAGCGCACCGCGCCCGAGGTCGGGGCGTGGATGCCGCAGGCGACCCGGGCGAGCGACGACTTGCCGCAGCCCGACTCGCCGACGAGCCCGACGACCTGGCCGGGCGCGACGGTCAGCGAGACGCCGCGGACGGCCTGCACCGCCGGGCCGCCGCTGCGGCGGTGGGTGACGACGATGTCCTCGAGTTCGAGCACGTTGGCGGTCATGGGCGGGCCTCCTGCTGCACGCGCTCCTCGGCGAGCGACTGCGCGCGCGAGGCGATGAGCGCCTTCGTGTACTCGTGGCTCGGCTCGTTCAGGATCGTGGTGGTGACGCCCGACTCGACGACCGTGCCGTCCTTGAACACGTAGGTGCGGTCGGCGATCGAGTTCATGACGCCGAGGTCGTGGGTGATGAAGAGCATCGAGACCCCGGTCTCCCGGGCGAGCCGGTCGAAGAGCCGCAGGATGCCGGCCTGCACGGTCACGTCGAGCGCCGTCGTCGGCTCGTCGGCGATGAGCAGTCGCGGCTCGCACGCGAGCGCGATAGCGATCGCCGCGCGCTGGCGCATGCCCCCGGAGAACTGGTGCGGGAAGGCCTTGACCGCGTGGTGCGGGTCGCGGATGCGCACGAGGTCGAGCAGCTCGACCGCGCGGGCGTTCGCCTGCTTCTTCGTGACGCCCTTGTGGTGGATCAGGTGCTCGGTGAGCTGCGTGCCGATCGTGAGGAGCGGGTGCAGCGCCGCCGAGGGGTCCTGGAACACGATCGCGATGCGGTTGCCGCGCACCGTGTCGAGCTCGGCGCGGCTCAGCGAGAGCAGATCGCGGCCCTCGAACATGATCCGGCCGCCGGCGCGCGCGCCGGGCGGGAGGATGCCCATGATCGCCGAAGCGGTCATCGTCTTGCCCGAGCCGCTCTCGCCGGCGAGGCCGACGATCTCGCCCTCGCCGATCTCGATGTCGGTGCGGTGCACGAGCTCGACCGGCCCCGACGGGGTCGGCATGGTCACCGAGAGGCCCTCGACGGAGAGCAGGGGGTCGGCTGCGGTCGTCATCGCGTCCTCGCATTCCGCGACCGGGGGTCGAGGTGGTCCTGGATGGCGTCGCCCAGGAGGTTGAAGGCCATCACGATCGTGAGGATGGCGAGGCCGGGGAACAGGCTCACCCACCAGTTGCCGAGGTTCTGCGAGCCGAGCGCGATCATCGCGCCCCACTCGGCGGCCGGGGGCCGCGGGCCGAGGCCGAGGAACGACAGGGCGGCGAGCATCAGGATGGCGTTGCCGAGCTCGATCGTCGACATCACGAGGGCGGGGCCCGCGCTGTTCGGGATGACGTCCTTCACGATCGAGCGCAGCGTCGGCAGGCCGAGCATCCGGCCGGCGACGACGTACTCCTGCTCGCGGACGCTCAGCACCGAGCTGCGGATGATGCGCGCGTAGAGCGGCCACGACACGATGACGAGCGCGAGCACCGCGTTGCCGACGCTCGGGCCGAAGGCCGCGGCGACGGCCATCGCGAGGATGATCTGCGGGAACGCGAGCACGAGGTCGGCGAGCCGCATCGCGACGTTGTCGACGGCCTTGCCGAAGTAGCCCGCCGCGAGGCCGACGATGCCGCCGACGAGGAGCGAGCACGCGACGATGGCGACCGCGAGCGGCAGCGAGAGGCGCGAGCCCCAGATGAGCCGGCTGAGCACGTCGCGGCCGAGGTCGTCGGTGCCCATCCAGTGCGCGCCGGACGGCGGCTGCAGGTTGTCGCCGACGGTCTCGAGCGGGTCGTAGGGCGCCACCCACGGCGCGAAGGCCGCGAGCAGGCACCACACCACGATGATGCCGAGGGAGATCACGGTGAGCGGTCGCCAGAACGACCCTGTGCCGAGGCTGCCGCCGACGCGCAGGCGGTCGCGCCGGAAGCGCGAGGCGCGCGAGACGGCGACCCGGTCGGAGGGCAGGATGGTCATTTCGCTCCGATCCTCGGGTCGATGACGCTGTAGAGCACGTCGACGAGGAGGTTGATGAGGGTGTAGACGACCGCGATGAACAGCGTCACGCCGAGGATCGCCTGCAGGTCGAGCGAGATGGCGCTCTTGTAGGCGTACTGGCCGAGGCCCGGCCAGGACAGCACCTGCTCGACGAGCACGGCGCCGCCGAGGAGCGACGCGAGCATGAGGCCCGAGACGGTGAGCACCGGCAGGAGGCCCGCGCGGAACACGTGCCGCCAGGTGATGATCCGCCGCGGCAGGCCCTTCGCGATCGCCGAGCGGATGTACTCGGCATCCAGCACCTCGATCATGGCCGAGCGCACGAAGCGGAGGAGGCCGGAGACGGTGAGCGCGGTGAGGATGCCGACCGGCAGCACGAGGTGCCAGAGCGCGTCGCCGAAGACGTCCCACTGGCCGGCGATGGCCGCGTCGACGGTGTACATGCCGGTGACCGCGGGCGGCGGGTCGTAGATGTTGCTGAGGCGGCCGCCGTTGGGCACCCAGCCGAGCAGGTAGAAGAAGACGTAGAGCGCGACGAGCGCGAGCCAGAACGGCGGGGTGGAGAGGCCGACGAGCGCGGCGCTGCGGATGCCGGTGTCGGTCGGGCGGTTCTTGCGCATCGCGGCGAGCATGCCGAGGCCGACCGCGATGACGATGGCGAGGGCCATGGCCGGCAGCGCGATCTCGATCGTCGCCGGCACGTACTGACTGAGGTCCTCGGCGACCGGGCGATGCGTCTGCTGCGAGGTGCCGAGGTCGCCCTGCAGGATGTTGCCGAGGTAGCGCACGTACTGCACCCAGATCGGCTGGTCGAGGCCCCACTTGGCCTCGAAGGCGGCCCGGATCTCCGGGTCGTCGTAGGCCTGCTGCGAGAGGTTCGCCGCGGCGGCGTCGCCGGGGACGACGTTCACGAGCAGGAAGGTCACGACCGTGACGCCCCAGAGCAGCACGATGGCGCTCAGCAGGCGTTTGCCGATCATCTTGAGGAGGGGTGGCATCGAAGCTCCGTCTCGGGTCGCGGTGGCGACGGGTGGTCGCTCGCGCGACGGGGTCGCCTGCGCGACGGGGGAAGCGGGCGCCCCTGACAGGAAGAGAGCAGGGGCGCCCGCGGTCCGTTCCGGCTACTTGCCGGCGATCGCCGCGAGGTCGACCGTCCAGCCGGCGGGCGTGTAGTCCGCGCCGGTCAGGTCGCTCGTCGCGACGACGATGCCGGCGTTGTTCGCCAGGGCGATGTAGGGCGAGACCTCGTTCATCACGTGCTGCCACTCGATCATGGCCTCGTTGCGCCCCTCGGGGGTGAGCTCCGCGGTCACGGCGTTGCTGGCGTCGATCGCCGACTGGTCGGCGCGCTCCAGGGTCCAGCCGGTGCGCAGCGAGGTCGAGGCGCCGGGGGCCATGTTGTTCACGAGCGACGACGAGGCCGGGTAGTTCAGGCTGTTCGGCGAGAAGTTGATCTCGTTCTTGCCCTCGGACTGCGACTGCAGGAACACGTTGATCGGCTGCGGGGTGAGCTCGATCTCGATGCCGGCCTTCTTGGCGTCCTGCTGCACCTTCGTGACGATGGTGCCGAGGTCGACGCCGCGGTAGGTGATCGCCGGGTAGACGAGCGCCACCTTCACGTCGCTGAGGCCCGCGTCGGCGAGCAGCTTCTTCGCGCCGTCGAGGTCCTGCACGGGGTTCTCCGACTCGTCGAGCGCGCCGGCGAAGGCGGGCGGCACGAGGCCGGCCGCGGGGGTCGCCCCCTCGCCGAAGAGCTTCGCGAGGCCCTCGCCGTCGACGGTCAGGCGCAGGGCCTTGATGAACGCCGGGTTCGAGGTGACGGCCGAGACGGCCGGGTCCTGGTTGAGGCTCAGGAAGTACGAGGTGTCGGCGACGCCCGAGACCTGGAGGTCGTCGGACAGCTCGGCGGCCTGCGGGCCCGAGAGGTCGAGCGCGATCTCGTCGCCCTTGGCCTTCGAGATGGTGAGCTTCTGGTTCTGCACGTCGACGTTCTGGATGACGACGCGGCTGTAGGCCGGCTGCTCGCCCCAGTACTTCGGGTTCGCGGTGAGCACGATCTTCGTGCTCGGGTCGTAGCTCTTCAGCACGTACGGGCCGCTGCCGAGGCTGGCGGTGTCGAGCTGGGTGCCGATCTGGTCGCTCGTGGCGGCGTCCTCGGCGTCGGTCGCGCCGAGCTTCTTGGCCTCGGCCGAGTTCAGCACGCTCGCCGCGGGCATCGCGAGGATGACCGGGACGTCGGGGTTCGGCGTCGCGGAGGTGACGACGACCGTGTCGTCCCCCTCGGCGGCGAAGTCGAGGCCCTGCACGGTCTGCGAGGCGGAGCCCTGCAGGTTCTTCAGTCGGTTGAGGCTGAAGACGGCGTCCTCGGCGGTGACGGCGGCGCCATCCGAGAAGACCGCGTCGTCGCGGAGGGTGAAGGTCCAGGTGGTGCCGTCACTCGACTGCTCCCAGCTCTCGGCGAGCTCGGGCTGGAGGGTCGTGACGTCCGAACCCTCGTACGTCACCAGGGTGTCGTAGAGCGCGTGCACGGCGATGTTGCCCGTCTGCTCGTACACTGTGCCGGGGTCGAGTGTCTTCACGACGAATGAGGTGTCGACGGTGAGCGTCTGGTCGCCCGCGTTGGAGGTGCTGTTGCCTCCGGCGCATCCGGCGAGCGCGAGCGTCAAGGCGACGGCGCCGGCGGGCACCGCGAGCTTGGCTGTGAGGGATCTCATGTGCTTCTTTCCCCGGTCGGCGACGGTGACGAAGGAGTTGGAGGAGCGCTCAGCCTCGCTGCCAGTCAGTGCCCGGTGTCGTGTGGATGATGTTCAATCCAGGTACCATGAATTCAAGCACATTAAACACGTGCGGACTCACATGTCAAAACGCGGCCGCCCGTCACACCCAGACGGGGGACGCACAGGAAGGATGACTCAGCGTGCTCGGTGACCGATTGAAGGCCCTGCGCCAGGCCAAGGGCCTGACCCTCCGCGAGCTCTCCGAGCGGACGGGCTTGTCGGTCAGCATGCTGAGCCAGATCGAGAACGGCGCCGCCGACCCGAGCCTCGGCTCCGTGCGCAAGCTCGCCGAGGTGTTCGAGGCATCCATCGCGACCCTCTTCAGCGACCCCGACGCGCCCGCCATCCACATCAGCCGGCCCGGCGAACGGCACAGCCTCGGCGTCGCCGACGCCAGCTTCGCCTACGAGCGGCTCACGCCCGGACGCGGCGACCTCGAGGTGCTGCGCGCCGAGATCCCGCCGGGGCAGGCGACCTCGCCGCGGCTGTGGGGCCACCCCTCGACCGAGTGCGCCTACGTCATCTCCGGC
This sequence comes from Agromyces soli, assembly GCF_022811605.1. Classification (GTDB taxonomy): domain Bacteria; phylum Actinomycetota; class Actinomycetes; order Actinomycetales; family Microbacteriaceae; genus Agromyces; species Agromyces soli. Next base: position 1,670,024 of record NZ_CP094533.1, on the reverse strand, counting down.
GAGCTGACCGTCGAGCTCGGCGCCGAGCGGGTGACCCTCGCGACCGGCGAGTCGGTCACGTTCGACTCGCGCGAGCCGCACCGCTACGTGAACGAGAGCGACGGCGTCACCACGATCGTCATCGCCGTGACGCCGCCGTCCCCGTAGGCGGGCTTCCCTTCGACGAGCTCAGGGAACCAGGGTCAGTCGCCCTTCACGTTGACGATCTGCCGCAGCGTGTGCCGCACCGCGACGAGCGACGAGGCATCCGCCATCACCCGGTCGATCGGCTTGTAGGCCTGCGGAATCTCATCGATGAAGGCATCCGTGTCCCGGAACTCGATACCGACCATCGCCTCCCGGAGCTGCTCGTGGGTGAAGGTCTTCCTGGCCTTCGACCGTGAGTACTCCCGGCCCGCGCCGTGCGGCGAGGAGTTCAGCGACATCGGATCGCCGAGCCCCTCCACGACGTACGAGGCGGTGCCCATCGACCCCGGGATGAGGCCCGGCCGGCCGACGTCGGCCTGGATCGCGCCCTTCCGCGACACCCACACCCGCTTGCCGAAGTGCTCCTCGCTCTCGGTGAAGTTGTGGTGGCAGTTGATGCGCTCCTGCTCCTCCACCGGCACGCCGGTCCACTCGGACAGCTGCCGGATGACCCGGTCCATCATCTCCTCCCGGTTCAGCAGCGCGAAGTGCTGCGCCCACCGGAGCTCGGCGATGTACCGGGTGAACTCCGGCGTGCCCTCGACGAGGTAGGCGAGGTCGGGGTCGGGCAGCTCGATCCACCACTGCTTCGCGAGCCGCCGGGCGATGCCGATGTGCCGCTGGGCGATCTTGTTGCCGACGCCCCGGCTGCCGGAGTGCAGGAACAGCCACACCCGGTCGACCTCGTCGAGCGAGACCTCGATGAAGTGGTTGCCGCTGCCGAGTGAGCCGAGCTGCTGCCGCCAGTTCCCCGCGTGGGAGGCCGGGTCGAAGCCGCTGCGCTCCGCGAGCTCCTCGAGCTCGGCGATCCGGGGCTGCGCCGTCGCGACGACCTTGCGGTTGTACTTGCCCGCCGACAGCGGGATGGCCCGCTCGATCTGCTCCCGCAGCTCCCGCCGGTCGGCGGGCAGCTCGGACGCGTGGAACTGGGTCCGCACGGCGATCATGCCGCAGCCGATGTCGACGCCGACCGCGGCGGGGATGATCGCCCCGAGTGTCGGGATGACCGAGCCGACCGTCGCACCGAGGCCCAGGTGGGCGTCGGGCATCAGGGCCAGGTGCGGGTGGATGAACGGCATCGTCGACGAGGTGCGCGCCTGCGCGACGGTCTGCTCGTCGAGCAGGCTCGCCCAGGAGACGAGCCGATCGGAGAGTCTCTCCATGATGGTGATTCCTGTCTGCTTTCCCGGAGCCCGCGGTGACGGGCTCCGCTCCGGTGGGTCCTCGGGCCCGAGGGTCCACCGTCGCGCGCAGACGGAATCACCCCGGGCCTCGAAGCGGCACGGGGTGACGGTGGCGATGGATTCGCTGGCGTCAGGGTGCCGGCTCGAGAGCCTGCTCGAGCTTCGCTTCGGGGCGCTGGTAGCGCCCCGCGTTCGCGGGCTCGGCGAAGGCGGGCGTGAAGGTGCGCTGCAGAGACACGGTCACGATTCCACCTGCTTTCAGACTCCGGGGCTGCCGCGCGATGGCGCAGCCTTGGAACCCTAGCGGCCCGCAGCGGTCGAGGTCAAGGACGGGGTAGGCTCGCCCACAGTGACACGGGGTGCCGCACCGCGGCTGAGAACACACCCGTCGAACCTGATCTAGTTCGGACTAGCGAAGGGATGTCGCGATGCAGACGCACGCCGCCATCGCCCCTGCCCACCTCATCGAGACGAGCGGCGAGCTGCTCGACCTCGTGCGATCGACGACGCCGCTGGTGCACTGCATCACGAACGCCGTCGTCACGAACTTCACGGCGAACGCCCTGCTCGCGATCGGCGCGGCCCCGGCCATGGTCGACCTCGTCGGCGAAGCCGGACCGTTCGCGACGGTCGCGAGCGGCCTGCTCGTGAACCTCGGCACGCCCCAGCCGGAGCAGCGCGCCGCCGCGCGCGAAGCGGTCGCCGGCGCCCGCCAGGCCGGCACGCCCTGGGTGCTCGACCCGGTCGCGATCGGCGCGCTGCCGATCCGCACGGAGCTCGCGCACGACCTCGCCGAACTGCGCCCGGCCGCGATCCGCGGCAACGCCTCCGAGATCCTCGCCCTCGCGGGGGTCGGCGCGGGCGGCCGCGGCGTCGACGCCGCCGACGAGACGGATGCCGCGGCCGAACCCGCCGCGGCGCTCGCCCGCCGCACAGGCGCCGTCGTCGCCGTCTCGGGCCCGGTCGACCTCGTGACGGACGGCGCCGCCACGGTGCGCCTCGCGAACGGCGACGCGCTGCTCACCCGCGTCACGGGCGGCGGCTGCGCCCTCGGCGCGGTCGTCGCGGCGTTCCTCGGCGCCGCACGCGGAACCGGTGCCGGCGCGCTCGAGGCCGTCGTCGCCGCGCACCTCGCGTACACGGTGGCCGCCGAGCGCGCCGCCGACGGTGCTGCGGGTCCCGGCAGCTTCGCCGTACGGTTCCTCGACGCGCTCACCGCGGTCGAGGCATCCGAGCTCCGCGCACTCGCCCGCGTCTCGATCGGCGCGCCGCTCGGAGCCGCCGCGTGAGCGCCCGACGCGCCCTCGACCTGTCGCTGTACCTCGTGACCGACGCCGCGCTCTGCGGCGAGCGCGGGGTCGCGGCGACCGTCGAGGCGGCCGTCTCGGGCGGTGCGACGATCGTGCAGCTGCGCGACAAGCACGCGAGCGACGAGGAGCTCCTCGCCCTGCTCGCCCGGCTCGACGAGGCGATCGCGGGCCGGGTGCCGCTCGTCGTGAACGATCGGCTCGAACTCGTGCTGCGGGCTCGCGCCGCGGGCCTGCGCGTCGACGGCGTGCACCTCGGGCAGGGCGACGCGGCCGTGCTCCGCGCGCGGGCCGAGCTCGGGCCGGACGCGATCGTCGGGCTCACCGCCAACACGCCGGCGCACCTCGCTGCGGTGGCCGCCCTGCCCGCGGGAACCGTCGACTACCTCGGTGTGGGCGTGCTGCGGCCGACCTCGACGAAGCCGGATCATCCGCCGGCCCTCGGCATCGCGGGCTTCGCAGCGCTGCAGGCGGCGGCTCGGGATGCCGCGGGCGCGCCGGTGCCGTGCGTCGCGATCGGCGGAGTGCGCCTGGAGGATGCCGCGCCGCTGCGCGCCGTGGGCGCTGCCGGCCTCGCGGTCGTCTCGGCGATCTGCGCGGCCCCGGACCCGCGGCGCCAGGCCGCCGACTTCGCGGCGGCCTGGCGGGGCGGGGCGACCCCGCGCACCGCGCACGAGCCGCGCATCCCGCGGGTGCTCAGCATCGCGGGCAGCGACCCCTCCGGCGGCGCCGGCATCCAGGCCGATCTGAAGTCGATCGCCGCGGTCGGCGGCTACGGCATGGCCGCGATCACGGCGCTCACCGCGCAGAACACCCGGGGCGTGCGCAGCGTGCACGTGCCGCCCGCCGCGTCCCTGCTGGCCCAGCTCGACGCGCTCTCCGACGACCTCATCGTCGACGCGGTGAAGCTCGGCATGCTCGCGAACGCGGAGCTGATCCGCACGGTCGCGGAGTGGCTCGGGCGGGTGCGCCCGCCGCTCGTCGTGCTCGATCCCGTGATGGTGTCGACGAGCGGCGACCGCCTGCTCGACCCGGAGGCCGAGGCGGCCCTGCGCGAGCTCCTGCCGCTCGCCGACCTCGTGACCCCCAACCTCGCGGAACTCGCCGTGCTCGCAGGCGCCGACGGCCCCGCGGCCGACTGGGCGAGCGCCCTGGAGCAGGCGACCGCACTGTCCGCCCGGACCGGGGTGCTCGTGCTCGCGAAAGGCGGCCACCTCGGCGGCGCCGAGGCTCCCGACGCGCTCGTCGACGCCCGCGCGGGCGCGGCGCTCGCGGAGATCGTCGAGTTCCACGGCGAGCGCATCGCGACGCGGGCGACGCACGGCACGGGCTGCTCGCTCTCCTCCGCGATCGCGACGCTCCGCGCGCGCCACGGGGCATGGGAGCCCGCCGTCGCCGAGGCGCGCCGCTGGCTGCGGGAGTCCCTGCGGCACGGGGCGTCGCTCGAGGTGGGCGGCGGGAACGGGCCGGTGCACCACTTCGCCGGGCTCTGGACCCGCGGCGGTCTCGACACGGCGCCCACGCCGGCCGAGCTCGGGGCCGAGTGGTGGGCGGACATCGCCGAGCTGCGCCGGGCGATCGACGAGCTGCCGTTCATCCGCCGGCTCGCCGACGGCAGCCTGCCGCGCACCGCGTTCGACGAGTACCTCGCGCAGGACGCGCACTACCTGCGCGAGTACGCCCGCGCGCTCGCCGAGGCGGCGCGACTCGCCCCGGATGCCTCGGCGCAGGCGTTCTGGGCCGCGGGCTCCCGCGAGTGCCTGACGGGCGAGCTCGCCCGGCACGAGCGGGATCTGGCCGGGGCGCTCGGGGCCGCGACGGGCGGCGCAGCCGCGGAGTTCGAGCCGAACGCCGTGAACCTCGGCTACCTCGACCACCTGCTCGCGAGCGGGGCCCGCGGCGGCTACCCGGAGCTCGTCGCGGCGGTGCTGCCCTGCTACTGGATCTACGACGACCTCGGCCGGCGGCTGCTGGCCGGCGACTTCGGCCCCGAGCCCGGCTCGCCGGAGCATCCCTACGCCGATTGGCTCGCGATGTACGCGGAGCCGTCGTTCGCCGTGTCGACGCAGCGGGCGATCGAGCTCGTCACCGGTGTCGCCGCGGCGGCGACACCGGAGGTGCGGGAGCGGATGCACCGGGCGTTCCGCCGGTCGGCGGAGTTCGAGCTGGCGTTCTTCGCGGCCCCGCTCGCGGCGTCCGCGGATGACGCCCCGGCACCCCCAGGATGCGGGACACGCGCGCTTTCTGCCACGATCGGAGCATGACCGACCCGAACACCGCCCCCGCAGGCTGGTACGACGACGGCTCCGGCCGGCTTCGCTACTGGGACGGCGCGAGCTGGACCGAGCACTTCGCCCCGCTGCCCGAGCCCGAGCCTGCCGCAGCACCCGCCGCAGAACCCGTTGCCGAGCCGGCACCCGAGGCATCCGCCGCGACGACCGAGGTGATCGCGCCGCAGCCGGATGAGTCGACCGCGCCGGAACCGGCCGCGGTGCCGCCGGTCGAGGGCAACCCGGCGTTCCCGGCGGCGCAGCCCGCGTACGGGCAGCAGGCCTACGGCGCGCAGCAGACGCACGAGGCGCAGCAGCCCTACGGGGCGCAGCAGGCGTACGGACAGCAGCCGTACGGGGCCCAGCCGGCGTACGGACAGCAGGCGTACGGACAGCAGCCCTACGGTGCCCAGCCCGCCCCCTACGGGAGCTACACGCCGGTCGCCCCGAAGAAGACGAACGTGCTCGGCCTCGTCGCCCTCGGCGTGGCCGTGCTCGGCGTGATCGGCGTCTGCATCCCGTTCGTGACGCTCATCGGCTTCGTGCTGCTCGTGATCGCATTCATCCTCTCGATCGTGTCGTTCTTCATGTCGGGGCAGCAGAAGTGGCCGGGCTTCGTCGCCCTCGGACTCTCGGTGCTCGGCGGGATCATCGCGGGCGTCGTGCTGCTCGTGTCGATCTTCGTCGGCCTGGCGAACAGCGATCCGTACGTGTCGGATCCGTCCGACAGCTGGCCCGAGGCGAGCGAGGAGGAGCTCGTTCCCAGCGATCCGCCGGCCGACGCGAGCGGCTTCGGCGAGACCTTCGTCTACGACGACGGCGTCGAGCTCACGGTCTCGGCGCCCGCGCCGTACACGCCGACCGAGCTGGCGGCGGGGGCAACGTACCCCGACAACGTGTACTTCACGGTCACGCTGAAGAACACCTCGGACGCCGCGGTCGACGTCTTCGCCTTCGGCGAGCTGGTGTCGGCCGGCGAGTACGGCAGCTCGATCTTCGACTTCGACGGCCCGCAGGGCGAGATCAGCCTGCCGCCGACCGAGACGCTCGAGCCCGGCGCGACGCTCACCTGGATCGAGGCGTGGTCCGTGGCCGACCCGAGCTCCCTCACGTACACGATCTCTCCGGGCTTCGACTACGACGACGCGGTCTTCACGACCGAGTAGTCGCCGCACGCACGGGACGGGCCGGACCTCACGAGGAGGTCCGGCCCGTCCCGCATTCCAGCTCGGACGAAGTCGGATGCGCACCGAGCGGGCTCCACACCGGTCGATACGCATCCGGCCTCGCCCGGGACGCGCGCGCGGGAAGGTCGCGCGCGGCCCGGGAAGCCGGTGGGGCGAGGTCGTCATCCCCGCCCCGTGGGCTCAGGCGCCGGCGAGCAGCCCGAGCGAGTCGACGACGCGGTTGGAGAAGCCCCACTCGTTGTCGTACCAGGCGACGACCTTCACGTGGCGGCCGTGCACCCGGGTGAGGGCCGCGTCGAAGATCGAGGAGTGCGGGTTGCCCTCGATGTCGCTCGAGACGATCGGGTCCTCGGTGTACTCGAGGATGCCGCGCAGCGGCCCCTCTGCGGCAGCGCGGTAGGCGGCGAGCACCTCGTCGAGCGTGACATCCTTCGCGACGGTCGTGTTCAGCTCGACGATGGAGCCGACGGGCACCGGCACCCGGATCGAGTCGCCCTGCAGCTTGCCGTCGAGGCCGGGCAGCACGAGGCCGATGGCCTTCGCGGCGCCAGTGGAGGTCGGCACGATGTTCACGCCGGCGGCGCGGGCGCGGCGCAGGTCGCGGTGCGGGCCGTCCTGCAGGTTCTGCTCCTGCGTGTAGGCGTGCACGGTGGTCATGAAGCCGTGCTCGATGCCGGCGAGCTCGTCGAGCACGTGCGCGAGCGGCGCGAGCGCGTTCGTCGTGCACGAGGCGTTCGAGACGATCGTGTGCAAGGCCGGGTCGTAGTCGGTGTGATTGACGCCGAAGGCGATCGTCGCGTCCGCCCCGTCGGAGGGCGCCGAGACGAGCACGCGCTTCGCGCCGGCCTCGAGGTGGGCGCGGGCGGCGTCGGCGGAGGTGAAACGGCCGGTCGACTCGAGCACGAGCTCGACGTTCAGCTCGCCCCAGGGCAGCTTCGCGGGCTCGCGCTCGGCGAGCACCCGGATGCGCGCGCCGTCGACGACGAGCGCCTCGCCCTCGACGGACACCTCGCGGTCGAAGCGGCCGAGGGTGCTGTCGTACTTCAGCAGGTGCGCGAGCGTGGCCGGGGCGGTGAGGTCGTTGATCGCGACGACCTCGAAGTCGGCGCCGCGCTCGACGATCGCGCGCAGCACGTTGCGGCCGATCCGACCGAATCCGTTGATGGCGATGCGAGTGGTCATGCCTCCAGCATCGTCGCGGGATGCCTCGCGCAGCAGTGGCTCGCAAGCCAGTGTCCGAAAGGATCGCGCCAGTCCGAGCCCGGCCGCTCACTCCCCGCGGGCGAACGTCTCCCGGTAGCCGCTCGGCGAGGTGCCGAGGATGCGCTGGAAGTGCAGCCGCAGGTTCGCACCGGTGCCCAGACCCACCTGCGCGGCGACCTGCTCGACCCCGAGCTCGGTGCGTTCGAGGAGCTCCCGCGCGACGTCCACCCGTGCGCGCAGCACCCACTGCATGGGCGTGTAGCCGGTGTCCTCCACGAAGCGGCGCGAGAAGGTGCGCGGCGACACGTTCGCGTTGCGGGCGAGATCGCCGAGCGTCAGCGGCTCGCCGAGCCGTTCGAGCGCCCACTGCCGGGTCGCGGCGAACACCGGCCCGAGCTCCTCGGGAAGGCTCCGCGGCACGTACTGCGCCTGCCCGCCGCTGCGGTACGGCGCGGCGACGAGCCGCCGGGCGGCGTGGTTCGCGACGCCGACGCCGAGGTCGCGGCGCACGAGGTGCAGGCACAGGTCGATGCCGCTCGCGGCGCCCGCCGAGGTGAGCACGCTGCCCTCGTCGACGAAGAGCACGTTCGCGTCGACGCGGACGAGCGGATGCCCCGCCCGCAGCGCCTGCGTGTAGTGCCAGTGCGTCGTCGCCCGGCGCCCGTCGAGTAGCCCCGTCGCGGCGAGCGCGAACGCCCCCGTCGAGATCGCCGCGAGCCGGGCCCCGCGCTCGTGCGCGGCGCGCAGCGCGTCGACGACCACCGCGGGCGGCGGCTCGCGGTCGGGGTGCCGGTAGCCGGGGATGAACACCGTGTCGGCCCACTCGAGCGCCTCCAGCCCGTGCGCCACGTGGTACGAGAGCCCGTCGCCGCCCGTCACGAGGCCGGGCGCGGCACCGCAGACGTGCACCTCGTACGGCATGCTCGCCCGGGTCGTGAAGACCTGCGCGGGGATGCCGACGTCGAGGGGCTTCGCCCCCTCGAGCACGAGCACGGCGATCCGGTGCAAGGAAGTGGTCACCTGGCAAGGATGCCACGGACCGCAAGCGGATCGCCGCCGCGTGCGTCAGCGCGCGGCATCCTCCCCGAGCGGCGCGAGCCGCAGCACCGTGTGCTGATTCTCGAGGCCTTCGACCATCACGAGCGTGCAGGCGAGCACCCGGCCGCGCCACACCTCCGACACCTCGAGCTGCGCGAGCGGCTCGAACGGGTAGCGGTTCGCGACGAAGCTGTTGCCGCCGTTGCCGCCGATCGAGGCGTGCGCGTGGTTCAGGTACCGGATGCCGGTGTCGAGATCCTGCACCGCGGGCACCGTGTACGCCTGGGACTCGCCGAGCCCGCGGCGCTTGCGCTCCGGGCGGGGATCGGCGAAGCGGGTGAGCTCCACGACATGCCCGACCGGGATGGCCGCCGGATAGTTCAACGCGATGCTGCGCTCCATCGCCTCACCCTATCCGGCGCCGCGCGGACGTCCGCGCGACGATCGCGGGCTCGCGGAACACCCGGGAGGCCGCCTACGTTCTTCTCTGTGGGCCCGTGCGACCGCGAGCCCGCGAGAACGAAGGAGCGGACCATGACCGACACCGGCGCCATCACCAGCATCCCCGGCACCGAGACCGCGGTGCTCGCCGGCGGCTGCTTCTGGGGCATGCAGGACCTCATCCGCCGCCGCCCCGGCGTCATCAGCACCCGCGTCGGATACACCGGCGGGCAGAACGACCACGCGACGTACCGCAACCACCCGGGCCACGCCGAGGCGATCGAGATCGTCTACGACCCGACGAAGACGAGCTTCCGCGAGCAGTTGGAGTTCTTCTTCCAGATCCACGACCCGACGACCCTGAACCGCCAGGGCAACGACCTGGGCACGAGCTACCGCTCGGCCATCTTCCCGACGAGCCCCGAGCAGGAGCAGGTCGCCAGGGAGACGATCGCCGACGTGGATGCCTCGGGGCTCTGGCCGGGCGACGCGGTCACGACGATCGAGCCGAGCGGCCCCTTCTGGGAGGCCGAGTCCGAGCACCAGGACTACCTGGAGCGCATCCCCAACGGCTACACCTGCCACTTCGCGCGCCCGGGCTGGGTGCTGCCGAAGCGCGAGCAGGCGAGCGCGGCGGAGTAACCGGTTCAGGCGGTGCGGTCGAGCGCGGCTTCGAGCCGGCCGACCGTGCCGCCGAGGTTCCACTCGGCGCCGAGCTGCTCGAGCCGCTCGCGGGCGGTGGCGTCCAGCGGCCGGAGCTTCGCCGCGTCCGGCTCGAAGCCGAGCGGCAGCTCGCGGCGCACCCGCACCACCTCGGGAGCCACGGCGAGGTAGTCGGCCGCGGCGGCGAGCTTGGCCCGCACCCCCGCCGACATGCCGGGCTCCCCCGCCTCGGCCGCGGCGAGCACCCCGTCGAGCGTGCCGAAGGTCTGCAGCAGGCCCGCGGCGGTCTTCTCGCCGACGCCGGCGACGCCCGGCAGCCCGTCTGAGGCATCCCCGCGCAGCGTCGCGAAGTCCGCGTACTGCTGGGGCAGCACCCCGTACTTGCCGACCACTGTCGCCTCGGTGACGACCTCGAGCTTGCTCATGCCGCGCGCGGTATTGATGAGCCGCACGCCGGCGGCGTCGTCGACGAGCTGGAAGAGGTCGCGGTCGCCCGTGACGATGTCGACGGGCATGGGCGCACCCGTCGCGAGCGTGCCGATGACGTCATCCGCCTCGGCCTGCGGCGCGCCGACCACGGCGATGCCGAGCACGTCGAGGAGCTCGCGGATGCGCGGGATCTGCGCGACGAGCCCCGGCGGCGTCTCCTCGACGTCGACCCCGCCCGGCACCGCTTCGACCACGCGGTGCGCCTTGTAGCTCGGGATGCGCTCGACCCGCCACGCGGGCCGCCAGTCGTCGTCCCAGCACGCGACGAGGTGCGTCGCCTCGTAGTCCGTCGTGAGCCGCGCGATCATGTCGCCGAGGCCGCGCACGGCGTTCACCGGGGTGCCGTCGGGCGAGACGATCGAGTCGGGCACGCCGAAGAAGGCGCGGAAGTAGAGCGACGCGGTGTCGAGGAGCATCATGCGGTCGGCCATGCGCCGATCCTGCCACGGCTCGCTACCTTTGACGCATGGAGAAACGACTTCCGCCTGTTCAGCGCTGGGTGTTCTGGCCCGCGGCGGTCGTGATCGTCGCCTTCGTGGTGTTCGCCCTCGTCGCCCCCGACGCCGCCGAGACCGTGTTCGGCGCGGTCCAGTCGGGCATCGTGAACACCTTCAACTGGTACTACGTGCTCATCGCCGCGTTCTTCGTCGCGGTCAGCCTGTTCTTCGGCTTCAGCCGCTTCGGCGACATCAAGCTCGGCCGCGACGACGACGAGCCGGAGTTCTCGTTCCCGGCGTGGCTCTCGCTGCTCTTCGCCGCGGGCATGGGCATCGGCCTCGTCTTCTACGGCGTGAGCGAGCCGCTCAGCCACTTCGTGTCCCCGCGCCCGGGCGTCACGGGCACGCCGGAGCAGCTCGCCCAGGCCGCGCTCAGCCAGACGTACCTGCACTGGGGCATCCACGCGTGGGCGATCTACGTCGTGATCGGGCTGGCGCTGGCGTACGCCATCCACCGTCGCCGTCGGCCGATCTCGATCCGGTGGACGCTCGAGCCGCTGCTCGGCAAGCGCGTCGAGGGCGGCTGGGGGCATGCGATCGACGTGATCGCCCTCGTCGGCACCCTCTTCGGCGTCGCGACCTCGCTCGGCCTCGGCGTGCTGCAGATCAGCGCCGGCCTGCACGCCGCCGGCTTCGCCGAGCCGGACGAGTTCACCCAGGTCGTCATCATCCTCGTGATCTCGGTGTTCGTGCTGTTCTCGGTGCTGTCGGGCGTCACGAAGGGCATGAAGTGGCTGTCGACGGCGAACCTCGTGCTCGCCGGACTGCTCGTGCTGTACCTGCTGGTGTTCGGGCAGAGCGAGTTCCTGCTGCGCGAGTTCGTGCAGTCGATCGGCAACTACATCCAGAACTTCGTGGGCCTCTCGTTCAACACGAGCGCGTTCCAGGGCGAGGCGGGCGAGCAGTGGCAGGCGTCGTGGACGTCGTTCTACTGGGGCTGGTGGATCTCGTGGGCGCCGTTCGTCGGCATCTTCATCGCGCGGGTCTCGAAGGGCCGCACGGTGCGCGAGTTCGTGATGGGCGTCATCATCGTGCCCACGCTGCTCGGCATCCTGTGGTTCGCGGTGCTCGGCGGATCGGCGCTCGCGATCGAGCTGCAGACGCCCGGCGCGCTCACCCGGCCCGATGGCACGGTCGACGTGCAGGGGGCGCTGTTCCAGTTGCTCGAGTACGTGCCGGGCACGCAGGTCGTGACCATCGGGGTCATCATCCTGATCGCGATCTTCTTCGTCACCTCGGCCGACTCCGGCGCGCTCGTGATGGGCATGATCGCCACGGGCGGGCAGCTGAACCCGAAGCGCTGGATCCGCACCTTCTTCACCGCGATCACCGCCCTCCTCGCGATCGCGCTGCTGCTGAGCGGCGGGCTCACCGCGCTGCAGACCGCGGCGATCATCATCGCGCTGCCGTTCAGCATCGTGATGCTGCTGATCTGCTGGTCGACGATCATCGCGTTCCGCCGGGAGCGGCGTGCGTACGAGCGGGCGCAGCGCGCGGCCTTCATCGACCGGATCGGCGAGGTGTACGGGCTCGAGGCGGAGCCCGGCGAGGGCGCACCGGTGGGCGCGCAGCCGCGCTGGGTGCGCTCGCTGCGGCGGCGCTTCGGACTGGCGGATGCCCCGACGTCCGAGCGGCGGCTTTCGACGACCGCGCTCGAGGCGGAGCGGCGCGACGAGCTCGGCGTGCCGGGCGCCGACGTGGACGAGCTCGTCGATCGCGACGAGCTGTCGGTGCTCGACGATCCGGAGATCCCGGAGCACGGCGAGGACGAGCCGCGGGGGACGCCCCAGTAGGTCGCTGGCCGGCGGCGCGCAGTCGCGTGGCGCCGAGCCGCGCGCAGTAGCGTGGTCGCATGGGCATGACCGCCGTCTTCCGGGCCGCGAAGCGGGCGTCGCTGCTGCAGGTGGCGAAATCGGCGGTGGCGACGATCGCCGCCTGGCTCGTGGCGGGCTGGATCGTGCAGGGGCAGCTGCCCGTGTTCGCCGCGATCGCGGCGCTGCTCGTGGTGCAGCCGAGCGTGAACCAGTCGTTCGCGAAGGCCATCGAGCGCAGCATCGGGGTGATCGCCGGCGTCGTGATCGCCTCGGCGCTCGGCCTCGTGTTCGGCTCGGCGAGCTGGGTGGTGCTCGTCGCGATCGTGGTGGCGATGCTCGTCGCGTGGGCGCTGAAGGTGACGCCGGGCACCGGCAACCAGGTCGCGATCAGCGCGATGCTCGTGCTCGCGCTCGGCTCGTCGAGCCCGGAGTACGCGATCGACCGCATCTTCGAGACCCTGATCGGCGCCGCGATCGGCATCGTCGTGAACGCGCTCATCGTGCCGCCCGTGCTCGTCGGCCCGGCGCGCCGCGACCTGGCGCTCCTCGGCGGGGAGCTCGCGGCGAGCCTCAGCCGCCTCGCGGCGGCCCTCGAGTCGCCGCAGTCCTCGCACGCGATGCAGCAGCTCATGCTCGAGGCGCGGCTCATGCGGCCGATGCGGGATGCCGCGGAGGCATCCATCACCGCCGGCGAGGAGTCGCTCACCCTGAACCCGCGGCGCTCGGCGCACCGCGACGAGCTCCGCGAGCTGCGGGCGCTGGTCGAGAAGCTGAGCCCGATCGTGACGCAGGTGATCGGGATGACCCGGGCGACGCTCGACCACTACGACCCGGCGCTCTCGGAGGAGCCGGCGGTGCAGGCGATCGCGGAACAGCTGCGCCGTGCCGCGCACGACGTGCGGCTCGCGGTGCATCTCGCGGAGATCGAGCCGGAGCCCGCGCCGATGACGTCGGCGGTGCCGGCGCTCACGGCCCCGCTCGTCGTCACGGCGCCCCGCTCCGGGCACTGGATCCTGATCGGCTCGCTCATGGAGGACCTGCGCCGCATCCACGCGGAGCTGCTGGACGAGGTCTGAGCCTCCCTCCCGCCCTCCCCTCCCGGCCCCGTGAAGTCAGTATTTGCGGTCGGCGCGGCCGCGCACCCGCAAATACTGACATCGCGCCCCACCTCTCGGCGCGGGCGTAGGCTGACCGGGTGACCGGGGCCGTTCGAACGGCGCGACGCCGCGACGCGGCGCTCGCGGGAATCGTTGCGGTCGGGGCAGGCATCGGTGTCGGCGAACTGGTCGCCGCGTTCGTGGCCCCGACCGGCGGCCCGATCACCGACGTCGGCGGTCTCGCGGTGGATCTCGCCCCCGCTTGGGCGAAAGATGCCGCGATCGCCCTCTTCGGCACGGCCGACAAGCTCGCGCTCATCGTCGGCATCGCGCTCGTGCTCGCGCTGCTCGCCGCCGCGGCCGGCGTGCTCGAGGCGATCCGTCCCCCGATCGGCACGCTGCTCGTCATCGCAGCGGGCACCGCCGGCATCGTCGCGACCGCGACCCGGGCGCAGTTCTCGCCGCTCGACCTCGCACCCCCGCTTGTCACCGCGCTCGTCGCCGTGCTGCTGCTGCGGCGGCTCGTGCGCCTCGCGGCGCTCGCGGCGCCGCGAGCGGGGTCCGCCGAGACCGTGGATGCCGAGGCCGTGGATGCCGAGGCATCCGCCCTGCCGGCCGGGCCCGACCGCCGCCGCTTCCTCGCCTGGGCCGCCGGATCCGCGGCGCTCGGCCTGCTCGCCGGGATCGGCGGCTGGACCCTGCGGGCCGGCGCGAGGGTCGCGAGCGCCGCGCGCGACGCCATCCGGCTGCCCGCACCCGCGACGCCCGCCCCGGCCATCCCCGCCGGCGCCGCCTTCGACGTCGACGGCCTCACCCCGCTGATCACCCCGAACGCCGAGTTCTACCGCATCGACACGGCCCTGCAGGTGCCGGTCATCGATCCCGCCGACTGGCAGCTGCGGGTGCACGGGCAGGTCGAGCGGGAGGTGACGCTCGACTGGGAGGAACTGCTCGCCCTGCCGCTCGAGGAGCACGCCGTCACACTCGCCTGCGTGTCGAACGAGGTCGGCGGCTCGCTCATCGGCAACGCCACCTGGCTCGGCTACCCGATCGCCGCGCTGCTCGACCGCGCCGGCGTCTCGGCGGACGCGGACATGGTGCTCTCCCGCAGCATCGACGGGTTCACCGCGGGCACGCCGCTCGAGGTGCTGCGCGACGGGCGAGCTGCGCTGCTCGCGATCGGGATGAACGGTGAGCCGCTGCCCGCCGAGCACGGGTTCCCCGTGCGACTCGTCGTACCCGGGCTGTACGGCTACGTCTCGGCCACGAAGTGGGTGACGGAGCTCGAGGTGACCCGCTTCGACCGGGCCCGGGCGTACTGGACCGACCGCGGCTGGAGCGAACGCGGCCCGGTGAAGCTGTCCAGCCGCATCGACGTGCCGCGCGAGCCCGTCGGGGCGGGCCCGGTCGTCGTCGCGGGCGTGGCCTGGTACCAGCACGTCGGCGTCGAGCGGGTCGAGGTGCGCGTCGACGGCGGCGCCTGGCAGGAGGCCGAGCTCGCGAGCGCCATCTCGGACGACACCTGGGTGCAGTGGCGCTGGAGGTGGGATGCCTCACCGGGATCCCACGAGCTGCAGGTGCGCGCCGTCGGATCGGACGGCACGGTGCAGAGCTCCGAACAGCGACCACCGGCCCCCGACGGTGCGACCGGCCTCGACCGCCGCACCGTCGAGGTGCAGTGACCCGCAGAGATGCACAGTTGGGATACCATTTCGGTGTGAGCGGTCGTATGCACCTCGACGATGAGCACCTCGCGGCAGCGGTGCTTGAGCGGGTCGCTCACGCAGCGGCGCAGGGACTTGTGGTCGAGGCGG
The DNA here is from genome assembly GCF_022811605.1 of Agromyces soli. Lineage (GTDB taxonomy): Bacteria > Actinomycetota > Actinomycetes > Actinomycetales > Microbacteriaceae > Agromyces > Agromyces soli. The sequence goes on along the minus strand of NZ_CP094533.1, from coordinate 1,654,834 downwards.
CAACCGCCTCACGGGGCTGCATCCGCATCGTCTATCGCTCAGCAGCCCAGGCCCCGCTCATCGGTCGGACGTTCGACTTGGCGCGCCTCCGAGCTCAGTTCGACCCGAGCACGCCAACGGCGCTTGCCGAGGTGATTCTCGACGAGCTGCGCGATCCGACCGATCCTGGGCCGCTGCTCCTGCCGGAGTACGACGCGGCGCTCGTCCCGGGAAAAGGCCCCGTGGGGTGGTGGCCGAGCCCCTGAGGGGCGCCGCTCAGCCGAGCAGTTCGCGGACGGCGAGGCCCCACTCGAAGCCGCACTCGCGGCAGTCGAAGATGGGCGCGTCGTCGAAGGTGAAGCCGTCGAGCCCGGTGTCGGGGTCGGCGGCGGCCTCGACCTCGAGGTCGAGCGGGCCGTAGAGGATCACGTGCACCGCGTGCGAGTCGCACCGCGGGCAGCGCTCGTCGACGGCCCGGGCGGGCGCGGGGCCGGCTTCGGGGTCGGATTCGAGGCTCATCGTGCGGTTCGTCATGGCAGCCACGGTACGCGCGGCCTCCGACATCGACCGGACCGCCGCGGCGCGTCGCCTCCGGAGCCCTAGGCTGGCAGCGTGCCCGCATCGACGCCCGCTCCCGCCCCAGGCCGGCCGACCCCGGAGTCGCCGACGAGCCGCATCCTGCGCGCGAGCTTCGCGACCGAGGAGGCCGTCTACGGCGTCATCCTCGTCGCCGGCCTCATCGCCGTGTCCGGCGTGCACGGAGCGACCTCGTTCACCGTCTTCGCGACCGTGATGATCACGGTCGTCGTGTTCTGGCTCGCCCATCTCTACGCCGGCACGGTCGCCGGGCACGGTCTCGCCCACGACCGCATCATCGGCATCCGGGAGTCGTTCCGCGCCGCGTTCCGCCGTTCGCTCGGCCTGCTGCTGTCCGCCCTCATCCCCTCGAGCATCCTGCTGCTGGGCACGGCCCGCGTCATCGACGATCGGGCCACCATCTGGGTCGCCCTGTGGACGTGCGTCGCGGTGCTCGCCGTGCTCGGCTTCGTCGCCTTCCAGCGTCGCGGCGCCCCGTGGCCCATCCGCGTGCTCGGCTCGCTCACGACCGCCGCGTTCGGCGTCGTGATCATCGTTGCGAAAGCCCTCATCCACTGACCTGGAATCCACCGACATGGAACGGACGAACGACCCCATGCCCGACGCGCCCCTCGGCTTCGACTTCTTCAGCGCCGGCGAGCTCCCCGCCCCGAACCTGCCGGCCGCCGAGGTCGCCGCGATCGCGCGCGAGCACTGGGGGCTCGAGCTCGCCCTCGCGCCGCTCGGCAGCCAGCAGGACCAGAACTTCCTCGCCCGGCTCGCCGACGACGGGTCGACGGATGCCTCGGCGGGCACCCCGATCGGCGTCGTGAAGATCACGAACCCCGCCTTCGGCGCGGAGGAGCTCGCCGCCCAGGACGCGGCCGCCGCCCGGATCGCCGAGGCCTCCCCCGTGCTCCGTATCGCGACGACGATCCGCGACGAGGACGGCGCCCCGCTGCACGTGCGCGCCGAGACGAGCGAGGGCGGCCTCGACCTGCGCCTGCTGCGCTTCCTCGACGGCGGCACCCTCACGGGCGACGCGTACCTCTCCCCCGCGGTCGTCGCCGGACTGGGCGAGCTCGCCGCGAGCTCGGTGCTCGCCCTCGCGGACTTCGACCACCCGGGGCTCGACCGGGTGCTGCAGTGGGATCCGCGGGTCGCGGACCGTGTCGTCGCGCTCCTCGCAGCTCACCACCCGGATGCCTCGCGGCGCACCCTCGTCGAGGCCGCGACCGCCGAGGCGTGGGCCGTGCTCGCGCCGCTCGCCGACGCGCTGCCGATGCAGGCGGTGCACCTCGACCTCACCGACGACAACGTCGTGTGCCGCACCGAGCGCGGCATCCGCCGCCCCGACGGCATGATCGACTTCGGCGACGTGACCCGCAGCTGGGCGGTCGCCGAGCTCGCCATCTCGATCTCCTCGGTGCTGCACCACGACGGAGCGGAGCCCGCGTCGGTGCTGCCCGCGGTGCGGGCCTTCCACGCGCGCCGCCCGCTCAGCGAGGCGGAGATCGCCGCGATCTGGCCGATCGTCGTGCTGCGGGCCGCGGTGCTCGTCGTGAGCGGCGAGCACCAGGTGCAGCTCGACGGCGGCGAGAACGCGTACGCGGCCGCGGGCATCGCCCGGGAGTGGCGCATCTTCGAGCGGGCGACGTCCGTGCCGATCGAGGTGATGACGGCCGTCGTCGCCGACGCCCTCCGCGAGGACGGGGGCGGCGCGGCGACCGCGACCACAGCGACGACCGCCCCGAACCCCGCCGGCGCCGAGCGCCCCGGCGTCGCCCGGCTCGACGTCTCCGTCTTCGCCGACGCCGTCGACGGCGGCGCCTGGCTCGACGGCGCAGCGCTCGAGGAACGGCTCGCCGCCCGCGCGCTCGACGCCGGGGCATCCGCCGCCTGGCTGCCGCGCGCGGTGCCGCGGCTGACCGCGAGCACCCGCCGCTCGGCGGAGTCGGCCGCGACGATCCCGCTCGGCGTCGACGTCTGGTTCGCCGAGCAGACCCGCCTCGAGGCCTCCGAGCACCTGATCCTCGACGGCGCGCTGCAGGAGGCCGACGGCGAGTGGATCGCGCCCGCGCGCACCCGCGTGCGCGCCCGCCTCGGCCGTCCCGACGCCCCGCACCTCGTGCGCCCCGAGTACGCCGCGGGCTGGCTCGCGGTCACCGACGACCCCGCGCCGATGCTGGGCCTCGCCGACCCGGCGCCGGCGCCGGAGCCGGTGCCCGGCGCGAGCACCGCCCCGTCCCTGCTCGCCCGCCGCGACGCCTCCTTCGCCGAGGTGCAGGAGCACTACTACGACACCCCGCCGCAGATCGAGCGCGGCTGGCGCGAGCACCTCGTCGGCACCGACGGCCGGGTCTACCTCGACATGGTGAACAACGTCACGCCGCTCGGGCACGGGCACCCGGGCGTCGCCGACGCCGTCGCTCGGCAGCTGCGCCGGCTGAACACGAACTCGCGCTTCCACTACGCGGCCGTCGTCGAGTTCTCGGAGCGGCTCGCCGCGCTCCTGCCCGAGCCGCTCGACACCGTGTTCCTCGTGAACTCCGGATCCGAGGCCGCCGACCTCGCCATCCGCGTCGCCCTCGCCGCGACCGGCCGGCGCGACGTCGTCAGCGTGCTCGAGTCGTACCACGGCTGGACGTACGGCTCCGACGCCGTCTCGACCTCGATCGCCGACAACCCGAACGCCCTCGCCACCCGCCCGGACTGGGTGCACCCGATCGAGGCGCCGAACCCGTACCGCGGCCGGTACCGCGGGGCCGAGGCCGCGCGCTACGCCCCCGAGGCCGCCGCCGCGATCCACGAGCTCGCCGCCTCGGGCCGCCCGCCGGCCGCGTTCATCGCCGAGACCTTCACCGGCAACGCCGGGGGCATCCCGCTGCCCGACGGCTACCTCGCCGAGGTCTACGCCGCCGTGCGCGCCGAGGGCGGCCTCGCGATCGCCGACGAGGTGCAAGCCGGGTACGGCCGGCTCGGCGAGTGGTTCTGGGGCTTCGAGCAGCAGGGCGTCGTGCCCGACGTGGTCGCCGTCGCGAAGGCGATGGGCAACGGCCATCCCCTGGGCGCCGTGATCACGAGCCGCGAGATCGCCGCGCGCTTCCGCACGCAGGGGTACTTCTTCAGCTCCACCGGCGGCAGCCCGGCCTCCTCGGTCGCCGGCCTCGCCGTGCTCGACGGCTACGCCGAGGAGGGACTGCAGCAGCACGCGGCCGAGACCGGCGCGTACCTGAAGGGGCTCCTCGAGGAGCTGCAGACCCGGTATCCGCTCATCGGCACGGTGCACGGGCTCGGGCTGTACCTCGGCGTCGAGTTCGTCCGCGACCGCGAGACGCTGGAGCCTGCGACCGAGGAGACGGCGGCCATCTGCGACCGCCTGCTCGAGCTCGGCGTCGTCATGCAACCGACCGGCGACCACCAGAACGTGCTGAAGACGAAGCCGCCGCTCGTCGTCACCAGGGAGAGCTGCGACTTCTTCGTCGCGATGCTCGACCGGGTGCTCGGGGAGGGTTGGTGACGCGCCGCGACGCGCTCTGCTCCAGCTCGTCCCTAGACTGAGCCCGTGCTGCCCCTCGTCGTCTCCGTCGCGCTCGTGCCGGCGATCGTCATCCTGGCGTTCGGCATCGCGGTGCGACTGGTGTCCCGGCAGCCGGCGGTCTCGCCGGTCGTGCAGTACCTGCCCGACCGCACCTCGACGGTGCTGCGCGACGCGCTCCTCGCCGACGCCGACCGCCGCGCGGTGCCCGCAGCACTCATCGAGCTGGCCGTGCGCCGCAAGATCCGGCTGGTGGCGGATGCCTCGGCCGGCGACCGTGCGCCGATCGGCGTCGTCATCGTGGCCGGCGCGCGATTCACGCCCGAGGAGTACGCCGTGCTCGAGGCGCTCGTCGGCCCGGACCACGTTCCCGGGCGGCTGCGCCGCTTCTCGGCCGACCGGCGTGCCCTCGGCCTGCGAATCAAGGCGCTGCTGCGCTTCACGGAGGATCTGCTCGCCCGCGAGGGCCTCGTCGCCACGCGCCGCATCAGCTGGCCGGGCACGACGCTCACGGTGCTGGCGTACCTCGGCATGCTCTCCGAGGCGGTGCTCATCGTCTTCGCCCTCGTCGCGAACGACTGGCTCGCCCTCGGCGTGACCCTCGTCGCAACGGCGGCCACGATCCTCACGGTGATCATCACCCCCGCGTCGTGGCGGAAGTACCTGCCCGCGGCCCGCCCGAAGCGGGAGCACCTCGACGGGCTGCGCCAGTACCTGCAGGTGGCGGAGGCCGACCGCCTCCGGGCGCTGCAGTCGCCCCGCGGCGCACCGCTCGTGCCGGAGCCGGCCGAGAGCGCCCCGGCCGAGAGCGCCCCGGCCGAGAGCGCGTCGGCCGAGCCGCGCGCAGATCCGGGCGAGCCGGGCGGCGACGTCCTCGCGCGGTTCCACCTGCACGAGCGGCTGCTGCCGTACGCCGTCGTGTTCGGCGTCGAACGCGAGTGGGCGGCCAAGCTGAAGCTCGAGGCCGCCGAGGCAGCGAACGCCTCGAATGCCGAGACGCTGGCCGAGCTCGTCGAGCTCACGGCGGAGCTCGCGCAGCTCATCGAGCTCGCGGGCGGCGCCGTCGAACTGGTCGCCTCGCTCGGCGAGCTGAGCGATGCCACGGGCGCCGTGATCGAGGGCGCAGGCGCCTTCTTCGACGCGCTCAACCCGTGACCCGAGCCGTGAACCGAGCTGCGACCCCGTCCGCACCGCGTGAGGAGCCGAGATGACCGAGCAGGAGTCGCCCGACGCAACCGTCGCCGAGCGCGAGCTGCAGATCGACGTCGACGGGACCCCGGTGTCCGCGGTCGCGACCCGGCCGGACGACGCGCTCGCAACGGTCGTGGTCGCGCACGGCGCCGGCGCCGGCCTGGCGCACCCCTTCATGTCGGGCTTCACCCGGGCGCTCACCCGTCTCGGCTTCGCGACCCTGCGCTTCAACTTCGCGTACATCGAAGCCGGACGGCGGATGCCGGGCCGGCCCGCCGCCGCGATCGCCGCGTGGCGGGCCGCGGTCGAGACGGCCCGCGCGCTCGCCACGGAGGCCGGTGCGGCCGAGGAGTCGATCTGGGCGGCGGGCAAGTCGTACGGCGGCCGGATGGCCTCCATGGCGGTCGCGGAGGGGATGCCGGTCGACGGGCTCGTGTACCTCGGCTATCCGCTGCACGCGCCGGGTAAGGCCGGGCAGCTCCGCGACGCCCACCTGTACGGCGTGACGACGCCGATGCTGTTCCTGCAGGGCACGAACGACCCCTTCGCGACGCCGAACTCGGAGCTCGACGACGTCGTCGCCCGCATCGGCCCGACGGCCGTGCTCGAGTGGATCGACGGCGGCGGGCACTCCTTCGAGGTGAAGGGGAAGAAGCGCCCGCCCGCCGAGATCGCCGCGGGGCTCGCCCCGCGCGTCGCGGACTTCATCCGGCCGCGGCTCGGCTGAGCTGCGAGGTCGCCTGAACGGCGCATGCTGGCGCCGGGCGGCCGCGATTCGCGTGACGTCGCGAGTGGACCGGCGCCGCTACGGCACGAGGATGAGCTTGCCGCGCACGTGCCCGTCCTCGCTCAAGCGGTGCGCCTCGGCGGCTTCGGCGAGCGGGAGCACCTGCGCGATCTCGACGTCGAAGCGTCCGGCGGCGAGCAGCAGCGCGGCGAGGGGCACGGCGTCGGCGCGCAGTCCGAGTTCCTCCGGCGTGAGCGGGATCGGGCTGCCACCGCTCCAGGCACGGATGCCGAGCTCCTCCGCCTGCGGCCCGAGCACGATGGTGCCGATACGAGCCGGGTCGCGGACGAACTGCTTCGACACGGCGATCGCCTCGTCGGTGCCGACGAGGTCGAGTGCGGCGTCGACACCCTGCGGGGCGAGGGCGCGCACCCGCTCGGCGAGGCCGTCGCCGTAGCTCACCGGTTCCGCGCCGAGCTCGCGCAGCCGCTCGTGGTTGCGTTCGCTCGCCGTCGCGATGACCCGGGCGCCGACCCGGCGGGCGAGCTGGATGGCGGCCTGGCCGACCGCGCCCGCGCCGGCGTGCACGAGCACGGTCTCGCCGGCGGAGACGTCGAGCGAGACGAGCGCCTGGTGGGCGGTTCCGACCGGGATGCCGAGCGCGGCGGCCTGCTCGAAGGAGACGCCCGCGGGCTTCGGCGTGAGCAGGGCGGCGTGCACGGCGACCTCGCTCGCGTACGTGCGGGCGGCCCAGGCGACGATGACCTCGTCGCCGGGCAGCCAGCCGGCCACGTCGGCGCCGACGGCGGTGATGACGCCCGAGGCATCCGCCCCCGGCCGGCGCGGCGTCGTGATCGGCCCGCTCGGCCGGAACGCCCGGCGCACCTTGGCGTCGATCGGGTTCACCCCGATCGCGCGCACGGAGACGACCACCTCGCCTGGCGCCGCCTCGACCGCTGGGACCTCCCGGTACCGCAGCACCTCGGGTCCGCCGAACTCCTCGTACTCGATCGCGAAAGCCATGCGCCCAGCCTAGGCAGGCCGGGCGCACGGCGGTCGCGGATGACGCCGGGCTACCGCCGCGCTCACGCCGCCAGGCGCGGGGTGCGCGGCGGCTCGGTGCGGCGGTCGCCCGTCGCCTCGAACGCCGCGGCGAGCGCGAGCAGCGCGGTGTCGTCGTAGGCGCGCCCGGCGAGGGTGAGGCCGACCGGCATGCCGATGTCGGACATGGTGCCCATCGGCACGGTCACGGTCGGGATGCCGAGGTGGCGCGGCACGAGGTTGCCGTTCGCGACCCAGACGCCGTTGCGCCAGCCGAGCTCGGCCGAGGCCTCGTTCACGTCCATGTCGGCGGGGCCGACGTCGGCGACCGCGGGGAAGGCGACGGCGTCGAGCCCGAGGCCGTCCATCCACTCCTCGAGGTCGATGCGCCGGGTCTCCTCGAGTCCGCGCAGGCCAGCCTCGAGCTCCGGGATCTCGGTGAACGAGGCGTACGGGTGCGCGGCCACCTGCGCGGGGTAGTCGGCGATGTCGTCTTCGAAGCCGTCGACCCGGTCGGGCAGCGCACCCTCGGGGTGCGGGAAGATCAGCGTGCCGTCGACGCCCACGAGGGTGTGGAACGCCGGGTCGCCGTTGGCCTGCAGGAAGTCCTCCCACGCCCACGCCGAGAGGTCGACGATCTCGCGCTTCAGGAACTCCTCGCTGACGAGACCGCGGGTCTTCAGGGTCGGAGCACCGGGCCGGTCGCCCTCGTAGTTCGAGACGACAGGGAAGTCGACGAGCACGACCTCGGCGCCGGCGGCCTCGAGGTCGCGGCGCGCGGCCTCCCACAGCTCCATGACCGAGGCGCGGGTCTCGATGCGCTGCCCGGTCGGGCCGCCGATGCCGCCGTCCGGGTTCGTGCCGGCCTCGGGGTCGGCGTTCACGTACATGCGGGGCACGCCGATGCGCTTGCCGGCGAGCACCTCGCGCGCGGCCGCCGCGTCGCCCGGCCGGAGCGCGGGATACGAGCTCGGGCGCACCTCGGACGCCGCCGGGATGCGCACCCAGGGCTGCGCGCGCCAGAAGTCGCCGCGCGTCTCGGGGTCGTCGGCGACGATCACGTCGAGCAGCTCGAAGAGGTCGGCCATGGTGCGGGTGTGCGGCACCACGACGTCCATCGTCGGCACGAGCGGCCAGTTGCCGCGCACCGAGATCACGCCGCGGGAGGGTGTGTACGCGCAGAGCGCGTTGTTCGTCGCCGGGCCCCGGCCGCTCGACCAGGTCTCCTCGCCGAGGCCGAACGCCCCGAACGAGGCCGCCGTCGCGGTGCCCGAGCCGTTGGAGGAGCCCGAGCCGAAGGCGGCGGTGAGGAAGTCGGCGTTGTACGGGCTCTCGGCGCGACCGTAGACGCCGCGCTGCATGCCGCCGTTCGCCATCGGCGGCATGTTCGTGAGACCGATCAGCACGGCGCCCGCCTCGCGCAGCCGCTGGATCGTGAACGCGTCGCGCTGCGCCACGAGGTGCTCGAACGCCGGGCTGCCCGCGGCGGCGGTGAGCCCCTGCGCGAGGTAGCTGTCCTTCGCGGTGTACGGGATGCCGTCGAGCGGTCCGAGCGTCTCGCCGCGGGCGCGGCGCGCGTCGGAGGCCTCGGCGTCGGCCCGGGCGGCCGGGTTCATCACGACGAGCGCGTTCAGCGCCGTCGGGGTGCCAGGTGCGTCGTAGGCGGCGATGCGGGCGAGGTAGGCGTCGAGCAGCTCGACCGCCGAGGTCTCGCCCGACTCCAGGGCGGCGCGGAGTCGGGCGATGGGCGCCTCGACGACGTCGAAGCCGCTCATCGGGCGCCCCCGTCGATCGTGGGCTGCTGCTGGGTGATGCAGTGGATGCCGCCGCCGCGGGCGAAGATCGGCCGGGAGTCGACGGTGACGGCGCGGCGGCCGGGGTAGGCCGCCTCGAGGATCTCGCGGGCGCGGGCATCGGCGCGCTCCTCGCCGAAGCCGCAGGCGATGATGCCGTCGTTCACGACGAGGTGGTTGACGTAGCTGTAGTCGACGAAGCCCTCCTCGTCGCGCAGCGTCTCGGGCGCCGGGAGGTCGACGATCTCGAAGCTGCGGCCCGAGGCATCCGTCGCCTGCTCGAGCACCCGGCGGATCTCGCGCGAGACCTCGAAGTCGGGGTGCTCGGGGTTCTGCTGGGCGTGCAGCAGCACGGTGCCCGGCGCGGTGATCGTCGCGACGATGTCGACGTGGCCGTTCGTGCCGAACTCGTCGTAGTCGCGGGTGAGGCCGCGGGGCAGCCAGACGACCTTCGTCGCACCGATCGTGCGGGCGAGCTCGGCCTCGACGCGCTGCTTGTCGGCGAAGGGGTTGCGGCGCGGGTCGAGCTGCACGGTCTCGGTGACGAGCACGGTGCCCTCGCCGTCGACGTGGATGCCGCCGCCCTCGTTCACGAGGACGGAGCTCACGAGCTCGGCGCCGGTGTGCGCCGCCGCGAAACGGGCGATCTCGGCGGACTTCTGCCACTCGGACCACTCCGGCGCGCCCCAGCCGTTGAAGATCCAGTCGACGGCGCCGAGGACGCCCGGGCGCTCGTCGTCGACCACGAAGGTGGGGCCGAAGTCGCGCATCCAGTACTCGTCGAGCGGCGCCTCGAGGAGCTCGATCTCGGAGCTCAGCATGCGCCGCGCCCGCTCGATCTCGCTCGGGTCCACGACCATCGTGACCGGCTCGAACTCGGCGACCGCGTGCGCCACCGCCGTCCACGCGTCGTACGCGGTCTGCTGGTGGGCCTCGCCCTCGCCGAGGGTGATGCCCTCGCGCGGGAACGCCATCCAGGTGCGGTCGTGCGGTGCGGTCTCTGAGGGCATGCGCCAGCTCATCGGGGAGCCTCCACTTCGAGGTTCGGGATGCCTCGGCGGTCCGGGGCATCACGTCTAGGTTCGCAGATTCTATTGACCAAATGATCAATATCTGCGCCGAGGCTATCTAGGATGGGGGATCATGTCAACGCCGACCCGTCAGCGCGCCACCAGGATGTCCCCCGCGGAGCGGGCGCTCTCCATCGCGAACGCCGCCCGCGCGCTCGCGCTCGAGGAGGGGCTCGCCGCCGTCACCCTGCGCGCCGTCGCGGCGCGCGCCGGCGTCGCCCCGGCGCTCGTCGCGCACTACGTGCCGAGCATGGACGTGCTCATCGCGCGCACCTTCGCCTCGGTCGTCTCGGCCGAGGTCGCCGAGATCGAGGCGCTGCTCGACGGGCTGCCCGGCCCGCGCGAGCAGCTCGGCATGCTCGTGCGCACCATTCTCGACGGCAGCCGCGACGACGTCACCCTCGTCTGGGTCGAGGCGTGGGCGCTCGGCCGCCGCAACGAGACGCTCGCGGTCGAGGTGCGCGCGCAGATGGATGCCTGGCAGGGCGTGATCCAGGACGTCATCTCGGCCGGGGTCGACGCGGGCGAGTTCGAGACCGAGGACCCCGCGGCGGTGGCCTGGCAGCTCCTCGGCATGGTCGACGGGCTGAACGCGCAGGCGCTCGTGCGCTGGGGCGACACGACCGATCGGGGCTCGCTCATCAGCCACGCCGTCGAGGGGATGCTCGGGTTGCCCCGCGGCGCCCTCGACGCGCCCGGGGCGTAGGCGGCGCTCAGTCCGGGTGGGCCTCGAGCCACTCCCGGCCGAGCTTCGGCGGCGCCATCAGCAGCCAGGCCTCCTCGACGAGCTCCTCGAGGCGCCGGTCGGAGATGCGGTCGAGCCGCGCGAGGACCGCCGACCAGCCGTCGAAGTGGTGGATCGTGAAGAACACCGCCGGGTCCTCCTCGACGAGGGCGAGCTTCACCGCCTCGTCCTCGACCCTGGCGCCCATGATCGGGCCCGGCTGCTCGTCGAGGCCGAGCTCCGCAAGGTCGGTCTTGCGCAGCGGCCGCTCCCAGACGAAGCCCTTGCCGTGCACGCGCCAGTGCGCAGACCCCCAACTCGTGCCCTCGCTCGTGTCGGGCAGGGCGAGGGCGAGACGGCGGAGCTGCTCCCAGTCGGCCATGCCGCACACCCTACGCCGATGCCGTGTCGGACGCACCGGCTAGCGTGGAGGCATCCCGAACGAAGGAGCCCGATGTACCTGCTGAACGGCTCCGTGGTGACGAGCGCGAGCGACCTCAAGAAGGCGAGCGACTGCGAGTTCGCCTTCCTGCGCGAACTCGACCAGAAGCTCGGCCGCGACGCGCTGTTCGCCCCGCTCGACGATCCCATGCTGCGCCGCGCCGGCGAGCTGGGCGATGCGCACGAGCTGCGCGTGCTCGAGCGCTACCGGGCGGAGTTCGGCGACGGGGTCGTCGAGATCGAGCGCCCCGACGTGCGCGACCTCGAGCAGGTGGCGGCCGCCGTCGCGGCGACGAGCGCGGCGTTCGCCGCCGGGGCGCCCGTCGTGTTCCAGGCGACCTTCGCCGAACCCGATTTCATCGGCTTCGCCGACTTCATCGTGCGCCGGCCCGACGGCAGCTACCGCGTGCAGGACTCCAAGCTCGCCCGGCACGCCAGGGTCACCGCCCTGCTGCAGCTCGGGGCCTACGCCGAGCAGCTCGACCGGCTCGGCGTGCCGCTCGACGACACCGTCGAGCTCCTGCTCGGCGACGGCTCCGTGAGCGCGCACTCGCTCGCCGACATCCTGCCGGTGTACCGCGAGCGGCTCGCCCGCATGCGCCGCATCGTCGCCGAGCGCGAGGCCGACACCGCGCCGGTCGCCTGGGGCGACCCGCGCTACACGCACGACGGGCGCTGCCCCACCTGCGAGCTCGAGGTGCAGGCCAACCGCGACGTGCTGATGGTCGGCGGGCTGCGCACCACGCAGCGGGAGCCGCTCGCGGCGGCCGGCATCACGACGATCGACGGGCTCGCCGCGTCGACCGGCCCCGTGCCCCACCTCGCCGAGGCGACGCTCGAGAACCTGCGCGCCCAGGCCCGGCTGCAGCTGCGCGCCGAGTCCGAGGCGAGCGCCGCCGAGGCGTCCGGCGCCTGGCGCGAAGGCGACCCGCCCCTCGCCCCGCCCGTCGAGCTGCGCGAGGCGCGCGCGATCGCGGCCATCCCCGAGCCGAGCCCGGGAGACCTGTTCTTCGACTTCGAGGGCGACCCGCTCTACACCGAGGGCGACGGCACGAAGTGGAACCTCGACTACCTCTGGGGCATGATCGACACCGCCGAGCAGTACACGGCGTTCTGGGCGCACTCCTTCGCCGAGGAGCGCGAAGCGCTCGTGCGATTCCTCGAGCTCGTCAAGCTGCGCCGCCAGGTGCACCCCGAGCTGCACATCTTCCACTACGCGAGCTACGAGCGCACGCACCTGACCGCCATCGCCGCCCGGCACGGCGTGGGCGAGGCCGAGGTCGACCAGCTCCTCGCCGACGGCGTGCTCGTCGACCTCTACCCGATCGTCAAGCGCGCGGTGCGGGTGGGCAGCCGCTCGTACTCCATCAAGAAGCTCGAGCCGCTCTACATGGGCGCCGAGCTGCGCGAGGCCGACGTCAAGTCGGGCGCCGACTCCATCACCGAATACGTGCGGGCGAGCGAGCTGCAGGCGGCGGGGCAGCTCGAGGGCGATGCGGAGGCCGCGGCCGAGGCCGCCCGCATCCTCGCCGACCTGGCCGACTACAACCGCTACGACTGCGTCTCCACCCTGCGCCTGCGGGACTGGCTGCTCGAGCTGGGCCGCGGAGCCGGCGTCACGCCGGTGCCGGGCGCGCTGCTCGCCGACCGGGCGCCCGGGCGCATCTACGAGGCCTCGCCGCTCGCGCTCCGTCTGCGCGCGATGGTGCAGCAGCGCGAGGCGGCCCGGCCGACGCTCGACGGCGTCCGGCGCGACGCCGACACCGAAGCGCTCGCGCTCGCCTCCGCCGCGATCGACTACCACGCCCGAGAGGCCAAGAGCTTCTGGTGGTCGCACTACCTGCGCTGCGACCAGCCCGTCGAGAGCTGGGAAGACCACCGCGACGTGCTCATCGTCGACCCCGCGCGTTCGCGTGCGCTCGGCAACTGGTACGAGGAGCCGCGCTGGCAGAGCGCCCGCCGTGAGCTGCTGCTCGACGGTCGGGTCGCCCCCGGCTCGCGCTTCAGCCCGGGCGCCGAGGTGTTCCTCCTCTACGACTGGCCGGCGCCGTTCGACGCCCAGTCCGCGAGGCCGGGGCAGCGGGCCTGGTCGAACGCCGTCGTGGTCGAGGCCGGTGACGCCGGGGTGCGGGTCGAGGAACGCGGCCAGCCGGGGCGCACGTGGCGCGACCTGCCCGTCGCGATCGCGCCCGGCGCTCCCCCGCGGGCCGACGCCCTGCGCGACGCGATCGCCGAGTGGGCTGCGGCGATCCCGACCCTCGACCCCGAGCTTCCCCGCAACCCCGGCATGGACGTGCTGCGGCGTCGCCCGCCGCGCACCACGGGTTCGCTCGCGCCGGTCGGCGCCGAGCACGACTACCTCGGCGCCGTCGTCGACTCGGTGCGCCGGCTCGAGCACTCCTACCTCGCCGTGCAGGGTCCGCCCGGCACCGGCAAGACCTACCTCGCCGCCCGCGTCATCGCCAGACTCGTCCGCGAGCACGGCTGGCGCATCGGCGTCGTCGCGCAATCGCACACCGTCGTCGAGCACCTGCTCGAGGCGATCGTCGCCGCAGGGCTCGACCCCGGGCTCGTGGGCAAGGCCGTGAAAGACCCGGCCGAGGCGGGGCTGCGCGCGTTCACCGCGTTCGCCCGAAAAGACGAGCTCACGTCGTTCGTCTCCGAACGGCCCGACGGCCACGTCGTCGGCGGCACCGCCTGGGACTTCTGCAATGTGCGCCGCATCCCGCGGGGCTCGCTCGACCTGCTCGTCATCGACGAGGCCGGCCAGTTCTCCCTCGCCTCGACCATCGCGGTGTCGGTGGCGGCCCGCAATCTGCTGCTGCTCGGCGATCCGCAGCAGCTTCCGCAGGTGAGCCAGGCGCTGCACCCGGAGCCGGTCGACGCCTCGGCGCTCGGCTGGGTCGCCGACGGGCACGACGTGCTGCCGGCAGAGTTCGGCTACTTCCTCGCCGAGAGCCGGCGCATGCACCCGGCCGTCGCGGCCCCCGTGTCGCGGCTCTCCTACGAGGGCGAACTGCAGTCCCATCCCGTCGCCGCCAGTCGCTCGCTCGACGGCGTCGCGCCCGGGCTCACGCCGATCCCGGTCGAGCACGAGGGCAACTCGACGCACTCGCCGGAAGAGGCGCAGGCGGTCGTCGACCTCGCCCGCTCGCTGCTCGGCCGCGAGTGGATCGACGCCGACGACTCGGCCGACGGTCCGGTGCGGGCGGCGCCCCGCCGGCTCGAGCCCGCCGACCTCATCGTCGTCACCCCGTACAACGCGCAGCTCGGCGTCGTGCGGGAGGCGCTCGACGCTGCCGGCCTGCACGAGGTGCCGGTGGGCACGGTCGACAAGTTCCAGGGGCAGGAGGCGGTGATCGCGATCGTGTCGCTCGCGGCATCCTCGGCGCGCTCGGCGCCGCGCGGGCTCGAGTTCCTCCTGCTCAAGAACCGGCTGAACGTGGCGATCTCGCGGGCCAAGTGGGCGGCCTACCTCGTGTACTCGCCCGGGCTGCTCGACGGGCTCCCGCACCGAGCCGAGGGGGTGGCCCAGCTCAGCGGCTTCATGCGTCTCGTCGGCCGCGCCTGACCGCAACGGCGTCAGCGCAGCGGCGTCAGCACAGCGGCGTCAGCACAGGGGCGTCAGCACAGCGGCGTCAGCACAGCGGCCGAGCTCAACCCCCGACGAGCTTCGCGACCGCGGCGTCGATACGGCGCTGCCGGGTCTCCGCGGCCTTCGCCTGCTCGATCGCGGTGACGTGGGCCTTCTTGTGGCTCGGCGCCAGCGCCTCGAACGCGGCGACGGCACCGGGAGCGGCCTCGAGCGCGGCCCGGAAGTCCGCTGGAACCTCGACGGTGCGCGGCGCCGTGTCCAGCTCTACCTCGACCTCGATGGCGTCGCCGCCGCCGATCCCGGTCTCCGCCCGCTTGTCCGAGCTGAACGGGATGAGCGAGCGACCGCCCATCACCCCGACCGTGCTGCGGTACTCGTAGCCGTTCACCCGCACGAGCACGGGCGGCCGCTTGCCGCCGCCGAGCGCCTCGATCACCTCGGGCGGCATCTCGATGCCCGTGTTGTTGCCCAGCTGGGACATCGTCGTCTCGAATCGCATGCCCTCAGTCTGACCGGCGGGCGGCGTTCGGGAATACCCCAGCCAGGTAATGCGTACAGTATCGATGTGACTGCTACTGCTGCGAACCCCGACCGGATCACCATGTACGGCGCCGCCTGGTGCGGCGACTGCCGTCGCTCGAAGGCGCTGCTCGACCGCCGCGGCGTCGACTACGAGTACGTCGACCTCGAGGTGCACGTCGAGGCCGCCGACACGGCGAAGTCGATCTCGGGCCGCACGAACATCCCCGTCGTGGTCTTCCCCGACGGCACCCACTTCACCGAGCCCACCGACGCCGAGCTCGGCGCGAAGCTCGACGCCGTCGGCGCCTAGCTCGCCGTCGGCGCCGAGCTCGCCGTCGGCGCCGCCGCGCGACGCCGAGCGCTCAGCTCAGCTCAGCGCGGGGATGACCTCGCGCTCGAAGAGCTCGAGCCCGCTGCGGTCGTACGCCGCCTCCGGGAAGTAGTGGATCGCGTAGCCGAGGCCGCGCTCGCGCATGTCCCGCAACCGTTCCACGACGGCGTCGACCGTGCCGACGGCGATCGCGGCATCCGCGCGGAAGTCGGCGATGAACTTCGCCGCCGCGGCGTCGCCCGCCGAGCCGGCGAGGCGCGCGTGCACCGCCTCGAGCCGGCGCTCCACGTCGGCCTCGTCGACGCCGATGACGGTGTTGAAGTTCGCCGAGCGGGTGATCTCGTCGAAGGGCCGGCCGAGGCGCTCGCAGTGCCCGCGCAGCACCTCGCTCTTGTGGCTGAACTCCTCGGGGCTGCCGAAGAAGTTCGTCGCGCTCGCGTACTTCGCCGCGATGCGGAGCGTGACCTTCTCGCCGCCGCCGGCGATCCACATGGGGATGCCGCCGTCCTGCAGCGGCTGCGGCTGCACGATCGCGCCGTCGACCCGGTAGTGCTCGCCGTGGAAGGTCGCAGTCCCGGTGGTCCACGCCTGGTGCATGATCTCGACGCCCTCGCGGAGCCGAGCCAGCCGCTCGGGCACCTCGGGGAAGCCGTAGCCGTACGCGCGCCACTCGTGCTCGTACCAGCCGCCGCCGATGCCCATCTCGACGCGCCCGCCTGAGACGATGTCGACGGTCGCCGCGACCTTCGCGAGGTAGGCGGGGTTCCGGTAGCTCATGCACGTGCACATCTGCCCGAGCCGCACGCGCGAGGTCGACGCCGCGAACGCGGCCATCAGCGACCACGCCTCGTGCGTCGCCTCGTGCTCGGACGGCACCGGCACCGTGTGGAAGTGGTCGTAGACCCAGATCGCCTCCCACGGCGAGCCCTCACGGTCGGCGAACTCGGCGAGGGAGCGCATCACGCCCCACTGCTCGCGGGGATCGATGCCGACGAGGTCGTGACGCCAGCCCTGGGGGACGAACATTCCGAAGCGCATGCTCACGATCGTACGCGGGCGACCTCACCCTGAGACCGGTTCAGCGCTCGCCCTGAGGCCGCGCGGCCTCGCCCGCGGCTACCGTCTGCGGCATGACCCGGCCCTTCTCCCCCGTACTGTTCTGCGACTATCGCGCGGTCCGCTTCCGGGCGACGGCCGTGCGCTCCTGCGGCTCACGCCTGATCCGCATCGTCGGCTCGGGGCTCTGCCCGAGCCCCGGCTGGACCCTCGCGCTCGTCCCCGTCAACGGCGGGGTGGTGCCGCACCCGGACTCGCTGTGGCTGGCCGTGCGCGAGACCCCGCCCGACGACGCGGTCCTCCGCGCCGACACCGTCACCCAGGTGGAGGCCATCGTCGAGGACTCCGCCGCCACCGAGATCGTCATCCAGCTCCCCGGGCGGGAACCGCTCGCCGTGGCCGTCGCCGAGCCTGCACCCGACCAGGCGGCCGCGGGCGAGCTGATCCGGGGCTGACGCCGGGCGACGCGAACGGCGGGATGCCTCGGGGAGGCATCCCGCCGTTCCGCGCCTGCGCGCGAGGGTCGTGCTCAGGCGAGGGCGAAGCGCAGCTCCGCCATCGCCGGCGCCGACCAGACGCCGCCGTCGAGCTCGCTGGCCCGCACGGTGACGACCTTGCCGCCCTTCGAGACGACGAGCAGGGCGAGCTGCGGCAGCAGGTCGCCCGCCGGCGTGCCGTCGGCGAGCGCGTCGCCGGCGCCGTGGTCGGTGGCGAACTCGATCGCGCCGGACTCCCGGTCGAGGGTGCCGTTGACCGAGGTGGTGAAGTCGAACCAGAAGGTCTCGACGGCGCCGTCGGCCGCCTCCCTCGCGATCGCGGCGAGGTCGCGCTCGACCCGGCCGGCGCTGCCCTCGGCGAGCGCGCGGAGCGCCCGCTCGGCCTCGCGCACGTTCAGCCGGCCGAGTTCGCGGCGGAGGATCTCGTCGAGCTCGGCCGCACCGAGGCGGTCGGGCGAACCCGGCACGGCGACGACGCGGCGCGAGTTTCTGGTGTTCTGCAGGAAGAGGCTGAGCAGCGGCTCGGCGGCGAACACGAACACCGGCACCCGCTCGTCGGGGTCCCGTTCGAGCAGCTCGCGCCGGGCGACCTCGATGACGCGCTTCGTGTACTGGTCGAGGAGGGTCTTGCGGCCCTCGTCGCCGAGCAACCGGCTGGCGCCGCCGAACTGGCTGGCGGTGCCGCGGTTCGAGCCCCGGGGCTTGTCCTCGCCGGGCTCCCGGTTGGTGGCCTCGTCGAGGTTCGCGGTGCCCTGCTGGTCGATCGGCAGCTTCACGGCGCGGTCGGTCGGGGTCGCGTGCCAGAGCGCCCACTCGCTCGCCGAGATGGTGATCGCGAAGGCCTCCTGGTCCTGGCTCGGTGCGCGCAGCAGCTGGCCGAGCGTGAAGTGGGAGCCGACGTGCACGGCGTCGTCGAGCCGGTTCGGCAGCACGAACACCTCGCTCACGTCCGGCGAGACGAACAGCGCGAGCGAGCGGGCGAGGCCGCCCCAGAGCTGCTGGTCGCCGAGGATCCGGTCGCGCTCGGCGCGGATCGCGTCGAGTTCGGCCGTGTCGGCGCCCGCGGCCTTCAGATGTTCGAGCGCCTCGTCGAAGCCGCTCTTGACCGCCACCTCGGCGCGTTCGCGCTCGCTCACCACGGGTGAGGTCGAGGCGTAGATCGTGACCGCCGGGTGATGCGCCCCCGCCAGCACCGAGAAATCCGCGGCCGTGGGCAGTTCGTAGTGGACCGTCATCCGTACCCCCTCGAGGATCGTGAGCGACGGCGATGTCGCTCCCTCCCCACCATAGGAAGGCGCACCGCTCGGCAACACCCCCAGCTGCGGCATCCGGATGGCATGTTCAGGATCGGCCGCTGGAATAGCGGCCGCCGCTCCCGGCGTTGGCAGGAGTGATGACCACGACGCCGAAGCTCTCCGTCCTCGACCTCATTCCCGTCCGCGACGGCCAGACGAGTGCCGAGGCGGTGCGCGCCTCCATCGGGCTCGCCCGCCTCGCGGACCGCGCGGGCTACGAGCGGTACTGGTTCGCCGAGCACCACAACATGCCCTCGGTCGCCTCGACGACGCCGCCCGTGCTGATCGCGGCGGCCGCGGCGAGCACCGAGCGCATCCGGGTGGGCTCCGGCGGCGTGATGCTGCCGAACCACGCGCCGCTCGTCGTCGCCGAGCAGTTCGCCGCACTCGAGGCACTCGCGCCGGGTCGCATCGATCTCGGCATCGGCCGGGCGCCCGGCAGCGATCCGGTGATCACGCAGCTGCTGCGCATCTCGGGTCCGACGGCCGACGTCGACCGCTTCCCCGACCACATCGCGGACATCCTCGCGCTGCTGTCCCCCGACGGCGCGACTCTGCGGCTCACGAGCGGGCGGGAGTACGCGATCCAGGCGACGCCGGCGGCGACCGAGGTGCCGACGCTGTGGTTGCTCGGCTCGAGCGACTACTCGGCGAAGCTCGCGGCCGAGCTGGGGCTGCCGTACGTGTTCGCGAACCACTTCTCGGGCGAGGGGCTGGAGCGCGCGCTCGAGCTGTACCGCAGCGGCTACCGGCCGAGCGAGGCGCACCCCGAGCCGGAGACGTTCCTCACGGCGAACGTCGTGGTCGCGCCGACGGCCGAGGAGGCCGCGGAGCGGGCGCTTCCCCAGCTGCGGGCGATGGCGAGGCTCCGGCTGAACCGGCCGATGCGCCCGCTCGAGACCGTCGACCAGGCGCTCGCAGCTCCCCGCGACTCCGACGCCGAGCAGCTCATCGACGCGATGCGGCACCGCTGGATCATCGGCGATGCGGATGCCGCGGCGGCCGAGCTGCGCACCCTCGCAACCAGGCACGGGGTCGAAGAGATCATGGTGTCGCCCGTGGCGGGCGCCCGGACGGACGAGCCGCGGGACGCCGCCCCGGGCCGGGAGCAGTCGCTGACCCTGCTCGCGGAGGCGCTCTCCGCGTAGCCCGGCTCAGCCCGGCTCAGCAGCCGGGGAAGCGCAGCTCCACCTCGAGGCCGCCGCCGTCGCGGGCACCGAGCACGAGCTCGGCGCCGTGGCGCTCGGCGATGGCGGCGACGATCGAGA
The DNA here is from genome assembly GCF_022811605.1 of Agromyces soli. Lineage (GTDB taxonomy): Bacteria > Actinomycetota > Actinomycetes > Actinomycetales > Microbacteriaceae > Agromyces > Agromyces soli. Next base: position 1,635,190 of record NZ_CP094533.1, on the reverse strand, counting down.
GGCCGAGCCCGCGCCCCTGCACGCCGACAGTGGCGACCCGGCCCGGGGCGCGGAAGAAGGGTTCGGTGAGGGCCGCGAGGGCGTCCTCCGGCACGACGGGTCCGGTGTTCCCGACGCGCAGCCGCACGCTCGGGGCATCCCCGCTCCCCGCCGACCCCGTGGCCGGCTCGATCCGCACGATCATCTCGCCGTCCGCCCGGTTGTGCCGGATGGCGTTCTGCACGAGGTTCAGCACGAGCTGGCGCAGGAGCGGCGCGGAGGCGGCGACCGTCGCCGGTGCGAGCGCGCTGCGCACGCGGATGCCGGCGGCCTCGGCCTCCGGGGCGAGCTCGACGAGCACCTCCGCCACGAGCCGGTCGAGCCGCACGGGGGCGGTCTCGATCGGGCCGCCGCGTTCGAGCTGCGAGAGGTCGAGCAGCGCCTCGACGGCGGCGATGCTGCGCTCGTTCACGAGCCGGAGCCGTTCGAGGAGCTCCCGCTCCGCGGCATCCGGGCGCCCGCCGATCGCGACGTCGAGCATCGTCCGCGTGGTCGCGAGCGGGGTCTGCAGCTCGTGCGAGGCGTTCGCGGCGAAGCGGCGGTGCGCGTGGAAGGCGCTCTGCAACTCGCCGAGCATCTCGTCGAAGGTGTCGGCGAGGTCGGTGACCTCGTCCCGCGGCCCGGCGAGCGCCAGCCGATGGTCGAACCGGCCGCGCGCGGCCCTGCGGGCGGCGACCCCGATGTCGTGCAGGGGCTGCAGCACCCGCCCGGCGAGCGCCCAGCCGGCCCAGCTCCCGACGGCGGCGAGCAGCACGAGCATGCCGGCGGCGACCCAGAGATAGAGCTGCTGCAGGTCGTCGCGCGAGGCGACCACGATGCCGGGCGTCGCCGAGGTGGCGGCGAAGCCCGCGTCGTAGTTCACCTCGGAGCGCAGCCACTCGGGCTGCGCCGGCACGAGCGTCGTCATCGCCGTCGTCGAAGCGTCGAGGAGGGTGACCGACGCCGAGGAGAACGCGTAGCTCGGCAGCACGCCGAGTGCGAAGTAGATGAAGCCGAGCAGGAGCGCGCTCGATCCCACGAGGAGCCCCGAGTAGGTGAGCGCGAGCCGCGCGCGGATGGTGAGCCGGAACGGCCGCACCTCAGCCACGCGGCTCGGCCCCCGACGGCTCCCCGATCACGTAGCCGACGCCGGGCACCGTGCGGATGGCCCAGGGCTCGCCGAGCTTGCGGCGGAGGGTGCTGATCGTCACCTTCACGGAGTTCGTGAAGGGGTTGGCGTGCTCGTCCCAGGCCTTCTCCAGCAAGTACTCGGCGCTGCGCACCGTGCCCGGCTCGCGCAGCAGCACCTCGAGCACCGCGAACTCCTTGCGGGACAGCCGCACGACCCGCGGCCCGCGGAACACCTCGTGCCGCACCGGGTCGAGTCGCACGTCGCCGGCGCGCAGCACCGGCGGGCGCGCCTCGAAGCGCCGGCGGGTGAGCGCGCGGAGCCTCGCGACGAGCTCGGGGAACTCGAACGGCTTCAGCAGGTAGTCGTCGGCGCCGAGCGCGAGGCCGTCGACCCGTTCCTCGAGCCGACGGGCGGCGGTGAGCATGAGGATCGCGGGCCGGTTCGTGCGCCCGGCGAGCTCGGTGCACACGTCGTCGCCGTGCAGCACCGGCAGGTCCCGGTCGAGCACGACGGCGTCGTAGTCGTTCACGTCGATCGCGGCGAGCGCGGCCTCGCCGTCGCCGGCGAGATCCGCGGCGATGGCGTGCTGCGCCAATCCCGCCCGGATCGCTTCGGCGAGCATCGTCTCGTCTTCGGCCACCAGTACGCGCATCGAATCATCCCTCCGGCGACCATCGAAGCAGCCGGGAGGTATGGAAAACGTCAGCGGAGTCCTTGACGCCGCTATGACCGGGCTTCGGATCAGCTGGGTATGCCCGCGATCCGGCGGGCCACGAACACGGGAGGACCCCGCCATGCCCACCGCACCCACCGCCCTGCGCCTGCTGGGCGCCGCGTCCCTCGTCGGCTTCGCGGCGCTGCTCAGCGCCTGCAGCGCCGCACCCGGCGCCGACGGCGCGAACGAGAACGGCGGCGCGCTGCAGAACAGCACGTACGAGCAGCAGTACGACGACTGGCGCCTGAAGTACGACGCCTGCATGAAGCAGGCCGGCATCGAACTGCCGAAGCCCGTCGACACCGGCGAGGGCGGCCAGGCCGTGACGCTCGACGCGGGCGAGATCGACTTCGACGCGTTCCAGGCCGCCGACGAGGACTGCCGGGACGAGGTCGGCGACCCGCCCGTCGACCCGGACGCGCCGACCATGGAGGAGATGTACGAGCAGCAGCTCGTCTTCGCGAAGTGCATGCGCGAGGCCGGCTACGACTACCCCGACCCCGAGCCGCCGAGCGAGAACGGCATGTCGGCCGCGATGGCCATGGCCGACTACGACGAGGCCGACCTCGACCGCTGCAGCGAGGCCGCCGGATTCGGGACGGGCGAATGAGGCGCCGCTGGCTGCTGCCGGTCGCGGGCGTCGCGGCCGCCGCGGTCGTCGCGGCCGGGATCTGGATGCTCCGCCCGGACCCGCAGGCGGAGGCCGACGCCGGCGCGGACGCCCCGGCGCCGGAGTCGGCCGAGGTCACCGTCGGCGACCTCGTCGAGACCGCCAGGGTCACCGGCCAGCTCGGCTACGGGGGCTCGCAGAAGCTCGCCTCCACCTTGCCGGGCACGGTCACCTCGCTGCCGAAGGTCGGCGAGGTGATCGGCCGCGGCGGCACGCTGCTGCGGGTCGACGACACCCCGGTCGTCCTCTTCCTGGGCGAACTGCCCGCCTGGCGCTCCTTCGACGAGGGCATGAGCGACGGCGCCGACGTCCGCCAGCTGGAGGAGAACCTCGCCGCCCTCGGCTTCTTCGACCGCGAGCCCGACGAGGAGTTCACCTGGCGCACGGCCTCCGCGATCGAGGACTGGCAGGAGGCGCTCGGGCTCGAGGAGACCGGCTCGATCGAGCTCGGTCGCATCGTGTTCTCGGCCGGCGACGTGCGGGTGCGTGCGCTCGAGGCATCCGTCGGCGGCGCCTCCGGCGGTGCCGCGCTCGACGTGACCGGGACCGCGCGCGAGGTCACCCTCGACCTCGACCCGACGCTGTCGAGCACCGCACCCGTCGGCGGGAAGGTGGAGCTGCGGCTCCCGGGCGGGGCGACGACCACCGCGACCGTGCAATCCGTCGGCTCCCCCGTCGAACGCGACGACGGGATGGGCGGCAGCGCGATGAAGCTGCCGGTGCGGCTGAGCCTCGACGACCCGGCCGCGGCCGCCGAGTTCGGCGAGGTGAAGGTGACCGCGACGTTCAGCCACGTCCTCGCGAGCGAGGTGATGCTGGCGCCCGTGACCGCGCTGCTCGCGCTGCCGGGCGGCGGCTCGGCCGTCGACGTGGTCACCGCGACGGGCCTGAAGCGCGTCGAGGTGGAGCTCGGCTCCTTCGCCGGCGGCATGGTCGAGATCGTCTCGGGCGAGCTCGAGGCGGGCGACCGGGTGGCGGTGAGCGCATGAGCGCCCCGGTCCTGGAGCTCGTCGGGGCGAGCCGGGAGTACGGCTCGCCGCCGACCCTCGCCCTCGACGGGGTCGATCTCGTCATCCGCCGCGGCGAGCTCGCCGCGATCGTCGGCCCCAGCGGCTCGGGCAAGTCGACGCTGCTGAACCTCATGGGCACGCTCGACCGGCCGACGGCGGGGACGGTGCGGGTCGACGGCATCGACGTGGGCGAGCTGGGGGATGCCGCGCTGAGCGCCCTGCGAGCGCGCACGATCGGCTTCGTGTTCCAGCAGTTCCACCTCGCCGACGGGGTGACCGCGCTCGAGAACGTGGCGACCGGGCTGCTCTACTCCGGCGTGCGCGCGAGCGTCCGCCGGGAGCGCGCCGCGGAGGCGCTCGACCGCGTCGGCCTCTCGCATCGCGCCCGGCACCTGCCGCGGCAGCTGTCCGGCGGCGAGCGCCAGCGGGTCGCGATCGCCCGGGCGATCGTCGGCGACCCGGCGGTGCTGCTCGCCGACGAGCCGACGGGCAGCCTCGACAGCCGCTCCGGCGCGACGGTCGTCGGCATCCTCCGCGAGCTGCACGCGAGCGGCACCACCGTGGTCGTGATCACGCATGATCGGGAGCTCGCCGCCGGACTGCCCCGACGCATCGGCATCCGCGACGGCCGGCTCGACGAGGCGGACGCCGGCGCTCCCGTCGGAGCGGGGGCGGCGGCATGAGCGCGCCCAGGTCCCGGCTCCGCGCCGCCGACCTCGTCGCGCTCGGCGCGCACGGCGTGCGCGCGCACCCGCTCCGGGCGGCGCTCTCGGCGCTCGGCATCGCGATCGGCATCGCGGCGATGGTCGCCGTCGTCGGGCTCTCGGCGTCGAGCCGGGCGCTCGTGCAGCAGCAGCTCGCCGCACTCGGCACGAACCTGCTCATGGTGACCGCGGGCGACGACCTGTTCGGCAAGGCGAGCGAGCTGCCCGAGGAGGCGACCGGGCGGATCCTGCGCCTGGACGGGGTGGAGACGGCCGCGTGGACGGCGGCCCTCGAGAAGGTGCACGTCTACCGCAACGCGATGATCCCCCGCGGCGAGACCGGCGGGCTCTCGGTCCTGGCCGCGGACGCGGCGCTCCTCGAGGCGACCGGCAGCTCGCTCGCGCGCGGACGCTGGCTCGCCGAGGTGCCCGCCTCGCTCGACACCGTCGTGCTCGGGGCGAAGGCCGCCGAGCGGCTCGGGGTGCACGGCGCCGGCACGCAGCTCTGGCTCGGCGGGCGCGAGTTCACCGTCGTCGGCATCCTCGATCCGTCCCCGCTGACGCCGGAGCTGGACACCGCCGCCCTCGTCATCGGGGAGCGAGCGGCCGAGCTGTTCGGCTTCGCGGGTGCGCCGACGACCATCTACGAGCGTTCGGCGGAGGACGCCGTGGCCGAGGTGCGCGCGCTCCTCGCGGCCACCGCGAACCCGGAGGCGCCGGAGGAGGTGAAGGTGAGCCGCCCGTCCGACGCGCTCGCGGCGAAGCAGCTCATCGACCAGGCCTTCACGGGCCTGCTCATCGGGGTCGGCTCGATCGCGCTGCTCGTCGGCGGCATCGGGGTGGCGAACACGATGGTGATCACCGTGCTGGAGCGGCGCCGAGAGATCGGGCTGCGCCGGGCGCTCGGCGCGACGCGGGGGCACATCCGGGCGCAGTTCCTCGTGGAGGCCATGCTGCTCGCGGCGCTCGGCGGGGTGCTCGGCGTCGGCCTCGGCTGGCTGGTGACGGCGATCGTCGCCCGCTCGAACGGATGGCTCGTGGCGATGCCGCTCGAGGTGCCGCTCGCCGGGGTCGCGGTGACCGTCGCGGTCGGGGCCCTCGCAGGCGTGCTGCCGGCGCTCAGGGCGGCGCGCACCTCGCCGACGGCCGCGCTCGGGCACTAGGGCTCCCGCCACGGCGGGACGAGGGAAGGGGAAACGCAGGGGGAACGGGAGTCCGGCCCGGCCAGGGGGTGGCCGGGCCGGACGGCGGGCTCAGGCCGCGAGGCCGAGCCGGCGCAGATCGTCGCTCGAGGGCCGGTACTCGGTTCCCTCGGCGACGGACGTGTCACGGGGGACGCGGGCGCCGTTGTGCACCTTCGCGTCCGGGCCCACCGTCGCGTACGGGCCGACGACCGCGCTGCGGCCGACGACGGCACCGTGCCCGATGCGGGCGTTCACTCCGATGACCGCGCGCTCGGCGACGATCGCATCGGCCTCGACCCAGCCGCCGTGCTCGATGGAGGCGCCGCGCTGCACGACGGCACCCGGATCGACGTAGGCGGTCGGATCGACGTAGGCCGTCGGGTCGACCTTCGCGGTGGTCGCGACCAGGCCGCGTCCATTCGCGTGCTTGCGGTAGCGGCGCAGAACTCCGTGCTCGTCTTCGAATTCGACGTAGCTGATGCCCACGTTCCGCCTCCTTCACTGTCAGGACGGACTCTCCGCCCCGAACATAGACACAACACGGGTAGCCGCCGGGGTATTCCCGAGCTGACCGGGCTCTCGGCATCCGCCCGGCCCACGAGGTTAGGCTTGCCTCATGCCCGACGCCCCGCTGCTGCAGCTCGAGGGCGTCCGCATCCGGCACGAGGGCGCCGAACGCGCCACGCCCGACGGCGTCGACCTCGTCGTGCGGCCCGGCGAGGTGGTGCTCCTGCTCGGGCCGTCCGGCTGCGGCAAGTCGACCCTCGCGCTCGCGCTGAACGGGCTCGTACCGCACTCGGTGCCGGCCGAGCTCGACGGCCGGGTGCTCGTCGGCGGGCTCGACACCCGCGAGCACCGCGTGGGCGAGCTGGCCGAGCGGGTCGCGATGGTCTTCCAGGACCCCGACGCCCAGGTCGTCACGAACACGCTGCTCGACGAGGTCTGCTTCGGCCCCGAGAACCTGCGCCTGCCCGTCGCCGAGGTGCTCGAGCGCGCCGAGCGGGCGCTCAAGCTCGTCGGCCTCTGGGAGCGGCGCGCCGACGACCCCGCGCGGCTCTCTGGCGGCGGACGGCAGCGGCTCGCGATCGCCGCGGCCCTCGCGATGGGCTCCCCCGTGCTCGTGCTCGACGAGCCCACGGCGAACCTCGACCCGGCGGGCATCGACGAGGTGTACGCGGTGCTGCGCGAGCTCGCCTCCGATCGCGACCACGCGATCGTGCTCGTCGAGCACAACCTGGATGCCGCCGCCGACCTCGTCGACCGCGTCGTCGTGCTCGACGCCGACGGCCGGCTCGTCGCGGACGGCCCCACCCGCGAGGTGCTCACCGGCCGCGCCGACGAGCTCGCCGCGCTCGGCGTGTGGCTGCCGGTCTCCACGCTCGCCGCGCTGCGCCTGCGCGAGACCGGCGTCGCGATCGAGCCGCTGCCGATCACCCCGGCCGAGCTCGGCGCCGCCCTCGACGCCGCCCCGACGCTGCCCGCGCCGCGCGAAGCGGCGCCGGCGCCCGTCGAGCCCGGATCGCCGGCCGTTCCACCGCTGGTCTCGGCCCACGGCCTCTCGGTGCGCCGGGGCGGGCGGCGCGGCCCGCTCGTCGTGCACGAGGTCGAGCTCGAGGTGCCCGCGGGCGACTTCCTCGCCGTGGTCGGCGTGAACGGCGCCGGCAAGTCGAGCCTGCTGCAGGCGCTCGCCGGGGTGCTCGCGCCCGCGGCTGGGCGCATCGAGGCGGCCGGCATCGATCCGGCGAGGGCGGATGCCGCGACGCGCAGCCGCGCGATCGGCTACGTCTTCCAGAACCCCGAGCACCAGTTCGTCGCCGGGACCGTCGCGGGCGAGCTCGAGCAGGCGCTCGCCCTGCAGGGTGCGCCCGAGGCGAAGCGGGCGGCGTCGGTCGCCTCGATGCTCGAGCGCTTCGGCCTGGCCGAGGCCGCGACGAGGCATCCGTTCCTGCTCTCCGGCGGGCAGAAGCGCCGGCTCTCCGTCGGCACGGCGCTCATCGCCGGCGCGCCGCTGCTCGTGCTCGACGAGCCGACCTTCGGCCAGGACCGCGAGCGGGCGGGCGAACTCGTCGCGCTGCTGCGCGGGCTGAACGACGCGGGCACGACCGTGATCGCCGCGACCCACGACCTGCAGCTCGTCGCCGACCACGCGAGCCGGGTCGCCGTCATGGCCGAGGGCCGGTTGCTCGGCGTCGGGCCGACCGCCGAGGTGCTCGCCGGCCCCCTGATCGAGCAGGCGGGCCTGCGGCATCCACCGCTCGCCCGCGCCACCCGCGGACTCGCGAACCACCCGGAGTGGCGCGCCGTCACCCGGTGGGCGCAGCTGCCCGCTCCGCGGGGCGAGGCATGAGCGCGCTCGGCGAGACGACCGTCGCGCACGGCGGCCCCCTGCGCTCGCTCAACGCGCTCGCGAAGCTCGCGGGCCCCGTGCCCGTGATGATCGCGCTCGTCTTCACCCGCGGCGTGCCGCTGCCGCTCGCCTTCGCGGTCTTCGCGGCGCTCGTGCTGCTCGTCGGGGCGCGGCTCGGCGCGGGCTGGGTCCTCGTGATCCTGCTCGGCGTCCCGGCGCTCGCCGCCGTGCTCGGCGCGAGCTTCGGCATCTGGGTCGACCAGGCCACGCTGCCCGCCGACGCGGCCGGCTCGCAGCTCGTGCTCGCCGAGCTCGGCGACTGGCGCTTCACCGGGGCGATGTACCTCGTCGGCTTCGCGACGGCGCTGCGGATCGCCGCGATCATCTTGCTCGCGTTCGTCTCGGGGCTCACGACGACGGGCGCCGAGCTCGTACGGGCGCTCGTGCAGCAACTGCGGGTGCCGTACCGACTCGGCTACACGGCGCTCGCGGCGATGCGCTTCGTACCGCGCTTCGGCCACGAGCTCGAGGTCATCCGCGCGGCCCGGCGCGTGCGCGGGGTCGACCGTGATCGCGGGCCGATCGCCTGGCTGCGCGGCACCGTCGGCCTCGCCGTCCCGCTGCTCGCGAGCGCCATCCGGCACGCCGAGCGCGTCGCCCTCGCGATGGACGCCCGCGCCTTCGGCGCCCACGACTCGCGCACCGAGCGCACGATCAGCCGCTGGCGCCGCCGCGACACGGTCTTCGTGCTCGGCTTCTGGCTCGTCTCGGCCGTCCTCTGGTGGGCGGTCGAGACGGCGGTGGCCTGAGCCGGACGCGGCTGAGGCCCGGGCGATGCGCCCGGGCCTCAGCCGTCGATGCTCAGTGCGCCGGGGATCAGCCCGCCGAGGCGGTGTCGACGATCTCGACGACGAAGACGAGGGTGCGGCCTGCGAGCTCGTTCGAGTCGCTCTTCTCCGCGCCGTAGCCGAGGGCCGGCGGGATCGTCACGATGAGCTTCGTGCCCACCTTCTGCCCGACGAGCGCCGCGCCGAAGCCCTGGATCACGCCCGAGGTGGAGAACGTCGCCGGCTCGCCGCGCGAGTAGCTGTCGTCGAAGACCTGGCCGTCGTCCCAGGTGAGGCCCGCGTACTGCACGGTCACCTGGTCGCCGTCGGCGACGGTCTTGCCGTCACCGGGCTCGAGCACCTTCAGCTCGAGCTCGGTCGAGGCATCCGTCTTCGGAATGACGACCGTCGGGGTCTTGTCGCCGTTGAAGGCGACCTCGGGCACGTTCGTGGTCCACTCGGCCGGGGTGGGCAGCGGCTCGGGGGTCGGCTCGACGTACTCCTCGACGACGTCGGCGACGATGACGACCGTGTCGTCGGCGGTGACGCCGAGCGACTCGTTGCCGGTCTCGCCGTAGAGCGAGGCGGCGGGCGCCACGGTGACGGTGCGGGTGCCGTAGGGCTGGCAGTCGATCGCCGAGCGGAAGGCTTCGAGCAGGCTCGTGTCGCCCATCGCGAGCGGCACCTCCTGCGAGACGATCTGCTCGCCGCTCGTGCCGTTGAACATGGTGAGCATGACGTTGGCGCTCACGCCCGACTCGGTCTTCTCGCCGTCGCCCTTGATCGCGACGGTGGTCTGCAGCTCGTCGGCGGCGAGCGGCGTGGTGAACTCCGCGGTCGGCGTGCCGCCGAAGTCGCCCGACACCTTCACGGCGTCGCTCTGGGCGCCCGGCTTCGCCTCGAAGCAGGCGGCCGCGGTGGCGGCCGGGTCGCTCGAGGAGGCGGGCGCGTCGGCGCTGCCGGCGCATCCGGCGAGCACGAGGGCGGAGGCGGCGGCGAGCGCGATGGGCGCGGTGCGGCGCAGGGCGCGGTTCATGAGGTCTCGATTCGTGATGCGGGATCGGAGCGCGGCCTCCAGGCGGTGCGGGCCTGCGGGCGCTGTCGCCCAGTCTGCCGTATGCGCCTTTCGATTCGCTGAGACGGGGCGCGGCGGGGTCGCCTCGGTGCCTCCTCGGGGTCGCCGCGGTGCTTCCTCGGGGTCGCCTCGGTGCTTCCTCGGGGCCGCCTCGGGGACCGCCGAGACGGTCTCGCCGGGGCGCGGCATTGCGCCTGACGCCCCGATGGGGGCCACAATGGTCGAATGGGGGACGAGCAGCAGCAACCCGACGCCGTCCGGCGCTTCGTCAGGCACGCCGACGCCGTCCTCGCGATCGACGAGGAGCTCTGGCAGCCGATCTCGCTGTCCGCGATCGCGCGCAGCGAGCCGCAGTTCGGCGAGACGGTGCTCGACGCCTGCTGCGGCGCCGGCGCCTCCGCCGTGCCGACCGCCGAGCTCGTGGGCCCCGACGGGGTCGTCGATGCGGTCGACGCCGCCGCGCCGATGGTCGAGCTCGCGCGCGCCCGTGCCGAAGCGGCCGGCGGCCTGCCCCGGCTGCGGCTGCACGTCGGCGACGTACGGGAATGGGAGCCGGCCGGCTACGACCTCGTGCAGTGCGTGCTCGGCGTGTTCTTCTTCGACGAGCTCGACGACGGCACCCGAGCCCTGATCGAGCGCGCGAGGCCCGGCGGCCGGGTGGCGGTCACGGTCTGGCGGCACGGCGCCTTCCACTCCTTCCGGCAGGCGCTGGCGGATGCCGTCGCCGAGGTCGGTGGCGGCTCCCCGGAGGCCCCGCAGGAGGCGGACCGCACGCCCGGCACGACCGGCGCGGTCGCCGGCTGGCTGCACGGGCTCGGGCTGGAGCGGGTGCGCGCCGACGCCGTGCCGCGTCATCTCGCGCTCGACGACGACCTCGCCTGGCGGCTCGTGCTCGGCACGGGGCGGCGGAGCCTGCTCGACGGTCTCGGCAAGAAGGCGAGGCGCCGGGTGCGCGAGCGCTTCACCGCCCTGCTCGCCGAGCGCGGGATCGACCGGGTGGATGCCTCGACGATCACCGCCGTGGGGTACCGCCCGGCCTGATCGAGGGTGGCATACCTACCTCTAGGTATGGCATGCTCGGGGCATGACCACCGAGGCACGGCGCACCCTCATCGAGGCCGCGCAGGAGCTGTACGCGACGAACGGCGTCGCCGCGACGACCCCGCGCGAGGTGCTCGCCCGCAGCGGCGTCGGGCAGGGCAGCCTCTACCACCACTTCCCGTCGAAGCGGGATCTCGCCGCCGCCGCCGTCGCGCAGACGGTCGACGACACGCTCGGTTCGGCCGCCGCGACGCTCGACGGCGCGGACGCCCCGCAGCGGCGCATCGCCGACTACCTCGAACGCCCGCGCGCGGCGACCGCCGGCTGCCGGGTCGGCCGGCTCACGGCCGATCCCGTCGTCATGGGCGATGAGACCCTCCGCGGCGAGGTGTCCCGCTACTTCACCGAGCTCATCGAGCTCGTCGCGCAGGCGTTCGCCGAGCAGGGGCTCGACGCCGCCGCGGCCCGCGACCGGGCGACGACGGCGGTCGCGGTCATCCAGGGCGGCTACGTGCTGTCCCGCGCGCTCGGCGACGACGCCGCGATGAGCTCCGCCGTGCGCGGGCTCCTCGAGCTGATGGAGCCCCGTACCGACTGGGCAAGAGGAGAGGAGCAGGCATGAGCGACTACGAGGTGCTCGAGATCGGCGCGCTCGACGCGTGGCGATCGCACTACGGCGGCTTCGACGCGGCACGTTCCCGCGACGGGCGCCGCATCGTCGACCACGAGCTGGCCATGCAGTACCTGGGCCTGTCGGCGAACGCGCTCGAGCCCGGCGAGGAGGCGGGCTACTGGCACACGCACGCCCGCATCGAGGAGCTCTACGTGTTCCTCGCCGGCACCGGCCAGATGGGCCTCGACGACGAGGTCGTCGACGTCGGCCCCGGCAGCGTCGTCCGCGTCGGCCAGGACGTGTGGCGCACCTGGCGGGCGCACCCCGACAGCGAGGGCGAGCTGCGCTGGCTCTGCATCCGCGGCGGCGGCGAGCCGCTCCCCCGCACCCCCGACGACGGCCGACGCGACCCGGACCGCCCTTCGCCGTGGTGAGCCGGCCGACGCTCGGTAGCATGCGGGAGTGACCGCGATCCGACTGGGCCTGCCCATCCCCGCCGACGCCCCTCACGCGGCACTCAGCGCGAGCCGGCTGCTCGGTCCGGAGCTGCTCGTGACCTCGTGGGTGGAGGGGCGGGCGACGATCCGACTCGGGGTGCTCGATCTCCGCGACGGCTCGTGGCGGATCGGTCGGGGGCTTCGGGGACTCCTCCGCGACGCCCTGCTGCTGCCGAGCTCGCGGCACGCACTGCTGCTCGGCGCGACCGGCCTCGTCGAGGTGGAGCTCGACTCGCTGCTGGCGACCCGCACGCTGACGGCGGGCCTCGGCCGGGACCACGCCTGGCTCGCGCCGGTCGACGACGACACCGTCGCCGTCGGCTCGGCGGGCCGCGCGATGGAGACGCTCGTCTCGCTCTCTCGCTTCGCCGTCGTCGGGCGACGGAAGCGCGGCGGGATGCCGGTTCCCGACGCCCGGGAGCGCCGCGCCGGGCTCGCCCGAGTGCTGGGCCGCGGCGACGGCTTCACCGTCGGCGCGAGCGAGGAGCGGGCGACCGCGCCGCAGCGGATGCTCCTGCTGGGCGATGGCGAGCAGACCGCGCGGCCGATCGCGGAACTGCCCCAGGGGCTCGTCGACGCGCTGCTCGTCGGCGACGGGGTGCTGGCCTCGGCATCCGACCTCGCCGCGGCGCGCTCGCTCACCGCGGTGCCCGGCCTTCGCCCGGCGCCGACCGGCCTGCTGCCGCTCGAGGAGCTCGCCGCCGCGGCGAGCGCCTCGGCCGAGGCGCTGCTGCGGCCGGCCCGCGGGCGGCCGGCGCCGCGCACGGTGCACCGCGACCGCCGGCTCGAGCCCGGCGAGACGATCGAGGGGATCGTCGCCGAGCGCGTGACGCTCGAGGGCTGGCGGGTCTCCCGCGCCGAACGGAAGCAGGAGCGACCGCGCCTCAGCGGCATCCGCGTGCGCGATCTCGAGATCCGCGCCTCGACGCTCGACGGGATGGTGCTGGAGGACGTCACCGTCGACGGCCTGCGGCTCGACGACTCCGGCTTCCTCTTCGGCTGCGAGTTCCGCCGAGTGACGCTGGCCGGCCGCGTCAGAGGACTCGTCCTGAACCCGGTGCTCCAGGATCCCGACGAGACGGCGACGGCGCGCTACGCCCGCTGGCATCGCGAACGCCTGGACGACGCCGAGTGGATGCTCGACCTCTCCCGGGCGACGGGCGACATCACGATCCGCGGCTACCCCTCCCGTTTCATCCGGCGCAATCCCGAGCTGCACGCGGTCGTCACCGCGGCCGCCGTCTCGGACGGCGCGTGGCGCGAGGTCGACCACGGCCGGTCCGCGCTGCGCGTGTCGCTGCTGGAGCTCGCCCGCTCGGGCTGGGAGGACGTCACCCTCGTCGCGGATCCGCACGGCCGGCGCGCCGAGGACGATCTGCGCTACCTCGACGCGCTGCGCACGGCGGGGATCGCCGAACCCGACTAGGCCGGTTCCTCCCCCGTCGCGACCGGGCGGGCCGGGTCGTTCGACCATTGGCTCCACGAGCCCGGGTACAGCGCGGCGGCGACGCCGGCGAGTGCGAGCGCCGCGACGCCGTGCGAGGCGGTGACGCCGGAGCCGCAGTACACCGCGACGGGGCGCTCGCCGTCGGCGCCGAGGGCGGCGAAGCGCTCGCGGAGCGCCTCGGGCGGCAGGAAGCGCCCGTCGGCGTCGAGATTGCCCGCGCTCGGCGCGGAGCGCGCGCCGGGGATGTGGCCGGCGGCCGGGTCGATCGGTTCCACCGCGCCCCGGTACCGTTCGGCGGCGCGTGCGTCGAGCAGCACGCCGTGCTCGGGGAGGGCGGCCGCGCCATCCGCGTCGATGACCGGCATCGCCCCGACGTGCGCCGTCGCATCGCCCGGCTCGGGCTCGACGTCGCCCGTCTCGAGCGCGCCGCCCGCGGCGCGCCAGGCGGCGAGGCCGCCGTCGAGCATGCGGACGTCGGCGACGCCCGCGTGGCGCAGCAGCCACCAGGCGCGGGCGGCCGACTGGTTGCCGAGGTCGTCCATGACGACGACCGGTTCGCCGTCGCGGAGCCCCCAGCGGCGCATCGCCGCGGTGAACGCGGCCTCGTCGGGGAGCGGATGCCGCCCGGCGGCGGGCGAGGGCGGCGCCGTCAGCTCGGTCTCGAGGTCGACGAAGACCGCACCGGGCACGTGGCCGGCTCGGTAGGCGGGGCGGCCGTCCGGGGCGGCGAGGCTCCAGCGCACATCGAGCACGACCGGGCGGGATGCCTCGTCGGCGAGCCGCTCGGCCAGCTCCTCGGCGGTGATGAGGATCGACATGCCTCCAGCTTGCCCTGCCGCGCCCGCTCCCACCCAGGGTTGCCCGACTTTCATGAAAGTCGGGCAAGTCGGGTTCCCCAGAATCAGGGTTGCCCGACTTTCATGAAAGTCGGGCAAGTCGGGGTGGGGCGTGGACGGTCGGGTCAGTCGGCCTTGCGGGGGCGGCGCTGCACCTCGGGCACGACGAGCTCGGGCATGGCGCGCCGCATGAACGCGTCGAAGTCGGGGGCGGTGAACGCCGCGTACCCGTGCTCGGGCGTGTAGAGCAGCCCGAGGTCGATGAGCTCGGCGCGAGTCGGGCCGACCTGGGTCGACTCGCGATGCATGACGCGGGCGACGTCGCCCGCCTTCTGCGGCTCGGGGCCGAGCTCGGCCATCGCCCGGAGGTACGCCGTCTGCAGCGGCGTCGCCCGGTCGAGCCGCACCCGGAAGAAGGAGCCGTCGAGCTTCGCCTCGTACGCCTCCCGGGCGAGGGCGACGTCGGCCCTGCAGACCCGTGGGGCCTCGGCGACGCTCCAGACCTGCGCGCCGAGCTCCTGCAGGAAGCACGGGTAGCCGTGGGTCAGCTCGAGGGCGAGCTCGAGCGCGTCTGCGTCGAACTCGACGCCCTCGAGTCGGGCGGGCTCGGCGAGCGCTCGGCGGGCCTCGTCGCCGCCGAGCGCGCCGAGGTGCGAGAAGCTGAACAGCCGCTCGGCGTACGCCTTGACGTCACCGGCGAGCTCGACGGTCTGCGGCAGGCCTGCGCCGACGAAGGCGACGGGGAGCTTGCGCTGCACGGTCTTGTGCACCGCCTGGATGAGCGCCTCGAGCTGCGTGCGGGCGAGGAATTGCACCTCGTCGACGAGCAGCGCGATGCCGTGGCCCTGCTCGTCGGCGGCCTCACCGAAGGCGAGCAGCACGTCGGTGAGGTCCATGCCGAGGTCGCCGTGGTCGCCGGCCCCCTCGGCGGGCGTCACGTCCCAGGAGAGCCCGAACGCGCCGTGCTTCACGACCGGCAGGGCGAAGGCGCTCAGCACCTCGGCGGCCCGGCGGCTGCACGCCGTCCACCGTGCGCGCGGCGAGAGTCGCAGCAGCGTCGACTTCAGCTGGGAGAACATCAGCTGGCGGAAGCGGGCCTCGTCGTGCCGGGTGGCCTCGAACTCCACGACCTCCCAGTGCGCGGCCCGGGCGAGCTCGCCGAATCGGCCGAGCAGGACCGTCTTGCCCACGCCGCGGAGGCCGGTGATGATCATCGACTGCTCGGTGCGGTGCCGCTCGAGCCGCTGGAGGAGCACTCGGAAGGCCTCGAGCTGTTCGTCGCGGCCGACCATGACCTCGGGCGCCGCCCCCGCATTCGGAGTGTACGGATTGCTGACGCTGTCCATGCAGGCATCTTAGTGAGTTTGGGCCGGTTTATCCAGAATGAATAAAATTGGATAAACCTCCGCGCCATCAGGTACGCTGGAGCCCGGACGATTGCGACGTGAGGAGGGTGGATGCTCTTCAGCCTCGTCGTGTTCGGCGCCCTCTCCCTGCTGACGCCCCTGTTGACGAGGCTGATCGGCCGGCGCGTCTTCCTCGTCATCGCCCTGCTCCCCGCCGCCGTCTTCGGCTGGCTGCTCACGCTGCTCCCCGAGATCGTCGCCGGAGGCGTCGTCACCGAGCGGGTCGAGTGGATCCAGGCGCTCGACGTCTCCCTCGCGTTCCGCCTCGACGGGCTCGCCCTGCTGCTCTCGCTGGTCGTGACCGGCGTCGGCGCGCTCGTGCTGGCCTACTGCACGTGGTACTTCCGCGACGACGAGCCCGCGCTCGGCCGCTTCGCCGCCCTGCTCCTCGCCTTCGCCGGCGTCATGCTCGGCCTCGTCACCTCCGACGACGTCTACGTGATGTTCATGTTCTGGGAGGCGACGAGCGTCCTCTCCTACCTGCTCATCGGCCACTACACCGGCCGCCGCGAGAGCCGCGGTGCCGCGCTGCAGGCCCTCACCGTCACGACCTTCGGCGGGCTCGCCATGCTCGTCGGCCTCGTGCTGTTGACCGTCGAGGGCGGCACCACCTCGATCGCCGAGCTCGTCGCGAACCCGGTCACCGGGGTCGTCGGCGAGTGGGGCATCGCCCTCGTGCTCATCGGGGCCATCTCGAAGAGCGCACTCGTCCCCTTCAACTTCTGGCTCCCCGCGGCGATGGCCGCGCCCACCCCGGTCTCGGCCTACCTGCACGCCGCCGCGATGGTGAAGGCCGGCGTCTACCTCGTCGCCCGCCTCGCGCCCGGCTACGCGGACCTCGAGGTGTGGCATCCGATCGTGATCGCCCTCGGCGGCCTCACCATGCTCGTCGGCGGCTGGCGCGCGCTGCGGCAGTACGACCTCAAGCTGCTGCTCGCCCACGGCACGGTGAGCCAGCTCGGCTTCCTCGTGCTCGTCACCGGCTTCGGCACGCGCGACGCGGCCCTCGCGGGCGTCGCGCTGCTCACCGCGCACGCGCTGTTCAAGTCGGCGCTGTTCCTCGTCGTCGGCATCGTCGACCACGCCGCGGGCACCCGCGACTGGCGCAAGCTCTCCGGCCTCGGGCGCCGCATGCCCGTCGTGGCCACGATCGGCTTCGTCGCCGCGGCCTCGATGGCGGGCGTGCCGCCGCTGCTCGGCTTCGTGGCGAAGGAGGGCGTGTTCACCTCGCTGCTCGAGGCGGGCACCGCGACGGCCGACGGCGGCCCCGCGGCCGGCTGGGGCTGGCTCGCCCTGGTGCTCGCCTTCCTCGGCTCGGTGCTCACCGTCGCCTACAGCGTGCGCTTCGTCTGGGGCGCGTTCTGGACCCGGCCGAATTGCGCGCCCACGCCGCTGCACCGCGAGCCCGCGATGGTTGCGGCGAGCCCCGCGGTGCTCGCCGCCGCGAGCCTCGTCGCCGCGTTCACGATCCCATTCATCGAGCCGCTCTACACCAGCTACGCCGATGAACTCCCCGGCCCGGAGGAGTACCACCTCGCGCTCTGGCACGGCCTCGAGCCCGCCCTCTGGCTCTCGCTCGCCGTCTTCGCGCTCGGCGCGCTGCTCGTCTGGGGCCGGGCGAAGGTCGCCCGCATGCAGGCGTCGCTGCCCCCGCTCATCGACTCCGGCCGCGGCTACCTCGGCGTCGTCTCCGCGATCGACCGCTTCGCGGCCGCCGTCACGACCGCCATCCAGTACCGCGGCCTCGCCGGCTACCTCGGCATGATCGTGCTCGTGTTCATCGGCGGACTCGGCGTCTCGGCGCTCGTCAACACGGCGTGGCCCGGCAGCGTGCGGCTGTGGGACTACCCGGCGCAGCCCTTCCTCGCGCTGGTCATGGGCATCGCGGCGATCGCCGCGGCGGTCGTGAAGCAGCGCATGACGGCGGTGCTGCTCGTGAGCGTCACCGGGTACGGGCTCGTGCTCATCTTCGGCATGTCCGGTGCGCCCGACCTCGCGCTCACGCAGGCGCTCGTCGAGACCATCGTGCTCGTCGTCTTCGTGCTCGTCATGCGGCGCCTGCCGAAGCAGATCGCGACGACCCATCCGCCCGTCCACCGCTTCGGCCGCGCCCTCATCGGCGCGCTCGCCGGCACCGTGATGGGCGTGATCGGCTTCATCGCGCTCGGCGCGCGCACCGCGCCCGACATCGTCGACGGGCTCGCCGAGCGCGCGCTCGAGGCGCACGGCACGAACATCGTGAACGTCATGCTCGTCGACCTGCGCGCGTGGGACACCCTCGGCGAGATCTCCGTGCTCGTCGCCGTCGCCACGGGCGTCGCGAGCCTCATCTTCATCTCCGGCCGCACCGGCGGCGCGCCCCGCCTCGACGAGCGGCCCAACCGCCGCAACCGGCTCCGCCCGGTACCCGAGACGGCGTCGAGCATCGGCGGCGCGCGTCCGCGCCTCGCCGACGTCGAGGGCGAGTCGGATGCCGCGGCCGAAGCCGCGGCCACCCGCCAGACCTGGCTGCTGGCCGGCCGCACGCTGTCGCCGCGCCGGCGCTCGATCCTCATCGAGGTGCTCGTGCGACTGCTCTTCCACCCGGCGATCGTCGTCTCGGTGTTCCTGCTGTTCGTGGGCCACAACGCGCCCGGCGGCGGCTTCGCGGGCGGCCTGCTCGCCGGCCTCGCCCTCGTCGCCCGGTACCTCGCGGGCGGACGCTTCGAGCTCGGTGAGGCGGCCCCGATCGATGCGGGCCATCTGCTCGGCACGGGCCTGCTGCTCGCGGCCGGCACCGCGACGTCCTCGCTCTTCTTCGGGCTCGCCGTGTTCGAGTCGAGCTGGTTCGAGACCGAGGTGCCGCTGCTCGGCACCATCTCGATCGGCACCTCCACGCTCTTCGACATCGGGGTCTACCTCGTCGTCGTCGGGCTCGTGCTCGACATCCTGCGCTCGCTCGGCGCCGAGGTCGACCGCCAGCAGGAGGAGAACGAGCTCGAGCAGAACGGCGCCGAGACGGAGGTGCGCGCATGACCGCCTCGCTGACCCTCGTCGTGCTGATGGCCGTGCTCTTCGGCGCCGGCATCACGATCATGCTCGAGCGCAGCCTCACGCGCGTGCTCATCGGCTTCCTGCTCGTCGGCAACGCCGTGAACATCCTCATCTTCCTGATGAGCGGCGCGCCCGGCCTCGCGCCCCTGCTCTCCGACGGGGTCACCGCCGACGAGATCTCCGACCCGGTGCCGCAGGCGTTCGTGCTCACCGCGATCGTGATCAACCTCGGCATCACGGCCTTCATGCTCGCGCTCATCTACCGCTCCTGGTGGCTCGCCCGGCTGGGCGAGAAGGGCGACCTGGTCGACGACGAGGACGACCTCGAAGAGGAGGTCGAGGAGGCCGAGGGCCTCATCCGCAGCTCCGCGGCCGACGACCTCGCCATCCAGGAGCTCATCGACGCGAGCGACGAGGAGTTCGAACAGTCCCCCGAACGGCCCGATGAGGAGGTGCGCCCGTGAACCCCGCGATCCTCGTGCCCCTCGTCGTGCTGCTGCCGCTGCTCGGCGCCGCCGTCGCGCTGGTGCTGGGCCGGCACCGGCGAGCCCAGATGGCGGTCTCTGCGAGCGTGCTCGCCGCCGTCGCCGTCATCTCGGCGGTGCTGCTCGCCACGGTCGACGCGAGCGGGGCGGGCGTCGTCGTGCAGGTCGGCGGCTGGGAGCCGCCGTTCGGCATCTCCCTCGTCGTCGACCGGCTCGCCGCCATCATGCTGCTCATCTCGGCGATCGTGCTGCTCGGCGTGCTCGTGTACGCGGTGAGCCAGGGCGTCGCCGACCGGCATCGCGAGACCCCGGTGTCGATCTTCCACCCGGCGTACCTGATCCTGTCGGCGGGCGTCTTCAACGCGTTCATCGCCGGCGACCTGTTCAACCTCTACGTGGGCTTCGAGATCCTGCTATCGGCGAGCTACGTGCTGCTCACCCTCGGCGGCACGGGCGAGCGCATCCGCGCGGGCGTCACCTACATCCTGGTGAGCCTCGTGTCCTCGCTGTTCTTCCTCTCGGCGATCGCGCTCATCTACGGCGCGACCGGCACGGCGAACATCGCCCAGCTCTCGGTGCGCATCGCCGAGCTCCCCGACAGCGTGCAGCTCATCCTGCACCTGCTGCTGCTGCTCGCCTTCGGCATCAAGGCGGCGGTGTTCCCGCTGTCGTTCTGGCTGCCCGACTCGTACCCGACCGCGCCGGCGCCCGTCACCGCCGTGTTCGCGGGCCTGCTCACGAAGGTCGGCGTCTACGCGATCATCCGCACCGAGACGGTGATCTTCCAGGAGAGCGACGTCTCGACGCTGCTGCTCGTCATCGGCGGGCTCACCATGCTCGTCGGCATCCTCGGCGCGCTCACCCAGGCCGACATCAAACGCCTGCTCTCGTTCACCCTGGTCAGCCACATCGGCTACATGATCTTCGGCATCGGGCTCGCGACCGAGCTCGGCCTCGCCGCCACCATCTACTACGTCGTGCACCACATCACGGTGCAGACGGCGCTGTTCCTCACCACCGGGCTCATCGAGCGCTTCGGGGGGTCCACCTCCATCAACCGGCTCGCGGGCCTCCTCAAGGCCTCGCCGCTGCTCGCCATCCTGTTCTTCATCCCGGCGCTGAACCTCGGCGGCATCCCGCCCTTCTCGGGCTTCCTCGGCAAGCTCGGCCTCTTCATCGCGGGCGCCGAGGGCGCGCCGGAGTCGGTCGGCGGGCCGGCCTGGCTCACCTGGACGGTCATCGCCGCGGGCGCCGCGACCTCGCTCATCACGCTCTACGCGCTCACCCGCTTCTGGAACATGGCGTTCTGGCGCGACCGCGACGAGGTCGAGGGCTACGACTCGCCCCTGCTGAACTCGGTGCTCGAGTGGGAGGGCAGCGGCGACACCGCCGTCGCGACCCGCACCATCCCGGTGCCGATGGTCGTCGTCACGACCGCGCTCGTGGCCATCACCGTGCTGCTCACCGTCTTCGCCGGTCCGCTCTTCGACCTCGCCGGGCGCACCGCGGCCGACCTCGTCGACCCGAGCGTGTACATCGGCCTCGTCTTCCCGGGAGGCGTGCGATGAGCCAGGCCCACGACGTGTCGCGCTGGGGAGCCGTCTGGCGGCAGCTGCCGCTGCTCATCGCGCTCGTGCTGCTCTGGGTCATGCTCTGGGACCACATCGACGTGCTCACCGTCGTGAGCGGCATCGTGCTCGCCATCACCGTCACGCGCGCGCTGTACCTGCCACCGGTGCTGCTCTCGGGCCGCTTCAATCCCTGGCGCGGGCTGCTGCTCGGCCTCCGCATGATGTTCGACGTGGTGTTCGCCTCGCTGCAGGTCGCCTTCCTCGCGGTCGCGCCGTGGTGGAAGCCGTCGAACGCGATCATCGCCGTGCAGCTGCTCACCCGCAGCGACCTCGTCACCACGCTGACCGCCGAGGCGATCTCCGTGGTGCCCGGCACCGTCGTGGTCGACATCGACCGCGAGCGCGGCCTGCTCTACCTGCACGCGCTCGGCACCCGCACCCACGACGACGTCGAGCGGGTGAAGCGCCAGGTGCTCGGCACCGAGGAGCGGATCGTGCTCGCGATGGGCACCCACCAGCAGGCGGTCGACGTGCGGCTCGCCCGCAAGGCCCGTCGGGCCGAGCGCGCCGGGCACGCGCCGGCGGAGGCACCGCACGACCACACCCCGAAGGAGGACGCATGACCTTCCTCACCATCGTCTCCATCATCGCGGGCCTGATGTTCGGCATCGGCGCGATCGCGGCGGTCTACCGGATCATCCGCGGTCCCTCGATCCTCGACCGGGCCCTCGCGACCGACGTGCTGCTCGCGATCGCGATCTGCGCCCTCGGCGCCGAGATGGCGATCAACCGGCACACCGACACCCTCGTGGTGCTGCTCGTGCTCGCGATGTTCGCGGTCGTCGGCTCGATCTCGATCGCCCGCTTCATGGCGAAGCAGGACGCCTCGTGAACGCCGCGGACGTCGCCGTCGGCCTGCTCGTGCTCGTGAGCGCGTTCCTGTCGATGGCGGCCGGCATCGGCATCGTCCGCTTCCCCGACGTGCTCACGCGACTGCACGCCGCCACGAAGCCGCAGGTGTTCGGCCTCGCCGCGGTGCTGCTCGCGATCGTGCTGCGGGTGCCCACCTGGGGCGTGCTCACGACCGTCATTCTCATCATGACGTTCCAGCTGCTCACCCAGCCGATGACCGCGCACATGCTCGGCCGCAGCGCCTACCGCACCGACCACGTGCGGCGCGACGTGCTCATCGAGGACGAACTCGGCCGCGACATCGAGGAGCACGCGAAGGACTGAGCGGCGCCGCCGCGCAGCCGGAGCCGCGGGGCCGCCCGCCCCGCCGCTCCTGGGCGGCCCGCTAGTTCGCGAGCCCGCCCTGCGTGTAGCCCTCGATGAAGCGGCGCTGCAGCAGCAGGAACACCACGATCACCGGCGCGGCCATGATGAGCCCGGCCGCGCTCACGAGCGACCAGTCCACGGCGTAGGACTGCTGGAACGAGTACAGCGAGAGCGACACCGGCAGCAGCTGGCTGTCCTGGATGAACGTCACCGCGAGCAGGAACTCGTTGTACGCCTGCAGCCCGGCGACGAGCGCGACGGTCAGCATGCCCGGCCAGATCATCGGCACCATCACCCGCGTGAACAGGCGCCACTCGCCGGCGCCGTCGAGGCGGGCCGCCTCCTCGTACTCCTTCGGGATGGTCAGCAGGAACGAGCGCAGCAGCATCGTCGCGAACGGCGAGTACACGGCCCAGTAGATGACGATGAGCCCGAACTGGGTGTTGTAGAGGCCGAGCGTCGACCACCAGGACAGCAGCGGCACGAGGAACAGCTGGATCGGCACCGAGGTGGACACCAGGATGTAGAGGATCCAGGCGCTCTTGCCGGGCAGGTCGAGCCGGGTCATCGCGTACGCCGCCATGCTCGCGATCACGCAGACGCCGAGCGCCGTGCTGACCGCGATGATCGCGCTGTTCAGGAGCCCCTGGCCCATGTTCGCGTCCTCGAAGGCGGTGGCGAAGTTCTCCCAGCGCCATTCGCTCGGCAGGCCGATCGGCGAACGGCTGATCTCGGCGGGCGACTTCAGCGAGTTGAAGACGAACACGGCGAGCGGGCCGGTCGCGTAGAACGCGAGCACCACGAGGATGAGCACGCTGAACGGCCGTCGGGGGCGGTGGTCCGGGCGGAAGCCGGCGCGGCGCGGGGGCCGCGCGGCGGCGCGAGCCGCACGCCGCGAGGCGGCGGGGGCGGCGAGGGTGTCGGTCTGCACGCGGATCACACGTCCCAATCGAGCTTCTTGCGGAGGATGAGGTAGCCGGCGACGACGACCGCGCTGATCGAGGAGAGCAGCATGGCCATGGCCGAGGCGTAGCCCGCGCGCTGCTCCGAGAACGCCGTGCGGTAGAGCACGGTCGCGAGGACGTCACTCGAGCCGGCCGGGCCGCCCTGGGTCAGGATGTAGACGTAGTCGAAGACGAGGAACGACCAGATCACGGTCATCAGCACGAGGAACATCAGGGTGGGCCGGATGCCGGGCAGCGTGATGTGCCAGAACTCCCGCCACGCGTTCGCGCCGTCGAGCCGGGCCGCCTCGTAGAGCGCCGGGTTGACCCCCTGCATCGCGGCGAGGAAGAGCACGAGCAGGAAGCCCCACCACTGCCAGTTGTTGACGAACGCGACGGAGCCGAGGGCGAGACTCGGGTCGCCGAGGAAGTTCACGCCGGCGAGGCCGTCGAAGCCGAGGTTCGCGAGCGCGGCGCCGATGCCGGCGTCCGGGCTGAGGATCTGCCGCCAGACGGTGGCCGACACGATCGTCGCGAGCACGTACGGGATGAAGTACAGCGTGCGGAACAGCACCTGGCCGCGGCGGAGCCGCGAGAGCAGGAACGCCCCGAGCAGGGCCATGCTGATCGGCACGATCAGGAAGAAGAGCGTCCAGAGCAGGTTGTGCCAGATCGCGGCCAGCACGTTCGGGCTCTGGAACAGTTCGACGTAGTTGTCGATGCCGACGAAGTTGGCCTGGCCGAGGCCGTCCCAGTCGGTGAAGGAGAACAGCAGGGAGGAGAGCCCCGGACCGCCGATCACGAGCAGATTGACGATCGCGAGCGGCGCGATGAAGAGCCACGCCACGAGGCGACGCCGGCGGCGGGGCCGGCGCACGGCCGGCCCCGCCCCGATCCTGGCGGTCGCGGAGGTCACGCGCCCGGCACCGGCTCGAAGGGGGTGATCACCTTGCCGGCGGCGAGCTCGCCGTCGAAGACCTTCTGCAGGCCCTCGAGGTAGGCCTGCGGGGTGAGGTCGCCCGTGATGATCTTGTCGAACTCCGACCACAGGTAGGTGTCGGTCGCCGCGGGGAAGAACGTCCAGCTCGCGTAGCCGAGGTTCCCGCTCTCCGGCGCCTCGGTGTAGAGGCGGGCGGAGCGCTCGTCGACGGTGTCGGGCATCGATGCGATGTCGCTGAGCGGCGGCGGGTTCTGGCCGGTCGCGGCGAGGTAGTCGTAGGAGCGCGCCGGGTCGTCGATCACGAAGTCGATGTACTCGGCCGCGGCATCCGCCTGCTTCGACGCGGAGTTCACCGAGAGCGAGGTGCCGATCGCCATGGGGTAGACGCCGGGGGCGACGTCGTCGCTCAGCGACGGCAGCGGCGCCCAGTCCCACTCGGCGTCGTTGCCGGCCGCCTCGCCGAAGTAGCGGCCCGCGTCGCCGAACGACCAGGTGCCGGTGATGTACATCGCGACGGTGCCGTCGGCGAGGCCGGTGAACAGGTCGGTGTCGGTGTTCGTGAACCAGCGGTCCTTGCCGCCGCCCCACCACTTCTTGTCGATCTGCTGCTGGAAGAGCGAGATCGCGTCGACGAACTCGGGGTCGGTGAACTTCGCCTCGCCGGTGAGCGCCTGGTAGAGCTTCTCCGGGCCGACGGCCATGTTCAGGAACGCCGAGAGGTACCACTCGCTCTGCGCCTGGTAGCCGCTGTTGCCCGCACCGACCGGCATCATGCCGGCGGCCTGCGCCTCGGTGGCGACCTTCTCGAACTCGGCGAGCGTGGTCGGCACGGTCCAGCCGTGCTCCTCGAAGACGCCGGGGTTGTAGTACATGACGATCGAGCCGTACTCGACCGGCACCGAGTAGAGGGTGCCGTCGACCTGGCTCGCCTGGTAGGCCCAGGGCTGGAGCTTGTCGGCCCAGCCGTACTCGGCGGCGTAGTCGTCGAGCGCGTCGATGCGCTTCGCCGAGGCGAAGCCGAGGGCGCTCGAGGGGCCGGCCGAGTAGACGACGTCGGCGCCGCGACCGGCGGAGACGGCGGTGTCGGTGAGCGAGCCCAGGTTCTGCAGCTGCTTCACCTCCATCTTCACCTTCGTGTCGTCGGACTGCTCGTTGAACGCGTCGACGTAGTGCTCCTGGTAGTAGCGCTCGGTGTCCTTCGAGACGAAGGCCGACCAGTAGGTGACGTCGCCGGACGAGCCGGACGAGGCGCAGCCGGCGAGGAGGCCGCCGGCGGCGATGAGGGCCACTGCGGCGCCCCAACGCTTCGACTTCTGGTGCATTGCTTACCTTTCCTGGGGGATGGGGGAGGTCGTGGAGTCGCGCACGACGAGCCGCGTCGACAGCGTGATGTGCTGCGTCGGGGCGTCGTCGCCGTCGCCGGCGAGCCGGGTGAGCAGGAGTCGGGCAGCGGTGCGGCCGATCTCGCGGGCGGGGTTCTCCACGGTGGTGAGACTGGGGTGCACGAGCGCGGCGGCGTCGATGTCGTCGTAGCCGGTGACGGCGACGTCGGCGGGGATGCTGAGGCCGCGCCGGCGCAGTTCGTCCATCGCGCCGATCGCGATGAGGTCGTTCGCGCAGACGATCGCGTCCCAGTCCGTGCGGCGCTCGTAGAGCGCCGCGATGCCGTCGCGGCCGCCGTCGCGGGTGAAGCTCGTGAAGACGGTCGCCGCGTCGTCGTAGCCGAGCCCGGCGCCGGCGAACGCCTGGCGGAGGCCGCCGAGCCGCAGGCGCGAGGGGTCGGACTCCTCCTCGCCGCCGATGAAGCCGATGCGGCGGCGGCCGGTGCCGAGCAGGTGCTCGCCGAGCTTCGCGAAGCCGCCGGCGTCGTCGGACTCGACGTAGTCGCTGCCCTCGATGCCGATGTCGCGGCCGAGCGCGACGACGCGGGTGCCCGACTCGGCGAGTCGCGCACGGTCGGCGTCGGAGAGCCCGTCGATGTGCAGCGCGATGCCGTCGAAGCGGCGCTCGAGCACGTGGCCGAGCAGGCGCCCGGTGCCCGACTGACTGCCGGCGTCGAGGATGGAGAGCAGGTAGCCGGCGGGCAGCAGCACGTCCTGCATGCCGACGGCGACGAGCGGATAGAACGGGTTCGTGATGTCGGGCACGAGCAGGGCGATCGACTCGGTGCGGCGGCTGCGCAGGCTTCGGGCACCGGGATGCGGGGTGTAGCCGAGCTCGGCGATGGCGGCGTTCACCTTGGCGCGCGTCGCCTCGCTGACCGGGCGGTTGCCACTCAGCACCTGCGAGACGGTGGACACGCTGACCCCGGCGGTCTCGGCGACCGCGGCGATGCCGGACTTCTGCGTCACGTGCCGACCTCCCTGTCCGCATAACGTTTTGCGTATTTGACGAGAGCAAGCATCCGTCATCTTCGCCTGCTTGTCAATGCGCCCGGGAAATCCAGGACTAGACAGGGTGAGCCGGTCGCCTATAGTGGCCAGCATGCACGCAAAACGATGTGGAAACGGATGAGCCGCGATCGAGCTCGCGGAGCGCTCATCGGTCTCGCCATCGGCGATGCCATGGGCGCGCCCACCGAGGGCATGACCATCGAGGAGATCGCCCGCCGCTTCGGCCGGGTCACCGGGCTCCTGCCCGACGCCGCCGGCACCGACGACACCGAGTACGCGGTGCTCACCGGCCAGTCGCTGCTCGCGCACGGCTTCGAGCTCACCGCCGACGACGTCGCCGCCACCTGGACCGCCGCCGTCGCCGAGCAGCAGGGCGGCTTCGCCGGCGCGGGCTTCAGCGAGATGGTCGCGATCGCGAACCTCGCCGCGGGCCTCCGCCCGCCGGCCACCGGCCTGCGCAACTACGAGCGGTGGAGCGACGGCGCCGCCATGCGGGTCGCCCCCATCGGCATCCTCGCCGCCGGCGACCCCGCCGAGGCGCGCCGCCTCGCCCGGATCGACGCGAGCGTCAGCCACGCCGTCGACGGCGTCTACGCGGCCGAGGCCGTCGCCGCCGGCGTCGCCACCGCGCTCGTCGCCGGCTCCCACCGCGAGGTCGTGGACGCGGTCGTCGCGGCGCTGCCCGCCGACTCGTGGACCGGACGCCTCGTCGCCCGCGCGCTCGCCATCGGCGCCCGTTACGAACGGGCCGAGGACGCCGCGCCGGAGCTCTACCGCGAGATCTCGCTCTTCCACTACCCCTGGGCCGACGCCGCCCCGGAGGCGCTCGCCCTCGCGATGGGCCTCTACGAGGCGGCGAAGGGCGACTTCGTCGACGCCGTCATCGCCTCCGTGAACATCGGCCGCGACTCGGACACGATCGCGGCCATGAACGGCGCGCTGGCCGGCGCGATGTGCGGCTTCGAGGCGATGCCCGTCGAGTGGCGCGAGCAGGTCGTGCGCGTGCACGGCCGCTGCATCCTCGCGACCGCGGGCACCGAGCTGGTCGAGCTCGCCGACGGGCTCTTCGAGCGCTCCCCCGCCGCTGCCGCCCCTGCTGACGAAAGGACCTCCAGTGTCGGCTGACCGCGCAGACCGCATCCACGGCGCCCTCCTCGGACTCGCCGTCGGCGACGCCATCGGGCTCGCCGCCGACTACCACCGCGCCGTGCGCTCGCCCTGGGTGCGCGGCCGGCTCTGGGCGGGCTCGGCCGAGCTCGACGAGGCCCGGGTCGCCAAGCCCCTGCTCCCCTTCGACGCGACGACGGTCGACGGTGCCAGGCTCGCCCCCACCGACGACACCGAGACCGCCGTGCTCGCGGCTCGCGTCGCACTCACGACGGCTGGAGCCGCGGATGCCTCGGCGGGCCGCTTCGCCGAGTGGCGCCGGCTGACCGCGGGCGACGACGTCTGGACCGGCATCGCCGAGCGCTCGGCCATCATCAACGCCGAGCGCGGGCTCGTCCCCCCGGTGACCGGCAACGACGGCCCCGCGGACGCCTCGGACAGCGCGGTCGCCGCCGGCGTCGTCTGGGGCCTGTTCCACGCGGGCGACCCGGCCGCCGCGGCCGAGGCCGCCACCGAGTGGGCCTCGATCACCCACGCCCGCGACGGCGTCTGGGCCGCAGCCTGCATGGCCTCCGCGGTCTCGGCGCTCGCCGTCGGCGCGCCGATCGCTCAGGCGCTCGACGACGCCGAAGCGCTCGTGCCCGCGGACTCCTGGCTCGCCGAGGGCTTCCGCGCCGCCGCCCGGCTCGCCCCCGCCTCGGTGCTCCTGGAGCTGCCGCGCCTGCTCGCCGAGCTGAACCCGCGCCGCTACAGCCAGCCCGGCACCGCGCCCGAGACGCTGCCGATCGCCTTCCTGCTGCTGCGCGCCGACGGCGAGCGGCCCGAGCAGGCGCTCGCGAACGCGACGCTGTTCGCCCGCGAGTCCGACAGCGTGCCGGCCTTCGTGGGCGCCCTGCTCGGCGCGGCGCACGGAGCCGGGGTGTTCGGCGCGGTGTGGCCCGATGCCGTGGATCGCGTCGAAGGCGTCTGCTACCCGCCCCTCGCCGGGGAGCGGGTGTCGGCCGTCGCCGCCGAGCTCGAGGCATCCGTCGCCGCCCGAGCCGCGGGCTGACCCGGCGGGGCGGGCGGGGCGGTCGTCAGGCGCGGCCGGTGAACCCCGGGCGGCGCTTCTGCTGGAACGCCGCGAAGCCCTCCCGGTAGTCGGCGGTGTCGCAGAGCGCGGCCTGCGCCCGGTTCTCCTCGGCCATCGAGGCCCACAGCCCGAGCCGCTCGTCACGGAGGGCGGCGATGAGCCGCTTCGACGCGACGAAGGCGAGGGTCGCCCCGGATGCCGCGGCACGGGCGGCCTCGCGGGTCGCACCCAGCACCTCCTCGGCCGGGAACACCCGTGAGAAGAGGCCGGCGGCGACCGCTTCCTCCCCCGTCATCAGGCGGCCGGTGACGATGAGGTCCATGGTGCGGTGCGCGCCGAGCCGCTCGAAGAACAGCGCGTGCCCGCCGGAGTCGAGGGTCGCGCCGAGCGCCGCGAACGGCGAGCCGATCTTCGCGGTGTCGGCGACGTAGACGACGTCGCTCGCGATCAGCAGGCCCAGCCCGACGCCGAGGCACGCGCCGTGCGCGACGGCGAACGTCGGCACGGGCAGCCCGGCGAGGCGCTGCAGCAGTGGCTCGACGAGCCCGCCGAGGTAGCCCTCGACGTCGTCCTCGCGGGGGTCGACGCGGGAGATGTCGCGCCCGGCGCAGAACGCCCGTCCCTCGCCGCGCAGCACGAGCGCCCGCAGCTCGCCCGCGTCGGCGAGCTGCTCGGCCTCGGCGAGGGCCGCGGCGAGCTCGCCCAGCGCGCCCTCGTCGAGCGCGTTCAGCTTGTCGGGTGCGTCGAGCACGAGCTCGGCCACCCCGCCGTCGACCTCGAAGCGGATCATCTCGGCTCCCCCTTCACCGGTCGGCGCACCGCGGGCGCCGACTCACACGTCATAGTCCACCGTCACCCGCTCGCCCTTCACGTGCGACTGGCACGTGAGCACGTAGCCGCGCTCGAGCTCGTCGGGCTCGAGCGCGTAGTTCTCGGTCATCTGCACGCTGCCGTCGATCACCCGGGCACGGCACGTGCCGCAGACGCCGCCCGCGCACGCGAAGGGCACGTCCGGCCGCACCCGAAGCGCCGCGTTCAAGATGCTCTCGTTCGCGGCGACCGGGCTCTCGACCGTCGACGACTGCCCGTCGAGGGTGAACTCGATCGTGACCGTCTGCTCGCCCGCGAGGATCTCGACCGGTCGCCCGCTGCGCGGCTCCGCCCCGCGGTCGGCGTCGGTCGTGAACAGCTCGTAGCGCACGCGCGCCGCCGGCACGCCCTTGGCCTCGAGCGCGTCCCGCGCGAGCTGCACGAGCTCGAGCGGCCCGCAGAGGAACCACTCGTCGACCGTCTCCGGCCGGATCAGGTGCTCGAGCATCGCGTCGAGCTTCTCGGCGTCGATGCGGCCGGAGAGCAGGGGCGCGGTGCGCTGCTCGCGGGAGAGCACGTGGTGCAGCGCGAGACGCGCCGGGTAGCGGTCCTTCAGCTCGGCGAGCTCCTCGAGGAACATCACGTCGAGCGTCGAGCGGTTCGTGTAGACGAGCTCGAACGTGGCGTCGGCCGAGCGCGCGAGCACGGCGTGCGCGAGCGCCATCAGCGGGGTGATGCCGCTGCCCGCGGCGATGCCGACGATGTGCTTGCCGTCGAGCTCGGCGAGCGTCGAGGTGAACGTGCCCTGCGGGCTCATCACGTCGAGCTCGTCGCCCGCCGCGAGCTCGGTGGTCGCCCAGCTCGAGAAGATGCCGCCGAGGTCGCGCTTGATCGCCACCGAGATGCTGGTGCCGAGCCCGTCGGCCGCGGGCTCCGGCGGGCGGCACAGCGAGTAGCTGCGGCGGCGCTCGTAGCCGTCGAGCTCCTTCCGGAGCGCGACGTACTGGCCGGGGAGGTAGTCGTACTCGGCGGCGAGCTCGGCGGGCACCGCGAAGGTCACCTCGACGGCATCCGCCGTGAGCCGGCGCACCTCGGCGACCGTGAGGCGGTGGAATCGGGCGCGCGGGCGCTTCGTCGGCGCCTCGCCGCCGACGGCCGAGCGCAGCAGCGCCGACGCGGTTGCGACGTCGCCGCCCGCGTGCGACTCGGCCGCCCGGGTCGTCGATCCGAGGTTGCGCGCGGCCATCAGAGCACCTTGAAGTAGTCGAAGGGCTCGAGGCAGTCCAGGCACTCGTAGAGCGCCTTGCACGAGGTCGAGCCGAAGCGGGCGAGCTCGCGGGTGTGCAGCGAGTCGCAGCGGGGGCACTTCACGGCGAGGGCGAGCCGCACCGGTCCGGCGTCGCGCGCGGCGGCGCGGCCGGAGGGGGCCTGGATGCCGTAGCGGCGCAGCTTCGCCCGTCCGGCGTCGCTCATCCAGTCGGTGGTCCAGGCCGGGGCGAGCACGAGCTCGACGCGCACCTCGGCGTAGCCCGCCGCGGTCAGGGCGAGCAGCACGTCGTCGCGCATCGCGTCGAGGGCGGGGCATCCGCTGTAGGTGGGGGTGAGCCGCACCTCGACCGCGCCGTCCGCGGCGAGCTCGACCGAGCGCAGCACGCCGAGGTCTTCGATCGTGAGCACCGGGATCTCGGGGTCGGTGACGGTCGCGGCGACGTCCCACGCCCGGCGCGCCGCCGGGTCGCTCGGCACCGGCCGCGCGACGGCCTCCGCACCCCCTCGACTTGCCGGACTTTCATGAAAGTCGGGCAAGTCGGGCAAGTCGAGGTGGGGGGCGGCGCCCCGAGCCGCGGTCACCACGATGCTCCCGGGTGCTGGCGGGCGAGCACCTGCAGCTCGGCGAGGAGCGGACCGAGGTGCTCGGTGTGCTTGCCCCGGCGGCCGCCGCCCGAGGCGGTGAACGCGGTGCGCCCGGCAGGGGGCTCGAGCTCCGCCTCGGCGAAGACCTGCGCGATCGCCGCCTCCGTTCCGGCCCGCAGCGAGGAGGGCAGCACCGCGACGCCGTCCGCGGCGAGCCGGGTGACGAGCTCGTCGTCTTCGAACAGCTCGTCGAGGTAGGGCCAGACGTCGGCCACACCCTGGATCATGCGGCGCCGCGACTCCTCGGTGCCGCCCGCGAGCCGCAGCGTCCACTGCGCGGCGTGGTCGCGGTGGTAGTCGACCTCCTTGACGGCCTTCGCGCCGACGGCGGCGAGGATCGGATCCGTGGATGCCGAGAGCGCCGTGTTCAGCTCGAACCAGTAGCACGAGGCGAGCAGCTGCCTGGCGATCGTGCACGCGAAGTCGCCGTTCGGCTGCTCGAACAGCCAGGCGTTGCGCCACTCGGGCTCGTCGCGCCAGTAGGCGAGCTCGTCTTCGCTGCGGCCCGTCGCGCTGCCGGCGTAGTGCAGCAGCGAGCGGGCGTGCCCGATCAGGTCGAGCGCGATGTTGCCGAGCGCGACGTCCTCCTCGAGCTCGGGGGCGCGGGTGATCCAGTCGCCGAGCCGCTGCGCGAGCACGAGGGCGTCGTCGCCGAGACGGAGCGCGTACTCGGCCGTCTCGGGCGGGGCGATTCGGGCCCCCTCACCGGGCCCGGAGGCCGAGCCGGTGCCGGCGAGCTCCTCGGCGAGCGCGAGCCGGTCGACCGAGACCTCGCCGTGCGCGTCGGGCGTTGGGCGGGTCACAGGTGCTTCACCCCCTCGCTCTTCGTGTAGTAGACGGCGTGCCGGTAGTTCTTGCCCGCGGGGCTCTCGAAGAAGGCGCCCTTCGCGTCGGGGTCGCTGGTCGTGACGGCGTCGGCGGGCACGACCCAGATCGAGACGCCCTCGCCGCGGCGGGTGTAGAGGTCGCGCGCGTTGCGCACGGCGAGCTCGGCGTCGGGCGCGTGCAGCGAGCCGACGTGCACGTGGCTGAGCCCGCGGCCGGCACGGACGAAGACCTCCCAGAGCGGCCACTGGTCCGCTGCGCCCGTCGAAGCGCCCGCCTGGTCCGCTGCGCCCGTCGAAGCGCCCGGCGTCGACATCACGCCACCGCCCCGGCGAGCTCGGCGGCGCGGTCCGCCTGCTTGCGCGCGTACTCGGCTGCGGCCTCGCGCACCCACGCGCCCGCCTCGTGCGCCTCGCGGCGGCGGCGCAGCCGCTCGGCGTTCGCGGGGCCGCGACCGGCGAGCACCTCGTGGAACTCGGTCCAGTCGATCTCGCTCATGTCGTAGGCCTGGCGCTCCTCGTTCCACGCCAGTTCCGGGTCGGGCAGGGTCACGCCGAGCACCTCGGCCTGCGGCACGAGCATGCCGACGAAGCGCTGGCGCAGCTCGTCGTTGGAGAAGCGCTTGATGTTCCACGCCATCGACTGCGCCGAGTTCGGCGACTCGTCGTCGGGCGGCCCGAACATCATGAGGCTCGGCCAGTACCAGCGGTTCACGGCGTCCTGCGCCATCCGCCGCTGCGCCTCGGTGCCCTGCATGAGCTCGAGCAGGATCTCGAAGCCCTGCCGCTGGTGGAACGACTCCTCCTTGCAGATGCGCACCATCGCCCGGCCGTACGGGCCGTAGGAGGCGCGGCAGAGCGGCACCTGGTTGCAGATCGCGGCGCCGTCGACGAGCCAGCCGATGGCGCCCATGTCGGCCCAGGTGGGCGTCGGGTAGTTGAAGATCGAGGAGTAGCGGGCGCGGCCCTCGATGAGCTGGCGCATCATCTCCTCGCGGCCGATGCCGAGGGTCTGCGCGGCGGAGTAGAGGTAGAGGCCGTGGCCCGCCTCGTCCTGCACCTTGGCCATCAGGATCGCCTTGCGCTTGAGGCTCGGCGCCCGGCTGATCCAGTTCGACTCGGGCTGCATGCCGATGATCTCGGAGTGCGCATGCTGGCTGATCTGGCGGATGAGGGTCTTGCGGTACGCCTCGGGCATCCAGTCGCGGGGCTCGATGCGGGAGTCGGCGGCGATGAGCTCGTCGAAGGCGGCCTGGCCGGCGAGCTCGTCGGCCGTGGGCTCGGCCGGTTCGCTCGCTCGGCGCAGCTCTGCTGGTGCGGTCATCGTCGACTCCTGTGTCTCTGCGGGCGGCCGGGGAAGGATGGCCGTGGCGAGCGCGGGCGCTCGTGGCATCCGATATTACCAACCGATCGTTCAGTTAGTATATAGTCGATCCAGACGCCGCAGCAACGGCGTGCTGAACTCGACGAGGAGTGCCAGATGACGGATGCCGCGACCGAGCCCGCGCTCAACCGCGAGATGATGCAACGCGACCGTGCGGCCGCCTGGCTCGGCCTCGTCGTCGAGCGCGACGACCCCGGCCACGCCGTCGTCAGCATGGTCGTGCGCGAGGAGATGACCAACGGCTTCGGTATCACGCACGGCGGCATCGTGTTCGCCCTCGCCGACACGGCCTTCGCGATCTCCTGCAACGAGGACGAGCGGGTCACCGTCGCGGCCGGCGCCGACATCGCCTTCCTGAAGTCCACGGTGCCCGGCCAGACGCTCACCGCGACCGCCGTGCGCCGCACCCGCTCGGGCCGCACCGGCCTCTACGACGTCTCCGTCGTCGACGAGCGCGGCGAGGCGGTCGCCGAGTTCCGCGGACGATCGATCTCCACCAACCGCACCTTCTGAGCCCGGCCGTTCGCAGCCCCGTCCACCTCCAGGAGCCACCAGTGTCGACGACGACCATCCCCCGCCCCGCCTCCGTCTCCGGGCTGCACGCCCCCGGCGCGGTCGAGCTCGACCCCGAGGAGCGGCTCGACCGCCCCGGCATCGAGGCCCTGCAGCTCGAACGCCTGCAGCGCACCGTCGCGCAGGCGTACGAGCGGGTGCCGCTCTACACGCGCAAGTTCGACGAGGCCGGCGTGCACCCGCGCGACATCCGCACGCTCGCCGACGTCGCCCGCCTGCCGTTCACCACGAAGGCCGATCTGCGCGAGACCTACCCCTTCGGCATGTTCGCGGTGCCGATGGCCGAGGTCGCCCGCATCCACGCCTCCAGCGGCACCACGGGGCGGCCCACCGTGGTCGGCTACACGAGGGGCGACCTCGAGCGGTGGGGCTCGCTCGTCGCCCGCTCGCTGCGGGCGAGCGGCATCCGCCCCGGCATGAAGGTGCACAACGCCTACGGCTACGGCCTGTTCACCGGCGGGCTCGGCGCGCACGCCGGCATCGAGGCGCTCGGCGCGACCGTCATCCCGATGTCGGGCGGGCAGACCGCACGCCAGGTGCAGCTCATCATGGACTTCGAGCCCGACGCCATCCTCTGCACGCCGAGCTACCTGCTCACCATCGCCGACTGCATGGCCGAGCAGGGCATCGATCCGCGCGAAACCTCGCTCAAGGTCGCCGTGCTCGGCGCCGAGCCGTGGACGAACGAGATGCGGCACGAGCTCGAGCAGCGCCTCGGCCTCGACGCCCTCGACATCTACGGGCTCAGCGAGGTGATGGGGCCCGGCGTCGGCAACGAGTGCCTCGAGACGAAGGA
Source organism: Agromyces soli (assembly GCF_022811605.1). Taxonomy (GTDB): domain Bacteria; phylum Actinomycetota; class Actinomycetes; order Actinomycetales; family Microbacteriaceae; genus Agromyces; species Agromyces soli. The sequence continues at coordinate 1,600,544 of NZ_CP094533.1, read as the reverse complement.
CGGCCCCCACCTCTGGGAGGACCACTTCCTGCCCGAGATCATCGACGGGGACACGGGCGCGGTGCTGCCCGACGGCGAGCGCGGCGAGCTGGTGTTCACCTCGCTCACGAAGGAGGCGTTCCCCGTCATCCGCTACCGCACGCGCGACCTCACCCGGCTGCTGCCCGGCACCGCGCGTCCCGGCATGCGGCGGATGGAGAAGATCACCGGCCGCAACGACGACATGATCATCCTGCGCGGGGTGAACCTGTTCCCGACCCAGATCGAGGAGCTCGTGCTCGGCATCGAGCAGCTCACGCCGCACTTCGTGCTCGAGCTCACCAAGGAGGGGCGCATGGACTCGCTGACCGTGCGCATCGAACGGCACCCCGCGCTGTCCGTCGAGACGTGCGAGGCGGCGGCGGTCGTGCTCGCCGAGCGGATCAAGGTGCACGTCGGCTCGACCGTCGCCGTGCGGCTCGAGGAGCCGGGCGCGCTGCCCCGCAGCGAGGGCAAGTACCGGCGGGTCTACGACCTGCGCTGAGCATGGGCACCGGCGGCGGGCGCGGATGCCGCGGCGGCCCGGGCGCGGATGCCGCGGCGACCCGCATCCGCATCTGGATCCGCGGGCCGGGGCCCGCTCGGGGCCCAGCCGGGGCCCGTCCGGGGGCGCACGCGCCACTTCCGCCGCCACGCGCCACTTCTGCTGGCGCGTGGACGCCGAAGTGGCGCAGACGCACCGGGCAACGCGAGTGAGAGACTGATGCCGATGACCGAGAACCAGAGCATGCGTCGTGGACGCCCGGGGTACGACCGGCAGGGCATCCTCGACGTCGCCGTCGCCGCGTTCAACGAGTACGGCTACGACGCCACCTCGATGGGCGTGCTGGCCGAACGGCTCGGACTCTCGAAGTCGGCGATCTACCACCACTTCGCCTCGAAGGACGAGATCCTCGAGCAGGCGCTCGACACGGCGCTCAGCGGACTCGAGGCGGTCGTCGCCGACGCGGCCCACCCGGAGCTGGTCGAGGGGACTACGGCCGACCGGGCCGCGGACCGGCTCGACCGGGTGCTGCGCGGCGCCGTGCACGTGCTCGTCGAGCAGCTGCCGTCGGTGACGCTGCTGCTGCGGGTGCGCGGCAACACCGAGGTCGAGCGCCGTGCGCTCGCGCGCCGCCGCGACTTCGACAAGCGGGTGACGGCGCTCGTCGCCGAAGCCCAGCGCGAGGGGTCGCTGCGCAGCGACATCGACGCGAGCGTCGTCTCGCGGCTCGCGTTCGGCATGATCAACTCGATCGTCGAGTGGTACCGGCCCGGCGGCCGCGAGAACGCCGACGGCCTCGCGGACGACGTCATCGCGATCGCCCTCGACGGCCTGCGCATGCCCACCTCGAACCGCGTCGAGGAACTGCTCGGCTGAGCCCGGGGCGCGGCCGGCCTGCCCCGCCGGCCTGCCCCGCCGGCCTGCCCCGCCGGCCTGCCCCGCCGGCCTGCCCCGCCGGCCTGCCCCGCCGGCACGACGTCAGTATTTGTGGGTGGCGCCGCGCGGCCACCCACAAATACTGACGTCATGCGCAGGGCGGCGGGGAGGGTGGGCCGCGCGCGCCACTTCAGTGCGAGCGCGCCAGTTCCGCTGGCGCAGCGGGGCCGAAGTGGCGCCGCAGCCACCCGCGGCGCGGCCGGGCACCGGCTTCGCCACCGGCGGCCCGCGCGGCCCCCTGCGCCTCGGCCTGCCGCTCGGCGGCCACCCGGCGCGTTTCGAGTTCACGGACCATCCGCTCGTCCGCCGCGGCCACGAGGTGCGGGAACGCCGTCTCCGAGATGTGCATGTCGACTCCTTGTTCGTCGACATTCAGCCTCGGCGCTGAGGTGGGCGCCCGACATCGGAGGATCGCCCTATTCCTGACGGGCGCGCGCCTCGGTTCGCGGGTCCGCCTCAGGCGGATGCCTCAGACGGATGCCGCGCGCGAGGCATCCGCGCCATCCGAGGCGGCGGCCTTCGCCGCGACGATCCCCTTCCGGAGCGCCATCATGAGCAGCACCAGCCCGGCCGTCACGACGATGTGGCCGAGCCCGGCGACGCCGGCGATCGCGGCGTTCGACTCCTGGCCGAGCACGGTCAGCGAGCCGTGCCAGACCATCATGGCGCTCGTCAGCAGCACCCCGGCGTTGTAGACCCAGAAGAACCAGCCGAACAGCGGCGAGGCGCTCAGTACGAAGGACTTCTCGAGGGCGAGCACGATGAGCATCGCGAGGAAGCCGAGCGTCAACAGGTGCGTGTGCACCACCGAGAGCTGCGTCGCGCCGCCCTCGAGGAAGTCGTTCGCCTTCGTGAACTCGCGGTAGAACAGCCCGGAGCCGAGCCCGAGCACGAGGTAGACGACGACGGCGGTGAACAGGCGGTTCATGGGGCGTCCTTCCGGTTCGCGGCGCGGTCCCGTTCGCGGGACCCGGATGCGCACGATCACGACGAGTCTGGTCCCGCGAGCGCGTCGCCGCATCCATCGAACGTTCGGCGTGCGCCCTCGTGGCGCGGCCGCCTGCGACGCAGCGGGGCCTGCGCGCGGACGTGCCGGGCACGTCCGCGCGCAATGCGAGCGCCGGTTCGCGTTCGGGCGCGGACCGGGCGTCCTGTCGGGTCAGGACGGGCGGCCGTCAATGCCGCCACTTGAGAGATGGCGGACCGGACGGATCATGACGCCAGTTCGACTGAACTTTTTGCGAGCGCCATTTGGAGTGTTTCAGCCTCTAGTTTTTTGACCGCCAGTCCGTTAGACATGGTTTCACGATTCCAACCAATCGAGGAGAACCATGGAGCATCAGAATCAGGCCACCGCGACCGACACCCGCCTGACGTCGAAGCGGCGAGGCACCCCCCTGCGGCGCGCTCGACTCGGGGCCGCGGCCGCGTCTGCGGCAGCCGCACTCCTGCTCACCGCAGTCGCACCCGCCCCCGCTCACGCCGTCGGCATGAAGTCGGTCACCGGCGTGATCGAATGCCGCTCCTGGCCCGCCATCTGGGTCGGCACGAGCGCCACCGCTCGAGGAGACGTGAAATTCCAGCTCAACCGGAAGGACAATCTCGGCACCATCGGAACCGTCTACCTCGGCAAGTCGTCCACCTACGCTCCGTGGGGGTACAAGTGGATCACGTCCGGCGCGGGGAACTTCTACGCCTACGGCCTCACTGCCAGCGGCAATGTGACCAAGGCCGCTCGGTATTGCCAGGCGTGAGCGTCCGCACCGCGGCGGTCGCGGCCGCCGCGCTCCTCGCGGTCGTGCTGACGGGATGCAGTACGAACGAGTCCCCATCGGTCGATCCGGGTTCGCTGTTCAGCGGGATGGAGGTCGCTGAGGCCCGCACGGCATGCCTCGCGGATCGCGGATGGGACGTGAGCCTCGATGCGCAGGGCGCCATGCTCGCCAACTATCCGCCCGAGCAGGAAGCAGCGTTCGAGGCGGACAACCTCGCCTGCCTGGAGGAGGCGGGAGTCGACCCCGACGCCGGCCTCACCGACGAGGAGTTCGAGACCGCCTACCGCTGGTACCGGGAGATCGAATCGTGCCTGCGCGCACATGGCTGGGATGCCCCGGAGCGGCCGAGCGAGGAGCGGTTCCGCGACACCTACGACACCGCGCCCTGGATTCCGTGGGAGTTCGTCGACGACCTCGAACGCGCCCAGGCGGACTGCCCGGTCATGAACATCCCGGCCGGGTGAGGCGGACGCGCTTCGACCGGCTCAGCGAACCGGTGGTTCGCTGAGCCTGTCGAAGCGCCCGTCAACCGAGCTCGCGGCTCACCGCCCCGGGCACGACGGCCGGGACCGCCGCGACATCCACCCGGCGCACGCCGCAGTCGGCGCAGCGCACGTACTGCACGATCCCCTCGGAGGTGCGGTGCGCGGACTCGACGAGCCAGCCGTGCTCGTGCACGGCCGCCGCCGCGGGGGGCGTTCGAGTGGCGGGGCTTCCGGTCATGACTCAACGATGATGTAATGCCGTTATGCATCTCAACCCTTACGGCGAGTACGCGGTGCTGCTCGCCGCTTCGCTCGCCGACGACTGGCCCGACGACCGGGCAGGCATCGAAGCGCGCACGCGCGAGTTCGGCATGACGATGACCTTCCCGGTGCACGTCGATGACCACGCGGGCACCCGCCGCGTCATCGACGACTGGCTCGAGGTCGTGGACGCCCCGAGCGATCCCGAGCGCGCCGCCATCCTGAACGCCCGGATGGCGGCCGTCGCCGCCTACCCGCGCCTCACCGACCACGACGGCGAAGGCTGGCACCTGCACTACCGCGACGACTTGCAGACCCTGCCCGAGGTACTCGCCGCGGTCATCGCGGTCGGCACCGCGCTGCACCTCACCACCCGCGGGATGAACCGGCTCGGGCGCTGCGAGGCATCTCCCTGCACGAACGTCGTCGTCGACGTCACCCGCAACGGCCGTCAGCGCTACTGCTCGGTGCGCTGCGCGAACCGCGCCGCCGTCCGCCGGCATCGCGAGCGCCACGCCGCCCACTGACGGCGCCCGCGGCCCTGCGCGTCTACGCCGCCGCCGGCTCCTTCGCGACGAGGGTCAGCACGTCGTAGCTCGCGACGAGCTCGTCGCGCTGGTTGCGCAGCACCGCGTCCCAGCGCACCTCGCCGTACTCGTCGGTCTCGCGCGGCGTGATCTGCTTCGCCGTGAGCTCGACGCGGATCTCGTCGCCCGGCGACACCGGCGTCACGAAACGCAGGTTCTCGAGCCCCGAGTTCGCGAGCACCGGCCCCGGCTCGGGGTCGACGAACAACCCGGCCGCCCACGACACGAGCAGGTAGCCGTGCGCGACGCGCCCCGGGAAGAACGGGTTCGCCGCTGCCGAGGTCTCGTCCATGTGGGCGTAGAAGGTGTCGCCCGTGAACGCTGCGAACGTCTCGATGTCGTCGAGGGTGACCGTGCGCGCCGGGCTCTGCACCTGATCGCCGATGCGCAGCTCCGCGAGCGACTTGCGGAACGGGTGCCGCTCGCCGCTCTCCTCGTAGGCCCGGGCGGATGCCCCGGCGTGCCACACGCCCGTCAGCGCGGTCAGCATCTCGGGCGAGCCCTGCACCGCGGTGCGCTGCATGTGGTGCAGCACGGCCCGGATGCCGCCGAGCTCCTCGCCGCCGCCGGCCCGACCCGGGCCGCCGTGCACGAGGTTCGGCAGCGGCGAACCGTGCCCCGTCGAGGTGCGGGCGTCGTCGCGATCGAGGAACAGCAGCCGGCCGTTGTACGCCGCGACCGTGCCGGCGAGCGCGACCGCGACCTCCGGGTCGTGCGTCGCGACACTCGTCACGAGCGAGCCGCCGCCGCGCGCGACGAGCTCGGCCGCCTCGGCGAGCGAGCGGTAGCCGAAGATCGAGGACACCGGCCCGAAGGCCTCGACCTCGTGCAGGGCGGGCGTGTCGGCATCCGCGAAGCGCAGCACCGTGGGCACGACGAAGGCGCCGTCCGGCAGCGTGCCGCGCGTGCCGTCGGCGCGCAGCACCTCGGGCTCCCCCGGTTCGCCGATGACGCGCTCGCCGCCGGCGGCCTCGAGCTTCGCGAGCTGCCGCAGCACTTCTTCGCGCTGCTCGGTCGAGGCGAGCGGGCCCATCGTGACCCCCTCGGCGCGCGGATCTCCGACGACGACGCGCTCCGCGATGCGGGCCCGCACCGCGGCGATGACGTCGTCGACGGATGCCTCGGGCACGATCGCCCGGCGGATGGCGGTGCACTTCTGCCCCGCCTTCGTCGTCAGCTCGACGACGAGCTGCTTCACGTAGGCGTCGAACTCGGGCGTGCCCGCGGTCGCGTCGGTGCCGAGCACCGAGGCGTTGATCGAGTCGGTCTCGCTCGTGAAGCGCACCCCACCCGTCTGCACAGAGTCGTGCGCGCGCAGCCGCTCCGCCGTCGAGGCGGAGCCGGTGAACGCGACGAGGTCGCCGAGCCGCAGCTCGTCGAAGAGTCCCGGTACGCTCCCGGCGACGAGCTGCAGCGAGCCCGCGGGCAGCAGACCCGACTCCACGAGGATGCGCACCATCGCGACGGCGAGGTAGCCGCTCGGCGTCGCGGGCTTCACGAGCGTCGGCACCCCGGCGAGGAACGCGGGCGCGAACTTCTCGAGGGAGCCCCACACCGGGAAGTTGAAGGCGTTGATCTGCACGGCCACGCCGGGCAGTCGCGTGTACACATGCCGCCCGAGGAATGTGCCGTCCTTCGAGAGCTGCTCGACCGCGCCGTCGACGTAGACCTTCGCGTTCGGCATCTCGCGCCGACCTTTGCTCGAGTAGGTGAAGAGCACCCCGATGCCGCCGTCGATGTCGACCCAGGAATCCTGCTTCGTGGCGCCGGTGCGGCTCGAGAGCTCGTACAGCTCCGCCTTGCGCTCGGTGAGGGCGAGCGCCATGCGCTTCAGCAGCACCGCGCGCTGGTGGAAGGTGAGCTCGCCGAGGCCTGCCTGCCCCACCGTGCGGGCGTGCTCGAGCGCGCCGGCGAGGTCGAGCCCCTCGGTCGAGACGCGGGCCACGAGCTCGCCGGTCGCGGCGTCGCGCACCTCGCTCGTCGCGGCCGAGGCATCCGGGCTCCACCAGGCATCGCGCACGTAGCTCGGCAGCGCCGCGTCCGTCAGGGTCTCGCTCATCGTGTTCCTCTCGCTCGTCTGCGCGCTCACGGCGCGTCCCACAGGTAGAAGCCCTCACCGCTCTTGCGGCCGAGGCGGCCCTCGGCGACCATCCGCCGCAGCAGCGCCGGCGGTTCGAAGCGCTCGCCGAGCGTGCTCGCGAGGTACTCGGCGATGCCGAGCCGCACGTCCAGCCCGACGAGATCGGTGAGCCGGAGCGGCCCGACGGGATGCTTGTAGCCGAGCGTCATCGCCCGGTCGATGTCCTCGGCGGAGGCGACGCCGGCTTCGAGCATGCGGATCGCCTCCAGCCCCAGCGCGACGCCGAGCCGCGAGGACGCGAAGCCGGGGGCGTCGGCCACGACGATCGGCGTCTTGCCGAGCGCCTGCACCCACGACTGCGCCTCGACGACGAGCGTCGCGTCGGTGGCGTCGCCGCGCACGAGCTCGACGAGCGCCGATGCCGGCACCGGGTTGAAGAAATGCATGCCGAGGAAGCGCTGCGGCCGGTCGAGGAGCGCCGCCAGCTCGTCGACGGAGATCGAGGAGGTGTTCGTCGCGAGGGCGGCGTCGGGCGCGAGCACGGCCTCGACGCGGGTGAGGGCGTCGGCTTTCAGCGACAGCTCCTCGGGGACCGCCTCGACGACGAGCCCGCACGCGGCGAAGTCGCCCACCTCGGTGCTCGTCGCGAAACGCGCGTTGTAGGCGCCGGCGGCCTCGTCGGCCGTGCCGCGCTCGATCGAGACGGCGACGGCGTCGCGCACCCGCCGCGCGGCGGCCTCCGCCGCGTCGGTGTCGCGCTCGACGACCGTGACCCGGGATCCGGCGAGCAGGAAGGCGTGCGCGATGCCCGCGCCCATCCGGCCGCCGCCGAGCACCCCGACCGCGGCGGGGGCGCCGCCGACGCCGCCTTCCCGTACGTGTGCCGCCTCCGGCATCCGTTCCGCCCCGCTCATCCGTTCCGCCGTTCCAGGAACTCGGTCATCCGCCGGAACTTCTCCGGGCTCTCGAACAGCGCCGCCTGCTCCTCGAGGTCGACGGCGGGGTGCGCCGCGCGCGGCGCACGGAACACGCGCTTCGTCGCCATCGTCGCCGCGCGGTCGTTGCGGGCGATCCGGTCGGCGAGCGCGTGAGCGGCGGGCAGCAGCTCCTCGGGCGGATGCACCGCCGAGACCAGGCCCATCGCGAGGGCTTCCTCGGCGCCGACGGCGCGGCCGGTGAGCAGCAGCTCCATGGCGCGCGCGTCGCCGACGATCTCGCGCAGCCGCCAGCTCGCACCGGCCGCGGCGAGGATGCCGAGCCCCGTCTCCGGGTTGCCGATCTTCAGCGCCGGGGTGCCGAGCCGCAGGTCGGCGGCGTAGGCCAGCTCGGCCCCGCCGCCGAGCGCGTAGCCGTCGAGCGCGGCGATGACGGGCATCGGCAGCTCGGCGACGCGGACGAAGGCGTGCGCGTTGATGCCCTTCCGTGCGTCGTCGGCCCGGCGCTCGCGCAGCTCGGCGATGTCGGCGCCCGAGGCGAACACGCCGCCCGCGCCCGTCAGGATCAGGATGCGCGGCTCGGCCTCGAGCTCGGCGCAGAGCTCGTGCAGCTCGTCGATCATGGCCTGGTCGATCGCGTTGCGCTTCTCGGGGCGGTCGAGGGTGGCGACGACCCGGTCGTCGAGGCGCTCGATGCGGAGCACGCGGCCGCCGGCGGCACTCATCGCACGGACTCCAGGATGACGGCGGACCCCTGGCCGACCCCGACGCACATGGTGGCCAGGCCGTAGCGGGATCCCTCGCGCTCCATCCGGCCGAGGAGCGTGACGAGCAGGCGCGAACCGGAGGAGCCGAGCGGATGGCCGAGCGCGATCGCGCCGCCGTCGGCGTTCACGCGCGCCTCGTCGAGGCCGAGCCGGCGGATGCACGCGATCGACTGCGTCGCGAACGCCTCGTTCAGCTCGATCGAGCCGATCTCGTCGAGGTCGATCCCCGAGCGCTCGAGCGCCTTCTCGGTCGCGGGCACGGGGCCGAGGCCCATGATCTCCGGAGCGAGCCCGGCGCTCGTGCCGACGACGATGCGGGCGCGCGGCACGAGCCCGTAGCGTTCGACGGCGGCGCCGCTCGCCACGACGATCGCGGAGGCGCCGTCGTTCAGCGAGCTGGAGTTTCCCGCGGTCACGACCGAGCCGCCGGCGACGACGGGGCGCAGCCCGGCGAGCGCCTCGAGGGTCGTCTCCGGCCGCGGCCCCTCGTCGACGAGCACCTCGCCGGTGCGGGTCGGGACGCCGACGATCTCGGCCTCGAAGCGCCCGGCGGCGATGGCCGCGGCGGCGCGCTGCTGCGAACGGAGGGCGAAGGCATCCGCCTGCTCCCGGGTGATGCCGTCGACCCGCGCGACCTCCTCGGCCGTCTCGGGCATCGCGTAGGTGGCCTTGTCGCGGGCGAGCAGCTCGGGGTTCGGGAAGCGCCAGCCGATCGAGGTGTCGTAGGCGGCGCCGGGCTTCGCCCAGGCGCGCTCGGGCTTCTGCTGCACCCAGGGGGCGCGGGTCATCGATTCGACGCCGCCGGCGACGATGAGCTCGGCGTCGCCCGCCCGGATGGCCTGCGCGGCCATCGTGACCGCCGACATGCCGGAGGCGCACAGGCGGTTCACGGTGATGCCCGGCACCTCGTCGGGCAGGCCGGCGAGCAGCACGGCCATCCTGGCGACGTTGCGGTTGTCCTCGCCGGCCTGGTTGGCGGCGCCGAGGATGACCTCGTCGAGCTCGCCCGCCTGATCGGCGCCGATGCCGGCCCGGGCGACCGCTTCGCGGACGACGAGGGCGGCGAGGTCGTCGGGGCGGACGCCGGCCAGCGCGCCGCCGTAGCGTCCGACGGGCGTGCGCACGCCTCCGACGAGGTAGGCCTCGGCCATGCGGGTCTCCTGACTGCGTTGTCTGCGACGGCGGTGCGCCCGTTCGAATTCCTGACCGAGCGTTCGGAAAGTAATTATGGCATGCCCAGCCCCGCCCCGCACGCCCACCCTCGAAACCGACTTGCCCGACTTTCATGAAAGTCGGGCAAGTCGGCACCAGGGCGGCGGGAGACGATCAGTCGAGCAGGTCGACGCCCTTCGTCTCCTTCACGAGCGAGACGCCGATGAGCGAGATGACCGCCGCGATCGCGATGTAGAGGCCGATCGTCCACGAGGCGTGGAAGGTGTTCATGAGCGCCTCGGCGATCATCGGCGCGAAGGCGCCGCCCAGGATGGCCCCGAGCGCGTAGCCGATCGAGACGCCCGAGTACCGCACGTTCGCCGGGAACATCTCGGCGTAGAGCGCCGCCTGCGGGCCGTAGGACAGCCCGAGCCCGAACGTCATCACGAACAGCGCGACGAAGTACCAGACGATGTTGCCGGTGTCGATCAGGAACCACATCGGCACCGCCCACAGCGCGAGGAACACGTAGCCGATCTGGAAGGTGCGCACCCGGCCGAGCCGATCGGACAGGCGACCGCCCCAGAGGGTGAAGATCAGCCAGCCGAACGAGGCGAGCGTCGTGGCGAGCAGCACGGTGGGACGGTCCATGCCGAGCGCCGCGACGGCGTAGGTCGCGAAGTACGCGATGAGGAGGTACCCCGCGGCGTTGTTCGCGATGAAGATGACCGCCGTGAGCAGCACCTGCTTGGTGTTGCGGCGGAAGAGCTGGCCGAGCGGGGCCGAGGACTCCTTGCGGCGGCGCAGCAGCTCCTCGAAGACGGGGCTCTCCTCGACGGCGCGGCGGATGACGTAGCCGACGACGATGAGCACGATCGAGAGCAGGAAGGGGATGCGCCAGCCCCACTCGAGGAACGCCTCCGGCGACATCGAGCTCGTCAGCAGCCAGAGCGTGAACGTCGCGAGGATCATGCCGACGGGCACGCCGATCTGCGGGAACGCGCCGAAGAAGCCGCGCTTGCCGTTCGGGGCGTGCTCGACGGCCATCAGGGCCGCGCCGCCCCACTCGCCGCCGGCCGAGAAGCCCTGCAGGATGCGCAGCAGGATGAGCAGCATCGGCGCGGCGATGCCGATCGCCGCGTACGTCGGCAGCACGCCGATGAGCGCGGTCGACAGGCCCATCATGATGAGCGTGAAGACGAGCATCTTCTTGCGGCCGAGCTTGTCGCCGAGGTAGCCGGCGACGATCGCGCCGAGCGGGCGGAAGAGGAAGGAGATGCCGATCGTCGCGAAGGACAGGACCTGGGCGAGGCCCGGGTTCGACTCGGCGACCGGGGCGAGGAAGAGGGGCGCGAGCACGAGGCCGGCCGCCTGGGCGTAGATGAAGAAGTCGTACCACTCGATCGAGGTGCCGACGAGGGTGCCCGCGAGCACCTTCCGCTCCTCGGGGGACATCCGCTCGGCGCGAGCGGGATCGGTGACAGCTGTCGACATGCGAACTCCGTTGTTCGTTCGGGCGGGGCCGGCACGGGGGATGCCGGGCAGGGACCCCTGGCAGGATCATGGGACATTTCCTGACCGATTGTTCGGTCGGGAATCCCGAGCGTAGCGCATGCGCGCCCCGTCCTGGAAGTACCGCCACCGTCCTGGAAGGCCATCCCAGGGCAAGCAAGACGGCAGTATTCGTGGGTCGAGGCGGCTGCGCACCCGCACAGACCGACCGCTTTCGCCCTTGTCCCCGCCGACTGAATCGGCTGTCAGCGGGATCGGGCAGGCTGGATGCCATGACCGAACTGCGCACCGCCGCCCTCGACGCCCTCCGCGAGCTCGTCGGCCGCGACGACGTCGACTTCCACGACGGCCAGTTCGAGGCCATCCGCGCCCTCGTCGAGGAGCGCCGCCGCGCCCTCGTCGTGCAGCGCACCGGTTGGGGCAAGTCGGCCGTCTACTTCGTCTCGACCCTGCTGCTGCGCCGCGCCGGCGCGGGCCCCACCCTGCTCGTCTCGCCGCTCATCGCGCTCATGCGCGACCAGATCGCCGCAGCCGAGCGCGCCGGAGTGCGCGCGGTCGCCATCAACTCGACCAACGCGCACGAGTGGCGCGAGGTCGAGCAGCGCCTCGCCGACGACGAGGTCGACGTGCTGCTCGTCTCCCCCGAACGGCTCAACAACCCCGCCTTCCGCGAGACGCAGCTGCCCCGGCTCGTCGAGCGCATCGGCCTGCTCGTCATCGACGAGGCGCACTGCATCAGCGACTGGGGGCACGACTTCCGGCCCGACTACCGGCGGCTGCGCGAGCTCATCGCGCGCATGCCGGCCGGCGTGCCGGTGCTCGCGACGACGGCGACCGCGAACAGCCGCGTCGTCGCCGACGTCGCCGAACAGTTGGGCGCGACCGTCGCCGACGACTCGGGCCGGCTCACGACGGGCGGGGCGGATGCCTCGGCCGAGGTGCTGACCATCCGCGGGCCGCTCGCCCGGGCCTCGCTGCGCCTCGGGGTGCTCGAGCTGCCCGACTCGCCGAGCCGGCTCGCCTGGCTGCTCGGCCATCTCGACGAGCTGCCGGGCTCGGGCATCATCTACACGCTCACGGTCGCCGCGGCCGTCGACACCGCCCGGCTGCTGCGCGAGCACGGCCACGAGGTCCGCGCGTACACGGGCCAGACCGACCCCGACGAGCGCGCCGAGTCCGAGGGCATGCTGAAGCGCAACGAGGTCAAGGCCCTCGTCGCCACGAGCGCGCTCGGCATGGGCTTCGACAAGCCCGACCTCGGCTTCGTGCTGCACCTCGGCGCACCCTCCTCGCCCGTGGCCTACTACCAGCAGGTGGGCCGCGCGGGGCGCGCGACCGACAACGCCGACGTCCTGCTCCTGCCCGGCGTCGAAGACCGCGACATCTGGCACTACTTCGCCACCGCATCCATGCCCGACGAAGACCGCGCGAGCCGCGTCATCGCCGCCCTCGGCGAGCAGCCCGTGTCGACGCCGGCGCTCGAGGCGATGGTCGACATCCGCCGCACTCCGCTCGAGCTGCTGCTCAAAGTGCTCGACGTCGACGGCGCGGTGCGCCGGGTGCAGGGCGGCTGGGTGGCGACCGGCGAGCCGTGGGTCTACGACGCCGAGCGCTACCGCCGCATCGCGGCCGAGCGGGTCGCCGAGCAGCAGCACATGCTCGAGTACGAGCGCACGACCGAGTGCCGCATGGCCTACCTGCAGCGCAGCCTCGACGATGACACCGCGACCCCGTGCGGGCGATGCGACACCTGCGCCGGGCCCTGGTACCCGGCCGCCATCGCCCAGGAGGCGACGGCAGCCGCCCGTGGCGCGCTCGACCGGGTCGGCGTCCCGATCGAACCGCGCGCGCAGTGGCCCACGGGCGCCGATACGCTCGGCGTGCCGGTCAAGGGCCGCATTCCCGTCGAGGCCAGGGCGGCCGAGGGGCGCGCGCTCGCCCGCCTCACCGATCTCGGCTGGGGCGGCGTGCTCCGCGAACTCTTCGCCGCCGGCGCACCCGACCAGCCCGTGCCTCCGCGCGTGCTCGACGCCTGCGTCCGCGTGCTCGCCGGCTGGGGCTGGGCCGAGCGCCCGGCGGCCGTCGTCGCGATGCCCTCGCGCTCGCGCCCGCAGCTCGTCGACTCGCTCGCCCGCGGGCTCGCCGAGATCGGCCGGCTGCCCTATCTCGGCGCGCTGCAGCCCGTCGGCGGCGGACCGAGCGGCGAGCCCGGCGGCAACAGCGCGTTCCGGCTGGCCGGCGTGTGGGGGCGCTTCTCGGCCGACGGCCTCGAACTGCCCGACGGCCCGGTGCTGCTCGTCGACGACCAGGCCGACAGCCGGTGGACCCTCACGGTCGCCGCCCGCACCCTGCGCGAGGCGGGCGCTGCAGAGGTACTGCCCTTCGTGCTCGCGCTCCGGGGCTGAGGCGGGCCCCGCCGCGTCGCCCCCGGCAGACGAAGAACCCGTCCGCAGCCCTGCTCGGGTGCGGACGGGTTCGTTCGGAGGCAGGTCGCCGGGCGGGCGACGCGCCTACTCGGCGGGCGTCTCGCCCTGCTCGACGGTTGCGTCGTCAGTCACCTCGTCGTCAGCCGGCTCGGCAGAAACCAACTCGGCAGCAGCCGCGACCGGCGCCGCGACCTCGACCGGCCCGAGGTCGAACAGGAGCTCGTCGCCGAGCCGCACGTCCTCGAAGTCGACCTCGATCTCGGCGCGGTCGAGCAGCTCGTTCATGCGACGCTGACGGTTGCGCGGGATGAGGGTCACGACCCGGCCCGTGCGACCGGCGCGGCCGGTACGGCCGGAGCGGTGCAGGTAGGTCTTGTACTCGTCGGGCGCGTCGGCCTGGATCACGAGGTCGATGTCGTCGACGTGGATGCCTCGGGCCGCGACGTCCGTCGCGACGAGCACGTCGACGCGGCCGCTCGTGAGCTGCTGCAGGTTGCGCGTGCGGCGCGACTGGTTCAGGTCGCCGTGCAGGGCGACGGCGCGCACGCCGGCGTCCTCGAGGTGCTCGGTGAGGTCCTCGGCGAACGCGCGGGTGCGCGAGAACACGAGGGTCTTGCCGTCGCGGTCGGCGAGCTGGGCGACGATGTCGCGCTTGTCGCGGTTGTCGATGACGAAGACGCGGTGCTCGATGGTGCCGGACGCCTGGTCCTCACCGGCGACCTCGTGCACGGCCGGGTCGACGAGGAACTCCTCGACGAGGGCGGCCACGCCGGTGTCGAGCGTCGCCGAGAACAGCAGCTTCTGGCCACCGTCGCGGGTCTCCCGGAGGATGCGCTGCACCGGCTCGAGGAAGCCGAGGTCGCACATGTGGTCGGCCTCGTCGAGCACCGTGATGCGGATGTCCGAGAGGTCGAGGTGGCCCTGGGCGAGCAGATCCTCGATGCGGCCCGGAGTGCCGATGACGATGTCGACGCCCCGGCGGAGCGCACCGACCTGGCGGGCCTGCGGCACGCCGCCGTAGACCTGCGTGGTGAAGAGCCCGACCGACTGGGCGATCGGCTGCACGGTGCGGTCGATCTGGAGGGCGAGCTCGCGGGTCGGCGCGAGGATCAGGGCGCGGGGCGCGCGACCCATCTGGCGCTTGCGGCGGCCGTCGGGGCCGTTCTCGACGTCGCGCTGCTGCTCCGCCCAGAGCTGCATCAGCCGCTCGACGGTCGGCGCGCCGAAGGCGATCGTCTTGCCGGAGCCGGTGCGGCCGCGACCGAGCACGTCGCGGCCCTCGAGCACGACGGGGATCGTCGCCGCCTGGATCGGGAACGGCGACTCGGCGCCGAGCTCCTTCAGGGCGCGGACGATGTTGCCGCCGAGACCGAGCTCGCCGAAGCCGATGCCGTCGACCGCGTCGGCCTGGATGGCCTGGGCCTCGAGACGCTCGAGCACGACGTCGTCCTCCGCGGTGAAGCGGCTGCGCTCGTCCTTCGCCGGGTAGAACGCCGAGGGACGGCGCTCCGAGTCGCGGAAGCCGGGGCGGTCGAAGGACCGCGCGGGGCGCTCGTCACGATCGAAGCGGCGCGGCGCACGCTCGTCACGATCGAAGGAACGACGCGGACGGTCGTCCCGATCGAACGAACGCGCGGGACGCTCGTCCCGATCGAAGCGGCGCGGCGCACGCTCGTCCCGATCGAACGAACGACGCGGGGCGCGGTCGTCGCGATCGAAGGAACGACGCGGACGGTCATCCCGATCGAACGAACGCGCGGGACGCTCGTCCCGATCGAAGCGGCGCGGCGCACGCTCGTCACGATCGAAGGAACGAGCCGGACGGTCGTCACGACGCGGCGCACGATCATCCCGATCGAAACGACGCGGAGCCCGGTCGTCACGATCGAAGGAACGAGCCGGACGGTCGTCACGACGCGGCGCACGATCATCCCGATCGAAACGGCGCGGGGCCCGGTCGTCACGACGCGGGGCACGATCATCCCGGTCGAAACGACGCGGAGCCCGGTCGTCCCGATCGAAGCGACGCGGAGCGCGCTCGTCACGATCGTACGAACGAGCCGGACGGTCGTCCCGATCGAACGAACGACGCGGAGCCCGGTCGTCACGATCGTACGAACGGGCCGGACGGTCGTCCCGCCCGTCCCGCTCGGAGCGGTGCGGTGCGCGGCCGCTCGCGGTGCGCTCGTCGCGCGTCCAGCGCGGCTTGCGCTCGGAGGGCTCCTCGGGGCGGTAGCCGCGGTGACCGGGGCTGCGCGAGCCGGGCTTGCCGCTGCCGGCCGGGCGACCGGCGCGGCTGCTCTTCGCGTACGAGGGGTCGAAGTCGTGGGCTCGTCCGCCCGCGGGCTTCTTGTTCTTCGGCATGTGGTGCTTCCTGGGTTGTATTCGAGTACATGGCGGTGCCGCCGCGAGGCGCGGCACACCGAGAACCCGGGAGCATCGTCGACCGGGGCCGTTCACATACGGTGACTATCCGCAGCCTGATGCTGCGGAACCGGCCCTCAGGACTCACAAACCCATCCGCGCACAGCGCGGTGTCCAGAACCGACCCGCCAACGATACCCGATCGCCGCTGGGAAAGCGCCGGGCATCCGCGCCGAGCGCCGAAATCCCGCGGAAACACGCGGCGCGTACCCTCGCCGCGTGACCAGCACCGTGACCGTCCGCATCGAACCGCCCCGCCAGCCGGAGGTCGAGCGCCTCCTCGCCGGCAGCAGTGAGTACTCCTTCTCACTCGGCTACCCGCCCGAGGCCTGCTTCCTGCTCGACGTCGGCCAACTCGAGCAGCCGGGTGTGCGGCTCTTCGTCGCCCGCAACGGGTCGGGTGCCGCGCTCGGCATCGCCGCGCTCGTGGTGGGTGGTCACGCGGACGACGAGCACGCGGCCGACTTCGCCGGGCGCGGCGAGCTCAAGCGCATGTACGTCGACGAGCGCGCCAGGGGGCTCGGCATCGCCGGTCGCCTGCTCGACGCGATCGAGGCGGATGCCGCGAGCCGAGGCATCCGCGAGCTCGTGCTCGAGACCGGCACGCTGCACCTGCCCGCCCAGGCGCTGTACGCGAAGCACGGCTACCGGCCCGTCCCGCTGTTCGGCCCGTACGTCGGCGAGGAGTACAGCATCTGCATGGCGAAGGCCCTGACTTCGCGTTCGGCCGACGCGGAGGTAGCATCGCTGCACCCCTGAACCCGGAGCCCCCGTGACCCGCACTCGATCCTCCGGCGGTCGCGGCGGGCGCACGCGCCTGGTGCTGGTCGCCGCTGCCGCCCTCGCCGGCGTCGCCGTGACCGGCGTGCTCTCCGGCTTCCACCTGCCGCTGCAGCCCATCGACCCCGACGCCGCGGAGTCGCGCAGCGAGCTCACGAGCGTCGTGCCGATCGGCATCCGCACCTTCGAGGCTCCGGCCGATCTCGTCGTCGACGAGGACCTCGCGTACGGCGTGCGCGAGGACGGCACGCTGCTCACGCTCGACGTGTGCCGCCCCGCGGACGCGCTCGCGGCGGTGGAGGGCGGAACGGATGCCGCGGCGGGCGCGCTGCCCGCGGTCGTCTCGATCCACGGCGGCAGCTGGGCCCGCGGCGACAAGGCGAACGCCGACTGGCGCAACGTCTGCCTCTGGCTCGCGAGCGAGGGCTTCGTGGCCGTCTCGGTGAACTATCGGCTCGTGCCCGACGCGGTGTACCCCGCGCAGCTCGACGACGTGGCGCTCGCGGTCGAGTGGCTGCGCGAGCCCGAGCAGCTGGCGGAGTTCGGCATCGATCCCGGGCGCATCGGCGCCTTCGGCGGTTCGGCCGGCGGCAGCCTGGCCGCACTGCTCGGCACTCGCGGCGACGGGCCGCTCGACACCGGCTCACGGGTGGCGGCCGTCGCCGAGCTGTCCGGCCCGCTCGGGCTCACCCGGCGCGCGCTCGACACCGACGGCGCCTCCCCGTGGCTGCGATCCGTCGTGGCCGACTACCTCGGCTGCGAACCGGGGGACGCCGCGTGCGGGGCGGCGGCCGAGGCGTCCGCGGCGACGCATCTGGATGCGAGCGATCCGCCGGTGTTCCTCGCCCAGTCGGATGCGGAGGTCATCCCGCTCGGGCAGCAGACCGCGTTCGTCGCGGCGCTGGAGGCGGCCGGGGTCCCCGTCGAGTCGCTCGTGGTGCCGGGGTCGGCGCACTCGATCGGCATCCTCGACGCGCCGATGCGCGCGCGGGTGGCGGCGTTCCTGCACGCGGCGCTGGACCGGATGGCCCGCTGAGCCCGTGGTTCGCTGAGCTCGTCTTGGTTCGCTGAGCCCGTCGAAGCGGACCCCTCGCTTCGACGAGCTCAGCGAACCAAGACGAGCTCAGCGAACCACTTGCTACTCGCCGCCGATCATGGCCGCCCAGGGGTAGTTGAGCTGCACGGCGGCGGTCGGCGCCCCGGTCAGCCCCTTGCCGAGGAACACCGCGTTGTACGGGGTGTAGATCGGCAGCCAGGTCGGGTCGGCGATCTCGATCGACTGGGCCGCGATGAGCGAGGCGGCCCGCTCGGCGTCGTCCGAGCTCGCCCGCGAGGCGTCGATCGCCTGGTCGAACTCCGCGTTCGACCATCCCGAGAGGTTGAAGAAGTTGTCGCTCTCGAGGTACTGGTAGATCTGCGTCGGGTCCGGGAAGTCTGTCTGCCAGAGCGAGAAGATCAGGTCGATGCCGTCGCGGGCGGCCGGGTCGCTGTAGAGCGCGTTGTAGCCGTCGGCGGGCAGCGACGTGAGTTCCGCCTCGAGTCCGATCGCTTTCGCGGCGCGCTGCACCTCGGCGCCGATGATCGGCATCTCCGCCTGCGAGTTCGTCACCGCGATGGTGAGGGTCTCGCTCGGCACGCCGGCCTCGGCGACGAGCGCCTTCGCCTCCTCGAGGCCGCCGCTCGCGTTCGCGATCTCCTGGTACGCCTGCTCGAAGTCCTCGCGGGCGAAGCCCCAGGTGCCGGGCGAGGCGGGTGCGGCGAGCGGGTCGGCCGCGCCGGCGACGGCGGCGGCGATGATGCCCTCCCGGTCGATGCTCATCGCGAGCGCCTGCCGGATGCGCGGGTCGGCGAGCGCGCCGTCGAGGGAGGTCACCATCGCGACGTAGCTGCCGGA
Source organism: Agromyces soli (assembly GCF_022811605.1). Lineage (GTDB taxonomy): Bacteria > Actinomycetota > Actinomycetes > Actinomycetales > Microbacteriaceae > Agromyces > Agromyces soli. Next base: position 1,582,007 of record NZ_CP094533.1, on the reverse strand, counting down.
GGTGCGACCGAAGGCGAGCGTGCCCTGCCCGCCGCCCTGCAGTCGGGCGAAGCCGGAGGCGGGGACGCCCCAGGTGCCGTCGACCTCGCCGGAGAGCAGCGCGTTCACCCGCGCGGCGGGGTCGCGCACGAAGGAGAAGTCGACCTCGGCGACGAGGGAGGGCAGCGAGTCGTCCCAGTAGTCGTCGAAGCGCTCGAGGGTGATCGCCTCGCCGGCGCGCCAGGAGGCGAGCGAGTACGGGCCGGTGCAGTCGATGTCGGAGCCGGGGGTGCCGAAGTCGGTGCCCTGCGCCTCGGTCGACGCCTGGTTCACGATGCGGCCGGCGCCCGTGGCGAGCGCCTGCGAGAGCGTCTGGTCGGGGGCTGTGAGCGTGATCGTCACCTCGTTCGGCGCGGTCGCGACGATGTCGGCGACGTTCGCGTAGACGGCGGTGTGGAACGAGCCGAGCTCGTCGCTGCGCGAGCGGTTCAGGCTGTAGACCACGTCGTCCGCCGTGAGCGGTGCGCCGCTGTGGAAGGTCACCCCGTCGCGGAGCGTGTAGACGAGGGTCAGCGGGTCGGGCTGCTCGAACGACTCGGCGAGCGCGGGCTCGATCGTGAAGTCCGGCGCGATGCGCATGAGGCTCTCGCAGACGTTCGAGAGCACCTCCATCGGCGGGAAGTCGTTCGGGTAGATGGGGTCGAGCGAGGACGGCTCGGCGTAGAGCGCCCAGTCGAGGCGCTCGACCTGGGTGCTCGGGGCGGGCAGCGACTCGGTGAGCTCGGGGGCGGTGCCTTTGGAAGGGGACGGGCCGGCGGCGGTGCAGCCGGCGAGGAGCACGGCGGCGGCGAGGGCGGCGGCGCCCCCGGCCAGTCGCGGCGTGCGGCGGGACATCGACATTGATCTCTCCTTGCGGGGGATGCGGGACGGACGGGCCGTCACGCGAGCTGACGGAGGAAGGTGCGGCGATCCCGGGAGACCTGATCGGGGTCCCATCCGGGGCGGGGCACGCTGCTGAGGAGCAGGCGTGTGTACGGGTGCTGCGGATCGCGCAGCACCCGGCTCGTCTCGCCCGATTCGACCACCTCGCCGCGGAACATCACGATGAGCTCCTCGGTGATCGAGCGGACGACCTCGAGGTCGTGGCTGACGAAGACGATGGCGACGCCGGTGTCGGCGCGGATGCGCGCGAGCAGCCGGAGGATCTGCGCCTGCACTGAGACGTCGAGCGCGCTCGTCGCCTCGTCGAGGAGCAGGAGGCGCGGGGATGCCGCGAGCGCCCGGGCGATCGCGACGCGCTGCCGCTGCCCGCCGGAGAGCTCGCGGGGCAGGGCGCGCCGGGCCCGCTCCGGCAGGTCGACCTGGTCGAGCACCTCGCGGCGGCGGGCGGTGCGGGCGGCGCCGCGGAGTCCGCCGTGCAGCGTGATGATCTCGTCGATCGCCTCCTCTGGGGTCTGCCGCGGGTCGAGGCTCTGGTACGGGTCCTGGAAGACCATCTGCATGATGCCGGCGCGCTCGTGCCGGGCCCGCCGCGTGGTGCGGGCCTCGAGCTCGGTGCCGGCGACGACGATGCGGCCGGCGTCGGGCTGCTCGATGCCGGTGATGAGCCGGGAGAGCGTCGTCTTGCCGGAGCCCGATTCGCCGACGACGCCGAGCGAGCCGCCCTGGGCGAGCTCGAAGGAGACGTCGGTGACGGCCTTCACGCGGCCGTGGTCGTAGCTCTTGCTCAGCCCGTCGACGGTGAGGATGCTCATGCGGCGCCTCCGATCGGCATCGGCGCCTCGGCGTCGAGCCGGGAGGGCATCGCGTCGAGGAGCTTGCGGGTGTAGGGGTGCTCGGGTCGCTCGAAGACCTCGAGGGCGGGGCCCTCCTCGACGACGACGCCGGACTGCATCACGTGGATGCGGTCGCAGCTCGCCGCGGCGAGGTCGAGGTCGTGGGTGACGAAGACGATCGCGAGGCCGCGCTCCTCACGGAGGCGGCGCAGCAGGCCCATGATCTCGGCCTGCGTGGTGACGTCGAGTGCGGTGGTGGCCTCGTCGGCGAGCAGCAGCCGGGGTTCGGTGGAGAGCGCCGAGGCGATCATCACGCGCTGCAGCATGCCGCCCGAGAGCTCGTGCGGGTAGCGATCGGCGAGCGTCTCCGGGTCGGGCAGGCCGACCTCGTCGAGGAGCGAGACGACCTGCTGCGCGGCGCGGGCGCGGCTCCAGCCGCGGGTGCGGCGCAGGCCGTCGGCGACGAACGCGCCGATGCGCTGGTACGGGTTCACGTGGGCGCGGGGGTCCTGGAAGATCATCGCGGCGATCTCGCGGCGCACGCGCAGCACCTCGCGACGGCCCGCCCCGACGAGCTCCCGCCCGGCGACCCGCACCGAACCGGTGAGCCGGGCCCCCTTCGGCGCGAGGCCGACCGCGGTGCGAAGCGTCATCGACTTGCCCGAGCCGGATTCGCCGACGAGGCCGACGATCTCGCCGGCGGCGCAGCTGAGGCCGACGCCGTCGAGGATGCGCACGGCGGTCTCGCCGGCGCCGACGTCGAGGCGCAGCTCCTCGGTCGCGAGCACCGGGCCATCCACCATCTGCTTCGAGCCGCTCATGCGCTCGTCCTCCTCACGCGCTCCGCGATGCCCTCGCCCAGCAGGCTGAAGCTGACGACGGCGATGACGATGACCGCGCCGGGCGCGAGCGCCGGGGCGGGCGAGCCCTGGATCAGGGCGGCCTGGCCGGCCGCGACCATGGCGCCCCAGTCCGCCTCGGGCGGCTGCACGCCGAAGCCGAGGAAGGAGAGGCCGGCGAGGTCGATCATGGCGTAGCCGAAGCACAGCGTCGCCTGGGCGAGCACGAACGGGGCGATGTTCGGCACGAGGTGCAGCGAGGTGATCCGCCAGGCCGACATGCCCTGCAGTTCGAGCGCCCGGATGTAGGGCGTCTGCCGCTCGGCGAGCGCGACGCTGCGGGTCGTGCGCGCCATGTACGGGATGTACGCGACGGCGAGGGCGACGACGGTCGAGGCGAGGCCCGGGCCGAAGACGGCGACGATGAGGATGGCGAGCAGCACGCCGGGGAACGCGAAGAGGATCTCGACGAAGCGCGAGGCCGTCGCGTCGACCCAGCCGCCGCGCCACGCCGACAACACGCCGACGGTGACGCCGATGAGGGTCGAGCCGAGCACGACGCCGAGCGGGCCGAGGAGCGAGATCCGCGCGCCCCAGATGACCCGGGAGAGCACGTCGCGGCCGGCCTCGTCGGTGCCGAGCAGGTGGGCCGCCGAGGGCGGCTGCAGCGCGTCGATCAGGGAGACCTGGTTGGGGTCGTAGGGCGCGATGACGGGGGCGAGGATCGCGACGAGCACGAGCACGCCGAGCGCGATGACGGCGGCGAGCGTGAGCGCGTTGCCGCGGTGGCGGATGGCGAGCCAGGAGCGCCGCGTGAGCAGGTGCGTCGAGCGCGTCTCGGTGGTGGGGAGCGTCACCGTGCGCCTCCCTTCGCCCGGGCGCGGGGTTCGAGCACCGGGTAGAGCAGGTCGACGACGAGGTTCGAGAGCACGAACACGGCGACGATGATGAGGATGACGGCCTGCACGACGGGGAAGTCCTTCACGTTGACGGCCTGCACGAGCAGCGAACCGATGCCGTTCAGGCCGAACACCGTTTCGACGATCGTGGTCGTCACGAGCAGGCCGGAGATGACGAGGCCGGCGAGGGTCACGACGGGCACGATGCCGCCGCGGAACGCCTGCCCCCACACCACGCGGGAGGAGGAGAAGCCGCGCACCCGGGCGGTCTCGACGTACTCCTTGCCGAGGGCGCCGATCATCGAGGTGCGCGTGGTTCTCAGCACGAGCGCGGCGGAGGAGAGCGCGAGCGCGACCGCCGGCAGGGTCAGGTGCCAGAGCCGGTCGCCGAAGCCCTCCCCCGCGCCGAACGCCGGGAACCAGCCGAGGGTCACCGCGAACAGCGAGGTGAGCGCCATCGCGACGACGAACGACGGGGTGGCCATCGCGACCGTGCTGACGACGATCGCGGTGCCGTCGACGCCGCCGCGCTTGACCGCGGCGAGGACGCCGACGAGCACGCCGACCACGAGGATCAGCACCGCGGCGTAGCCGACGAGCATCGCCGTCGTCGGCACCCGGCTCGCGATGAGCTCCGCAACGGGCTGGCGGAACTGGATCGAGAGGCCGAAGTCGCCGTGCACGACGCCGCCGAGCCACAGCACGTACTGCGACAGGAACGGTTCGTCGAGGTGGTACTGGTCGCGGATGGCCTGCAGCGTCTCCGCCGTCACCGAGTTGCCGCGCACGAGGAAGGACTCGGGCGAGCCGGGCGCGAGGTACATGGCGCCGAAGACGATGAAGGAGGTCGCGAGGAGCACGAGGGCGAGGGATCCGACGCGCCGCGCGAGCGGGAGCAGCCAGGCGCTCATCCGGCGGCCCCGATCATCGCCGCCCACGGCGAGTGCAGCTGCACGTAGGAGGCCGGGGCCCCCGTGGCGCGGGCGTTCAGGAACATCGTGTTGTAGGGCGCGTAGAGCGGGATCCAGAGCGACTCGTCGACGACGATCCGCTGCGCCTCGACGATGGATGCCGCGCGCTCCGCGGGGTCGGACTGGGTGCCCGCCTGCGCGATGAGGGCGTCGTAGTCGGGGTTCGAGAAGCCGAAGAAGTTGTAGAAGTTGCCCGTCTCGAAGTAGCGGTACATCTGCAGCGGGTCGGCGAAGTCGGTGCCCCAGGCGGTGAGGTAGAGGTCGATGCCCTTCCGCGCCTCGGCGTCGGTGTAGACGGCGTAGTACTGGTCGACGGGGACCGAGCTGATCTCGACGTCGAGGCCGATCTTGGCGGCGGCCGATTGGATCTCGGCGCCGATCACGGGCGTCTGCGCCTCGGCGCTCGTCGTGGCGAGCACGATGGGCTCGGTGGGCGCCGTGGTGGTGGCGAGCAGTTCCTTCGCGGCATCCAGGTCGAGGGTCGCCGAGTCGATGTCGTCCCAGGCGGCCTGGAACGCGTCGCGCTCGTAGCCCCAGGTGCCGGGCACCGCGGGGGCGCGCTGTTCCTGGCCGGCGCCGGCGATGGCGACGTCGATGATGGCCTGCCGGTCGATGACCATGGAGAGGGCCTCGCGCACGACGGGGTCGGCGAGGGGGCCGGTGGGATCCATCACGATCGCGTTGTAGCCCTGCGTGCTCGGCCCGTAGGAGACGGTGCCGACGCCGCTGCCCGAGAGCCGGGTGATCGCGGAGGGGGCGACCTCCCAGGTGCCGTCGAGCGAGCCGGAGAGCAGGCCGTTGACGACGGCGGCGGGGTCGCGGACGATCGCGAACTCCACGGTCTCGGTCTTCGCCCGCAGCTCGGGGTCGAAGTAGTCGTCGTCGCGGACGAGGGTGATCGTCTGGCCGGAGTCCCAGCTGTCGAACGCGTACGGGCCGATGCAGTTCACGCCGCCCTGCGGCGTGCCGTAGCGCTCGCCGAGCTCCTGCACGGTGGCGGCGCGCTCGACGATGCCGGCGGGGCTCGACATGTAGGCGTTGAACAGCTCGTCGGGGGCGCTCAGGGTGACGGTGACCTCGAGCGGCCCGGTCGCGGCGATCGAGGCGACGTTCGCGAACGCGCCGGACCAGAACGAGCCGGCGGCGGGGTCGAGGTGGCGCTGCAGGCTGAACACGACGTCGTCGGCGGTGAGCGGCGAGCCGTCGTGGAACCTCGCCCCGTCGCGCAGGGTGTAGACCCAGGTGGTCGCGTCGGGGTGGTCGAAGGACTCGGCGAGCGCGGGCTCGAGCGAGAGGTCGGGGGCGAGCCGGAGCAGGCCCTCGCAGACGTTCGCGAGGATCGAGCCGGTGGTGTTGTCGGCGTTGTAGATCCAGTCGAGCGAGGCCGGCTCGCTCGAGACGGCCCAGGTGATGCGGTCGAGCTCGCCGGCGGGGGCCGGGGTGAGCTCGACGACCTCGACGGCCGCGTCGCGCCGTTCGGGTGCCGCGGGCGACGCGCATCCGGCGAGCACGACGACGGCCGCCGCGCCTCCTGCGATCATGGCCCGTCTGGCGGCCTTGGCTGTGCGCCTCATCACTGCTCCTCACCTCGTCGTGGGTACGTGCGATCGACGGCGTAGCTGGTGCGGTCGGGGGATTCCGCCTGCGGTGGCCGATGGGGGCCGTCTGCCGATGAGTAAACACGGCGGCCTGGATCGCTGTCAAGGGAATGGAACGTTCTTTTTTTCGAATGGAACGTTCCTTTTCGTCTCGGCATGGGCTACCGTGAGGTCCGGCGACGACGTGGTCCGGTGGCTTCCCGGCACGTCGAATCCGTGATGCGAAGGAGCGAGACGTGAGCCAACCGTGGATCCTGATCACCGGCAACGGCGGGTTCGGCGACACCGCCGAACGAGCCGATCTGCGCTACCCGGTCAACCCGAGTTCCGAGCTCGCCGCCGAGCTCGACGGCGAGACCGTGGCGGGGCACCTGCTGGTCGGCCGGAGCCTCGCCTGGCACCGCCACCCCGCCGAGGCGCTCGCCCCGATCCTCGACGAGGCCGGCACGCCCCCCGCCGTCATCCTCTCCACCGGGGTGTTCTCCGGTCGCAGCACCGTTTCGATCGAGCGCATCGCCGCGAACGTGCAGGACTTCCAGTTCGCCGACGACGACGGCTACCGCCCCGCCGGCGACCCCGTCTACACCGACGGCCCCACGGCCTACCTCGCGACGGTGCCGATCAAGGCCATCACGCACGCGATCCGCGAGCGCGGCATCCCCGCCCTCCTCTCGAACTCCGCGTCGACCCACGGCTGCAACGCCGTGATGTACACCGCGCTGCACCTCGTGGCCGAGCGCGGCCTCGGCAGCCGCGCCGGGTTCATCCACCTGCCCGACACCCCCGGTCACGTCGCGAGCCTCGGCAGCAACGGCCCGAGCATGGACCTCCGGCTCCAGGCCGAGGCCGTGCGCATCGCCGCCGCCGCCGCGATCGCGAACCCCGACGGCGACCTCGACGCGCCCGCGAACGAGTGGGAGTGGTGACCGGCATGCCGACGGACGCCCCCGCCCTCCTCGTCACCGGCGCCGCGCTGCACGGCCGCCCCGGCGAGCACGATGCACTGCTCCGCGACGGCGCCGTCGCCGCGATCGAGCCGAGCGGCTCCATCGGCGCGGCCGCCCTCGCCGAGTGGGCCGAACGCGCCGGGGCCGAACGCCTCGACGCGCGCGGCGGCCTCCTCGCCCGCGCCTTCGTCGAACCGCACCTGCACCCCGACAAGTCGTTCAGCCTCTCCGAGCTCGACCCCGCCGAGGCATCCGGACTCGACCACTTCGCCCGCTCCAGCCGCATCAAGGCCGGCTTCACGCCGGAGCGGGTCGCCCGCCGCGCCCGCCGGGCGTTCGAGCTCGCCGTCGCGAACGGCGTCACCCGGCTGCGCGCGAACATCGACATCGACTCCATCGCCGGCCTCCGCGGATTCGAGGGCGTGCTGCAGGCGCGCGAGGAGGTGCGCGGCATCCTCGACGTCGACCTCGTCGCCTTCCCGCAGGAGGGCCTCGGCCGCGATCCCGGCGCGCTCCCGCTGCTCCGCGAGGCGCTGCGCTCGGGCGCGGACCTCATCGGCGGCTGGCCCAATGTCGAGGAGGGGGACGCCGAGCAGCGCGCCCACGTGCGCACGGTGTTCGAACTCGCCGAGGAGTTCGACGTCGACGTCGACATCCACGCCGACTGCTGGCTCGACGAGCGCGAGCGGATGCTCGAGGTCGTCGCCGAGGAGACCATCGCCCGCGGCTACCAGGGCCGCGTGCTCGCGAGCCACTGCTGCGGCATCGAGCGCTACTCCGAGGAGGACGCCCTCCGCGTCGCCGCCCGGGTCGCCGAGGCCGACGTGCGCGTCGCGATCATCCCGCTGAACCTCGTCGACGGCGGCCCGCGCGGGCTCTCCCGCCCGCACGAGCTGCGCCGGGCCGGCGCCGAGCTCGTCGTCGGCAGCGACAACCTGAACGACGGCTGGTACCCGCTCGGCACGCTGAGCCCGCTCGACCGCGCCTACATGACCCTCGTCGGCGGCGGCTACGGCGACGACGACGTCGACCTCGTCTGGCACATGGTCACCTCGGGCGCGGCGCACGCGCTCGACGATCGCGGCCGGGCGGATGCCGAGGCCTGGCGCGCCCCGGACGTGACGGCGGGCATGCCCGCCGACCTCGTGCTGCTCGGCGCCCGCGACCGGCTCGAGGCGCTCCGCCGCCCGGGCGGCCCGCTCACCACGATCAAGGCCGGGCGCATCGTCGCCCGGCGGAGCGTCGACGAGGCGATCGCCGGAGCCGACGCCCGGCTCGCGGCGGGGGCCGGCGCATGAGCCGCGCCGAGCTCGCGGTCGTCGGCGAGCGGGTGCTCCTCGGCGACGAGCTCGTGCCCGCCACGGTGCTCGTCGAGGGCGGCCGGATCACGGCCGTGCGCCGAGGGGCCGACCGCGAGGTCGACGCCGAGCGCGTCTTCGACGCCGGCGACGACGTCGTCTCCCCCGGCTTCGTCGACCTGCACGTGCACTTCGACAACCCCGGCGACGACCTCGCCGCCGACTACCGCATCGGCACGGCGAACGCCGCGCTCGGCGGCTGCACCTTCGTCATCGAGCACCCCTTCACGACCCCGCCGACGACCACCGCCGCGCGCTATGCGGCGAAGTCCGAGCTCGGCGCGCACGGCGCGATCGTCGACTTCGGCCTGTGGGGCGCGCTCACCGGGCCGGGGCTCGGCGAGCTCGGCGGGCAGCGCGAGCTCGGCGCCCCCGGGTTCAAGGCGTTCCTGCCCGAGAACGACATGGACTACCCCTCGGCGAGCGACGACGACCTCCGCCAGGGGCTCGCCGAGACCGCGCGGCACGGCGGGCTCGTGCTCGTGCACGCCGAGGACCGCGAGGGGCTGAGCGCCCGGATCGCCGCCGAGCGCGCCGCCGGCCGCACCGACTACGCGGCCGTGCTCGACGCACGCAGCCCCGAGCTCGAACTCGAGGCGGTGCGCCGCGTTCTCGCGATCGCCGAAGAGACCGGCGGGGCCGTGCACTTCGTGCACCTCTCGCTGCCGGAGGCGGTCGACCTCGTCACCGCGGCACGGGAGCGCGGCGTCCCCGCGAGCTGCGAGGTCACCGCCCACCACCTGTTGCTCGACGCCGAGGACTTCCTGCGGCTCGGCTGGACCGCGCTCTGCGCACCGCCGCTGCGCGCTCGGCCCGAGGTCGAGGGGATGTGGCGGCGGCTCCGCGACGGGGCGATCGATGCCGTCGTGTCGGACCACTGCGTCTACTCCGTCGCCGACAAGGCCGTGGCCGAGCACGACGCGCTCGGCGGCCCGTTCGGCATCCAGAGCGCCCGCGAGTTCGCGCCCCTCTTCCTGGACGAGGCGCTGCGGCGCGGCTGGACGCTGTCCGAGGCGCTCGCCCTCGTCACGAGCCGCCCGGCCGAGCGCTGCGGCGCGGCGCCCGCGAAGGGGCGCATCGCGCCCGGCGCGGACGCCGACCTCACGGTGCTGCAGCTCGGCGAGGCCCGGCCGGTGCAGGCGTCCGGCCAGTTCGGACCCGACCGCTGGTCGCCCTACGAGGGCCGGCCGAGCACCGTCCGGGTGCGCGCGACGGTCGCCCGCGGCGAGTTCGTCGTGCTCGACGGCGGACTCGTGACCGACCGGGGGCCCGGCGCCTTCGTGCCGCTCGCGGTCCCCGCGCCAGCGAGGAGCTCCGCGTGAGCGGGCCGGGCGCGAGCAGCGCCGCGTCCGGGCTCCGGCGCCCGAGCACGCTGCCGCCCGTCAGCGACGCCGACCTCGACCGCGGGGCGCGCGAGCTCATCGACATCTGCCTCGCCGTGAGCGCGAGCGACCGGGTGCTCGTCCTCACCGACGAGGCGACGCGGGAGCTCGCCGAGCGCATCGTCACTGCCGCGGCCCGCGTCGCCGACGAGGCCCGGCTGCACCTCGTGCCCGGGCTCGACGACGACTACCCGGCCGCCTTCGCCGAGATCGAGCGGGCGATCGCCGCGCACCGGCCCACCGTGACGGCGTTCGCCGCGCGCGACGGCGACGACCGCCTCGCCTGGGACGAGCGCTTCTGGGCCCGGCTCGATGCCGTGGGCGCCAGGCACGCCCAGCTCACGGCGCTCGACCGGCCGAGCCTCGGCATCGGCCTCGCCGCCGACTACCGCGAAGTGGCCCGCTTCAGCGAGCTCGTCCGCACGCGGCTCACCGACGCGACGACCGCCGAGGTGCGGAACGCCCTCGGCACGGACATCCGCTTCACCCTCGACCCTGACCGACCCTGGACCGCGTTCACCGGGCTCTACCACGCGCCGGGCGAGGGCGGCCGACTGCCGCAGGGCGAGGTGTTCTGCTCGCCGATCGGCGCCGACGGCGTCATCGCGGCGAGCGTGCTCGGCTACCCCTTCAACGCCTCGACCGGCCTGCTCGCCGAGCCCGCGCGCTTCGAGGTGCGCGGCGGGCGGCTCGTCGCGCTCGACCACCCCGACGCGGAACTCGCCGCGCGGCTGCGCGCCTGGTTCGACCGCGACGAGCACGCCGGCCGCATCGGCGAGTTCGCCGTCGGCACCAATCGCGCCTGCACGGCGCTCAGCGGGAACCTCCTCTTCGACGAGAACGTGCCCGGCTGCCACATCGCCCTCGGCCATCCCTTCGGCGACTACACCGGCGCGCACTGGCACTCCGAGGTGCACGTCGACCTCGTCGTCGAACGCCCCACCATCACCGTCGACGGCGCACCGCTCCTCGTCGACGGCCGCTACCCCGACCCCCTTCCGGCCGATTGGAGCCCCGAGTGACGAGCTACCGCAACGACTACCTGAGCGCGAGCCGCGGCCGCGTCGGCGACCGCTACTACCTGATGACGCCCGACACGATGGTCGAGAACACGCTGCCCGGCCTGCCGCCGTACGCCGCGACCGTGCTCGCCGCACCGCAGGGCAGCCCCGCCCGCTTCGGGCAGTACCTGCTGCAGCTCGAGGCCGGCGCCGCGAGCACGCTCCCGCAGGGCTCGGGCTTCGAGAACTTCCTCATCGCGCTCGACGGCGGGCTCCGCGTGCGCTCCGCCGGCGAGGAGTGGCTGCTCGAGGACGGGGGCTACCTCTTCCTCCCCGAGGGCCGCACCTTCGAGCTCGAGGCCGTCGCGGCCTCCCGCGCCCTGTGGGTGAAGAAGCGGTACCTCGCCGTCGAGGGCGTCGAGGCGCCGCCCGTCGTGGCCGGCCGGCTCGGCGACATCATCGGCATCGACGACGACGGCATCGACGGCAGCTACGGACAGCTGCTGCCCGACGACGAGCGCTTCGACCTCGCGATGAACGTGATGCGGTTCCAGGGCGGCGCCCGGTTCCGCATGGTCGAGATCCACCACCAGGAGCACGGCCTCTACCTCCTCGAGGGCGGCGGCGTGTACCACCTCGACGGCGAGCACGTCGACGTGCAGCAGGGCGACTTCATCTACATGGCGCCGTACTGCACGCAGGCCTTCACCGCGACCGGCCCCGAGGCATCCGCCTACCTGCTCTACAAGGACGTGAACCGCGATGGCTTCTGAGACCGCCCAGCTCATCGTGCGCGGCGCCCGGCTCGACCGGGACGCCGCGGGCACCGGCGCGCCGGCCGGCGCGCTCGTGGACGTCGTCGTCCGCGACGGCGCGATCGCCGCGATCGGACCGGATGCCGCGGCCGGCACGGCCGCCGACGAGGTCATCGACGCCGATGGCGGCCTCGTGACCACCCCGTTCGTCGAGCCGCACAGCCACCCCGACAAGGTCTACAGCCGGCAGCGAATCGCCGAGCTCGGGCTCGTCGCGCACGGCCCCCGCCCCGTGCTCATGCAGCGCCAGCGCGACCTCAAGGCGGCGTTCACCGTCGACGACGTCGCCGAGCGCGCCGGCCGCTTCCTGCGCGCCTCGGCGCTCGAGGGCGTCGGCCTCCTCGCCGGGCAGGCCGACATCGACTCGGTGACCGGGCTCGCCTCGGTGGAGGGGGTGCTGCGCGCGCGAGCCGAGTGCGACGGCGTGATCGAGACCGTCGTCACCGCGTTCCCGCAGGAGGGCATGGTCGGCGACGCGCGCGCCTACGGGCTCGTCGCCGAGGCTCTCGCGATGGGTGCGGACCGCGTCGGCGGCTGGCCCAACAACGAGGCCGACGACGAGGCGCGGCTCACGCACCTGCGGCTCGTCTTCGAGCTCGCCGAACGGTTCGGCCGGCCGATCGACATCAACGTCGACTACTTCACCGACCCGAGCGAGCGCCTGCTGGAGCCGCTCGCCGAGCTCACCGTCGCGTACGGCATGCAGGGGCTCGTCAACGCGAACCACGTCGGCGCCCTCGAGACCTACGCCGACGCCGACGCCGCCCGCGTGATCGAGAAGGTCGCCGAAGCGGGCATCGCGATCACCGTCTGCCCGTCGAACCTGCAGAGCTCGTACCCGTACCGCGGCGTCTCGCGGCCGAACGAGCTGCTCGATGCCGGGGTGACCGTGACGATCGGCACCGGCAACCACGAGGACAACTGGGAGTCGCTCGGCACCCTCGACCCGCTCGAGCGGGCCCGCTTCGCCTGGCACGCGCTGCCCCTCGCCGACCGCGCGGGCGAGGGCGTGGACGACGCCTGGCGGATGGTGACGAGCTCGGCCCGCGCCGCCGTCGGCCGGCCGGCGCCGCGGCTCGAGGCGGGCGCGGAGGCCTCCTTCGTCGTGCTGGCCGCGGGCAACCGCCTGCACGCGCTGCGCAATGAGGCGGGATCGCGCTGGACGGTGCGCCGCGGCGCGCTCGTCGCGTCGCGCCGCGTCAGCACCGAGCTCGTCTACAGTTGATGGCGTTCCCCGCGCCTGGTGCCGACGGAGAGGTCGAGGTCCATGACGGAGCGTGATCAGCCGGCGACGAAACGCGTCACCATCCACGACGTCGCCCGCGAGCTCGGCCTGTCCACGAGCACGGTCTCGGCCGCGCTCAACGGCAGCGGCAAGCTCCGCCAGTCGACCAGGGACCGGGTGCAGCGCACCGCGGACGAGCTCGGCTACCGGCCGAGCCGCGCGGCGCTCGCCTTCCGCCTCGGCCGCACCGGCACGATCGCGTTCGCCCTGCCCTCGGTCGACGAGGGCGCGGTGCCGATGCTCGACCTCGACTTCTACATGACCGCGGCGCGCGCGGCCGCGACGAAGGCCTTCGAGGCCGGGTACGCGCTCACGCTCACGCCGCCGACGGTCACGAGCGAGGACGGCTGGCGGCTCATCGGCGCCGACGGGGTCGTGCTCTGCGACCCCGTGCGCAACGACGAACGGCTCGCCGCGCTCGAGCGGCTCGGCACGCCGGTCGTCACGGTGGAGCGGGATGCCGCGCGCCCCGACTGGCCCTACGCCGTCACGAGCGATCACGGCGAGAACATGCGGACGCTGCTCGACCACCTGCACGAGCAAGGCGCCCGGCGGATCGCGCTGATCAGCGCCGACGCGAGCTGGTCGTGGGCGGAGGAGAGCGCGGCGGCGTACCGCGACTGGGCGGCCGAGCACGGGATGCCGGAGGTCGTGCGGCTGATCCCCCTCGACCACGCCCACAACGACCCCTACGAGTCGACGCTCGCTCTGCTGCGCGGCACCGAGCGCCCCGACGCCGTCATCGCGACCGCGGAGCAGTACCGCGAGGGCGTGCTGCGGGCGGCCCGGGACGCCGAGGTGCGGATCCCCGAAGACGTGCTCGTCGCCGTCGGCATCGACAGCCCGGGGTCCGAACGACACGACCCGCCGCTCACCGCAATCGACCTGCAGCCGGACCGGCAGGCGGAGCTCGCCGTCGGCATGCTGCTGCGCCGCATCGAGGGAGAGCCGATCGACGGCCCGCTGCTCTCCGACGCGGTGCTCCGGGTGCGCGGCAGCACGGCGCGCCCGGCCCGCTGAGCCCGTCGAAGCGAACCGCGCACTACACGCAGCGGCCGGCCTCGGCGATCTGCTCGTCGCTCGGCCGCCCGTAGGCCTCGATACCCGACCCCGGCACGTCGTAGCCCGCGGCGATCGCCCACGCGGTCGCCCACATCTCGTCGTCGCTGCCGAACACCGCGCTCTCGAAGATCGGCGTGCACTCGGGCCGCACGACCTGGGTGTGCCCGACCTCGTGCACGACGACCGCCTTGGCGTTGACGTCGTCGGCGTAGCTCCAGTCGATCGAGTAGCTGAGGTGCAGCTTCGCCCAGCCCCCGTCGCCGTACCAGTACTGCGCGGTGCCCGAGTACCACTCGTCGCTCGAGAGCCCGTTGACGACGTGGTCCCACGCGAAGTCGAGGTGCACGCCGTGCGCGATGGAGCGGGCGAACTCCTCGATCGGCCCGCGGCTCGCGTACTCGGGCGCCGCCCGACGGGCGGTCTCGGCGGTCTGCGAGGCGCGCACGGCGGCCACGGCGGCGGCGAGCTGCTGGTACCCCTCGGCGCTGTCGTCCTGCTCGACGAGCCAGGTCTCGCCGTCCTGGGCGATCGCGTGCATCGCGGGCACGCGCGACTCGTAGCTCGCGACCGTGCTCGCGTCGAGCACCGCCTGCGCATCGGCGGCGGCGTCCGCGTAGAACGCGCTGCGCGCCTCGGCGAGCTGCTGCTCCGCATCGTGCAGGCCGGCGAGGCCCGACTCGGCCTCCTGCTCGAGCTCGGCGAGCCGTGCGGTGCGCTCCTGGGTCGCGACCGCCTCGGCGAGGCTCGTCCAGACCGGCGTCAGCGGCCCGTGATCGTAGGCGGGCGGCTCCGGCAGCTCGAGCGCGGCGTCGTCGATGATCTCGCGTGCGGACGCGACATCCGCCGTCAGCGCCTCGGCGAGCGCGGGGTCGCCGAGGCCGTCCACGAACGCGCCGGCGAGCGCTTCGCCCTCCAGGACCTGCCCTCTCGCGAGCGTCGTCGCGCCGCGCAGATCGCCGAGCGCCTCCTCGGCGCGGGACTCGGCGACCGCCCCGGCGATCACGCTCCGCGCGACGACGCCGTCGGCGAGCGCGGTCGTGCCGAGCACGAGCCCGAGGGTACCGAGGGCTGCGGCGCCGAGCACCGGCAGGCCCCACTTGATGCCGTCGTTCACGCGTCTCCCCGCCTGGTCCAGCGATCCCCCGCGATCGCGCCTGGATGCAGCGTAGCGAGCGGGCGATCCGCGGGCCACGGGGTACTCCCGCTGAGCGGCCGGCGGGTCTAGACTCCGAGCGACAGCTGGCTCCGGGGGGAGGGCGCATGTTCGAAGCCGACGTGGCGGACATCGCTCAGCACGCATCGACGGGAGCACTCCCGGCTCGGCTCGCCGAGACGGTCGCCGCCGCGTACGAACGCTACGCCGGACTCGACGAGGGCGTCGTCGCCGACTACATCCCGATCCTCGCCGAGGCGGATCCGGCGCACTTCGGGCTCGTCGTCGCGCAGGTCGACGGCGCGGTGCACCGCGCGGGCGACGCCGGGGTCGCGTTCTCGATCCAGTCCATCTCGAAGGCCTTCGTGTTCGCGCTCGTCTGCGAGGCGATCGGGCACGAGGCCGTGCACGAGACCGTCGGCGTGAACAACACGGGGCTGCCGTTCAACTCGGTCATGGCGATCGAGCTGAACGGCGGCAGCCCGATGAACCCCATGGTGAACGCGGGGGCGATCGCGACGACCGCGCTCGTGCCCGCCGCGACCCCGGCCGAGCAGTGGGAGCTCGTGCGCACCGGGCTGTCCGCCTTCGCCGGCCGCGAGCTCGCCCTCGACGGCGAGGTGTACCGCTCCGAGGTCGAGACGAACCAGCGCAATCAGGCGATCGGACGTCTGCTGCAGAGCTACGGACGCCTGGATGCCGACCCGCTCGCCGTCGTCGACGTGTACACGAAGCAGTGCGCCCTCTCGGTGACGGCCGAGGATCTCGCCGTGATGGGCGCGACCCTCGCCGACGGCGGGGTGAACCCGGTGACGGGCGCGCGCGTCGTCTCCGCGGAGGTGTGCCGCGACACGCTCGCGCTGCTCGCCTCGTGCGGCATGTACGAACGCTCGGGCGAGTGGCTGTTCGAGATCGGGCTGCCGGCGAAGTCGGGCGTGGCGGGCGGCATCGTCGCGGTCGCCCCGGGCAAGGGCGCCGTGGGCGCCTACTCGCCCCGCCTCGACCCGGCGGGCAACAGCGTGCGCGGCCAGCGCGCCTGCGCCTACCTCTCGCGTGCGCTCGGCCTGAACCTCTTCGCCTCGACGGCCGCGCCCGCCGCGGCATCCGTGCGTCCCGAGACATCCGCACCGCCCACCGAAGGGAGTCGCGCATGACCGCGCAGACCGCCGCACCCCGCGCCGAGGAGCGCCGCTCCTGGGCGCCCATGATCGGACTGTTCCTCGCCCAGGTGCTGATGTCGTTCAACGTCGCCGCCCTGCCGATCTCGCTCGGCGGCATGGTCGAGGACTTCGGCGTGCCGCCGACGGTCGCGAGCACGACGATCGTGGTCTACGGCCTCGCGGTCGCGGCTCTCGTGATGACCGGTGCGAAGCTCGGCCAGCGGGTCGGCTGGGTGCTGATCTTCCGCTGCGTCGTCGTCGTGTTCGGCGTGTCGTCGGTGCTGATGATCCTCTCGCCGACGATCGGCTGGGCGATCGCGGGGCAGGTGCTGGCCGGGGCGTCCGCCGCCATCATCGTGCCGTCGCTCGTCGCGCTCATCGCGGAGAACTACCGCGGTGCGCAGCAGGCGACCGCGGTCGGCTCGCTCGGCTCGGCGCGCGCGTTCTCGGGCATCAGCGCGTTCCTGATCGGCGGCACGCTCGGCACCCTCGTCGGCTGGCGGCCGGTGTTCATGATCACCCTCGGCCTCGCCGTCGCGGTCTTCGCGCTGAGCTTCGGGCTGCGTTCGGACAAGGGGGATGCCTCGGTTCGCATCGACCTCGTCGCCTCCGCCCTCATCGGCGGCGCGATCGTGCTGCTGACGCTCGGCTTCAACAACCTGAACGCCTGGGGCATCGTGCTCGCCGAGCCGGGTGCGCCGTTCGACGTGCTGGGCCTCTCGCCCGCGCCGGTCTTCGTGGTGCTGGGTCTCGTGCTCGGGCAGACGTTCTTCCTGTGGACGAGACGGCGGATGCGCCTCGGCCGGGTGCCGCTCGTGGACCTCTCGGTGCTCGGCAGCGCCCGAGAGCGCGCCGCGGTGTACGCGATGTTCATCATCGTCGCGATGGAGGCGGCGGTGAACTTCACGGTGCCGACGTACATCCAGGTGGTGCAGGGGCGCACGCCGTTCGACACCTCGCTCGCGATGATGCCGTTCAACCTGACGGTGTTCGTCACGGCGACGCTGATCGTGCGGTTCTACCGCCGGTACAGCCCGCGGGCGATCGGCCTGTTCTCGTTCGGCCTGACGACGGTCGCCCTCGTCTGGCTCGCCTTCGTCGTGACGAACAACTGGGAGACGCTGCCGACGATTCTCGGCCTCATCGTGTTCGGCATCGGCCAGGGGGCGCTCGTCACGCTCGTGTTCAACGTGCTCGTGACCGCCGCACCGAAGGAGCTCGCGGGCGACGTCGGCTCGATCCGCGGCACGACGCAGAACCTCGCGTCGGCCGTCGGCACCGCCGTGATGGGCGCGCTGCTCGTGACCATGCTGAGCCTGAACTTCACCCAGGCCGTGACGGAGCACCCGGAGCTGCCGGACGAGCTCGTCGCCCAGGTCGACCTCGATCAGGTGAACTTCATCAGCAACGACGAGCTGCGCGAGAAGTTCGCCGAGACCGACGCGAGCGCCGAGCAGATCGATGCGGCCGTCGCGATCAACGAGGAGGAGCGGTTGCGCACGCTGCGGATGGGCTTCCTCGTGCTCGCGGGCCTCAGCCTCGCGGCGGCGCTGCCCGCGTCGCGCCTGCCGCGGTACAAGCCGGAGGAGATCCCCGACCCCTCGCCCGCGGGCGAGTAGCCGGGGCCGCGCCCCTCAGTGCTGGTGCAGCTCGCCGTGCGGGACGGCGAGCTCGCCGGGCTCGGTCCCGGCGAGGGCCGGGGTCGCGAGCGCGGCGACGAGCGCGGCGCCCGCGACGAGTCCGAGGGTGGCTGCCACGGGATGCCGCGTCCGGGTGGCCGCGGGTGCGGCCGGGGATGCGGATGCCGGCGCGGCATCCCGGGTCTGATCGGGCCCCAGGCCCGGAGTGCGTGCATCGCGCAGCCGCGCCGCCGCCCCGACCGCGACGACGAGCGCGAAGCCCGCCGCCGCGATCGTCGGCAGCCCGGCGAGGCCGAGCGCCGGCGCCGCGCCCGCCCCCACGACGAGCGCGAGTCCGACGACGACCGTCAGGCCGGCCGTGAGCGTCGTGCGCGGCAGCACCGCGCCGCCCGCTCGGAGCGCGGCGAACGCCCAGGCGAGCGCCGCGAGCCCCGCCGAGCCGAGCACCCCCATGGCGACCGGTCCGGTCGCCCCCGCGGCGAGCGCCGCGAGGACGAGCCCGGCGCCGAGCGCGGCGAGCGCCGGCCAGCTGCGGAGCGCGGCGGGGAGCACGGCGGCCTCAGGCCGTCGCCAGCCGGCCGCCGCGCTCGGCCCCGAGGCCGACGCCGAGCAGCACGAGCGCGCTCGCGAGGTGGAGGAAGTGGTCCGGCGTGTTCAGCGCGAGGATGTTCGCCGCGGTGCCCGCGAGGAAGAATCCGACGATGCCGAGCAGCAGGTAGGCGGCGCCCACGATGGTGTTCACCGTCTTCGCGGCACGCGCGCTCATGAGGCCGGCGACGAGCAGCGCCGCGCCGATCAGGAGGTGCGCGATGTTGTGCAGCGGGTTCACCGCGAAGATGCCGAGCAGCAGCCCGCCCTCGGTCGCGATGAACGAGACGCCGCCCGTCACGGCGAAGCCGAGCAGTCCGACGAGCAGGTAGACCGCGCCGAACACCGTGGCGACGATGCGGTTCGGTGAGTTTCGCATGGTTCCTCCTTGATCCCGGGCCCGTGCGGGCCGTCATGTGGGATTCGGAACCGTCGCGGCAGCGGATTGGAGGAGATGCGGATGCCTCGCCGCGAAGGATTGCGCGCCGCTCAGGCGGGGAGCGCCTCGGCGCCGGGCTGCGGGGCCGAGATGACCTCGGCGATCTGCCCGAGGTGCGCGGCCATCGCCTCGTGGGCGGCGGCGGGGTCGCCCGCCCGGATGGCGTCGGCGATGCGGCCGTGCGCCCGGTGCGAGCGCAGCATCCGTTCGAGGCTCTGCAGCGTCTCGTCGCGCGAGGGCGCCGTCCACTCGTTCACGACGTCGATGAGCTCGACGAGCATCGCGTTCTGCGCGAGCGTGGCGACCGTGGTGTGGAACTCGAGGTCGAGCGCGACGAGGCGGGCGGCGGAGGGCTCGGGCCGGCCGAGCTCCTCCTCCGCGGAGGCGAGCACCCGGTCGAGCGCGGCGAGGCCCGAGGCACCCGCCCGCAGCGCCGCACGCTCGGCCAACGGGGGCTCGACCACCCCGCGGAGGTCCATCACCTCGGCGAGGAGCCGTTCGCTCGGCGGCAGCACGCCGCGCAGCGAGTCGGCGAGCTTGGGCCGGGCGACGGCTTCGACCACGCTGCCGCGGCCGGGCCGTCGGCTGACGAGGCCGCGCATCTCGAGAGCGGAGAGCGCCTCGCGCACGGTGCTGCGGGCGACGCCGCCGAGCTCGGCGAGCTCGCGCTCGCTCGGCAGCTTGTCGCCCGGCTTGAGCTCGCCCGACTCGATGAGTTCGAGCAGCCGGTTGGCCAGTTTCTCCGGCGCCCCGGCGTCGCGCGAGACCTTGAGATCCACCTCGGCCTCCCGTCGCGCGCCCCACTCGAGTGCTACGACTTTATCTCCACGGTGACCCAGTTCTCGAAGGAGGATCCGCCGGCGAGGCTCGTCACGCCGATCGTCGCGCGTCCGCCGAGTCCGGCGACGGGGCCGAAGACCTCGGCGAAGAGGTCGCTGTAACCGGAGGAGACGCGGTGCACCTCGGTGAACTCGGGCGTCGACACGACGAAGCAGAGCGAGCGGACGACGGCTTCGACGCGGTCGAGGGAGCCGAGGGCGAGGCGGATGCCGCCCAGGCAGTTGAGGGCGGTGAGACGGGCGGCCTCGTAGCCCTCCTCGACGGTGAGCGTGTCGCCGAGGCGGCCCGGGTAGCGCACCGTGCCGTCGGGCTGGTCGGGGGTGTGGCCGCTCAGGAAGAGGATGTTCCCCGAGATGTGGTGCGGCTTCATCGAGCCGTAGACGTCGGCGCCGTAGTAGCCCTCCTTGGCGAAGTCGGGGATCTCGAGCCCGAGCCGCGCGACGCGCTGCTCCGGGGTCTCGGCCGCGGCGGCGGCCTGGTCCTGCGTGTCCGTCATGTGACCTCCTTGTCCGGTTTCGCGCCGGATTCCCGGCGCTGCGCGGATCAGTATTGCACTGGTCCGACCATCAGACCATACTAGTTCCGATCCCCCAACTGGTCTGACCATCAGACCCCGACGTCCGGAGGAGCTCGATGACGACTCAACTCCCTGCTCTCGCCCCGCTCGACGTGCAGCACCACGACGACCCCAAGGTCGTCAAGGAGGCTGCCACCGAGGATTACACGACCCACGTCGTGCCGCTCTCCTGGCGGATGCCCCGGCCATCCCTCGCGATGTCCTTCTACGCCCTCGTGAGCGGCATGTTCTACCTCGTGACCGCCGCCACGCTCGCGGCGACCGTCGGCACGACCGACGCGCTCATCGGCATCGTGCTCGCCTGCGCCGCGTTCGGCGCGCTCGGCTACGCCTTCAGCCGCTACGCCGCGCGCACGGGCCTCACGGTCGCGCTCATGTCGCAGCGCATCTTCGGCACCTCCGGCTCGCTGCTCGGCGCCCTCGTGCTCGCGGCCACCGCGATCTACTACGCGGTGTTCGAGTCGTCGATGATCGCGAACGCCTTCCACGTCGCGTTCCCGCAGCTCTCGCTCGCGCTCTGGAGCGCCATCGCGGTCGCGATCAACCTGCCGCTCGTGATGGGCGGCATCCGCCGCTGGATGGACAAGTACAACGCCATCCTGCTGCCCGTCTACTGGATCGGCCTCATGGTCGTCGTCGTCATGCTCGCCATGCGCAACGACTCCTCGGGCTGGCTCGCGCACCCGCCGCAGGAGGGCGCCGACTTCGCCGCCCCGGGCTGGCTCTACGCCTTCTTCGTCTACCTCGGCGTGCTCGTGCTGATGATGTTCACGGTCGACTTCGCCCGCTTCGGCAAGCCCGAGCAGGCGCGCTCGAACGGCATCGCCGTGTTCGGCCCGGTCTTCTACGCCTTCGTCTACCTCGCCAATGGCCTCATCGGCATCTTCATCGCCTACAGTGCGGGCCTCGACGGCGCCGTCTCCTCCGAGCTCGTCGGCAACACCATGGTGAGCCTGCTCGGCGGCTGGGGGCTGTTCCTCGTCTGGGTGACCCAGGCCCGCATCAACACCGCGAACTTCTACGTCGCCTCGACGAACATGGAGGCGCTCGTCTTCCGGCTGTTCCGCGTCCGCGTGCCGCGCGTCGCCGCCGTGCTGTTCTGCGGGGCGATCACCTACGTGTTCATGCTCACCGACGTCGTCAGCTACCTGCTCGTCGCACTCGCCTGGCAGGGCGCCTTCATCGCCTCGTGGGTCGGCGTGGCCCTCGTGCACCTCGTGCGCACCTGGAACACCCGCGAGCTCGAGGAGTTCCGCGCCGGGCGCGTGCGCCGCTTCACCTGGAACGGTGCCGTCTGGGTCGCGACCTCGCTGCTCGGCATCCTGCTCTACCAGTTCGGCGGGGCCTTCGGCGCCGCCTGGTCGACGCCCATCACGCTCGTGCTCGCCGTCGTGCTCGCCGCCGTGGTCGACCGCACCGGCCGCGGCGGGCTGCTCCGCCGGGCGCACGACCCGCGCAGCGAGCTCGACGACCCCTGGGAGGCGCGCGTGCGCTGCCACGTCTGCGACCACAGCTACGTCGCCGTCGAGATGGACCGCGACCCCAGCGCCGAGGGGCAGCCGCCCATCTGCGCCGCGTGCGGCGTGCTGAGCACGGCGTACCTGCAGGCGAGCCGCCGCGAGCACGCCACCCTCACCGCAGCGGACTGATCGCCGAGCACTCGATGACGCGACGACGTGGCCGGGCCGGATCCGTGGATCCCGCCCGGCCGCGTCGTCAGCCGACGGCGCGGCGGACGAGCTCGGTGACCTCGCGCTCGACGGCGTCGGTCCACGCGCGGATCGCGAAGCCGACGGGCCACAGCTCGCCGTCGTCGAGCTTCGCCCGATCCTCGAAACCGATCGTCGCGTAGCGGGTCTTGAACTTCTTCGCCGGCTGCAGGAAGACCACGATCTTGCCCTCGCCGTTCGCGTAGCCCGGCATGCCGTAATACGTCTTCGGCACGAGCTCCGGCGCGACCTCGTGCACGACGCGGTCGAGCCCCTCGGCCAGCTCCCGGTCCTCGGGCTCGAGCGCGGCGATCGCCTCGCGCACCGCCTGCTCGCCCGCGGCCCGGCTCTTGCCGGCCTTCTCCTGCTCGCGCAGTTCCTTCGCGCGCTGCTTGACCGCCGCGCGCTCCTCCGCGCTCAGTCCGGATCCCTCGTCCTTCGCCATCAGCGGCGCTCCTCCCCGCGGGCCCCCGCCCGCGCGTCCGAGGCTACTCCCGACGCTTCCGCGGCGCAGGCTCCTCCGGTGTCGTCACGGCCTGCACCACCGTGTGCGCGGCGGCGCTCTTCGCCCACTTGCGCACCCGGTCGGCCTGCTTGCGCCGCTGCTTCAGCAGGGCGGCCCGACGCTTCGCGGCGGCCGCGGCATCCGTGATCGCCGCCCCAGGCTCGGCCGCGGCGCCCCGGTGAACCGTCGAGGGCACGACCCGGCGCGACCAGGCATCCAATCCGGCCGTCGCCCGCGCCGCGGTCCGCGCCGCCCGGCGCGGGGCGCGCTTGCGATCCGCTCTGGCCGCGCGTCGCGTCGCCCGAGACTGCGCCACGATCGCCTCCAGACGCTGCTTCGCCCGGCCCGGCGGGAGTCCGTCGGCCAGACGCTTCGCCTCCTTCTCGGCGGACTTCGCGTGCGCGAGCGCCGCCTTCGCGCGCCGCCGGTCGCGGCGCTCGGTGACCGTCGCCATCCTCAGCCCTCCGCGTCGATCAGCTCGAGCAGCGCCCGGGCGGCGTCGCGGATGTCGTCGTGGTCGTACTGCCCCGCGCGGCTCTCGAGCGAGATCACCGCGCAGCGGTGCACCCGACGGAAGTCGCCGTAGGGGAAGGAGTACGCCCCCTTCGTCTCGTCGTTCTCGTCGTCGTCCACCCCGAGGTGCCAGTGCCGGTACTCCGTCCAGCCCTCACGCTCGACGAAGGCGTTCTCCTCCTCGGCGCTCGGCGCATCCTCGCTCCAGGCGTCGCGCTCGTCGCGCACCACCTGGCCCTCGCGCACGAGCGAGCGGGCGTGCCGCAGGGCCGTCTCGTTCAACCGGATCGTCATGAATGGGTCCTCCTCCCCGGTCACCTTCTGGTCTACGTGCTCCGCGCGGACTCGACAAGGGGGTTGCGGCGGCGGCGCCCGGCCAGCACCGTCCCGAGCAGGGCGCCCGCGGTGTTCGTGAGCACATCGGTGAGGTCCGTGTGCCCGACCGCCAGCGCGAACTGCGCGAGCTCGAGCCCGGCGCTGAGCCCGGCCGCCGCCGCGGCGATCCGCCACCATCCGAAACGCGGGCGCAGCCGGGCGAGCCCGAGCCCGAAGGGCACGAACACCGCGACGTTGCCGGCGACCTCGCGCGCCGCGTTCGCGCCGTAGCCCTCGGCCGCGACGAAGGGCACGAGCTTCAGACTGCGCTGCACCGGCACCGCCTCCCACGGCAGCTGCAGCTTCCACAGCACGAGCCAGACGAGCAGCACGAGGTATACCCCGAAGAGCACGCCGAGGACCGAGGCGCCCCCTCGCCGTCCGGCCGCTGGCCTCGTCGTGGTGGTCATGCTCCCAGTCCACGCGCGGGCGTGTTGCCGCCGCGTAGGCCGTTCCGCATACGCTCGCGATACGGCCCGCCTCGTACCATCGGTGTCATGCGCGTGCTGATCGTCGAGGACGAACCCCTGATGGCCGAGGCCATCCGCACGGGACTCCGCCGGGAGGCGATCGCCGCCGACGTGGCCGGCGACGGCGACACCGCCCTCGAGCTGCTGTCGATCAACAGCTACGACCTGGCCGTGCTCGACCGCGACATCCCCGGTCCCAGCGGCGACGAGGTCGCGGCGAGCATCGTCGCCTCCGGGGTCGGGATGCCGATCCTCATGCTCACCGCCGCCGACCGCATCGACGACAAGGCCTCCGGCTTCGAGCTCGGCGCCGACGACTACCTCACGAAGCCGTTCGAGCTGCGCGAGCTGGTGCTGCGACTTCGGGCGCTCGACCGCCGGCGCAGCCAGGTGCGCCCGCCCGTGCGCGAGCTCGCCGGGCTCCGGCTCGACCCCTTCCGCCGCGAGGTCTACCGCGACGGCCGCTACGTGGCGCTCACCCGCAAGCAGTTCGCCGTGCTCGAGGTG
Source organism: Agromyces soli (assembly GCF_022811605.1). Classification (GTDB taxonomy): domain Bacteria; phylum Actinomycetota; class Actinomycetes; order Actinomycetales; family Microbacteriaceae; genus Agromyces; species Agromyces soli. Next base: position 1,557,620 of record NZ_CP094533.1, on the reverse strand, counting down.
CTCGTCGCCGCGGAGGGCGGCGTGATCAGCGCCGAGGAGCTGCTCGAGCGCGCCTGGGACGAGAACGCCGACCCGTTCACGAACGCCGTGCGCATCACGGTGTCCGCGCTGCGCAAGCGCCTCGGCACCCCGTGGGTGATCGCGACGGTGCCGGGCGTCGGCTACCGCATCGACACCGGGGACGCGGGCGGCGGCGGCGCGGATGCTGGGGCATCGGATGCCTGAGGCGCGGGTGGCTCGGCGGCCCGGGCTCTCCGTCCGCTGGAAGCTGACCCTCAGCTACGCGGGCTTCCTGCTGCTCGCGATGCTGCTGCTGCTCGCCGTCGTCTGGCTGTTCCTGCTGCGCTACGTGCCGGCCGATGCCTCCGTCACGATGGACGGTTTCACGCCCGGCCGCGACGACCTCGTGCGCGCCTTCGCCCCGGCCGCGGCCTGGGCCCTGCTGTTCCTGCTGGCCTTCGGGCTCGCCGGCGGCTGGTTCCTGGCCGGCCGGATGCTCGCCCCGCTCGGCCGCATCACGAGCGCGACGCGCAAGACGGCGGAGGGCTCGCTCTCGCACCGGATCGAGCTCGAGGGTCGCAGCGACGAGTTCCGCGAGCTCGCCGACAGCTTCGACGCGATGCTCGCCCGGCTCGAGGCGCACATCGCCGAGCAGCAGCGCTTCGCCGCGAACGCCTCGCACGAGCTGCGCACGCCGCTCGCGATCACGCAGACGATGCTCGAGGTCGCCCGCGACGACCCCGGGGCCGACCAGGCGCTCGTCGAACGGCTCCGACTCGTGAACGGTCGAGCGATCGAACTGACCGAGGCGCTGCTGCTGCTCAGCCGGGCCGACCGGCGGGCGTTCCACCGCGACGCGGTCGACCTCTCGCTGCTCGCCGAGGAGTCGGTCGAGACGCTGCTGCCGCTCGCGGAGCGGCGCGGGGTCGCCGTCGAGGCATCCGGCGACGTCGTCGCGGCCCTCGGATCGCCCGCGCTCCTGCTGCAGCTCACCACCAATCTCGTGCACAACGCCATCGTGCACAACCTGCCCGAGGGCGGCGAGGTGACGGTCACGACGGTCGCGGCGCCGGGCCGCGCGGTGCTCGTGGTCGAGAACACCGGGCCCGCGCTCGCACCCCACGTCGTGGCGACGCTCACCGAACCGTTCCAGCGCGGCGCGGAACGGATCCGCGGCGATCACGCCGGCGTGGGACTCGGACTCGCGATCGTGCAGAGCATCGTGACCGCGCACGACGGCGTGCTCGTCGTCGAGCCCGGCCCGCGCGGGGGCCTGCGGGTGAGCGTGCGGCTGCCGGCGGCGGTCAGCTCGCCGCCCGGCCCGAGCCATCCTGCGTGATCGGCTGGATCACGACGGGCAGCTGCGCGTTCCAGTCGCGGATGACCTGGCGCTGGCTCTCGGTGCAGGTGTAGCCGTAGCCGATGCTCACTTCCCAGTAGGTGGTGTCGCTCGTCCAGATCTCGTGGTCGAGCGTCCAGCCGTCGAGGAACGTCAGCGAATAGCAGTCGGCCATGGTCTCGTAGTCGCCGCCGAAGGCCTGTGCGGCGGCCTCGCCCGCCTCGGGGTTCAGATTCTGCAGCGTGTGCGCGAACTCGTGATAGGCGACGCCGGTGCGGAGCCAGTCGGTCATCGACTCGGCCGCGTCCTGGCCTGCGGAGACGCGCACGATCGTGGGCTCGTTGCTGCTGACGCACGCGAGCGCCTCGGCGCCGCACGGGGTGTCGCCGCGCTCGATCCGGGTGGTCACGTAGCCACGACCCAGCCGATCGAGCGTCGCCTCCCAGGCGGAGCCGCTCGCGTTCGTCGCGGCCTCGGCGGCCGCCGCCGCGTGCAGGCTCTCGAGCTGCTCGGCCGCCTGCTCGGCGCGCGCGATGTCGGTGTCGAGCGCGTCCGCGTCCCAGCGGTGGAACCAGCCGCTCGTCGCGATCGACTGATACCGCTCCCAGTCGGCGAGCGCGGTGAACGGCAGCCCCTCCAGCGGCACGACACCCTCGTGGAGCCGGGTCATCGCAGCGCCGAAGACCTCCTTCTTCTCGATGAGCTCACGCTGCTCCTCGAGCTCCTGGTTCTGCTCGACGATGCGGTCGCTCGCGTCGCCGAGCTGCACGTACAGCCAGCCGGCGACGGCGCCCGCGCCGAGCAGCAGCACGCCGAGGATCGAGATGACGACGATCGGCCAGCGGCGACGGCGCACGGGGGCGGGCGCGTCGGCGGGGGAGGCATCGGGGACGGATGCGCCGGGGGCGGAAGCCTCGGGGGCGGGCGCCTCGGCCTCGGAAGGCTCGGGGGCGGGCGCCTCGGCCTCGGAAGGCTCGGGGGCGGATGCCTCGGGCGCCTCCGACGCGGACGGCGGGCCGGCCGGCTCGACCTCGTCGGGCAGCGCGTCCTCGGCAGGCTGTACGGCCTCGGTCGGCTGCACGGGTTCGTCGCTGGGAGTCGTGCGGGGATCGGGCAACTCGGGCTCGTTTCTCTGGGCGGCGCTGCGCAGGGCTCATGGCTGCGGCCGCGGAAGCTCCCCGCGGCCAGCACTCCAGTATGTCGCGCCGGCCCACGATTCCGGGAAGAACTGAAGCGTTTCCTCCGGTATGTTGAGGGTTCACCCCCGGAGGTGGGCCATGCAGAGACGGAGAAGCGGATTCTGGCGGGTCGTCCGCGCCCTGTTCGCGAGCCTCGCGGCCGCGCTCGACGGCCTCGGCGGCCTCCCCCCGGCCCGGCCCGAGGTGCGTCATCCGGAGCCGCGCGAGGAGTACCGGCCGTAGTCGTGATGTCGGCCGTGCATGACAGCCTGAGTCCATGATCGCGCTCGTCGCCGCCCCGAGCAGCCTCGGCCTGCGCCCGCCGCGGCCCGGCGCGGTGCCCGGGGCGTGGCGAGCGCCCGAGGCGCTGCGTGCGGCCGGACTCTTCGAGCGGCTGCTCACGGCCGGTGCCCGCGACGCCGGTACGGTCCCCGCGGGGCCGTATCTCGACGACGACGCGAGCCGAGCGCCCGGCCACGTGCGCAACGAGGCCGCCCTGGTCGAACACGCTCGGGGGCTCGCGCAGCGCCTCGACGCAGTGCTCGACGCCGGTGACGCGCCGCTCATCCTCGGCGGCGACTGCAGCATCCTGCTCGGCGCGGGGCTCGCCTTGGCCCGCCGCGGCGGCACCGGGCTCGTGCACCTCGACGGGCACACCGACTTCCGGCATCCCGGCAACAGCGAGGCCTGCGCCAGCGTCGCCGGCGAGGACCTCGCGGCCGTGGTCGGCCTGCACTGGCCCGCGATCGCCGACCTCGACGGCGCGGGACCCTCCTTCGACGCGGCGCGCGCAGTGCACCTCGGCCACCGCGACGACGACGAGCACGCCGACGAGGCACGCCGCACGCTCGGGCTCGTCGTCTCCGCGGCGGAGGCCCTGGCCCAGCCTGCGTCGCGGCTCGCCGAGCGCATCCGGGCGACCGCCGGCGTCGGGTACTGGCTGCAGCTCGACGTCGATCTGCTCGACCCGAGCGTCATGCCGGCGGTCGACAGCCCCGACCCCGGCGGGCTCGACGTCGAGACGCTGACGGCGCTGCTCGCCGAGCTCGCACCCGCCGCGATCGGCGCCTCGGTGACGGTCTTCGACCCCGAGCTCGACCCCGACGGGCGCTACGCCAGGCTGCTGGCCGACGTGGTGGTCGAGGGGTTGGGAACGCTCGGCTCCGCTCTGCCCCGCTGACCTCAACATATCGATTTCCATTATTATCGAATATCGGTATGCTGCTGCCCATGCAGACGAACACCACGCCGAACACGGCCCACGCCATCAAGCTCGCCGACCGGGTGAGCCTCTGGCTCTTCGCCGCGGCCGGGGCGGTCATCGCGGCCTGGGTCGCCTGGTCGGCCGTCACGCGGATCATCGAAGTACTGCCGAACCGCGACGTCGCCGTGCTGGCCACGTTCGCCGGGACCCCCGCTGAGGCCCCGATCGGCCCAGACGGGGCGCCCGTGCCCGTCGCCCTGGATCAAGCCGTTCTCACGGTTCCCGCGCTCCCGGTCGCGTCGCAGTGGGCCATCGTCATCCAGCAGCTCGTGCTGATGGTCGCGGTCATCGTCGGCGTCGCAGCCCTCGTCTGGCTCATCCGGAACGTGGCCCGCGGCGTCGTCTTCTGCCGCACCAATACCGTGCTGGTCGCCACCGCCGGGTTCGTCGGCCTCGCCGGCTTCATCGCCGTGCCCTTCTTCGGCAACATGGCGGCGAACGGCGGGTTCGCCGTGCTCAGCGAGCGCACCTTCGACAACGTGATCATGAGCGTCGACCCCTTCGCCCTCGTGCTGTGGGCGTTCGCCGTGGCCCTCCTGTGCACCGTCTTCTCGATCGGGGAACGACTGCAGCGCGACACCGAGGGCCTCGTCTGATGGCGCCGGCCGAGATCGAGGACGGCACGGACGTGCACTGCCGGCTCGACGAGCTGCTCGAGGAGCGCGGGCTGACCCTCACCCGGCTCGCCGAGATCGTCGGCGTGACGGTCGTGAACCTCAGCGTGCTGAAGAACGATCGGGCCCGGGCCATCCGCTTCTCGACGCTGCAGGCGATCTGCCGCGCGCTCGACTGCGAGATCGGCGAACTGCTCGTGCTGCGCCCGCGCGGATGAGCACGAACTCCAGCAGGCGACCGAGCAGCGCGCCCGCGTGATTGCGGTGCGGTCGTAGAGTTTCGATATGTCCAAGTTCACGGAGAAGTTGAAGTCGTTGTTCCGACGGCCTCGGCCGGTGACGAAGGAGGACGCCGCCGAGATCGCGGATTGGGTGAATGAAGGCGGCGCCGTCTCCCCTGACGGGCCCCCGCCGATCGCCGAGGACCCCGAGGACACCGGGCGGCGTCCCGGCTGAGCCCGAGCAGCGTCGTGCTCCGCGCCGCACCCGTTCGCGTGGACGGCGCTCGCCAGCGCCGCCCCGCTGTTCGTGAACTTCGTCGTCAGCTTCCGGCTGCTCTGCCTGCTCTGGATGGTCCACGTCGACCAGTTCGAGCACATCGCCCGGGTCGACACGACGATGGTCTGGCTGAACAACATCCGGCTGCTCTTCATCGTGCTCGTGCCGTTCGCCACGAACCTGACGACCGAGCACCCCGACACGCTCGCGGGTCGGATCGCGATGCCGTTGGCGTTCCTCCTCGCCATCCTGTGCGGCGGACTGCAGTGGGCCTGGGCGATGCGATACCAGAGGGTGATGCTGCCGGACCTCGACCGGGATCAAGCGAGCCTGTACGGCCGGGGTTCGCTCAGCGCACTCCTCCGGCAGCCGAAACCAGCGCGAAATGCGCCCGAGCTACACTCGCTGACGGCCGCGGTCACCACGTCACCAACGAAACGACCGAATCTGCCCGAGTCTCGCGACCACCCTGCGCGAGCCCACGCGAACTCACCACCCCCGAGGTCCCATGTCAGAGCCCATCACCGTGTCGATCCGCCGCGAGGTCGACCCCGCCCGCATCTCCGAGGCCACCGCCTGGGTGCAGACCGGCGTGAACCTCGCGAACAAGCATCCCGGCTTCCTCGGTTCCGGCTGGGTGCGCGCCGGCGGCGACTCCCAGGTCTGGCACATGCTCTACCGCTTCACGAGCGAGGAGACGCTCGAGGCGTGGGAACGCTCCCCCGAGCGCAGCTGGTGGCTCTCGATGGGCGAGGGCTTCGTGCGCAGCGAACGCTCCAAGCGCCGCACCGGGATCGAGGGATGGTTCGACGAACCCGCCACCGGCTCCATCCCCGCCGTCGACGCCGAACCGATGGAGGCCCCGCCCGCCCCGCCGCGCTGGAAGCAGGCCGTGACGATCTGGCTCGGCTTCTTCCCCGTGAACCTCGTGTTCTCGTACCTCATGACGCCCGTGCCGGGCTGGGGCGAGCTGCCGCTGTGGCTGCGGGTGCTCGTGACGACCCTCGTGCTCACGCCGATCATGACGTACTGGGTGCTGCCGTTCGTGACCCGTTCGCTGCGCCGCTGGCTGACACCGCGCACCTGACGCCTCCCCGCCCCGCCCGCTCACACAACTCAGGAACATCCCGGGGTTATGGGCGCCGAGGCATCCGCCGATCCGCGGAAGCGCGGGGATCGCCGGGTGCGGCTTCCTGAGTTGTGCGATCGCACCGCAAGCGGGCGACTCCACTCGATTCAATTCACTGCGAGATACTCACGGGCGCATCGATCTCGTCGCAGCGCTTGACGATCGGATCCAGGCTCAGCGCGACGGGCGACCCGTCACCTGTCTGCGGCGCACCCTCCGCTGTCGCGAGGTCACCGATCGCCGATCTGAGCGAATCCACCGCAGGGATCAACGTCGCCTCCGAGTGCATGATGCGCAGCAAACGGAGGGAGTCGGCGAGGTCGGCCGCCACGATGGTGAAGCTCGATCGGTCCAACGCACCCGCCGAGTACGCAGCCGAGCCCTTCTCCAGCATGGTCATCACGAGCGAGACCGAATGGCACACACCGACATCGCCGGTTTCGCCGGAAGCGTTCTCCACTGCGGGCGAGACCGCAGCCTCACGCGAAGTCGGGGGCTCGACCGCTGAGCACCCGACCGTTCCGATCACCAGGGACACCAGGAGCCCCGCCGCGAGGCAGGCTTTCGTCCAATTCATCCCGTATCGCGGACCAAGCACCCCTACCCTCCGCTGGACGCGTTGATCACGAGCTCTGTGCCTGCCGCGCTGCAGAGGCTCCCGAGGTTGGAACCGAGCCTGGCGAACTCGTCAGTGCTCGGATCGAAGATCGCGCCATCGGGAGTCGGAGTACTCGAGTCGATGTACGCGATCACCGCGTGAATTCCGGTCTCGAGCTCGCTACCGGGTTCGACGGGCACCGTCCGATATCCGACGGATGCCTCCTCAAGCAGTTGGTTTCGCGCCTCAGCCCCGATGTTGCCCTTCCGGAGTTCATTGAACGCGTTGAATGCCGCGGACTCCGGGATACTCAACTCCAGGCAAGTTTCTCTGGCCGTAACACCGTCGGCCTCCGACGAAGTGCTCTCGGGGTCCCTCGCTGGCTCAGTCTGTTCTGCCCGGTCCCAGAGACCACCTGCGCACGCAGTCAGCGCGACGGTAGTACTGAAAACGACCGCAATGCTCAGCAGCCGCATCGTCAACGATGACGAGTTCGTCATGAGGGTCCTTTCTCGCCTCGGGATCAGCTGGTCCGAGTGCCGAGTCGATGTGTCTTAAGTAGCAGTCCGACTCAGGTTTCAGATCAGCCCGAGCGATCGTGCTCGGTTCACCGCATCGATTCGGGAGCGCGCTTCGAGCACGGTGAACACATCGTTCAGATGACGCTTGACCGTGCCGGGTGCGATCGACAACTGCTGGCTGATCTCTTTGTTCGACCGGGCACCGGCGACCAGCAGGAGCACGTCGCGCTGGCGCGGCGTCAATTCGACGCCCTGCGTGAGACTGCCAGACGGAGCGTCACCGAATCCACGCTCGACCGCGCGAATCAGCACTGCCAGGTCCACGTCCGAGGCGACGAGTGTCAGCCGTGGGTGCTTCACCGGGACCTCCGGATCGGTCGTTCGAGATGAGGCGACGGCGATGACCTCAACCCCATCCGGGTGCCTGAGCAACGAGGGGATGCCGGCCGTCGCGTCGCGGACCCAGCGCGATCCCAGATCGACGACCGCGACGGATCGGTACGCCTGCCCCAAGCTCCGCGTCACGACCTTCTGGTGTGCGGCGTCGACGAGACGGTCGACCTCGACCGCTGCCAGCAACGCCCGGACTCCCGCCCTGAAGAGACTCCTCGTGGAAACGACGAGGATTTGCCGGGGTCGTGCATCGTCCATCGGGGCGCCTTCTCTGTGCAACGTCGATCCTGTGACGCTTGGCCCCCGGATACCCCGCGCTCACATTGACTGTTTCCACACGACCGCTCCGCGTTACCGCAGCTCGTCAAAAATGTTCCTCGACGCGCCAGTTCCCCGCGGATCGAGCGTCTCACGAGCCATGATTCAGACTGAGCAGGTACCAATTGCAGAGCGCCGGAACTGCACCGAGCACCGCACAGACGATCCCGGACACCAGCCAGCGTCGGTGAATCGCTTCGATCAGGACCATGCCTGCCAGCAGCATGACGGACGCGGTGAGGATGACGGCAGTGACCCACAGCCAGGGGTCCTCGGCGTACTCGACATGGTTGGTCGTAGGCCCCCCGAAGTAGTTCGTTCTCCGAAATCCAATCCTCACCATCCGCACGAATGCGAAGAAGCTCGTTACGACGATGCCGAAGCCGAAGACGGTGAACGAGGCGCGCCAGGTGAAGTGGCGCACGGTCGCGGCTCCGGCCGACCCCGATGCCCCCCAACGTCCCATCTGCTGCCCCATCCCCTCGGCGAACGCACGGTTACGGCGACCGTAGCCACGGGGCTTGAGGCAGCGGTATGGGCCGTTCGGTCCATACCGGTCGCCAAAGCCCTCACACAACTCAGGAACATCCCGGGGTTCTGGGCCCCGAGGCATCCGCCGATCCGCGGAAGCGCGGGGATCGCCGGGCGCGCGTTCCTGAGTTGTGCATCCGGGGCGGAGGGGGCGAGCGGGCGAAGGGGGCGAACGGGGCAAGGGGGGGGCGAACGGGGCGAGGGGGCGAGGGGGCGACGGGGGCAGGGAACGCGGCCCCGCGAGCGCGAAGAGGGGCCCGGCTCGCGCCGGGCCCCTCATCGAGCGGATGCCGCTACGCGCGCTTGCGGCGCAGGATCAGCTGCACGGCGAGCGCCAGGGCGCCGGCCAGCACGAGGCCGCCCGCGAGCCCGATCGCCGGGCCGCCCGCGAAACCGGTGCTGGCGAGGCCCTGCCCGTCGCCGTCACCGGACGTGACCGGGGTGCCGGGGGTGCCGGTCGACTTCGACGACGGCGCGCAGGCGACGACGGCCGGCGGGTACTCGAGGTCGATCGAGAGCTCCGGGTTCACCTCGATGGACGCCGAGGTGAGCGCGTGCGTCCAGCCGAAGTTCTCCTCCGTGACGACCCAGCGACCGTTCGGCAGCTGCTTCCAGCCCGGCCACGCGGTGGGGTTACCGGCCTCGTCGATCGCGGCGCCCGGCCACAGCACGCGGCCGTCGACGGAGCCGTCCTCGCCGAGCGGGCCGAGCTCGACCCGCTCGGTGTGGGTGCCGTCACTCAGCACGAGGTAGGCGGTGTGCCCGGTCGACTGCTGGTCGGGGTCGGTGAGTACCACGTCGAAGTCGATCCACGGCACGTTGGCCACGCAGAGTGCCGCGGCGCTGGAGCCCGCGAGGGTCGGCGGCACGCACTCGGTCTGGTCGAACTCGAACACGAAGCGCTCGCTCGTTTCGCCGCTCTCGAAGACGTGCCCCTCGGCGGCGGTGGCCACGGCGACGGCCGAACCGGTGGTCGCGTCACCCTCGATGGCCCAGCTCACCGTGTCGGTGTCGGCGGGCAGCACGATGCGGTCGTCGTCGACGCCGCAGAGGTCGACAGCGGCGGGCTTCGCCGGCACGGGCAGCTCGATCGGGCAGGGCTCGTTCGTGAACGAGAGCTCGAAGCGGCGCTCGGTGGTGCCGTCCTCGAAGACGTGGTGGCCCTTCGTCACGGCGACGGCGGTGACGGAGCCGCTCGACGGCTCGCCCTCGACGTGCCAGACCAGCTGCTCGGTCTCCTCGGGCAGCAGGACCTCGTCGCGGTCGACGTCGCAGAGGTCGACGATCTCCGGCGTGACCGGCTCGGGCACGATCACGGGGCAGGGCTCGTTCGTGAAGGTGTAGTCGTAGCGCTGCTCGGTCGTGCCGCCGGGGAACTCGTAGCCCTCGACGGCCGTCGCGACCGCGGTGGCCGCGCCCGTCTTCGGGTCGCCCTCGAGCTTCCACGTCACGGTGTCGCTGTCGTCGGGAAGGATGACCGCGTCGCCGTCGACGCCGCAGGCCTCGGTGGCGGCGGGCTTCGGCGGCACGGGGATCTCGACGACGCAGGGCACGTCGGTGAACTCGAAGTCCCAGCTCTTCACGGCGCTGCCGTCGCTGAACACGTAGCCGGGCTTCGCGGTCGCGGTGGCCTTGGCCTTGCCGCCGGCGACCGGCGAGATCGACCAGGTGACGCCCTCGGTGGCGCGGGGCTCGACGACGTGGTCGCCGGAGGTGCCGCAGAGGTCGACGATGGACGGCTTCACGGGCACCGGGATCTCCTTCGGCGCCGGGGGCGCGCAGTCGCCCTTGAGCCCCTCGATGCGGCCGTCCGAGCCCTTGCCGTAGCCGTCGTTCCAGCTCGTGTAGGCGTAGACCCAGGGGCCGCCGCCCTTCGTGGTGCCGGGCAGGCTCTCGGTGCCGAGCGTCAGGGTGGTGTTGCCCTTCGAGCTGATCGGCCCGCGGTCCATGCCGTTCGCGTTCGTCGGCGTGCCCTGGAACGAGGTGGTGCCGACGCGCCACTTCGTGGTGCCGGTGAGAGTGCTGCCCACGTTCGTGAGCTTCAGCGTGTAGGTCACGTCGTACTGGCCGGTCGCGGTGTTGCAGACGGCGTTGGCGAGCAGGTCGCCCGTGTGCGCGCTCGCGGGTGCCGCGGCGCCGACGACGGCGAGGCCGGCGCCGAGCGCGAAGGCGGCGATCGCCGCGAGGACGCGGCGCATGGGGCGTTGACGGGAATTGGGCAGCGCGGTGCGCGCACCGGTTCTCTTCATCGGGTCGGGATCTCCATGGGTCCTCGGCGGGACGCGGGCCCGATGCGGAAGCGCGCGGGTACGGCTTCGCACGGCACCGCCGCGCGGTCAGGCGCGACGAGGCCAGGGAGGTTCGGGTGGATCGGGTACTGCGTTCGGGTCCGCATCGTGCCCGTGGGCACGAAGACCAAGCATGACGGGCTCATCCGTTTCGTGTCCACACTTTGGAGGACCTGTAGACGAAATGCCCCCCGAACAGGGGTCAGTCGCCGGCGGTGATCCGTTTCACTCGGCGCGCCTCCCGGATGCGGCGGACGACGAGCACGACGAGCGCCGCGGCGATGGCCGTGTAGACGACGAGATCCAGGTACTCGAGCCACTGTTCGAGGAGGTGGTGCTGCGTGCCGAGCGCCGCACCGACCCCGATCAGCAGCGTGTTCCAGAGCCCCGAGCCGAGCACCGTGAACAGCGAGAACACGACGAGCGGCATGCGATCGGCGCCCGCGGGGAGCGAGATGAGACTGCGTACGCCGGGGATCAGCCGGCCGAGCAGCACCGACCACTTGCCGAAGCGGTGGAACCACTCGGCGCCGCGCTCGAGATCGGACAGGCTCACGAGCCGCGTCCAGGCGATCCAGCGGATGGCCCGCTCGAGGCCGATCGCCGCGCCGAGGCCGTAGAGCACGAGGGCGCCCGCGAGGGACGCGGCCGTGCTCCAGACGATGAGCCAGCCGAGGTTCAGGTCTCCGGCCTGGCTGAGGTAGCCGGCGAACGGCAGGATCACCTCGCTCGGGATCGGCGGGATCAGCACCTCGAGGAAGACGAGCACGCCGACGCCGACGTCGCCGAGGGCGTTCAGCACGTCGGCGGCGAATCCGGTGAGCCCGGTGAATCCGTGGTCGTCGGTCGTCAGGGCGGTCATGGCGGCTCCCGTCGTCGTGATCGTGCCCGGCGTTCGGCCACGCTACGCGGCGCGGATGAACGCGGGCTGAGATCGGGCGCAGCACGCCGGACGCGGGGCACCCGGACCACGCACGCGGGACGCCGGACGCCTCGTCAGCGCGCGCGGGCGGCGCCGATCCGCCGGCCGAGCTCGTCGGCTGCGGCGCGCACCGCGCTCGCGATCTCCACCGCGGGCCGCGTGCGCGGCGAGTCATCCGGATAGGTCACCGCGATGGCCGCGGCGGGCCAGCCGACGTGGTCGAGCACCGCGACGCCGACCGAGGCGAGCCCCGGGGTGACCTCGCCGGCCTCGGCCGCCCAGCCGGTCTCGCGCACCTCGTGCAGCACCTGCTTCAGCCGCGAGGCGCGCCATTCGCCCGCGGCGTCCGGGTCGCCGCGCCAGGCGAAGGCCGCGCGGTCCGGGTAGAGCGCGCGGAGCTGGGCGGGCGGCAGGGCGGCGAGCATCGCCCGCCCGGTCGCGGTGAGGTGGGCGGGCAGCCGCACGCCCACGTCGGTGACGAGCGAGGGCCGGCGCGGCGCGCGCTCCTCGACGAGGTAGAGCACGTCCCGACCGTGCAGCACGGCGAGGTGCCCGCTCTCGCCGAGCCGGTCGACGAGGCCGGCGACGAGCGGCCCGCCGAGGCGCGCGAGCGGCTGCTGCCGACTGAAGCCGCTCGAGAGCTCGAAGGCGGCGACGCCGAGCCCGTAGCGGCGCTCCTCGGGCAGGTGCACGACGAAGCCGCGCTCCTGCATGACCGCGAGCAGATGGTAGACGGTCGATCGCGGCAGCTCGAGGGCGGCGGCGATCGTCGCGGCCGGCACGGGACCGCGCTGGTGCGCCAGATGACTGAGGATCGCGAGCGTCTGATCCGCCGCGGGCACCTTCGCCTTCGCCATCCGCCGTCCCTCTCTTCTTCGACTTGCCCGACTTTCATGAAAGTCGGGCAAGTCGGGGTGTGGAGGCGAGCGTAGCGCGCTTCGTCTGGGATCGCAGACGGATGCCTCGTCCAGCCACTCCCGCCGAGGCGCCCGAGCCGCTGGAATCGAAGCATGAGCACGAGCGCGCCCTCCACCAGCCCGGTCACCGTCGGCATCCCCGGCCTCTCGATCGAGGAGGTCGTCGCCGTCGCCCGCCACGGCGCCCCCGTCGCCCTCGACCCGGCCGCGCTCGAGGAGGTCGAGCGCAGCCGCGCCATCGTCGACGGCCTCGCCGCCGACCCGAACCCGCACTACGGCATCTCCACCGGCTTCGGCGCCCTCGCGACGACGTTCATCGCCGCGGACCGTCGCGCCCAGCTGCAGGCGAGCCTCGTGCGCTCGCACGCCGCAGGATCTGGCGCCGAGGTCGAGCGCGAGGTCGTGCGCGCGCTCATGCTGCTGCGCCTGTCCACCCTGATGACCGGCCGCACCGGCGTGCGCCGGGCGACCGTCGAGACCTACGCCGCGATCCTGAACGCCGGCATCACCCCGGTCGTGCGCGAATACGGCTCGCTCGGCTGCTCCGGCGACCTCGCGCCGCTCGCGCACTGCGCGCTCGTCGCGATGGGCGAGGGCGAGGTGCGCACGGCCGACGGCGAGCTGGTGGATGCCGGGGCCGCCCTCGCCGCGGAGGGCATCGCGCCGCTGCAGCTCGGCGAGAAGGAGGGCCTCGCCCTCATCAACGGCACCGACGGCATGCTCGGCATGCTCGCGCTCGCCATCACCGACCTGCGCCTGCTGCTCACCACCGCCGACCTCGCCGCCTCGATGAGCGTCGAGGGGCTCATGGGCACCGACGCCGTCTTCGCCGCCGATCTGCAGGCGCTCCGCCCGCAGCGCGGCCAGGCTCGCTCGGCCGCGAACTTCCGGGCCGCCCTCGCCGGCTCGCCGATCGTCGCCAGCCACGCCGGCCCCGAGGACGGCCGTGTCCAGGATGCCTATTCGTTGCGCTGCGCGCCGCAGGTGCACGGTGCCGCCCGCGACACCGTCGCGCACGCGGCATCCGTCGCCGACGCCGAGCTCGCGAGCGCCGTCGACAACCCGGTGCTCACGACGGACGGCCGGGTCGAGTCGAACGGCAACTTCCACGGCGCGCCCGTCGCGTACGTGCTCGACTTCCTCGCGATCGCCGCGGCCGACGTCGCCTCGATGAGCGAGCGTCGCACCGACCGCTTCCTCGACCGGGCGCGCAACCAGGGGCTGCCGCCGTTCCTCGCCCACGAGGTCGGCGTCGACTCGGGCCTCATGATCGCGCAGTACACGGCGGCGGGCATCGTCTCCGAGCTGAAGCGGCTCGCCGTGCCCGCCTCGGTCGACTCGATCCCCTCCTCCGCCATGCAGGAGGACCACGTGTCGATGGGCTGGGCGGCGGCGCGCAAGCTGCGGCGGGCGATCGACGGGCTCACCCGGGTGCTCGCGATCGAGATCATGACCGCCGGGCGGGGCCTGCAGTTGCGCGCACCGCTGCAGCCGGGACCGGTCACCGGCGCGATCGTCGAGCTCATCGCGGCCGAGGGCTCGGTGCCCGGCGAGGACCGCTTCCTCTCGCCCGAGATCGAGCGGCTGACGGAGCTCGTGGGCTCCGGCGAGGTGCTCGCACGAGCCTCCGCGGCGACCGCGACGCCGCTCGACTGAGCCGGCGGACGCGAGGACGACACGCCGGACCGGGGAAGAAAACCGCCCCGAAAAGGTGACAATGGCTCACTGAATGAACGTTGTGCCCGCAGGGATGCGGTGCGAGACTGAGCGCGTCGGTACCCGAAACCGACACCCTTGGAATGTCGATGAAGCCACCACTGGACGAAGCGCCGCACCCTGGACGCCGGGCCCTGAGCCCCCGGCGCGCCGGATTCGCTGCGGCCACCGCCGTGACTGCCGTACTGCTCGGCGTCACCGGCACCACCTCGGCCTATGCCGATGATGGCGCCCCGGTCGCCGACCCAGGCACCGACCCCGCCGCCGTCTCCGCGCCCGCCCCGGCCCCGGACCCCGCCCCGGCCGACGCGAGCACGACGAGCGACCCCGCGCCGAGCGATCCACCGCCGAGCGACCCGCCGCCGGACCCGGGCACCGACCCCGGCACCGATCCGGGCACAGATCCAGGAACCGACCCCGGGACCGATCCGGGCACCGATCCAGGAACCGACCCCGGGACCGATCCGGGCACTGACCCGGGAACCGACCCCGGCACCGATCCAGGAACCGACCCCGGCACGACGCCGCCGACCACTCCCCCGGTGACGACCCCGCCGACCACCACGCCGAAGCCGACGACGCCGAAGCCGGCCGCGCCCAAGCCCGCCGCACCCGCCCCGAGCGGCGGTGCCGCGAAGCCCGGACCGCGGCCGCTCAAGCTGAGCGCCGACATCCTCTCCGCCGGCACGGCCGTGTCGGCGGAGATCCGACAGGCGCAGCGCGTCCTGAGTGAGGCGACCGCCGCGCTCCGGGCCGCGCAGGACGAGCTGGCCGCGGCTCGCGACTCGCGAGAGGCCGCCCGCTCCACCGCGATGGAGCTCGACGAGCTCGCCGAGGCGGCCCGGGGCAAGGCCGACGCAGCAGCCCGGCTCTACATCGGCGCCCTCCGCGGCGACGGCGACGCGCTGGGCTCGATCGACGCCGCGGTGAAGCCCGGCGGCGACCTGCTCGCCGGCCTCGGCAGCATGCAGCGGGTCTCCGAGCTCACGGGCGACGTGCAGGGCCTCCGCGAGGCGGCCGACCGGCTCGACGGCGAAGCCGACGCGGCCGAGGCGCGCGCCGAGGCCGCCTGGGAGAAGGTCGACGCGGTCCCGGTCGAGACGCTGCAGCAGAAGGTCGACGACGCCGAGGCCGCCGTGGCCAAGGCGCGCGACGCGCTCGCATCCGTGCGCACGGTGCTCGCCGCGTCGAGCGTCACGGTCATCGAGAACCTGCCGACCGACTCCGGGCAGCTGAGCGATCAGGGCTGGTCGCTGCCGGTGAGCGGACACCTGACCGACGGCTTCGGCCCGCGCCCGAACAAGCCGATCGCGGGGGTGAACGACTTCCACCGCGGCACCGACCTCGCGGCGTCCTGCGGCTCGCCCGTCTTCGCCGCGACCGGCGGTACCGTGATCGAGGCCGGCCGCAGCGGCAGCTACGGCAACTGGATCCTCATCGACCACGGCGACGGCGTCTCCACCGGCTACGCCCACCTCGTGGACGGCGGCATCCTCGTCTCCGTCGGCGACGTGGTCCAGGCCGGCGGGCTGATCGGCGCGGTCGGCTCGACGGGCGCGTCCACGGGCTGCCACCTGCACTACGAGGTGCGGCTCGGCGGCGTCGCGATCGACGCGATCCCGTTCATGGCCTCGCGCGGCATCCAGCTCGGCTGAACTCCAACGAACACCGAGTTGCCCGACTTTCATGAAAGTCGGGCAACTCGGTGGTTGGGGCCTACTTCTGCAGGTTGATCCCGGGGGCGACGGGCTTCACCCCGTACTTCGCGAACAGCTCCTCGGTCGTGCCGTCCTCGTAGAGCGTGGTCATCGCCGCGAGCACGGCGTCGACGAGCTCCGGCTTGGCGGTGTTCATCATGCTGCCGACGTAGAAGCCGCCGTCGAACGGCTCCGCCACGATCTCGCGGTTCGCCCCCTGCTCGATCGCGTACGCGGCACCCGCCTCGCTCTGGATGCCGAGCGCCGTGCGGCCCGACTCGAGCGCGAGCTCGGCGTCCTGCTGGGTCGGGTACTCGGTGACCTGCATGCCCGGCTTGCCGGCCTCCTCGCACTCGGCGGTGAGCGCCTCGGCGTAGCTCACGTCGGTCGTGCCGCGGATCGTCGCGAGCGTCTGCCCGCAGGCGTCGAGGCGGGTCGCGTAGGCGCCGCCGTTCCCGGCCGTCGTGATGAGCGTCGCCTGCTCGGTCATGAAGTCGACGAAGGTGCCGGCCTGCTGGCGCTCGAGCGTGTCGTAGAGGCTGCCGCCGTAGATGTCGTAGCGGCCGGCGGCGACGCCCGTGATGCCGCCCTCCCACGCGACCGGGATGAACTCGATCTCGAGGCCGAGCTCGGCGGCGACCGCGTCGAGCAGGTCCTTCGTGATGCCGGACTGCGGCACGTTGTCGGCGTCGGGGATCATGTACGGCGCGTCGGGCAGGGTCACGCCCACGCTCAGCACGCCGGGCTTCACGAGCCCGTCGAGGCCGGCCGCGGCGCCGTCGGACGGGCCGGCCTCGTTGCCCGGCGCGTCGAAGGTGCAGGCCGCGAGAGCGAGGGCCGTGGCGGCGGCGAGGGCGGCCGGCAACAGGCGTCGTCGGATGTTGCGGGTCATCGGGGGATCCTTCCGGTCGGTGGCTGCCGGCACCGCCGGCTCCCCCGACGGTAGGAGCGGCGTCGGGCGGCCTCCAGGGATCGGTCGCGGCATCCGTTGCACTTTCCGCGGATGCCCGGGCCGAGGCATCCGCCTCAGGCCGCGATGCCGAGCTGCGCGCGCCGGAACGCGGTCGGCGTGAGCCCGCACTCCCGCCGGAAGAAGCGCGAGAAGTAGGACGCGTCGTCGAAGCCGAGCCGGCCGGCGATCTGCGCGCAGCTGAGCTCGGTGCGGGCGAGCAGGCGCTGCGCCTCGCGCACGACCTCGGCGCGGATGAGCTCGCCGGGGCTGCGCCCGGCCTGCTGCCCGACCGTCTCCGCGAGGTGCCCGGGCGTGATGCCGAGCGCCTTCGCGCACTCGGCGACCGTGAGGGTCGCCGAGGCGCGCTCGCGCACGAGCCGCTCGAACGAGGCCGACAGCCCGCGGCTCGGCCCGGCGGTCGGGTCGGGGGCGAGGCGGCGCAGCTGCAGGAGCAGCAGCGACAGCAGGGTGCGGATGGCCCGGGCCTGCAGCGCGTCGGGCAGGGCGAGTTCGGCGCGGAGCTCGGCGAACACGCGCTCGAGGCGACGGCGCTGGGCGTCGGTGGGCCGCAACCGGGCGTTCGTCCAGCCGGGCAGGCCGGCCCCGGGGCCGCCCTCGCCGGTGAGGAAGTCCTCGCCGAAGAGCACGATCGTGCCCGTGACGGGCGCCGTCTCCTCCCAGTGGTGCAGCTGCCCGGGCGCGATGAGGAACAGCTGCGGCGCGGCGATCGCGATCGACTCGGTGTCGATGTGATGGAAGCCGGCCCCGCCGGTGACGAGCACGAGCTCGACGAAGTCGTGGCGGTGCGGCCGACCCGCCCACGGCCCCGGCCCGAGCGTCTCCAGCGGACCGATCAGGAAGTCCGCGGCGAGGCTGGACGGCGACTCGCTGATCCGGTGGGTCGGCGGCGCGACCGGGTGCACGGTCACGAGGCGGCCGCCTCGGGCTCGCGCGCCTCGCCGCCGTGCGCTTCGTCCGCCTCCGCCTCGTGCGCCTCGCCACCGGAGCGCCGCAGGAACGCCGCCGTCCGCGGCGAGCGCAGCGCCCCGAAGAGCTGCGCCGGCGGCCCCTGCTCGACGACGACCCCGCCCTCCATGAACACGACCGTGTCGGCGACCTCCCGGGCGAAGCCCATCTCGTGGGTGACGACGACCATCGTCGTGCCGCCGGCGGCGAGCGCCTTCATGACTGTGAGGACTTCGCCGACGAGCTCCGGGTCGAGCGCGCTCGTGGGCTCGTCGAACAGCAGGATCGCGGGCTCCATCGCGAGCGCGCGGGCGATCGCCACGCGCTGCTGCTGCCCCCCGGACAGCTGCGAGGGGTACTTGCCCGCATGCTCGGCGAGCCCGACCGAGGCGAGCAGCTCGCGCGCCCGGCGCTCGGCGTCGGCCTTGCGTCGCCCGAGCACCTTCACCGGCCCGATGGCGACGTTCTGCACGGCCGTGAGGTGGCCGAAGAGATTGAACTGCTGGAACACCATGCCGAGGTTCCGCCGCACGCGGCTGGTCTCGCGGTCGCTCGCCTCGGTCAGGTGGCCGCCGTGCGCGGTGTAGCCGATGAGCTCGCCGTCGACGGCCACGACCCCGCCGTCGAGCGACTCGAGCTGGTTGATGCAGCGCAGCAGGGTCGACTTGCCGCCGCCGGAGGGGCCGATGAGGCAGACCACCTCGCCGGGGGCGACGTCGAGGTCGATGCCGCGCAGGATCTCGGTGCCGTGGTACGACTTGCGCACGCCGCGCAGGGCGAGCGAGCCGCGTGCCGCGCTCATCGGGCGGCCTCCGCCTTGAGGACCCGCCGTCTGCTGCGGTCGAGGCCGCGTTCGAGGAAGTGCTGTCCGATCGTCGCGAGCGTGACGAGCGCGAGGTACCAGAGCGAGGCGACGACGAGCATCGCGATCACCTGGTAGTTCTGCCCGTAGATCTGCTGGGCGATGGTCATCAGGTCGCCGCCGCCGATCACGGAGACGATCGCGGTCGCCTTCAGGATGTCGATGAACTGGTTGCCGAGGGGCGGCAGGATGACCCGGACCGCCTGCGGGATGACGATGAGCCGCTGCGCCTCGAGGCTCGTCATGCCGATCGCCTTCGCCGCGTCGGTCTGCCCGGGCGGGACGGCGAGGAAGCCGCCCCGGACGACCTCCGCCATGTACGCCGCCGTGTGCAGCACGAGGCCGATGAGCGCCGCGAGGAACGGCGTCACGAGCTCGTTGGTGCTGCCGCCGATGGTGAGCCCGAGCGCCGGGATGCGCACCCCGATGACCGGGAAGATCAGGGCGAGGTTGAACCAGAACACGAGCTGCACGAGCAGCGGCGTGCCGCGGAACAGCCAGATGTAGCCGTCGACGATGACGCGCAGCACGGGGTTGCCGGACTGGCGCATGACCTCGAGCACGATGCCCAGCAGCAGCCCGAGGGCGAAGGTCAGCACCGTGAACAGCAGCGTCGTGGCGACGCCGGCGAGGATGCGCGGGCTGAACAGATATTGCGCCACGACCGGCCAGTTCATGGCCGGGGCGGAGACGAAGGCCCAGCCGATCGCGGCGACGAGGGCGCCGACGACGACGGCGGGGACCCAGCGGCTGAGGATGCGGGATCGGGAGCGCAGCGGCAGTGCCGCGAGCCGGGCGAGCGGGTCGCCGCCGCCGGCGGCGGTGCCGGGCGGGTCGGTGAGGAGCTGGGTGGAGGTCATGGGGTTCATTCCAGGAATCGGGGGTCCGGCCGGCAAGGCTTCGGCCGGCTCTGCTATCCGGTATCCCAGACCTGGCGCCCGCGGAGCGCGATCGTGCGCGCTGGAGCAAGGCCGAGGCGTTCCGGGTCAAGCCGCTTCGGGGTGCGAGCCCGGCGAGGCCCCTCACGGCACCCGAGAGGAGTCACAGCATCCCCGCCGCGCGTCCATCGACGCCCGGTCGAGGCATCCGTAGCGTCGCCAGCGGCCGACGCACCGTCGGCCGACCGACGACGATCTGGAGGATGGCCGATGGCCGGAAAGTACGAGCACCTCTTCGTGCGACACATGGGCGACTCGAGCGCCGACCTCGTGAACGAGGGCGCCGTGGCGACGGGCGTGCCGCGCCCCGCGCACATCGGCGACGCGTTCGCGCTGATGCGGGCCGAGGACGTGCCCGAGTCGAAGATCCACATGACCTACTCGTGGATCGGGCCGACCGACGAGCCCTCGCACTGGGTGAACGAGCACGAGCACGACTACGACGAGGTGCTCATCTGGACGGGCTCCGACCCGGAGAACCCGCACGACCTCGGCGGCGAGATCCTCATCGACATCGAGGGCGAGACGTACAGCGTGACGACCTCGGGCGCGCTCTACATCCCGGCCGGCATCCGGCACTGCCCGCTGGACTTCAAGCGCGTGACCCGGCCGATCCGCTTCAGCGCGCTGTCGCTCTCGGGCGACGGCGCCTACTCCTCGGACGAGGACGTCCCCCGCGACGCCTCCGCCTGAGCGCACCCCGCGCCGCTCGCGCGACGAGCTCGATCTCGACTTGCCCGACTTTCATCGAAGTCGGGCAAGTCGCGTTTGGGCCGGGCGGATGCCCCGGGGCGCATGTCCGGGATCGCAGACACCCGCCCCGCGGCATCCGTTGTCCCCGCCGCTCCGCTGCGCGAACCTGGGGACATGACCGATGCACCCTCCACCGAAGCGCGCGGCGCCCGCACCGTCCGCGCCGCCCGCGGCTCGACGCTGAGCGCGAAGAGCTGGCAGACCGAGGCGCCCCTGCGCATGCTCATGAACAACCTCGACCCCGAGGTCGCCGAGCGCCACGAGGACCTCATCGTCTACGGCGGCACCGGCAAGGCCGCCCGCAACTGGGAGTCCTTCGACGCGATCGTCGCCACGCTCGAGCGCCTCGAGGACGACGAGACCCTGCTCGTGCAGTCGGGCAAGCCCGTCGGCGTCTTCCGCACCCACGCCTGGGCGCCGCGCGTGCTCATCGCGAACTCCAACCTCGTCGGCGACTGGGCGAACTGGCCCGAATTCCGCCGGCTCGAGTCGCTCGGCCTCACCATGTACGGCCAGATGACCGCCGGCTCGTGGATCTACATCGGCTCGCAGGGCATCCTGCAGGGCACCTACGAGACCTTCGGCGCCGTCGCCCGGGTGCTCGCCGAGCGCCACGGCCGCAGCGTCGAGGAGGTCGCGCAGGCGAGCCTCGCCGGCACGCTCACCCTCACCGGCGGCTGCGGCGGGATGGGCGGCGCCCAGCCTCTCGCGGTCACCATGAACGGCGGCGCCGTGCTCATCGTCGACGTCGACGAGACGCGCCTCGCCCGCCGAGTGCAGCACGGCTACCTCGACGAGTACCACCCCGATCTCGACGCCGCCCTCGCCCGGGCCGTCGAGGCGAAGGAGGCCGGCATCGCCCGCAGCGTCGGCGTCGTCGGCAACGCCGCGACGATCTTCGCGGAGCTGCTCGACCGCGAGGCGCCCATCGACGTCGTCACCGACCAGACGAGCGCGCACGACCCGCTCTCCTACCTGCCCGAGGGCGTCTCCGTCGCCGAGTGGCACGAGCTCGCCGCGAGCGACGCCGAGGAGTTCACCCGGCTCGCCCGCGCCTCGATGGCCAAGCAGGTCGAGGCGATGGTCGGCTTCCAGTCGCGCGGGGCCGAGGTGTTCGACTACGGCAACTCGATCCGCCGCGAGGCGGAGCTCGGCGGCTACGCGCACGCCTTCGACTTCCCCGGCTTCGTACCCGCGTACATCCGGCCGCTCTTCGCCGAGGGCAAGGGGCCGTTCCGCTGGGCGGCGCTCTCGGGCGACCCCGCCGACATCGCGGCCACCGACCGGGCCATCCTGGAGCTGTTCCCCGAGGACGAGCACCTCCGCCGCTGGATCACCCAGGCCGGCGAGAAGGTGCACTTCGAGGGCCTGCCCGCGCGCATCTGCTGGCTCGGTTACCAGGAGCGCCACCTCGCCGGACTGAAGTTCAACGAGATGGTCGCCTCGGGCGAGCTCAGCGCGCCCGTCGTCATCGGCCGCGACCACCTCGACTCCGGCAGCGTCGCGAGCCCCTACCGCGAGACCGAGTCCATGGCCGACGGCTCCGACGCGATCGCCGACTGGCCGCTGCTGAACGCGCTGCTCAACACCGCGTCCGGCGCGAGCTGGGTGTCGATCCACCACGGCGGCGGCGTCGGCATCGGCCGCTCGATCCACGCGGGCCAGGTGGTCGTCGCCGACGGCACCGAGCTCGCCGCGGAGAAGATCGCCCGCGTGCTCGTCAACGACCCCGGCACCGGCGTCATGCGACACGTCGACGCGGGGTACGAGCGGGCGATCGAGGTGGCGCGCGAGCGCGGCCTCGACGTGCCGATGGCCTGAGCGGAGGACGGCGGATGCCTCGGACGACCCTCTTCACGAACATCGGCGAGCTGACCACGAACGACCAAGCGCCCGGTCGCGAGGGCGGCCCGCTCGGGATCGTCCGCGATGCCGCGCTGCTCGCCGTCGACGGGCGGGTGGCCTGGGTCGGGCCGGCAGCGGAGGCGGCATCCGCCGTCCCGTCGCCCGACGAGATCGTCGACCTCGGCGGCCGCGCGGTCATCCCGGGCTTCGTCGACTCGCACTCGCACCTCGTGTTCGGCGGCGACCGGGCCGAGGAGTTCGCCGCCCGCATGGCCGGCCGGCCGTACGAGGCGGGAGGCATCCGCTCCACCGTGCAAGCGACCCGCGAGGCGAGCGACGAGGAGCTGCGCGCCCGCCTCGCCGCCTTCGTCGGAGAGCTGCACCGGCAGGGCACGACGACGTTCGAGATCAAGTCCGGCTACGGGCTCTCGGTCGAGGCGGAGGAGCGCCTCGTGCGCCTCGCGCGCGAGGTCACCGAGGAGGTCACCTTCCTCGGTGCGCACGTCGTGCCGTTCGAGTACCGCGAGCCCGACGGCCCCGGCGCCGACGCGTACGTCGAGCTCGTCACGGGCGAGATGCTCGCCGCCTGCGCGCCGCACGCGAAGTGGGTCGACGCGTTCTGCGAGCGCGGGGCGTTCACGGCGGAGCAGTCCCGTCGGGTGCTCGAGGCCGGCCGGGCGGGCGGGCTCGGCGTGCGCGTGCACGGCAACCAGCTCGGACCGGGCGAGGGCGTGCGGCTCGCGGTGGAGCTCGGCGCGGCATCCGTCGACCACTGCACCTACCTGAGCGACGAGGACGTCGCGGCGCTCGCCGCCTCGGACACGGTCGCGACCCTGCTGCCGGGCGTCGAGTTCTCGACCCGCCAGCCGTACCCCGACGCGCGGCGGCTGCTCGACGCGGGCGCCACCGTCGCGATCGCGAGCGACTGCAACCCGGGCTCGAGCTTCACGAGCTCGATGCCGTTCTGCATCGCCGTCGCGGTCCGCGACATGCGGATGACTCCGGCCGAGGCCGTGTGGGCGGCGACCGCGGGCGGCGCCCTGGCACTGCGCCGCGAGGACGTCGGCGCGCTCCGCCCGGGCATGTCGGCCGATCTCGTCGAGCTCGACGCACCCAGCCACGTGCACCTCGCCTACCGGCCGGGCGTGCCGCTCGTGCGTCGCGTGTTCCGCGCGGGCGAGCACCTCGCCGGGGCCGCGTAGCCTGTGCCCGGCTCCCTCCGGAGTTGCCCGACTTTCATGAAAGTTGGGCAACTCGGGATAGGGGTGGTCCAGGTCCGACTTGCCCGACTTTCATGAAAGTCGGGCAAGTCGAGTGAGGGGGGTGCTCAGTCGCGCGGCGCGCGGACGAGCTCGAGCCGGCCGCTGCCCTCGATCAGCTCGGCCCACGAGCCGACGTCGACCGTGCACGTCACGACCGCGCACGTCGGCAGCTCGACGAACTCCCCGGTGAGCTCGGCGACCGCGTCGCTCATGCCGGGATTGTGGCCGACGAGCATGGCGACGGACGCCTCGTCGGGCAGCGCGGCGGCGGCCGCGAGGATGGTCCGGGCCGACGCCGCGTAGAGCTCCGGCCGCTCGACCGGATCGACGCCGAACGCCTCGGCGTACTCGCGTGCGGTCGTGATGGCGCGGAGCGCGGGGCTCGACACGACGAGCTGCACGCCGGCCTCTTCGTCCAGGAGCCGGCGCGCCATGGCCGGGGCGTCGCGCAGTCCACGGGCGTTCAACGGTCGGTCGACGTCGTCGAGCCCCGGGTCGCCCCAGTCGGACTTCGCGTGCCGGGCGAGGAGGAGCGTCTTCATGCCCCCAGCCTGGCACCGCTCGCCCGTCGGCGCGAGGGTGCGCCGCCCGTCGGTGCGAGAGGGCGGGCGTCGCTTCAGCCGCGCCCCGGTCGGCTCGCGATCCCGGCGAGCACCTCGAGCACGCACAGGGCGGCGAGCCGCACGGTGCGCCCGTCCGGGGCATCCGCCGTCGCGTCCACCTCCGCGAGGTCGACGCTCGCCACGCGCGGATCGCTCGCCGCGGCGCGCGCGAAGGCCCGCAGCTCCCACGCGGCGAGGCCGCCGGGCATCGAAGCCGGGCAGCCGGGGACGACGGAACGGTCGCAGACGTCGACGTCGAGGTCGAGGTGCACGGGGCCGCCCGCTGCGCCGGCGATCTCGAGCGCCTCGGCCATGACCGCGGCGGGCGCTCGGCCGTGCAGTTCGTCGCGGTGGATGACGGTGATGCCGAGCTCGCGCGCCCGACGGGCGTACTCCGCCGAGTTCGCGAAGTCGGCGATGCCGATCTGCACGATGCGCGACGGGTCGAGCCCGGCCTCGACGAGCCGCCGCACCGGGGAGCCGTTCGAGACGCCGTCGCGCAGATCGTAGTGGGCGTCGAGGGTGACGAGTCCGGCGCGGTCGAGCCCGTCGCCCCAGGCGCCGAGGGCGGCGGCGACCGTGACGGAGTTGTCGCCGCCGATCGCGAGCACCACGTCGGCCAATTCGCGGAGCCGTGCGACCTCGGCGCGGGTGCGCGCCTCGCCCTCCGGGCCGTCCGGTTCCTCGAGGTCGCCCGCGTCGACGACGGCGACCGGCGCGGACTCGGCGAGGTCGAGCTCTCGGCCGCTCCCGCGCCGGTCGGGCACCAGGGCGGCGCTGTAGCGCTGCAGCGCCTCGCGCACGGCGGACGGGGTCGCGTGCGCACCGGTCGGTGAGAGCGAGGTGCGCCACGCGGGCACGCCGAGCACGGCGAGCGCCGCGCGCTCCCCCGCTGCGAGGACATCGGGGGCGGGCCAGGCTCCGGCGCGCGGCCAGAGCGGATCGTGCGAGAGCGCCATGCGCCCACGCTAGGCGGTCGGGCCCGCGAGCGCAGCGGCCGCGGATGCCTCGTCGTCTGCGATCCCGGACGGATGCCGCGTGCTCGCGTATCGTGGCTCGCATGCCCGAGCCCGAGCGCCACCCCGGTCCGCCCGTGGCATCCGGCCCGGTGCTCGGCGCCCTCGCGGTGGTGCTCGCCGCGTTCGCGGTCGCCGTCGTCCCGCTCGCCCGGCAGGCGCAGCTCGCCCTGGTGTCCGGGGTCGGCCCGGCCCAGCTCGGCGCCGTCGGCGCGATGGCGCTCGGCACCGTGCTGCTCGTGATCGGGTCGATCGCCGTGCGCGGCCGCACGCTCATCGGGGTCGCCGGGGGCGTGGCAGCCGTGCACTTCCTGCTGCTCGCCGCCGCGACGGTCGCCCGGCTCGGCCTCGGCGGCGCGCCCGGCGGCACGGTCGCCGACGTCGGCGCGCTGCTCGCGCTCGCGATCGCCGCCACCGCCGCTGGACTCGCACTCGTCGGCGCGCGGGCGGCGTCGAGCGCGGCGGAGCTCGGCATCCGCCGAGTCGCCCTCGTGCTCGCCGTCGGCGCCGCCGCGGTGCTCGCGCTCTCCGAGCTGCCGGGGCTCGTCGCCGCGCTCGGCTACGGCGCCGCCTCGGCGCTCTCGACGGTCGTGGTGTGGACCCGGGCGCTCGCGATGGTGCTCGCCGTGCTGCTCGTCGCCCGCGCCGCTCGGGGCGGACGGGGCGCGCGCCCAGTCGCCGTCGTCGCCGCCCTGCTCGCGGCCGCGCTCGCCGCCGAGGCGGCGCTCGGCGTGCGCGAGTGGAGCGGTGTCGCCTTCGCCGCCGCCGTCGTCGCTGCGCTCTGCTGGGCGGCGGTCGCCGTCATCGCGGTGCGGCTCGGGATCGTCGCCGGGCCGGCCGCGGGTGGCCGCCCCCGCTCCTGAGCGGCATCCCACCCGCACCGGCACCCACCGAGGGGTCTGGGGAAGCGCGGGCTAGCCGCGCTGGGCGCGCAGCAGCGCCACGAGCTCCCGCTCGCGCTCGGCGGTGAGCCCGGCGCGCCGCTCACGGTCGAGCCCCTGCTCGCGCTCCCACGCCAGCACGTCGGCGAGGGTCTGCTCGATCGGGCGCGGCACGAAGCCCTCGCGCCTGGCGGCTTCGTTCGAGTGGTCCTGGAAGGCGTGCCAGCTCGGCTCGGCGATCCAGAGCGGCAGGGATGCCTCGCCCGCCCACTGCGCGACGCCCTGCTCGGCGAGCCAAGCGGGATCCGCCTCGAGCTGCTCGCCCGCGAACCCGCCGACCGCCACGGAGGCGTCGAGCACCGCGCCGAAGGTCGAGCGGTCGCCGACGAGGTTGAACGCACCGCCGAGGCCGCGCTCGATCGCGTCGAGCGTCCAGGCGACCAGATCGCGCACGTCGACGAGCTGAGCGGCGGCGTCGCGGATGCCCGGCACGAGCATCGGCGCGTCGTCGCGCGCCGCACGGGCGACCCAGTATCCGCTCCGGCCGGACTCGTCGCCCGGGCCTCCGATGAGCCCCGGCCGGACGATGAGCGCGCGGTCGCCGAAGGCCTCGCGGTAGGCGCGCTCGATCGCGGACTTCGCCTCGCCGTAGGTCTCGGGATCGGACTCGTCGGACTCGAGCGGCGGCAGCAGCTCGGCCGACTCGTCGGCGCCGGGCTCGTCGTGGTGCGCGTAGACGTTGCCGGACGAGATGGCGACGGCGCGATCGGCCACCCCGGCGAGCGCGGTGGCGGCCCGTCTGGCGAAGCCGGGCTGACGGGTGACGTCGATGACGGCATCCCAGCGTCGGTCCGCGACGGCGTCGTAGGCGTCGGGCTGCGAGCGGTCGGCGACGACGAGCCGGGCCCCGTCCGCGACCTCGCCGCCCGCGCCGCGCGCGAGGCAGGTGACGCGATGGTCGCGGCGCAGGGCCTCGCGGGCGAATTCACGGCCGAGCCACTGGGTGCCGCCGAGGATCAGGATCTCCATTCCGCCATTCCAGCACCCCTTCGACGAGCTCAGGGAACCAGGTGTCCGGGAATAGCCCCGTGAACGGGACGGTTCCCCTTGCAGATACCCCAGAGGGGTATTAATCTGGCGAGAGGACACAGGAGGGCACGATGAACGCGAGCCAGCACGACCCGCACACCGAGCACCAGGCATCCGACCACGATCCGCACGCGATGCACGCGGGCCACGACATGCACGCGGACCACGACATGCACGCGGACCACGACGCGCACGCCGGCCACGACGCGCACGCGGGCCACGACATGAGCGGCCACGGCGGGCACGGCGACCACGTCGGCCAGTTCCGCCGCCTCTTCTGGATCATGCTCGTCGTCGCGGTGCCGACCGTCGCGCTCAGCCCAATGTTCGCCGGCCTGATCGGCTACCAGCTGCCAGACTCGGGCGTGGTGCCGTGGATCTCGCCGATCCTCGGCACGGTCATGTACTTCTGGGGCGGCAAGCCCTTCCTCACCGGCGCCTGGTCGGAGCTGAAGGCGCGCAAGCCCGGCATGATGCTGCTCATCGGCCTCGCCATCACGGTCGCGTACTTCGCGAGCCTCGCCGCGAGCTTCGGCCTCGTCAGCCACCACCTCGACTTCTGGTGGGAGCTCGCGCTCCTCATCGTCATCATGCTGCTCGGCCACTGGATCGAGATGAAGTCGATCGCCCAGGCCTCCAACGCGCTCGACGCCCTGGCCGCGCTGCTGCCCGACGAGGCCGAGCGCGTGATCGACGGCCCCGACGGACAGTCCGTCGAGACGGTCTCCCCCGCCGAGCTCGCCCTCGGCGACGTCGTGATCGTGCGCCCCGGCGGCCGCGTGCCCGCCGACGGCGAGGTCGTCGACGGCACCGCCGACGTCGACGAGTCGATGATCACGGGCGAGTCGCGCCCCGTGCGCCGCGGCCCGGGCGATCACGTCGTCGCGGGCACCGTCGCGACGGACACGGCGATCCGCGTGCGCGTCGGCGCGGTCGGCGACGACACCGCGCTCGCCGGCATCCAGCGGCTCGTCGCGCAGGCGCAGGCCTCGAGCTCGCACGCGCAGCGGCTCGCCGACCGCGCGGCCGGCTGGCTGTTCTGGTTCGCACTCGGCGCGGCCGTGCTGACCGCCATCGCGTGGACGCTGCTCGGTGATCCGGATGACGCCGTCGTCCGCACCATCACCGTGCTCGTGATCGCCTGCCCGCACGCGCTCGGCCTCGCCATCCCGCTCGTCGTGCAGATCGCGACTGAGCGCGCGGCGAAGGGCGGCGTGCTCATCACCGACCGGCTCGCACTCGAGACGATGCGCACCGTCGGCGCCGTGCTCTTCGACAAGACCGGCACGCTCACGAAGGGCGAGCCCGAGGTGACGGATGCCGCGGCGGCCCCGGGCCACGAGCTCGACGAGGTGCTCGCGCTCGCGGCATCCGCCGAGTCCGACTCGGAGCACCCGCTGGCGAAGGCCATCGTCGCAGATGCCGAGCACCGCGGCCTGCGCCGCAGCGCAACGAGCGAGTTCGAAGCCTCGGCCGCGATCGGCGTGCGCGCCGTCGTCGGCGGTCGCATCGTCCAGGTCGGCGGCCCCGGACTGCTGCAGCGCGAGGGCGTCGAGGCGCTCCCCGCCTCCGCCCCGTGGGCCGACGCCGGATCGACCGTGCTGCACGTGCTCGTCGACGGCGAGGTCGCGGGGGCGCTCGCGCTGGACGACGAGATCCGACCCGAGTCCCGTGAAGCGGTCGACGCGCTGCACGCGCTCGACATCCAGGTCGTGATGATCACTGGTGACGCCGAGCCCGTCGCGCGCCGGGTCGCCGGCGAGCTCGGCATCGACCGGGTGTTCGCGGGGGTACGGCCCGAGGACAAGGCCGCGAAGGTGCAGGAGCTGCAGCGCGAACGGCTCAGCGTCGCGATGGTCGGCGACGGCGTGAACGACGCGCCCGCGCTCGCCCAGGCGGACGTCGGCATCGCGATCGGCGCCGGCACGGATGTCGCGATCGCCTCCGCCGGCGTGGTGCTCGCCTCGAGCGACCCGCGCTCGGTGCTGTCCGTGATCGAGCTGTCGCGGGCGAGCTACCGCAAGATGTCGCAGAACCTCTGGTGGGCGGCCGGGTACAACCTCATCTCCGTGCCGCTCGCGGCGGGCGTGCTCGCCCCGATCGGCTTCGTGCTGCCGATGTCGATCGGCGCCATCCTGATGAGCCTGTCGACCGTCATCGTGGCGCTGAACGCGCAGCTGCTGCGCCGGCTCGACCTGCGACCGGAAGCCTCGGCGAAGGCGGTGCTCGAGCGGCGCTGAGCGGGATACCGGCGGCCGACCCGCGTTCGGGCCGGCCGCCGGGCGCCGCTCGGCTCGCATGTCGGCGGTGCGGCCTACACTGGCGCCAGGGAGGTCGAATGCCGTTGCAGCGCTTCGCCTCGCACGCGACCGACGTCGACCGGGCCGAGCGCGAGATGCAGCAGATCTGGCCGACGACGCGGCTCGGGCGCGACCCCGACCACCACTTCGTGTACGAGCAGACGGTGCTGAGCGACGCTTCGGCGAGCTTCATCCGGCTGCGCATCGGCACCAGTCTCGAACGGGCGTCGACCCGCCTCGACGACGCATTCATGATCGGGCGCCGCTCCGGCGGCAGCTACGAGTACCGCACCGACGGCAAGGCGGGCAGCCGCAGCGCGGTGATGCTGTTCCACCCGGGCGCGGTGCAGGCCGACATCCGCGACCTCAAGATCGATCTGGTCTCGCTCTCCCACAGTGAGGCCCAGCGGGTCGCCGCGGGCCTCGTCGGCGCCGACTCCGCCACACTGCGCTTCGGGGGCGTCGGCGCTCGCAACGCCAAGCTCGAGCGGTACTGGGCGGCGCTGCACGAGCACGTGCTGCGCGAGGTGCTCGCCGACGACGAGCTCGCGTCGAACGACCTGATCCGAGGTCAGGCGGTGCGCTCGCTGCTCGTCGCGGCCTTCGCGGCATTCCCGATCGAGATCCTCGGTGACGCGGGCTACGCCGACGGCGCCCTGCCCGCCACGGTGCGCCGCGCCGTCGAGTACGCGGAGTCGCACGCCGCCGAAGCGATCACCGTCGACGACCTCGCGGCGGCGGCGCGGCTGACGAGCCGCGGGCTGCAGGCGGCGTTCCGGCGGCACCTCGGCACGACGCCGAGCGAGCACCTCCGCCGTGTGCGGCTCGCGCGGGCCCACGAGGAACTCCGCGAGGCCGACCCCACCGCGGGCGCCACCGTGCGCGGCATCGCGCGCCGCTGGGGCTTCGGCAACGATGCCCGCTTCGCACGCGCCTACCGCGAGGCGTACGGCGTGGCGCCGGTCTCGACGCTGCGCGGCTGACACGTCCCGCGCGGCATCCGCCCGGCGTCCCACCCGTGTCCCCTCCTCACCCCCTGCCCTCCTCACCCCGCGCCCTCTCTGCCCCGCAAAACGGCAGTATTTGCGGGTGCGCGGGCGCGAACACCCGCAAATACTGCCGTCTTGCGGGGTGGTCAGGGGGCTACCGGCCAGCGGGCGGGCGCGCTCAGGCGAGCGAGCGCACCTCGATCGGGCTCGCGGCGGTGGTGCCCGCCTCGCCGCCGGTGAACCCGGCGGCCGCGTTGTCGATCCGGAACGTCGCGAACTCCGAGCGGTAGCGCGCCTCGGCGTACTCGACGGCCCGGCCGTGCGCGTCGCGGGAGAGCCGGCGCTCGCGCAGCAGCGCCGCGCCGGACGGGACGCCGAGCGCCTCCCCGTCGAGCGGGTTCGCGGCGACGGCGTCGATCGTGTGCCGCGCCTGCACGAGACCGAAGCCGTGCCGCGCGAGCTCGTCCGAGACCGAGGCGTGGTCGAGATCGAGGCCGAAGAGCGTGCGGCCGACGTCCGGCACGAAGCTCGCGCGCTCGATCATGATCGGCACCTCGTCGAGGAGCCGCACGCGGATCAGCTCGACGACGACCGCGCCCTCGTCGAGCTCGAGCAGGCCGGCGACGGCGGATGCCGCGTGGCGGCGTTCGAGCGACAGCGTCCTGGTACCCGGGGTCTTGCCCTCGGCCCGCGCCCAATCGGTGAAGGAGCGGAAGGTCGCGAGCGACTGGGCCGGGACGACCTTGCCCACGACGGGCGGCTTGCCGCGGCCGCCGACGATGAAGCCCTCCGCGCGGAGTGCCGCGAGCGCTCGACGCACCGGCCCCCGCGAGGTGCCGAACTCCCGGCAGAGGGCGGCTTCGCTCGGCAGCGCCATCCCGGCCGCCCAGACGCCGCGCTCGATGCGTGTGCGCAGCTCGGCCCGCACTCGGAGCGAGACGGGGGACCGGCGGCCCGACGGTGCGCTGATGACCATGCTCCGACGATAGGGAGCGCGGTGTCCCCCGAACCGGGCACCCGGCGACGCGGCGGTGAACACTGCGTGAACTCGGCCGCGGCCCGGCTCGGCTCGGGGCCACCCCGCTACCGGCCGAGCAGCTCGCGCATCTCGGCGATCTCCGCGGTCTGGTCGGCGACCACCGCCTCGGCGAGCTCGAGCACGTCGGCGTTCTCGCCCTCGGCGAGCACGTCCTCGGCCATCGCGACGGCGCCCTCGTGGTGCACGATCATCTGCTCGAGGAACAGCGGCCCGGCCTCGGCCCCGCTCGCCGCCTCGAGCGCAGCGAGGTCCTCGGCCGACATCATCGTGCTGTGGTCCATCCCGGCCATGCCGCCGCCGGACTGCCCCCAGTCCTCGAGCCACCCTTCCATGCGGTCGATCTCGGGCTGCTGGGCGGCCTTGATCCGCTCGGCGAGCGCCGCGACCTCGGGGTCGAGCCCGTCCTTCGCGAGCACGAGCTCGGCCATCTCGATGGCCTGCTGGTGGTGCATGATCATGCCCGCCGTGAACGCGACGTCGGCCTCGTTCGCCGCGGCGAGTTCGCCCGCCGACTGGCTGGGGTCGCCGCCCGTGCCGGAGTGGTCCATCCCGTCCATCCCGTCGCCGGCGGCGGCGCAGCCGCTGAGGACGAGGAGGCCGGCGGATGCCGCGGCGACCGTGGCGAGACGCGCGGCGGCGCGGGGGGTCAACTGAATCTTCATGGTGTGCTCTTCCGTTCGTGATCGGCGCGCCGCCGGTCGACGGCGCGCGTGGCGCTGGCGTCGCGCAGGGGCGACGCGAGCGCGGATCACGTCCGACTGATCGAGAGCTGCAGCAGCGAGGGCACCGGACGGCGGCCGTCGCTCGCGAGTCGGCGCGCGACGGCGACGAGCCGCATCGCACCGGGCAGGCGGAGCGGCGCTGCGGCGGCGCCGAGCAGCAGCACGGCGAGCAGCGCGAGGATGCAGATGAGCGCGGCGACCCCGCCGTCGCCGGGGTCGGCGGCCGCGTGCGCTCCGCTCACCGCGTGCGCTCCGCTCGCGGCGTGCGCGGATGCCTCGGCGACAACGGGCCTGGATGCCTCGGCGACGACCGGCCCGGATGCCTCGCCGGAGACTTCGGCGGCCTGCGCGACGGGCATCACGTGCCCGCCCTCGTGGCCGCCCGCGCCGCCGAGAGCGTGCATGCCGAGCAGGCCGAGCAGGATGGCGGGCACGGCGAGCAGCGCGAGGAGCGCCCGCCGAATACCCATACCCCCTACCCTAGGCCGTCGACGCCTCCGGCGCACCCGCCGCAGCGCTTCCGCCCGAGGCATCCGCCCCGCCGTCCGCGCGAGCGGCGCGCTTGGCCCGCCGCCGCTCCCGGCCGCCCTCGACGAGGTCGTAGAGCACCGGCAGCACGACGAGCGTCAGCGCCGTCGAGGAGATCAGTCCGCCGATGACCACGATCGCGAGCGGCTGCGAGATGAAGCCCGAGTGCCCGGTGATGCCGAGCGCCATCGGCAGCAGCGCGAAGATCGTCGCCAGCGCGGTCATCAGGATCGGCCGCAGTCGCCTCGAGGCGCCGTGCAGCAGGGCCTCGCGCACACTCATCCCCCGGTCGCGGTACTGGTTCACGAGGTCGACGAGCACGATGGCGTTCGTCACGACGATGCCGACGAGCATGAGCACGCCGACGAGCGAGGCGACACCGAGCGGAATCCCGCTCAGGATCTGCAGCGCGATCGCGCCCGTCGCCGCGAACGGCACCGAGACGAGCAGCAGCAGCGGCTGCAGCAGCGAACGGAACGTCGCCACCATCACCACGTACACGATGAGGATCGCCGCGAGCAGCGCGAGCCCGAGCTGCGAGAACGACTCGGTCTGATCCGCGGTGACCCCGCCGACCGAGGCTGCAGTGCCGTCGGGCAGCTCGACGTCGGCGAGCGCCTGCGAGACGGCGGCGCTCGCGGTGCCGAGGTCGTCGCCCGACGGCGTCGCCGAGACGGTCGCGCTGCGCAGCCCCTGCACCGTCGTGACCGTGGCCGGGCCGTCGACCTGCGCGACGGTCGCCAGCGAGTCGAGCCGCACCGGGCCGGCCGCGGTCGGCACCTGCAGCGCCTGGAGCGTGGCGATCGTGGCCGGCGGCTCCTCCGAGTCGAGGTAGATCGTGAGCGTCTTCTCGTCGATCACGATCGAGCCCGCGCTCTGCGGTTGCATCGCCGCAGAGACGAAGCCGCCGAGGGCGACCTCCGAGTAGCCGGCCTCCGCGGCTGCCGAGCGGTTCACCTCGACGGCGATGTAGGGCCGCCCCTCGGAGAGGTTCGAGGTGACCTGGGCGAGGGAGTCGATGTCGCCGAGCTCCTTCACGACGGCGTCGGTCGCGGTGCGCAGGTCCTCCGCGTTCGAGGCGGTGATGTCGACCTCGATGTCGTTCGAGGCGCCGAAGCCGCTCGCCGCAGAGAGGGTGACCTCGCCGACGTCCTTCAGCCCGTCGAGCTCGCCGCGCACGGTCGCCTGCAGCGCGTCCTGGTCGGCCGACTCGTCGGTCGTCACCGAGTATGTGACGGTCGCGGCGCCGCCGCCGAGCAGGGCCGACAGGCCGCGCCCGCCCGAGCCGATCGAGGTCTGCACGGTGTCGACGCCCTCGGTGTCGAGCAGCGCCTGCTCGACGGGCTTCGAGGCGGCGTCGAGCGCGTCGAGGCTCGTGCCGACCGGGAGCTCCTGCGTGACCTGGAAAGTGTTCTGCCCCGAAGAGCCGAGGAAGTTCGTCTTCATCAGCGGCGTCAGTGCGATCGTGCCGCCGAGCACGAGCACGGCGAGCAGGATGGTCGTGACGCCGTGCTTCAGCGTCCAGTGGATGATCGGCAGGTAACCGCGCTGCAGCCGCGAGGGGTGCTCCAGCTCGTCGGCGCCCGCCGCCCCGCCGGTCGCGGATGCCTCGTCGATGAATGCCGCGGCCGAGGCATCCGAGCCGTCGTGCTTGTGCACCTTGGCGGGCTTCAGGAACCAGTACGCGAGCACCGGCACGATCGTGAGCGCCACGAGCAGCGAGGCGAGCAGCGCGATCGTGACGGTGAGCGAGAACGGCCGGAACAGCTCGCCCGTGACGCCCTCGACGAGCGCCATCGGCAGGAACACCGCGACCGTCGTGATCGTCGAGGCGGTGATCGCGCCGGCGACCTCGCGCACGGCGCGCACGATCGTGGCGGCCTTGTCGACGCCGGCGACGAGGTGCCGCTTGATGTTCTCGATGACGACGATCGAGTCGTCGACGACGCGGCCGATCGCGATGGTGAGCGCGCCGAGCGTGAGGATGTTCAGCGTGTAGTCGGCGGCCTGCAGGCCGATGAAGGTGATCAGCACCGAGGTCGGGATGGAGATCGCGGTGACGAGCGTCGCCCGCACCGAGAGCAGGAACACGAGGATCACGATGACGGCGAACGCGAGGCCGAGCAGGCCCTCGGTCGCGAGCGACTCGATCGACTGCTCGATGTACGGCGCCTGGTCGAAGACGACGGTGAACGTCGCACCGGGGTTGGTCGTGTCGAGCGAGGACTCGAGATCGGGCAGCAGCGCCTTGACGGCGTTCGACACCTCGACCGTGTTCGCGGCGGGCAGCTTCGTGACGGAGATCGTGAGGGCCGGCTCGCCGTTCACCCGCGAGATGCTCGTCACGGGGTTCTCGCCGAGGGCGACCGTGGCGACGTCGCCGATCGTCGGCGGGGTCGCCCCGGGCTGAGCGACGAGGGGCAGGGCGGCGACGTCGTCGACGCTGCCGAGCCGGGCGCCCGACTGCACGGCGAAGGTGCGGTCGTCCTCGGTGATCGTGCCGGCGGGCACGAGCACGCCGTTCTGCGAGAGGGCGTCGCGGATGGCCTGCATGGTGAGGCCGCGCGCGGCGAGGGCGGCGGGGTCCGGGGTGATGCTCACCCGCTGGCCGACGTCGCCGACGAGGGTCGCGTCGCGCACGCCGTCGACGTCGGTGATCTCGCCGAGGGTGGTGCGGCTGATCTCGTCGGAGAGCGCGGCCGTGTCGTCGACGCCGGTGACGGCGAGCTGCACGACGGGGAAGTCGTCGAGCGAGAGCGCGACGACCTGCGGGTCGACATCGTCGGGCAGCGACTGCTGGATGCGGTTCACCGCGGAGAGCAGCTTCTGCTCGGCGAAGGCGAGGTCGGTGCCGTAGGTGAAGCTCGCGATCACCCGGGAGAGGCCGGTCGAGCTCGTCGTCGAGGTCGACTCGAGCCCGGTGATGCCCTGGATCGCGGTCTCGATCGGCGTGGACACGTCGGCATCGACCACGTCGGGCGAGGCGCCGGGGTAGCTGGTCACGATCGAGAGCTGCGGGAACGCGATGGAGGGCGCGAGCTCCTGCTTGAGGCTCGTGAGCGAGAGGGCGCCGAAGATCGCCACGACGATCGTGACGAGGGCGATGAGCGCACGGTTGCGCATGCTGAGCTTCGCGAGCAGGTGCATGGGCACGATTCTCGCAGTCAGATTCGATCGGAAAGGTCACGGTTCGCTGAATACCGAGCTCGCGGGGGTTGCTTGAGGCATCCTCAGGGCGTATGTTCGGCTGCACCGGGGGGTGATCGGAATGACCGATCTGGTCGTTGCACGGCGAACGCCGCTGCAGCGCCCTGCGCTCCGAATCGCCCTCGCGGGCGCGGCCGTCTCGGCCGCCTGGCTCGCGATCTCCCTCTTCACCGGGGCCTCCGGCGCCTCCGCGGAGGAGGCCGCACCACCCTCGGACGGCGGTTCGTCGAGCTCGAGCGGCTCCGGCCTGCTCGGCGCCGTCGGCTCGGTGCTCGGCACCGTGGGCGACGTCACCGGCGCGGTCGGCGACACGCTCGACGGCGTCGTCGGCACCGTGACGACCCCCGTGAACCAGGTGCTCGAGCCCGTCGTCGAGGTCGCTCCGGCGCCCGTCGCCGAGATCGTCGAGGAGGTTCCGGCCGTCGTCGACACCGTCACCGAGACCGCGAACGAGGTCGTCGACACCGTCGACGACACGGTCACCGGCACCGTCGGCTCGGTCGGCGGAGCCGTCTCCGGCGTCGCGAACGGCGGCACGGTCGGCGGCGTCGTGACGCCCGTCACGGACGCGGTGGACCACCTCGTCGGCACGCTCCCCGTCGTCGGCGGCCTGCTCGGACCGGCCCCCGTCGGCGGCATCCTGATCCCGGTCGTCGACACGGTCGACGACACCCTCGGCGGCGTCGTCGGCACGCTCGGGCCACTGCCCGACGGCGGCGTGCTGCCGCAGCTGCCGAACGTGCCCGTGCTGCCCGGAGCCCCCGGCGGACCCGGCGAGCCGGGCGGCCCCGGAGACCCGGGCACGATCACGACCCCGCCCGGCGGCCAGGCACCGACCGCGGCGCCGGCGCTCGCCGCCACCGCCTCGGGCCCGCCCGCCCGGGCCGGCACGGACACGCCCTCGACGAGCGACGAGGCGCTCGGCGCCCAGCTGCGCGCGCCGCACGACGCCTCGCCGCCGAACGCCCCGAGCGGGCCGGGCGCACCGTTCCCCGGCGCCCCGTTCTCGCCCGCCCTCGGCGGCGCCGCAGGCGGTTCCGCCGCGGGCTCCGGTTCAGCCGGGGCATCCACCAGCTCCGACGCGGCCTTCGCCGCCGTCGGCCACGAGGCGAACGCCTCCCTGGCGCTCAGCACGGTGAACGACGAGCTGCCCTCGTCTCCCGTGTTCGAGACCGACACCACTCCTGACTGACGGGAACCGTCGTCCGTCGACGCGCTCATGCGCGCGTGCGGACACACGGTCACTCCGCTCCGGCCTGCGCCGGGGCGTCGATTCCCAACACAGTCAGGAGAACTGATCATGAATCTCAAGCGGCTCGCCGTGAGGGCGCTCTATGCGACCCTCGTCACCGGGGGGCTCACGCTCCTCGGCGCCGGCGTCGCGCACGCTGCGGACACCAGCGGCGACGACGGCATCCTGTCCGGCTCCCAGGCCGGCATCTCGATCGATCTCCCGATCACGCTCGGCGGCAACGCCGTCAGCGTGCTCGGCGACTCGAGCTCCAGCGACGCGAGCACGGAGACGGCACCCGCCGCCCCGGCCGCCCCCGCCGAGGAGGCCCCGGCCGACGCGGCACCCGCCGCGGAGGCCACCACCTCCGGCGACGACGGGGTCGGCTCGGGCACGCAGGCCCTCGTCGACGTGAACGTGCCGATCACCGTCGGCGGGAACGCGATCAGCGTGCTCGGCGACAGCAGCACGAGCGAGCCGACGACCGAGGTCGCCCCGGCTGCCGAGGCCCCGGCGGACGCGGGCAGCGCTCCGGCCGAGACCAGCGGCAGCGACGGCATCCTCGGCGGCACCCAGGGCCTCGTCGACGTCGCCGTGCCCGTCACGGTCGGCGGCAACGCCATCTCGGCGCTCGGCGACAGCTCGTCCGAGGGCGCCGGCACGACGGTCGCGGAGGGCGCGGGCAGCGCACCGGCCGCGGGCGCGGGCGGCTCGACCTCTGGCGACGACTCGATCCTCGGCGGCACCCAGGTGCTCGGCGGGGCGGGCGTGCCGGTCACGGTCGGCGGCAACGCGATCAGTGTCGTCGGCGACAGCGAGTCGACGGATGCCTCCACCGAGGTGACCGGCGGCACGGGCACCGGCTCCGGCAGCGGGGCCGAGACCAGCGGCAGCGACGGCATCCTGGGCGGCACGCAGCTGCTGCCCTCGGTCGGCGTCCCGGTCACCGTCGGTGGCAACGCCATCTCGGCGGTCGGCGACAGCGAGTCGACGGATGCCTCCACCGAGGTGACCGGCGGCACGGGCACCGGCTCCGGCAGCGGGGCCGAGACCAGCGGCCTCGGCGGCCTGCTCGGCGGCACACAGCTCGTGCCCGGCCTCTCGCTGCCGATCACGGTCGGCGGCAACGCCATCTCGGTGATCGGGGACAGCGAGACGGACGGGCCGACGACGATCGTCGACCCGACGGATCCCACGGACCCGACCGACCCGACGGACCCGACGGATCCCACGGACCCGACGGACCCGACCGACCCGACCGACCCGACTGAGCCCACGACGCCGACCACGCCGACCACCCCGTCGACGCCGGCCGGCACGAACGGCAGCGGCGGAGGCGCGACGATGGTCGCCGCCGAGGGCCAGACGGGGCTCGCCAGCACCGGAGTCGACGGCTCGATCCTGTGGGCCGCGCTCGCGCTGCTCGCACTCGGCCTGCTGCTCGTCGGACGGCGTCGCATCGCCCGCAACTGAATCACTGGGGCCCGGGCTCCGGCCCGGGCCCCGAAACCCCTGCGCTCCCGGTCGCCGACACGGTGGACCGGGCGGCCGGATCCGTCCGGCCGGGGTCGGGGCGGTGACATCCCCCCGTTGCCGCCCCGCTCTCCCCTGCCCGCAACACCCCACAGAGTTGCCCGACTTTCATGAAAGTCGGGCAACTCGAGCGGAGGGAGAGCGGGTGCCGCGGCTCAGGCCTCGCGGCGGCGACGACGGGCGACGAGGAGCGCGGCACCGCCGCCGAGCACGACGAGGAGCGCGGCGCCGGCGAGCCAGCCGCCGTCGAAGCCCGTGTGCGCGAGCGAGCCGTCGCCCGAGCCGTCGGTGCCGCCATCGGTTCCGCCATCGGTTCCGCCATCAGTGCCGCCGTCCGTGCCGCCCGGCGCCGCCGTCACCGTCAACTCGGCTGCGACCTCGCTGCCGTCCGCCGCGATCGCGACGAGGTGGTGCGCGCCGGGCGCGGTCGTCGCGGGGATCTTCGCCGTGAAGCTGAGCGCCCCTGCCTCGTCGGCCTCGGCCGAGCCGAGTGCGACGGGCGTGCTGCGCAGCTCGAAGCGCACGGTGTCGCCGGGCACGAAGCCGGTGCCCGTGACGCTCACGGTGCCGCCCGCGGCGACCTTCGCGGCGCCGAGCACGAGGCTCGCCTCGCCCGGCTGCGGCTCCTCGTCACCCGGGAAGATCTCGTCGGCCTGCCCGAGGCGCAGGAACACGGTCTCGCCCGTGGCATCCTTCAGCCCGTCGTTGTCGGTCACCGCGTAGAGCGCGCCGTCGGCCGCCTTCGCGAAGCCCTCGAGCTTCTCCTGCGTCCAGCCGCCCGTGGCGCGGAGCGCCGGCAGCACGTCGACCGCCGTGGACTTCTCGAGGATCGGCAGCTCCCCGGCGAGACCGGGGAGGCCCGAGGCGTCCGCCGGGACGTCCACCCGGGTGATCCGCTTGACCTGCGCGGCCGGGCCGTTCAGCTTGTCTCGCTCGATGATCGCGAAGGTGTCGTCGTCGATCGCGGTGATCTCGGAGAGGCCGAGCCAGTCGCCCGCGACCGCGGTGTGCTCGAGCCGGTAGCCGAACCAGCTCCACTCGCCGGTCGCCGGGTCGAGCCGGCCGATGCGCGCCACGTCGTCGCCCTCGACGGCGCCCGCCGCGGGGTTCGCCGGGTCGGTCCACAGCGGCCGCTGCAGCACCGCCCAGACCCGGAGGTCCAAACCGGCGCCGGTCGTCGTGACGCCCTCGAAGCCCCACTTGCCGACGTGCGCCGCGATCTCGGCGGGCAGCGGGAAGCTGTCGACGACGGCGCCCGAGGCATCCGTGCGCTTCAGCACGTTGCCCGCGCCCGTCGCGCCCTCGACGGCGAGCCAGAAGCCGCCGTCCTCGGCGACCGCCAGGCCCTCGACGTCGAGCGCGGCAGGCGCGCCGCCCTCGGTGATCGCGAGCGAGCCCGTGATCCGCGCCGGGGTCTGCGCGACGTCCACCGTGAACACCGTGGCGGGCGAGAGCACCGAGTCGCTCGCGGCGTACACGCGGGAGGCGTCCGTCGGGTGGCCGGCCAGGGCGCCGAGCGCCGACCAGCCGATCGGCGCGCCGCCGACGACGTCCGAGACGAGGCTGGGCTGCGCGGCGGCGCCGGCGGGCGCGTGGGCGGCCGCCTCGCCGAAGGCGTACAGGTTCACCGAGGCGCGCACGCCGACCGCGGCGTCGTCGGTCTCGCTCGACACGACGAGGAGGTCGCGCTCGGGCACGGGCAGGATGCCCTCCGGCCCGTTGGTCGAGAACAGCAGCTGCTTGAAGGCGGGGGATGCCGGGTCGCTCACGTCGTACACGGCGACGAAGTTCGAGCGCTCGCTCGCGACGAAGGCGTAGGGCACGCCGTCGAACTCGGCGACCGAGATGCCCTCGGGCTCCGCGCCCTTCTTCGCCGCGCGGTCCTCGTTGTGCAGGCCGTGCTGGACGGCGAGGTTCGCGAAGCTGTTGCCGGCGTCCCAGACCACGGCGCCGTCGGCGGCGTCGAAGACGGTCCAGCCGCGGGTGCCGCCCTTCCAGTCGCCCTCGTTCGCGGTCGCGAGGCGGTCGTCGCCGATCCAGGCGATGGCGTCGGGTTCGCGCGGCGTCGCGGGGATCGAGCCCGAGAGGTCGATGCGGCCGTCCTTCGCGACGTCGATGCCGCTGACCGCGACCGAGCCCGCGGAGAAGGCGCGGGTGACCTCGAGCGTCGGCAGATCGATGATCGCGATGCCGTTGTTCTCCTGCAGGGTCACGGCGAGCTCGTTGCGCGAGTTGATCGTGACGTACTCGGGCTCCGGGTCCTGCGGGGTGTCGAGGCCGGCGGCGGCCATCACCGGGATCGGGGCGCCGGTCTCGTCGACGAAGGGCACGGCGTCGACCGTCCACGCGACGGGGTCGGCCGGGTCGACGAGGCCGAGCACCTGCACGAAGCCGGCGGGCAGCTGCGGCAGATCGCCCTTCTTGCCGCCGGCGGGCTTGAACTCCTCGTCGCGCTGGTTCTCCATCGCGATGGCGGCGTACGCGCCGTCCTTCGAGATCGCGATCGAGTCCGGCTGCCCGCCGAGGTCGATCGAGCGCACCAGGGTGCGGTCGCTCGCCCGGAGCACGTCGACGCGGCCCTTCGGGTTCACGAAGTCGCCGCCCGTCTCGTCGATGACGACGAGGACGAAATCGCCGTAGGCGGCGACCGAGGTCGGCTGGTCGTCGGCGTGGCCGAGCTCGGCGAGCTCGACGGTGCCCGAGCCGACCGGGTTCGCCAGGTCGCTGACGTCGAGGAAGCCGATCCGCTTGCCGAGGGCGTCGGTGTAGACGACGGTGCCGTCGTCGGTGATCGTCGAGATCTCGGCGACGGTGGCGGCGGTCGGGTCGGCGCCCGCCGGCACGTTCTGGAAGACGGGGTACGTGGCGGTGCGCACGAAGGCGCCGGGCGCCGACGGCTCAGCGGCGGCGGCGATCGCGCCGCTCGACACGAGCCCGGCGGCGGCCAGGCACGCCACGGTGAGCGCGGCGGCGGACAGGGGACGACGAGCGGGCATGCGGGCACTCCAGTGGGTCGCGACGGCGGGGGTTCCGCGCCAGCGTGCTGGCGCCCGATGGCTCAGGAGTGCCCGCCGGGTGTCGCGCGCGCGTCCGGCCGGTGTCCGCTCGGTGAACGGCGCCCGGTCGGCGGCCGGCCCTCGCGGCTCAGCGCGCACCCGGCCCGCGCGCGGCTCGCGCTAGACGACCTCGGCGAGCAGGCCCGCCTCCGGCACGGCCGTGCCCGGCAGGGCGAGCCAGGCCCGCGAGAGCGCCTGCACCGCCTCGTCGATCGTCTCGGGCGGCAGGCAGATCGGCAGCCGCAGGTAGCGCTCGAAGGCGCCGTCGATGCCGAAGCGGGGGCCGGCTGCGATGAGCAGGCCCTGGGCCCGGGCGGCGAGCGCGAGCTGCGAGCTGACCGGCGCGCCGAGGCCGATCCACGTCGCGATGCCGCCGTCGACGTGCG
The DNA here is from genome assembly GCF_022811605.1 of Agromyces soli. GTDB lineage: Bacteria > Actinomycetota > Actinomycetes > Actinomycetales > Microbacteriaceae > Agromyces > Agromyces soli. The sequence goes on along the minus strand of NZ_CP094533.1, from coordinate 1,515,540 downwards.
GCACGTGCCAGCTCGGGAACGCCTCGGCCAACCGCGCTTCGAGGAGGTCACGGCCTTGGCGGAGCTCGGCGCGGCGGAACGCGAGGATCTCGTCCATGCCGCGCACCAGCCGGGTCGCGATGAGCTGCTCGAGGATGGGCGTGCCGAGGTCGCCCGGCGCGCGGATCGCCACGAGGCGCCGGATGAGCGCGGGCTCGGCGCGGATCCAGCCGACGCGGATGCCGCCCCACGCCGTCTTGCCGAGCGAGCCGACGAGCACGGCGGAGCCGGCCGGGCCGTACGCCGCGAACGGGCGGAGCGCCGCCTCGCGATCGAGGTCGAGCTCGGCGGTCGTCTCGTCGGCGATGATCACGGCGCCCTGACGGGCCGCCGCGTCGAGCACCCGCTCGCGGCCCGCCTCGTCGAGGGAGCGGCCGGTCGGGTTCTGGAAGTCGGGCATCAGATATGCCGTCGAGGGGTTGGCGTGGCCGAAGGCGCGGACGAGCGCACCCACCTCGTCGTCGACGTCGAGCCCGCCCGCGTCGTGCGGGGCGACGGGCACGGGCACGAGCCGGGCGCCAGCGGCGCGCAGCGCCTCGTACGCGTGCGGGTAGGTGGGGGCCTCGATGACGGCGCGGTCGCCCCGGCCGACGAGCACCTTCGAGAGCAGCCCGATCGCGTGCTGCGCCCCGATCGTCACCATCACCTGCTCGGGGGCCGTGGGCAGCCCGCGGGCGGTGTACCGCTCGGCGATCGCGAGCCGCAGCTCGGGCAGGCCGACGGGGTCGAAGCCCGAGCCGGCGAGCTGGGCGGGCAGCTCCTCGACGGCCTCGCGGGCCACCTCGGCGAGCCAGGGCAGGGCGGGCGGTGCGGCCTTCGACAGGTCGAGGTGCTCGGCGGCGGGCGGCGCGGGCAGCACCGCGGGCGCGCCGGGAAGCCGGGTGACGCTGCCCGAGCCGCGGAGGCTGCGCAGCAGGTCCTGCTCGCGCAGCCGTCGGTACGCGGCTGCGACCGTGGTGCGGCTCGCGCCGAGCCGCTCGGCCAGCTCGCGCTCGGCGGGCAGCCGGGTGCCGACGCTCACGCGGCCGTCGAGCACGAGCAGACGCACGCGGTCGGCGAGGGCGACGTAGGCAGGGCCGCTCGGCCCGGTGCCGCCGTCGCGCCAGTCGCCGAGCAGGGTCACGAGCGCGCGTGCGCTGATCGAGGCATCCGCCATGCGATCCACTTTAGGAGAATTGGCCTCTTGTCGACAGTCCAATTCTCGAATTGGATGGCTCTCATGCTCCGCCGGATCCCTCAACTGCTCATCGGCCTCGTCCTCTACGGCATCGCCGACGCCATGATGATCCGTGCGGCCCTCGGCGTCGACCCGTGGACGGTCTTCGCGCAGGGCCTCTCCCACCTCACCGGCATCGGCATCGGCTGGCTCACGAACATCGTCGGCCTGCTCGTGCTGCTGCTGTGGATCCCGCTGCGCCAGCGCCCCGGGCTCGGCACCGTGCTGAACATCCTGCTGATCGGGCCGAGCATCGAGCTCGGACTCTGGCTCATCCAGACCCCGCCGGAGCTCTGGCAGCGCATCCTGCTGTTCACGGGCGGCCTGCTGCTGCTCGCCGTCGCGAGCGGCCTCTACATCGGCAGCCGCTTCGGCCCCGGCCCGCGCGATGGACTGATGACGGGCATCCACGCCCGCACCGGCTGGCCGATCTGGGTGGGGCGCACCATCGTCGAGGTGACCGTGCTCGCGATCGGCTGGCTGCTCGGCGGCGACGTCGGCTTCGGCACCGTCGCGTTCGCGATCCTCATCGGCCCGCTCTGCGGGATCACGCTGCCGCTCTTCGCCGTGCGCGAGCGGCGCCCGGCGAGCGCCACCCCGGCGGATGCCCCGCCAGTGGATGCCCCGCCGGCGGATGCCTCGCCGCAGCCGGCCACGCCGACGCATCCCACCGCCGCCGCGCCGCACTGAGCGGCGCCAACCGACCGCTGCGGCCCCCGGGCCGGGACACCTCGGGGGCCGCAGCGCACGCGCACCCAAACGTCGAGTTGCCCGACTTTCATGAAAGTCGGGCAACTCGGAGTAGGAAGCGGCGCGGGTCAGAGCTCGCGCTCGGCGTAGGCGCGCAGCGCGTCGCGGACGAACTCCGCGCCGGCCTGGCCGCCGTAGTTCGCCCCGAAGCGCGGGTCCGCGACGTACATCTCGCCGAGGCCGAGCACGTAGCCCTTGACGTCGCCGCCGGGAACCGCCGCGGGCGTGCCGGGCACGCCGGTCAGCCACTCGACGTGACGCTTCGCGAGCGCCTGCGCCTCGGCGCCGTCCGGGGCGAGCCCGGATTCGGCCGCCGCGGTCCAGTCGCGGGAGAGCGCCGCCGTGCGGGCCTTCCACTCGCGCTGACCGGTCTCGCCGAGTCCGCGCCACCAGCGGTCGCCGGCGGCATACGCCTCGGCGCCCCAGCGCTGTTCGACCTCCGCGCGGTGCACGGTGTGGTCGAAGCCGTCGAACATCTCGTCTGCCATCAGTCGTTCACCTCCTTCCAATGCCGTGATCGTCTTCTCGACCGACGCGATCTGCCGCGCCAGTCGGCCTTGCTCCTGCCGCAGCCAGCCGAGATGGGCTTCGAGGGCGCGCGCCTCGTCGGCGCTGCCCTCGAGCACCTCGGCGATGGCGGGCAGGCCGAGCCCGAGCTCGCGCAGCAGCAGGATCCGTTGCAGCCGCACGAGCGCGCGCTCGTCGTAGTGGCGGTAGCCGTTGCCGGCGACCCTCGTGGGCGCGAGCAGGCCGAGATCGTCGTAGTGCCGCAGGGTGCGGCTCGTCGTCCCGGCGAGCTTCGCGATCTCTTGAATCGACCAGTCCACGTCTCAACCTCCGGGGTCCACGGTAGAACTTGACGTTACGTCAAGGTCAAGCCGTGATGCCTGAGTTTTCGCCCGGAGCCCTTGCATGCGCCCTAGACGCGATATATCGTGTCTCACGTAAACGCGATATATCGCGTCGCGAGCAGTGTCATCGTCCAGCAAGGAGTCGCAATGTCCATCGAGAAGTGGGTGATCGCCCCCGGCGAGTCCCGGATCATCGACCTCGAGCTCGTCCGCAAGCTCAAGGTCAGCCTCATCGGCGGCAAGGTCGACGTCATCGCGCACGACGAGCCCGGCGCCCGCGTCGAGGTCTCGACCGTCACGGGCAAGGAACTCGCCGTCTCCATCGACGGCGACGTGCTCGAGATCGACCACCCCCAGCTGCGCTGGGACAACTTCATCGAGGCCTTCAAGGGCTGGGCGGGCAACGCCAAGGCCGAGGTCTCGATCCTCGCCCCGCGCCACGTCGTGCTGCAGCTCGGCGTCGTCTCCGGCGACGCCCTCGTATCCGGCTTCGACGGCGACGCCAAGCTCAGCACCGTCTCCGGCGAGCTCGTCATCGACAACCACGACGGCGACCTCGAGCTGTCCGGCGTCTCCGGCGAGATCTCGGTCGGCAACCATGTCGGCCGCATCACCGCCCACACCGTGTCCGGCGACATCATCGCCACCGGCGGGATCACGAGCTTCAACGCCGACTCCGTGTCGGGCAACATGATCGTCGACGCGCACGGCACCCCCGACCGCATCGACACGAACACCGTCTCGGGCGACCTCACCGTGCGCTTCGCCGGCGGCGCCGGGGCCCGCTACCGCATCAACACCGTCGCCGGCACGCTCGTGCTCGACGACATCACCGTGAAGGGCATGCGCGGCAAGGGCTTCGAGCGCGTCGTCGGTGAGCTCGCCGGCACCTGGCTCGACCTCGGCGCCAACAGCGTCTCGGGCAACATCTCGGTGCTGCGGCGCACGGTCGCGGAGACGACGGATGCCTCGGCCGCGGCATCCTCGAGCGACGAGGCATCCCGATGACCCCGCCGGTCTTCGCGCACGGCAGCCTGCGCCTCTACCTGCTCGCCCTCCTCGAGGAGCGGCCGCGGCACGGCTACGAACTCATCCAGGCGCTGTCGGAGCGCTTCGGCGGCACCTACTCCCCGAGCGCCGGCACCATCTACCCGCGCCTCGCGAAGCTCGAAGAGGAGGGGCTCGTCACCAAGACGAGCGACGGCCGCAAGTCGATCTACGAGATCACCGACGCCGGCCGAGCCGAGCTCGACGCCAGGCGGCACGAGCTCGACGACATCGAGAACGACGTCACCGACTCGGTGCGCCGGCTCGCGCAGGACGTGCGGCAGAACGTCGACGACGCGATGCGCTCCCTCCGCGCCGAGCTCGCGAGCGCCGCCCGCGAGGCGAAGCGCTCCGCGACGAGCGTGCGCGGCGAAACCGTGAACCTGCACGCCGACTCGAACCGCGCCGTGCACGAGGCCGACGTGGTGCTGAACGAGTTCCGCCAGCAGCTGCGCACCGAACTGCGCCGGCAGGCGAGCCGCGGCCGGGTCGCCCCCGCCACCGTCGACCTGCTGCGGGCCCGGCTCGCCGAGGTGCGCGCCGAGGTGCTCGGCACCTTCGCCGACCGCTGATCCGGCACGGCGGCGCTACCCTCGACACGTGCGCAACATCCTCGCGGTCGCCGTCGGCGGGCTCCTCGGCACCGGGCTGCGCCTCGTCTTCGACCTCGCGTTCCCGCACGCCGATCACGAGTTCCCGCTGGAGACGCTGCTCGTCAATCTCGTCGGCGCCTTCGCGCTGGGCTGGCTCGCCGGCGGGCTGTGGCGCCGTCCCTCGACGCCCGCGTGGCTGAAGGCCGGTGTCGGTTCGGGCGTGCTCGGCTCCTTCACGACGTTGTCGGCCGTGATGGCCTCGCTCGTCGTGCTCGAGCGCGAGGGCGCGCACCTCACCGCGGCGCTCTACCTCGTCGTCTCCGTGCTCGCCGGTCTCGCGGCCGCGGCCGCGGGACTCTGGCTCGGCTCGCGGATCGGCCGCCGCCGCATGCCGGACACGATCACCGACTCCGGGGAGACGCTGTGACCGCCCTCAGTCCCCTCGTCATCGCGACCGTGCTCGTCGCGGGCAGCCTCGGCGCCGTCATCCGCTATCTCCTGTCGCGGCGCTTCCCGGTGCGGCCGGGTCACCTGCCGGGCGGCATCCTGATCGTGAACGTCGTCGGCTCGGCGGTCGCCGGCGTCGTCATCGGGCTCGCGGAGCGCGCCGCCGTCTCGGCCGACTGGCGGCTCATTCTCGTGACCGGGTTCTGCGGCGGGCTGACGACCTTCAGCACCTGGAGCGTCGAGACGATCGAGCTCCTCGACGGCGGGCGTTGGCGGGCCGCCCTCCTCAACGTCTTCGTCACGCTCGTGCTCGGCTTCGCGGCGGCGGGCGCCGGGTACCTGCTCGCCCGCTGACGCACGACGGTCCGCGTGGCACGCCGTGCAGCGCCGGCGCGCCGGCGCATCCGTCGTGCACCTCGCTCGACACAAGCCCGCGCCCACCCCCCGAGTTGCCCGACTTTCATGAAAGTCGGGCAACTCGGGGGAGGGAGTCAAGCCTTGGGGTCGCGGCGGCGGGCCCGGGCGAAGACGACGATCGCGGCGGCGAGGGCGGCGACGCCCAGGATGCCGCCCGCGATGCCGGCGATCGCCCAGCCGTCGGGGCCGTCGGATGCCTCGTCGTGCCCGGCCTCGGCGGCGGCGTCGTGCCCGTCGCCGCTCGCGGCGGCGTCGTGCGGCGCCTCCTCGGTCCAGGTGCCGGTCGCACCCGAGCCGACGCCGAAGTCGATCGTGCCGTCGATGACGTGGCCGTCGCTCGACACGGCGCGCCAGCGGATCTGGTACTCGCCGGAGAGCTCGGCCGGCAGCGTCGCGGTCACCTCGGGGCCGGCGACGACGGCCTCGCCCGAGTCGATCGACTCGCCGTGGTGGTCGACGACCTCGATCGCGGTGCCGACGGGGATGATGTCGTCCGAGAAGGTGAGCTTCACCTCGGCGGGCGAGGCGTCGAGCACCTCACCGGCCTTGGGGGTCGAGGCGATCAGCTCGTCGTGGGCCGAGGCGGACTGGGCGTTCGCGAGGCCGAGCCACGCGCCCGCGGCGAGCGCGATGGCGCCGAGGGCGAGCAGTCGCCGGCGGGGTGCGGCCGTGGGAGCGGTGGCAGCGATGGTGGTGGCGGTGCGGTGCATGGGGAATCCCGTCTTCGTGCGTCCGGGGCGCAGGGGCCCGCGCGGACGCGAGTGGTGGCCGCGGTGCGGCCGGGTTCAGGCGAAGGCGGGGTGGCGCGGCGGGCCGCGGTGCCGCAGCTGGGCGACGAGCTGGCGACCGCGCAGGCGCGCGCGGTCGCGGGCGAGCGGTCGCACGAGCGGACCGGCTGGGACGGGGATGGCGGCGAGCGCGGATGCCTCGTCGACGGCCCGCACGAGCACGGCGCGGGCGGTCCGGCGGAGGGCGCGCCAGGCGGCGGCCTCGACGGCGAGCAGGTAGGCGACGGTGGCGAGCCAGGCGAGCACGTGGCCGAGGAGCATCGCGGCATCCGTGTGCCCGTGCCCGAGGAGGGGCGCAGCCGTCGCGCCCGAGGCATCCGGCAGCGCCGTCACGGTCGGGTGGTGCGCGTCCCCCGAGACCCGGAGCAGCGCGCCGGCACCGCCCGCGCCCGCGCCGACGGAGAACAGCAGGTGGAAGACGAGCTGGCTCGCCGCGGTCGCGAGCACCACGCGGAGGGGCGAGCTGCGCCGCCCGACGAGGGCGACCGACACGGCGAGCGCGACGAACGCGGAGAGCGCGAGCCCCGGCCCGCCGGGGGCCTCGCCCGCGGCGGCGCCGTGCGAGAACGCCGCGAGGAACAGGGCCACCGCTGCGGCGGCGGCTCCGCGCGCGAGCTGCGTCGCACGGTTCACGTCTCGGTCCGATCTCGGCGTCTCGACCCGCCCGGAATCGGGCGGGATGCCCGCCGTCCGGCGGGATCGCGCTCCAGGGTAGCAAGCCGACTTGACAGCCGTCGCAACGGGTGTAGTGTCATCCGCCGTGACGAATGAGGCGGAGGAACCGCCCGCAGAACTGAAGTCGCCGAAGCATTGGATCATCGGCGACCCGCTGCCCACCGAGCGACTCGAGGGGCAGCTGCTCCCCAAGCGCGTCGCGCTGCCCGTGTTCGCGAGCGACGCGCTCTCCTCGGTGGCGTACGCCCCGCAGGAGCTCCTGATGGTGCTCACCGCGGGCGGGCTCGCGTTCCTGGCCTTCGCGCCCTGGGTCGCGGCGGTGGTCGTGCTGCTGCTCGCGACGGTGGCGCTGAGCTACCGACAGCTGATCCGCGCCTACCCCTCGGGCGGCGGCGACTACGAGGTGGCGCACAAGAACCTCGGCGAGAAGGCCGGCGTGCTCGTGGCCTCCGCCCTGCTCGTCGACTACGTGATGACGGTCGTCGTCTCGGTCGCCTCGGGTGTCGACAACATCATCTCCGCATTCCCCGAGCTGAACCCGTGGCGGGTCGAGCTCGCCGTGCTCTTCGTGGTGCTGCTCGCGGCGGTGAACCTCCGCGGGGTGAGCGAGTCCGGCAAGGCGTTCGCGGTGCCGACCTACCTCTTCGCGGGGAGCGTGCTGCTGCTCATCGGCACGGGGCTCGTGCAGATCCTGATGGGCAACCCGCCCGTCGCGGAGTCGGCGGCGTACCAGGTCGAGGGCGAGCAGCTCGTGCAGGCGGCGTTCGTCCTCCTGCTGCTGCGCTCGTTCGCGAGCGGATGCTCCGCCCTCACCGGTGTCGAGGCGGTCGCGAACGGCGTGCCCGCGTTCCGCCGGCCGAAGGTGCGCAACGCGCAGAAGACCCTGATGCTGATGGCCGGGCTCGCGATCGTGCTCTTCGTCGGCCTCACGACCCTCGCCCTCGTCTCCGGCGTGCACTACGCCGAGGACCCGTGCAGCCTGATCGGCTGGGACGAGTGCGCGACGGCGCCGCAGCCGAGCCTCATCGCGCAGATCGCCGCTGCGGTGTTCGGAAACAGCTCGATCCTGTTCTTCGTGATCCAGGCGGCCGCCGCCCTCGTGCTGCTGCTCGCCGCGAACACCGCGTTCAACGGCTTCCCACTGCTCGGCTCGGTGCTCGCCCGCGACGGCTACGCGCCGAAGTCGCTGTCGACCCGTGGCGACCGGCTGATCTACTCGAACGGCGTCATCATCCTGGCGACGGCGGCGGCGATCATCCTGGTGATCTTCCAGGCCAATCTGACGCTCCTCATCCAGCTGTACATCATCGGCGTGTTCGTGTCGTTCACGCTCGGCCAGTCCGGCATGGTGCGGCACTGGATCCGGCTGCTGCGCCAGCCCCGCACGAGCTACCGGAAGCGGGGCCGCCCCGGGCCGGCCGCCGACGACGACCGGCCGATGACGCGCGGGGCGATGATCCGCTCGCTGTGCATCAACGCCTTCGGCGCGAGCCTGACTGCGGTCGTGCTCATCGTCGTGACGATCACGAAGTTCACGCACGGCGCGTGGATGGTCTTCCTGATGATGCCGATCCTGTTCCTGCTGATGCTCGGCGTGCACCGCTACTACCGCGACGTCGAGCGCGAGATCGAGGTCGACGCGACGACGACGTTCGGCTCGGCGGGCGATCACGCGATCGTGCTCGTCGGGCGGATGCAGAAGCCGACGCTGAAGGCGCTCGACTACGCGATCGCCGCGAAGCACGACAGCATCGAGGCCGTGCACGTCTCGATCGACGAGGAGCAGACGAAGCAGCTGAAGCGCGACTGGGTGAAGCAGAACATCCACGTGAAGCTGCGCATCCTCGCCTCGCCGTACCGCGATCTCAGCTCCCCCCTCATCAAGTACATCAAGCAGCACCGCGAGGAGCACGGCTCCGAGGTCGTGACGGTGTACATGCCGCAGTACATCGTGGGCCACTGGTGGGAGAACATCCTGCACAACCACAAGGCGCGGCGCATCCGGCAGAAGCTCATGCTCGTGCACGGCGTCACCGTCGCGCTCGTGCCGTGGCTGCTCGACTCCAGCGACATGATCTACGGCCGCCGCTCCCGGCCGCTGCCCGGTCAGGACCGGCGCGGCGAGCCGGTGCGCCCGGTGCCCAGGCGTCCCGTCCCCGGCGCCGGCGCGAACCGCCGGCGGTAGGCTCGCGAGCATGACCTCGGATGCCTCGGTGCGCGCGTTCCTCGACGGCGTGACGCACCCCGTGCGGCGCCGCGACGCGGAGACCCTGCTGGCGCTGATGTCGCGCGTGACGGGCGAGCCCGCGCGGATGTGGGGGCCGTCGATCGTCGCGTTCGGGGAGTACCACTACCGCTACCCGAGCGGCCGCGAGGGCGATGCGCCCGCGGCCGCGTTCTCGCCGCGGAAGCCCGCGGCGACCGTCTACCTCGCCGACGGCGTCGGCGCGTACGAGGCGGAGCTCGCCGCGCTCGGACCGCACACCACCGGCGTCGGATGCCTCTACCTGAAAGACCTGGAGCAGCTCGACCTGGCGGTGCTCGAGCGGATCGTCGCCGCCTCGTACGCGGTGGTCACGGCGGGCGACTTCGGCGGCCTCGCCCGCGACGGCGGCGCGTGACCGCGAGGCCCGCGGCGCGCGGCGGGGCCGTCGCCGCGACGTCCCTCGTCGTGCTCGGCCTCGCCTGCCAGGAGGTCGGCGCGGCGATCGCCGTCATCCTCTTCCCGACCGTCGGACCGCTCGGCATGGTGAGCCTCCGCCTGGTGTTCTCCGCCGTCATCCTGCTCGCGATCGCCCGGCCGCGCCTGCGCGGCCGCAGCGGCGCCGACTGGCTCACGGTCGCCGGCTTCGGGCTCGTCCTCGCGCTCATGAACGCGCTGTTCTACCTCTCGCTGGAGCGGATCCCGCTCGGCGCGGCCGTCACGATCGAGGTGCTCGGGCCGCTCGCCCTCTCGGTGATCACGGGGCGGCGCGCCTCCTCGTGGCTGTGGGCCGGACTCGCCGCGATCGGCGTCGTGCTGCTCGGCCAGGGCAGCTTCGGCCACCTCGACCCGATCGGCGTGGTCTTCGCGGCGGGGGCCGGGGCGACGTGGGCGGGGTACATCCTGCTGTCGGCGCGCACGGGGCAGCGCTTCCCGCGCTTCGAGGGGCTCGCGCTGGCGATGGCCGTCGGCGCCGTCGCGGTGCTGCCGTTCGGCATCGCGAGCTCGGGCGCGGTGCTGCTGCGGCCGGAGGTGCTCGGGCTCGGCGCGGCGGTCGCGATCCTCTCCTCCACCATCCCCTACGCGCTGGAGCTGATCGCGCTGCGCCGGCTCCGCGCGGGGGCGTTCGCGGTGCTGATGAGCCTGGCGCCGGCGATCGCGACGCTCACCGGGCTGGTGCTGCTCGGCCAGCACTTCACCTGGGTCGGCGGGCTCGCCGTCGCGCTCGTGATCGCGGCCTCCGTCGGCGCGGTGCGCCAGGCGCAGGCCCCGCCCGCACCGCCCGCGCCGGCGGGCTGAGCGGCTACAGCATCGCCATGATCTGCCGGGCGATCATGCGCCCGGCACGGTTCGCCCCGATCGTGGAGGCCTGCGGGCCGTAGCCGGCGAGGAACACCCGCGGGTCGCCCCAGGACGCACCCTGGCCGACCGTGACGCCGCCCGCCTTCTCGCGCAGCTTCAGCGGCGCGAGGTGGCGGAGCTCGGGCCGGAAGCCCGTCGCCCAGATGATGACGTCGGCCCGCGCCTCGGTGCCGTCGTCCCACACCACCCGGTCCTCCTCGATGCGGTCGAACATGGGCTTCGCGATGAGCAGCCCGCGTTCGATGCCCGCGGCGATGCGGCGGTTCTTCGGCACGCCCGTGCCGCTCACGATGGAGGGCAGCGCCCGCCCGGAGCGCGCCGCCTCGTCCTGCGCGGCGACGGCGGCCGAGGCGCCCTCGAGGTCGAGCTCCTGGCGGTCGAGCCAGTCGATCGGACGGCGGGAGACCCACGTCAGGGATGCCGCGACGTCTTCGAGCTCGAGCATGAAGCCGATGGCCGAGGTGCCGCCGCCGACGACCACGACGTGCTGGTCGCGCAGCGACTCGGCGTCGGTGAAGTCGGAGGTGTGCAGGTGCCGGCCGCGGAAGTCGGTCATGCCCGGGTAGTAGGGCACGAACGGCGAGCCCCAGGTGCCGGTCGCGTTGACCAGGATCTGCGTGTCGAGCGTGCCGCCCGGCTGCGCGGGGGGCGCCGGCACGGCGAAGGTCTTGCGGCGGCGGCCGAAGAAGCCGCGCACCTGCTGCTCCTCGGGGGCGGGCGCCGGCTCGTCGGGGGTGCGCAGGTCGCGGTAGGCGAGGCGCAGGTCGGCGCCTTCGTTCGAGACGCGGCGCACCTCGATGGGCCGGTGCACGCGCAGCTCGTAGTGCTCCTCGAAACGGCGGTAGTAGTCGGCGACGATCTCCCGGGCGGGCTGCGTGCGGTCGGCGGTCTCGAAGCTGAGCCCCATCTCGGCCATGCCGGGCAGGTCGTTCACCTTGTGCGCGGTGCCGAGCTTCAGCGACGACCAGCGGTGCTGCCAGGCGCCGCCGGGGCCGGGAGCGCGGTCGAGCACGACGAAGTCCTCGTCGGCGACGAGCTCGAACCGGCGCAGGTAGTACGCCACCGAGAGCCCCGCCTGACCCGCGCCGACGACCGCGACTTTGACGCGGGCGGGCAGGGAAGACATCACCCCTCCATCTCAGCATGAATCCGACCGCGAGTGCAGCAGCATCAGGGGGTTCGCAGCCGAGAAGGCGAGCGTTCGTCGGTGCTAAACTTACGGCACGAACTATTTCCGCCAAGAACGAGCCGGGCGAAGCACATTCCGCCCGGCCAGAAGCCGTAAGGGGGTCACGCATGGGGCGCGGCCGTCAGAAAGCCAAGCACACCAAGGTCGCACGGGAGCTGAAGTACTTCAGCCCCGACACCGACTACAACGCGCTTGAGCGCGAGCTCGCGGGCTCGGACGATGACAAGTACGAAGAAGATCTGTCGAAGTGGTCGGAGTATGCCGACGACGGCAGTGACCACTACGTCCCCGGCGACGGCTCCCAGCGGGCCTGAGACCGGTTCCCTCGCGACGCGCGGCTGACGTTCCGACGTTCGGCTGACACCCCGGCATCGCCGGGGTCTTCTGCGTGCGCGGGCGGAGTCCCCCTTTCCTTCCGAATTGCCCGGCTTTCATGAAAGTTGGGCAAGTCGGAAGGGTGGGGGACTCCGGCCAGGCGAGCCGGACCTCTGCCCGGCGCGCGGCGGTGCTCGGCGCTCAGCGCTGGAAGCGCACCACTCCCTCGACGACCGTGACGGCCGTCTGCACGGACACGAGGGCGGCCGGCGGCAGCTCGAAGGGATCGGCGCTCGCGATGGCGAGGTCGGCCCGCTCGCCGACCCGGATGCGGCCCGGGCGCCGGAGCACGAGCTCGGTCGACCCGGCGGTGTACGCGGCGAGCGCCTGCTCGAGGCTCAGCGCCTGGTGCTCCGGGTCGAGGGTCGGCGGCGTCGCGCCCGCTGGGAGCGGCGGCGCTTCGACCCCGGGCGGCAGCGGCGCCCAGCGGTTCACCGCGACGTGGATGGCGAGCCAGGGCTCGGCCGGGGAGACCGGCCAGTCCGAGCCCATGGCGAGCTCGGCGCCGCTCTCCGCGATGCTCCGGAACGGGTAGCCGGCCTGCATCCGCGCCTCCCCGATCATGGCGACCACGGCCGGGTCGGGCGCCGCCCACAGCCCCTGGATGTTCGCCGTCACGCCGAGCGGCCCGAAGCGCGCGGCATCCTCCGGGCGCACCATCGAGAGGTGCGCGATGTGGTGGCGCGGCCCGGCGCCGTGCTCGGCGCGGGCCGCCTCGATCGCGTCGAGCGCGACCCGGATGCCCCGGTCGCCCATGATGTGCAGGTGCAGCGCGAAGCCGGCCGCGTCGAGCTGGACGATGAAGGCGCGGATCGCGTCCTCCTCGTAGTGCAGCTCGCCGGCGAAGCCGTCGCCGTGGCTGCAGTAGGGCTCGAGCAGGGCCGCGGTCTCGCCGTGCGGCACGCCGTCGATCATCGCCTTGGCGGTCGAGGTGTCGAAGCCGGCGGCGGCGTTCCGTTCCCGCAGTTCGACGAAGCGCGCGACCAGCGCGGGCACGTCCGCCTCGCGCAGGCCCGGCGCGATCCACAGGGCGCCGGAGGCCTCGCTGCGCAGGTTGCCGTCGGCGATGCCCCGGAGGTACGCGGGCGTCGCGTCGGCCTTGCCGTTGTACTCGCCGAGGATCGCCTCGTGCCAGCCGGTGACGCCGAGCGACCAGAGGTACTCCTGGGCGTTCGCGAGCCCCGCGGACATCTCCGCCTCGCTCGCCGGCGGCACGACCCGGCCGACGAGCTCGGCGGCCGTCTCGTTCAGGTATCCGGTCGGGACGCCGTGCTCGTCGCGGTGGATGTGCCCGTTGCGCGGTTCGGGGGTGTCCGCGCCGACGCCCGCGAGCTCGAGCGCCCGTGAGTTGACCCAGAGGGTGTGATGCCCGGCGTCGCTCAGCGCGACCGGCCGGTCGGGCACGATCCGATCGAGCTCGTGCCGCGTCGGCGCGGGGAAGAGTTCGTGGCTCCATCCGCCGCCGGTGACCCACTCGCCGTCGCTGCGCGCCGCGCCGGCACGGATGAGCTCGTAGGTCTCCTCGACGGTGACGGCCGGCGTGAGGTCGATGCTGAGCCGCTCGACCCCGGCGAAGACGGCGTGCGCGTGGGCGTCGACGAAGCCGGGGTGGATGAGCCCGCCGGCGGCGTCGAGGACGGTGCTGGCGTCGTCGCGCAGGGCCAGCACCTCGGCGTCCGAGCCGACGCGGAGGATGCGGCCGTCGCGGACGGCGACGGCGGTGCTCGCGGTGCGCAGGCGACCGTCGAACACCCGGCCGTTCACGATGAGGAGCTCGGCGGAGCGGGTCATGGTCGTTCCATTCTGCTGGCCGGCCGGATGAGACCGGTCGGGAGGAGTGCTGAGGTGGGGACGCTCGGCCGGTTCAGACCAGGCGGAAGACGCGGATGACGACCTGCCCGGGCGCGGGGCGCGCGTAGCCGACGAACTGCGACTCGCCGAGCCATCCGAGCTCGGGGTGCTCCGTGCGGAACCGGAACGCGGTGCGGTAGTAGAGCTCCCGCTCGTCGACGTCCTCGCCGGCGAGGAGGCGCGCGTAGCCCGCCTCGTCGGTGCGCCAGACGCCGCGGTTCACGACCTCGACGCCGGCGGTGCCGCCCGTCACCTCCGCCTCGATGACGTAGCGGGCGTCGAGCTCGACGGTGAGGCCGCGGGCGGTCCACCAGTCGCCGCCGCTGTTCAGCACCCGCCCGCGCAGCCTGGGGCCGTCGAAGTCGCCGCCGGAGACCCGGGCGAAGTGCAGGCCCTCGCCGGGCTCGGCGCCGCCGAGCGGGATCGCCTCGTCGACGAGGCAGCGCAGCTCGAAGCAGTACTCGAAGGCGGGTTCCATCAGCGGTTCCGGCATGGGGGTCCTTCCGTTCAGTCGGGGATCACGGTACTGCGGGTCACGGTGGCGAGGGAGCCGGTGCGGCCGAGGCGGCGTCGTCGCGGCGTCCAGCCCTCGCGCGGGATCGAGTCGAGCAGGAGGCGGGTGTAGTCCGCCTGCGGCGCGTCGAGGATGGCCTCGGCGGTCCCGTGCTCCTCGATGCGCCCCTGGCGCATCACCACCACCTGGTCGCAGAGCCGTCGGATGACCGTGAGGTCGTGCGTGATCATGAGCAGCGCGAGCCCGGTCTCCCGGCGGATCGTGTCGAGCAGGGTGAGGATCTCCACCTGCGTCGTCACGTCGAGCGCCGAGACGGCCTCGTCGAGCACGAGCAGCTCGGGGTCGGCGGCGAGGGCGCGGGCGATCGCGACCCGCTGCCGCTGGCCGCCCGAGAGCGAGCGCGGCCGCTGGCCGAGCAGGGCCGGGTCGAGGCGCACGTGGCCCATGAGCTCGGCGATGCGCGCGTCGAGCGCGGCCCGCTCCGCCCGTGGCCGATGCACGCGGATCGCCTCCCGGAGGCACTGCTCGACGGTCTGGCGCCGGTCGAGCGACTGGTACGGGTCCTGGAAGACCATCTGGGCGAGCTTCGCGCGGTGGCGTCGGCCGCGACCGCCGCGGGCGGGCCGGCTCCAGTCCTCCCCCGCCACCTCGATCCGTCCGGCGTCGGCGGTCTCCAGCCCGAGCAGGATGCGGGCGGCGGTCGTCTTGCCCGAGCCGGACTCCCCGACGATGCCGAGCGAGCCGCCCCGCGCGAGCTCCATGGACACGTCGTCGACCGCGACGAGGGTGTCGGCCCGGCCGCGGGCGTCGCGGAGCCGGTAGCTCTTGCGGATGCCCTCGAGCCGCAGGATCGGCGGTGCTGCGGTCCCGGCCTCCGCGACGATCGGCGGCGCCTCGTCGAGCGCGGCCGCCATCAGGGTCCGCGTGTACGCCTGCGTCGCGTCACGTCGCATGGTGGCGGCCGGCAGCGTCTCGACGATGCGGCCGTGCTGCATGACGTTGACGCGGTCGCAGACCGCGCCGGCGAGGGCGAGATCGTGGGTGATGAACAGCAGCGAGAGCTCACGGCGCTCGCGCAGCTCGGCGAGCACCGCCATGACCTCCTCCTGGGTGGTCACGTCGAGCGCGGTGGTGATCTCGTCGGCCAGCAGAATCTCGGGGTCCATGGCGAGCGCGGCGGCGATCATGACCCGCTGCAGCAGTCCGCCCGACAGCTCGCCGGGGTGCTGCCGCATCCGACGGTCCGGATCGGTGATGCCGACCTCGTCGAGCAGCGCGCGGGCGCGGCGCCCGGCGTCGGCGGGGCTCGCCCCCGCGACGTGCACGAGCGCCTCGGTGAGGAAGTCGCCGATCGTGCGCAGCGGGTTCAGGTGCGCGCGCGGCGTCTGGAAGACCATCCCGATCCGTCTGGCGCGGAGCTCGCGCACGGCGCGCCGGCCCAGGCCGGCGAGCTCCTGCCCGTCGACGCGGATCGCGCCGCGGGTCGTGAAGCCGTCCGGCAGCAGCCCCGCCACCGCTCGCACGGTGAGCGTCTTGCCCGAGCCCGACTCGCCGACGAGGCCGACGGCCTCGCCGCGGCCCACGCTCAGGGTGGAGTCGAACACGAGCTGACGGGGGCCGTCGGCACCCGGGGCGAAGACGTCGAGTCCGGAGATCTCGAGGATCGGGTGGGTCATCGTTCCTTCTCCTCGGCCCAGAGGGTGACGCGCGCGCCGATGATGCCGACGGCGAGCACGGTGATCACGACGAAGACCGCCGGGAAGACGGACTGCTCGGGCGCGCCGGCGAGGATGCCGGCCTGCCCGCCCGCGATCATCGATCCCCAGTCCGGCGCCGGCGGCTGCTGCCCGAGCCCGAGGAAGGAGATCGCCGCGAGATCGAGCATCGCGTAGCCGAAGCCGACCGCCATCTGCGCCGCGACGACGGGGATCATCGCCGGCACCAGGTGCCGGAAGCAGATCGCGAGGCTCGACACGCCCTGCACCCGCAGCGCGGCGAGGTACGGCTTGCCGAGTTCGCGCGCGGCGGCGGTCTGCGTGAGCCGGGCCACGACGGGGATGTACGCGATCGACAGCGCCACGACGGGGGCGACGAGCCCCTTGCCGAACATCGCGACCGCGAGCACGGCGATGACGAGGCCGGGGATCGCGAAGATGACGTCGACGACGCGGGCGACGACGCCGCTGACCCAGCCGCCGAACCACGCGGCGGTGAGCGCGAGCCCGAGTCCGAGCACGGTGGACAGCAGCACGACGACGATGGGCGCGAACACGCTCGCCCCGGCTCCCACGAGCACGCGGGAGAGGATGTCGCGGCCGACGTCGTCCGTGCCGAAGGGGTGGGCGAGGCTCGACGCGCCGTTCACCGGGCCGACGTAGAGCGCGCTCGAGTCGTACGGCGCGATCCACGGGCCGAGCAGCGCGGCGAGCGCGATGAGCCCGAACACCACGAGGGCGCCGCGGAACAGCCAGTCCCGCCGGGCCGCCCGCTTGGCGACGGTCGGCACCGCACCGCCGGCGATCTGTGCGACGCTCATGCCGCTTTCCCTCCTGCCACGCTCGTCGGGTCGATGAGGGCGCTGCAGAGGTCGGCGATCGCGTTCAGCACCACGAAGATGGTGACGAGCAGGAGCGAGACGATCTGCACCACCGGCAGGTCGGCTCTGGCCGCCGCCTGCACGAGCAGCGAGCCGATACCGCCGAGCCCGAAGGCGACCTCGGCGATCGCCGACGCCGCGAAGAGCCCCGCGATCGTCGTGCCGGAGATCGCGAGGATCTGCGGGGCGGCGTTGCGGAACACGTGCACCCGGAAGATGCGCGAACGCGGGATGCCGCGGACCCTGGCCGTCTCGACGTGCTCCGAATGCACCTGGGCGACGAGCGCGCTGCGGGTGACCCGGCTGAGGTACGCGATGAACAGCACCGCGAGCGAGACCGCCGGCAGCACGAGGTGCCAGACCCGGTCCCAGCCGCCCCCGCCCTCGCCGTACACGGGGAACCAGCCGAGGGACTTCGCGAAGATCCAGATCAGCAGGATGGCGACGACGAAGGTCGGCAGCGCCATCCCGAGCGAGGTGAGCACGGCGACCGTGCGGTCGACGGCCCCGCCGCGGAGCGCCGCGACCACGCCGGAGCCGACCCCGAACACCAGGATGATGAGCACGGTGAGCAGCACGAGCTGCAGGGTGAGCCCGAACCGCGGCGCGAGCAGCGTCATCACCTCCGTCTTGTAGACGAAGGAGCGCCCGAAGTCGCCCTGGACGGCGCTCGTGAGCCACTGCCAGTACCGCGACCACAGCGGGTCGTCGAGGTGGTAGGCGGCCCGGATCTGTTCGATGAGCTCGGGCGTCGGCTTCGCGCCGCCCGCCAGCGCCGCGATCGGGTCGCCGGTGAGCAGCACCGCCGAGTAGATCACGACGCTGGCGAGGAAGAGCGTCAGCAGCATCCCGCCGAGCCTCGCGAGCACCGTCCTGGTGAGTGGGGGCACCGTCGTCGTCCTCCGTCTGCCGGTCGTCCGCGCCTACTTGCCGCCGAGGTGCAGCGCCCAGGGGCTGCTGTACGCCGCGACCGAGGTGGTGACGCCGCTCAGCTCGGAGTTCAGGTAGGTGAGCTGGTAGGTGCCGGCGAGGGTGACCTGCAGCTGCTCGGGCGCGAAGATCTCCTGGGCCGCGACGAACTCGCTCGCCGCCGTCTGCGGGTCGGTCGCGTTGCGGGCCGCCATGAGGTGCGCGGTGACGTCGGGGTCGTTGTACTCGCTCCAGTTGAAGACCCCGCCCATCGCGGGCGGCAGCAGGAACAGCGACGGGTAGCCGAGCACGCCGGGCGTCTCGAGGTAGCCCTGGGTGGCGACGAAGTCGATGCCCTCGCGCTTCGAGGGGTCGTAGAAGAGCGCGCCGAAGTCGGAGGCCTGCAGTTCGTCGATCTCGAGCTGGAGGCCGATCTCCTTGCCGGCGGCCTGCATGATCGCGGCGGTCTGCGCGAACTCCTTCGCCCCGGCGGGCACCGCCACCACGAGCGGCACGCTGAGGTCCTCGCCGCTCTCGGCGACGAGCTGCTTCGCCGCCTCGAGGTCGACGGTCGGCTCGGCGAGCGCGTCGTAGCCGGCCTGGTAGACGTCGGCGGCTTCCATCGACTGGAACGAGAACTCGGGCACGAGCGTCTTCTGCACGTAGCCGAGCCCGTTGACCACGGTGTCGAGGTACTGCTGCCGGTCGATCGCGAGGCTCAGCGCCTGCCGGATCTTGGGGTTCGCCGCCGCGCTCGTCGCCGAGACGGGTCCGAAGCTGTACGAGGCGGTGGACGGCCCGACGGTCAGCGTGCCGGCGCCGTCGCCCTCGAAGACCGCGCGCGAGCTCGGTGCGACGTTGATCGCGCCGTCGATCTCGCCCTGGGTCAGCGCCGTCGCGAGGGTCGAACCGTCGTTCACGAAGGTGTACGTGAGCTGCTTCACGAGCGGGGCGCCGCCCCAGTAGTCCTCGTTCGCGGTCGTCACGATCTCCGAGCCCGGCTTCCAGCCGCCCTCGGCGAGCTCGAACGGCCCGGTGCACATGAGTCCGCCGTCCGGGGTGCCGACGGCCGGCCCGGCCGCCTCGCCGAAGGCCTTCTGCATGACGGCGCCGCCCTGCCCGGCGAGCGCGTCGCGGAAGGTCGAGTCCGGCGCGACGAAGTGCACGGTGACCTCGAGCGGCCCGGTCGCGACGATCCCGGTCGCCGGGTCCGGGTCGACGAGGGCGAACGCGCTGTACCACTGCGAGGCGGGGTCGGTGCTCTGCTGCAGGCTGTATACCACGTCGTCGGCGGTCAGCGGGCTGCCGTCCCAGAAGGTCACGTCGTCGCGGAGGGTGATCACGAAGGTCACCGGGTCGACGAACTCGGCGCGCTCCGCGACCCCCGGCTCGACGGAGAAGTCGGGCTGCAGCGAGAGCAGGTTGTCGCAGAGGTTCGGGATGACGAGGTTCGCCGAGGCCGCGGGGTTCAACGTGGCCGGTTCGCCCTCGACGATGGCCCAGGTGACCTCGTCGACGGGCTGCGTGCCGGCCGGCTGGGCGTCGACGAGCGTGAGCTCGGCGCTGGCGCCGTCGGCGTCGCCGCCGGCGCGTGGGCCGCAGGCGGTGAGGGCCAGCATCGCGGCGCAGGCGACGGCGCCCGCCGCGAGTCCAGTTCGCTTCATGAGAGTTCCGTTCGGTCCTGGCGGCCCGGCCGGATCCGGTGGATCCGCTGGGCCGTGGATGGATGGGGGAAGGGGTGGTGCTGGTGGCGGCGATCCGCGCTCCCGCTCAGCGGAGCAGGAAGATGCGGATGCACACCTGGCCGCCCTCGTCGCGGGCGAGCCCGACGAACTGGTGCTCGGCCAGCCATCGGTGCTGCGGTGCGTCGGTCTGGAAGACCGGCGCGGTGCGGAAGTACAGTCCCGGTTCGGTTTCCGGCACGTCCTCGCCGGCATCCATGCGGGCGACGACGTCGGGGCTCGCCCGGAAGTAGCCGCGGTTCAGGATGTCGATGACCGCGCCGTCTGCGGCGCGGATGAGGTAGCGCGCCTCGAGCTGCGCGGTGCCGAAGCGCTCGACCGCCCAGTCGCCGCCCCCGCCGAGCACCTCGCCCTGCAGCCGGGGGCCGTCGACGCTGCCGCCGGAGACCGGCGTGAACGACAGCCGCTCCTCCGGCCCGCGGCCGATGTGGAGGTCGGGATCGATCGTCGCCTTGATCTCGAAGACGTACTCGAGGACGGGGTCCATCACGGCAATGCTCCTTCCAGCACGGTGAGCGTGAGCGCGAGACCGTCGGCGCCACCCACGCGGGTGCGCTGGGTGGTGATCCGCGTCTCGCCCCAGCTCCAGGGGTCGGCCCCGGTGCCGGTCTGCGGCAGGAACTCGGGGTAGTCGCTGCTCGAGATGTGGACCCGGAGCCGGTGGCCGGCGCGCACGCGGTAGCCGAGCTGGCCGAGGTCGATCTCGAGCGTGTGCGGGGTGCCTGCGTCGAGCAGCTGCAGCTGCCCGCGGGCGATGCGGAGGGCGGTGCCGTCGGGGGCCACGTCGAGCAGCCGCACGAAGCAGTCCGCTACGGGCCCGTCCGAGCTGAGCTCGAGCCGCGCCGTCGCGGGGCCGGCGAGGTCGACGTCGGCCGTCAGCGCGGCCGAGTCGAAGCGCAGCACGTCGTCCCGCTCGCCGATGGGCGCCTCGTCGGGCAGCGAGAGCAGGAACGAGAAGGCGTCCGGCGCGCTCGACGGCACGAGGTCGGCCGGGTCGTGCCGCCACGCGAGCGTCGCCTCGGGACCGGGCTGCTCGGCGAGCGCCCCGTCGGCCGTGGCGTAGCGCGTCACCGTGCGCACCCCGGCGGGCGGCCACGTGGCGGACTCGCGCTGCTCCTCGGTGCCGGCGAGGTTCCAGCTCACCCGGGGCACCTCGCCCGCCCGGCCGTTGCCGCGCACGAAGACCTCGAAGAAGTCGAGCGCGGGGTCGAGCGTGCGCGGCAGCAGCGCCCGGATCTGCGCCTCGCTGCGCTCGGCGACGCGGTCGCCGTCGGCCTCGAGGAGCTGGTAGCTCTCGTGGTCGATCGCCTCGATGCGCAGATAGTGGTGGGCCTCCCAGTTCGGGCGTTCGGCGATCGCGGCGACGTCGGCCCAGGAGAGCGGCGCGCAGTTGTCCCACCAGCCGATCGTGTGCAGCACGGGCACCGAACGGCCGGCGAACGGGTCGCCCTGCGGGAAGCGGGGCAGCAGCACGGGGTTCGGGTACCACTGGTCGTAGGAGAGCCCGCGCTGCCCGAGCTGGGCGATGACCTCCTCGGCTTGGGCGGCGAAGTCGCGCCTCGACCAGTCGGGCTCCCAGTGCAGGGCGTCGTTCTCGAAGAACTGGGTGAGCGGGTAGAGGTAGGTGATGCCCCACTCGACGCGGCGCACGCGTTCGGCGGCCGTGCGGCGGACGGGCTCGCCGAGCTGGGTGCCCGTGACCCGCGGCGCGATCGCCTTGAGCGCGGGGTGGCCGCTCGCGGCGGCGGCCCACTGCGTGTAGCCGTAGTAGCTGTCGCCCCACATGGCGACGCGCCCGTTCGACCACGCCTGCCGGGTGATCCACTCGAGGGTGTCGTAGCCGTCGTCGACCTCGTTCACGAAGAGCAGGGCGTCGCCCTCTGAGCGGAATTTGCCGCGCACGTCCTGCGCGACGACCCGGTAACCGCGCCGGGTGAAGTACTCGGCGATGAGCGGGATGAAGCAGTAGACGCCCGACTTGTCGTACGGCAGCCGGATGAGGATGGTGTCGCCGGGGCTCGCGTCGGCCGCCTCGGGGGCGCCGGGCAGGTAGACGTCGGCGGCGAGCCGCACGCCGTCGCGCATGCGGATCCGGGCCGGGGTCGAGAGCGGGCTCTCGGGCGCCGGGGGGATGCGCAGGATGTCGGGCATGTCGCTCCTTCGGGACGTCGCGCCGGTGCTCGGCGCGGGTGACGGTCACGCTACGACCGTCATCCATAGTTAGTCAAGTCCGACTAGACTAAAATTTACCGGGCCGTTACACTCGAGCTGCAGCCGCCCCGGTCGGCGCCGCAGGAGAGGAGATGCGTCGTTGGCACGCCCATCCGTCGCCGCCGAGCGCCGCGAGCAGATCATCGAGGCGACGATGAACACCATCGCCGAGCACGGCATCCACGGCACGACCCTCGACCGCATCGCCGACGCCGCGGGCATGTCGCGCGGGCACGTGCGGCACTTCGTCGGCAACCGCGACCGCCTGCTGCACGACACGGCCGTCGCCGTCTTCGCCGACCAGAGCGGCGAGGTCGGCTCGATACTGCCCACCGGCATCGACGGCATCGAGGCCGCGCTCGACTACCTCTTCGGGCCGGTCTTCAACGCCCCCGACCGCGAGAACGCCGTCGTGCTCGGGCTCGTCGAGCTCTCCCGGGTGACGCCCGAGATCGCCGAGGTGCTGACGACCGCGTACACCGCGACCCGGCTGCAGCTCGCCGAACTCGTCGCCGCAGCGCATCCGCACGCCGACGAGGACGCCTGCGTCACCGCCGCCTACGGCGTGCTGACCTGCGCGCTCGGCTCCGTCTTCCTCGGCGACTTCGACGACGACCCCTCGCGGATGACGCGCTCCCGCGCCGCCGCCGAGGCCCTGCTCGCCTCGCTCTGAGCCTCGACGAGCTCGCGCAGCCGCTCGAGCACCGGGACCGCGGCGACCAGGGCGCGGCGCTCGTCGCCGCCGAGCCCCGCCGCCGCCTCGGCCACGAGCTCCCCGCTCGCGCGGTCGAAGCGCTCGAGCAGGTCGAGCGCCCGCTCGGTCGCCCGCACCGCGACCCGGCGGCCGTCGCTGCCACTCGTCGCCCGCTCGACGAGCCCGGCCTGCTCCAGCAGCTTCAGCAGGTTGCTGACCGTGGAGCGGCCGAGGCCGAGCTCCGTGGCGAGCTCGCCCGGCGACTTCTGCACGCCGCGGGGCACGGCGCGCAGCAGCTCGATCTGCGCGTCGGGGATGTCGGGGAGCTCCGCCGCGGCGCGCGCGCCCTTGAGCAGCGCGCGCCGCAGCGGCGAGACGACGAGGTTCAACCGGGCCAGCTCGGCCGAGCCATCCGCCGATCCCGCGCGCACTGCTGCCATGTCCTCAGTGTGCCAGCCTCGCGAGCGCCGCGATCACGGCTCGACGCTCACCGGCGTGAGCGAGTCGCGCTCGGTGAGCGCGGCGGGGTGGAAGCCGGCGGCGCGCTTGTACGCGTCGGCGATCTCGCGCAGCTCGGCCTCGGGGATGACGTCGTGGATGTCGGCGAAGCCCTGCGGCGCGCGCTCGTAGGCGAGCTGCATGACCTTCTCGGGCCCGAGCTGCCGGGTCATCGCGAGCAGTGCCGCGGTCGCCGGACGGCGGTCGGCCTCGTAGGCGTCGAGCGCCGCGCGCACCGCCGACGCGGTCTCGGCGGCCCCCGCGGACCCGCCGAGGCCCCGCACGGCACCGGCGAGGTGGAACGCGAGCGTGCGGGCGTCGAGGATGGCCTGCGAGGAACCGTTCGAGCCGTTCGGGTACATCGCGTGCGCGGCGTCGCCGAGCAGCGTCGAGCTGCCCGCGCGCCAGTGCGGCAGGGGCTCGCGGTCGACCATCGGGTACTCGAGGATCTCGTCGGCCGCCGCGATCGTGGCCGGCACGTCGAGCCAGTCGAAGCGCCAGTCGGCGAAGCGCTCGACGATGGGCGCCGGGTCGATCGGCAGGTTCCAGTCGGCGAGCTCGCTCGCGCCCTCGGGCGCCCGCCGCTCGGCGATGAAGTTGACGCGCGTCATCCCGGGCTCATCGGTCTCGCCGGCGAGCGGGTAGGCGACGAACTTCTGCTCGCCGTCGCCCGCCATGATCATCGTGCGCCCGTCGAGGTACGTCGGAATCGTCGCGGTGCCGCGCCAGAGGATGAGGCCGTTCCAGACGGGCGCGCCGTCGTCGGGGTGCTCCTGGGCGCGGAGCGCGGAGTGGATGCCGTCGGCGCCGACGACGAGCTCGGCCTCGACCTCGCTGGCGGTGCCGTCGGGCCGCTCGAAGCGGGCGCGCTCGACGTGCTCGCCGTGCTCGACCGAGACGAGCCGGTGGCCGGTGCGGATGGCGTCCGGCCCGAGCCGGCGGGCGACCTCGGCGGCGAGCAGCAGCTGGAACTCGCCGCGGTGCACCGAGAGCTGCGGCCAGGCGTAGCCGGCGTCGAGCCCGCGCGGCTCCGACCAGATCGGCTGCCCGAGGCGGTTGGAGTACGAGAGCCGGCTGGGCGGCACGCCGAGGTCGGCGACCGCGTCGCCGAGCCCGAGCTCCGTGAGCTCGCGCACGGCGTGCGGCAGCAGGTTGATGCCGACGCCGAGAGGTCGCAGCTCCGCGGCCCGTTCGTACACCGCGATGTCGCGGAATCCTGCCTGGTGCAGGCTCAGGGCGGCGACGAGCCCCCCGATCCCGGCACCCGCGATGACGATCTTCATCGTGTCCTCCTCGTCAGATGAACGTCCGAGCAGTTAGTTTTGTCACAAAATCATCCCGCGTCAACCACCCCACCCCGACTTGCCCGACTTTCATGAAAGTCGGGCAAGTCGAAAGGGTGGGCTATATTCAGAGAATGGTGAATATAACCGGATCGCTCGTCCGTCCCGGTGCCGAGCTCGGCTACGAGCTCGCCGAGGCCGAGGTCGACACCGACGGCTCGGGCCGCGCGGCCGTCGTGCTCACCCACGGCGCCGGCATGGATCGCGGCATGTACGACGCCCAATTCGCCGCGCTCGCAGCGGCCGGGCACCGCACGGTGCGCTGGGACCTCCGCGGGCACGGCGCGTCCCGGCTCGAGGACGGCACGCGCTTCACCGCCGCCGACGCGCTCGACGACCTCGCCGCGCTCATCGACGCGCTCGGGCTCGACCGGCCGGTGCTCGTCGGGCACTCGCTCGGCGGCAACCTCTCGCAGGCGTTCGTGCGCGCCAACCCCGAGCGCGCGGGCGGGCTCATCGTGCTCGACTCCACCTGGAACGCGGGCCCGCTCTCCGCCGGTGAGCGGTTCGCCCTGCGCCTCGCGGCGCCGATGCTCGCGCTCGTCCCCGCCGGGCGGCTCCCCGGCCTGATGGCGCGCGCGTCGGCGGTCACGCCGGAGGCGATCGCCCGTACCGAGGCGATGTTCGCGCGGATGCCGAAGGCGGTGTTCCTCGACGTCTGGCGCGCGACCGTCTCGCTCGTCTCCCCCGACCCCGGCTTCCGCAGCCCGGTGCCGCTCGCGCTCGTGCGCGGCGCCGAGGACCGCACGGGCAACATCGCCACCGCGATGCCCCGCTGGGCCGCGGCCGAGGACGTCGCCGAGCACGTCGTGCCCGGCGCCGGGCACATCGTCACGCTCGACGCGCCCGACGCGGTGAGCGAGCTCCTGCTCCAGCTGCTGGCAGGATGGCACGGCCGGCCGCCGAGCGCAGGAGGGACCGCCGCATGACCGATGCCGAGGAGCAGCGCTTCATCGACGTGATGGGCGAGACGCTCGCCTCGTGGCAGCTCGCCCGGGCCACCGGCCGCGTCTACGGCTACCTGCTGCTGCGCGCCGAGCCCTCCTCGTCGGAGCAGCTGCGCGAGGCGCTCGGCCTCAGCGCCGGCGCCGTGAGCCAGGCCACCCGCGAGCTCGCCGCCTGGGGGCTCGCCCGCACGATCCCGCAGCCGGGCAGCCGCCGCCTCCTGATCGAGGCCGCCGGAGGGTTCGAGCAGCTCCTCGCCGCGAGCCACCAGCGGTCCCGGGCGTTCATCCGCGCCCTCGAGGCGGCGGAGCCGCTCACCGACGACGCGCACGCCGCCGAACGCCTGCGCGCGGTCACCGGTCTCTTCAGCGCCTACGTCGACGCCGGGGAGCAGATGCTGCGCTCCCGCCGTTGACGCGGGCGGCGCGGTTCGCTAAGCAGAGGGTGACCGACGCGCACCGGCCACCGGATGGCAGCCGGCGTCGCGACTGCGAAGCGTCGGACGGGGGGAAGCTCATGCATCGGATCCGACACGGTCGCGCCGCAGGAGCCGCACTCGCGGCCGTCATGCTCATCACGATGCTCGGCGGCTGCGCCGGGGGCGGCGGCCCCGACCCGGTGGGCACCTGGGGTGATCCCGACGGCGCCTACCTCGAGCTCGAGAGCGGCGGGGCCTTCACCGGCAACGACGGCTGCAACCGCCTGACCGGCAGCTGGACGATGGAGGACGACAACATCTCCTTCGACGACGTCGCCTCGACGCGCATGGCGTGCCCGGACACCGAGGCGGTGCTCGAGGGGCTCGACACGGCGAACGTGTCGGGCGACACGATGACGGTCTACGCCGACGACGAGGCGCAGATCGCGACGCTCGATCGCGCGCCGGTCAACTCCTGACGGGCGCCGCGACCTCGACCTCGAGGCGCGCGCCGCCGAGCGACGACGGCGCGAGCTCGACGCGCCCGCCGCGCAGGCCGAGCCGTTCGGAGGTGCGGGCGAGCCCGTTCCAACGCGGCGAATCGGGCAGGCCGACGCCGTCGTCCTCGACCGTCGCGCGCACGCGCGGCGCGGCCGCACCGTCGACGTCTCCCCCGCTGACGCCGACCGCCACCCGGATCGTCGTCGCCGCACCGTGCCGAAGGGCGTTCGTGATGCCCTCCTCGACGCCGCGGACGACGGCGATGCGCTGCGCGACGGCGTCGTCGCCGCGATCGAGCGCGAGGTCCGCCTCGGGGTCGACCTCGGCCGTGATGTCGATCTCCGCGGGCACCCGGCGCACGAGCGCCCGGATGGCGTGATCGAGGCTGACGTCGACGCCGACCGGGTAGAGCAGGTTGCTGAGCTCGCGCACGTCGTGCTCCCGCATCCGCTCGAGATCGCGGCGCAGCCCGGCGAGCTGCGCGAGGGCGGCCTCGCTCCATCCCTCCTCGACCCCGCGGCGCTGGATCGCGTCGATCGCGGCCTGGCTCAGCACGAGCCGCCCCTGCAGCGTGCCGTGCAGGCCGTCGGCCACCTCGCGGCGCACCCGCATCTCCTCCGCGGCCAGCTCGGCGAGCGCCGTCGACGCCCGCAGCCGGTGCTCGGCCTCGGCGCGCTCGTGCTCGCGCAGCCGCACGCGCGTGCGCACCTGCGCGAGCGCGAGTCCGAGCGCGACCACGATGACGACGGCGACCGAGCACACCTCGACGAGGCTGACGTCGAGCTCGGGGGCGACGTAGATGCCGAGCAGCAGCTGCAGCCCATGCCGGGCAAGCGCGACCGGGAGGGCGATCGCGAGCACCGCGCCGGCCGCGGCGAGGGGCCGCCGCTCTTCGAGCCGCACGAAGGCGGCGAGCAGCAGCGCGATCGCGACGGTGACGAGGTTCGTCATCAGCCGGTCGGGCAGCTGCGGGGCCTCGGCGATCAGCTCGGAGGTGGCGACCCGCTCCGGGCGGTAGATGAAGATGGTCTGCAGCGTCGAGCCGATCGCGAACGCCGTGAGCAGCACGCCCGCGGTGAACAGCAGCACGCGCCGGTCGTCGGCGCGGTCGCGCACCTCCAGCGCGCTGATCGCGGCCGTCGGCGTCGCGGCCGTCGGCGCGGTGCCGCGGGCGCGCGGGCTCATGCCCCGGCCCCGCCCGGGGCGCCGTCGCGCACGAGGTGCAGCGCCGCGGCGACGCGGCTGTTCAGGTCGCCGTCGTCGCGCACGCCCAGCGTCGAGTAGACGGCGTTCAGCAGATTGTCGACGGAGTGGTTCGAGATGCCCATGTCGCGGGCGATGGCCGCGTTCGACAAGCCCTCGGCGAGCAGGCGCAGCGCGTGCAGCTGCCGCGGGGTGAGGCCGGCGAGCGCGCTGCCGCGGCGCGGGCGCAGGCGGGCGAGCAGTTCCGGGTCGAGCATGCTGGCGCCCCTGGCGCTCACCCGCAGGGCGCGCAGCAGCGTCTCCCGGGAGGTGGACGAGACCTTCGAGAGGTAGCTCCAGCCTGCGCGCTCGCGGTCGGGCAGGGCGAGCAGCAGCTCCATCATGTCGTGGCTGGAGAGCAGCACGACGCCGAGCCCGGGCCGCGCGCGCCGCAGCTCGCGGCCGAGCTGGAACCCGTTGCCGTCGGGCAGCTCGATGTCGAGCAGCATCACGTCGGCCTCGGCGTTCGCCGCGAGGGCCCGCGCCTCGGCGATGGTGCCGGCCGCGGCGACGAGCTCGAAGCCGGGTTCCGAGCGCACGAGGTCGCTCAGCAGGGAACGGAACAGCGCCTGGTCCTCGAGGAGGACGACTCGGATGGCTGGTTCGGCGCTCATGACTCGTCGAGAGTCTAGCGGGGCGGGGCATGGCGATCGGGGCGGAGGGTGCACCTCCGCCCCGATCGCCAAGACGGGTGGTCGGCTCAGAGCTGCGCGCGACCCTCGCCTCGGCGCCTTCGGGTGATGACGCTGATCCAGATGCCGGCGAGCAGGAGCAGCAGGGCCCCGCCGCCGGTGAGTGCGACGGTCGCCATCGACACGTCCCGGCCGGTGGTGGCGAGGTCGTCCGCCGACACCACGGTGATCCCGGTCACGATGCTGCGCACACTGCCGTCCGGCGCGAGGCCGTTGATCTGCAGCGTCTCGGCACCGAGGCGCAGGCCCTCGGGCAGGGTCAGCGTCGCGGTGAACGAGCCGTCGGCGTTCGCCGTGGCCTCACCGAGGCCGAGCTCGGCGCCCAGCAGCCAGAAGTCGAGCACGCTGCCGCCCTGGAAGCCGTCGCCGCTGATCCGCAGCGAACCGCCCGCGGGCACCGCGAGAGCGCCGTTCACGAGGGCCACGGGCTTACCGTCGGGGCCGACCGCCTGCACGCGCACCTCGAAGCCGTCGCCCGAGATGACGAATTCGTCGCCGTCGGTGCTCGTCGAGACGGGCTCGTCGACGCCGCTCAGGGTCGAGGCCGCCTTGCCCGCCGCGAGCTTCGGCAGCGCACCGGACGAGCTGCGGATGGGCTGCAGCACCGGCGTGGCGGTCTGGACCGGGGATGCCTCGCCGGGACCGGCGTCGGTCACTGCGCGGACCGACACCGACCGGGGCACGCCGTTGCCGAGCCCCTCGATCACGATCGGGCTCGTCGTGCCCTTGGCGGGGATCCAGGTCTTGCCGCCGTCGATCGAGTACTCGTAGCCGCTGATCGGCGAGCCGCCGTCGTCCGCGGGCGGCGTGAACGCCACGGTGAGCGTGCGGTTGCCCGGGGTGATCGAGTCGACCGTCACGGCGTCGGCGGGGCGGCGGGGCGTGGCCGAGGCATCCGCCGCCGGTCCGCTGCCGGCCTCGTTCAGGGCCGAGACCCGGAACGCCACCGGGGTGCCGTTCGCGAGTCCCGTCACGGTGGTGCTCGTCGCGGTGCTGCCGGTGTCGGCGATGAGCGTGGTCCAGGTCTTGCCGCCGTCGGTGGACTGCTCGACGCGGTAGCCGGTGATGGGCGCGCCGCCGGTGTCGGCCGGGGCCGACCAGCTGAGCGCGACGCGGGCGTCGTCGGGCGTCGCGACGAGCGGCGCGGGGGCGCCCGGCGTGGTGCGCGGGGTCGTCAGCGCCGTCTCGGCGTGCACGCCGGTGCCGGCGGCGTTGATCGCCGAGACGCGGAACGCGACCGGCTCGCCGTTGCGGAGGCCGCTGACGGTGTAGTTCGTCGCCGGGGTCGGCGCGAGCAGTGCGGACGGGCGCAGCGCCTGGCCGCGCAGCAGCATCGGAAGCGGGGTGCCGGTGTCGGCGACGAGGGTGGCCCAGGTGCGGCCGCCGTCGATGGACTGCTCGATGCGGTAGCCGGTGACCGGCGACCAGCCGTCCGCGACGGGAGCGGTCCAGCCGAGCTCGACCGTGGTGTCGCCGGGCGTCGCGGTGATCGGGGTCGGCGCGGCGGGCTTCGTGTAGGGGGTGACCTCGTTGCTGACGGTCGCCCACGGGCCCTGCCCGTTCGCGTTGATCCCGGCGACGCGGAACACGAGCGGCGTGCCCGCGGTGAGGTCGAGCACGGTCGCGCTCGTCGCGTCCGAGCCGGTGTCCGCGATCGCGGTGGTCCACGAGCCGCCCGCGTCGATCGACCACTCGACGGCGTAGCCGGTGATCGCGGCGCCGCCCTCCCAGGCCGGGGCGGTCCAGCTGACGAACGCGCGCTCGACGCCGGCGACGGCGCTCGTGGCGGTGCCAGCGCCGGGCCCGCTCGCCGAGACCTGCAGCGAGACGGTGAGGGACTGGCGGGCCGTCTTCGCCGGGTGCGGGCCGCCCGGCGAGCGGTCCTCGGCCGAGATCTCGAACTCGAACGACTCGCTGTCGTCGCGCTGACGGGCGTCGGCGGCCGCGGCATCCGGCACGAAGGCGTACGCCCCGGTCGCGCCGTCGAGGTAGAGCGTGCCGTAGGTGCCGGCCTTGCGCTGCGTGTAGGTGACGCCGTCGATCGTCGTGGTGACCTGCTCGCCGCCGACGATGGCGCTCGTGATCGGGCTGTCGGGGTCGGTCGCGTCGAGCGTGCCGGTGCTCGTCGGGTAGCTCTGCGCGCCGTCCTGGTTGAGAAGGGTGATCGGGGCGACCGGTCCGAAGGCGGGCGCGTCGTCGACCGCGGTGATCGCGATCGCGACGGTGCCGGCCGCGGAGACCTGGCCGTCGGCGTCGGCCGCGGTGATCGAGATCGTGCGGGTGGCCGCGGGGTCGTCCGAGGCGTTGTGGTACTGCAGCTTGTCGCTGATCGACGCGGCGACCGCGTCGGTGACCTTCGTGCCGAAGACGCGCACGTTGTCGATGAGCAGGGTCGCGCCCGCGGCCCGGCCGCAGGTCTTGTCCTGGGTGCCGCCGACGAACACGAAGCGGTACTCGCCCGAGGCCGGGATCACCGTCTCCTTGGTGACGAAGGCGTTCACCTCGTTGCCGCCGGTGGCGTCGAGCACCGGGGTCTGCGCGCCGGTCACGGTGTTCAGGATGTAGCCGTAGACGTGGAAGTTGTCCGAGCCCTGGAACGCGCGCCAGTCGAAGGAGATCTTGTCGTTCGCGGCGGCCTCGAAAGGGTTGCTGTAGACGGCCGGGCCGTGCACGACGTCGCAGCCCTCGGCCGTCTGCATGTCGCTCGTGAGCTCAAGGCTCGTGGCGCCGTGGCTCGCGTCGACGGTGCTGAGTCGCACGGTGTACGTGGCCCTGGTGGGCGCGGCGTTGTCGTCGACGGGCGCGGAGAAGCCGCTGCCTCCGGAGATGCCCGCGTACGTGCTCTGGTCGATGCTGCGGACGCCGGCGATGGTGGTGACGCCGAGGTCCACGCGGTCCTCGATGACGGTCCAGCCGCCGATGCTGTCGTCGTCCTCGAAGCTCGGGTTGTCGAAGGGGCTCGCGAACACGATGCGCAGCGCGCCGTTCGCGCCGGCGCGGTCGGATGCCACGGCGCCGATCAGGTCCGCGGCGGTGCCGTTGCCGAGGTACACGCTCGTGCCGACGATGCTGACGACCCCGGCGGTCGTGTCGGCCGTCTCCGCGGTGAGGAGCGACAGGGTCTCGTCGGCGGTGCCGCCGTCGACCGCGAAGTCGAGGTAGCCGCCGCCGTAGGCCGAGCCGCCGGCGAAGCTGACCTGCTCGCCGACGGAGACGGGCGGGGCCTGCTCGACGTAGGCGACGGGCTCGCTCGGGCCGGTGACGCTCGGCGGCGCAGCGAACGCGGCCGTCGGCTGCGCCGCGAGCGCGAGCGAGGCGGCGACGCCGCAGGCGGCGAATCGGAGCAGGTGGCGGGAGCGCGACGGGCGCGCGGAGGGTGCGACGGCAGAAGCCTGCGAAGTCATGTAGGGACGCCTTCGGGTCTGGCACCCTGCCTCGGCGGCGCTCCGATCGGGCCGGAGCGTCTGGTGCGCGGATGCGCACAGGCGGCAGGACGCGATCAGCCTAGAAACGGGCCCCGCATGGGCCACAGGGAGAAAACTCCTCGCGCGCACCCCCAGCTCGGGTGCATCTGCGGCCCCGCGCCGAGCGCTCGCTCGGCTCGCTCAGCTCCCGCGGCGCGCTCAGCTCCCGCGGCGCGCTCAGCTCCCGCGAATGCGGGCGTACGCGGCGAGCGCGCGCTCCCGGGTGAAGGGCAGCTCGACGATCGGCATCCGCCCGGCGCTGTCGGGCGCCCAGCGGCCGACGTAGCGGCCCTCGGGGTCGAACTTCTTCTCCTGCAGCAGCGGGTTGAAGACGCGGAAGTAGGGCGCGGCGTCGGCCCCGCATCCCGCCACCCACTGCCAGTTGAACGGGTTGCTCGCCTGGTCGGCGTCGACGAGGGTGTCCCAGAACCAGCGTTCGCCGACGCGCCAGTCGGTGAGCAGGTTCTTGGTGAGGAACGAGGCGGTCACCATCCGCACCCGGTTGTGCATGGCCCCCGTGCGCCAGAGTTCGCGCATGCCGGCGTCGACGAGCGGGAAGCCGGTCTCGCCGCGCTGCCACGCGCCGAGCAGTTCGGCGTCGGGCTCGGCCCACTCGAAGGCGTCGAAGCGGCGGTCGAGATTGCGCTCGGCGAGGTCCGGGGCGTGGAAGAGGGTGTGCCAGGCGAACTCGCGCCAGCCGAGCTCGCCGAGGAACGCGGCGGACGCCCGGCCGGGTTCGGTGGCGCGGTGCCACACGGTGCGCGGGCTGAGCTCGCCCCAGCGCAGGTGCGGCGAGAGGTTCGAGGTCGCGTCGATCGAGGGCACGTCGCGGTCGTCGGCGTAGTCGTCGACGCGTTCGTCGAGGAAGGTCTCGAGCCGTTCGAGGGCGGCGACCTCCCCCGGCTGCCAGGTCTCGGCGAGCCCGCCTGCCCAGTCGGGGCGGGTGGGCAGCAGCCCCCAGTCGTCGAGCCGGTCGGAGCGCACCGGGCCGGCCGCGTCGCGGAGCGTGTCGGGCGCGTCGAGCGGCCGCGCGGGCGGCGGTGCGGCGAGGCACGCCCGCCAGAACGGCGAGTACACCCGGTACGGGCCGCCCTCCTTCGTGGTGATCGTCCACGGTTCGTGCAGCAGGCCGCCAGGCAGCGAGTCGGCGGTGAGCCCGGCGTCGCGCAGCTCGCGTTTCAGCGCGGCATCCACCTCGCGTTCCGCGCCGCCGTAGCGGCGGTTCCAGAGCACGCGGTCGGCGCCCGCCTCGGCGACGACGCGCGGCACCTCCTCGCCGGCCGGGCCGCGGCGCAGCACGAGGGTCGCGCCGAGCTCGGCGAGCGAGGCGGCGAGCGCGGTGAGCGAGTGGTGCAGCCACCAGCGGGCTGCGCCGCCGAGCGGGCGGATGCCGGCGGATGCCTCGTCGAGCACGTAGACGCAGACGACGCCGCCCGGGTCGTCGGCGGCGGCCGCGAGCGCGGGGTGGTCGGCGATCCGCAGGTCGTCGCGGAACCAGACGACGGTGGTCACGAGCTCGCTCCCGCGTGCTCGCGCGCGCCCGCCTCGGCCTCGGCGGTGATGCGGTTCGCCATGCCGGCGAAGATGACGCCGTGGAAGGGCAGGATGGCCCACCAGTACAGCCGTCCGGCGAGCCCCTTCGGGAAGTACACGGCGCGCTGGTGGTAGCGGGAGCCGCCGCCGGGCGCCTCCTCCGCCGAGAGCTCGAGCCAGGCCCGGCCCGGCACCCGCATCTCGGCGCGCAGCCGCAGCGAGCGCCCGCGCTCCAGCGACTCGACCCGCCAGAAGTCGACGACCTCGCCCTCGTGCAGCTCGTGCGGGTCGCGCCGGCCGCGCACGAGGCCGACGCCGCCGACGAGCTTGTCGATCCAGCCGCGCACCGCCCAGGCGAGCGGGAACGAGTACCAGCCGTTCTCGCCGCCGACGCCCTCGATGACGCGCCACAGCTCGGCGGCGGGGGCCGCGCAGGCGCGGGTGCGCTCGTCGGTGTAGACGGTGTGGCCCGCCCAGTCCGGGTCGCTCGGCAGCGGGTCGCTCGGCGCGCCGGGGGCGGCGGCGTTGCGCCAGCTCGTCTCGACCTCGCCCGCGCGCTCGCGTTCGAGGGCGAGGCGCACGGCCGTGCGGTACGGCAGCAGGCCCTCGGCGGGCGGCGGGATGACCTCGTCGATGTCGTGGTCGTGCATGACGCAGTCGTACTGCAGCGACTCGATGATGGGCACGGCGAGCCGGCGGGGGATGGGGGTGACGAGGTTCACCCACTGCCCCGCGAGCCACGGGGTCAGCACGGGTAGCGCGGCGATGGGCCGCTGCGGCAGGCCGGCTTCGACCGCGTAGCCGTTCATGAGCTGCCCGTAGCGCAGCACGTCGGGCCCGCCGATGTCGAAGGCGCGGTTCACCTCGGGCGGCGCGTCGAGCGCCCCGATCAGGTAGTGGAGTACATCGCGCACCGCGATCGGCTGGATGAAGGAGCGCACCCAGCGCGGCGCGGGCATGTACGGCAGCACCTCGGTGAGGTGGCGGATCATCTCGAAGGAGGTCGAGCCGGAGCCGATCACGACGCCCGCCTGCAGCACGATCGTCGGCACGCCCGAGCGCAGCAGGATCTCGCCGACCTCGGCCCGCGAGCGCAGGTGGCGCGACAGCGGCACGCCCGGCGGGTGCAGGCCGCCGAGGTAGACGATGCGGCGCACGCCGTGCTCGCGCGCGGAGGCGGCGAACTGCTCGGTCATGGCGCGCTCGCTCGCCTCGAAGTCGCCGGGCGCGCCCATGGAGTGCACGAGCCAGTACGCGGCGTCGACGCCGGTCATCGCCTCGTCGACCGCCCGGCGGTCGGTGAGGTCGCCCTCGACGATCTCGACGTCGCCGGCCCAGGGGGCCTCGGCGAGCCGGGAGGGGTGCCTCGCGATGAGCCGCACCTCGTGGCCGGCCGCGAGCAGCCTCGGGACGAGCCGTCCCCCGAGGTAGCCGGTCGCGCCGGTCACGAGCACCTTCATGGCGTCGGCAGCCACTCCGCGGTGCGCTCGACGAAGCGTTCGAGCTCGTCGAGGGAGCCGCTCGGGGTGATCGCGCGCAGCACGAGCTCGTCGACATGGCCGTCGTAGGCGGCGAGCCGCTCGGCATCCGAGATGGTCGTGTCGATGGCGTCGAAGCCGAGGCGGGCGAAGTTCGCCGCGTAGGCGGGGAACGACTGGTAGCGCGCCGACTCCTCTTCGAGCGGCGGGCGGGCGGCGGGCTCGACGATGGTGCGGGCGTAGAGCACGGCGCGCACCTCGCGGCCGGCGGCCTGCCGGTGCAGCTCCTCGCGGGCGGCGGCGCCGGCATCGGGGGTGAGCCAGTTCAGCAGCACGGCGTCGGCCTCGCGGGCGGCGAGCTCGCGCATCTTGGGGCCGAGCGCGCCGACCGCGAGCGAGGCCGAGGTGCGGGCGCGAAGCTCGGCGAGGCCGTCGCGCACGAGCCCGAGCGGCTTCGCGGCGCGCCCCGAGCCGATGCCGATGAGGGTGCGCTCGGCGGGCAGGCCGTCGAGGTCGAGGGAGGCGGCGGGCCGGCGGTCGAGCGGGATGACGCCCGTCGCGACGCCGAGCCCGCTCGTGACCGCGGCCGCCTCGCGGAGGCCGGCGAGCGAGTCGCCGCCGGGCACGTCGTTCAGCCAGAGGGCGTGGAAGCCGAGCCGTTCGATGCGCGGCGCGAGGGCCCGCACGTGCTCGGCCGGCGTGGTGCCGATGAGTCCGATCGAGTACGCGGTGGCCATGTCGGTCTCAGCTCGCGTAGCCGCCCACGAGGCGCACCGCGCCGCCGTCGACGCCCTTGGCGCCCTGCTCCCAGCCGTCGCCCGGGGGCGTGCCGTGGGCGACGGTGCCGAGCCGCCAGGACGGCAGGCCGAGCCGGTCGAGCTCGGCGACGACCGCGTCGGCGGCCTGGTCGGCGACGACGGCGAAGAAGCCGACGCCGAGGTTCCAGGTGCCCTCGGTCGATTCGAGCGTGGTGCCGGCGAGCTCGTTCAGCACCCGGAACACGGGGGCCGGCGACCAGGTGGTGCGGTCGAGCTCGGCGTAGGAGCCCTTCGGCAGCACCCGGGCGAGGTTCGCGGCGAGGCCGCCGCCGGTGACGTGCGAGAGGGCGTGCACCGCGTCGCCGTGCTCGCCCTCGAGCAGCTCGACGAGCTGGCCCGAGTAGAGGCGGGTGGGTTCGAGCAGGGCCTCGCCCCAGCTCGTGCCGAGCTCGGCGGCGTGGTCGCCGTAGCCGATGCCGGCGTCGCGCAGGATGGCCCGTACGAGCGAGAAGCCGTTCGAGTGCAGGCCGCTCGAGGAGATCGCGATGACGGCGTCGCCGTCGCGCACCTTCTCGGCGCCGAGGGCGCGGTCGGCCTCGACGATGCCGACCGCGGCGCCCGCGACGTCGTAGTCGTCGGCGCCCATGAGGCCCGGGTGCTCGGCCGTCTCGCCGCCGACGAGGGCGGTGCCGGTGTCGGCGCAGGCCCGGGCGATGCCGGTGACGATGGTGGCGATGCGCTCGGGCACGACCTTGCCGCAGGCGATGTAGTCGGTCATGAAGAGCGGCTTCGCCCCGACCACGACGATGTCGTCGACGACCATGCCGACGAGGTCTTGCCCGATGGTGTCGTGCTTGTCGAGCGCCTGGGCGATGGCGATCTTCGTGCCGACGCCGTCGGTCGAGGTCGCCAGCAGCGGCCGGGCGTAGTCCTTCGCGAAGGACAGGTCGAAGAGGCCGGCGAAGCCGCCCACCCCGCCAAGCACCTGTGGCCCGTGGGTGGCGGCGACCTGCGCCTTCATCAGTTCGACGGCGAGGTCGCCGGCGGCGGTGTCGACTCCAGCCGCGGCGTAGGACGAGTTGGCGCTCACCCTCCAAGGGTAGCGGCGGTTGGGCGACTAGAATTCAGTCATGCATGCGGGGGCGACGCCGTCGTGGGTGATCCGTGAGAATGCGGGTCGCGGAATCCTGCTCGCGCTCTATCTCCGCGAGGTGCTCGCGGTCGGGGCGCCCGCCGAGCTGCCCCGGTTGCGCGACATCGGCGCGGTCGGCAGCCGCGCCCCCGACGACGGCCGGCTCGAACGCCAGTGGCGCTCGTGGTGGGAGATGACCGTCGAGCCGGAGGAGCATCCGTCGCCCGTTCCGCTCGAACTCGTCGAGGCGTACGGCACCGCCATCGCCCTGCCCCGCAGCGGATCCGAAGAACTGGCCCGTGCCGTCGTGCCGCACGCGGGCGCGGCGCTCGCCTGGGTGGAGTGGGCCGAGGAGAGCTACCGCACCGCCTCGAAGTCGCGCCGCGGCGACTCGTACCGGGCGTACGCCGGCACCATCGCCGAGCACGAGCGCGAGGTGGGCCGCCGCGCGCACTCCTTCGAGCTGAACGTCGAGGTGCTGCCGCTCGCCGAAGTCGGCGTCTGGTGGATCGGCCGCAAGACCGTCGCCGTCACCGACTCGCTGCGCAGCGACGCCGCCGCCTTCGACGACGCCATCCACCCCATCATCGCCGAGCTGGCGTAGGGCGGTCAGGCGCGGAGCGCGCCCGCGGCCAGCGCGTTCGGTCAGTCGTCGAGCGGAAGCGCAGCGATCCAGCCGATGTCTCCCATGTTCGGGTCGCGGTCGAGCGCCCGCCACGCGGACATGGCGACCTCGAAGCCGTCGACAGACCACGGATGAAACCGACCGGTGTTGCCGTCGAGGTTGCCCATCACGGCATCCGTCAACAGCGCCTTCAGGATGACGGCACCCAGCTCGCGCACCCGCTCGTCGGAGACGCCCGGAAACGCTCGCCGGGTCCTCCACGGCAACGCCCAGAGCTCGACGTAGTCGTCCTTGAGCTCCTCGCGGAAGTCCGAGACGATCTCCTCGACGATGAGTTCGTCGAAGGTCCACTCCTTGCGGAGGTACACCCATTCCTCCCCCTCGTTCAAGATGAGGGCCATCGGGCGTGGAATCCAGATCGCGGCGATCTGCACCGCGTACTCCGACGTGAAGTCGGCGACGACGCGGCGCTCCGCGAGGGAGACATCCGCCCGGTCCTCCTCGCCCGGGTCGTGCTCGAAGAGGAACCGGCCCGCGATCGATCCGCCGTCCCAGCGAACCGCCACTGCGCGGAGCCCCGGCGTCACCAGCCCCCGGAGCGCCCGCTGCATCGACAGCAGCACCGAGACTCTGATCGGCGGACGCCCCTCCCGCCCGCTCGTGCCGAGCGTCATGGATGCATCCTGACGTGTGCTGAGCCGCCGCTGACCAGATCGATCGTGATCTCGCCCGCGCTCAGCCGGGCGTTGAGCGCGACGCCTTCGAAGTCGATCCGCTCCACCTGTGTATCCCCGAGGTAGCGCCGGACTGAAGAGTCGCACACGATGAGCCAGCCCCCGTCGAGGCGAAACACGGTCGCGATGTCCTCATCCACGTGAACGACGCCGAGCTCGTCGTCGGCGTGCGCCGGCAGCGCCAGGAGCTCGCGGGCGGACCACGCGTACCCGACATCGCTCGCGCCGAAGGAGAGCCCACGCCATCCGGAGATCGGCACCGACCAGGATGCCGCGCCGGCCAGCTCAACCCTGAGTTCGCTCGTCCGGACGTCGCCGGCCGTCCCAACGTTCCGAAGCGCATACTGATGCTGAAGGTGGACGAACCGTACGTGGCCGACGCGCTGTTGAGCCTCCGCCGGACGATAGCGAACGTAGACGTCGCCGTCGCTCCAGATTTCCTCGTACACCAGGAGTGCGCGCTCCGCCTGCTCCCGCGTACGGAAGTCGGGGGCGGTCCTCGCGTGCTCCACAAGCGCTTCCCGAATCTCCGGCCACCGGAGTTCACGCATCGTGTACTCGAGGATCTCGAGCGCGCCAAGCGGCCACTCCTCGAGCAGGGCTACAAACGACTGAACCGCGACCGAACGCTCGAGCAGGCCTGACTGGAGCAATTCGAGGAGATCGAGAAGCCGATTCTCATATGAGTTGACCCCGGGGTAGCGCTCGGCCGCCCACAACACCGAAGAGATCGCTTCGGTCAGCGCGGCCTCGAAATCCGGCGCCGGACCGCCAGCGGCTCCCCGAGTCATGATTCACGCCTCCCGCCGGTTTTGCTCACGGCCGGTCGCCGCCACCCGTTCCGCCGGGGTTGCAGCACGACAGCAGGGTCGAGGCCGAGCGCCCGCAGTTGTCGTTCGACGTCGGCGACGAACGCGCGGATGCCGGCATCCACCTCTGCCCAGTCGAATGGGCCGAGGACGGAGCCAGGGCGATAGCAGGAGGCGACCGTCCAGCCGGCCGAGGACGGCGTGATCTCCACCGTGTCCACCTCCTCGAGCGACATCGAGTCGAACTGGAAGCTGGCGCGAGGCGTTGCGCGCCACGAGGAGAGGAGCCAGGCGAGCTCGACGACGGGGAAGGTCGGCTCTTCGAACAGGATGGCGTCGTCCGACGCGATCCGCAGGGTGCCGTCGACCGCGATGAGGAAGTCTGCCTGGGTGGCACCGCGCAGCTCCGCGGCATCCAGCCGGTCGACGGTGATGTGCAACCGCATCGTTCCCCCAGGGCAGTCGCGGGCGCTCGGCCGAACGGCTGACCCTGCCCGTTCCTGGAGCGTAGCGGTCGGCGCGGGGATCAGTTGTACCACCGCAGCTCCGGCGGCAGCTCGCCCGGGTGGTCGCGCAGGTACCGCTTGGCAACCCTCCGCGCCCGATGCCAGGACGGGGCTCGCACGAGCGAGAACACCATGATGAACGCCGCCCCGAACCAGAACAGACCGCCGAGCGCGAGCGCCGGAACCAGTTCGGGCATCATCTGCTCGAACAGGAAGCAGCCGACCCAGGCGATGACCGCACCGAGCACCACGTTCAGGTACGGATTGTGCATCGCCGGGCTGACGGCGAAGATCGGCCGGTCCTGCTCGTGGCCCTTCGGGTTGATCCGGCCGCGACCCTCTGCCGCGATCAGCCGTTCGAGTTCGGGGTCCCTCGCTGCGCGCTGCTGCGTTCCGTACCAGCCCTTCGACGACCACGGCGCGTTCATGCGGCTGCCCTTCGATCCGGTGTCCTCCGTCATGCGGCGGAGTCCGTCGCGAAGCCCTCCGGCGCGTTCATCGCGCCTCGTTCGGCTGGCGCTCGGGTGCAGACGCAGCGATGCGGCGCTCGAACTGGTCGAGCACCTTGATGAGCTGCGGCCTGCGCATCCTCGAAGTTCCGAGCGGGCGCGCCCGAAGCGGAAGGACGATGACCTCACCGGTCTCCCGACTCGCGCAGGAGATCGTGTCGACGCGGCCGACGTACGACTCCTCCGCGCGGAGGTCGGCGCCCTCCAGCTCGATCCATTCGACGGACGCCAGGAGTTCCGCCTTCCCCCGCGCCCGCCGGACCTCCAACCGCGCATCCGCGAGAACGGCGATGAAGAACTCCTCCCAGCCTGGGGCTGGGAGCGAGCTCCGAAGGAGCGCGGTGAGCCGGTCGGGAAGGTCGAGCGGTCGACGCACGAGATACACGGGATCGGTGGTCTGTCGCTGCATCCGCTTCCACGCGAGCACCTTCGGCGCTTCGAACGCCAGCGCCAGGAGGACCCAGAATGTCAGGATCGCGAGCAGGGCGATGCCGAGGGCGCCGACCCGTTCCCACCCTCGCGATGCCGACTCGGAGAATCCGGTCAGCAGGATCGCCGCGACCACGAGCGCGAGCAGGAGGCCGAACGAGACGGCGGCCGTCCAGGCCGCGAGCCGCAGCGCGCGTGCCAGCGGCCGCCGCCGCTTCGCGCGATCCGTCATCGGTGCCTTCACTCCGTGAGCCGGCCGCCCTAGCTGTACCACTGCAGGTTCTCCGGCATCTCGCCGCCGTGCTCGGCGATGTGACGACGCACGGCGGCACGGGCCCGGTGCCAGCCCGGGATGCGCCAGACCGCGATGGCCAGCCCCATGAGCCCGAAGAACCACATGAAGCCGGCCATCCACCACGCGAACGTTGCATCCGGCACGGTGACGATGAGGAACAGGCCGCCCGCAAGAACCGCTGCCACATACAGGAGCGCAAGGTAGGGACTGTGAATCATCGCGCGCGGGTGAAGCGAGCGGCTGCCGCGAGGATCGATGCGCCCGCGCCGGGATGCCTGGACGACCGCCTCGATCGCCGGATCCTCCGCCGCCCTGACTTCGTCGGTGTACCAGCCCTCGGCCTGCCACGGCAGCTGCACATTCGGATGGCGCTCCCGCCAACTCCGCCGTTCGCGGCGACCGCTCATGAACCCTCCTTTGGGATCACCGGATCACCGGGATCAAGCGAAGAGCACTCTCCGTTCCTCGCACGCTCGATTCAAGCATGAGCGGCTCGTCTGCGCGATCATCTCCGCGGACGACACGACGGTCACTGCCTCACCAACCGCGTCCGCTCAGTCTCTTGGCACACGTCTCGGCCGAAGCGTTTTTCGATTTCAGGAAGATGCTCTTCGAGAAACCGTGCATAGCCGGCGTCGAGCACTGCTGACGTCTCCCGACGCCCGAGCAGCATCCGGCGCACGAGCGAGAGCGAATACCACTGCGCGTCATCATGGGCGGGCTGGAGATCGAGGAACAGTACCCGCGATCACGGATCAGCTGCATCCGAAGCGTCGCCGACTCGATGACGAGCAGGGCATCGCCACCGTTCGAAGTCGAGACCTGGAAACCGGCAATCCGATACCGAGCATCGGACCAGATCCAGCTCAGGTGAGTGACGAGGAACCCCAAGATCTGGTTCACGTGAGTTCCAACGATTGCAACGCGCTCGACACTTGCCCGGCGTCGCCCGCCAGCACGACGTGGAACGGCGCGGCCGGCCGGTCCCACCACTCGCCCCGCTCGATCGCCGATGACCACGCTCGTGCCGCTGAGGTGAGTGACTGAACGAACCAGAACAGCTCGCCCTCTGCCTCATCGGCGAGGAGCTGATCAGGTTGCAGCACCACGATCACCAATCCTGCTCCCAGGGCCAGACCTTCGAGATCAGCGAGGCACTCGTCGAAGGCATCCCGGTTTTCGCCGAAGTAGGACGGGAACTGTAGCGCCGCGGCGAACTCGTCGAACAGGCGCGGAATGGTGCGCATCTTGCGACCACGCACTGTTCGAACGGTCATGCCATGCTGAGCCCACTCGGCGGCCGCCGAAGCGATCTCACCATCGCTTCCGACGAATGCCAACGGGCGAAGGGTTGTCTCGATTCTGGTAAGCGACTCGACCTCAATCATCGGCTCGGCCCTCCTCACGACGGAACCACTGGCCATCCTCGCCGGTGTCGAGGTTCCCGATCGTTGCCAGCCCCAGCTCTCCCCAGATGTTCCGTGTCGAGACCACCTGCGCGAGCGGCCCGGTCGTTCCCCCGATCTGCAAGCTGAGTTCCTGCGGGGTCGGTGGGCTGATCCACCACTCTCCACTCCCGCTTACGGTTGGCACCGTGGTGCCCTCTGGTGGATTCCAGTGCCGAAGTTCCAGGTTATGGACCTCTGCCTCGCCGTCCGGCAGCAGCACTATTCGAGCATTTCCAGACTCGCTGACCCAAGTCCCGGTCGCCTCCTCGACGGATAGCGGCTGCTGCAGTCGGCTCACCGTGCTCGCGATACCGGCAACGGCGGCAACGAAGATGACGACAACCAGAGCAACCCAAGCGAGCGCCCAGAGACGAGTTCGCCTGGACACACCGGTCATTGCGGGCCCCTCGGCTGGTTCTTCCACGGACCCTGGAGAGAGATCCCATCGGTGGTGGTCCTCAGGAACAACATCCGGTCGTACTCCCAGCCTTGCTCCCGCATCTGCATGGATCGCCCGCAGACGTACTCGACCAGGATCGGTCCCCGAGGATGCACGCGGTACGGCGAGCGGTACTCCTCACGATCGGACCAACTCGAGAAGTAGCGCGGCTCCATGAGATAAAACGAGGGCGGCTCCGTCCCGAACGACACCTTCGTCAGCTCCGGCGGGTTCACGTCGAGCGCATCAGATATACCCAGCGGAATGATCAGAACCGGAACGATCCCGGCGCCATGGCGGTGAGCCAATGCACCCAGTTCGACAAGCTCAGCCGCTAGCGATTTCAGGTCGAGTTTCTCGGGAAACCCGGCGATCTCATCGATGTGGTTCGTCGCGAAGTAGCTCCCGGCCACCTGCATTTCTCGGACGCGATCATCGAACCATCGGGCCAGGTACTGCTTCGTCATTCGGGATCACCCTTCGGCATCAGCTCTGCGTACGACTGCTGCGCTCGTTCGTAGGCGGTCACATACCGCCAGTACGCGATCCCGACGCTCACCGTGATGAGCGACAAGAACCAGATCGGCGGGAGTTCGAAGGTGATCGGCCACCAGATGGCCAAGGCCACGACCGGTCCTCCGAGGAGGCCTCCGATGACGCCGAGCCAGATCGACGGCATCCGATCGATCGAAGCGAGCCGTCGGCAAGCGATCATGATCGATCCGACCAGCATCAACACCGACAGAAGGACGCCGAAGTACGCGACGCCGACGAAGATCGCCCAGAAGAGCATGACCGGGTTCCGCACCGCCTCCACGATGATCACGGCCAGCACGCTCGTGCCGGCGATCACGCCACCCAAGAACGTGTACGCGAGGAACGGCGACCAGCCCAGCGACCTGACGATCATCGAGTCCTGTTCGCCATCTGCCCCTCGGCCCCTACTTCACGAAATCGGAGCGGAGAATCCGCCCCGTCTCAGCATCCAACACAACCCGGTGTCCGCTCCAGCTCGACGCGCTGATCTCGGTATCGCCGACTGAGACGGCCACATAGGCGTCGGGCTGGCTCCCCGGCCAGTAGCTCAGCCCGCCAACCCACCGATCCGTCGCCCGCGATGCAGCCGAC
Source organism: Agromyces soli (assembly GCF_022811605.1). GTDB lineage: Bacteria > Actinomycetota > Actinomycetes > Actinomycetales > Microbacteriaceae > Agromyces > Agromyces soli. The sequence goes on along the minus strand of NZ_CP094533.1, from coordinate 1,472,145 downwards.
GCCGCGTCCAGCAGCGCGATTCGATTCATCCTTGATGCAGTCATCGCTCAGCGCTCTCCCTCAGGGGGTCGATCAAGAAGACGGGCGCCTCCGACTCGATCGTGAGTGTGCCGAAGTCGCCGACGACGACGTACGTTTCGCCCACCTTCACGAAGGAGTCGATGGAGCCGAGGTCCGTTTCGCCCGACGGGTCGATGCCGGCACGCACCAGGCCATCAGCCTCCCAGCGCAGCGTTCGGATCGAATCGAACACGAGCTCGCCGCGCCGGTAGCAGTACTGTTCGCCCGGCCGGGGCGGTGCGAACTCGGGATGCGACTCCGTCAGCACCGCATCGACGCGGAACACGATCCGGTCGGCGTGCCGAACGATCTCCAGCACCCAGCTTTCTTCGAAGGAGAGATCCTCCAGGCCAGGGATGCCCGAGTAGTCGGCCGTCTCGCCCGCGCTCATTCGCCCCACTTCAAGTACCGCCCGCCGCCTGGTCGCGCCCCGAATGCCCGGAACGCGAACGACTCGATGACGTCAGCCCACTCGGCGGGACTGCGCCTCGTCTCATTCACCCGCAGCTCCGCCCCGCTGGCGTCGGCGACGCCGTAGATGTCGCGCGCGCCACTGCGGGTCAGGATGTTGGCGAAGTGGAAGGTGCCCTCGTAGCCGAACCACGCGATCACGGCGCCAGCGCCGACGGCCTGCGAGAGATACGCGCCCAGGGCGTCCTCCACCTCGTCAGGGAGCTCGCTGAACCTCAGGTCGTACTCGAAGCACACGAACTCCGGGTAGAAGGACTCCAGGTCCTCCAGCTCGTACGTCCGCACACTATCGGGCTGCGGAGCGAACCGGATGGCGGGCACAGCTCCGCCGGCGCTCCGGGGCCAGAACGTGAACAGGCTCAGCGTCCGCGTCGCCGACCCCCACGACACCGCGTCATCGAAGCGGTCCATGCGAGCTCCGCCGTATGCCTCGTCAAAGGCCACGACCGCCTCCACCGCGACGGACCGGATCTCACTCCACTCATCGCTGCCGAGATCATCGAACCGCCACCCGAGCGTGTCAGAGTCCAGCATGCCGTCAAGGCGCCGGCACAGAGACTCGCAGCGCGGAGCTCTCCGGCGCAGTTCGCCAGCCAGGGGAACGAAGTAGCCATCGAACTCGAGAGCAAGCTCATCGAGCAGGTCCGCTGTGCCGAGTGCTGTCAGGTACCTCATCTGATCAGCAGGAGGAGACGCGAGCCGGGTCAGGGCGTCCCGGAACGCGGATACGAACGCTCGCGTTGTCACGGGATCATCCCTGCCACGTCCCCACTTCGTCGATTCACCCGCCCAAGGGCTGTGGCCCCCTGATGGCCGCCAACAAGTCCTATCCCAGCCGCAAGCGCCCCGCAGGAGCCGGGATGTCTGGAGCATACTCGGCCTTCATGCCCCGCATTGCGGCCTAGCGAACGAACGGGATCGGGGCCAACATGCCGAGCGCCCGCAACCTTGCACGAAGCTCGACAACGTCCGCAGCGTCAACGTCTGCAATCGAATTCGCGCTCGCAAAGAGCACGCCTTCACCTACGCGCTCACCAAAGCCAAGCGCGGGCGCATCCGACGCGCGCTGCAAGTACGTCAACCACCCGATGGCCGGTTCCCGTGGAGCCGGCGACTGCGCGACGTGCAGCTCGTGCGTCGCCCAGGTGGCCCAGCTCGGAGCCCACGCCTCCACGACCGCCTTCATCAGCGCTTGCCCCACATCCAGCGAATACAACCCCGCTGAGCTCGCATCCAGCTCAGGAAGATTCAGCACGAAGCTGTTCAAGACCGACGGCGTACTCGGATCAGCACCAGCAGTAAGACTGAGACCAATCGCTGGGCGAGTGCCGTTCCACGCCCCAAAAGAGAACCCGAGATCCTCGATGATCGCACCGTCGTCATCCCGGTTCCGCCCGCGCTCAAGGAGCGCAGTCAAGGACGCTTCACTCACGTCAATCGGCGTCTTCGCCGACTTCCTACTCCCCCCACGCTGGAACCAGGTTCTCAGGGCAGGATGCAGGCCCGCCATCCCGGCCAAGCACGAAGCGAGACGCTCGGCAATCTCCGCCGACGACTCCACCCGCCCACCCCAATAGGCACCAAGGAATGAACTCTCCACTGACACGTCTCTCCCTTGCCGGGACATGGACAACATTGATCTGATTCTTCATCGATGAAGAGGTGCTCGATCGCTTTCACCGCCGATTCCTCTGCGACTGATCCCGTGATGGGCGTACCGCCTTTGCCGTGCCACACCGGCGGGCGCCAGGATCACCCCTCGGAGTCCCTGATGCGATCACGTGCGGCCTGCACGCGCTCCCAGTAGTCGCCCGCGAAGAGGGCCGGATTTGCGGACTCCAGCATCGTTTCTAGATTCCACGCGGCCCGCTGCTCCGCTTGATCCTCAAACCCGATCTGCGAGCGCTCGTTGACGCGGTGCAGCCACTCGAAGAGCACGAGCACCTCGTCTTCGGTGAGCTCGATCGAGATCTTGCGTGACATCAGCTCATTCACCGCCATCCGCGCGAGCTTGTCGCTCCGCCAACAGCAGCCCACGAACCTGGCTCTGCAAGGCCCGCAGGTCTCCTCTCTCCCATCCCAGCCGTGTCTGGAACTCCCACGGCTCCACCGCCTCGAGCGTTTCCCTGATCGCTCCCACGAGCATCGACAGTTCGCCGAGCGTCAGAGCGACTGCGACCTCGTCCTCTCCGAGCTGCCCCGCAATCGCAGGTGCCGAGCCAAGCTGTACTCGTCTCATTCCTAGCTCCTCCACCGGGTGTTCTGCTTGACCCCAGATTCTCAGATCGCTCGATCGGCAGCGATACCCGCCGCCTCGATGAGATGAAGTCGATGCGCACCTCATGCGTGCCATGAAAGCGCCGGTCTCATTCCAACTTCCTCATCCGACGTCTCGCGAAAGTAGTCGCACCGTTGAGCAGCTCGCTCGCATGCCAGCCCATGCCTGACTAGGCGCGGCCTCAGTCAGCTCGCGACAAGTAGACCCAACGCACACCGTCGTGCGGCGACAGCTGACGCCATTCCAGAACCTCGAGCAGGAAATCCACCTCGACGTCTGGGCCAACCAAGTCTTCGAAGTCGCCGACTATGTCGTCGATGTCTTCGTAGTCCGTTTCGGTGACTTCGGAGAGCTGGAACCTCAGTCGCAGTCTCGTCCCATCCACTTCGACCCCATACGCGAGGGTATGCACCGGGATGAGTCCTAGCGTGGCTGCCGCCGCCTGAGCCACGGCATAGTTCTCCCAGACAGGTGCTCGGGCGGGATCCTCAGGCGTGGGATACTTCATGGCTCCCAATTCGGATTCATGCGAGACAACGCCCGGTGCTCGTGCGCCTTGCACTGACCGCCTCGCGACGTGCGACGCGCAATCATTCCAGCCACCTGGCCGGACACTGCGGTGGCTTCCAGCCTTCGCGGGTCGCGATCGCCCCACCTGGCTCACGCCCCTTCACGATCGAATCAAGATGCACGATATCGCTCACCCCGATGAGAACCCACCGCTTGCTAGCGGAATAGCCATCACCCTAGAGACCACTCGCGTTGGAAGCTACCGGGCTCCAGGATGCTCGGCATTGCGACGATCGATGATCGCCAACCACCGTACGAATTCATCCGTCTGCGGAGGACGGGGCGAGCCAAGCAACGAATCAATGTCGAGGCTCACTCCCCGAACGTTCACCGTGCCGTGCTCACGCCGAGAACCGCGAGCCGCGATCGTTGCATGCGCGTAGGAGAGAACGGATGCCTCAGGATCAGCATTCGTCCGATACTTCGGGTCCTCACCAGCGAACCCCATGATCACAGGGCGTTGGTACGCCACATTCTTCTTGCCCCAGACGAAGAACTCCCAGCTCAAGTTCGAGTGCCGCGCAATGGCCAGCTCTCCCAAGAAGACCGCAATGTCGTGTGCAACGGAGAACCAGAACGGTGGGAGGTGACCGGGACGTTCAGAATCAGGCTCGACCCCGGCGAGGAACCAGTCGTTGAGCTCCTGCACGTGCCCATCGTCATCGCTCAACTCAACCCCGTCACGAGCCACAAGATCCCTCAGCATTTCGATGCGAGACACTCGAGATTCCAAGAATGCGTCGTACGCCGCGCGAGCCTGAGCGCGCGGAAGTTCCTCGCTGCGAACCGGCCCAGGTAGCCAGAGCGCATATCCACGGCCTTCGACCGTCATTCCACTACCGTCCACTCGATGCCTGCCCTTCTCAACGCATCAGCTAGACCCGAAGGACGGAATCTGTCACCGCGATGCGGTCCCCGACGACGACGACCGTTGTCCCCTCAAGATCGCTTTCGCGCATTACCGCCTCAAGCAACACCTCGTCCCCCCGCTGTCGCACGGACACCTTCGCGATCGACTCACGTTCGAGGGTAAGGAGGCACAAGCTTCCCGAATCCCATCGGACATGGACGGCAGCTGCGATCTCATCCCACGTGAACCGGACCTCGTCACCGTTGGAGGACCGAGCTACGACCGACGTCACCCAGGGTTCACCGCCCCGTCGCAATTCAATCGGAAGCCCCGCCAGCTCGCTGAGCTCGGGGGTCTCCATTCCGCCTGAACTCACGAATTCCCCCTTTGCAATCGCGTGCTACCTGGCAATCACGGCACTTCTGGCGAGAGCTGAATGCGCACTCCGAAGACGCTTCGCGCATCCTCCACGAACTCCGGGCCCGCTGAACGAGGCAGGCGCTCTCGCCACCAAGGGCCGGCATCCCGTACGCGTACACCGCTCTCAAGTACATCCCGCAGCCGAGTGTCTGAATCTTCCAACTGTCGCGAGAACGCTTCCCAGCCTTCGAGTGTCGCGAGCGGCTCATCTTGACGAGCGCGCTCAAGCCACTCGCGAACCACGAGCTCATTCTCGTAGTCGTAGAGTCCGTCAACATATCCTGCTGCGATCTGGTCGACCAATGCTCGCCAGTCTTCCAACAGTTCCCAGCACGACTCAGCAGATCGTCGCCCGATGTCGCCGATGACCACATGGAACCGTTCGTCGAAGTCCATACCCCTCATTCCTGATTCCAAGCTCGCGGGCGGCTCCTCTGACGAAGTACCTCTGCACATACGAGGGCCTACCGCCACTCTGGCCCTGCGTCTTCTCCCGCGCTACTGAGAGGTTTCAAGATTCAGTCCACACGTCATCATCAGAGTGAGCTTCGCCCGACGCATCCAACGCCTCGCCCAGCAACGAATCGACGCTCTCGTAGTCATCCGGATAGAGCGAAGCCAACACGACCTGATCTACTTTCGGCGCTTCAGCAGGGCAGTTGCTTCCTTTCCGAAAGTAGGGTCGCTCCGGAGCGCTTCTACGACCTCCCGGCCGTGGTTCCCACCCACCTTGAGGATGGACCGGATGAAGTGGATCCGGGACTGACCGCGTTCCTCGACGGACAAGAACTCGATCAGGTCGTCGAGTTGATCCTTCGTCGCACAGGCAGCCAGCGCGACCGCCGTGCCTTCTTCCTCGCCCGCATCCCTGGCATGAAGCCAGCGCTCCTTGAGCCGCGTCCAGAAAGCCACTGAGGGCTTCACCGCCAACGCTCGGCCCAAGCTCTCCATCACGCGCTCGGGATAGCCGCCGCGCTCCAGATGCTCCATCAGCACCGGCAGGGCAGCCGGATACGGCTCCGAGGTGTTCACCAGATCCCAGACAGAGTCGACCTGGACACCTGCTTCGCGCAGGTCTGCAACGATCGGGTGCTCCGCCTCACGGAGCAGCCGAGCCCGCGCCTGCCACTCTGCCTCAGCCGCCTGAACCTTGCCTTGGTACTCCGGATCGTTCTGAAGTTCAGTCATGAGATCCGTGGCACTGATCCCAGGCCTTTCGTTCCGTCCCGTCATGGGATGAACCATAGCCAGCAGATGAGGCACGGCGTCAGTCAACTCGCGAAAGGTAGACCCAGCACACGCCGTCGTGCGGCGACAGCCGACGCCATTCGAGGACTTCGAGTAGAAAATCCACCTCGACATCTGGGCCAACCAAGTCTTCGAAGTCACCGACGATGTCGTCGATGTCTTCGTCGTCCGTTTCAGTGACTTCGGAGAGCTGAAACCGCAGTCGCAGTCTCGTCCCATCCACTTCGACCCCATAGGCGAGCGTGTGCTCCGGGATGTGCCCTCGCGATGCTTCCACCGCCTGCGCGATGACATAGTTCTCCCACACCGGTGCTCGGGCGGGATCCTCAGGCGAGGGGTACTTCATGACTTCCATTTCGGATTATGGGGGACAACACTCGGTGCTCGCATCCCCTTGATGAAAAAGACGTCAGTCAACTGCTCGGCGTGTCCTGGTCCATGTCGACGGGCCGTTCATCAGCCGCCGGAACGCTGTTTGCGAGTTAGTCAAAGCGCGAAATTCCGTCGGAAGTCGTCCTCATGAACAACGCGCGGCTGTACTCCCATCCTTCCTCCCGCATCTGGATTGATCTTCCGCAGACGTACTCGATCAACAGCCCCCCGGGATGCGCGAGGTATGGGGACCGGTACTCCTCGCGATCGGACCACCGCGAGAACTGCCGCGGCTCCATCAGATAGAACGATGGAGGTTTACTTCCGAAAGCAACCCCGGCCAGCTCGGGCGGGTGGGGATCGAGCACCTCGGAGACACCGAGTGGCACGACCAAGACCGGGACGATTCCCTCACCATGGCCGCGAGCCAGCGACCCCAGCTGCGTCAGAACTGCTGCCAAGGTCTTGATATCGGGGGAGTCTGGGATCCCGTCGATCGCAGTTACATGGTCGGTCTCGAAGAAGCTCCCGGAGACGCGCATCCTCTCGACAGTTTCATCGAACCAACGTGCAAGCTGCTCGTGCATCATTTTGGAACTCCCCACCCGTTCTCGATCGAGAGTTTGCGTCTCACCATCAGCGCGTGTGGTCCTGGATCGCGTTCGCGAACGCCGCCTTGTCAAGGTCGCTCAAGGGCATCCCCCATCCCGCTGGTGGTCGAATCTCATCCAACTCGATATCTGGAGCAAACCACTTGGGGCCCGACGTGCTCCAGTCGCCGCGATCCTCTGCGGTCATCAAGATAGCGATGTCCCAATCTCGTTGCGCGAAGAACCCCCACGAACCGCTCGAACCTGCGAGGGCAAAGGCGTTGAGAGAGAACATGAGCGCCCCGATAGCTTTGCCGTTCGGTTCCCAGCTCAAGCCCTTGCGGTAACCACGGCCGACCGAGTCGGCAGCGAGGCGCATCCCGGGCGCGAAGCCGAAAAATTCCCGGTAGTAGGCGAGGTCGGGATCCAGACCGAGCATGAGTACTTCTTCGTCTTCGTACTGATCAACAAGTGATTCAAGGACCGGAACGATAACGTCGCTCAACACGATTGAGTACTCAAACACCGCAACCTGGCCCGCGTCAACGCGGAACGGCCACTGCGGGAAATGGGCACCAGTGTCCACGACCGCTTCGATCTGCTTCCGACATGCGTCCCACGCATGCTCGTCGCCGAACACTGCACTCATCGCCATGCCCTCCATGTCATTCCCCGGTGCCCGCGTCACCACGTCGGCCGCGGCGGCACCTTCCTCGATACGAAGCTCTTTCACCACGATGTACAGCAGGTGACTTCGCTCACCCAATCGAAAAGCCCGCCCAGGAGCCCGTACTCAACCAGTGATGGCATCATTCCCCCGCGCTCGGTCCCGACCTCAGCGGCCGCGTTCCTTCTGAGCGCTCACCTTTCGGAGCAGCTTGTTCGCCTCTCCCTTGGTGAGATACCCGTTCGCCTGCATCTCGAACACTCTCGGCAGCACCTGCTCGCCGTACCCCAGCTTGATAAGCGCCCTTGCTGCCTGAGACGCAAGATAGTCTTCATCCTCCGCCAAGGCTTCGAACAGTACTGGGGCGGACTCCTCCCGCATGGCGGGATAGCGACCCAGAGCAAGCACGTACATGCCTCTATCGTTGGCCCAGCTTGGATCCGCAGCAACTTCGAGGATGCGCGGGTAGAGCGACTTGTCCGTGACACTCGACATCAGCGAGCCGACAGTCGCCTGAACCGCCTCGACCAACTCTGGCGAGTCCTCCGGCGTGAGTCGATCCAACTCTGCAGCCGCGGCTCGCGGCCCACGCGGGCGCGCCCACTTCGCCGCGAGCATCGCGAGAATGTCCATCTTCAACGCAGGATTGGTCACCTTCGGCAACCACTCCAGCAAGATGTCCAACACCTCCGGCGTCCCGGAATCCCACAACTCATTGACCGTCTCGACCGGATGCCCCGCCTCAGCAAGCTCGACAAAGAGGCCAGGCGCCGCAGCACGGTACTTCCGAAACGCCGCCAACGAGTTCTCAGCGGCCCGTCGCAGGTGCTCCGGAGAATTCTCAGTCACTTCGGCGGTCTCGTTAGGCTCAGCCGCTCCGCCCTCAGCAATCACCAACTCGTCCTGTGCGGGCTCGATGCCGCGCAGCTCTCGCTTGTAGTTCGCCAAGCAGGGTGCCGAGCTCTTCGAGAGGTTCTGGGTTGCTGCCGTCCCCGTCGTCCAATTCCGATTCAAGGCCGATCAGATCAGCAACATACTGCTCGGAATTCTGAGTCAGCCTCGCATGACGCAAAATCGTCCTTCCACCACGCTCCACGTTCATCTCACCTTGGTCAACCTGGCGGGCGACTTCCCCGACGAAGGCCCACCACACGTCGTCATCGGAGTGAGGTTCGCCCGACGTATCCAGTGCTTCGACTAGCAGCGATTCAACGCACTCGTAGTCATCCGGATAGAGCGAAGCCAACTCCAGATCCAGCGCCGAACCACCGCCCGTCAAATCGATGGCTGCAGCGTCGACTATCTGCTTGGGCGTCAACAACTCGAAGCGCAGTAAGGCGAGAGTCGCGAGAAGATCCTTCACCGTCTACCTCACTTCAGCGAGCCGAATCATGAGCCTCTACGACTACGCATCGCCGCCGTTTCTGCGTGCAGCGATGGTCAACCACTGCACGAGCTCAGTGGGGTCAGCATGCGGGGGATGCCGCCGCTCGACTGCATCGAGGTCGATGACAACGCCCCGCACTTCAACCGTGCCTTGCGGGACGGTGTGACCCCGTTCCGCAAGAGCGTTTCGCATGTACACCTGCGCTGCCGCTGGCGGATCCATATTCGTGTGGTACTTCGGGTCCTCAGTGCGGAACCCCATGATCACCGGGCGCTGAAAGTGGCGGCTCTTCTTGCCCCAGGTGAAGAACTCCCACCGCAAGTTCGGATGCCTGGCAATCATCACCTCACCCAGGTGGATACCGATGTCATGCGCGATCGAGTACCAAACCACCATCGGCTCACCCGACCGCTCAAGGTCAGGCTCCAGATTCGACAGGAACCAATCGTTCAGCGCCTGAACCTCAGCATCGCTTCCACCGAGAGTGACCCCATCCCGGCCGACCAACTCGCCCAGCATCTGCACCCGCGCGGCACGTGACTCAAGGAACGCGTTGTACGCACGACGCGCCTCGGCCCGTGAAAGCTCACGCGGACTCGCCGCGTCCGGAACCTCCACAATGTAGCCCTTCACACCACCTCCTCGCCCACACGATCCGACACCGCACACCGCCGCCCGCTCGTGCTCCACAACACCACCGTCGGGCCGTAGTCATCGGTGACTTCGGCTTCAAACTCCCGGTCTGGAAACTGATTCATGGCGTGCAGCTTCCAGCTCACCGCCATCCGCTCCGCAAGTCTCACCAGCGCGCGTTCCTCGGCCTCGGAAGCCGTCTCGAACACATCCCACAGGTACAGGCGATTCAACGCCCGCTCTACGACCACCGTCGATCCATGGGCTGTGGTCATCCACTCCTCGAACCGCTCCGGTGAGAAGCGGTCCTTCACCAATACGCAGCCGCGAACCGCCACGAACTCCGGCGTCATCAACTTGGCGAACAACGCCGCGGAAGTCACCTCAAGGTGCGTGGCCAAGTACGAGACCTCGTCGAGAGGCGGCACATACTGCGAACGCCAGGCAGTGAACACCGGCAGGTCCGCAAGCTCATCAGGTTCAGTCATAGCCCCAACAGCTCCTCCGGTGTAGCGGGTCGAACGCCCGGACCCGGCTTAATATATAGTCCGCCAGTATGTGGATTGATGTTCCGCTCGAACTCCACCACATGAGGGGTATCTACGCCCCCATGTGATCTTCCCGTCACATCGACCCGTTTGATGGGAAGGCCATCTGCTCCGTACACCTGGTAGTTGGTGACACGACCGTCGGCACCGCGACGCACCAGGGTCTCGCCTGGTCCAGCGCTTCTCGGGAACCGTCCGGAGACAAGCTTTGAGCCCTCCAGGATTCCTGTTTGGCTTGACGGCGCCGCCTCCTCTCGGAAGCCGATCTTGCTGTCGGACTTGCCTATGCAGTCGAGCGACTCAAAGAGATTGCACGGGTCGTCATCGTCCGGCGGGGTGGCTGGTGTGCTGATGTCACTTGCTGCGGCATCCTTCGCGGCTTCCGCGTTGGCGCGTGAGTCAGACGAGTCGCCGCTCATCGAGAGGATCGAGACGCCGCTACCGGCAGCAGCGACCGCGGCCCATGAGATGGAACTGAGTGCCGCAGTCAGAGCGGTGCCAATGCTGCCGAGCACTCGACCCCAGTCGATCTGCGCTGCGACCGCGGTGCCCGCGATCCATGCCCCGGCCGATGCCGACGAAACCGACACCGGGGGCTTGATGGTGGATGGCTTCGCCAGAACCGTGCCGCGTGGTGGCACGCCCGAGCCCATCGTGCGTTCGTTCCCGTTGCGATCCACCGCGGTGTAGTCGTTCTTCCCGATCGGCGCCAAACCACTGGGGTCGCTCATGCTCGTCGGGTTGTTGTTCGCGTACGCGTACCCGTTCCACTGCTGCGGATCCGAAAGATCCAGCAACGGGTCCACGCTGAGGAACCGGCCCAACGTCTCGTCGTAATAGCGGGCGCCGAGCAACGTCAACCCCGACCCATCACGCGTCAACCCGAGGAACTGCCGATCCCCCGGAACCGTCGCAGCACCCGACCCGCCACGGGCCGCACCGAACGGATCCGTATACATCCGATCGACCTTCGTCGTATCCGGCCGCTTCGTGTTCGGCACCGACGCGACCGGCGTGCCATGCGCATCCGACACCAACGACGACACCCCAGCAAGACCACGACCCACGCGCACCGCGACCGTCGCCCCGCCGAACCCGTAATACCGGGCCGCCGACACCGCACCAGACGTGCTGATCGACACTTCCTGCCCACCGGGCAGGTACACCGTCACCCCCGACGCATCCGAGCGCACCACCCGGTCACCATCCGCCGAATACACGAACGACGACCCAGACCCGCCCGACGCACCAGACCCGTCCGACTGCAACGACACCAGCTCGGACTCCGCGTCCCAGCCGAGCTGCGACGACACCCCAGCCTCAGTGCGCGACACCATCCGGCCCGCCCCGTCGTACCCGTACGACGACGACACCCCGGCACCACCATCAACCGACACCGACGCACCCGTCACCGCATGCACCCCGGCACCACCGGCACCGTGCGCGTACGACGTCGTCGTCACCCCCGACGAGCCATCCGTGGCATGCACCGACTTGCCCGTCCGGTTGCCCACCGGATCGAACTCGTACTCCACCCAATACGGCGCAGCCCCACCCACCAACCCCGGGGCCACCTGATCCGCCGACCGGTCGCACCTGAGAGACAGAGAACGGATGCCTCGACGCAACCTTGCGCCGGAGAACTCTAAGGGCGAGTCGCGTGCGCGCAGACTGACTACATTCGACTAGGTCGCAACGTTCACCACGCGCCTACCTGACGCGCAATGAGGAGGCTCGCGATGAAAGTACGTGTCGGCGTGGTTGACGTCCACTACTTCGACGCAGGTGGCGCTCGTGCAGCCCTCATCGTCTACAGCGATTTCACCTGCTCAGAGCCATCGTCGGAGCACATCGCCGACATCGCACGCGCTGCCCCTACGAGCGAGGAGCTCTCTTCAAGAGAGAACTCCCATGCATCCTCGAGGTCGTCGCCAACGCGCCGCAACTGGACATCCTCATTGTCGATGGATACGCCACGCTCGATCCGGATGGCAGCCCCGGACTAGGTGCGCATGCCGCAGCCGCGACGGGCATCCCGGTCATCGGCCTCGCGAAAACGCCGTATCGCACCGCCACCCATGCCGCCGAGGTGATCCGTGGCAGCGCGACGCGCCCCCTCTACGTCACAGCTTCCGGGCTCTCGAATACCAACGCTGCGCGGATCGTGAAAGAGATGACCGGAACGAACCGCATCCCGAATGCGGTAGCGAGAGCCGATGACCTCGCACGCGGACGAGGTTCTCCCACACGCCCAGGCACAAGCTGCACGTGACGAGCGCCGACCCTGCTACGACTATGCCGAGCCTTCGAGGGCCGCGCGGAGCATGTCAGCAAACGATGGGGAGAGCACTTCGATCACCTCGATCGCATTTTCGCGCCCCCACCCGTCGTGTTCCCGCGCCCATCGGACAAGTAGCGAAAGTCCCTCACGGGCTATCCAAACGGGCGACTCTTCGCTTCAGCGAGCCGAATCATGAGCCTCTACGGCTTCTAGGCATCGCCGCCATTTCTGCGTGCAGCAAGGGCCAACCACTGCACGAGCTCAGTGGGGTCAGCATGCGGGGGGTGCCGCCGCTCGACTGCATCGAGGTCGATGACAACGCCCCGCACTTCAACCGTGCCTTGCGGGACGGTGTGACCCCGTTCCGCGAGAGCGTTTCGCATGTACACCTGCGCTGCCGCTGGCGGATCCATATTCGTGTGGTATTTCGGGTCCTCAGTGCGGAACCCCATGATCACCGGGCGCTGAAAGTGGCGGCTCTTCTTGCCCCAGGTGAAGAACTCCCACCGCAAGTTCGGATGCCTGGCAATCATCACCTCACCCAGGTGGATACCGATGTCATGCGCGATCGAGTACCAAACCACCATCGGCTCCCCCGGCCGCTCAAGGTCAGGCTGCAGATTCGACAGGAACCAATCGTTCAGCGCCTGAACCTCAGCATCGCTTCCACCGAGAGTGACCCCATCCCGGCCGACCAACTCGCCCAGCATCTGCACCCGCGCGGCACGTGACTCAAGGAACGCGTTGTACGCACGACGCGCCTCGGCTCGTGAAAGCTCACGCGGACTCGCCGCGTCCGGAACCTCCGCAACGTACCCCGACATCGCACCTCTCATTCCGCCATTCTCCAAACAATTCCGGCCTTGTTAAGTTCTTCGCGAAGCGGTCCACTAGGCCCACCCCGGCCGGTAACCTCGCTCCGGGTGAACACCCACAACGTCAACAGTTCGTCCAACGTCAAAAGAACGGCGATCTCGTCCTCACCGAGCTGCTCAACCTTTCTCGAGCGATATCCGTCTCATTCCAGTCTCCGGACTTGGCGTCAAGGAAGTAGCCGTCCTCGGTCCGGCCAGAATGCAGTCCAGTTCACTTCAGTCGCGGATCATTCTGCGAACCGCGCCGATACTAAAGCCTCGGTGGCCTCCCTGCATGTACGAGAGCCACACATTCCATCCAGTCGTCCCATGCAGCTGGGTCGGTCGGCCAACCGTTGGGCATCAACTCCGTGTCCCCAAGAAGCGTCGCGAGATCATCGCCAGCCCGACGCTCAAAGCGCCAGATGAACTCCGTCATCGCGAGAAACGCTTCTCGAGTCGTGATCAGGTCTTCGGTATTACCAGGGTTCAAGGTTCAGTCCTCCATTGGTAATTTCGTTGCCACGGACCTCAGCCCACGACTGGGTCCCGTCAGGAAGCACCCGGAAGTACTTCTCAAGGATGGTCCCATCAGATAGTTCCTTTGATGAACGCAGATACGCAGGATCATTCGCTCCCGCGATGAGGGCGCGATTCTCCGCAGTATCCTCAGCGAGGTGCCCTCGGGCCGACCGAATCAGACATGGCGGCGACGGTCCGGACGCCCGTGCGAGACTCGAACGCATGAGCATCTGGTTCGGCGAGCCCTCCCTCGAGTGGGCCAACTCCCGCAGCGACGGCACCGCCATCACGAGCCTCGGCATCGAGATGACCGAGCTCACCGAGGACTCGCTGAAGGGGCGCATGCCGGTCGACGGCCGCACCCGCCAGCCCGGCGGAGTGCTGCACGGCGGGGCATCCGTCGCCCTCGCCGAGACGCTCGCGAGCTGGGGCGCCAGCATGACCGTCGACCCCGAGCAGTACTACTGCGTCGGCATGGAGATCAATGCGAACCACGTGCGCCCCGTCGCCGAGGGCTGGGTCTACGGCGAGGCGCGACCGCTCACCCGCGGCCGCACCACCCAGGTCTGGGACATCCGCATCACCGACGAGCAGGGCCGTCCGGTCTGCATCTCGCGGTGCACCATGGCGGTGCTGCCGGTCCCGTCGAAGTACTGAGCCGACCCGCGGCGGGCGCGGTCAGGCGGCGATGCCCTGCGCATCCGAGCACCCAGCAGCGCGGGGCGTGCTCGCCCGCGCGTATGGGAGAATCGACGGGTCCACCTCGGACGCCCCTTCCACCCCAAGGAGCCATCGCTCGCATGTGCGGCATCGTCGGCATCGTCTCCACCGAGCCGGTCAACCAGCAGATCTACGACAGCCTGCTGCTCCTGCAGCACCGCGGCCAGGACTCGTCGGGCATCGCCACCGCCGACGGCCCCGTGTTCCACATGGTCCGCTCGCGCGGGCAGGTGCGCGAGGGCTTCCGCACCCGCGACATGCGCTCGCTCATCGGCAACATGGGCCTCGGGCACGTGCGGTACACGACGAAGGGCGCCGCCGAGCGTGAAGAGGAGGCGCAGCCCTTCTACGTGAACGCCCCCTACGGCATCGTGCTCGTGCACAACGGCAACCTCACGAACACCCGCGAACTCTCGCGCGAGCTGTTCTCGATCGACCGCCGACACGTGAACTCGACGAGCGACACCGAGATGCTGCTGAACGTGCTCGCCACCGAGCTGCAGAGCCAGATCACCGGGCTCGAGCTCGACCCCGACCAGGTCTTCGCCGCCGTCGAAGCCGTGCACCAGCGCGTCGAGGGCTCCTACGCCGTCATCTCGATGATCGCCGGCTACGGGCTGCTCGCGTTCCGCGACCCCTTCGGCATCCGCCCGCTGATCCTCGGCCGCCGCCTCACCGACGCCGGCAAGGAGGAGTGGATCGTCGCGAGCGAGTCCCTCGTGCTCGAGAACGGCGACTACGAGATCGTGCGCGACGTCGAGCCCGGCGAGGCGATCTTCATCGCCCTCGACGGCACCATGGTCTCGAGGCAGTGCGCGACGAACCCGCGCCTCGTGCCGTGCTCCTTCGAGTACGTCTACCTCGCCCGCCCCGACTCGGTGATGAACGGCATCTCCGTCTACGAGGCGCGGCTGCGCATGGGCAACCGGCTCGCCGACACCGTCGCGACGCACATGCCGCTCGGCGACATCGACGTCGTCATGCCGATCCCCGACTCCTCGCGCCCCGCGGCGATGCAGGTCGCGCAGAAGCTCGGCATCGAGTACCGCGAGGGCTTCTACAAGAACCGCTACGTCGGCCGCACCTTCATCATGCCCGGGCAGGCCGAGCGCAAGCGCTCCGTGCGGCAGAAGCTGAACGCGATGGGCACGGAGTTCAAGGGCAAGAACATCCTCATCGTCGACGACTCGATCGTGCGCGGCACCACCTCGCAGCAGATCGTGCAGATGGCCCGCGACGCCGGCGCCAACAAGGTGACGTTCACCTCGGCGGCCCCGCCCGTTCGGTACCCGCACGTCTACGGCATCAACATGCCGAGTCGTCAGGAGCTCATCGCGCACGGCCGCAAGATCCCCGAGATCGCCGCCGAGCTGGGCGCCGACCACATGATCTTCCAGGAGGTCGCCGACCTGCAGGCCGCGATCACCGAGGGCACCTCGATCACCGAGCTCGACCTCTCGTGCTTCACGGGAGAATACGTCACGGGCACGGTCACGCCCGAGTACCTCGACTGGGTCGAGCGCACGCAGCTCAGCTGAGCGGGCCCGCTCCCCTCCTTCTCGACTTGCCCGACTTTCATGAAAGTCGGGCAAGTCGGAACCTGCACCTCAGTTGCCCGACGTTCATGAAAGTCGGGCAAGTCCTCGATGGGGCGGGGTCAGTCGTCGACGCGGTGCGTCTCGTCGCGCTCGGCGACGACGCGCTTCGTGCGGCGCGCGAGCGCGCGGTCGACGATGAGCGCGGTGAGCGCGCCGAGCGCCGCACCGATCGCGACCCCACCGAGCAGCAGGAAGCCGAACACCTGGCCCGGGTCGTACGTGAAGTCCTGCGCGACCCGGTCGGGGTCGGGCGTGAAGGCGAGCGAGAGCACGAGGGCGACGAGCGCGCCGACCACCGCACCGACGAGCAGGAACGCGCCGTAGCGCGGCGCCCGGCGCACGACGACCTCGTCGCGGCTCGTCTCGGTCTCGACGACCGGCTCGACGGGAGCGACCGGCTCGACGGGAGCGGATGCCTCGTCGGCGGCGTGCGGCTGCGCGCCCCGGTCGGCGGCGGGCTCGGGCTGGTCGTCGGTGCTCACCCCTCCATTGTCCCGCATCCGTCCCCCGCCCGGGACCCGAGCGAAAACGGCGCCGGCCGGGAGCCCCCACGGCTCCCGGCCGGCGCCGGACTTCGGATGCAGCGGCGGCCTACGCCTCCGTGCGACCCGCCGCCCGGCGGCGGAGCAGCACGACCAGCACGACCGCCGCGATCAGCAGCAGCAGCGCGACGCCGCCCCAGATGAGCCACGGGCTGACCCCGGCGGTCTCGGCGACCTCGGTGCTCCCGGCATCCGTGCGCTGCACCTCGCCGCCGTCCTCGGCGGCGACGGCCGGGGCCGCCACCCCGCAATCGGCCGGCAGGGTGAGGCTGAACGTCACCGGATCGAGCTCCTCGCCCGCGGCGTAGGTGCCGAAGGCGGCGGCGCCCTGCTCGGTGAGCACGGCCGGCACGTCGCTCGCGGCGAGCATGGTGCCGTCGACCGCGAGGCCCGAGAGCTCGAGCTCGGCGAAGCGCACGCCCTTCGCCTCGACGGGCGCGCCGTCCTGGGTGGTGCCGGTCACGTCGAGCAGCAGGTACGCCTCCTCGGCGCTCACGAACTCGAGCTTCGGGTTCGCGATCGTCGTGTCGAGCGCGCCGTCGTGGCCGGTGAACTCCACCGAACCGGGGAACGCCACGACGCCGCGCAGCGTCTTCGCGTCGATCGGGCCGGTGCCGCCGGTGAAGGCGAAGCGGCCGTCCTGCTCGCTCGCGCCCGTCACGGTCCACGTGCCGTTCGCGATGCCGCTCTCCAGGTACTGCAGGAAGCTCGCCTTGAAGCCCCAGTCGAGGCTGCCCTCGGTCACGAGGCACTGGTTCGCCGCCGCGGCGACCGTGAACACGACGCCCTTCGAGATCGAGCCCTGGAAGGTGAGCGTGTGCTGGCCCGGCTCGAGCCCGGCGGGCAGCGAGCCCGTCCAGGTGACGACACCGTTCGCGTCGGCGGTGAGGTTCTCGGCCAGCACGGTCGGCGTCGAGTAGACGACCACCATGATGCCGGTCTCGTTCGGCTCGAAGCCGTCGACCGAGATCGTCACCGGCTTGCCCGCGACGAGGTCGGCGAGCACGGCCGGCGCGAGCTGGATGCCGGTGGTCGCCGGCGGCGTGAGCGGCACGGGCGTCGCCGCCGAGGCAGGCGTCGCCGAGGCGGTCGTGCCCGAGCTGCCGGCCGGCGCGGCGCCGGGGCTGCCGATCACGACGGTGATCGGGTCGAGCGCCTTGCCGCTGCCGTAGTAGCCCTGGAAGGCGTCCGCACCGGCCGCGGTCAGCGTCGCCGGGGCTCCGGCGAAGCGGGTCGCACCGCCCACGCTCGACTTGGCGGCCGCGCCGAGGTCGACGGTCGCGAAGTCGATCCGCGAGCCGTTCGCGGTCAGCTCGAGCACGCCGGTCGTCGCGCTCGTCACGCGCAGCGTCGGGTTCGAGAAGGTCAGGTCGAGGATGCCGCCGTGCCCGATGAAGCGCACCGAACCGGAGTAGTCCGCCGTGCCCGTGCCGCGGGCCGCGGTGTAGCTGCCGCCCGACTGCCCGAACTGGAAGGCGCTGCCGGCCTGCGTCGCACCGGAGCCGACCGTGATCGAACCGCGGGCGATCGGCCCGACGACGTAGGAGCGGAAGGCGTCGGCGATGCCCCAGCTGAGCGAACCGCTCGAGACCGGATTCGTCGTGCCCGGCTTCGTCGGATTCACCGGGGGCTTCGGGTCGACCGGGGGCTTCGTGCCGCCCTTCACCGTGATCGGCGTGAAGGCGTCGAGCGAACGATCGGTGACCGAGAGGCCGTGCGCCGCCGAGGAGGCCACGGTGTAGCGCTTCTTCGCGTCGAGCTTGCCCGCGGGCACCTTCAGCTCGATCGAGAAGGCGCCGTTCACGATCTCGCCGGGCTTCACCCAGGCGAGCGCGGTCCAGCCGTCGGCGACGAGCGGGCCGGTGCCGGTCCAGATGCTCGCGTCGCCGAGCAGCACGTACACGCCCTGCGCCGCACCAGCTCCGGTGTAGCCCGTGCCGCGGACGGTGAACGTCTGCGCCTTCGAGGCATCCACGTCCGTCGACGGGCTGACCGCGAGCTTCGGGTTCGGCGCGTCGGCCTTCAGCGTGATGGGCGCGAAGGCGTCCATGGTGCGGTTGAAGACCGAGAGGCCGTGGGCGGCCGAGGTGGCCACGGTGTAGCGCTTCGCGGGGTCGAAGGACTTCGCGGGCACCTTCAGCTGCACCGTGAACCGGCCGTCGACGATCTGGTTCGGCATGACCCAGTCCAGCGCGGTCCAGCCGTCGGCGACGAGCGGGCCGTCACCGGTCCAGATGCTCGCGTCGCCGAGCAGCACGTACACGCCCTGCGCCGCGCCGTCGCCGACGTAGCCGGTGCCGGTGACCGTGAAGGTCTGCGCGGCCGCGGGGTCGACGTTCGTCGCGGGCGACACGGTCAGCGTCGGCTTCGCGGCGCCGGCCTTGACGGCGATCGGCGCGAAGGCGTCGAGCGAGCGGTCGGTCGCCGACAGCGCGTGCGCCGCCGAGGAGGCGACGGTGTACCGCTTGGCCGGATCGAGGGCCCGCGCCGCGGTCTTCAGCTGGATGCTGAACGCGCCGTCGACGATCTCGTTGGGCTTGACCCAGGTCTGCACGGTCCAGCCGTCGGCGACGAGCGGGCCGTCACCGGTCCAGATGCTCGCGTCACCGAGCAGCACGTACACGCCCTGCGCGGCGCCAGCTCCGGTGTATCCGGTGCCGGTCACCGTGAACGTCTGCGCGAGCGAGGCGTCCACGTCGGTCGACGGCGTGACCGTCAGGGTCGGCTTGACCGGCTGCGGTGCCGCGGCGAACGCGATCGGAGTGAACGTCTCGAACCCGGCGTGCTTCGCGCCGCCGCCCGAGTACGTGTAAATGCCGTAGTTCCCATCGGCCAGGGCCTTCTCGAACTCGCGCACCGTCAGCTCGACCCGGAACGAGCCATCCGCCTCGATCGCGACCGCGCCACGCGCCGCCCCACCGATCGTCGCGACATCCTCCGGGTTCACGACCCACTTCTGCGAGTCCACGACCCGCGCCGCCGCCGGCTCCCCAGCGCTCGGCTTCCACGCATCCAGGAACGAACCGAACACCACGTACGCCCCACCGAACTTGCCCGCCAACGGCGGACGCGTGCCATCCGTCGACGGCGACACCGGCGAGAACCCGGTGCCCGACACGGTCACGACCTCACCGGCCGCATCCAACCCCGTCGTCTTCGACACCGACACCACCGGGGTCGCGGGCGCCGCGGCGAACGCGATCGGGGTGAACGTCTCGAACCCGGCGTGCTTCGCACCACCGCCCGAGTACGTGTAGATGCCGTAGTTCCCGTCAGCGAGGGCCTTCTCGAACTCGCGCACCGTCAACTCGACCCGGAACGAGCCATCCGCCTCGATCGCGACCGCGCCACGCGCCGCCCCACCGATCGTCGCGACATCCTCCGGGTTCACGACCCACTTCTGCGAGTCCACGACCCGCGCCGACGCCGGCTCCCCAGCGCTCGGCTTCCACGCATCCAGGAACGAACCGAACACCACGTACGCCCCACCGAACTTGCCCGCCAACGGCGGACGCGTGCCATCCGTCGACGGCGACACCGGCGAGAACCCGGTGCCCGACACGGTCACGACCTCACCGGCCGCATCCAACCCCGTCGTCTTCGACACCGACACCACCGGCTGCTTCACGGTGATGGGGGCGAAGGCATCGAGGGATCGGTCGGTGGCCGAGAGTTCGTGCGCGGCCGAGGAGGCGACCGTGTACGTCTTGGCCGGGTCGAATTTGCCCGCCGCGATCGTGATCGACTTGGTGAACGCGCCGTCGACGATCTCGCGCGGCATCACCCAGCTCTGCGCGAGCCAGCCCTCGGAGACGAGCGGCCCTTCACCGGCCCAGATGCCGGTCTCGCCGATCAGCAGGTAGGCGCCGTTCTTCGCGCCCTCGCCGACGAAACCGGAGCCGGTCACCGTGAACACGTTCTGCACCGCCGGGTCGACGTTCGTCGCCGGGGAGATCGTGAGCTGCGGCGCCGCGGCCACGAGCGGCGCGGGAGCCGGAGCGTCGGCGGCCTTTGCGGCCGGGGACGGCGTCGCAGGCTCGGCCGGAGCAGCCGGGGTCTCGGCGACGGGTGCGGTCTCGGGCGTCGGCGCGGGCTCCGCCGCCGGCGCCTCCGACGCGGGGGATGCCTCGGGCGAACCCGACCCCGCCACGTCGCCCTCATCGCTCGAGTCCGCGGGCGCGAGCGGCGCCTCCGCGACGAGCGGGGCCGGGGACGGCGAGGCGTCCTCGGCGAGCGCGGGGCCCGCCGACATGAGCGAGCCGCCCGCGACGAGCAGCGCGGCGAGGCCGCTCGCGAGCCAGCGGGTCACTGTTCCGGCGCGGGTCGCCGGTCGAGCGGTGGTCGGTGACGGTGTCTTCACGACGCGGTCCTCCAGGCATGGCGAAGCCGCGCGGCGCACGTCGGCGAGCGCGGCTTCGGTGGTGGTGATCGGGGGAAACCAATTGAGGTTAGGCTTGGCTAAGACGAACCTATGCCCCACGCTGACGCCCTGTCAACATTAAGGATAGGCTAACCTCACTCCCGATGACCTCACGCCCCAACCCCCGCTCGGCGCGCACGCGCCTCGCCGCTCTCGCGACCCTCGCCGTCGTGCTGCTCAGCGGCTGCGCCACCGGCGCCGCGGGCGGCCCCGCGGCCGTCGCGCCCAACTGCATCGACGCCGGGGTGCCCTTCGGGGAACTCACCATCGAGCAGACGCCGCGCGAGACCGTCGGCGAATCGACCGCCTGCCTCGCGAACTCCGCCCTTCCCGTCGTCGAGAGCGACGAGCAGCCGGCCCTGCCGACGGTGGTCACCGACGCGAAGGGCAACGAGGTCACGGTCGAGGATGCCTCGCGCATCCTCCCCCTCGACATCTCCGGCTCGCTCGCGGCGACCGTCTTCGGCCTCGGCCTCGGCGACCGCGTCGTCGGCCGGGACGGCTCCACCGGCTTCGCCGAAGCCGCCGGACTGCCGGTGGTGACCCACGGCGGCCACAACATCACCGCCGAGGCGATCCTCGCGCTCGACCCGAGCGTCGTCATCACCGACACGACGCTCGGCCCGCTCGACGTGCTCGACCAGCTCCGCGACGCCGGCATCCCCGTCGTGCTCACCACCTCGGAGCGCAGCCTCGACACGATCGACGTGCTCATCGAGCAGGTCTCGACGGCCCTCGGCGTGCCCGAACGCGGCGCCCTCCTCGCCGCCCAGGTCGACGAGGAGCTCGCGAGCACCACCGCCGAGATCGCCGCCGCCGTGCCGGCCGACCCCGAGGTGCGCCCGCGCGTGCTGTTCCTCTACGTGCGCGGCTCCGCGAACGTCTACTACCTCTTCGGCGAGGAGTCCGGCGCCGACGCCCTCATCGAGGCGATCGGCGGCGTCGACATCGCCGGCGAGATCGGCTGGAAGGGCATGCGCCCGGTCACCGCCGAGGCGCTCGTGGCCGCCCAGCCCGACGTCGTGCTGCTCATGTCGGACGGGCTCGAGTCGGTCGGCGGCGTCGACGGGCTGCTCGAGCGCGTGCCCGCCCTCGCCTCGACGCCCGCGGGCGAGCACCGCCGTTTCGTCGACATGGCCGACACCGAGATCCTGAGCTTCGGCCCGCGCGCCCCGCACATCGTCGAGGCCCTCGCCCGCGCGGTGTGGGCGCCCTCGCAGTCCGGCCCGCTGCCGTGAGCGGCGCGCGCACCGGCACCGGCACGGTCGAGACGGGCGCGAGCGGCGCGGGCACGAACCGCACGCCGCTCGACACCGTCACCGCGCCGCCGAGCGGCCGGGTGACGCTGCGCACCCGCCGCACGCTGCTCTTCACCGGGCTCGCCCTCGGTCTCGTCGTCGCGGCGGTCGTCGCGGCGGGCACCGGCCAGCTCGCCATCCCGCCCGGCGAGGTCTGGGCCTCGATCCTGCGCGGCCTCGGCCTCTCGAACGCCCCCGAGACCGTGCCGAACGCCGACTCAGCGCTCTGGAACATCCGCTTCCCCCGCGTCGCCATGGCCGTGCTCATCGGCGCCGCCCTCGCCGTCGCGGGCACGGTCATGCAGGCGATCTTCGCGAACCCGCTCGCCGAGCCCGGCGTCGTCGGCGTCTCCTCGGGCGCCGCGCTCGGCGCCGCGAGCGCGATCGTCTTCGGCTGGACCGCCGCGGGCGACCTCGTCACCGCCGGGGCCGCCTTCGTCGCGGGCCTGCTCACGACCCTGCTCGTCTACTTCACGAGTCGCGCGGGCGGCCGCACGGAGGTCGTGACCCTGCTGCTCACCGGCATCGCGATCAACGCCTTCGCGGGCGGGGCGCTCGCCTTCCTCACCTTCCTCGGCGACTCCGGCTCGCGCGAGGAGATCGTGTTCTGGCAGCTCGGCTCGCTGAACGGCGCCCGCTGGCAGGAGGTCGCCGTGATGCTGCCGCTCATCGCGGTCGCGATCACGGGCGCGCTGCTGCTCGGCCGCACCCTCGACCTCTTCTCCCTCGGCGAGCGCGGCGCACGCCACCTCGGCGTCCGGGTCGAGGCCGTGCGGATCACCTCGATCGTGCTCGTCGCCATCCTGGTCTGCTCGGCCGTCGCCTTCGCCGGCATCATCGGCTTCGTCGGCCTCATCGTGCCGCACCTCATGCGCATGGCGATCGGACCGGCGCACCGTCCGCTGCTCATCGCGAGCGCGCTCGGCGGCGCGCTGCTGCTGCTGCTCGCCGACCTCGCGGCGCGCACCCTCGTGCCGATGGCGGAGCTGCCGATCGGCATGCTCACCTCGCTCATCGGCGGTCCGTTCTTCTTCTGGCTGCTGCTGCGCACCCGCCGCCGCTCGGGAGGCTGGGGATGACCCGGCCGCCCGCGCTCGAAGCGCGCAGCCTGTGCGTCGAGATCGACGGCGCCCGACTGCTGCACGACGTGGACTTCGCCGCGCACGCGGGCCGGGTGCACGCGCTGATCGGCCCGAACGGCGCCGGCAAGTCGACGCTGCTCGCCGCGCTATCCGGCGATCTGCCCGCCGCGAGCGGTGAAGTGCGGCTCGGCGACGCCCCGCTCGCCGGCCGCAGCCCGAAGGCACTCGCCCGCGAGCGCGCGGTGCTCACGCAGGACCACCGCGTCTCCTTCCCGTTCCCGGTGCGCGAGGTCGTCGCGATGGGCCGGCACCCCTGGGCCAGGAGCCCGGAGGCCGAGCGGGACGACGCGATCGTCGACGACGCGCTCGCGGTGACGGATGTCTCGCACCTCGCCCATCGCACGGTGCCCTCGCTCTCCGGCGGCGAGCGGGCGCGCGTCGCCCTCGCTCGGGTGCTCGCCCAGCGCACCCCGGTGCTGATGCTCGACGAGCCGACCGCGGCGCTCGACCTCAAGCACCAGGAGGACGTGCTCCGCCTCGCCCGCACGCACGCGCAGCGCGGCGACACCGTGCTCGTCGTGCTGCACGACCTGAACCTCGCCGCCGCCTACGCCGACGACATCACGCTGCTGCGCGGCGGGCGGGTCGTCGCCACCGGCTCCCCCGCCGAGGTGCTGACGGCCGAGCGGATCGAGGCCGTCTACGGGCAGGCCGTCGAGGTGCTGCCGCACCCCAGCACGGGCGTGCCGCTCGTGCTGCCGATCCGCTGACGCCTCGCTCCCCGAGCTCGCCCTGGTTCCCGAGCCCGTCGAGGGGCCGCACCGCACGCTTCGACAGGCTCAGCGAACGACGGGGTCAGCGGGCCGTGATGACCGGCACGTGCCCCTCGAGGTCGGCGCGCTGCCCGGAGGCGTGCACCCGCCCGCTCGCCCGCGCCTCGTCCCACGAGGCGCGACCGGTGGCGAGGCCGAGCCAGGTCGAGGCATCCGTCTCCACCACGTTCGGCGGCGTGCCGCGCGTGTGGCGCGGCCCCTCGATGCACTGCACCGCGCCGAACGGTGGCACCCGCACCTCGACCGTGCCGCCGGGCGACAGCTCGGCGAGCAGCTGCAACGTGTAGCGCACCGCCAGCGCGAGCGCCGGGCGGGCCGTGCCGTCGCCCTCGCGCGCCCACTCGGCGACCGCGTCGCGTCCTGCGATGTCATCGATCCTCGCCCGTGCCATCCCGCCATTCTCCCTCGCGGTAGCCTGTGGGGGTGAAGATCCTCGTCCTCGGCTCGGGCGCACGCGAGCACGCCATCATCCTCGCCCTGCTCGACGAGGAGGCCGGTCACGAGATCGTCGCGGCCCCCGGCAACGCGGGCATCGCGGGCTCGCCGACCGACTCCGCCCGGGGCAGCGTCACGACCATCGCGCTCGACCCCACGGACCCCGCCGTCGTCACCGACTACGCACGCGAGCACGGCATCGAGCTCGTCGTCGTCGGCCCCGAGGCGCCGCTCGTCGCGGGCGTCGCCGACGCGCTCCGCGCCGCGGGCCTGCCCGTCTTCGGCCCGAACCGCGAGGCCGCCGCGCTCGAGGGGTCGAAGACCTTCGCGAAGCGCATCATGGACGCCGCGAACGTGCCGACCGGCCGCGCCGTGCGCGCCGCCGAGCTCGACGAGGTCGCCCGCACGCTCGACGAGTTCGGCGCGCCCTACGTCGTGAAGGCCGACGGGCTCGCCGCAGGCAAGGGCGTGCTCGTCACCGAGGACCGCGACGCCGCCCTCGCGCACGCCGCGCACTACCTGCAGCAGGGTCCGGTGCTGGTCGAGGAGTTCCTCGACGGCCCCGAGGTCTCGCTGTTCCTGCTCTCCGACGGCGAGCACGTGCTGCCCCTCTCGCCCGCGCAGGACTACAAGCGCCTGCTCGACGTCGATCAGGGCCCGAACACCGGCGGCATGGGCGCCTACTCGCCGCTGCCCTGGCTCGCCGGCGCCACGAACGGCCGCGGCGACGTGTTCGGCAGCGAGGAGGCCTTCGTCGACGAGGTGATCGAGTCGATCGCCCTGCCGACCGTGCGCCAGCTCGCCGCCGAGGGCACCCCCTTCTCCGGGCTGCTGTACGCCGGACTCATCCTGACCAGCCGTGGCATCCGCGTCATCGAGTTCAACGCCCGCTTCGGCGACCCCGAGACGCAGGTCGTGCTGCCCCGCCTCGCGACCCCGCTGTCCGGGCTGCTGCTCGCCGCCGCGACCGGCGGCCTCGGCGGGCTGCCGAAGCCCGAGTTCCGCCCCGAGGCGGCCGTGACCGTGGTGCTCGCGAGCGAGGGCTACCCCGAGCGGCCCGAAACGGGTCGCACGATCGAGGGCATCGACCAGGCCGCCGAGGTGCCCGGCGTGCACCTCGCGCACGCCGCGACCGCCGTGGCCGCCGATGACGCGGCGCCCGGGCTCGTCGCGACCGGCGGCCGTGTGCTGAACGTCGTCGCCGTCGGCGAGGACTTCGCCGAGGCGCGCCGCCGCGCCTACGACGCCATCGGACGCATCCGCCTCGACGGCGGCCAGTACCGCACCGACATCGCGGCCCGCGTCGCGGACTGAGAGAGGCCACGGATGACGAACGCCCCCGCACTGCCCGGCTGGCAGCACGTCTACTCGGGCAAGGTCCGCGACCTCTACGTGCCCGCGGCGACGCCCGACGACGACGACTCGTGGACGGGCGATCCGCTGCGCCGCTCGCCGATCGTGCTCGTCGTCGCGAGCGACCGGGTGAGCGCCTTCGACCGGGTGCTCGACCCCGCCATCCCCGGCAAGGGAGCCCTGCTCACCGAGCTCACGCACTGGTGGTTCGAGCAGCTGCCCGAGGTGCCGAACCACCTCGTGCAGCCCCACGACGACCGCTTCGAGGTGCCGGCCGTGCCCGCCGAGGTCGCGGCCCGGGCGACGGTGTGCCGCACGCTCGACATGTTCCCGGTGGAGTGCGTCGTGCGCGGCTACCTCACCGGCGGCGGCTACCAGGAGTACCTGCAGACGGGCGCGATCGGCGGGATGCCGCTGCCCGCGGGCCTCTCCGACGGCGACCAGCTGCCCGAGCCGGTGTACACCCCGGCGTGGAAGGCGCCGGTCGGCGAGCACGACGTGAACGTGTCGTACGAGCGCACCGTCGAGCTCGTCGGCGAGGTCGTCGCCGAGCAGCTGCGCACGATCTCGCTCGAGGTGTTCGCGAAGGCCTCCGCGATCGCCGAGGCGCACGGCGTCATCCTCGCCGACACGAAGTTCGAGTTCGGCGCCGACCGCGAGACGGGCATCGTCACGCTCGGCGACGAGGTGCTCACGAGCGACTCGAGCCGATACTGGGATGCCGAGGCCTACGCCCGCACCGACGCACCGCTCGCGGAGCGGCTCGCGAGCTTCGACAAGCAGATCGTGCGCGACTGGCTGAGCGCGAACTGGGACCGGGCGAACGACAGCGAGCCGCCGGTCCTGCCGCAGGACGTCGTCGAGCGCACCGCCGCCCGCTACGGCGAGCTGCTCACCCGCCTGCGCGGCTGACCCCACCCCAACCCAAAACCGGAGTTGCCCGACGTTCATGAAAGTCGGGCAACTCTGGATTGACGTTTCGCGCCCGCGTCTTGGTGCGATCTTGGTGCGATCTTGGTGCGAGTCTGATGGACTCTCTCGCGTGACCAGTTCGAGCGCGCCGCGGAAGCCGCGACTGCTGTACGTGGAGGACGACGCCGAGATCGCCGGAATGACGAGCGAGGTCCTCGGCGAGACCTACGACGTCGAGCACGTCGCCGACGGCGCCGTCGCCCTCCGGCGGGCCCTCGGCGGCGGCTACGAGCTCATGCTCGTCGACCGTCGCCTGCCCGGGATGGACGGGATCGAACTCGTCCGCGCGATCCGCACCGCCCGGATCACGACGCCGATCCTGCTGCTCACCGCCCTCGGCGCGATCGGCGACCGCGTCGACGGGCTCGACGCCGGCGCGAACGACTACCTCGTGAAGCCCTTCGACTACGACGAACTGCTCGCGCGACTGCGCGCCCTCCTGCGCGGCTTCCGGGCCGACGGGCGACGCCGCTCCGTCGGCGGTTGGACGTTCGTGCCGGACTCGAGCGCGATGTACGGAGCGGACGGTGCGCGCGTCGCACTCACGGCCACCGAGAACGCGCTGCTGCGGCTGCTCACCGACAGCCCGGAGCACATCTTCTCGCGGGACGAGATCCTCCGGGCGGTGTTCGCCTCGGAGGATGCCGCGAGCTCCGTCGACACCTACGTGCACTACGTCCGCCGCAAGACCGACGCGGAGGTCATCGAGACGGTCAGGGGCCAGGGGTACCGCGCAGGAGCGTCCGCATGAGCGACGCTGCCGACCGTTCCCGGGTGCGTGCTGCGGCCGTCCGGGTGGGCCTGCTCGTCGGCACGAGTTCGGCGGCGGTGCTGGTCGCGGGGGTGGCGGTGCTGCTCGTCGTCCTGAACACCTCGGCGCGGCCGGAACGCGAGCACGGAGGCCCGCCGCATCCCGACAGCGACCGATTCGTCGTCGATCTCGACCACGTCGTCTGGTGGCTCGTCGGGCTCGGGGTCGCCGGTGCGGTCCTGATGGCGGCGATCGGCTGGCTCGTGGCCCGAAGCGCCGTGCGTCCGCTGGCGACCGCGCTGGCCGGGCAGCGTCGTTTCGTCGCCGATGCGAGCCATGAGCTGCGCACCCCGCTCACGGCGATCTCCGCCCGGGTCCAGCTCCTCCAGCGCCGACTCGACCGGGGCGAGCCGATCGACGAGCTCGTTCGACTGCTGCGGCGGGACGTCGACGTGATGGACGCGGTGCTCGCGGAGCTGCTGCTCCTCGCCGAAGGCGGCCACGCCGAGATCCCAGACGGCGGGGCGGACCCCGTCGACTGCGCGCGCGACGCCATGGCGCTGCTCGAACCGGTCGCGAGCGAGCACGGCGTGCGGCTGACCCTGGCGCCGACCGTCGGGGCCGGCGCCGAGATCCCGGCCCCGACCCTCATCCGGCTGATCACCGTTCTCCTCGACAACGCGGTGCAACATGCACCGCAGGGCTCGGCCGTCGAGGTCGCACTCGCCTCGGTCGGCGACACCGTCGAGATCCGGGTGCGCGACCACGGCCCCGGGGTCGCGCTGGAGGATGCCGAGCGCATCTTCGAGCGATTCGCGCGCTCCGGAGAACACGGCCGTCGGCGCGGCTTCGGACTCGGGCTCGCGTTGGCGCGGGAAGGGGCCGAGCGATTCGGGGGAAGCGTCGAGCTCACGTCGAGCTCCGCCGCCGGCTCGACGTTCACGCTGCGGTTGCCGAGGGCCCGAACTCCTCGCTCGGAGGCACCAGCTCCGCCGTCCCGGCCCATCTCCTGACCCCGCCGTCAGCGGCGACGAGAAGCCCCGCGATCGTCCCCGCCTCCGCCAGCCAGCCCAGCTCGTCCCCCGCGATGCAGGCCGCCGTGGCCCAGACGTCCGCGCGGGTGAGCCCGTCGGCGACGACCGTCGCGCTCAGCACCGACGTCGCCGTAACGCCGTTCCGCGGATCGACGAGGTGGTCGCCGCGCTCGGCGAGGCCCGAAGTCGCCACCGCACCCTCACCGAGCTCGAGCGTCGCGAGCACCGCCCCGGGGCGGCGAGGATCGGCGATCCCGATCCGCCAGCACCACTGCTGCCCCGGAGCACGGAAGAGCTGCACGTCTCCGCCGACCGAGATGCCTGCGGCGACCACCCCCGGGAGCTCGCAGAGCGGCGCGAGATGACGCCTCGCGGCACGCTCGGTCGCCCAGCCCTTCACGAAACCCGTCGGGTCGAAGTCGCCGCCGAACCAGGCGGAGAACCGGCCCCCGGTGCGGTGGGTCCAGTCTTCGCACGCCGACGCGACCTCGGCGAGGAGCGGGCTCGCGTCCTCGAGTCCGAACTCCCCTCGGCGGAACCGCGACACCTCGGAGTCCGCCCGGTAGGTGGAGAAGCGGTGCTCCAGGTCGGCCAGCTCGAGGAGACAGCCGTCGATCGCCTCGGAGACGCGCTGCTGCTCGCTCGGATCGCCCACCACTCGGACGCTCGCGACCGTGCCCATCAGTTCGGCGACGCGCGTCTGCACGGGGGTCATCGCCGGGCCTGGTCGAGGGCGGACTGCAGCGACTGCTCGTATCCGGTGCTCGTGTACGTGGCTCCGGAGACGAAGTGCACCGAGCCCGACTGCGTCTGGATCGTGTCGGCGACGAGCTGGGGGATGGCGCGCTGGTTGATCTCCCGATCGCGACCGTTGCCGTCCGGGTACTGGATCGCATCGACCCCGCTGATCCGCCCGCCGGACACCGTCACGCGCAATTGAACCGGGCCGTAGCGCGTCGACGCCGTCTGCCCGGTGTACGTGCCATCGGCCAAGGCGGAGGCGGCCGATCCGGTTGTCCCCGTCGATCCCGTCGACCCGGCCGCCCCCGTCGGCCCGGTTGTCCCCGTCGATCCCGTCGACCCGGCCACCCCCGTCGGCCCGGCCGCGGTCTCGGCGGGAACGGCGTCGCCGAACGAGGTGCGATAGCTGAAGAGCAGGACGAGCCCGCTCACGGTCGCTGCGAGAGCGATGAGGATGCGCTTCATGATGCCTCCCGAGTTCGGGCCGACGGTCGGAACCGCCGGGTTCAGATGGTGAAGGACTCGTGGTGCAGTCGCTCGGGCCCGACGCCGGCGGCGCGCAGGTCGCGGAGCACCGCCGTCATCCACGGCGCCGGCCCGCAGACGAAGACGTCGCAGTCGAGGAGATCGGGCCGCAGATGGCACAGCAGCTCGGCACCGGACCACGCCGCGTACTGCGCCGGCACCCAGGACGGTCCGTGCTGCGATCGCTCGCCGTCCAGGGCGAAGTGGACGACCCCGCGTTCCCGCTGCAGCCGCTGGATCTCAGGGATCCGCAGCGCCTCCGAGGCCAGATGGTTGCGGGTCACGAGGGTGGCCTCGCCGGAGGCGTACGCCTCCCCTTCGAGCAGCGCGAGCAACGGGGCGACTCCGGCCCCCGCCCCGAGCATGAGGAGTCCCCGCCCGGTGCGCGCGGCACCGGTCATGGTGCCGTACGGTCCCTCGACGAGCACCCGGGTACCGGGTCGCATCGCGGCCATCCGCCGCGTGCCGTCCCCGGCGGTGCGCGCCGCGATGACGAGCTCGTCCTGACCGGGCGCCGCGGCGAGCGAGAACGGGTGCCCACGGCTCCACCCGGGCCCGTCGAGGAACCGCCAGACGAAGAACTGCCCGGGCAGCGCGTGCAGCCGATCGAGCGCTCGCCCGCGAACGCGCACCTCGATCCCGCGATCCCCGTCCGCGCGGACCCCTGCGACACGAAGACCGTGTCTCGCCGAACGGCGCAGTGGAAGGACGATGCGCCACACGAGGACGCAGGCGGCGGCCGCACCCCAGAGCCCCCACCAATAGACGCTCGCGATCGGCGAGGCGGTGAAGTCCGCACCCGTCCACAGCATGTGCGGGATCGCGAGGCCGACACCGAGGTAGGCGTAGAGGTGGAGGAGGTGCCAGCTCTCGTAGCGCAGTTTGCGCCGCGCCCGTCGCAGCGAGGTGACGACGACGAGCACCAGGAGCAGGGTGCCGGCCGTCGCGAGCAGCATCCCCGGGTACGCCCAGACGAACCCCCAGAGCTGCTCCAGCGGGCCGAGTCGAGCGGCCTGCGCGTAGCCGAAGACGAGCAGCGCGATATGGGCGACGAGCAGCCAGAACGACCAGAAGCCGCTCTGCCTGTGGAGCCGGGTGATCGCGTCGCGCCCGAGCCCGCGCTCGAAGACCGGAACCCTGGCCATGAGCAGCACCTGGTAGAGCAGGAGGTTCGCCGAGGCGAGACCGGTCAGCCGGCCCAGGCTGTCGAGCGCGTCGGGCCCGCCCCCGATCGTCGCCTGCACGCCTCCGCCGAGCACCCAGATCACGGCGATCGACAGGCTCGTCCCCCAGATCACCCCGATGGCCGTGAATCGCCACCGCTGCTGCGTCGCCCGAGCTCGGGAACGCTGCGGTACCGGGATCGACGCTGCGGGTCGGGAGGTGGCGGTTGCGGTCATGCGGCCATGCTCGGCTCCGCTCTCTCAGACGACGCCAAGAATCCGTGACGCAGAGGAAACGCTCAGCGAACGGACAGCCCACGCATCCGCCGACCCCTCCGACCCCCAACCCGGAGTTGCCCGACGTTCATGAAAGTCGGGCAACTCTGGTTCTGAGCTGGAGCCGGAGCTGGAGCCGGCGGGTCAGGCCGTCCAGGCGGTCTTGACGTTCACGAACTCGCGGATGCCGAAGGCGCCGAGCTCGCGGCCGTAGCCGGAGTCCTTCACGCCGCCGAAGGGCAGCCCGAAGAACGAGGCCGAGTTGCCGTTCGCGAACACCGCGCCGAACTCGAGCTCGTCCTGCAGCCGGGCGATCTCCTCGGCGTCCGTCGTCCAGACGCTCGCGGCGAGGCCGAACTCGGAGTCGTTCGCCAGCTCGACGGCCTCCTCGAGCGAGCCGACCCGGTACACGCACGCGACCGGGCCGAAGCACTCCTCGCGGAAGATCCGCATCTCGGGGGTGACGTCGGTGAGCACCGTCGCCGGGTAGAGCCAGCCGGGGCCGCCGGGCAGCTCGCCGCCCGTGTGCACCGTCGCGCCCTTCGCGATCGCGTCGGCGACGAGCTCGTGGGCGTCGGCCCGCACCTGCTCGGTCGCCATCGGTCCGAAGCCCGTCGCCGGGTCGAAGGGGTCGCCCGCGGTCGTCGCGCGCATCCGCTCGAGGAACAGCGCGAACCACTCGTCGTAGACGTCGTCGTGCACGTAGAAGCGCTTCGCGCAGATGCAGCTCTGCCCGCTGTTCTGCGTGCGCGAGGCCGCGCCCGCCTCGGCGGACTTCGCGACGTCGGCGCTCGGCAGCACCACGAACGCGTCGGTGCCGCCGAGCTCCAGCACGCTCTTCTTGATGTTGCGCCCGGCGGCTTCGGCGACCGCGGCCCCGGCGCCGACGGAGCCGGTCAGGGTCACGGCGCGGATGCGGCGGTCCTGGATCAGGGCGGATGCCGCGGCCCCCTCGATGAGCAGCGTCTGGAACGCGCCCGCCGGGAACCCGGCCCGCTCGAACAGCTCGCCGAGGTACAGCGCCGTCTGCGGCACGCTCGAGGCGTGCTTCAGGAGCCCGGTGTTGCCCGCCATGAGCGCGGGCGCCGCGAAGCGGATCACCTGCCAGTACGGGTAGTTCCACGGCATCACGGCGAGCACCGTGCCGATCGGCTGATAGACGACGCGCGCCGCGCTCGCCCCGACGGAGGCGGCCGGCACCGGCTCCTCCGCGGCGAGGTACTCCTCGGCGTGGTCGGCGTACCAGCGCATGCCGTTCGCCGACTTCGTCACCTCGTACTTCGCCGTGCCGAGCGTCTTGCCCATCTCGGTCGAGGCGAGGGCGGCCGCCTGCTCGAGGTCCGCGTCGAGCAGCTCGGCGGCCCGGCGCATCCACGCCGCCCGCTCGGCGAACGTCGTTCGGCGCAGCACGGCGTTCGCCGCATCCGCGCGGGCCAGGATCTGCTCCACCTGCTCGGGCGTGTGCGGCGCGAACTCGCGCTCCACCGCTCCGGTCGTCGGGTTGATCGTCGCGATCACCATCTCGTTGTCCTTCCGTGTTCTCCGCGCCGCGATCAGAGTTCGCCGCGGCGTCGCGCGTCGACGATCCGGTCGCCCTGCCTGAGGGAGAGCGCCATGATCGTCAGGGTCGGGTTCGCCGCGGCGCCGGTGGTGAACACCGAGCCGTCCGAGACGAAGAGGTTGGGCACGCCGTGCACGCGCCCCTCGGGGTCGACGACCCCGTCGGCCGGGTCCGCGCTCATGCGCGCGGTGCCGAGGTTGTGGCCGGAGGGCATCGCGGGGGCGCGCCAGACGCGTTCGGCGCCGACCGCCCGGAACATCGCCTCGACCCGGCCGTAGGCGTGCTCGCGCATGGCGACGTCGTTCGGGTGGTCGTCGTAGTGCACCTCGGGGGCGGGCAGCCCCCAGCGGTCGACGAGCTCGTCCGAGAGCGTCACCCGGTTGCCGGGCTGCGGCAGGTCCTCGCCGCAGATCCAGCTCGCGGCGGTGCGCGGGTAGCCCTCGACGCGGGCGGTGAAGTCGGCGCCCCAGCCGCCGGGCTCCATGAAGGTGGTGAACGAGGGCAGCCCCTGCGAGATCGTCTCGAGGTAGTACCCGCCCGCGAAGCCGCGCTCGGGGTCGTGCCGGGACTCGTCGGCGACGATGCCCGCCATGTTCTCGCCGCGGTACATGTGCACCTCGTCGGGGAACTGCCCGTAGACGACGCCGGTCGTGTGCCGCATGTAGTGCCGGCCGAGGTGGTCGGAGGCGTTGCCGAGGCCGTGCTCGTGCCCGGCGGTCGCCGAGAGCAGCAGCAGCCGCGGTGTCTCGATCGCGTTGCCCGCCACGGCGACGAGCGCCGCGCGCTGCCGGCGGAGCACGCCGTCGCGGTCGAGGTACTCGACGCCGTCGGCCCGTCCCGCGGCGTCGAGGGTGATCCGCACGGCGTGCGACTCGGGGCGCAGCTCGAAACGATCGGTGGCGATGGCCTTCGGGATCTCGCTGACGAGCGGGGTCCACTTCGAGCGGTGGCGGTCGCCCTGCGAGTTGAAGCCGTCCTGGATCGTGCCGGGGCGGCCGTCGTAGGGTTCGACGTTCGTCGCGTACGGGCCGGTCGCGTAGTGGCGGTAGCCGACCCGCTCCGCCCCGTTCGCGAAGACCCGGTACGAGGTGTTCGCGGGCATCGGCGGGCGGCCCTCGCGGTGCGAGACGCCCATCGCGCGCTCCGACTCCGCGTAGTAGGGGGCGAGCTCGGCGGGGTCGATGGGCCAGTCCGCGAGCGAGGCGCCCGCGATCTCGCCGTAGCTCGAGCGGGTGCGGAACTCGTGATCCTTGAAGCGCGGCGTGAGCCCGGTCCAGAGCAGCGCGGTGCCGCCGACGGCGTGGCCGTTCCAGGCGGGCAGCGCGGGGAAGTCGTGCGCGAGCGTCCAGCTGCCCGTCGCGCGCCTCGCCTCGAGCCAGGACAGCTGCGCGAAGGCGATGCGCTCGTCGTCGACGAAGTCCTCGGGGTCGATCCACCGGCCGGACTCGAGCATGACGACGTCGAGCCCGGCGCGGGCGAGCCGCAGGGCGAGGCTCGCGCCGCCCGGCCCGGAGCCGACGACGACGGCGACGTCCGCGTCATCCAGTTCGTAGTGCCTCATGCGGTCACCTCCGCGCCAGCCGATGCGGCGGCGGGAGCGGCGGCCTCCGATGCGGCGGAAGCGCCGAGCGGGCCGAGCTCGACGAGCGGCTCGTCGAGCTCCTCGACCCGGGGGTCCGGCAGCCAGGGCAGCTCGTCGAAGCCGCGGTGCAGGTACCCGCCGAGCGCGTACGACGGCCCGGGGTACCCGAGCAGCTGCCACACCTCGCGGTCGTCGTACAGGTGGAAGCAGATGCGCTCGCGGACGAAGGCGAAGAACGCCTCGCCCTCGTGCGCGGCGAGCCAGGCGGTGCGGGCCTCGAGCGACGCGGCGCCCGGGTCGCCGAGGGCGGCGGCCGCCTCGGCGGCGCCGGCGGCGACGAGCGCGGAGAGCTCGGAGGAGGCCGCGGCGTCGGCGGCGAGCAGCGCGACCGCGCGCTCGTACGGGCCGTCCGGAATGCCGGGATGCGGGTAGAGCGCCCGCGCGAGCGCGAGCAGAGTGCTGGCGGTGGCGTCCGGAACGGCGGGCGCCGGCTGGTCTTCGGTCATGCTGGCCTTCTCGATGGTGCGGTGGAGCGGGAGTCGTGCGGGTGTCGTCGGAGGGGCGGGGCGCCCCGGATGCCTCGGGGCGCCCCGCCGTCCGATCAGGGGATGATGCGCTCGCGCCAGGCGTCGGGGAACCCGGGCAGGTCCTCGCCGCCGAACGACGTCGAGTGCACGTCGGGCATCTCGTCGTTCACGCGCAGCACGGCGTCGAGCTCGGCGCTCGTGATGGGCGTCTGCGGCACGACCCAGTCCTTCGGGATGTCCTGGCCCTGCCAGAGCTGCGTCAGCGCGAGCAGCGCGGTGCGCCACTGGAAGTTGGAGTAGACGCCGCCGAAGCCGTTGAGGTCCCGCTCCTTCCAGGCCCGCAGGTACGCCATGTTGTCCTCGCCGTTCACGATCGGCACGTCGACGCCGGCGTCCTCGAACGCCTCGATCGCGGGGACGGACTGATCGCCGAGGTCGACCCAGACGGCGTCGATCTCGCCCTTGGCGATCTCGTCGGTGACGGCCTTCTTGATCTCGGCCGGGTCGGCGCCGGTGAGGTAGTCGACGTACTCGATGCCCGCGTCGTCGAAGATCTTCTGCGAGGCCGCCCAACGCGACTCGAAGACGTCGACGCCCGCGGCGGTGCGGAGCGCGACGACCTTGTCGCCCGGCTCGAGCTGGTCGGCGATGAACTCGCCGACGTCGATGCCCCACGCCATGCCGCCGACCGAGTGCACGAACGAGGTCACGCAGTCGGTGCTCACGGCGCGGTCGAAGACGATGACCGGCTTGCCGGTCTCGCAGGCGCGCTCGACGGCCGCGGTCGTCGCGTCGGGCGAGTACGGCGAGATGATGAAGCCGTCGCAGTCGCCCTCGTTCACGAAGTAGTCGATGTCGGCGACCTGCGTGTCGTCGGAGTCCTGCGCGTCGCGCGTCTCCATGACCTGCACGACGCCCTGCTCCTGGAGCACCTGCAGCTGCTGGTTCATCGTGATCCAGCCGGTCTGCCGCCAGGTGTTCGAGAGCGAGGCGTTGGCGAAGCACACCTTGCCGGGCCGGTCGAGCGCGTAGTCGGCCGCGGCGACCATGTCGCCGGCCAGGTACTGCAGGTAGGGCTTCGCCGGGTCGCCCTCGAACTGCGCGGAGCGCCGCTCGTTCTC
Organism: Agromyces soli; assembly: GCF_022811605.1. GTDB lineage: Bacteria > Actinomycetota > Actinomycetes > Actinomycetales > Microbacteriaceae > Agromyces > Agromyces soli. The sequence goes on along the minus strand of NZ_CP094533.1, from coordinate 1,435,860 downwards.
GAGGTCGAACTGGGCCTGGTCGAACCAGGGGTTGGCTTCGGCGCTCGGCTCGCTCTCGGAGCCGCCGCCGGCGTTCGCGCCGGGCGCGCACGCCGTGAGCGCGAGCGCGAAGACGCCGGCGCCGACGAGGGCGAGGCGGGAGGTGCGTCGTTGCATCATGTTCCTCTCGGTTGCTGTGGTGCGGTGGCGGGGGCGGGGGCCCCCTCGCCCGCGCCGGGCTCGGAGCGCGGCGGGACCTCTGCGGCCGGCGGACGACGCCGCCGGATGGTTCGGAGCACGGTGACGGCCATCGCGACGAGGATGATCGCCCCCTGCACGGTGGGGCGCCACGTGGCGGCGACGCCGACGAAGTTCAGCAGCGTGAACAGGCTCTCCAGCACGAGCGCCCCCGCGACCGCGGAGAGCAGCCAGCCGCGACCGCCGCCGAGCACGACGCCGCCGATGACGCACGCGGTGATCGCCGTGAACTCGTAGCCGGAGCCGACGGAGGGGTGCACGCCCGCGTAGCCGACGAGCAGGATCGCGGCGACGGTCGCCGCCAGGGCGGAGAGCAGGTACGCCCGGGTCTGCAGCCACCACACGGGCGAGCCGGCGAGGTGGGCGACGCGCGGGTTGTCGCCGGACAGCAGGAGCAGCCGGCCGAACGGCCGCCGCACGAGCCAGGCCGCGGCCGCGACGACGACGACGAGCACGACGACCGCCCAGGGCAGGTAGCCGAGGATCGGCAGTTCGAGCCCGCTGCGGCCGAGCACCCGGAACTCCTCGGCCGGGTTCTGCCCGGCCGAACCGCCGGTCGCGTAGAAGGTGAGGCCCGAGAGGATGAGCATCGTGCCGAGCGTGGTGATGAAGCCCGGCACCCGCAGCAGCGTCGTCACGAGGCCGTTCACGAGGCCGACCACGATCGCGACGGCGAACATGAGCAGCACGACGGGCAGGATCCGCGAGGGGTCGTCGCCGATGAGCGTGCCGGCGAGCACCACCTGCACGCCGATCACGGCGCCCATCGACAGGTCGAACTCGCCGGAGACGAGCACGAAGTACTGTCCGACCGCGACGATGGCGACGGGTGCCATCCGCGCGATCAGCCGCAGGAACTGCTCGGGGGCGGCGAGCTGCGGGTTGTAGACGACGACCGCGACGAGCAGCGCGACGAGCAGCACCCAGACGATGCCGCCCGGGGTGGCGAGGCCCGCGGCGATGCGCGTGGCGAGCGGGGGCCGGCTCGGGTCGTACCGGGTGACGGCGGGCTCGGCGACGGTGCCGGTCATCGCTCGGCTCCTTCCGTGACGGGGGCGGTCGGGCCGGCGGCGGTCGCCGCGGATGCCTCGGCCGGGTCGGGCCCGGCGGCGGCCGCGAAGCGGCGACGCACGAGCGGGGCGGCCCGGCGGGCGTAGAGGGCGACGGCGGCGATGATGACGACGCCGCGCACGACCTCCTTGAGGAAGGGGTTCACCTGGAGGATCCCCATCGCGCTGTCGACGACGGCGAAGATGAGGATGCCGCCGAGCGTGCCCCAGAGCGAGCCCCGGCCGCCCGCGAGCGAGGCGCCGCCGAGCACGACGGCGGCGATCGAGAGCAGGTCGTAGCCGCCCTGCTCGCCGACGGTCGGGCTGCCCACGCCGAGGCGGGCGACGATCACGATCCCCGCGATGCCGGCGCAGAGGCCGGAGAGGGCGTGCGCGACGACCACCGGCGTGCCGGCGCGGACGCCGGACATGCGGGCGACGTGCGCGTCGCCGCCGACGGCGAGCAGGTGCATCCCCATCCGGGTGCGCCCGACGAGGACGACCGCGAGCACGAGGCAGACGAGCATCAGCAGGGTCGGCACGGGCAGCGGGCCGATGCTCGCCGAGCCGAAGCCGGCGAGCTCGGGGCTCGCCTTGCCCGTGGTGCCCCGGTAGTAGCTCGCAAGGTAGCCGGCCACGAGCAGCCCGACGCCGAGCGAGGCGATGAAGCCGCTGAGCTGCAGGTAGGCGACGAGGCATCCCGTCAGCGCCCCGATCACGACGGTCGCGACGAGCGCCGTGACGATCCCGGGGACGGTGCCGCCCGAGGCGCCGGCCATGGTGCCGGCGGCGAGCACGCTCGACAGGCTCACGAGGTACGCGACGGAGAGGTCGAGGCTGCCGACCAGGATGACGAGCGTCTGGCCGATCGCGACGAAGCCGAGCACGGCGATGCTCGTCATGAGCACGGTGAGGTTGCCCGGCGTGAAGAGGTTGCGTCCGGCCGCGGCGACGACGACCGCCGCGACGACGATCACGCCGAGGAGCACGAGGTAGACGCCGGCGGTCGAGCCGAGGCCGCCGCGCAGTCGTGCGAGCGCGCTCATGCCGCCACCGCCGTTCCGGCGGCCAGCGCGGCCACCTGCTCCTCGCTCGGTGCGCGGTCGAGGGCGCCGGCGATGCGGCCGTCGCGCATGACGACGATGCGGTCGCTCATGCCGATCACCTCGGGCAGCTCGGAGGAGACCATCACGATCGCGTGCCCGGCGGCGGTGAGCCGGCGCATCACCTCGTACACGGCGCGCTTCGCGCCCACGTCGATGCCGCGGGTCGGCTCGTCGAGCAGGATCAGCCCGGGGTCGAGCAGCAGCCACTTCGCGAGCACGACCTTCTGCTGGTTGCCGCCGGAGAGGTAGCGCACGATCTGCTCGGGCCCGCGGGCCGAGACATCGAGCTCGGAGAGCAGCGGGGTCAGCCCGCGCGCGGCCGTGCGGGCTCGACGCGGGGCGCTCGAGCGCACGACGGCGAGCGCGTTGTCCTCGATGGACTGCTCGAGGGCGAGGCCCGAGCCCTTGCGGTCCTCGGTGAGATAGGCGATGCCGGCGTCGATGCCGTGCGCGGGCCGGCGCGGCCGGTAGTCGCGCCCCTCGAGCCGCATCGAGCCGCGGGTGAACGGGGCGACGCCGGCGATGGCCTCGAGCAGCTCGGTGCGCCCCGAGCCCTGCAGCCCGGCGATGCCGAGGATCTCGCCCCGGTGGATGCCGAGCGTGATGCCGTCGAGCTGCGCATTGCCTGCGCCGGTGATCGCGAGCAGCTCGCGGCGGTCCTCGCCCGGCGCCGGCTCGGGGAAGAAGGCGGAGAGCGCCCGGCCGACCATGAGCCGCACGACCTCGGACTCGTCGGTCTCGGCCGTCTCGAGCGTGGCGACGAGGGCGCCGTCCTTCAGCACGGTGATCTTCGAGCACAGTTCGAAGATCTCGCGCATGCGGTGCGAGACGTAGAGCACGGCGACGCCGCGAGCGGAGAGCCGTCGGACGATCGCGTAGAGCAGTTCGACCTCGTGCTCGGCGAGGGCGGCCGTCGGCTCGTCCATCGAGATGATGCGCGGTTCGTAGCTCAGCGCTTTGGCGATCTCGACGATCTGCTGCTCGGCGACGGAGAGGGTGCGCACGAGGGCGTTCGGCGAGATGCCGTCGACCCCGATCTCGGCGAGCAGTTCGGCGGCGCGGCGGCGCATCGCGCGGCGGTCGACGAGGCCGAAGCGGCGCGGCTCGCGGCCGAGCAGGATGTTCTCGGCGACGGTGCGGTCGGGCAGGAGGTTGAACTCCTGGTAGACGGTCGAGACGCCCGCGGCGTAGGCGGCCTGCGGGTGGTGGAACGTGCGGAGCTCACCGTCGATGCGCACGGTGCCCGCGTCGGCCTGCTGCACGCCGGCGAGGATCTTCATGAGCGTGGACTTGCCCGCGCCGTTCTCGCCGACCAGGGCGTGCACCTCCCCCGCCTCGACCACGAGGTCGACGCCGGCGAGGGCCGGGTAGCCGAAGAAGGACTTCGCGAGGCCTCGCACCTCCAACGCATGACTCATGCGCACTCCACTTCATCGTGTTGGGGAAACGTTTTCCAACGCCTGTTCAGCGACAGTACCGGCCGATCGATACTGCGTCAAGGATTATCGATAATCCTGCATCACGCCACCCCGGCCGCGTATGATCGAGCCAGACCGGTGCCCCGAACTGGGGCGCCCGACCGGGCAGCGAAGGGGGCGGCATGGGCGCAGCCGACGGCGGGGCGAGCCCCGGCCTGCTCGACCGGGCGACGCTCGGCAGCCGCGTGCGCGACTACCTGCTCGTCGAGATCGCGAACGGCCGGCTCGCCCCGGGCTCCCCCGTGCGCGAGCTCGACATCGCCAAGCGGCTCGGCACGAGTCAGACCCCCGTGCGCGAGGCGTTCCGCGAGCTCGCCGCCTTCGGCCTGCTCGAGGCGCGCAGCCACGTCGGCACCCGGGTGCGCGAGGTCGGCGAGCGCGAACTCGCCGAGGCCGTGCCGGTGCGCGCGGCGCTCGAGGCCGTCGCGGCCCGGCTCGCAGCCCCGCACGTCGCCGCCGACCCGTCACGCCTCGAGGCGGCCCTCGACGAGCTCGTGCGCGTCGCCACGCTCGACGACCGGCTCGCCTACGCGAACGCCTGCACCCAGTTCCACCGCGAGGTCGTGCGCTCGGCGCAGAACGATTCCCTGCTGCGCGCCTGGAACGCGCTCGGCATCGAGATCATGACCATCATGACGATGCTCACGAACGAGGAGCCGCTCGACGTCGCCGCCGAGGGCCACCGCGGCATCGTCGAGGCGCTCGCCTCCGGCGACGCCGAGCGGTCGGTGGCGATCGTCAACGCGCACGTCGCCGCCTACATCCCCGGCGCGACCGAACCGCCCGTGCACGTCACCAACTGAGCCCCGCCCTCCCCTTCCGCCTGGGACTTGCCCGACTTTCATGAAAGTCGGGCAACTCGGAACGTGGGTGGGGTCAGCGGGGCGGGGTGCTCGCGCGCAGGACGACCTCGGCGGACGCCGCTCCGCCGTCGGCCGCCGTCTCCTCGCCGAGGGCGACCCGCAGCAGCCGCCGGCCGGTCTCCTGCAGCGGGATCCGCACGCTCGTGAGCGGCGGCGACACGTCCTGCACCGTCGGGATGTCGTCGAAGCCCGCCACCGCGAGGTCGCGACCCGGCTCGAGCCCCGCCTCGCGCAGCGCCGTCATCGCCCCCATGGCCATCACGTCGTTCACGGCGAAGACGAGCTCGACGCCGTCGAGGCCCCGCTCGAGCAGCCGCTGCATCCCCTCGCGACCGTCGTCGCGCGCGAAGCCGGTGCGCTCGACGCGCGCGATCGTGCCGCCGGCCGCCTCGACGCCGGCCGTGAAGCCGCGCAGCCGGTCGTCGCCCGTGTGCAGGCCCTCGGGCCCGGCGAGCACCGCGAAGCGCCGATAGCCGAGGCCGGCGAGCGCGCGCGCCAGCGCCTCCGCGCCCGCTACGTTGCCGATGCGCACGGCGCGGAAGTCCAGCTCGCCCGAGCCGAGGTAGGCGACCCGGCCGCCGGCCCGCTCGTACGAGGCCAGTTCGGCGACGAGCGCCGCCGTCTCCGGCTCGTCGCTGCGGCGGGACGCCGCGAGCAGCATCGCGCGCGGCCGCTGACCGCGGAGGGTGCGCACGAGCGCGAGCTCCCGCTCGGGGTCGCGCTCGGTGGCGGCCATCGTGACGATCAGGCCGTCCTCGTCGGCCTCACGCACGACGCCGGCGGCGATCTGGGCGAAGTACGGGTCGGCGATGTCGGCGACGAGCAGCGCGACCGTGGTCGTCGAGCCGCGCACGATCGCCTGGGCGGAGAGGTTCGTCGTGTAGTCGAGCCGCGCCGCCGCGTCGACGACCCGCTGCCGGTACTCCTCGTTGACCTTCCGGGTGCTGCCGTTGAGCACGCGCGAGGCGGTCGCGAGCGACACCCCGGCCTCGCGGGCGACGTCGTGCAGGGTCGCGGTGCGGGCGTTCGGCTCGCGGTCCATCGCTCCCCCTCCGGTGGCGGCCGGCCGCCGCGCGGCCGTCCGCCAGTCATCCTCGCACAGCGGCCGCTCAGGGATGGGCGCCGACGACGTGCATCCCGGCCATCACGAGCACCATCGCCCCGGAGACGACGACCCCGGCGACGGCGATCGGCTCCGGCCGGCGCGCGCCGCGACCGGTCCGGATGAGCGGTGCGGCACGGCCGAGCCACCAGCCGACCGCGATCGCCGCGGCGAGGGCCGCGGGCAGCGCTCCGTCGGCCGGGCCGCCGACCGCCGTCGCGCCGAGATGGTGCCCGCTCGCCGGCAGCAGGAAGGGCACGGCGACGAGCCCGGCCATCGCGAGCCCGTCGAGCACCATCCGCGGGTCGTGCCGGCCCCGCCTGGCCCGTACCGCGTCGACGCCGGCGAGCCCCACGAGCAGCAGCGCCGCGCCGAACTGGGCGAGCGGGTGCGGGCCCGTCGTCATCGCGAAGACCATCACCGCGAGCATCGCGAGCTGCCACGCCCCGAAGGCGAGCCACGGCGCCGCACCGCTCGCCGCCAGTGCCGCGGGTGCGGCGCCGGGAGCGCCGGGGGCGCCGTGACTCATTTCCCGTAGCCCTTGCTGAGGCCGGCGATGTACTGCTTCGAGAACACCGCGAAGAGCACGACGAGCGGCACCGCGCCGAGCGTCAGCGCGGCGAGCAGCGCCGGGTAGTCGCTCTGGAACTGCCCCACGAACTGCTGCACCCCGAGCGTCACGGTCTGGTTGCCTTTGCCGGGGGCGAGGATCAAGGGGAACCACAGGTCGTTCCACACCGGCAGCATCGTGATCGACGCGACCGCCGCGATGCCGACGCGCACGATCGGCAGCGTGATCCAGAGCGTGCGCCACTCGCCGGCCCCGTCGATGCGCGCGGCCTCCTTCAGCTCGGCGGGCACCGCTCGGAAGTACGTCGTCATGAGCGCGATCGCGAGCGGCAACTGCATCGCCGTGTAGACGAGCACGAGGGCGCCGAGCGTGTCGACGATGCCCCACGCGGTCATCGTCTTCAGCAGCGGCACGGTGCCGAGGCGGATCGGCAGCATGATGCCGATGACGAAGAACCCGGCGAGCGCCGGCGCGATCGGCACGCGGTACTCGACGAGCGCCCACGCGGCGAGCGTGCCGAGCACGATCGTGAGCACGATCGTCGAGATCGTCACGATGAGGCTGTTCTGGTAGTTCAGCAGGAAGTTGCCGCGGCTGAAGACGTTCAGGTAGCCCTGCACGCTGAACGTCTCGGCGTCGGGCGGGGCGAGGAAGGAGCCGAAGATGCCCTGCGTCGTCTTGAAGGAGTTCATCACGACGATGAGCACGGGCACGACGGCGCCGAGCGAGAGGGCGATGAGCGCGGCGTGCAGGCCGACGTTGGCGGCGCGGTCGGCCGGGCGCACGCGGCGACGCTGGCGGGGCTGGGTCACGGTGGTCATGGCGTCCCTCAGAGCTCGTAGGTCTTCAGGCGCCGCTGGAGCACCCAGAAGTAGGCGGCGGTCGTGACGAGGATGATCGCGAAGATGACGCTCGCGACCGTCGCCCCGAGGTCGAGGTCGGCCACCTGCCCGCTCGAGCCGAAGAAGGAGCGGTAGAAGAAGGTGCCGAGGATGTCGGTCGAGTAGTTCGGCCCGGGCGCCGAGCCGTTCAGCGCGTAGACGATGTCGAAACCGTTGAACGTCCAGATGTAGGTGAGGATCGTGATCAGTCCGAACTGCGGCGCGATGAGCGGGAACTTGATCCGCCAGAAGATCGTCCAGGCGCCGGCGCCGTCGATGCGCGAGGCCTCGACGACGTCGTCCGGGATCGCGAGGAGCGCGGTGTAGAGGAAGACCATCGGGATGCCGAGGTACTGCCAGACCGACATCAGCGAGATCGTCGGCAGGGCCGTCGCCTCGGTGCCGAGCAGCGGGAACTCGACGATGCCCCAGAGCGGGTTGATGATGAGCCGCCAGAGGAAGCCGACGATGACGACCGAGAGCGTCGCCGGGATGAAGAGCAGCGTGCGGTAGACGCCGACCGAGCGGCGGAGCCGGCCCGAGGTGAGCAGCGCCGCGATGAGCAGGCCGATCGGCAGCTCGACGAGGAGGTGGATGAGGAAGAACTCGACGTTGTTCACGAGCGCGTTCCAGAACCGCTCGCTCGTCGTGGGGTTCGTGAACAGCTCCACGTAGTTGCCGAATCCGACGAAGGTGCTCTCGCCGCCGCCGGAGTCGAAGAAGCTCATGCCGACGGAGCTGAGCAGCGGGTACACCGCGAAGGCGACGTACACCACCAGCGCGGGCGCGACGAACAGGGCGAGCATCCGGTATCGGGTGCCGGTTCGGATCATGCGTGGACTCCTCGGGGGCGGGGGCGGTCCGGGGCGGACGGGGCGGATGGCTCGGCGAGCCTGGTCGGGACGGCCGGGGCGGGCGTCGCCCGCCCCGGCCTCTCGTGCGACTACCCGGCCGGCGTGTACCAGGAGTCGAGCCCCTTCTGGAGCTCGGCGGTCGCCTCCTCCGGGGAGAGCCCGGAGTTGTACATGAGCTGGGCGACGCGCCAGATCTCGTCGTCGAGCGGCGGCTGGCCGGCGCTCAGCCGGTCGAGGGCGAGGCGGGAGGTGAGCTCGGCGCCCTCCTTCAGATCGGCGAACTCCTGGGCGAGCGGGTTGTCGTAGCTCACCGGTTCGGAGCCCATCGAGAAGAAGCCGGGCAGCTTGTTCACGTAGAGCTGCTGGAACTCCGGCGTGCCGAGCCACTCGAGGAACTCGGTCGCGGCCTCCTTCTGCTTGCCCGCGGCGTTCAGGCCGAAGGCCATGTCGGCCATCTCCTGCTGGTAGCGCTGGTCGCCGGCCGCGGCGGGCGGGGCGCCGAAGACGCCGACGTCGAGCCCGGTCGAGGTGACCTGGCTGATCTGCCACGAGCCGTCGGGCAGGATCGCGGCCTGGCCGAGGGTGAACAGCTGGGTCATGTCCTCGTAGGAGATCGACTCGTAGCCCTTGGGCAGGTAGTCCTTGAAGGAGTCGAACACGCGGAAGCCCTCGACGAAGTCGGGGTCGGTGAGCTTCTTGGTGCCGTCGATGAGGCCGAGCCGGCCGTCTTCGCCGTGCCAGGCGTTCGGGCCCACCTGGTAGAGCATGTTGTAGGCGAGCTGCCAGCCGTCGGCGGAGCCGAGGGCCAGCGGCGTGTAGGTGCCGTCCTCCTTGACGGCATCGAGCACGTCGAGGAACTCGGCCTGGGTCGTGGGCACCTCGAGGCCGAGCTCGTCGAAGATCGCGGTGTTGTAGTAGAAGCCCGCGAGCACCGAGGCGACGGGGACGCAGTAGGGCGTGCCGTCGTCGCCCTCCCAGGCGGCCAGCGCGGACTCCGGGAAGGTCGAGATGGCGTCGAGCTCGGCGAGCGAGTCGAAGTAGCCCTGCTCGATCCAGGAGCGGTTGACGTCGAACGGACGGCACATGATGACGTCCGGTCCGGTGCCGCCCTCGATCTGGGACTGGATGGCCGCGTTGTAGTCGTTGGTGTCGACGGGGGCGTACTCGACCGTGATGCCGGGATGGCTCTTCTCGAACGCGGGGATGATGTCGTTCTCCCACATCGCCGCGTCTTCGGTGCGCCAGGTGCCCAGCACGATCTTGGTGGTGTCGCCGTCGCCCGATCCGCCGGCTGCGCAGCCGGCGAGTCCGAGGCCCAGGGCGGCGACGGCGAGGGTGGCGAGCGGAGCGAGTCTCGAACGCATCGGTTCCTTCTCTCTTGCTGTGGTGTCGCTCGGTCAGGGGGATGGAAGCCGTCGCGGGGAGAGCGGATGCGCCTCGCCGCGCGGTGCCGTCAGCATACTGTTGTACCAATGAGGTAGCAAGAGGTATTTTCTGGATCGATTGATTGTGCGTAGTTGTATTGTCTGATACAGATTGGTACACCGTCCGGTAAGGCGGGCGCATCGATCGTTGGAGGACCTGTGATTCGTGTCGGCATCCTTGGTTCCGGCTTCATCGCCGACTGCTACGCGGACTCCCTGCTCGACGTCCGCGAGGCCGTCCTCGCCGGCAACACCTCGCGGGACGCCGACAAGGCCCGCGCGTTCGCCGAGCGCTGGAACAGCCCGCTCTGGACCACCGACCCCGCCGAGCTGTGCGCCGATCCCTCGATCGACCTCGTCGTCATCGCCCTGCCCAACGAGGCCCACCTCGAGGCGGTGCGCATCGCCGCAGCGGCCGGCAAGGCGATCGTCTGCACCAAGCCGCTCGCCCGCACGGGCGCCGAGGCGGCGGAGATCCTGCGCATCGTCGAGCAGGCCGGCGTGTGGCACGGCTACGCCGAGAGCTCGGTCTTCTCGCCGAACATCGAGCAGGCGCACCGCATGGCGGCAGCCGGCGGCATCGGCGACCTGCTCACGATGCGCGCCCGAGAGGCGCACTCCGGCCCCCACGCGGCCCATTTCTGGGACGCGGAGACCGCCGGCGGCGGCGCCCTGCTCGACATGGGCTGCCACACCGTGGAGTCCGCCCGCCACTTCTTCGGCAAGGACAACCGCGTCGTCGAGGCGTTCGCCTGGGGCGCGACGCTCCGCCACGCCGACAAGACCACCGGCGAGGACACCGCGGTCGCGCTCCTGAAGTTCGAGCGCGGCCAGCTCGCGATCATCGAGGCGTCCTGGGCCGAGCAGGGCGGCATGCAGCTGCGCCACGAGTTCTCCGGCAGCGCTGGCCGGCTCGTCACGGACACCTCGGTGAGCCCCGTGTGGGGCTTCATCACGAAGCCCGTCGGCTACCTCGTCGAGAAGGCCGACGTCGACACCGGCTGGGTGCATCCCGTGCCCGAGGAGACCCGCGCCTACGGCTTCTCCCAGCAGATGCGCCACTTCGTGCAGCGCTTCGCCGCCGGCGAGACCCCGATCGAGACCTTCGAGGACGGCTGGATCGTCAACTGCATCCTCGACGCGTGCTACCGCTCGATGCGCTCGGGCACGTGGGAGAAGGTACTGGTCGCCCGATGACCCGACCGCCCTCCGACGCGCTCCTCGCGAGCGACCGCCCGGACCCGCTCTGGTCGCGCGTCGCCGGCACGATCATGGCGGCCGTCGAAGCCGGCCGCTATCCGCTCGGCACCCGACTGCCCCCGGAGCGCGAGCTCTGCGAACAGCTCGAGGTCTCCCGGGTCACGCTGCGGCGAGCGCTCGCCCACCTCGTCGAGGCCGGCGCGCTCACCTCGCACCAGGGCCGCGGCTGGTTCGTCTCGCGGCCGCAGCGGGCCGACTGGCCATCGAGCCTGGAGTCCTTCAGCGAGACGGCCGAACGGCTCGGCCTCGCCGCCTCGTCGACCGTGGTCGAGGCCGCCCGCGAGGCCGCCAGCCTCGACGACGCGGAGGCGCTCGGCATCGCGCCCGGCACCGCCGTCTACCGCATCCGCCGCATCCGCCACCTCGACGGCGTGCCGACCGCACTCGACACGGCCCTCGTGCCCGAGGCCGCGGCGCCCGGTCTGCTCGAACACGACTTCACGAGCGAGAGCCTCTACCGCGCCATGCAGGCCCGCGGCACCACCGTGCACCGCGCCGAGTCCGTGCTCGAGTCGCGACCCGCCGACGCCGCGGCGAGCGAGGCGCTCCAGCTCAGCCGAGGCGCGCCGATGCTCGTCATCCGCCAGCTCGTCCACGACGAGCGCGGCCGCCCCGTGCTGCTCTCCCTCGTCGAGTACGCGGGCGACCGCTACCGGCTCCGCACCACCTTCACCAAGGGCGGCTGACGCCGCCCGCCCAACCGATCGCCGGCCCCGCCGGCCTGGAAGGAGCACCACCATGACCCGATTCCCCGACCACCTCCCCGAGGCGCTGCGCACCCTGCAGGCCGACGAGATCGCCGGGAACCGAGCCGTGCTCGAGCGGGAGGGGCTCGTCACCGACGACACGCACTTCTCCTACGTCGGCCTCGACGAGGCCGACAAGCGAGAGCTGTTCGCCGGCGGGCGGCCGGCCCGGCGGGTCCGCTCCTTCCTCATCGACCTGGCGACGGGCCGCTCGCACGACACGGTCGTCGAGCCCGCGACCGGGGTGCTCGTCTCCGCCCGCGAGCTCGAGCTCGACGTCGACGGCGCCGTCCCCGTCGTGCTCCGCGAGTTCTCCCTCGTCGAGGAGGTCGTGCACCAGGACGAGCGCTGGCTCGCCGCGATGGCCAAGCGCGGGCTGACCGACGTCTCGAAGCTGCGCGTGAACCCGCTCTCCGCGGGCGTCCTCGCCGACACGGAGCGCGGCCGGCGCATCCAGCGCTGCTTCACCTTCGTGCAGCACACCCCCGAGGACCTCGGCTGGGCGCACCCGGTCGACGGCGTGACCGTCATGGTCGACGTCGTCTCGGGCGAGGTGCTCGACGTCGTGGACTACGCCGAGCTGCCGATCCCCGCCGAGGAGGGGAATTACCACCTCCCCGAGTGGCGCGGCCCCGACCGCGAGGGCCTGAAGCCGATCGAGATCACCCAGCCCGAGGGCCCGAGCTTCACGATCGACGAGCACGGCGTGCTCTCCTGGGCGGGCTGGCAGCTGCAGCTCGGCTTCGACCAGCGCGAGGGCCTCGTGCTGCACAACATCGGCATCGACGACGACGGCGAGACCCGCCCCGTCGTCTACCGCGCCTCCATCGCCGAGATGGTCGTGCCCTACGGCGACCCGAGCCCGCAGCGCTGGTTCCAGAACTTCTTCGACGGCGGCGAGTACCTCTTCGGCGGCTTCGCGAACTCCCTCGAGCTCGGCTGCGACTGCGTCGGCGACATCACCTACCTCGACGCGGTCGTCGCCGGCAACGACGGCGCCCCGCACGTCATCCGCCAGGCGATCTGCATCCACGAGGAGGACGCCGGCATCCTCTGGAAGCACTCCGACAACTGGAACGGCTCGAGCGAGACCCGCCGCAACCGCCGCCTCGTCGTGAGCTTCTTCATGACCGTGGGCAACTACGACTACGGCTTCTACTGGTACTTCGGCCTCGACGGCACGATCGAGTTCGAGATCAAGGCGACGGGCATCGTCTTCACCTCCTCGTACCCGGGCGAGGGCTACCCGTGGGCCACCGAGGTCGCCCCCGGCCTCGGCGCCCCGAACCACCAGCACCTCTTCAGCGCCCGCCTCGACATGATGGTCGACGGGCACCGCAACTCCGTCGACGAGGTGGAGGCCGTCGCCGTGCCCCGCGGCGCCGACAACCCCAGCGGCACGGGCTTCACCCAGTCGTTCACCCGGCTCACCAGCGAGCTGCAGGCGCAGCGCGAGGCGGACAACCGACGCGGCCGCGTCTGGCTCGTCACGAGCGAGGAGCGGCGGAACCGGCTCGGCCGCCCCACCGGCTGGGTGCTCTTCCCCGAGGGCGGCCCGCTGCTGCTCGCGGACGCCGACTCCGACATCGCCGCGCGCGCCGCGTACACGACGAAGCACCTGTGGGTCACGCCCTACGCGCCGGACGAGCGGTACCCCGCCGGCGACTTCGTGAACCTGCACCGCGGCGGCGCCGGCCTGCCCGAGTGGACCGCGGGCGACCGGCCGGTCGAGGCGAGCGACCTCGTGCTCTGGCACACCTTCGGCCTCACGCACTTCCCGCGGGTCGAGGACTGGCCGATCATGCCCGTCGACTCCACGGGGTTCGTGCTGAAGCCGCACGGCTTCTTCGGGCGCAACCCCTCGCTCGACATCCCGGCCGCCGCCGACCACTGCGCACCGGACCATCACGCATCGGCGGGGCATGCCCACCCGCACGACGCGCACCACTGAGACTGGAGCACGAGGAAACCGTGGACGGATACATCGCATTCACCGACGCGACGGCGTCGCAGGCCGAGGAGCTCACGCGGCTCGTGCCGCGGCTCGAGGCGCAGCTCGCCGAGCTCGGCGCAGCAGGTGCGTTCTCGGCGCCCGGCCCGGTGCTGCTCGGCATCGGCGCGAGCCTCTCGGCGGCGGCGCCCGCCGTGTGGCGGCTGCGGGCCGGCGGGGTGCCGGCCTGGCGTCTCGGCGCCGGCGACACCCCGCTGCCGCTCGTCACGGGCGACCACCCGGTCGTCGCGATCTCGCAGAGCGGCCGCAGCTCGGAGACCGTGGCGGCGCTCGAGTCGGTCGCCCCCGAGCTCCGCTACGCGGTGGTGAACACGGCGCCGTCCCCGCTCTCCGAGCTGGCGAGCCGCCGCCTCGAGCTCGGCAACATCGCCGACAGCTACGCGTCGACGATCGGCTACACGGCGACCCTGACGGCGCTCGCGATGCTCGCCGAGGCGTGGGCCGACGGCCGGACGGATGCCTCGTGGGCGAGCCTCGGCGAGCGCTTCCGGGCGGCCGAGGCGGCCCTCGAGCCGGGCCTCGATGCCGCGGCGGAGCTCTTCGCCGCCGCGCCGAGCGCCGACTTCGTCGGGGGCGGCGGCTCGCTCGGCTCGGCCGAGTCGGGGGCGCTGCTCTTCCGGGAGGCCGCCCGCATCCCGGCGAGCGCGATGAGCACCCGGCAGTACCTGCACGGCTCGATGGAGTCGGCGGGCGACGGGGTGCACGTCCTCTTCGGCGAGGCGCGCGAGGCGCAGCTGGCGCGCACGCTCGCCGACGCCGGCCACCGGGTGCTGCTCATCACGAGCGACCCGGGGCTCGAGGTCCGCGACGCGGCCGTCGTCGTGCTGCCCGAGTCGAGCGAGGCGCAGCGGCCGGTCTTCGAGGCCCTGGCGCTGCAGGGGCTCGTCCGTCACGTCGCCGAGCTCCGCGGCGTCGACATCGAGGAGTTCGTGTTCCACAACGACGACACCAAGCTCGACGTCAGCGACGTGCCGGCATGAGCGGACTGCGGGTCGGCCTCGACGTCGGCGGCACGAAGACGGCGCTGCGGGCGGCGGATGCCTCGGGCGCCGTCGTCGCGGACGTCGTCGTGCCGTCGGGCGAGTGGGACGCCGAGCCCGCGGGCCGCGCCGCACGGCTGATCCTCGACGTGGTCGCCGCGGCCCTGCCCGGCCGGCGCGTCGACGCGCTCGCGGTCGGCGCCCAAGGGCTCGACGCCGAGGCGGTGGCCCTGGCGCTCGAGACCGAGCTCGAGACGAGCGGGATTCCGCGCGTCGCGTGCGTCAACGACGCCGCCCTGCTCGTGCCGGCCGCGGGCTTCGCGGAGGGGCTCGGGCTCATCGCCGGCACGGGCGCCATCGGGGTGGGGCGCACGGCCGAGGGCCGCGACTTCGTGACGGGCGGCTGGGGCTGGGTCATCGGCGACGAGGCCGGCGCTGCGGGCCTCGTCCGCGAGGCCACCAGGGCGGCCCTGCTCGCGCACGACGACGGCCTGCCGGACGACGGCCTGCTCGGCGCGCTGCTCCTCGCCTACGGCGTCGCGGATGCCGAGCGCCTCGCCCGTGCGGTGAACGACGAGCCGACGATGGCGAACTGGGCGCCGCACGCACCCGCCGTGTTCGGCGCGGCCGCCGCCGGCTCCGCGCTCGCGGCCGGGGTGATCGCGGCCGGCGCCGAGCACCTGGCCCGTCTCGTCGACCAACTGCTCGCCCGCGGGGCGGTCGGCCGGCACGTCGTCGCGGGCGGCAGCGTCATCGCGGGGCAGCCCCGCCTCGCGGAGGGGCTGCGGGAGCGGCTGTCGGCGCGGCATCCCGAGCTGGAGCTCGTGATCCTGCGGGAGCCGCCGGTCGCCGGCGCGCTCGCGATCGCCTGCCGGCTCGCCGGCGACGCCTGACGCGGACCCGGCTCGGACTCAGCGGGCCCCGCGCGCGAAGACCGTGCGCAGGCGGTAGCGCTCGCCCACGTAGCGGAGCGTCGACAGCGCGACCGCGCGACCGTCGGCGCCGTGCACGAGCTGACGCATCACGAGCAGCGGCTTGCCCGGCGCGATGCCGAGCGCCTCGGCGGTCTCGGCGTCGGACTCGCGCGCCTCGATCGTGCTGTCCGCGCGCTCGGGGGAGGCGCCCGCGCGCTCGAGCTCCTCGTAGAGCGAGCCGTGGGCGAAATCGACGGCCTCGGCCTCGCCGATGAGGGCGGCGGGCACGATCGTCGTGTCGAGCGCGGTCGGCACGCCCTCGAGCAGGCGGATGCGGTCGAGGTGGAAGACCGGTGTGCCCGGGGCGATCGAGAGGGACTCGGCCTCGTCGAGGTCGGCGGGGGCCACCTCGGCCCGCAGCACGCGGGAGGAGGCCTCGAGGCCCATCTTGCGGGCGGTCTCGGTGAACGACTCGAGGTTGTTCGGCCACTCCTTCGCGACCTTCGCCGAGGCGACGTACCAGCCGCGCCCGTGCGAGGAGGCGAGCACGCCGTCGTCGACGAGCTGCAGGAGGGCCTTGCGCAGCGTGACGCGGCTGATGCCGAGCTGCTGGCAGAGTTCGCGTTCCGGGGGGAGGCGGGAGCCCTCGGCGAGGCGGCCCTGCGCGATCTCGTCCGTGATGAGCTGCACGGCCTGGACCCAGAGCGGCTCTGGATAGTCCGCCCGGATCGGCGACGCCGTCGTCCCCTGCTCTGCCACGCGGTCCCCCTCCGCTCGGGATCGATACCAGTCAGTACCGTACACGACCACTCCGTCCTGACGGGCCCGGGTTCGCGCCGCGCGTCGGGCCGGGGATGCCTCGTCGCCGAGCACACCATTCGGGCATCAAGTTCAATACCAGTATTGACCACATGTAGTCCGAAATGTACCATCGCCTCAACGCGCCGGTGCGGACGCCGGCCGAACCCCCAGGAGGCAACCCCGTGAGGAAGACCCTGTCCACGGCCGGCGCCGGCGCCGGCGCCGGCGCGATCGCCATGGTGCTCGCACTCGGTGCGTGCGCGAGCGGCGGCGACGCCGCCGGCGACGAGAACGTCATCGTCGTGCAGACCAACTGGACCTCGAGCCAGGCCCAGAACAAGCCGCTCTTCGACGCCTTCGAAGCGTTCACCGAGGAGACCGGCATCGAGGTCAAGGTGCTCGAGTCCGGCGACAACCTGAACCAGGTCTACGAGACCTCCCTGCTCGCCGGCGAAGAGGCCGACGTGCTCCTGGTGGGCCTGCTCGAGAAGCAGCTCGACTGGGCCGTCAACGGCGCCGTCGTGCCCGTCAACGACTACATCGAGGAGTGGGGCATCGCCGACCGCATCCCCGCCGACGCGCTCGTCGACTGGACCGACACCGAGGGCAACCTGCGCGCCTTCCCCTATTCGGGCTTCACCTGGCCGTGGTGGTACAACACCGAGCTGCTCGCCCAGGCCGGCGTCGAGGGCGTGCCGCAGACCACCGACGAGCTCATCGCCGCCGCGGGCAAGCTGCGCGCCGCCGGCATCGCGCCCGTCGTGTTCGGCGGCATCGACTGGTCCGGCCAGAAGATCTTCCTGCAGCTGCTCGAGGCCTACCTCAGCGAGGACGAGGCCAAGCAGGTCTACGCCGAGGGCGGCGTCTGCGAGAACCCCAAGGCGATGCAGGGCATCGAGCTGCTGATCGAGCTGCGCGACGCGGGCGTCTTCGTCGACGGCATCGAGGGCTACACCGCCGACCAGGCGCAGGCCGCCTACCTCGACGGCCAGGCCGCCATCGCCCCGCTCGGCTCGTGGGCCTACCCGGGCGCCTCCGAGGAGCTCGCCGCCGCGACCGAGCTCGGCGGTCTGCCGCTGCCCGACGACGCCGCCTACGAGCAGCCCATCGCCTACCGCGGCTCCACCTCCGCCGGCTGGTGGATCAGCCCGAACGGCGAGCAGAAGATCGACCAGGTGCGCCAGCTCATCGAGCACATGTACGGCAACGAGGTCATCAAGGGCATCCTCGACGAGGGCGGCGTGATCCCGGTCGCCGACTTCGGCGGCGACACCTCCGGCGTCTCCGCGCCGCTGCTCGCGCAGTCGCTCACCGAGTTCCCCGAGCGCGTCGAGTTCCCCGTCATGCCCGACATCTACGTGCCGGCCGACGTCTCGAACCCGATGTACCGCGCGACCTCGATCGCGTTCACGCCCGGCACCGACGCGCAGACCATCTGCGCCACGGTCGACGAGATCTACGCCGCCGCGCAGTGATCCCGGCGCGGGCCGGCGCACGCGCGCCGGCCCGCGCATCCGCTTCCCATCGCAGCACCCCGCACCGCCGCACCGCCGAGGACCGACGTGACCACGCTCACCACCCCGCACCGCCCTTCCCCCGACTCCCCCGATCGCGCCGGCTCCCCCGCCCCGCGCCGCCGCCGCTCGCCGCGCGTCCGCGAGGCGGCGCAGCTCTCGGCCACGCTCCCAGCGCTCATCTGGTTCCTCGTCTTCACCGTCGGGCCGCTGGTGAGCCTCTTCTACTTCTCCACGGTGAACTGGCGGGGCCTCATCGCGCCGCGCACCCCCGCCGGGCTCGGCAACTTCGAGCGGCTCTTCACCGACCCGGTGGTGGGCCTCGCCGCCTGGAACACCCTCCTCCAGCTCGTCGTCTCGCTGCCGATCGTCGTCCTCGGCGCGTTCATGCTGGCCTACTACCTGAGCCTCAAACCCCGCGGCCACCGCATCATGCGGGCGCTCATGTTCACCCCCGTGCTGCTCTCCGCCTCGGCGCTCGCGATGGTGTTCGTCGGCGTCTTCGCGCCGAAGGGCATGATCAACGGCTTCCTCGACGTCGTC
Organism: Agromyces soli; assembly: GCF_022811605.1. Lineage (GTDB taxonomy): Bacteria > Actinomycetota > Actinomycetes > Actinomycetales > Microbacteriaceae > Agromyces > Agromyces soli. The sequence goes on along the minus strand of NZ_CP094533.1, from coordinate 1,417,526 downwards.
GGCCTCGACGAGCTGGCCCGCCCCTGGCTCGCCGACGGCACGAGCGCGCTCTGGGCCATCATCATCGTCACCATCTGGTGCAGCCTGTCGGTGTCGGCGATCATGCTCGCGGCGCGCCTCAACTCGGTCGACGAATCGATCTTCGAGGCCGCCGAGATCGACGGCGCCGGCCACTGGCGGCGGATGTGGCAGATCGCCTGGCCGATCTGCCGCGAGTTCATCGGCGTGGTGACGATGCTGCAGTTCCTCTGGACGCTCTTCGCCTCCGCCGCGGTCGTGCTCCTGCTCACCCGCGGCGGCCCCGGCAACGCGACCGTCACCCTCTCGTTCCTCGTGTACGACTTCGCCTTCAACCAGTCGAAGGTCGGCTACAGCCAGGCCGTGGCCGTCGTGCTGTTCGTCGTCGGCGTCGTCGGCATCCTCCTCATCCGCCGCGCCTTCCGGCAGAAGTACTAGAGCCGAGCTTCAGGAGCCATCACCATGACCACCACCACCGCCCCGGAAGCCCGCCCCGCCGAGCGCCGCACCGCTCCCGCCGCCCCGACTCCCGTCCGTCGCCGCCGGCGTCGCCGCGGCGACGCGCTCGGCCGCACCGGCCCGTCGAAGTACCTCGCCCACGCGGGCGTCTGGCTGTACGTGCTGCTGCTCGCCGCCCCGCTCTACTACCTCGTCATCTCGGCGTTCAAACGCAACACGGACATCTTCAACCAGCCGTTCTCGCCGTTCACCCCGCTGACCTTCGACAACTTCGGACTCGCGTTCAGCCAGGCCTCGCTCGGCACGGCGATGCTGAACTCCGTCTACGTGACCCTCGGCGCAGAGCTCGTCACGCTCCTCCTCGCCATCCCCGCCTCCTACGCGCTGGCCCGCTCGAAGGGCGCGGTCGGGCGGATGGTCGAGCGGGTGTTCGCGCTCGGCTTCCTGATCCCCGGGTTCGCCGCGCTGGTGCCGACGGTGCTGCTGTCGATCTCGCTCGGGCTGTTCCACACCCGCGAGTTCCTCATCCTCTTCCTCCCCGCCTCCGCGCTGCCGCTCACGGTCATCCTGCTCACCCAGGCGATGCGCGCCGTGCCGGCCGAGCTCGAGGAGTCGGCGCTGCTCGACGGCGCCGGGCCGCTGCGCGTGCTGTGGTCGGTCTACGTGCCACTGTCGGTGCCCACGCTCACCGTCGTCGCGATCCTGAACTTCCTGTCGTTCTGGAACGAGTACTTCTTCTCGCTCGTCATCATCGGGCCCGACGCGGCGCTGCGCACGGCGCAGGTCGCGCTGCCGACGCTGTCCATCGCGAACGCCGCCCAGTACGGCGTGCTCGCGGCCGGCATCATCATCACGCTCGTGCCCGCCTACCTCGTCTACACGGTGTTCGCCGACAAGATGGAGAGCGCCGTGCTCGCCGGAGCACTGAAGGGATGACCGTGCGCGTGCTCACCAGCCACCTCGGCTACGACCTCGGCGCGGCCAAGCGCGCCGTCGTGGCCGGGCTCGCCGAGGGCGAGACGCCCGCCTGCGCGCTCGTGCGGGACGACGGGGTGCGCATCCCGCTCCCCGCGGAGCCCGCCGTGCACGTCGACGCCTGGGCGGGCGGCGCGTACGCCCGGGTCGAGCTGAGCCAGGTGGAGGAGGCCGGCCGCTACCGGCTCGAGGCCACGACCGACGGGACGACCGTCGCCTCCGAGCCGTTCACGATCGGCGTGGAGCAGTTCGCCGCCGGCACGCTCTCCGACGTGCTGTACGCCTTCAAGGCCGTGCGCTCGAGCGGCGAGATCGACCGCAAGGACCGGGCGGCGACGCGCTGGGGCGACCCCGAGGGACCGACGGTCGACGCGCGCGGCGGCTGGCTCGACGCGAGCGGCGACCCCAGTAAGTTCCTCAGCCACCTCACGTACTCGCCGACGATGAGCCCGCAGCAGATCCCGATGTGCGTGTGGGCGCTGTTCGAGGCGCGGGACCGGCTCGCCGCGAGGCATCCGCGGTTCCACCGCGCGCTCGGCGCGCGCGCCCGTGACGAGGCGCTCTTCGGGGCGGACTTCCTGGTGCGGTTCCGCGCGCCCGAGGGCTCCTTCTACACCGGCATCTTCGACGGGCTCACGAAGCGGCTCGAGGAGCGGATCGTGAATGCCCCGCTGCCGGAGTGCGTGCGCACCGACCGCTTCCAGGCCTCGTACCGCGGCGGCGGCGGGCTCGCGGTCGCTGCCCTCGCCCGGGCCGCGACCGTCGCGCGCGACGAGCCGCTCGGCGAGTACGACGCTGCGACGTACCTCGCCGCCGCCGACGGCGCCTTCGCCGACCTCGAGCGGCACAACCGGGACTACCTCTTCGGGCTCGACCTCGCGACGGGCGAGCTGACGCCGAGCAGCGAGTCGATCGTCGACGACGTGTGCGCCCTGCTCGCCGCGGCCGAGCTCGCCGCCGCGGACCCCGGCCGCACCGACTTCCGCGAGGCGGCCGAGCGCCGCGCCGCCGGGCTGCTCGCCCGGCACCGCACCGACCCCGACGATCCCCGCGCCCCCGGCTGGCTCGAGGCGTGGGACGACGGCCGCCCCTACTTCAGCCCGGTCGAGGCGGGCCTGCCGATCGTCGCGCTGCTGCGCTACGCGGCGGTGCTTCCCGACGCCGCGACCGCGCCGGCCGCGACCGCGCTCGCGATCCGGCTCGCGGCGGAGCTGCTCGCCCGCACCGAGGCGGTGGCGAACCCCTTCGGCTACCCGCGGCAGCGGGTGCAGCCTCGCGGGGGCGCCCCGCGGGACGCCTTCTTCTTCCCGCACGAGAACGACACCGGCTACTGGTGGCAGGGCGAGAACGCCGCGCTCGGCTCGCTCGCCTTCGCGGTGCTCCTCGTCGCCGAGCTGGACGGGACGGAGCCCGGGCTCGCCACGCGGCTCGAGGCGTTCGCCGCCGACCAGCTCGCCTGGATCCTCGGCCGGAACCCCTTCGACGCGAGCATGCTGCACGGTCGCGGCCGCAACACGGTCGAGTACTCGCGCGACCACCCGAACGTGCCGGGCGGCATCGTGAACGGCATCACGAGCGCCCCCGACGACGAGCACGGCATCGCGTTCCTCACCGAGGAGACCGCGGGCGGACCGGACAGCTGGCGCTGGGCCGAGCAGTGGATCCCGCACTCGGCGTGGTACCTGCTCGCCGCCTCGGCGCTGCCCTCGACCGCGGCCGAGTAGCGAGCGGGCGCCTCAGCGCGCGCGGGCGAGCTCGACCCCGGCGACCCGGAGCCAGGCGAGCGGGTCGGCCATGGCCCGCGCGCCCGAGCCCGCGAGCGAGCTGAGCGACGCCGCGGTGCGGAAGCCGCTCGTCTCGGCATCGATTCGCCCGGCGACGAGCGCGACCGGCACGCCGGCGCCGGCCGCCCGCGCGGCGACCTCGCTCGGCGCCTTGCCCGCGGCGGACTGCCGGTCGTAGCGCCCTTCTCCGGTGATGACGATGCGCGCCCCGTCGAGCACCGCGTCGAGGCCGATCGCGTCCGCGACCGCGGCGGCGCCGCCGCTCATCCTGGCGCCCCAGGCGAGCAGCGCGAAGCCGGTGCCGCCGGCCGCTCCGGCCCCGGCCACGGCAGCGAGGGCGCCGCCGCCCGGAGTGGCCTCGGCGAGGCGGGCGAGGCCCTGTTCGAGCCGCACGACGGTGGCGGCGTCGGCGCCCTTCTGCGGGCCGAAGACGGCCGCCGCGCCGTCGGCGCCGAGCAGCGGGTTCGTCACGTCGCCGAGGATCGTCGCCCCGCCGGGCGGTAGAGCACGCAGCCCGCCGAGCTCGACCCGGGCGAGCTCGGCGAGCCCGCCGCCGCCCACCGCGATGGGCTCGCCGTCGGCCCGCAGGAAGCGCGCACCGAGCGCCGTGAGCGCCCCGGTGCCGCCGTCGGTGGATCCGCTGCCGCCGAGTGCGAGCAGCAGTCGCTCCGCGCCGGCGTCGAGCGCCGCGCCGATCGCCTGGCCGAAGCCGCGCGTGGAGGCCTCGAGCGGGCGGGGCCGGTCGAGCAGGGTGAGGCCGCTCGTCGCGGCGAGCTCGACGACGGCGGTGCCGTCCGGCAGCAGCAGCCACTCCGCCGCGTGCTCGCCGCCCGCCGGGCCGGCGACGACGACGGGGCGGCGCTCGGCCCCGGGCACGGCGGCCGCGAAGGCGTCGAGGGTGCCCTCCCCGCCGTCGGCCATGGGCCGCAGCACGAGCTCGTCGAAGGGGCGGACGGAGGCCCAGCCGCGGGCGATCGCCCGGGCCGCGTCGGCCGCGGTGGCGCTGCCCTTGAACGAGTCGGGTGCGACGACGACGCGGGGACCCGCCGGGCGAGCGGCTCCGTCGCCGTTCGGGAAAGCGTTATCCATGCTGCGATCATGGCAGCCCCGCGACAGGGCGGCAACCCCGCGTCATGCGCTCTTGCGCGACGCTCAGCCACGTGCCACACTCTCGGTAAACGCTTTCCCGAGCGCGGCGACCACGCCCGCGCTCCCGGACCTGAAGAGGAACCACCGTGGCAGAGCAGCCCACCCGCACCATCGGCATCATCATGAACGGCGTCTCCGGGCGCATGGGGTACCGCCAGCACCTCGTCCGCTCGATCCTGGCCATCCGCGAAGAGGGCGGCGTGCTCCTCGGCGACGGCGAGACCCGCGTCCAGCTCGAGCCGATCCTCGTCGGCCGCAGCGAGAAGAAGCTCGCCGAACTGGCCGCCAAGCACGGCATCGAGCACTGGACGACGAACCTCGACGAGGCGCTCGCCGACCCGCGCTGGGAGATCTACGCCGACTTCCTCGTCACGAAGGCGCGGGCCGCTGCCCTGCGCAAGGCGATCGCCGCCGGCAAGGCGATCTACACCGAGAAGCCGACCGCCGAGAGCTTCGAGGAGGCGCTCGAGCTCGCGCGCCTCGCCGACGCGGCCGGCGTCAAGAACGGCGTCGTGCACGACAAGCTCTACCTGCCGGGGCTCGAGAAGCTCCGCCGCCTGATCGACTCGGGCTTCTTCGGGCGCATCCTCTCGGTGCGCGGCGAGTTCGGCTACTGGGTGTTCGAGGGCGACTGGCAGCCCGCCCAGCGCCCCAGCTGGAACTACCGCGCCGAGGACGGCGGCGGCATCATCGTCGACATGTTCCCGCACTGGAACTACGTGCTCGAGAACCTCTTCGGCCGGGTCGAGTCGGTCTACGCGAAGGCCGTCACCGAGATCCCCGAGCGCGTCGACGAGCAGGGCCGGGCGTACGCCGCGACGGCCGACGACGCCGCCTACGCGATCTTCGAGCTCGAGGGCGGCGTGACCGCGCAGCTGAACTCCAGCTGGACCACCCGGGTCAACCGCGACGAGCTCGTCGAGTTCCAGGTCGACGGCACGCACGGCTCGGCCGTGGTCGGCCTCTTCGGCTGCAAGATCCAGCCGCGCAACGCCACCCCGAAGCCCGTCTGGAACCCCGACCTCGCCGACGCGCACGACTACGCCGGCGACTGGATCGAGTCGCCCGGCAACCGGGAGTTCCAGAACGGCTTCAAGGCGCAGTGGGAGGAGTTCCTCCGCCACGTCATCGAGGACGCCCCGAACCGCTTCGACTTCCTCGCCGGCGCGCGCGGCGTGCTGCTCGCCGAGGCCGGCCTGCGCTCGAACGCCGAGGGCCGCCGGGTCGAGCTGCCGCACGTGACGATCGCGGGCGCGGGCGGCGCCGAGGCATCCGCCGAGCTCGCCGGAGTCGGCGCGTGACCGCGCTCACCCTGCTCGCGGGCGACGGCGCCGTGCGCGCCGTCGCCCTGCGCGAGGCCCCCGCGTTCACGAAGCCCGGCCGGCCGCCGGCGAGCCGCGTCGCCTACGCGGCCGCGCACGTCGTGCCGCGGGCCTCGGCCGACAACACCCCCGGCGTCCCGGCCGACATCGACTGGGACGCGACGCTCGCCTTCCGCCACCACGTCTGGAGCTGGGGGCTCGGCGTCGCCGACGCGATGGACACCGCGCAGCGGAACATGGGCCTCGACCCCGCCGCCACCCGCGAGCTCATCAGCCGCAGCGCCGCCGAGGCGAACGCGGTCGGCGGCCGCCTCGTCGTGGGGGTCAACACCGACCACCTCGAGGCCGAGCACGTCTCCCTCGCGGAGATCGTCGACGCCTACCTTGCCCAGCTGCACCACGCCGAGGACGCCGGCGCGGGCGCCGTGCTCATGGCGAGCCGGCACCTCGCGCGAGCGGCGCAGAGCGCCGAGGACTACCGGCGCGTCTACGGCGAGGTGCTCGCCGCGGCCGGCGCGCCCGTGGTGCTGCACTGGCTCGGCCCGGCCTTCGACCCGGTGCTCGCGGGGTACTTCGGCTCGGACGACGCGGATGCCGCGGCGGACACCCTGCTGCACATCATCGCGGCGGACCCGGACCGGGTCTCCGGCGTGAAGATGAGCCTGCTCGACGCGGACGCCGAGATCGCGGTGCGCCGCCGGCTGCCCGCGACCGCGCGCATGTTCACCGGCGACGACTTCCACTACGTCGGCCTCATCGAGGGCGAGGGCGAGGGCGCCGGTGCCGCCGACGACGGGCCGGCTCGGCCGTACTCCGACGCGCTGCTCGGGGCGTTCGCCGCCGTCGCCCCGAACGCCTCCGCGGCGATCCAGGCGCTCGACGCCGGCGACGTCGGCGCCTACCGGGCCATCCTCGGCCCCACCGAGGAGCTCTCCCGGCAGGTGTTCGCCGCGCCCACCTACTACTACAAGACGGGCGTCGCCTTCCTCGCCTGGCTGAACGGGCACCAGCCCGCGTTCCAGATGGTCGGCGGCCTGCACGCCGCACGCAGCCTGCCGCACCTCTCCCGCATCGTCGAGCTCGCGAACGAGGCGGGCGCGCTCGAGCGGCCCGAGCTCGCCGCGGCACGCTGGCACGCGCTGCTCGGCGTGAACGGGATCGAGGCGCGCAGCGCCGCCGTCCCGGTCGGGGCCGACGTATGAGCGCGCACCCCCGGCTGTCGATGAACGTCGGCACGATCAAGCACGCGGGCTTCGACGAGTCGCTCCGCGTGCTCGTCGACGCCGGCTACCGCTCGGTCGGGCTCTGGCGCGAGCCGATCGCCGAGGTCGGTCTCGCCGCCGCCGCCCGCCGCTTCCACGACTCGGGGCTGCGGCTGTCGACGCTCTGCCGGCAGGGCTTCTTCACGATGGCGGAGGGCCCGGCCCGCCGGGCCTCGATCGACGAGAACCGCCGCGCGATCGAGGAGACGGCGGTGCTCGCCGAGTCCGGCGCCGTCGGCTCCCGCGCGGTCCTGGTCCTGGTCGCGGGCGGACTCCCCGAGGGGTCGACGGACCTCATCGGCGCCCGCGACCGGGTGGCCGACGCCCTCGGGGAACTCGCGCCCGAGGCATCCGCCGCCGGGGTGACGCTCGCGATCGAGCCGCTGCACCCCATGTACGCGTCGGACCGCGCCGTGGTGTCGACCCTGCGCCAGGCGCTGGACCTCGCGGCGCCCTTCGCGCCGCAGACGGTCGGCGTCGCCGTCGACACCTTCCACCTCTGGTGGGACCCGGAGGTGCTGCCGCAGATCGCGCGCGCGGGCCGCGAGGGCCGCATCGCGACGTACCAGGTCTGCGACTGGAAGACCCCGCTCGCCGCCGACGTGCTGCTCTCCCGGCACTACCCGGGCGAGGGCGTCGTCGACTTCGCCGGGCTGACCGCCGCGGTCGAGGCGGCGGGCTACACGGGCGACGTCGAGGTCGAGCTCTTCAACGCCGATATCTGGGCGAGCCCGCACGCCGAGGTCGCCGCGCGCACCGCGGCGAGCTTCGCCGCGGCCGTCGCGCCGCACCTCGCCCCGCACTCCTGATCCGAGTTGCCCGACGTTCATGAAAGTCGGGCAACCCCGGGTGGAGCGCGCGCACCGCGGCCGGCCCGCCCTCCCCGCGAGGACGGACCGGCCGCGGCCGTCTCCCGTCAGTCCGCCGGCTGGATCTGCCGCAGCGACGGGAACTTCATGCCGGTGACCGGGGTGAGCTCGATGCCCGCGACCGTCACGTAGATGTCGTTCGCCTGGTACCAGACCACCTGCCAGGCCTCCTCCACGAGCATGGCGTTCAGCGCCTGGATCTCGTCCTGCTGCGCCTCCCCCGGCTCCGCGTCGAGCGCCCGGTCGACCTGCGCCTGCAGCTCGGGGAACTGCGCGATGTCCGGCTCCGGCATGTACCACTGCGGCACCGTGAGCTGGCGGGCGATCGTCGCGGTCGGGTTCGAGTCGACGGCGAGCACCGAGATGAACATCGGGTAGCTCGGCGCGTTCGACTGGTAGTCGACGTACTGGAACTCGTCCCAGGTGACTCGGATGCCGAGCTCGCCGAAGGTCTGGTCGACCGCGGCCTGCCACGGCTGGAACGGCGGGGCCATCGGCATCGTCACGTCGAAGCCGTCGGCGTAGCCCGCCTCGGCGAGCAGCGCCTTCGCCCGGTCGAGGTCGTGCGGGTAGCGGCCGTCGAGCTCCTCGTCGTAGCCGGCGAATCCGGCAGCGAAGAGCTGCGGCGTCGCGACGCCCTCGCCCTCGCCGATGCTGCCGAGCAGCGCCTCGCCGTCGAAGGCGTAGGCGAGGGCCTGGCGCACCCTGGCGTCGCCGAGCGGGGCGAGCTTCGAGCCGGTGTGGTCGTTGATGCGCAGGCCGACCCAGGAGGCGACCTGCGAGGCGACGTTCCAGCCGTGCTGTTCGGCCATCCCGACGGTGGTCGCGTCGCCGTAGCTGACATCGATCTGCCCGGCCTCGAGGGCGTTGTTGCGGGCGCTCGAGTCCTGCATGGGCAGCACGGTGACCTCGTCGAAGGGGAAGTCCTCGGCGGCCCAGTGCTCGGCGACCCGTTCGAAGCGGTACTCGGCGCCCGGGATCGTGGCGTCGGACAGCGTGTACGGCCCCGAACCGACGGGGGCCTGCTCGAGTGTGCCGGCCTCGATCGCCGAGGGCGCGGCCATGTAGCTCCGACCGAGGCCCATGAAGTACAGCAGACGGTCGTCGCGGCGGGAGAGCCGGATCTCGACGGTGTCCTCGTCGACGGCGCGGAAGCTCTCCACGTTCAGGTACGACTCGCGCGACACGGTCCCATCCTTCAGGTGCGCGAGGTTCGCGACGGCCGCCTCGGCGTCGAAGGGCTCGCCGTCGGCGAACTCCGCGTCGCTGCGGAGGTTCATCGTCAGGGTGAGCCGATCGTCGGAGAAGGCCCAGTCGGTGGCGAGCCCCGGCTGCGGCTCGCCCGCGCCGTCGATCGTGACGAGCGGGTCGTAGACCGCCGAGAGGTACGGGGCGTTGAAGCCGATGTCGGCGCTCGCCGGGTCCCAGGAGGTGAGGTCGGCGAAGTTGCCGATGCGCAGCTCGCTCGGGACGGCGGCATCCTCGCCGCCGGCACCGCCGGCCGAGCAGGCCGTGAGGGCGAGGGCGGATGCCGCGACGAGCGCGACGGCCGCGATGGGGGTGCGGTTCATGGTGTTCCTTTCGTGGTCGGGGGAGTGCGGAACAGCTGGGGCGGCCGGCGGATGCCGGCACGGTCAGTCGGCGACGGCGAGCACCGCCTCGTCGAGCCGTCGGATGACGGTCGCATCGTGCCGGGACCTCGCCCCGGGAAGGTAGGTGACGGCGCGGAGCTCGCCGCCGAGGAAGCGGAAGCCGCCGGGGTGCCGCTCGTGCAGCTCCCAGTCGACGGGGCCGCCGGAGTCGTAGCCAACGCTGATGCCCGTGAACGGCGCCATGCCGAGCAGCATCGGCACCGCCGCAAGCTCCGCGTCCGGCATCCCGTCGACCTCGAGCACGACACGCCAGCGCAGGCCGTCCAGCTCGTCGAGCCGGAGCGAGAGCCGGTGCTCCCCCGGCTCGAGCCGGGCGCCGTGCGCCCGGTGCATGACGCCGTAGGCGTTGTAGGAGACGAGCAGGCGGCCGCCCTCGATCGCGAGCAGGTACCCGCCGCCCTGGTCGCCGTGCGCGACGATCACCCCGGAGGCCTCCGGCCCGAGCACGAGCTCGGCGCGCACCTCGAAGGAGCGCAGCACGGTGAGCCGGGAGGCGCGGAAGCGCTCGAGCGGCGGCCGGAACGGCGACAGCCGCACGGGCTCGGCGAGCGCGCACTCGCGCTCCGGCCGGCTGCGGAACAGTGAACCGTCGTCGTCGAGGGGGAAGACGGTGTTCCGCCAGGCCTCGCGCCGCCAGGTCTCGGCGAGCTCGCCGAGGAGGGACGGATGCTCCGCCGCGACGTCGCGCGTCTCGCTCGGGTCGCCCGCGAGGTCGTAGAGCTCCCAGCGGCCGCCCGCCGCCCCCTCCGCGGGGCTCGGCGCGGTCGGGGACACCGCCTTCCAGCCCGCCGACACCATCGCCCGCCGTCCGAAGCTCTCGAAGTACTGGGCCGAGCGGCCGGGCGCCCCGGCGTCGCCGAGCGCGGCGGCGAAGCTCCGCCCGTCGGGCTCCTGCGCGGGTCGACCGTGCCGCTCGGCGAGCGGGGAGACACCGGCGAGCTCGAGCAGGGTCGGGGCGAGGTCGGCGACGAAGACGAACTGGTCTCGGAGGCCGCGGTCGCCGGGCCGCACGGGCGCGCCCGGCCACGAGACGAGCAGTGGGGCGTGCACGCCGCCCTCGTACAGCCCGCCCTTGAACGAGCGGAACGGCGTGTTCGAGACCCGCGCCCAGCCCGCCGGGTAGTGGCCGTGCACGCGCGGCCCGCCGAGCAGCTCGAGCTCGCGGGGGACGTCGCGCACCCAGTCCCCCGGCACCGGCGTGCCCGCGACGAACTGGGCGAAGTAGCTGCGGGTGCCGCCCGGGCCGCCCTCGGCGGTGCCGCCGTTGTCGCTCGCGACGACGATGATCGTGCGGTCGAGCTCGCCGAGTTCCTCGAGCCGGGCGACGAGCCGGCCGACGCTCTCGTCGACCTCGGCGACCGACGCGGCGTAGACCTCCATGTGCCGGGCGAAGAGCTCGCGCTCGGCCTCCGTCAGCGCGTCCCACGGCGGGATCAGCCCGGCATCCGCCTGCTCGCCCTCCGGCAGCCGGGTCCCCGGCGGGACGATGCCGAGCTCGCGCTGCCGGGCGAAGCGCGCCTCGCGCATCGCGTCCCAGCCGGCGGCGTAGCGGCCGCGCTGGCGGGCGATGTCCTCGGCCTTCGCCTGCACCGGGCCGTGCACCGCGGTGTGCGCGAAGTAGAGGAAGAACGGTTTCGCCGCGTCGTTGGCGCGCAGCCCGTCGATCATGCCGAGCGCCTCCTCGGTGAGCTCGTCCGTCAGGAAGTACCCCTCCGGCAGGCTCGGTCGGTCGACGACCGAGTTGTCGCGCACGAGGCGGTGCGGGTGGTGCAGGGAGGTGAAGCCGTCCATGCTGCCGAAGTAGCGGTCGAAGCCGCGCTGCAACGGCCAGCTGGCGCGGTCGCCGCCGTCGTGCAGCTCCGACTCGACGGTGAGGTGCCACTTGCCGACCATGAAGGTGGCGTAGCCGCCGGCGCGGAGCGATTCGGCGAGCGTGGGGGCGTCGTCCGGGAGCTCGCAGGTGAAGCCCGGATACCCGGGGTCGACGTGCGCGACGGTGCCGAAGCCGGCGCGGTGCGGATTGAGGCCCGTGAGCAGGGCGGCGCGAGCGGGCGAGCAGACGGGAGCGGTGCGGTAGTCGGTGAAGACCCAGCCGCCGTCGGCGAGGCGGTCGATGTTCGGGGTGGGGATCTCGCTGCCGAAGGGGCCGAGGTCGCTGAAGCCGAGGTCGTCGACGAGCACGACCACGACGTTCGGCGCCCCGGCGGGCGCGGCGCGGCGCGGACGGTCCCAGGGCGCGGACTCGGAGGCGAACTCCTCGACCCGCCCGCCGAAGCCCTCGTAGCCGCGTGCAGCTGCCCGTCCCATGCATCCTCGCAATCGTTGGAGACCAAGTGGTCACTAACGATAACCGCCGCCGGCTCGCGCGAGGTCACGAACGCGTAACTTTCTCCAAGCGTGGAACAACGTATGCTGTGAGGCAGCAGCCGGTCAGCCGGCCGAACGAGGAGCCGAGGATGCCGAGAGTCGTCGATCACGACGCGCGCCGCGACGAGATCGCGGCGGCCGCGTGGCAGGTCATCGCCCGCGACGGCTTCGACCAGGCGACCATGCGCAGCATCGCGGCCGAGGCGGGATACTCGCACAGCGCGTTCGCGCGTTACTTCCCCGACAAGGAGAGCCTGCTGAACGCGGTCTTCCTGCTCACGCGGGGCGACGCCGACGCGCGCATCGACGAGCTCACCGCCGGCAAACGGGGCCTGGCGGCGCTGCACGGCATGTGCGTGGCCGCACTCCCCTTCGGCCCGGAGGGCACGAGGCACGCCAGGGTCGGCGTCGCCTACTGGAGCTACGCCGCGCAGAACGAGGCCTTCTGGGCGACGCAGCGCGAGCACGCCCGGCAGTGGCGCGAGCGCATCCTGCGCCACCTGGAGGAGGCGCGCGACGACGGCGAGCTCGCCGACGACGTCGACCTCGTCACCGCCTCCGACCGGGTCGCCTCGTCGAACATGGGCTGGCAGAGCATCCGGCTGCTGATGCCCGAGTTCTCGACCGACGAGCGCATGCGCGCCGCCCTCGACGCCCTGCTCGCGAGCCTGCGCCGCCGCTGAGCCCCCTTCCACAGTTGCCCGACTTTCATGAAAGTCGGGCAACTCGGGAGATCGGGCGGGAATAGCCCGGGGCGCTGCGCGGTAGTATTAGTTGTGCTTACAACCAATGGGGCGCCGCAGGGCGCCGGACTCCTCGCCGCCGACACCGGCATGGGCGCCGTGACGCTGCGGGTCGCCGACCTCGACGGCATGATCCGCTACTACCGCGACGGCGTCACCCTCGAGCTGCTGCGCCACGACGGTCCCGTCGCCGTGCTCGGCCGCGGCACGACGCCGATCATCGTGCTCGAGCACGCGCCCGAGCTGCGCCACGCCTCGCCGCGAGACGCCGGGCTCTACCACACGGCCATCCTCTTCGATACGCGCGAAGCGCTCGCGACTGCGATCTACGCCGTCGCCTCGCGCTACCCGGGCACTTTCACGGGCAGCGCCGACCACCTCGTCAGCGAGGCCTTCTACTTCACCGACCCCGAGGGCAACGGCGTCGAGCTCTACTTCGACCGCGACCGCTCCGCCTGGAGCTGGGTTCACGGCACCGTCGAGATGGCGACCCTGCACCTCGACCCGAACGCGTACCTGCGCGAGCACCTCGGCGAACCGGGCGTGCAGGCGGCCGCCGCGGGCACCGGCCTCGGCAGCGCGATCGTCGGCCACGTGCACCTCTCCGTCGGCGACGTGGCGAGCGCGCGCGAGTTCTACGTCGAGCGGCTGGGCTTCGAGACGACCGCCGAGCTGGGCGATCAGGCCCTGTTCGTGTCGGCCGGCGGCTACCACCACCACATGGCGATGAACACCTGGGGCAGCCGCGGCGCCGGTCGCCGTGGGCTCGCCCTCGGGCTCGGCAAGGTCGAGATCGTCGTGCCCGACGCCGACGAGCTCGGCGCCCTCGGCGAGCGCATGGCGCACTTCCGCGTCGGCGTGCGGGACGACGGCCGCACGCTCGCGTTCGACGACCCCTGGGCGAACCTCGTCGAGGTCCGCGCAGCGGAGTAGGCCGCGCAGCGAGCGGATGCCTCGGGCGCGGATGCCTCGTCGAGGCATCCGCGTCGCCGAGCTACTCGGCCGAGCCGCGCCCGTGCTGCAACTCGTGGAACTCGGCGAAGCTCGGCGCCTCGCCCGGCAGCGGCGTGAGCTCGGGGCGGGCGCGCAGCCCGTCGAGCACGATCGTGAGCTGCCGGTGCCAGTGCGGCAGGTAGCCGCCGCCGAACTGCCCGACCGAGCCGAGCATGTTCGCGAGCACGGAGAGGTCGACCCCCGTGACGTCGGCGCGCAGCGAGCCCTCGGCCTTGGCGCGGTCGACGAGCTCGTTCAGCAGCGGCTCCATGGCGAGCGCGGGCTGATGGTCGGGGTAGATCTCGCCGACCCGGTGCAGCAGCGCCGCGAGGTACGGGGTCTCGGCGATCCAGCCGGCGAGGCGCTCGATGTAGCGCTCGATCGCCTGCCAGGCGGTGTTCGCCTCGAGGATCTCGGGCTGCATGTCGCGGAACATGACGAGTGCCGAGTCGTAGAGCTCGAGCAGCAGCGCTTCGCGGTTCGGGAAGTGCCGGTAGACGGTGCCGGCCCCCACCCCCGCTCGATTGGCGAGTTCGTCGAGCGGCGCGTCGATGCCGCGCTCGGCGAACAGGCGACGGGCTTCCACGAGCAGCCGCTCGTGGTTGCGCCTGGCGTCGCGACGGGTGGAGGTCGACGAGCTCATTCTCGAATTGTAGCGACGGATGCCCCCGCCCATTCATGCGGATTTCCAGCGAGCGCCCCCTCAGCGGGCTTCGAGCCCCGGTCGCCCGAGGCGCGCGCGTAGGCTGGCTCCGTGACTCAGCACGAAGACGTGGCCGACGGCGTCGAATCGAACGGCGTCGAATCCAACACCCGGCGGATCGAGGCATCCGTCGTCACCGACTTCAGCGACCGCATGAGCTACGGCGGCTACCTCGACCTCGGCACGCTGCTCGCCGCGCAGCGGCCCATCTCCCGGCCCGAGCACCACGACGAGCTGCTGTTCATCATCCAGCACCAGACCACCGAGCTCTGGCTGAAGCTCGTACTGCACGAGCTCGAAGCGGCCTGCGCCTACCTGCGCGCCGACGAGCTCGCCCCCGCGCTGAAGTGCGTCGCCCGCGTGAAGCACATCCAGAAGACCCTGACCGAGCAGTGGTCGGTGCTCGCGACCCTCACCCCCACCGAGTACGCGCAGTTCCGCAACGTGCTCGGCAACGCGAGCGGATTCCAGTCGTACCAGTACCGCGCCGTCGAGTTCGTGCTCGGCAACAAGAACGCCAAGATGCTGCAGGTCTTCGACGCCGACCCGGTGGCGCACGCCGTCGTGCTGCAGGCGCTCGAGCAGCCGAGCCTCTACGACGAGTTCCTGCGCCTGCTCGCCCGGCGCGGCTACGCCGTGCCCGCCGCCGTGCTCGACCGCGACGTCACCCTCGCGTGGACCTTCCAGCCCGAGCTCGTGCCGCTCTTCGCCTCGATCTACGCGAACCCCGACGAGCACTGGGCGGCGTACGAGACCTGCGAAGAGCTCGTCGACCTCGAGGACAACTTCCAGCTCTGGCGCTTCCGGCACCTGAAGACGGTCGAGCGCATCATCGGCTCGAAGACCGGCACCGGCGGCTCCTCGGGCGCCCCGTTCCTGCGTCGCGCGCTCGAGCTCACCTTCTTCCCGGAGCTGTTCGCCGTCCGCACCGAGATCCCGGGGTGAGCGTGACCGCCACCGACGACACGCCGAGCACCGGCCGGCTGCCCGGGCGGCCGGCGCGGCTGCGCCTCGCCGACGGCGCACCGGGCCCCGAGGGCGTGGCCTTCCCGCCGTTCGTCGACCATCACGTGCACCTGCAGATGGTCGACCCGGATGCCGCGCCGCGGGCGGGCATCGCAGGTGTCGTCGATCTCGGCGCGGAGCTCACCGCGATCTCGGCCCTCGCCGCCCGCGAGCCGCTGCCGCGCGTGGTGTTCGCCGGCCAGTTCCTGACCGCACCGGGCGGCTATCCGAGCGACCGCTGGTGGCTCCGCCCCGGAAGCCTCCGCGAACTGGCGGCACCGAACCCTGCGCACGAGCGCCGGGCGCTCCCCGAGCCGATCGAGACCGCCGTCGCCGAGCAGGCGGCCTTCGGCGCCCGGCTCGTGAAGGTCATGCTGAACGCCGACGCCGGTCCGGTCTTCGACCGCGAGACGCTCGACGCGGTCGTCGCCGCGGCGCGGGCGCACGGCCTCCTCGTGGCCGCGCACGCCGAGGGCGACGGCATGGCCCGGCTCGCGATCGAGGCCGGCGCCGACGCCCTCGTGCACGCGCCGTTCACCGAGCGCCTCGACGACGAGCTCCTCGCGCGCGCGGTCGCGGCGGGGCAGTGCTGGATCGCGACCTTCGACATCCACGCCCGTGCCGGTGAGGCATCCGCGCTCGAGACGGCGATCGACAACACCGCGCGGTTCCGCGCTGCCGGCGGGCGGGTGCTCTACGGCACCGACCTCGGCAACGGCGAGCTGCCCGACGGGGTGAACGCCGGCGAGCTCGCCGCGATGCTCGCCGCGGGCCTCGGCGGGGCCGAGCTCGTCGCGGCGCTCACCGACCCGTGGCCGCTCGCCGACCCCGCTGCCTGGGGCGGCGACGCCCTCGCCACCTTCGTGCCCGGCCCGCCGCCGGGCGACGCCGACGGGCTGCCCGGCTGGCTCGCCGGCGCCCGCGTCGTCCCGATCGAGAACCTGGAGTTCGGATGAGCCTCGACCAGCACCTCGCCTACGCCCGCCGGATGGACCGCGCCGACGGCCTCGCCCATTTCCGCAAGCGCTTCGCCGGGGCCGACGGCCCGCTCGTCTACTTCGACGGCAACTCGCTCGGCCGCCCGCCGCTCGCGGCGATCGAGCGCATGCAGCAGTTCATGACCGAGGAGTGGGGCGGCCGGCTCATCCGCGGCTGGGACGAGGCCTGGCTCGCCCAGCCGACCGAGCTCGGCGACCGCATCGGCCGCGCGGTGATCGAGGCGAAGGCCGGGCAGACCGCCGTCGCCGACTCCACGACGGTGCTGCTCTACAAGCTCGCCCGCGCCGCGGTCGACGCGCAGATCGCCCGCGACCCGCAGCGGCGCGAGATCGTCGTCGACACCGACAACTTCCCCACCGACCGCTACGTGCTCGAGGGCATCGCGAAGGAGCGCGGGCTGCGGCTGCGCTGGATCGAGGTCGACACGGCGGCCGGCGTCACCCCCGCGCAGCTCGCCCAGGCCGTCGGCCCCGAGACCGCCCTCGTCGTCGTCTCGCACGTCGCCTACCGCTCGGCGCACCTCGCCGACGCCCCCGAGCTCACGCGCATCGCGCACGACGCGGGCGCCCTCATCCTCTGGGACCTCTGCCACTCGGCCGGCTCGGTTCCGGTCAAGGCGGATGCCTGGGGCTTCGACCTGGCCGTCGGCTGCACCTACAAGTACCTCAACGGCGGGCCGGGCTCGCCCGCGTTCGCCTACGTGCGCGAAGACCTGCAGGGCGCGCTCGCGCAGCCGATCCAGGGCTGGTGGGGCACGACGGACATGTTCCTGATGGGGCCGGAGTACGAGCCGGTGCCCGGCATCCGCCGCTTCCTGTCCGGCACCGCGCCGATCCTCGGCATGCTGCCGATGGCCGAGACGCTGGCGATGATCGAGGAGGCGGGCATGCCCGCGATCCGGGCGAAGTCGGTGGCGCTCACCGCCTTCGCCATCGAGTTGTCGGAGGCGTGGCTCGCGCCGCTCGGCGTGACGCTGGCCTCGCCCGCCGACCCCGAGGAGCGCGGCGGGCACGTCACCCTGCACCACGACGCCATGCGCGAGGTGACCGCCAGGCTCTGGCAGCGCGACGTCATCCCGGACTACCGCGATCCCGGGGGCCTCCGCATCGGCCTCTCGCCGCTGTCGACGAGCTTCGAGGAGGTGCACCGCGGCCTGCAGCAGACCGAGCAGGTGCTCCGCCAGGTGCTGACCGAGCGGGCCGGGCTGGCCTAGGGGCCGGCCCGGCCGCTGGCCGCTGGCCGCTGGACGGCGCGACTACTCCGAGCGGGACGCGGATGCCTCGGCAGGCGCGCCGCCCGCGGCATCCGCGCTGCCCGAGTCATCCGGCCGCTGCCCGCCCCAGGCCACGGTGACCTTCGGCTTCGCGAAGAACAGCACCACGATCGCGCCGAGCCCGAAGCCGATGACCGGCAGCCAGAGCGACTGGCTCATCGCCGTCGCGAAGCCCTCGGCGAGCTGCGGCGGCAGCCCGCCCGAGCCGGAGGCCCCCGCCTCGCCGCCGAAGCCGCCCGTGAATCCGGGCAGCTCGGCCGCGAGCCGGGCGTTCAGCAGCGCCGTGATCGCCGCGCTGCCGAGCACCGAGCCCACCTGGCGGGTCATGTTGTAGACGCCGGAGCCGGCGCCGGCCTGCTGCGGCGGCAGGTTGCGGGTCGCCGAGGACGCGAGCGGCGCCCAGATGCCCGACAGGCCGAGGCCGAGCAGCGCGACCGGGAACAGCAGCGTCCAGAGCTCGGCGTCCGGCGAGAGCCAGAGCGCCATCCAGCCGAGGGCGACCGCGACCGTCGAGAAGCCGGCGAGCGCGACCCACTTCGGGTCGACCCGGTCGGTGAGCTTGCCGATGATCGGCGCCATGATGCCCGAGGCGACCGCCATCGGCGCGAGCATGAGCGCCGCCTGGGTCGGGTCGAGCCCGCGGGCGATCTGGAAGTAGAAGGCGAGCGGCAGCGGCATCGAGGTGATCGCGAGGCCGACGAGCGAGATCGCGACGTTCGACAGGGCGAAGTTGCGGTCGCGGAACAGGCCGAGCGGCAGCAGCGGCTCGGCGCGGTTGAACCGCTGCCAGACGAGGAAGCCGGCGAGCACCACGACGCCCGTGATGATGAGCCCCCACACGCTGATCGGCCCGACGATGGTGCCCCAGTCGTAGCTCTCGCCCTCCTGGATGCCGAAGACGACGAGGAACATGCCGACGCCGCTCAGCACGACGCCGAGCCAGTCGAAGCGGTGCGGGTGGGTCTCGAGGTTCGGCACGAGCCAGACCGCCATCGCGAAGGCGACGATGCCGACGGGCACGTTGACGAAGAAGATCCACTCCCAGCCGAGGGTGTCGACGAGCACGCCGCCGAGGATCGGGCCGACGAGCGTCGCGATGCCCGCGACCGCGCCCCAGAGCCCCATCGCCGCGCCGCGCTGGTTCGGCGGGAAGATGCGGGTGATGACGGCCATCGTCTGCGGCGTCATCAGCGCGGCGCCGAGCCCCTGCACGGCGCGCGCCACGATCAGCATCGTGATGTCGCCCGCGAAGCCGCACCAGAGCGAGGCGAGGGTGAAGATCACGAGACCGACGAGGTAGACCCGCTTCGGCCCGAAGCGGTCGCCGAGGCGCCCGGTGATGAGCAGCGGCACCGCGTAGGCGAGCAGGTAGGCGCTCGTCACCCAGAGCACGGCGGTGAAGTCGGTGTTCAGGTCGGTGAGGATCGCCGGGTTCGCGATCGAGACGATCGTCGAGTCGACGAGGATCATGAAGAAGCCGATGACGAGGGCCCAGAGTGCGGGCCAGGGCTTGCGTTCCATCGCGGAACCTTTCGGAGTCAGTTGGATGGCCCGGGCCAGGCGAGTTCGCCCGTCCCGAGCTGGGAGATCGTGGAGTCGAGCCAGTCCGCCTCGGCGGCGAGCAGGGCCCGCGTGTAGTGCACGTTCAGCACGTGCGCGGTCGCGACACCGCGCGCGGCGATGCCCGCGAGGGAGGCGTCGATGAAGCCGATGGTCTCGCGGATGCTCGCCACCCGTTCGCCGAGGAGGCGCACGACCTCGCCGGCGGGCAGGTTGTGGGCCTCGCCGATCGCGACCGGGAACTCGGGGAACTCGTTCACGTGGCGGCCGAGCATCTCGGCGATCGACTCGCGGAGCGCCGCACGCCCGGCGGGCGTGATCGAGTACACCGTGCGCTCGGGCCGGTTGCCCTCGCGCTCGACGCCGACCTCGGCGATCAGCCCGTCGGCGGCGAAGCGCTCCACCGCACGATAGAGCGATCCGGGCGAGAGCCGCACGACGCGGTCCTCCTTGCGCGCCAGCATGAGCTGGTACATCTCGTAGGGATGCATGTCGCCCTCGGCGAGCACCGCGAGGGCGGTGACGCCGAGCGGGGTGAGCTGCGGCATCCGGTCCTCCCCTCTCGATGCGCTCCGACGAGCCAACCTCTATTCCGCCCGGAATAGTACGCCCGGAATGACGGCGCCGCAAGCCGGCCGGCGCCGGGCGCGAGTGCGCCGCGGCACCGGCTAGAATCGAGGCATCCCCACCCTCGACACCGGACGGAGTCCCAGGTGCCCACCATCGTCGTCGACGTGATGCCGAAGCCCGAGCTGCTCGACCCGCAGGGGAAGGCCGTCGCCGGCGCCCTGAACCGCACGGGTCACTCGCTCGTCACCGGAGTCCGCCAGGGCAAGCGATTCGAGATCACGGTCGATGGACCGGTCGACGAGGCGGTGCGCGCCGAGATCCGCACCATCGCCGAGGAGATCCTGTCCAACTCCGTCATCGAGGACGTCGTGGCCATCGACTTCGGCGACGCCGAGCTCGCCGCCGACGAGACCACCGAGGCCTGAACCCATGCGCGTCGGCGTCATCACCTTCCCCGGCTCGCTCGACGACCGCGACGCGCAGCGCGCGGTCCGCCTCGCGGGCGCCGAGCCCGTGGCGCTCTGGCACGGCTCGCACGACCTCGAGGGCGTCGACGCCCTCATCCTGCCCGGCGGCTTCAGCTACGGCGACTACCTGCGCTGCGGCGCGATCGCCTCGCTCTCGCCGATCATGACCGAGGTCGTGGATGCCGCGAACCGCGGCATGCCCGTGCTCGGCATCTGCAACGGCTTCCAGATGCTGGCCGAGGCGCACCTGCTCGAGGGTGGCCTGATCCGCAACGACCACGGCTCCTTCATCTGCCGCGACCAGGTGCTCCGCGTCGAGAACGCCTCGACCGACTGGACCGCCGAGTTCGAGGCCGGAGAGCAGATCACCATCCCGCTGAAGAACGGCGAGGGCGGCTTCATCGCCGACGACGAGACGCTCGACCGGCTCGAGGGCGACGGCCGCGTGGCGTTCCGCTACGTCGACGTGAACCCGAACGGCTCGCTCCGCGACATCGCCGGCATCACGAACGCGCGCGGCAACGTGGTCGGCCTCATGCCGCACCCCGAGCACGCGGTCGAGCCCGGCTTCGGCCCCGACACGGCCGCCGCGATGCGCTCCGGCGTCGACGGGCTGCGCTTCTTCACGAGCGTCATCCAGCGCACCCTCGCCGCGGCCTGACGCCCGTCCTCCCCAGTCGCGCTCCCACCGCTTCGCGATCGCGCCACTTCCGTGCGCCAGGCACTGGAAGCCTGACCCTGGAACGGCGACGATGAAGGGGTGCAGATGACCGAGGCGCAGGTGTGGACCATGCTGGGGGTGTTCACGACCCTCATGTTCGGCATGCTCACGATCGTGTCGGTCGGGTTCGTCCGCGTGCTGCGCGCCGAGATCGGCGGCCTCCGCGCCGAGATCGGCGGCGTGCGCGAAGAGATGCGGGCACGCTTCGAGGCGGTCGACGCCCGCTTCGACGCGGTCGGTCACCGCATCGACGGCCTCGACCGTGACGTGCAGATGCTCGTGCGGCGCAACTTCGGAGTCGACTGAGCGACCGGCGCCCTCGCTGCCACAGCCGTTCACGCGCCTCGCCGGCGGGGCGGACTCGCCGAGGCGAACTCCCGGTGAACGATCCGCTCGCGACGCCGAACCGGCCCGGTGCGGCGCGCCCCGGCTGCTAGCGTCGAGGGCGATAGCGCCTAGGGTTCCGGGGCCGACCGCGAGGTCCGCCCGACTGGTCCGAGCGGCGCCACGGCCACTGCCAGCGGTGGCCGTCATCTGACAGGACAAAAGCCCGGAGGACCGGTTCGTCGCGCCCCGCGACGGGCAGAAGGTCCCCATGTCGCCCACCGCGCTCGCCCTCGTCCTCGCCGCCGCCGTCTGCCACGCGGCCTGGAACATCCTCGCCCACGGCGTCAGCCGCATCGGCGTCCCCTTCCTCTGGTGGGGCGCCGTCGCCGCGACACTCGTCTGGCTGCCGCTCGTGCCCGCCACCGGGGGCCTCGGCGAGGCCAGGCCCGAGGAGTTCGCCCTCGGCGTCGGCGTCTCGGCGCTGTTGCACTGCGGCTACATGATCGTGCTGCAGCGCGGCTACGCCGGCGGCCGGCTCTCGACGGTCTACGCGACCGCTCGGGGCACCGGGCCGACGCTCACCGTGATCGTCGCGGTGACCCTGCTCGGCGAACGCCCCTCGCCGGCCGCGTTCGCCGGCATCGCGGTCATCCTCGCCGGCATCGTGGCGATCGGAATGCTCGACCGCGGACGCGGGAGCACCTCGACGCCCCTCGCCGGGGCGCGCGCGGCAGCCGTGGCTCCCAGCCCTCGCCGCCGTCCCCGCCTCGATCCGGGCATCGCGTGGGGCCTCGCGACGGGCGTCGCCATCGCGATCTACACCGTGTGGGACGCGCACGCGGTGCGGGAGTGGGCCGTCCCGCCCGTCGCATACATGGTCGGCTGCACGCTGGGCGAGATCGTGCTCTACGCGGCGATGCTCGGCCGGCGCCGCCGCGAACTGCTGCCGGTCGCGCGTCGGCACTGGCCGCGCATCCTGCTGTTCGGCGCGCTCTCGCCGCTCTCCTACATCCTCGTGCTCGTCGCCGTCACGATGGCCCCGGTGGCGCTCGTCGCCCCCATGCGCGAGGTCAGCGTGGTGCTCGTGAGCCTGTTCGGTGCGATCGTGCTGCGGGAGGGCCGTCCGGGCTGGCGGCTCGCGGCTTCGGCGCTCGTCGTGGGCGGCATCGCGCTGCTCGCGATCTGAGTCCGCGCACTACTCCGCACGCATATGTATACTACACGTAGCAGACACTCAAGGAGGAGCGCACCGATGACGGAGCAGGAGTTCTCGATCCCCACGATCGACATCAGCGGAGGACCCCGCGAGCGGGGCAGGCAGTACGGCGAGCTGGCCTCAGCTCAGATCGATGCCTCGATCGAGTTCTACCGGCGCGCATTCGAATCCTCGTCGGGGGTCGCGTGGGAGCAGATCGTCGCGTCCGCCGAGTCCTGGGTGGCCCCGGCCGAGGCCTACGCCGCCGACCTCGTCGAGGAGCTCCGCGGCATCGCGGAGGGGGCCGGCCGGGAGTTCCTGGAGCTCATGGCGATCAATGCGCGCGGCGAGATCATCTACGACCGCTCCTTCTCGGAACTCGTCGCCGGCGAGTGCACGACGTACGCCGTGCTGCCGGAGGCCGCCGGCGACGGGCACATGTACGCCGGCCAGAACTGGGACTACCTGTGCGGGGCGGTCGACTCCCTCATCATGCTGCGCGTCCGCAGCGACGACGACACCCCGGACATCATCATGCAGATCGAGGCCGGCCAGGTCGGTCGCCACGGCGCGAACTCCGCGGGCATCGCGATGCAGGTGAACGGGCTCGGCGGCCGCTACGGCTTCCAGGGATTCGGCGTCCCCCAGCCGTTCGTCCGCCGCAAGGTGCTGCAGAGCCGAACCCTGCACGACGCGATGGAACGGGTCTTCCAGGCTCCCCAGCAGATCGGCGCCAACTACCTGCTCGCGACCCGGGAGGGGTTCGCCATCTCCCTCGAGACGACGCCGGCGGAGCGCACCGCCTGGATCTACCCGAGCGACGGCCTGCTCGTGCACGGCAACCACCACGAGGCCTACGTGCCGACGGGCCAGGCGGGCCCCTACACCCCGATGGCGGTCGACTCGCTCTACCGGGTGCCGCTCGTGACGCAGGGGCTGCGCGCCGCCCGCGGCGCCGCGGACACGGAGGGCACCCGGGCGGCGATCGGCCGCGCGCTCCAGAACGTGGACTTCGCCCCGAACTCGGTGTGCGCCCTCCCCGACCCCAGCCTCCCCGGGGACAAACAGTGGCAGACCGTCGCGGCGGCCATGGTGGACCTCACCACCGGCGACTACCTGCTCGCCGACGGCCTGCCGAACGAGCGCAGCTTCAAGCGCCTGCCCTGGAACCTCTACGGGGGAGCCGCAGCCTAGGCCGGATACCGGGCCTGACGGATGCGCCGAGCGGCCTCGAGGTGAGCGGTGACGATCGCCTCGGCCCGCTCGGCGTCCCGCTGCTCGATCGCGTCGATGACCGCATCGTGCTCGTCGAGCGACTGCGGCCAGCGCCCCGGCTCGTCGAGCGTCGTCCCCGACCATTGGTCGAGTTGATCGTTCAGCTGGCGCACCAGCACACCGAGCGTGCGGTCGCGGGCGGCATCCCAGCTCGCCTCGTGGAAGCGCCGGTTCGCCGCCGCCGCCTCCTGCGACCCGGCGCGTTCGAGCGGCAGCTCGCGCATGACCCGGTTGAGCGTGCGCATCGTCTCGATGTCGGCGGTCGTGCGCCGCTCGCACGCGCGGCGGACGAGCGCGGAGTTGAGCAGGATGTGCGCGTCGTAGAGCTCGTTCATCTCGGCTCGGGTCTGCACCGGCGCGCGGACGCCGCGGTGATCCCGGACGATGAGGCCCTTCTGCTCGAGGATGCGCAACGCCTCGCGAACGGGGGTCCGGCTCACGCCGAAGCGCGCGGCGAGCTCGACCTCGGTCACGTAGCGGTCGGTGGAGATGCCGCCGGTGAGGATGAGCTCGCGGAGCTCGGCGTACACGTCGGGCGTCGCGACCCGTCGGCGCGGCTCGCTCGTCCGCACCGCACCTCCGTCGCTCTCGCGCATCGCCGCGGAGATCGTGCCCTGGTCGAGCGAGGCCCGCAGCGCGGTCTTGAAGTCCTTCAGCCCCGGGTAGCCGAGCCGCTGCACCGTGCGGATGACGCTCGCGTCGCTCGTGCCCGTGGCATGGCCGATCTCACTCGCCGAGGCGAAGAGCACCTCCCCCGGCCTGGCCGCGATGTGGTCCAGGATGCGTCGTTCCGCGGAACCCGCACGAGCGGGGGACGCCGCGAGCCGCTGTCCGAGCGTCGGATCCTCGGCGGATGCTGACACGGGTTCCTCCCCCTTCGAGATTGATTCACCGTAGCGGATCGTCACCCGGCTTCCTCGGCGATCCGATCGCCGCTCGCCGCGAGCGCGGCTCGTCGGGCACGCTGCTCGACGGGATCCGGCACCGGGACCGCCGAGATCAGCTGCCGGGTGGCCGGACAGCGCCAGGGGCACGCCGAAGCTCGGCGTCTCGAGGTCGAGGCGCACGGTGAGCTCGTCGACGGCGGTCCAGCTCGCGCCGGTGAAGTAGCTCTGGCCGGGGCCGGAGAGCCGGCTCCAGCGCTCCATCGAGGCGACGACGTCGGCCGAGTCCAGCGAGGTGCCGTCGTGGAACTTCACCCCGTCCCGAAGGTGGAAGGTGTAGCTCGCCCCGTCGTCGCTCACCTCGAAGCGCTCCGCGAGCATCGGCTGGATCTCGAGGTTCTCGTCGGTCGTGAGCAGCGTCTCGAAGACGTTGACCGCGACGGAGGACGTCGCCGTCGCGGTGGAGACCATCGGATCGAGGTTCGGCGGCTGCGCCGGTTCGGCGACCACGAGGCGTGCCTCGAGATCGGGGGCCGGCTCGTCGGACGCGCCCGATGCGCACGCGGTGAGGGTCAGCCCGACGGCGACGGCGCCGACGAGCAGGGGGGAACCGAGTCTTCTTCGCATGAGATCTCCTGGTGCGGTCGGGCGCCGCGGCAGTGATCCACTCGAAGAGATTCCCCAGCCACCGGCGCCTGCGGATGTCGCGAATGTAGCACGCCATGCTAATGCATGCAAGCTACTACATGCTTGCATTCACCGTGTTTCCGCTCTGAAACGGGCGATGCCGAAGCGGCAGGCTCGGTCGAGCGGCTCACGATCGTAGTGCGCGCTACGCCTCAGCCGCCGATCGGCCGCAGGTAGTGCTCGCCGCGCGGCGCGCGCCCGGACGCGGCCACGGTGAACCGCACGAGGTCGCTGCGGTAGCGGTCGTCGGATGCCTCGAACACCCGCCCCTCGGCATCCCGGGAGATGCGTCGGAGCCGCAGCACCGGCGAGCCGAGCGGCAGCTCGAGCAGCGCCGCATCGAGCTCGTCGGCCGCGACGGCGTCGATCTCGTGGTCGACGTCGCTCGAACCGAAGCCGTGCTCGGCGAGCACCTCGGTGATCGACACGGCGTCGAGATCGATGCCGAACAGGATGCGCCCGGCGGCCTCGACGTAGCTGAGCCGCTCGAGCATCGCCGGTCGACCGTCGAGCCGCCGCAGGCGCAGCACGTGCACGACGAGCTCGCCCGGTTCCACCCCGAGCAGGAGCGCCTGCTCCTCGTCGGCCCGACGGAGCGAGACCTCCTGAGTGACCGCCCCGGGCTCGGCGCCGAGCTCCCGGGCCCAGCGGGTGAACGGAATCGAGACGTCGACCGCCTGGTGCGCCTTGCGCTCGATGACCCGCGCCGGCCGCCCGCGGCTCGTCTCGATGAGCCCCTCGTGCCGGAGCTCGGCGAGCGCATTGCGAACCGGCCCGCGCGAGGTGTGCCACTGCTCGGCGAGCTCGGCCTCGGTCGGCACCTCGTCGCCGGGCGAGAGCTGCCCGCTCGCGATCCGCTGCCGCAGTTCCTGGGCGATCTCCTTGTACACCGTCGACGTCACGTAGGAAGACTACTTCCGGCCGGCGCGAAGCGAAACGCCAGAGGGCTTCTGGACACCCGCGGTTCACCTTCGGGGCAAGAAGAGTGAACACCTCGTGAATGCACGCTGAGATCGGTATACATCTTTCGGGTGAGCTGGCAGCGTTGCCGTCGCCAGCATCCGCACCCCTGCCTGAAAGGCCGTCATGATCACCCGCACCACGACCTCCGCGTTCGCGCTCCTCGGCGCCGCCGCCCTCGCCATCGGTCTCTCGGCCTGTTCGGGCACGGCCTCCGCCGGCGAGTCCGGCGACGACGCGGCCGGCTTCGCCGTCGACGCGAACACCCTCGTGTTCGGCGTCGTGCCCGACTCGGTCGACACCGAGACCAATTACCAGCCGCTCCTGGACTACCTCGCCCAGGAGACCGGCAAGACCGTCGAGTACCACGAGTCGACCGACTACGCGGCGCTCATCGAGGCTGCGGTCGCCGGCAAGATCGACGTCGCCTCGTTCTCCGGCTTCACCTACGTGACCGCCACGAACAACGGCGCCGAGCTCACCCCGATCTCCTCGATCGTCACGGCCGAGGGCCAGGAGCCGGGCTATTACTCGCAGGCCATCGTGCCCGCGAGCAGCGGCATCACCGACCTCGCGGGCTTCGCCGGCAAGAAGGTCTGCTTCGTCGACCCGTCGTCGACCTCCGGCTACCTCTTCCCGACGTACAACCTCCTCGAGGCCGGCGTCGACCCCGAGCAGGACATCACCCCGGTGTTCGCCGGCAAGCACGACGTCAGCGTCAGCAAGGTCGGCGAGGGCGTCGAGTGCGAGGCGGGCTTCGCCGAGGACAGCGAGGTCGCGAAGAGCGACCAGGTCAAGGTCGTCGCGGAGACCATGGTCCCCGGCGCCCCGATCGTCGTCTCGAACTCGCTCCCGGCCGAGCTGAAGACGCAGATCACCGAGCTGCTCGGCGAGGTGACGATCGACGACATCATCGCCTCGGGCGTGAAGAGCGCCGACTCCGACGGCTTCCGCTCGGTCTTCTTCGAGACCAAGCCCGTCGACGACGCGTACTACGACACCATCCGCGACATCTGCAAGAAGACCAACGCGGAGCAGTGCCAGGGCTGATCCCCGCGGCCTGACCACCCGAATGCACGCCACCGAACCGGAACGAGCCGACATGCCCAGCCCACTCATCGAGGTGCGCGACCTCGACAAGCGCTTCGACCGCACGCTCGCCCTGCACGGCGTCGAGGCCACGATCGACCGCGGCGAGATCGTCGTGCTCCTCGGGCTCTCGGGCTCGGGCAAGTCGACCCTGCTCCGTCACCTCGACGGGCTGGAGACGCCGACGTCCGGTTCGGTGCGCGTGCTGGGCGAGGAGGTGCCGCGCCTGCGCGGCCGGCGCCTCCGCGCCCTGCGCGGCCGGGTCGGCTTCGTGTTCCAGCAGTTCGAGCTCGTCCCCTCGCTCACGGTGCTGGAGAACGTGCTCACCGGCTCGCTCGCCCGCCTCCGCGGCCCGCGCCTCGGCCTGTGGAGCTACCCGAAGCGCCTGAAGCTCGCCGCGCTCGGCCACCTCGACCGGGTCGGCCTGCTCGACCGCGCCTACCAGCGCGCCGACACCCTCTCCGGCGGGCAGCAGCAGCGCGTGGCGATCGCCCGTGCGCTCATGCAGGAGCCGGAGATCCTCCTCGCGGACGAGCCCGTCGCCTCGCTCGACCCCGAGTCCAGCGAGCAGGTCATGGCCCTCATCCGCGAGATCGCGATGGACGCCGGGCTCACCGTCGTCTGCAGCCTGCATCAGGTCGACCTCGCGCTCGCCTGGGGCGACCGCATCGTCGGCCTGCGCGGAGGGCGGCTCGTGCTCGACACCCCCACCGAGGGCCTCGGCAAGGCCGAGGTCATGGAGATCTACGGCCGGGTCGCGACGGCCACGGCCGAGCTCGAGGCGATCGAGACGGAGCTCGCGGATGCCTCGGCCGAGGCCCGCCCGGACCGCGCCGAGCCGCTCGCCGAGGGAGCCGGTCGATGACCGCCCTCGCCTCCACCGCAGGAGCTTCCGCCTCCGGCTCCGTCGCCGAGCGCGCCCCCGCGCACCGCCGCTCGCCGGAGCGGATCGCAGCAGCCCTCACCCTCGTCGCCCTCGTCGTGGCCTCGCTCTTCGCCCTGAACTCGCTCGGCATCTCGCTGCCGTCGATGCTCGAGAGCTGGTCGAACGCCGAGCGCTTCTTCACTCGCGTCGGCACGATCCGCTTCCCCGAGCCGCTCGAACTCGTCCAGCTCACCGCGCTCACCCTCGGCATCGTCGTGACGGGCACCCTGTTCGCCGCGATCTGCTCGGTTCCGATCGCCTATCTCGCGGCGTCGAACACGACGCCGGGGCCCGGATGGCGCGCGGCCGCCCGCTTCATCACGGTCTTCACCCGCGCGCTGCCCGACGTCGTGCTCGCCATGGTGTTCGTGCTGCTGTTCTCGCTCGGCTCGCTGCCCGGCATCCTCGCGATCGGCATCCACTCGATCGGGATGATCTCGAAGCTCTTCGCCGACGCCATCGAGCAGATCGACGAAGGCCCGCGTCGGGCCATCAGGGCCGCCGGCGGCTCGAAGCTGCAGGAGTTCACGAGCGGCATCCTGCCGCAGGTGCTGCCGAGTTGGGTGGCGACGGTGCTGCACCGCAACGACATCAACCTGCGCGGATCGGTCGTGCTCGGCTACGTCGGCGTCGCCGGCCTCGGCCTCGAGATGTCGCACGCCTTCAAGTCGCTGAACTACTCGCTCGGGCTCGGCATCGCGATCGTCATGTTCGCCCTCTGCGTGCTCATGGAGCTCATCTCGAGCGCGGTGCGACGGGCCATGCTGCACGGCGGCCGGGCGAGTGGCGGGCCGCTCGCCGCGACGACCGCCGAGGCCGCGGTCCGCCGCCCGTGGACCGGTGCCCGCGTGCGCACGACGGTCTGGGGCTGGGTGACGGCGGCCCTCCTCATCGGTGCGATCGCGGTCTGCAACATCCAGTGGGGCGACCTCGTCACGGTGTGGGCGAAGATCCCGCCGGTCGCGGCGCAGTTCTGGCCGCCGAGCTTCGGCGCCTACGACTGGACGCGGATGTCGGGTGCGATGCTCGAGACGATCGCCATCGCCCTCGCGGCGGCCGTGCTGACACTGCTCGCCTCGATCGTGATCGGCTCCCTCGCGGCCCGAAACGTCGCACCGAACCGCGGCACCCGGGCGGGCGCGCGATTCCTCCTCGTCGGCATCCGCGGGGTGCCCGAGGTGATCCTCGCGATCGTGCTCATCGTCATCACCGGCCTCGGCGCGCAGGCGGGAACTCTCGCGCTCGCCTTCGGCGGCATCGGGCTCGCCGGCAAGCTCATCGCCGACTCGCTCGAAGAGGTGAAGGGCGGGCCGGAGCGGGCCATCACCGCGACCGGGGCGAGTCGTTTCCAGCGCTACGCCGCCGCCACGCTGCCGCAGGGCGCGCCCGCGATCATCGGGCACAGCTTCTACCTGCTCGACACGAACATCCGCGCGGCGACGATTCTCGGCATCGTCGGCGGCGGCGGTATCGGCTACTACCTGCTGAACGCCGGTCAGGGCTCCAACTACGGCGTCGTGACGGCGATCGTGCTGATGATCCTCGTGACGGTGCTCGCCGTCGAGGGCCTCGCGATGTGGATGCGGCGGGTGTTCCGATGAGCGCGGAGCTGAGCACCGGGTTGAACGTCGGGCTGAGCGTCGGGCACTACGACCTCGTCGTCGTCGGCGGCGGCGTGATCGGGCTCGGCGCGGCGTACGCCGGCCTCCGCCGGGGCCTGCGCGTCCTCGTCGTCGAACGCGGGGCCGAGGCGAACGGCGCCTCGATCCGCAACTTCGGCCACCTCTGCGTGACCCCGCAGACCGGCGTCGCCCGCCGTCACGGCCTCGCCGCGCGCGAGCTCTGGCTGCGGCTGGCCCGCGACGCCCGGGTGTGGCTGCGCGAGTCGGGCACGCTCGTCGTCGCCCGCGCCGCGGACGAGCTCGCCGTGCTGGAGGAGCTCGCGGCCGCCAGGGCCGGCGCGAGCGACGCACCGGAGCTCCCGAGCGGGCGCGCCGAGGTGGAGCTCCTGGACGCCGCCGAGATCGCCGCCCGGCTGCCGATCCCCGCGGGCTCCGCGGTCGGCGGCGCGATGCTGCCCCTCGATCTGCAGGCGAACCCCCGGCAGGCGCTCGCCGCGATCACGGCGCACCTGCGCGAGCGGGGCGTCGAGTTCCGCTTCCGCACCGCCGTCGGCGCCGTCGAGCCCGGCCGGGTCGTGACGAGCCGGGGCGAGGTGGCGGCGGAGCGGATCGTCGTCGCGACGAACCATGACGTCGACCAGCTCTTCCCCGAGGTCGCCGAGGACCTCGGCATCGTCCGCTGCGGCCTCGACATGCTCCGCGTCTCGGCGGAGCTCCCCCGGCCGCTCGATGCGCCGTTGCTCACCGGCTGGTCGCTGCTGCGCTACTCGGGCTTCGCGGCGACGCCCGCGGTCGACGCACTTCGCGAGCGCCTGCACGGCGAACGCCCGGACCTCGCCGCGCTCGACCTCAACCAGATGTACACGCAGCTGCCCGACGGCAGCCTCATCGTCGGGGATACGCACTACCGCGGCACGGCGGTGACCCCGTTCCAGCCGGAGGCCGCCGCCGACGCGCTGCTCGAGGAGTTCCAAGCGCTGTTCGGCGCGACTCCCCGGGTGCTCGAGCGCTGGCAGGGCGTGTACGCGAGCGGCCGCGACGAGTTCCTCGACCTCGAGGCCCGTCCCGGCGTGCACCTCGCCGCCGCGACGACGGGCATCGGGATGACGACCGGCCTCGGCCTCGCCGAGCACGTCGTCGCCGGCTTCGCCGACGCCGCACCCCGGACGCCGGCCGGGACGCAGACCCAGACGCCGCGCACGCGGCACCAGCAGGAAGGCACGAGATGACCATCGACACCGCAACCGGACTGGCCGAGCCCGAGCTCGCCTCCCCCGAGGACCGCGAGGACGAGGACCTCGCCGAGCTCGAGGACGCCCACGAGATCGAGCTCGTCGTGCTCGACCTCGCCGGCACGACCGTCCGCGACGACGGACTCGTCGAGCGCGCCTTCGCCCTCGCGGCCGAACGCGCCGGCTTCGCCCCGGAGGGCGAGCAGCGGGAGGCCGCGCTGCAGTACGTGCGCGACACCATGGGCCAGTCGAAGATCGAGGTGTTCCGGGTGCTCACCGGCGACGAGGCCGTCGCCCAGCGCGCCAACGAGGAGTTCGAGCGCGCCTACGCCGAGCTCATCGACGAGGTCGGCGTCGCGGCGATCCCCGGGGCGGAGGCCGCGATCCGCGCGCTGCGCGAAGCCGGGGCATCCGTCGTCCTGACCACCGGGTTCTCCTCGGCGACGCGCGACGCCCTGCTCGCCGCGCTCGGTTGGACCGGGCTCGCCGACCTCGTGCTCGCCCCGGCCGACGCCGGGCGCGGCCGCCCGCACCCCGACCTGCCGCTCACCGCACTGCTGCGCACCGGCACGAGCTCGGTCGACGCGATGGCCGTGGTCGGCGACACCCGCAGCGACATGCTCTCCGGCGTGAACGCGGGCGCCGGGCTCGTCGTCGGGGTGCTCACCGGCGCCCACGACCGCGCAGCACTCGAGGAGGCGGGGGCCGACGAGGTGCTCGCCTCGGTGGCCGAGCTGCCCGCACTGCTCGGCCTCGACGCGGAGCGCCTCGAGGTCGACCCCGGCGCGTCGGCGTGAGTCCCGCGCGCACCTCGGCCGGAGCGGTGCTCGTGACCCCGTCGCCGGCGGCGATGGTGTGGCACGAGCCGGGTCGCTCGCACGAGTCGATCGCGGTGCCGGGCGTCGAACTGCGGCCCGGCGAGGCGCTCGTCGAGGTCGAGCTCGCGACGGTCTGCGGCTCCGACGTGCACACGGTGCTCGGTCACCGCAGGCAGCCCGCGCCCGGTGTGCTCGGGCATGAGCAGGTCGGCCGTGTCGTCGCCCTCGGCCCTGGCGGGGCCTCCTCCGTCGACGGCGCGGTGCTCGCGCTCGGCGACCGGGTGGTGTGGACCGTCACGGCGAGCTGCGGGGCGTGCGAACGCTGCCTGCGCGGGCTTCCGCAGAAGTGCCACGAGCTGCGCAAGTACGGGCACGAGCGGCTCGAGCGCGGCTGGGAGCTCTCGGGGGGCTTCGCGACGCACGTGCACCTGCTCCGCGGCACCGGCATCGTGCGCGTCCCCGAGACGATGCCGGCCGAGCTCGCGGCGCCCGCCTCCTGTTCGACCGCGACGGCGGTCGCCGCGCTGGATGCCGGGGGCGGCGCCCCGCTCGACGGCGCCGAGGTGCTCGTGGCGGGCGCCGGCATGATCGGCCTGGCCGTCACCGCGATCGCGAGCGCGGCGGGCGCGACCGTCACGGTCGTCGACCCCGACGTCGCCCGCCGGGAGACTGCGCGCCGATTCGGTGCGCGAGCCGTGCTGGACCCGAGCGGCGGCGCCCTCGCGGGCCAGCTCGCCGGGCACGGGCGGGGCGCCCCGGTGCTCTCGGTCGAGGCATCCGGCGCCGCCGCCTCGGTGCGCGCCCTGCTCGAGACGAGCGACGTGGGCGGCACGGTCGTGCTCGTCGGCAGCGTCTCACCGGGGCCGTCGGTGGAGCTCGACCCCGAGCGGCTGGTGCGGCGCCTGCTCACCGTGCGCGGGGTGCACAACTACGCGCCGACGCACCTGCAGGGCGCGATCGACTTCCTCGCGGCGACGCCCGGGCCGTTCGCCGCGGAACAGCTGGTCGGCGCGCGCTTCCCGCTCGACGCGCTCGACGAGGCGCTCGTCGCGGCCGCGGCCGGCACGCACGTGCGCGTCGCCGTCGACCCGCACGCGCACTGAGCGCGCTGCCCCTGCCCACCCGCTCCGGCCGCCCGCACTGACCGCGCTCAGCGGTACTCGGGGTTGGCGCCGTACGGGTTCGGCTCGAAGCCGGAGTGCTGGCCCTCCTCCCACTCGGCGATCGAGTTGCCGCCGAGGGGGAAACCGCCCGCGTCCTTCAGCAGGCGCGCGAGGTGCAGCAGGTTGTAGCTGAGGAACGTCGTGTTCCGGTTGGTGAAATCGTTCTCGAGGCCGCCGGATCCCGGATCGAGGTAGCTCGGCCCGGGGCCCGCCTCGCCGACCCAGCCCGCGTCGGCGCCGGGCGGGATGGCGAAGCCGATGTGCTGCAGGCTGTACAGCACGTCCATGGCGCAGTGCTTGATGCCGTCCTCGTTGCCGGTGATGATCGCCCCGCCGACCTTGCCGTAGGAGACGTACTGGCCGCGCTCGTTGCGCTCGCCGCTCATGGCGTAGAGCCGCTCGATCAGCCGCTTCGTCACCGAGGAGTTGTCGCCGAGCCAGATGGGTCCGCCGATCACGAGGATGTCGGCGGCCTCGACGAGCGGCCACACCTCGTCCGGCCAGGCGTCCGTGGCCCAGCCGTGCTCCCGCATGTCCGGGTACACGCCCGTGGCGACGTCCAGGTCGACGAAGCGCAGGAGGTCGACGTGCACGCCGTGCTCGCGCATGAGCGCGATGCTCGCGTCCATCAGTCCCTGCGTGTTGCTGCGCTCGGGGCTGCGCTTCAGCGTGCAGTTCACGTACAGCGCGCGGAGGTCGGAGAAATCGGGAAGCTCGCTCATGCGGGCGAGGCTACGTGCGCGGGCACCGGGCGGCGAGGGGGTTGACGACGTCGACGCGCCGCGGGCGAGGGGCCGCCCCGAGGCATCCCTCGCGCCCGATGCTGGCGCTCGCGCCCGCGCTGCGGCAGGCTACGAGCAGACGGCGGGATGCCGCGGCGACCCGCCGCTCGCCCGGGGAAGGAGCCCATCGTGTCGACGAGCGCGAAGCGGTCGACGAGCGCGAAGCCGTCGACGAGCGCGGCGACGCGTTCCGCGAGCGCGGCCACGCACCGCGCCGACGTGTGGGCGATGGTCGCGGAGTCGCTCGGGCTCGCGATCCAGATCCCGCTCGTCTGGCTCGGCGTCGCCTTCATCCTCGGCGACGACATCGAGGACCTCGTCGGCTGGTGCCTCGTCGGCACCTTCTACCTCGTGGTCACGATCGTCGCGCTGAACCTCGCGGTCCGGATGCCGGGCATGACCGGGCGGGACGGGACGCGTCGCTTCCTCGCCCACCCCGCCATGCGCATCGCCGCGAGCCTGCTCACGTTCTCGTCGAGCACGGTCGGCATCGTCGCCGCGATCCAGCTCATCGTGCTGCGGAACGACCCCGAGTGGAGCGGATTCATCGAGCTGTTCGCCGTCTGGGCGATGCTCGTGGCCTGGGGGCTGTTCCACTGGGGCTGGGCACGGATCTACTACTCGCGCTACCACCGGGCGGCCGGGATCCGGCCGCTCGAGTTCCCGAAGACCCCGGAGCCGGAGCTCATCGACTTCGTCTACTTCGCCTTCACGAACGCGACGAACTTCTCGGTGTCCGACGTGCAGGTCACGACGACCCGCATGCGCTGGACCGTGATCTGGCACACCTCGCTCAGCTTCTTCTTCAACGCGCTGATCCTGGTGCTCGCGATCAACACGATCACGGGCATCCAGATCGACCCCGATCTCCTGAAGTAGCGCCGCGCGTCGCCGTGCGCGCGCCGTTCAGTAGCTCAGCAGGCTGTACGCCTCGAGCCCGGCGGGCAGGGCGTCGCGGCCGTGCAACTCGGCGAGCTCGATCGCGACGGACACGCCGGCCACGTGCCATCCGGCCCGCTCGACGAGGCGCGCGGCGGCGGCGACCGTGCCGCCCGTCGCGAGCACGTCGTCGACGATCAGCACGCGCGTGCCGGGCGGCAGCTCGCCCTCGTGCACCTCGAGCGCGGCCGTGCCGTACTCGAGCGAGTACTCCTCGCGGAGCACCGCACGCGGCAGCTTGCCCGCCTTGCGGATCGGCAGCACGCCGACGCCGGCCGCCACGGAGGCGGCCGCCGCGAGCAGGAAGCCCCGCGCCTCGACCCCGGCGAGCACGTCGAAGCGCCCGGCGAACGGCGCCGTCAGGGCCTCGGCGAGCGCGTGGAACGCCTCGCCGTCGGCGAAGACTGGCGTGAGGTCGCGGAACAGCACGCCCGGCTCCGGGAAGTCGGGGATGAGCGCGAGGCGCGACTCGACGAGGGCACGGGTTTCGGACTCGTTCACCGTGACAGGCTAGCCCGCCGCGGGCGCACGCCAGAACGGCCCTGACGTTCCAACCTTCGACGGATGCCTCGGCGCGCCCGATCGGCGACGATGGAAGCATCCCGATCGCTGGAGTCCCCCGCCTATGACCACGCTCAGCCCCAAGCGGCTCTTCCGCGGCCTCGCCTTCGCCGAGGCTGTCACCTGGACGATCCTCATCGTCGCCATGATCCTGAAGTACGCCGCCGGCGTGGAATGGGCCGTGCTCGTCGGCGGCTCGATCCACGGTTTCGTCTTCCTCGCCTACGCGGCGAGCTCGATCCTCGTCGGCGTGAACCAGCGCTGGAGCGTCGGCCGCATCGCGTTCGCCGTGCTCACCGCGATCGTCCCGTACGCGACCATCCCGTTCGAACTGCACCTCGTGCGCAGCGGACGCCTCGAGGGCGAGTGGCGGCGGGAGGCCACCGAGCACCCGGCCGACGGCGCATGGTGGAACCGCGTGCTGCGCTGGTTCCTCGCCCGCCCGGTGCTGCTCGTCTCGGTCGCGGTCGTCGCGATCGCCGCGATCTTCGGCGGCCTGCTCGTGCTCGGCCCGCCCGGGGGCTGGCAGAGCTAGCCGGAGCCGGGCCGGTGCGCGCCGGGCCGGTGCGCGCCGGGCCGTGCTCGCCGGACCGTGCTCTCGTCAGCGGCGCAGTCGGTTGACGAGCGCCGTCCAGACGAGCGCGGCCGTCGAGCAGACGAGCAGCGCGACGAACACCCACGGCAGCCCCGGGAGCCCGATCGCGCCGTAGAGCACCGAGCCGAGCAGCGCGCCGCCGCCGATGCCGAGGTTGAACGCGGTCGTGTAGAACGACGCGGCCGCGTCGCGGATGCGCGCGGACGCCGAGTGCAGCAGCCTGGTGTTCAGCATCGGCGGCAGGGCCCCGAACGCCGTGCCCCAGAGCAGGAACGATGCAATGCCGACGACCGGCGACTGGGCGAAGGCGGCGAGGCCCGCGACGCCGATGCCCGTCGCGACGAGCGCGATGACGAGGCCCACGGTCGGCCGCCGGCCGAGCACCGTGCCGGCGAGCAGGAGACCGACCGCCCCGGCGATGCCGTAGGCGAGCAGCATCGGGCTGATGGCGCTCGCGGGCAGGCCCATCACCTCGGTGATGAAGGGAGCGACGAAGGTGTAGAAGGTGTACGCGCCGACCATCGTCACCATCGTGATGAGGCAGACCACGAGCACCGGCACGAAGGTGGGGTCGCGGCGCAGGCTGAGCGGCTCGGCGTCGGCGCGAGCGGCGTGGTGCGCCACCGGCGGCAGGAAGCGCAGCACGAGCAGCGCGCCGACGAGCGCGGCGCCGCCCACGACGGCGAAGGCGAGCCGCCAGCCGAACGCCTGGCCGAGCGCGGTGCTGAGCGGCACGCCGAGCACGAAGGCGAGCGAGCCGCCGGCGACGCTGATGGAGACGGCCCGGGCGAGCTGCTCCTTCGGCACGAGGTGGCCGGCGTAGGCGCCGACGACCGACCAGAACACGGCGTGCGCCGCGCCGCCGAGCACACGGGTCGCGACGACGGTCGGGTAGTTCGGTGCGAGGGCGGTGAGCACGCAGCTCAGGGCGAGGATGCCGAGGGTGATCACGATGAGCGTGCGGCGCGGCACACGGCGGGTGAGCGCCGAGAGCGGCACGGCGGCGATGACCACGGTGCCGGCGAACACGGTGACGAGCACGCCGATCGCGGGCTCGCCGACGCCGAGCTCGCGGCTCATGTCGGGCAGGAGCCCGGTCGGGATCATCTCGATCGTGATGGACAGGAAGACGGCGGTGGCCAGGGTGAGGAGCCCGAGCCAGGGAAACGGCGGCGCCGGGGTGGCGCGCGCCGACGAAGACATGGTCATTGCGGATACCCAAGAGGGAGCGTGTCGCTCGTCGGCACCGGGGCGGGGCTCCGCGCGTGCGCCGCGACGAGGACTGCGCGCCGATGTGCGCGCCCAGGGCCGTCGGGAACCGACGACCGCGTCCAGTGTACCGGCGCGCACGGGTGCACACTGGGAGCATGCCCATCCTCAACAAGGACATGAACCTGTGCATCTCGCTCTCGGCGCGGCCGTCGAACCTGGGCACCCGGTTCCACAACTTCCTCTACGACGAGCTCGGGCTGAACTTCGTGTACAAGGCGTTCTCGACCGAGGACATCGAAGGCGCCGTCCGGGGCATCCGGGCGCTCGGCATCCGCGGCGCGAGCGTCTCGATGCCGTTCAAGGAGGCGGTCATCGCCCTCGTCGACGAGCTCGAGCCCTCGGCCCGCGCGATCGAGTCCGTGAACACGATCGTGAACGACGCCGGTCGGCTCGTCGCGGCCAACACCGACTACGAGGCGATCGCCGAGCTGATCCGTGCGAACGGGCTCGACCCCGAGGCGCGGGTGCTGGTGCGCGGCTCCGGGGGGATGGCGAAGGCCGTGGTCGCCGCGTTCCGCGACGCGGGCTTCGCCCGACTGACGGTGCTGGCCAGGAACCCGGAGCTCGGTCCGGCGCTCGCCGAGAAGTACGGCTACGGATGGCTCGCCGAGGACCCGGCGCCGGGCACGGCGGACGTCGTCGTGAACGTCACGCCGATGGGGATGGCCGGGGCGGATGCCGAGACGCTCGCCTTCTCCCCCGAGCACATCGCTGCGGCGGCGGTCGTCTTCGACGTCGTGGCGTTCCCGGCGGAGACGCCGCTCATCCGCGCCGGACGCGACGCCGGCAAGCTCGTGATCTCGGGGGCGGAGGTGCACGCCCTGCAGGCCGCCCGCCAGTTCGAGCGGTACACCGGCGTCGCCCTCACGCCAGAGCAGGTCGCGCGCGCGGCCGCCTTCGCCCGGGAGGGGTGACCCGCGCTCTCCTTCCTCCTCCCAGCTCCCCGTGAAGTCAGTATTTGCGGGTCCGCGGGCGACGCGACCCGCAAATACCGACCACACGGCCACCGGAGGGCAGGCAGGCGGGCGGGGCCGCGCGCCGCCGGTAGACTGATCCGGTCAGGCTTCCGTCCGCGGCATCCGTCGCTCAGCCCTGGAGACTCCCCTGTGACTCAGCCGGCCACCACCCCTGCTTCCGTGCTCGACACCGTCGACGTCGCGGCCTCCACGCCCGAGAAGGAGCAGCCCTACGCGGCCCTCGGCCTGAAGCCCGACGAGTACGAGCGCATCCGCAACATCCTCGGCCGCCGCCCCACGAGCGCCGAGCTGGCGATGTACTCCGTGATGTGGAGCGAGCACTGCTCGTACAAGTCCTCGAAGATCTACCTGCGCCAGTTCGGCAAGAAGGTCACGCCCGAGATGAAGCAGCACCTCATGGTGGGCATGGGCGAGAACGCGGGCGTGCTCGACATCGGCGAGGGCTGGGCCGTCACCTTCAAGATCGAGTCGCACAACCACCCCTCCTACATCGAGCCGTTCCAGGGTGCCGCGACCGGCGTCGGCGGCATCGTGCGCGACATCATCTCGATGGGCGCGCGCCCAGTCGCCGTGATGGACGCCCTGCGCTTCGGCGCCATCGACCACCCCGACACCGCGCGCGTCGTGCACGGCGTCGTCTCGGGCATCAGCTTCTACGGCAACTGCCTCGGCCTGCCGAACATCGGCGGCGAGACCTGGTTCGACCCCACCTACCAGGCCAACCCCCTCGTCAACGCGCTCGCGGTCGGCGTGCTGCGCCACGAAGACCTGCACCTCGCCAACGCCAAGGGCGCGGGCAACAAGGTCGTGCTGTTCGGCGCCCGCACGGGCGGCGACGGCATCGGCGGCGCCTCCATCCTCGCCTCCGACACGTTCGCCGAAGGCGGCCCGACGAAGCGCCCCGCGGTGCAGGTCGGCGACCCCTTCGCCGAGAAGGTGCTCATCGAGTGCTGCCTCGAGCTCTTCGCCGCCGACCTCGTCGAGGGCATCCAGGACCTCGGCGCCGCCGGGATCTCCTGCGCGACGAGCGAGCTCGCCTCGAACGGCGACGGCGGCATGTCGATCGTCCTCGACGAGGTGCTGCTGCGCGACCCCACGCTCACGCCCGAGGAGATCCTCATGAGCGAGAGCCAGGAGCGCATGATGGCCATCGTGCGCCCCGAGAAGCTCGCCGGCTTCCTCGAGGTCGTGCAGAAGTGGGATGTCGAGACGAGCGTGCTCGGCGAGGTCACCGACACCGGCCGCCTCTCGATCACGTGGCGCGGCGAGGAGATCGTCAACGTCGACCCGCGCACCGTCGCCGTCGACGGCCCGGTCTACGAGCGCCCGGTCGCCTACCCCGCTTGGATCGACGCGCTGCAGGCCGACTCGGCCGCCGGCCTCGCCCGGCCCGAGTCGCCGGACGAGCTCCGCGAGCAGTTCCTGCAGCTCGTCGGTTCGGCGAACCAGGCGGATGCCGCGTGGGTCACGAGCCAGTACGACTCCTACGTGCTCGGCAACACCGCGCTCGGCGCGCCCGACGATGCCGGCATGATCCGCGTCGACGAGGAGTCGGGCCTCGGCGTCTCCGTCGCGACCGACGCGAACGGCCGCTACTCGCAGCTCGACCCGAAGCAGGGCGCCAAGCTCGCCCTCGCCGAGGCCTACCGCAACGTCGCCGTCACCGGCGCGACGCCGATGGGCGTCAGCGACTGCCTGAACTTCGGCTCCCCCGAGAACCCCGAGGTCATGTGGCAGTTCTCGCAGACCGTCGAGGGGTTGTCCGACGGCTGCCTCGAGCTCGGCATCCCCGTCACCGGCGGCAACGTCTCGTTCTACAACCAGACCGGCGACGTGCCCATCCACCCGACCCCGGTCATCGCGGTGCTCGGCGTGATCGACGATGTCGCCCGCCGCGTGCCGAGCGGCTGGCAGGACGACGGCCACAACATCTACCTGCTGGGCGACACCGCGCTCGAGCTCGACGGCTCGGCCTGGGCCGGCACGGTGCACGACCACCTCGGCGGTCGCCCGCCGGCGGTCGACCTCGGGCGCGAGAAGACCCTCGGCGAGCTGCTGAGCGCCGCGGCGCTCGAGGGGCTCATCGACTCGGCGCACGACCTCAGCGACGGCGGCCTCGCGGTCGCCCTGGCCGAGGGCGTCTCGCGCTTCGGCGTCGGCGCCCGGGTGTTCCTCGGCGAGGTCGTGGAGGACGCGGGCATCGACCTCGCGACCGCGCTGTTCAGCGAGTCGACCGGCCGGGTCATCGTCACGGTGCCGCGCGAGGACGACGTGAAGTTCCGCGGGCTCTGCGAGGGACGCGGCTACCCGGTGCGCCGCATCGGCGTGACCGACGCCGCCTCCGCAGCGCTCGAGGTGCAGGACGCCTTCACCGTCTCCGTCGACGAGCTCCGCGGCGTGAACCGCGCACCGCTCGCCGAGGCGTTCGGCCCGGTCGTCGGGTACTGAGCGCCCGCTCGTCGGGTGCTGAGCCTCCGGTCGTCGGGTGCTGACCGCCCGGCCGTCCGCTCCGCCGCGCCCCGGAGGCGGGATCCCGAGCGCCGGCTCGTGTGAGACTGGTGGCGTGATCGAGGAGTACTCCGACGCCTACGCCGCCACGCACGGCCGCTTCACCGTGGTGCCCGCCGCCTACGTGCTGCTGCGCCGCGGCGACGAGGTGCTGCTGCAGCTGCGGCGCGGCACCGGCTACTACGACGAGCATTGGGCGTTCGGCGCGGCCGGGCACATCGAGGCCGGCGAGTCGCTTCCGGCCGGCGCAGCCCGGGAGGCCCGCGAGGAGCTCGGCGTCGAGCTGGCGCCCGGCGCCCTCGAGTTCGTCACGCTGATGCACCGCACCGATGGCTCCGGGCGGCCGATCGAGCAGCGCTTCGACGTCTTCTTCCAGGCCCGCGAGTGGACGGGCGAGCCGCGGCTGATGGAGCAGGGCAAGGCCGCCGGACTCGAGTGGTTCGCGCTCGACCGGCTGCCGGCCCCCGTCGTGCCGCACGAGCTGCGGGTGCTCGAGGCCCTGCGCGCCGCCCCCGTGCCCGGCATCACGACGTTCGGCTTCTGACCGTGGATCCGTCGCTCATCGGCACGGTCGCGGGGATCGGCTTCGGCGCGGTCATCGCCGTCGGGGTGGTCGTGCGCTGGCTCCGGGCCCCGCGCGGCGTCCGCTCCCGGCTGCGACACGCCTTCGGGCCGATCGCCGGCGCGGGCGAGAGCTACCAGGAGCTGCACACCGGCCAGCGCGGCCTGCAGGCCTCCATCATCGAGGCGGTGCAGGAGCAGGAGCAGGGCGGCGGCGCCGAACGCGACGCCGGCGCCCCGCGCTGAGCACTCCTACCCGACTTGCCCGACTTTCATGAAAGTCGGGCAACCCGTTGAGCCAACCGACTTTCCCGACTTTCATGAAAGTCGGGCAAGTCAGGAGTGGGGAGCGGGGCCCTCATCCGCGACCGCGGGAGGCGTCCCACAGGGCGGCCCAGTCGTCCGGCGAGAGGCGGCCCGGTGGTGTCGAGGGCGGGATGCCTCGGCGGCGCAGCCACGCCTTCGCCGCGCTCGACGTCGCGCCCGCGCTCCCCGTCGCCGCGGCCGCCGCCGCGAGCCGCTGGGCGAGCCCGGCCCCGCGCCCCTGGAACGCCTCCCCGACGAAGCGCTGGTAGCTCCGCTGCGCCGGCAGGTCGACGAGCGGTCGTTCGCGCCGCTCGATCGTGAACAGCCCGCCGTCCACCGAGGGGATCGGACGGAACGCCGACGCCGGCACCCGCCGCCGCAGCCGGAAGCGGTACCAGGGCGCCCACTGCACGGTCAGCATGCTCGCTCCGCCGACGCCGCAGCGCCGGCGCGCCACCTCCCACTGGGTGAGCAGCACCGCCTGCTCCCAGCCGGGCGAGTCGAGCAGGTGCCGGAGCGCGGCGGTGGTCAGATGGAACGGCAGATTGGCGACGACGAGGTGCGGATGCCTCGGCAGCGACCAGCGCAGCAGGTCGGCCTGCACGATCTCGACGTGCGGTCCGAGCTCGCGCTGCAGGCGTGCGACCCGGGAAGGGTCGAGCTCGACGGCGGTGAGCGGTCGGCCGAGCTCCGCGAGCGGTCGGGTGAGCGCCCCACCGCCCGGGCCGAGCTCGACGATGGGGTTGCGGCTGGTGCGGGCGAGCTCGACGATCTCGGCGACGACGCGCCGGTCGACGAGGAAGTTCTGCCCGAGCTCATGGCGCCCGCCATGGGGCTGGCTGCGC
Source organism: Agromyces soli (assembly GCF_022811605.1). Taxonomy (GTDB): domain Bacteria; phylum Actinomycetota; class Actinomycetes; order Actinomycetales; family Microbacteriaceae; genus Agromyces; species Agromyces soli. The sequence goes on along the minus strand of NZ_CP094533.1, from coordinate 1,375,112 downwards.
AGACTGCGCGGCTGCGCGCGGCTGTGCGCGCGGGAGGATGGTGATTTCGATGAAGGCATGGATGCTCCGCTGACGAATGAACGCCGGGGACGCCGAAGCGCGCCGCGGCCGAGGACTCGGCTGGCGGCGGAGCGGGAGAGGGATCCGGTCGCTCCGCCTCAGGCGGTGCGGGGCCGGATGATCATCTGCGAGCACATGCAGGACATGGTCCGTCACCCTAGCAAGCGCGGGCGGGCACCGCGAATCACCCCGTGCGACGCCGTGTGACGTACGGCGACGGCGGATGACGCCGGGGCTCGCCGAGGCATCCGCCCCGCCCGTACGCTCCCGCCATGACGCTCATCGACGACCCCACCGCCACTCCCGCCGCGTCGGCCGACCCGGCCGCGGAGGCGGCCGACCGCGCCGCCCGCCTCACCGCCGCCGGTGCCGCCTGGCACGAGCGCATCGCCGCCGCGCCCGCGAACGCCGAGCTCAGCTACCGCGTCTCCGGCCGCGGCACCGGCGCCGTCGCGACCCGCATCATCGCCGGCAAGCACCGCTTCACGGTCGACGAGCCGGCCGCCCTCGCCGGCGACGATGCCGCAGCGAGCCCGGTCGAGTACGCGCTCGGCGCGCTCATCTCCTGCCAGGTCGTCGTCTACCGGCTGTACGCGCAGGCGCTCGGCATCGTGCTCGACGACGTCGAGATCGACGCGGAGGGCGACCTCGACGTGCGCAAGCTCTTCGGCATCGACGAGTCCGGCCGCGCCGGGTTCTCGGCGGTGCGCCTCGACGTGCGCCTGAGCGGCCCCGAGACGAAGGAGCGCTACGCCGAGCTGCAGGCCGCGGTCGACGCGCACTGCCCGGTGCTCGACCTGTTCCAGAACCCGGTGCCGGTGCAGGTCACGCTCCGCTGAGCCGCGCGAGCGCGGGTCCGCACGGGGCAGCGCTGCGCCGCCCGGCCGGCGTCACGCCCCGGGCGCCGGCTGTGCGAGCAGCTCCGCCCGCTCGGCGAGGTAGCCGGCGAGCGGGGTCCAGGCGCCGGGGTCGCTCGGGTTCCAGCGCACCATCACCCGGCCGTCGCGGAGCGCCACCGGCCCACCGGCGGGCAGCGCGTCGGCGTCGCCGTCGAGCGGGATCGGCACGGCGTCGAAGTCCACCGATTCGCCCGCGGGGATGCCGCCCTTCACCGCCGCGGCCCGGTAGGCGCGCTGCTCGGCGACCGCGTTCGCGGTGACGGAGCGCCGGGCCGGGGCCTCGGCGCGCACGACCCGGCCGACGGCGTACAGCCGCCCGTCGCCGTCGAGCAGCAACGTGCCGAGCCGCCAGACCTCGCCGAGCCGCCGCATCCGGGCCGCCCGCGGCAGGCCGAGCCGCCGGCGCGGCGGCTCGTAGGCCGCGAGCACCTCCCGCCGGGCATCGGCGGCGGCCAGAAGTGCGGTCGCGGCGGCGACCGCGGCCCGCGCCTCGGCGAACGCCGCATCGCCCGCGGCGCGCGCGGATGCCTCGTCCGGCCCGTCGGTCATGGAGTGCAGCGTACCCGCCCTCAGCGCCGGATCCGTGCGGGGCCGAGGGCCGCCGCGATGCCGAGCAGCACGATCGCGAGAATCACGACGCCCCAACGCCCGGTGAACACCCCGAGCACCGCGAGCGCCGTGCCGATGACGGCGACGCCCGCCGCGGCGCGCCATCGCACGGCGGGCCGCGCCCACCAGCCCGCGAGGAGCCCGCGCATCATCCGACGAGGGTGAACGGGGTGGCCGTCGCCAGCTCGGCGAACGCCCAGGTCTTCGCGCCGATGACGGGATCGCTCGACACCCGGGTCGGCTGCTGCCTGGCGGGTGCGCCCTTCACGAGCCCCTGCGGACCCCAGAACTCGCCGCCCGCGACGTCGGCCGCGGTGAGCGCATGCAGCACGGGCTCGGCGCCGCGATGCTTGCCCTGCGCCCAGAGCGCCTGCAGCGCATCGGCGAAGCGGTCGCCGCGGCTGGGCTCGTTCACGCCCGGCACGGTGGGCGTGCGCCCGGAGATGGCGTAGCCGGGGTGCGCGACGATGCTCGCCACCGGGACGCCGGCACGGCGCAGCCGCCGGTCGAGCTCGAAGCCGATCGACTGCCCGGCGATCTTCGACTGCGCGTAGGCGCGCCAGAAGTCGTAGCCGCGCTCGAGCTGCAGCTGCTCCACGCGGAACGTCGAGAGCTTCGTCGAGAGCGAGCCGAGGCTGATCACGCGTGCGCCGTCCGCGAAGCGGCGCGAGCCGGGCACCAGCTCGTCGCCGGCGCCCGCGGCGCCGAACAGCCCGGCGAGGAGGGCGAAGTGCCCGAGCACGTTCGTGGCGAGCACGAGCTCGTTGCCGTCGGGGCTCTCGAGCCGTCGGCCCGGGGTGTGCACCATGCCCGCGTTCAGCACCGCGCCGTCGAGCTGCGGCTCACCGCGGAGGGCGGCGACGCCGGCGCGCACGGAGTCGAGCGAGGCCGTGTCGATGACGAGCGTCGAGACCCGGCCGCCGAGCTCGCCGCGGTCGGCTCCGGCATCCACCCGTTCGCGGATGACCGCGGCGGCCGTCTCGAGCCGTTCGGGGCTGCGCCCCGACAGCACGACGTGCGCGCCCGCGCCCACGAGCCGGGCGCTCGTGAAGAACCCGAGTCCGGCGTTCGCGCCGGTCACGAGGTAGCGGCGGCCCGTGAGGTCGGGCAGCGGCACGGGGTACCAGCTCATCGGGCGCCGCTCACAGCTCGCCGGAGGCGCCGTTGCCGGCGAGCTCCTCGTGGTGCTGGATGACCTCGGCGACGACGAAGTTGAACCACTTCTCGGCGAACGCGGGGTCGAGGTGGGCGTCTTCGGCGAGCGCGCGCAGGCGCTGGATCTGCCGCTTCTCACGGTCGGGATCGCTCGGCGGGAGTCCGTGCGTCGCCTTCAGCCGGCCCACGTGCTGGGTGAACTTGAAGCGTTCGGCCAGCAGGTGGATGAGGGCGGCGTCGATGTTGTCGATGCTCGCTCGGATGCCGAGGAGCTCGGACATCGCGGCGTCCCGGTCGTCGATCGCGGTCATGCTTCGACCCTACTTCGCGCAGCCCCGGTTCTCGTGCCCGACGTCGGCCCGCGATCCCCGGTGCGGGCCGACGTCGGGGGTCTAGCCGGACTCCGCCGCGCGACGCAGCATCGGCCGCGTCGCGACGAGCCCGAGGGCGACCACGCCGATGCCGGCGGCGAGCACGCCTGCGATCACGAGCAGCGCGAGCGGTTGCACGATGAGCGTGATGCCCGTGAGCGGCAGCATGACGACCGCGGCGATCACGGCGGAGCCGATCGCGGTGATCCGCAGCGGCGACATCACGGCGCGGCGGCGGGCGGCGTCCATCGTCTGCTCGGGCATGCCGAGCATGTGCAGCGAGCGGGAGAGCTCGCGGCGGTCGAGGATGCCGGCGGCCTGGTTCACGCCGACGGAGCAGGCGACCATGAGGAACGAGCCGATGACGGTGATGAGGATGCCGGTGCGGATGTCGGTGATGAGCTCGAGCCCCTCGCGGTCCATCTCGCCCGAGCCGCCCATCGCGTCCATGAGGGCGATGCCGACGCCCGCGAACACGGCCATGAAGCTCGTCATCGCGACACCCGACACCTGCCGCCAGGCGGCCTTCGGCGACTCGAGGACGTTGCGGGCGGCGAGCAGCTTCGCGGGCTTGGTCGCACGCTTCGCCTGCCCCTGGGCGACGAGCCGGATCACCCACGGCCCGATGAGGTTCAGCACGGCCAGGGTGCCGCCGAACGCGGCGCCGAGGAACAGGAACAGCACGGATGCCTCGCCCGCCAGCTGCAGCACGCTCATCAGCCCGAAGGCGAGGAGGATCACCGCGGCGCCGATCGCGACGCGCAGCCACGAGAGCTTCGGAGCGTCTTGGCGCGTCCGCACGCCGAGCGGCGAGATGATCACCTGGCGGAGGCCGAGCACGGCGCTCACGACGGCGAGCAGCACGATGCCGAGCGGCACGGCGAGGAGCACCGCCGGCGGCAGCAGCACGCCGCCGATGCCGAGCGGCTCGCCGCGGAACGGCACGAGCGCGATGCCGGGCATGATCGCGAAGTAGCCGACGATGCCGATCACCGAGCCGACGAGGGCGAGCATCGCCGATTCGATCACGGCGAGGGCGGAGACGGTGGCGGGGGTGGCGCCGAGCAGCCGCAGCGTCGCCAGGCGGTCGTCGCGGCGTCGCGCCGAGAGCCGGGCGGCCGCACCGCCGAGCGAGGCGAGCGGCACGACGAGCAGCACGAGCGCGATGACGGCGAGCAGCTGGTAGCCGACGGCGGCATCGTCCGTCCAGCGCCAGAACGACTGCGCGCCGCCGATGACGGTGAGCAGCAGCGCGGTGACGATCGCGAACGCCGTGATCGGCAGCACGAGGGTCGCCGCGCCCGAGGAGCCGGGGCGGGCGAGCAGCCAGGCGACGCGGCCGATCACGCCCGGCCTCCGGGTGCGGGCAGCGGCACCGCCGTGGCGCCCGGGGCGGGCGGCGCGGGCGGCGCGGCAGCCGGTGCCGCAGGTGCGGGCTCGGCCGCTCCACCGTTCGGCTGCGGCATCCGCTCGCCGACGATCAGCCCGTCGCGGACGTCGACGATGCGCGAGCAGCGCGCCGCGACCTCCGGGTCGTGCGTGACGAGCACGAGCGTGCGGCCCTGGCCGACGGTGGAGTGCAGCAGCGCGCCCATCACGTCGGCGGAGGTCGCCGAGTCGAGGGCGCCCGTCGGCTCGTCGGCGAAGACGACGCTCGCGCCGGTGACCTGGGCCCGGGCGATCGCGACGCGCTGCGCCTGCCCGCCGGAGAGCTGGCCGATGCGCCGGTCCTCGAGGCCGGCGAGGCCGAGGGCGGCGAGCCAACCGCGGGCGTGCTCCTCGGCGCGGGCGCGCGGCATCCCGTTCAGCATGAGCGCGAGCGCGACGTTCTCGATCGCGGTGAGCTCGGGGATCAGGAGCCCCTGCTGGAAGACGAATCCGAACGCCTCGCGGCGCAGCCGGGAGCGATCGCGCTCGCCGAGCGCGTCGACCTGCACGCGGCCGGTGCCGCCGAGGAAGGAGACGGTGCCGGCGTCCGGCAGGGTGATGCCCGCGAGGCAGTGCAGGAGCGTCGTCTTGCCGGAGCCCGAGGCGCCCATGATCGCGAGCGACTCCCCGGTGCGCACGGCGAGCGACACCCCGGCGAGGGCGCGCGTGGGGCCGAAGGACTTCTCGAGGCCGGATGCCTCGATGACGAAGGAACTCATGCTTCGAGCCTGCCGGGCGGGCGGTGGCGGGCGCGTCGGGCGCGGGCATGATCCGGGGCGCGAGGGGTCATCCGAGCGGATGACCCGGGCCGCCGCCGCTGGGATGACCCCGAGAACCACGAGTTGCCCGACTTCCATGGAAGTCGGGCAACTCGGGTGGTGGGATGCCGCGCGGCGAGCGACCCCCATCGCTCGCCGCGCGGGGCGGGCGCCGGCCCCAATCCGGCGCCCGGCGATCAGCGCGGGGTGGCCCGGCGGATCACGAGGAAGCCGGCGACCGCCGCCACCGCGGCGGCGGCGAGGCCGAGCAGGACGAGCCCGATCGGGGTGAGCCCGACGAGCCACGTCCACACGGCCGGCCAGGACTCGGTGAAGGTCAGCGAGGCGATGAGGATCAGCACGAGCGCGACGGTGCCGAACAGCAGCACCATCATGCCGCGCACCCGCCAGCGCATGTAGATCGTCGTCGCGCTGGCGCCGACGAAGAGCACGAGCAGCTGCAGCACGAACGTCGAGAGGAAATCGAAGCCCCAGCCGAGCTGGCCGTACCAGAGGGCGTCGAACATGCCGGCGCCGATCCACCAGCCGTTCGTGAGCTGCTCGAGCTGCACGAGGGTCGCGATCGCGACGGCCATCTCGGCGGAGACGAGCACGAACATCACGCTCATGCCGAGCCAGAAGTCGCGCCTGGTCGAGCCGAAGCCGAGCGCGAACGAGAAGGTGTAGGCGACGGCCTGCACGCCGACGACGACGAGGTACCACTGCGGCGAGAGCACCGCCCAGCTGTAGCGGAAGCCCTCGCGGGCCTCCTCCATCGGCGCTCCGGCGCCGGTCATGATGAGCGCGAGCACCATCGTGACGGCCCAGGCGCCGCCGAGGATCATCCAGGGCACCCCGAAGAAGATCGTGGGGTTCACGGCGAGCAGGCGCACGATGCGCCAGATCTCTCCGACGCGGAGCCGGGATGCCCCGAGCTCGCGTTCGGCGGTGGCGGTGGCGACGGCGGTCATGCGGCGACCTCCTTCTCGGTCGCACCGGCGAGGTCGGCGCCGGTGAGGTGGACGATGAGCTGCTGGAGCGAGACCGGCGCGAGCTCGAGCCCGAGCTCGGCGGCCCGGATGCGCTCCTCGCGCTCGAGACGGCCGTCGATGGTCACCGAGGCGAGCCCGCCGAGACCCTCGCGACCGATGATGGGCCGGCCCTGCACGAACTCCTCGACGACCGAGCGGGCGCCGGCGATCGTGGTCGCCTGTCCGCGCACCTCCTCGGCGTCGCGGTCGAGCAGGATGCGGCCCTGGTCGATCAGGATGACGTGCTCGAGCAGGTTCGCGACCTCGTCGATCAGGTGCGTCGAGAGCACGATGGTGCGAGGGTGCTCGGCGTAGTCCTCGAGGAGCCGGTCGTAGAAGATGTGCCGCGCCACCGCGTCGAGCCCGAGGTAGGGCTCGTCGAAGAAGGTGAGCGGGGCACGGCTCGCGAGGCCGACGATGACGCCGACGGCGGAGAGCTGGCCGCGCGAGAGCTTCTTGATGCGCCGCTTCACCGGGAGGCGGAAGTCGGCGATCAGCCGCTCGGCGAACTCGGCGTCCCAGTTCTCGAAGAACCAGGGGGCCGAGGTGAAGACGTGCTTCGGCGTGAAGTCCTCGGGGTAGCGCTGCGACTCGGCGATGAAGCAGAGTCGGCGCAGCACGTCGGCGTGCTCGGCGGGCGTGCGGCCGAACACCTCGAGCTCGCCCTCGTTCGGGAAGAGCTGACCGGTGAGCAGCTGCATGAGCGTCGTCTTGCCGGCGCCGTTGCGGCCGAGCAGGCCGTAGATGCGGTGCTCCTCGAGCGCGAAGTCGACGTGGTCGACGGCCGCGAAGGAGCCGTAGCGCTTGGTGAGACCGCTGGCGCGGACCACGGTGCTGGTCATGATGCGATCCTTTCCGCGCGGATGAGTGCCGCGAGGTCGTCGATGGTGATGCCGAGCTTCTCGGCCTCGATGATGAGCGGACGGAGGTACGCCGCCGAGAAGTCGGCCCGCCGGCGCTCGACGAGCCGGTCACGGGCGCCCTCGGTCACGAACATGCCGATGCCCCTTCGTTTGACCACGATGCCGTCGTCGACAAGGCGGGTCACCCCTTTCAGTGCGGTCGCCGGGTTGATCCGGTAGTACGCGGCGAACTCGTTCGTCGAGGGGATCTGCGAGCCTTCGGCGAGGACCCCGTCGATGATGTCGTTCTCGATCTGCTCCGCGATCTGGAGGAAGATCGGGCGGGATTCGTCCATTCCGGCCTTCCTGCTCGTCGTTTCCCGAAACGAACCTTGGTTGGTTCATTACTTGTGTAACTAACCAACCATGTGCGCGCGCCCGTGTCAAGCGCCGGACCGGAATCGGCCGCGTCATCCGCCCTGCGAGCCGCTCCGTGACCCGCCCCGCCATCCGTCCCGCCGACGCGCCAGCGCGCCAGCGCCACTTCGGCGTCGTTGCGCCAGCAGAGGTGGCGCAACGGAGCGGAAGTGGCGCAACCGGCCGGGCAGAAGGGGTGGATGCCTCGTGGGCACGCGCGAGCGCGCCACTTCGACGTCGGTGCGACACTTCCGAGCGAACCCGGTGCTGGGGGCTACCCGGCGCGCGCTATGCCGCGGGCAGGTCCGCCGCAGCGCGCCGCGGCAGGCGCAGCCGGCCCTGGGCGAGCAGGATGCCGAGCAGCACGAGCAGCGCCCCGATCGGCTCGTGCCAGCTGAACCGCTCGCCGAGCAGCGCGACACCGAGCGCGACGCCGACCACCGGCGTGACGTAGGTGACGGTCGAGGTGCCGGTCGGGCCCCAGGCGCGCAGCACGTTGATGTTCCAGATGTAGGCGAGCCCGGTGCCGAGGATGCCGAGCGCGAGCAGCGAACCGCCGACCGTCCAGTCGAGCCGCACGGGCCCGAGCGCGAGCCAGGGCGTCAGCGCGAGCATCACGAGGGCGGAGACCCCGATCGAGAGGAACGCGAACGTCGCCGGAGCGATCGGCCGGTGGCTCAGGAACTTGCGCTGGTAGCCGAAGGTGAAGCCGTAGCAGGCCGTCGCGAGGAGGCAGGCGAGCTGCCCGGCGAGGCTGCCCGTGAGGGCGTGGTACTGCCACGGTCCGATCACGACGACCACCCCGACGATGCCGATGCCGACGCCGGTCCATCGACCGAGGCCGAGCCGCTCGACCCGGAACACGAGCGTCGCCATGAGCGCCGTCATGATGGGCGTCGTCGCGTTGTAGATCGAGGCCAGGCTCGAGGAGACGTACTGCTCGGCCCACGCGAAGCACAGGTAGGGGATGACACAGGTCGCGAACGAGACGACGAGGAAGTGCAGCCACACGACCGGTTCGCGCGGCAGCACGGGCCCCGGCCGGCCGTCGGCGCCCGGCACGCGCGGCCGCATCACGGCGACGATCACGCCGAGGGTGAGGGCGCCGAGCAGCACCCGCGACCAGGCGATCTGGCCGAAACTCACCCCGGACAGCGCGAGCTTCATGAACAGGAAGCTCGCGCCCCAGACGACGCCCATCACGAGGAACTGCGCCCACGTCGACCACCGCTTCGGCCCGGGCGGGGTCGTGTCCGTGGCCCGCGCGGGGGCCGGCGCTTCGCGGGGTTCGGTGCTGCTCACTCGTCGAGGCTACGGCCGACCGCCGACGGCCGGAACGGCCCGAGGCATCCCTGTCCGGAATCCGCCGATGAACGGCAGCCGAGCCCGTCGCGCACCCCACCGTGCCGCCCGCGTTCACCAGAACGCGGGCGGCACGGTCAGGGTTCCGGCGCGGCCCGGGCAGGCGTTCCCGCCGCGCCGAAAGCATGCCCGGCGGCGCGCCCCCACGCGCCGCCGGGCGGATCAGTGCTCGCTCGCCTTCTCGGCACCGATGCCGGTGAGCGAGCGCACCTCCATCTCCGACTGCTTGGCCGGGTCCTCCGTGCCGCGATCGAGCACGGTGCCGAGCCAGCCGAGGAAGAACGCCAGCGGGATCGAGACGATGCCCGGGTTCGACAGCGGGAAGAACGCGAAGTCGATCGCGTCGGTCTTCAGCATCGAGGTCTCCGAGCCCGACACCACCGGCGAGAAGGCGATGAGCAGGATGGCGGAGGCGAGCCCGCCGTACATGCTCCACAGCGCGCCCTTCGTGGAGAAGCGCTTCCAGTACAGCGAGTAGACGATCGTCGGCAGGTTCGCCGAGGCCGCCACCGCGAACGCGAGCGCCACGAGGAACGCGACGTTCTGCCCGTTCGCCCCGATGCCGCCGATGATCGCCACGATGCCGATGATCACGACGGTGCGCCGGGCGACCTTCACCTCGGCGCCGGCCGCCGGCTTGCCCTTCTTCACGACCGAGGCGTAGATGTCGTGCGCGAAGGAGGCGGCCGCCGTGATCGTGAGCCCGGCCACGACCGCGAGGATCGTCGCGAACGCGATCGCGGAGATGAGGCCGAGCAGCAGCGGGCCGCCGAGCGAGAACGCGAGCAGCGGCGCCGCGGAGTTCGGTCCGCCGGGCGCTGCGGCGATGACGGATGGCCCGACGAGCGCCGCGGCCCCGTAGCCGAGCACGAGGGTGAACACGTAGAAGATGCCGATCAGCCAGATCGCCCAGACGACCGACTTGCGGGCCTCCTTCGCCGTCGGCACCGTGTAGAAGCGCATCAGCACGTGCGGCAGGGCCGCGGTGCCGAGCACGAGCGCGAGGCCGAGCGAGAGGAAGTCGACCTTCGAGAGGTCCGAGACGCCGTACTTCAGGCCCGGATCGAGGATCGCGGGGTTCTCGGCGACGGCGACGGCCTGGTCGAGCAGCGCCGAGAAGTCGAAGCCGTTGAGCGCGAGCACCCACACCGTCATCACGCCGGCGCCCGCGATGAGCAGCACCGCCTTGATGATCTGCACCCAGGTGGTGCCCTTCATGCCGCCGACGAGCACGTACAGGATCATCAGCGCGCCGACCACGGTGATCACGAGCGACTGGCCGAGCGTGTCGCTGATGCCGAGCAGGAGCGAGACCAGGCCGCCCGCTCCAGCCATCTGCGCGAGCAGGTAGAAGAAGCACACGACGAGCGTCGTGATGGCGGCGGCGATCCGCACGGGCTTCTGCTTCAGCCGGAACGACAGCACGTCGGCCATGGTGAAGCGCCCGGTGTTGCGCAGCAGCTCGGCCACGAGGAGGAGCGCGACGAGCCAGGCGACGAGGAAGCCGATGGAGTAGAGGAATCCGTCGTACCCGGTCATCGCGATGGCGCCGACGATGCCGAGGAACGAGGCGGCCGAGAGGTAGTCGCCCGCGATCGCCGAGCCGTTCTGGCCGCCCGTGAAGGAGCGGCCGGCGGCGTAGTAGTCGGCGGCGGTCTTGTTGTTCCGGCTGGCGCGGAACACGATGATCATGGTGATCGCGACGAAGGCGCCGAAGATCGCGATGTTGAGCCACGGCTCGCCGGGCGCGCTCGCGGCCGGCTCCGCGGCGTGGCGGAGGCCGAGGGCGGCGGCGCTCATCGGGTCGCCTCCGCGCTGGAGGCATCCGCGATCTCGGCCTCGATCTCCTCGCGGATCTCGCTCGCGATCGGGTCGAGCCGGCGGTTGGCGAAGCTCACGTACCAAGTGGTCACCGCGAAGGTGGTGACCACCTGCGCGAGCCCGAGCAGCATCGCGACGTTCACGCTGCCGAACACCGGCGTGGACATGAAGTCGTGCGCGTAGCTGGCGAGCAGCACGTAGGCGAGGTACCAGACGAGGCAGGCGCCCAGCACGGGGAACACGAACCCGCGCTGGCGCCTCCTCAACCGCTGGAACCGCTCCGACTGCTGGACCGCGCGGTAGTCGACGATGGAACGGTTCGTCTCCTCCGCGCTCAGGGCGTCGTTGCCCATGGCGTCTCCTTCGAGGTCGTCGGTGCGACATCGCACCGTGCGGCCCCCCGATGCCAGAGGCTGCGGGCCGCGGTGCGACCATGCTGCCGTCGGCCGCGGGCCACCGGGGGCCGACGCCGCTCGTCGTCGCCGAGCGGTCCCGATCGTGCGACGAACGGCGGCCGGTCGCGATGAACGATCGCTACGCTGGCCTGCATGCCCGAGTCCCTGGTGGTGGCCGCGGCGGCCGGCGTCGTCGCCGGCGCGCTCGCCGTCGGACTCGTCGTGCTGCTGCGCCGCCTCGTGGTCTCCTCGAAGGAGCTCGGCACCGAGGCGGAGCGCGCCACCTACCAGACGCTGCACCTCGCCTCCCGGGCGGCCGCGCACCTCCGCGGCGGCGTCGGCGTCGAGGACGCGAAGCGCGCCGGCCGGCACCTGAAGGCGCTGCTCGGCTGCGACACCCTCGCGATCGTCGACCCGGGCGGCGTCGTCGCGCTCGAGGGCGACGACGGCTTGCGGGAGACGGCCGCGGAGCTCGCCGCCGCCGCGCACGACACGGGCCGGCCACAGGTGCAGCGGCGGGTGCCGCGCTCGGGCCGGGCGCGGCACGGCGCGCGGGAGACGGATGCCGTCGCGGCCCCCATCCTCGTCGGCCGCCGCCCGGTCGGGGCGATCGTCGCATTCGCCGCCCCGGTGCGGGCCGGGCTCGTGCGCGCGACCGCGGAGGTCGCCGACTGGGTCGCCGCGCAGGTCGAACTCGGCGAGCTGGACGCCTCCCGCACGGCCCTCGCCGAGGCCGAGGTGCGGGCGCTGCGGGCGCAGATCAGCCCGCACTTCATCTACAACTCGCTGAACGCGATCGCCTCGTTCATCAACACCGACCCGGCGCAGGCGCGCGAGCTCGTGCTGGAGTTCGCGGACTTCACGCGGTACTCGTTCCGGCGGCACGGCGAGTTCACGACCGTCGCCGACGAGCTCGGCTCGATCGACAGCTACCTGCGCCTGGAGCGGGCGCGCTTCGGCGAGCGGCTGCGGGTGACGCTGCAGATCGCGCCCGAGGTGCTCGGCGCGGTCGTGCCGTTCCTGTCCATCCAGCCGCTCGTGGAGAACGCGGTGCGGCACGGCCTCGAGGCGAAGGAAGGCGGCGGCCGGATCACGATCACCGCCGAGGACTCGGGCGCGTACGCCGAGATCAGCGTCGAGGACGACGGCGTCGGCTTCGACCCGGAGCTCATCCGCGAGGTGCTGACCGGCGGGCAGGGCGGCGCGCACGTGGGCCTGCGCAACGTCGACGCCCGGCTCCGGCAGGTGTACGGCGACGAGCACGGCCTCGTCGTCGAGACGGCGGTGGGCGCGGGCACGCTCGTGCGGATGCGGGTGCCGAAGGCGGCCCCGGCCCCCACCGACTTGCCCGACTTGCATGGAAGTCGGGCAAGTCGAGGGGGTGGCGGAGCCCCGGCACCGCGACCCGGGCGGGATGGGAGACTCGAACCGTGATCTCCGTCCTCGTCGCCGACGATGAGCAGCCCGCGATCGACGAGCTGGTGTACCTGCTCGGGCAGGATCCGCGCGTCGGCGTCATCCACCAGGCCTCCTCGGGCGCCGAGGCGGTGCGCCTGCTCACCCGCGAGCCGGTCGACGCGGCGTTCCTCGACATCCACATGCCCGGCCTCTCCGGCTTCGACCTGGCCCGCGCGCTGCAGCGCTTCGAGCACCGGCCGGCGCTCGTCTTCGTCACCGCCGACGAGGAGGGCGCGCTCGAGGCCTTCGACCTCGCAGCGGTCGACTACCTGCTGAAACCCGTGCGCGCCGAGCGGCTGCAGCGCTCGGTGGGCCGCATCGTCGAGGCGCTGCGGCCGCCGGCGCCGGACACCTCGCCGGCCGGCGAGATGATCGCCGTGCCGCTCGGCGGGACGACCCGGATGATCCGGCGCGACGAGGTGCGCTACGTGCAAGCGCAGGGCGACTACGCCCGACTGCACACCGAGGGTGGCACGCACCTCGTGCGCGTGCCGATCTCCGACCTCGAGAAGCAGTGGGCGGAGGCCGGCTTCGTGCGGGTGCACCGCTCGTACCTCGTCGCGCTCGCGCACGTCTCGCGGATCCGGCTCGGCTCCGACCACCCGGCCGTCGTCGTGGGCGACGTCGAGCTGCCCGTGAGCCGCCGCATGCTGCCCGGCCTGCGCGACCGGCTCGCGCAGTCGAGCGTGCGGCCCCGCCCGTGAGCGAGCCGATGCCGCCGGGCTCGTCCCCTTCGCCCGTGGAAGGGAACCAGCCGCCCCCCGCCCGCGTTCGCGTCACCGCAGCCGGCACGCCCCGCCCCGCCGCCCCGCGCGCCGCCCTCCGGCTCGACCGCGCCCCGGAGGCGCCGACGAGCGACATCCGCGGCGTCTACGTGCGCTCCCTCATCCGCTCGCAGCTTCGCCTGGGCCTCGTGTTCGCGGGCGGCTTCTGCCTCGCGACCGCACTGTTCGTCGCCGCGATCGTGCTGGTGCCCGGGCTCGACGCGCAGTTCGTCGCCGGCGTCCCCGTCTCCTGGCTGCTGCTCGCCTTCGGCCTGTACCCGCTCGCGATCACCGTGGGCGTGCTCTACGCGCGAGCGGCCGCGCGCAACGAAGCGCGGTTCCGCCAGCTCGCCGAGGACGACGCGTGAACCCGGCCACCGGCTACGCGGCGATCGCGGTGGTCTCGCTGGCCTCGGCGCTGATCGGCTTCTACGGGCTGCGCGTCTCCCGTACGACGGGCGACTTCTACGTCGCGAGCCGGACGGTGCGCCCCTGGTGGAACGCCTCGGCGATCGGCGGCGAGTACCTGTCCGCGGCCTCGTTCCTCGGCGTCGCTGGGCTCGTGCTGCTGAGCGGCTCGACGGGCTTCTGGTTCCCGATCGGCTACACCGCCGGCTACCTCATGCTGCTGCTCTTCGTCGCGGCGCCGCTCCGCCGCAGCGGCGCCTACACGATCCCGGATTTCACCGCCGCCCGGCTCGAATCGCGCTGGGTGCGCCGGGTGACGAGCACCCTCGTCATCCTCGTCGGCTGGTTCTACATCGTGCCGCAACTGCAGGGCGCCGCGCTGACCGTGCGGATCACGACCGGGCTGCCGCCGTGGGCCGGCTCGCTCGCGGTCGCCGTGATCGTCGCGGTGGTCGTCGTCGCGGGCGGGATGCGCTCGATCACCTTCGTGCAGGCCTTCCAGTTCTGGCTGAAGCTCACGGCGCTCGCGGTGCCGGTCGTGGCGCTGCTCATCGTCGTCGCGGGCGGCGTGCCCGGCCTCGAGGCGCGCGCGGTGCTGGCCCCCGAGCTGGCGTTCCCGGTCGAGGCGGGGCCGCACGGGCTCGACGCGTACCGCACGGTGTCGCTGATGGTGGCGCTGCTCTTCGGCACGCTCGGCCTGCCGCACGTGCTCGTGCGCTTCTACACGAACCCGGATGGCGCGGCCGCCCGCCGCACGACGGTGATCGTGCTCGCCCTGCTCTCGGCGTTCTACGTCTTCCCGACGGTGTTCGGGCTGCTGGGCCGGGCGTTCGCCCCGGAGCTCGCCGAGCGGGGGCAGGCCGACGCGCTCGTGCTGCTCCTGCCGGGGCTGCTCGTGCCTGGGCCGTGGGGCGAGCTGCTCACCGCGCTCGTCATCGGCGGGGCCTTCGCCGCGTTCCTCTCGACGAGCTCGGGGCTGGTGGTGTCGCTCGCGGGCGTGGTCAGCCAGGACCTGCTCGGCGGCAGCGTGCGCGGCTTCCGCATCGCGGCCGTGCTGTCGACGCTCGTGCCGCTCGCCGTCGCGCTCGTGACGGAGTCGGCCGGGCTCGCCGGCAGCGTCGGCCTCGTCTTCGCGTTCACCGCGTCGACGCTCTGCCCCGTGCTGCTGCTCGGCATCTGGTGGCGCGGGCTCACGGCGCGCGGCGCGATCGCCGGCATGGTGACGGGGGCGATGCTGTCGGGCGGGGCGATCCTCGCGAGCGCCGCGGGCGCGACGGCGGCCGCGCCCGGGTGGCTGCGACCGCTCGTCGAGCAGCCGGCGGCGTGGACGGTGCCGCTCGCGGTGGCGGTCATCGTGCTCGTCTCGCTCGCCGACCGGCGGCGGATGCCTCGCAGCGCCGACGCGTTCCTCGCCCGCCTGCACGTGCCGGAACGGCTGCGCTGAACGGAGCCGGGCGCCGGCCCTCGACTCGGCCCCGGCTAGGCTGGATCGGTGCTGCTGCCCGTCGCGATCTCCGTCCTCGTCGGTGCGTTCGCACAGCGCATCACCGGCATGGGCTTCGCCCTCATCGCCTCGCCGGCGCTGGTCATCCTGCTCGGCCCCTTCGACGGCGTCATCATCGTCAACGTCTGCGCCGTGCTGTCCTCGCTGCTCATCCTCCCTCGCGTGTGGAAGCAGGTGGAGTGGCGGCGCTTCGCGTGGCTCGTCGTCCCGGCGCTCGTCGGCACCCTGTTCGGCACCCTCGCCGCGACGGCCATCCCCGGTCCATGGCTGCAGCTCGGCATCGGCGCGCTCGTGATCGTGGCGCTCACCGTCACACTCCTCGTGACGCGCACGGAGCACGTCGTGCACGGGGCTCCGCCGGCGATCCTCACGGGTGCCGCGTCGGGGTTCATGAACTCCGCGGCCGGGGTCGGCGGGCCCGCGCTCAGCGTCTACGCGGTCGCGAGCCGCTGGTCGCAGACGGGCTTCGCGGCGACCGCGCAGGCGTACTTCATCGTGATCGGCTCCGCGGCGCTCGCGAGCAAGCTCGCCACCACCGGCTGGACGCTGCCCGAGTTGGAGCCCGGCGCCTGGCCCTGGGTGATCGCCGCGCTCCTCGTCGGCCTCGTGCTCGGCGAGCTGCTGCACTCGAGGATCAGCCACCGCGCCGCCCGCATCGCGGTCATCGCGATCGCCTACCTCGGCGGCGCCGCGGCCCTCGTCGACGGCGCGCTCGAACTGCTCGGCTGAGCCGGGGCCGCGCTCAGCCCCTGAGCCGCACCGGCCCGTCGCCGAGCGCCGCGAGCCGCGCCTCGAGCCCGGCGCGCACCTCGGGCCACTCGTCGACGATGACCGAGTACACCGCGCTATCGCGCCAGCTGCCGTCGGCCCGCCGCTTGTCGCGACGCATGACGCCGTCGAGCTTCGCCCCGAGCTTCTCGATCGCGCCGCGGGACCGGGCGTTCGCGGCATCCGCCTGGATCTTCACCCGGCCGAAGCCGTTCGCGAACGCGAGTCCGAGCAGCAGCAGCTTCGCCTCCGGGTTCACCGCGGTGCCCCAGACGCGCGGGTCGTAGCCCGTCCAACCGATGTGCGTCGACTCGTTCGGCAGGTCGAAGTCGGCGAGCTTCGTCGCGCCGACGATGCGGCCGTCGTCCGGCCCGCCGATGAGCCGCACGGTGAATGGCCGCTGCGGGGCCCCGGCCGTGCTGCCGTAGTACCCCGTCGCCCAGCGGTCGAACGCGGCCCGGTCGGCGGGGAGCCCGGCCGGACCGCCGCCGTATCCGCCGGCGAAGACCTCGGGTCGGGCGAGCGCCTCGAAGAGGCCGTCGAGGTCGTCAGGATGCCACGGCGAGAGCCGGATGCGGGTGCCTCGGAGCTCGGCGGGGGCGGGAAGGATCGCGGTCACGGATCGAGTCTGGCACGCACCGACGAACGCCGGCGGGCGCACGGCGCGGCACCGCGAGCCGCCTCGCGACCGGGCGCGGGCCGGGCACGCCGCGCGCGCCGCGCCCGGCCACGCCGGAAATGCCAGTTCGATCGGCCATTTTTCGCGGATGACGCCGCGCGTCGGGTCCACCGGAATGCCCCCTTCCGGTGCGGCTCCGCGTGTGCGACGATGACGGCGAAACCGCCATTCCGAGCGAGTACCGAGAGGACCGAGCATGGGTGCACTGGACGACGCGGCCAAGCAGGCCGGCGACTTCATCAACGAGAACAAGGACAAGATCACCGACGCGCTGAAGAGCGAGCAGGCCGAGGGCATCAGCGACTCGGTGCTCGACGGGGTCGCCGACTTCGCGAAGAAGGTCACGGGCGGCAAGTTCGACGAGCAGATCGACGGCGCCCGCAACACGGCCGACGGCGCCATCGGCAACGAATAGCCATCGGCGCAGCGACGAGGGGCGGATGCTTCGGCATCCGCCCCTCGTCAGGTCATCGAGGCCGCGGCGCGGCCGGTGCTCGGCGCTAGTCGAGCAGGTCGTGCAGCTGCACGATCGCGTCGCGCTCGGGGCCGACGCCGATGGCCGAGATCCGCGAGCCGCTCATCGCCTCGAGCTCGCGCACGTACGCCTGCGCGTTCGCCGGGAGGTCCGACAGTTCGCGCGCGCCCGAGAGGTCCTCGGTCCAGCCCGGGAACTCCTCGTAGATCGGCTTCGCGTGGTGGAAGTCGGACTGCGAGACGGGCACCTCGTCGAAGCGCTCGCCGTCGACGTCGTACGCGACGCAGACCGGGATGCGTTCGATGCCGGTGAGCACGTCGAGCTTCGTGAGCACGAAGTCGGTCACGCCGTTGATCCGCGCCGCGTAGCGGGCGATCGGCGCGTCGTACCAGCCCGTGCGGCGGCGTCGGCCGGTCGTCGTGCCGAACTCGTGGCCGTTCTCGGTGAGGAAGTCGCCCCACTCGTCGAACAGCTCCGTCGGGAAGGGGCCGGCGCCGACGCGCGTCGTGTACGCCTTGATGACCGCGATGACCCGATCGATCTGGTTCGGCGCGATGCCGGAGCCGGTGACGGCCCCGCCCGAGGTCGCGTTCGAGGACGTCACGAAGGGGTACGTGCCGTGGTCGACGTCGAGCATCGTGGCCTGGCCGCCCTCGAAGAGCACGGTCTCGCCGCGGCCGAGCGCCTGGTGCAGCTCGAGCGCGGTGTCGGTGACCATGGGGCGCAGCCGGTCGACGTAGCCGAGCAGCTCGTCGACGATCTCGTCGACGGCGATCGCGCGGCGGTTGTAGACCTTCACGAGCAGGTGGTTCTTCTGGTCGAGGGCGCCCTCGACCTTCTGGCGCAGGATGTTCTCGTCGAAGAGGTCCTGCATGCGGATGCCGACGCGGTTGATCTTGTCGGCGTAGCTCGGCCCGATGCCGCGACCGGTGGTGCCGATCTGGCGCTTGCCGAGGAAGCGCTCGGTCACCTTGTCGAGCGTGCGGTGGTACTGGGTGATGACGTGGGCGTTCGCCGAGATGCGGAGCTTCGAGACATCCACCCCGCGGCTCGCGAGCCCCTCGAGCTCCTCGAACAGCACCTCGATGTCGACGACCACGCCGTTCGCGATGACGGGCGTGACGCCCGGCGTCAGGATGCCCGAGGGCAGCAGGTGCAGGGCGTACTTCTCGTCGCCGACGACGACGGTGTGCCCGGCGTTGTTGCCGCCGTTGAACTTCACGACGTAGTCGAGACGGGAACCGAGGAGGTCGGTGGCCTTTCCCTTGCCTTCATCGCCCCACTGGGCTCCGACGAGTACGACCGCGGGCATATCAGTCCTCTCCTGCCGGCGGGGTCGCCGGGATCACGGTGATGAGCTGGGTCGGGGTGAACTCGCTCGCGATGCGGGCGGGCGCCTCGGAATCGGCGGCCTCGAGCTCCGCGGCGAGCGCGTCGGCGCGCTCGGCGAGCCCGAGGGACAGCGCGGCGCGACGCTGGGCGTCGAGGGCGCGCAGGTAGGCGCGGTTGGGCTCCTCGGCCCAGCGCACGGGGTCGCCGTCGGTCCAGCCGGCCGCGGCCAGCTGGGCTCGGGCGAACTCGACGGATGCCGCGGCGAAGGCGTAGGCCTCGATGGCCCGCCCCTCGGAGTCGGCGAGGTCGGCGAGCTCGGCCCAGGCGAGGGGCGACGAGGGGTGTTCGGCGACGACGGCCTGCACGGCGCTGCGGTCGCTCGCGGCGAGGGCCTCGCGCACCTCCGGCTCGTCGGCCAGGATGATCTCGGTCTCCGCCGATGCTTCGTCAGGAGTCACACTCCACCATATCGCGAGGCCGCCCGGCGGCCCGGGAGGCGACCCGGGAGGCGGACGCCGCGGGGGCCGGCGTCCGCGCCTCCGGATCGGCGGCGTCACGAGCCCTCCCGCGCAACTAGGCTGGAGGCCATGTCGAAGGTCCTCACCTCCCTGCCCGCCGGCGAGCGCGTCGGCATCGCCTTCTCCGGGGGGCTCGACACCTCCGTCGCCGTCGCCTGGATGCGCGAGAAGGGCGCGGTGCCCTGCACCTACACCGCCGATCTCGGCCAGCCCGACGAGCCCGACGTCGAGGCCGTGCCCGGCCGCGCGCTCGAGTACGGCGCCGAGCTCAGCCGCCTCGTCGACTGCAAGGCGGCGCTCGTCGAGGAGGGCCTCGTGGCGCTCCAGTGCGGCGCGTTCCACATCCGCTCCGGCGGCAAGACGTACTTCAACACGACCCCGCTCGGCCGCGCGGTCACGGGCACGCTGCTCGTGCGCGCCATGATGGAGGACGGCGTCGACATCTGGGGCGACGGCTCGACCTACAAGGGCAACGACATCGAGCGGTTCTACCGCTACGGCCTGATGGCCAACCCGCGCCTGCGCATCTACAAGCCGTGGCTCGACTCGGCCTTCGTCGCCGAGCTCGGCGGCCGCCAGGAGATGAGCGAGTGGCTGCTCGAGCGCGAGCTGCCGTACCGCGCGAGCGCCGAGAAGGCCTACTCGACCGACGCGAACATCTGGGGCGCGACGCACGAGGCGAAGGTGCTCGAGGAGCTCTCGGCCGGCATCACCACGGTGGAGCCGATCATGGGCGTGAAGTTCTGGGACGAGTCGGTCGAGATCCCCGCCGAGGACGTCACCGTGCGCTTCGAGCAGGGCCGCCCGGTCGCGATCAACGGCGTCGAGTTCGACGACGCGGTCGAGCTCGTGCTCGAGGCGAACCGCATCGGCGGCCGCCACGGCCTCGGCATGAGCGACCAGATCGAGAACCGCATCATCGAGGCGAAGTCGCGCGGCATCTACGAGGCGCCGGGCATGGCCCTGCTGCACCTCACGTACGAGCGCCTGCTGAACGCGATCCACAACGAGGACACGATCGCGAACTACCACAACGAGGGCCGCCGCCTGGGCCGGCTGATGTACGAGGGCCGCTGGCTCGACCCGCAGTCGCTCATGCTGCGCGAGTCGATCGTGCGCTGGGTCGCCTCGGCGGTCACGGGCGAGGTCACCGTGCGCCTGCGCCGCGGCGACGACTACACGATCCTGAACACGGAGGGCCCGGCGTTCAGCTACCAGCCCGAGAAGCTCTCGATGGAGCGCGTCGGCGACGCCGCCTTCGGCCCCGAGGACCGCATCGGCCAGCTGACCATGCGCAACCTCGACATCGCCGACTCGCGCAGCCGCCTCGAGCAGTACGCGCACCTCGGCATCGTCGGCGGCTCGACCGCGGCCCTGGTCGGCGACCTGGCCGAGGGCGACGCAGCCGAGATCGCCGCGCCGGCCGACGACGCCGCCTCCGCCGCGACGGATGCCGCGATCGAGGCCGCGGCGTTCGACCTCGGCACCGACTGAGCGGAGCGATCCCGCGCACCACGCAGCCCGGCACCTGGATGGTGCCGGGCTGCGTCGTCTCGCACGGCGGTTCGGGCGCCGGCGGTCGGGGCGGCGGTTCGGGCGCCGGTCGGATCGCGCTGCTGGTTAGCGCGGGACCTGGGTGCAGCCGCTCAGGGCGAAGAGCGGGTCGCCCCGGCCCTCCATCCAGACGGCGGTGCCGTGGTCGTCGTACCAGAAGCCCGGGTAGACGTCTTCCTCGTCCTGGTGCTTGGCGTGCGCTTTGACGACCGCGAGCTTGTCGGTCTCGATGTACACGTAGGGGTTCTTCGCGCTGTGCGTCGCGTGGCAGTAGGGGACCTTGTGGTCCCCGTCCACGGGACTCGAGGCGAACGCCGGCGACGCGGTCGCCAGCAGGGCTGCCGCGGCGAAGGGCACGGCGGCGAGGACGGCGACGGCGCGCCGGATGCTGCGCTCGGCCATGATGGGCTCCATTCTCGGGTTCGGACGACCGCGTCATGCGGGTATGCGGTCAGGGTCAGCAAAGCACTGCGCGACCTCGCCAACAAGAGGAATCCTCACCCCCGTTCGGGGCGCGCAGCGAAGCCGGCCCGAGGGGAGGACAATGGGGGTCTGCCCACGAGGCAGACGAGGAGGAGGGCGCGTGAGGATCGAGCTCCGCGGAGTCGCCAAGGGCCGGGACGGGCAGGCGCTGCCCCCGACCACCGTCGGATTCGAGTCCGGTCGCGCGACCCTCGCGAGAGCCGAGACCGAACAGCGGCCCACCGTGCTCGGGCTCATCGCCGCCGGGCGCATGCGCCCCGACTCGGGCGAGGTCGTCATCGACGGCAAGACGGATGCCTCGGCCATCCGCCGTCGGATCGCCCTCATCGACGCGCCGGAGGTCAGCGACCCCGCCCCCGACATCACCCTCGGCGGCGTCGCCGCCGAGGAGCTCATGTTCGCCGGCATCCCGTCCAACCCCGTCTCGGTCGGCCGCTGGCTCAGCCAGCTCGGCCTCGATCACCTCGCCCGCGTGCCGATCGCGAACGTCGCGCCGCACGCGAGGCTGCGCCTGCTCACCGAGCTCGCGCTGCTCCGCGAGGGCGTCGAGGGCCTCGTGATCGTCTCGCCCGACCGGCACGGCGGCGACCCCATGGAGTGGTGGGAGCTCGCGAAGGGGCTCGCCGACCGCGGCTTCGCGCTGCTCGTGATCGCGGGCGACGCCTCGGCGGCGGCGATCGGCGCGGCCGCGATGATCGCGAGGATGCACGGCCCCGACGAACCGGACGACGAGCTGCCGCTCGCGCAGGGAGGCATCGCGTGAAGATCCCGCAGATGATCGCGGCCGAGTTCCGGCGGCTCACCTCCACGAAGATGTCGGTGCTGGCGCTGCTCGCGCTCGTCGCGGTGCCGGTGCTCTACGGCGGCCTGTACCTCTGGGCGAACCAGGATCCGTACGCGAAATTCGCCGAGGTGCCCGTCGCGCTCGTCGTCGAGGACGAGGGCACGCCGGCCACCGACGACGCCCCCGCGCGGAACGTCGGCGACGAGATCGCCTCGGAGGTCGTCGCCGACGGCGCCTTCGACTGGCACCGGGTCTCGGCCGAGGAGGCCGAGCAGGGGCTCGACGAGTCGCGCTACGACTTCGCCATCACCTTCCCGCGCGACTTCTCCGAGGCGCTCGCCTCGGTGCAGACGGATGCCCCGCGGCAGGCCGAGATCGTCCTCGCCACGAACGACGCCAACAGCTACCTCGCGGGCACGATCGGCAAGCAGGCGGTCGAGAAGATCCGCACGACGATCGCCGAGAAGGTGGGCCAAGAGGCGGCGTCCACGCTGCTCGACTCGATCTCGACGATCCGCGGCAAGCTCGGCGAGGCCGCCGACGGCGCGGCCCGGCTCACCGACGGCGCCGGCACCGCGCTCGACGGCGCCGGGCAGCTCGGCGCCGGGGCCGGCCGGCTCGCCGACGGCACGGCGCAACTGCGCGACGGCACCGCGCAGCTCGCGGACGGCTCGGCGACCCTCGCCGACGGCGCCGGACAGGTCGCCGACGGCAACGCCGAGCTCGCGGCATCCGCCGACCGGGTCGGCTCCGTCGTCGCGCAGGCCGCCGCCGACGTGCCCCAGGCGCGCGCCGAGATCGAAGCGCTGCTGCGCGCCCAGGGACTCGACCCGGCCACGATCGACGCGGTGCTCGCCCGGCTCGACGTCGTCGGCACCGCGATCGTCGACGGCAACGAGCGGGTGCAGCAGGTCGTGGGCGAGGTGGACCGGCTGGCCGACGGCAGCCGGCAGGTGGCGAACGGCTCGGCGGAGCTCGCCGCGGGCGCCCGCACCGCCGCCGACGGCGCGGCGCAGGCGGCGGGCGGCGCGGCGCAGCTGCGCGACGGCCTCGGCACGCTGCAGTCCGGGCTCGGCGAGCTCGAGACCGGAGCCGGCACCCTCCGCGACGGGCTGCAGGCCGGCGTCGCCGAGATCCCGGACTCCTCCCAGGCCACGCGCGACGCGCAGGCGGCGACGATCGCCGATCCGATCACGCTCGAGACGAGCCAGGTGACGCAGGCGGGCAACTACGGCGCCGGGCTCGCGCCGTTCTTCGCGGCCCTCGCCGGCTGGATCGGCATCTACGCGCTGTTCCTCATCGTGAAGCCGATCTCCCGGCGCGCGGTGACGGCGCTGCACTCCCCCATCCGGATCACGCTCGCCGGCTGGCTGACCCCGGGCCTCCTCGGCGCGGTGCAGATGGTCGCGCTCTACGTCGTGCTCGCGGTGACGCTCGGCTTCCAGATGCACCATCCGCTCGGCGTCGTCGGCACCATGGTGTTCGCCTCGGCGACGTATGCGGCGATCATCCTCGCGCTGAACGTCTGGCTCGGCTCGGTCGGGCAGTTCCTCGGCCTCGTGCTCATGGTGCTGCAGCTCGTGACCGCGGGCGGCACGTTCCCCTGGCAGACGCTGCCCGCGCCGCTCGCGGCGCTGCACCACGTGCTGCCGATGGGCTACGTCGTCGACATGATGCGGCAGTTCATGTACGGCGGCGATCTGTCGCGCGCCTGGGCGGATGCCGGGGTGCTCGCCATCTGGCTCGCCGGCGGCCTCGTGCTGGCCGCGATCGGCGTGACTCGGATGACGCACTTCCGCACTCTGCGCGACCTGCAGCCGAGCCTCATCGGCTGAGCGGCGTCGGGCCGGCTGAGCGGCTGAGCGTCCGCTCGGCTAGAGCCAGTGGCGCGACTTGAAGATCAGGTAGAGCACGGAGGCCGAGGCGACCATGAGCACGATCGCGAAGGGGTAGCCCGCCTCCCAGCCGAGCTCGGGCATGTTGTGGAAGTTCATGCCGTAGATGCCCGCGACGAGCGACGGCGCGAAGAAGATCGCCGCCCAGCTGGAGATCTTCTTCGTCTGCTCGCTCTGCGCGAGGCTCGTCTCGGTGAGCGACTGCATGACCTCGTTCTGCCGCTGCGCGACGAGGGTCGCGTGCACGCTCAGCGCGTTCTGCAGGGTCTGCCGGAACTCGTCCGCCTTCTCCGTGATGCGGATGACGTGGTCGAGCACGTCGCGCAGGGAGCGCCGCAGCTCGAGACCGGCGTCGTCGTCGTTCGTCTCGGCGCCGGCGTCGAGCTCGGCGCGGAGCGTCTCGATGACCCCGACGAGCGGCTTCGTGGCTCGCTGGAACTCCATCACCTCGCCCGAGAGGTCGTAGATGCGCTTCGCGACCGCCGCCTCGCCGGAGAACAGCTCGTCCTCGATCTCGTCGATGTCGTTCTCGAGGCCGGCGACCACGGGCGCGTACTCGTCGACGACCTGGTCGAGCACGGCGTAGAGCACCCCCATCGGGCCGCGGGCGAGCAGCCCGTCGGACTCGAGCCGAGCACGCACGCGGCCGAGATCCGGGGACTCCGCATGCCGCACGCCGACGACGAAGTCCTGGCCGACGAAGAGGTGCACCTCGCCGAACTCCACCCGCTCCTCGGCATCGAGGTAGCGGGCGGGGCGCAGCACGACGAAGCGGGTGTCGCCGTAGCGGTCCAGCTTCGCCCGCTGATGGCCAGTGAGCGCGTCCTCGACGGCGAGCACGTGCAGGCCGAACTCCTGGGCGACGATCTCGAGCTCGGCCGCGTCGGGCCGGTAGAGGCCGATCCAGGCGAAGCCGCCGGGCGCGGCCTGCAGCGCCTCGAAGGTGTCGTCGAGGCTCACGGGCGTCGCCACGCGTCGCCCGTCGACGTACACGGCGTTGTCGATGACGGTCACGGCGTCAGTCTGGCACGCGGGCGCGGCCCGGCCGGGATGCCTCGCGCGCCCGGCCTCGCGCCACCCCGCGCACCCCATACCGACGCGCCCGCCCCCGCCCCGTCCCGTCCCCGTCCCGCCCCCGTTCCCGTCCCGTCCCCGTCCCGCCCCTGCCCTGTGCCGTCCCCGTCCCCGTCCCGTCCCCGTCCCGCCCCTGCTCCCGTCAAGACGGCACTATCTGCGGGTGCCAGGGCGCCGCGACCCGCGAATACTGACGTCTTGACGGTGGGGGGGGTGGGTGGGTGGGTGGGGGGTGGGATGGGTGGGATGGGTGGGATGGGGCCGGGCAGGGGTGCTCAGGCGCGGGCGCCGGGGGTCGCGTGGGCGAGCACCCAGGAGTGCATCGTGATGGCGGCCGCCGCGGCCGCGTTCAGCGAGCGGGTCGAGCCGTACTGGGTGATCTCGACGACCGCGTCGGCGATCGCCTGCGCCTCCGGCGACAGGCCCGGCCCCTCCTGCCCGAAGAGCAGCACGCAGCGCTCGGGCCAGTCGAAGGCCTCGATCGGCACGGCGCCGGGAACGTTGTCGACGGCGATGATCGGCAGGGATGCCTCGTGCGCCCACGCCGCGAAGCCGGCGAGGTCCCCGTGGTACTCCAGGTGCTGGTAGCGATCGGTGACCATCGCGCCGCGCTTGTTCCAGCGGCGACGGCCGATGATGTGCACGGTGTCGGCGGCGAAGGCGTTGGCCGTGCGCACGATCGAGCCGATGTTGAGGTCGTGCTGCCAGTTCTCGATCGCGACGTGGAAGCCGTGCCGCCGCTCGTCGAGATCGGCCACGATCGCCTCGAGCCGCCAGTAGCGGTAGCGGTCGACGACGTTGCGCCGGTCGCCGTGCTCGAGCAGCTCGGGGTCGTAGTACGGCTCGCCCGGCCACGCGTCGCGTCCGCCGGGCCAGGGACCGACGCCGCTCGGCAGCTGGACCTCGGCGGGCGCTGCACCGCCTTCGGACTCTGCGCCGTCTGCGGGCGCTGCGCCGCCTTCGGACTCTGCGCCGTCGGCGGGCGCTGCGCCGCCTTCGGACTCCGCGCTGCTTTCGGGCGCTGCGCCGTCGGCGGGTGCGCCATCTGCGGCTGCGGGCGCGGCGTCGTTCACCTGTGCCACGGTACTCGCACCACCCTCACCCCACTTTTCGGTGCGCCTAAATTCTGCTAACTTTTCGGTATGCCGAAATCTCCCGCCGATCCGCTCGCGCCCACCGCTGACCGCCTCGACGAGGCATCCGCCGACGCATCCGCCACCGGGCCGCGCGGTCGCCGCCCCGAGCGCCGCGGCTCGGTCCCCCGCGCCGCCTGGCTGATCGGGCCGGCGCTCGTCGCCGGCGTCGCGTACCTCGACCCCGGCAACGTCGCGAGCAACATGACGGCGGGTGCGCAGTACGGCTACCTGCTGGTCTGGGTCGTCGTGCTCGGCAACCTGATGGCGTGGCTCATCCAGTACCTGTCGGCGAAGCTCGGCATCGTCACCGGGCGGAGCCTGCCCGAGGTGCTCGGCGAGCGCATCCGCAGCCGCTGGGGCCGGCGCGCCTACTGGCTGCAGGCGGAGCTCGTCGCGATGGCGACCGACCTCGCCGAGATCATCGGCGGCGCGGTCGCGCTGAACCTGCTGTTCGGCATCCCGCTGATCTGGGGCGGCGTGATCACGGGGGCGGTGTCGATCGGGCTCCTGATGATCCAGTCGCGCCGCGGCCCGCGCACCTTCGAGTTCGTCATCATCGGGCTGCTGCTCATCATCACGATCGGCTTCAGCGTCGGCGTGCTGATCGCCCCGCCCGACCCCGGCGGCCTCCTCGCCGGCCTCGCGCCCCGCTTCGAGGACACCGGCTCGGTGCTGCTCGCGGCCTCCATCCTCGGCGCGACGATCATGCCGCACGCGATCTACGCGCACTCGGCCCTCAGCCGCGACCGCTTCGCGACGCCCGGATCGAGCCGGGCCGCGGCCCCCGGCGAGGCGACCGAGCTGCCGGCCGGCGTGCTGCTGCGCGCCACGCGCATCGACGTCACGGTCGCGATGGCGATCGCCGGAACCGTGAACCTCTGCATCCTGCTGCTCGCCGCGGTCAACCTCGCCGGCGTCGACGGCACCGACAGCCTCGAGGGCGCGTACGCCGCGCTCGGGGCGGCGCTCGGCCCGGTCATCGCGACACTCTTCGCGATCGGGCTGCTCGCCTCGGGGCTCGCCTCGACCTCCGTGGGCGCGTACGCCGGGGCCGAGATCATGCACGGACTGCTGCACGTGCGCGTGCCGCTCCTCGTGCGCCGACTCGTGTCGCTGCTTCCGGCGCTCGTCATCCTCGGGCTCGGGCTGGACCCGACGCTCTCGCTCGTGATCAGCCAGGTCGTGCTGTCGTTCGGCATCCCCTTCGCCCTCGTTCCGCTCGTGTCGCTCACGGCGAAGGCCGGCGTGCTCGGCCGCTGGCGCAACCACTGGGCGACGACCGCTGCGGGCGTCGCGGCATCCGTGTCCCTCATCGCGCTCAACGCGCTGCTGCTCTGGCTGGTGTTCACCGGGGCGTAGAACTGGCGCAGAAGTTTCGGCCACGGCAACAGTCGGCAGACTTTCACCCGCACGGTCCGTCACAGAGCCCGCGCGCGCCCCGGTCGTCGCCTACGCTGCGGGAACCCACGGAGGAGGATCCCCATGACCGGCTGGCGCGTGCGCGAGTTCCACAACGACGATCTCGACGGCATCCTGCACCTCTGGGAGGCCCAGCGGCGCTCGGGGCACGAGCCCGTCTACGACCTCAGCGAGGTCGTCGCCTCCTGCCAGAAGGACCACGCCGTCGTCGCAGTGCACGGCGAGGAACTCGTCGGCGCGGTCGTCGGGCGGGCGGCGCACGACCAGGGCTGGATCGTCTTCTTCGGCATCGCCGAGGACTGGCGCGGCCGCGGGATCGGCTCGGCGATGCTCGCCGCGCTCGAGAAGCGGATGGCCCCGCACGGGCTGACGAAGCTCTCGGCGCTCATCCCCGAGCACGAGAGCCGCGTCGACGCCTTCGCCCACCAGGGCTTCGAGCCGAAGCACCAGCTGCGCTACTTCGAGCGCCGCATCCCGGTGCAGCGGCAGGAGCTGACCTCGCTCGCCGAGCTCGGCGGGCGGCTGCTGCCGCGCACGCTCTGGGAGTCGGTCGCCGGGATGCGGCGGGAGAAGGAGATCCTCGAGCAGCGGCTCGTGCTGCCGCTCGCCGAACCGGACCTCGCCGAACGCTACGGGGTGGTGCCGCCGCGCGCGGTGGTGCTGTTCGGTCCGCCGGGCACGGGCAAGACGACCTTCGCGAAGGCCATCGCCTCGCGGCTGGAGTGGTCGTTCGTCGAGGTGTTCCCCTCGCGCCTGGCGGCCGACCCGCGCGGACTCGCGGGCGCGTTGCGCGAGACGTTCACGAAGATCGCCGAGCTCGAGCACGCCGTGGTCTTCATCGACGAGGTCGAGGAGATCGCCGCGCAGCGCTCGGGCGAGCCGCCGTCGCCGCTGCAGGGCGTGACGAACGAGCTGTTGAAGATCATCCCCGCGTTCCGCGAGCAGCCCGGGCGTCTCCTCGTCTGCGCGACGAACTTCATCCGCGCGCTCGACAGCGCGTTCCTCCGGCACGGACGGTTCGACTACGTCATCCCGATCGGTCTGCCCGACGACGCCGCGCGCCTCGCGATCTGGCAGCGCTACGTGCCGGAGCAGGTCGCGCGCGAGGTCGACCTGGCGCTCCTCGTCGAGCGGACGGCCGGGTTCTCGCCGGCGGACATCGAGTTCGCCGCGCGCAGCGCCTCGCAGCGCGCGTTCGAGGCGGCAGTGCGGAGCGGCGCGACGGAGGCGGATGCCGCGGGGCGGGCGGATGCCGCGGTGCGGCCTGCCGGACCGAGCACCGAGGACTACCTCGAGGCGATCGGCACCACCCGCACGACGGTGTCGGCCGAGACCGCCGAGGCCTTCCTCGAAGACATCGAAGCGCTGGCCCGCGTGTAACCGGTCGAGGCGGTGGCGGTGGCATCCGCTCCCTCCGCCCGACCGTCTGCGCCACTTCCGCTCCGACGCGCCACCCCTCCTGGCGCAACGAGGCCGAGTGGCGCGATCGAGGCGACGGCGGGCCGCCGCCCGAGCACGTCGCCCGCAGAGGGCCCGATAGTCTGGGGCTGATGCCGGCCAGCAAGAATCCCGCGATCGAGGACTACCTCAAGACGGTGTACGCGCACACCGAGTGGCAGCCCGACCCCATCACGCCGTCCGTGCTCGCGGGCAAGCTCGGCGTCGCCCCGTCGAGCGTCACCGAGATGGTGAAGAAGATGGCCGCCGCCGGCCTCATCGCCCATGTGCCGTACGGCCCCCTCCGCCTCACCGATACCGGACGCGAGCGCGCCCTCGCCGTCGTCCGCCGGCACCGGCTCATCGAGACCTGGCTCGTGCAGGAGATGGGCTACGGCTGGGACGAGGTGCACGACGAGGCCGAGGTGCTCGAGCACGCCGTCTCCGACCGGCTCCTCGACGTGATCGACGAGCGGCTCGGGCGGCCGAGCCGCGACCCGCACGGCGACGCGATCCCCGCCGCCGACGGCACGATCCCGGCCGAACCCTTCCTCCGCCTCGACGAGGCGCCGCAGGGGCACCGCGGCCGCATCCTCCGGATCAGCGACCGCGACCCGGCCGTGCTCCGCGAGCTCGAAACCGCCGGCCTCGCGCCCGGCGTCGAGGTCGTCGTGAGCCTCGGCGACGGCGAGCGCGTGCGGCTCTCGGCGGGAACCTCGGATGCCCCGGCGCCGGCGCTGGAGCTCCCGGGCACCGCGGCCGCCGAGATCTGGCTCACCGCCTGAGCACACCACCCAGCGCCTGAGCGCACGCCGCGCGCCTGAGCGCACGCCGCGCGCCTGATAGCATCCGGCGGTGCGCATTCTCCGTCGAACGCTCATCGCCCTCGCCGTCGTGGTGGCCGTCGTCGTCGCCGCGGGCGTCGCCGGGTACTGGTGGCAACGCCCCATGCTGCTCACCGGCACCGGCTACGCCGCGCACAACGCGTGCGCCGTCACCGAGCTCGCCGGGCGCGACGACCCCGAGCACGACCTGCCGCCGAACCCGCTCGTGCCGTACCTGCGCTTCGGCGCCGACGAGCCCGGCGAGACCACCGGGTCCCTCCTCGGCATCCTCGCGAAGCAGCGCGCCTGGTACACGGAGGGCTTCGGCTGCACCCTCGCGGGCGAGCGGCCCGACCTCGGCACCGCGACGGCGATCGACGACGCCGGCAACCCGCTCGCCGGCGCCCCGGCTCCGACCGCCGACGCCGCGGTCGACGCGGCCATCGCCGCCGCCTTCGCCGACGGGGCGCCCCCGGAGCAGGCGGCGGCGCTCGGCACTCGCGCCGTCGTCGTCCTGAAGGACGGCGAACTGGTCGGCGAACGCTACGCCGACGGCTTCGACGCCGCGACGCCCCAGCTCGGCTGGTCGATGTCGAAGAGCGCGACCGACCTCATCACCGGGGTCCTCGTGCAGCAGGGCGTCGTCGCCCTGGACGACGCCGACCTCCGCCCCGAGTGGACGGACGAGCGCGCGAGCATCACGATCGAGCAGCTGCTGCGCATGACGAGCGGCCTCGAGTGGGACGAGACCTACGACCTCGGCACGCCGATCACGCAGATGCTGTACGGCGAGGCCGACATGGGCGGCTACGTCGCCGGGCTGCCGCTCGAGCACGCCCCGGGCACCGTGCAGGAGTACTCGAGCGGCTCGACGACGCTGCTCTGCTCGGTGCTCGCCGAACGCACCGGGCTCGGCGCCGACCTGCCCAGGCAGACCCTGCTCGCTCCGCTCGGGTTGTCTTCGGCGGTCTTCGAGCCGGATGCCGCGGGCACCCCGGTCTGCTCCTCGTACCTGTGGATGACTCCGCGGGACTGGGCCGTGCTCGGCCAGTTCGCCCTGCAGAACGGCGAGTGGAACGGCGAGCAGCTGCTCCCCGCCGACTGGATGGCGAAGAGCCTCGAAGTGCTGCCCGTCGAGCAGACCGACGACCCCGGCTACGGCATGGGCTGGCGGGTGAACACCCTCACCGACGGCTCGCCGCGCTGGCCCGGGCTGCCCGCCGACACCTACTACGCCTCGGGCCACGACGGGCAGAAGGTCATCGTCGTGCCGTCGGAGGGCCTCGTCGTCGTGCGGATGGGCTTCACCCCCGAAGCCGACGACGAACCGAGCGAGGTGCAGCTCGTCGAGGAGCTGATCGCGGCGCTCGGCTGAGTCGCGCAGACCAGCGGATGCCTCGGCTCGCCGCTCGCGGTCGGCCGGGGCGTCCCGCCGTCGTCATCCGTTCGCAACATCGGAGCCCTACGCTGGACGCATGGGACGACGCGATGAAGTCGAGTGCTGGCTGACCGACATGGACGGCGTGCTCGTGCACGAGAACCACGCCCTGCCCGGCGCCGCCGAGCTGCTGCAGCAGTGGGAGGACCAGGGCACCCCCTACCTGGTGCTCACGAACAACTCGATCTTCACGGCCCGCGACCTCTCGGCCAGGCTCCGCGCTTCCGGCCTGAACGTTCCGGAGGAGCGCATCTGGACCTCGGCGCTCGCGACCGCCGACTTCCTGAAGCAGCAGGTGCCGGGCGGCTCGGCGTTCGTCGTGGGCGAGGCGGGCATCCTGACCGCGCTGCACGACGCCGGCTACATCATGACCGAGACCGACCCCGACTTCGTCGTCGTGGGCGAGACCCGCAACTACTCCTTCGAGGCGATCACGAAGGCGATCCGGCTGATCGACCGCGGTGCGCGCTTCATCGTCACGAACCCCGACGCGACCGGGCCGAGCGCCGAGGGACCGCTGCCCGCGACCGGCGCGATCGCCGCGCTCATCACGAAGGCCACCGGCAAGGACCCGTACGTCGTCGGCAAGCCGAACCCGATGATGTTCCGCTCGGCGCTGAACAAGATCGGCGCGCACTCCGAGAACACGGCGATGATCGGCGACCGCATGGACACCGACATCGTGGCGGGCATCGAGGCGGGCCTGCACACCGTGCTGGTGCTCACGGGCATCAGCGACCAGGCCGAGATCGAGAAGTACCCGTTCCGCCCCGACGAGGTGCTGAAGGGCGTCTTCGAGCTCGTCGGCGAGGCCGCCGAGACCGAGCTCTAGGCCCGGCGCGCGCTCGCGCGCTGCCCCACCCGAGATCCCGAGTTGCCCGACTTTCATGAAAGTCGGGCAACTCGGTTCTGGCTCAGCCGGCGGCGACCTGCGAGGGGGTCGCGCCCGCGATGCTCGCCGTGAGCGGTTCGCCGCTCGACCGGTTCGCGAAGCAGTAGAAGGTGCGCTCACCGGCGTCCCACTGCTCGGCGAGCGGGTAGGAGAACACGAGCTGCAGGTCGGTGAGGCCCGAGATCGCGTTCTGGTCGAGCACGCCGTCGGCCTGGCACGTCGTGCCCAGCTGCGCCGCGAGCTCGGCGTCGCCCGGGAACGCCGCGCCCGCTTCGCCGGGCAGCGTGCCGCGGAGCACGAGCTGCGCCGCGTGCGGCGCCGCGCAGTCGACGACCGTGTAGTCCTCGGCCCAGGCGTCGGTGAACGGGTCGATGCACTCGCCGCCGAAGAGCGTGTTCCACGCGTGCACGCCGGCGGGCTGCGCCGCGGTCGGCGCGGGCGCCGGCGTGTCGCTCGGGGCGGCCGAGTCGCTCGTCGCGGGCGCGGATGCCGCGGGCTGACCGCCGAACGGCAGCTTCGTGCCGAGGAAGAACAGGCCCGCGAGCACGAGCACGGCCACGAGGCCGCCCGCGATCCAGAGCAGCAGGCGACGTCGCCGCGCGGCGTCGCCGCCGGCGGCGCCGGATCCACCGCGGCCCGCACCGGACCCGCCGCGGGATGCCCCTTCGGGCTCGCGGCGCGCAGCGCCCGCACCGGCCGCTGCGCTCGCCGACCCGGCGGCCGGGAGCAACGCCGTCGCGGCGACGGGCTCGGGGTCCTCGATGCGCGAGGCGGGGCTCGCGGATGCCTCAGTGCCGAAGCCGAACGGATCGAGCGGGTCGGGCACGTCGGCGTCGACCTCGAACGCGTCGTCGGCGGGCGGCGCCGCGGCGTCGTCCTCAGGGATCGAGGGGTCGGTGTCGGGGTCGACCACCGGCTCGTCACCCGGCACGTCCTCGCCGCCGGCGGCGACGGCCGCGAGAGCGACGGTGCCGAGCGGGCCGTCCTCGGCGCGGGGGTCGGCAGCCTCAGGGTCGGGAACGATGCCCCACACGAAGCCCGGCTCGGGCGCGTGGAGCCCGTCGGCCAGCTCATCGTCGTCGAGCTGCTCGTCGAACTCGTCGTCGCGGCCGGTGCCGGCGTCGTGCGCCGGCGGCTCGATCGCGGCCTCGGCGTGCGGCTCGGCGTGCGGCTCGGCGTGCGGCTCCGGGTGCGGTTCGGCGTGCGGCTCCTGGTACGGCTCGGCCTCGGGCTGGACCTCCGGCTCGGCCGGGTTCGCAGCCTGGGCCGCGTTCACGGCCGCAGCGGCGGCGCCGCCCAGCGCGATGCCGGCGAGCAGGTCGTCGACGGGGGCGTCGGCGGCGGGCTCGGTCGGGGCAGCCTCAGCGGAGGCGAACGCCGGGAACGGCGCCCGCCCGCCCAGGGGCGACCCGGGGTCGCTCGAAGCAGGCGCGGGGGGCGCGGCGGGCTCGCTCGGCGTCACCGTGGGCGCCTCGCCCGTGTCGCCCTCCTGCAGCGCGGACCAGAGTGCGGCGTCGAAATCGGTGGTCGCGGCGGCCGAGGCGGACGCGGACGCGGCGGACACCGGCGGCGGGACCAGCGGCTCGCCGAACGCCCCGGTCGGGTGCTCGTCGGGTGCCGGTTCCTGCGCCGAGGGCTCGCCCGGCTCCGGCTCGCTCGGCGCGGATTCGCCCGGGACGACGGGGCCGGCGGGGTCGCCCCAGGTGAGGGCGAACGGCGCCGTCGGCGTCGCCGGTCCCGGCACCACCGGGGTCTGCGACTCCGTCGGCACGATCGGCTCGGCCGGCGCCCACGGCTCGGCGGGCGGCTGCGGCGTGCGCTGCGGGGAGACGGGCGGCTCCACGGAGGTGAGGATGGGGTCCGCCGGCGGCAGGGCCGGTCCGCGGTCGCGACGTCGACGCAGGGGCTCGTCGAGCACCCCGGTGTCGCCGCGCTCGCTGCGCGGCTCGTCGCTGATCGGCGCGGCAGGCGTGGTCATCGGCGCGGCGTGCGCCGCGGCATCCGCCGGGTCCGACACGGCATCGCCCTCGCCCGGAGGCGGGGGCTGGGGCGTCTGCGCCGCGAGCGAGAACCAGTCGAGCGACTCCTCGCTGCTCGGGCTGGCCCGGCGGCGTCCGCTCGGCTCCGCAGGCCCGGGCTCGGCGTCGCCGCGGAGCGGTGCCTCGGACGCGGAGTCCGACGCCGACGAGGTCTCGCCGGGCTCCGGCTCCGCCGCACGGCGGCCCCGGGAACGGCTGGTCCACCAGGGCGTTCGCGGAGCCGAGGCATCCGAGCCGACCGGCTCAGCGGGCGACGCGGGCGGTGCTGCCGACGCGGCCGGTGCCGCCGGCGCGGCGGGCTCCGGCTCGGCTGCGGGCTCGGACGGGGCGGAGGCCGCCGCCCGGCGGCCCTGCGGGCGCGACTCGCCAGCGGCATCCGAAGCATCCGAAGCGTCCGTGTCGCCGAGCTGGCCCATCAGCCAATCCGCGTCGCCGAACTCCTCGCCCCCGGGCTCGCCGCCTCGCTGGACCATCAGGCCAGCCCCAGATCATCGAGCCCGATGGCGTAGCGGTACGGCACGCCCTCGGCCTCGATCACCTCGCGCGCACCGGTGTTGCGGTCGACGACGACGGCGACGGCGACGACCTCGGCGCCGACCTTGCGCAGCGCCTCGACGGCCTTCAGCGGCGAACCGCCGGTGGTCGAGGTGTCCTCGAGCACGATGACGCGCTTACCCTCGAGCTCCGGCCCCTCGATCTGGCGGCCGCGGCCGTGGTCCTTCGGCTCCTTGCGCACGACGAACGCGTCGTAGGCGAGCCCGCGGGCGGCGCCCTGGTGCAGGATGGCGCTCGCGATCGGGTCGGCGCCCATCGTCATGCCGCCCACGGCGGCCACCTCGGGCACGTCCGCGATGAGGTCGAGCATGACCTGGCCGATGAGCGGAGCGACCCGGTGGTCCAGGCTGACCTTGCGGAGGTCGACGTAGTAGCTCGCCTTCTTGCCGCTGGTCAGGGTGAAGTCGCCGTGGAAGACCGCCTCACGCGAGATGTGGTCGATGAGCTGGCGGCGGGCGTCCGAGTCGTGCTGAGTCACGCGAATACTCTACGGCCCGGCTGCCGGGAAGACCCTCAGCCTCGTCGGCGGAGCCCGGAGCCGAAGCGGGAACGGAACCCGGCGCCGAGCCCGGCGCGGAGCCGGCTCCAGACGCTGCCCGCTCCGCCGGCGACGGCCGCGATCGGCTTCTCGATGTGGAAGGCGGCGAGCTCCTCCGCCCCATGGTGCACCGCCCGGTACAGGGCCGTGCCGATCAGCACGCCGAGCGCGATGGACATGATCGAGACGAGCGCGAGGGCGAAGTCGTCGAAGCCCTCGCTCGCGCCCACCGCCTCGGTGAGCGCGACGAGACCGGCCGCCCCGGGCACGAGCAGCCAGTACGCCGGCAGGAAGGTGAGCTGCGCGGGGGCGCCCTTCGGCAGCGAGGCGATCCACAGCACCACCGGGGTCATCGCGAGCGCCCCGATGAAGCCCGAGACGGTCGCCCCGAGCAGCGCGGTGCCGACCAGCTGGCCGAGGTACGCGACGACGAGCGCGAGCAGCACCCAGGCGAAGGTCGAGCCCGGCGCGGAGAAGTGCAGGTAGTTGCCGATCGCGAAGAGCAGCAGCGCGAGCCAGCTGACCCACCAGGCCAGCGAGTCCGTCGACTCGAGCGGCGCGTAGCTCGAGTTCGCGACGCCGACGACGGTGCCGGCGGCCAGGATCCCGAACGCGAGCAGGCCCAGCTGCACCATCCCCATCACGAGCCGCGACGCGCCCGCGATCATCTGGCCGGCCGCGAGCTCCATGACGGCGGTCGTGAGCACCCCGCCGGGCAGGAAGGTCGCGAGCGGGGCGATGAGCAGGCGCAGCGGATCGCCGAGCGGGAAGTGCGGCGCCAGCAGGAACACGGCGACCCCGCAGACGAACGCCGCGAACACCGGGAAGACGAGCTGGAGGGTGGGTGAGGGCACGAGCTTCGCCACGCCGATCAGCGCGCCGAGCACGAAGGCCACGAGCGCACCCTCCCACGTCGGGGTGAGCAGGAGCGCGAGCCCGGCGGTGAGCACGGCGTGCCCGAAGGTGCGCACGAACCATCCGCGCTTCGGCCGCATCCGGCCGATCTCGTTCAGCCGGTCGATGCCGTCGGCAGGGTCGACGGCGGCCTCCTTCGCCTCGCCGAGGAGGCGGTAGAGCGCGGCGATCTGGTCGAAGCGGAAGCTCGCGTTCACCGAGCGGATGGCGACCCGCCCGGCCTCGCCGCTGCCCGTCTCGACGAGGATCACCGTGGGCAGCACGACGAAGTCGATGTCGTCGCGGCCGTAGGCGCGGGCCACCCGCGTCATGTCCGAGCGGATCTGGTCGACCGACTCGGCGGCCGCGTTCATCCCCTCCGCGAGCCCGAGCAGGAAGCGGCCGAGCAGCGGGTCGTTCATCCGCTGCGCGGCCCGGTCGGCCGCGGCGCGGTCGGCCGTCGCCCGCTCGCCCGCCGCCCGCTCGCCGGCCATCAGCCCAGGAGGAAGGAGATCGCCACGCCCACGATGATCGCGCTGAACACGTAGACGAGGTTCGGCAGCTGGAAGGAGTGGTCGAGGACGAACTTGCCCATCTTCGTGGTGCCCGTGCGGTCGAAGGCGACCGTCGCGACCTGGCTGCCGTTGGCGGGCAGCGTGTACATGCCCATCGCGCTCGGCCAGAGCCCGGCGATGAGGTGCGCCGGCAGGCCGATGGTGAGGCCGATCGGCACGATCGCGTTGGTGGCGCTCGACTGGCTCGTCGTCAGCATCGCGACGACGAACAGCGCCAGCGCGAACAGCAGCGCGCCGACGAAGGCCGAGGAGCCCGAGACCATCGAGCCGAGCCCGTCGACGATGAGCTGCGTGTTGGCGGCGACGAAGGTGTTCGCGAGCCACGCGATGCCGAACAGGGCGATGGCGCCGACGATGCCGGCGGGGAAGGTGGACTGCTTCGGCACGTCGGCCGCCTTCACCTTGCAGAAGACGAAGATGAGGGCCGCGATGACGCCCATCGTCACCTCGATGACGGTGGTCACCGAGAGGTGGATCGGGTCGCCCGCGTCGTTCGTGCCGATCACCGGCAGCAGGTTCGAGAAGAGGCCGCAGAAGACGATCACTGCGACGCCGGCGAGGAAGAGGGATGCCGAGAGCACCGCCGTCTTCGGCAGCTTCTGGTCGTGGGCGTCCTCCTGCGGGGCGTCGACCTGGTGGGCGGCGAGGCGCTTCTGGAACTCGGGGTCGTCCTCGAGCTCCTTGCCGTGCTTCAGCATGACGAGTGCGGCGAGGAAGAGGCCGACGATCGAGGCGGGCCACATGATGAGCAGCAGCTTGCCGAGGTCGAAGCCCTGCGGGGCGAGCAGCACCACCATCGAGGCGGTGGCCGCCGACACCGGGGAGCAGAGGATGCCGACCTGCGAGGCG
This sequence comes from Agromyces soli, assembly GCF_022811605.1. GTDB lineage: Bacteria > Actinomycetota > Actinomycetes > Actinomycetales > Microbacteriaceae > Agromyces > Agromyces soli. Next base: position 1,337,672 of record NZ_CP094533.1, on the reverse strand, counting down.
ACGGCGGAGACCGAGAGCGCCCGCTCGGGACGGATCTTCTGCTGGTAGGAGACGTCGTAGATGACCGGCAGCAGCGGGTAGAAGATATTGCCCGTGCCGGCGCCGACGGTGAAGAGGAACGACATGGCGGGGGCGAGGAAGACGACCGAGCGCGGTCGCTTCCGGATCGCCTTCGCCGCGACGGAGACCATCCAGTCGATGCCGCCCGCCGCCTGCATCACCGAGGCCGCCGTGATCACCGTGATGACGATGAACACCGCGTCGACCGGGGCGTTGCCCGGCGCCTCGCCGAACACGAAGATGAGCACCGCGACGCCGACGAGGCCCCAGACGCCGAGGCCGATGCCGCTCGTGCGCGTGCCCATGAAGATCGCCAGGACGACGACCAGGAGCTCGGCGAGCAGGATCCAGACGTTGTCGTTCATGCGCTCGGCCCCTTCACGATCGGCCCGGTGCTCTCGAGCACCCGCACCGGCAGCGGCGTCTCGACGATCTCGCCGTCGACGGCCTCGACGCGGAGCGCGAGCGGGGGGTCGACGGGGCTGATCGCGGTGACGAACTCCGGCGTGCCGCCGCCCGCGCGCTCGAAGTGCAGCGACTGCAGGTTGCCGACGGCGTAGCCGGTCGCGAGCTCGCCCTGCAGCAAGGCGTCGTGGAACAGCGGCTGGCGCTGGTCCTCCGCGTCGTAGTGCGGGCAGAAGCTGCCGTGCAGGAAGCCGAGCCCCTCGGGCAGCACCTGGAGGGTCGGGCCGTAGCTGTCGGTCGTGCCGCCCTCGAACCAGCAGATGCCGCCGGCGGAGCCGCCCGTGAACACCGTGTTCGACGCGGGGTCGTCCCACATCTCGCGCATGATCTCGTCGAGCCCCTGGCGCCGCCAGACGTCGAGCATGTTCGCGGTGTTGCCGCCGCCGACGTGGATCACGTCGAAGCCCTTCACGAAGCCCGCGAGGTCGTCGAGGTCGCGGTGGAAGAGCGTCAGATGGTGCGGCGCGCACCGGTCGGAGTCGTAGGTCTTGTAGAAGCTCAGCGTGTACGCCTGCTCGTCACCGGTCGCGGTGCCGACGAAGAGCACCCGAGCGCGCTCCTTGCCGGTGAGCTGCAGGATGTACTCGTGCGTCGGATCGGTGCGGCGCTCCATCATCGCCTTGCCCGCTCCCGTGGCCACCACGTGCGCCATCGTCCCCCCAGACCTCGGTGTACCCGTTGCGGCACACGCTAGCGCTGGGGACGGCTCCGAGTCGAGCATTTTGCCCGGGTGGAACGAGGAGAGCCGCCCCGCGGGGTGTCCCTCCCCCGCGCAGCGGCCCTCGACTCCGGGGCGATGCCCCGCTTCGCGCTACACAGTGCGCGCGAAGGTCTCCTTCGGCAGGCGACGGTAGCCGTCGCGCGAGGCGACGACGACGGAGCCGACGAGGCCGGCGAGCGAGACGCCGCCGAGGATGAGCAGGATGGCGAACACGGTGGTTCCTTTCACGAAGACCAGTGGATCGTCGAGCGACGGAGGCGCCGTTGCACGTGTTCGACACTTCAATTGAAGCGCGGAAAACCGTTCAGCACAATCTGATACACCTTCACTGACGATGTAGCATCGCTACATGGATGTCCGTCGCCTCGACCTGCTCAGAGAACTCGCCGAACGGGGCAGCGTGACCGCCGTCGCCGAGGCGACCGGACGCACGCCCTCGGCCGTCTCGCAGCAGTTGAAGGTGCTCGAGCGCGAGGCCGGCGCCCCGCTCACCGAACGCAGCGGCCGCGGCATCGTGCTCACGAGCGCGGGGCACGCGCTGGCGCGGAGCGCGGCGGATGTCGCGATCGCGCTGGCCCGGGCGGACGCCGTCTGGGACGAGTTCCGCAACGACCCGAGCGGCGAGGTCACCCTGCTGACGTTCCCGACCATCGGGGCGACGATGCTGCCCGCCGTGCTGACCGAGCTCCAGCAGGTGCCCGGGCTCGTCGTGCGGGCGACCGACTTCGACCCCGAGCTCGCCGAGTTCGCCGAGCTCACCGCCGACTACGACATCGTGCTCGCCCACACCATGCCCGGGGTGCTGCCGTGGGGCGGGCGGGGCCTCCGCGTCGTGCCGCTGCTCACCGAGCCGCTCGACATCGGGCTGCCCGCGACGCACCGCCTCGCGGGCCGCTCGCACCTCACCGCGAGCGACCTCGTCGAGGAGACCTGGCTCGGCGTGCCGCCCGGGTTCCCGTTCGAGCGCATCCTGCACGCCATCGAGCAGCAGGGCGGCCGCCGCGTCGAGATCGCCCAGCGCTTCAGCGACATGCGCATCGTGGAGGCGTTCATCCAGGCGGGATTCGGGGTCGCGTTCGTGCCGCGCTACACCTCGGGCACCCTCCCGCCCGAGCTCGTGCTGAAGCCGCTGCGCGGGGTGCCGTCGGCCCGGCAGATCGTGGCGCTGGTCCGCCCCGACGTCGCCGAGCGGCTGGCGGTGCGCACGGTGCTCGATGTGCTCGTCGCGAAGGCGGCGGAGTTGGGGGCGGGCGGAGCAGGGGCCGGGGCGTAGCCGCGCGGGCGTTCCGCCACCTGGCCGCTCGGCGGCCCGGCGGTTCGGCGGCTCGGCGGCCCGGCGGCGCGGTGGTCCGGGCGATCCGGAGTTCGGTGTCCGCCCTCTTGCGACGGTCGCACCCGGTGTGCTCGACTCATCCCGTGACCCGCCGACTCCTCGCGCGCACCGCGCGCACCGCGCTCGCCGCCCTCGTGCTCTCCGTCTTCGCCGCCTGCGCCGCCACCCCGACACCGACGCAGCCGCCGACGAGCAGCCCGTCCTCGAAGCCGACGCCGAGCGCGACGCCGAGCGCGACGCCGAGCCCGGAGCCGGCGGCGGCGGCCGTCGTGGTCTCCGCCGAGCACTTCCAGGTGGTCGACGCCGACGGCGGCGTGCTCGCGAGCTACGACTACTTCCAGCCGACGGCAGAGGTCGTCGCAGGGCTCACCGGCTACCTCGGCGAACCGGTCGACACCGAGTTCGAGGGGCACAACGACGCGCCGCGGGCGACGTACCACGACTGGGGCGGGCTGCGGCTCGTCGACACCGCGATGCCTGCCTCGCCGCCCACCATTTCCGAGCACTGGGTGCGCATCACGAGCACCGACGCGAACGGCCTCGCCTTGCGGGCGTTCGACGGAAGCACCGTCGGGGGGTCGATCGCGAACGTCGAGGGCGAGATCAGCGACTACACGAACCCGAACGATGGGATCGCCTACCGGACGGTGCGCATCGGGATCGTTCCGATCGAGACGACGCCCGACGGGTTCGAGCAGAACTTCGCCGTCGCCGTTCACGGCGAGGTCGCCGAGGACAGGATCCTGTTCATCATTGCGCCCTCGCCCAACTTCGGCGCCTGATCCGGCGCTTGATCCGGCGCCCAGTGCGCCCCGTCGCAATAGCGCCACTTACGGCAACGTTTTGCCTGATGAAGCGCCACTTCCAGCACCACTGACGGGCGATCGGTGGCAGGCTGGAAGCATGACGAATCCGCTCGACGCACTCGAAGCAGACCTGGCGTCGCTTCGCGCGGCGTGGGGCGAAGCGGGCCCGGCATTCGGTGCGGGGTCGGGACTGGGCGCCGGCGCCATCGATCCCGCGGCGATGAGCGATGCGGGCCTCCTGCGCGTGCTGCAGGAGGCCGCCCGCCTGCGACGGGCGAGCGAGGTGGCGCTCGCCGGTCTCGCGGCCGAGGTCGCGGTGCGTCCGATGCGGGGTTCGGCGCCGAGGGGCTCGCCAAGCGGCACGGCCACCGCAACGCGGCCGCGCTCCTCGCCGCGTCGACGGGCGATGCGGCCGCCGGGGCCGCGAAGCTGCTCCGCGTCGGCACGGCGACGCGCGCTCGGCAGACCCTCACGGGCGACTGCCGCCCGGCGCGGCATCCCGCGGTGGCCGATGCCCTGGCAAGCGGCGCCCTCTCGCTCGACGCGGCCGATGCCATCTGCACCATGCTCGAGCGCATCGCCCCGCGCACCAGCCTGCGCCGCGCCGAGGCCTACGAGGTCGAACTCGTGCGCTTCGCGAAGGCCGCGCCGCGCGGGCTCGTGCTGCGCGCGGTGCGGCACGCCGAGGCGCGGCTCGATCCCGATGGCGTCGAGCCGCGCGACGAAGCGATGCATCAGCAGCGGTCCCTCTCGATCGTCGAAGAGGCATCGGGCATGGTCCGCATCACCGCGAGGCTCGACCCGGTCACGGCGGCACCGGTGAAGGCCGCGATCGAGGCGATCGTCACCGAGACCCTGCATCGGCGATGCGAGACGACGGAGCCCGATGCGGCGGGCGCCGGTGCCTCCTCGCCGAGGTCCCAGCACGACGGCCCGGTGCTCGACGACCGGCGCACCATCCCGCAGCTCCAGGCCGATGCGCTGGGCGAACTCGCCCGCCACGTCATCGGCTGCGAGGCCGCGGCGACCCGCGCGAAGGCGACGGTCGTCGTGCGGATCGAGCTCGACGCACTGCTGAGCGGTCTCGGCGAGGCCACCATCGACGGCCTCGACCGACCGGTCTCCGCGGCCGCGGCACGACGCCTCGCGGTCGACGCCGAGTTCGTTCCCGCGGTGCTCGGCGGCGACCCGCTGCCACTCGACCTGGGCCGCTCCCGCCGGTTGTTCTCCCGAGCTCAGCGGCTCGCCCTCGGCGAGCGCGACGGCGGATGCGCGTCCTGCGGGCGCAACATCGCCTACGTCGATGCGCACCACATCGATTGGTGGCATCGGCACCGAGGGCGAAGCGATCTCGAGAACGGGGTGCTGCTCTGCAGCCACTGCCACCACCAGGTGCATCGCGAGGGCTGGCGCATCAGGGCCGATCGTCGCGAGGTCTGGTTCGTGCCCCCGCCGCACCTCGATCCCGAGCAGCGTCCGCGGCTCGGCGGGCGGGCCCGCTTCGAGCTGCGCGCCGACCAGCGGGTCGCCGCTCCCGAGACGAGGGATGCCTCGACGGCACCCGGCGCGCTGAACCTGCCTGCGGCCTGACCCGCGCGCGCAGCCCGCTCAGCCCGCCGGCCCGCCCGCCCGCCCGCCCGCCCCACAGGCCCGCCCGCGCAGCGCGCTCAGCCCGCCGGGCCGCCGGCCCGCCCGCTCGACCGACAGGCCGGCCCGCTCAGCCCGCCGATCCGCCGTGCGTGTCGCCGAGCTCGGCGAGTAGCTTCGTGATCCGCGCCGCCCGCCCCTCCGCGGTGCGCGCCTTCAGCAGCGGCAGCACGCGCGCGTACCGCTCCGTCTTGCCGAGGCCGGCGAAGCGTCGTGCGGCGAGCGGCTCGGCGGCGAGCGCGGCCGCGAGGTCGTCGGGCACCGTCGCGTCGCGCTGACGGACGTACGCGGCATCCCACCGGCCGTCGGCCCGCGCCGCGGCGAGCTGCGCGAGCCCGCCCTGGCGCATGCGCCCCGCGGCCTCGAGCGCCTCGGCCCGCTCGACGTTGATCGCCGACCACGGACTCCGGGCCCGCCGGGGCGAGTAGCGCTGCGCGAACGAGGCGTCGTCGTTGCCGCGGCGGATGCTGTCGATCCAGCCGAAGCAGAGTGCGACGTCGAGCGCGTCCGAGATCGACAGGCCCGCCCGGCCCCGCTTCGCGATGCGCAACCAGGCCTCGCCCGCGCCGTCGTTCCGCTCGAGCCAGGCCTCCCAGTCGGCCGGGCCCGCGAAGTGCAGCAGTTCGGGTCGGGCCGCGGACGCGGCGGCCGGCGCTCCGACGGTCACGCGGCGCTCCCGCCGACCATGTCGAGGAAGTGCCGGTTGAACATGATGCCGAGCACGTTCCCGAACGGGTCGACGACCGACGCCGTCACGAACCCCGGCCCCCGCTCGATGACCGGCTGATGGGGCGATGCGCCGAGCTCGAGCAGCCTGGCGAGTACCGCCTCGACGTCGTCCACGTGCCAGTACGTGATCGGCTGGGCCGCGTCGTCGCCCGCGCTCGCCCCGGGTCCGTCCGCCGCCCCGGGCGCGAAGCGGCGATCGACGATGCCGAGCTCGTGCTGGAGATCGCCCAGGCGGAACTCGACGTACATCGGGGGCGCCGGCTGCGGCGGGTTGAAGAAGTACGGCTCGACGCCGAGGAACTCGGTGTACCAGCGCTGGGCGGCGGCCACGTCGTCTGCGTAGAGGTTCACGGTGCTGAGCCCGCGCAGGGGCGCGGTGGTGGTCGCTCGGACGGTTTCGGACTGCTCGTCGATGCTCATAGCAGCACGCTAGGAGACATTGCGGAAGGTGCGGTTCCGCAATTGCTGGCAGACTGCAGAAATGCTTGAAAGCTCGGTGCGGATGCTCCGCCTGCTCGCCCTCCTGCAGAGCCGCCGCGAGTGGGCGGGCGCCGAGCTGGCCGACCGCCTCGACGTGACCACCCGCACGATCCGCAACGACATCGAACGGCTCCGAATCCTCGGCTACCGCGTCGACTCCTCGCCCGGCGTCGCCGGCGGCTACCGGCTCGCGGCCGGCAGCGCCCTGCCCCCGCTGCTCCTCGACGACGAGGAGGCGGTCGCCGTCGCCGTCGGCCTCCGTGCCGCGGCCGCGGGCTCCGTCACCGGCATCGAGGAGGCCTCCCTCCGGGCACTCGCCAAGCTGGAGCAGACGCTGCCGCCGCGCCTCCGACACCGGGTCGACGCGCTCCGCGACGCGACCGTCTCCGCCGCGGGCGGAGGTCCGACCGTCGACGCGACCGTGCTCGAGACGATCGCCGCGGCGGCTCGCGACCACGAACGGCTCCGCTTCGCCTACGAGTCCGCCGACGGCACCGCGTCCGAACGTCTCGTCGAGCCGCACGGGCTCGTCTTCACCGGCCGCCGCTGGTACCTGCTGGCCTGGGATCTCGACCGCGACGACTGGCGCAGCTTCCGCGCCGACCGGGTCGAGCCGGGCCCGCCCACGGCGCGGCGTTTCATCCCCCGCGAGCCGCCGGAGGGCGGAGCGGCGGCGCACGTGCTGCGGGGGATCGGTTCCGCGAGCTGGCCGGTTCGCGCCCGCATCCGCTTCGACGTCGCGCAGGCCGAACTGCTGCAGCGCCTCGAACCGCCGGCAGGGCTCGTCACGCCGATCGACGAGCGGCACTGCCTCGTCGAGACCGGCTCGAACACGCTGCACGATCTCGCGGTCTACCTCGGCCGGCTCGGGCTGCCGTTCGCGGTCGTCGAGCCGCCCGAGTTGGGCGAGGTGATCGCCGGGCTCGCCCGCGCCTTCACCGCGGCGAGCGCCGCCGGCCGCGCCTGATTCTCCCCGGCCCCCTGCCCTCGCGCCCCGACCCCGGCCCGCCTCGCCCCGTCCCCCCGGCCCACCCTGCCCCCGGCCCGCCACGCCCCCGGCCCGCCACCTGGCAAGACGTCACTATTTGCGGGTGCGCCCGCCCTGCGACCCACAAATACTGACGTCTTGCCGGGACGGGGACGGGGACCGGGACGGGGACCGGGACAGGGACGGGGACCGGGACGGGGACCGGGACGGGGACGGGCGGGGCACCGGGACGGGCGGAGCCCGCTCAGTCGTGCCGCGGGAAGCCCAGGTCCACGCCGCCGTGACTCGGGTCGAGCCAGCGCGAGGTGATCGCCTTCTCCTGCTGGAAGAACGCGAAGCCCTGCGGCCCGTACGCCTTCGTGTCGCCGAAGAACGAGTCCTTCCAGCCGCCGAAGGAGTGGTACGCGACGGGCACCGGGATCGGCACGTTGATGCCGACCATCCCGACCGTCACCTCCCGCTGGAAGCGCCTCGCCGCACCGCCGTCGTTCGTGAAGATCGCGGTGCCGTTGCCGTAGGGCGAACCGTTGATGAGCGCGAGCCCCTCCTCGTACCCCGCGACCCGCACGACCGACAGCACCGGCCCGAAGATCTCGTCGCGGTACACGGCCGAACCGCTCGGCACCCGGTCCACGAGCGTCGGCCCCAGCCAGAAACCGTCCGCGTCGCCGTCGACGTCCGGGTCGCGACCGTCGACGACGAGGGATGCCCCGTCCGCCACAGCCACGTCGAGGTACCCGGCCACCTTGTCCCGGTGCTCCCGCGTGATCAGCGGCCCCATGTCGCAGCCGCGGGTGCCGTCGCCGGTGCGCAGCCGGGCCATCCGCTCGGCGATCTTCGCGACGAGCTCGTCGGCGATCGACTCGACCGCGACGAGCGCGGAGATCGCCATGCAGCGCTCGCCCGCCGAGCCGAAGCCGGCGTTCACGGCGGCATCGGCCGCGAGATCGAGATCGGCGTCCGGCAGCACGAGCATGTGGTTCTTGGCCCCGCCGAGGGCCTGCACGCGCTTGCCGTTCCGCGAGGCGGTCTCGTAGATGTACCGGGCGATCGGGGTCGAGCCGACGAAGGAGATCGAGCGCACCTCCGGGTGCTCGAGCAGCGCGTCGACCGCGACCTTGTCGCCGTGCACGACGTTCAGCACGCCGTCGGGCAGCCCGGCCTCCTGCAGCAGCCGCGCGAGCCAGACCGCGGCGCTCGGGTCCTTCTCGCTCGGCTTCAGCACCACCGTGTTGCCGCTCGCGATCGCGATGGGGAAGAACCACAGCGGCACCATCGCGGGGAAGTTGAACGGGCTGATGATGCCGACCACGCCGAGCGGCTGCCGCACGGTGTAGACGTCGATACCGGTCGAGGCGTTCTCGGAGTACTCGCCCTTCGTGTACGCCGGCATCGCGCACGCCAGTTCGACGACCTCGAGGCCGCGGGCGATCTCGCCGGCGGCGTCGCCGAGCACCTTGCCGTGCTCACTCGTGAGGATCGCGGCGAGCTCGTCGCTGCGCGCCGCCAGCAGCTCCCGGAAGCGGAACATGATCTGCTGCCGTTTCGCGATCGACACCTCGCGCCAGGCGGGGAAGGCGCGCGCCGCGGCATCCACCGCGGCATCCACGTCGGATGCCTCGGCGAACCGCACCCGGCGCGCGACGACGCCGCGGGCCGGATCGTAGACGGGCCCCGTGCGCTCCCCCGCGCCGCTCGTCGCGGCCCCGTCGATCCAGTGCTCGACGAACTCGAGCTCGCTCATGATGCGCCTCCCATCGCGCTCAGCACCTCGTCGTAGATCGCCATCGCCTCGCCCACCTCGTCGGCGGTGACGACGCAGGGCGGCACGACGTGGATGCGGTTGTCCTGGATGAACGGCAGCAGCCCGCGCGCGAGCAGCGCCGCCTTGAGCTCGCCCATCGCCGGAGCGGGCAGCGGCTCGCGCGTCTCGCGGTCGGCGACGAGCTCCATCGCCCAGAACACGCCCTCGCCGCGCACCTCGCCGATCGCCTCGTGCCGTTCGGCGAGTTCGGCGAGCCCTGGCCCGATGGCCGTCTCGCCGATCGCGCGCGCGTGCTCGACGACGCCCTCCGAGGCCATCGCGTCGAGCGTCGCGACGATCGAGGCCATCGCGAGCGGATGCCCGGAGTAGGTCAGTCCGCCGGGGAACACCCGTTCGTCGAAGCCCGCCGCGATCGGCTCGTCGATGATCACCCCGCCGGCCGGCACGTACCCCGAGTTCACGCCCTTCGCGAAGGTGATGAGATCGGGCCGCACCTCGTAGCCGTCGAAGGCGAACCACCGGCCGGTGCGGCCGAAGCCCGCCATCACCTCGTCGAGGATCAGCAGGATGCCGTGCCGGTCGCAGAGCTCGCGCACGCCGGCGAGGTAGCCGGGCGGCGGCACGAGCACCCCGGCGGTGCCGGGCACCGTCTCGAGGAGCACGGCCGCGATGGTCTGCGGCCCCTCGGACTCGATCACTCGGCGCAGGTGCTGCAGCGCGCGCTCGCACTCCTCCTCCGGGCTCCGCGCCCAGAACTCCGAGCGGTAGAGGTACGGCCCGAAGAAGTGCACGTGCCCGCGCGCGAACTCGTTCGGCACCCGCCGCCAATCGCCGGTCGAGACGATCGCCGCCCCGGTGTTGCCGTGGTACGAGCGGTACGTCGAGAGGATCTTGTCGCGCCCCGTGGTGAGCCGGGCGAGGCGGATGGCGTTCTCGTTCGCGTCGGCGCCGCCGTTCGTGAAGAACACCCGGCGGAACCCCTCCGGCGCGCGGGCGACGATCCGCTTCGCGGCCTCGCCGCGGGCGAGGTTCACCGTGGCGGGGGCGACGGTCGTGAGGAGCTCGGCCTGCTCGCGGATCGCCGAGACGACGGCGGGATGCTGGTGGCCGATGTTGACGTTCACGAGCTGGCTGGAGAAGTCCAGGTACTCGACGCCGGCGTGGTCCCAGACGCGGCATCCGCGCCCCGAGGCGATGACGAGCGAGGAGGTCTGCGCCTGCGCCGACCAGGAGTGGAAGACGTGCGCCCGGTCGAGCTCGCGCGCGAGCTCGTCGGTGACGTCGGTGGTGTCGGGGCCGGGGTCGGTCATGATTCGCTCCGTTCGGTGATCGACTGGGTGCTCGGCTCGGGGGTCAGCGCTTCGCCACGAGATGCTCGCGGAGCGCCGGGATCACCTGCTCGCCGTAGACGCGCAGGGTCTCCTCCTTGTTGTCGTGCTGCAGGTACCCGGCGAACTGGTCCACGCCGAGCTCAGCGAGCCGCTGCAGCTTCTCGATGTGCTCCTCCGGCGGGCCGAGCAGGCAGAAGCGCTCAACGATCTCGTCGGGCACGAAGTCGACGTGGTCGTTGGACGCCCGGCCGTGGCTGTTGTAGTCGTAGCCCTCGCGACCGCGGATGTACTCCGTCAGCGCCTCCGGCACCTGCCCGTGCTCGCCGTAGCGGGCGACGAGGTCGGCGACGTGGTTGCCGACCATGCCGCCGAACCAGCGGCACTGCTCGCGCATGTGCTCGCGGTCGTCGCCGATGTACATGGGCGCCGCGACGCAGAACGCGATCTCGTCGGGGTCGCGCCCGGCGGCCTCGGCGGCGTTCCGCACCGTGCGGATCATCCACGCCGCGATGTCGAGGTCGGCGAGCTGCAGGATGAAGCCGTCGCCCACCTCTCCGGCGAGCTTCAGCGCCATCGGCCCGTACGCCGCGACCCACACGTCGAGCCGGGAGCCGAGCGACCAGGGGAACTGCAGCGTCGCGCCGTTGAACTCCACGGCGCGGGAGTTCGCGAGCTCGCGGATGACGTGGATCGACTCGCGCAGCTCGGCCATCGTGGTCGGTTTGCCGTTCGTCACCCGCACGGCCGAGTCGCCTCGGCCGATGCCGCAGATCGTGCGGTTGCCGTACATCTCGTTGAGCGTCGCGAAGACGCTCGCCGTGACCGTCCAGTCACGGGTCGCCGGGTTCGTGACGAACGGCCCGACGATCACCCGCCGGGTCTCCGCGAGGATCTGGGAGTGGATGACGTACGGCTCCTCCCAGAGCAGGTGCGAGTCGAACGTCCACACGTGCGAGAAGCCGAACTGCTCGGCGAGCTTCGCGAGGTGCACGGTCCGCGAAGCGGGCGGGTTCGTCTGCAGGACGACGCCGAAGTCCATGGGTGGTGCCTCCGTTCTTCGTTGCTTCCCTGAGCCCGTCGAAGGGCCCTGGTTCCCTGAGCCCGTCGAAGGGGCGCTTCGACGAACTCAGCGCACCAGCGCTTCGACGGGCTCAGCGAACCACTCCTCAACTCACGTAGCTCGACAGCCCCCGCTTCAGGTAGCGGCCGTCGCCCTTGCGGCCGAGGTACTCGTCGCCCTCGACGACGACCTTGCCCCGGGACAGCACGACGTCGACGTGGCCGTCGACCTCGAAGCCCTCCCACGCGGAGTGGTCCATGTTCATGTGGTGCGTGCGGCCGGTCGGGTTGCCCTGCGCGTCGACCGGCATGCCGATCGTCGTGCGCCCGTTCGGGTCGTAGACGACGAGGTCCGCGTCGGCCCCGGGCTGGATCGCGCCCTTGCGCCCGGCGAGCCCGAACATCCGCGCCGGCGTCGTGCTCGTGAGCTCGACCCAGCGCTCGAGGGTGAGCTCCCCCGTGACGACGCCCTGGTACATGAGGTCCATGCGGTGCTCGACCGAGCCGATCCCGTTCGGGATCTTGCGGAAGTCGCCGAGGCCGAGCTCCTTCTGGTCCTTCATGCAGAACGGGCAGTGGTCGGTCGAGACCATCTGCAGGTCGTTCGTGCGCAGCGCCTGCCACATCGCGTCCTGGTGGCGCTCCTCGCGACTGCGCAGCGGTGTCGAGCACACCCACTTCGCCCCCTCGAAGGCCCCCCACTGCTCGCTGGAGGCGCCGAGCTGCTCCTCCAGCGAGAGGTAGAGGTACTGCGGGCAGGTCTCGCCGAACACGTGCTGGCCGTGATCGCGGGCCCAGGCGAGCTGCTCGACCGCCTGCTTCGCCGAGACGTGCACGACGTAGAGCGGGGCGCCCGTGAGCTTCGCGAGCATGATGGCGCGATGGGTCGCCTCCTCCTCCATCTCCCAGGCGCGGGCGATGCCGTGGAAGTAGGGGTCGGTCTTGCGCTGCTCGACGAGCTGCTCGGCGAGCACGTCGATCGCGGGCCCGTTCTCGGCGTGCATCATCGTGAGCATGCCGGTCTCGCGGGAGACCTGCATGGCCCGCAGCACCTGCGCGTCGTCGGAGTAGAACACGCCGGGGTAGGCCATGAAGAGCTTGAAGCTCGTGATGCCCTCGTCGGGCAGCTTTCGCATGGCCTGGAGGGATGCCTCGTCGACGCCGCCGATGATCTGGTGGAAGCCGTAGTCGACGGCGCACTCGCCGGCCGCCTTCTCGTGCCAGGCCGCGAGCCCGTCCTCGACCCGCTCGCCGTACCGCTGCACGGCGAAGTCGATGATGGTCGTGGTGCCGCCGTGCGCGGCAGCCCGGGTGCCGGTCTCGAAGGTGTCCGACGCCTCGGTGCCGCCGAACGGCAGCTGCATGTGCGTGTGCGCGTCGATCCCGCCGGGGATGACGTACTTGCCGCTCGCGTCGATCACCCGGTCGACCGAGCGGGCGAGCTCGGCGCCGAGGAGCTCGCTGCCGGGCTCCAGCACGGCGACGATGCGCTCGCCGTCGACGAGCACGTCGGCGGCGCCGCGCCCGGTCGCGCCGACGACGGTGCCGCCCGAGATGAGGGTCGTGGTCATGGTCCTGGCTCCCTGAGCTGGTCGAAGGGCTGCTGCATCGGTCGGGTCACGGCTGCGCGATCCGGGTGTACGAGTCGGGCCGGCGGTCGCGGTAGAACTGCCAGTCGTCGCGCATCTGCCGCACCATGTCGAGGTCGAGGTCGCGCACGAGGAGCTCCTCGTGCTCCCCCGAGCCGCGCTCACCGACGAAGTTGCCGCGGGGGTCGATCACCTGGCTCGTGCCGTAGAAGTCGACGGCGAGCTCGCCGTACTCGTTGTCCTCGCGCCCGACGCGGTTCGGCTGCAGCACGAAGTAGCCGTTCGCGACGGCGGCGCACGGCCCCTCGACCTCCCACAGCCGGTTCGAGAGCCCGGGCTTCGTCGCGTTCGGGTTGAACACCATGTGCGCGTCGTTCAGGCCGAGCTCGCGCCAGCCCTCCGGGAAGTGCCGGTCGTAGCAGATGTACATGCCGATGCGGCCTACCGCGCTGTCGAAGACCGGATAGCCGAGGTTGCCCGGCCGGAAGTAGAACTTCTCCCAGAAGCGGTCGAGGTGCGGCAGATGGTGCTTGCGGTACTTGCCGAGGATCGTGCCGTCGGCGTCGACGAGCACCGAGGTGTTGTAGTACACCCCCGTCTCCGCCTCCTCGTAGATCGGCAGCACCATGACGGTGCCGAGCTCCTTCGCGACCGCGGCGAAGCGCTGCACGATGGGGCCGTCGGCCTGCTCCGCGAAGCGGTAGTACTTCTGCTCCTGCGTGATGCCGAAGTAGGGGCCGTAGAAGAGCTCCTGGAAGCAGACGACCTCTGCGCCCTGCCCCGCGGCCTCCCGCGCGAACTGCTCGTGCTTGTCGAGCATGGACGCTTTGTCTCCGGTCCAGCTCGTCTGCGTGATCGCCGCTCGAACGATGGTCATGCTGCCTCCTGCCGCACGTCGTCGTGCACTCGTGGCTCATGGTTCCTGTTCGGCTCATCCTCTCCCGGGGCGCGGCTCCGGGCAATGGATTGCTCGGATGAGCACGCGTCGACGTGGCGCGGATGCTCGGGACGCGCCGGACGTGCACGCCGCGCCGCCTACGCTGGAGCCGTGAGGATCACCGTGCTCGCCGGCGGCGTCGGCGGCTCGCGCTTCGTGCGCGGGCTCAGGGAGGAACTGCGGCGCCGGGCGGCCCGCGCCGAGCCGCTGCCCGGGGCATCCGTCCCGCCCGACCGGCCGACGCCGGACGATCAGGTGTCGGTCGTCGTGAACACCGGCGACGACGTCTGGCTCGCGGGCGTCCGGCTCATGCCCGACTTCGACTCGCTGCTCTACGCCCTCGCCGGCGTGAACGACGCCGAGCGCGGCTGGGGCCGGGCCGGCGAGTCCGAGCGCGTCGCGGCGGAGCTGCGCGAATGGGGCGTGGGCTGGCCGTGGTTCACCCTCGGCGACCTCGACCTCGGCACGCACCTCGCGCGCACCTCCTGGCTTCGCGAGGGCCTCAGCCCCTCCGAGATCGGCGAGCGCCTGCAGCGCCGCTGGCCGCTCGGCGTGCACCTGCTGCCCGCGACCGATACCGAAGTCGACACCTGGGTGGAGATCGCCGAGCCGACCGACGACGGCCGCCGCGAGCTGCACTTCCAGGAGTGGTGGACACGGCACCGGGCGAGCCTGCCCGCGAGCGCATTCCGGCAGCGGAATATCACTGAGGCCCGACCCGCGCCCGGCGTCGTCGAAGCGATCGCCGGCGCCGACGTCGTGCTCCTGGCGCCCTCCAATCCGGTCGTGTCGATCGGCACGATCACCGCGATCCCCGGCATCGCCGAGGCCCTGCGCGCCACCGCGGCGCGCGTCGTCGGCGTCTCGCCGATCATCGGCGGCAAGGTGGTGCGCGGCATGGCCGACGCGTGCCTCGCCGCGATCGGCGTGGAGACGGATGCCGCGGCGGTCGCCCGGCACTACGGCGCCCGCTCGAGCGGCGGACTCATCGACGGCTGGCTCGTCGACGACGCGGATGCCGCGGCCGTGCCCGCGCTCGAGGCATCCGGTCTCCGCGCGCACGCCGCGCCGCTCTGGATGCGCGACCCCGATACCTCGGCCGCCGTCGCCGGCGCCGCCCTCGACCTCGCGAGCGCCCTGCACTCCTGAGCCGGCCACCCCACTCCGACCTGCCCGACGTTCATGAACGTCGGGCAAGTCGGGAGGCGGGTGCCGGGTACGGCGTTCCTGCACCGGGTGTCAAGCCCGTTGCCGCGGTCGGCCGCGCCTGCGAGCGTGGGCCTCGTCCACCGCACAACGCCAGCAGGGGAGGCCGCGATGTCGAGGAACGAAGACTGGGTGCCCGAAGAGGACGCCGGCTCCTACGTGGAGTCGCAGATCCCGGGCGAGGAGTACGTGCCCGAGGAGGGCGAGGGCTCGTACGTCGACTCGGAGCTGCCGGAGAACGCCGTCGTCCCCGACGCGGAGCGACGCGTCGACGACGACGATGACGACGCGCTGGGCACCACCCAGCCGATCGACCGGGCCGACACCGGTCGCGACGGCCCCGTGCCGGGCACCGGTCCCGCCGAACGCGGCGAGCCGATGACCGATTCCGACGACGGCGGCCTCCGCGGCGGCGATCCGGGCGTCGAGGAGTAGCGGCGGCCGCTGCCGCGCTGGGGACGCTCCCGACTACGGGATGTAGTCGACGATCCCCTGCGGCGCCACGGCCGCGCGGTAGCGTTCGACGAGTTCGCGCCAGCCGGAGTCGGGCGTGTACTCGTGCTCGTACACCGCCTCCGTGAAGTGCCACAGCAGATACGGGTGCGCGCCGAGCGCGTAGAGCGCCTCGAAGTCGCGGGCGGCGAAGGCATCCCGCTCGGCCGGGGTGAGCTGCCGGTCGTCGCTCGGTCCCGTCGGCCCGCCGCCCCCGGCGAGCCAGGCGTCCACGACGCCGCCCGGGTCGGCGACGTACGCCGCGACCGCCGCATCGCTGAGCTCCACCGCGCGGATGAACTTGTCGACGATGTACTTGCTCATCAGCGGCTCCCCCACAGGAAGAACGGACTCGAGGCGAACCGCGAGGGCGTCACCTCGGCGAAGTCGGCCGGACGGCCGCCCATCGCCGCGAGCGCCGCCACCGCGTTCAGGTACTGGTACGTCATGCAGCCCGCCTCCAGCAGACGCTGGAAGTCGCTGCAGACGCGGATGGCCCCCTCGAGGTCGCCGTCGCGCATCCACGAGGCGGCCGCCTCGTCGAAGTCCGGGTCCGGTGAGCCCGCGAAGGTGCGCGGCCCGCCGACGTCGTTGGCCATGTGCCCGGAGGTGAGGATCGCGACGCGGGCGTCCGAGTCCCAGCGCTCGATCGCGTCGCGCAGGTGCTCGCCGAGCGCCACGAAGCGGCGCACCGAGGGCACCGGCGGCATCGAGGCGTTCGTGTGGATCGGCACGACCGGCAGGTCGAGCTCGGGCCGCACGTACTGCAGCGGGATGACGTAGCTGTGGTCGAGTCGCCACTCCAGGCTCACGGCGAGGTCGATCGTCTCGGGCAGCACCGTGCGCCCCGTGATCTCGTCGGCGAGCTCCCGGTGCCCGGCGAGCTCCACGTACTCCATGCCGAAGGTGCGCACCTCGTTCTCCCAGGTGCCGTGGTACGACTCGGCCTTGCCGACGACGAACGCCGGCGAGTTGTCGTAGAAGAACTGCCGCACGTGATCGGTGCCGATGACGACGAGCACGTCGACCTCGTGCGCCGCGACCGCCTCGCGGATGCGGGCGAAGTTCGCCGCGATCGGCTGCAGGTCGTCGGGCACCGGATCGTTCATCGCCCGCCAGAGCAGCGGGTTGTGCGGCGTGGCTGCCGCCAGGACGAGCTCGGCCATGTGGGTCCTTCCGGAGGTGCGAGGGGATGCGGGGTCGGGGCGCGGCTCAGATGCCGAACAGGGCGCGCGCGTTGTCGAGCAGGATCTTCTGCCGCGACTCGGGCTTGAACGGCAGCTCGGCGAACTCCGTCATCCAGCGGTCGGGGGTCATCACGGGCCAGTCCGAGCCGAACAGCACCCGATCGGTGATGAGCGAGTCCGCGTAGCGGACCACCTCCGGCGGCAGGTACTTCGGCGCCCAGCCCGAGAGGTCGAGGTACACGTTCGACTTGTGCCACACCATCGCGAGGTTCTCGAGGTGCCACGGCCAGGCGGGGTGCGCGCTGATGATCTTCAGCTCGGGGAACTCGGCCGCGACGTCGTCGAGGTACGGCACCGGCCGCGAGTTCTCGAGCCGGTAGCCGCCGCCGCCCGGGGTACCGGCGCCCGCGCCGGGGAAGCCCGAGTGGAACATCACCACGAGGCCGAGCTCCGCGCACGTCTCCCAGATCGGGAAGAAGCGCCGGTCGTTCGGCAGGAACTTCTGCCTGGCCGCGTTCAGCTCGCCGACGCCCTTGATGCCGTACTCGGCGTGCATGCGGCGGATCTCGGCGATCGCCGCCTCGCCCTTCCACGGGTCGATGCCGGCGAAGGCGATGAAGGCGTCGGGGTGGTCCGTCTGCGCCTTGCCGAGCAGGTCGTTCGGCGCGCCGGGGATGCCCGAGGTCGTCTCGGAGTCCGAGTTCACGATGACGGCCATCATCTTGCGCTCGCGGTACTGGTCGGCCTGCTCGGCGAAGGAGACCACCGGCCGCTCGCGGCCGAAGTGCTTCGCCATCTGCTGGTGGCGGCGGCCCATCGCCTGCAGGAACTCCTCGGTCTGCGGGTGGGTGTGCACGTCGATGGCGACGAGCTCGTCGATGCGGCTCATGCGCGGCTCCTCTCGGGGGTGGCGGATGTCGCGGATGCCTCGGGCTGCTCGTGCGCGCCCCCGGGCAGCGGTGCCCCGAGCAGCGGTGCCCCGAGCAGTTCGGCGCCGTGCTGGCCGAGCCGCGGGGCCGCGGCGAGCGCGGGCCGGCCCGAGCGGTGGAAGCGGGTGCTCGGCGCGGGCACGCGGAGGGACGAGCCATCCGGACCCTCGATCTCCTCGACGAGCTGCATCGCGGCGATCTGCGGGTCGTCGAAGAGGTGCGCCACCGTGTTCAGCGGACCGTGCGGGATGTCGTGCGCGACGAGCCGGTCGAGCCAGTGCTGCCGGGGCATCCGCGCCGTCGTCGCCTTCAGTTCGGCGTCGAGCTCGTCGTAGTTGCGCACCCGGGCCTCGCGCGTCGCGAAGCGGGGGTCCTCGGCGAGCTCGGGGCGCTCGAGCACCTCGAGCAGCCCGGTCCAGAACTTCTCGGGGACCGACATGTGGATGACGAAGTCGAGTCCGTCGGAGCCGCGGCACGCGTAGGCCTGTGCCCGGCGCGGCCGGGAGTCGGGCCCGGCGACCTGCCCGGTCTCGAGGTAGGTCGACGCCGCCTCGGTCAGGAAGTCGATCAGCGAGCCGACCATGGAGACCTCGACGTGCTCGCCGGGGCCGGCGTCGCCGCGGGCGTGCAGCGCCGCGAGCACAGCCTGCGCGGCCGACATGCCCGAGAGCAGGTCGGAGAAGGCAGGGCCGAGCGGCCGCAGCAGATCCTCGGGCACGACCTGGCTGTACATGCCGCCCACGGCCGAGATCACCGTGTCGTAGGCGGGGCGCTTCGCGTACGGCCCCTCGGGGCCGAACCCGGTGATGGCGCACGAGACGAGGCGCGGGTTCACCCGGGCGAGCACGTCCGGGCCGAAGCCCAGGCGCGCGGCGACCCCGGGACGGAAGTTCTCGATCAGCACGTCGGCGTCGCGCGCGAGGTCGAGGAGCGCGGCGAGGCCGGCTTCGCTCTTCAGGTCGAGCACGACGGCGCGCTTGCCCCGGTTGTACGCGGCGAATTGCGGGCTCATCTGCCCGCTGCCCTCCCAACGGCGCATGGGGTCGCCCTCGGGCGACTCGACCTTCACGACGTCGGCGCCGAGGTCGGCGAGGAGCTTCGCGGCGTACGGCCCGGAGATGTACTGGCCGAGCTCGATGACGCGGACGCCCGCGAGCGGGCCGCTGGGGGTGGGGGTCATGCGGGGAGGTCCTCTCCTCTTGCTGGACGGGGGACGGGGGATGCGGCGACGGCGTGCACGTCAGCGCGGGCGCCGGCTCGAGACGCAGGGGACCGCGCGAGCTCAGGGGACATCGACGATCACCTTGCCGGGTGCCGTGCGGGGCGCGCGGTAGGCATCCGCGATCCGCTCGAGCGGGAACCGCGCTGCGACGGGCGGGACCACCCGGCCCTCGGCGACGAGCTTCAGCGCGCGGCGCACCTGCGCGAAGTCGGCGCTCGCGACGCCGACGAGCCGCAGCCTGCGGAGGTAGAAGCTGCGCTGGTCGAGCTCGAGCACCGGGTCGACGGAGGCGGCGCAGGTCACGGCGCGACCGCCCCAGGCGAGCGCGGCGATGCCGGCGGCGAAGGTCGGCCCGTGCCCGCCGACGTCGACGACCGCGTCGAAGGGCGCCTCGGCGGTGAGCCGTTCGCGGAGCTCGGCGGGCGAGCCGGCGCGGAGCACGCGCGCACCCTCGGGTGCGGGGGCTGCGGCGCGGGATGCCCCGACCGTCTCGGCGCCGCTCGCGACGCCGAGCTGCAGCGCGATCTGGCCGAGCATGCCGCCCGCGCCGGTGACGAGGAGCCGGTCGCCCTCGCCGACGCCGATCGCCTCGAAGGCGTTCAGCACGATCGGCACGGTGTGCACGGCCGCGGTGGCGAAGGCCGCGGGGATCTCGCCGCGGTCGATCGCGTTGCGCTCGGGCACGGTGACGAACTCGGCGGCGCCGCCGTTGCGGTGCACACCCAGCACGGTCTGCGCGGGGCAGTCGGCTTCGCGGCCGGCGGCGCAGCTGCGGCACTCGCCGCAGGGGATGTTCGGCTTCACGACGACCGGGCGGCCGAGGCGCGCCTCGCTCATACCGGGCCCGACGGCGACGATCGTGCCGGCCGGGTCGATGCCGAGCACGCGGGGGAGCTTCGCGGCGGCACCCGGGCCGATGCCGGCGATGACGTTGCGGTCGAGCTGGTTCACGCCGACGGTCTCGACGCGCACGAGCACCTCGCCCGCGCCCGGGGCCGGAACCGGCACCTCGGCGACGGCGAGCGCCTCCAGGGTGTGATCGGTGAGCAGCGCTGCCCGCACTCCGCCTCCTCGCGTCGTCTTTCTGGATACGGTATCCAAAATTGCAATCCGCGTCCAGTGGATCGGGTGGCCGGACGCGTCACGAGGCATCCGCGGTCCACTCCGAGCATCCCACCGAGATCCGGCTGCGCGCGATCGCCCGGCCGCCCGCGAGACCACTCGCCCCGAGAATGCAACCACTCGCCCTCCGGAAAGAAGGCATGGACAGCCTGACGCAGATTGGATACCGTATCCATACTCGCGGACGGTGCCGTTCCCGCGGGATCCGACCGCGAGGGTCTATCCCGCCAAGAATGGAGAGTCATGCGCAAATCCATCCCCCGCAGCAGCCTGGCGGCTGCAGCCGGCATCGCAGCACTGGCGCTGCTCGTCGGTTGCAGCTCCGCCGCACCGGCGCCGTCCGGCCCGGTCGACCTCGGCGACGGCGAGCCCGGCCCCGCCGAGGACACCGACATCACGGTCGCCATCCCCTTCCCCGACATCACCATGTACTCGATGTACGTGCTCGGCACGGACCTCGGCTACTACGAGGAGGAGGGCCTCACCGTCGAGGTCATCACCGCCGACAACGTCACCGCGGCCGTCGCGTCGGGCAGCGCCGACATCGGCGTCGAGTCGACCGGCACCGTCATCGAGGCGATCCGGGGCGGCGTCCCGATCGACCTCGTCGGCGGGCATTACTGCCGGCAGAACTTCGACTTCGCGGTGCAGAAGGGCATCGAGTCGGTCGAGGACCTCGACGGCACGACGGTCACGCTCGCCGGCACCCCCGGCGACCCGGCCGAGTTCCAGCGCAAGCTGGTGCTGAAGGAAGAGGGCTGGGACCTCGACACCGTGAACGTCGAGGTCGTGTACCCCGGCCCCGGCTCGGAGTCCTGGACCGAGTTCTTCATCAACGACCGCATCAGCCTGCAGCCCTTCTACACCGATGACCGCCCCGCGCTCGAGGAGCACGGGGCGAACATCATCGTCGAGGCGCTGCGCAACTGGGCGAACGACGTGCAGGTCGCCGGCACCGACTGGGCGCAGAAGAACCCGAACACGCTCGTGCGGTTCCTCCGCGCGACGCTGAAGGCGGCGGACTTCATGACCGCCCCGGCGCCGGGCGAGTTCCCTGAGAACGTCGACGAGATCCTCGACATCTACGAGGCGAACGACTTCGACGTCTCGGCGCTCCGAGGCTCGGACAGCGTGTGGGTGCTCGACGGGCACCTCGCCTGCTCGAACCTGTACTTCGACCAGGACGCGTGGGACACCACGATCGAGACGCAGTCGCTCGAGCCGCTCGAGTTCGACGCGGGGCAGCTCGCGTACCTCGAGAAGGCCCAGGAGCTCGTCGGCGTCGAGAACGACCCGCCGGCCACCCTGCCGTACCCCTGATCGGGTTCCATCCCGATCCTCGGAGCCCCCGCCGCAGCGCATGACGGCGGGGGCTCCGTCGTGTCCGGCGGCGGGCCCCGGCCCGCCCGCCCGGCATCCCCCGCCCCCTACCCGGCAAGACGGCACTATTCGCGGGTGCGCGGGCGCCGCCACCCACCGATAGTGACGTCTTGCCTGGCGGAGGCGGGGAGGGGCCGCGTCCGGCGGCGGTGGATGCCTCGCAGTGGCGCAGGCGCGCGACGG
Source organism: Agromyces soli (assembly GCF_022811605.1). Lineage (GTDB taxonomy): Bacteria > Actinomycetota > Actinomycetes > Actinomycetales > Microbacteriaceae > Agromyces > Agromyces soli. The sequence continues at coordinate 1,316,041 of NZ_CP094533.1, read as the reverse complement.
ACGCGGCATCCCCTCCCCGATCGCGGCCGACCTCGTGCCGGCAAGACGGCACTATTCGCGGGTGCGCGGGCGCCGCCACCCGCAAATCGTGCCGTCTTGCCGGGTGAGAGGGAGCCGGGTGAGAGGGAGGGCGCGGGCGGGGGTGCACCGGGCGGGCACGACGAAGCCGGCCCCCGTCATCGCGCATGAAACGGGGGCCGGCAGTCTCTCGCCACGAGCGGCGCGCCGCGACTCAGCCCGAGGGCACCGCCGCGATCGCCTCGATCTCGAAGCGGTAGTCCGGCCCGGCGAAGCCGGCGACCTGGATCAGCGTCGACACCGGGAAGTCGTGCGTGAAGTACCGGGCGCGGATGGCCCGCAGCTCGTCGCGCACGAGCTGGAAGTCGTCCCGCACGAACACGTTCACCTTCACGACATCCGCCGCCGTCGCCCCGGCCGCCTCGAGCACCTTCACGAGGTTCTCGAAGGCGAGCTCGATCTGCGCCGCGGGCTCGGCGGGCATCGTGCCGTCCGGCCGCATGCCGATGATCCCGCTGAGGAACACCAGGTCGCCGCCGGAGACCCGGATCGCCTGGCTGAAGTCCGCCGTGGGCGGGTACACGCCCTCGGGGATGACGATCTGCTTGTGCATCAGGAGGCCCCCGCGATCTTCCGGTCGTCGTACCACGGCGCCAGGCGGCGCCGCAGGGTGGAGATGAGCAGCAGCGTCAGGTTCGCGATGATCACCATCACGATGACCATGGCGATCGCGTCATCCATCTGGAACTGGTAGGCGGCGTACTCGAGCATGTGCCCGAGCCCGCCCGTGCCGCCGAGGAACTCGCCGAGCACCTCGCCGGTGAACCCCAGCGCGGCACCGCGCTGGATGCCCGACAGGCTGTACGGCAGCGTCGCCGGGACGATGATCTTCCAGCCGAGGGCGACGCCGTTGACGCCGTACACCCGCCCCGCGTTCACGAGCGAAGTGCTGACCGTGACGGCGCCCTCCATCGTGTTCAGGATGATCGGGAACACCGCGAGCAGGAACACCAACGCGATCTTCGACTCGCTGCCGAGCCCGAGGCCGAGGATGAACAGCGGCGCGAGCGCCACCTTCGGCGTCGAGTACAGGAGCCAGAGGAACGGCGCGACGGTGAAGCGCAGCACCGGCGACCAGCCGACCGCGAGGCCGACGGTGACGCCGACCACGACGGCGATGACGAGGCCGATCGCGACGTTGCCGAGGCTGTAGCCGAACGCGCCCCAGAACTCCGGGTCGACGAGCAGCTTGCCGAACGACACCGCGATGGCCGTGGGCGGCGGCAGGAACGACGCCGGGATGAGCTGCAGCCAGCTGACCGCGGCCTCCCAGATCAGCAGGATGGCGGCGATGACGCCGACGAGCAGCCAGGTCCACTTGGCCTCGCTCCGTCGGATCACCCGCCGGGGGCGCACGATGCGCATCGTGCCGGTCGCACTGGTGACGGTCATCGCCGGCCCTTCCTCGTCCACGGGGCGACCCATCGTTCGACGAGGGTCACCACCTGGGTCATCCCGACGCTCCACGCCACCACGATCGCGATCGCGGCGAACGCCTGGTCGGTCTGGTACGTGTTGGCCGCCTTGATGATGAGCGCGCCCATGCCCGAGGCCGAACCGGCGAGCTCGGCGACGACCATGCCGATCGTCGCGAGCACGACCGCCTGCCGGAGCCCGGCGAAGAGGAACGGCACCGTCGACGGCAGGTACACCGAGCGGTACAGCTGCGTGCGGCTCGCGCCGTACACCTTGCCCGCGCGGATGATCGAGGCGTTCGTGGTGCGCATGCCCGCCGCCACGTTCAGCAGGATCGGGAACAGCGCACTGACGGCGACCAGGAAGATCACCGGCCCGATCCCGAAGCCGAACCACGCCTTCGCGAGCGGCTGGTACGCGATCGTCGGCGTCGCGTAGATCGTCCACGCGATCGGCCCGACGACCCGGTCCATGGGCAGCGAGCTGCCCATCAGCAGGCCGACCGGGATGGCGATCACCGCGGCGATCGCGAAGCCGATGAGCCATGCCTGCGCCGAGATCAGCATGTTCGGCCACAGCATCCCGCCCGAGACGAGCTCGACGAAGCCCTGCGCGATGGCGGTGGGCGGCGGCAGGAACACGGGGTTGATCCAGCCGAACACCCCGACGACGAGCTGCCACACGACGAGCATGACCACGACCTCGATCGCGAGCACGCCCGCCTTGCCCGCCGGACTGAGTCCGGCGAGCCAGGCGCCGATGCCGCCCCGGCCGAGGTTCGGCCCGGCGGCGAGGAAGGCGCTCATTTCGAGACCGCCGCCGCCGTGGCCTCGCCCTGCAGGGCGTCCCAGAGGTGGTCGCGCAGCTCGAGGAAGCGCGGATCGTGCTGGATGCTGCGCTCGGAGCGCGGGCGCTCGAGCCCGGTCTCGATGATCTCCTTGATGGCACCGGGGTGGCTCTTGAACACCACGATCCGGTCGCCGAGCAGGATGGCCTCCTCGATGGAGTGCGTGATGAACAGCACCGTCTTGCCGGTGGCCGCCATGAGCTTCTCGATCTCGTCGCGCATCACCTCGCGGGTGAGGGCGTCGACGGCGCCGAGCGGCTCGTCCATCAGCAGGATGCGCGGCTCCGCCACGACCGCGCGGGCGAGGCCCACGCGCTGCTGCATGCCGCCGGAGAGCTCCCGCGGGTAGGACTGCTCGAAGCCGGCGAGCCCGACGAGCTCGATCGCGTCCTGCACGCGCTCCCGCCAGCCGGCGCCCTTCAGCTCCTTCTGCATCTCGAGGCCGAACTTCACATTGTCGAAGACCGTGCGCCACGGCAGCAGCGCGTAGTCCTGGAACACGACCGCGCGGTCCGGCCCGGGCCCGGTGACCGGCGAGCCGCCGACGAGCACCGTGCCCGTCGTCGGCTTCACCAGTCCCGCGACGACGTTCATGAACGTCGTCTTGCCGCACCCCGACGGCCCGAGCACGGTGATGAACTCACCCTCGTGCACGTCGAGGTCCACGCCCTCGATGGCCGTCAGCCGCTTGCCCGTTCGCGCTACGTCGTAGCTCACCGACAGGTCGCGCACCGAGATCAGCGGCGCACCCGCCTCGTTCCGTTCGATTGACGTCGTCGTCATCTCATTCTCCATTTCGGGGGCGCGGCGGAGCTGCCGCGTCAGCGCATCTTCGGCAGCACCTCGCTGCCGAGCAGCTCGATCTGGTCGAAGAACTTGTCGAACTTGAACCGGAAGTCGAACACGACGTGCTCGACGCCCGTCGCCTCGAACTTCTTGAGCTCGGCGACCGCTTCATCGGGGTTGCCGACGATGAGCTGGCCTTCCAGGTCCTCGACGGTCTCGAAGCTACCCGACGGCGGCTTCACGGCGAACTTGGCCTTGTTGGCCCAGGCGAGCAGGCCGGGCACGTTCACGTGCTTGAGCGCCTCCTCGCGGGTCTCCTCGATCGAGGTCGGCGGGATGACGGCGACGGTCGGCATCGGGCGGCCCGAGGCGTCCGTCATCTCCTTCATGACGTCGATGCGCTTGGCCATCGACGCGAGCGAGATGCGGCCCGGCATCCAGCCGTCGGCGTACTCGGCCGCGAGGCGCGCCGAGCGCGGCGTCGCGCCGCAGTACCAGAACGGCACGCTCCCGCCGACGGGCTTCGGCTCGATCGTGACGTTCTCGAAGGAGAAGATGCCGTCGTCGTAGGTGACGTCGTTCTCGGTGAAGACCCGCTTCAGGATCTCGGCGTTCGAGCGCACCATGTCGACGCGGTTGAGGTCGCCCCAGCCGATCGCCTCGAACTCGTGGTCGAAGGTGCCGGCGCCGAAGCCGAGGATGAGGCGCGGCCCGAGCAGCTGGGTCATCGTGCCGGCCATGAGGGCGGTGACGAGCGGGTGGCGGAACGGGATGAGCGAGCCCGTGCCGAGCTCGAGCTTCTCGGTGACGGCGCCGATCGCGGTGAGCGTCGTGAGCGCGTCGTAGAAGGTGCGGTTCGGCTTCTCCATCTCGCCGTGCGGCTCGAACACCAGGTGGTCGCGCACCCAGACGGAGTCGAAGCCGAGCTCCTCGGCGCGCTTCGAGCCCTCGAGCAGCTTCTCCTTGCTCGCCTCTTCGCCGAAGTGCGGCAGCAGCAGTCCGAATTTCATGTGTCAGTTCCCTTCATTCGCGGCGAGCGCGGGTTCGGCGGCGCGTGCCGCATGTGCTGCGGCCGGGGCGGCCGCGAGCTTTCCGTGACCGGGGGCGCCGACGACCTCGCCGTCGGCGTACACGTCCTGGCCGCGCACGAGGGTGCGCTCGATGCGGGCGCTGATGGTGCGCCCGTCGTACGGGGTCCAGCCGATCTTCGAGAGCACGTCGTCGTTCGTGATCGTCCACTCGTGGGCCGGGTCGGCGATGACGAGGTCGGCGTCGGCGCCGACCTGGATGGTGCCCTTGACGCCGGCGAGGCCGAACTTGTCGGCGGGGATGGTCGCGACCATGTCGACGGCCCGCTCGAGGGTCAGCTCGCCGCGGTTCACGGCGTCGAGCATGAGCTCGTAGTAGTACTGGATGCCGGGCGTGCCGGTGTGCGCGCTCCACATCTCGGTCCAGCCGATCTCCTTCTCCTCGCGCGTGTGCGGCGCGTGGTCGGAGCTCGCGATGTCGATGGTGCCGTCGCGCATGCCCTCCCAGATGGCGGCCCGGTTGTCGTCGGGCACCCAGTAGGAGAGGGCGTACGGGCCGAGGGTCTCGACGTCGTTCCATGTGGAGAGGAACGGCGCCCAGTGGTTCACCTCGCAGGTGACGTCGATGCCGGCGGCCTTCGCGCGGCGCACCGCCTCGATCGAGCGGCGGGTCTGGATGTGCGCGATGTGCACGGGGCATCCGGATGCCTCGGCGAGCCGCAGCACGACGTCGATCGCCGTGTCCCAGATGACGCCCTCGCGGGCGGCGTACGCGGAGGCGTAGCCCTGCGGCGTGTTCTCGCCGCGGGCGAGCACCTCGCCCTCGATGTAGTCCATGAGCGCCTGGTCGTGCGGGTGCACGATGAAGCGCTTGCCGGTCTTCGCGATGCGGTCCATGATCTGCAGCAGGTGGCCGTGGTCGTGGATGCCGGTGCCGGCCGGGTGCGGGTAGGTGCGCCCCGTGTCGACGACCATGTAGATCTTGAAGGCGTTGATGCCCATCTCGGCCATCGGCTCGATCTCGTCGAACTTCGTCGGCGCCGGGTTGTGGTTCCAGTCGACGATCGAGCTCGAGGCGTAGCGCTCGAACACGTCGGTGAGGGTCTCGACGTCGACGGTCGGCGGCTTCAGGTTCGGCATGCCGAAGATGGTGGTGACGCCGCCGGCCGCGGCCTGGCGGGTCGTGGTGAGGATGTCGTCCTTGTGCTCGTAGCCGGGCTCTCGGGTGTGCACGTGCACGTCGACCATGCCGGGGAGCACGAGGCGCCCGGTGGCGTCGACGGTGCGCGCGGCGTCGATCGCGACGTCGGGGCCGACGAGGCCGGCGATGCGGCCGTCGTGCACGAGCACGTCGGCCCGCTCGGGGCCGGCGGGGGTGACGACGGTGCCGCCGGCGATTCTGAGGTCGATGGTCACTTCGGTGCCTCCATGAGCTCGATGGCCTCGCCCTGCTCGGGCGAGGTGGTGGTGCGCACGACGACGTCGCTCGGCCGCACGTAGCGGTCGAGCCAGTCGACGATGAGCGGGGTGGTCTGCTCCCAGTAGCGGTCGTAGGCCGCGTAGTGGGTGGTGTGCCGCTGCATGATCAGCTGCTTCGGCCCCTTGGCCGCGGCGTAGAGCGCCTCGGCGTGGTCGGTGGGGGTGGTCGCGTCGCCCTCGACGCCGATCACGAGGAGCGGGGTGCGCAGGCGGTTCGCGGCGTCGATGGGGCGGTAGGCGAGGATCTCCTCGGCGCAGGACAGCGGGATGGCGCTGGGGATGCGGTCGTCCACGTCGGCCTTGATGTTCGTGGCGCGGCGCTCGGGGGTCGGCACCATGATCTCCTCGCGGGGGTGCACGAGCCGGCCCTGGCCGCTGGCGACGCGGAGCCGGCGGTCCTCCTCGAGGCTCGCGAGGAAGGCGAGCCAGGCGTGCTCCTCGCGCATGCGGTGCAGCCAGTCGGTGCCGTCGGCGACGGGCACCTGGCTCACGGCCGCCTTGACGCGGGGGTCGACGTCGGCGAGCAGCACGGCGTTGCCGCCGCCGGTGCCGCCGGTGCCGAAGACGCCGATGGCGTCGGCGACGACGTCGTCGCGGGTGGTGAGGTAGCTGACGGCGTTCACGAGGTCCTGCAGCTGGCGCGCGGGCGAGAGGATGCCCCGGTCGCCCTCGGAGTCGCCGAAGCCGCGGTAGTCGAAGACGAGCACGGCGAAGCCGGCCGCGACGAGCGCCTCGTGGTAGCGCACGTAGAGCTTCGCGTCCTTGAGGCCGAGCCAGCCCGGACCCTGCACGATGGCCCGGTACGGGCCCGGCGTCTCGGGCGTGCGCCAGATGGCGGCGATGCGATCGCCCTCGCTGTAGAACTCGACGCCTGTGCTTCTCATGCGGGTCCTCCCGGATCTCGACGCTTCCTTGCGCGGGGCCCGGCACGCGGCGGATGAATCGGCATCCGCGGTGTCGATCGGAAGCTTCCGATCGGGCCCGCCGAGCCCATCATGTCGTATCTTGGATCCAGAATCCAGTATTGATCCGAGATCGCTCTCGGAGCTAGGCTCTTCTGCGACGGCCGGGCGGGATTGCCCGGTGTCAGTGGTCCGGGATTGGGCCGCGAGTCGCCGACCTCGTCGGATTCCCCATCGCTCGCCCCTGCCCAGGAGTCCCGCATGACCCCCAGTCCCACCCGTCCCATCCGCCCCCGCCGCTCGGCCCGCAGCGCCCGCCTCCGCGGCCCCGCGCTCGTCGCCACCGCGCTCGGCCTCGCCGTCGCCGCGACCGCCGCGCTCGCCGGCTGCGCCGCGCCCGCTGCGGCCGAGCGGCCCGAGGCATCCGCCCCCGCCGCGAGCGGCTACCCGCTCACGCTCGACAACTGCGGCACCGAGGTCACCTTCGACGCCGCGCCGGAGCGCGTCGTCACGATCAAGTCCTCCACCGTCGAGCTCATGCTCGCCCTCGGGCTCGGCGACCGCGTCGTCGGCACGGCGTTCAGCGACGGGCCGGTGCCCGACGAGTACGCCGACGCCCTCGTCGGCGTGCCGGCCGTCACCGACAAGGTGCCCTCGCAGGAGGCCACCCTCGAGCTCGAACCCGACCTCGTCTACGCCGGCTGGGAGTCGAACCTCTCCGCCGAGGGCGCCGGCGAGCGCTCGCAGCTCGCCGCGCTCGGCGTCGCGAGCTACGTCGCCCCGGCCGCCTGCAAGGGCGCCGGCTACATGCCCGACCCGCTGACCTTCGACGAGGTCTTCCGCGAGTTCGAGGAACTCGGCGCGATCTTCGACGTGCCGGATGCCGCGGCCGAACTCGTCGCCGAGCAGCGCGCCGCGCTCGACGCCGTCGAGCCGAACGCCGACGGGCTGACCGCGCTCTGGTACAGCTCCGGCACCGACACCCCCTTCGTCGGGGCGGGCATCGGCGCGCCGCAGATGATCATGGACGCCGCCGGCCTCGAGAACGTCGCCGCCGAGGTGCACGACACGTGGACCTCGATGAGCTGGGAGGCCGTCGTCGACGCCGAGCCCGACGTGATCGTGCTCGTCGACGCGCCATGGAACACCGCCGCCTCGAAGATCGAGCTGCTGCAGCAGAACCCGGTGACCGCGGCCCTCCCGGCGGTCGCGCAGCAGCGCTTCCTCGTCGTCGACTTCCCCGCGACCGAGGCGGGCGTGCGCAACGTCTCCGCCGTCGAGTCGCTCGTCGAGCAGCTCGGGGCGCTGGAGGGCTGATGCGCGCGGCCGGGCGGACGGAGACGACGGTGCGGGCCACGGGCCCGGCCGGGGTCGACGCGGCGCGCACCGCTCCGAGCGACGCGGGCGCCTCGGGCCGGCGCGGCGGCGGTCGCGCCCTCGCGGCGGGCCTCGTCGGGCTCGTGCTGCTCGCCGCATCCCTCGTCGTCGCCGTCACGCTCGGCCCGGCCGAACTCTCCCCCGGCGAGGTGCTCGCGAGCCTCGCCGCGCACCTCGGCTTCGGCGAGCCGACGCTGTCGCCGCTGCGCGACGGCATCGTCTGGCAGCTGCGGATGCCGCGGGTGCTGACCGCCGCCGCCGTCGGCGCGGGCCTCGCCCTGTGCGGCGCGGTGATGCAGGCCATCACCCGGAACCCCCTCGCCGACCCCTACCTGCTCGGGCTCTCCTCCGGCGCCTCCGTCGGCGCCGTCGTCGTGCTCGTGCTCGGCTGGGGACTGCTGCTGCCGCTCGCGGCCTTCGGCGGCGCCGTGCTGGCGCTCGTCGCGACGCTCGGCCTCGCCCTCGCGGCCGGTCGCGGCGGCCGGCTCGCCCCGACGACGACCGTGCTCGCCGGCGTCGCCGTCACGAGCGTGTTCGGGGCCATCACGAGCCTCGTCATCTTCTGGAGCGCGACGAACGACAGCTACCGCGAGATCCTCAACTGGCTGCTCGGCTCGCTGTCGGGAACCGATTGGACCTCCGTGACGATCGCGGGCGGCGCGCTGCTCGTCGTCGGTGCGCCGCTCATCGCGAGCGCCCGCACCCTCGACGCCTTCGCCGTCGGCGAGTCCGGCGCCGCGGCGCTCGGCGTGCACGTCGCCCGCAGCCGGGCGCTGCTGCTCGGCGGCACCGCGCTGCTCACCGGCGCGCTCGTCGCGGTGAGCGGCTCGATCGGCTTCGTCGGGCTCGTGCTGCCGCACGCGGTGCGGCTCGTCATCGGCCCCGGCCACCGCGCGCTGCTGCCGCTCTCCGCGATCGCGGGCGCGATCTTCCTGGTCTGGGCCGACACCGGGGCGCGCACCCTGTTCGATCCGCGCGAGCTGCCGGTCGGCATCCTGACGGCCCTCATCGGCGGCCCGGTCTTCGCATGGCTGCTGCTCCGCTCGAGGAGGAACGCATGACCCTGGATCTCGAGCGGGTGCGCTTCGCCCGCGGCGGCCGCACCATCATCGACGGCGTCGACGCGACACTGCCGGGCGGCGCACTCACCGCGCTCATCGGCCCGAACGGCGCCGGCAAGTCGACGCTGCTGCACCTCATCGCCGCGATCGAGCGCACCGACGGGGGCGAGCTCGCCCTCGACGGCCGGGAACTCGGCCGGATGCGCCGCCGCGACCGCGCCCGGCTCGTCGCCCTCGCCGAGCAGCAGGCCGAGCTCGACCCGCAGCTCACCGTCGCGGCGGCCGTGCTGCTCGGCCGCACGCCGCACCTCGGCGCCTTCGCCCCCGCCGGACCGCGCGACCACGCCCTCGTCGCGCACGCCCTGGCCGCGAGCGGCGCCGGGCACCTCGCCGAACGCCAGATCGGGCAGCTCTCGGGCGGCGAGCGCCAGCGCATCACGCTCGCCCGAGCCCTCGCCCAGGAGCCCGAGCTGCTGCTCGCCGACGAGCCGACGAACCACCTCGACCTCTCGGCCCAGCTCGTCGCGCTGGAACTGCTCGCGGGCCTCGCCCGGGGCGGCCTCACCGTCGTCGCGGCGCTGCACGATCTCAGCCAGGCGGCGGCCTACGCCGACCATGTGCTCGTGCTGGCCGAGGGGCGCGTCATCGCCGCCGGCCCGCCACGCGAGGTCCTGACGGCCCGGCTCGTGCACGAGGTCTACGGCGTCCGCGCCGAGATCATCGACCACCCGATCACCGGTCGGCCGCTCGTCGCGGTCGCGGGCGGGGCGGCCGCGGAGGCGGCGACCCCCGACGCGGTCCCGGCCGGCACCGGCAGCACCCCGAGCGCGTAGCCTGGAAGCGTGAGCGAATCGGTCGTCGACGGCATCGCCGCCGAGTTCCTGCACAATGCGAATCGCGGGCGACGCCTCGTCGCGGTGGACGGGGCGGAGGCCGGGCGTGCCGCCCGCTTCGCGGACGCCCTGGCGCAGGCGATCGCCGCGGCATCCGGCGACGACGTCGTGCGCCGCTCGCTCGGCGCCGTGACCGAGGCGGAGCTCCGCAGCGGCACGGTCGAGCCGTTCCGCGCGGGCGAGCCGGTCGGCACCGCGACGCCGCCCGGGCCCGATGCCGTGCTCGTGGTCGACGGCCAGGGCCTCCTCGACGACGCGGTACGCGGCATCTGGCACTTCTCCGCCTGGACACTCGCGGGCGACGAACTGCCGCACACCGGCGCGAACGTCATCGTCGACCTCTCCGACGAGGGCGCACCGAGCCGGTACTTCTACGATTACTGCGCGATCCCGCCGAGCGTGAACCGCCCCGGCCTGCACTGAGCGGCAGGAGTCGGAACCGAGCCTCCGCGCGCCGCGGGGGCCGGGCCCGGCGCGCTCACCCACGCGCCGGGCCCGGAGTTCGCGTGAGGCGGCCTCAGCCGCGGGCGCGGAGCCGCGGCGCCAGGTCGCGCTCGAAGAGCTCGAGGAAGCGGCGCTGGTCGTGCCCCGGCGCGTGGAACACGAGGTGGTTGAAGCCCCAGTCGATGTACTGGCCGATCTGCTCGACGACGGCGTCGGGGTCGGTGCCGACGATCCAGCGCTTCGCGATCTGCTCGATCGGCAGCGCGTCGGCGGCCCGCTCCATCTCGACCGGGTCGGTGATGTCGTGCTTCTGCTCCTTCGAGAGCGAGAGCGGCGACCAGAACCGGGTGTTCTCGAGGGCGGCCTCCTCGGTCTCCTCGTAGGAGAGCTTGATCTCGATCATCCGGTCGTACTCGTCGAAGGTACGGCCGTCGTCGCGGGCGGCGAGGCCCTCCTTCACGGCGGGCATGAGCTGGTCGGCGTAGAGCTCGGCGCCCTTGCCCGAGGTGCAGATGAAGCCGTCGCCGGCGCGGCCGGCGTACTTCGCGACCTGCGGGCCGCCCGCGGCGATGTAGATCGGCACGGCGGTCTCGGGGCGGTCGTAGATCGAGGCGTCGTGGGTCGAGTAGTACTCGCCCTCGAAGTTGACCTGCCCCTCCTCGTTCCAGAGCGCGCGCATGAGGCGCACGGACTCGCGGAGCCGGGCGTAGCGCTCCCGGAACTCGGGCCAGTCCTGCTCGCCCGCGCCGCGGAACCCGGTGGCGATCTCGTTCAGCGCCTCGCCGGAGCCGAAGCCGGCGATGATGCGGTCGGGGTAGAGCAGGCCGAGTGAGGCGAAGGCCTGCGCGAGGACCGCCGGGTTGTAGCGGAACGTCGGCGTCATCACGCTCGTGCCGATCTTCACCGAGCTGGTGCGCTCGCCGACGGCGGCCATCCAGGCGAGCGAGAACGGCGCGTGGCCGCCCGTGTGCCGCCACGGCTGGAAGTGGTCGCTCGCGAACACCGACTCCATGCCGTGGCCTTCGGCGGCGACGGCGATCTCGACGAGCTCGCGCGGGTCGAACTGCTCGGCGCTGGCCTTGTACCCGAGGGTGAGGGTCACGATTGGTCTCCTTCTGCTGGGAACTGCTGATCACTGAGAACGTGCGGGGGCCGCCTGGGCTTCCGAACCGGATGCGGCGGCCGGATCGGATGCCTCGGCCGGCGCGTGCGGCAGCGCCTCGTCGGCGAAGGCGGCGACGACCTCGGCCGTGCGCGGGCCGACGCCGAGGCCGAGCGCGGCCTCCAGCGCTTCGACGGTGTCGACGTCGCGGCGGAGGCCGGGGTCGATGCTGCCGATGGCGGCGAGGTCGGCGAAGCCGGCGGCCCGGTGGGCGGCGGCGGAGTCGGGCCCGAAGCCGGGCTCGAGGCCCGTGCCGGCGAGCGCGGTGACGAGCGTCGTGCCGGTGCCCTCGAGGTCGGCGACGAAGGCGAGCCGGTGGCCGCACGCGGCCTCGAGCGCCCCGTCGAGCGCGGCGGAGCGGAGCGCCGGCAGGTCGCCGAGCAGCACCGCGAGATGCCGCCCGCCGCCGTGCCGGACGTGCGCGATGCCGAGCTCGATCGCCGCGGTGAGGCCGGGCTCGCCCGCCTCGGGCACGAGCTCGACGTCGGGGAGCGCGGCGAGCTCCGCGCCGAGTTCGGGCTCGGCGGTGACCACGACGACCTCCGCGACGCGCTCGGCGCTGCGCACGGCATCCACCGTGTCGAGCGCGAAGGCGCGGGCGAGCGCCGCGCGCTGCTCGTCGCCGAGCTGCGGGCGCAGCCGCGACTTCGCCGCGGCGAAGAGCTTCACCGGGATGACGACCACCCAGTCGCCGCCGCTCATGGCCGCAGCCCCGGCAGGACCTCGCGGCCGAAGACCTCGAGCCACTCGAGCTGGTTGCGGCCGACGTTGTGCAGGTAGATGCGGTCGAAGCCGAGGTCGAGGTGGCGCTGGATCTCGGCGCGGTGCTGATCGGGGTCGGCCGAGACGACCATGCGGCCCGCGAAGTCCTCCGGCCGCACGGTGCGGGCGAGCTGCTCGAGCTCGAACGGCGAGCGGATGTCGCCGCGGCCGAAGCGCATGCCGGCGATGGGCCACTCGGCGAGCGCGTTGCGCATCGCCTCCTCGTCGGTCTCGGCCCAGGAGAGGTGCAGTTGCAGCACGCGGGGCATCGTGGCGGCGTCGCGACCGCCGTCGCGGGCGCCGTCGGCGAAGCGCGCGAGCAGCACCTCGAGGCGCTCCGACGGCCCGCTCTGCGTGATCAGGCCGTCGGCGACCCGGCCGGCCCGCCGCGCGGTGACGGGGCCGGCGGTCGCGATGTAGATCTCGGGGGCCGTCTTCGGCATGGTCCACAACCGGGTGGACTCCATCTTGAAGCTGGGGCCGGCGTGGCGCACGTCGCGCCCGGCGATCGAGCCGGCGAAGAGCTTCTTGATGAGCTCGACGGCCTCGAACATGCGGGCGATGCGGTCGGGCGGCTCGGGCCAGTACGCGCCGACGACGTGCTCGTTGATCGCCTCGCCGGAGCCGATGCCGAGCCAGTGCCGGCCCGGGTACATCGAGGCGAGCGTGGCGCTCGCCTGGGCGACGACCGCGGGGTGCATGCGGAACGTGGGCGTGGTGACGCCGGGCCCGAGGTCGCCCCGGGTTGCCGCGCCGACCGCACCCAGCACGCTCCACACGTGCGAGGCCTGGCCGAGACGCGGCAACCACGGCTGGAACGGATCGGTGGCCATGGTGCCGCTGAAGCCGTGACGTTCCGCCGCAGCGGCGAAGGCGACCGCGTCGGACGGAGGGAACTGCTCGAGCATGGCGGCGTAACCGATGTGCACTGACACCCCTCCATCCTGACGCGTCGTCGTACCGGCGTCACGCGAGCGAACTCGCGAGGCGGGTCCACCTCCCGCGGGAACAGTCTTTCGGATACTGGATCCAAAAGCAAGTGGGTCCCCCAGGCCGAGTCAGCGCGCGCGGCGGCGCAGGCGCGTGCCGGGCGCGCCGCCGCCCACCGGGCGGCACTTCAGCGCGCGGCGGCACCGCCCTCGGCGGAGAGCATGGCGAGCACGGCGTCCCGGACGCCGGTGAGGTGCGAGCGCAGCACCTCGGCCGCGGCATCCGCATCGCCCGCCTCGACGGCCGCGACGAGCTCCTCGTGCGAATGCCCGTGATCGCCGCCGCCGACGAGCCGCCAGCCGAGCACGTAACGGCCGACCTTCAGCCGCAGCTGCTCGATCATCTCCCAGTGCACCGGGCGCGCGGCCGCGCCGTAGAGCTCCGCGTAGAACTGGGTGCGGGCGTCGACGAAGTCGGCGCCCTCCTCCTCCGCGTCGGCCGTGCGGCCGAGCTCGCGCAGCCGCACGATCCGCTCGGGCGTCATCTCGTCCATCGAGTGCCGCAGCGCGTCGATCTCGAGCAGCACCCGGATGTCGTAGACCTCGCGCGCCTGCTCCGCCGACAGGGCCTTCACGACGGCGCCGCGACGGGCGTGGAACTCGACGAGCCCGTCGGCCTCGAGCTGGATGAGCGCCGAGCGCACGGGCAGCCGCGACACCCCGATCGTCTCGGCGAGGGTCTCCTGCCGCAGCTTCTGGCCGGGGGCGAGCGTGCCGTCGAGGATCGCGTCGCGCAGGATGTCGTACGCCATCGTGCCGACCGAGCGGTACCCCGCCTGGTGCCGACCGGCCAGTTTCTGCAGCGCTTCGGCGCTCGGCGCGCTCGCTCCGGCGGTGCGGGTCTCGCGTTCGCTCATGGCGACGAGGCTAGCGGATGGATGGGCGCCGGGCACGCAAATTGGATCCAAGATTGCGGATCCGTGGCGCGCGCGATGCGGCACGCACCTCGCTCAGCGCTCGCCGCCCTCCGCCTGCGCCTCGTCGAAGCCCGCACGGTACCCCTCGTCGTACGCCTCGTCGGCGCCGAGCCGGAAGAGGTCGCGGTCGGAGGGCCGCTGGATGGCCCGGGCCCCCGGCAGGTCGAGATCGCCGACGTAGCGGCCGAGCCCGCGGACGACGGCCACCGGCACCCCGGCGCTCTTGCCCTTCACGAGCTCGCCGGCACCCGCGATCTCGTCGGCCACGCACGGCATGGTCACCGCGAGGGCCTTGCCCGAGGCATCCACCTGCCCGCGCAGGTCGTCGAAGACGTGCACGCCGGCCGCGCCGATCGCGATGTCGGTCTGCCCCTCGCGCCAGGGCCGGCCGAGCGTGTCGGAGAGGATGACCCCGACGCGGCGGCCGGTCAGCTCGCGCAGCCCGGTCGCGAGCGCGCGCGCAGAGCCGTCGGGGTCGACGGGGAGCAGCAGCACCGTGCCGTCCGGCGAGTTCGAGGCGTCCACGCCCGCGGCCGCCCCGACGATGCCCTGCCGGTTCTCGACGATGCGGGTGACGCCGCCGTCGTACTCGCGCGTCGCGACGACGCGCACCGTCTCGGCGGTGATCGCCGCCTCGCGATCGGATGCCTCGACGATCCGCCCCTCGGCCTTCGAGACGATCTTCGAGGTGACGACGAGGATGTCGCCGTCCTCGAGCGAGGCGGCCCCCGCGATGATCGCCGCCAGATCGGCGCCCGCCGTGATCTCGCCGATGCCCTCGACGCCTTCGACGCTGAATCCCATCGTCGCCTCCTCGCTCGGCTTCGATCATGGCAGCAAAGCCGGGCATGCGGCAGTCGCGCCGTCGGAGGCTCCCGCCCGTGCCGGTGGCGTCGGACGCGGCGGATACGCTGGATCCCATGCGCATCGCCACCTGGAACGTCAACTCGATCCGCACCCGCGTCGGCCGTGTCGTCGACTGGATGGTGCGCGAGGACGTCGACGTGCTCGCGATGCAGGAGATCAAGTGCAAGCCCGAGCAGTTCCCGCACGAGGCGTTCGAGCAGGCGGGCTACGAGCTCGCGATCCACGGCCTCAACCAGTGGAACGGCGTCGCCATCGCGAGCCGCGCGCCCATCCGCGACGTCGAGCACGAGTTCCCCGGCATGCCCGGCTTCCTGAAGGGGCACGAGGGCCCCGATCTGCCCCGCGAGGCGCGGGCGATCGGTGCGACCGTCGACGGCGTGCGCGTGTGGAGCCTCTACGTGCCGAACGGCCGCGCGCTCGGCGACCCGCACTACACGTACAAGCTCGACTGGTACGCGGCGCTCACCGAGTACACCCGCGCGCAGACCAGCGCGCACCCCGAGGTGCCGTTCGCGCTCATGGGCGACTTCAACGTCGCCCCGCTCGACGTCGACAACGGCGACCCCACCGTGATCGTCGGCCAGACCACGCACGTCTCCCCCGCCGAGCGCGAGGCGTTCTTCACGCTCGAGAACGCCGGCGTCAGCGACGTGGTGCGCGCCCGCGTGCCCGAGGGCCTGTACACCTACTGGGACTACAAGCAGCTCCGCTTCCCCCGCAACGAGGGCATGCGCATCGACTTCATCCTCGGCTCCGAGGCCTTCGCCGAGGCCGTCACGAGCGCGTCGATCCACCGCGACGAGCGCAAGGGCGACGCCCCGAGCGACCACGTGCCGGTGCTTGTCGAGCTCGACCTCGGCGGCGACGACGACGGCGACCTGCCGATGATCTTCGGCTGACGAGCTCGCCGGCTCCGCACGCCCCGTGTTACGCCATGGGTCGTGACGGGCTGACAGCGCGGGCGCGGGCTGGGTACCGTCGGGGCATCCACCACCGCCCTGCGCGCTGATCTCCCCCGATGGGCGCCGCCGATCGGTTCCGGCGAGCCCGGAACCCGGGAGCCCCGATGCCAGCGACGCCGACGAGCACGAGCGCAGCCGCGCTGCCCGTGGAGTTCCGCGGCGTCGGTCGCGCGTTCCCGACCGCCGCGGGCGCGCGGCCGGTGCTCCGCGACGTCGACCTCGTCGTCGAGGCCGGTGAGATCCTCGCGATCCTCGGCCCGAGCGGCTGCGGCAAGTCGACCCTCCTGCGCATCGCGGGCGGCCTCGACCGGCCGACGAGCGGGCGGGTGACGATCGCCGGCAGCCCCGTCGCCGACTACGACGCGCGCAGCGCGATCGGCTTCCAGGAGCCCCGGCTGCTGCCCTGGCGCACCGTCGCCCAGAACGTGGCCCTCGGCCTGCCCCGCGGCACCACGCGCGCCGCGGGCCGGGCGCACGTCGCCCGCCTGCTCGAGCTCGTCGGGCTCGCCGAGTTCGCCGAGCACCGGCCGCGCGAGATCTCCGGCGGGATGGCGCAGCGCACCTCGCTCGCCCGGGCGCTCGCCCGCTCGCCGCACGTGCTGCTGCTCGACGAGCCCTTCGGCGCGCTCGACGCGCTCACCCGGCTGCGCATGCAGGACCTGCTGCTCGAGATCCACGCCGCGGAACCCACGACCGTGCTCCTCGTCACCCACGACGTCGACGAGGCGCTGCAGCTCGCCGACCGCATCGTCGTGCTCGGCACCCAGCCGAGCGCCGACGCCAGCGCCGACGGCCCCGCCGCGGAGGACGCGACGCCCGGCGCGGGCATCCGCCAGACCGTCGTCGTGCCCGGCACCCGGCCCCGCGACCGCGGCTCGGCCGAGCTCGCCGAGCTCCGCGGCCGGCTGCTCGACGGGCTCGGCATCGACCGGCACGGGGCCGCCCGCGGCATCCAGTCCACCAGCACCATCCCGGCGTTCCCCTACTGAGCGCGCCGGGCCCCGCCTGCACCCCACCCCCGAGGAGTCACATGTCCCGCACCAGTCTCATCCGCACCGCGCTCGTCGCGGGCGCCGCCGCGAGCGCCCTGCTGCTCTCCGGCTGCGTCGCCGGCGAGGGCCAGGCCGCCGAGCCGGCCCCCAGCACCGAGTCCGGCTCGCTCGAGGGCCAGACCCTCGCGATCGACTTCGCCACCTACAACCCGCTGAGCCTCGTCATCAAGGACCAGGGCTGGCTCGAGGACGCCGGGCTCGAGGTCACCTGGGTGCAGTCGGCCGGCTCGAACAAGGCGAACGAGGCACTGCGCGCCGGGGCGATCGAGGTCGGCTCGACGGCGGGCTCCGCCGCGCTGCTGGCCCGCTCGAACACCTCGCCCATCCAGGTCATCGACCTCTTCTCGCAGCCCGAGTGGGCCGCGCTCGTCACGGTCGACGGCACCGGGATCTCCTCGGTCGCCGACCTCAAGGGCAAGCAGGTCGCCGCGACGAAGGGCACCGACCCGTACTTCTTCCTGCTGCAGTCGCTCGAGGCCGAGGGCCTCCAGGCGTCCGACATCACCGTGCAAAACCTGCAGCATGCCGACGGCTGGGCCGCGCTGCAGAACGGCTCGGTGCAGGCCTGGGCCGGCCTCGACCCGATCATGGCCGGCGCCGAGGAGCAGGGCGCGAGCCTCTTCTTCCGCAACGTCGACTTCAACTCCTACGGCTTCCTGAACGCCACGGAGGACTTCATCCAGAACAAGCCCGAGGTCGCCCAGGCCGTCGTCGACGCCTACGAGCACGCCCGCCAGTGGGCCGAGGAGAACCCCGAGGAGACCGCGCAGATCCTCGCCGACGTCGCGGGCCTCGACCTCGCCGTGGCCACCAAGGTGATCGACGAGCGCACGAACCTCGACATCGACCACGTGCCCGGGGACGCGCAGATCGCGGTGCTCGAGAAGATCGGCCCGATCTTCGTCGAGCTCGGTGACGTCGCCAGCCAGCAGCAGGTCGACGAGGCGCTCGCCTCGATCGTGAACGACACGTTCGCCGCCAAGGCCGACGCGTCGCGCTTCGAGTAAGGCGGATCCGATGACGGCGGATGCCTCGCGCGGGGACGCGCTCACGAGCACCGACCCCGGCACCGGCCGCGCCGGCGCCGAGGACGGGCGCGCGGGCGTGACCTCGGTCGACCGGCAGTCGAACGCACCCGTCGCGGACGGCGGCCTCGCGGTCGCCGCCGCGGGGCCGTTCGGCGTCTCCGGGATCGACCGGCGCGAGGCATCCGATCCGCGGACCGCGAGCACCGGCGGCGCCGGTCCGACCGGGCCGTCCGCCGGCGCCCCGCGCCGCCGCCTTGTCGACCGGCGCTGGTTCCGCGTCGCGGGCGGAGCGCTGCTCCCCCTCGTGCTGCTCGTCGCCTGGCAGCTCGCCTCGACCTCCGGCGCCGTGCCCGTCTCGATGCTGCCCAGCCCCGAGATGGTGTGGACGGCCGGGGTCGACCTCGCCGAGCGCGGTCTGCTCGGCCTCTACATCGCGATCTCGACGCAGCGCGTGTTCGTCGGCTTCGCCGTCGGCGCCGCACTCGGCCTCGTCGTCGGCGCCGTCGTCGGCCTGTCGAAGCTCGGCGACATCCTGCTCTCGCCGACGCTCGGCGCGATCCGCGCGGTGCCGTCGCTCGCCTGGGTGCCGCTGCTCATCCTGTGGCTGAAGATCGGCGAGGAGTCGAAGGTCGTGCTCATCGCGATCGGCGCCTTCTTCCCCGTCTACACGATCGTCGCGGCGGCGCTGCGGCACGTCGACCGGCAGCTGCTGGAGGCCGGCCGCGCGTTCGGCCTGCGCGGCGTGCGGCTGCTCTCGGTCGTGCAGCTGCCCGCGGCGGTGCCGTCGGTCGTCTCGGCGCTGCGGCTCGCGCTCGCGCAGTCGTGGCTGTTCCTCGTCGCCGCGGAGCTCATCGCCAGTTCGATGGGACTCGGCTTCCTGCTCGTCGACTCGGGCAACAACGGCCGGATCGACCGCATCTTCCTCGCGATCATCCTGCTCGCCGTGCTCGGCAAGCTGACCGACGCGGTCGTCGGCCTGTTCGAGCGCTGGGCCGTGCGCAAGTGGGCCTGAGTCGCGCCCGGCTGCGCTGCGCTGCGCTGACCGATTCACCCCCTTCGACTTGCCCGACTTCCATGAAAGTCGGGCAAGTCGGGGGTGAGGCTCAGTCGGGGCGCGGCAGCACCGTGAGCACGCGCGTCGTGAACTCCAGGAAGCGCCGCATGAACGTCGCCAGGAACTCTTCGGTGCTCTCGACGGTCACCTGGCCGTCCGGGCCGATCAGCCCCGGTGTGAACTGCAGGTAGGCCTCGGGCGAGTTCATCTGCGGCGCGTTCGAGAAGCTCAGGATGCTGCGCAGGCTCTGCTGCGCGACCGCGGTGCCGATCGCCCCGGTGGACGCGCCGATCACCGCGCTCGGCCGCCCGGTGAGCACGTTCTGCCCCCAGGGCCGGCTCGCCCAGTCGATCGCGTTCTTCAGCGGGCCCGGCAGCGAACGGTTGTACTCGGGCGTGACGAACAGCAGTGCGTCGGAGTCCTGGATGGCCGCCTTGAAGTCGCGGGCCACCTGCGGGTAGTCGGCGTCGTAGTCCCGGCTGTACAGCGGCAGCTCGCGGTAGACGATCTCGTGGAACTCGAGCTCCGGCGGGGCCAGCCGCTCGAGGGCTGTCGCGAGGAGGCGGTTGATCGAGTCGCTCGCGAGGCTGCCGATGAACACGCCGACCCGATACGGCGGCTCGTGGTGGATGGGTTCGATCTGCATGGTGCGATCCTTCCTGCGCGCGGCGGCGCGGCCGGCACCGCGCCCCGCTCCAGCCTGCACCCGCGGCCCGGCGCGCACCACCCCGCCTCACACAACTCAGGAACATCTGGCAGTTATGGACGTTGTAGCGCCGCGACATGCGCGGAACGGCGCCGATCGGGCCGGGCGCCTTCCTGAGTTGTGCGAGCGGGCCCGCGTCAGGGCCGGGCGCCTTCCTGAGTTGTGCGAGCGGGCCCGCGTCAGGGCCGGGCGCCTTCCTGAGTTGTGCGAGCGGGCCCGCGTCAGCGGCGGGCGCGGTATGCGGCCCGTGCCTCGGGGGAGAGGTGCTCGGTGGCGTAGCTCAGCATGGTGCGCGGCATCCGCGCGGCGAAGCGGTCGAGGAACCCGGTGAGCGCGGCGCGGTCGACCCGCTTGCCGACCTCGCGCAGCATCCAGCCGACGGCCTTGTGCAGGAGCGGTTCGCGGTCGTCGAGCAGCTTCTCGGCGATGGCGAGGGTGGGCGCGGCATCCCCGCCCTTGATCGCGGCGAAGGTCGCGAGCACGGCGACCCGGCGTTGCCAGAGCGAGGAGGATGCCGCGAGCTCCGCGATGAGCGGCGGCACTGGGTCGGCGCCCGGCGCGGGATAGACGATCTCGCCGACCAGCACTTCGGCGCTCGCATCGACGAGGTCCCAGTTGTCGACCCGCCCGGCGCGCACGGCCTCGAGGTACGCCTCGTGCTCGGCCCGCCGCACGGCGTCGTCGCGACCGCGCGGTCGCCCGGCGCGGCGGAAGCGCTCGACCATGACGAGGAGCCCGGCGAGACGCTCCTCGTGGATCGGGCTCGCGACGAGTTCCGCGGTCTCTGCCGCCGGCAGCGCGAGCGAGCGTCGCACGATGGCGCGCGTCGCGGGCACCGTGACCCCGATGAAGACGTCGCCCTCGGCGTACTCCCCGGGGCCCGTCTTGAAGAAGCGGGCGGCCCCGGCGGCGCGCTCGGGCGAGGATGCCGCGGCGAGGGCCGCCCGCACCTCGTCGGCAGTGCGCAGTTCCCCGGTCATGCCTGCACCGTACCCTCCCGCCACTCCACAACTCAGGAACATCCGGCGGATACGCGGAACGCCCGGACGGCGTGCCCGCGTGATCACGGGGCTGCCGACCGGGCGTTCCTGAGTTGTGTGCGCGGGGCCCGCGATCAGGCGCGGGGTGCGGGGCCGGCCGGGCCGGCCTGGTCGGCCTGGCCGGCCTGGCCGGCGGGCTCATCCGCCTCGGCGGCGGGCTCGGCCGACTCGGCCGCCACGGCGGCGGGCTCGGCCGACTCGGCGGCGGGCTCGGCCGGCACGACCTCCTCCACCACGATCTCCTCGACGGTCTCCTCGACGACGACCGGCTCGGACTCGGCGGCCTCAGCGGCGAGCGCGGGCGCGGGCGCCCGCCGCGACAGCGCGCCGAAGCCGATCAGCACCGCGAACAGCGCGAGCGAGACGACGAGGCCGACGATGCCGCCGGTCAGCAGCCCCGACGACACGACGATCTCCGACTGGCTGCCGTAGACGTCGACGGCGGTGCCGGTGCCGCTCGTGAGCGCGGCGGTGAGGGTGGCGTTCGCCTGCGACGTCCACATCGCGCCGATCACCGTCACGACGGCCGAGCCGGCGAGGGCGATCGTCGGCACGACGAGCGCGACGGCGGCGGAGGGGCGGGAGTGGGTCATGAGGGACTCGTTTCGTCTGGTCGATTCGGCGGACGCCGAGGCGGATGCCGGCGCGCCGGGCCGGTGCGGAGGAGTCCGTCGCCCGGCCTCGTGCGACGGTACGCACGCTCGCTATGCATCCGCTATGCGTCCGCTTTCGGATTCGTGTGCGGGCAGGCGATCGCCCGCGTGGTTTGCTCGATCGGCGCAATATTCCCGCGTCGCACCGCAACCAATCGCGGAGCTCGTGCGCCTACCCTGGGATGGGCGGCGATTCTGCGCTGCCGCAGACCACCACGACGACGGGAGGTTCCGAATGTCACAGACCACTCTTGACACCATCGTTGGCGAACCCGAGGTCCTGGAGGACGCGGTCACGCCGGAGACGATCGCCCTCGCGGCCGGGGTCGAGCACGACCCCGCCTGGCTCGCGCTGAAGGACGCGGCGACCCGGCTGCAGGCGCTCCAGGTGAAGGACGGCTCGGTGCCGGTCGAGACCGACCGCCCCGAGGCATCCGCGCTCGTCGACACGATCGTCGAGTCCGTCGCCGCGCTCGCCCCGCGCTTCCCGCACGAGGCCGCGTACCTCACGGCCCTGCAGGCCGACTTCCGCACCTGGCAGGGGGCCGGCTTCGGCATCCCCGACTTCCTCGACTCGCTCGTCGAGTTCCAGCCGCAGCGGCACCGCGTCGACGGCATCCGCCACCTCGTCGTGTTCCCGATGGTCACGCAGAACGGCTCGTCCGATCGGCACGTCGAGGCGCTCGTCGTCGAGACGATCTGGCCGGAGTTCATCGCCGCGCTCGAGGCCGGCGACTACGGCAACAAGCTCTTCGTGAGCCTGCGGCTCGTCGACTTCACGCCGGGCTACGACACGAACTCGGCGGTGCTCTTCCCCGAGACGGTCGCGATGCGCGAGATCCCGCCGTTCACCTGGGGGGCGATCTTCCAGGACCGCGAGGCCGCCCGCTACCGCCGCGTCGTGCGCGCGGCGAGCGAGATCACGAAGCTCGAACTGCCGGAGGATGCGGCGAGCCTCCTCGACGACCAGCAGTTGGCCGAGCGCACCTTCGTGATGTGGGACATCATCCACGACCGCACCCACATGCGCGGCGACCTGCCGTTCGACCCGTTCATGATCAAGCAGCGGATGCCGTTCTTCCTCTACTCGCTGGAAGAGCTGCGCTGCGACCTGACCGCGTTCCGCGAGTCGGTGAAGATCCAGCGCGGGCTCGACGCCCGCCTCGCGGCCGGCGAGGAGCTGACCGAGGTCGAGGAGCAGATGCGCTCGACCGGCAAGCTCGTGCAGTACGCGGTCATCTTCGACCGCATCTTCCGTTTCGCGATCACCGGCAGCCGGGTGCGCAACTACGACGGCCTCGGCGGGCAGCTGCTCTTCGCCTGGCTGCACCGCAAGCACGTGCTGGAGTGGCGCGACGTCGAGCTGAGCTTCGACTGGGACGCCGTCGCCGACGCGGTCGTCGAACTCGGCGACGCGATCGACCAGCTCTACTGGGAGTCGATCGACCGCCCGAAGACGGTGCACTGGCTGAAGGCCTACGAGCTCGTCTCCTCGGTGGTCACGCCGAACCCCGCGTCCGTGTGGGCCGAGGGCCTGCCGCGCGAGGTGCTCGCCGGGCCGCCGAAGGGCTACACCGACCTCGTGATGGACGACGAGTTCCCGCTGTCGATGTTCTTCGAGGCTCTCGACAAGAAGATGAAGCCGGTCATCGAGTCGACGGTCGGCATCACGGGCGACGCCGAGGCCTGAGTCCTGGATTCACCGGATCACCCCGAGCGCGCGGAGCTTCCGTTCCGGCGCTCGGGGTGATTCGCTTTCGATGGAGCCCGTGAAGCACGGAGCGAGCGGATGGAGAACGACATGGTGGATGACTCGACGAACGGGCCCGCGGGCCGGGTCGTGCTGATCGCGGGCGCGACGAGCGCCTCGGGCCGCGCCGTGGCGCGCGCCCTGCTCGACGCGGGCGCCGTGGTGGTCGCGGTCGGCAGCGATCGGGGCCGGCTCGAGGCGATGGCGGACGAGCTCCCCGGGCTCGTGACCGAGCTCGCCGATCTCACCGATCAGCAGCAGGTCTGGCCGCTCGCGATGCGGGTGCACGGCCGCGTCGGCGACGTCGACGGCGTCGTGCACCTCGTCGGCGGCTGGCGGGGCGGCGGCGGGCTTCCCGGGCAGACCGAGGAGGATTACCGCGTGCTCGAGCGCTCCTTCTCCGCGCTGCGCCACCTGAGCCGCGCACTGTGGGACGATCTCGTCGGCTCCCCCGCCGGGCGCATCACGATGATCTCCTCGACGACCGTCGAGCACCCGACCGCGGGCGGCGCCAACTACACCGCGGTGAAGGCGGCGAGCGAGTCGTGGATGCAGAGCGTCGCGCAGGGCCTCGGCAAGGCCGGCGGCAGCGGCGCGGCGGTCACCTTCCGCGTGAAGGCGCTAGAGGGGCTCGAGGAGCGCTTCGCCGAGCGGGTCGTCGCGCTCTGGCACGAGGATGCCGCGGCGCTGAACGGCCGGGTGGAGACGCTCACGGCGGAGTGAGCGGGGCGGCATCGGTCGGCTAGGCTCTCTGCGGATCTCAGAGAGGAGAGCGCCTGTGCTCCGTCAACGATCTTCCGTCTTCGACGCCATCGCGCATCCCGTGCGGCGGCACATCCTCGAGGCGCTCAACGGCGCCCACTGGGTGTCGATCACGGACCTCGCCGAGCGCATCGAGGTCTCCCGTTCGACCGCCTCGCGCCACCTCGACATCCTCCGCCGCAGCGGCCTCGTGAAGGCCCGCCGCGTCGACCAGGCCACCTTGCACCATCTGCGGCGCGACGCTCTGGAGCCCGTCTTCGAATGGATCGAGCCGCTCGTCGCCGAGGACGCGCTCGCGGGCTGAACCGTGGCCCGCGCGGGCTACTCGGCCGCCGGTTCGATGGAGTCGGGCGACTCGATCGCCTCCGGGGCGGGCGCACCGCTCGCGGGCGGCGCACCGGGCTCCGGACCGGCGCCGGATCCGGGCGCCTCCGTCGGCGGCGCGGGCTCGGGGCTGAGCCCCGGTGGCACGGCCTCCGGCGGGATCGACGGCGCGTCGCCCGCCGCCGCGGCGCAGCCCGCCGTGCCCTCGTCGCCCTGGAGGGCGACGCGCCAGGCGGCGTCGCGCGGCCCGTCGAGGCCGGCGGGCTTCGGCGTGCCGCCGTTCCACCACTCCCACTCGCGGTACTCGAAGCCGGCCTCGGCCATGCAGGCTCGCACCGCGCGCTGCCCGGTCGACCACGCGGCGCGGTCGGCCTCGGAGACGAAGCGCGGGTCGGCCGGATCGAGGTAGGGGTTCGTGGGCGGAGTCGACGGAGTCGGGTTGGGCGACGGCGTGGGGTTCGGCGACGGCCGCTCCGGACGCGGGCTCGGTGAAGGCTCGGGCGAGGGCTTCGGAGCGGGCAGCGTCGGCAGCGGGGTCGAGGGGGCCTCGGGGGGAGCCGTCGGTGCCGGCGTCTCGGGGGAGCCGGCTGCGGTGCCGTCGTTCTGGTCCGTCGCCCCTCCGCGCTCCGAGTCGGGCCGGAGGTCGACGCCGCGGTGCGCCAGCTGCACGGCGGGGCCGTCGTTGTCGCCGATCGCCGCGTGCACGCCGACGACCGCGCCGACGGTGCAGAGCACGGCGACGCCGGCCGCCGCGATCGCGATCATCGGACCGGACGCCCGCGCAGGACCGTCCCGATGCGCATGCCTGGTGTGCGGCTCGGCGCCGGGGCCCGCCGCGCCAGTCTGCCCGTCGCCCGGCTGCGCGCCACTCGCTTTCGTGGTCACCGCGCTGCGCCGGGTCCGCTCGGGACGCGGCGCACGAGGAACGTCGCGCGATCGGGGCATCCCTTTCCACCGTAGGCGAGGGATCCTCCCCCTGCAAGGGGGGCATTTCGTCCTGTCGAGCGCGCCCAGGCCGAGGCGGTACCCCCGCCGAGCACGCCCCGCACGCTACGCTCGCGCCATGGTGCGCTTTCTGATCCGGCTGGCGATCTCGCTCGTGACAGCCGCCCTCGGCCTCCTCGTCGCGTCGTGGGTGCTGCCGGACTTCCACCTGGAATGGGGCGGATTCCTCGTCGCGATCATCGTGTTCTCGGTGGCGCAGGCGATCCTCGGGCCCTTCGTGTTCAACCTCGCCCGACAGTACGCCGCGGCCGTGCTGGGCGGCATCGGCCTGGTGACGACGTTCCTCGCGCTGCTCATCGCCTCGCTCTTCCCTGGCGGCATCCACATCGACGGCGCGGTCACCTGGGTGCTCGCGACGCTCATCGTGTGGATCATCACGGCGCTCGGCGGCTGGCTGCTGCCGCTCATCTTCCTGAAGGACCGCGCCGAGAAGCGCAAGTAACGCGAGGAGCGCAGCGGCACTCCGCCCCGCCGCGATCGCGACCGCACCCCTTGACGCGGCGCTGCCGTCGAGCTAGTTTAAGCAAATCCTTAATTAAGGAGCCGCTAACATGACCGATCAGCTCAGCCTCGTCTTCCAGGCCCTCGCCGATCCCACGCGCCGCGCGATGCTCTCGCGGCTCCGCTCGGGCGCGGCGACCGTCGGTGAGCTCGCCGAGCCGTTCGCGATCAGCCGGCCCGCGATCTCGCAGCACCTGAAGGTCCTCGAACGGGCCGGGCTCATCGAACGCACCGCACACGCCCAGTGGCGCAGCTGCACGTTGCGCACGGAGCCCCTCGACGAGGCATCCGACTGGGTCGAACGCCACCGCGGCGAGTGGAACGAGCGCTTCGATCTGCTCGACGAGCAGCTCCGCCGACTGAAGGGAACCGGCGATGACCGAGCCTGACCACCGACCGCAGTTCACGATCACCCGCATCCTCGACGCACCGCGCGCGCTCGTCTGGCGCGCGTGGACCGAGCCGGAGCAGGCGGGCGCGTGGTGGCACCCGCGCGGCATCGACGTCGAGGAGGGCAGCGTCGAGCTCGACGTTCGACCCGGCGGACGGTACCGCTACACGATGGTGAACCCCTCGGACGGCTCCCGCTACCCCACCGCGGGCGTCTACCGGGAGGTGCGGCCGCCCGAGCGGCTCGCGTTCACCTGGGGCTCGCCGGAGGATGCCGACGATGCTGCCCCGCTCATCACGGTGATCCTCCGCGAGCTCGACGCGGAGCGCACCGAGATGCTGTTCCACCTCGTCGGCATCGACGCGGGCCCCGGTGACGACAACGTCTACGACGGCTGGACCTCCGCGTTCGACGTGCTCGACGAGCACCTCGCGGACGGGGCGCGCTGATGAGCCGCCTGACGCTCGAGCAGATCGTCTCCGCCGACGGCGACGCGGCCGACGAGCGGGGCGGGCTCGACTTCGTCGATTCGGGGCTCGTCGACGCGCAGCGCCTGCGCGTGGTGCCAGTGCTGCCCGGGACCGGGCGTTCGTTCGCGCCGGACGCGCTCGCCCCGCAGCGCCTGCAGCTCGACCACGCGGTGAGCTTCCCCGCCGGCCACCTCGGGCTGACGTACCCGCTGGCGCGCTAGCGGGAATCGGGGGCGGCGGGCTGCGCTTCGGCGGGGGTCGTCGCCCCCGCCTCCCCGGCCTGCGCCTCCGGCGTCCCGGCCTGCGCCTCGGGCTCGCCGGCCTGCGCCTCGTCGGGCGTCGTCGCCTCGGCGGTGCGGTACCCCGCCGAGAGCGTGCGGTACGCCCGGGTGGCGAAGGCGGCGAGACCGAGGGCCGCCGTCGCGAGGCCGCTCACGAGGAACACCAGCGCAATGCCACGCGCCTGGCCGTCGCCGAGGAGCCATCCCCACGTCTCGTACCCGGCGTCGGAGCGCATGAACGGGATGATCCAGAACTGGGCGATCGGCGCGATCAGGAACGCCGTGATCGGCGCCGCCGCCGCCTCGAACGCGGCCGCGAAGCCGAAGACCCGCCCCTGCCTGGTGAACGGCACGACCTTCTGGATGACGGTCTGCTCGGCGGCCTCGACGGCCGGCACGAGCGCCATGTAGAGCCAGATACCGACCGCGTACAGCCACCACCATTCGCGCACGGTGAAGAACGCGCCGAGCAGTCCCATGCCGATGACGACCAGGAGCATCGTGCGGATCGGATTGCGACCGAGCCCCCACTTCGCGATGATCACTCCGCCCACGATGAACCCCGTGGACGCGACGCCGAAGACGACGCCCCACCACTCCACCTCGAACAGGGTCAGGCCGTACGGGTCCATCAACGCCATGTAGACGCCGCCGATGAGGTTGTTGAAGGTCGAGAACAGGATGAGGGCGAACAGCCCCGGCGCCTGGCGGATCGCCGCGATGCTGCCGCGGAAGTCGATGGCCGCCGGGCGGCCCTCCTCGACGACGGGCTTCGCCTCGGGGATGCGCACGAACAGCAGGTGCAACAGCGAGACGAAGGTCAGCCCCACCGCGATGATCATCGTGCCGCCCATGCCGAGCAGGCCGATCGCGAGCCCGGAGAACACGCTCGTGACGATGAATGCGAGCCCCTGCACGGTGCCGACCAGCCCGTTCGCGTTGGCGTGCCGCTCGACGGGCACGAGCAGGGTCACCGTGGTCGACAGGGCGATGTTGCGCAGGTGCTCGACGACCGCGCCGAAGAGGATGACGCCCGTGAACACCCAGAACCACGGTCCGCCGAGGTCGAGCAGGGCGCGCTCGGGCTGGAGCAGATAGAGCAGACCGGCGAGCGCGAAGGAGGCCAGCGTGACGACGCTCGACAGCATCATCACCCGGTACTTGCGGTGCCGGTCGACGATGGTGCCGAAGAGCATCGAGAAGAACGCGATGAGGAGCATGTACGCGCCGCCGATGATGCCGGTCGCGAGCACCGACTTCGTCTCGAGGTAGACCCAGAAGGTGAGCGCGAACCAGAGGAAGCTCGTCGTGACGTTCGCCACCATCGTGTTCACGAGCACCTGGGCGAAGGTGCGCATGCCGTTGACCGGCGGGGCGGGTGCCGCGGGAGCCGATGCGGCGGGCGCACCCGGCGCTGGCGCAGCCGGCACCGCGCCCTCCTCGGCCGTCGGGCCCCGCTGCTCGTCCACGGTGCGAGGGTACTCATCGCCGCCGACATCCGGAACCCCGCTCGCGCGGCGGCTCCCCCGCACGGCGGATGCCCCGAGGCATCCGCCCCGATAGCGTGATGGGATGCAGCAGCAGCCCCCAGCCCAGCCCGTGCTCGAGGGCGTCGAGTGGGTCAGGCAGGCGCCGACCCGGTGGCAGCTGCGCAACGACCTGCTGCTCGCCCTGGTGCTCGCCGTGGCCACCGCGGCGAGTCTCGTGCTGTACCGGGCGGCGGGCTACAACCAGGACGGGCCGTGGTGGGCCTCGCTCGTCTGGGCGGCGGCGATGACGCTGCCCCTGGCGCTGCGGCGGCGGTTCCCGGACGTCATCGCGGTCGTGGCTTCCGCCGCGTTCATCACCGGCGCGGTGCTGTACCTCAGCGAGGCCTTGTTCAGCAACATCGCCCTGTTCATCGCGATCTACACGGTCGGCGCGTGGGGGCGCAGCCGCCGGCGTGCGTTCGTCGTGCGGCTCGCGATCGTCCTCGCGATGTTCGGCTGGCTGCTCTGGTCGCTCATCTACTTCTCGACGGTGCAGGAGGTGGCGCCCGAGCTCGGCCGCGACGGCTTCCTCTCGCCGTACCTGGCGTTCGGCCTCGTGAACGTGCTGACGAATCTGCTGTACTTCGGCGGCGCCTGGTACTTCGGCGACGCGAACTACCGCTCGGCGCGCGAGCGGGCGGCGCTCGAGCAGCGCACGGCGGAGCTCGCCGCCGAGCGCGAGCGCTCGCGGCGGCAGGCGGTCGCACTCGAGCGCGTGCGCATCGCCCGCGAGCTGCACGACGTCGTCGCGCACCACGTCTCGGTGATCGGCGTGCAGGCGGGGGCGGCACGGCGGGTGCTCTCCTCGAACCCGGATGCCGCGGCCGACGCGCTCTCGGCGATCGAGACGAGCTCCCGCGAGGCCGTGACCGAGCTGCACGCCCTGCTCGGCACCCTGCGCGCCGACGGCGAGCCGGAGCCCACCGCCAGCACGCTCGGCATCGCCCAGATCGAGGCGCTCGCCGCCGAGGCGAGCGCCGCCGGGCTGCCGACCGCGTTCGCGGTGGTCGGCGAACCGCGCCAGGCGCCGACCCTCGTCGAGGCGAGCGCGTACCGGGTCGCGCAGGAGGCGCTCACGAACGTGCGCAAGCACGCCGGGGCCGCCGCGACCGCCGACGTGCGCATCCGCTGGACGGCCGAGCGCGTCGAGCTCGAGGTCGCGAACACGGGCATCGTGCGGCGCAGCGCGGGCGACGGCGGGCAGGACTCCGGGCTCGGCCTCGTCGGCATGCGCGAGCGCGTCGCCGCCACGGGCGGGGAGCTCGAGCTCGGTCCGCGGGCCCGCGGCGGCTTTCTCGTGCGGGCGGCGTTCCCGCTGCAGAGCGACGGGCGACGGCCCCCGACGGACGGAGACGCCCGATGATCCGCGTACTCGTGGTGGACGATCAGAGCCTGGTGCGCGCCGGCTTCCGCACGATCCTCGATTCGGAGCCCGGCATCGAGGTCGTCGGCGAGGCGGAGGACGGCGAGCTGGCCGTCGCCCGCACCCTGGAGCTCGCGCCCGACGTCGTCTGCATGGACGTGCAGATGCCGAACGTCGACGGCCTCGAGGCCACCCGCCGGCTGACCGCCGACCCGCGCGTCGAGGCCGCCGTGCTCGTGCTCACGACCTTCGACCGCGAGGACTACCTCTTCGCGGCGCTCGAGGCCGGCGCGAGCGGCTTCCTGCTGAAGAACTCCAGCCCGGAACGGCTCATCGACGCCGTACAGGTGCTCGCCGGCGGCGAGGCGCTGCTCGCGCCCGACGTCACCCGGAGGGTGATCGAGGCGGCGCGCCGGCACGGCGTGCTCACCTCGGGCGGCGGTGGTGCGGATGCCTCGGGCGAGTCCGTGCCCGGGGCATCCGACGCCGGCGACGAGGCATCCGCCCCTCCCGCGCGCCCGAGCGCACCGCCGGAACTCGACACCCTGACCGATCGCGAACGCGAGGTGCTCGTGCTGCTCGCCGAGGGGCTGTCGAACGCCGAGATCGCCGGGCGCATGTGGGTCGGCGAGGCGACGGTGAAGAGCCACGTGTCGAAGGTGCTGATGAAGCTCGGCCTGCGCGATCGCGTGCACGCCGTGGTCTACGCGTACGAGCACGGCGTCGTCTCCCCCGCTGGAGGAGATTGACGCGCAGGGAGGATGCCTCCGGCGTCGGAGACCTCCCGAACTGTCGATCTCCTCCCGCCCGGGGGCCCGGGGGTGCGAAGCAGGGCAGCGCAGGTCTCCCCCGCCGGGGGGATGCGCCCGACGGCGCGGCAGGGGGAACCCGTCGTGCGGCGGATGCCCGTGGCATCCGCCGTGGCTAGCGTGGGAGCATGCTCGAACTCCAGCACCTCGGCAAGCGCTTCGGCGAGCGCGTCGCCCTCGACGACGTGTCGTTCCGCGTCGCGCCCGGCCGGCTCACCGGCTTCGTCGGCGGCAACGGCGCCGGCAAGACGACCACGATGCGGATCGTGCTCGGCGTGCTCGGCGCCGACACCGGCACGGTCACCCTCGACGGCCATCCGCTCGGCACCGCCGACCGTCGCAGCTTCGGCTACATGCCGGAGGAGCGCGGCCTCTACCCGAAGATGCGCGTGCTGGAGCAGACGGTCTACCTGGCGCGGCTGCACGGCTGGTCGCCGGCCGCGGCCCGCCGCAACGCCGAGGAGCTGCTCGACCGCCTCGGCCTCGCCGAGCGGCACGACGACCCCGTCGAGAGCCTCTCGCTCGGCAACCAGCAGCGCGCGCAGATCGCGGCCGCGCTCGTGCACCGCCCCGAGGTGCTCGTGCTCGACGAGCCGTTCTCGGGCCTCGACCCCATCGCGGTCGAGACGGTGCAGTCGGTGCTCTCCGACGCCGCGGACTCAGGCGCACGAGTGCTGTTCTCCTCGCACCAGCTCGACATCGTGGAGCGCATCTGCGACGACCTCGTCATCATCGCCGGCGGCCGCATCCGCGCCGCCGGCTCGGGCGACGAGCTC
The DNA here is from genome assembly GCF_022811605.1 of Agromyces soli. Taxonomy (GTDB): domain Bacteria; phylum Actinomycetota; class Actinomycetes; order Actinomycetales; family Microbacteriaceae; genus Agromyces; species Agromyces soli. The sequence goes on along the minus strand of NZ_CP094533.1, from coordinate 1,284,577 downwards.
CGCGCGGAGCACGGCTCCGAGCGCTGGGAGCTGCTGACCGACGGCGACGCAGGCTGGGTGCGGGAGCTGCCCGGCATCGTCGTCACCGACTTCGACGGCGGCTGGGCCCGGTTCGAGGCGGACTCGGATGCCGCGCGCCGCGCCGTGCTCGCCGAGGCCCTCCGCCGGGGCGAGGTCGCCGGCTTCACCCGCGAGCACACGACGCTCGCCCAGATCTTCAAGGAGGTCGTGCAGTGAGCACGTCACGCAGCACCGCCGAGCTCCGCACGCCGAAGTTCACCGAGACGGTGGGCCTCATCGCGGGCCGCGAGGTCACGACGCGCCTGCGCAGCAAGGCGTTCCTCATCTCCACCGGCATTCTGATGCTCGCCGTGCTGGCCTCGGTCGTGCTCGGCGGCATCTTCGGCGGCAAGTCCGACCCGGCGAAGGTCGCCGTCGTCGGCACGGCCGCGACGGCGGTCGAGGGCAACCCCGCCCTCGAGGCGGTGCCGGTCGACGACCGGGCCGCCGGCGAGGCGCTGCTCCGCGACGGCGAGGTCGACGCGATCATCGTGCCCGAGGCATCCGACCCGACCGGCCTGCAGGTCATCGGGCTCGATCGCGCGCCGGGCGGGGTGGTGCAGGCGCTGTCGGCGCAGCCCGGCGTCGAGCTGCTCGACCCGGCGACGGTCGACCCGCTGCTCGCGTACTTCATCGCCTTCGGCTTCGGCATCGTGTTCTTCATGTCGGCGATCACCTTCGGCTCGACCATCGCGCAGTCGGTGGTCGAGGAGAAGCAGACTCGGATCATCGAGATCCTGCTGTCGACGGTGTCGGCGCGCGAGCTGCTGACGGGCAAGGTGATCGGCAACAGCGTGCTCGCGTTCGGGCAGATCATCGCGATCGCGGTGCTCGCGCTCGTCGGGCTGCTCGCGACGGGGCAGCGGGTGCTGCTCGGAGTGCTCGGGTCCTCGGTGATCTGGTTCGTGGTGTTCTTCGCGATCGGCTTCGTGATGCTCGCGGCGCTGTTCGCGGCGTCGGCCGCGCTCGTGTCGCGCGCCGAGGACGTCGGCTCGGTGACCTCGCCGGTGACGATGCTCGTGATGATCCCGTACTTCGCGGTGGTGTTCTTCTTCGACAACCCGACGATCCTGACGGTGATGAGCTACATCCCGTTCTCGGCTCCGGTGGGGATGCCGGTGCGGATCTTCCTGGGGCAGGCCGAGTGGTGGGAGCCGGTGCTCTCGCTGCTGGTCCTCGTCGCGACGACGCTCGGCGCGCTCGCGATCGGCGACCGCGTGTACCGCAACTCGCTGCTGCGCACCGGCACCCGGGTGAAGCTCGCCGAGGCGCTGCGGGGGTAGCTGCGCTCGGCGGGGCGCTGGGGCGCCCGGCGGGGCCGGTCGGGATCCTCCCGGCCGGCCCCGCGCCCGTTCCGCCCCGCACCTGTATCGACATCCTGGGCGCGGGTTCGCGAGGTGTTCACCTTCCTCGGGGGACATCGCGGCCGGTTCGCGCGGGATCCGCATGAACCCGCGGCGAACGTGTCTCGACAAGCGGCGATTTCGCTTGAGCCGGCGGCGGGCCCCTCCGAAGACTGGGCAGCGGCCGGCATCCGCCGCCGCATCGCCCCGAACCCCGGAGACCCTCATGCCCTCGCCGAACCGCGCCGCCCGCGCCGTCTCGACCTCGCTCCTCGCCGCCGCGCTCGTCGCGGTGCCGCTCTGCGCCCAGGCGGCCGCGGCGCCGGCCGCCGCGCAGCCCGCCGCCGCCGCCGCGCGCACCGTGAAGACCCTCGTCGTCGGCATCGACGGCGCGAGCTTCGACTTCCTCGAGCCCGCGGGCATGCCGACGCTGGCCGGCCTCCGCGCCGCCGGGCTCACCGCCTCGAGCAACCTCTACGCCCAGCCGATGGCCGGCACGATCTCGGGCGCCGGCTGGTCGAGCATCGCCACGGGCGTCTGGCCCGACAAGCACCGGGTGGTCGACAACAGCTTCAGCGACCCGAACTCCGCCGAGTACCCCGACTACCTGACCCGCATCGAGGCGGCCGCCCCGGAACGCGAGACGCTCGTCGTCGGCACCTGGACGCCGATCCCGCAGACCGTGTTCGGCCCCGCGGTCGACGAGCGCGTCGCGGGCGGCGACGACGCCGGCACGACGGCGAAAGTCGTGCAGGCGCTCTCGACCGGCGACCCCGACGACGTGTTCGTGCACCTCGACGAGGTCGACGGAGCCGGCCACTCGGTCGGCACGAACGGCACCGCCTACGGCGAGGCGCTGCGCCGGGCCGACGCCCAGCTCGGCGAGATCCTCGCCGCGATCGACGGTCGCGCGACGCGAGCCGCCGAGGACTGGCTCATCGTCGTCACCGCCGACCACGGCCACACCCCGACGGGCGGGCACGGCGGCAACTCCCCCGCCGAGCGCAAGACCTTCGTGATCGCCGCGGGCCCGGGCATCGAGGCGGGCTCGGTGCGGCACGACGTGAAGATCACCGACATCGCCCCGACGGTGCTCGCCGCCGACGGCATCGCGAACGACCCGGCGTGGGACCTCGACGGCACCGCGATCGGCGAGCTCGAGGGCGATGACTTCGATACTCTCCGCCCCGTGCTGAAGCCGCAGCAGGACGAGACCCGTCCCGGCGCCGGCGTGCTCGGCTGGACCCACGAGACGCCGAGCGGCTGGACGATCGACAACACGAAGATGCCCGCGGGCGGCGTCGCCGAGTGGGCCGGCTGGTCGTTCGCGACCGACGACTTCTGGACCGGCGCCGAGCGCGGCCAGATGCGCGAGACGAGCGTGCGCAACCGCGACGTGTTCGCCGTCGCCGACTCCGACGAGTGGGACGACAAGGCGCACGATCCCGGCCAGTTCGACTCCACGCTCGTGAGCCCCGCGTACCCCCTGACCGGTGCCGCGACGGCGACGCTCGCCTATGCGACGAACTACTTCATCGACGGCCCGCAGTCGGCGGAGGTCTCGGTGAGCTTCGACGGCGGCGAGCCGCAGTCGCTGAAGAACTACCGCATCGACACGAACCGCTTCGAGCGGCTCGAGTTCGACGTGCCGGCCGGTGCGCGGGCGGCGCAGTTCCGCTTCCACTACACGGGCACGAACAGCGCCTTCTGGACGGTCGACCAGGTGCGCCTCGAGCAGGCGCCGGCCCCCGCGATCACCGCGCCCGACGCGCCCACGGGCGTGACGGCGACGGCCCGCGACGGCCGGATCGACGTGTCCTGGACGGCGCCGGAATCCGACGGCGGATCGCCGATCACCGGCTACACCGCGACCGCGACGCCGGTCGCCGCGGCGCAGGGCGCGGATGCCTCGACGGCTTCGCGCTCGGCGGCCACCGCGGCCGCGCCGCTCAACTGCACCACGGGCGGCACCTCCTGCACGATCGAGGACGCCGTGAACGGCACCGCCTACACGGTGCGCGTCGTCGCCGCGAACGCGGCCGGCGCCTCGGCGGATTCCGAGCCCTCGGCCGAGGTCACGCCGAAGGCGGCCACCACGCCGCCCGTCGACCCGGGCACGGGCGGCGGGACCGGAGGCACCGGTGGCTCGACCGGCAGCGGCACCGGCTCCGGTTCCGGCTCGGCCGGCACGGACGGGGATGCCTCGGGCTCCCTCGCCTCGACCGGCACCGCGTGGGCGCTGCCGCTCGCCGGGCTCGCCGCGACCGGGCTCCTCGGCGGCCTCGGGCTGCTGGCGGTGCGCCGCCGCCGCCTCAGCGCGAGCTGAGCCGCGACCGATCGACGCCGGCTCGGCCGGCACGACGCAGGGCCCGGGTGGAGGCATCCACCCGGGCCCTGCCCGTTCGCGCGCCCCGGACGCTCAGGCCGCGGACACCGCCGCGAGCTCGCCGGCGGCGTCGAAGCCGAACGCGCCGCCCACCATCGTCGCGCCGACCTCGAGCTCGCGGATCCGCTCGGGCGCCACCCGCAGCGGGTCGTCCGAGAGCACCACGAGGTCGGCGAGCTTGCCGCGCGAGAGCGCGCCCTTCCGCGCCTCCTCGTGCACGGCGTAGGCCGAGCCGACCGTGTACGCCCGCAGCGCCTGTGCCGGGGTGAGCGCCTCGTGCAGTCCGATCGGCGCCCCGCTCGCCGAACGGCGGTTCACCATGTCGTGCAGGCTGATCAGCGGCTCGCCCGGCACCACCGGGGCATCCGTCGACCCGGGCAGCTCGACGCCCGCGTCGACGAAGCTGCGCATCCGATACGCGAGCTCGACCCGGTCCCCGCCGAGCGCCGAGATGAACCCGTCGCCGAGGGCCGAGACGAAGCGCCCCTGCGGCACGGGCACGAGGCCGCCCGCGACGATGCGGCGCACCTGCTCGTCGGAGGCGACGCCGACGTGCTCGATCCGGTGCCTGGCGTCCGGCCGGGGCATCCGCCGCTGCGCCTCCTCGTAGGCGTCGAGCACGACGTCGAGCGCGCCGTCGCCGATCGCGTGCGTCGCCAGCTGCCAGCCGTTCTCGTGGCCCCGGAGGATGAAGCGGCGGATCTCCTCGGCCTGCCACTGCAGGTAGCCGGCGTTGCCGGGGGTGTCCGCGTAGTCGCAGCACATCGCCGCGGTGCGGCCGATGAGGGAGCCGTCGGAGACCACCTTGATCGGGCCGATCCGCAGCCACTCGTCGCCGAGGCCGCTGCGGATGCCGAGATCGACGCCCCAGCCGTCGACGCCGTCGCCGAGCGGGCCGAGGTCGTGGATCGCGTCGATGTAGGGCATAAGCGTCACGCGGGTGCGCAGCAGGCCGCGCTCCCGGGCGAGCTGGAACGCCCGCACGTCGGCGGGCCCGTGCCCGATCAGGGTGCCGCCGATGCCCGGCTCGGTGACGCTCGTGACCCCGTTGCGGAGCGCCCACTCGCTCGCCGCGGCGAGCGCGGCCACGAGCTCCTCCTGCGGCACGGGCTTCAGCACGTGGTTCACGAGCTGCATCGCCTGCTCCTGGAGGAGGCCGGTCGCCCGTCCGCCGTCGCGCCCCACGCTGCCGCCGGCGGGCGCCTCGAGGGCGTCGGGGTCGGCGTGCCCCGCCCGGCGGAACGCCTCGGTGTTCGCGACGGCCATGTGGTTGGAGTTGTGCACGAGGTAGACGGGGCGTCCGCCGGCGATGCGGTCGAGCACCCGGCGGTCGGGGTGGGCGCCGATCTTGTTCTGGTCGTAGCCGTTGCCGATGATCCAGGCGCCATCGGGCTTCGCGGCGGCCCAGGCCTCGACCCGCGCGTAGAGCGCGTCGAGGGTGGGCGCCTGCTCGAAGGCGAGGTCGAGCTGCACCTGCTCCTTGCCGAGCATCGAGAAGTGCAGGTGGGCGTCGTTGAAGCCGGGCACGACGGGGGCGCCGCCGAGGTCGATCCGTTCGTCGGCGGTGACGCCGTGCAGCTCCTCGTCGAAGCCGACGACGCGGCCGCCGAGGATGCCGACGCTGCTCGCCGTCGGCCGCTCCGGGTCGAGGGTCGTGATGCGGGCGTTGCTGAGGATGGTGTCGATGCGCATGACGGGGTGCGGCTCCTTACTCCGCGTTCCGCAGCTCGCGCTCGCGCGCCGCGGAGAATCCGGTGATCGCGGCGAGCGCGAGCACGCCGACGACGGTGATGACGATGAGGGCGATGAAGAACCCGGCCACGCCGCCCCAGTGCCCGCCGCCGAGGTTCAGGAACAGCTGCGCGAGCAGCGGCGTCGTGCCGCCGATCAGGGTCGAGCAGAGCTGGTACGAGAGCGAGACGCCGCTGTACCGCACCTCGACCGGGAACGCCTGCGCGAGGAAGCCGGCGAGCACCGCGTAGTAGCCGGTGCCGGCGATCATCGACATGCCGATGCCGAGCAGGATCAGCCAGGGCTCGCCGGTCGTGACGAGGAGGAAGAGCGGCACGGCGAGCACGGCGCTGGCGGCGAGGCTCCAGATCATGAACTTCGTCGTCCCGACCCGCTCGGCGATGCGGGTGCCGATCGGCTGCCAGATGAACTGGATCACGGCGCCGACGAGGAGGATGTTCAGCATCACCTGGCGGTCGACGCCGAGGGTGGTGGTGGCGTAGGAGAGCATGAAGGTGCTCACGAAGTACGCCATGCCGATGCCGAGGCCGCTCGCGAAGACGGCGGCGACGACGGCCTTCCAGTGGTGCTTCAGCAGCTCGAAGAGCGGCACCTTCACGGTCTCGGCGGCGGCCTTCGTCTGGGCGAACTCCTCGGGCTCCTCGAGCCGGAGGCGGATGACGAGGCCGATGATGACGAGCAGGGCCGAGAGCAGGAACGGCATCCGCCAGCCCCAGGCGAGGAACGCCTCGTCGGGCAGGAATGCGGCGAGCGCGAACGCGGTCGTCGCGAGGATGTTGCCGGCGGGCGAGCCCTGCTGCACGAACATGCCGCCGCGCACGGCCTTCGACTTCGGCCCGGACTCCGCGGCGAGCAGCACGGCGCCGCCCCATTCGCCGCCGACGGCGAAGCCCTGCAGGGCGCGCAGCAGGGTGAGCAGGACGGGCGCGGCGACGCCGATGGTGGCGTAGCCGGGGAGGATGCCGATGCAGAAGGTGGCGACGCCCATGATCAGCAGGGTGGCGACGAGGGTGTTCTTGCGGCCGAACTTGTCGCCGAGGTGGCCGAACACCATGCCGCCGATCGGGCGGGCGAGGAAGCCGGCCCAGAAGGTGGCGAAGGAGGCGAGGATGGCCGTCGAGGCATCCACGTTCGGGAAGAACACGGGCCCGAAGGCGAGGGCGGCGGCGGTGCCGTAGATGTAGAAGTCGTACCACTCGACGGTCGTGCCGAGGAAGGCGGCGATGCGGGCGGTGCGGCCCTGCCGTTCGGGGGTGGTGGCGCGGGCGCGCGTCTCGGTCTGTGCCATGGGTGCTCCGTTGCGGGGGATGGGTGCTGACGAGGTGGATGTCCCGGGATCGCCCCATTCTGCGCGCGGCCGTGCCATGCTGTCGAATACCGAATCTGCACTGTTTTCATGCCTGGGAGGCATCGATGGAGCTCCGCGTCGTGAAGTACTTCCTCGCGGTCGCCGAGGCGGGATCGATCACCGAGGGGGCCCGGCAGGTGCGCATCTCGCAGCCCGCGGTGTCGCGACAGCTGCGCGCGCTCGAGCAGGAGCTCGGCGTCGAGCTGTTCGAGCGCGGCCACGGCGCGCTCCGGCTGACGCAGGCCGGGCGGCGCTTCCTCGAGGTCGGACGCGACCTCGTGCGCCGCGAGCAGATGGCCCGCAACGCCGTGAGCGCGGGCGAACCGCAACGAGCCCTCGAGACCCGGCTCGTCGCCGTCGCCCCGTTCGCCACGATCCTGCGCACGCTCGCGCCCTTCGCCGCGGCGCACGGCGCGCGGCATCCCGTCATCGACGCGATCGAGTGCGAGCCGAGCCTCGTGTTCGAGCGCACCGTCGCCCTCGGGGCGGACTTCGGGGTCTCGACGGTGCCGCCGCCGGCGGACTGGGCGGGCCGCCGGCTCTCCCCCATCGGCATCACCGCGCAGGTTGCCGCGGGCCACCCGCTGCACGGCCGGCCGGACGTCGAGGTCGCCGAGCTCGTACGGCATCCGCTCATCCTCATGGACCGCACGAACCAGGCCCGCATGGTCTTCGACGACGCCCTCGCCCAGTCGGGCCTCGCCCTCCCCGAGGCGACCGAGCTGAGCTCCTCGTTCATGGCGCAGGGCCTCGCGGCAACCGGGCGCGGTGCGGCCGTGCTCACGAACGAGGCCGTGTTCGGCCTGCACCCCGTGCGCGTCATGCGCGACGGCCGCCAGGTGCGGATGTCGCTCTACGCGGGCTGGGACCCCACCCACTACGCCGTCGCGCTCATCGAGCGCTGGGTCGCCGAGTACGGCGACTGGCTGCAGACCATCGACGACGTCGCGAAGGTCGACGAGCCGGCCCGGTCGTGACCGCGGTCAGTCGGCCGGAGCGGGTGCCGACGGCGGGGAGATCGTCCCGTCCGCGGCGATGCGCGCGGCGCGCTCCGGGAAGTCGCGCGCACCGAACTCGGCCATGAGCCGCGCCGCCGCCCCCTCGGGATCGGGCCGAGGAGCGCCGCCCTCGTACGCGAAGTCGATCGAGCGCACCCGCCCGCCGGCGAAGCGGCCGTCGGCGTCGAGCGTCAGATCGAGGTACGCGCCGTACCTCGTGGCCTGCTCCGCGCCGAACACCCCGCCGCCGCCGAAGTTGCCGAGGCTGTAGGCGATGAGCCGCCCCCGGTAGAACTCCATCCCGCGGAGCGAATGCGGCCCGTGGCCGATCACGAGGTCCGCCCCGGCGTCCACCACCGCGTGCGAGAAGGCCACGACGTCGCCGCGCTGCTCGCCGTAGGCCACCTCGGGGCCGGGGGCGACGACGTTGGCCGTCGGGCCCTCCGCCCCCATGTGCGCGTGCACCACGACGACCTCCGCGCTCGCCGCCGCCGCGGCGACGAGCCGCCGCGCATGCCGGAGGTCGGTGACCCGGTTCGTGTCCCGGTACGGGGCGAAGCCGATCACCGCGACCGTCGTGTCGCCGATCCGGGTGCAGACGATCTCGTTCCGGTCGCCGACGGAGCGGATGCTGTTCGCCGCGAGGTTCGCCCGAGTGTCCGCGTACCCGACGGGGCCGAAGTCGCCCGTGTGGTTGTTCGCGAGGTTCATCAGGTCGAAGCCGTCGAGGTGCCTGGCCGTGTCCGGCGCGCTGCGGAAGGCGAGGCAGTCGGCGTCGCCATCGCACTTGTCGTAGCCGGGGTCATCGGCGATCACCTGCTCGAGGTTGCCCGTGACGAGGTCCTGGCTGAACCAGGGCCGCACGGCGTCGAAGTGCGCCGCGCCCCCGTCGGCGGGCACGCCGTGGCCGAGGTCGTGCATGAGCACGTCGCCGACCGCGCCGATGCTCACCCGCCCCGGCTCGCCCGCGGGCTGCGCCGGCGGATTCGCGTCGCAGCCGGGGATCGCAGTCGCCCGGACCGCGACGACCCCGCTCGCGACGACGAGGGCGACGACGGCGACCGCGCGCCATGCGGGCCAACGCGCGGGCCCCGGGGCGGACGGCTCGGGAACCGAGCCCGCCCGACGCCGCGCCGGGAGGTCGAAGAGCCACCGGGCGCCGCCCCGGACCAGCACCCGCTCGAGCCCGACGCAGGCGGCGACGAGCACCGCGGTCAGCACGGGCGGCAGCGCGGCCGCCGCCGCGAGCTGCACCGGCCGCGAGGCGAGCGACAGCCACTCGGCGAGCACGACGTCGGCGACGGCGAGCAGGGGCATGTGCAGGAGGTAGATCGCAAGGCTCCGCCGCCCGAGCCACGCGGCGCCTGGGCCGAGCATCGGGATCCTCGCGAAGGCGGGCGCCGCGGCGAGGCCGAACGCGACCCCGACGACGCTGACGAGGGGCCAGACGCCCGGCACCGTCTCGCTGCCGGTCAGCCGCATGGCCGCGAACACCGCGAGGTACCCGGCTCCGAGGAGCGCGAGCCGCACCGGTCGGACCCGGCCGGCGAGTCGGCGCACGTGCGGCGCGAGGTGGAGCCCGAGCAGGAAGAAGGTGAGGTTGAAGAGCAGGGAGCCGCGGTTGCTGACGATCTCGAGGTACCCGGCCGCGACGACGACCGAGAGCACGGCGGCGGCCCCGACGACGAGCCACGGCGACACCCGGGCGAGGCCCTTCGCGACGAGGAAGTAGAGCGCGAGCGCGAAGAGGTACCAGGTGTTGGGCGGGCTGATCGTGACGGCCTCGACGAACTCGGCGACACCGCGCGGCACGAGCGTGGGGAAGTCGGGGAACGCCCACAGCGCCGCCGCGTGGATGAGCGACCAGAGCAGGTAGAGGTACAGGAAGCGCACGACCCGGGGGCGCAGCACCGCCGCCCAGGGCCGCGTGAACGCCCTCGCCGCGAAGTACCCGGAGACGAGCAGGAAGAGCGGCATGAGGGACGGCCAGATCAGATCGGCGAGCAGGCCCCAGGCGCCGGGGATCGGCACGCCGAGCTGCCAGTCGACCTCGAGGTAGCTCTTCATGACGACGTGCCAGAACACGACGAGCACGATGAGCACGCCCTTGACGACGTCGCCCCAGGTCTCGCGGGGCGCCGCGGGGCCGGCGGGGCCGGGAGACGCGTGCGCGGTCGACGCCGGCTGTCCGGTCCGCTCGACCCGGCTCATGCGGTGCGCCCGAGGCTGCCGCCGGCCGAGGCATCCACCCGGTGCACCCGCGCGACCCGGGCGCCCACCCGCGTCACCAGCTCGTGCTCGATGGTGCCCGCCCACGCCGCCCACTCCGCGACGGTCGGCTCGCCCGCGTCGCCGGGACCGAACACGGTCACCGGCTCCCCCGGGCGGATCCGCTCCCCACCCGTGTCGACCACGACCATGTCCATCGAGAAGCGACCGACGAGCGGGCGGCGGCGACCCCGTACGAGCACCGCGGCGCGGCCGGAGGCCGAACGCGGCAGCCCGTCGGCGTAGCCGAGCGGGAGCAGCGCGAGATTCGTGCGCGTCTCCGCGACGTGGTCGAGGCCGTAGCCGACGCCGGTGCCCGCCGCGACCTCGCGGGAGCCGACGACGCGCGTGACGAGCGACAGGGCCGGCCGGAGTGCGGTCGAGGTGCCGGACGGGTCGATGCCGAACAGTCCGGCCCCGATCCGATGCAGCCCGAACCCCGCCCCGTCGCCGGTCACCGTCGCCGCGGTGGCCGCGAGATGCACGACGTTCGGCGAGAGCCGGCGCCGCCTGGCGGCCAGCACCGCGTTCACGAAGCGCTGACGCTCGAGCCTGCTCTGGGGATGGCCCGCGACCTCCGCGCACGACAGGTGGCCCATGATCCCGACGACGCGCACGGCGCCCTGCGACTGCAGCTCCCGGGCGAGCTCGCAGAGCGCGGACCAGCCCTCCCGCGGGCATCCCTCCCGCGCCATCCCGAGGTCGATGTGCAGGTGCACCCGCGCCCGCCGGCCGAGCTGCGCCGCCGCCCTGCTCACCGCGCTGAGCACGGCTGGGCTCGGCACCGCCAGGTCGAGGTCGGCGGCCACCGCCGCCGAGAAGTCGGCGTCGGGGGCGTTCAGCCAGCTGAGGATCGGCGCGTCGATGCCGCCCGCTCGTAGCGCGAGCGCCTCCTCCGCCGACGCCACGCCGAGCCAGCTCGCGCCGGCGTCCAGCACGACCCTGGCGATCCCCTCGTGCCCGTGGCCGAAGGCGTCGGCCTTGACGACCGCCATCAGCCGACCGTCGGTGGCCGCCGCGAAGTGCGCGGCGTTCGCGCGGATCGCGTCGTGGTGCACGAGGAGCTCGGATACGGGTGGGGCCATGCGCCGAGTCCAGCGCGCGCCGTGTTGCCCGGCCGTCTGCGGAATCCGATACGCCCACGCAACATCCGGCCGGGTGGACTGCCAGCCGAGGAGGCATCCATGCCAGCACCGACCGGCGCCGAACGCGCCGCCACCCGAGCCATCCGAGCCGCCCGAGCCGTCCGGACCGCCGCGCCCGTCCGGCGCATCGCCGTCGTCTCCGGCGGCACCAGCGCCGAGCACGACGTGAGCGTCGCGAGCGCTGCCGCCGTCGAGGCCGCGCTCGCCCGACTCGGCGTGGAGACCGTCCGGCTCCGCATCGAACGCGACGGTCGCTGGAGCACCCGCGGGCGCCTGCTCGGCCCGAGCCCGGCGGCCGGTCTCGCCGCGGCGCTCGAACTGCTCGCCGGCTGCGACGCCGTCTACCCGATGATCCACGGCGCGCCCGGTGAGGACGGCGCGCTCGCCGCACTCGCCACCCTCGCCGGCATCCGGTTGATCGGCTCGCCCCTGACGGCGAGCGCCGTGACGATGGACAAGGAGCTCACGAAGCTCGTCGCCGCCGCGAACGGCGTCGACGTCGCACCGGGCCGCTGCCACGGCGCGGCCGAGCTCGACGACGGCATCCCGTTCCTTCGCACCGTCATCGTGAAGCCGGCGACCGCCGGCTCCAGCCACGGGGTGCGGCTCGCCCGCACCGCGGCCGAGTTCGCAGCGGCGATCGCGGAGGCACGGCGCTACGACGACCGCGTGCTCGTCGAGCAGCCCGTCGCGGGCCGCGAGATCGACGTCGCCGTCGTCCGCACGGCGGCCGGCGAGCTGCTCGTGCCGCCGCCGCTCGAGATCCACGGCGAGGGCGTCTTCGACTCCGCCACGAAGTACGACGGCTCGGCCAGGTTCACCGTGCCCGCCACGCTCGACGATGCCACGACGCGGCGGCTGCAGCAGACCGCCCGCGCGCTCTTCGAGACGCTCGGCTGCGACGCCATCGCGCGCTTCGACTTCTTCGTCACCCCCGACGGATGCCTCGTCCTGAACGAGATCAACACGATCCCGGGCATGACGGCGCACTCGCAGGTGCCGCGGATGTTCGCCGCCGCGGGCGTCTCCTACGAGGAGCTCATCGCCGCGGTCGTCGGGGCGCCCGTCCCGTCGCGCACGCCCGCTACCGTGGGGGCATGAGCGACGCACCCGAGATCACCTACCCCGAGCTCGGCGCCTTCCGGCGCGCCCGCACCGAGCTGCTCGACGGCGGCGTGCTCGACCACGACTGGTACTCCACGCTCGTCGAGATCGACGGCGAGTCCGTCGAGCTCACCGCGTCGAGCGGGGCGCCCGAAGAGGTGCGCGCGATGCTGCCGCGGATCGCGGAGACCGTGCGTGCGCTGCCGACGCTCCGCCGGGTGCTGAGCGACGCGGTGGTCACGAGTTTCAGCGAGGGCGAGCCGACCGCCGCCGAGCTCGACGACGCCGCGAGCGACCTCGAGCTCCAGACGATCGAGGGGCACCCCGACGGCTCCGTCACGGTGCACTTGAACGACGGCTGCGGCGAGCACTTCCCCGAAGGGTCCTGGCCCGCGGTGCACCTCGACCGCGACGGCGCCGTCACGGACGTGACCGTCGAGGCCTGAGCCACCGGCCATCACGGGGCGCTTCGCCGGGCGCGCTTCGACGAGCTCAGCGGACCAGGCGCGCGCTTCGACGAGCTCAGCGGGCCGGGCGCGCGGCATCCGTGCGTCGACTGGGCGCGCGGCGCGCGTTCCGTGCGCGACCCGGCGAGACGCTGCCAGGGAGCGGGTGGCAGGATGGTTCGGTGACTTCGCAGCTCCACGACACGACGTTCCGCGGTTTCGCCAGCGACAACTACTCGGGCGTGCACCCCGTCGTGCTCGCCGCCATCCAGGCCGCGAACGACGGCCACCAGGTCGCCTACGGCGAGGACGCCTACACCGAGCGCCTGCAGGAGGTCTTCGCCGGGCACTTCGGCGAGGGCGTCGAGGCGTTCCCCGTGTTCAACGGCACCGGCGCGAACGTCACCGCGCTGCAGTCGATGCTGCCGCGCTGGGGCGCCGTCGTCAGCGCGAAGACCGCGCACATCAACTCCGACGAGGGCGGGGCGCCCGAGCGCGTCGGCGGCATGAAGCTGCTCACTGTGCTCGCCGAGGACGGCAAGCTGACTCCGGAGCTGATCGATCAGGAGGCCTGGGGCTGGGGCGACGAGCACCGCGCCCAGCCGCTCGTCGTGTCGATCACGCAGACGACCGAGCTCGGCACCGCGTACACCGTCGACGAGGTGCGCGCGATCGCCGATCACGCGCACTCGCTCGGCATGAAGCTGCACCTCGACGGCGCCCGCATCGCGAACGCCGGCGCCTCGCTCGGCGTTCCGCTGCGCGCCTTCACCCGCGATGCGGGCGTCGACGTGCTGAGCGTCGGCGGCACGAAGAACGGCGCGCTCGGCGCGGAGGCCGTCGTCGTGCTGAACCCCCAGGCATCCGAGGGCCTGAAGTACCTGCGCAAGCTGAACATGCAGCTCGCCTCGAAGATGCGCTTCGTCTCCGCCCAGCTCATCGCCCTGTACGAGGGCGGGCTGTGGCTCGAGAACGCGCGGCACTCGAACGCGATGGCCCGCCGCCTGCGCGACGCGCTCGACGCCGGGATCGCGGCGGGCGAGCTGCCGGGCCTCGGCTTCTCGCAGGAGACGCAGTCGAACGGGGTCTTCGCGGTGCTCCCCGAGGGCGTCGCCGACCGGCTCCGCGAGCGCGGCTTCCGCTTCTACGACTGGGATGCCTCGCGCGGCGAGGTGCGCTGGATGTGCTCCTTCGACACCACCGAGGCCGACATCGACGCGTTCGTCGCCGGCATCCGCGAGGAGCTCGCCGCGCGCTGAACCGCCGGCCCGACCGCGCCGCGCTACGCCGACCGCGTCGCGCCCCGGCCGCCGCGCCCCGCGCCCCGGCCGCCGCGCCCGCGCCCCGGCCGCCCCGCCCCGCGCCCCGGCCGCCGCGCCCGCGCCCCGGCCGCCCCGCCCCGCGCTCACAGAACTCAGGAACCCTTCCCGCGGAAGCCCGGAATCCCGGGCGTCACCGTTCGCCTCGCCGGCCATAACCGGCAGATGTTCCTGAGTTGTGTGAAGGGGGAGGGTCAGCGGGACGCGGCGGCCACGTGGCCGCGCAGCGGGTTGCCGGGCGACATGGCGACGAGCCGGGCCGCGCCGTCGAGCGGGTCGGTCGAGCCGATCTCGACCTCGGCCGCCGGGATCTCGTGCTGCACCGCGCGTTCGAACGCGCCCGCGAGGCGCGTCGAGCCGAACACGCCGCCGACGGCGCGCACGGTCGGTGCCGCGGCGCTGTCCTCGCCGACGCGGCGGAGCCCGGTGACGGCGGCGTGGGCGAGCTCGCGCGCGGCGGCGTCGAGGATGCCGGCGGCGACCGGATCCGTCGCCGCGAGCTCGGCGACGGCGCGGGTGTAGCGGGCGACCCGGCGAACCCGCTGCCCGTCGCCCTGCAGCACGATGTACGCGTCTTCGAGCTCGGGGAACTCCTCGCGCACGACCGCGGTCAGCGCCGTCGCCTCACCGCGGCCGTCGTGCGCCCGCATGACGGCCTCCAGTGCGGCCCGGCCGATCCAGTAGCCGCTCCCGGCATCCCCCATGATGTTGCCCCAGCCGTCGATGCGCGCGACGGCCGCTTCCCCGACCGCGAGCGTGACGACGCCCGTGCCCGCCGCGACGACGACGCCGGGTGCCTCGTCGAGGGCGCCCAGGTAGGCGGTGATCGAGTCGTGCGCGAGGATCAGTTCGCGCGTGCCGAGCGGCGCGGCCGCCTCGATGAGCGGCTCGGCGTCGAAATCCGGCGAGGTCAGGCCGGTCGTGCCGATGCCGACGGCCTCGGCCGAGAGCCCGCGCGCGGCGGCGCCCCGGATCGCGTCGGCGAGCTGCGGCAGCAACGGAAGGTCGGTTCGCACGCCCGGCTCAGCCCACTCGACGACCCCGGCGGACGAGCGGTGGCGCACCTTCACCCCGGTCTGCCCGGCGTCGATCGCGAGCACGCTGGCGGGTACGCGCGCGGGCGCGTCGGCTGCGGAATCCATACGGGTATTTTGCCCGCTTGCGAGCACGCCGGCCGACGCGGGCGGAATAGGCTCAGAACTCGATACGTTCGAATAGACGGGTCAAGGGCGCCCCGGCAGAACTCCACCTCCACGAAAGCCGCACCATGACCCTCGTCACCGATCTCACCAGCCGCAAGGCCGCCACAGAGGCCCCGCTCATCGATCCGCTCGCCGACCGCTGGAGCCCGCGCGCCTTCGACCCGGAGGCCGTCGTCGAGTCCGAGCAGCTCCGCACGATCCTCGAGGCGGCGCGCTGGGCGCCGTCGGCGAACAACTCGCAGCCGTGGCGGTTCATCGTCGCCCGCCGCGGCACCGCCGCCTTCGCGTCGCTGCACGGCGCGATGGCCGGCTTCAACAAGGAGTGGGCCGACTCGGCCGCCGTCCTCATCGTGAACATCGCCGAGACAGTGGATGCCGAGGGCCGGCCCCGCCCGTGGGCCCGCTACGACCTCGGCCAGGCCGTCGCGCACCTCACTGTGCAGGCGCAGCACGAGGGGCTGCACACGCACCAGATGGGCGGCTTCGACGCGCAGGCGATCCACGAGGCGTTCGGCCTCGACGAGCGCCACGAGGTCGTCTCGATCACCACGATCGGCGCGCTCGGCGACGTCGACCGCCTCTCGGACGTGCTCCGGGAGCGCGAGGTCGCGCCCCGCCAGCGCAAGCCGCTCGCCGACTTCGTCACCGTCGGCGAGTAACCCCCGCTCCCCACCCCACCTCACCTCACACAACTCAGGAACATCTGGCAGTTATGCCGCCCGTGAATTCGGCGAGCCCCGGGATTCCGGGGCTCCCCGGGCGACGTTCCTGAGTTGTGTGAGCGGCGACGGGCGGCGGCAAGCGGCGACGTGCGGAGACAAGCCGAGACCGGCGGAGACGTGCGGAGAGCGGCGCGCGCCCGGCGCCGTGGGCGGGTGCAGCCGGCGTCAGTGCAGCGGCACCGGCGCGGTCGGCGGGTCGACCCTCTCGGAGGCCGCGGGCACCGGCATCGCCTCCATCGCCCGCTTCACCCGCCACGCCGCGAACACGGCGACGACGCTCACGGCGAGGTGCATGCCGAGGAACACGTCGGCGAGCCCGGCGCCGAGCAGCACGCCCGCGACGAGCGGACCGGCCGCCGAGAACGCCGTCTGCAGCGCGCCGATCGTGCCGAGCGTCTGCCCGACCATGCCCTTCGGCGCGAGCTGCGCGGTGAGCGGGTTCAGCACGGGGCTGTAGATCGTCTCGCCGATCGCGAAGACGCCGTACGTCGTCACGAACAGCGCGGTCGCGATGCCCGGCGCGAACTGCGCGGCCAAGAGCGCGAGCCACGACACCACCCAGATCATGCCGACGACCATGAGCAGCGACGGCGCGCTGCGCTTTGCCGTGAGCTTCACGACGAGCACCTGCAGCGCGACGATCACGATGCAGTTGACGGCGGCGGCGATGCCGATCGCCGAGGCGTCGACGCCGAGCACGGTGAGCCCGTACGCGGGCAGGCCGGACTCGAACTGCGCGTAGAAGCCGAGCGCGAGCGTCACGGTGACGATCGCGGTCCAGCGCAGCGCGGGAGTGCGCAGGATTGCCCGGACCACGCTCCGGTCGCGCTTCGCCGCGCGCACGTCGACGGCGGCGATCGCGCCGGTGGCGGCCTCGATCGCGCCGACCGTGCCGGTGACCGGCCGGCCGTCGGCGACCGCCGCGACCGCGAACTCGCTGGGCACGACCGCGCCGCGGCCGGCGAGCGCGATGATCGCCGAGGAGAGCACGAAGCCCGCTGCCGCCATCGCGAAGCCGACGTCGAGTCCGTCGGGTCGGCCGAGGTCAACGATCTGGCCCGCGAGGAACGCGCCCGCGGCCATGCCGAGCGACTCACCCGTGAACTTGTAGGCGAACACCTTGCGCCGGTCGTCGCTCGTCGACCACTGCAGTGCGAGCACCTGCTTCGCCGGCACCGCCGCGGCGAGGCCGAGCCCGAAGAAGAGCATGCCCGCGAGGAAGAATCCCGGGCTGTCGACGAAGGCCAGCGCGCCGACGCCGGCAGCACCGATGAGCTGCGCGATCACGGCGACGAGCACGGGGTTGAAGCGGTCGCTCAGGCGTCCGGCGATGGGGGCCGCGACGAGGGCGCCGATGGAGAAGAGGGAGGATGCCCCGGCGGCCACGAGCGCGCCCCAGCCGCGGGTGTCGGCGGCATAGGCGTACTGGTAGGGGAGCACGGCCCCCCAGCCGAGCATGCCGATGGCAGAGGCGAAGATCAGCAGTTTCGCGCGCACGGGGTCGCGCCCCCTTTCGGAGTCTCAGGTTCGGATGGTGCTCGCGACGGGCTCCCCCGGCGCCGCACCGGGCCGAGGCATCCGCGCGCTTCGAATACGAACTATTCGATGTCGAAATATTAGCAACCGAACGAGCCGTGCGAGAATTCCCAGATGGCCAGACGCACCCCGAGCGCCCCGGAACTGCACCGCAGAGCCGTCGCCACCTACGTCGCCGCCGGCGGCGAGGAGTCCGTGCAGCGCGTCATCACGGCCGTGCAGAGCCTCACGAAGAAGCTCGACCAGTGGTACGTCCGCCAACTCGCGGACCTCGACATGACTGCCGGCGAGTGGGCGGTCGTCACCTCGCTCGCGAAGGCCGGCGAGCCGCTCACCCCGAGTCAGCTCGCCGATCTGACGAACGTCGCTCCGTCGTCGATGACCCACCGTCTCGACAAGCTCGCCGGGCGCGGGCTCATCGAACGCACCCCGGACGACACGAATCGCACTCGAGTCTTCGTCAGTCTCACCGAGGAGGGCTGGCAGCTGTTCAGCCTCGCCATCCGCGGCTCCGACGTCGTCGAGTCCGACGTGCTGCAGGACCTCAGCGATCGGGAGCGCGGCGAGCTCGCCCGCCTCCTCGAGGTCGTCATCGACCGCCTCGACGACATCGACGCCTAACCGGCGCGGATCCCCGGCCGCTCAGCCGGCCTCGCGCTCCCGCTCGGTCCGCGGCTGCCACTCCTCGAGCCTGCGGTGCAGCTCGGCGTGGGCGACGGCGGCCGCGATGAACCGCTCGCGGAACCGCTGCACGGCCGGCCGCTCGTCCGTCGCGCGCTTCGCCTGCTCCAGGCGGCGATTGACCGGCCCGACCCGCGACGCGAGGCGATGCAGGGCGGGCGGCAGCTCGGGTAGCGTCGCCGCCGCCGCGAGCTCTGCCGGCACCAGGACGGCCCCGTATTCGGCGCTCTCGAGCACACCCCACGGCTCGACGCCTTCGGCATCGCCCTCGAAGACGGCCGCCGAGGTGATCGTCAGCCGGGCGTAGAACGAGCGCTGCAGCTCGCCCTGGCCGACCACGCCGACCGCGCGGCGGGCTCGGAAATGGGCGTGCAGCTTCGCGACGGCGTCGTCGGGCACCCGTCCGGCGTCGTACCAGTCGATCGACTCACGCACCGACGCGCACCGGGCACGGGTGCGTCACATGGTCGCGGGCGAGTGGACACGATCGGGGGAACAGTGCACGCATAGGACCACTGAATCACACCGCACCACCGCTGGTGAAGCCTGCGCGGCGGATTGGCGATCCAGCCGCCGGGGAGCCGATCGACGGTCGCGGATTGGAGATCTTGGCATCCCGACGATCCGAATCGGCGCAGCGGCGGGATGATTCGCGAGAACGATCCCCACCAACCCCGCAGCCCGGCTACCATCAGCTGCAGGGTGCCCACCTCGCTCCAGACGCGGTGTCGCGTCGGAGCAGAGGGCCGCGGGGCCCGCCGACCCCTTCCGGCGGGCTCCACGGTCCCCCTCTTGCCGCGTGGTATCCCTGGAGTTACACTCCGCTCGTGGGATATCCGTCGAGCGGCCGGCAGCCTCGGGTAGCGGTCGGCGACCGGGTCAGCGGATGTTCGTCTCCTGACGCCCCGGTTCGGGTTCCGGGGCCAGCAGACCCGGGATGCCGCCCCGCCTCCCTTCGGGGCCGCATCCCGGCTCCCCCTGCGCGCGCTCAGCGTGCCCCGCGCAGCGCCTCCGCCAGCTCGGGGGCGAGCCCGGGCACCTCGTCGACCGGCACCGCGAGGGCGAGCAGCGCCCGGCTGAAGTAGTTGCGGGCGGCCGCGGCGAGTGTCAGGTCGACGATCTGCCGGTCGCTGAAGCCGGCGTCGCGCAGCTCCTGCGTATCCGCATCCGTCATCGACCCGGGATCGCGCGAGAGGCGCTCGGCATAGCGGATGACGAGCCGCTCGTCCTCCCGGAACCCCGAGTCGTCGCCCGCGGCGAAGGCCGCGAGCCCGACCTCGTCGACGACGTCGGCGCGGAGCGCCTTGCGCCCGTGCGCCAGCAGGCAGTGTTCGGAGCCGATGGCACGCGCGGCGCCGAGCGTCGCCGCCTCGTACAGCCGAATGCCGATCGACGGCACGACCGCCCGGACGAGCGCCTCGAACGCCCGATACGCCTCGGGGTTCGTCGCCATCGCAGCGGTGTGCGCGTAGACCAGGCCGTCGGCTCGCAGGTCGTCGTCGTAGAGCTCGGCCACCGCGCCGGTCGCGGCCTCCGCCGAGGGAGGGGTGATGATCATGGCCGCAGGCTAGGCCCGCGCACCGGCGACCGTGCGGATCGGCGGACGCATGGCCCCGGTCTGCGGGAATCCCGCACCCCCGGACCATTCGTGCGCCGGGAGCTGCGCCTGCGCGACGGCGCTCGCCCAGATCCGGGTGGCGAACCCGCCCCGGCGTGCGAGCGCTTCCGCGATCGCGTCCTTCTGCGGTTCGTCGAGCTCGGCGAATGGGGCGAACAGGGCGAAGACGGCGCGAGTCTCCCGCCCTTCGAGCCGCTCGCGACAGGCCGTCACGACGCCCTCGGGCAGCCCCTCGACGTACGCCTGCAGGTCGGCGGCGAGCCGCCGGTCGAGTCGCCCCCGCGTCGGCCGCGGCAGCTCCTCGTCGGCGGCGACGGCGCCCCACAGCTCGAGCTTCGCCTCGCGGCGGGTCACCCGCCCACGTTCGAGCCGGTCGAGCAGACGATCGCACGCCCCGCCGGCTGCGGCGCCCGCGAGCCCCGCGGCTGCGGCATCCGCGGTGCCATCGGTCGAGGTCCGCGCGTCGAGCGCCCGCGAGAGCAGCACGTCGACGACGTCGGCGTCGTAGCGATCGATCGAGAGCGGCTTCGAGAACCCCTCGACGAGGTGGAAGCGCTCGACCGGACGATGCCGGGGGTTGAAGTCCGGGCCGAGGCGCACCTCCTCGGCGAGCGCGGCGACCGCGCGGCTCGACAGCGCCCGGCCGAGCACCGCCTCCTCCGTCGCGACGCGCTCCTTCAGGATGCGCAGCGCCTTCGCCGTCTCGTGCCTGACCGGGCCGTTCACGAAGCGGGAGCACACCGTGGTCGCCACGCGCTGCACGATCGCGCCGGGCACCGGATGCCCCGCCTCGAGCCGTTTCGCGAGCTCAAGCAGGGTCTCGCCGATGGCGTCCTGCACATCGGCGTCGCCGAGGCCCATGCGGGCGCGGAGTCCGCGGACGGCGCGAACGGTCTCGTCGATGAGCTCGGCGGCCGCGCGGCGCGCCTCATGCGGGTCCTCGCTCGCGAGGTCGACGGTCCAGTCTCGGGGGGTCGCGGCGTGCTGCGCAGTCCGGGCCGGGCGGTCGAGGTGTTCCACGCGCCCATCGTGCGCGGCGCCGATTCGCCAGGAACCCCCGCGAATCCCCCGGATCCGACCCGGTGGTCGCAGCCGATCCAGCTGCACCGCGAATCCGGCCGGCTCCCCCGCCGCACGGCGCGGGCTCCACCGGATCCCGGCGAGGCATCCGTCGAAGCGATTCACGGATCCCGCACCGCAGTTCGCCGCCCCCGCGTCCGGGGGCCGCCGGACGACCGCCGCGCATGTACTGAGCGCCGGGTGACCGTCGCGGGAGCGCGATGGCCCGGCGCTGAGAGTGAGGGACCCCCGGTGAAGACCGACGAACGCGATCGGATGATCGTCGAGCACCTGCCGCTCGTGGGCTTCCTGGTGTCGAAGGTGATCGCGAGCGCCACCCACCTCTCCCGCGACGATCTCGCGCAGGCCGGTGCGGTCGCCCTGGTCAAGGCGGTCGACGCGTACGACGCCGAACGCGGGGTGCCGTTCGGCGCCTACGCGCGCGAGCGCATCCTCGGCGGCATCCGCGACGAAATGCGCGCGACGGACTGGGCCAAGCGCAGCACGCGGCAGACCATCAAGGAGACCGTCGCGGTGCAGGAGCAGCTGACCGCCGCCCTCGGCCGCCGCCCCTCGACGGGCGAGCTCGCCTCGGCGCTGGGCGTCGACCGCGCCACCGCCTCCGAGTACGAGGGCCTGGCGTCCCGCCGGGTCGGTCCCTACGACGAGACCTTCGTCGGCGACGAGGCATCCGAGGTCATGCTGCCCGAGGCGGAGCTCGTCGTGCGCGAGCGGATCGAGTTCGCGCACGCCGCCGTCTCGGCGCTGCCGGAGCGTCTGCGCTATGTGATCGAGGAGATCTACTTCCACGACCGCGCGGTCACCGAGCTCGCCGAGGAGCTGGGCGTCACCCACTCCGCGGTCTCGCAGCAGCGCAGCGAGGGCCTGCGCCTCCTGCGCCTCGGTGCGGCGGGCTACCTCGCCGACGAGACTGAACTGCCGTTGCAGGTTCCGGCCCCGAGCACCTCGCGGGCGAAGAAGTACCTCGACGACCTCGGCGGCGCCTTCGGCGGGCGCCGCAGCACCACGCTCGCCTGAGCCGGGCTCCCCCCCGGCCCGGCTCAGGCGACCCTCTCGTGCTCGCGCCGACGGTACGCACACCCAGCGAGCACAATTGCGGTGATCTGCAGCGCGAGTAGAAACCACGGTCGACGACACACCGGGCGCGAGCATGGCGAACCACCCCGGCGGCGGGTCTGGCGAGATTGCGCGAACCGCTCGCCACTCCATGCCACACCTTCCCAAGCCGCCTGCCGATTGCTACATTGGCATCCCGAAGGTGGAAGTTCCAGCTGCACCCAATGACATCCACCGCGCAACCCTCGCCAGATGATGCAGATGTAGGGGCGAGTCAGCGCAACACCAACTGGCATCCTTGATTCTTCTTTCAAGGTACATTTCAGGAAGGCACGGCATGACCCAAAGGCAACATGCGCGGCCCCGAGTCGCACTCGCTGCCGGACTTTCGGCGACGACATTCTGGATCTTCTCGGGTGCCACACTTGCCTACGCCGAGCCTCCTGAGCTCGGAACACAAGATGCCGAGACGATCTTCGCCGCAGTCGCGCCGGACGTCCTGAAGGACGTCGCCGAGGTCGAGATCGTCGGAGGGGCCGTGGAATACACCGATAACGGTGTGACGACGCAGGTTCCGCTCGACCCGAGGGAGGTGGTCCGGCTCTCCACTACCGGCGATGAAGTGGGCCTGAGTATTCCATTCGGCGACCAGGCGGAACTCGTCGAGACCAGCGATCCTGGAGTCATTGCGTACGAGAACGGCAATGGCTCGCGCACGGCGCTGATCGTTCACGACGACAGCAGCATCCAAATCGGCACCATCATTCAGGGCACCGAGTCTCCGCACCGCTACGAGTACTCGCTCTCCATCCCAGCAGGCGGTCTCATTTCGCTCGACCCGGCTGGTTCAATCACAATTCTCAATGGAGACGGTGACTACATCGCGGGCGTGGCGCGCCCCTGGGCCGTCGATGCACAAGGCAACGCAATAGCGACTCGATATGAAGTACGCGGAACATCTTTGACTCAGGTGGTCGACCACTCAGCCGACGCGGAGTACCCGATCGTGGCCGACCCTTGGCTCGGAAGCGCATTGATCTCGAAGGCCGTCTGGGCCAAGAATCTCTGGAAGTACAGTCCCACACTCAAGGTGTACCCCACCCAGTATGGACGCGCTTGGGGTGCTCCTGGCATAGCGCGCTGGGCAGCGTGGTCCGAGACCCTCTCGAAAACCCCTCGAGCGGGATGGCCGAACCCCGCAACGGCGTCTATGGAGAACCAGTTCTACTGTCACTTCGATGTCGTCCGCTTTCGAGCCCCGAACAAGGAATACTGGGGCCTCGACTCCAAGATCCCGAACCGGGGGTACGCCGGCTTCCTGAAAACCGAATGCAACTGACGATTGGCAGGAGGATGGCCGATGACTGCACAGCTTCGCTCTCCAATGCAGATTCTCGCGTTCGCCATCGCCGTCGGACTCAACGTCGCGTTGATCGTGTTCTTCGTCCTCTGGTATGCGGCGGATAGCCAGGCGGTCAACGCCGCGGAAGGCGAATCGGGCTTCGATCAGTCATCGATGATTCCGCACTCGAACCTCCTATGGGTCGCGGCCCACACCTCGCTGACACTGATGCTCGCCCTCGACGCGTGCCTCGTTGTTCTCTGGTGCAGGGGCTCTCAGCGGCGGCGAGGAGAGTCGGTCGGTACACCGTAGGCGGGCTGACTCCGCGCACCCGCCGCGCCGCATGCGGTCAGTATTCGCGGGTGCGGCAGCGCGGCGACCCGCAGATACTGACGTCGCTCGCGCTCGGGGTGGCAGACTCGGATCCTGGCCCGCCTGGGCCTGGGCAGTTCGAGGAGGAACGGATGGGCATCGCATTCCCGGACGGAGCATTCTCCGTCACGACCGCGGGCGGCGACGTCGTCCTCCTGCGCATCTGCGAGCTGTGCGGTGCGGCGGTCGTCGAAGCCGACGGCACCGATCTCTCGTTCCACAAGCGCTGGCACCGGATCACCGGATCCGGCAACTGGGTCGACCCCGCGACCGGCCGCGTCCACGGCACGGGCAACCCGCTGCTCCCATCGGGGTGACGCAGCGCCCGGCATCCGCCTGCCCGCATTCGCTCGCCCGCGCCCGCGCGCGGTCGGTATTCGCGGGTGCGGAGGCGGGGCCACCCGCAAATACTGACGTCACTCGCCGCCACCGCCGGCGCCGGCAGCGGCGCCGAGGGCGGTGAGACGCCGCCGGCGCCTAACGGAGTCGGATGCCGCGACCGAGAGTGCCTCTCGACGGTCCACGGATGGACCGCGACCGATCAAGGAAGAGATCACACCATGGGTATGCAGATCAACACCAACGTTGCGGCGTTCAACGCGCACCGCAACCTCACCAACACGCAGAACGATCTGTCGAAGTCGCTCGAGAAGCTCTCGAGCGGTCTGCGCATCAACCGTGCTGCCGACGACGCCGCGGGCCTCGCGATCTCGGAGGGCCTGCGTTCGCAGATCTCCGGCACCAAGGTCGCGGCGCGCAACGCGCAGGACGGCATCTCCGTCATCCAGACGGCGGAAGGTGCGCTGACCGAGGTCCACAACATCCTCCACCGCATGCGCGACCTCGCGGTTCAGGGCGCGAGCGACTCGAACAACGCCGAGTCGCGTGCGGCCATCCAGAAGGAAGCCGACGCGCTGAGCCTCGAGCTCTACCGCGTCTCGGAGGGCGTGAACTTCAACGGGATCGACCTGCTCAAGGGCGGCTCGCTGAACTTCCAGGTGGGCGCGGGCGACACCGCGAACGACACGATCGCGATCAACCTCGCGAACGTGGGCACCTCGGTCGGCACGCTGGCCTCGGCGGACGGTACCGCCGTCGGTGCGGGCTTCGTCGTCACGAGCAACGCGACCGCGAACACCACGCTGACCGCGATCGACACCGCCATCACGGCGATCTCGACCGCTCGCGCCGACCTCGGTGCGCAGCAGAACCGCTTCGAGTCGACCATCCGCACGCTGAACGTCTCGGCCGAGAACCTCTCGGCGGCCGAGTCGCGCATCCGCGACACGGACATGGCGGCCGAGATGGTCAGCTACACCCGCGCCAGCATCCTCTCGCAGGCCGGTACCGCGATGCTCGCCCAGGCCAACCAGGCCAACCAGGGCGTGCTGAAGCTCCTCGGCTAAGCCGCAGGGATCACCTGACCGAACCCGGCGGTGACCGAGGCGCTGCACTCCGCCCCGTCACCGCCGGGTTCGTCCCGTTCCACCGCACCACCCGTTCCACCGCACCACGACCGCAAGGAGCAACGCATGGGGATCGCCCTCGACGGCCTCGTGAGCGGCCTGAACACGACCGAGCTGATCGCGAAGCTGATGGCCGCCGAGGCCGCTCCGCGCACCCTCCTCGTGCAGAGCAAGGCGAAGGCCTCCTCCGTCGTCACCGACCTGCTCTCGCTGAACGCGCGCCTCGCCTCCCTCATGGAGCTCGCCCAGGCGGCGGCGAAGCCCGAGGCGCTCTCGAAGTTCACGACCTCGGCCACCGATCCCTCGGTCTCGGTCGCGACCCGCCCCGGCGCCTCCGTCGGCGGCATCGACCTCACCGTCACCCGGGTCGCGAGCGCCCACGTCATGGTCTCCGCCGCGATGCCGAGCCTCCCGGGCGTCCCGCCCGTGCTCACGATCGTGCGCCCCGACGGCACCCGCACCCAGATCGTCGCGAGCAGCAACTCGATGGAGGACGTCGCCCGCGCCGTCAACAACGCCGAGCTCGGCATCCGCGCCACCCGCATCCAGGCCGGCACCGACGGCGGCGGTGCCGCGCTCTCCCGCCTGCAGCTCGCCTCGACCGAGACGGGCGCCGCGGCATCCTTCCGCGTCTTCATCGGCAGCGAGGCCGACGTCGACGCCGGCACCGCGCCCGAGCTCACCGATCAGCCCGGCGCGGCCCTGCTCCGCCAAGGCGTCGACGCCCAGGTCACCCTCTTCGCCGGCACGGCCGCCGAGCAGCAGCTGACGAGCGCCTCGAACACCTTCACCGACCTGCTGCCGGGCGTCGACGTGACCGTCTCGAAGGTCACGTCCTCGCCCGTCTCGATCGCCGTCGATCCGAACACGAAGGAGTCGGCGACGGCGGCGCAGGCCTTCCTCGACAAGGTCAAGGACCTGCTCGCCTTCATCGACGCGAAGTCCGCGACGTCGAAGTCGACGGATGCCTCGGGCAACCCCATCACCGTCGTCGGCAGCTTCACGAGCGACTCGAACATCCGCACCCTCCGGCAGGCGCTCGTCTCGGCCATTCAGGGCCCGATCGCCGGCAACTCGATCTCGCCCTTCGGCATCAGCGTCTCGAAGGACGGCGAGCTCGAGTTCGACGCCGAGAAGTTCCAGAAGGCGCTCGAGACGAACCCGGACGCGGTGCGCTCGGCCTTCACCACGGTTGCGACCCGGCTCGAGGAGGTCACCGACCGCTACTCCGACCGCTTCGACGGCTTGCTGACGAAGCAGATCCAGGGCCGCCAGACCACGATCGCCGACCTCGACAAGCAGATCGACTCGTGGACGCGACGCCTCGAACAGCGCGAGGCGACGCTGAAGCGCACGTACACGGCGCTCGAGGTCGCCTTGAGCAGCATGAACAAGCAGTCCGACTACCTCGCCTCGCAGCTCGCGAACCTGCCGAGCTGGTCGCCGAACTCGAACAAGTGACCCACGCCCGGAAGGAGTCGGCATGACCGATCGGCTGAACGACTACCAGCGCACCGCCATCCTCTCGGCGAGCCCGGCGCAGCTGCTCACCATGCTCTACGACCGGCTGCTGCTCGACCTGGACCGCGCCGAGCAGGCCCAGCTCGCGGAGCAGTGGGGCGAGGCGAGCGCGCAGCTGCTGCACGCCCAGGACATCGTGAGCGAGCTGCAGCGCACCCTCGACGTGCGCGTCTGGGACGGCGCGAGCCGGCTCATGGCGATCTACGACTACGTGTACCAGTCGCTCGTGCGGGCGAACATCTCCCGCGACGTGGAGCTCACCCGCGAGTGCCAGGCCCGGCTCGAGCCGCTGCGCCAGGCGTGGCACGAGGCCGCCGCGATGCCGGTCGCCGCGCCGGTCGGCGGGGTCGCCCGTGTCGGCTGAGCCGACCAGCCCCGTCGAGCAGGAACGCCCGGTCGAGCGGGACAGCCCCGCCGGGCCGCCCGGCTCGGAAGGGGACGACTCGGAGACGGCCGCATTGGGGGCGGCCGCCTCGGAGCCGCCCGCGGGCTGGGCCCGATGGCTCGACGAGCTGGAGCTGGCGCTCGCGGCGGATGGCCCGGTCGCACTCCCCGAGCCCGCGGGACTCGACCGTTTGCCCGCCGAGCTCGCCGCGCGAGCAGCCGCCGTGCGCGAGCGGATCGTCGCGCGCGCCGCCGAGCTGCGCCGCGACCGCGACGACACCGCCGCCGAGCTCGCCCGGCTCGGTGCGGCGGGGGCCGCGGCATCCTCCGCCCCGCGCCCCGCTTACCTCGACGCCACCGCCTAGCCCGCGCTCCCGCGGGCTCGGCGCCTAACGGTCGCGCCGCCCGCAGCCGAGAGTGACCCTCGAGCACGGATCGCTCGAGACGAGGCCAGGGATCGGCCCCCACCACGCACCCTGGGAGGATCGTGCTCGAATCCGTCTCCTCGCTCGCCCTCGCGAGCGCGCTCGACGGCCTCGCCGAGCGCCAACGGGCGATCGCGAACAACATCGCGAACGTGAACACGCCGTTCTACACGGCCAAGCGCGTCCAGTTCGAGGACGCCCTGGCCGCCTCCATCGAGGCCGGCGACGGACGCGTGCGCGCGACCACCCAGAACTCGCTCGAGCCGACGAAGCTCAACGGCAACAACGTCAACCTCGACACCGAGACGCTGTCGAACATCGACACCGTGCTGCGGTACCAGTTCGCGGCGCAGGCCGCGAACGGCCAGTTCACCTCTCTGCGCACCGCGATGCGCACCAACGGATGACCCGGGGGACCCCATGACCTTCGACGCGATCGGCATCGCCGGCTCCGCTCTGACCGTGCACCGCAAGTGGCTCGACGCGGTCTCGGACAACCTCGCCAACATCAACACGGCGACGCCCACGAACGGCGACGCCTTCCAGGCGCGCTACGTCATCGCCCAGGCCGGCGAGGGCACCTCCGGCGTGTACGTGCAGGGCGCCGCGTACGGGGACGCCGAGGGCCGCATGGTCTACGAGCCGGCGCACCCGCTCGCCGACGCGGAGGGCTACGTGCGGTACCCGGACATCGACCTGTCCAGCCAGATGGGCTCGCTGATCATGGCGCAGCGCGGCTACCAGGCGAACGCCGCGGTCGTCGACCGGGCCCGCGAGACCTACATGTCGGCCCTGCAGATCGGACGCAGCTGATGCCCATCCCCGGAGTGAACGGCGTCCAGGCCGGCGTGCAGGCTGTGGCCCAGAGCGGCTACCTCGAACCCGACGCGACCACCACGGCCGGGGCCACGGGCACCGGCGGCGCGGCCTTCGCGGGCGTGCTCGGTGCCGTCGACGGCGCGCAGGCGCTGCAGGCCGAGTCGAAGACGCTCGCGCTGAAGGCCGTCACCGGCGACCTCACCGACATCCACCAGGCCACCCTCGCGTCCTCGCGCGCGGCGGTCACGCTCGAGCTCGTCGCCGCCGTGCGCAACAAGGGCGTCGAGGCGTTCAACGAGATCATGCGGATGCAGGCCTGATGCCCGCCCCCGTCAAGGCCGGGCTCGCGCGGATCGGCGCGTTCGTCGGCGGCTTCAGCACCGCGCAGCGGGTGCTCGCCGTGCTCGCGGTCGGCCTGCTCGTGCTCGGCGTCGTCGGCCTCGCCGCCTGGCTCACGAAGCCGTCGTACACGCCGCTGTTCAGCGGGCTGTCCGGCTCCGACGCGAGCGCCGTCGTCGAGCAGCTGCGCTCGGGCAACGTGCCCTACGAGCTCGCCGACGGCGGCACCACGGTGCTCGTGCCCGAGCAGGTCGTCTACGAGGAGCGCATCAAGGCGGCCTCGGCCGGCCTCCCGGCGAATTCCGATGGCGGCGGCTACGCGCTGCTCGACGACCTCGGCATGACGACCTCCTCGTTCCAGCAGTCGGTGACGTACAAGCGCGCCATCGAGGGCGAGCTCGCCTCGACGATCAAGGCGATGAAGGGCGTGCGCTCGGCCTCCGTGCAGCTCGCGCTGCCCGAGGAGACCGTGTTCGTCTCCGAGAAGGTCGACCCGACGGCATCCGTCTTCGTCGAGACCGACGCCGGCACGACGCTCTCGACCACCCAGGTGAACGCGATCACCCACCTCACGAGCGCCGCGGTCGAGGGCATGAAGGCCGAGGACGTCGCCGTCGTCGACGCGAACGGCAACGTGCTGTCCGCGGTCGGCGTCGGCGCCTCGGGCGGGGCCGAGAGCCGCGCGGCCGACTACGAGACCCGCACCACCACGGCCGTCCAGCAGATGCTCGACCGGATCGTGGGCTCCGGCAACTCCAGCGTGGCCGTCGCCGCGACGATCAGCGACGAGTCCGCCGAGGTCACCACCGAGCGCTTCGAGGGCACGGAGGAGACGCCGGCGCTGAACGAGTCCGTGAACACCGAGACCTACACCGGCACGGGCGGCGCCCAGGCCGGTGTGCTCGGCCCCGACAACATCGCGGTGCCGGGCGGCGCCGGCGGTGACGGCACGTACACTTCCGAGCAGCGGGTGCAGAACAACGCCGTCGACAAGGTCACCGAGACCCGCAGCATCCCGGCCGGCGCCGTCGCGAGGCAGACCGTGTCCGTCGCGATCGACCGCACCGCGGCGAAGGGGCTCTCCTCGAACGCGATCCAGGACCTCGTCGCCGCCGCGGCGGGCATCGACCGGCAGCGCGGCGACGCCGTGAACGTCGAGCTCGTCGACTTCAGCACAGCCGACTCCGAGCGGGCCACCGAGGCGCTGCGCTCCGCCGAGGCGCAGGCCGAGCAGGACCGCATCGCCGAGCTCATCCGCTGGGGCGCCATCGCCCTCGTGACCCTCGTCGTCGGCGTCGTCGGCGCGATCATCATCGCCCGCCGCCTGCGCCCGCGCCGCGAGCCCCTCGAGCTCGAGGAGGCCGTGCCGCACTACACGCAGGTGCTCGAGTCGGCGCCCGAGCCCATCGCCCTCGACGCGCCGACGGAGCCGATCGGCCCCGACCCGGCCGAGAGCCGCCGCAGCGACATCGCCCGGATGGCCCAGCAGGACCCCGAGCGCACCGCGAAGCTGCTGCGCGCCATGCTCGATGATCGGAGCGCCGGGTGAACGACGCCGCGACGATGACGGGTGCCCAGAAGGTCGCCCTCGTGCTGATGAACCTCGAGCGCGACCAGGCGGCCGCGCTGCTGAAGGAGTTCAGCGAGACCGAGGCGGAGGAGATCGCCGCCGAGATCATCCGGCTGCAGCGCGTGGACCTCGACGCCGCGGACCACGCGATCGCCGAGTTCCACGAGCTCGCCATGCGCGGCCGCCTCGCGGCCCGCGGCGGCCTCGACGTCGCGGAGGGGCTGCTCGAGTCCTCCTTCGGCAGCGAGCGCGCCACCGGTGTGATGAACCGCGTCGCCTCCTCGCTCGCCGGGCGCTCCTTCGAGTTCCTCGACGCGGCCGAGCCCGCCCAGGTCATCTCGCTGCTCGAGGCCGAGATGGCCGAGACGGTCGCACTCGTGCTCACCCACCTGCGCACCCCGCAGGCTTCGAACATCCTCGCGGCGCTGCCCGACGTGCGTCGGGCCGACGTCGCCGAGTGCATCGCCGGGCTGTCGAGCGCGACGCCCGCCGCCGTGGCCATCGTCTCCCAGGTGCTGAAGTCGCGCGCCGCCTCCATGATCTCGCCGCGCAGCGCCGCCGAGGTGACCGGCGGCGTGCAGCCGCTCGTCGACATCATCAACCGCGCGCCCGTCGCGACCGAGAAGGCGGTGCTGGAGGCGCTCGAGCAGCGCAACCCCGAGCTCGCCGCCGAGGTGCGCAGCCGACTGCTGACCTTCACCGACCTGGTGCGCTTCGAGGACCGCGACGTGCAGCTCATCGTGCGCGGCATCGACATGGGCGTGCTCGCCCTCGCCCTCCGCGGGGCGCCCGCCGCCGTCGAGGAGAAGATCCGCGCCAACCTCTCGGAGCGCAACCGCGAGCTGCTCGGCTCCGAGGTCGAGCTGCTCGGGCAGGTGCGCGTCTCGCAGGTCGAGGAGGCGCGCTCCGAGCTCGTGCGCATCATCCGCGAGCTCGCCGAGGAGGGCCGCATCACCGTGCAGCGAGGGGACGCCGATGAGTTCGTCTCGTGAGGCCGCCTTCGGCACGATCGACTTCCCGCGCATCGGTCGCCAGGGCGAGGCGGATGCCGCGGCCGAGGAGCGCGGCTACGCGCAGGGCCTCGCGGCCGCCCGCCGACGCACCGAGGCCGAGCGCGAGGAGCTGCTGACGGCGATCGCCGCGCAGGCCGCCGAACGAGAGGCGCGCCGCGACGCCGAGCACCGGGCTGCGATCGAGGCGCTCGTGCGCGCCCGCACGGCGCTCGAGGCGGCGGCCCTTCCGGTGCTCGCCGCGGCCGAGCGGCAGTTCGCGGAGGGCGCGCTCGCCCTCGCCGAGACGCTGCTCGGCGCCGAGCTCGCCGCAGACCCGGACGGCGCGGCCCGGGCGGCCCTCGACCGGGCGCTCGACCACGACGACACGGCGCTCGTCACGCGGGTGCGGATGCATCCCGCCGCCCTCGCCCGCGTCGCCGCCGCGGCCCCCGAGCACGTCGAGCTCGTCGCCGACGCCGCCCTGGGCGAGGCGGACGCCGTCGCGGAGCTGCCGGATGGGCTCGTCGACGCCCGCATCTCCGCGGCCCTCGACCGGGCCCGCCGTGCCATCCGGGAGTCGCGATGACGACGCTCCTCGACGCCCCGGCCTTCCGCTCAGCGCTGGACGCGGCACGGCCCGCCCGCCTCGGCCGGGTGCGCAGCGCCGTCGGTCTCGCGCTCGAGGTCGAGGGGCTGCCGCTCGCGGTGGGCGAGGTCGTCGAGCTCGGCGGCGCCTCCGCGGAGGTCGTCGCCGTGCGGCCGGGCGCGGCCTCGTGCATGCTGCTCACCCCGCTCGACGCCCCCGCCGTCGGCCTGCCCGTGCACCGCGTCGCGGGCACCGCGACCGCCCCCGTCGGCCGTGGCCTCCTCGGCCGCGTGATCGACGGGCTCGGCCGACCCATCGACGGCCGCGGGCCGATCCGCGCCGAGGCGCAGGTGCCGCTCCGGCATCCCTCGCCCCCGCCGCTCGACCGCGCCCGCATCGACCGCCGGCTGCAGACCGGGGTGCGCGTGCTCGACGCGCTCGTGCCGCTCGGCCGCGGCCAGCGGCTCGGCCTCTTCGCAGGCTCGGGCGTCGGCAAGTCGACCCTGCTGTCGATGATCGCCCGCGGCTCCGAGGCCGAGGTCTCGGTCATCGCGCTCATCGGCGAGCGCGGCCGCGAGGTGCGCGAGTTCCTCGAGGACGACCTCGGCCCCGCCGGCCTCGCCCGCTCGGTGGTCGTCGTGGCGACGGCCGACGAGCCGGCCCCGATGCGACTGCGCGCCGCGCAGCTCGCCACCCGCATCGCCGAGCACGAGCGCGAGCGCGGTGCGCACGTCGTGCTCATGATGGACTCCCTCACCCGCGTCGCCATGGCGCAGCGCGAGGTGGGCCTCTCGGCCGGCGAACCGCCCGCGACCCGCGGTTACCCGCCCTCGACGTTCGCCCTGCTCGCGCGACTCCTCGAGCGCGCCGGCGCCGGCACGAGCGGCTCGGTCACCGGCCTCTACACGGTGCTCGTCGACGGCGACGACCACAACGAGCCCATCGCCGACCAGGCCAGGTCGCTGCTCGACGGGCACGTCGTGCTCGATCGCCGGATCGCCGTGGCCGGCCGCTACCCCGCGGTCGACGTGCTCGGCTCGGTCTCCCGCGTCGCCGGCCGGATCACCCCGCCCGCGGAGCTCGCCGACGCCGCCGCCCTGCGCCGCGCCCTCGCCGCGCGCACCCAGGCGCAGGACCTCATCGACGTCGGCGCATACCAGCCCGGCGCGAACCCGCTCGTCGACGCGGCGCTCGCGAACGAGCACGCGATCGACGCGTTCCTCGGGCAGCGCCTCGGCGAGTCGACGCCGCTGGAGCAGACCACCGCCGCGCTCGCGGCACTCGTCGGTGCGATCGGAGGTGCCGCGGCATGAAGGGATTCCGCTTGGACGGCCTGCTGCGGGTGCGGCGGGTGCAGGAGGAGCGCACGGCGAGCGTGCTCGCCTCGCGCACGGCGAAGCTGCGCGACAGCGAGGCCCTGCGCGCCCGGGCGCGACGCGAGCTCTCCGCGTACGGGGAGCCGGGCACGCAGCTCGAGACGCTGCGCGCGATCGCCGCGGCGCGCGCCTCGAGCGAGGCGATGCTCGCCGAGCTCCTCGCCGCGAGCACGCTGCTCGAGGCCGAGGTCGACGAGGCGAAGCTGACGCACGACGAGGCGCGCCGCCGCGTGCGCACCCTCGAGCGCATGGAGGCCGCGCACGTCGAGGCCGAGCTCGGGACCGAGCTGCGCGTCGAGCAGAACCGACTGGACGAGATCGCGAACGGGCGCAGAGCCCGCGGAGGGGAGGAGTGATGGCCGCCGTCGACGCCGTCGCCCGCATGCAGGAGATCAGCCAGACCGTCGCCGCGCTGCAGGGCCGCCAGGCCGCCGCGAGCGACGGCACGGCCTTCGCCCAGGCGCTGCTCGCCGCGCTCGGCGCGAACGGGGCCACCGCCGCGAACGCCGCCTC
Organism: Agromyces soli; assembly: GCF_022811605.1. Lineage (GTDB taxonomy): Bacteria > Actinomycetota > Actinomycetes > Actinomycetales > Microbacteriaceae > Agromyces > Agromyces soli. The sequence goes on along the minus strand of NZ_CP094533.1, from coordinate 1,250,808 downwards.
GGGCGCCTCGCTCGACCGGAGCGGATCGCTCGCCCAGGGCGTCACCGGCGAGGACCTCGTCGCCGAGGCGAAGACCTGGGTCGGCGTGCCGTACGTGCTCGGAGGGAACGATCGTTCGGGCGTCGACTGCTCGGGCCTCGTGCAGCAGGTGCTCGCGAAGTTCGGCATCGACGCCGAGCGCCGCGTCTCGCTGCAGACCGATCTCGGCGTCGAGGTGCCGTCGATGGCGCAGGCGCAGCCGGGCGACCTCATCATCACGAACAACGCCGATCACGTCGTGATCTACGCGGGCGACGGGATGATCGTGCACGCGCCGTACGAGGGCCGCACGGTCTCATACCAGAAGAACTACCTCGACGAGTCGGACGTGCTGACGATCCGCCGGCTCGTGCCGGATGCCGGGCAGCCCGCGGCGGCCGCTCCGGCGGCGGCCGGAGCCGGCGCGCTCGGCGGTGCGGATGTCGCGGCGCAGCTGCAGGCGCTGCTGGCGTCCTCGGGCGGCGGGCTCAACGGGCTCGGGTCGGCGGGCATGCTCAGCGCCCTGCTCGGCCTCGGCGGCGCGGGCAGTGCGGGCGGGCTGGGCTCCGGCCTCGGCACGCTCGGCTCCGGCCTCGGCACGGCTGCGCCGGGCGCCGGCGGGCTCGGCGACCTCGTCGCCGCGGCCCAGCTGCAGGCCATCCTCCGGAGCGCCGCATGACCGCGATCGCCCCCGCGCTCCCCGCGCCCGCGCCCGCCGCGCGGGCAAGCGGCGCGAGCGGTACCGCGTCGAACGGGGACGGGGGCTTCGCGGCCGCGCTCGCGGGGATCGCGGGCACCGCACCGCAGCCGGATGCCTCGAGCACCGGCCCCGGAACCGGCACGATGCCCGACGGCGGCACCGCGCAGCAGCCGGCGAGCGAGGCCGTCCTCGAGGCGACCGTCGCCGCTGCACTCCCCGCGGCCTTCGCGCCGACGGCGCCCGCCCCGGCTCCCACTGCGGACCCCGGGCTCGCGCTCCCGCCGGCCGAGCCCGGCCCGGTCCAGACCGAAGCGCTCGCCGCGAGCGGTGCGGGCGCCGGCGACGCCGCGGTCGGTGCGGCGCTCGCCTCGGCCGCTGCATCCGCGGCCGCGCCCGCAGCGAGCCCGGCCGCGAGTCCGGCCGCGAACGGCGGGGCCGCGATCAGCACGCCGGGCACCGCCGCGGGCAGCGCCCCGGGCGTCGCCGCCAGCGGGTCTGCCGACGGCGTCGCCGGCGAGGGGGTGGGCGGCGGGCCGGGCTCCGAGCTCGGCGGCGGGGCGGACGGCGAGGCAGCCGACCGCGCTGCCTCGAGCACCGCACGGGCGTCCGCAGATCCGGGCGGCGGCGCGTCCGCCGACGCCGCCGCAGCCGCGCGCCAGGGCCGGACCGCAGGCGACGCGCGGGCAACCGCACTCGCCGACGAGGCATCCATCGTGCCGACCACCACGGCCGGCACGGCGAGCCCCTCGACGCCCGCGCCCGCGCCCGCGCCCGCGCCCGTCCCGGCGACGCCGGCGGCGGCGACGGCGGCGACGGGAGACGGGGTCGCGGCGCTCGCGGCATCCGCGCCGAGCTCGCCCGCGGCGGCCACCGCACCGACGGCGCCCGCCGCGGCCCCGGCCGGGGCATCCGCCGCGACCGCGCCAGCGCTCGCCGAGCAGCTCGGGGGCCACCTCGTCTCGCTCGCCCGCCGCGGACCCGGGGAGCACCTCGTGTCGGTGCGCGTCGCACCCGAGGAGTTCGGCCCGGTAACCGTGCGGGCCGTCGTCGGCGCCGACGGGCACGTGCGCGTCGAGCTGCACGCTCCGAGCGACGCGGGCCGCGAGGCGCTGCGGCAGGCGCTCGGCGACCTCCGCCGCGACGGTGCGGCCGCCGGCCTGGCCGGTTCGCTCGACCTCGCCCCGCAGGACCGCGACGGCGGACGGCAGGCCGGCGACGACGCCCGCACCGCCGCCCCCGCCGAGGAGCCGCGCGCCGCCGCACCCGCGCGCGCCCTCGCCCCGACCCCCGTCCCCACCGGACCGATGCCGCTCGGCACCGGCCTCGACGTGATCGCCTAGGAGGCACCGGATGACCGTCGACTCCGTGAACGCGACCGCCGGCAGCGCCGGCGCGAGCATGTACACCGGCCAGGTGGCGACCCGCCGGCCGAAGCAGGAGATGGACGGCGAGCTGTTCCTGAAGCTGCTCGTCACCCAGCTCGCCAATCAGGACCCGAGCTCGCCCATGGACACCAACGCCATGATCGGGCAGACCACGCAGCTCGCCACGATGGAGCAGCTCACGGCGCTGTCGAAGCGGCAGGAGGAGTCCTTCTCGCTGCAGATGCGCACCGCCGCGGCCGCCCTGATCGGCAAGGAGGTGGAGTACCTCGACGCCGACGGCAAGACCGTGAAGGGCGTCGCCGCCTCCGTCTCCTTCGCCGGCCCGATCCCGACCGTCGACGTGGGCGGGGTCTCCGTCGCGCTCGACAAGCTCTCCGCCGTCCGCACCTGACCCCGTCGCGGCATCCGCTCGCGACCGCACCGACCACCACGACCGACCCCGCGCTCCAGCGCACGACCGAAAGGACGCCACCGTGCTCCGCTCGATGTTCTCCGGGATCTCCGGACTCCGCGCCCACCAGACCATGCTCGACGTCACCGGCAACAACATCGCCAACGTCAACACCACCGGGTTCAAGGGCTCGGCGACGCAGTTCCAGGACACGCTGTCGCAGCTCATCCAGGGCGGCGGCGCCCCCGGCGCCGCGATCGGCGGCACCAACCCCGCCCAGATCGGCCTCGGCGTGCAGATCGCCGGCATCAGCACGAACTTCACCCAGGGCTCGGCGCAGGCGACCGGTCGCGCGAGCGACCTGATGATCTCGGGAGACGGCTTCTTCGTCGTCAACGCCGGCGGCGAGACGCTGTACACCCGGGCCGGCTCGTTCGACTTCGACGCGCAGGGTCGCCTGGTGTCGCCGAACGGCGGCTTCGTGCAGGGCTGGATGGCGCAGAACGGCGTCGTGAACCAGGGCGCCGGGCTGCAGAACATCACCCTGCCCCGCGGCGTCGTCGCCCCGGCCGTGCCGACCACCTCGGTGCGGTTCACCGGCAACCTGCCGCTGGACGCTGCGGCCGGCACCGAGATCGTCCGCGACATCGACGTCTACGACGCCTCGGGCAACGCCACGAGCGTCACCCTCTCGTTCACGCGCAGCGCGACCGGCTGGGACGTCGCCTCGGGCGGCACCAACCTCGGCGCGATGACCTTCGTCGACGGCCAGCCGACGGGCATCACTTCGGTCACCGTCGCGGGCGCGACGATCGACCTCGCCGGGGTCACCGGCTTCGCCGACCTCAGCACGCTGAAGGTCGCCGGGCAGGACGGCCGCCCGGCCGGCACGCTCGACGCCTACTCGATCGGCCCGGACGGCACGATCACAGGCACCTTCTCGAACGGTGCGACGCAGGCCGTCGGGCGCATCGCCCTCGCGACCTTCGTCAACCCGGGCGGCCTCGAGAAGGCCGGCGACTCCTCGTACCGGGCGACCGCGAACTCGGGCGCCGTCGAGCTCGGCGCCGCCGGCGACCCCGGCTACGGCAAGCTCGCGAGCGGCTACCTGGAGATGTCGAACGTCGACCTCTCCCAGGAGTTCACGAACCTGATCATCGCGCAGCGCGGCTTCCAGGCGAACGCCCGGATCATCACCACGAGCGACGAGGTGCTGCAGGAGCTCACGAACCTGAAGCGCTAGTCGGAGGGTCGGTGCGGCGGGGCGGGCCATTCCCGCTCCGCGGGCACCGGCTGCGCCACTTCGCGCTCCACGCGCCACCTGTACTGGCGCAACGCGGTCGAAGTGGCGCAGACGGTCCGCGAACGCCATCCCGGCCACCCGGCATCCTGCCCACGCGCCGCGCCGTCGGCCTTCCCTAGGCTGGAGCGGTGCAGCGGGCGATCGAGTGGTGGGACCGGCACCAGCTCGCGCTCGCCATCGCCGCCATCCTCGCGGGCGCGGCGATCGGGCTCGCGGCGCCGGCGCTCGCCCCGGCACTCTCGGCGGCGACGAATCCGGTGCTCGCCCTGCTGCTGTTCGCGACCTTCCTGGGCGTGCCGATCGACGGAGTCGGGCGTGCGCTGCGGGATGTCCGATTCCTCGGCACGGTGCTGCTCGTGAACTTCGTCGCGGTGCCGCTCCTGGTCTTCGGCGTCTCGCGCTTCGTCGCCGACGATCGGGGGCTGCTCCTCGGCGTGCTGCTCGTGCTGCTCACGCCGTGCGTGGACTACGTCATCGTGTTCACCGGCCTGGCCGGTGGAGCGCGCGAGCGGCTGCTCGCCGCGACCCCGCTGCTGATGGTGCTGCAGCTCGTGCTGCTGCCCGGGTACCTCTGGCTGTTCGCGGGCGGCGACGCCCTCGCCGTGCTCGACCCCGGGCCGTTCCTCGAGGCGTTCCTCGTGATCATCGTCCTGCCGCTGCTCGCGGCGGCGCTCGTGCAGGCGCTCGCCCGACGGCACCGCGCCCCCCGCGCGCTCGAGCGCAGCATGACCGGGGCGATGACCCCGCTGCTGCTGCTGACGCTCGTGGTCGTCGTCGGCTCGCAGATCGCCGCGGTCGGCGCCGAGGCCGTCGCGCTCGCGCGGCTCGTGCCGCTCTACCTCGCCTTCGCCGTGGTCATGGTCGGCGTCGGCATCCTGGCGGGGCGGATGGCCCGCCTCGACGTCCCGCGCACCCGCGCCGTCGTCTTCAGCGGGGTCACCAGGAATTCGCTCGTCGTGCTCCCGCTCGCCCTCGCCCTGCCGGCGAGCCTCGCGATCGCGCCGCTCGCGGTCGTCACGCAGACGCTCGTCGAACTGGTGGCCCTGCTCCTGCTGGTGCGGCTCGTGCCGGCGCTCGTCCCGGCGCGCGGGTAGCGGCGCCCCGCTCAGTCGTCGATCGTGATGTAGGTCTTGCGCAAGGTCTCGTGCACGTGCCAGACGCCCTCCCAGCCGCTCGGCATCACGAGCGTGTCACCGGCGCCGATGGTGGCCCGCTGCCCGCCGGTGGTCTCGACGGTCACCGAGCCGGAGAGGATCTGGCAGATCTCGGTGTAGCCGTCGCGACGGGCGGTGAAGCTGCCGGGCGAGCACTCCCAGAAGCCGACCTCGGTGCCGCCCGCGCTCCAGAGCGGGCTCGTCGCCTCGACGACGTCCGGCGTGGTGGCGGTCGGCTTCGGGGCCGGCTCGCCGAGGTCGGCGGCGAGCGGCTGGGACTGGATGACGAACTCGACGGTCATGCTGGTTCCTCTCGTGAGCGTGGAATCGTGGCCGGGCGCCGACGCGCCTCAGTGCCGTCCGGCGATGAGGTCGGCGAGCCGGGCGGTCGGCGCGGTCGTACCACGCCCGGCGAACTCGGCCCGGTCGGCGTTGCGGTAGAGCCCGTAGATGCCCTGCACGGCGAGCCAGCGCAGCGGCTCGAACTCCCAGTTGCGCGCGCGGTGCCCCACCCAGGGCAGCCGCACGAGCTCGGTGTCGCGCTGCAGCACCAGGTCGGCGAGGGTGCGCCCGGCGAGGTTCGTCGCGGTGACGCCCGTGCCGACGTAGCCGCCGGCCCAGCCGAGCCCGGTCGAGGCATCCAGCCCCACTGTCGCGGCCCAGTCGCGCGGCACGCCGAGCACGCCCGCCCAACCGTGCGCGATCGGCACGTCGGCCGCGGCGGGGAAGAAGCGGCGCAGCAGCGCCGTGAGCGACTCGATCGTCTGCGCCTGGGTGGCCCCGTCGGTGTCGACGCGCGAGCCGTAGCGGTACGGCACGCCGCGGCCGCCGAACGCGATACGGTCGTCGGCGGTGCGCTGCGCGTACATGTAGACGTGCGCGAAGTCGCCGAGGGTGTCGCGGCCGGCCCAGCCGAGCTCGTCCCACACCGCGGCGGGGATGGGGTCGGTCACGATCATCGAGGAGTTCATCGGCAGCCAGCGGCGGTGCTCGCCCTTCAGGTTCGCCGTGAAGCCCTCGGTCGCGCGCAGCACGTGCCCCGCGCGCACGACGCCGCGCTCGGTGACGGCCTCGCCCGGGCGGATCTCGGTGACGGTCGTCTGCTCGAGGATCGGCACGCCGAGCGCCTCGACCGCGGCGGCGAGGCCGCGGGCGAGCTTCGCCGGGTGCACGCGGGCGCAGTGCGGGTGCCACACGCCGCCGAGCGTGCCGGCGACGTTGACGCGGGCGGCGGATGCCTCGGCCGAGAGCAGCTCGACGTCGGCACCCGGCCATTCGGCCTCCGCCGCGGCGAAGGCCTGCATCCGCGCCAGCTGGGCGGGCGCGTACGCCACGTTGAGCTCGCCGCCCTTCACGAGGTCGGCGTCGATGCCCTCGGCCTCGGTGACCCGGGCGACCTCGTCGACGGTCTCGTTCAGGGCGCGCTGCTGGGCGATGGCGGCCTGGCGGCCGTGCGACTTCGCGTAGCGCTCCCGGCCGCCGGTCACGGAGTTGGTGAGCCATCCGCCGTTCCGGCCCGAGGCGCCGAAGCCCGCGAAGCGCGCTTCGAGCACGACGACCCGGAGGTCGGGCTGCAGCGTCTTCAGGTAGTACGCCGTCCAGAGTCCGGTGTAGCCGCCGCCGACGATCGCGACGTCGACGTCGAGGTCGCCGTCGAGCCCCTTGCGCGGCGCGGGGAGCCCGAGCTGCTGCCACCACCACGACACTCCGCCGTTGCCCGTCATCCTTGCCTCCTTGCGACGTTCCGTCCGACGACGGCCGTCCGTTCGATCATGCGGGACGCCCCGGCCGGGGCGCCACCGTCCAACTGCTGGCTTTCCGGACTCCGTCCGGACGATATGTCGTGCGCGGCGGCTCGAGGGCTCACTGTGCGCGTTCGGCGACCGCGCGGCCGCCGACGATCGTGCGCGCGACGCCGATCCCGCCGATCTCGTCGGGCGCGACCGTGTACGGGTCGGCGTCGAGCACGACGAGGTCGGCGCGCAGGCCGGGGGCGATCCGTCCCTTCTCCCGCTCCTCGCCGACGCCCTCGGCCGCCCAGCTCGTGAACATCCGTACGGCGTCGCGCACGGGGATCCGCTCGGGCGAGGGCCCGCCGTCGGCATCCGTGCGCCCGGCCGCGCCGGCGATGTTGGCGAGCGGTCCGACGGCGTCGGGCACGGTGCCCGTCGAGTCGGTCGCGCCGATCACGCGGTGCCCGGCGGCCACGAGGCTCGCGAGCGGCTGGAAGCCCCCCCGGTCGGCGTCGGACGAGGTCGCGAAGTGCGGCGTCGCGACGAGCCCGACCCCGGCGGCCGCGATCCGCGGCAGGTCGGCGAGATCGACGTAGTCGCCGCCGTGCTCGATCCGGTGCCGCACCCGCTCGGGCCGCACGCGGCGGGCCGCGCGCACCGCGTCGCAGGCGAGGCGGATGGCCCGGGGCGTGACGGCGTGCATCAGCAGCTGCACCCCCGCGGCATCCGCCCGGTTGACGAAGCGCGCGAGCTCCTCCGGCGCCCACTTGACGTCGTCGCGGGCGTGGCCGAGGCCGTCGCCGCCCTCGCCGTCAACGAAGATCTTCACGCCGCCGAAGCGCAGCCACTCGTCGCCGAAGCCCGACTCGGGGCCCCAGGCGAGCACCTCGTCGAGGCTCGCGGTGCGCGGCACGTGCGTGAACCAGCGCACCCGGAACGGCAGCTCGCCCGACTGCGCCAGACGGTGCAGGGCGCGCACGTCGTCGGCCGAGGTCGAGATCGTGCTGAGGCTCGTGGTGCCCTGCCGGGCGAACACCGGCACGGCGTGGGCGCGGAGCGCGGTCATCGTCTCCTCGACGGTGCACGTGGGCAACCGGTCCCACACCTCGGTGAAGACGCCCGTGGGGCCGTCCGAGTCGCGGTGCACGGTGATCCAGTCCGGCAGCACGTCGGGGTCGGCGAGGCCGAGCTCGCGCATCGCCGCAGTGTTGAGGCAGGCGACGTGGAGCCCGGCGAGCACGACGATGGGCTGCGCCGGGCTCACCCGGTCGAGCTCGACCCGGTGCGGCAGCCGGCCCTCGGCGACGTCGCGCTGCAGCCCGAAGGGGCCGCGGCCGATGATCCAGCCCTCGGGCTGCGCCCGGCGCGCGGCGGCGAGCACGTCGAGCATCTCGGCGAGGCTGCGGTGCCCGTGCAGCGGCACGTGGTGCTCGAGCGCCTGCACGGTGAGCTCGAGGTGGCAGTGCCCGTCGACGAAGCCGGGCAGCACGACGAGCCCGTCGAGCTCGACCGTTTCGTCGGCGTCGCGGATTCCGCCGGGCTCGGCGACGCGCACGATGCGGCCGTCGCGCACGAGCAGCTCGGCGGGGCGCGGCGCGTCCTCCGCGTCGACGAGTACGCGCGCGCCGCGGTACGCGACGGCGGGGCCGGGGACGAGGGATGCCTGGTCCGCCACGATGCCGCTCACGCCGCCTGCTCCGCGGGCCCGGGAGCGGGCACGACCACGGCGTGCTCGGCGTCCCAGCCGACCACGACCGCGTCGCCGAGGGCGATCGGCGCCGGGGCGTCGACGCCGTCGTGCAGCAGGCCGCTCGAGCCGTCCGCGTAGCGCAGGGTCACCCGGCGGAACGCACCGAAGTACGCGATGTTCACGACCCGGGCCTCGACCCGGTTCTGCACGCCGGCCCCGCCGCGCGCAGCGCTCTCGGCACCGCCGCGCGCAGCGCTCTCGACAGCGCCGCTTGCGACGCCGCTTGCGGCGCCGCCCGAGGCATCCGCCGCCCTGACGAGGCGCAGCCGCTCGGGGCGCACGACGACCGCGGCCGAGCCGCTCCCCGGGCCGTCGCCCGTGAAACGCAACGTCTGCTCGCCGAAGCGCAGCACGCCGGGTCCCGCGAGCTCGCCGCGGAACACGTTCGACTCGCCCAGGAACTCGGCGGCGAAGAGCGAGGCGGGCCGCTCGTACAGCTCCGCCGGCGTGCCGACCTGCACCACGCGACCCCGGTCGAACAGCACGATCCGGTCGGAGAGCCCGAGCGCCTCGCCCTGATCGTGGGTGACGAAGAGGAACGTCGTGCCGACCTCCCGGTGGATGCGGCTGATCTCGACCTGCATCCGGTCGCGGAGGGCCTTGTCGAGCGCGCCGAGCGGCTCGTCCATGAGCAGCACCGGCGGCCGGTAGACGAGCGCCCGGGCGAGGGCGACGCGCTGCTGCTGCCCGCCCGAGATCTGCTTCGGCGTGCGGTCGCCCAGGCCGTCGAGGCGCACCATCGCGAGCGACTCCTCGATGCGCGCGCCGATCTCGGCCTTCGAGAGCCCGCGGCCGTGCAGGCCGAAGGCGATGTTCTCGCGCACCGTCATGTGCGGGAACAGCGCGTAGTTCTGGAACACGACGCCGAGGTTGCGCTTGCTCGGCGGCAGTGCCGTGACGTCGGCGCCGGCGATCTCGATCCGGCCCGAACTCGGCTTCGCGAAGCCCGCGATCGTGTTGAGCGTCGTCGTCTTGCCCGAGCCGCTCGGGCCGAGGAAGGTGACGAATTCGCCGGGCTCGACGGCGAGGGAGACGTCGTCGACCCCGATCGCGCCCGAGCGGAAGCGCTTCGTGACCCGGTCGAGGCGCACCCCGCCGGTGCGCGTGGTGGGGGCCGGCTGCGCGGCCGTGGCGCTGCGGTCGGTCATGAGCTGCTCGCTTTCTGGCTGGAGCGCCGGCGGGTGAAGGCCGGCAGCAGGACGATCGCCGTGGTGAGGGCGAGGATGACGGTGGAGACGGCGGCGATCGTGGGATCGACCTCGTTCGTGACGCTGACGAACATCTCGATCGGCAGGGTGCGGATCGCAGGCGACTGCAGGAAGCTCGCCGCGACGACCTCGTCGAACGAGGTCACGAAGGCGAACAGCGCGCCCGCGCCCACGCCCGGTGCGATCGCCGGCAGGGTGACCCTGACGAAGGTGCGCCACGGACCCGCGCCGAGACTCGCCGCGGCGCGTTCCAGCATCGGATCGGTGGTGCTGAGGCTCGACGTCACCGTCACGATGACGAACGGGATCGCGAGCACCGTGTGCGCGAGCAGGAAGCCGAGCAGGTTGCCCGTGAGCTGCCAGCGCAGGTACACCGAGTAGATCGCGACCGCCGAGACGATGCCGGGCACGATCATCGGCGCGACGAGCACGCCCGTCGCGAGGGCGGCGACGCGGCCGCCGAGGCGGTGGATGCCGAGGGCCGCCGCCGTGCCGAGCACGGTGCAGATCAGGGTGACGAGCACGCCGACGAGGATCGAGGTGCCGATCGCGGAGGTCCAGCGCTGGTCGGTGAAGAGGTTCACGTACCAGTCGACCGAGAGGCCGTCCGGCGGGAACTTGAAGCTCCGCTTCTCGGCGAAGGAGATCGGCACCACGATGAGCAGCGGCGCGACGAGCAGCACCGCGACGAGCACCGCCCAGATCCGCAGGCCCCAGCCGGGGCGGGTGGTCTCATCCATCGTCGCGGCCTCCGTCCGTCTTCGCGCCGGGCACGAGTGCCCGTACCCCGCCGCCGACGGCGAGCAGCAGCACGACCGTGATGACGAGCAGCACGACCGAGATGGCCCCGGCACCCGGGAAGTCGAGCAGCTTGCCGACCTTGGTCTCGATCAGCTGGCCGACGAGGGACTGCTGCGGCGAGCCGATCAGCCGCGGCGTCACCCAGAATCCGAGGCTCAGGATGAAGACGAGCACCGAGCCCGCGGCGACGCCCGGAACCGACAGCGGCAGGTACACGGTGCGGAAGGCGCGGAAGCGCGAGGCCCCCATCGAGTGCGCCGCGCTCAGCAGTCGCCGGTCGATGCCGCTCATCGTGTTGAACAGCGGCAGCACCATGAACGGCAGCAGCACCTGCGTCATCGCGATCGTGACGCCCAGCTGCGAGCCGAGCAGCTTCACCCCGTCGAGGCCGAGCAGCCCGAGGAAGCCGGCGACCGGCCCGCTCGGCTGCAGCAGCACGATCCACGCGAAGGTGCGCGCCATGAGGCTCGACCAGAACGGCAGCAGCACGAGGAAGAGCAGGAAGGTGCGCATCCCCGGCCCGCAGAGGCTCATCAGGTACGCGTACGGGTAGGCGAGCGCCAGCGTGACGACGGTCACGAGCAGTGCCACGACAAGGGTGCGCACGAGGATCGTCACCGTCGTCTCGTTCGTGACGAGGTCGACGTACTGACCGAACCCCGGGGTGGGCTCGAGGAAGCTCCGCGCCGAGAGCGCGAACACCGGGTACACGAAGAAGACGAGCACCACGACGAGCGCCGGGAGCAGCAGCAGCACGGCCCAGCCGCGCGAGCGCGCGGAGTTCATGCCGAGTCCTCCCGCCGCCAGACGACCTCGCCGCCGACGACGGTCAGCTCGGCCTCGAGGCCGGCGAGCCGCTCGGGCGGCAGGGTGCGCGGGTCCTCGGCGTAGACGGCGCAGTCGCCGTGCATGCCGATCCCGAGGGCGCCGATGCGGCGCTCGTTGAACCCCGCCTCCGCGGCGAACTCGGTGTAGGTGCGCACTGCGGTGTGCACGTCGACCGCCTCCTCGGGGGCGACGATCGCGCCCGAGCCGGTGCGCCGGTCGAGCATGCGCGCCACGCCGAACCAGGGGTTCGTCGCGAAGGGCTGGGTGCCGCCCGTGTCGGAGTTGCCCGGCGGGCGCATGCCCGCCTCGACGAGCGTGCGGTACGCGTAGACGCCCGTGCCGACATCGGCGTGGATGAAGCCCGCCGTCGGCACCGCGATCACGTCGAGCTCGCGCATCCGGCGCACGATCGCGTCGTCGACCCAGAGGTTCGCGGCGTGCTCGAGCCGCGTGCGGCGGTCGCCGGGTCCGGCCACGCGCGCGGCCTCCTCGATCGCGTCGAGGGCGAGGTGCTGGGCGAGGTCGCCGATCGCGTGGATCCACACCTGCAGCCCGGCGCGGTGCGCGACGGTCAGCACGTGCACGATCTCGGCGTACTGGCGGGTGTTCGTGCTCCAGCGCCCCGGGCTCTTGTCGAGGTGCGCCGAGTCGAACGCCGAAGTGTCGTCGCCGTCGAGGAACACCTTGAGGCCGCCGAGCCAGAGCCGTTCGTCGCCGAAGCCGGAGGCGAGCCCGGTCTCGGCGAGCTGTTCGGGCGAGCGCAGGATGGCGTGCAGCCCGGGCGCCACGGTCAGCGTGAGGCTGAGCCGCGCGGGCAGCTCGCCGGCGGCGCGGAGCGCCTGATAGGCGCGGATGCCGTCGGCCGTCGCCGGGAGCTCGTAGATGGTGGTCACGCCGTGCCTGGCGAAGGACTCGCGCAGCTCGTCGCGGAGCATCGCCCGCAGCCGCTCGGGCGGCGGGGCCGGCACGGGGAAGAGGTGGTAGCCCTCCTCGACGACGCCGCTCGGGGCGCCGTCCTCGCCGATCACGACGAGGGTGCCGACGGGCGAGGTGGCCCCGCGGACGAGCCCGGCCCGCTCCAGTGCCGCCGTGTTCGCGGTGAGGCGGTGCATGCTCTCGCGCACGAGGATCGGCACCTCTCGGGAGACGGCGTCGAGCTCGTCGCGGCTCGGCAGGTCCTGCCCGTAGGTGCCCTGGGCGACGAGCCAGCCGTCGACGCCGTCGGCGACGGCCGCCGCCAGCCGTGCGAGCGTCTCGGCGCGGGGCGCCTGCCGCACGTCGAGCCAGTCGCGGCTCAGGGCGCAGAACTCGACGTGGGTGTGCGAGTCGATGAGGCCGGGCAGCACGGTGCGGCCGTCGAGCTCCACGACGGGGGTGCCGGGCCGGGCGGCGGCGAGCACCTCCTCGGCGGTGCCGACGAGGCGCACGGCACCGTGCTCGATGAGCAGCGCTTCGGCGTCCGGCGTGCCGGGGTGCAGGGTGGCGATGGTGCCGCCCACGAGGGCGAGGTCGTTCATGTGGCTCCGTCGATGGCTCGGATGCTGGATGGGGACGCGCTTCGGCGCGGGTGGATGGGCGGTGCCGCCGGCGCTCGGCCGGCGGCACCCCGGATCATCCGGCCGACCAGTCGGTCCAGCGCTGGACGACCTCGTCCTGGTTCTCGCCCCACCAGGCGTTGTCGATCTGCCAGGAGAGGTCGCGGTGCTCCTGCAGGGACGAGTCCCAGGCGGATGCCGCGGCGTCGAGCTTCGGCGTGGCGGTGAGGTTCGCCGGGCCGTACGCGATCGACTCCGCCCAGACCGTCTGCGGGCCCTGCGAGACGGCGAAGTCGATGAACTGCTGCGCGGCCTCGCGGTTCGGCGAGCCCTTCACGATCGCGAGCGAGGCCCAGTGGTAGGAGTTGTCCTCCCACATGGGCGCGTACGGCGCGCCGTTCTGCACGGCCTCGTAGCCGCGGCCCGACCAGACGAGGATCATGTCGGCGCGCTGCTCCTCCATGATGGCGACCTGCTCGGCGCCGGAGCTCCAGAACACCGTGTCCGCCTTGACCTTGTCGAGCATCTTGAAGGCGCGGTCGTAGTCGAGCGGGTAGAGGTCGTCGGGCGCGACGCCGTCGGCCATCAGCGCGAGCTCGAGGTTGCCCTCGGCCGGGTCGCTGCCCATCGAGCGGGTGCCGGGGAACTTCTCGAGGTCGAAGAAGTCGGCGATCGAGGTGGGCGGGTTGTCGCCGTACTTCTCCTCGTTGTACGCGACCATGTACGAGTAGGTGTCGACGGGCACGCCGCACTTCTCGACGGTGCCGGGCGCGAAGTCCGCCTCGTCGATGTTCGAGAGGTCGAGCTCCTCGAAGAGGGTGCCGCAGTAGGCGGGCACGTCCTGCTGGCCGGCGAGGTAGACGTCCCAGGTGGGGTTGCCGGCCTCGACCATGACCTTGAGCTTGGCGGGGTCGACCGGGCTCTCGACGGTGACGTCGATGCCGGTCTCCTCGATGAACGGGTCGACCATCGACTTCTCCTGCGCCTCCTGGAAGGCGCTGCCGTAGGTCACGAAGGTGAGGCGCTGATCGCCGCCTCCGTCGCCGCTGCCGCCGTCGGCGGGGGTGGAACTGCAACCGGCGAGCAGAGCGACGCCGACGGCGCCCGCGAGCAGGGCCGTCCGGGGGATGGTGCTTCTCATGGTGCTGACTCCTCGTGGTGATGAGTGCTGCGGTGGTGTGGGTCGTGCTGGTGGTGCTGGTCGTGCGGGTGGTGCTGGTCGTGCGTCGGTGGTGCGGTGCCGGCGGCTGCGCCGGCACGTTCGATGGCCTCCAGCTGGTGCGGGAGGAGGTTCTGTTCGGGCGTGTGCAGGTGCCGCCCGTACGGGTCGTGCAGTTCGGTCTCCGACTCGGCCTCGAGCAGGGCGGCGACGACCGCCGCGCCGCAGATCGGGGTGTAGAGCGGCGAGTAGCCGCCCTCCTGGGCGATGACGAGCCGGCCGCCGCAGAGCTCCTCGGCGAGCTCGATCGTGCGGCGGGCGAGGTCGCCGAACGTCGCACTCGTGAGGGCCATCTGGCTGCTCGGGTCGAGGAAGGCGGCGTCGTAGCCGCAGGCGACGACGAGGAGTTCGGGCTGGAAGGCGCGCAGCGCCGGGGCGACGACCCGGTCGAAGGCGGCGAGGTAGGCGCCCTCGCCGCTGCCGGCCGGGAGCGGGATGTTCAGGGTGGCGCCGAGGGCGGCGTCACCGCCGCGCTCTTCGACGGCACCGGAGTCGACCGGGTAGAGCCGGTCCTGGTGCAGGCTGATCGCGAGCACCTCGGGGTCGTCCCAGTAGATCCGCTGCGCCCCGTTGCCGTGGTGCACGTCCCAGTCGACGATCGCGACCCGGCCGAGCCCCTGCCGGGCGCGGGCGAGTTCGAGCGCGATCGGGATGTTCGCGAGCAGGCAGTAGCCGCGGGCCCGGTCGGGCTCGGCGTGGTGCCCGGGCGGCCGAACGAGGGCGTAGGCGCGATCGAGCTCGCCGTCGAGCACCGCGCGCACCGCGGCGGCGACCCCGCCGGCGCTGCGCACCGCGATCTCGTAGGAGCCGTGCCCGAAGCCGGCGAAGTCGCCGAGCTCGCCGCCCGCCCCGGCGGACTGCGCTCGGAACGCGGCGAGGTAGTCGGCCGTGTGCACCCGGGCGAGATCGGCCTCGGCGAGCGCGAGCGGCTCGAGCTGCGTCATCCTGCGGCGCAGGCCGAGCCGCTCGATGAGGTGCAGCAGGCGCCGGCGGGCCTCGGGCGTCTCGAGCTGCACGCCGGGCTCGACGGAGGGGCCGAAGTCGGCCCTGGACTGGTGCCAGAAGCCCGCTTCGTCGGCGACGAGGCCCACGCGACGATGGGTGGATCGGGGCATCCGTTCCCTTTCGGTTCTGGTGCGGCACCGCGCGGGCGCGTGGGCCGCGGCGGTGCGGCGATGGTCGGTCGACACGGCGAGATATCGTCGTGTTTTACAACAACGTTTTATGAAGGGTAGCCTTGGAGCACAGACCCGTCAAGGTCGCTTCCGGACGGTGGTGCACTAGGGTCCAATCAGCCCGCCATGCGGGCGCGCGGAGGGGGATACCGAGATGCCGATCGAGGTGGACGAGAGCGAGCGCCTCGCCGAGATCGCCGACGCCACGGTGGCCGTCGCGAGCGAGCGGGGCACGCGCGCCGTGACGCTGCGGGCCGTCGCGGAGCGCCTGGGCCGGTCGACGGCGTTCATCACGAACTTCGTCCCGTCGCGGGCGCACCTCATGGTGAACGCGCTCGAGCACGCTCAGTCGCACTGGCGCACCGAGCGCGCCTCGCTGCTGCGCGACGCCACCGGTATCGAGCGCCTCGTCGCGGTCGCCCGCTGGATGTGCTCGACGACGCCGGAGGACAACGTGCTCCGCAGCCTCTGGGTCGAGGTCATCGGCGACGTGCGGGGCGACACCCGCCGGGCGTACGACGTCGTCCGCGAGGTCACCGATGCCACCTACCAGGAGTTCGTGTCGAGCGCCGAAGCGACCGATCTCGAGCACCCCGAGTACATCGCCGACATCCTCTACCTCTACTGCCGAGGCTTCCACGTGAAGACGGTCGAAGACCCGGAGGCGTGGACCGACGAGCGCGTCGACGCCTCCCTCGAGGTGCTGCTGCGGTCCCTGCTCGGGCCGCGGCTCGACGCGCTCGCCGGCTGACCGCGGTCGCCCAGCTCTTCCCATCCCCCATCCCCCATCCCCTTCCCATCCCAGGCCCTTCCCATCCCCAGGGGGTCGCTTTCCGGCACGCAGACCGTTCTCGAGCCATCCCCCCGTCGGAATCCGACCCCTTCGGAGGGTGATGGGGGCGGGAGGGCGGCGCGGAGCGCCGCTGGGGCAGCGAGAGCCCACCCCCTAACGGCGGGACACCGCGCGGCCGAGAGTGGAGAGCGGCGGCCGCCCGGTCGCCCCTGCAGCTTCGGGGGATCCATGATCGTCGTGACACGACTGAACGGCAGCAGCTTCGCGCTGAACGCCGACCTCGTCGAGCGCATCCACGCGACCCCCGACACGACGCTCCTGATGGTCGACGGCACGAACTACGTCGTGACGGAGTCCGTCGAAGAGGTCATCGAGCGGATCGTCGAATTCCGCGCCCGCGTGCTCGCCCGCGCGCAGGAGCTCGACCGCGGCACCCCCGCCCCCGTCACCCGCCTGACCCTGGCACCGAAGGCGGACTGACCGTGGACCCCTCCCTGCTCATCGGCCTCGTCCTCGCGTTCGGCTCGCTCTACGCGATGATCACGCTCGAGGGCGCGCACGTCGAAGCGCTCCTGCTCCCCGCGCCGATGGCGCTCGTGTTCGGCGCGACGATCGCCGTCGGCATCGCCGGCGCGACCCTCGGCGACGCGTTCCGCGCGGTGAAGGCCCTGCCCCGCGCCTTCCGCGGCAAGACCGCGAAGCCGCAGGGCACGATCGACCGACTCGTCGAGATCGCCGAGAAGGCGCGGCGCGAGGGCCTGCTCTCGCTGGAGCAGGATGCCTCGGAGACCGACGACCCGTTCCTCCGCAACGCCCTGCAGAACATCGCCGACGGCACCGACGGCGACGAGCTGCGCTCGTTGCTCGAGGAGGAGATCGCCTCCAAGGAGCGCGACGGCATGCAGTCCGCCAAGTTCTACAAGGCGCTCGGCGGCTACGCGCCGACCATCGGCATCATCGGCACCGTCGTCTCGCTCACGCACGTGCTCGAGAAGCTCGACTCCCCCGACACGCTCGGCCCCTCCATCGCGACCGCCTTCGTCGCCACCCTGTGGGGCCTGCTGTCGGCGAACTTCATCTGGCTGCCGATCGGCGACCGGATCGCCCGCCTCACCACGCTCGAAGCCGAGCACATGACCCTCGTCATGGAGGGCGCGCTCGCCGTGCAGGCCGGCAGCCAGCCGCGACTCCTCGGCGAGCGCCTGCGGGCCATCGCCCCGGGCCTGGGGCAGCAGCAAGAGGCGGCATGAGCGCCCGGCGGAAGCGCCGCCAGGCGAACGGCGAGGTCCACAACGACGAGCGCTGGATGGCGTCGTACATGGACATGGTCACGGTGCTCATGTGCATGTTCATCGTGCTTTTCGCCATGTCGACTGTCGACGCGGAGAAGTTCAAGGCGCTCAGCAATTCGCTCGCCACCGGCTTCGGCCAGGAGGTCAGCGACAAGGTGGATGTCTCGGACGGCTTCGTCGTGCCCGCCGACATGCGCAGCGAGGAGACGGAGCAGGAGCCGACGCCGCTCGAGCTGGCGAAGCAGGAGCTGCAGGACCTCGTCGAGATCCGCGACCGCATCGACGCGGGGCTGAAGCAGGCCGGCCTGCGCGACGCGGTCGCCTTCGACATCGACGAGCACGGCCTCATCATCCGCCTCGTCGGGGCCGAGACGTACTTCACCGGCAACAGCGTCGATCTCAGCGAGCTCGCGCAGCGGGTGCTGACGATCGTGGGCGGGGTGCTGAAGACGATCCCGAACGAGATCCGCGTCGAGGGGCACGCGGATCCGCACGGCTCGCCGGGCCCCTTCCCGACCGACTGGGAGCTCGCGAGCGGCCGCGCGGCCCGCGTCGTGCGGTACTTCGTCGAGCAGGGCTCGCTCGCGCCCGAGCGCGCGGTCGCGATCGGCTACGGCTCGGCCAGGCCGATCACGGCGCGCACGGACGAGGCGGGGATGTCGCTGAACCGCCGCGTCGACCTCGTCGTGGTCTCCGACCAGCCCGAGGACGTGCGGGCGCTGCTGCCCGCCCTCTACGACCAGCTCGAGGCGGCGACGACCGCGGGGCGGTAGCGCTGGTTCCCCGAGACCGTGGGCCCGGGCTGGCTCCCCGAGCCCGTCGAGGGGCCGCCCGCTTCGACAGGCTCAGCGAACCAAACGCTTCGACGGGCTCAGCGAACCAAGCGCTTCGACGAGCTCGGCGAACCGGGCTAACCGCGCCGGGGACCGCGACCGATAGTCGGAGTCGTGCTGACGAGAACCGAGGAGCAGGCCGAGACGCCGACGCGCGCCGCCGAGCCCTACGACTTCCGTCGCCCCACGACGCTCGCCCGCGAGCACTCCCGCGTGCTCGAGCTCGCCTTCGAGAGCTTCGCCCGGCAGTGGGGCACGCAGCTCACCGCGAACGTGCGCGCCCGCTCCCAGGCCACGTTCCTGCAGGTCGGCATGCACACCTACGACGACTACGCCGCCTCGCTGCCGCCCGCGACGACGATGGTGCTCTGCCGGCTCGCGGGCGACGAGGCGAAGGCGGTCATCCAGTTCCCCGCCTCGGCCGCGCTCGGCTGGATGACGCACATGCTCGGCGGCTCCGGCGAGCGCATCGAGCCCGAGCGCACCTTCACCGAGATCGAGCAGCAGCTGCTGCGCGCCCTCCTCGACGACCTGCTCGACGACCTGCAGTACTCGCTCGGCCGCGTCCTCCCCGCCCGTCCGGAGTTCGACTCGCTGCACCACACCGCGCAGTTCGCGCAGGCCGCGCCGACGTCGGCGCTGATGATCGTGGCGAGCTTCATCGTGGAGTGCGCCGAGCGCGAGACGACGGCGACCCTGGCCCTGCCGGCCGACGCGGTGCTGCGCGGCCTCGGCGAGTCGAACCCGGTGGTCGCGACCGACCGCGCCCGCAGCCTCGTCGCGGCGCAGATCGAACTGACCCCGGTGCCGCTCGGCGTCGGCCTCGCCCCGGTGCCGGTCACCCCGCACGACATCCTCGAGCTCGCCGTCGGCGACGTGATCCCGCTCGCGCACGCCGCGAGCGAGCCGTTCCTCGTCACGGTCGACGGTCGTGCCGTCGGCCGCGCCGCGATCGGCCGCACCGGCAACCGGCTCGCCTGCACCATCACCGAGACTCTGGAGATCCTCTGATGACCACGACCGCCTCCGCCGCGCTCGCCGCCGACGCCGCCGCCGAGCTCGCCCGCGCCCTGCCGAGCGAGAACGGCTACACGGTCGGCGGCCCGGCGGGCCGGGTTGCGCCCGCGGAGTCGTTCGAGGCGAGCTCGGTCGGCCAGGTCTCGGTCGACGTCGCGGTCGGCTTCCTCGGCGTCGGCACGATCGCCCACGACGGGCTCGCCGTGGAGAACCTCGTGCACCCGGCGCTCGCCGCCGCGGCGCGCGTCTACGGCACGGGCGTGCTCGGCGAGGTCCGCGAGGGCGCCGGGCTCTTCGACGACCCGGACGCGGAGGTCTTCGAGCTGCTCGACGGCGAGACGATCGTCGGCTGGTTCGCCGTGCGGCCGCGCCGCTCGGGTCGTCAGGGCGGCCCGCTCGGGGGCGACCCCGAGGAGCGGCTGAACCGCATCAACGGCGTCGAGATGGCGCTCACGGTCGAGATCGGCCGGACGCGGATGACGGTGCGCGACGTGCTGGGCCTCGAGCCCGGCGCCGTGGTCGAGCTCGACCGCTCCGCCGGCGCCCCCGCCGACATCCTGCTGAACGGCCGCATCATCGCCCACGGCGAGGTCGTCGTCGTCGACCAGGACTACGGCGTGCGGGTCACCCGCATCCTCGACGCCCAGGAGGGCGCCCGCTAGTGGATGCCGTCTTCCTCGTCCTCCGCGTGGTCGTCGCCCTCGGCGTCGTCCTCGCCGTCATCTGGGTGGCGCACCGCCAGCTCAGCCGGCGGCGTTCGGGGTCGAAGAAGGCGAGCCTCGTCCAGGTCGTGGCGCGCCAGTCGCTGTCGCCGAAGGCCTCGGTCGCGATCGTGGATGCCGACGGCCGCCGTCTCGTGCTGGGCGTGACCGAGCACGGGGTGTCGGTGCTGAGCGACCGGCCGGCGCCGGTGCCCGACGCCGAGTTCGACGCGGTGCTCGCCGCCGCCGTCGCCCCCGCCGAGCCGGTGCCCGTCGAGGCATCCGCGCAGCCGTCGGCGGCACGCCGTGAGGACGACGTCCTCGACGGGCTCGACGCCCTCGCCATCTTCGACGAGCCGTCGGCGGACGCCGACGCGCCCGTCACCCGCCGTGCCGCCCTCGCGGCGGCCTCCACCGCACCCGCATCGCACGGATCGCGCCGCGGGTCGATCCTCTCGGCCGAGACATGGAAGCGCTCGCTCGCCGGGGTGAAGGAGGGCCTCGGCATATGACGCGCCCCTCGGCCGGCAGCAGCCGGTCGGGGAAGCCTCTGCGGATCGCCGCCATCGCGGCCGCTTCCATCCTGATCGCGCTCCTCTGGGTCGTGCTCTCCTCCGCAGCCGGCTTCGCCGTGGAGATCGACCCCAACGCCCCCACCCCGCCGAGCGACCCCGTCGCCCCCGTGGATCCCGGGCAGGGCGGCTTCGGCGTGTCCATCAACGGCCCCGACGGCACGCCCTCCTCGGCGATCGTCACCCTCATCGGCATCACCCTGCTCGCCGTCGCTCCGGCGCTGCTGATCATGACGACCTCGTTCACGAAGATCTTCGTGGTGCTCGCGATGGCCCGCAACGCGCTGTCGCTGCCCGCGATCCCGCCGAACCAGGTGCTCGCCGGCCTCGCCCTGTTCCTCTCCTTCTTCGTGATGCAGCCCGTGCTCGCGCAGGTGAACGAGCTCGGCATCCAGCCCTACCTCGCCGGTCAGCTCGACGCGAGCCAGGCGTTCGAGGCGGGCGTCGCGCCGCTGCGCGACTGGATGCTGTCGTTCACCCGCGAGGAGGACCTCGCCCTGATGACCAGGGCCGCGGGGCTCCCGAACCCCGCCGACCCCTCGGCGGTCGATCTGTGGACGCTGATCCCCGCCTTCGTCATCTCGGAGCTCCGCTCGGCGTTCATCATCGGCTTCGTCGTGTTCGTGCCGTTCCTCGTCATCGACCTCGTCGTCTCGGCGGTGCTGATGTCGATGGGCATGATGATGCTGCCGCCGGTGATGATCTCGCTGCCGTTCAAGATCCTGCTGTTCATCCTCGTCGACGGCTGGGGCCTGCTCGCCACGACCCTCGTCTCCAGTTACCGGGGAGGCTGAGTGGACACCGCCGCCGTCCTCGACATCGGCCTGCAGGGCCTCCTCGTCGCCGCGAAGCTCGGTGCGCCGGCGCTGCTCACCGCGCTCGTCGTGGGCTTCGCGATCTCGCTGCTGCAGTCGATCACGCAGATCCAGGAGGTGACGCTGTCGTTCGTGCCGAAGGCGGTGGCCGTCGGCATCGCGCTCGTCGTCTGCGGGCACTGGATGATCAGCGAGATCGTCGCCTTCACGCTCGGCCTGTTCGAGCGCATCCCGAGCCTCGTGGGGGCCGGCTGATGGACTTCGCCTTCGACCCCGCCTGGCTCGAGGCCGTGATGCTCGCGAGCGTGCGGATGGCGGCCTTCCTCGTGATCGCCCCGCCGTTCTCGAACCGTGCCGTGCCGATGCGCGTGAAGGCGGGACTCGCGCTCGCGCTCGGGCTCGCCGTGTCGCCCGCCGTGGTGCCCGGGTACACGCCGCCCGACGGTGCCGGCTTCCTCGGCGCCCTCATCGCCGAGGTCGGCACGGGAGCGCTGCTCGGCTTCCTCGTCTACGCCGTGTTCAGCGCGATCCAGTCGGCCGGCGGGCTGCTCGACCTCTTCGGCGGCTTCCAGCTCGCGCAGGGCTTCGACCCGCAGTCGATGGTGCAGGGCGCCCAGTTCGCCCGCTTCTTCAACCTCGCGGCGATCGCGCTGATGGCCGCCTCGGGCGCGTACCTCGTGGTGCTGATGGGCATGTTCCAGTCGTTCGACGCGATCCCGCTCGGCGTCGGCATCGACGTGGCCCGCTCGGCGGAGTCCGCGGTCGACGCGGCGAGCGGCATCCTCGTCTCCGCGGCGCAGATCGCCGGGCCGCTGCTCGTCGTGCTGTTCCTCGCGGACGCGGGCCTCGGCCTGCTGACCCGCGTCGCGCCCGCCCTGAACGCCTTCGCGATGGGCTTCCCGCTGAAGATCCTGCTGACGCTCGCCCTCGCCGGCACCGTCTTCGTCGCCCTCCCCGGCGTCGTCGACGCGCTCACGGAGACCGCGATCGGCGCGATGCGGAAGGGGTGGTGAGCGATGAGCGACGTCGGTGAGCGCAGCGAGCAGGCGACGGACAAGCGGATGCGCGAGGTGCGCCGCGAGGGCAAGCTGCAGCGCTCGCAGGACCTCACGGCCTGGGTCGGCATCGGGGCGATCGCGGTCGTGCTCCCGGCGACGATCGCGGTCGGGACGGATGCCGCGGTCGCGCAGTTCCACCTCGTGGCGGACGTCGCCGCCGCCCCCTCGGGCGCCGCGGCGACCCAGGCGCTCGAAGCCGGCTTCGCCTCGATGCTGCCGACGCTCGGCCTCGCGTTCGTCGTCGTCTCGATCGTCGTGCTCGCCGCGGCGGTGCTGCAGGGCGGCGTGCACTTCCGGCGCAAGTTCTGGCGCTTCGAGCAGTTCGACCCGGTGAAGGGCGTCGGCCGGGTGTTCGGCTTCCAGGCGCTCTGGCAGGGCGCGAAGGCGCTCGCGAAGACGGCGATCCTCGGCATCGTGCTGTGGTCGGTCGTGCAGTCCCTGATGCCGATCCTCGCCGGCGCGGGCGGCCTGCCGCTCACCACCGTGCTGCAGGCCGCCTCGGACGGGGTCGCCGCCCTCGTCGTCACCGCCGTCGCGGTGGGCCTCGTGCTCGCCGCGCTCGACGTGCTCGTCGTGCGCCGCCGCAACCGCAAGCACACGATGATGACGAAGAAGGAGGTGCGCGACGAGGCGAAGCACACCGACGGCGACCCGCTCGTGAAGTCGCAGCGCCGCTCCCGGCAGCTCGCCATGAGCCGCAACCGGATGATCTCCGCGGTGGCCGACGCGAGCGTCGTCGTCGTGAACCCCACCCACGTCGCCGTCGCCCTCCGCTACGAACCCGGCCGCAGCGCGCCCCGCCTCGTCGCGAAGGGCAAGGGGCACATCGCCGCCCGCATCCGCGAAGAGGCCGAGCGCGCCGGCGTGCCGATGGTGCGCGACGTGCCGCTGGCCCGCGCCCTGCACGCCGCGTGCCGGCTCGGCGAGGAGATCCCCGTCGAGCTCTACCAGGCCGTCGCCGTCGTGCTCACCTTCGTGCAGGCCCTCCGCCGCCGCGGCAGCGTCGCGGGCGTGCACGCCATGACCACCATGACCCCCGCCGGAGGTGTCGGATGAACCGCAGGCTCTCCATGATCGCGGTGCCGCTCGGCGTCGTCGGCATCCTGCTGCTGCTGATCGTGCCCGTGCCCGCCTGGATGCTCGACGCCCTCATCGTCGTGAACATCCTCTTCGCGCTCGTCATCCTGCTGACGACGATGTTCGTGAAGAAGCCGCTGGACTTCTCGGTGTTCCCCTCGCTGCTGCTCGTGGCGACCCTGTTCCGGCTGGGCCTCAACGTCGCCTCGACCCGCCTCGTGCTCGGCGAGGGCTACGCGGGGCAGGTCATCGCGGCCTTCGGGCACGTCGCGGTCGGCGGTTCGATCATCATCGGCGCGGTCGTGTTCCTCATCCTCGTCGTCATCCAGTTCGTCGTCGTGACGAAGGGCGCCGAGCGCGTCGCCGAGGTCGGCGCGCGCTTCACGCTCGACGCGATGCCCGGCAAGCAGATGGCGATCGACGCCGACCTGAACGCGGGGCTCATCACCGAGACCGAGGCCCGCCGTCGACGCGAGGAGGTCTCGGCCGAGGCCGACTTCTACGGCGCGATGGACGGCGCCTCGAAGTTCGTCAAGGGCGACGCGATCGCCGGCATCGTGATCATCCTGATCAACATCATCGGCGGCATCACGATCGGCATGGTGCAGCGCGGCATGGAGATCGGCGACGCGCTGAACACCTACACGCTGCTCACCATCGGCGACGGCCTCGTCACCCAGATCCCGGCGCTGCTCATGGCGGTGTCGACGGGCATGGTCGTCACCCGCTCCAACAGCGAGACCGACATGGGCGACAGCGCGGCGGCGCAGCTCATGCAGTCGCGCACGGCGCTCGGCATCGCGGCGGGCGCCGCGGTGCTGATGGGCTTCATCCCCGGGATGCCGATCCTGCCGTTCCTCGGCGCCGGCATCGTGCTCGCCATGCTCGCCCAGCGGGTGCGCACGAGGGAGCGCACCGCCGAGCAGCAGGCGCGGGCGGACGAGATCGAGGCCGCGGCGCCCCGCGCCGAGACGACGGAGGACATCCTCGCGCAGGCCCGGGTGCACGCCCTCGAGATCGGCCTCGCCACCGATCTCGTCGACCTCGTGAACGGCTCGGCCGACGACCTCCTGGCCCGGGTGAAGGCGCTGCGGCGCAAGCTCGCGATGGAGATGGGCTTCGTCATCCCCCCGGTGCGCACGCGCGACAGCGTCGAGCTGCCGCCGTCCACCTACTCGATCCGCGTCGCGGGCGTCGAGGTGGGCCGCGGGCAGGCGCCGCCCGGCCGCGCCCTGGCGCTCGGCGACCACCTGGAGTCGCTGCCCGGCGAGCCGACGATCGAACCGGTGTGGGGGCTCGCCGGCAAGTGGGTGCCGACGGAATCGCGCCGCAACGCCGAGCTGCTCGGTGCGACCGTGATCGACCGCGTGTCGGTCATCGTGACGCACCTCTCCAGCATCGTCGGCGATCACGCCGCGCGCCTGCTCAGCCGCGAGGACGTGCGCGTGCTCACCGAGGGCGTGCGGGCCGAGAACCCGGCCGCCGTCGAGGAGCTCACGCCGACCCCGCTGTCGCTCGCGGAGGTGCAGCGGGTGCTGCAGGGCCTCCTCGCCGAGCGGGTGCCGATCACCGACCTGCCGCGCATCTACGAGGCCGTCTCGCTGCGCGCGAAGACGACGACCGACCCGGAGCTGCTCGTCGAGGCCGCCCGCGACGCCCTGGGCGCGGTGCTGCCGGCCGCCTTCGCCGACGACGGCGTGCTCCGCGTGGTGATGATCGACCCGATGCTCGAGCAGCGCATGCTCGAGGGGCTGCGGCCGAGCGAGCACGGCAGCCAGATCCTGCTGCCGCCCGAGACGATCGAACGCGTGCTCACGGGCGTGCGCGACCGGATCCGTTCGGCGGAGGCCGAGGGCGGCCGGGCGGTCCTCGTCTGCGCTCCCGCGCTGCGGCCCGCCGTGCACCGGCTGGTCGCGGCGCAGTCGCCGGGGACCCCGGTGCTCTCCTACCAGCAGGCGTCCGCGGGCGCCGCCACCATCGAGACCGTGGGGGTGATCCGGAGCGATGCCGAGCTTCCGGCGTAAGGCGGCCAGCCTCGAGGAGCTGCGCATGCAGGTGCTCCTCGCCTACGGGCCCGAGGCCCGCATCACCGAGGCGACCCGGGTCACCCGCAAGGGGCTCGGCCGCTTCCTCGCCCACGAGGAGATCGAGGCGACCGTCATCGTGCCGGACGACGCGGCGCCCGCGGGCGGGATCGCCCCCGAGCGCGTCGACCGCGCGGGCATCGCGGCGCTCCTCGCCGATGCGGACCGGGCGGACGGCGGCTCGGGCCCCGGCGGCCCCTCCGCCACCCGCGCAGCCGCAGCGATCGAGCCGGCCGCCGGCCCGCAGGCCTCGACGTCGAGCCGGGCCTTCGCGACGCTGCTCGCCGACGTCGAGCGGGCGATCGCGGTGCCGCCGCTCGCGGGTCAGGCAGCCGCACCGGCGACGGCACCGGCGGCGGATGCCCCGGGCGACGGCGTCGCGCCCGCGCCCACCGCGACCGACGACGCCGAGGACCGCCCGATCGTCCTCGAGGCCGTGCGCTCGTCGCTCGTGGAGCTCGAGGCTCCCGGCATCCCGCTCGTCGCCGACCGGGCCTCGGCCGGCGACTTCGTGCTCGTGCTCGGCCTCGGCGACGACGCCGAGACGGCGGCGCGCGGACTCATCGGCCAGGCGGCCGGCGCCCCCCTGCTGTTGCACGGCCGCGCGGCGGACGCCGAAGCCGACGTGCCCGACCGACGTGCGGCGCTCGCCGCGCGGATGCGCGCCGTCGAGCAGCACGCCGCCGTCGTGCTCGCGGTCTCGGTCGGGCTCGACGACGACCTCGCCCGGCTCGCCGAGCTCCGGCCGGACGAGGTCTGGGCGGCCGTCGACGTCAGCCGTCGCACCGACGACACGGCGTACTGGCTCGCCCGGGTGGATGCCGCCCTGCCGATCTCGGCGCTCGCCGCCGTCGGCACGGAACGGACGAGGCATCCGCTCGACGTCTCGCGCTTCGGCCCCCGGATCGGATGGCGTCAACCGCAGAACCGGTGACTGCCGCGCATGATGGTGGTGAGGCCGCCGGGGAGTCTGCGGCCAGGAGGAGTGAAGCAGGGATGCTGGTACTGACCCGCAAGTCGAACGAGCGCGTGCTCATCGGCGACGACATCGTCATCACGGTGCTGGAGGTGCGGGGCGACAGCTCCGTGCGGCTCGGCATCGAGGCGCCGCGCGATCGGCGCATCCAGCGCGAGGAGATCGTCGTCGGCGTGAGCGACGCGAACCGCGAGGCCGCCGTGGTCGGCGCGGGCGCCGAATCGGAGCTGCTCAAACTGCTCGGTCGCTGAGCCCGCCGAGCGAAGGGACGGATGCCGTCGCGGCATGCGCGACGATCCCGAACGTTCGGGTCATCCGAGGTCGCATCCGCCCCTTCTCCGATGGCGCGTCGGCCACGCATCGGGTCGCGCGCAGTTCGGAATGCCAGCAGAACGGCGCCGGGACAGCACTCTCGGCGCCCGAACTGCGCCTCGCACAGCATATGGGCCACCAAGGCTCCAGCGCCACGGGCAGTTCGTCCCGCGGTGCCCCGGCCCGCCCCACCCCGGCCGCCCCCGCCCCGGCCTCCGGCCCACCGAAAGGGTCGGTTCGCGACATCCTCATCGGGCTCCGGCCGTGGCGCTGCCGGAATTCGACCCCCTCGAGGGACGGAGGGGGCTGGCGAGGGGCGGGGATGGAGAAGGCGGGGACGCCGCAGGCTCAGGCGGCGGCGAGCACCTCGGCGAGCGGGGCGCGGAGCGGCCAGTCGCCCCGATCGAGGATGGTCTGCCGTGCGCGCCCGTCCGCGGCGACCACGATCGGCGCCTGCAGGTTGACGGTCGTCGGCGCCGCCGAGGGGTTCACCACGACGTAGACGGCGGGCTCGGCGTCGCCGAGCTCGTCGAGGTCGATGCGGGGCACGATCGGGTGGTAGCCGGGCAGATGCAGCGCGGCGTCCAGCAGGTAGAGACGCGCGTCGCCCGACGCCGCGCGGAGGGCGAGCAGCCCCGGCGCGCCGTCGACCGCGGCGAGCTCGAAGTCCGTGTCGGCGAGCCCGAAGGGCGGGGCGAGGAAGGTCAGTCGGGTCATCGCAGGAAGTCCATCAGGGTCGGGCGCACGGCGCGGGCGGTGGCGGCGAGCGCGGCCTGGTGCGCGATCTCGCTCGTCGAGAGCTCGATGGCGGCGGTGGCCACGTCGATGTCCTCGAGCCGGCTGCGGGTCGCCTCGAGGTCGATCTTCTGCGCGAGGTTGCGGTCGACCGACTCGAGCACGGTCGCGTGCCGGGCGCCGGCCGCGGCGTGCGCGTCGAGCACCGCCGATCGGTGCACGTCGAGCGCGCTGAGCTCCCCGCCGACCGGGGTGCCCGCCCGGAGGCCGGCGGCGATGCGGTCGATGGTGGCGAACACGGAGTCGGCGCCCACGCCGAAGACGCTCGAGCCGTCGACGTCCACGCGGACCGTGGTGCCCGCGTCGACGCGGCGCTCCACCGTGCCCGCCCCGCCGGAGAACGCGTAGCTCGCATCGAAGGCGGGCTGGTCGGAGGTGCCGGCGAACACCTGGCGCCCCGCGTAGCTCGAGTTCGCCTGGGCGAGCAGCAGATCGCGCACGGCGTCGAGCTCGGCGGCGATGGCGTCCTTCTGCGTCTGCGAGAGGGCGCCGTCGTTCGCGCCCTGCAGGGTGAGGTCGCGGGCCCGGCCGAGCAGCGAGGTCGTCGACTGGAGGGCGGAGTCGATCGTCGAGAGCCAGGCGTTGCCGTCCTGGATGTTGCGCGAGTACTGCAGGTTCGCGCGCTGCTCGGCGCGCACCTGCATGGCCCGTGCGGTCGCCGCGGGGTCGTCGGAGGGCTTCGTGATGGCCTTGAAGTCGGTCGCACGCTGCTGCGCCCTGGCCAGCTGGGATGCCGCGAGCTGCAGGTTGCGCGCCGAGGACTGCGCGATGGACATCGTGGTGACGCGGTTCATCATGGCTTACCTCCCGACCACGCCGGTCCGGGTGATCAGCACTTCGAGCATCTCGTCGATCGCGGTGAACACGCGCGCCGCCCCCTGGTAGGCGGTCTGCGCGGTGACGAGCGCGAGGTTCTCCTCGTCGAGGTCGACCGCGGACTCCGACTGCTGGCGGCCGACGGCGTCGACGAGGCCGAGCGCGGCGACCTGCGCACGCGAGGACTCCGCGCCGGAGGCGATGCCGACCTTCCCGACGAAGGAGCCCCAGACCTCGTCCGGCGAGCCCGCCGCCCGGCCGATGCCGGCGATGCGGTCGGCGATGGTGCCGTCCTTCGCACCGGCGCCGGGGAGGGCGGCGGCGATGCCCGAGACGTCCGTCGGGACGACGCGCAGGCCGAGCGCGGCCGGCACGCCCGGGTCGAAGGCGAAGAAGTCGAGGCCGGTCGTGCCGTTCGGCGTCGCGCCGGTGCGGTGCACGGCGTTCACCTGCTCGGCGAGCGCCGTCGCGACCGCGTCGTAGGAGGCGAGCGCCTCGTTCAACGAGCCGCCGGTGCCGCCGGAGGCCGGCGCGAGCATGGAGAGCGCACCGGCGAGCTCGCCGCCGTCGAGGTCGATGGCGGTTCCCGGCCGGCGCTCCCACTGCACGGAGACCGCGCCGGTGCCGCCCGGGGTCGTCGGCCCCGCGAGCACGAGCCGGTTGGCGGTCGTGCCCGTGACGATCGGGTTGCCGGCGACGAGCACGTCGACGGTGCCGTCGCCGCGGTCGTACACCTGGCCGCCGGCGATCGAGGCGAGGTCGGCGGCGACGCGGTCGCGCTCGTCGAGGAGCTCGTTGACCTGCCCGCCGGCGAGCGTGGAGCGGCGGATGGTGTCGTTCAGCTCGGCGACCCGGGCGGCGGCGTGGTTGACCTGGTCGACCATCGTCGAGGCATCCTTCCGCAGCGCCGTCCACTGCGAGGAGACCGCGCGGGAGCCGTCGGCGATGCGCGCGGCGAGGGTGGCCGCCTGCTGCAGCACGACGGCCGCCGCCGCGCCGTCGCCGGCGGCGTTGCCGAGATCCTGCCAGGATGCCCAGAACTCCTGCATGCGGGCGGAGAGGCCGTCCTTGCCCGGCTCGCGGAGGCCGGTCTCGAGCGTCTCGAGCGCGGCCGCGCGGGTCGCGTGGTAGCCGGAGCTCGCGGAGGCCTCGCGCACCCCCTCGTTCAGCATCTCGTTCGCGAGGCGGGCGATGCCGGTGACCATGACGCCCTGCCCGGGGCCGGGGCGCGAGAGTGCGAGCACGCCGATGGGGCCCGCGACCGGAGAGGAGGCGAGCTCCGCGCGCTGGCGCGTGTAGCCGGGCGTCTTCACATTCGCGATGTTCTGGCCGGCGACGTCGACGGCGGTGCGCGCGGCGTTCAGGGCGGTGTGGCTGGTGTTCAGCCCGCCGAAGGTGCTCATCAGGTCTCCTCGTCCACCAGGGTGGCTTCGACGACGTCCCGGGCGAGGCCGCGGGCGTCGTAGGTCGTGGTGCCGCGCCGGGCGGCATGCTGGGCGACTCCGGCGGGCCGGGCGGCCTGCTTGAGCAGCTGCTCGTTCGCGTCGCGGAGCTCGCTGATCTCGCCGGTCACCTCGCGGAGGGCCGCGAGGTGGGCGAGCAGGATGTCGCGCCAGACCTCGTCGCCGACGGTGTCGGCGAGCTCCTGGAGCGTCGCCTCCGCGGGGAGCTGCAGCTCCTCGGCGACCTCGGCGGACTCGACGGCGCGCGCCAGCCCGACCTCCTTGAGGCGGGCGGTGAGGAACTCGATCTCGTGCGCCGCGCGGCCGAGCCAGCGACGGCGGTCGGTGGCGAGCAGGAGGCGCTCCACCTCGAGCTTGTAGAGCAGCACGTCGAGCAGCTCCCGCTCGCGCCAGAGCACGGCGGAGAGTTCGTGCAACGACATGCGGACCGCCTCTCCTCGATGCATCCGACTATCGGCCGTGCGCCCGCCCGCGGTAAGCGATCCGGCCGTTCCCCTTTCCGACTTGCCCGA
Organism: Agromyces soli; assembly: GCF_022811605.1. GTDB lineage: Bacteria > Actinomycetota > Actinomycetes > Actinomycetales > Microbacteriaceae > Agromyces > Agromyces soli. Next base: position 1,220,492 of record NZ_CP094533.1, on the reverse strand, counting down.
CTTTCATGAAAGTCGGGCAAGTCGGCACAAAGGCGGACCGTGCCGCGCATGTATCTCTTGCCGGGATGTCCGCACTAATGAGGACACCGCTGAGGACACCGATTCGGCGGCCCCGGCGGGTGGACCCGCACCCGCTGCACACACGATCCAGGGCCCGCGAGGGCCGAACCCGAGGAACGAGCACGATGCCAGCAGAACAGACCACGACCGCCCCGCACCCGTCGGAGGGGTGGACCGAGCGCCGCGACCACACCGACGGCGTCTCCTATTGGCGCCGCGGCGAACGGCACCGCGCCGTCGGCTGGGCGGTCGACCGCGCCGGCGTCCGCGAGGCCTGGCTGTTCGGCCGGCGCATCCCGACGCCCGCGCACCCCGAGGAGCTGTGCTTCGCCGGCCAGGCCGCGGACGGCGTGCTCGAGTGGCACGACGAGGCGGGCCGGGTGCGCGTGCTGCGCTGGACCACCGCCGGCGGCGTCGAGGAGACCCGGTATCTCGGCGAGAACGGGGCGCCCGAACCGCACCCGGGCGGCTACCACCGCGTCCGCGTGCTGCGCACCGGCGAGCGCCGCTACTACGAGGAGACGGCCGGCGGCCCTCGCCTGCACCGGCTCGACGGCCCGGCGCTCGAGGACGCCGGCAGCGCGCGCCGGTCCCGCTGGCTCGAGCACGGCGCTCCCGTCGCCTCGCCCGAGGAACTGCTGAACGAGGCGAAGCGCCGTGCGATGGCCGCCTGGAACCGGGGCGTCGACGCCCCGGCGCACGTGCTCGCGGAGGCGGATGCCGAGCGGATCGCCGCGGTCGTCGCGGCCGAACCCGACTGCGAGCTCGCGTGGGAGCTGTCGATCGCGTTCCCGACGCCGTGGATCGCCGGGATGCGACGCGCCGGACTCGCCGAGCGTCCCCCAGTCCGGGGGTGAACCGGGCGGGCCCCTCCGCGTCACCGACCCCCTGCTTGCCCGGAAACACGCCGATCCGCCGGGGGTGAGAGCGCGCTCTCGAAGCGGATTCGTCAGGGCCCCTTCCTCCCTCCTTGCCCAAGCTGTGCAATGGCTGTGAGAATCGCCGCAGCGGCCGGTGTTCCGGCGTTCGGATTCGGGTTCCGAATGTCTCCGGTCGCCTCGGCGACCGCGGGGGCGGTCGCCGTGGCGTGCGCGCAGCGCCGCCGGATTCGGGGTATGGAATGGGCGACGACAGCTCGGCGCCGACGCAGTACGCGTCGGGTCCTGGCCTGGCCGTCGCGTGCCCGCGCCACGACGCGCCGACCCCGCACAGGCCGATCCCGACGCCGCGGCACGGCGTCGCCCTGCACGACGGCGACGACGAGTGGGAGGCACGCGTCGCGCGGCTGCGCGAGCATCTCGCCACGACGGGGCGACCGCCGCGGGATGCCGCGAACGCCCCCGAGACGGAGCGCGCCACCGCCCGCTGGCTGAAGCGGCAGCGCGAGCTGCTCCGGGCCGGCGCGCTGCCCGAGCGTCGGCTCCGCCACCTCGACTCGCTCGTGCCCGGCTGGCGCGACCCCCGCGGCACCGACTGGCACGGTACGGCCGTCGCTGTCGGGCTGCACCTCGCGGAGACGGGCGCCTACCCCGCCCCGAGCGCGCACGACGCCGCCGAACGACGCCTCGCCACCTGGCTGCGCACGCAGCGGCGGGCGGAGGCATCCGGCCGTCTGGCGCCGGACCGGCTCGCCTGGCTGGAGCTGAACCTGCCGAGCTGGCGGCGCCCCGCCGACGAGGACTGGGACGACACCGCCGCGGCGGTCGCCGGCTTCATCGCCGAGACCGGCCGCTTCCCGCGCGAGGCGGCCACCGGCGAGCCGTTCGAGCGCCGACTGGCGGGTTGGCTCCGTCGGCAGCGCGAGGCCGCGGCCGACGATCGACTGGACGACGAGCGTCGTCGGGCACTGGACGACGCAGTGCCCGGCTGGCTCGACCCGGCCGCCGCGCGGTGGACCCGCACCGCGCGGCGACTCGCCGGCTGGGTGGCGGCGCACGATCGCCTGCCCGCGAAGCACGCCGCCGACCCCCTCGAGCGCCGACTCGGCGAGTGGCTCGCCGGGCAACGCCGACTCGCGGCCGCCGGTTCGCTTCCCGCGGTGCGGGCGGCCCGGCTCGACCGGTCGGTGCCGAGCTGGCGCGAGCGGCCGGATGCCGCGTGGCGCCGCCGCCTCGACGAGCTCGTCGCCTTCATCGCAGACGCCGGCCGCGCCCCGGCGCGCACGAACGGCGCCGGCGACGACGAACGCCGCGCCGCCGCATGGCTCGCCGAGCAGCGCACGGCGGCCCGTGCGGGCAGTCTGAGCGGCACCCGCCGCGCCGCGCTGGACGCCACGGTCGTGGGCTGGTTCGACGACGAGCGAGAGTGGCGGCAGCAGGCCGACCGGCTCGCCAGCCGGCTCGCGCTCGGGGCCGGAGCGCCCGCGAGCCGGGCCGAGGACCCCGAGGAGCGCTCGCTGGCCAGGTGGCTGCAGCGGCAGCGCAGTCTCGCCGTCGCCGGCGAGCTCGACGAATCGCGCGAGCGCTGGCTCGACCGCCAGCTGCCCGGCTGGCGGGACCACCGGCTGAACGCCTGGGAGCACACCGCCGTCCGCCTCCTCGCCTTCCGCGCCGAGCACGATCGGCTGCCGGCCCGCGGAGCCGAGGCGACCGCCCTCGAGCTCGAGCTCGGCGTCTGGCTGAACAATCAGCGCTCGGCGGCCCGCCGCGGCGGCCTGAGCGCGGCGCGCGAGCGGTGGCTCGACTCCCGCATCCCGGAGTGGCGCGATCCGCGCCTGGCGAGCTGGCTGCGCCGCGCCGCGGAGCTCGCCGCCTACGTCGCGGAGCGCGGCCGGCTGCCCTACGAGCGGTCGACCGTCGAACGGTCCCGCCGGCTGGGCACCTGGCTGCAGACGCAGCGGCGCGCGCACCGCGACGGCGCGCTCGACGCCACCCGCATCGCCTGGTTGGACGCGAACGCCCCGGGCTGGGCCGGTGAGGGCAGTGGCCCGCGGCCGATCCCGCCCTCGGAGCCCGCGACGCCCCAGCGCGTGCCCGGCGACCGTCGCCCCGGCGACGACGACGGCCTGCCGCGCATCGCCTAGCACGCCCCGCGCGTGGCGGGGCCCGGCGCGCTACGGCCGCAGCAGGACCTTCACCGCGCGACGCTCGTCCATCGCGGCGTACGCCTCGGCGGCCTCCTCGAGCGGCAGCTCGAGGTCGAAGACGAGCCCCGGGCGGATGGCGCCGGAGCGCACGTCGGGCAGCAGCTCCTCGATGTAGCCGCGCACCGGCGCGACGCCGCCGTTCACGCCGACGTTCGTCTCGAACAGCCGGCGCACGGGCAGCTCGGGTCCCCCGTTCGGTACCCCGACGTACCCGACCATGCCGCCGGGGCGGGCCGAACGGATCGCCTGGTCCATCGACTCCTTCGTGCCGACGCACTCGAGCACCCGGTCGGCGCCGATCCCGCCGGTGAGCTCGCGGACCGCCTCGATGCCGGCGTCGCCGCGCTCGGCGACGATGTGCGTGGCGCCGAACTCCCGGGCGAGTGCCTGCCGCTCGGGGTGCCGGCTCATCGCGATGATCGTCGTCGCGCCGAGCCGCTTCGCGGCGATCACGGCGCAGAGGCCGACCGCGCCATCGCCGACGACCGCGACCGCGTCGCCCGGGCCGACCCCTGCGGAGACGGCGGCGTGGTGGCCGGTGCCCATGACGTCCGAGAGCGTCAGCAGACCCGGCACCTCCTCGTCGGCGACGGGTCCCGGCACGACGGCCAGCGTGCCGTCGGCGAGCGGGACCCGCACGCGCTCGCCCTGCGCCCCGTCGGCGAAGCCGCCGTCGCGGTCGGCGGAGCCCCACCAGCCGCCGTGCAGGCAGGAGGTGGACACCCCGTTGCGGCAGTTCGCGCAGCTGCCGTCGCAGACGTAGAACGGGGCGATCACGAAGTCGCCCGGGCGCACCCGCTCGACCTGGTCGCCGACCGCCTCGACGACGCCGACGAACTCGTGCCCGATCCGGCGCGGCTCCCGGGTCGGCGTCACGCCGCGGTACGGCCAGAGGTCGGAGCCGCAGACGCAGGCGGCCACCACCCGCACGATCGCGTCGCGGCCGGTCGACAGCACGGGGTCGGGCACGGCCTCGACGCGGATGTCACCGGGGCCGTGGATCAGAGTGGCGCGCATGAGGGCGAGCCTACGCCCTCATGCGCGCACCGTCGGCGCCGCGGCTCAGGCGCTCCGGCGGCGGCGCACCGCGAGCAGCACCAGCAGCGCGAGCCCCGCGAGGATGCCTCCCGCGGCGAGCAGCATCGGCAGCAGCGTGTCGACGCCGGTGTGGCTGAGGCCGCCGCCCGGCGTGCCGCCGTTCCCGCCATCACCGCCGTCGCCGGGCACCGGCGCAGGCACCACGAGGCGGGTCTCCGCCGCGAGCAGGCGAACCGAGCCATCCGCTCCGACGCCGCTCGCCGCGAGCGCGTGCTCGCCGGCCGCGAGCGTCTCTGGGATGGTGACCTCCGCCGAGAAGGCGCCCGAGGCGTCGGCGACGGCGGAGCCGAGCGGGGTGAGCGTCGAGTAGACGCCGAGCGCGATCGGCGCGCCGGGCAGGAAGCCCTCGCCGGAGACCGTGAGCGTCTGGCCGCGACGGAGCTCGGCGGGCACGCCGTCGAGCTCGCCGTCGACGGTGGCGGGCAGCTGCGACGGCAGGGCGACCTCGTCGGTCACGGTGAGCGAGAACTCGAGCACGTCGTCACCGTAGGTGTTCTGCGCGGTGAGTTCGATCGCCGAGGTCGCGGCGTCGTCGAGGGCCGGCGTGCCGCTCAGCGTCGCGGTGCCGTCGCCGTGGTCGACGAGGGTGAGCCAGGCGGGGAGGCCGCTCGCGGTGATCGCGGCGGTGGGATGGCCCGTGACCGAGACGTCGATCGAGCGGACCGCGCCGGGCAGCACCGTCACATCGGACTGCGTCGCGAACACCGGGGCCTCGCCGACGGCGAGCGTCGCCTCGGCACTGGTGGCCTGGCCCGCCGCGTTCGTGAAGACCGCCCGGTAGCGGGCGCCGTCATCGCCGAGGCCCGCGGTGAGCGTCAGCGTCTCGTCGGTCCCGCCGGCGACCGCCTGCCAGCTGGCGCCGCCGTCGCCGGAGCGCTGCCACTGCACGCCGGGGGCGGGGGAGCCGCTCGCCACCGCGGTGAGCTCGAGCTCGGTGCCGGCCACGACGGATGCGCCGATGGGGTCCTTCGTCACGACCGGCGCCTCGTTCACGACGAGATGGACGAGCTGACGGTGCCCGCCGAAGGCGTTCGAGACGAGGAGGTCGACCTCGACCATGCCGCCCGCCCCGGCCGGCGGAGTGCCGACGAGTTGCTGGGAGCCGACCGGGCCGATGAGGCCCAGCCAGGTGGGTACGGCGCCGTCGAAGCGCACCGGTCCGGCGGCGGGGTAGCCGCTGTCGACGGTGATCGGCACGGCACCGGCCTCGCCGACCGTGAAGGTCGCGGTGGCCGGACTCGTGATCTCGGGCGCGACGCCGACGACCAACTGGATCGTCTGGTGCAGCGCGTCGACGCTGTTCTCCACGTCGATGCGGGTCGTGTAGAAGCCCGCGTCGGCGGGGGCGGCTGTGCCGTGCAGCCGGACGCGCCCGTTGCCGAGGTCGGTGAGGCTGATGCCGGTCGGCAGCGAGGAGTTCTCGAGCGCCGTCACGGTCGGGACGGGGGAGCCGGAGAAGACGAGCGTCTCGTCGATCGTCGTACCGGCCGCCACCGAGTAGAGGATCGGGCCCGAATAGACGGGCCCCGCCACCACGGTGAGCGTGAAGACCTGCGTCGTCGTTCCGACCGCATTGCTGAGCGAGATCACGAACTGGTGCGTGCCGCCCGCGCTCCGCGGCGGCGTGCCGACGAGTCGCGTCCCGCCGTCGGTGGTCACGCTGAGCCAGGCCGGGGCGTCGATGAGCTCCGGCGCCCCGGTCGTGGCGGGGTACCCCGGCGAGAAGAGGATCGGGAAGCTCTGCTCGGTCCCGTCCGCCGTGAAGCTCGCGCTGTCGGCGCTCGTGATGGCGGGCGGGGCCGTCACGGTGATGGTGAAGCCCGTGACGGTGACGCCGAAGCGGTTCGCGGCCCGCAGCTGCACCGGGAAGGCACCCGACACGGTCGGGGTGCCGCTGAGCTTCGCCGTACCGTCGAGCTGGTCGGTGAGCGTGAGCCCGGCCGGGAGGCTTCCGGTGGCGAGGCTGATCTCCGGCGCAGGGTCGCCCACGGCGGTGACCGTGACGTCGGCGGCCTGCGAGGTCGGAAGCGTCAGCGCGGTCGAGCCGCTGAAGCTCGGCACCTCGCCCACGGCGATCACGAGCGTCTGCGTCGCCGTCGCGCCGTTCTGCGCACGGAGCCCGATCGAGTACTCGCCCGCGGTGCCCGCGGCCGCGGTGCCGGTGATCCGGGCGCTGCCGTCCGGGCCGGCGGTGAAGACGAGGCCGTTCGGCAGCGTTCCCGACACCTGGCTGATCACGGGGGCGGGCGAGCCGACGGCGGTGATGCCGAAGTCGGTCGGGAAGCCGATCGTCGCGACGAGCTCGTCGGGGCTCGTGAATGCGGGGATCGCGGTCACGTCGATCGCGATGGGGACGGATGCCGCGTCGAGCGTCAGGGCGGCGCCGCCGGTGCCGCCCGTGGGACCAGCGGTGAAGACGCCGGAGACCACCCCGTTCACGATCGCGGCGGAAGCGGGCGAGACGACGGAGCCGGCGGGGCCGTTCGCGGTCCAGGCGGCGGACACGCCCGTGAACGCGGTGAGCCTGCCCGCGGGCACCCCGAGGCCCGCGGAGTCGACGAGGAGCGAGCCGGTGAGCTGGGAGGTCGTGCCGGAGTTCACGGCCGAGGGGGACGCGACGGCGGTGAGCTTCAGCTGCGGCGCGGCGGTGCCGTCCGCGATCGAGGCGATGTCGCACGGCGCGGCCGTCGGTGCGGTGTTGCAGCCCCACCAGTTGCGGCTCGCGTCGACGGAGCTCGAGCCATCCGCGCGGAACGCCGCCCCGCCGGTGTTGCCGGCGATGCGGTTGTACTGCGCGGTGACCGCGCCGCCCTTGGCGTCCATGGCGGCACCGCTCGCGGAGCCGCCCTGCACGGCGTTCCCGGTGAACGTGCTCGCCGTGATGGTGGCCGGGCCGGACAGTTGACGGACCGCGCCGCCGAGGGTCGGGGAGTTGTCGCTCGTCGTGACGCGGTTGCCGCTGAACGTCGACCCGCTGATCTCGACCGCCGCACCCTTGGCGTCGTAGGCGACGGCGCCGCCGCCGTTGACGAGCTGGCCGGCCGCGACGACCGTGTTGTCCCGGAACGCCGAGCCGGTGATCGTGAAGGACTGGTCGGCGGGCGAGTCGAAGGCCTCGTAGTAGACCGCGCCGCCGGCTGCGGTGCCGGCGGTGTTCTGCTCGAACAGCGAGTCCTCGATGGTGAGGCTGCCGCCCATGACCTGCACCGCGCCGCCCGGGGCGAGGGAGCCGGCCGCCGAACGGTTGTCGCGGAAGACGGCGTCGCGGATGACGAGTTCGTCCAGGGCGGCTGCTTCGCCGGAGCCCGCGATGATCGCGCCGCCGCCGAACTCAGCGTCACGGCCGCCGCGGAAGGTGAGCCGTTCGAGCGTCACGGAGACGCCGCCGCCCACCTCGGGGTCGACGCTCAGCAGTTGGGTCGAGCCGTTGCCGATGATCGCGGCCTCGCCCGAGGACGGGCCGGTGACCGTGATGTCGGCACCGGGTGCCGTGCCGAGCTTGAGCGCGCCGCCCGCGCCGAGCTGGTAGTCGCCGGCGGGCACCGAGATCTGCTGCGCCCCGCCGAGGTTGTTCGCCACGCAGAAGGCGTTGCGGAGCGTCACCGGGTCCGCCGTCGTCGTCACCGTGTCGTTTCCGCAGGCGTTGTTCGTGTCGCCGTCGGCGGTGGTCGTGACGGTGATCGCATCGGCGGCGTACGCCGGGGGCGAGACGAGCAGCCCGCCGGCGAGCAGTGCAGCGATGGAGAGCGCCGCTGCGGCACTCCGGACGTGTCCAGCCCGCAAACGAAGCCCTTTCCCGATGCGCCATCCCGAGGGCGCGTTTGCACCCCAATTGGGTACGTCGGAATGCTATCGGCTGATTCGATCGGAGAGATAGTGTGGGCCCGCCGCCCAGTTCGGGGGGTTTCGGGATCTCAGGAGCGACGTGACGCCAGGACTCTCACGCCGCACCGCTCTCGGCGCCGGCGCAGCTGCGCTCGGTGCCGCGGCGGTCGGTACCGCTGCGCCCGCGCAGGCGCAGCAGGCGGCGCGCACGGCGACCGCCGCGACCGCGCCGTCGGCGACCCCCGCGAACGATCCGGCACTGCCGGTGCGCTCGCAGTTCCTGGGCCGCGAGGGCACCGCCTACGACGCGGCGTCCCAGTGGTCCGCCCACCGGCTCGAGCTCGCCCTCGTCGGCGACCTTCCCGGCGGCGGTGACGCCGAACACCGCTTCACGGTGCGGTTCACGACGGATGACGCGGCGCGCGACGGCATCTACCGCCTCACCTCGCCCGGCGAACCCGACGCGGTCCTGTACCTCACGAGGGTCGGCGCCGGCGGCCCGACGCTCGAGGGCATCGTGGATCGGAGGTCCGTCTGATGGCCGAGCCGTTCCTCGGTGAGATCCGCGTCTTCGCCGGCAGTTTCGCCCCCGTCGGGTGGGAGCTGTGCAACGGCCAGCTCCTCTCCATCGCGCAGAACGATGCACTGTTCGCTCTGCTCGGAACGACGTACGGCGGCGACGGCATCTCCACCTTCGGACTCCCCGACCTCGCCGGCCGGATTCCGGTGCACCAGGGGTCGCTGCCCGGCGGCGGCACCTACCCGCTCGGCATGAAGGCCGGCGTGGAGGATGTCGTGCTGACGCAGAACCAGCTGCCGCAGCACACCCACGTGCCGAACGCCACGGCGACGCCCGACACGACGAGCCCCGCGGGCGCGATCTGGTCGTCGCAGACCACGGGCGCCTACCAGGCGGCCGACCCGGGCACGCCGATGGGCGCCCAGGCGATCCAACCGGCCGGAAACACGCTCCCCCACGAGAACATGCCGCCGAGCCTGGCGATCACCTACATCATCGCCGTCCAAGGCATCTTCCCGCCGCGGGACTGAGAGGAGCACCAATGGCCGACCCCTACCTCGGTGAGATCCGTCGCGTCGCCTTCAACTTCGCCCCGAAGAACTGGGCGTTCTGCAACGGGCAGATCCTCTCGATCAACACGAATCAGGCCCTGTTCTCGTTGCTCGGCACCACCTACGGCGGGAACGGCAGCCAGACCTTCGCCCTGCCGAACTTGCAGGGCCGCACGCCGCGGGGAGCGGGCGACGTCTCCGGCTGGGGGCGCGTCGAGGGCGAGGAGTTCCACCGGCTGACGGTGAACGAGATGCCGACGCACACCCACCAGGTGAGGGCCTCGAACGGCGAGGCCTCGGCATCGTCTCCGGCGGCCGCGTACTGGGCCGCCACCGAGCAGGCCGCCTACGGCAGCGGGCAGCCGGCCACGCAGCTGCGGCCCGCCGCGATCTCCAACGCCGGCCAGACCGCGCCGCACGAGAACCGCCCCCCGTTCCTCGTCGTGAACTACATCATCGCCCTCAGCGGCATCTACCCCTCGCGGCCCTGACCGCCCGATCGGAGCACGAGACATGGCCGACCCCTACTACGGAGAGATCCGCACCGTCGGATTCAACTACGCGCCCGCCGGCTGGGCGATGTGCAACGGGCAGATCCTCCCCATCCAGCAGAACACCCCGCTGTTCTCGATCCTCGGCACGCAGTACGGTGGCGACGGTGTGCGGACGTTCGGGCTGCCGAACCTGAACGGCTACGTCGCGATGGGGCAGGGCAGCGGCCCCGGGCTCACCCCGCGCATCCCCGGCGAAGCGACCGGGTCACCGACGGTGACCCTGCTGACCACGGAGATGCCGCAGCACACGCACCCGGCGATGTCCGTGGACGCGGCAGCCACCACGGGCGCTGCGACGAACGGCGCGTGGGCGCAGCAGAAGTACGGCCGGGTGGCCCGGCGGGCGTTCACCGGCACCCAGAACGTGACCATGCGACCGGACGCGCTGGGTCTCGCCGGCGGTGGCCAGGCGCACAACAACCTGCCGCCGGTCCTCGGCTTGTGCTTCATCATCTGCCTGAGCGGCATCTTCCCGCCCCGTCCCTGATCACCGATGGCCGCCGAGCACGACCCCGGGCATCCGCTCGTACGGGAGATCGCCGCCTCCGTGCTGCTCGAGCGCTTGCCCGGCATCCCGGCGGAGCTCGCCGAGCCGCTCGTCGCCGGGCAGCTCGCGGCGAAGTTCGCCACGATGCGAGCCGAGCGCCCCGAGGCGACCGCCGTGCTGCTGCAGCGCTCCGGCACGGAGCCCGAGGCCGTCGGCTATCTCGTGGCCGACCGCAGCGGCGAGGAGATCCGACTGGTCGACCTCGCCGTGGTCGCCCCTGCCCGCGGGCTCGGGATCGCGAGCGCAGCGCTCGCCGTGCTGAGCGAGGAAGCCGATGCCTCGGGCCGGTCGATCGCGCTCGCGGTCTGGGCGGGCGACCCCGCCGAGCGGCTCTACACCCGGCACGGCTTCGTCCGGATCGACGAGCCCGATGCGCGGGACGCCGGCTACGTCGAGCTGCGCCGCCCGCCCCGGCCGAGCGCGCGCCAGAGCAGCGTGTGCACGGGCGACACGAGCACGAGCAGCAGCAGCGCCCAGTAGCCGATCGCCGGCACGAAGACCGAGAGGGCGAGCGCGACGAGGAAGAGCGCCGTCGTGATCACGTCGGCGAGGATGCCGCGGCGCAGCCGCAGCTCGGCGACCGAGTGCAGCGCGGGGTGCCGCAGCAGGTACCAGCGGATGGCGAGCGACATGCCGCTCGTCAGCACGAGACTGCCGATGTAGACGAGCTTCTGCGCATCGTCGGTCTCCATCGAGCCGAGCATCGCGGTCGGCACCGGCAGCCACACGATCGTGAACATCCAGCCGATCGTGAGCCAGAGCAGCATCGGGCTCGTGCGCTCGACCCGGGCGAACACCCGATGGTTGGCGAGCCAGAACGTGGCGATGAGCACGAAGCTCAGCGCGAAGCTCATCAGCTGCTCGGCGTGCTCGCCGAACCAGGACGCGACGCCGCCGCCCTCGGCGCCGGCGTCGGTGACGCTCTCCATGAGCGGCAGGATCAGCACCGTCATGGCGATCGCGACGACCGCGTCGGTGAAGGCCTTCAGCCGCTCGGCCGAGGTGGTGGTCGGCCCGGTGCCGTCGTCGGGCTCGTCAGGCTCGTGCGAGGTCATGCAGGCAGGGTAGCGGAGGTGTGCGCGTGCGGCCGCGGGGGGAGGTACGACCGCACGCGCACGATGAAGGGCCGCGCTTATGGCGGGCTCCGTCGGGTCGGCGCCAGCATGAGTTGGGGGGGAGTCCGCCTGCACGCTGTACCGAATTCAAGCCTATGGGATGCCAGCGTATCGAATCAAGGCCGAAACGCACTTTCGAGACGCACGGTGGGCGATCGCGCCACTTCCGTGATCAGACGTGCGGCACGAACCGCTGCCAGGCGACCCGGCGCTCGCCACGGGGATCGGCCTCGATGCGGTCCCGTCGGTCCAGGATCAGCGTGAGCCGCTCCGGCTCGGCGTACTGCGGCCAGTCGAGCCATCCGTCGCCGCCGCCCGGCTCCGCGGCGTCGCGCGCAGCAGGCCGCCGCGGCGGCTCGGGGCTCCCGCTCGCGGCGAACGCCGCCCAGCGCGCCTGCATGCGCCGGCCGACCGCGACGAACATCCCGCGGCCTCCGAGCATCGTGAGCCCGACCCCGACCGGGGTGTCGAACTTCTCGAACAGGGCGAACAGTTCGAGGCCGTGCGTCGCGTCCAGCCCGAGCAGCCGGGCCGTCCGTGGCGCCGCGTCGAAGCGGTAGCTCCACGTCGGCGCGAAGCGCGCGTGCCGCTCGGCGAGTTTCACGCTCGGATACCAGAAGGTGAAGTCGCCCGCGAAGTCCGCGGCGGGCCGCTGCTCCGGCAGGCCCGGGTACTGCCGCTTGATCCGCTTGCGCGCCTTCTTCTTCGTGTTCGCGAAGATCGCCCGGATGCGCGGCTTGGTCGTCGGCAGGATGTCGATGCGTCCCTCGAACAGCGAGCCTTCGCGGTCGTTGGTGCCGATCACGAGCGGCACCCGGTGCGCCCGCCCCTCCTTGAAGGCGTCGAGCGGCCGCCACGGCAGCAGCTCCCCGTCGATGACCGGGGCCAGGCTGATCGTGCCGGGGTTCTCGTCGGGCGTGCGCACCGCGAGCTCGGTCGTGGCCCGGGCGAGGACGACCGGGTCGGCGGTGCGCAGCATCCGGGCCGCGTCCTCGGGGGCCTCGCTCTCGAGGTCGTCGTCGTCGACGAGCCGGCTGAGCAGGCGCACGTACTCGGCCGCCCAGTGCTGCGCGACGTCGGCCGGGTAGACCGCGTTGGCCGGCGACGACTGCGCGATCGCCCGGGCGAAGAGCCCTTCGGCGGCCGGCACCGTCATGAGCGTCGTCACCGAGTTGCCGCCCGCGGACTCGCCGAAGAGGGTCACGCGTGCCGGATCCCCGCCGAAGGCGCGGATGTTCCGCTGCACCCACTCGAGCGCGGCGAGCTGGTCGCGGAGCCCGAGGTTCGCCTCGATCGGATGCCCAGGCATCGAGTAGGCGCGCAGGTCGAGCCAGCCGAGCGCACCCAGCCGGTAGTTGCAGCTCACGTAGACGATGCCGTGCCGCGCGGCGAAGAGCTCGCCCTGCCGCGGGTACTCCCCCGAGGAACCCACGCTGTACGCGCCGCCGTGCAGGAACACCATCACGGGCAGCCCGGCGGTCGGCCCGGCGCCCTCGGGCGAGAGCACGTTGAGACTCAGGCAGTCCTCGCTGCGCGGCAGGTGCGGCGCGGCGCCGATGAACTGCCCCCGCCGCAGCTGCGGCGCGACCGGACCGAACTCGTGCGCGGCGCGCACGCCGTCCCAGCCGCTGGCTGCGCGCGGCGCGCGGAACCGCGCGGCACCGGCCGTCGACGCGGCGAACGGGATGCCCCGCCAGCTGCGCACCCCGCCGCGGCGCACGCCGTGCACCGCCCCGAGCTCGGTCTCGACCAGCAGCCCGTCCCCCGCAGCAGCTCCCACCGCCGTCCGCCCTGCCCTCCCCATGCGCGCATGCTAGCCGCCGCGCGTGAACCGGGACGGAGGAGATCGCCGCCGCAGGAGGTTCCGCGAGCGTCGGGAGGCCTCCGCGCTCGACGCACTCCTCCCCCGGCGCAGTGCCTCGAGCCGCCCCGGGCCCCCACCTGCCAGACTCGACCCATGGAACTCGGAGTGCGCTTCCGTCTGAACGATGCCGAGGCCGCCCGGGTGCGCGACGCCGCCGGCGACGACGAGCGGCTCGGCGCGGTGCTCGCCGAGCTCGAGGCCGACGACGAGGTCTGGGCCAGGGCGTGCGAGACCGACAAGGCCTGGGACCCGATCGCGTGCGCGCTCGCCCCGGCGGGCGAGGCGGACGAATGGCCGGCGCGCGGCGTCATCGGCGGCGCGCGCTCGCTGCAGGAGGACGACGACGAGTCCTGGGTCACGCACCTCGACCCGGCCGAGGCCGCCGAGGTCGCCGACTACCTCGCCGGCCTCGACGACGCGGCGTTCGCGACCGCCTACGCCGAGATGCCGGAGGAGCTGCGCAACCCCGAGTTCGGCCCCGACGAGCAGGAGTACGCGCTCGCGATGCTCGCGGGACTCCGCCCGTTCTTCGAGGCGGCGCGCCGCGAGGGCCAGCACGTCGTGTTCACCGTCGGATTCTGAGCGCGCCGATCCCGACGAGCCTCAGCGCTCGAGCGCGCGGATGGCGAGCCAGGCCGCCGTGCGGTCGTCGGGGCTCGCGAGCGAGAGCCCGGTGAGCTCCTCGATGCGATTCAGGCGCGAGGCGAGCGTCTGCCGGTGGACGCCGAGGGCGGTCGCGGTCACGCCGAGCGCGCCGTGCTCGGCGAGGTAGACGCGCAGGGTGCGCAGCAGTTCACCGTCGCCGCCCGCGAGCGGCTCGAGCAGATCGCCGATGCGCGCCGAGGCATCCTCGTCGAGCCGGTCGAGCACGTAGGCGACGGTCGGCAGCGCGCGGTACCGCACCACCGCTCTGGCGTCGGCGACGGCCGCCTCGTGCGCCTGCCGCGCCTCGCCGGCGCTGCGGGCGAGGCCGTCCACCGGCGCCGAGGAACCGAGCCCGAGCCGCAGCACGACCCGGCCGTCGAGCAGGAACTCCTCGACCCGGCGGGCGAAGCCGTCGACCTGGCCGTCGCGCAGGAAGCCGATGACCCGCTCGTGCGACTCGGTCACGACGTGCACGGCGCCGAGCTCGTCGAGCCAACGCGTGACCAGTCGCTCGAGGTCGACGCCCTTCGAGCGGCTGGTCAGCGCGAAGGCGGTGAGGCTGCGGTCGCGCACGCCCCAGCGATGCAGGAGCTCGGATGCCTCGGCGCCACCCGCGAGCAACGTGTCCACCATGACCGAGCGGCCCAGCCGTTCGGTCCCGCCGTGATCGTGGGTGCGCAGCAGGAGGTCGAGGAGCGCGGCGGCCTGCGAGGCGAGATCGCGGGTGCGGCTCGTCGAGGCCTCCCGGGTGGAGACGACGAGGTAGGCGGTGAGGTCCTCGCCGGGACCGACGGCGTGCACCTGCAGGCCCGGATGCCGCACCCGGACCGGCCGGTGGAACGCGACGGCCACGGCGTCCTGCACGTGCAGCCCGCCGGCGCCCGCGGTCGTGATGACCTGGCCGTGCACGTCGAGCAGCACCGCCCAGCCGTCGATCCGGTGCGCGAGCTCGGCGACGACCGCCCGGGCGCCGCCGCGGCGGGCGACCTGCGTGAGCACCTTGGTGCCGGTGGTGACGAGCCGGTCCTCGGCGGCGCGGTCGTCGGCGAGCTGGGCGACGAGCGCCGCGAGCAGCAGCTCGGGCGGCTGGCCCCGGCCGAAGACGGCAGTGGCCCCCGCCTCGGCGAGCGCGGCGCGCAGCGCGTTCGTCGCGGTCGGGGCGACGAGCACGGCCCCGGCGAGCGCGGCCGAACGCGCATCGCCCGAGCGGAGCGCCGCGCGGAGTTCGGCCGCGGTCCCGACGACGAGGGTCGCGAACGCGGGATGCCCGACCACCGCGAAGTCGGCGAGCGGCAAGGCGGCGTCGACGGGGGTCGAGGGGCCGACGCGCCCCTCGACGAGTTCGCCGCCGAGCGTCGCCGCGACGGAGTCGAGTCGTCGGGCCATCCCTCGATTGTACGGAATGTCGATCGAATGAGCCTTGCTTCACACTTCTTCGCAATGACGGACCCTCGACTCCCTGCCTAGCATCGGCATGCCCAGCAACAGATCCAAGGGAGCATCATGAAAGCCATCGTCTTCCGCGAGCCGGAGGCGCCGATCGAGGTCGCCGAGGTCGCCCTCGCCGCCCCGAAGGCCGGCGAAGTCCGCGTGAAGATCGCCGCGGCCGGAGTCTGCCACTCCGACCTGCACGTCAAGCGGGGGGAATGGGACGCCCCGGCCCCGCTCGTCATGGGCCATGAGGGCTCCGGCGTCGTCGTCGAGCTCGGCGAGGGCGTCACCTCGCTCGCCGTCGGCGACCACGTCGTGCTCAGCTGGGTGCCGCCGTGCGGCGAGTGCCGCTACTGCCGCTCGGGCCACGAGGCCCGCTGCCAGAAGGTCGCCACCGTCGTCGCGCCGAAGGGCGTGCTCTTCGACGGCACCTCGCGCCTGAGCAGCGGCGACGAGGAACTGCACCACTACCTCGGCGTCTCCTCCTTCGCCGAAGAGGTCGTCGTCCCGGCATCCGGCGCGGTGAAGGTCCGCGACGACGCCCCCCTCGACGTCATCGCCGTCGTCGGCTGCGCCGTCGCCACCGGCGTCGGCGCGGTCCTCAACACCGCGGCCGTCGAACCCGGCTCGACCGTCGTCGTCATCGGCTGCGGCGGCGTCGGCCTGAACGTCGTGCAGGGCGCGAAGCTCGCCGGCGCCGAGCGGATCGTCGCGATCGACGTGCTGCCGGAGAAGACCCAGCTGGCGCTGCAGTTCGGCGCCACCGATCGCATCGACGCCTCGAAGGGAGACGCCGTGGAGCAGCTGTTCGAGCTCATCCCCGACGGAGTCGACTACGCCTTCGACGCGATCGGCCGCACCGTCACGACCGAGCAGGCCATCCGCATGCTCGGCCTCGGCGGCGCCGCCGTCATCGTCGGCCTTCCGCCGACCGGCGCGAAGGCCAGCTTCGAGCCGCTCGTGCTCGCGGAAGCGGACCAGCGCATCCTCGGCTCGAACTACGGCTCCGTGCGCCCCTCGATCGACATCCCCGCGCTCGTCGACCGCTACATGGACGGCCAGCTGAAGCTCGACCCGCTCATCTCGGCCCGGCGCCCGCTCGTCGAGGCCGCCGCAGCGTTCGACGACCTCGAGTCGGGCGAAGCGCTGCGCACCCTCCTCATCCCCTGACGCACCGCTCTTCCCCCGTTCCCCCACCCGACTCATTGGAGAGTTGCATGACCGCCCCCACCCAGGCCGGCGCCCCCGCGCAGGCCCCCGTCGACGCCGGGCTCCGCCGCGGCGTCATGAGCGGGCCCGAGCTCGCCGCTCAGGCCATCGCCAACATCGCCCCGAGCGCCGTCATCGCGTTCACCGCCGCCGGCATCTACCTCGGCGCGGGCAACGGCACGATGCTCTCCTTCGTGCTGGCCACCCTCGTCATCCTCGCCGTGGGCTACTGCGTCGCCGTGTTCGCGAAGCGGCACGCCTCGGCCGGCTCGCTGTACACCTACGTGTCGAAGGGCCTCGGCCCGTTCGGCGCGTACCTCGCCGGCATCGCCCTCCTCGTCGGCTGCTGGGGCATCGCTGCCGGTTCGCTCGGCGGCGCCGTGTCGTACATGAACCAGTTCCTGCTGCTCATCGGCGTGCCGGCCGAGGGACTCGGCTGGTCGATGGCGCTCGCCGTCGTGCTCGGCGGCCTCGCGACGCTGTTCACGATCCGAGGCATCCGCCTCTCGGCGCGCGTCTCGCTCGTGCTCGAGCTCGTCTCGGTCACGATCATCCTGATCCTGCTCGTACTCGCCCTCGTCTGGGCCGGCCCGGCCGCCTGGGACCCGGCGCAGTTCTCCTTCGAGGGCGTGCCGTTCCAGGGCGTCGCCGCCGGCATGGTGCTCGGCATCCTGGGCTTCGTCGGCTTCTCCTCGGCCGACGCGCTCGGCCGCGAGGCGCGCAACCCGTACACCGCGATCCCCCGCGCCATCATGTGGAGCGCGGTCACCGTCGGCATCCTGTACGTCTTCGCCGCCTACACGCAGATCGCGGTGCTCGGCGAGGACCTCGGCACCGTCGCGAGCCCGCTCGAGGCGATCGCCACGCAGATCGGCATGCCGGCCTGGTTCGCGCCCATCCTGACCTTCGGCGTCGGCGCCTCCTTCTTCGCCGTCGTGGTCGCGCCCCTGAACGTCGTCGGCCGCATCATCTACGTGATGGGCAAGGAGGGCGTGGTCGCCGAGCGCTTCGGCCGCACCCACGACCGTCACCTCACGCCGCACCGGGTGCTGCTCATCGCCGGCCCCGCCGCGATCGTGCTCGACCTGATCCTGCTCGCGATCGGCGTGAACCCGATGGACATCGTCGTGTGGGTCGACACCTACGGCACGTACGGCTACATGGTCGCGTACGCGCTCGTCGCGATCGCCTGCGTCGCCTACACGCAGCGCGAGAAGATGCGCAACGGCCTCGTGTGGTTCTGCGCGATCGTCTCGGTCGTCGCCATGGCCTACGTGTTCTTCGCGAACGTGTGGCCGGTGCCGTCGTGGCCGCTGAACGTCATCCCCTACCTGTTCCTCGTGACGATGATCGCGGCGATCGCCTGGTACCTGCACCTCGCCAAGCGCCGCCCCGAGGTCATCGCGCGGATCGGCAACACCGAGACCGACGCGCTCGAGGGCGTCGGCTAGGCCCCACGACTCGCGCTTCGTCGTCGTCGATCCGGCGGTGGGGCGTGGCTGACCGCAACGGCGTCCGGTTCCCCCGACCGGGCGCCGTTGTGGTATCCCTAGAGGGATGTCCAGGACACCCAGCAACGACGACACCGCCGTCGAGCGGGTCCTTCGGGGGCTCCGCGACGACATCATCGGCGGCACGCGGCCGGGCGGCGAGCATCTCGTCGAGCGCGCGATCGCCGAGGAGTACGAGGTCAGCCGGCTGCCCGTGCGCATCGCGATGCGCCGGCTGGTGCTCGACGGCCTGGTCGACCAACTGCCCCGCCGTGGCAGCTTCGTGCGGGTGATGACGCGCTCCGACGTGGCCGATGTCGCCGAGCTGCACAGTGCGTTCGACCGGCTCGCGGTGCGGCGGGCGGCGATGCGCCGCAGCACGGCCGACGTCGAGCGCTTCCGCCGCGACCTCGACGCCGCCGAGTCGGCCGAGGCCCGCGGCGACGCTGCCGAGCTCGCCAGGGTCGGCATGCGGTTCCGCTCGGACGCCTACCGGGCGAGCCGCAGCCGCCCGCTGCTCGAGATCCACGATGTGCTGCTCTGCCGGACGCAGCGCATGTTCGCCCTGGCGGAGCCGTCGGTGACGGCGCCGCTGCCGTACTATCGCCGCTTCCTGTCCGCATTCGAGCGTGGCGACTCCGACGCGGTCGAAGCGGCGATGGCGGAGTTCAGCGACCACCTCAGGGCGGCGCGGCAGGAGCGGATGCTGCGCCGGCTCGACGGCGCCCTGACCGGTGAGCCGGCGCACACCTGGTCGGCGGAGCGGGCTCGCCTCGCAGCGCTCGACGCCGAGCCCGCCGCGGAATCGACGGTGAGCGGGGAGTGCAGCGACGCGCAGCTGGTGCTCGACGGCGTCCGTGCGGATGTGGTCGGCGGCCGGCGCGCGCCAGGCGAGGTGCTCTCCGAGCGCACGCTGGCGCAGGAGTACGGCGTCGGGCGGATCCCCGTGCGGCAGGCGATCGACGCGCTCGCCCTCGAGGGCCTCGCGACGGCCGGCACGAGCCGCGTCTCGGCCCGGGTGCGGGCCGTGCCCGCCGAGGAGGCCGGGGACTTCTTCGACATCTGCGTCACCCTCGACGTGCTCGCGAGTCGCCTGGCCGCCCAACGCCCCACCCGCGAGGAGCTGGCCCTGCTCGAGCAGTGCCTCCTCGCCGAGGAGCGCACGCCGCTCGCACGCACCGAGGAGTTGCTCGACCGCATGTTCGCGTTCCGCCGGCAGGTGTACGTCATGGCCGAGAACCGCCTGTTGCTCGAGATCGGCCGACTCGTCGAGGCGCGCATGCGCATGCTCGTCGCGGACGCGCCGCTCGCCGCGCAGGTGAAGCGCGGCCATCGGTTCCTGTTCGAGGCGATCGCCAGCCGCGAGACCGGGCTCGCCGAGGCGGTCTACCTGAGCGTGTTCACGCGCCCGCTGCAGCGCGACCGGCTCGTCGACGGGCCCACCGACTGAGCGGGCCTCGAGGTGCTGCAGCCCGCTCCAGCGGAGCTGGGAAACCGCTGCACAACCGAGGGATCCGCGTCATCCGCGGCGCCCGCCGCCGTCTCTCAGGTATGACCCGATCCCCCGCCTTCCCGGGTGCCTCCCCCATCGAGCACGCAGAGATCTTCACCGTCCCCGAGAGCGGCGAGCGCATCCGCGTGCGCTGCCGCTGCGCCCGCGGCGCCGACCACGAGTTCCGCCGCGAAGGCAGCGACGGGCGCGGCAGCGCGACCGTGCTCGCCGATCCGGTGCGGGTCAGGCGCGGCTGAGCTCCAGCGAGAACTCGACGGTGCCGGTCGGCTCGACCGACACGAAGCCGAGGTTCGGCGCCGCCACGCCGAAGTCGGCGAAGGTGATCGGGATGCTGCCGGCGACCTGCCCGCTCGCTCCGTTCAGCACTGCCTGCAGCTCGACCGTGACCGGCTTGGTGACGCCCGCGAGCGTGAGCTCGCCCGTCGCCTGGACCGTCCGCACCTCGCCGACGGCCGGTGCGGCATCCACGGAGATCGGCTCGGTGAGCACGAAGCTCGCGGTCGGGAACTCGTCGGTGCGCAGCGCCTCGGAGCGGAAGTAGTCGTCGCGGTTCGCCGAGTCGGTCGCGATCGAGGCGACGTCGACCTCGAAGGAGGCGGACTCGAGCGTCAGTCCCGCGACGGTCAGCTCGCCCGTGACCTGCTCGGTGCGGCCGGTCACGGTGACGTCGGTGCCGTTCAGCACCTCGTCGACCCGGTAGCCCGCGAAGGAGCCGTCGGCGACCGTCCACGCACCGCTGAGGTCGCCGGCTTCCGCCGCGTCGCTCGCGCTCGCCTCGGGGGCCGCGGTGACCGTGGGGGCCGTGTCCGGCTTCGCTGCGATGACGTCCCGATAGATGATGGGGCCCGCGATGGCGGCGGTCGCGCCGAGCACGAGTGCCGCGGCGGCGATCGAGGCGGTCATGATCTTGGTGCGCTTCTGCATGGGACTCTTTCGCTCATCGTGTTCGACGGGTCGCGTCGGGCCGCGGTGACGGGCTTCCAGCGTGGCTCACGAACGTATGAGAAACCATGGAGTTCGCCCGGAAGGCGCCGCAGATGACGCGGCGTGACGCTTGGGCCGATCCGGTCGGCGGATGGCGCGGGCGCGAACCGCACGCCGCGGCTGTCAGACTCGGAGCATGGACAACGCGCCGATCGACACCGACGCCGCCCACGCCCTCTGGGCCGAGTACCGCGCCTCCGCCCCGGCTCACTGGGTCGAGGACGAGGCGCCCTCGATCGAACGCTTCGGCGACCACCCCGAGCTCACCGACGAACTCCTCGACCTCGTCATCCACGGGCCGAAGCGGGCCACCGCGGGACTCGTCGCGGAGTTCGAGGCCGAGGCCGCGCCGCTGCCGCGCGTCGGCAGCCACTGGATCGCCTGCGACTCGACGGGTCGGCCCCGCGTCGTGCTCCGCTCGGTCGAGCTGCGCGTCGGGCCCTTCACGAGTGTCGACGAGCGCTTCGCATTCGACGAGGGCGAGGGCGACCGCTCCCTCGCGAGCTGGCGCGAGGGGCATCGCGACTACTGGACCCGCGTCGGAGCCGCCCTCGGCATCGCGTGGACCGAGGCGCACGACATCGTCTTCGAGCGCTTCGAGGTGGTCTGGCCGCCAGAGCACGCCGATCGGTAGTCCCTAGCGGGCGGACGCCTCGCGCTCGGCGCGGCGCGCGCGGACGGCGCGCACCGCCCAGCGGCCGAGCAGCAGCACGACCGTCGCGCCGAGCGCCAACATCGCGATGGCACCGTCCGAGGTCTCGAGGAACCCGGTGAGGAGCGGATGCTCCGCCTGCGTCGCCGGATCGAACCTCCACCAGGTGTCGTTCGACCGCACACCCGAACCGCTCGAACGCCGCTCGCCTCCGATCCCCGCGGCGAGCCACGGGCGGATGACCGCGTTCAGGAGCACCGCGACCACCAGGGGGCCGACCAGGCAGGCGAGGAACCCGGCATCCGCGCGGCGCCGGGCGCGGCGCTCGACGGCGGCTGTCTCGGTCATCCCTTCGACGCTAGCCGACGACGTCGAGACCGGTGTCCCCTCGCACGACGTCCGCCGTAGCCCAGCCGCCCGTGCGGCCCGTCAGGCCGTCGTCGGCTTCCAGCCGAGGCTCGGGGCGACGTGCTCCGCGAACGCCGCGATCAGCCGCAGGTTGAACGCGACGCCGAGCTGCGACGGGATCGTGAGCATGAGGGTGTCGGCCGATCGGATCGCCGCGTCTCGCTGCAACTGCTCCACGAGGCGCTCGGGGGTGTCGGCGTAGGTCTTGCCGAACGTCGAGCGGAAGCCGTCGATGTAGCCGACGCCGTCCGACTCGTCGCGCCCGCCGAAGTAGAGCTCGTCCTCGGCCGTCGTGATCGGGAAGATCGACCGGCTCACGGAGACGCGCGGCTCGCCCGCGTGCCCGGCCTCGCGCCAGGCGGCCCGGAACGCCTCGATCTGCTCGGCCTGCAGCTCGTCGAAGGGGATGCCGCGGTCCTCGGTGAGGAGCGTCGACGACATGAGGTTCACGCCCGCGCGACCCGCCCACTCGGCGGTGTCGCGGCTGCCGGCGCCCCACCAGATCCGGGAGCGCAGACCCGGGCTGTGCGGTTCGATGCGCTGCAGTCCGGTGCCGCCGCCGAACGGCGACGAGGCATCCCGCTCCGCGAGCCCCTCGCCCTCGATCGCCTGCAGGAAGCGGGCGAAGTGGTCACGGGCGAGGTCGGCCCCTCGGGGATCCTGCGAGCCGGTGTAGCCGAACGCCTCGTAGCCGCGCACCACGGTCTCGGGTGATCCGCGGCTCACGCCGAGCGCGAGTCGCCCGCCCGAGATGAGGTCGACGGCGGCCGCGTCCTCGGCGAGGTGCAGCGGGTTCTCGTAGCGCATGTCGATGACGCCGGTGCCGACCTCGATGCGCTCGGTGCGCGCCGCGATCGCGGCGAGGAGCGGCATGGGCCCGGCCTGCTGGCGCGCGAAGTGGTGCACGCGGAAGTAGGCGCCGTTGACGCCGAGCTCGTCCATGCCCTGGGCGAGGTCGATCGCCTGCAGCATCGAGTCGGCGGCGCTGAGCTCGCGCCCACCGCCGAGCGGGCCGTAGTGACCGAAGGAGAGGGTTCCGAAGCGTTCCACGTCGGTGGCAACATCCACCCCGTCAGGTCTATTCCGACGCATGGATGCCTCGCGCGCACCGCCGCGCGGCCGCCTACCGCGACGACGCGGGCGTCGTGAACCGCGCGGCGATCCAGTCGGCGGCCAGCGAGGGCGCGTGCTGCGGATGCATCGTGCCCGAGTGGTGCGTCGGCCACCAGCGGCTCGTGAGCTCGACGCCCGCGCGACGGTACGCGCGAAGCAGTGCCGCGGAGAGCGGGGCCGGCGCGACCTCGTCGAAGCGGGCGGCGTCGATGCGCACCGGCGCGCGGAAGCCGCGCAGCTCGGCCACCTCGTTCGCCCGGAACGACGCGAAGAGGCGCTGGAACAGCTCGTCCCCGCGAGCGCCGCCGATCCGGCCCGGCGCGAGCGCGCCCCAGGAGTCGGCGGCGGCGAGCTCGGTGAGGCAGCGCTCGTCGAGCTGCGTCCAGCGCGCCGCGGCCGCCGGGCTCAGGCCGTCGCCCGCGATGAGCTCCCCCATCCGCTCGTCGCCCGTCGCCGCCCCGCGAAGCATGAGGGCGACGAGGGCCGAGACGATCCCCGAGCCCGGGAAGCGCACCCCGATCCGCACGACCGCGGCGATGCTGCGGTCCATGCGGGTGACCGGGGCGAAGGCGGCCGTGCCGACGAGGCGGGATGCGGCATCCGGCTCGGCTGCGACCGAGGCGTGCAGTGCCGCGACGGCGCCCTCCGAGTGCCCCGCAGCGACCCAGTCGTCGCCGAGCGGGGCGCCGAAGCGCTCGCGCTCGCAGACCATCGCGGTCATCGACTCCGCGAGCGAGGCGCCGATCAGGTACGGGTGCACACCCGGGCCGCCGATGCCCTCGTAGTCGGGGCGCAGCACCGCGATGCCACGCGCGAGGAGCGCGTCGCACAGCACGTCGCCCTGCGACATCCGCCGCCATTCCGGATGGGAGGGCCCGCCCGCGCTCGGCGCGGAACGCGGCGAACCGCCCGTGGTCATGTGGCCGTACACGACGATCGGGAAGCCGCCCGCCGGCGGGCGGACCGCCGGGAGCTGCAGCAGCCCGGTCTGCTCCTGCGGCTCGCCGTCGAGGCCCCGCGCCGGGAAGGGGACGACGCGGCGCTCGGCCGTCACCACCGCCCCCTGGGCAGGCGTCGCCGGAGGCCGGCCGGCATCGTGCCGAGCCGCCGCCCGTCGCGCCGCTCGGCGTCGTCGACGACGTCGGCGAAGAATTCGACGACGGGCACGAGCTGCGCCCGGTCGATGCGGTCGATCGTGTCGGCGTCGTCGTAGAGGTACAGCGGCCCGGAGATGAGGCTTACGGTCGGCACTCCCGAGACGAAGGTGAACGAGGCGTCAGTGGGGATGCCGCCCGCGAAGAACTCGAGCGCGCCCGCCCCGAGCAGGCTCGTGCCGTGCAGCCCGCGCTGACGCACCATGCGGGCGATCCGCCAGGTGAACGCCGGGTTCACGTTCACGAAGATCCCGCGCGGCTCGGTCTCGCCCGTCGAGGCGAAGCCGCCGTCGGCCCCTTCGACGGCGCGGAGGCCGATGTGCTCGATCGTCGCGTTCAGCACCACGTTCCACGGGGCGTCGCGGGCCAGCACGTGCCGCCGGGCGAACGCCCGGTGCGCCTGATACCCGGTGAAGTGCGTGTCGAAGGTGACGAACAGCAGGGTCTTCTCGCGCTCGGCGCCGGCGCGCGCGGCCGCGCCGTACCGTTCGGCGAGGGCGATGACGGCGGCGGTCCCGGAGGCATCCTCGACCGCGCCGGGCCCGATCGAATCGTGGTGCGACTGGATCATCACGGCGTCGCGGGTGCGACCGGGCAGCACGCCGACGACGCTCTGCGAAACGACCTCGCGGCGGGTGACGTCGAGGGTCAGCCGGGCGCGCGGCTCCCGCCGCAGCGTCGCGCGCAGCCGTGCCCCCTCGGCTCTGGTCACCCACACCCCGGGCAGTGTGAAGAGGGTGCGGCGGTAGTACTCGTTGTGGTAGTTCCGCGAGTCCGGGTAGTCGCGCAGCACGCCGATGACGCCGACCGCACCCGCTTCGGCGGCCTCGCGCATCGTGCGGGCGAGTGAGGTGACGTAGGGATTGCGGCTGCGGAGCACCTCGCGGCGCAGCACTCGGCGCCCCGGGTCGTGCAGGAAGAGGGTGAGGGGCAAGGAGTGCGCCACGGTCATGTCGAAGCTGAGGTCGAACAGCACGATTGCGCCGCGGACGTCGTGGCGGCGCACCCGATCCGCCCCGATGTCGACGACCACGGCGTCGAGCCGGTGCTGCACCTCGCCGGTCCACTCGTGTCCGGCGAGGCCGGAGTGCAGGATCGGCGAGCAGGGGAACGTCGTGTCACCGAGCCGGAGCGCGCACGCCTCGGCGCGCCATGCGAAGGACGGCACCTCGAGCACTTCGGTCTGCAGCCCCGCCTCGGCGAAGCGCCGCTCGACGTACCTCGCCGCGGCGGCCCCGCCCGGCGTGCCCGTCGCCCGAGGAGCCAGGGCGACCAGGTCCTCGATCGTCGCCATCATCGCTGCCTCGCTCGCCATGCAGCCGAGACTAGGCAGAGTTCATCTTCCGGCGATTTCCTGAATCGAATCCTTCAGTTCCCGCGAGCATCTGCGTACGATCCGTCAGGTGGATGCCTTCGACGAACTCGACCTCGCGATCGTGCACGCGCTGCAGATCGACGCGCGAGCACCGTGGACGCGCGTCGCCGCGGCCACCGGCGCCGACCCGGCGACCGTCGCCCGGCATTGGCAGGCGTTGCGCGAGGCATCCCTCGCCTGGCTCACGGCCTGGCCGACCCCGGAGCGCTGGTCCTCGACCACCGACATCGCCGTCGTGCTGCTCGATCGCTCGACGACGCCCGAGCGAATCGACGAGCTCGCCCGGCTCAGCTGGGTGCTGAGCGTCGACGAGACCTCCGCGGGCTGGCTCGTGCTCGTCGCGGGCGGCGCCGGACTCGCCGACCTCGGCGAGCGCGTCCGCACGCTCGGCGGCTTCGGCGAGGTGCATCGCGCCGACATCGCCGCGGCGATCTCCGCGGAGGACTCGAGCTGGCGGCTTCGGGTGCTGTCGCGCGCGCAGCAGCGCACGCTCAGCGCCCCGCCGCGCGACGCGGAGGCGCGGCCGCCGCGGCCCGAGGTGGTCGCGGAGCTCGCCGACGCGCTCGAGGAGGATCCGCGGATGCCGGCGGCGGCACTCGGCGTCGCGCTCGGCGTCTCGGAGGCGACCGCCCGCCGCACGGTCGAACGGGCCGTTGCGGCCGGGGTGCTGCGGCTCGGCTGCGATCTCGCGATGCCCGCGGCAGGATATCGACGCGGCGCCGTGCTCTGGGGTCGAACGGCCGACGTGGAGGCGGCCGCCGCGCGGGCGGTGCAGCTGCCCGAGGCGCACCGCGTCGGGATCCTCGTGAGCGGGGCGCCGCTCTTCGTCTGCGTCCGCGCGCGCTCGCTCACCGAACTGCCGCGCATCGAGCAGGCCTGGGGCGCCGAGCTCGAGCTCACCGAGCGCTGGACCGTGCTGCATGAGGTGAAGCGGAACGGGCACCTGCTCGACGCCGCCGGGCGCTCCGCCGCCCGGGTTCCGGTGCGCTGGTAGCGGTTCAGCCCGCCGCGCGAGACGCGGCGTCGGCGTCCGCAGCCAGCCGCAGCCGCGCGTCGAGCCGGTACCGCGACAGCGGCACCAGGCTCACGGCGCAGAGCAGCGCGGGGATCGCGGACACCCCGAGCACGATCGCCCACTGCGCCCCGCCCGACTGCGCGACGACGTCGCCGGCCGAGGCCCGGTAGCCGCCGAGGCTGAGCACGAGGCCCAGGATGGCGGGGCCGAGCGCGTAGCCGAGCAGCTCGAAGCCCGACCAGACGCCGGAGATCATGCCGATGCGGTTCGTGCCGCTGCGCTTCGCGTCCTCCGCGGCGAGGTCGGGCAGCATCGCGAGCGGGAAGAGCTGCGTCCCCGCGTAGCCCACGCCGACCACGCCGGCCGCGACCAGCAGCACGGTGACGTCGCCGGAGCGCGCCCCGAGGAGCGCGACGAGCCCGACGGTCAGCACCCCGGTCGCCATCGCGAAGCCGCGCTGCTTGCCGATCGCCCGGCCGAGCCGCGACCACGCCGGGGTGAGCACGATCGCGGGGGCGACGAAGCAGACGAAGGCCATCGTGGCGACGCCGGGGTCGTGCACGACGTGCCGCGCGACGTAGACGACGCCGCCGAGCACCATGCCGATCGCGACGGCCTGCAGCACGTACGCGACAATGAGGTTCCTGGCGTCCCGGTCGCGCAGCACCTCGGCGAGCTGCCCGAAGAGCCGTCCGCTCGCGATCTCCTCACGGGTGAGCGGCACCCGCCGGGTGCCCCACCAGACGCCGATCGTGCCGACGAGGATGAGCACCGCCATCGCCCCGGCCATCAGCCGGTACCCGGCGACCCCGCCGGCGAGCTCGACGAGCGCGGGCGCCGCGGCGCCGGACACCAGGATCGCGAGGCTGAACACCACGACGCGCCAGGCGATCAGCCTGGTGCGCTCGGTGTAGTCGTCGGTGATCTCGGCCGACATCGCGAGGTACGGCACCTGGAAGAAGGCGTACACGGTCGCCGAGGCGAGGAAGAGCGTCAGCACCCACAGCGCCCCCGCGACGGGCGGCGCGGTCGGTCCGAAGAACATCGCGGCGAAGGCGAGGGCGAGCAGGATGCCGGCGCGCAGCACGAACGGCCGGCGGCGGTCGTGCGGATGCCTCGAGCGATCGCTGATCCGGCCGGCGATCGGGTTGAGGAAGAAGTCCCAGGCCTTGGGGGCGAACACGATCATGCCGGCGACCGCGGCCTCGACGCCGAGCAGGTCGGTGAGGAACGGCATCAGGATGAGGCCGGGCACGGTGCCGTAGGTGCCGGAGGCGATGCCGCCGAGCGCGTAGCCGATCCGCGAGCGGCGCGTGAGCGCGGTCATGGAGCCGATCGTAGGGGCGCTCGCGCGATCGGCAGGCCGGTCTGCAGGGGATCCGTCATCGCAGCCTGGCCATGAAGGCCGATCCGTCATCGCGTCGTCACGGAGGCCAGTGCGGCGTGCAGCCGGCGGACCCTGGCGGCCCCGGGGCATTCGGTCTACCGTGAGCGCAGGGGGATTCCGCCGAGGCATCCAGGAATATCGAACCGAGCACCAAAGTTGAGTTCAGTAGACTCAACTTTAGGACGACGGGACCGAGTTCCCAGAAAGGATCGACTGAGTGGCGAACATGCAGGGTGCGCCGAGCTCGCAGGAGGAGCAGAAGTCGGCGCTCGAACAGTACGGCGTCAACCTGACCGACCTCGCGAAGGCCGGCAAGCTCGACCCGGTCATCGGGCGGGACTCCGAGATCCGGCGGGTGAGCCAGGTGCTCACGCGGCGCACGAAGAACAACCCGGTGCTCATCGGCGAGCCCGGCGTCGGCAAGACCGCCGTGGTCGAGGGCCTCGCCCAGCGCATCGTCGCGGGCGACGTCGCCGAGTCGCTGAAGGACAAGCAGCTCGTCTCGCTCGACATCTCCGCGCTCGTCGCGGGCGCCATGTACCGCGGCCAGTTCGAGGAGCGGCTGAAGGCCGTGCTCAAGGAGATCAACGAGGCCGAGGGCGGCATCATCACCTTCGTCGACGAGCTGCACCTGCTCATGGGGGCCGGCGGCGGCGAAGGCTCCGTCGCGGCGTCCAACATGCTGAAGCCCATGCTCGCCCGCGGCGAGCTGCACCTCATCGGCGCGACCACCCTCGACGAGTACCGCGAGTACATCGAGAAGGACGCGGCCCTCGAGCGCCGCTTCCAGCAGGTCTACGTCGGCGAACCCTCGGTCGAGGACACCATCGCCATCCTCCGCGGGCTCAAGGGCCGCTACGAGGCGCACCACGGCGTCACCATCTCCGACGCGGCGCTCGTCGCGGCGGCATCGCTCTCGAACCGGTACATCACCTCGCGGCAGCTGCCCGACAAGGCGATCGACCTCATCGACGAGGCCATGAGCCGGCTGAAGATGGAGATCGACTCGAGCCCCATCGAGATCGACCAGCTGAAGCGCCAGGTCGACCGCATGAAGCTCGAGGAGCTCGCCCTCAAGAAGGAGAAGGACGACGCCTCCAAGGAGCGCCTCGCGAAGCTCCGCGAGACCCTCGTCGAGCAGGAGCGCGAGCTCGCCGCCCTCGAGGCGCGCTGGGCCCGCGAACGCCAGGGGCTGAACCGCGTCGGCGAGCTGAAGAAGCAGCTCGACGAGGCCGTCACCGAGCGCGACCGCGCCATGCGCGAGGCCGACTACGCGCGCGCCTCGAAGCTCGAGTACGAGACCATCAAGCGCCTCGAGCGCGACCTCGTCGAGGCGGAGCGGGCGGATGCCACGGCCGACGCCAGCGAGGGCCGCATGGTCAACGAGCAGGTCACCGACGAGGACATCGCCGCCGTGATCGCCGCCTGGACCGGCATCCCGGTCGGCCGCCTCATGCAGGGCGAGACCGAGAAGCTGCTGCACCTGGAGCGCGAGCTCGGCAAGCGGCTCATCGGGCAGAAGCCCGCCGTGACCGCGGTCGCCGACGCGGTGCGCCGTTCGCGGGCGGGCATCAACGACCCGAACCGGCCGACCGGCTCGTTCCTCTTCCTCGGGCCCACCGGCGTCGGCAAGACCGAGCTGGCGAAGGCGCTCGCGGAGTTCCTCTTCGACGACGAGCACGCCATGGTGCGCATCGACATGTCGGAGTACGGCGAGAAGCACTCCGTGTCGCGGCTCGTCGGCGCCCCGCCCGGATACGTCGGCTACGACCAGGGCGGGCAGCTGACCGAGGCCGTGCGGCGTCGGCCGTACTCGGTGATCCTCTTCGACGAGGTCGAGAAGGCGCACCCCGAGGTGTTCGACGTGCTGCTGCAGGTGCTCGACGACGGGCGGCTCACCGACGGCCAGGGGCGCACGGTCGACTTCCGCAACACGATCCTGATCCTCACGTCGAACCTGGGCTCGCACTACCTCGTCGACCCCTCGCTCACCTGGGACGAGAAGGAGCAGGCGGTGCTGCAGACCGTGCGGCAGTCGTTCAAGCCCGAGTTCGTGAACCGGCTCGACGACATCGTCGTGTTCTCGGCGCTCAGCCAGCAGGACCTCGGCGAGATCGTGAGCCTCTACATCGACCGGCTCACCGCGCGGCTGCACGAGCGGCGGCTCGAGCTCGGGGTCACGCCCGACGCCCGGGCCTGGCTCGCCGAGCGCGGCTACGACCCGCTGTACGGCGCGCGGCCGCTGCGCCGGCTCATGCAGCGCGAGATCGACGACCGGCTCGCTCGGGCGCTGCTCGACGGCTCGATCCGCGACGGCGACACCGTCGTGGTGGGGCTCGCCGACGACGGCGAGGCGCTGACGGTATCCCGCGCGGAGGCACCCGGGGCTGGGGCTTCGGCGCCCGGTGCCGAGCCCGCCGGTGAGGACGACGTGGTCGAGGCCGAGCTGCTCGACGAGTAGCCCGGGCGTGGCGCCGACGCGAGCAAGTCGGCTCCAGGCATCCCGCTCCCCGCCCGCCAGCGCCACTTCGGCGCCCACGCGCCACTCCAGGTGGCGCAACGACACCGAAGTGGCGCTGGCGGATGCCTCGACGCGGGTGCGGCCCCTCCGCTACGGTGGGCGCATCGGACGCGCTCCGGACGACCCCGGAGCGGCCGCGCTCCAAGGGGGATGGACGCATGACCGAAGAGTTCGAGGCGGGCGGCGCGGTGCTGAACCGCACGCAGGTGAACGTGGTGCGGCTGACCGGCCTCGCCGGCATCATCGGCGGGATCCTGCTGATCATCGTGGCCGTCGTCGCCTGGGTCGGCGTGTCGTCGCAGCTCCGCGCGGAGCACATCGTGATCCCCGACGACGCGCCGATCCTCGCGGGCAAGGTCGTCGACGGACCGATCGACGCGTTCGTGCAGGCCGGGGTCATCGACATGCACGCGCGCGAGATGGCCGACGGCAAGACGTACGCGGAGCTCGATCAGGACGACCCGCTGCGACCCGTCGTCATGAACGCCTCGTTCCTGCGCGCCTCGCTCTTCACCTCGGTGATCTCGTTCGGCATGGCGCTGTTCGCCGGCGGCGCGGGCGTACTGTTCCTGCTGTTCGGCTGGGCGATCCGCACGATGGTGCCGCCCCTGCCGCGCAGCCGCTAGCGCTCGCGCTCGCGCGAGTCGCTCGCCGCCCCCGGGGCCCCGGCGCCGTCGGCCGTCGCGCCGACCGCGACGCCGTTCGCGGCTGGTGACACGCGGCGCTCGAGCGCGATCGCGAGCACGCAGATCGCGACGCAGCCGGCGACCATGACGGCGATGAACCAGCCCGACAGCCCCTCACCGAGCAGCACGCCCGCGGCGATGGGGCCCGTGATCGCACCGCCCTGGAACGCCGCCGAGTTGATCGCGTTGTAGCGGCCGCGATTGCGGTCGCTCGCGAGGTCGTTGTAGATGGCGGGCACCGTCGGCTGCAGCATCGTCTCGCCGAAGGCGAAGACGCCCATGAACGCCAGCACGCCGATCGCCGCCGCGAGCGAGTCGGGCAGCAGGCCGGTGGCCCCGAGCAGCAGCCACGACACCGCCCAGATGAGCGCCATGACCTGCATGACCCGGGTGCGCCGCCGACCGCTGATGAGCCGCAGCACGGTGAACTGCAGCAGCACGATGACCGCGGTGTTGACGGCGAAGGAGAGGCCGACGACCCGCGTCGACACCTCGGACACCTGCCGGGCGAACGCCGGGAAGCCGGCCTCCATCTGCCCGTAGCCGATGAACACCGAGATGAAGGTGAGCAGCGTCAGCCAGAGCACGGCCGGCTGCCGCAGGATGGCCCGGTACCCCGCCACCGGCGCCTCGCCCGGCTCGGGGTCGCCCTGCGTGCGCACCCGGCGCAGCGGCCCGAGCAGCAGCGCCATGGGGATGAGCGTCGACACGGCGTCGACGAGGAAGATCGCGGTGAACGTGCTCGGGTTGTGCACGTCGACGAAGAAGCCGCCGATGATGCCGCCCACCCCGATGCCGAGGTTCACGAGCGCGAAGTTGACGCCGAAGTACTGCTGCCGCACCTCGCCGTCGACGACCGTGGCGATGAGCGCGTTGAAGCCCGGCCAGGAGACGCCGAAGTTCACGCCGATGAGCACCAGGGCGACGGCCGCCACGGCGGGATGGGTCGCGAAGGCGAGCAGCGTGCAGCCCGCGATCATCGCCGCGAGCCCGACGAGCAGCACCCGCTTGGCGCCGTAGCGGTCGATGAGCGTGCCGCCCGGCCCGGTGACGAGGAGCCCGGTGACCGCGATGAGGCTCATCAGCGCCCCGGAGAGCCCGAGGTCGAAGCCGCGCACCTCGTGCAGGTAGATGATCGTGAACGGCAGGGTCATGCCCCGACCGAGCGTCTGGATGGCGACGGTGGACAGCAGCCAGCGCCCCTCGGTGGGCAGGGCCTGCCAGAACGTCTTCATGCCGGTCACCAGAGCATTCTGCCGGAGTCCACCGACATCGCACGGATGCCCCGAGCGCACGAACTGCGGCGCCGGGAAGGGTTCCGGGCGGCGTACCGTTGGAACTGCAGACGCAGCCGTTTCGACGAAGGGAACCCCCATGCCGCTGCAGGGCGAGTACGCACCGAGCACTTCCGAGTGGGCGCGCAAGCAGGCCGAGGCCTTCGAGGCGTCCGAGGGCGCCGAGGCCAACGAGCTGCGCGGCCGACCGATCATCGTGCTCACGACGCTCGGCGCGAAGTCGGGCAAGCTGCGCAAGACGGCGCTCATGCGCGTCGAGCACGACGGCGAGTACGCGGTCGTCGCCTCGCGCGGCGGCGCGCCGGAGCATCCGCAGTGGTACTGGAACCTCAAGGCGCACCCCGAGGTCGAGCTGCAGGACGGCGACGAGAAGCACGATTACGTCGCCCGCGAGGTCGAGGGCGCCGAGCGCGAGCAGTGGTGGGCCCGGGCCAACGAGACCTGGCCCGACTACGCGAACTACCAGACGAAGACCGAGCGGCAGATCCCGGTCTTCGTGCTCAGCCGGGTCTGAGCCGGCACCGCCTCACAGCCCGCGCATCGTGAAGACGCGGGCCAGTGCGGCGCGCGCCGGGGGCAGCGCGAGCAGGCGCACGGCGAGGTTCCGCAGGGCGAGCCGGATGCCTCGGGCCGGCCCGCCCATCGCCATGTTGAACGCCGCCCGGCGGATCGCCCGCGACGCCGCCCGTCGCCGGCGCCGGGCGTAGGCCGCGAACGGCGCCGCGGCCCCCGCGCCCGCCGGGGCACCGCTCGGCGATGCCGCGGCGAGCGCGCCCGCGAGCACCTCGGCGAGCTCCTCCGCGTCGCGGAAGCCGAGGCTCATGCCCTGCCCGCCGATCGGGCTGATCTCGTGCGCGGCGTCGCCGGCGAGCGCGATCCGTTCCACCGCGAAGCGCGCGGCGAGGCGCTGCCGGGCGACGAAGCCGCTCGGCTCGACGTCCCCGGGGAGGCGCACGCCGACCCGCTCCTCGACGATCGCGGCGAACGCTGCGGCATCCGGCCACTCGCTCGCCTGCCCTGGGGCGCTGCCGCGCACCCGGCGTCGGCCCAGGTGCGCCACCCAGCGCAGGCCGCCCGGAATCGGCAGCGCCTCGACGACCCCGCCGCGCTCGAAGCAGAGCCGCGCGTCGGCCGCGCCTCCCACGGCGACCCCGCCCGCCCCGGGACCCGTGACGTCCGCCATCGCATAGCGGGCGCTCCCCCGGCGCAGCCGCCAGGCGATGCCGAGCTCGGCGCGGAGGCGGCTGCGCACCCCGTCCGCGAGCACGGCGTAGTCCGCCGCGAGCTCCGCGCCGTCGAGGAGGCGCACGCGGACCCCCGCCCGCGTCGAGCGCGCGCCGGGGCTCGACTCGATTCCGACCGCCTCGAGGCCGCGCCGCAGCGCCCCCGGCCGCAGCTCGGCGAGCCGCGCCTCGAGCGCCGCCTCGACGAGGTGCTGCGGCACGGAGCGCACCGCGGCGTCGCCGGGGAAGCGCATCCGCCCGAGCACTCGCCCCGCGCACTCGACCGCGCCGCCGACGATCACGACGCCGCTGGCTTCGAGCCGCTCGGCGACCCCGGCCGACTCGAGCACCCGCCAGCCGGGCGCGTGCACCCCGACCGCCTTCGGCCGCGTCGCGATGCGCGCACGCTGCTCGAGCACCACCGGCTCGAGCCCGCGCTGCGCGAGCAGCACCGCGATCAGCAGCCCGACGGGCCCGCCGCCGACGATCACGACATCGCAGCGGGCGAGGGCGTCGTCAGACACGCGAGCGCCCCGCGGCATCCGCCTGCCAGACGAGCTCCAACCGCGCCGGGAACGCCCGGCGCACCCGCCAACCCGCCGGCAGGATCGCCTCGAGCTCGGCCGCGGTGTGGCTGCGCCGGATCGACGTCAGCCCGTCCGCCCGGATGAACGACCCCCGCAGCAGGTTCGCCTCGAACGGCAGCGTGCCCGCCGCGAACGCCGCGTAGGCGAGCCGGCTCCGCTCGATGTCGGCGTGCACGACGGTGCCGCCGAGCTCGGCGAGCCGCTCCGAGTCGGCGAGCAGGGCACCGAACTCGCGGCCGTCGAGGTGATGCAGCACGTGGTTCGAGCAGACGAGGTCGAAGTGCTCGTCCGCGGCGGCGAGCTCGGCGGTCGTCGCGTCGAGCAGGGTCAGCCCCTCGAGGCCCGCCGTTCGCGCGGCCGCGAAGGCGAGCGCGCGCCGATCGGGGTCGATCGCCGTGACCCGCAGCCGCAGACCGTCCGCGGCGGCCCAGCGCAGCCAGAGGGTCGGCAGATCGGCGGCGCCCGTGCCGACGTCGAGCAGGCGCGTGTCGAACACGGGCGAGAGGCGCGGCCGGATCCACCGCAGGTAGCGCTCGCGCGGCGCGGACACCGCCCGGTTCACGGGCGTGAAGCGCGCGTAGGTCTTCGCGAGCGCCGCCTCGTCGCACTCGGGGTCGTCCATCAGCTCCACGGCGTCGGCGTCCCGGCTGCCGAGCTCGCGCCACCAGCCCATCGCCGGCCCGCTCAGCCGGCCACGGTCAGCAGGGCGGACTCGACGGTGAGCCCCGGGCCGAAGGCCATCGCGGCGACGCGCTCCCCCGGCATCGCGGGCCGGGCGGTCGCCTCGCCGCCGGGGCGGGCGGCGTCGGCGCCGTCGAGGATGCGCTGCAGCACGAACAGCACGGTCGCGCTGGACATGTTGCCGTACTCGCGGAGGATGCCTCGCGCGGGTGCCAGTTGCGCCTCGCTCAGCGCGAGCCGCGCCTCCACCTTGTCGAGGATGCTGCGGCCGCCGGGATGGATGGCCCAGTGCTCGACGGCCTCGCTCGAGGCATCCGCGGCGAGCGCGGCAGCGAGCCCGTCCTCCTGCGCGAACAGGGGTTCCAGCGCGCCGGTGATGTGCGCGTCGATGATCGCCGGCACGGCCGTGGAGAGCACCATCTCGAAGCCGTGGTCGCCGATCTTCCACGCCATGTCGCCCTCGCCGACCGGGGTGATCCGGGTGGCGAAGCCGTCGAGCAGGTAGGCCGCCTCGCCCGGCTCCGGCTCCCGGGTGCTGACGATCGCGGCGCCGGCGCCGTCGGCGAAGAGCGAGGAGGCGACGATCGTGTCGGGGTCGTTCGAGGCGCGCAGGTGCAGGGTGCACAGCTCGACCGAGACGACGAGCACGACGGCGTCGGGATCGGCCTCGCACAGCTGGCTCGCCAACCGCAGCGCCGGGATGGCGGCGTAACACCCCATAAAGCCGAGGTGGTAGCGCTGCACGCCGGGATCGAGGCCGAGGTCGCGGGCCAGCACGTAGTCGGGCCCCGGGGCGTAGAAGCCCGTGCAGCTCACCGTGATCACGTGCGTGACGTCGGCGGCGTCGAGGCCGGGCGTCGCGGCGATGGCCGCCGCTCCGGCTTCGAGGTACAGCCGGGTGGCGTGCTCGATGAACAGCTCGTTGCGCGCCTTCGTGCCCGGCAGCAGCAGCTCGCCGCTCGCCGCGTCGTAGAACACCGGGTCGTCGGCCTGCGCGGTGCGTGTCAGCTCGGCGAGCACGGTGTGCCGGGTCTCGATGCCGGACACGTCGAAGCTCGTGGTGACGATGCGCTGGCCCAAGCGGTTGAGCCCGGGTTGCGCGGCGAACACGTCGCGCACCTCGGGCTGCACGAGGACCGTGGCCGGGACGACGGTGGAGAGGCCTCTCAGGGTGGCGCGCATGGTCCGCAGTCTAGGTGGCCGGTCGAACCGGGCACCATGGGGTTGCGCTCCGGTCGGAGGCTCTTCCCAGGCGAGGCATCCGTCAGTAGCGTGAAGGGTGCGGCGACGCCGCCGCACCGATTGCGGCCGCGCCGCGCGACCGCTTGGCATCCGGGGGGATCCATGGCGAACGAGTCCACAGGCAAGCCGGCGTTCTCGGGCAGGATCGCGCTCGACGTGCGCGATGCGGTGGCCGATTGGGCACCGTACGAGCAGCCGAAGGCGCCCGAGGGGGCCCCGAACATCCTGGTCATCCTCTACGACGACACGGGCATGGCCTCGTGGTCGCCGTACGGCGGCCGCATCAACATGCCCACGCTCGACCGGCTCGCCGAGAACGGCCTGACGTACACGCAGTGGCACACGACCGCGCTGTGCTCGCCGACGCGCTCGACGTTCCTGACCGGCCGCAACCACCACGTGAACGGCATGGGCAACATCATGGAGGGCACGAACGGCTTCCCCGGCCTGTCCGGGCACATTCCGGACGAGTGCGCCACCATCGGCCAGGTGCTGCAGCAGAACGGCTACTCGACGTTCTGGGTCGGCAAGAACCACAACGTGCCGGAGGAGGACGTCTCGGCCGGCGGCAGCAAGGCGCAGTGGCCGCTCGCGATGGGCTTCGACCGCTTCTACGGCTTCCTCGGCGGTGAGACGAACAACTGGTACCCCGACCTCGTCGAGGACAACCGCTTCATCGAGCCGCCGTACACCCCGGAGGAGGGCTACCACCTCTCGAAGGACCTCGCCGACCAGACCATCCGGATGATCCGCGACCAGAAGTCCTCGAACCCCTCGAAGCCCTGGTACACGTGGTTCTGCCCCGGCGCGAACCACGCCCCGCACCACGCACCCGAGGAGTACATCGAGAAGTACCGCGGCGCGTTCGACGACGGCTACGACGCCTACCGCACCTGGGTGCTGGATCGGATGATCGAGCGCGGCATCCTGCCCGAGGGCACGGAGCTGACCCCGTTCAATCCGATGCCGGAGGACCAGGCCAACCCGGCCGACTGGGTGAAGCCGTGGGCCGAGCTCTCGGCCGAGGAGCAGCGGCTCTTCAGCCGCATGGCCGAGGTCTTCGCGGGCTTCAGCGAGTACACCGACGCGCAGATCGGGCGCGTGGTCGATTACCTCGAGGCATCCGGGCAGCTCGACAACACGCTCATCTTCTACTGCGCCGACAACGGCGCGTCCGGCGAGGGCTCGCCCGACGGCTCGGTGAACGAGAACAAGTTCTTCAACGGTTTCCCCGACGACCTCGCCGAGAACCTCGCGAAGATCGACGTGCTCGGCGGGCCCGAGACGTACAACCACTACCCGACCGGCTGGGCGGCGGCATTCTCGACGCCGTTCCAGATGTTCAAGCGGTACTCGCAGTTCTCGGGTGGCACGTGCGACCCGATGATCGTGCACTGGCCCGCCGGCATCCGTGCGAAGGGGGAGGTGCGCCACCAGTACCACCACTCGACCGACGTGGTCGCGACGATCCTCGACGTCATCGGCATCGAGTTCCCGAGCGTGTTCCGCGGCGTCGAGCAGCGCCCGCTCGACGGGGTCTCGATGAAGTACAGCTTCGACGCGGCCCCCGACGCTCCGACCGAGAAGCAGGTGCAGTACTACGCGATGCTCGGCACGCGCGGCATCTGGAAGGACGGCTGGAAGGCGGCCGCCATCCATGCCCCGTTGACCGGGCACGGCCGCTTCGACGAGGACCGCTGGGAGCTCTACCACGTGGACGTCGACCGCTCGGAGTCGACGGACCTCGCCGCCGAGCACCCCGAGAAGCTGCAGGAGCTCATCGACGCCTGGTTCGCCGAGGCCGAGAAGAACTTCGTGCTGCCGCTCGACGACCGTTCGGCCCGCGATCAGCTCACGATCGAGCGCCCGCAGGCCGAGCCGCCGCGCACCCGCTACGTCTACTACCCGGACACGGGCGCCGTGCCGGAGAGCGTGGCGGTGAACGTACGCGGCCGCTCGTTCAAGATCATCGCGGACGTGCGCGTCGAGGCGGGCACGAAGGGCGTGATCTTCGCGCACGGCTCGCGCTTCGGCGGGCACTCCCTGTTCCTGAAGGACGGCAAGCTGCACTACGTGTACAACTTCCTCGGCATCCCGCCGGAGCAGCATTTCGTCTCGGAGGCCCTGGAGCCCGGCGACCACGCGCTCGGCATGGAGTTCGTGCGCGAGTCGGCCGGCGAGCACGGCGAGTCGATCGGCACCTGCAAGCTCTACGTCGACGACCAGGTCGTCGCGGAGGGGCCGATGCGCGCGCAGGTGGGCAAGTTCACGCTGTGCGGCGACGGGCTCTGCGTCGGCTACGACAGCGCGGATGCCGTGAGCAGCGAGTACACGAACCCGTTCCCGTTCGAGGGCGGCGTGCTGCTCGGCGTCGCGGTCGACGTGAGCGAGGAGCAGTACCTCGACCTCGAGCTCGAGGCCCTCGCCGCACTCGCCCGCGAGTGATCACCGCCTGAACACCGAGTTGCCCGACTTTCATGAAAGTCGGGCAACTCGGTATTCAACGCAGGGTTGCCCGACTTTCATGAAAGTCGGGCAACTCGCGTGTGCGGGGCGTCAGGCGCCGAGGAGCTTGGCCTTCGCCGCCGCGAACTCCTCCGGCGTGATGAGCCCCTGCTGCTGCAGCGTCGCGAGCTTCTGCAGCTCGCCGACGAGGTCCGCACCGGGAGCGGCGGCCCCCGCGGGTGCCGCTGCCTGGGCTGCGGGCGCCTGCGCGGCCGCAGCCTGCGCCGCAGCCTGCTGCATCGCCTCCTGCTGCTGGGCGGCCTGGTACTGCTCGGCCTCGTACTGCTCCTGCGCCTTCTCCTGCTGGCGCCGGGCCATGCCGCCCGACACCGCCGTCGCGGTGCCGGCGACGACCGCGGTGCGCGCCGCGAGGCCGATGAGGCCCGGGCGTCCGACTCGCCTGATGAACGGCATCGCCGCCTCCTACTCCGCCTCGGTGCTCGCCTCGGCGAGCACCTGGTTCACGACCGGCGCGGGGATCCGCACCGACTCCAGCACGACGCCGCCCGCCTCCGCGAAGCGCGAGGCGAGCCGCTTGGCCCACACGAGCTCGACCGCGAGCAGCACCGCCGAGGTGCCGCGCTCGATCGTCTCGGCGAACTCTGCGACGTCGTCGTGCCCGACGAGCCCGCTCGCGGGCAGTTCGAGCGCCGTCACGTCGAGCTCGTCGCCGAGGTCCTCGATCTCGATCGCCTCGAGGCCGCCGTCCTGATCGCGCGAGACGAGCAGCGCGTCGAGCAACCGGATCTGGCCGGCCTCCACGAGCTCCGCCAGCGCGTCGAGCGTGCCGGCCGAGGGCCGCTCGTTCTGCAGTGCCACGACCACGATCTCGACCGGGCCGTACTCGAATTCCGCCATGAATCCCCCCTTTTGTCCGTGAGCCTAGGCCCGCTCGCGTTCGGGCGGAACCCCCGAGAGCCGGCGCAGCACGCCGGCGCCCGGGTCGGGTTCCACGAGCAGCGCCCGCACGAGCAGCGTGAGCGGAATGCAGAGGATCGCTCCGATCGGCCCGATGACGAGGGCCCAGAACACGACCGAGAAGAACGTCAGCGTGAGGCTGAGCCCCACGGCGTCGCTCACGAACTTCGGCTGCACGAGCACCTGCAGCACCACGTTGATGACGCTGTACGCGAGCACCACGACGAGCGCGAGCGGCCAGCCACCGACGACGAGCGCGAGCACCGCGGGCGGGATCACGCCGATCACGAAACCGATGTTCGGGAT
The DNA here is from genome assembly GCF_022811605.1 of Agromyces soli. Lineage (GTDB taxonomy): Bacteria > Actinomycetota > Actinomycetes > Actinomycetales > Microbacteriaceae > Agromyces > Agromyces soli. Next base: position 1,180,933 of record NZ_CP094533.1, on the reverse strand, counting down.
GAAGTTCGTGACGAAGGCGAGGATCGCCCACACGAGCGGCGCCGGCACGCCGAGCGCCCAGAGCAGCAGGCCGTCGAGCACCGCGACCACGGCGCCGAAGCTCGCGTTCACGACGTAGTAGCGGCGCACCCCGGTGAAGTAGCGGCCCGCGATGCCCTCGCCCTGCCCGCCGCCGAAGACCGCCCCGCCGCGGCGGAAGCCCGAGGCGTCCGCCGCCATGAAGATCACGTACGCGAGCACGAAGAAGAACGCGGTCGCGAAGCCGAGCACCGCATCGGCGATGGCGGCCGCGATCGGCACGAGCGTCTCGGGGTGCAGGGCGGATGCCGCGGCGGAGGCCGTGGCATCCGTCGCGCCCAGCGACTCGAGCCAGCCGGCGATCTCCGTCGCGGTGCGCTGCAGCTCGTCGGCGTAGTCCGGCAGCATCGCGACGAACTGAGCCGAGGCGACGATGAGCAGCGCGGCGAGCGCCGCGAGGATCAGGTAGGCGACCACGATCACCGCGGTCGTCGCGAGCCAGCTCGGCCAACCTCGGCGTTCGAGCGGGAAGCGCACGGGGTGCGCGATGATCACGACCACCGCGGCGACCGCGGCGGGCGCGAGCACGTCGCGGGCGAACCAGACCCCGGCGAACACGACGACCGCCGCCGCGAGGGTGAGCAGCACGCGCGTGCCGTGCGCGAGCCCGCGGTCGGCCATCAGAACTGCCCGATGCCCTTGCCGATCAGGACCACGCCGATGACGAGCAGCAGCACGGCCATGACGGTCGCGTTGTTGTGCACGAGCCAGTGCCGCAGCGACTCGAGCGGGCCCGCCATCCTCGCCGAGGCGACGAGGTAGGCGATGACCGGCACCGCGACCGAGCAGGCGGCGATGACCGTGAAGATCACGATCGCGAGCGTCGACTCGCCGCCGCTCAGCCCGCCCGTGCCGATCGCGACGCCCGCGGCGACGGCCATCAGCAGGTTCTTCGGGTTCACCGCGGAGAGCAGGAAACCGAGCCCCGCCCCCTTCACGGCGGTGAGCTGATCGATCGCCGACATCCACTTCGGCATCGGCGGTTCGGCGTCGCCCTTCGGCCGCGAGCGCCACTGCTTCACCGCGAGCAGGAGCAGCAGCACGCCGAGCACGATCTGAATGGTGCCGGCGATCGGCTTCGAGGCGTCGGGGTCGGAGGCCGGAATGATCGAGCCGAGCAGGGTGAACACGACGACCGCGACGACGATGCCGAGGACCCAGCCGAGCAGGAAGCCGACGCTCGTGCCCTTCGCCTTCGGCGAGAGCAGCATCAGGATGGCCGCGATGATCGGGATCGGGCTGATTGCGATGCCCAGCGCGAGCGGCAGGATGCCGCCGATGACCCCGTTCATGCGAGCGACTCCTTCACGAGCTCGGGCAGTCGCCAGCTGCCGTCGAACCAGGGCTCGAGCGGGCCGTAGAGCCGCAGCATCGGGAACCAGCTCTTGCCCGGCGCCGTCTGGATCCAGTTCGACTCGCGCCCCTCGGGCGCCGTCGGGCCGAACCAGAGCACGTAGCTGCCGTCCTCCTCCGCCTGCAGGGTGCCGTCGAGGCTCGAGAGCGCCGGGTACGGCGTCGCGGGCACCTGCAGCAGCGAGCGGGTCTGCGTGTCGTACAGGTCGATCGACCAGAAGTTCTTGGCGGGCGGGTCGGCGGGGATGCGGAGCGAGTACGTCGCCCCGCCGTCGAGCACGTGCCCCTCGCCGTCCTCCGCGGTGTAGGCGTAGGCCGAACCCGCGCCGACCTGCGCGTGCGCCATCGCCGGGGTGATCACGGTGGCGAAGTAGTGGAACTGCGTGCGGGCGTCGAGGAGGCGGGCGCCGTTGCGCAGGAACTCGAAGCTGCCGCCGACGAAGGCGTTCTTCCAGGAGACGCCCTCCCAGAAGAAGGCGGCCGGATCGCGCGGCTTGTAGACGAGTGCGCGCGCGATCGCGGCGCCGAGCTTCGCGCCCCGGTCGAGGAGGTCGAGCCGGTGCGCGTCGGGGGCGAAGGGCTGCCCGTGCACGATGCCGAGGGCGGCGAGCTGGCCCGCGCGTTCCACGTCGAGCGCCTCGACCGGCTCCTCCTGCACGAGCTCGTCGATCTCGCGGAAGAAGTCCGCGTCGTTCGAGTGCACCGTGTTGATCTTCGCGTCGGCGATGTTCACGAAGACGTTCTCGCGCGGGGCGTCGGCCTCGGAGAGCGGGTAGATGCGGGTCTGCTTCATCGCCGGCACGCCGCCGAGCGCGCGCAGCACGACCCAGTTCGTGTACGTCGGGCTCTCGAAGGTGAAGTACCCCTCGGGCCGCTCCCCGTCGTAGCCGGGCGGCAGGAAGAGGTACTTGCCGCCGGCCCCGCGGTCGGGTCCCGGGATGCCCATATCGGCGACGTAGCGGAACCAGAAGTCGTCGACAACGCAAAGCGATTCGGGCGGCGCCTCGATCACGGTCGGCCCCCAGGCGCGGAGGTCGAGGAACGTCGTGCCGTAGGTCGTCTCGGTGTTCGGCGTGAGGTACAGGCCGCCCGAGTTCCCCCGCGGGTCGGTGATGCCGATGATCTCCGGGCTCGTGAGGCCCGCCACGCGCAGGCCGCGGCGCAGGGCGACGAGCGAGGCGCCAGGCACGGCATTCAGGAACGCCTCCGCGGCGCGCATCAGATCGAGGCCGTCGTAGAGCGTCGCGACGCTCGCATCGCGCGGCACGCCGTCGAACAGCTCGATCTTCCCGAACGGCGTGTCGAGGCCGTCGGGCGTGCTCACCCGCTCGATCGCCTCGGCGAGCTCCTGCTCGCTCATGCTCGTCGCTTCCTGCTGCGTTCCCATTTGGTCCCCCCGGTCCCTCTCCTGGTCTCGATGACGACGGCTCAGGCGCCGCCGTGCTCGGTGGTGCCGTGCACCGTCTCCCCGGCGCCCGGCGCCGCCGCTCCGGCGAGCGCCGCGAGCGCCGCACGGTTGGTCTCGTAGCTCGCCCGGTCGCCCAGCAGGCCGAGGTGGTCGAGCCGCGCCTTCGCGTCCGGGCGCACCCGGCTGAAACTGAGGTCGATGCGCTCGCGTTCGAGCCAGACGAGCAGCGCCTCGAAGCTCTCCGCGCCGGTCACGTCGACGTCGGTGACCGCCTCCATGTCGACGACGAGGTGGCGCACCGGCCCGTTCCCGGCGGCCCGCGCACGTTCGACCGCCCGCTTCACCGCGTCGCTGAACACCGAGCCGTTCGCGAAGAACAGCGGCGCCGCGAGCCGCACCACGACGACGCCCGGCGCGGTGACCTGTCCCTTTGGCGCCTCGTCGAGCAGCGAGTCGCTGGGTTCGCCGCTCGACGCGAGCACGTCGATCGCGGGGTTCGCGGCGCGCTTGGCGAGGTTCACGAGCGCGAGCACGAAGGCGACGACGATGCCGGGGATGGAGCCGATGAAGAGCGTCACGAGGAAGCACACGGCGCCGACGATGAACTCGAAGCGATCGGCCTTCCACAGCCCGATGAAGTCGCGGATGCCGAGCAGCGGCAGGATCGCGACGCCGACGATCGCCCCGATCGCCGGGCTCGGGATGTCGGCGAGCAGCGCCGTGCCGAACAGGAGGAGCAGCAGCGTGCCGACCGCGAGCACGAGCGAGGGCAGCTGGGTGCGCGAGCCCGCCTGGTCCATCGCGGCCGTGCGGGACGTCGAGGAGCCGACGGCGAAGCTGCCCGAGGCGCCGGCGGCGAGGTTGCCGAGGCCGAAGGCGAAGAGGTCGCGGTTCGGGTTCGTCGGGTACCCGCGCTTCTCGCCGTAGGAGCGCGAGACGAGCAGCCCCTCGGCCGTCGTCACGAGCGTGAGCGCGATCGCCGAGGGGATCAGCATGAGCCACGTCGTCCAGTCGAGGACGGGCCAGGTCAGCGCTGGCGGGCCGGCGGGCACCTCGCCGAGCACCGAGACGCCCGCGTCGTCGAGGCTCGCGAGCACGACCACGACGGTCGCCACGACGAGCACGACGAGCGCCCACGGCACGGCGGGCAGGAAGCGCTTGCCCGCGAGCAGCACGAGGACCGACAGCACGGCGATCGCGAGCGAGATGAGGTTCGTCGTACCAAGGCCGGTCACGAGCCCGGCGACCTTGTCGACGAACTCGCCGCCGGAGTCGATCTTCACGCCGAGCATCTTCGCGATCTGGCTGACCAGGATGTCGAGGGCGAGGCCGCCGACGAAGCCGACGAGGATCGGCTTGGAGAGGAAGTTCGCGAGGAAGCCGAGCTTGAAGACCGCGAGCAGCAGGAACATGATGCCGCAGAGCACCGCCTGCGCGAGGGCGAGGGTCGCGTAGTCGTCGCTGCCGGCGACCGCCAGCCCGCCGATGGAGCTCGCAACGAGGGCGGCGGCCGCGGCATCCGGCGATGCGATCAGCTGCCGGCTCGAGACGGTGAGCGCGTAGACGATCGTCGGCACGATGAGCGCGTAGAGCCCCGCCGTCGCCGGCAGCCCCGCGATCTGCGCGTAGCCGATGTTCAGCGGGATGGCGATGGCGATGAGCGTCACGCCCGCGACGAGCTCGCGGACGAGGTTGCGCCGCGTGAGCCCGGCCAGCGGTCGTTGCACGTGATCCCCCCTCACGACGCCGCCGGGGCGGCCTCTGCATCGGGGTCCGAACGTTCGCGCGGATGCACGACGAGCTCGGGCGCCTTCGTGACGATCAGCCAGACCGGCAGCACGATCACGCACAACAGTGGCAGAACCAGGGGGTCCCCGACCAGAGCGACGCCGACGAAGATCGCGATCCAGCCGTCCTTCGTCGCCGCGAGCACGATGCCGAGCGCCCCGCAGGCGATCGCCAGCGACATCGGCACCCCGGGGATCAGCGCGTAGCCGAGCAGGCCCAGCGCGACCCCGATGAAGACCGCGGGGAAGATCCGGCCGCCACGGAATCCGGCGGCGGCGGCGATCACCAGCGCGATGATCTTGATGCCGGCGAAGAGCGCGAGCTGGGCCGGCGCATAGCGCTCGGGATGCTCGATGAGCTCGCCGGTCTGCTCGAGCCCCTTGAAGAGCGTCATCGGCCCGCCGATCATGCCGAGCACGCCGAGCGCGAGCCCGCCGAGCGTCGTATAGAGCAGCGGATGCCGCAGCGAGTGGAACGCCCGATGCACGATGGGCAGCAGCCACGCGGCGAGGACGCCGGCGAGCGCGGAGGCCGCGGCGATGACGAGCCCGGTGAGCACGAAGACCGGTTCGACCTCGCCCATCGGTGTCACGCTGAACGAGATCGAGGAGCCGCCGAGCAGGTGCATGGTGACGGCCCCGGCGCCCGCCGCGGCGAGCGGCAGGAAGAGCTTGTCCCAGAGCGCTCCGCCGGCCTTCACGGCAGCCACCGTGCCGGTCAGCACGAGCGCCGCCGCGACGGGGGTGCCGAACAGCGCGCCGATGGTCGCGGAGACGGCGAGCAGCACGACGAGCTGCTGCGGCACGGCCTTCGTGAGCCGCGCGAGCACGGTGACCGCGAGGGCCGTGTTGATCGCGATGATCGGGTTCTCCGGGCCGAGGCTCACGCCGCCCGCGAGGCTCAGCGTCACCGCGACGAGCAGTCCGGGCACGACGAGGATCGGCATCGGCGGCGCGTCGAGCTCCGTCGTCGCCGAGTCGACGCCCGCGTGGCCCGGGGCGAACTGCACCACGAGGCCGACGGCCGCGCCGGTCGCGGTCAGCACGACGAGGATCCACCAGGGCGTCGCCGCGTCGGCACCGAAGACCCCGGGCAAGGCCTCCCACAGCACGGTGTGCAGCTGCTCGGCGAGGAGGTCGACGAGCCAGAGCACGACCGCGGACGCCACGCCGATGACGAGCGCGGGGATCGAGAGCAGCAGGAGCTGGCGCACCGTGGGCGAGCCCGGTGCCCCGGCGGCGGGGGTGACCTGCATGCTCGGTTCCTTCCGATCGCGCCGATCAGATCTCGAACGGCGGGGTGAGCGGCGCGGCGGGCGGATCGCTCGTCACGGTCACGGGGATGCCTCGGCCCGCGAACGCGTCGGCGAGCGCGTCGACGACGGCGGAGCTGACGGCGGTGCCGTGCTTGGGATGGTGCCAGAAGCGCACCCGGTAGATCTGGCGCTCGGGCGAACGGCTGCGGCTCAGCACGTCGACGTGTTCGCGCTGGTGCACCCCGTCGACGGCGCGCACGGCCTCGGCGATGGCCTCCGGCATCCCGTCCGCGGCCCCGCCGACGCGCACCTCGACCTCGCTTCGCCTGGCGCCGTGGGCGCTCTCGTTCACGAGCGGCTGCTGCAGCACGGCGCCGTTCGGCAGGTGCACGAGCCGGCCGTCGAAGGTCTTCACGACGACCGCGCGGCCATTGAGCTCGACGACCTCGCCCTCGACATCGTCGCTCGTGAGCACGTCGCCCACTTCGATCGGCCGGCGGGTCTGCAGCACGACGCCGGCGGCGAAGTTGTCGGCGATGCCGCGCAGCACGAGCACGAGCACGACGCCGACGATGAGCGCGACGGCGAGCAGCGGCTGCACGGAGGCGCCGAGGAAGCCGAGGGCGACTCCGACGCCGAGCAGGATGATCGCGTACACGACGATGCGGACGATCGCGGTCTTCACGGCCTCGCCGAGCGACGGCAGCCGCACGAGCAGTCGGGTGAGGCCGCGGCGGGCGAGCCGGGAGAGGATCCAGCCGGCGACGAGGGAGAGCGCGGCGAAGAGCAGGCTCCAGCCGTCGATGTCGAGCGACGCGACCCACTCCGCCATGCGATCCCCCTTGCGGCCGAGCGTAGCGCCTGGGAAGGACTACTGACACGACACGCCGCGGCGCGCTATGGTGCAGACGGAAGCATCATCCGGGGGGAACGCGGCGCAGCCGCGATGCGAGCCCGAAAGCGACCTCCGGCCGCCCTTGCGGTCGCGATCCTCGAATCGGAAGGGCTCACTCATGAGTTTCTGGCAGAGCTTCTGGGACATCATCTGGTGGACCATCTGGATCTTCGCGTTCTTCGCGTACCTCTGGGCGGTCATCGCGATCATCACCGACCTGTTCCGCGACCACAAGCTCAACGGCTGGTGGAAGGCGCTCTGGATCATCTTCCTGCTCTTCTTCCCATTCGTGACGGCGCTGATCTACCTGATCGCCCGCGGCCGCGGCATGGCCGAGCGCGCGCAGAAGGACGCCGTGCAGGCGCAGCAGGCCACGGCCGAGTACATCCGCCAGGCCGCCGGCACCTCGGCGAGCCCTGCCGACGAGATCGCCAAGGCGAAGGCGCTGCTCGACTCGGGCACCATCACGCAGCAGGAGTACGACCTCCTCAAGGCGAAGGCGCTCGCCCACCAGGGCTGATCTCGCTCTACGACGGGGTCGGATGCCGCTCGGCATCCGACCCCGTCGTCGTCCGCAGGCGGGTGGTCGCCGCTTCGGCGAGGAGAGTCGCGTCATCCGCCGACTGGTCGCCTGAACTCCGTCCGGCTGCGCCGCGAACACCGCACATAGCCGGAAAACCTGGCAGTACGCTGAGCACATCTGGCATCCCAATTCTCCGGCTCGGCTACGTTGCCCGCTATGAACCCGATACATTCATTGCCAGTGCGCGCACTCGTCGCGCTACTCGCCCTGGTCGCCCTGCTCGCCTCGCTGTCGGTGCTGCCCGCGGCGTCGGCGCGCGCTGACGACGCCGTCGAGGGCTACCCGCGCCTCGGCGCGAGCAGCGAGTCCCGAATGGGCCATCAGATCGCGTGGAACGGCTCGCGGGCGTTCCCGCAGCTGTTCGCGCTCTACTCCCGCCCCGGCGACCAGCCCGACCTCTTCGCCTATTGCATCGAGGTACTCGTCCCCGCCGGCTTCGGCGACGGCCTCGCCGTCGGCGGCTGGGACACCTTCCCCGGCGACAACCGGTTCGCCACCGACGAGCGGGTGCGCGAGCAGGTCTCGTGGGTCATCGCGAACTCGTACCCGACCCAGTCGTTGTCCGAGTACGCGGCGGCCACCGGCCTCCCCGGCCTCACTCGCGAAGAGGCGATCACCGGCACGCAGGTGGCGATCTGGCAACTCACGGATGCCGCGCCCGCTCCCGCCGCCTTCGAGTATCGCGGCCTCTCGACGCGGGGCGGGATCGATACGACCTCCCCCGCCGCGCAGCGGGTGCAAGCGCTCGTCGACCATCTCACGGGTGACGAGAACGTCGGCCTCGCCGAGTCGGTGCTGCCCGAGCTCGCCCTCGATCCCGCAGTGCAGCAGGGCGATGCCGGGAGCCTCGTCGGCCCCGTGACGATCACCGCCTCTCCGGGCGAGCTCCTGCTCAGCAACTCGTCGGACGACGCGATCGTCACGGCCGACGGGACGCCGGTCGACCCGGCTGCTCCGCCGCGCGACACGGCGCTGTTCCTCGAGGTGCCCGCCGACGCTCCCGCAGGATCGGCCACACTGACCGCACGGCTCACCGGCGCCACGCACGAGGGGCTCCTGCTGAGCTCGGCCGATCCGGCCGTGCGCCGGCAGACCTTGATCATCGCCGACAGCGGGCACAGCTCGGTCGAGGCGAGCGCCGCGCTGTCCTGGCTCGGCGGCCACACCCCGCCCGAGCGCCCCGAGGAGCCGGGCACCCCGTCGACGCCGCCGACGCCGGCCGGCCCCGGAACCCCGGTGACGCCCGGCACGCCGTCGACGCCCGGCACGCCCGAGCACCCCGCGCCGGTTCCCCGTGCGACGGACGCCGCACCGGTCGCGAACACCGACGGCCGGCTCGCGGAGACGGGCGCAGCCCCGCTCCTCCCGGCGCTCGGAGCGGTCGGGCTCTTCGCCGCGGGCAGTCTGATGATGCTGATCCGTCGACTCCGCCGGCGCCGGCACGAACTGGCCTGATCACGTTCGAGGGGCGGGCCGGCCTGCGGTCCCGCCCCTCGAACCGGCGTTCAGCCCCTCGGGGACGCCACGTTCGGCTCGAGCGCGGAGGCTTCGTCGACCGCGACTCCACCCGCCGCGCCCGCCGTGCGGAGGAAGACGATGATCCAGCTGAAGATCAGGCACGCCGCGACGAGCTCGACCGCGGTGAGGTTGTAGTAGCCGGTGGCGAAGAACACCGCCATCACCACGATCACGACGACGTAGACGTAGCCGAGGCCGACGAACACCCGCGGCACCGTGCGGATGAGCCAGGGCAGGAAGACGACGATCGCCGCGAAGCAGACCGCCATGCCCGTCGCCACCGTGTTGTGCAGCAGGAAGAAGCGGTCGACGGGGAAGATCCCGACGCAGGCGAGGAACACGCCGATGAGGATGAGGCCGATCCGCACGAGGTCGCGCCCGCGCCGGTCCGGCGGGTTGCCGGCGGGCAGCGTCGCCGTCGCGTACCGCGCGATGATCGTGACGATCGCACCGGCGACGATGAGCGTGAGGTTGAACGCCATCGCCGAGACGTCGTTCGTCATGCCGAGCGCCGAGAGGTTCTCCTTCCACCAGTGCGGATCGCTCGCGGAGAGCATGCTCGTAAGCGCACCGACGACGAGGAACACGGCGAGCACGAGCGAGAGCAGCATCGGCGTCATCCGTGCCGCCGAGAGGAAGCAGATGTACCCCGTCAGCGCCATCGCGACCGCGGCGAGCGCCGCTCCCGGCAGGGTGAACACGACCGCGTCGCGGAAGCAGAACTCGAGCACCGTGGCGAGCGCGAACCAGCTGAGCAGGGCGATGGCGCCGTGCGCGATCGCGAGGGCGGTGACGTCGAACCAGTGCAGGCGGGCGCCGGGCACCGACAGCCCCTGCCCGATCTCCCGCCGGAGCGCCGGGTTCGCCGTGCGCCGCACGAGCACCCGGCCGAGTACGAAGGCGACGACCGCGACGACCGCTCCGGCGATGCCGACGAACTCGCCGAGCGAGCCCTGCCCGCCGGCGATGGGGAGATCCCGGCCCCAGAAGACGGCGAGCGAGACGAGGCCGCCGACGACGAAGAACGCGCTGCCGGCGAGCAGGGCCACCGACTCGAGCGACTCGGCGCTCTCGGCCGGGTGCCGCAGCGCGGCGCGGAGCGAGACGGGATCGTCGTGTTCCGTGGGCACCGCTCCGGCCGGATGCTCCTGCGTCGTGCTCATGGCGCCTCCCCCGCGGCGCGCCCGACCACCGGTCGCGCTCGGCACCACTCTAGGGCGAGGTCGCGCGGCGGCGGTGGAATCCGATCACGACGCGCGCACCGAGCAGTAGCAGGCCGGCGCCGCCGAGCAGCACTCCGATGAGCGCCGGGCCGAGCGTCTCCGGCCCGGTCTCGGGCAGGTGCGGACGGAACCGCGCCGCATTCGGCGAGGCCAGCCACGGTCCGACGCCCGCCGCGTTCGCCGCGGCCACCTCGGCGACGACGTCCACCCCGTCGGCGACGCCCGTGAACGTCTGCGGGCTGGGGGCACCGAGCACCACGCGCTCCTCGAGCGGTTCGCCGACCGCCGTCTTCAACCTGACGACGTACGACTCGACCCCTGGCTGCGTGTCGGTCCAGCCAACCTCGACTCGGCGGTCGCCCTCCGTCAGGCTCACCTGCTGGACCGCGGCCGGGAGGCCGGCGACCGGGCCGACGACGATCCGGCCGGTCAGGTTGTCGAAGCCGATCGAGCGGCCGACGAAGAAGACGTTGCCGGTGTTGAAGTAGGGGCCGCTCGCCGCGAGCGCCGCGGCATCCGCATCGGCATCCGCCTCCCCGCTCGGCGGCGGGGTCGGCTGGTACAGCCCGGCGGCGCGATAGCCGTCGGCGACCGTCCGCGTCCAGAACGGCAGCTGGCCGGGCACCGCGAAGGAGATCGGCGTGCCCGCGTTCAGGTGCGCGATCTCCTCGTCGCCGCCGCCCGGGAACGGCGTCGGCGAGGGAACCGGCGTCGCCCACGCCCCGAAGTCGCCCATCAGCACCGAGCCGCGCTCCCCGGAGTCGACGGTCGTGGGCAGGCAGTTCATGGTCGTGTCGATCGACCAGCAGCTCTCGACCTGCTTCGCGTACATCGGGTGATCGCTGCCCGGGTAGTCGCCGCCGCCCGTCAGCGCGGGCTGGAAGACGGCATCCGCCTCGCCCGCGAGGGGTGCGCCGAGCGTCAGCGTGCCGATCCGCTCCCCCGGCACGGTGGGGGCGTGCTCGATGCGGATGGTGTGGCCGTCGCCGGCGCCGTCGGGCAGCTGGGCGATCGCCGACCACCAGGGATATGGCGTCTCGCCGCCATCGCCCCAGGTGCGGAGCCCCTGGCTCACGCCGAGGATGCCGTCGAGGCCGTCGTCCCCGCCCAGGCAGTCGACGGGTTCGCAGCGATGGGCGAGCACGAACGGCAGTCGCGCGGGCGGCGTGCCGCCGATCGTGACGTCGGCGAGCGCGACGTGCCCGAAGACGTGCGCGCCGTTGTAGTCCGGATCCGCGACGACCTCGGTGCGCTCGACCGTCGTGTCGCCCTCGAGGCGGTTCGGATAGACGACGAGCCCCTCCGAGCCGGTATCGAGCAGCAGCGTGAGCGTGCGCTCGCCCACCTGCACCTCGACGGCGGGCAGGAAGGTTCCCCCGCGGAGCGACTCGGCGACGATCGGCACCTCGCCGGGTTCGACGAGCGGTTCGGCGGCGAGCGCCGCCGTCGACGCGCTGGTCGCGGCCGCGCCGACGAGCACCGCCCCCGCGGCGGCCAGGGCCGCCGTCCTCAGCATCCGTCCGCGCATGCCCGTCCCCCGTCGTCGCGATGGTCGCGACGCGATCCCGAGACGCCGCGTACGCACCCTACCCATGCGCGGCACGCCCGCGGAAGGCCCGGGGGGCTTCGCCCGTCAGTCGTGGGGAAGCTCAGGCATCCATCGGGTCGAGGATCTCCAGCATCGAGCCCTGCACGAAGCCCGCCCACTCGTAGGCCGCACGCAGGTAGTCGTCGCGCTCCTCGTCCTCGGCGTAGCCGCCGTCGTCCGTGACGCCGACGCGCTCGGCGAGGATCAGACGCAGGTCGGTGAGGAAGGTCAGCCAGCCCCACGCCTCCGACTCGTCGAGCTCGATCTCGACGAGGTCGCGGCCGTCGCTGACGTCGGTGGCGTCGCGCACCGACTGCGCCGCCTGCCGCTTGCCGTCGACGAGGCTGCCGCGGGTGTACCGTTCGAACTCGCCCGCCGCCTCGACATCGTCGGGGTACGCGTTCGGCAGCAGCCGGTCGATCGCCGGGTCCTCGCCGGAGCCGAGGAGCAGCACCGAGTCGACCTGGTCGGCGAGCTCGGAGAGCAGCATCGCCTCCTCGGCCTCGAGCACGAGCCGGACGCCCTCGCCGCTGCGACCCGCGACGATCACGGTTCCGCCCTCGCGACCGTCGCCTGCAGGCCGTAGCCGTGCATGGCCTGCACGTGCCGTTCCATCGCCTCGCGGTTGCCGGTGGCGACCACGGCCTTGCCGGTCGTGTGCACGAGCAGCATCAACCGTTCGGCCTCCTCGCGGGAGTAGCCGAAGTAGCTGCGGAACACGTAGCTCACGTAGCTCATCAGGTTCACCGGGTCGTCCCACACGATGGCGCGCCAGGACCGCGCGGCGCCCTCGCGGGTGGCGCGGTCGAGGTCGACGTCGAACTCGACGTCGGTGGCTTCGAGGATCCCGGTCACGCCTCCAGCCTGACACGATGCCGCCGGGCGCGCACCCCCGTCAGCGCCCAGCCGGGGCATCCGGTTCCCGCGGCCGGTAGACGAACGTCACCAGCACCACCGAGATGATCATGAGCAGGAACCACGACACGAGCTTCGAGGCGGAGACCGGGTGCCAGCCGTCGACCTGGTCGGGGTACAGCCACGCCCCGCCCCAGGTCGCGATGTTCTCCGCGAACCAGATGAAGAGCGCGACGAGGCCGAACGCGACGAGCAGCGGCATCCGGTGCACGCGCCGCCACACTCGGAAGTGCATCATCGTCGGCCACCACAGCACGACCACCGCGGCGAGCAGCACCCAGCGGAAGTCGACGATGAAGTGGTGCCCGAAGAAGTTCGCGTAGATCGCCGCGGCGACGATCGCCGTCAGCCACCGGCGCGGATAGCGCGCGAAGCGCAGATCGAAGAGCCGGTAGACGCGCACCATGTAGGAGCCGACGGCCGCGTACATGAATCCGGAGAACAGCGGCACCGCCCCGATCCGGAGCACCCCGTCGCCGTCGTAGCTCCACGAGCCGACGTCGGTCTTGAACAGCTCCATCGCGGTGCCGGTGAGGTGGAACAGCACGATCACCCACAGCTCGCGGCCGGTCTCGAGGCGCGTGGCGAGCATCACGAGCTGGATCGCGACTGCGGCCAGGGTCAGGGCGTCGTTGCGGGCGAGCCAGGCGTCGTCGGGGTACCAGAGGCGGGCCGCGACGATGACGGCGAGGAGCGCGGCGCCGAACACGCAGGCCCAGGCCTGCTTCGCGCCGAAGACCAGGAACTCGAGCAGCTTCGCGCGCCCGCCGTGCTCGGGCGCTCCCGCGAGCAGGCGGTGGGCGGCGGCGTCGATGCGCTGCTCGACGGAGGTGAGGCGGCGCGGGTCGGGACGCTCGTCGTCGGCCGGCCGCCCTGGGGCCGTCACGCGCCCCGCCGGGATGCCGTCACCGTGAACTTCGCGTTCCTGGCGATCTGCCGCGTCGGGCCGACGAGGCGCTCGAGCAGGGGGCGGTAACGCAGGTGCGAGTTCCAGACGCACCAGAGCTCGCCGCCGGGTGCCAGCACCCGCGCGGCCTCGGCGAAGAGGTGGCCCGCGATGCCCGTGGACAGCGCCGCGTCGCTGTGGAACGGCGGGTTCAGCAGCACGAGCGGCTCGCTCGCGTCGGCGAGCAGCTCGAGGCCGTCGGCGCGTTCGACCGTCACGCGGTCACCGACCCCGTTCGCGGTCGCGGTGAGGCGGGCGGATGCCGCGGCGGCCGCCGAGCGGTCGCTCGCCGTAACGCGGATGTCCGGGCGCGAGAGCGCGAGCTTCGTCGCGATGACGCCGCTCCCGCAGGCGAGGTCGACGGCGGATGCCGCGCCGGGCACGGCCTCGGCGAGATGGCCGAGCAGGAAGCGGGTGCCGATGTCGACCTTCGTGCCCGCGAACACGCCGCCGTGCGCGACGACCACGAGGCCGAGCTCGTCGTGCCGCTCGCGGCGCGGCCAGCGTGCGGGCGAGGCGGCCGTCGAGCCATCCGCGCTCGCTCCGCCGAGCGCCGACCGCAGCTCGGCTCGGGCGCCGCTCGCCCGCAGCACCCGCGACTTCTGCCGCGCGAGGCTCACGTCGAGGCGCGCGAACGCGCGGCCGAGCACGTCGTTCATCGCGACGGACATGTGCTTCAGGCGGCCCCCGGCGACGATCACAACCTCGGGATCCGCGTGTCGGGCGACGAGCTCGGCGATCTCGTCGAGGCGGTCGAGCGAGCGCGGCAGCCGAAGCAGCACGAGCCGCGCCCCGGCGACGAGCGACGGGCCGAACGGCTCGGAGCGCACCTCGTGCGCGAGGCCGAGCCGGGCGGCGTTCTCGGCGAGGGCGCGCTCGCCCGTGATCGGGTCCTGGTGCACGCGCACGTCGCGCACGCCGAGCTCGACCGCGCCGAGCGCGAGCGCCCCGAAGGCGTCGTCGATCACGACGAGCTCCCCGGGAGCGAGCGCCCCGACGGCGGCCCGGGCCTCGTCGAGGATCAGCCGGTCGGCGGCATCGGATGCCTCGAGCCCGGGCCCCTCGACGTCGGGGTGCCGGCGCAGCGCAGTGAAGTCCACCTCGGCAGGCTACCCGGCGCCGACTGGGGACGCTCTGGAGGGATCCAGTCGGGTTTGCTACCCTCGCATCCGCATGCGTCACCGCCGGTTCCCCCGCTCCACCGACCCGGCCGTCGCCCCGAACCCCGGTGCGGCGGCGCGCGAGCGACCCCGCGGCGACGACGCCCGCCCGCCCGTCGCCCGCCGCTTCGCGGCCCTCTTCGCCTCCGTCGTCGTGCTGGGCACGACCGCTGGGCTCGCGCTCGCGCCGAGTTCGCCGGCACCCGACCCGGCGGCGGTCGCCCTCGTCGCCGACGGCTCGGCCGACACCGTCGCCGAGGCGGTGCAGTCGATCGAGGTGCATGACGCCGCGGTGCTGCCGGGCGTCGCCGAGGAGTCCTACGTCGCCTCGACCGGCACCGAGACGCTCGTCGCGGGCGGCACGAACGAGGACTGGGCGAAGCTCGTGCTGATCGAGGGCGCCTGGCCCGTGACCGACGAGAACGTCACGTTCATGATGCGCTGGATGCGGCAGGAGAACGGCGCCGACAACTGGTGGAACCGCAACAATCCGCTGAACAACGGGCAGGGTTCCGGCGGCGGTTCGGGCCTCGGCAGCTACCCCGACCTCGTCGTCGCGGCGTACTACGCGGCGGAGAACCTGCGCTCGGGGCGCTACCCCGCTGTCGACGCGGCGCTGCAGCAGGGCGACTCGGCGGACGCCACCGCGCAGGCGATCTGGGCGTCGCCGTGGGCGTCGAGCCACTACGGCTACGGCACGCACTGGAGCTCGCGGGCCTACGACGTCATCGAGGCGCCCGCCGAGGCCTGGGGGCGCTGAGCCGGCTGCTCGCGCGCTCGCTGCGCCCGGCGCTACTCGTGCTCGAGCGGACGCCAGACGACGAGCGCGTTCTCGCGGCGCACGCGCGTGCCGGCCTTGAGCGTGACGACCTCACCGGCCGAACCGGCCGCGAACACGCGCCGACCGGGTCGGTTCAGCATCTCGTCGGCGAGCGCCGCCTCGAGCTCGCGCACCCGGGCCCGGAGGCCCTGCACCTCGTCTTCGAGTCCGAGCACCCGGCGGATGCCCTCGAGGCTCACGCCCTCGGCTGAGAGCTGGGCGATCTCGCGCAGCTGCACGACGTCGCGCATGGAGTAGCGGCGCGACTTGCCCGCCGTGCGGGTGGGCGAGACGAGCCCGAGCCGGTCGTACTGCCGGAGCGTCTGCGGGTGCATGCCCGCGAGCTCGGCCGCGACCGAGATCACGAAGAGGGGGCTCGTCTCGTCCATCGCTAGCTCCGGGCCTTGGCGAGGAGTTCTTCTCGCGGGTCCTCGTCGGGGAGGGCGGCGGCGAGCGCCTCGACGGCCTCCTTCGCCTCCTTCGAGAGGTGCGAGGGCACCGCGATCTGCACGACGGCGAGCAGGTCGCCCGTGCCCTTCTTCGTCTCGACGCCGCGGCCCTTCACGCGCAGCACGCGGCCGCTCGGCGTGCCGGGCGCGACCCGGAGCTTGACGGGGTCGCCGCCGAGGGTCGGCACCTGGATCGTGGCGCCGAGCGCGGCCTCGGTGAACGTCACCGGCACGGTGACGCGGAGGTTCAGCCCGTCCCGCTCGAAGACCGGGTGCTTGCGCACGTGCACGGTGAGGATGAGGTCGCCGGTCTCGCCGCCGTCGGGCGAGGGGTGGCCCTTGCCGCGCAGCTTGATCTTCTGACCGTCGGCGACGCCCGCCGGGATGCGCACCGTGATCGGCTTGCCGTCGGAGGTCTGCAGGGTGATCTGCTCGCCCTTGGTCGCAGTGATGAAGTCGAGGGTGGTCGTCGCCGTGACGTCGCGCCCGCGAGTCGGCCCGCCGTAGCCGCGGTACCCGCCGGAGGGCTGCCCGAAGCGGCCGCCGCCGAAGAGTCCGCCGAGCAGGTCGTCGTAGTCGCCGCCCTGCTGGAACGTGTAGCGCTGGCCGCCGCCGCCCTGGTTGAACATGCCGCCGAAGACGTCCTCGAAGCCGCCCTGGCCGCCGGCGCCGGGCGCGGTGAAGCGCGCCCCGGAGCCCATCGCGCGGATGGCGTCGTACTCCTTGCGCTGCTCGGGGTCGGAGAGCACGGCGTTCGCCTCGGAGACCTCTTTGAACTTGGCCTCCGCGGCGGCGTCGCCGGGGTTCTGGTCGGGATGGTACTTGCGCGCGAGCTTGCGGTAGACCTTCTTGATCTCGCTGTCGCTCGCGTCCTTGGAGACGCCGAGCACCTGGTAGAAGTCCTTGTCGAACCAGTCCTGACTGGCCATCGGCACCTCCTTTCCTTGAAGTCTGTCGTATCTGCTGAACGGAGCGGGAGGAGATCCGCTGCGGCGGAGGGCGGATCGAACGATCCCATCCTCCCCTGGCGCGAATCTCCTCCCGTCTCGTGGGGTCGTCTGCCGGGGCTCAGCCCTGCGGGCTCTTCACCACGACCTTGGCCGGCCGAAGCTGCACCTCGCCAAGCTGGTACCCGGTCTCGACGACGTCGGCGACCGTGTCGACCTCCACGTCGTCGGCCGGCTGCTGGAAGATCGCCTCGTGCAGCTGCGGGTCGAACGGCTCGCCGACGGCGCCGAAGCGCGCGAGGCCGAGCCGTTCGGTGGCCTGCCGGAGCTTCGCGGCGATGGTCGCGAAGGCGCTGTCGCCCTCGAGGTCGCCGTGCTTCTCAGCCCGGTCGAGGTCGTCGAGCACGGGCAGCAGTGCGGCGACCGCCTGCCCGACCGCTCGCTGACGCTCGAGCTCACGGTTCTGCTCGGTGCGCTTGCGGTAGTTGGCGTACTCCGCGGTCACCCGCTTGAGGTCGGCCAGGTGCTCGTCGTTCGGCTCCGCCACTTCGGCCTCGGCCGCGTTGAGGATGTCCTCGACGGTGAGCTCGGCCTCGTCGGCGGATGCCGCGGCGTCGGCCGCGGCATCCGTCTCGCTCGAAGGCTCGCGAACCGCACCGGTCTCGGGGTCGATCTTCCGCTTATCGCGGATGACCGGCTCTTCGGGGTTCTGGTTCTCGTCGGCCATGGTTACTTCTTCTCATCCTCGTCGTCGACGACCTCGGCGTCGACCACGTCCTCGTCGGACGCCTGGTCGGATGCCTGGCCGCTGGCGTTCTGGTCCTCACCGGCGCCGGCGGACGCCTCGGACTGCTGCTGCGCGTAGATCGCCTCGCCGAGCTTGCCCTGCGACTGCGAGAGCTTCTCGAACGCGGTCTTCACCGCGTCGTCGTCCTCGCCCGCGAGCGCCGACTTCAGCGCGTCGACGTCGCCCTGGACCTCGGTCTTGACGTCCTCGGGGAGCTTGTCCTCGTTGTCCTTGATCAGCTTCTCGACCGAGTAGGCGAGCTGCTCGGCCTGGTTGCGCTGCTCGGCGGACTCGCGGCGCTTCTTGTCTTCTGCCGCGTGCTCCTCGGCCTCGCGCACCATGCGGTCGATGTCGTCCTTCGAGAGCGACGAGCCGCCCGTGATGGTCATCGACTGCTCCTTGCCCGTGCCCTTGTCCTTGGCGGACACGTGCACGATGCCGTTCGCGTCGATGTCGAAGGTGACCTCGATCTGCGGGATGCCGCGGGGTGCGGGCGCGATGCCGGTCAGCTCGAAGGTGCCGAGCGCCTTGTTGTCGCGCGTGAAGTCGCGCTCTCCCTGGAAGACCTGGATCGCGACCGACGGCTGGTTGTCGTCGGCCGTCGTGAAGGTCTCGCTGCGCTTGGTCGGGATGGCGGTGTTGCGCTCGATGAGCTTCGTCATCATGCCGCCCTTGGTCTCGATGCCGAGGCTGAGCGGGGTGACGTCGATGAGCAGGACGTCCTTGCGCTCGCCCTTCAGCACGCCGGCCTGCAGCGCGGCGCCGACGGCGACGACCTCGTCGGGGTTCACACCCTTGTTCGGGTCCTTGCCGGTCTCCTGCTTGACGAGCTCCGAGACGGCGGGCATGCGCGTCGAGCCGCCGACGAGCACCACGTGGGCGATGTCGGAGACCTTGATGCCGGCCTCCTTGATGACGTCCTCGAAGGGCTTCTTCGTACGGTCGAGCAGGTCGCTCGTCATGTTCTCGAACTGCGCGCGGGTGAGCGTCTCGTCGAGGTTCGCGGGGCCGTTCTCGGTGAGCGAGAGGTAGGGGAGCTGGATGCTCGTCGACATGCTCGACGAGAGCTCCTTCTTGGCCTGCTCGGCTGCCTCCTTGAGGCGCTGCTTCGCGATCTTGTCGTTCGAGACGTCGACGCCGGTCGACTCCTTGAATCGCTTGATCAGCCACTCGACGACGCGCTCGTCCCAGTCGTCGCCGCCGAGGCGGTTGTCGCCAGCGGTCGCGCGGACCTGGATGGTCGAGAAGTCCTCGTCCTTGCCGACCTCGAGGAGGGACACGTCGAAGGTGCCGCCACCGAGGTCGAAGACCAGGATGAGCTCGTCCTCCTTGCCCTTGTCGAGGCCGTAGGCGAGCGCGGCCGCGGTGGGCTCGTTGATGATGCGCAGGACGTTGAGGCCCGCGATCTCACCGGCCTCCTTGGTGGCCTGGCGCTCGGCGTCGTTGAAGTACGCGGGGACGGTGATGACCGCGTCGGTCACCGTGTCGCCGAGGTACTGCTCGGCGTCGCGCTTGAGCTTCTGCAGGATGCGCGCCGAGATCTCCTGCGGCGTGTACTGCTTGCCGTCGATCTCCTGCGTCTTCCAGTCGGTGCCCATGTGGCGCTTCACCGACGAGATGGTGCGGTCGACGTTGGTGACGGCCTGGCGCTTGGCGGTCTCGCCGACGAGCACCTCGCCGTCCTTCGTGAATGCGACCACCGAGGGGGTGGTGCGGAAGCCTTCGGCGTTCGCGATGACGGTGGGCTCGCCACCCTCGAGGACGCTGACCACGGAGTTCGTGGTGCCGAGGTCGATTCCAACTGCTCGTGACATGTGTTTCTCTCCTTCTGCTGACCGGTGTCCGGCGGCGCGGACGCGCCTGTGCGAGACCCCGGTTCAGCGCGCGGCTCGGCCGTGCTGGCCCGCAGCCGAAGTCTCTGTCATCTCTGACGGCCATCTCTGGCCCCGTCGAGACTTGAGTCCCAACGGCTCAAGTGTCGCAAATCGAGGTGAACGCGTCAAGTCGATCGGGTGAAACTTGAGTACAGTTGACTCAACTTCTGGAGCGCGTGCGGTATTCCCGCAGCAGAAGGATTTGCCTGGTCGGAGGAACTATCGCTCCGACCAGACGCCCAGCTCATTGCCGCTGGGGTCGGCGAAATGCAGGCGACGACCGCCGGGGAACTCGTACGGCCCCTGAGTGACCCGGCCGCCGGCCGCGGTGATCGCCTCGGCGGTGCCGTCGAGATCGTCGCTGTAGAGCAGCACGAGCGGGCCGCCGGTGGTGACCTCGTCGACCTGCATCAGCCCGCCGGCCTCTTCGCCGCCGCGTTCGGCCGCGGTGCGGATGCCGGCGTACTGCGGGCCGTACGGCGTGAACTCCCACCCGAAGGCGGCGCCGTAGAACGCCTGCGCAGCCGGCAGGTCGGTGACGGAGATCTCGATGTAGTCGATCGTGCGCGGGATGCCGTGCGTGTGAGAGGTCATGACGCGAGTCTCGCGCCCGCCACCGACATCGCGGCCGACGGCCCGCATTGACTTGTCGCATGCCCCGGCCTATGGTTGCCGGGGCCCACCCGGCCCCCGGGCCTCACGCCGACTCCGGCACGAGGCCGCCCCGATCGAAGGCAGGTGATGCGACATGTCCGGTGAAAGTAGCCGCGCCGCCGCCTCGCCCCTTCGAGCCGGTCTCCCGCGGCACTGATCGTCCCGCCCGCGGCGCCCGCGTCCCCGACGCCGCGCGGCTGCGGCACGATCGCACGTCCGCCCGAGGCATCCGTCCCTCGCTGGTCCGAGCGGTGGCATCCGCGCGCCGAGCGCGCAGCCCCCGCGACGTCGTGGCACGTCGCGCGATCGACCCAGACGAGGTGAGACGAATGATGACCCTGATCGACAACGGCGTGTACGTGGACGGTTTCCGCACCGCCAGCCCCGAGAACCTGCAGCAGACGTCCGAGGTGATGCGTTCCGGCGGAGGCATGGCCTGGATCGGCCTGTACCGCCCCAGCCCCGAGGAGGTGCGCTCGGTGGCCGAGCAGTTCGACCTGCATCCCCTCGCCGTCGAGGACGCGCTCACCGGCCACCAGCGCTCCAAGCTCGAGCGCTACGGCGACACCCTCTTCGTCGTGCTGCGCCCCGCCCGCTACGTCGACGAGCACGAGGAGGTCGAGTTCGGCGAACTGCACCTGTTCGTCGGGCCCGACTTCGTCGTGACGATCCGGCACGCCGAGGCCCCCGACCTCCGCCGGGTGCGCCGGCGGCTCGAGGCCTCCCCGGAGCTGCTCGCGATGGGCCCGGAGGCGGTGCTCTACGCGGTGCTCGACGAGGTCGTCGACGAGTACGGCCCGGTCGTCGCGGGGCTCGAGAACGACATCGACGAGATCGAGGACCAGCTGTTCTCCGGTGTCGAGGGCGTCTCCCGGCGGATCTACGAGCTCGCCCGCGAGGTGCTCGACTTCCAGCGCGCGGCGCAGCCGCTCGTCGGGATGCTCGAGGGTCTCGCCCGCGGCTCCGACAAGTACGGCGTCGACGTCGAGCTGCGCCGCTCGCTGCGCGACGTGCTCGACCACGCCCTGCGGATCGTCGAGCGGGCGGGGGCGTTCCGGGCCATCCTGGACAACGCCCTGCAGGTCGAGGCGACGCTCGTCGCCCAGCGGCAGAACGAGGAGATGCGCCGGATGACGGAGCTGAACCTCGCCCAGAACGAGGAGATCAAGAAGATCTCCTCGTGGGCGGCGATCCTGTTCGCGCCGACCCTGATCGGCACCGTGTACGGCATGAACTTCGACGTCATGCCCGAGCTGCACTGGAGCCTCGGCTACCCTTTCGCGCTGCTGCTGATGCTCGGCATGAGCGCCGCGCTGTACGGCGTCTTCAAGCTCCGCCGCTGGCTCTGACCCGCCCCTGGTTCGCTGAGCTCGCTTCGACGAGCGCGCTTCGACGAGCGCGCTTCGACGAGCTCAGCGAACCAGGCATGGAAGGTCAGGCGGCGGGGCGGCCGTAGGCCTCGAGCAGACGCAGCCAGACCTCGCTCATCGTCGGGTACGCGGGCACCGCGTGCCAGAGCCGATCGATCGGCACCCCGCCGACGATCGCGATCGTCGCCGCCTGCACGAGCTCGGCGACGTCCTGGCCGACGAAGGTGGCGCCGACGACGACCCCGCGGTCCTCGTCCACGATCATGCGGGCCGTGCCGCGGTAGCCGTCGGCGAGCAGCGAGGCGCCCGCGACCCAACCGAGCTCGTAGTCGAGCACCCGGGTGCGCAGCCCGGCCTCCTCCGCGCCGGCCGCCGTGAGCCCGACGGCGGCGACCTCGGGGTCGGAGAACACCACCTGCGGCACCGCGTGGTGGTCGGCGGTCGCGACGTGCGCGCCCCAGGGGGCGTCGGATGCCTCGTCGCCGCGCGCCCGCGCCGCGATCGCGTCGCCCGCGGCCCGGGCCTGGTACTTGCCCTGGTGGGTGAGCAGCGCCCGGTGGTTCACGTCGCCGACGGCGTAGAGCCAGTCGTGCCCCGGCACGCGGAGCGTGTCGTCGACCTCGAGCCAGTCCCCCGGCTCGAGGCCGACCGTCTCGAGCCCGAGGCCGCGGGTGCGCGGCGTGCGCCCGGTCGCGACGAGCACCTCGTCGGCGACGATCGTCTCGCCGTTCGAGAGCTCGATGCGCACCTCGCCGCCGGACGAGGGGGCCGCCGAGGCATCCGCCGCGTCCGAGGCATCCGCACGCGAGACCCGCACCGGCGACGCCCCCGTGACGACCCGCGCGCCCTGCTCGGTGAGCCCATCGCCGACGAGCTCGCCCGCGAAGGGCTCGAACTCGCGCAGCAGCCCGCTGCGGGCGATGACGGTCACCTCGGTGCCGAAGGAGGCGTAGGCGGCGGCCATCTCGACGCCGACCACGCCGCCGCCGATGACCGCGAGCCGGCGGGGAGCCTGCTCCGCGCTCGTGGCCTCCCGGCTCGCCCACGGCCGGGCCTCGGCGAGCCCCTCGATGCGCGGGATGAGCGGGTCCGAGCCGGTCGCCACGACCACCGCGACGCGGGCGAGGAGCTCCACGCGGCCGCCGTCCGGGGTGTCGACGGCGACGCGGCGTTCGCCGTCGAGCCGGCCGTGCCCGCGGACGAGCTGGATGCCGGCCCCGTCGAGCCATTCGAGCTGGCCGCTGTCGTTCCAGTGCTTCACGACGTCGTCGCGGTGCGCGAAGAGCGCCTGCACGTCGAGCTGGCCGGTCACGGCCTCCGCCGCGCCGGGGACTCGGCGGGCCGCGCTGATCGCGGCGCCCGCGCGCAGCAGGGCCTTCGACGGCATGCACGCCCAGTACGAGCACTCGCCGCCGACGAGCTCGTGCTCGACGATGACGGTGCTGAGCCCGCCCTGCACGGCCCGATCGGCGACGTTCTCGCCCACGGGCCCGCCGCCGATCACGATGAGGTCGAATTCCTGCTGCATGCTGCTCCCCTCGTCGGCGCCGCCTGGCGCGGCACTCCTCCCATCGTCGTCGCGCTCGTCCGAGAGCGCCAGCCTCCCCTCCCGGCTGTCCGGCGGCCACCCCCTCCGACTACGATGCGCCCATGCCGACGACGCGCGCCGCTCAGCCCGCCACCGGGGTCGTCCACCTCGTCGAGCGGCTCGACGACGTCACCGGCGCAACCGCCCCGCTGGCGTTGCGCCTGCCGCGTCGGCTCGGCACGCCCGGCCGCCTCGCCTTCGCCGCGGCGGCGGTCGTCGCGACCGCGGTCGTGTCCTGGGGCATCGTGCTGCTCTGGACGGAGGAGACGCCCGGCTGGTGGTTCAGCCTGCTCTTCTCGGTGCTGCTCGGCGCGATGGGCCTGGTGCCGTGGTTCCTGCTCGCGGGCTCGATCGGCGCGGCCCGCGAGGACCGGGAGGCGCAGGCCGCCTGGAGCGCCGCCCGCGGCTCGGCGACCTCCACCGCCGGCCGCGTCGTCGCCCGCCGCACCCAGCTCGCCGAGGAGGGCACGCCGACGTCCTTCGAACTCGACGTGGAACTCGCCGACGGCTCACGGCTCACCGCGGAGTGGCGGCTCGAGCGGGCGGCGGAGCGGCTCCTGCAGTCGCAGGTCCCGGGTGTCGGCGCGGTCGTGCGGGTGTGGCGGGCGGCGGGGATGCCGGAGGCGCCCGTCGTCGTCGAGGTCGCGGACCCGAGCGTGGTGGGCTGAGGCGCGCCGCCCCAGCCCACGGCGCTCAGCGCTCAGCCGCGGAACGGGTCCGCGATGCCGACGTAGGTGGTCTCGAGGTACTCCTCGATGCCCTCGAAGCCGCCCTCGCGCCCGATGCCGGACTGTTTCACGCCGCCGAACGGCGCCGCCGGGTTCGAGACGATGCCCGTGTTCAGCCCGAACATGCCGACCTCGAGCTCCTCGGCGAGGCGCAGCCCGCGATCGAGATCCCGGGTGAACGCGTAGGCGACGAGCCCGAACTCGGTGGCGTTCGCGAGCGCGACGGCCTCGGCCTCGTCGGCGAACGTCACGATGGGCGCGACCGGTCCGAAGATCTCCTCGCGCAGGATCCGCGCGTCCGCCGGCACGTTCGTCAGCACCGTCGGCTCGTAGAAGTAGCCCGGGCCTGGGACGGGCCTGCCGCCGAGCGCGACGGTCGCCCCGTCCGCACGGGCCGACTCGACGAGTTCGTGCACCTTGTCCCGCGTGCCGGCATCGACGAGCGGCCCGAGCTTCGCGCCCGGCTCAGTGCCGCGAGCGACCGGGTAGGCGGCGATCCGCGCGGTCAGCCGCTCGGCGAACTCCGCCGCGACCCGCTCGTGCACGAGCAGCCGGTTCGCGGCCGTGCAGGCCTCGCCGCCGTTGCGGAGCTTCGCGAGCAGCGCCCCCTCGACCGCCTGGTCGAGGTCGGCGTCCTCGAAGACGAGGAACGGGGCGTTGCCGCCGAGCTCCATCGAGACGCGCAGCACCTGGTCCGCAGCATCCGCGATGAGCCGGCGGCCCACTTCGGTCGAGCCGGTGAACGAGAGCTTGCGCAGCCTCGGGTCGCGGACGAGAGGACCGGTCACGCGGCCCGCGCTCGTCGTGGGGATGACGTTCAGCACACCCGGCGGCAGCCCCGCCTCCTCGAGCACGGCGGCGAAGAGGAGGGCCGTGAGCGGGGTCAGCGCGGCCGGCTTCAGCACCATCGTGCAGCCCGCCGCGATCGCGGGCGCGATCTTGCGGGTCGCCATCGCGAGGGGGAAGTTCCACGGCGTGATGAACAGGCTCGGACCGACGGGGCGCTTCAGCACGAGGAGGCGGCTGCGGCCGTCGGGCGCCGTGGCGTACCGGCCCGAGACGCGCGACGTCTCCTCGGAGAACCAGCGCAGGAACTCGGCCCCGTAGGCGACCTCGCCGCGGGACTCCGCGAGCGGCTTGCCCATCTCGAGCGTCATGAGCAGGGCGAAGTCCTCGGCGCGCGCGGTGACGGCGTCGAAGGCGCGGCGCAGGATCTCGGCGCGCTCACGGGGCGCGGTCCTGGCCCAGCCGGCCTGCGCCCGGTGGGCCGCGGCGAGCGCGGCCTCGCCGTCCGCCGGGGTGGCGTCGGCGATCGCGAGGAGCGCGGCGCCGGTGGCGGGGTCCTCGACGACGAAGGTGCCGCCGTCGGATGCCTCGCGCCATTCGCCGTCGATGAGGAGCCCGGTGGGCAGCGAGGCGAGCAGGGCGCGCTCGGCCGGTCGCATCGCCGAGCCGGAGCCGGAGCCGGAGCCGGAGCCGGAGCCGGAGCCGGTGCTGGGCTGGGTGCCGCTCACAGCGCCTCCCGCAGGATCTCGATGATCTGTTCCGGGCTCGGCTGCAGCGGCGCGTTCACCGTGACGGCGTCGGCGAGGGTGTCGGCGGCGAGCGAGGGCAGCGCGTCCTCGGTCACCCCGAAGCGCGACAGCGGGCCGACGAGGCCGACCGATCGGGCGAGACCCGTGACGGCGTCGATCGCGGCATCCGCGTTGTCCTCGTCCGTGGCCGCGGTGTCGCCGACGCCGAGCGCGAACGCCGCGCGCGCGAGGCGCTCCACACGGACGTCCCGGCTCAGGCGCAGCACGCCGCCGATGACGATCGCGAGGGCGAGGCCGTGCGGGATGTCGAAGCGGCCGCCGAGCGGATGCGCGATGCCGTGCACGAGCCCGAGGCCCGTGTGCGAGAAGCCGACGCCGGCCACGTGGCTCGCGAGGAGCAGCTCCGATCGGGCTTCGAGGTCCGCGCCGTCGACGACCGCACGCGGGAGGTGGGTCGAGACGGTCGCGAGCACCTGCAGCGCGATGCCGTCGGAGTAGGGGTTCGCCCGCACCGAGAGGTAGGACTCGAGCGCGTGCGTCAGCGCGTCGAAGCCGGTGGCGGCCGTCGCGCTCGGCGGCAGGCCGACGGTGAGCTCGGGGTCGAGGATGGCCGCCTTCGCGAGGGCGGTGTCGTGCCCGACGTAGAACTTGCGGTGCCCGACGACGTCGGTGATGACGCCGAAGGCGTTCACCTCGGCCCCGGTGCCCGCGGTCGTGGGGATCGCCACGATCGGCAGCGCCGGGCGGGCGAAGGCGGCGCGGTAGTCGAGCTCGACGCCGCGCTCGGGGTTCACGGCGCCGAGGGCGATGCCCTTCGCGGCGTCGAGCGAGGAGCCGCCGCCCACCGACACGATCGCGTCGGCGCCGACACGGGCGGCGAGATCGCTGCCCGCGTCGAGGTTCGTGGTCGTCGGGTTCGGCGTCACCTCGCCGTAGACGTGCACGGCGAGCCCGGCGGCGTCGAGGGAGGCGCGCACCGCGGCGACGATCGGCGAGCCGGCGAGGAAGGGGTCGGTGACGATGAGCACCGTGGTGGCGCCGTGCGCGGCGACGATCGCCCCGGCCTCGGCGACCCGGCCGCGACCGAAGTACGCGATGGGCTTGGGGTCGAGCAGGAGCTCCGTCTCGGCGAGCGGCCGCGGGAGCGGGGCCAGGCGCGTGCCGGTCATGCCGCCACCGCCTCGCGGCGCAGCGGCCGGCCGATGAGGTCCTCGTAGAGCTGCACGGGCGTCATCTCCCCGGCGAGGTCGCCGTACTGGGCCTTCGCCCGGCGGTAGATCTGCTCCACGACCGCGGAGAGCTCGGCCGGTACGCCGACCGAGCGGGCGAGGTCGATCGAGAGGCCGAGGTCCTTGCACGCGAGGGAGATCGCGAAGCCCTCGTCGTAGTCGCCGCGGTCGAGGATCGAGAGCACGTCGTGCTCGACGAAGTTGGAGTTGGCGGGGCTCGCGATGAGCGAGTCCCGGAGCACGTCGAGATCCACGCCGGCCTTGACGCCGATCGCGAGCACCTCCGCCGTGGCCACGAGGTGGGAGAACCAGAGCTGGTTGATCATGAGCTTCACGGCGTACCCGGCCCCGGCGCCGCCGACGTGGAGGATCCGATCGGGGTCGCCCATGGCCTCGAACACGGGGCGGAGCCGGGCGACGTCCTCGGCCTCGCCGCCGACGAAGATCTGCAGCATGCCGTTCGCGGCGCCGACCGACATGCCGCTGACGGGGGCGTCGAGGATGCGGAGACCGCGTGCTCCGTGCGCCCGGCGCACGGCGTCGGCCACCTCGGGCACGGAGGTCGACATGTCCACCCAGGTGCCGCCGTCGGCGATGCCCGCGAGAATGCCCTCGGGTCCGTTCACCACGGCATCCACATGCCGGGGCGTCGGCAGCATCGTGATCACGACGTCGCTTTCGGCCGCGGCCTCGGCCGGGGTCGCCGCCCAGCGCGCGCCGCCGGCGACGAGCTCGGCGGCCGACTCGCGGCGCAGATCGTTCACCACGAGCGGGAACCCCGCCCGCTGCAGGTTCCGGGTCATCCCCGACCCCATGTTGCCCAGGCCGATGAAGCCGACCGTCGGCAGGACTGCGTGCGTCATGCTGTGCTCTCTCGCGTTTCTCTCGCAGTTCGGGCGGGCGTCAGAGCGCGCCGTCGCCCAGGTTGATCCAGGTGGTCTTGAGTCCGGTGTAGGCGTCGAAGGCGTGCAACGAGCGATCCCGGCCGGCGCCCGACTGCTTGAAGCCGCCGAACGGCGTGATCACGTCGGCGATGTCGAAGGCGTTCACCCAGACGGTGCCGGCGCGGAGGCGGCGGGCGACCCGGTGCGCCCGCGTCACGTCGGAGGTCCAGACGCTCGCGGCGAGCCCGTAGCTGGACTCGTTCGCGAGGCGGACGCCCTCCTCGGCATCCCGCACCGTCGTGACGGCCAGCGCCGGCCCGAAGATCTCCTCCTGGCCGATGCGCCCGGCGTTGTCGACGCCGTCGAAGACAGTCGGCTCGACGTAGTAGCCGCCCTCGAGCCCGGGCGGGCGGACGCGCCCGCCGCCGTGCACGGTCGCCCCCTCCGCCCGCGCCACGTCGACGTAGCCGAGCACGCGCTCGAGCTGGGTCTCGCTCGCGATGGTGCCGAGCTGGGTGCGCTCGTCGAGCGGGTCGCCCTGCACGAGCGAGCGGCCGACCTTCAGCACCTCGTCGAGGAGCTCGTCGTGCACGCGCTCGTCGACGATGAGGCGGCTGCCGCCGTGGCAGGTCTGCCCGGCGTTGTAGAAGATGCCCCACGCGACCGCAGAGGCGCACGCCTGCAGGTCGTCGACGTCGGCGAGCACGAGCTGCGGGGACTTGCCGCCGAGCTCGAGGCTCACCTGCTTGCCGTTCGACTCGCCGGCGTAGCGGAGGAAGCCGCGGCCGACGGCCGGCGATCCCGTGAAGGCGATCTTGTCGACGAGCGGATGCCGGCCGAGCGCCTGGCCGGCGACGGGGCCGAGCCCGGGGACGACGCTGAAGACGCCGTCCGGCACGCCCGCCTCCGCGGCGAGCGCCGCGAGCTTCAGCGCCGACAGGCTGGTGAGCTCCGCCGGCTTCAGCACGACCGAGTTGCCGGCGGCGAGGGCCGGGGCGATCTTCCACGCGGTGATGATGAGCGGGTAGTTCCACGGCACGACGGCGCCGATCACGCCGAGCGGCTCCCGGGTGACGAGGGCGAGCGCGGATTCGGGGGCCGGGGCGATCTCGTCGGTGAGCTTGTCGATGGCCTCCGCGTACCAGCGCACGACGCGGGCGGCGTTCGGCACGTCGACGTTCAGGGAGTCGCCGATGGGATGGCCCGAGTCGAGCGCTTCGAGCAGGGCGAGCTCCTCGCGGTGCTCGAGCATGAGCTCGGCGAGCCGCAGCAGCACGCGCTGCCGTTCGCGGCGGTCGGCGCGCGACCAGACCCCGGCCTCGAAGGCGCGGTGGGCGGCGCGCACCGCGGCGTCGACGTCGGGTTCGGCGGCCGCCGCGACGCTCGCGATCCGACGGCCGTCGCGCGGGGCGAAGGTGTCGAAGACGGCGCCGTCCGCGGCCTCCCGGAACGCGCCGTCGATGAACAGCCGGGTCTCGGGGGTGAGCGCCGCCGCGGCGGCGATCCAGTCGGTCATGGTGCTGCTCCTCGTGCTCGTCGTCAGACCGTGTACCGGGAGACGGCGTCGTGGTCGATCTCGACGCCGAGCCCCGGCGCATCCGGCACGACGAGGTCGCCGGCCGCGTCGATCATCAGCGGCGTCATGAAGAAGTCGCGCCGTTCGGGCGTCCAGCCGGGCGGGTCGAACGGGAACTCCAGGTAGGGGCCGGCGTCGACGCCGGCGGCCACGTGCAGGTTCGCGAGCAGGCCGAGCCCGTTGGACCACGTGTGCGGGGTGAACAGGCGGTGCCGGAGGTTGGCCGATTCGGCGACCTGGCGGGCCCGGTACATGCCCACGGCGAGTGCGACGTCGGGCTGGTAGACGTCGAAGGCGTCGGCCTCGATGAGCGCCATGATCTCGGGCAGGCTCCGCACCATCTCCCCGCCGGCGATCTGGATGCCGGTCTCGGCGCGCACGCGCTGCGCACCGACGACGTCGACCTGGGGCAGCGGCTCCTCGAGCCAGAGCACCCCGAGCTCGGTGAGTTCCGCGGCGACGCGCTGCACCTTCGCGAGCGGCAGCGCCGCCTCGATGTCGCCCGACATCCGCCACATCTGGTTCAGGTCGACCATGAGCTCGAACTCGTCGCCGACCGCCTCCCTGGCCGCGCGCACGGCGGCGACGCCCTCGGCGAGCCGATGCCGGGCGATGCGGATCTTCATGGCGCGGAAGCCGAGCTCCTTCGCGGCGAGCGCGGACTCGGCGCGCGCCTCGGGGGCCTTCAGCTCGCCGCTGGACGCGTAGGCGGGCAGCCGGTCGCGCGCGCCGCCGAAGAGCACGCTCACGGGGAGGCCGGCGACCTGACCGATGATGTCCCAGAGCGCCGCCTCGAGGGGCCAGTACCGGCCGCCGTGGAAGTTGATGGTCTCGATGCGGCGCACCTGGTTCAGGATCTGCAGCGGGTCGGTGCCGATGAACAGGTGCTCGAAGGCCTCGAAGCCGTCCATCGTGTCGCCGGAGCCGTAGCCCGTGATGCCTTCGTCGGTGTGCACCGTGACGAGGGTCGCGGCGAACTCCCTGCGCGGGTTCGGGTCCCAGGCCGCCGCGAACGGCGGATCGAGCGGCTGCAGCAGCCGGGTGAGCGTGATGGCGGTGATCTTCATGCTGGGTCTTTCGGCGTGTAGAAGGGGTTCGATGGCGCGTGCCGGGCGGCGATGACGTCGTCGGTGGCGGGGAGGTGGCGCGCGCCGTTCTCGAGCGCGGTGCGCACGGAGCGGCGGTTGTGCTCGAAGACGGCGTCGGCGTCGTCGGCGCCGGGGTTCACCCAGACGGCGGCGATCAGCACGTGGCTGTCCGCCTCCTCCCGGGTGATCACACCGTCC
Organism: Agromyces soli; assembly: GCF_022811605.1. Lineage (GTDB taxonomy): Bacteria > Actinomycetota > Actinomycetes > Actinomycetales > Microbacteriaceae > Agromyces > Agromyces soli. The sequence continues at coordinate 1,150,496 of NZ_CP094533.1, read as the reverse complement.
GCGAGTGCGTCGGCGACCCCGGCGGCGATGCCCGCCTGAGCGGGCCCCCAGATCAGCAGACCGTGCTCGTCGCTCGCCGGCGCCGACTTCGTCACGAAGAGGGTGAGCGGCTTCACCGGCAGCGACGGTCGGAGCACCGTCACGAAGGGCACGTGCCCCGCGCTCGGGGTGGCGAGCGCGGTCGCCCACGCCACCCCGGCCGGGCCCTCGCGGTGCCCGAAGACGGTGTTCACGTGCGCGGCGTTCACGCCGTCGCCGACGAAGCTCTCGCCGATCAGGAGGCCCTCGCTCATCAGATGAGGCCCTGCTCGGTCAGCCAGTCGGTGGCGACGTCCTCGGGGTCCTCGCCGTCGACGTCGACGAGGGCGTTGAGCTTCTGCATCTGCTCGGTCGTGAGCAGCGGCGTGAGCAGGCCGATGACGTCGGCGATCTCGGGGTACTCGTCGAGGGTGGACTGCTTGAGGGTGAAGGCGCCCTGGTAGGCGGGGAAGAACTGCAGGTCGTCCTCCATCACCACGAGGTCGAGCGCGGGGATGCGGCCGTCGGTCTGGAAGACCTCGCCGAAGTTGCAGTCGTCGCCCTTCTGCGTGGCCGTGTAGATGACGCCGGTGTCGAGGAGCGCGACGTTCGAGTCGGGCACGTCGATGCCGTAGGCCGCCTTGAGACCCGGCCAGCCGTCGTCGCGCGTGGAGAACTCGCTCTCGACGCAGAAGGTCTGCTCCTCGACCGGCAGGGCGGCGACGTCGCTCAGCGTCTTCACGCCGAGCTCCTTCGCCTTGTCGGCCCGGATGGCGAAGGCGTAGGTGTTGTTCAGCGGCGCCGGATCGAGCCAGGCGATGCCGTTGGCGGCGTCGGCCTCCTTGGTGGCCTCGAATTGCGCCTCCTCGCCCTTCACGGGCTCGGTGTTGCCGTTGTAGGTGATCCAGGAGGTGCCGGTGTACTCCCAGTAGCCGAGGAACTCGTCGTTCTCGAGCGCCTGGCGCACGTTGGCGGAGCCGACGAGCTTCGTGTTCGCGACAGTGTCGGCGCCGTGGGCGTTCAGCAGCTGGCTCGTGAGGTGGGCGAGGATGAACTGCTCCGAGAAGTCCTTGGCGCCGATGTCGCCCTTCAGGCCTTCGAGTTCGGTGCCCTGGCTGCCGGTGGCGGCGCCGCCGGAGGAGCAGGCGGAGAGGGCGAGGGCGCCGGCCGCGGCGAGCGCCAGTGCCGACAGGAGGGTGCGCGTCTTCATTGATGGACTCCTTGTGTGCGGGATTCGGGGGTGGAACGGGTGGAGGCAGCGGTGGCGGCTCAGATGCCCTTCGGCTTCAGCAGGTCCTCGGCGAAGCCGGCGATCCAGTCGATGAGCAGGGCGATGCAGGCGACGAGCACGGCGCCGACGACGAGCACGGGGTAGCGCTGCAGCTTCAGGCCGTTGACGATCATGTCGCCGAGTCCGCCGGCGTTGATGAAGGTCGCGATCGTCGCGACGCCGACGCAGAAGACGAGCGCGGTGCGGAGCCCCGCGAGGATCACGGGGACGGCGAGGGGCACCTCGATGCGCGTGAGCACCTGGTTCGGGGTCATCCCCATGCCGCGGGCCGATTCCCGGACGTTCGCGTCGACCTGCTGGATGCCGATCATCGTGTTGCGCAGCACGGGCAGGAAGGCGTACACGACGAGGGCGACGAGCGCCGTCGTGTACCCCGTCTGCCAGAGGATGGCGAGCAGGATCACGACGCCGACGGCGGGCGTGGCCTGGCCGATGTTCGCGATCGCGAGGATGACGTTCCGCACGGTCGCCGAGCGCGTCTTCGCGAGCAGGATCCCGGTGGGGATCGCGAGCACGGCGACGAGGGCGGAGGCGACGACGGTGAGGCTGAGGTGCTCTCCGACCCGGAGCGTGATGTAGCTCCAGTTCAGCGTGCGCTGCTCGATCGAGTCCAGCTGCAGCGTCGACACCCAGAGCAGCAGGAGCGCGAGCACGACGACCACGACGATCGGCGTCGTGAAACGGCGCCAGGTGAAGAACCGCGGCCGCGCGGGCGCCTCGGCGACGCGCGTCGCGCCGATCGCCTGGGTCTCGGTGGTGACGGTCATCGTGCGCCCGCTCGTGAGCCGGCCGTCCGGCCGGGCAGTTCGGCGCCGAGGACTGCGGAGATGCGGTCGACGCTCAGCGAGCCGACCGCCCGCCCCTGCTCGTCGACGACGTCGACGGCCGGGAGCCCGGTGAGCACAAGCACGTCGAGCGCGTCGCGGAGGTTGCCGGCGAATTCGATGGTCGGCGCCCCGCTCGTGCCGACCGCGGCGCCGAGGGTCGCCTCCTCGACGGGGACGAGGGCGAGGCGCTTGAGCGCGGCGCCGTGCCCGATGAACGAGGCCACGTAGTCGTTGGCCGGTTCGGCGAGGATGTTCGCCGGGGTGTCGAACTGCTCGATGCGGCTGCGGTCGGAGAGCACGGCGATGCGGTCGCCGAGCCGGATGGCCTCGTCGAAGTCGTGGGTGACGAAGATGATCGTCTTGCCGATCGACTCCTGGAGGCGCAGGAACTCCGCCTGCAGCTTCTCGCGGGTGATCGGGTCGGTCGCACCGAACGGCTCGTCCATCAGCATGACGGGCGGGTCCGCGGCGAGCGCGCGGGCGACGCCGACGCGCTGCTGCTGCCCGCCGGAGAGCTGCTTCGGGTAGCGGCTCGCGAAGGTGCCGGGGTCGAGCTGGACGGTCTCGAGCAGTTCGTCGACCCGCTCCGCGATGCGCGGCTTCGACCAGCCGAGGAGCTTCGGGACGGTCGCGATGTTCTCGGCGATCGTCATGTGCGGGAAGAGGCCGATCTGCTGGATGACGTAGCCGATGTGCCGGCGCAGTTCGTTCGGGTCGAGCGAGAGCACGTCGCGGCCGCCGATGGAGATGGACCCCGAGCTCGGCTCGATGATGCGGTTGATCATCTTCATGGTGGTGGTCTTCCCGCAGCCGCTGGGGCCGACGAACATGACGAGCTCGCCGGGGGCGACGGTCATCGAGAAGTCCTGGACGGCGGGGGCCTGCTGGCCGGGGTAGACCTTGACGACCCGGTCGAGGACGATCTCGACGCCGCTCGTGTGCTGCGCGATCGCGGTGATGCCGGTGGCGGTGGATTCAGACACGGAGACCCCTTGACGTCGTGGAGCGGCTGATGAGGACGAAGGCGCCGTCGACGACGAGCGCGAGGAGGACGACGCCGAGCGTTCCGGTGAGCGCGAAGTTCAGCGCGTTCTTGGAGCCGAGGGACGACAGTCCTTGGAAGATGAACTGGCCGAGGCCGGGCCCCGCGACGTAGGCGGCGATCGCGGCGATGCCGATCGTGAGCTGGGCGGCGACGCGCACCCCGGTGAGGATGATCGGCCAGGCCATGGGCAGCTGGACGGCGAAGAGGATCTTCGCCGGCGACATCCCCATGCCCTTCGCCGATTCCATGATCGCCGGCGAGACCTCGCGGAGCCCCACCACGGTGTTCCGGACGATGGGCAGCAGCGAGTAGAAGACGAGCGAGAGCACGGTGGGCGTCCAGCCGAGCCCGAACACGGGGGTGATCAGGGCGAGGAGCGCGAGCGAGGGGATGGTCAGGGCGACGCCGGCCGCGGCGATCGTCAGCGAGCGCGGCACCGGCCGGTTCCAGACCAGGATGCCGATGAGCACCCCGACGACGGTCGCGATGAGGAGCGAGAGCGCGACGACGGCGAGGTGCTGGAGCACGAGCTCGAGGATGTCGTCCCATCGGCGGCCCCAGAACGTGAGCAGACCGTCGAGGTCGAGTGCGTTCACGTCGCGTGCTCCCTTCTCGTCGTCGAGAACCGCCGAGGGCTCGGTGGTCGCTGCAGCGACGATACGTGGGGGTCACGATATGCGCAACTGCTGTTGCGCAAGTGTCAACACAGCTCTACGCTGGCCCCATGACTCCACCGACGACGGCGGCGACGGGGCAACGGCGCAACTCCGCCGGGCTCCGCCGCGATCTCGAGCTCCTCGAGGCCCTCGGCACCGACGAGGCGCTGCAGCAGGGCGGTCTCGGCGTCGTGCGGCTCGCCGAGCTCGCCGGCCGCGACAAGGGCCAGGTCTCCCGCACCCTCGCGACGCTCGCCGACGCCGGACTCGTCGCCCGCGACCCGGTGACCCTCGGCTACAGCCTCGGCTACCAGCTCTACGCCCTGGCCGCCCGCACCGCAGAGGCCCGGCTCGTCCGGGAGGCCACCGGCTACCTCCGCCGCATCGTCGCCGCGACGCACGAGACGACGCATCTCTGCGTGCTGCGAGGCGGCAGCGTGCTGACGCTCGCGAGCGAGCTCAGCGAGCACGCCTTCCGCGGCCTCGGCTGGGAGGGCGTGAGCACCGCAGCCTGGCGCACCTCGGCCGGGCGGGTGCTCGTGAGCGGATGGTCCGACGAGGAGCTCGCCGCCTGGTACGAACTGCACGGGCACGACGAAGCGATCGTGAGTCCGGCCTCCTCGCGCCCCTCGGGGCCGAGCGTGGTCCCGCCGCCGCCACCGCCGCCCGGCAAGCTGCTCGTGACCGACTTCGACAGCCTGCTCGCCGAGATCCGGCGCATCCGCGAGCGCGGCTACGCGACGGTCGACGAGGAGTTCGAGGCGGGCGTCGTCGGCGTCTCCGCGCCCGTCTACGACTTCCGCGGGCAGATCATCGCCGCGGTGAACATCAGCGCCCCGAAGCCGCGCCTCGGCGCCCACCTCGACGCCGCCGGCCGGCTGGCCGCGCGCGGCGCCGCCGAGCTCTCCGCGCAGCTCGGCGCCCCGGAGCTCACCCCACCCGGGTGAGCTCCTCGAGCATGCCGGGCTCGCGCCAGTGCCGGCTCGGGATGCTGTCGCGCAAGCGCCGGGTGTAGTCCTCGGCGGGCTCGTCGAGCACCGCGCCGGTCTCGCCCTGCTCGACGAGCCGGCCGTGGTGCAGCACCACGACGTCGTCGGTGAGCTGCCGCACGACGGCGAGGTCGTGGGAGATGAGCAGGTAGGCGGTGCCGAGCTCGTCGCGGAGCTCGGCGAGCAGGTTCAGGATCTGCGCCTGGATCGAGATGTCGAGCGCGGCGACCGCCTCGTCGAGGATGATCAGCCGGGGCTCGACGGCGAGCGCCCTGGCGATCGCGACGCGCTGCCGCTGTCCGCCCGAGAGGCCGACCGGGCTGCGGTCGAGCTGCGCCGGCGTGAGCCCGACGAGGTCGCCCAGCTCGCTCGCTCGGGCCGCGACGTTGCCACCGCGCGGCGGATGCAGGCGCAGCACCTCCACGAGGCAGGAGCGCACGGTCTGCCTGGGGTCGAGGGAGCCGTACGGGTCCTGGTAGACCATCTGCACGAGCTTCGCCCGGCGCAGCCGCTCGGCGCGGGAGCGCGGCTTCGAGCTGAGATCCTCGCCGTGCACGAGCACCCGCCCGCTCGTCGGCTGGTCGAGGCCCATGATGATGCGCGCGAGGGTCGACTTGCCCGAACCGGACTCCCCGACGATGCCGAGGTCGCGGCCGGCCCGCATGGTGAAGGAGACGGCGTCGACGGCCACGGTACGCCGTCCCCGCTTGCTGAAGACGCGGGTGACGTCGTCGACGACGACGGCGGGCGCTGACTGATCGGCGCTCATCGCGCTCCTCCCTCTGAAGCGGAAGCCTCTGAAGCGGATGCCTCGCCGGCATCGTCTGCGCCGACCGCCGGGGCGGTGAGGAACGCCTCGCGGTCGGCCGCGGTGATGGTGGGCAGCCGGGGCATCCGCTCCTCGATGCTCGGCCGCGAGCGCAGCAGGGCCAGGGTGTACGGATGCTTCGCGCCGCCGTGCAGCTCCTCGGCCGGCAGCTGCTCGACGATGCGCCCGCGGTACATCACGCAGATGCGGTCGCAGAGCGCCCCGGCGAGCTCCAGATCGTGCGTGATGAAGATCGTGCCGAGCCCGCGCCCCCGGGTCGCCGCGCGCAGGATCGCGGCGATCTCCGCCTGCCGGGTCACGTCGAGCGCGGTCGTCGCCTCGTCGGCGAGCATGAGCCGCGGGTCGGTCGAGAGCGCCGCCGCGATCACCGCGCGCTGCAGCATGCCGCCGGAGAGCTGGTGCGGGTACTCGGCCAGGCGCTGCGCGGGCTCGGCGATGCCGACCTCGCCGAGCAGCTGCTCGGCGCGCGCGTAGGCCGCGGCCCGAGGCATCCGCTTCGTCTTGCGCAGCCCCTCGGTGACGTACTCGCCGACCGTCGTGACGGGGTTCACCGAAGCGCGCGGGTCCTGGAAGACCATGCCGAGCTCCTCGGAGCGGAAGCGGGCGAGCTCGCGCTGGCGGAACGCGAGCACATCGCGTCCGTCGAAGCGGATGCTGCCGCTCACCCGCGCCGAGGCGGGCAGCAACCGGGCGACCGCGTTGACGGCCGTCGACTTGCCCGACCCGGACTCGCCGATGAAGCCGACGATCTCCCCCGGCGCGACGGTGAAGCTCACGCCGTCGAGGGCGCGCACCCACTCGGCGCCGTCGAAGAGCTCGACGACGAGGTCCTCGACCTCCAGCAGCTCGGTCATCGTCCCTCCCGGTTCAGGCTGACCCGATCGGCGAGCCGGTCGCCGATGAGCGAGACGGCGGCCACGACGATCACGATGGCGAGGCCCGCGAACGTGGCCTCCTCCCAGTACCCCTGCAGCACGCCGCGCTGGCCCTCGGAGATCATGAGGCCCCAGTCGGCGTCGGGCGGCTGCACGCCGAGCCCGAGGAACGACAGCGCCGCGAGGTCGACCATCGCGTAGCCGAAGGAGATCGTCAACTGCGCGAGCACCGTCGGCATCACCGCGGGCAGCAGGTGGCGCCCGGCGATCCTGGTACGCGACTGGCCGACGGTGACGAGCGCACTCAGGTACGGCAGCGACATCTCGCCGACCGCGACGCTGCGCACGATCCGCGCGATGAAGGGGATGTAGGCGATCGCCAGGGCGAGCACCGCGGTCGTGAAGCCCGGACCGAGCACCGAGACCGCGAGGATCGCGAGCAGCAGCCCGGGGAACGCGAAGCCGATGTCGAAGATGCGGCTCAGGATGCGGTCGACCCAGCCGCCCGAGATCGCGGCCACGAGCGCGAGCAGCGTGCCGACGACCGCGGCGACGAGCACCACGACCGCCGGTCCGAGCAGGCTCGTGCGCGCGCCGTAGAGCAGCCGGCTCAGGATGTCGCGGCCGGAGCCGTCCGTGCCGAGCAACGCCCACGGCTCCATGGGGCGGTAGGTGAGGCCGAAGTCGACCGCGTTCGGGTCGTAGGGGGCGATGACCGGCGCGAGCAGCGCGGCGAGCACCGCGAGCCCGACGACGGCCGTCGCGACGATGCCGGTGACGCCGAAGCCGCGGCTCTTGCGCGTGCGGCGCCGGCGCATCCGGAGCGCCTCGAAGACGACGGTGGTCATGCGGCGATCCCCTGACGCTCGCGCACCCGCGGGTCGATCACGACCTGGATGACGTCGACGATGAGCACGACGATGACGACGGCGGTGATGAGCAGCAGGCAGATCGCCTGCACCACCCCGAAGTCCTTCTTCGCGACGGCCTCGGTGAGCAGCGCGCCGATGCCGTCGAGCGCGAAGGCGCGCTCGACGACGACGGAGCCCACGATGAGGCTCGTGAGGGTGAGGCCGACGACCGTCGCGACCGGCGTGAGTCCGTTGCGCAGGATGTGCCGGCCGATAATCGTGCCCCGCGGCAGGCCGCGCGCGACGGCCGCCTTCACCTGGTCGCGCGCCGCCTCCTCGCGGAGGGCGGCCCGGGTCACCCGGATCACGTAGGAACCGGAGGCGAGCGTCAACGCGATGACCGGCAGCGTCAGATGGTAGAGCCGGTCGAGGAAGCCGTCGCCCGGCCCGAACGCGGGGAACCAGCCGAGGCCCACCGCGAACACCGAGATGAGCGTCGAAGCCGCCACGAAGGAGGGGATGGCGACGCCGATCGAGGTGCCCGCGAGGATCACGTCGCTGAGCGCCCGGCGGGAGAGCGCCGCGACGATGCCGAGCCCGACGCCGATCACGACGATGACGACGAGCGCGTAGGCGATGAGCAGCGTCGTGGTCGCGAGCCGCGGCCCGAGCAGCGACAGCACGTCGTCGCGATAGGTGATCGAGCGGCCGAGGTCGCCCGAGAGCACGTCGCCGAGCCACGCGACCCAGCGCACGAGGAAGGGATCGTCGAGGTGGTACTGCTCGCGCAGCGCGGCGATCGCCTCGTCGCTCAACGTGCGGTTGCCGATCAGGTAGCTGAGCGGATCACCGGGCGCGAGGTACAGCGCGCCGAAGATCAGGAACGAGGACACGAGGAGGGTCGCCAGTCCCTCGAGCACACGGATGGCGATGAAGCGGGGCAAGACGACGACCCTCCTCGGTCGGGTTCGGACGGGGCTCGGCGCTACTTGGCGCCGATGCCCGCCGCCCACGGGTAGTAGAGGAACGCGAGCGAGGCGGTCGCGCCGGAGATGCGGTCGTTCAGGTAGAGCCGCATGCCCGGGTTCACCAGGTTGATGAGCCCCATCGAGTCCACGAGCCCGGCCTGCGCGGCGACGAGCGACTCCGCGCGGGCGGTGTCGTCGAGCTCGCCGAAGGCGGCGGCCACGTTGTCGGTGACGCTCGGCTCGTCGAGCAGCCCGTAGTTGTAGGCGCTCAGCGGGGTGAACTCGCTGAGCGACACGATCGGGTCGGCGACCCCGGCGCCGTACTCGTTCACGATGAAGGCGTCGTACTCGGCACGGGCGGCCGCGTCGAAGTACAGCGCGTTGAAGCTCGTGATGGGCAGCGTCTGCGTCTTCACCTCGACCCCGATGGCCTTGCCGGCCGCGGCGAGCAGCTCGGCGGCCTTGTTGTCGGCCTCGGTCTCGGCGGGCAGCGCGACGGTGATGCTCTGGCCGGCGAGACCGCCGTCGTCGACGAGCTTCTTCGCGGCATCCACGTCCTGGGCGACCGAGGGCAGCTCAGCGGCGCCCTGCTCCCAGACGTCCTTCGCGTATCCCCAGGCGCCCGGCTGGATCGGGGTCAGCGACGGGGCGGCGGTACCGCGGAAGACCGTGTCGGCGAGCGCCTGGCGGTCGTAGGCGAGGCTCAGCGCGCGGCGGAGCTCGGCGTTCTGGAAGGGCCCGTCCTTCTCGGTGGGGCGCACCGCCATCCAGTCGGTGCTCGCGCCGAGGTAGAAGCTGCCCGAGTCGGAGTTCATGAGCGGCTCGGTCGCCGAGAGCGGCACGCGGTAGGTGCCGTCGATGTCGCCGGAGAGGAGGCTCGACGCGATCGTCGACTCGTCGGTGACGAAGGTGAGGGTGGCGGAGTCGGCGAGCGCGGCGCGGTCGTCGTTCCAGTAGTCGGCGTAGCGCGACATCGTGATGTTCGTGCCCGGCTTCCAGCCGTCGAACTGGAACGGGCCGGTGCACATGATGCCGCCGGACGCGGTGCCGTAGGCCTCGCCGGCCTGCTCGACGTACGCCTTCGACCCGATGACGCCGGCCGCGGTCGCGAGCATCCGCTCGAAGAGCGCGTCGGGTTCGGTGAAGGTGATGGTCACCTGCAGCTCGCCGGTCTGCTCGATGGAGGCGACCCGGTCGTAGAAGGGCACGCCCCAGTACGAGCCGGCCGCGTCGTCGAGGTTGCGGGAGAGGCTGAACACGACGTCCTCGGCGGTGAGCGGGCTGCCGTCCCAGAAGGTGACGCCGGAGCGGATGGTGAGCACCATCGTCGTGTCGTCGGGGCGGTCGACCTTCTCGGCGAGGCCGGGCTCGAGGCCGAAGTCGGGCGTCTGCAGCATGAGGCTCTCGCACATGTTGGCGAGGGTGGTGTTCTCCGAGTCGCTGTAGGCGTAAATCCAGTCGAGCGAGGCGGGCTCGCCGCTCGTGAGGTTCCACGTGAACGAGTCGATGGGGCCGGAGGCGGCGGGCGTCGTGGTGATCCAGTCGAGCCCGGCGCCGGCCGAGTCGCCGCCGGCGCTCGGGCTGGGCCGCTCGGCGGAGCAGGCGGCGAGGCCGACGGCGAGGGGGACGACGAGCGCCGCCGCGGCGACGCGGTACGAGGTGCGGGACATGTCAGGACTCCTTCGGGGGTGCGGGAGTGGTGCTGCTGGTGCGGTGCTGCTGGTGGGGCTGCGTGCGGGGGAGTCGACGACCTACCAGAGGTCGAGGACGGGGGCGAGGTCGACCGCGCCGTCGGCGGTGATGACCACGTTGCGCTCGAAGGTGGCGGCGGTGCCGCCCATCACGACGAAGCGCTCGAGGGCGAGGGTCATGCCGACCTCGATGGGCCGGTCGTTCTCGGGGCGGATCCACGGGGCCTCGAAGCCGAGCCCGAGACCGTGGCCGCCGGCCTGGAACTCGGCGTGCTCGAAGTCGTAGCCGCCTTCGGCGAGCAGCTCGTCGGCCGCGCGGGCGAGGTCGCCGACGGTCGCGCCGGGCTTGGCCGCGTCGGCGGCGGCGTCGATGGACGTGCGGGCGAGGCGGTAGGCCGCCTCCTGCGCCGCGGTCGGCTCGGCGCCGACGACGCGGCTGCGGGCGAAGTCGAAGAAGTAGCCGCGGTAGGCGCCGGTGAGGTCGACGGTGAAGAGGTCGCCGGCCTGCAGCACCCGGTTGGAGTAGGTGGGCGGCGCGGGGATGCCGGGCGCCTCCGCGCCGAAGGTGTAGACGAAGGCGTTCGCCATGACGGCCTCGTTGCGGGTGAGCTCGGCGACCATCGCGGCGACCGCGTCAGTCTCTCGCGCACCGGGCACGAGGAACTCGGCGCCCGCGGTGAGCGCCAGGTTGCCGATCTCGCCGGCGCGGCTGAGCAGCGCGATCTCGGTGTCGGACTTGATGGAGCGCACCGTCTCGACGAGGTCGTCGGCGAGCACGAGCGCGCCGCGGCGCAGGCCCTCGGTGGCGTGGTCGACGGCGGCGAGCTGCTTGGCGGTCATCGTGTCGCTGCCGACGACGCCGATGCGCAGGCCGGTGCCGCCGCGCAGCGCCTCGCCGACGAGCTCGCCGAGGCTGCCGCCGGTGCGGCCGTCGAGGGCGAGGTGGCGGGTGGCGCCGATCGGCTCGGCGTCGACGTCCTCCGAGCAGAGCACGAGCTCGTCGGCGGTGACGACGACGGCCGCGTAGCCTCGGTCGCTCCAGACGCCGGGCACGTCGCGGATGGTGGGGAAGACGGCGTAGTGGCCGCAGAGGTAGAGCACGTTGCCGTAGCGCTCGATGGTGCCGCCACCGCGACCCCAGACGACGATCGCGTCGAGCTCGGACTCGGCCATCAGCCGGCGAACGTGCTCGACTCGGGCGGCGTACTCGCTCGGGGTGATCTGCAGCTCGACGGACACTGACAACTCCTTCGTTGATTCACCACTTGACTACTGGTTAGTTTGTAGGACGATTAGTCGGAGAGTACCGGCGGACGACTCCGGCGTCAACGCCCGAGCTTGCTGGGCAGGACGGACCGTCCGGAATCCCCCGCACGGGCAGTCGAGCTGATTCAATCGACTCGGAAGGGAACCGCATGGACTGGACTGAGATCGAGCAGGGTCGCACGCTGTCGGTGCCGGATCGGCTTTCGATCCGGCTGGAGCGACTCATCCTCGACGGCACGCTGCAGCCCGGCGAGAAGCTCCCGCCCGAGCTCGAGCTCACCGAGCGCCTCGGCGTCTCGCGCGTCTCGCTCCGGCAGGCGCTGCACGAGCTCGAGCGTCGCGGCCTCATCGACCGCAAGCCCGGTCGCGGAACGGTCGTGCTCTCACCGGCCGACGCGCGGGATGCCTCGGGCGCGGCCCTCGCCGAGGTGCTCGGTTCGACGGGCGGGGAGATCGCGCACATCCTCGAGCTCCGCTCGATCATCGAGCCGCCCATCGCCGCGCTCGCCTCGCAGCGCGCGACCCCGCGCGACCTCGTGCAGCTCGAGCAGCTCGTCGACGAGATGGCGTCTCCCGAGTCGAAGGAGCACTACGCCGAGCTCGACCGGGCCTTCCATCAGGCGATCGCCCAGTACACGCACAACCCGCTGCTCGCGATGCTGAACGAGCAGATCGCGAACCTCATCGCACCGAGCCGCTCGACCGCGCTGCAGACGCAGGAGCGCCGCGACACCTCGACCGCCGCCCACCGGCGCATCCTCGCGGCGATCGCCTCGGGCGAGCCCGAGGTCGCGCAGCACGAGGCCGCGCTGCACATCGGCGCCGTGCGCGAGCAGATCGAGCACGCCGCGGCCGCGCTCGCGGCGGGCGACGGCACCGCCTGAACCGAGACATCCGGCCGACCGCACCGCGGCATGCAGTGGCGGCAGCACCGGCTGAAGGGCGACCGGCGGGAAGTTTGACAGTTGGTAGGACCAAGTGCCACGCTGTCAGCACCGACGCATCCGCCGTGCGGATCGACGCGTCGCGATCGTCTGCAACGAGAAGGCCCCGCCCATGACCACCAGCTCACCTCTCGGCGCCGTCGCGAGCTCGCACTACCTCGCCACCGAGGCCGGCGCGGCCGCGCTCCGAGCCGGCGGCACCGCCGTCGACGCCGCCATCGCCGCCGCCGCGGCCCTCTGCGTCGTCTACCCGAACAACGTCGCCCTCGGCGGCGACCTCGTCGCGCTCGTCCGCAGCCCCGAGGGTGAGATCAGCTTCGTGAACGCGACCGGCCGCTCCGCCGCGGGCGAAACGCTCGACGCGCTCCGCACCCGGCACGACGGCGGCCTGCCGTCCCGCGGCGTCGACACCGTCACGGTGCCCGGCGGCATCCGCGGCTGGGAGGCGCTCGCCGCGATCGGCGGCCGTCTGCCCTGGGCCGATCGCCTCGAGGCCGCCCGCCGCTACGCCCGTGAGGGCGTGCCCACCGCGACCTCCGTCGCCCGCGCCATCCGCGACGAGCGCACCGCCCTCGAGGCGGACGCCGGATGCCGCGCGCTCTTCCTGCCCGGCGGCCGCGCCCTCGACGAGGGCGAGCCGCTGGTGCAGCCCGCGCTCGCCGACACCCTCGACCGCATCGCCGAGCACGGCCCCGACGAGTTCTACACCGGCGAGACCGCGGCCCGCTGGATCGACGGCCTCGCCGCCCTCGGCAGCCGCATCACGGCGGCCGACGCCGCGGCCGCCCGCGTCATCGTCGAAGCGCCGATCTCAGAGACCCTCGACGAGCTCGAGGTCGTCACCGCCTCGCCGAACACGCAGGGCTTCTCGCTGCTGCGCACCGTCCGGGCGCTCGCGAACGGCCTGCTCGGCACGCCCGTCGACGCCCTCGGCGCGAAGGCCGGGGCGCTCGCGGCCGTGTTCCACGACAACAACCGCGTCCGCGGCGCCTGGCTGTCCGACCCCGACGTCGCCACCATCGACGCCGCCGGGCTCGTCGCCGCCGACGTCCCGCCGCTCGAGGAGCTCCGCGCCGACCTCCCGGCCACCGGCGACACCGTGGGCCTCACCGCGGTGAGCGCCGACGGCTGGGCCGTGTCGCTCGTGCAGTCGGTCTACTGGGCGTTCGGCGCCTGCGTACTGGAGCCGAGCACGGGCGTGCTGTTCCAGAACCGGGGCACCTCGTTCTCGCTCGACCCCGGCCACCCCGCCGCCTTCGGACCGGGTCTCCGCCCGCCGCACACCCTCATGCCCGTGCTCGTGCTGCGCGGCGGCGAGCTGCTGCAGGCGCAGGCCACGATGGGCGGCCAGGCGCAGCCGCAGATCCACGCGCACCTGCTGCTGCGCACCCTCGCCGGCGCCTCCGCACTCGAGGCGACGAGCTCGCCGCGCTGGGTCGTCGGCGTGCAGGACGCCGGCGACGTCGAGGCCACGATCACGATCGAACGGGATGTGCCGGAGGCGACGCTCACCTCGCTGCACGCGAGCGGGCTGAAGCCCAGGCTCGTGCCGCCGCGCGACGAGAACCTCGGGCACTCGAACCTCATCCGCGTCGTCGACGGCGGCTACGACGCCGCGAGCGATCCTCGCTCGGACGGCTCGGCGATCGTCGTCGAGGCCGCCGCCGAACTGCTCGAGGAGGCCGCCCGATGATGCAGGAGCGCACCCGCCTGTCGATCTGGATCCTCATCCTGCTCGGCGTCATGATGGGCTACTTCTCCGGCCTCTTCGGCGTCGGCGGCGGCATCGTGCTGGTGCCCACGCTGATGCTGTTCGGCGTCGACCAGCGCATCGCCGCAGGCACCTCCACGGCCGCGATCCTGCCCACGGCGATCGTCGGCACCGTGACCTACGGGCTCACCGGCCACGTCGACTGGATCGCCGCGGCACTCATCGCGGTCGGCATGATCGCGGGCGCGCAGCTCGGCACCTACCTGCTCGCCAGGCTGCCGCGCGCGGCGCTGTTCTGGGGCTTCCTGGGCTTCCTCGCGATCGTCGCGGTGAGCCTCTGGCTCGTCGTGCCGCAACGCGACGCCGAGATCGAGCTCAACGTCTGGCTCGGTGCCGCGCTCGTCGCGCTCGGCGTACTGACCGGCATCCTGTCGGGCCTCATGGGCGTGGGCGGCGGCATCGTGGTCGTGCCCGTGCTGATGTTCTTCTTCGGCGCCAGCGACCTCGTCGCCAAGGGCACCTCGCTCGCGATGATGGTGCCCGGCTCGATCTCCGGCACGATCGGCAACGCCCGCCGTCGCAACGTCGACCTGCGGATGGCCGCGATCATCGGCGTCACGGCGTGCGTCGCCTCGCCGCTCGGCACGTGGACGGCGCAGGCCATCACCCCGTTCGTCTCGAACGTCGCGTTCTCGGTGCTGCTCGCCTTCGCCGCGTGGCAGCTCGTCCAGAAGCACTTGAAGGCCCGGCGCGCCGCGGCCTGACCGCTCGCCCGGCACCGCCGGGGATGACGAAGGGGGCCCGCCATGCCGGCGGGCCCCCTTCGTGGTGTCGATCAGTAGCTCGAGACGCTGCCGGAGTTGACGGCCGCCACGATGATGACGATGTAGATGATGAAGAAGATGACGCCGAGCGCGGTGAGGATCGCGCCGACGATGACGCCCGCCTTGGCGAGGCCGTTCGGGTAGCCCGCCTTCTTCGACTGCGACTGCGCCACCGCGCTGATGATCAGACCGATCAGCGGCGTGATGATGGCGAGCACGAGACCGACGATGCCGAGGGTCTTGCCGGGGTAGTCGGCCGGCGGCTGAGCGGGAGTGTTGCTCATGAGGGGTGCCTCTCTGGGGTAGGGATCACGCGCTCCCGCGGAGCGCACCCGAGAGCGTATCGGGGGAAACGGCGGCGCGGCAACGATTTCGCCGACTTAAGTAGACAAATGACCCCCGTTCCGTCCGGAACGGGGCATGGACATGGCGGGCGAGCGGGCGTAAGCTGCGTGTTCGGTCGCCTGAGCGGCCGAGTCCGGCCGCATCGACGGCCCGCAGGATCGAGAGAGAGGAGCGAATGATGACCGACGCCTTCGTCGCGCGTTCAGCAGACACCCTCCTCGAGGCCGCCGCCTCCTAAGCCCGTCGCGGCACCGGTGGCCTCACGATCCGAAAGCCACCATCGTGAACTTCCTCTCGTCTCTCGACGACTCCATCGGCGCGCCGCTCGACGCGGCATCCGGTCTCTTCTTCTCCGCCGCCGAACCCGGCGACGGTCAGCGCTGGTCGACCTGGCCCGCCACCATCCCCACCGAACGCGGCCCCGAGCCGCGACCCGACTGGCTCGTGACCTCCGCCGGCGCGATCGACACCGAGCTCGGCGTCGTGAAGAGCGGCAAGGAGGCCGACCTGTTCCTGCTCGAACGCGCCGTGCCCGGCGCCCGGCCCGGCACCGTCGGCGAGCACGTCGTGCTCGCCGCGAAGCGGTATCGCGGCTTCGAGCGCAGCGACTTCCACCGCTCGTCCATCTACACCGACGGCCGCGGGACCCGCCGCAGCCGCGACCAGCGCGCCATCGACAAGCGCTCCACCTTCGGCCGCGAGGTGGCGCGGGTGCAATGGGCGAGCACCGAGTTCCAGGCGCTCAGCGAGTTGACCCGGCTCGGGGCGGCCGTGCCGTACCCCGTGCAGGTGCAGGAGACCGAGGTGCTGATGGAGTTCATCGGCGACGACCGGGTCGCGGCGCCGCGGCTCGCCCAGGTGCGGGCGGAGCCGGCCGAGCTGCGGGAGCTGTTCCACCAGCTCGTCGAATTCATGCACGTGCTCGCCGGGGCCGGACTCGCGCACGGCGACCTCTCCCCCTACAACGTGCTCGTGCACCACGGCCGCGTGGTCGTCATCGACCTGCCCCAGGTCGTCGACGTCATCGCGAACCCCGCGGGACTCGAGCTGCTGCACCGCGACTGCGTGAACCTCTGCGAGTGGTTCACCCGGCGCCGGCTCGAGTGCGACGCGGACGAGCTGTTCGGCGAGCTGGTGGGGGTGCTGCACTGGTAGCCGGCGACAGGCATCCGCGGAACCACGTGGATCGCACGCCCCGCGATACAGTGCAGACGATCGACGCCGATCCCCGGACGAGCGCCGTCACCACCCGTTCACCGGACCTCGGGAGACTGCCGCCATGACCGACCCCACCGCACCGCAGGGCGGCGAGCCGAGCGGCGGCACTCCCGCCGACGGGCGCCCCCGCAACTTCCCGCCCGCCCCGATGACGAGCGCGGAGGGCGCCGCGGCGACCATCGGCGTCGGCACGGAGCAGGTGGAGGCGGTCACGGAGGCCGGGGCCAGGCGCGGCCGCATCCTGGCCTGGGGCCTCTGGGACTGGGGCTCGGCGGCGTTCAACGCCGTGGTGACGACCTTCGTCTTCACGGTCTACCTCACGAGCGAGTCCTTCGGCCCGAACGGCACGGTCGAGGCGCAGCTCGGCTGGGCGCTCGCCGGCGCGGGCCTGCTGATCGCGCTGCTCGCACCGATCACCGGGCAGCGCTCCGACACGAGCGGGCGGCGCAAGCTCTGGCTCGCGGTGAACACCTTCCTCGTCGTCGCGTGCACGC
This sequence comes from Agromyces soli, assembly GCF_022811605.1. Taxonomy (GTDB): domain Bacteria; phylum Actinomycetota; class Actinomycetes; order Actinomycetales; family Microbacteriaceae; genus Agromyces; species Agromyces soli. The sequence goes on along the minus strand of NZ_CP094533.1, from coordinate 1,133,654 downwards.
TCGCGATGTTCTTCGTGCTGCCGGCGCCCGAGTACCTGCTGCTCGGGCTCTTCCTCGTCGCGGCGGGCAACGTGTTCTTCGAGTTCGCGAGCGTGAACTACAACGCCATGCTCGTGCAGGTCTCGACGCCGCGGTCGATCGGCAAGGTCTCGGGCTTCGGCTGGGGCATGGGCTACGTCGGCGGCATCGTGCTGCTGCTCATCGTCTACTTCGGCTTCATCCAGCCCGAGGTGGGCTGGTTCGGCGTGACCGGCGACGACGGCCTCGCCGTGCGGGTGTCGATGCTCGTCTCGGCCCTGTGGTTCGGCCTCTTCGCCCTCCCCGTGCTCTTCGCCGTGCCCGAGTACCGCGGACCTGCCGTGCGGCGCGAGCGAGTGGGCTTCTTCGCCTCGTACAAGCGCCTCGGCGGCGACGTCGCGAAGCTCTGGAAGGAGGACCGCAACACGGTGTGGTTCCTGCTCGCGAGCGCCGTGTTCCGCGACGGACTCGCGGGGGTGTTCACCTTCGGCGGGGTCCTCGCGGCGTCGGTGTTCGGCTTCTCGGCGGGGGAGGTCATCGTCTTCGCCATCGCGGCGAACGTCGTCGCGGGCATCTCGACCATCGCGGTCGGCGCGCTCGACGACCGGCTCGGCGCGAAGCCAGTCATCGTCGTCGCCCTCATCGGGCTCGTCGTGAGCGGGCTCATCGTGTTCTTCCTGCACGACGGCGGTCAGCTCGTGTTCTGGACCGCGGGCCTCGCGCTCTGCCTCTTCGTCGGCCCGGCCCAGTCGGCGAGCCGCACCTTCCTGGCGAGGCTCATCCCGGCCGGTCGCGAGGGCGAGGTGTTCGGCCTCTACGCGACGACGGGCCGTGCGGTGAGCTTCCTCGCCCCGACCGCCTTCGCGATCTTCGTCACCCTCAGCGGCAACCGGGCGTACTTCGGCATCCTCGGCATCGTCCTCGTGATCGCCGTCGGGCTCGCGCTGCTCATCCCGGTGAAGTCGACGCGGACCGCACCGCCCGCTCCGCGCGACTGAGCGGCGGCGGGATGCCTCGGGCCGCCTCGTCGGCGACCGCCGTCCGAGTCAGCCGCGGCGCCAGCCCTCGGCGAAGCGCGCGAACAGCTCGGCGAACTGCGCGCGCTCGGCCTCGCTGAAGCCCTCGAGCGCGCGCTCGACCGCGCCGCGGCGGCGGCCGAGCAGGGACCTGAGCGCGTCGCGTCCGCTGTCGGTGATGACGAGGATGGCCCGACGAGCGTCGTGCGGGTCGGGTTCGCGCCGGATGTGCCCGGCCGAGACGGCGGCGGCGACGAGCCGGCTCGCGCGGGGCTGATCGACGCCGATGCGCTCGGCGAGCTCGCCGACCGAGGCGGGGCCGTGTTCGTCGAGGAGGTGGAGCACGCGGAGCGCCGCCTGGCCGCCCCGACCGCCCGGGCCGCGCCAGCTGCCGCGTTCCGGATCGCGGAAGGGCGAATCGCCGTGCGGGGCCTCGCCGCGGTGCCCGCCGCCGTGGGGACCACGACCGTGATGCCCGCCGCCGTGCGGCCCACGGCCCTGGTGACGCGCGCCGCTCTCCTCACCGGCCTGGAGGCCCGCGCCGTGGTGGCCGCCGGAGTGCGGGCCGAAGCCGCGAGGGCCGCCGCGAAGCATCCCGAGCGCGGTTTCGATGCGGGACACCGGATCGGCCGAACCCGAGCGTTCGCTGGGAGCTCCTTGACCTCGATCAGACATACATGTCATAGTACATATACATGTCATAAGGCATGCAATGTCGAATCATCGCGCATCGCGCGCCGGGACCCGCCGAGGCGGGCCACCGAGAGAGGAATATCATGACCACCCACGAAGACCACCCCACCCCCGAGCCGACCGAGCCCAAGGTCGGCGCCCGCCCGTTCGGGTTCTGGCTCAAGCTCGTCGACCGCCGCCTCTCCGAGGAGATGGCGGAGCTCTTCGCCGACGAGGGCCTCAGCCGCCGAGACTGGCGCGCACTGAACCTGTACGCCGGCGCCGCAGAGGACGAGCGGCTCGCCGCCCGCCTCTCCGAGCGGCCGAAGCTCGCCCGCCGGCTCGCCGAGCACGGCTGGCTCGAACGCGGCGAGCTCACCGAGGAGGGACGAGCGGCGCGCGAGCGCCTGCAGTCCCGCGTCGACGGATTCCGCGAACGGGTCGCCGGCGCGGTGTCCGACGAGGACTTCGCGACCACGCTCCGCACACTCGAGGCGATCGCCCGCGAGCTCGGCTGGGACGAGTCGCAGCCGATGCCCCGGGGCCGCCGCGGCGGCCGCCGCTTCCACGGCGAGCGCGGGCGGTTCCCGCGCGAGCACGGCTTCCACGGGCACAACCCGCACGAGCATGGCCACCTCGGCCCCCGCGGCGAGCGTCACGGCGACCACGGCTTCGGGCACGAGCACTGCGGGCACGAGTCGCGCGACGGGCACGACGAGCGCCACGGCGGTCGCGGCCACGGTCGCGGCCACCGCCGCGAGCAGCTCGAGGTCCACGTGCACCTGCACCACTGAGCCGCCGCCTCGGCCCCGCCGGGACATCCACCCGGAGCGCCGGTCCCGAATGGGGCCGGCGCTTCGTCGTGTTCACTCAGCGCAGGGCGGCGCCGGGCTCCAGCACGCGCTCGGCGAGCTCGGCGGGCACGCCGAGGGCGAGCAGCCGCGCCCGGTACGCGCGCCGGGCCCGCAGGTAGGGCAGCTCGTCGTCGCGGATGACGGCGAGGAGGTTCATCAGCTCGAAGGTGCCCTGGATCTCGAAGGCGAGCTGCTCGGGCTCGTCGCCGGCGGGGTCGAGGCCCGGCAGCTCCCCGCGCTCGGCGGCGAAGCGGGCGGTGAGCGCGAGGTAGCCGAGCCAGTCGTCGAGCTGCGCGGCGACCGCGTCGCGCACCTGGCCCGGCTTGGCGTGGAAGTCGGCGGCCGCGGCGGAGAAGAAGCAGCCGCCCGGGAACACCCGGTCCTGCGAGTAGGCGACGACCCGGTCGAGCAGGGCCACGAGTCGGCGCACCCCGCGGGGGTGCACGCGTGCGGGGGCGATGACTGTGGCCGCGAAGCGTGCGCTCGCGGTCTCGACGGTCGCGAGCTGGAGCCGCTCCTTGCTGCCGAAGAGGGTGGCGACGCTCGACTTGCCGACGCCGGCGGCGTCCGCGATGCGGGCGATGGAGAGCTGGTCGAGCCCCTCGATCGAGGCGAGGTCCACGGCCTGGGCGAGCACGACGCGGCGCGAGGCATCCCCGCGTGCGCGACGCCCGTCGGTCACCGTCTGCTGCCCCATGCTCGCCTCCTCCACTCGATTTTACGCACGATCGTGCGTAAAGTAACCCGTACGATCGTTCGTATTCATTGAACGCCACCTCGGAGGCCGCCATGCCGAAGCTCCCCGCGTCCGTCGCCGCACGCATCGCCGTCGCGCGCGCCGCCGCCCCGCGCAGCCCGCGCCTCGCCGCGCACGCCGTGCTCCCCCTCTTCACCTCGACGCGCCCGCGCCGTCCGGTCGCGTCGCGCGAGCGGGCCATCCACGACAGCGCCAGGCGCAGCACCTTCACCGCCGCGGGCCACGAGCTCGTGAGCTACGAGTGGGGCGCCGGCGCCCAGGTCGTGCTGCTCGTGCACGGCTGGCGCGGGCGGGCGAGCCAATTCGCCCCGCTCGTGCGCGAACTGCGCTCCGAGGGCTTCCGCGTCGTCGCCTTCGACGCGCCCGCGCACGGCGGCTCCCCCGGGCGCCGCGCCGACATCCGCGACTGGATCGCGGCGATCGAGGCGCTGCAGCAGCGGCACGGGCGCTTCAGCGCGATCGTCGGGCACTCGCTCGGCGGCCTCGCCGCGATGACCGCCGTCGCCGAGGGCACGAGCGCGGGCGGCGTGGTCGCGATCGCGAGCGTCGGCGACGCGGCGGTGACCACGAACGTGTTCGCCGGCGCGCTGCAGCTGGGCGATCGGGCGGCCGCCGAGCTCGCCACGGCGTTCATCCACCGTGTCGCACCGGGACTCGACCCCGCCGCGGTCTGGCGCCGCTTCGACCGGGTGGCGCACCCGATCCCAGCCCCCGTGCCGCTGCTGCTCGTGCACGATGCCGCCGACCGCGAGGTCCCCGCGAGCGAGAGCGAGCGCCTGCGCGCCGCGCACGACGACCGCGCTCGCGCGATCGTCGTCACCGGCTCCGGCCACTCGCGCGTGCTCGGCCACGACACGACGCTCGACGCCGTGACCGCCTTCGCGCTCCGGGGCCTCGCGGGCGTCGATGCACTCGCGCCCGTCAGTGCGGGTTCGGCGCGACCGACAGCGTGACGAGCACCCGGGCCACCGCGTAGCGCGTCCGCCCCTGCGGCGAGCGCGGGTCGTAGCCGAGCCGGCGGCCGAGCACGAGCAACCGTTCCTGCACGGTGGAGTGGTGGATGCCGCAGCGCGCCGCCGCCCCGCGCACGCTGCCGGTCTCGGCGAGCGCGTCGAGCAGCGCGATCGCCCGGGGGTCGAGCGCGGCGAGCGTGACGGCGTCCGGGTGCGGCTCGCTCCGCGCATCGGCCGCCTCGGCGAGCAGCAGCAGACCGCCGAGCTCGGCGGCGTCGACGAGCGGCCGAGCGTCGTCGGTGAGCCGGAGCGCGACGAGCGCCGAGGCCCACGACTCCGGGAGCCGTTCGGGCGGCAGCGCGAGGCCAAGTCCGAGCTGCGCCGTCTCCGCGCGAACCGAACCGGGCTCCTCCGCGCGCCGCAGCACGGCGCGCACGAGACCGTGGCGCGTCGCGACGACCGCGCTCGGGGCATCCCTCGGCGGCTCCGCGTCGTGCGGCGCGGCGACCGCGCGCACCCGCGGCTCGGCGTCGAGCTGGAGCCGGGCGATCGCGGATCCGCGCTCCTCGGCGGTCGCGTGCGGATTCACCGCGATCTCGACCGCACCGGCGAGGCCCGAGCCGCCGGCCGCTCGGCGGGCTTCCGAGATGCCGAGGGCGATCGCGAGCCGTTCCAGCACCATGGCGTCGTTCGCGTGGGGGTCCCCGCTGCGTTCCAGCCAGCACACGGCACCGTCGCCGACGGTGCGAACGCGTCCGCCGACGGGCGGGGCGACAGGACTCGGCAGTCGGCGGCCATCCTGCCCCACCCGCAGCCCTCGCGCGGAACCGAGGAAGCCGACCGGCGCCCCGCTCAACGCCGCGGCGCCGCGCAGCAGCGCTTCGGCGCCGACGCCCGCGGCGACGAGCGCGTCGAAATACGTGACGACCTTGAGGGTCTGGCTCGCCTCGGGGTCCAGGGCGGTCAGCCGCCCGACGAGTTCCTGCATGGTGCGCTCCAAGCTCTGGCGACCACGATATCCCGGTGCGGGTGGTGCTCCGCCGCCGCGGCGGAAGGCAGGCGGTGCCGGCCGCGGCGACGGAAGCCGGGGGTCAGTCGCCGAGCAGGCGCGAGACCCAGTTGTCGCGCGCAGCCGTGGAGGCCTGCGACACGGCGGCCTGCGGGGCGAGCAGGTCGAAGCCGTGGAAGCCGCCGGCCCACACGTGCAGCTCGGCCTGGACGCCCGCCTCCCACAGCTTCGTCGCGTACGCCACGTCCTCGTCACGGAACACCTCGGCGCTGCCGCAATCGATGTACGCCGGGGGCAGCCCGGAGAGGTCGGTCGCGCGCGCGGGCGAGGCGTAGATCGAGACCTCCGCCGTGCCGCGCCGCTCGCCCAGCAGCGCCGACCAGCCGGTGACGTTCGAGCCGCGGTCCCACACGCCGACGCCGTCGATCTGCTTCGTCGAGACCGTGACGTCGCGGTCGTCGAGCATCGGGCAGATGAGCAGCTGTCCGAGGAGGGCCGGGCCGCTGCGGTCGCGCGCGAGGAGCGCGGTGCCGGCCGCGAGCCCGCCGCCCGCGCTGGCACCGGCGATGAGGATGCGATCGGGGTCGATGCCGAGTTCGGCCGCGTGCGCGGCGGTCCAGACCAGGCCGGCGTAGCAGTCCTCGACGGGATACGGGTCGGGGAACTCGGGGGCGAGCCGGTACTCGACGGTCACGAGCACGGCGTCGTAGCGGGCGATCCACTCGACGAAGCTCGCGACGCCGACCCAGCGGTCGCCGACGATCATGCCGCCGCCGTGGGTGTGGAAGATGCCCGGACCTACGCCGGTGCGACCACGACGGGACACGATCGACACGGCGATCTCGTCGCCGTCGTGGCCGGGGATCGTCACGTCGCGGGTCTCGAGGTCGTGCTCGGCGAGGAGCGGCGCGAGCTGGTCGAACACGACCGGGCCGGCCTGCCCCTGCCGCATGAGGGGGATGAACTCGGGGGTGATGGTCGAGGGCAGCTGGTCGCCGAGCACGGCGAGCGCGGCTTCGAGCTCGGGGTCGAACGGCGGTCGGGCAAGGATGTCGGTCATCGGTACTCCATCGTCCTGGGCCACTCCATCGTGGCGCGTGCCGTCATGCTGCCCGCTCGCACGCGCCACGGGCACCCGCCGAGCGCGGCGGATCCAGCGCGATGACCCCGCCGAACGGCGGGTCATCGCGGCGCCTCCGAAGCCTGGAGCCCGGCGTCCGAGACGCGGAGCCCCGACGGTCAGCTGCGCCGGGACCGCCGACGAGCGACGACCAGCACGATCAGGACCCCGCCGAGCAGGAGCACGACGGCGAGCGCGATGCTGCCGCCGATCACGATACCGGTGACCGCGAGCGGCGGCCCAGCTGCGGGCTCCGTCTCGACGACCGCCGGCGACGACGCGGCCGTGACCGGCCCGGCCGCACCGGGCGGGGTCGCCGTCACGGTCGCCACGTTCGTGATCGCGCCGCCGGTCAGGTCCGCCGTGCGCACCATGTAGCTCGCGGTGCAGCTGAGCTGCTGACCCGGCTGCAACGCCGAGGTCGATGGCGGGCACGTGATTGCGGAGAGGGCACCCGCGCCGGAGAATTCGACGTCGTCCACCTGCACGTCGGCGAGCGGGACATTCCCCGTGTTCGTGACCGTGAACGAGTACACGATGATCTCCCCGGCACGGCTCACCCGTTCCGTGTCCGCCGACTTCACGATCGACAGCCCCTGGACCCGTTCCGACGGAACCGCGACCGTGGACGGCTCGGATTCCACCGAGCCCGCTTCACCGCCCGGCGGAGTGCCGACCGCGGTCGCGGTGTTCCGCACCCCCTGCTCGAGGTCGGTCTGCGTGACCCGGTAGCTCGCCGTGCAGGTCACCACCTCGCCGGGTGCGAGCGAGGTCGCGCCGGCCGGGCAGCTCACCTCGGAGAGCTCGCCGGAACCGGTGAACTCGACCTCGGCGACACGCACGTCGGCGAGGGTGACGTTGCCGGTGTTCGTGACCGCGAACGAGTACGTGACCCGCTCGCCGACCGTGCGGATCACCGTGACGTCGGCGGACTTCTCGATCTCGACCGCCGGTCGCTGCACGACCGGGACCCGGACCTCGGGCTCGTTCGATGTCACCGGGTCGCCCCCACCGGGAGGGGTGCCGGTCGCGGTCGCCGTGTTCGTGAGCGCGCCCGAATCGACATCCGCCTGTGTGAGGCGGTAGCCCGCCGTGCACGTCACCGTCTCGCCGGGCCGCAGTGCGGAGGCGCCCTCGGGGCAGGCGATCTCGGACAACTCGCCCGAACCGCTGAACTCACCCTCCGCGATGGCGAGATCGGTGAGGGTGACGTTGCCGGTGTTCGTCGCGACGAAGGAGTAGGCGATGGTCTGGCCGACGTCCCCCGCCACCCCCGGATCAGCGAGCTTGCGCAGCACGAGTTCGGGCCTCGGCGCCTCTGGGACCGACGCATCGTCCTCGGTGGTGGTCACCCAGGTGCCCAGCGGATCCTGGCCCATCACGGTCGCCGCGTTGTAGATCCGGCCGCGGTCGACGTCCTCCTGCTGCACCTCGTAGCCGGCGGTGCAGCGCGTCTGCTCGCCCGGCGCGAGGGTGCGTTCAGGGCAGGTGATCGCCGAGAGCCGACCCGAGCCCGTGAACTGCGTCTCGCTCACGTACACCCGGGTGAGCGTGACATTCCCGGTGTTGGTGACGACGAAGCTGTAGTGCAGGGGCTCGCCCGCGACCAGGCCGTCGCCCGGCTCGACCGACTTCACGATCGAGATCCCGGCGTCGGGCTCCAGTTCGACGATCGCGGTGGCCGGGGGCGTCTCGATCGGCGCTCCCCTCGGCGGTGTCGCGGTCGCCGTCGCGGTGTTCACGAGGTCGTCGCCGCTGTCGAGGTCGGCCTGCGTGAGCGTGTAGCGAGCGATGCACGTCACCGACGCTCCGGGGTGCAGCGGGCCCGCGTAGCTTGCGGGGGTGCTCGAGCCGGGGCAGGCGATCTCCACCGGATCGCCCGTTCCGTTGAACTCGCCCTCCGTGATCTCGAGGTCGCGCAGGGTGACGTTCCCCGTGTTGGTGAGCCGGAACTCGTACTCGATCACCTCGCCGGCCCGGGCGGAGGCGACCGGGCGCGGCGTCTTCTCGAGCCGCATCGAGGGGTCGGGATCCTCCGGGATCGACACCTCGGACGGCGGCGAGGTGATGGTCTCCTCGGGAGCGGAGCCCGCCGGCGGAGTGCCGGTCGCCGTGACCGAATTGGTCAGGCTACCGCGGTCGACGTCCCCCTGCGTGACGGTGTAGCTCGCGGTGCAGGTGAGCTGCCCCCGCGGCGCGAGGGTGCGGTCGGCGGGGCAGTCGAGGGCCGACAGCTCCCCCGATCCGTCGAAGCTCTGCTCGGTGAGACCGACGTCCGCGAGCGTGACGTTGCCGGTGTTCGTGACGACGAATCGGTAGGTGATCTTCTGTCCCACGACCAGCTCGCGCGGGGCGCCGTCAGCCGACTTCTTCACTTCGATGCCGGGCGCCCGGTCGACCGTGACCTCGGCCGGCGAGGGCTCCGACTCGACGCCCTCGTTCTTCGGGTCGAGCCCGGTCGCCGTCGCGGTGTTGCGGATGGCCTCGCCACGGTCGAGGTCGGCCTGGGTGACCACGTAGCTGACGTAGCAGGTCACGCTCGCGTCGGGACGCAACGAGTCGGCCGCCGGCGGGCAGACGACGGATGCGATGGGCCCGGCACCCGAGAAGCTGTCCTCCCGGATGCTGACACCGTGCAGCGTGACATTGCCGGTGTTGGTCACGAGGAACGAGTAGACGACCCGCTCGCCGGGCCGCGTGGCGCGCTCGGGGCGCGCCGACTTGGTGAGGGACAGCGCGGGCGACGGGGGGAGCGGGTCCTCCACGGACCCCTCGGGGGATTCGACCTCGTTGCCGCCGGGATCGGTGCCGGTGGCGACCGCGACATTGGTGAGTTCGCCTCGATCGACGTCGGCCTGCGTCAGGGTGTACGTCGCCGTGCAGCGCGCCTGCTCACCCGGCTGCAGCGCGCCGTCGGGGCAGGCGATCTCCGACAGTTCGCCGGTGCCGCTGAACTCGGTCTCGCGGACCGCGATCCCGTCGATCGTGACGTTGCCGGTGTTCGTCACCCAGAAGGTGTAGGTGATGGTGTCGCCCGCCTCGGCGTCCTCCGCCGCGTCGGAGAGCTTCTCGATCTCGAGGGCGGGTGCCGGTACGACCTCGACCGTCGCCGACGACTCGTTCGACTCGACGCGTTCCCCGGTCGGGGTCGTCCCCGTCGCCGTCGCAGTGTTCACCAGGTCGGCGCCCCGGTCGAAGTCGGCGACCGTCGCCCGGTAGACGGCGGTGCAGGTCATCGACGCCTGCGGCGCCAGGGTGGTGACCGGGCACGTGATCTCGGGGGCGCCACCGGCACCGTTGAAGTCGCCTTCCTCGATGCGGATGTCGTCGATGGTGACGTTGCCGTTGTTGGAGACGACGAACTCGTACCCGATCGGCTGACGCACCGTGTCGACCTGCCCCCGGCTGGCCGTCTTCGTGAGCAGGAGCGATGGCTCCGCCCGCTGCGGCACGACCGCGGTGTCTGGACTCGACCGCACGGGCTCGCCGCCGGTCGAGGACCCGGTCGCCTGCGCCGTATTGCTGATCGAGCCGCGATCGACATCGGCCTGTTGCACGGTGTAGCTCGCCGTGCAGGTGACCGCGCCGCCCGGTGCGAGCCGGCCGGCCGGGCAGCGAATCGCCGACAGCTCACCGGTGCCGGTGAAGCTGGTCTCGTCGATGGCGACGTCCTGCATCACGGCGTTGCCGCTGTTCGTGACCACGAACGAGTAGGCGAGCGTCTCGCCCGCGACCAGCGCGCCGTCCGGGGTGACCGATTTGTCGAGGGTCAGCGCCGGTCGATACGGCGTGTTCGTGAACGTGCACATGATCGCGGCGCCGCTCCCGCCGTTGTCCGGCATCTCGAAGCTGCCGGTGCGTCCCGCCCCCTCGGCGACCACCACCTCGGTGTTCTGATCGACGCACCGCCAACTCGAGTCGTACCGGTTCGCATCCGAGCCGGAGCCCGTCTCGGTGACGGTGTAGCGCACGCCGGCCAGCGCGAGCACCGGGCCCGCCTTCTGCGGCTGCACACCTCCGGCCCCGCCCGCCGTGGTGGCGCTGTTCCCTCGGCTGACGCCGCCGCCGGTGATCGTCATCGTCACCTGGTCGTCCGCGGCCTTGCGACCGTCGGGGAGGTCTTTCTGCACCTCGATCGTGTTCGGCGAGGCGCACGACGCCAGGTCACCCGTGCCCGACTGACGCAGCGGGGCGTTCCGCAGCACGGCGCCCGTGGTCGGGTTCACAGTGAACACCGTCGTGTTGCTGCTGAGGATCAGCGAGCCGTCGCTGACGAAGGCGAGACCGTTGATCGCCTGGTCGGCGGGAGTCGTGATCCGGTTGAGCTCGGTGCCGGTGATGGTGACCGGGCTCGACACCGGCGCGGTCGGCAGCGTCGTCTCGATGACCCCGAGCACGTTCGTGCCGTTCGCGCCCGCGCTGTAGAAGAGGTTGCCCTGCGCGTCGAAGGCGAAGTCCCCGTTGTTGCCGGCCTGGGGCACGGCGCCCGTGGCGACTCGCCCCAAGAACTGGTTCGTCGCGGGGTTGAAGCCGAAGATGTTCAGCGTGCTCCCGGTCATGCCGCCCCAGTAGTAGACGCCGGTCGCGAGATTGATCGCACCATGCGTCATCGCGCTGCCGTTCGGTGCCGCGCCGAGGTTGGTCCACCCTTCGGCGACCATGTCGTAGGCGAAGACCCAGCGGCGGTTGTCGGGCGGGTTCGAGAGGTATGCGCCAGTGCCGTACACCGTGCGGCCGTCGGCGGAGATTCCCATGGCATTGATGTTGAGGTTGGCCTGCGGAAAATTGAACCTGGCCATCGTGGTCTGGGCGCCGGTGGCCTGGTCGATCTGCCAGATCGTCTGCGGCGTGCCGATCTGCAGGCCGTAGCTCGGCCCGCACTGCAATGGCGAGGCGGCCGCCGCCGGCGCGACGGGACCCGCGGTGACCGCTGCGAGGCTCCCGGTCGCGAGGACCACTGAGGCGAGCAGGCCGGCGAGGAGCCGACGGGGCCGCCGCCGCTCGGAGCGTGCCCTGCTGCGTGCTCCACGTGATGCTGCCCACTCGAGGTTCGGGATCCCATGGATAGCATCGGTCGCGCGCCGAAACCTGCTTGAATCTGCGGACGTTGCCCGACCCATCCCGCACCTTCCCCTCAAGGCCCGAGGCGCCCCAGGATGTCATGCAGCACTGCACGACTGGACGCCGCTCCGTGCCATCCTAAGCACGATCACTCCGCTGGAATCAAGAGGAAAGGTACGATTGGGATGCCAGAACATCGGACAGCAGGGTGCCGATGAGCAGGGGAATGGCGAACTCAGTTGCCGCGCGAGCCGGCGTCGTTCGCGCCGACGTCGGTGTGGTGGAAGTTCTGGAACGAACGCGAGGCGGTCGGCCCGCGCTGGCCCTGGTAGCGGCTCGCGTAGTCGGCGGAGCCGTAGGGCCGCTCGGCGGGCGAGGTGAGCCGGAAGAAGCAGAGCTGCCCGATCTTCATGCCCGGCCAGAGCTTGATCGGCAGCGTCGCGACATTCGAGAGCTCGAGGGTCACGTGACCGGTGAAGCCCGGGTCGATGAAGCCCGCGGTCGAGTGCGTGAGCAGGCCGAGCCGGCCGAGCGAACTCTTGCCCTCGAGGCGCGCGGCGATGTCGTCGGGCAGGGTGACCTGCTCGTAGGTGGAGCCGAGCACGAACTCGCCGGGGTGCAGGATGAACGGCTCGTCGGGCTTCACCTCGATGAGGCGGGTGAGCTCGGGCTGGTCCTCGGCAGGATCGATGAAGGGGTACTTGTGGTTGTCGAACAGCCGGAAGTACCGGTCGAGGCGCACGTCGACGCTCGACGGCTGCAGCATCGCCGGGTCGGACGGCTCGATGCCGATGCGCTCGCGTTCGAGTTCGGCACGGATGTCGCGATCGGAGAGCAGCACGCGCCCAGCCTAGTTGCTACGATGGTCTCCGTGACGTCCCAGGATGTCGCACGCCGAAGTAGTTCAATGGTAGAACTTCTGCTTCCCAAGCAGACAGCGCGGGTTCGATTCCCGTCTTCGGCTCCACTCCTCCACCGCCCCGCAGCGCCGGCTCACGCCGAATGCCGCGGGGCGTTTTTCGTCTCAGCACCCCGGATATCGGGACGGCGTGTCGGGTTCTCACGCGCGTGCACTCTTCCGTAGTTTCGAACACGCATTCGAATGCCGGATCGCCGACCGGCGGTCCGGAAGCTACGGAACGAAAGGAGGAACATGGTCTCCAATCCCTACTCCGGCTACCCGGTAACGGGCAGCTGGTACGACCACGTGTCCTACTCGGCGGGCGGAACCGACTACCCGCTCGAATACGGCACGGCGCTGCCCGCGCCCGCGGCCGGAACGTTGCGCACCAGCGGAGGCTCGGGCGAATGGGCGGCCGGCTGGTACGGCGCCGCGGGGCGGCGATCGATCCTCATGCTGGACACGCCGGCGCCTCGGCGCAAACCTGCCGAGGCGGCACCGCCCGAGGGCGGGGGCGACATGGTCGCGATCGTCTTTCAGCATCAGTCCGAGTTCGGCGCAGCTCGCCATTACGCCGAGGGAGAGACGCTCGGGTGGTCCGGCGCCTCGGCTGACGGGGCGGACTACGGCGGCGATGTGCATCTCCACGTCCACGGCCTCAACGCGTCCGGCCAGCGCGTCGACTTCACGAAATTCATCGGCCCGACCACCATCCCGCAACCCACTCCGACGGAAGAAGAGATCGACATGCTGTTCCTCATCCACGCCAACGACGCCAACGCCAACCCGGTGAACCGCTACGCCCTCGTGGGCCCCGGCTTCTGGTTCGTCACCAGCACCGTGGCCGTCGCGAACAACCTGGCGACCCGCTTCGGCAGCACGTCCGGCAGCTCGGCCAGCGTCACCTGGGCCGAGTGGGACCGCGCCTTCAAGGCCGCGGTCTCCTCGGGCTTCGTGCCGGCGAGCGGGCAGACCTCCCGCACGGTGTAACCGACCGCCCCGGCGCCCCCTCCCCGCAGGAGGGGGCGCTTCGGTGTGCAGCGCCCGCGCGCTGATCGTCCAGTCCATGTTCTGGGTGCGCGGGGCATGGGATTCCGTGGGCAGCGCGGCTTGGATTGACTCCATTGCACCTAGTACAGAGGAGTACCGATGAGCATCCTGGTCCAGACCGACGCCTGCGTCGGCGCCGGGCAGTGCGCCCTCGTCGCCCCCGACGTGTTCGACCAGGACGACAACGGCATCGTCCTGCTGCTCGAGCCCGACCCCGAGGGCGCGGACCTCGCCGCCGCGACCCGCGCCGTACGGCTCTGCCCCGCCCGCGCCATCGCGCTCTCGACGGCATGAGCGGCCCCGCACGCGTCGTCATCGTCGGCGCGTCGATCGGCGGGCTCACCGTCGCCGAATCGTTGCGCGACGAAGGCTTCGAGGGCGAGATCACCCTGCTCGGCGACGAGCCGCACCTGCCGTACACCCGGCCGCCGCTGTCGAAGCAGATCCTTGCCGGCGAATGGCGGCCCGAGCAGGCCGCGATCCGCACGGCGGCCGAGCTCGACGAGCTCGGGATCCGCGTCCGCACAAGCCGGCGCGCGACCGGACTCGACGTCGAGGCGCGCACCCTGCACACCGCCGACGGGCCCATCTCCTTCGACGAGCTCGTCATCGCGACGGGGACGCAGCCCCGGCCGCACCCCGTGCTGGCCGAGGCATCCACCCTTCGCACCATGGACGACGCGCTGCGACTGCGCGAGCGGATGGACGCGGCCCGTCGGGTCGCGGTGATCGGCTCCGGCATCCTCGGATCCGAGATCGCGAGCGCCGCGCGCAAGCGCGACGCGGAGGTGCTGCTCGTCGGCCGCTCCGGCGCGCTCGGCTTCGGCGGCGTCGGCACGCTGCTGAGCGAGGACCTCGTGCGACTGCACGAGGCGCACGGCGTCGAGCTCGCCCTCCGCGCCGAGCTCGTCGCGGCCCAGTCTGCCGGCGCGGCGGACGCACCGGACGCCACCGCGCTCGAGTTCGCCGACGGCACGACGCGCACCGTCGATCTCGTCGTCACCATGATCGGCGGCACGCCGCGCACCGACTGGCTCGCCTCTTCGACCCTCGAGCTCGCCGACGGCGTCGTCTGCGACCGCCTCGGCGTCGCGGCGCCCGGCATCTCCGCCGTGGGCGACGTCGCCGCCTGGCACGACCCGATCACCGGCCGGCACCGCCGCGTCGAGCACCAGAGCAACGCCATCGAACAGGCCATCGCGGTGGCCGGGCGCCTCGCGCACGGCGGCGAGGGCGCACCGCCGGTTCCGCTCTTCTGGTCCGAGATCCACGGCGCTCGCATCCACGCGTACGGCTGGTTCGATCCCGAGCGTTCGCTCGCCGAGCTGCCGACCGCCGCCGAGTCCGCCGGCATCGTCTACGGCAGTCACGACGCCGACGGCGAGCTGCGCGGCATCGTCGGCTGGAACGCCCCGCCGCGCGAGTTCCGGACGGCCCGCGCGGCCGTCGTCACCACCGCCCGCCCCCTCATCCACCACTCCTGAAAGAAGCCAGATCGATGACGATCCCCGCCGAATGCCCGTTCCACTCCCGCTCGCTCCCCGGCGACGGCACCCCGCTCGCGCCGTCGCCGCAGCTCGCCGCCTGGCGCGAAGCCGGCGCCTTCGTGCCGCTCGACTTCCAGGACGGCCACGAGGGCCTCGTCGCCACGCGGTACGAGGCGGCGGTCGCCGTGCTGCAGGACCCGCGGTTCAGCATGCGCCCCTCGCGGATGCCGGTCGGCCCGCCGGCGCACGGCGAGGAGGGCAAGGCCGAGAGCGCGGCGGTGCCGCTCGAGGCACCGGGCGAGCTGGATGCCTCGGGGCAGGCCTCCGACGAGCTCAACCTCCTGAACCTCGACGGCGACGAGCACGCGAAGCTCCGGCGCGCCGTGACCGCCCGCTTCTCGGTGCGCCAGGCGCGGGCCCGCGAACCGTGGATCCGCACCATGGTCGCCGAGCAGATCGCGGCGCTCCGCGAGCGCGGCCCGGTCGTCGACCTCTGGCGCGACTACGCCATGCCGATCTCGGCCCGCACGCACTGCCACGTCCTCGGCATCCCGGAGCATCACTACGAGCGCTTCGTGGCGCTCTTCGTCGAGGAGTCGACGGCGCAGCAGAAGTACGACTTCATCCGCGCGCTCCTCGAGGAGCGCGCGGACTCGCCCGGCGAGGACGTCATCACCGACCTGCTGCAGAATCCCGAGCTCGACCGCGTCGAGGTCGAGGCGCTGCTGCGCCTGCTGATGGGCGCGGGCCGCGACTCCGTCGCCTACCTGATCGCGACGGCCTCCGTCGCGCTGCTGACGAACCCGGAGCAGCTGGCCATCCTGCGCGCGGAGCCCGAGCAGCTCCGGCCTGCCGTCGAGGAGTTCATGCGCGCCGGCGCCATGTTCGTCACGCTCTTCGCCCGCACGGCGCTCGAGGACGTCGAGATCGAGGGCACGCACATCCCGGCGGGCACCTCGGTGTCCGTCTCGCCCGTCGCGGCGAACCGCGACCCCGGGCACTGGGGCGAGCGGCCGGAGGAGTTCGACGTCACCCGCGACGCGTTCGGCCATCTGGGCTTCGGCTACGGCATCCACGGATGCATCGGCCAGCAGGTCGCCCGCGTCGAGATCCGCGAGGCCATCACGGCCCTGCTCGAGTCGTTCCCCGAGCTCGCCCTCGTCGACGCGGAGCAGCTCACCCCGCAGCCCTTCGCGCACCCGGTCGCCGTCTACGAGGCGGGCACCGTGACGGTCCGCCTGGAGGCCGCCGCCTGACGCTCATGCGACCTACCATGGTCGATGTGACGCTGCTGCACCCCGATGACGACCCCGTCGTCGTCGGCGCGAACTGGTACCGCTTCACGTCGGGCGAACAGATCGTGAACCCGCACGTGATGAGCGTCTCGTTCATCTGGATCGTGAGCGGCGGCGGCGAGATCCGCGCGGGCGGGCAGAGCTGGACCGTCGACGCGCAGCACGTCGTGCGGCTGCCGTGGCACCACCGGGTCGAGTACCGGGCGAACCGCCGCGGACCGTTCCACATCGGCACCCTGCACGTCGTGCCCCGCTACGACCGTTCGGCGCCCGTCATCCCCCGGGTGGCGCACCTGCCGGGCGACCCGCTGCTCGACGACCCGGCCAGGCACGGTGACGCGGCGGCGTTCCGCCCCGGCCTGTCGACGATGCGGAACGCCGCGGCCCGGCGCATCACCGAGTTCGGCACGATCGCGATCGAACGACTCGGCGAGGGCGCCTTCGACGAGGAGTACTTCCGGGCGCTCGGGCGGCTCATCCTCTTCGAGAACGCCGCCTGGGCCGACAGCCACGCGCAGCAGACCGCCGTGCCCGGCTCGCTCGAGCTGATGATGACGTTCATCCGCCACCACATCGCCGAGCCGCTCACCGTCGCCCGGGTCGCAGAGGCGGCCAGGTGCAGCGAGACGACCGCGCAGCGCCTGTTCACCCGGCATACCGGCGAGTCCATGCAGGCGTGGATCCGGCAGGTCCGCCTGCGCGAGGCCGGCAGCCTGCTGCGCACCACCGGCATGCGGGTGAGCGAGGTGGCCCAGCTCGTCGGCTACCCCGATCCGCTGTACTTCTCGCGCGCGTTCCGGCGGGCGTACGGCGTCTCGCCGACCCAGTTCGCCCGCGACACCGTGCGGCCGTGAGCCGACGGCGGGCACTGCTCGTCCAGTCCATGTTTCCGCGTTCCGGTGTCCTTCGGCGGGCCATCCGCCCTTCGTAGATTCGAAGGGCCGCGCCGGGTGCGCGGCGACGGCGTGCAGCCCGCGCGCCGCAGCGCGCGATCCGCGCGCCCCGAGCGTGAAGGAGCGCACCAGCACATGACCGTTCATCGCCGACCGTTCGGTCGCACCGGGTGGGAGATCAGCGAGGTGTCGTTCGGCGCCTGGCAACTCGGCGGGCAGTGGGGGCCGGTCGACGACGACGCCTCGGTCCGCGCGCTGCTCGACGCCTACGAGCGCGGCATCAACTTCGTCGACACCGCCGAGATGTACGGCTCCGGGCACAGCGAAGAGGTCGTCGGCCGCTCGCTGCGGGAGTGGAGCGGCGAGCGCGTCTACGTCGCGACGAAGGTGCAGCCGCCCGAGTGGCCGCACCCCTCGGTCGACGACCCCGACATCACGGCCGCCTACCGGCCGGAGTACCTGCGCGCGCAGGCCGAGCAGTCGCTGCGCCGCCTGGGCGTCGAGCGGATCGACCTGTACCAGCTGCACTGCTGGATGCCTCGGGGCATGCAGGAGCTCGGCTGGCTCGAAACGCTGCACGAGCTGCGCGCGGAGGGCAAGATCGACCGCATCGGCGTCTCGCTGCGCGACTACCGGGCCGACGAGGGGGTGGCCCTCGCCGAGTCGGGACTCGTCGACTCGATCCAGGTCATCTACAACCTCTTCGAGCAACGGCCCGAGGACGCGCTGCTGCCGGCCGCCGCCGCGTCCGGCACGGCGATCATCGTGCGCGTCGCCCTGGATTCCGGCTCGCTGAGCGGGGCGTGGACGCCCGAGACGTACGCGCAGTGGGCGGATGACTCGGTGCTGAAGACGATGTTCCGGGGCGAGCGCTTCACCGAGACGCTCGAGCGCGTCGAGGCGATCAAGACGGTCACGGCGCCGTACTACGACGGACTCGACGAGGCCGCCGTGCGCTTCGTGCTCGACCGCCCGGAGGTCTCGACCGCGATCGTCGGCATGACCTCGCAGCGGCGCATCGCCCGCAACCTGTCGTTCGCCGACGGGCGCGGGCTCGCCGAGGGGCTGCGCGAGCGGCTCGTCGGCTTCGGATGGGAGAGGAACTTCTACGTATGAGCGACCCGACCGCAGCCACCGACGCGTCACCCGCGATCGAACGACTGAGCCCCGAGCAGATCGAGGCGCGCCTGGCGCTCGCCTCGATCGCGTACCTGCCGCTCGGCTCGCTCGAGTTCCACGGCCCGCACCTGCCGATCGGGCTCGACGCGCTCACCGCCTACGGCATCTGCCTGCGGGCGGCCGAACAGCGCGGCGGCGTCGTGCTGCCCGCGTACTACCAGGCGGTCGGCGGCGAGCACTCCCGCTACCCGTGGACGCTGATGAGCGACACCCCCGAGGCGATCGAGGCGCTGCTCGGCGAGAGCCTCGCCCGACTCTCGGAGCTCGGCGTGCGCCGCGCCGTCATCCTGAGCGGTCACTTCGCCGAGGAGCAGCGCGAGCTGGTCGAGCGGGTCGCCGATCGCTGGAACGGCACGGATGCCCCGCTGCGCGCCGTCGCCCGCACGCTCGGCCAGGCGCCGACGCCGCCGGTGGCGCCCGACCACGCCGGCCGCTTCGAGTCGCTCGTGCTGCACGCCCTCTCGCCCGAGCTCGTGCACGTCGGCGCGCTGCCCGACCCCGCGACGCATCCGGCGCCCGCCGGCGAGGATCCCTACGGCCAGGACCGGCACCGCGCCGACCACCCGCTGCACGGCGTCTTCGGCGCCGACCCCCGCCGGCTCGACACCGAGAGCGCCGAGCCGTTGCTCGCCCACCTCGTGGACTGGGTCGCCGGCCTCGCGGAAGCGGGCTGACCGGTCACCACCCCCACGTCACCACCACCCCGAGTTGCCCGACTTTCATGAAAGTCGGGCAACTCGGTCATCACCCACGACGAAGCGCCCCGGCCGATCCCGGCCGGGGCGCTTCTGGGAGGGTGTCGTACGAGACCCGGCGACGACTCAGAAGTCGAAGTCGTCGATGTTGTCCTTGTCGAACACGTACGGGTCGCCGAGCAGCACGGTGGCGTCCGCGCCGACGGTGTACTCGCCGAGCTTGCCGGCCTTGAAGGTGTCGCCCTCCTTGCCGGTGATGTCGCCGTTGATGAGCGCGGCGGCGGCGTACGCCGACAGGTAGCCGAGGTCCTCCGGGTTCCACAGCGCGAACGCGGTGACGGTGCCGTCCTCGATGTACTCGCGCATCTGGTTCGGCGTGCCGAGGCCGGTCAGCGCGACCTTGCCCTTGTAGTCCGAGGTCGAGAGGTAGCGCGCGGCGGCCGAGATGCCGATGGTCGTCGGCGAGACGATGCCCTTCAGGTTCGGGTGCGACTGCAGCACGGCGGCCGTCTTGTCGAACGAGATCTGCTCGTCGTCGTCGCCGTAGACGACGTCGACGAGCTGGATGTTCGGGTGATCCGCGGCGAGCAGTTCCTTCATCTTGTCGATCCAGGTGTTCTGGTTCGTCGCGTTCGCCGTCGACGACACGATGGCGATCTCGCCGGCGTCGCCGATCTGCTCGGCGATGAGGTCGACCTGCACCTTGGCGATGCCGTCGGCGGTCGCCTGGTTCACGAACAGGTCGCGGCAGTCGGCATTCGTGTCGGAGTCGAAGGTGACGACCTTGACGCCCGCGTCACGGGCCTCGTTGAGGGCGTCGCAGATCGCCTTCGGATCGTTCGCCGAGACGACGAGCGAGCCGACGCCCTGCTGCGTGGCGGTGTTGATGTAGCTCACCTGCGCGTCGGGGCCGGACTCGGCCGGGCCGACCTCGGCGAAGGTGCCGCCGAGCTCCTCGACGGCCGCCTTGCCGCCCTTGCTCGAGGTGTCGAAGTAGGGGTTGCCGAGGCTCTTCGGCAGGAAGGTGATCGACAGGTTGTCGCTCCCGCCGCCCTCGCTCGACCCGCCGCCCGAGGAGCCGGTGTCGGCGCAGCCGGAGAGCGCGAGCGCAGCCGCTACCGCGGCCGCGGCCACGGCGGTCGCACGCTTGTGTGCAAACTTCATTGTTCTTCCATTCCTTTCGTGCTGGCGACCGAGACGGGTGCCGTCGGCCGGGGGACGCAGCGTCGTCAAGATGCTGTGGGTGCTGCGACGGAGGAGACCGGGCCCGAGCGTCGTCGTCGGACCTTCTGCAGCCAGGCGAGGAGGCTCGCGCTGACGACCGAGACCACGAGGAGCGTGCCGGTGATGACGTTGATGACGTCGGAGGTGACGTTCGCGAGCCGGAGGGCGCTCGAGAGCACGCCGATCAGGAGCACGGCGGCGACGACGCCGTAGAGCTGGCCGCGACCGCCGAAGACGGAGACCCCGCCGAGCACGACCGCGGCGATCACCTGCAGTTCGAGGCCGGTGGCGTTGTCGCCGCGGGCACTGCCGAAGCGCAGGGTGTAGAACACGCCCGCGAAGGCCGCGACGAGCCCGGCCGCCATGAACAGCAGGAACTTCGTGCGCTCGAGGTGCACGCCCGAGAAGCGCGCGGCATCCTTCGACTGCCCGATCGCGTAGATGCCGCGGCCGAAGGGCGTGAAGTGCAGCACCACCACGAAGATCACGAGCAGGATCAGGAACGGGATCATGATGTACGGGATCGTCGTGCCGGCGATCTTCGCCTTCGCGAGGGCCGTCCAGCCCTCGGGGAAGTCGGTGACGGCCGTGGTGCCGAGCAGGCCGACCGCGAGGCCCCGGAAGAGCGCGAGCGTGCCGATCGTCACCGCCAGCGAGGGCAGCCCGACGACGGTCACGAGGAAGCCGTTGAACGCACCGCCGATGGCGCCGACGAGCAGCGCGAGCACGGCGGCGAGCTCGAAGGGCAGCCCGGCGTGCACCCCGGCGCCCGTGACGACGCTCGCGAGGCCGACCATGCTGCCGACCGACAGGTCGATCTCGCCGGTGATCATGACGAGCGTCATTGGCAGCGCGATCAGCAGGATCGGCGCGATGTCGAGCAGCAGGTAGTTGAGCGTGATCGGCTGCGCGAAGCCGCGCACCGTGAGCATCGCGTAGGCGACGACGAGCACGAGGAGCGCCACGATCGCCATCTCGCGGGTGAGCAGCACCCGGCGCCAGAGCGGCTTCTCGTAGTCGCGGCTCACCCGGTTCGTCGTGGCGGGCTGGGTCGCCGGGGTGGTCGTGGTGGTCATGACTCGTCCCTCGCTTCGATGAGCCGCTGTCTCTGCCGCACGGCGAGCCAGCGGTCGAGCACGATGGCGCCGATGATGAGCACGCCGACGACGGCGCGCTGCCAGAAGTCGGGGATGCCGAGGATCGGCAGCGCCCGGTTGATGGTCATCAGCAGCACGGCGCCGATCGCCGCGCCCCAGACGGTGCCGATGCCGCCGGTGATCGCAACGCCGCCGATGACCGCCGCGCCCACGGCGTCGAGCTCCCAGCCGGCACCGGCCTGCGAGCTGACGGTGCCGTAGCGCGCGACGTAGAAGACACCGGCGAGGCCTGCGAGCGCGCCCGACAGGGTGAAGGCGGTGAGCACCCGGCGGGTGACCTTGAGTCCGTAGAGCTCTGCCGCGGCCGGGTCGGAGCCGATCGCGTAGTACTCGCGGCCGCCGCGCGTGTTGCGCATGTACCAGGCCGCTGCGGCGAGGATGACGAACGCCACGATGGCGAGGATCGGGATGGTGAGGAACTGCCCGGTGCCGATCGCGAGGAACTCCTTCGGCATGTCCGAGGCGTTCACCCGGGTCGAGCCCGCCCACATCACGTTGATGCCGCGGTAGGCGTAGAGCGTGCCGAGCGTGATCACCATCGCGGGCACGCGGGCGAAGGCGACGAGCGAGCCGTTGACGAGCCCGAGGAAGGCGCCGAACAGCACGGCCAGGAGCACGACGACGGGGATCGGCAGGCCGGGCACATCGATGAAGAGGCGGCCCGTGAGGTAGGCCGACAGGCCCATCACCGAACCGACCGAGAGGTCGACGTTGCGGGTGATGATGACGATCGCCTGTCCGGCGGCGACGAGCACCAGGATCGACGGGGTCAGCAGCAGGTCGCGCCAGCCGTCGGTCGAGAAGAGGAAGCTCGGGTTCATCGTCGTCGCGGCGATCACCACGAGGACGAGGGCGATCAGGATGCCGAACTCGCGCGCCTTGCCGAGGGCGCCGATGTGCTTCGTGATCCCGGAGACGGGGATCACCGTGGTGGGGGGAGAGGAGGTCACGAGTGCTGCTCCGATGCGTGGGTGGCGGCGAACATCACGTTCTCGCTGGTGGCGTCTGCGCGGTCGATCTCGGCGGTGATGCGCCCTTCGCGCATCACGAGCACACGGTCGGCCATTCCGAGCACCTCTGGCAGCTCGGAGGAGATCATGAGGATGCCCATGCCCTGACCGGCGAGCTCGGAGAGCAGTCGGTGCACCTCGGACTTCGTGCCGACGTCGATGCCGCGGGTGGGCTCGTCGACGATGAGCACGTCGGGCTTCGTCGCGAGCCACTTCGCCAGGACGACCTTCTGCTGGTTGCCGCCGGAGAGCGTCGCCGCCACGGTGTCGAGCGCGTACGACTTCACCTCGAGCCGGCTCGCCCAGACGCGGGCGGCGCGGTTCTCGAGGCCGGTGGTGATGAGGCCGAAGCGGGAGAGCTCACGGCGGATCGCCATGGTGATGTTGCGGCCGACGCCGGAGTCGATGACGAGACCCTGCTTGCGGCGGTCCTCGGGCACGAGGGCGAGCCCGGCGCGCATGGCCTCGGTGGGCCGTCCGCGGCGGATCCGCCGACCCTTGAGCGTGACGGTGCCCTCGCGGTACTGGTCCACGCCGAACACCGCCCGCGCGACCTCGCTGCGGCCGGCGCCGACGAGGCCCGCGAGCCCGACGATCTCACCGGCGCGCACGGTGAAGCTGATGTCGTGGAAGATGCCGGGCGAGGTGAGGCCGTCGACCTCGAGCAGCGGCTCGCCGACGACGGTCTCCTGCTTGGGGAAGAGCTCGGTGACCTCGCGGCCGACCATCTGGCGCACGAGCTCGCCCGGCGTGGTCTCGGCGATCGGCGTGGTCGCGATGTACGAGCCGTCGCGCATGACGGTGACGGTGTCGCAGAGGGCGAAGACCTCGTCGAAGCGGTGCGAGATGAAGATGAGTCCGCGGCCCTCGTCGCGCAGGCTGCGCGCGATCGCGAACAGGCGCTCGGCCTCGACGCCGGACAGGGCCGCGGTGGGCTCGTCCATGATCAGCACCTTCGCGTCGAGCGAGACGGCCTTGGCGATCTCGATGACCTGCTGGTCGGCGATCGACAGGCCCTCGGCCGGGCGGTCGGGGTCGATGACGACGCCGAGCCGGGTGAAGAGCCGCTCCACCTCGTGCCGCATCGCCTTGCGGTCGATCCGGCCGAAGCGACCGGTGAGCTGGCGGCCCATGAAGATGTTCTCGGTGACCGAGAGGTCGGGGAAGAGCGTCGGCTCCTGGTAGATGACCGCGACGCCCGCGGCCTTCGACTGTGCGGTGGAGGTGAAGTCGACGTCTTCGCCGTCGAGCCGGAACTCGCCGGCGTCGCGGCGGTAGAGGCCGGCGACGATCTTCACGAGCGTGGACTTGCCGGCGCCGTTCTCGCCGATGAGGGCGTGGATCGAGCCGGCCTGCAACCGCAGGCTGGCGGAGCGCAGCGCCACGACGGCGCCGAACGACTTGACGACCTCCGAGAGCTCGAGGACCACGGGTGCGTCAGTGCTCGGCACGGGGTTCCTCCTCGTTGAGGGTGATGGGGGATCAGTGGTTCAGTGGATGGCTGTGAATCGATTCACTTTCGATTCAGGGCAACTGTAGGCATCCGTCGCCCGTCGGTCAAGTCACGGATCGGACACGACCCCCGGACTGGCGGGGCGGCCCTGGATCACGGGCCGGTCGACGCCCGCACGACGAGCTCGGGTTGAAAGCGGACGTGCCGGATGGCCGCGCCCTCGGACTCGAGCGCCTCGAGCAGCAGCTCCACCGCCGCCGCACCGATCGCACGCGCCGGCTGGCGCACCGAGGAGAGCGGCACCACCGCGGACTGCGCGAAGTCGATGTCGTCGTAGCCGATGAGGGCGAGATCCTCTGGCACGCGCACCTCGCCGAGGATCGCGGTGCCCTGCAGCACGCCGACCGCGAGCAGGTCGTTCGCGCAGAACACCGCATCGGGGCGATCGGCCGCATCCCGCCGGGCGATCTCCTCGCCCGCGTCCCGGCCGTGCAGCACCGTCAGCGCGTCGAGCTCGATCACCTCGAGCGTCGCCTCCGGCACCCCGGCGAGGGCGCGCCGAGCGCCCTCGAGGCGGTCGGCCACCTGCCGGATCGACTGCGGCCCGCCGATGAACGCGATACGCCGCCGCCCTTGCTCCAGCAGGTGCGCGACGGCCAGCATGCCGCCCTGCACGTCGTCGACGGCGACCGACGGCACCCCGCCGCCCGGCAGCTCGCCGTCGACGATCACGAGCGGGATGCCGCTGTCCGCGAGTCGGCGGACGGCGCTCGCCTCGAGGTCGGTCGGCGTCAGCAGCACGCCGTTCACCCGCTGCTCGCGGAAGAGCTCGAGGTAGGCGCGTTCGCGGCTCGGCGTCTGATCGCTGTTGCCGAGCAGCACGGCCATGCCCTCGCGGGCGGCGCGCTCCTCCGCCCCACGGGCGACCTCGGCGAAGAACGGGTTGGCGCTGTCGAGCACGACGAGGCCGATGCTTCGGCTCCGGCCGGCGCGCAGCTGCCTCGCCGCATCGTTGCGGACGAAGCCGAGTCGGTCGATCGCGGCCTGCACCCGCGCCACGGTGGCGGGCGCCACCTTGTCCGGGCGGTTCAGCACGTTCGACACCGTGCCGACCGACACCGCGGCGGCGGCCGCGACGTCCTTCACGCTCACTGACATAGGTGGCCCCTCGCCCTGATGGTCGGTGATGGCGGATCGCTTGACGGATCCTTGGGGACCACATTACAGTTTGAAACGATTCACGGCTGGATCGATTCATTTCGGCGTCGACCGGGCCGTTCGAACCCCCCGCGAGCCCACGAAGGAGTGCCATGCCCCGCGTCGCGTTCACCCTCCAGGTGCGCCCCGAACTGCTCGACGCCTACGTCGAGCGGCACACGCCGGTGTGGCCGGAGCTGCTGCGCGAGATCGCGGCGGCCGGCCGCCGCAACTACTCGATCTTCCTCGACCGCGAGCGCTGCACCCTCTTCGGCTACTACGAGACCGACGACGACGAGACGGCCCGTGCGTACCTGGCCGACTCCCCCGTCGCCGCCCGCTGGGAGGCATCCATGGCCGAGTTCTTCGTCGGCCTCGAGGGCCGCGCCGACCAGGCGGCCACGCCGCTCGTCGAAGTCTTCAACCTGTACGACCAGCTGACGGCCTCCGCCGCCACCGACCACGAAAGCCCCGCATCATGACCGCCCTCTCCACCGAGCACCTCTCCGCTCTCGCCCAGCAGTCGGTCGAACTGCCCAGCTGGGCCTTCGGCAACTCCGGCACCCGCTTCCGCGTGTTCGCGACGCCCGGCACCCCGCGCGACCCCTTCGAGAAGATCGCCGACGCCGCGCAGGTGCACGCCTACACGCGGCTCGCCCCCGTCGTCGCGCTGCACATCCCGTGGGACCGGGTCGAGTCCTACGACGCCCTGCGCCGTCACGCCGAAGACCTCGGTGTGACGCTCGGCACCGTGAACTCGAACACCTTCCAGGACGAGGACTACAAGTTCGGCGCCCTCGCCCACCACGACGCGCGCATCCGCCGCAAGGCGATCGACCACCACCTCGAGTGCATCGACATCATGGACGAGACCGGCTCGCGCGACCTGAAGATCTGGCTCGCCGAGGGCTCGAACTACCCCGGTCAGAACGACATGCGCGACCGCCAGGACCGGCTGCAGGACTCGCTGCAGCAGATCTACGCGCGCCTCGGCGACGAGCAGCGCCTCGTGCTCGAGTACAAGTTCTTCGAGCCGGCGTTCTACCACACGGACGTGCCGGACTGGGGCACGAGCTACGCGCAGGTGAGCGCGCTCGGCGAGAAGGCCATGGTCTGCCTCGACACCGGCCACCACGCGCCCGGCACGAACATCGAGTTCATCGTGATGCAGCTCCTCCGCCTCGGCAAGCTCGGCTCCTTCGACTTCAACAGCCGCTTCTACGCCGACGACGACCTGATCGTGGGCGCCGCCGACCCGTTCCAGCTGTTCCGCATCCTCGCCGAGGTCATCCGCGGCGGCGGCCTGAACAACCCCGACGTGGCCTTCATGCTCGACCAGTGCCACAACATCGAGGACAAGATCCCCGGCCAGATCCGCTCGGTGCTGAACGTGCAGGAGATGACCGCCCGCGCGCTGCTCATCGACCGCGAGGCGCTCACCGCCGCGCAGGACGCGAACGACGTGCTCGCCGCGAACGCCGTGGTGATGGACGCCTTCTACACCGATGTGCGCCCGCAGCTCGCCGCCTGGCGCGAGGAGCGCGGGCTCGCCGCCGACCCAATGGCCGCCTACCTCGCCTCCGGCTACCAGCAGCGGATCGCCGAGGAGCGCGTCGGCGGCGTGCAGGCCGGATGGGGGGCCTGAGATGACGAAGCCGAACGAGTCGACGAACCCGGCCGTCGCGGAGCTGATCGCGCGGAGCAACCGTCTGGGCGCGGACCCGCGGAACACGAACTACGCCGGCGGCAACACCTCCGCGAAGGGCGTCGCCGCCGACCCGGTCACGGGCGAGCCGGTCGAGCTGCTGTGGGTGAAGGGCTCGGGCGGCGACCTGGGCACCCTGAAGCCCGAGGGGCTCGCGGTGCTGCGCCTCGACCGGATGCGCGCACTCCAAGGCGTGTACCGCGGCGTCGAGCACGAGGACGAGATGGTCGCCGCGTTCGACTACTGCCTGCACGGCACGGGCGGCGCGGCGCCGTCGATCGACACGGCGATGCACGGACTGGTGGATGCCCCGCACGTCGACCACCTGCACCCGGATTCGGGGATCGCGATCGCGACGGCCGCCGACGGCCCCGAGCTGACCAGCCGGATCTTCGGCGACCGCGTCGTGTGGGTGCCGTGGCGGCGCCCCGGCTTCCAGCTCGGCCTCGACATCGCCGCGATCAAGGCCGACCACCCGCAGGCGATCGGCACGATCCTCGGCGGGCACGGCATCACCGCGTGGGGCGACACCTCCGACGAGGCCGAGGCGAACTCGCGGTGGATCATCGACACCGCCGCGGCCTACCTCGCCGAGCACGGCGACCCGCAGCCCTTCGGCGGCGTGCGCCCCGGCTTCGAGGCGCTCCCCGACGAGGAGCGGCACGCGCGCGCCGCGGCGCTCGCCCCCGCCATCCGCGGGATCGCCTCGAGCGAGAAGCCGATGATCGGGCACTACACCGACTCGGAGGCGGTGCTCGACTTCCTCGCCTCCGAGAAGGCGCCCGCGCTCGCGGCGCTCGGCACGAGCTGCCCCGACCACTTCCTGCGCACCAAGGTGAAGCCGCTCATCCTCGACCTGCCCGCGACCGCGAGCCTCGAGGAGGAGCTGGCCCGTCTCGCGGAGCTGCACGAGGCGTACCGCGCCGACTACCGCGCGTACTACGACGCGCACGCCGACGCGGACTCCCCCGCCATGCGCGGCGCGGACCCGCTCATCGTGCTCGTCCCCGGCGTCGGCATGTTCTCCTACGGGGCGAACAAGCAGACCGCTCGGGTCGCCGGCGAGTTCTACGTGAACGCGATCAACGTGATGCGCGGCGCGGAGTCGATGTCGAGCTACGCCCCGATCTCCGACGCGGAGAAGTTCCGCATCGAGTACTGGGCGCTCGAGGAGGCGAAGCTGCAGCGGATGCCGAAGCCGAAGTCGCATCAGGGGCGGATCGCGTTCGTCACCGGCGCGGCCAGCGGCATCGGCAAGGCCATCGCCACGCGGCTCGCCGCGGAGGGCGCCTGCGTCGTCGTCGCCGACCTCGACCTCGAGAAGGCGCGCGCCGCGGCCGCGGAGCTCGGCGGCACCGACGTCGCGATCGGCGTGGCCGCGAACGTGGCGGACGCCGACGCGGTCCAGGCCGCGATCGACACCGCCGTGCTCGCCTTCGGCGGCGTCGACCTCGTCGTGAACAACGCGGGGCTCTCGCTCTCGAAGCCACTGCTCGAGACCACCGAGGCCGACTGGGACCTGCAGCACGATGTCATGGCCAAGGGCTCCTTCCTCGTGTCGAAGGCGGCCGCCCGCGTGCTCATCGACCAGAGACTCGGCGGCGACATCGTCTACATCTCCTCGAAGAACTCGGTGTTCGCCGGGCCGAACAACGTCGCCTACTCGGCGACGAAGGCCGACCAGGCGCACCAGGTGCGCCTCCTCGCGGTCGAGCTCGGCGAGCACGGCGTGCGCGTCAACGGCATCAACCCCGACGGCGTCGTGCGCGGCTCGGGCATCTTCGCCTCCGGCTGGGGCGCGAACCGCGCCGCGACCTACGGCGTCGACGAGGAGGACCTCGGCCAGTTCTACGCGAACCGCACGATCCTCAAGCGCGAGGTCGTGCCCGAGAACGTCGCGGACGCCGTGTTCGTGCTCACGGGCCCCGAGCTCAGCCGCACCACCGGCCTGCACATCCCCGTCGACTCGGGCGTCGCCGCCGCCTTCCTGCGATGAACGGCGGGCGCGCGGGCGCGCCGCGGCCGGCCGGCACGGTCGCGGCCGTCGACCTCGGAGCCACGAGCGGGCGGGTCGTGCTCGGCCGCGTCGGCCCCGATACGCTCGAGGCGGCCACGGTCGCGCGCTTCCCGAACACTCCCGTGTTCGCGGGAGACGGGCTGCACTGGGATCTGCTCGGCCTCTACCGCGACGTGCTCGCGGGACTGCGGGAGGCGTTCCGGCTGGAGCCCGGGATCGCGAGCATCGGCATCGACTCCTGGGCCGTGGACTACGGACTGCTGCGGCGGGGTCGCCTGCTCGGCATCCCGTTCCACTATCGCGACGAGCGCACCGCGCGCGGCGTCGCGGCGGTGCACGATCGGATGCCGCACGCCGAGCTGTTCGCCAGGAACGGCCTGCAGTTCCTGCCCTTCAACACGCTCTACCAGCTCGCGACCGAGCCCGCCGAGGTGCTCGCCCTCGCCGATCGGGCGCTGCTCGTGCCCGATCTGCTGGGCCATTGGCTCACCGGCGAGGCCAGGGCCGAGCTCACCAACGCGTCGACGACCGGCCTCCTCGACTGGTCGGCGCAGGCCTGGGACGACGACCTCATCGCCGGAGTCGGGCTGCCCACCGGGCTGCGCGAGCTCCTGCCGCCGCTCATCGCCCCCGGCGAGCGCGTCGGCGCGCTGCTGCCCGCGGTCGCCGACTCGCTCGGCGGGGCTGCCGACGTCGTCGCCGTCGGCTCCCACGACACGGCGTCGGCCGTCGTCGCCGTGCCGATGCGCGCGGATGCCGCAGCGTACATCTCCTGCGGCACCTGGGGGCTCGTCGGCGTCGAGGTCGAGCACCCCGTGCGCACCCCCGAGGCGCTCGCCGCGAACTTCACGAACGAGGGCGGCGTCGACGGGCGGGTGCGCCTGCTGCACAACGTGATGGGCCTGTGGATCCTGAGCGAGACGGTGCGCGGCTGGGAGCGCGAGGGCGACCCGGTCGAACTGGCCGCGCTGCTCGCCGCCGCCGCCGAGGTGCCCGCGGGCTCCGTGCCGGTCTTCGACGTCGACGACGCGCGCTTCCTGCCACCCGGCGACATGCCGGCGCGGATCGGCGCGTGGTGCGCCGAGCACGGGCTCGCCGCGCCACGCACCCGGGCCGAAATCGCCCGCTCGATCGTCGAGTCGCTCGCCCAGGCGTTCGCGGATGCCGCGGCGACCGCCGCCCGGCTCGGCGGACTCGAACTGCGCACGATCCATGTCGTCGGCGGTGGCGCGCAGAACGCCCTGCTCTGCCAGCGAACCGCCGACCGCGCCGGGGTGCCCGTGCTGGCCGGCCCCGTCGAGGCGACCGCGCTCGGCAACCTGCTCGTGCAGGCCCGCGCCGCCGGCTTCATCGGCGGTTCGCTCGAAGCGCTGCGCGACCTCGTCGCGCGCACGCACGAGCCGCGCCGCTTCGCGCCTCAGGGGTGAGGCCAGAACGAGCTAGAGCCCCGTCGACTCCGCGTCCGCCCGCACGCCGCGGTACTCCCATTGGCCGGCCCCCATCCGCGGCCGCGTGTAGGTGACCCCGCGCACGCGTTCGAGGCAGTGCTGCCGATACGTGGCGATGAGCTCGACGGTCACGCCGAGGTCGTCGGCGAGGCGGTGCGGGTCGGGGTCGACGCGCTCGAGCTCGGCGTACTCCTCGGGATCGATCAGCAGCTCGGCGGCGAACACCTCGGCCTGCCGCTCGTGCTTCGGATTGGAGTGGTCGTGGCCGTAGTAGGCGTGGCCGAGCTCGTGCGCGATCGTCACCCGCCGTTCGTTCGGCGTGAGCCGGATGTCGAAGTAGATGCGCTGCTCGTCGGGCGAGTAGAGGCCGAGCGTGCGCTCATCGAGATGGGTGGCGTGCAGGCGCACGCCGAGCGCGGCCGCCACCCGAACCAATGCCCTCACCCGATCCCCCGATACGGTCCTGCTACTTGCGCGTGCCCGTTCGTGCCGCGAGGCGGTAGTCGTCTGGCGACGGCGCCTCGGGCGTGAACTCGTAGTCATCCTCGGCGTCGCCGCCGACACCGGCCTCGGCATCCGCCTCGACCCGGCGTAGCGCCTCGCGGAGCAGGCGCCCCGTCGAGACGGCGGCGAGTGGATCAGTGGGCGCGACGGCGACCGGCACCTCCGCCTCCTCGGCGGTCAGGTAGCCGGCGGCGATCAGCGCCTCGACGGGCGGCCGCCCGAACGCGCGCGCGTACGCCACGACCTGCCTGGGGTTCGGGTCGGTCGTTCCGCTGCGCCACCGCCCGACCGTCGCCGGGTCCACCCCGACGCGGCGCGCGATCTCGCTGTTCCGCACGCCCTCGCCCGTCGCCTCGAGATAGGCGCTCCACCGCATCCGCTCATTCACGGGCTCCAGCGTACGGCGGATGACGACGCGCCGCAATTGGCTTGCATTCGCGCAAGGCATCCCCCATATTGATCTCACGCAACCATATTGCACTCGTGCAATTCAGGATCGATCGAACGGAGCCCCGGATGAACCGCATCCCCGATAAGACCATCACCGCCATGCGCGACCTCGAGTTCGAGCGCATCATCGCCTACCTCGACGCGACCGCCGAGCCGACCCCGTGCTGCGCGAAGTGCCGGCGCGGAACGAAGGCGATGCTGGGCCCCTGCGGCTACGAGCTGCACTGCCCCCGCGGCTGCCACGACCCCTCGCCCCGCCACGCCCGTCGGCGCTGAGCCGGGCGCACAGCCCATCCCACCCACACCACGGCCCGAAGAACGGAGGACCCATGACCGAGCAGCTCTCCCCCGACTGGCTCACCGTCGTCGCCGACTGGCTCGCGGACATCGACCTGCTGCACCTGGCGTTCGTCGTGGCCGCCGCCGTGCTCGCCCTCCGGCTGCTCGTGCGGCTCTGGCCCTGGCTGCGCCGGGTGGTCGCCCTCGTCGAGGCGCTCGGCACCCTGCCGGGCTTCATGGAGCGGACGGATGCCTCGGTGCGCCGGCTGCGCCGCCAGCTCGAGGACGACCACGAACGGCTGCACGACGAGCTGCACGAGGAGCTGCATGACGAACTCCGCGACGAGCTCGGGCCCGACGCGGGTCGAGCCCCTGGCGCGGAGCACCGGCCCCCGACGCAGCGGCGCCCCCGCCGCCGAACCCCCTGGAGCCGACCGTGACCTCGAAGTATGCGGACCCGCAGTTCTGGATCGACGCCGCCGACCGTGCGATCGCGACCTTCGCGCAGGCCGCGATCGGCACGTTCGGCGCCGGGGTGACCGGCATCCTCCAGATCGATCCCGTGCAGCTCGCCTCGGTCGGCGCCCTGGCCGCGCTGGGCTCGCTGCTCAGCTCGATCGCGTTCCGAGGCGGGTCTCCTGGCGACGGAGCCAGTCCAGCATCACCCGAGTCGTCTCCTCCGGACGCTCTTCCTGGATCCGGTGCCCGGTATCGAGGCTGAGCACCTCCACCCCGGGCACGAACTCGGCGAGCCGCGGGGAGCGGCGGGGCCGCCGGTACGCCACCATTCCGCGGTCCAGATATTGTCGCCCGATACGGCGCAACTGGAGTCGGGAAATGGACGACTTGATCCAAACCGTCCTCTGGAACTCCCTTCCGGTCCGACCGGACTCGCCCGCATCCACCGGCGGGCCCCGAGTCGCCCCAGCCGCGTCAGGGTCACCGGCCACCTCGATCTTGATGAGCATTGGTATCCATTTATGATGCAGAACTCTCCTAGAATGCCTCTCCTGTCCTGATATATTGGAATACAGGCTGCGATGCTGGAATCCCGTTAACAGGGGTCTTCGATTGGTCCTTGCGGATCCGTTCTGGACCTACTCGTACAAGTTCAAGACCAACAAGACCCCGACAAAGGTGGAGACACTGCTCCGAAGCTGCTTCAGCTGCTATGTCCCGATCTCGGGCGCCCCGCGGAATTTTCCAGTCAAGAACCAGCTCCTTCCCCTGCGCGTCGGCCCGCTCAACATGTTCAACATGGAGTGCAGGATGGGTGGGGTCGGCAAAGTGAACGGGTCGCTATTCCAGTATTCGTTCACTGCGACGAAGAACCACCTCGACGGTCTTGGATCGAGCATCTCCTTCAGTTTCCGGAGCGATACGTACCTGTACGTGACGGCAAAGGTGGGCAACGCATGGTTGAACAACGCACAGTACAAAGGCGGGGCGATCCAGGCATGGACCAACTACGCGAAGAAACTCTCGGCAGCGAAGTGACCACAATCCGAAGAGGACGTCTCGCTCTCGCGATGACCGCGGGCGCTGTATGCGGGGCAGTGGGCACGCTCGCGATCATCCCGCTCATCCTTGCGGGCTTCCCAGCCGAGTCCTGGTGGGGCCTTTCTCTCATGATCGCGATGATGTTGGGCGGGGCTGCGGGCGCGATCGGAGCGTTCGCAGTGTTGATCCCGATCAATGCGGTCGCACGGGTAGTGGTCGGTGCGTGCCTCGCAGGCATGATCGCACTCTTGGAAGCCAGCTTGCTCCAGGCGCCATCTTCGCCCTGGGAGTGGATCGCCGCAGGCGGGATCACCCTCGGTGTGGCTGTCGGCGGCTTCCTTGATCTTCGGAAAAGGCGGGAGTCCTAGCCATTTCGCGCCGAGGAGGTGCGGGCACACCTCGCGGCAGCTCGCGAAGTGTTGCGCCGGGGCCAAGATTCAGCTCAAGCCATTAATTTAGAGCGAGTTCACCCCACACCCTTATCTCCATCGCGCTCCTCGAGCGCGGCGTCGATGGCGAGGCCGAGGTCGTCGTAGCTCTGCAGCTGGACCATCCGATCGTCGATGAAGAAGGTCGGCGTGCCCTGCACGCCGAGCGCGAAGCCGTCCGCCTGATCCGACTGCACGCGCTCCAGCGTCGCCGGGTCGGCGACTGCCGCGTCGTACGCCGCGAGGTCGAGGCCGAGCTCCGCCGCGTACTCGCGGAAGAGCGGCGCCTTCGACTCGGCCTGCTCGCCCCAGGCCGCCTGGGTCTCGAAGAGCTTCGCGTACATCGCCTCGAACGCGCCCTGCTGCGCGGCGGCCTCGACGGCGACGGCCGCGGGCTTCGAGTTGCGGTGCCCGTCGAGCGGGAAGTACCGGGCGACGAAGGTCACCTCGCCCGCGTACTGCTCGCGGAGCGATTCGACGAGCGGGTAGAACGCCCCGCACGCCTCGCACTCGAAGTCGAGGAACTCGACCACGGTGACCCCGCTCGCGCCGAGCTCACCGAGCACGTGGCTGTCGTCGCGGACGGTGGGTGTCGCGCTCGCACCCGGCGTCTCCGCGTCAGCGCCCGCGGGCACAGACGGCGGTGCGCCCGGACGCAGGAAGGCGAAGGCGAGGCCGACGACGAGGACGAAGGCGCCGATGAGGGCGAGGTTGATCCAGAGCACCCGGCGGCTGCGGCCGGCGGGCGCGGGGGTGTGCGATGACATGAGGGTCCTTCGGAGGATGGCGCGGCGAGGCGCGCACGACGTGCGGAAGCGGAACGGGCGGAGGCCCGGAGGGCGAGCGGGGTCGGCTCGCCCGGCATGGAGTCGACGGGCGACTCAGGTCCGGCTGATGCCGAGCGCGTCCAGGGCCACTGGCGGCGTCGGACCCGCGAGCGGACGCAGCGGGGTGCATCGCAGAGGCCGGACGGATCGACGCGCGCGCAGCAACGGTGCCGCGCGCAGACGAAGGCCGACCAGCAGCAGCACGATCGCGCACCCCACACCGAGGCAGAGCGCGAGCAGGCCCTCGCCGTCGTCGTGCGGCGCCGCCGGCGCCGAGGACACCGCGGATGCCTCGACCACGACCACCCCGTCGGCCGCCGTCGAACTCAGGCTCGGGCCGTGGGCCGCGGGGCCGGCGTGCCCGGTCTCGAGCGCATGCCCGAACAAGAGCGCCGCGCACGTCCCGACGACGAGCAGCATCGCGAGCAGCGCCACGCGCAGCGGCACGAGCGCGGTCTGGGACGTCGGCACCGGGGCTCCCTGGGGGTCGGGGTCCCGGCCAAGATAGCAAACCGGCCCGGGCGCGATCCTCAGGTGCGGGGGCCGGTCTCGGCCAACGCGCGGGGGCGGCGGGCGGCGCGGACGCCGTTCAGGATCACGACGACCTCCGCCACCTCGTGCGCGAGCACGACGCCCGCGCCTCGCGCGACTTCGGCCGGCAGCCGATCAACTCGTAGAACCAATGGGCGGGCCTGCTCCACATCGCAGCAGGCCCGCTCGGTAGAGGCGCTAGGGAACAAGAACCTGACGAGGAATCCAGAAGACGGAATCCATAACTCGAGCTTCGCCGTCAGCGTCCCGGACGACAGAAGGGCACGTCGACGCTGCGGCGGACGGGCACTGACGATCGTGGTAGCCCAAATGATCTTTTGCTTGAGGTGTAACGAAATCGATGTGTCCGGAAACCCTCCTCTTGACAGTCGTCTCCAGAGGGCGAGCCTGAACAACAACCGGGCGTACTTCTACAACTATTAACCCGAGATGAGTTGGGCGGGGTGCCCCGGTGGCATCCCGCCCACCACAAACGGTGGAAGGGCTGGATGATGAAGCCTCGCAATGGGGTCACTAGCGCGCTGGCTGCCGCGGGAATTGCTGCCCTGTTCTTGAGCGGGTGTGTTAGCCAGCCATCCGTAGATGCCCCCGCCCCTGGAGAAGCTGTCGAGGTGGAGGTTCCCGCGTTCTCGGGGCCATGGGCTGGTGAGTTCGCGGATGCGTTCAGACAGTCCGGCAGCGATTTCGAACGAGAGGCCCTTCGAGACGGTTCCATCAGCGAGAGCGAGGTAGCCGAGGCGGAGAACCTATTCGGGAACTGCATGAAGGATCGGGGCCTGGACTTCAATGGGTTCAAGCCCGGCGGCGGGTTCGACTTCGGCTTGGGTGGCGCTGATCCCGATCAGGCGAACGCGATCGCTGATGAGTGCTCCGTCAGCAGTGGCGTGAATACGGTCGTTTCGCTCTACTTCGCGATGCAGCGCAATCCGCAGAATCAGGACGAAGCGGAGATCATCGCAGCGTGCCTCGTCGAGGAACGTGCTGTGCCGGCCGGGTACACCGCGAGTGACTACACTCGCGATGCCCCTGAGATGGCGTTCCCGTTCACGGACAAGGACTCCGGCGAACAGGCATTGGAGCGGTGCTCGAAGGACCCGCTCGGGATGGTCAGAGCCGAGCGATGAAGACGCGCCCTTCTGCGGCCGGGATCGCTTCGCTGGCCTTGACGGGTGCGGCGGTGTTCGCATCGGGCGCGATCTCAGTATGGCTCTGGCTGACCCCGTCCATTCCGACCTCATTGACCGCCCCGGTCGAAGCGGAAGAGGCGCCGGTATCGCTTCAGGAGTTCGGTGATCCCCGCACGGTCGCCTTGGACATCGCTCACGCTCCAGACACCACGGTCACTGCTCGCACGGCCGGGGTCGTCACTTCGCAGGCGTGCGTGGCCGGCTCCACTATCGCGTCGGGCTCTCCGATCATCAGCGTCGACGGCCACCCTATCGTCGCGCTCGCGACCTCCATGCCACTCTGGCGTGATCTCACGATCGGCGACAAGGGCGCGGACGTGGAAGTGTTACAGGCCGAGCTCGCTCGGCTTGGGTACCCGCTTCATCCAGACGGCACGCTCGGCTCAGGGTCAGTGGAAGCACTGGAGGACCTTTTCGGGAAAGCCGGTGACACGAGCTCGTTGGAGGGCAGCGTCCCCGCGGGACGAATCGTTTGGCTCCCGATGCCGTCCACACCTGTCGCGAGCTGCGACACCGAGGTGAGCGCGTCGATCGGAGTGGGCGATACGATTGCCACGGTGCGCGGGGGGCTGACTCGAGTATCTGTCCAACAGATGCCTGCCGATCTTGCTCCGGGCGATCGTTCGCTCACCTTGGACGCCGTGACGGTCCCGGTCGGGGCTGACGGGGGCGTTACTGATCCGGCTGCTCTCGCGCAGCTGCAGGGCGTCGCCGCTCTTCTCACCTCATCCGCTGCGGTCGCTGCAAAGTCGACGTCCGAGCCAGCCGCATCCGAGAGAGTCACCGGCGAGCTCAGCCTGACGAACCCGCTCACGGTCGCGATCGTCCCTCCTGCCGCGGTGTACTCGATCAGCGAGACCACTGGCTGCGTCGCGAGCGGTGGGCGAGGCTATGCCGTTACGATCGTCGGCTCGCAGCTAGGGCAGACGTACGTGCACCTTGTCGAAGCAGCAGTCGAGCTCGAGACTGTCGATCTCTCGCCTGGGCGGCAGCCATCTTGCGAGTGACCCTCAGCGGCCTCGGCCATCGCTTTCCGAACGCACCCTGGCTGTTCCAGCACCTCAGCTACGAGTTCCAGCCCGGGATGGTCTACGCGTTGACCGGCCCATCCGGGTCAGGAAAGAGCACGCTGCTCTCCCTCATCGCCAAGCTCGACAAGCCCTCAGCCGGGCGGATCACCCACGAAGGCATCGGGCAGATCAGCTGGGTGTTCCAGAACCCCTTCGGCACGCCCCGACGTACCGCTCTCGATCACGTCGCGCTTCCATTCCTCGCGGCCGGCTCAACAATCGACCAGGCCGAGGAGTCTGCCTCGGAGCTGCTCCGACGATTCCAACTCGACCGCGTGGCGGGTCGCGAGTTCCGAGAACTGAGCGGAGGTGAAGCCCAGCGCCTGATGCTTGCGCGGGGCCTCGCCACGCACCCAAGCCTTCTTCTCGTGGATGAGCCGACCGCGCAACTCGACCGCGTCACGGCAGCCGCGGTCGATGCCGGGATCGTCGCCATCGCGGACCCCACGACCATCGTGCTGATCGCAACTCACGATCCCAACACCCGAGATGCCTGCACCGCTCAGCTCGACCTCACCCCCTACGCCCACGCCGCAGAAGCATGAAAGCCAGCGCTCTCCTTCGCGAGGTCTCCCGAAACACCACCTCCGGGACCGCCCGATTCGCCGTCCTCGCGACCCTCCTCACCGTGGTGCTCACCGGCCTCACGATCGCCGACGCGACCATCACGAGACAGGAAATCGAATCAGCGGCTGCGTTCCGCCAATCCGGCGGTGCAACCTTCATCCTCAGCGCACCGGGCGAGATCGATGCGGCCGCCTGCGACGCCCTCGGTCGCCTCCCGAACGTTTCAGCGGCAGGCGCCATCCGTGACACCGGCAAGAAGCTCGCCATCAGCACTCTCCCCGACGCCCCTGTTCCCTCCTTCGATACGTCGGCGGGTTTCGCTGCCATCATCGGTGCGGACGTCCAGAATCGCGCCGGCCTGGTCATCTCCGAGGAGCTGGCGGCCACGCTCAACGTCAGCGCCGGCGACGAGATCACGACCCGCGCGGGAACAACCAATGTCGCAGGAACCTACTCGTATCCGAACGACGGACGTCGGCCTGGGCTCGGGTACGCCGCCCTCTCGTCCACGGTCGACGAGGCTGCCTTCGACGAGTGCTGGATCAGCGCATGGCCCCAAATCACAAACGCTCGAGCCATCCTGTTCACCGCCCTCCAACCGAAGCAGCATGACAACGAGGATCAGGCCACCGTCACCCAGCTCAACTCCACATACGGCATCGAGTTCAGAGGCGCAGACGCTTTTCTCGGCCGCGTTACCCGGTACGCGCTGCCAGTCGCGGTCCTCGTCGCATTCCTGCTCGGGTTCACAGCTGTCAGGCAGCGGAAACTGCAGATCGCTTCGAGCCTCCACGCCGGATTGCCGAGAGTGTCGCTGATCGCGATTCACGCGCTCGAGGCTCTCGTATGGTCAGCGCCTGCGGTGTTGCTCACTCTCGGCATCGCCGTGGTGATCGCACAGCAGCTCCCGGCCGAAGACCGGCTGGCGGTGATCCACGGGCTGGCTCCGATCGCGATGAGCGCTCTGATCGCTCCAATCGGAGCAGCAATCGCGGCCGCCGCGACCAGCGAACGAAACCTTTTCCGCTACTTCAAGGACAGATGATGGCTCACGAAGGTCCGCCGAAATAGCTCTATGCTGCGCCGATAACAAGGGGTGGCGAGGTCCGGGCAGCCCCCTCAGGCCCGGCTGAGCGCGCGGGGACGGCGGGCGGCGCGGACGCCGTTCAGGATCACGACGACCTCCGCCACCTCGTGCACGAGCACGACGCCCGCCAGCCCGAGCACGCCGAACAGCGCGAGGGGGAACAGCACGACGATGATCGCGAGCGCAAGCCCGATGTTCCAGGTCATGATGCGCCGGCCCCGGCGGGCGTGCACGAACGCGACGGGCAGCAGCCGCAGATCGTGCCCCGTGAACGCGACGTCGGCGGACTCCACCGCGGCCGCGGAGCCGTGCGCGCCCATCGCGATACCGACCGTCGCGGTCGCGAGGGCCGGGGCGTCGTTGATGCCGTCGCCGACCATGGCGGTGGGCCGCTCGGCGAGCATCGCCTGCACGGCGGCGGCCTTGTCGGCAGGCAGCTGCTCGGCGTGCACCTCGGTGATGCCCGCCTGGGCAGCCAGCGCCCGCGCCGTGCGCTCGTCGTCGCCGGTGAGCATGACCGCGTCGATGCCCTGCCCGGCGAGCATCCGGATCGTCTCGGCGGCCTCCGGCCGGAGCTCGTCGCGCACGCCGAGGAGGCCCGCGACCTCGCCGTCGAACTCGACCACGACAACCGTCATGCCGGCCGCGGCCATCGCCTCGGCATCCGCCTGCAGCTCGGCTGGCGGGAGCCAGCGGACGCTGCCGACCCGCACGCGCACGCCGTCGACGCGGCCGGCGATCCCGCGTCCCGCGTCCTCGACGACCTCGCTCGCACGAAGTCCGCCGAACCCGCCGCTGCCGGCCGGCACGGGCGCCGCGGCGGTGACGGCCGCGGCGAGCGGGTGCGTGCTGCCCGCTTCGAGCGCGGCGGCGAGGGCGAGCACGCGGCCGCGATCCCGGCCTCGGGCGACCCGCACGTCGACGACGGTCGGCTCATTGCGGGTGAGCGTGCCCGTCTTGTCGATGGCGACGCGTCGGATCGTCCCGAGCTGTTCGAACGCCTCGCCCGACTTCACGACGACGCCGAGCTTGGAGGCCGATCCGATTGCGCTGATGACGGTCACCGGGACCGCGATCGCCAGCGCGCACGGAGAGGCTGCGACGAGCACCACGAGCGCCCGCTCCACCCAGGTGCCGGGATCACCGACGAGGAAGCCGAACAGGGCGACGAGCGCGGCGATCACGAGCACGACGGGTACGAGGGGGCGCGCGATGCGGTCCGCCAGTCGGGCGCGCTCGCCCTTGCGCGCATGCGCCTGTTCGACGAGGGCGACGATCTGCGTGAGCGAGTTGTCGCGGCCGTCGGCGGTGGCCTCGACGCGGAGCGCGCCGGCGCCGTTGACCGCGCCGGCGGGCACGGAGTCGCCGGGGCCGACCGCGACCGGGATCGACTCACCGGTCACGGCCGAGGCGTCGACCGCCGAGCGCCCCTCGACCACGAGCCCGTCGGTGCCGATTCGTTCGCCGGCGGCCACGAGCAGGAGGTCCCCGGTGCGCAACTGTGCGGCCGGCACCACCAGCTCGCCGCCCGGTCGGAGCACCCGGACGCGCTCGGGAACGAGGGCGAGCAGGGCGCGCAGTCCCTCCTTCGCGCGATCCATCGCGCGGTCCTCGAGCGCCTCGGCGAGCGCGAAGAGGAAGGCGAGCGCGGCGGCCTCGCCGACGTGCCCGAGCAGCACGGCCCCGGTCGCCGCGATCGTCATCAGCAGCCCGACGCCGAGGCGGCCGCGGAGGAGACGACGGATCGCCCCGGGGACGAAGGTCCACGCGCCCGCGAGCAGCGCCAGCCACTGCAGCACGAGACCCGGGATGCCGATGCCGGCCCAGTCGAGCGCGGTGCCCGTGACGAGGGCGAGCCCTGAGATGGCGGAGGGGAGCAGCGCGGGATCGCGCCACCACGGCGGCCGTGAGGCATCCGACTCGGCGGCGGCGTGGGCTTCGGCGTGGGCTTCCGCCGGGCCGCAGCACTCCTCGCTCATGCGGCACCGGGACCGCAGCAGAGCGGAACGTCGCAGTGCTCGTCGAGGCAGGGCGCCCCGTCGTCGACGGCGAGCACGGTCTCGACGAGCTCGCCGATGGCCCGGACGAGATGCGGGTCGGCGATCTCGTAGCGGGTGCGCCGGCCTTCGGGTGCGGCGACGACGAGCCCGCAGCCGCGGAGGCAGGCCAGGTGGTTGGAGACATTCGTGCGGGTCAGCTCGAGCTCTCGGGCGAGCTCGGCCGGGTAGCCCGGGCGCTCGAGCAGGGAGAGCAGGATGCGTGAGCGCGTCGGGTCGGCCATGGCACGGCCGAGCCGGTTGAGCACGTCGAGCCGGGCGGCAATGGTCAGCACACGATGACTATACAGTCTCGACTGACGTATCTCGGTCTTCGCCCGGCGAGCCCGTCTGCGAGGATGGTCCCGTGCATGATGCGAGGCGCGGTCGCACCCTCCGGGGACTGCTCGCCGCGTCCGTCGCCCTCTTCGGCCACCTGCTCGGTGGCGGCGCGCTGCCCGGCTTCGCCGGCGTCGCGGTGCCGTTCGCGCTCTCGCTGCTCGTCTGCGTCCTGCTCGCGGGGCGGCGGCTCTCGCTCGTCCGGCTGAGCCTCTCGGTCGCGATCAGCCAGACCCTCTTCCACAGCCTGTTCGTGCTCGGCACGCCCGGGCCGCTCACCCGTGCTACGAGCGAGGCGGCCGGCGCCGCCCACGCCGGCCACGGCGGGGCGATCACGCTCGCCGAACCCAGCGTGCACCTCGCCCACGCGCAGCCCGACATGTGGGCCGCCCACGCGCTCGCCGCGGTGCTCACGATCGCCGCGCTGTACCAGGGCGAGCGGGTGCTCCACGCGATCGTCGCCGTCCGCGACCGCGTCTGGGCGGCCGTCCTTCCGCGCGTCACCGCCGAGCTCTCCCCGCGGCCAGCACCGCCGCTCGTCGCCGGCGTCTTCACGCTGGCCGTGCCGCAGCGGCGCGCAGCCGATCCGGTCACCCCGGTCCGCGGTCCGCCGCGGCTCGTCACGCCGTAACCGACCGCTCCCGGAGCGACCGGCCGCCTCTCGCGCGCCGGTCGTCGCCCGCGCGCCCGTCGGCACGGCACGAGCCGGAACCGACCGCGTCGCGCGGCGACCTCGCGCGCCCGCGCGGCGACGACCCCTGGAGGAACTTCCATGCCCACCCACCGACGTGGGCGCCGCGTCCTCGTCGCGTCCCTCGCGGGCGCGACGCTCGCGGCGTCCCTGAGCCTCGCGTCGGCCCTGCCGGCCGCGGCGCACGACGAGCTCCTCGGCAGCGCTCCAGCCACCGGCGACGAGCTCGCCACTGCGCCTGCCGACGTCTCGCTGCGCTTCTCCGACGAGGTGCTGCCGCTCGGCGCGGCGATCGTCGTGGCCGACGCCGACGGCGCCGACTGGACGGCCTCGGCCGTGTCGCTCGAGGGCGACACGGTGCGCGCCGAGCTGCGCAGCGGGATGCCCGACGGACGATACGAGGTGCGCTGGCGCGTCGTCTCGTCCGACGGGCACCCGATCACCGGGCTCGTCCCGTTCACGGTCGGGGATGCCCCGGCCGCGAGCGAGCCCGGCGGCGCACCCGCGGCGGAGCCGGACGCCGAGGCGCCGGACGCCGTGACACCCGCGCCCGCGCAGGACGAGTCCACCGACGCATCCGGTCCCGAACCGGGCCTTGATCCCACCATCCGAACCCTGCTCCTCGCCGCCGGCGGCGCGGGCGCCGCGCTGCTCCTCTGGCTCGCGGTGCACCTCGCCGGCCGGAAGCGCACCGGAGCGACGAACGAACTCGACGAACGAACGAAGGACGACCACGAATGAACACCGCACCGACGACCACCGCACGCACCCGCCGCACCGCCGGACTCGCCCTCGCCGCCGCGACCGCGCTCCTCCTGAGCGCCTGCGCCGGCGCGGCGGCCCCGACGCCGAGCACCGAGCCGACCGCGACCGAGGCGTCGCAGCTCACCGTGACCGATGCCTGGGTGAAGGCCGGCGACGAGGCCATGTCGGCCGCGTTCGGCGAGCTCGAGAACACCGGGCCGGAGCCGATCACCATCGTCTCGGCCGAGACCGGACTCGC
Organism: Agromyces soli; assembly: GCF_022811605.1. GTDB lineage: Bacteria > Actinomycetota > Actinomycetes > Actinomycetales > Microbacteriaceae > Agromyces > Agromyces soli. Next base: position 1,090,963 of record NZ_CP094533.1, on the reverse strand, counting down.
CGGCCGCGTCGAACTGCACGAGACCGTCGAGAACGAGACCGGCGAGATGGTCATGCGAGAGAAGGACGGCGGCTTCGTCATCCCGGCCGGCGGCTCGCTGAGCCTCGCGCCGGGCGGCACCCACCTCATGCTGATGGAGCTCGGCGGCCCGATCCTCGCCGGCGAGGAGTACGTGTTCACGCTGGGCTTCGCCGACGGCTCGAGCTCGACGTTCACCGCCCCGGCGAAGGACTACGCGGGCGCGAACGAGAACTACGAGGGCGGCGACATGGACGGCATGGACATGGGCGACGCCGGGCACGGCTCGGGGCACTGATGACCCCCGAGCCCGATACGCGCCGCGGGCTGACCCGGCGGCGGCTCCTCCTCGGAGGAGCCGTCGCCGGCCTCGGCGCGGCGGCCACGGTCGGGGCGGACGCCCTCATCCGCTCCGGCGCCGAGCGCGGCGCCGGACCGGCGGGCGACGCCGCCCCTGCGGCCGCGCTCGGCACCGCGACGGTACCGTTCCACGGCCGCCATCAGGCCGGCATCGCGACGACCCCGCAGGCGCACGCCGCGTTCGTCGCGCTCGAGCTGGCGCCGCAGACCGACCGCGACGGCATCCGCCGGCTGCTCTCGGTGCTGAGCGACGACGCGGCCCGGCTCACCCAGGGCCGGCCCGCGCTCGCCGACTCCGAGCCCGAGCTCGCGGAGGTGCCCGCGCGGCTCACGGTGACCTTCGGCTTCGGTCCGGAGCTCGTGCGCCGCGTCGCCCCGGCTGCGGCGCCGGCGTGGCTGCGACCGCTGCCGGCGTTCGGCATCGATCGCCTGGAGCCCGCCTGGTCCGGCGGGGACCTGCTGCTGCAGATCGCCGCGGACGACCCGTTCACCGTCGCGCACGCCCTGCGCATGCTGCTGAAGGACGCCAGGAGCGCGGCCGGCGTGCGCTGGGTGCAGTCCGGGTTCCGGCGGGCGGCGGGATCGGTGCCCGCCGGCACGACCATGCGGAACCTCTTCGGCCAGGTCGACGGCACCGTGAACCCCCAGCCGGGCGACGCCGACTTCGACGAGCTCGTCTGGGTCGGCGCCGACGGCGGCTGGTTGCAGCACGGCTCCGGCTTCGTCCTGCGGCGCATCCGGATGGACCTCGACCGCTGGGACCGCCTCGATCGGGGCGGTCGCGAGCAATCGGTGGGCCGGCATCTCGGGAACGGTGCACCGCTCACCGGGACCGAGGAGCACGACGAGCCCGACTTCGAGGCGAAGACGGCGATCGGCTTCCCCGTCATCCCGGAGTTCTCGCACCTGCGGCGAGCGCGCTCCGACGACCCTCGCGAGCGGATCCACCGGCGGGCGTACAACTACGACGCGGCACCGGCGGGAGGGGCGATCTCGGACTCCGGTCTGCTGTTCGCGTCGTTCCAGGCCGACGTCGACCGGCAGTTCGTCCCCCTGCAGCGCCGGCTCGACGAGCTCGATCTGCTCAACGAGTGGACGACGCCGATCGGCTCGGCGGTGTTCGCGATCCCGCCCGGATGCGAGGAGGGCGGCTTCATCGGGGAGACCCTGTTCGACGCATCCGCCTAGTCACCCACCCCCACCGCCCCGAACACCCGACTTGCCCGACTTTCATGAAAGTCGGGCAAGTCCGGGGGGGTCGTCGGGCTCAGCCGACGAGCGTCTGCAGGGTCTTTCTCAGCTCCTCGCTGGTGTGCTGCTCCTGCTCCAGGTTCGCCCGCAGCAGCTGCTCGACCTCCGTCGCGCCCATCGCGGCGACGGGGATGATCAGACCCTCATAGGCCGAGATCTCGTAGTGCTCGTTGCCGAGCGCGCTCGCGAGCGCCACCTGGTCTCGGAGCTTCGGGGCACTGCGCTCGAGCAGCGACGCCGCCTGCTTGCTGATGCCCTTCGTACTCGGCGACGGTGCCGTGGACTCCTTGAACTCGAGCAGGCGGAACGCCTCCTGCAGATTGGCGATCTGCTCCTTCGTCTCGTCCTGGTGGTGCTTGAAGAGCTTGCGGATCTCCGCACTCTTCACCGCCCCTGCGAGCTCCTGCAGCGCCGCGAGCGAGTCGTTCTCCATCGTCATCGCCGTGCGGAGCTGGAAGTGCAGCAGGTCCTGCGGGCTCTCGAGTGTCTGCTTGGGCATGTCGTCTCCTCCCCTGGATACATGCTCATCGTGCGTGCGTACTGGTCGGCCCGGGCGACGGCAGAGGCCCGGGCGACCTGCGGTCGTCCGGGCCTCGTACGTTGCCGTCAGTCCCGACCCGTGAAGGCGTCCTTCACGTCGTTGCCGGCATCCTTGGCCTTGTCTCCGGCCTGCTTGAGGTCGGCCTTCGCCTCGTCGGCGCGGCCCTCGGCCTCGAGCTCCTCATTGCCGGTCGCCTTGCCGATGCCCTGCTTCGCCTTGCCGGCGAGCTCCTCAGCGGCGTGCTTGGCCTTGTCTCCGAGTCCCATGGTCGGTCTCCCCTCGATGTCGGTTCGCCCTTCGGCGCCCGTTCGGCGCCGACCACTCCACGGTCGCACCACCCCGCGCGAACGACCAAGGGATTGACAGCTCCTGGGCGATGTGGAAGGCGCGCGCGGGATGCCGTGTGACAGTCAGTCGCGGGGCTCGAGATCCCGCTCGGCCGGCCCCTCGAGGCGGCGGCCGTCGGCGGCGAAGCGCGACCCGTGCAGAGGGCAGTCCCAGCTGCATTCCGCGTCGTTCCACGCGAGCACGCCGCCGAGGTGGGTGCAGATCGCCGAGACCTTCCGCTCGGTGCCGCCGACGCGACTCACCGCGACCGGATGCACGCCGTCGACCTCGACCCGGCCCTCCCCCTCCGCCAACTCGCGATCGCCGATGACCGCGCTCGACGCCAGCCCGCTCACGAGCCGGCCGGCGACCTGCGCGTTCCAGCCGATCGCCGTGGCCGCGTCGCCGAGCGTCGGACGCCGGTCGAAGAGCCGGTCCGCCCAGTCCGGACGGTGATCCAGGATGCCGTCGGCGACCGCGAGCGCCGCGGCGGCCCCGACCGTGAGCCCCCACTTGCCGAACCCCGTCGCCACATGGATGCGACCGGTGCCGCCGACCGGTCCCGCGTACGGCGCGCCGTCGAGCGACTCGTAGTCCTGCGCCGCCCACTCCGCCACCGGCTCCGCGTCGGGGAAGCGCTGGATCACGGCGGCCCGGAGCTCCTCGGCGAGCGCCGCCGCCGAGTGCGCCCGGCCGACCACCGAGGCCGAGCCGGCCGCGAGCAGAAAGTCGACCCCGTCGCGCCTGACCGGGCGCAGAGAGCGTGGCTCGGCGTCGACCGTCAGGTGCATGCCGCGCAGCACGGCGCCCGGCGCCCGGAACACGGCGACCCGAGAACGCGAGGCCTTGAGGCGTGCGAAGTCGCCGCCGCGGTCGACGATGGGGCTGCCGGTCGCGACGATCGCGTGGTCGGCCCGCAGCTTCCCGCGCTCCGTGGTGAGCTGGACCTGGTCGCCGTCGACCTCCACCCGGGTCACCCGACACCCGGTGACGAAGACCGCTCCAGCGCCCGTCGCCTCCTCGACGAGACGCGCGACGAGCACCATCGGGTCGGCCATGACCTGCCCGTCGAGCCGCACGACCAGCTCGGCCGGGAAGGGCGACTCCGAGGCGTCCGCCCGCTGCACCGGGAGGCCGAGCGCGCTCGCCGTCTCGAACTCCGCCTGCACCTTCGCCGCCCCCTCCTCGGTGATCGCGGCGGTGTACGCGGGCGCGGTGCGCCACGCCTCGCCCTCCGGCAGTCCGAGCGCGGTCAGCCAGTCGAGACCGACCCGCCCTGCCTCGAGGTAGGCCGCAGCCACCGCCTCGGACGCTCCGTGGCGCACCTGGCTGAGCCGGGTGCCCTGCAGCAGGGTCAGCTTGCCGGTCGAGCGCCCGGTGGTGCCGCCGCCCGGTTCACCGTCAGTGATCACCGCGACCCGTCGGCCCGAGCGGGCCAGCCGCACCGCCGCGCTCACCCCCACGACGCCGGCGCCGATCACCACGACCTCGCACCCCTCGGGCGGCGGCCCCGGCGCGGAGTCGAGCTGCGGCAGGGCTGAGGCATCCCAGATCGAGGTCATGGCCCCATGCTCGGCGAGCCGCCGCCGTTCCGCACGGGGTTGACAGGATCGGCGGACCTCGCCGCCGCGATCGATGAGCGGCGGCTCAGCGCGCGACGACGAGCTGCTCGATCTCGCCGAGGCCGTCGGCCGACATCCGCACCCGGTCGCCAGCACGCAAGTACGGGAATCGACCCGAGAGCGCGACGCCCTCCGGGGTCCCGGTCAGGATGACGTCACCGGGCTCGAGCGGCATGCACGCGAGCAGGTCGCGGAGGATCTCGGCGACGGGGAAGACCATGTCGGCGGTCGTCGAGTCCTGCCTGGGCTCGTCGTTCACCCAGCTCCGCAGCGCGATCCGCTGCACGTCGGCGAACTCGTCCGGGGTCGCGATCCACGGACCGAGCGGAGCGAAGCCGGGCGCGCACTTCCCCTTCGACCACTGCCCGCCCGAACGGTCGAGCTGCAGCTCGCGCTCGCTGAGATCGTTCGTGAGGGCATAGCCGGCGACCAGCTCGAGCGGGTCGGCGGCCGGGTCGAGGCCGCGTGCGGGCCGCCCGATCACCACGGCGAGCTCGACCTCCCAGTCGAGGTGCAGCGAGCCGGGCGGCAGCTCGATCGGATCGTTCGGACCGACCATCGTGTTCGGCTTCTTGAAGAAGACGACCGGCTCCGGGGGCGGCGCGGCGCCCGACTCCGCCGCGTGCGCGGCGTAGTTCATGCCGATGCAGATGATCGACGCGGCCCGGGCGAGCGGAGCCCCGATCCGTTCGCCCGCGAGCTCGATGCGTGGGAGGCGGCCGGCCGCGATCGCGGCCGCCGTGCGTGGAGCGGGTTCCGCGGCGAGGAACTCGGCGGTGATGTCTTCGGTGAGCGGGCGCAGCCCGTACGCGGCACCGGTGCGATCGACCGCGACCGGGCGCTCGGCGCCGGCGGGACCGATGCGGAGGAATCTCATGCTGCGACCTCCCCGGCCGGATCGTAGGGGTGCGGTTCGAGGGGCATGACCTCGGTCCGGAGGTACGGGGCGAGCGGCAGCGACGCCAGGTGCTCGCGGAGCCGCGACACGTTCTCCGCCCGCCAGAGCCCGATGTTCCCGGCCTGACCTTCGGGCCGCCAGAGTCGAATCAGCGCGCCGTCGCGGGCGAGCGCCGCGGCACGCTCCGCTTCGGCCGCGCGGAGCTCGGCAGCGAGTTCGGCCGGCGGCTCCTCGCCGATCGTCAGCCGCACCAGGTACTCGGCCATCCGGTCACCGCCTCGCCAGGTCGATGACGGCGTCGATCTCGACGTCGAAGCCGCGGAGGTCCACCGGGATCGTGGTGCGGGCCGGCCTGGTGTGCGGGAAGAACTCGGCCATGACCCGGTTGAACTCCTCGTAGTGGTTCATGGTGCTGAGGTACGCACCGACGCGCACGGCCGAGGCGAGCGACGACCCGGCGTCCCGCGCGACCGCGTCGAGGTTGCGGAACGTCTGGCGCACCTGCTCGGCGAACGGCCCCTCGACGAGCGCGCCGTCGGGGAGGAACGGGCCCTGCCCCGCGAGGAAGAGCAGGTCTCCCGCTCGGGACGACGCGGCGTACGGCCCGTCTGCGGCCGGGTAGCGGGGCTCGGTGGACGAGTCAGACATGGAGCGGCTCCTGTTCGATGGGGTCGTGGGGGGTGCGGATCCGGGACCGGCGGATGCCTCGCCCGGCGTGCTCGCCGGTGAGGCGACCGTCCCGCAGGACGAGGCGGCCTCCGACGAGGACGTCGTCGACGCCGCCGGACACGAGCGGCGCCCCGTAGCCGGCGGCGTCGACGAGCGCGGCGGGGTCGAGCAGCACGAGATCGGCGGTCCAACCCCGGGCGACGCGGCCCCGTGCACCGAGATCGAAGCGCCGCGCGGCGCGAGCGCTCAGGTGCTCGACGGCCTCCGCGACGCTCCACTCGCCGGACTGGACCACCTTCCGCAGGAAGAACCGGGTGAAAGTGGACCAGCCCCGCGGGTGCGGCGCGCCGCCGATGTAGATCCCGTCGGAGCCGGCCACATGCCCGGGCAGCTCGGCGATCCGCGCGAGCACGTTCCACGGACGCGGCGACGGCACCGCCATCACGGCCGTGACGTTCAACGCGTTCTCGGCCAGCAGGCGGACGACGAATGCTTCGGGGGTTTTGCCGGTGCGCGCCGCGGCCGCCCGGATCGTGAGGCCGGTGACCCACGCGTCCTCGGCCCGCTCGACGCCCGCGACGGTCAGCAGCGCGGGCCAGTCCGTCCCGACATCCGGGCGGTGGCCGAGTCCGGGCAGCCACTCCTCGACCAGCCAGCGCTGCGCGCTGCGGGTAGACAGCCAGCGGAGGGCGGCGGCAGGTCCGCGGCTGAGCCGCTCCGCCGGCAGCACCGCCATCGCGAGGAGGGTGCAGCCGCGGGCGTAGGGGTAGGAGTCGAAGCTGAGCTCGACGCCGCTCGCGGAGGCCTCGGCGAGCGCCCGCCGGACGAGCGGGAGCGGGCCGTGCAGGTGCGAGACGTGCCCGCGGACCCGCGCTTCACGGCAGATCCCGGCGACCTCGGCGACGCCGATCCCGACCTGTGACTCGTAGCCGTGCCGCATGTGCGTCACATAGACGCCGTCGACCGCGGCGACCGGCTGCAGCAGGGCGGCGAGCTCCGCGTCGCTCGCGTGCGCGCCGGGGAAGTAGTCGAGCCCGCTCGAGGCGCCGACGGCCCCCTCCTGCATGGCGGCCGCCACCGCATCGCGCATGGCGCCGAGCTCGCGCGCGGTGGGGGCGTCGGCGCGGTCGCCCATGACCCCGTGCCGGATCGTGCCGAGGGGGGCGAGCGCGGCGACGTTGATGGGGCTGGTCCCGTCGTAGCCGGCCAGCAGCTCCGCGATCCCGCCGCCCCGGTATCCCGGGTGGTCGCCGAGGAGCGCGCCGAAGTACTCGCGCGCGTAGGCGCCATCGCCGGGGGCGTACGAGACGCCGTCCTGCCCGATGACGATGGAGGTGACGCCCTGCCGGAGCAGCGCGAGCTGCACGCCCTCGGCGAAGACGGCGCCGTCCGCATGGCTGTGCGCATCGACGAAGCCAGGCAGCACGAGTCGGCCTCCTGCATCGAGCACTTCGGGCGCGGTCAGCGTGCCGACCGGGCCCAGCTCGCCGATCCGCTCGCCGTCGATGCGCACGTCGGCGCGGACGAGCTCGTCACCGGCGAGCACCCGGGCGTCGCGGACGAGCAGGCTGCCGTCAGTCACGTCGTTCCCCGTGGATGTCGTCGGACATCCGCAGGTTGCCCGCGGTGAAGCCGCCGTCGACGGTGAGCACGGCCCCGGTGATCCAGCGGGCCGCGCTCGAGGCGAAGAAAAGCACGGCCGCCGCGGCGTCCTCCGGCGTGCCGATCCGCCGCAGGGGGTACCAGCGCTCCAGTCGGTCGAGCACACCCGGGTCGGCGGCGCGCCGCTCCGACCAGTACGGCGTGTCCACAGTGCCGAGTGCGATCGCGTTGCAGCGGACGCCGTGCCGGCCGTACTCGGTCGCCACGGAACGGGTGAGGCTCTGGAGGCCGGCTTTGGCGGCCGAATACGCCTCGTTGCCGAGGTGCTGGAGCGCGTTGATCGAGGATACGTTGACGATCGCGCCGGCTCCCCGGTCGACCATGGCCGGCAGCACGGCCCGCGTGACGAGCATGGGCGCCACGAGGTTCACGTCGACCTCCCGGCGGAGCTGCTCGGGCGTGGCACTGAGGAAGTCGTCGTCGCCGCAGATCATGGCGTTGTTGACGGCGACGTCGAAGGGTCCGTGCGCAGCGGCGAAGTCGGTCACCGCGGCGGCGTCCGTGACGTCGAGACGGATGGCCGTCGCTCCCGGGACGAGCCCGCAGACCGCGGCGAGCGCGTCCTCGTCGACGTCGACCACGACGGGGTGCGCCCCCGCCGCCGCGAACCGCGCGGCGATCGTCAGGCCGATCCCGGATGCCCCGCCCGTGACGAGCACGCGACGCCCCCCGAAGTCGAACGCGACGTCGCCGCCACCGGGGTTCAGCCGAAGTGCGTCCACAGCAGTTCCTCCATCTCGATCGTGCCGTCGGCGTCGCTCGCAACGACCGGCAGCGCGCCCCAGCGGTCGAGCGCGGCGCACGGGTGGGAGATCCCGAGCCCGAGCAGCTCCCCGACGCGGAGCCCGAGCCCGGCCGGGAACCGCACGAAGCCGTGCTGGTCGTTCAGGGCCACGAGCTCGCACTCCTCGAGCGCGACGGGCCGGCCGTCGTGCAGGTGCAGCTTCGGGACGGGGAGGCCCTCGTCGTACGGCAGGTCGCGGCGCCCTGCGTCGATCAGGGCGAGGCCCGGCTCCGGGACGGACACGATCCGGGTCCAGACCGTGATGGCCGGTCGGAGCGCCGGCCCGGCCGCCCTCACAGAGGGGGTGACACCCGCGTAGTAGCCCTCGTCGTGCGTGACGTATCCGCCACTGCGGAGCATCAGGCGGAGGCCGGGACATGCCCCGAGGATCGCCACCACCCGGTCGAAGTACGCGCTGCCGCCGACCGACACGAGCGTGTCGCCGTCGATCATTCCACCGACGGCCGCGGCGGCCTCGGCGAGCTCGCGGAGGAAGCCGTCGACGGCGTCCAGCGACGCGGCGTCCCCGCCGTGGGCTGCGGTGCCCTCGTACCCGGCGATCCCGCGCAGCGCGAGGCCGGGCTCGGCCACGATCGCTTCCGCGAGGCGCAGCGCCGCCGCGCCGCCGCGCGCGCCGGTGCGCCCGCCGTCGTGCCCCAGCTCGACGAGGACGTCGAGGGGTCGGGCCCCCGGCGCACGGCGCACCGCTGCACCGAGGAGCTCGACGACGACGACGGAGTCCACCCAGCAGAGGAAGCGGGTCCCCCGACGGTCGGCGGCGGATGACGACGCGACGATCCAGTCTGCGAAGGTCGCCTCGGCGACCGGCATCGCGAGCTGCACCGCCGGCACGCCGGCGGTGACGGCCACCTCGGCCTGCTGACGGGTCGTGACGGTGATCCCCCACCCCCCGCGGTCGAGCTGCCGCCGCCAGAGCTGCGGGGCCATCGTCGTCTTGCCGTGCGGCGCGAGCAGGGCCCCGCGAACGCGGGCCCAATTCGCCATCGCGTCGAGATTGTGGCGCAGGGCGGCCCCCTCGAGCAGCAGCTGCGGCGTGCGGAGCTCTGCGAGCTTCAGGCGCCTCCCTCGGAGTGTCCGCGAGCTCAGCCCGGACCAGCCCGGCTGGCAGGACTTCTCGTCGCCACGCAGCGGTCGGTCCTCGAGGGCGTCCAACTCGGCGGCGACGGCCGCGAGGAGTGCCTCGCCTTCACCGCGCGCGATCGTGCTCGTCCCGAGCGTCGGCTCGTATCCGCCCTGGTCGAACGCCTCGGCGGTCGGCAGATAGCCGAAGTAGGGGCCGGCGCCGAGGCTCACGAGCTTCGCCACGAGGTGGGGCGTCGTCCGGCGCAGTTCGAGCCCGAACCGCGTGAAGACCTCGAACGGCAGAAGCACGAGCGCGAGCCGCCCGAGTCGGAGCACCGCTGCGTCGACCTCGAGCTCCTCGGCGAGCGCTACGCCGCGCCGGACGGTCCAGTGCGCATACGCGAGCGGCGGGATGCCGTCGAGCGCGTCCGCCTGCACGCCGCCCGCGGCTTCGACGAGCGCCGCGGCGGCGGCGAGGTCCTCCGGCGCCGGGACGCGCTGCCGGAGCCGGTACCGCCGACGCACGAGTTCGGGCCGTCCACCGAGCGCCTCGCCGGGCCCGTCGAGGACGGCGAGCGCGACGTCCGCGATCGCCCGTCCCACGCGCTCCGCCTCGGCGAAGCCCGTCTCGCGGCGGACCGCGCCGGGCCCGATGTGGTTCACGTCGCCCATCGCGCCGTTCAGGAAGAGCACGGGCACGTCGCCGACCACCGCGCGCACGCGCTCGCGCAGGAAATGCACCCAGTCGGCCGAGATCTTGCCGTCGAGCCCGACGAGGACCGCCGGGTGCAGGGCGAAGTGGACGACGACGCCGAGCGTCCCGCCGGTACCCGCGATGCGGACGACGGTCAGCTCCTCGTCGACGAGCTCGGCCGGCCGCTCGGCGGCGCCGCCCTCGGCGTCCGTCCAGTTCATCCGGATGCTGCCGTCGGCGCGGAGCAGCCGGCGGTTGTGCGCGACGCCCGGCACCCGGCCGAGGCCGAGGCGGAGCTCGGCGTCCTCGAGGCCGGCGGCCGCTCGGAGCACCGTGGCGATCACGATCTCGGAGGCGACCGCCTCCCACGCGTCGACGGCGGCGTAGTCGTGGTCGTCGAAGCCGAAGCCGCGCAGCACGTCCGGCGCGGAGTGCGTGTGGGTGGCGCAGAGCACGACCTCGATCGCACTGCCGCCCGCCGCCGCCCGGACTCCGACGTCGACGGCCTCGAGGAGGCCTGTGGAGAGCCCGATGAGGTCGAGCTGGGCGAGGGCGATCGTGCCGCCCTCGCCCTCGACCGCGAGCACGGTGACCGTGACGGGGTCGTGCACGCCCCGCGCGCCCTTGTCGGCGCGGGCGTTGCCTCCGATCGGGATGCCGACCGGAACCGGGATCGCGGCGACGGCGACGGCGGCTCTCACGACCGCGCGCCCGCGAGGGCGGCCGCGGCGGACTCGGCGGCCGCGACCGTCTCGGCGATGTCGTCGGCGGTGTGCGCCGCGGACACGTACCATCGTCCGCCGGGCAGGCCGAGCGAGCCTCTCGCCGCCATGGCCTCGAGGACGTCGTCGTACGCCGCGAAGTCGCTCGCCAGGTAGTCCTCGACGCCGACCGGCCGCTCCGGGCCGAGCACCAGCTGCGCGATCGGGCCGACCGCGTGGGCGGTCGCCGGCAGACCGGCGCGAGCGAACGCCGAGGCGAGCCCCGTCGCCAGGGTGGCGGCGAGCGCCGAGGCGTGCGCGTGCGGTCGCGTCTCGCGCAGCGTCGCAAGGGTCGCGTGCGCTGCGGCCAACGCGATCGGGCTGCCGTTGTAGGTCCCCGCGTGGACGACCCCGCCGAGCGCCAGCCCGAGGATGTCCCGCCGACCCACGACCGCGGCGAGGGAGAACCCGCTCGCGATGCCCTTCGCCATCGTCGAGAGATCGGGGATGACGCCGTAGAACTCCCGCGCCCCGCCGAGGGCGAGCCGCGCACCAGTGATGACCTCGTCGAAGATGAGCACCTGGCCGTACCGGTCGCAGAGCTCCCGAACGCTCTGGAGGAACCCGGGGGCGGGCTCGATCAGCCCGCTGTTCGCGAGCACCGGCTCGAGGATGACGGCGCCCACGTCGTTCGCCGGGTCGGCGAGCAACCGTTCGAGGGAGCCGAGGTCGTTCCAGCGCGCGATGCGCGCGTCGCTCATCGCCGCTGCCGACTGCCCGGCCGAGGTGGGGACGGGCCGGGAATCGTCGAGCGCGTCCGCGCCGCGGTAGTTGATCAGGACGTTGTCCTGCCAGCCGTGGTAGTGCCCGGCGAACTTGACGAAGCGCTGACGACCGGTCGCGGCGCGGGCGAGGCGCAACGCCACCTGCACGGCCTCGGAGCCCGTGTTCGACCAGAGCACCCGCTCGGCGCCCGGCGTGATCTCCAGCAGGAGCTCGGCGGTCTCGTACTCGAGCCGGTGGCCGGCGCCGAACGCCTGCGCCCGGTGCAGCTGCTCGCCGACCGCGGCGACGACGGCCGGGTGTCCGTGGCCGAGGAAGAGCGGCCCCCAGGCGAGCATGTAGTCGAGGTAGCGGTTTCCGTCGGCGTCCGTCATCCTCGCGCCGTCGGCCGAGTCGAAGCTCAGCGGGAGCGGGCGCATCTGGGCGCGCAGACCGGAGCTGACGCCCCCGACGAGCGAGGTGCGGGCGCGCGCGAAACGAGCGCGCGATTCGGGCCAGTCGGTGATCACCATGTCGGTCAGTCCTTGATCGACCCGGTCAGGATGCCCCGGGCGAGGTAGCGCTGCGAGAAGAGGAACACGATCGCGACCGGCACGATCGCGAGGATGCCCGCGAGCGCCACCTCCGGCCGGTGGATCGGGATGAATGAGCCGCCTGCTGCGGGATTCAGGGCCGGGGTGTTGGCCATGAGCGCCTGCAGGCCGAGCGAGAGCGGGTAGGCCTCGGACTTGTTCAGCACCAGGAACGGCAGGAAGAAGTTCACCCAGCTCGCGACGAACGAGAAGAAGGCGAGCATGCCGATGAGCGACTTCGACAGCGGCAGGGCCACCGACCAGAGCACGCGCCACTCGCCGGCGCCGTCGATGCGCGCCGCGTTCAGGATCTCGGGCGGGATGTTGCCCGAGAAGTGCAGGAACGCGAGGTAGACGCCGAACGGGAAGAAGAGCGAGGGCAGGATGAAAGCGAAGGGCGAGTTCATCAGCCCGAGCGCGCTGATCTCGAGGAAGAGCGGCAGCACGAGAGCCGCGGCCGGCACGATCATGCCGATGAGGGTCACCACGAGGATGGTCCGGCGGAACGGCACCGGCGCGGTGGCGAGCGCGTAGCCCGCCGCCAGGCAGACGATCACGGCTCCGACGACGATCGCCGACGAGTACCAGACCGAGTTCCAGAGCCAGCGGAGGATGATGCCGTCCTGGAACGAGAGCAGGTTGCCCCAGGCGTCCGCGTAGCCGGAGAGGGTGCCGAAGCTGAGCGGCGCGTCAGCGACGATCTGCGCGTCGGTCTTCGTCGGCGCGAAGATCAGCCACAGCAGCGGCACGATGCAGAGCGCGGCGAGGCCGAGCAGGGGGATGAACGTGAGGACCGGCGTCACGTCGGCGCGGCGGCGGCTCATTGTTCGTGCTCCGTGTCGAGGAAGCGGCCTCGGACGAGCACGAAGACCGCCACGACGAGGCACACCGCGAAGAGCAGCATGGACAACGCGGCCGCGCTGCCGAAATCGCCGTTCAGGAAGGCGTAGGTCATGCCGAGCTGGTTCAGCGACCAGGAGGTCGAGCCGACGCCGGCGACCGAGTGCAGGATCTGCGGCTCGACGAAGATCTGGATGCCGCTCGCGAACGCGAGGATCAGCATGAACAGCAGCGTTCGCCGCATCAGGGGCAGCTTCACGTGGACGGCGGTCTGCCACGCCGAGCAGCCGTCGATCCTGGCCGCTTCGAGGAGCTCCTCGCTCACGGACTTCAGCGCACCGGTGACGACCAGCACCCACTGGCCGAACCCGACGGCGAAGGCCATCAGCGCGAAGATCCACACCAGGAAGCTGTTGTTGAAGATGTCGGGCCCGCGCTCGAAGCCCATGGCGCGGAGCGCCGGGCCGAACGGGCTGAGCGCCGGCTGCAGCATGAAGTACCAGAGCATCACGGCGGCCGCTCCGGTGATCGCACCTGGCAGCGTGTAGACGAGCAGCAGGGGCGCGGCCCAGCGACGCCGGAGGGTGTCGACGAGCAGCGAGAGCGCCACGACGCCGACGATCATGAGCGGCAGCGAGATCGCCAGATAGATCGCGACGTTCGTGAGCGCCGGCAGGAACCGGAAGTCGCCGATGGCCCGCGCGAAGGGCGAGAGCACGCCGCGCACGTCGGAGAGACCGAGCGCGGAGACGAAGGCGAACGCGACCGGGCCGATGCCGAAGAGCAGCAGGAGCACGAGGTACGGAGCGATGAGCAGCAGGCCGAACCGCCTCCGCGCACCGCGCGGGGAGGCGGGGCGCGCAGGCCGGGCGCCCCCGGGGCGAGCCGTCACCGGCTCGCCCCGAGGGGTGGTGCGGAGGACCTCAGTCGACAACGGTGTATCCCACCGACTGCGCGAGGTTCTTGAGCTCCTCCTGGAGCTTCGGCAGGGCGTCCGCGATGGACCCCCCGGAGGTCGCCACAGGGACGATGACCGTGCCGAACGCGGTCTCGACGTCGTAGCGCACCGTGTAGTCGTTGATCGGGTTGATCAGATCGACGGCCTCTGCGAGCACCGGCATCGGGTCCTCGGCGTAGAACGGGTCGGCCGAGATGCGCTCGCCCCATTCGCCGAGCACCGGCGTGTAGGCGGGGTAGGTCGGCGCCGTCGCCTGGTACTCGGAGGAGGTCGCCATCCAGGTCGCGATGTCGACGGCCGCGTCGAGGTTCGCGGCGTGCTTGGAGACGATGTAGGTTCCGCCGCCGGCGTTCGCCGAGTAGGCCTCGTCGGCCCCCGACCACTTCGGGTAGGCGGCGGCCGCGAGCGTGCCCTCGCCGAAGGCCCAGGATGCCTCGGGGCGGAAGACGAACTCGCCGAACCAGGAGGCGCCGGGGTGCATGAGGACCTTGCCCTCCTGCGCGAGGGTCGTGAGCTCCGGGCTCCACAGGTCGAGGTTCGAGACGACGCCCGCGGCGATGAGCTCGTCGAGCATCTCCGCGACGGCCACGCAGTTCGGATCGGTGGCGTCGATGTGCACCTCGTTCTCGCCGGTCACGTCCTGGAGGGGGCAGCCGGCGGCGCGGAAGAAGCTGTGGTACATGAAGGAGCTGCCGGCGCTGCCGATGAGGTAGCCGGGGTGCTCCTTCGCGACCCGCTTGCCGAGATCCGCGTATTCGTCCCAGGTGGTGGGCACCTCGTAGCCGAACTGGGCCATGAGGTCGGCGTTGTACCAGAGCACCATCTGCGAGACGTCGTTGACGAGGCAGTAGGTCTTGCCGTTGAACTCGCAGGGCCGGTTCGCGGTGCCGAAGCCCTCGAGGGTGTCGGCGTCGATCTTGTCGTCGAGGCTCGCCGCCCACTCGTAGTACGGGTCGGCCCCCTGCGCCGGGGCGAAGACGACGTCGGGCCAGCCGGAGCCGGAGGCGTTGAACAGCTGCACCTTCGAGATGAGCTCTGCGGGCTTGTAGACGGTGATCTCGAGGTCGACGTCGGGATGGGCAGCGGCGTACGCCTCGAAGCCCGGCTGCCGGGTCGAGTCCGTCCACACGACGACCGGAGCCGTCGGATCGGACTCCGTCTGCTCCTGGCTCGGCGAGCCGGCGCAGGCCGACAGCGCGAGCGGCGCCACCAACGCCGCAGCGATCATCGCAGTGCGGGTGCTGCGAGCGGGACTGTGCATCATTGCCTCCCAATGTCCTTAATTGATTCCTAAATCTACGACATGTAACTCCCTTGCTGTCAAGGGGATTAACGAGATCGAAACCTGACAAACGGAAATCGAGACGCTATTTCATCCGAAATTGTCGTGGCGAACCGAATCGGCCCCGTCGCGGGGGGCGCCGAGCGGACCGCTTCCGTCGAGCAGCTCGGCGAGCGTGTCATGGAGCACACGACGCAGTTCGGCGGCCGACAGCCGCTCCCCCAGCCAGTCGGGGACGCCGAACACCTCCGCCTCGCCGAGTCTCGACAGCACCGGCGCGTAGTCCGAGCCCCAGACGAGCCGGTCCGGCCCGACGGCGTCGATCGTCGCGGCGACCCGATCCGCGACCCCGGCGTGCGGATAGACCGGATCGAGCGCGTACAGCCCCGAGAGCTTCACCAGCACGTTGGGCAGTTGCACCAGCTCTCCGAATCCGGGCGGCAGCCGGTCGGGGCGCCCGTAGTCGCCGCCGAGATGGCTGAGCAGGATCGTCACCCGCGGCAGCGCCCGAGCGAACGCGGCGACCGGGGCGAGGTCCTCCCCCGGCACGTTGAGGCTGAGCACCCTCCCCGCCTCGTCGAGCTCGCGACGATGACCGGCCGTCAAGCCGTCGAGCAGCGCCGACTCATGGCTCGGATAGAGGGAGAACCCCGCGAACCCGCGATCCACCAGCGCGGTCAACGCGCCCGGCGGCGGCGGCGCGGCAAGGTCCAGGTACGCGGTGGGGAACAGCCAGGGATGCTCCGCCGCGACGGCGAGCACCTCCTCGCTGTTGCCCTGCGTCTCCGGAACGCCCTCGAACGCGACCACGAGGGCGCGATCGATCCGATGCCGCGCGGCGAGTTCCAGGTAGCCGCGCAACTCGGCGCCCTCGGCGAGTCCGCCCGTCAGCCCGCGGCGGAAGAGGTGGATG
Organism: Agromyces soli; assembly: GCF_022811605.1. Lineage (GTDB taxonomy): Bacteria > Actinomycetota > Actinomycetes > Actinomycetales > Microbacteriaceae > Agromyces > Agromyces soli. Next base: position 1,075,005 of record NZ_CP094533.1, on the reverse strand, counting down.
TGCGCATCGGCGAGCATGGCCCGCTCAACGAGCCTCGTCGATCGACGCGTTCGTGAGCCGCTGCATCTCCACGCTGTAGAGCGTCTGCGGGCGGCCGGCGCCGGCATGCGCCTTGATTCCGACCTCCGTGCCGTATCCCGCCGCGACCAGTCGGCCGAGGATGCGGCGGATCGAGCGAGGCTGCACCCCGTACGCTTCCGCGAGCTGCTGCGGACTGAACGAGGAAGTGTCCACCCGTCGAAGTGCGCCGAGAAGTCGCTGCACGGAGAGGGGCCCGATGCCCAGCTCGTCGGAGAGCTTCGTGAGCGCCCCGGTCTCGCGCAGCGTCAGCGGATCGGCTCCCGCCCCGGCCGTCCGGACCTCGCCGTCGGCGAAGACGACGGTGGCGAGCCCCGACCCCTCGGCGATCCGGAGCGCCTGGCCGGCGTTGGTCTCCGCCTCCGCATAGGTGTCGCCCACGCCGAATCCCGACAGGATGCGCACCCCCTCGATCTGCGGCTCGAGCAACGAGGCGTGCCCCGAGGCGCTGCGGACGAGCGCCGCGTCCACCCCGCCCCGGTTGGTGGCGACGACGAACGAGTCGCCGTCGGCCTTCGTCACCCGGCCGCCGCGCTTGTGCGCGAGCGAGAGCAGCGTCTGCTCGACTCGGAGCCGGGTCGCGTGCCGCTCGTACGTGCCGGCCCGGGCGGGGTAGTCCACGATCTTGACGATGCCGACCGCCAGCTGGCTCGCCCGGCTGCGGTTCAGCCGCTCGGCCATCGTCGCTTGGCGCAGCGCCTCGTGGATGCCGATGCGCGAGTGCTCGATGCGAGCCGCCCGGTAGCCCTTCGCCGTGAGCGCCGCGTGCACCTCGGAGAGGCACGTGAACGCGAGCGCGTCCGGAGTCTCCCGGAGCGCCCCCTCGTGGAAGGCGATGAAGTCGTCGACCGTCGCGGCCCAGTCCCGTTCTCCGTCGAGCGGGATGTGCGGCGGCACCGGCAGTCCGAGCTCGCCGAAGCAGTCCGCGACGATCTGCGGCTCGATCGTGTCGACGCTCGCGAGCGGCAGTTCGCCGCGATGGTCGATCGCCGCCCGCGCAATCGCACGGAAGAGCTCGGCTCCGGAGTACGGCACGAAGCTCATCTCCGCCGCGATGCCGCCCGCACGTTCGGCGAGTTGGAAGGGGAGCCGCCCGGTGAAGAGGATCACATCGCAGAGGGTGCCGAGCTCCCTCGCGATCGCGACCGCCTCGTCGACGTGGTCGTAGGCGCGGGTCACGAGCTGATCGCCGAGCTCGTGCACGCCGGCGACGTGCGAAACCAGCTGCACGGAGTCGTGCGGTCCGATCACCCCGATCACTGCGACCCCTCTCGCCTACGCCGACATCGTTTCGAGCACTGCGCCCGCGATTCTATCCGCGGACGGCAGCGCAACGTCCTGGAGCGCCGGAGCGGCGGGCAACGGCGCATCGATGCCCGTGACCCGCGCGATCGGCGCGCGCAGCCGTCCGAAGCAGCGTTCGCCGACCCGAGCGGCGAGCTCGCCGCCGAACCCGCCGGTCCCGGGGGCGTCGTGCGCGATGACGAGCCGGCCGGTCTTCGCGACCGAGTCCGCGACGGTCTCGACGTCGAGCGGTGCGATCCAGCGCAGGTCGACGACCTCGGCGTCCACCCCGCGCGCGGCGAGCTGCTCGCCAGCCTCGAGTGCGGCCGTCATGGTCCTCGACCAGGCCACGATCGTCGCGTCCGCGCCGGGCCGAACGACCCGGGCGCCGCCCATGGGCCAGAGCTCGGCATCCAGCTGCACCTCGCCCTTCTGCGGGTAGAGCATGCGGGACTCGACGACGAACACGGGGTCATCGGAGACGACCGCGGTGCGGATCGCCTGGTAGGCCTCCATCGGCGTCGTCGGGCAGACCACGCGAAGCCCGGGAGTGTGGGCGAGGTACGCCTCGATCGACTTCGAGTGCTGCGCGCAAGCGCCCGGCGACGAACCCTGCTGCGTGCGGATGACGAGCGGCGCGCCCCACTTGCCGTTCGAGGTGTACCGGATGTTCGCGATCTGGTTCACGACCTGGTCCATCGCGACGAACAGGAAGTCCGAGTACATGATCTCGGCGATCGGGCGGAGCCCGGTCATGGCCGAGCCGAGCGCCATCCCGAGGAAGGCGGTCTCGGAGATCGGGAGGTCGAAGACCCGGTCGACGCCGAAGTCGCGGTGCAGGTTCTTGGTCGCGCCGAACGGTCCGCCGGGCACCGCGACATCCTCGCCGAAGACGACCGTGTTCGGCACCGTCTCCAGCGACCAGCGCAGCGCGTGGTTGACGGCCTGGATGTAGCTCAGGTTCTTGATCTCAGGCATAGACGTGCTCCATGACAGTGGTCGGATCGGGGAGGGGGAGGAGACGGGCCGCGGCGAGCGCGTCCTGGATCTCGCGGTCGACGCCCGCGGCGATCGCGTCAAGCTCTGCCGCATCACGGCCGGCCTCGAGCAGCGCGGCCCTGGCTCGCACGAGCGGCTCGACTTCCCGGGCCGCGGCCACCTCGCCCGCCGGACGGTAGTGCTGCGCATCCCCGGAGTAGTGGCCGACGAGACGCTGGGTGCGCGCCTCGATGATGGAGGGGCCGCCGCCGGTGCGCGCGCGTTCGATGGCGACCGCGGCCGCTCGGGCGACGACGACGGGGTCGTTCCCGTCGACGGTCTCGGCGGGGATGCCGTAGGCGGCGCCCCGCTCGGCGAGGTTCGTCACGCGGACCATGTCCTCGATCCGGACCATCTCGGAGTACCCGTTGTTCTCGACGACCACGACGAGCGGCAGGGCGAGCACCGCGGCCATGTTGAGCGCCTCGTGCACGTTGCCCTGGTTCATCGCCCCGTCGCCGATCGACACGACCGAGACGCGGCCGCCGCCGAGACGGTCGCAGCTGAGGGCGGCGCCGAGGGCGATCGGCACGCCGGCGCCGACGATGGAGTTCTCGCCGATGAAGCCGACGGAGGCGTCGCTCAGGTAGGGGCTCGCCGCTCGCCCGCCCGCGACGGAGGACGCCCGGCCCATGATCTCGCCGAACAGGCCGGCGAGATCGGATCCCCGCTCGATCGCCCAGCCGTGGCCGCGATACGTCGCGGTGACGTAGTCGTCGGGTAGCAGCAGAGCCGACACGCCCACGGGGATGGCCTCCTGGCCGATGCACAGGTGGATCGACCCCGGCACTTCGCCGAGCTTCTTCACCTCGGCGAGTTCCTCTTCGAATCGCCGGATGACGAGCATCCGGCGGTACAGCTCTTCGAGTTCGCTCAACGTTCGTCCTCCAGCAGATCTCGGATGATGGTCTCGAGCGCGTCGACACCCACGTCGATCGCGCGCTCGTCCGGCGCGAAGCGCGGGGAGTGGAGCGCATGACGCGTCTCGTCCCCGCTCACGCCGAGCTTCAGGTACAGGCCGGGCCCGAGAGCGTCGAGGAGCGCGAAGTCCTCGGAGGCCATCGGCAGGCCGAGCCCCTCAGTCACCGCGATCGGGCCGAGGGCCGCCGACGCCCGTGCGACGAGCTCCGGCGCGTTCTGCACCGCCGGCATCGCGTCCGACCAGGTGACGTGCGCGCCGACGCCGTGCGCCACGGCCACGCCCTCGGCGAGCGCGTCGACCGCGGCCACGATGCGATCCCTCGTCGCCCGGTGATGGGTCCGGATCGTCCCGGTCAGCACAGACGCGGGGGGCAGCTGGCTCTGCGAGTTGCCCGCGCTCGCGGTGCCGATGTTCAGCGCGACGGGCTCGCTCGCATCCCGGCGCCGGGGCACGACGGCGTAGAACTGCAGGACGAAGGCGCTGAGTGCGACGAGCGCGTCGCGCCCGCCGGTCGGCATCGCCACGTGCGCCGCTTCGCCGTCGAACTCGACGCGGAACGCGTCCTTCGCCGCCATCGCGATCTCGCCGTCGATCCCGATCGAGCCGACCTCGAGCTCGGGCCAGCAATGCAGGCCGAGCACCGCGTCGTACCGTTCGGCGAGCGCTCCGCTGTCGAGCACGGCCCGTGCCCCGGAGGGCTGACCGAACGGGATCTCCTCGGCGGGCTGGAAGAGCACGGTCAGCGTCCCCCGCGGCAGCCCGCCCGCGGCGATCCGCCGGGCGAGCCCCGCGGCGACGGTCATGTGCACGTCGTGCCCGCACGCGTGTGAGACGCCGGGGGTGCGGGAAGCGAACGGCGCCCCGCTCTCCTCGGTCACCGGGTAGGCGTCCATGTCCGCCCGGACGAGGATGCTCGGCCCCGGTTGGTCGCCGCGGAGGGTCCAGACGAGTCCCGTCCCCGCGACTCCGGGGCGGAGCTCGCCGATGCCGTCGAGGAAGGCGCGCAGGCGCTCGCCCGTGCGGTGCTCGTCGAAACGGAGCTCCGGGTCGCCGTGGATGGCGCGGCGCAGTTCGCGCAGCTCCGCGGACTCGTCGCCGCTGAGCCGCGCGTCGAGACCGAGGGTGGACGTCGTCATACCCACTCCACACCGACGTCGGCCGCGCGCGCGAGGACGTAGTCGACGGCGCCTCGGAAATCTGCCGGATTCAGATGCTCGATGATGAGCGCCATGGTGGCCTCGGCGGGGATCTCCGCAGCCGCGCGGAAGATGTCCGCCGCGTCGATGACGCCCTGTCCGGGCGGCACCTCGATCGTTCGGCAGACCAGATCGTTCAGCACGGCGGCGTCCTTGACATGCGTGGTTGACGCGTAGCGCGGGCCGATCGTGCGCACCATCTCGGGGATGCGGTCAGCGCTCGTCAGCACCGCGTACGACGAGTCGAGCAGGTTGACCGGGTCGAAGTTCGCGAACACCGCGGGCGAGTCGACCGCGTCGAGGATCTCCCGCACGACCGCCGGAGAGCGCATGGTGGTGAGTTGGTGGCACTCGATCGCGTACTGCAACCCGGCGTCCTCGATCATCGGTGCGATGCGGCGCAGGCCGTCGACGAGGCGCTCGGCGGTCTCGTCGGTGTAGTTCGCCGCCGCGGGGCCGTAGAAGGCCTCCGTGTGGTCCGGCGAGGTGCTGCCGGCTCCGGAGAGGATCATCCGAGCGCCGAGCTGCTGTGCGGCGGGGATGGCCCGGCGCACGGAATCGAGCGCCAGCGCCCGGACCTCCTCGCTCGGGTGCACCAGGTTCGCGTTCACGCCGGAGTACTGCACCACCTCGATGTCCCGCTCGTTCAGCCGGGCCCGAAGCGCGGCACCTCGCTCGACCACTTCTTCGTGACGTCCGAGGAAATGCAGCGCGAGCGCACGGACGCCCAACGCGAGCCAGTCCGCGACGATCTCCTCGGTGAATCCCTCGAACTCGGTCGGAATATTGGCATTGGCCAGCCCAAGTCTTGCCCTCACGTGCCCTCCAGTTTCGAATAATGCCCGATATTAGTCCGCTATTGGATGTCGGTGCAATGTCCGATACGCTCGGCAGCGGAATCTCGCACCATCGGAACCGAGAAAGCGGCCCTCCGGCCTGGTGCGCACGACGGTGTCGTCGAAGAGCAGGTTGCCCCTCGGCCCCCGCCATCGCGACCACTGAGGCTTGGAGGAACTGAGATGACCGATATCGGAATCGTCGGCATGCGGGTACTGATCACCGGCGGGGCGAGCGGGATCGGCCGGGCCGCCGCGTTCGCCGCCGGCCGCGCCGGCGCGCGACTCGTGATCGCCGACCGGGATCCGCTCGCCCTCGAGCGCACGACCGCGGAGCTCCGCGCCGAGGGCGCCACCGCCACGGCGGTCGAGCTCGACGTCAGCGACGAGTCGAGCGTCGCCGCCGCGTTCGAGACCGTCGACCGCGAGCTCGGCGGCCTCGACGGGGTGCTGCACGTCGCGGGGATCATGCGCGAGCAGGGGGCCTCGCTGACCGACATCTCCGCGGCGGCCTGGCGCCAGGTCATCGAGATCAACCTGACCGGGAGCTTCCTGGTCGCGCGCGCGAGCGCCGAGCGCTTCGTCCCGAACCGCGCCGGGGTGCTCGTCCTCGTCGGCTCCGGGGCCGGCGTCGTCGCCCCGAGCGGATCGCTGCCGTACGGCGCTTCGAAGGGCGGGGTGAACGGCTTCGCCATGACGCTGGAGCATCAGTTGACCCCGTACGGCATCCGGGTGCACAACTTCTGCCCGGGCTCCGTCGACACCCCGCTGTACCGGAACTCGCTCCAAGAGCGGGTGACGAACGGCGCGTCCCAGGAGTCGGTCGACGCGATCATCGCCGGAGCCACGGACGTCGCGACCGTCGGGGAGGCGCTCGCGCTGCTTCTCTCCCCGCTCGCCGGCGCCCTCAAGGGCAACGTGTACACGAGGTGAGCTCAATCGAGCCGGAACACGCGGCGCGCAGCCATCGGCGCCCCGTCCGCCTCCACCACCCGCAGGAACAGCGGCGCCAGCCTGGCCGACCACGCGTCGAGCTCGCGCTGCACCTCGGGCGACGGCGACCAGTCCGTCGCCCGTTCACGATAGCTCGAGACCACGAGGTCCCCGTAGACCCAGATGGAGTAGTCGCTCAGTCCCTGCGCCACCAGGGCGTCGCGGACCGCCTCGGGCACCGCTTCATGGAGTCGCGCGTACTCCGCCGCCGCGCCCGGCACGAGCTCGTAGATCACACACCATCGCTGCTCCGTCATCGCAGCCCACCTCCAGGGGAGACATCATGAACCCTCGTCAACCGGCATCCCGGCACATCGTCGTCACGGGTGGCGCGAGCGGCATCGGGCGGGCCACCGCCGAGGCGCTGCTTCGCGACTCCGTTTCGGTCACTGTAATGGACATTGACCGAAATGCATGGGAGAGATCCGGGCTCGCAGACCTTGGTGCACGGTTCGCGGCGGTCGATGTGAGCGACGAGACCTCGGTCGAGGGCGCGTTCGAGCAAGCAGCCGACGGGTTCGATCGACTCGACGGCGTCGTGCACTGCGCTGGTGTCGTGCTCGACACCAGCACCGACATCCGCGACACCGACCCGGCGGTGTGGCGGCGGGTGATCGACATCAACCTGACCGGGAGCTTCCTCGTCGCCCGAGCCTCGGCGCGCCGCATGCACCGCGGCGTCATCGTGCTGATCGGCTCCCAGGGCGGGGTCACCATGCCCGCCGGCACACTCCCGTACGGCGCGAGCAAGGGCGGGCTCCAGGGCCTCGCGATGACCCTCGCCGGCGACGCCGCACTCCCGGGGATCCGGGTGATCAACGTCATGCCCGCGAGCGTGGACACCCCCCTCCTGCGCGCCGTCGCGACCGCGGCGGGCGTGCCCCTCGAGACCGCCCTCGCGACGACCCACTCCGCCGGCGCCGTCGGGGAGTCGATCGCAATGCTGCTCCGCGACGAGGCGGCGGCCGTCGCCAACCCCGTGCTGACGGTCTGAGCGGACCTCGGCGAATTGCCTCTGGCGGCCACGGCCGCCAAGCGCTACCTTCTCCAAAACGGCCAATTACGGCCAAAAGGAGATGTGATGAAGAAGTCCACCCTATCAATGGCGATACTGGGTGCGCTCGCGTTCGTCGGAGCCACCCTCGTCAACGTCGCCCCCGCCTACGCCGCCGCCGGCCCCTACTACGTCTCCCCAAGCGGGAACGATGCCAACGCGGGCACTCTCGCGGCCCCGTTCAAGACCATCGAACGCGCTCGCGACGTCGTCGCGACGGTGAACGCCGGCATGACGTCGTCCATCGAGGTCTACCTCCGCGGCGGGGAGTACGTGCTCGGCAGCACGATCACGTTCGGCCCGGCCGACAGCGGGCAGAACGGCCACCGCATCACCTACGCTGCATACCAGGACGAGAAGCCGGTCGTCTCGGGCGGCACCCGGCTGTCCGGCTGGACCCGCATCGCCGGCCCCCTCGACATCTGGAAGGCGAGCGTGCCGCCCGGATTCCAGACCCGCGACGTCTACGTCAACGGCGCGCGCGCCCAGATCACCGGCACGGTCAACGGCCTCCAGGCCGACGCGAACCAGGGATCGAGCCTCGGCTCCGGCGACCCCTTCGCGGGGGGCGAGTGGCAGCAGACCGACGCGGGATACATCGTGCACGACACGCGGCCCCAGTCCTGGGGCGCCGGCGTCGAGTTCGTCTGGAGCGGCATCGGCGCGAACACGGTCAACGGCTGGGCGGAGCCCCGGTGCCGGGTCGCGTCCGTCGCACCCAAGAGCGGTGCCGCCGGCTGGTCGGTGATCACGATGGCGCAGCCCTGCTACGCGAACGTCACGACCCAGAAGAATGAGCCGGCCTTCGCCGTCCGCGAACCGAGCCGCATCGAGGGCATGTTCTTCAACGACGACTTCCGCACCCAGATGTCCCCTGGACAGTGGATGTACAGCCCGCCCGATCAGGGCATCTTCTACTACCCGCACGCCTGGGAGGACATGAGCTCGATCGACGCGGTCGCCGGCCGCCTCGAGACGCTCGTGAAGTTCAACGGTACGCCGACCTCACCGGTGCACGACCTCAGCTTCGAAGGCATCACCTTCAAGAACACGACCTGGCTCGCACCGAACGACCCGAACGGCTTCGCCGAGACGCAGGCGAATGTCTACCAGGTCGGCTCGAGCTGCACGGCGCTGACCTGCGAGATGCGCACCCCCGTCGGAGCCCTCGAGCTCAAGTCCACGACCGACGTGGACCTCGGCGGGCTGACGATCGCCAACATCGGCTCCACGGCGGTGCGGATGTGGGACGGCGCCCACAGCAACTCCCTCTCGCACTCCTCCATCACCGACAGCGGTGCGAACTGCGTCGCGATCGGTCATGTGATCAAGAACAATCCCGCGACTGAGGCTGAGCGGGACCGCGGCAACACGATCTCGTACAACACGCTCGACGGCTGCGCCGTGCGCTACCGCGGCGGCGTCGGGATCTTCGCCGGCTATGTCGCCGACACGACCATCCTGAACAACGAGATCAAGAACACCTCGTACTCGGGCATCTCGCTCGGCTGGGGGTGGGGTGTGCGCCCGAGCTACCTGAACAACAACCGGATCCACGGCAACAACGTGCACGACACGATGCTCGCCGCTCCGGCCGGGCTGATCGACGGCGGCGGCATCTACCTGAACGGTGAGACCGCGACCGGTGCGGGAGCCCCAGGGGACCGCAACAAGATCACCAACAACTGGGTGCACAACCAGGGCCGCTCGATCGCGGCGATCTACCTCGACAGCGGGGCCTCGCGCTTCGACATCACGGGCAACGTCGTCGAGCGGTCCGACGGGGTCTACTGGTACAACCTCGGCGGCACCTACAACGCGCTCTGGGACAACTGGACGGATACCCAGTCATCGCGGGTGGCGAACGGGTCCGGCACGAACACGATCGGATCGAACGTGACCGGCATCACCAGCTGGCCCGCCGGGGCAGAGGCGGTGAAGGCCGCCGCCGGCCCCTGATCCGCCGCTCGTCGACCTCGGCTCGCCCACGTCCGGTCCGGACGTGGGCGAGCCCCGCTTCACCCCGCCTCGCCGACGCGCTCCTCCTCGAGGAGGGGGACGAGCGCCGCCTCGGGGCGTCGGCTCGTCGCGAGCACGAAGCCGGACTCGTAGGCGCGCACGACGCGCGGGTCGACATAGCTCGACTTCGCGATCGTGGGGGTGTTGTGCAGCACCTCGGATGCCGCGACGTACGCGCCCCGGATCGCCGCGCTCCGCGCCCGCTTCGTGCCGAGCGGCCCCTCGGCGGCCAGGTGCTCGGCGGCGGCGAGCGTGCCGCGCAGCGTGCGGAAGTCCTTGGCGGTGAAGTCGCCGCCCGTGCGCTCGCGGATGTCGTCGTTCACCTCGCTCGCCGTGATGGCCCGCAGCGCCGCCCGAGTCGCCGCGTCCGCCCGCCAGCTGAAGAGCCGCGAGCTGGGCCGGGCGTCCGCTCCGGATTCGACGAAGCCGACGAGGCCCGCGTCGGCGAGCTCGATCCGGTGCAGTGCTCCGCCCTTCGCCCGGAACCGCAGCCGAACGAGCTCCCCCTCGACGCTCGCGTTGCGCATGAGCAGCGTCGTCAGGCCGCGCGTGCGGGCCGCGAGCAGGTACTCCTCGCCACCCACGCGGAGCGCCCCGAGATCGAGCGTGCGGAAGGCCGCCGCGAGCGCGCGCTCCCGCCCGCGCCCCTCCGCCGCGAGCTGCCGACGCACCGAGCGGCGGGCGTCGGGCAGCACCCGGGCGAGCTCCGACATCCGCTCGAACTTCTCGGCGTCCTGCCGCTCCCGCCAGGCCGGGTGGTAGCGGTACTGCCGGCGTCCCGCCGCGTCGACCCCGACCGCGAGGATGTGCGCGTTCGGGGCCTCCGCGATCCAGACCTCGGTCCATGCCGGCGGGATCGCGAGCTCCTCGATGCGCCGCCGCTCGGCGCGACCGGCGAGCCCGCCGTCGGCATGCCGGTACTCGAACCCGGAGCCGCGGCGCCGCCGCTGATAGCCGGGCGACACGTACGGCTGCACCCGGCGCAGCCGCGGCATCCGGGGCCCCCGTCAGAGGCCGCGTCCGCCGGTGACCGGCAGGACCGCGCCCGAGACGTAGGAGGCGTCCTCCGACGCCAGGTAGACGTACGCGCCGGCGAGTTCGGCCGGCTGCCCGGCGCGGCCCAACGGCGTGTTCTTGCCGAACTGCGGCAGCTTGTCGGGCCATCCGGTCGCGGGGATCAGCGGCGTCCAGATCGGGCCCGGCGCCACGGCGTTGACGCGGATGCCCCGGGGCCCGAGCTCTTCGGCGAGCGCCTTCGTGAACGCGACGAGCGCCGCCTTCGTCATGGCGTAGTCGACGAGCCGGGAGGACGGGTCGAATCCCTGGATCGACGCGGTGGTGATGATGCTCGAACCCGGGCGCAGCTTCGGCACGGCGGCCCGCGCGAGGAACACCGGGGCGAACAGGTTCACCCGCATCACGGTCTCGAAGTCGTCGGTCGGGATCTCATCGATGCCGCCGCGGTCGCGCTGGTGCGCCGCGTTCAGCACCAGCAGGTCGATGCCGCCGAAGGTGGAGCTCACGCGCTCGATCATCTGCTCGCAGTGCGCTTCCGAGCGCAGGTCCCCCGGCAGCAGCAGCGCCTGGCTTCCCGCGTCCTCAATCCAACGGGCCGTCTCCTCGGCGTCGGCGTGCTCGGACTCGAGGTAGCCGATCGCGACGTCGGCGCCTTCCCGGGCGAACGCGATCGCGGTCGCGCGGCCGATGCCCGAGTCGCCTCCGGTGATGAGCGCGCGGCGTCCCTGCAGACGACCCGAGCCGCGATAGCTCTCCTCGCCGTGGTCGGGCTTCGGCGTCATGTCCTCGGTGACCCCGGGAGCGGATTGCTCCTGCCGCGGAAATGGACCCCGGGGGTGCTTCGTGGTGGGGTCGATGAGGGTCGTGGTGCGTGCCATGGTCTCCTCCTCGGCGATCTTCGTCGTCGTCGCTTCTCTGTGTACGCATTTACGGTAGGCACCGCCGGGGGCGTCGCTGCAGGGGGTTGACACTCGGCTCCGGCCGCGACAAACGGGCCGCCTCCCCCGGATTCCCGCGCATTTGCACGTCTGAAGCGTCCGCGTCAACCCCCAGAGGGCGTCTGGCGGACTCCCCTAGCGTGAAGGTGTTGCCATCGGGCATTCACGTCGGATGCGCCGTCCCGAGGAAGGGGTTCCAATGAACATCCTGCTGATCATCATCGTCATCATCGCCATCATCCTGGCGATCACCGGCGGACTCGTGCAGTCGCTGAACTTCCTGCTGTGGGTGGGACTCGTGCTGCTGGCGATCGCCGTGATCAGCTGGCTGATCCGAGCGATCGCGGGTCGCCGCGGCGTCTGAGCCGCCGACCCGGTCCAGCAGACACACCGAAACCCCGAGTTGCCCGACTTCCATGAAAGTCGGGCAACTCGGGGTTTCGGTGTGTCTGGGGTCGGATCGGCGACGGCGCGGATGCCTCGCGCGCTACCCGCTCGCTTCGGCATCCGCAAGCCCCTCGGCTTCCTCAGCGGGCTTCCGTACCGTCGCTGACGAACCGAACACCGACGAGAGGAGTCGCCGAGATGAGCACCACGATCACCGCCGACATCGACGTGGACGTGCCGGTCCGCACCGCCTACGACCAGTGGACGCAGTTCGAGTCGTTCCCCGAGTTCCTGAGCGGCGTCGACTCGATCACCCAGATCGACGACGCGCTGACCCACTGGGTGGTGAGCTTCGGCGGCGTGCGCCGCGAGTTCGACGCCGAGATCTCCGAGCAGGTGCCCGACGAGCACGTCGCCTGGCGCAGCGTCGGCGAGGTCGCGCATCGCGGCCGGGTCGCCTTCCGGCCCGAGGCCGACGGGCGCACCCGCGTCGAGCTGACCATGGAGTGGGAGCCCGAGGGCTTCGTCGAGAAGGCCGGCGCGGCGCTGCAGCTGGACGACGTGCTGGTGAAGCGCGACCTGCAGCACTTCAAGGAGTTCATCGAGCGGCGCGAGACGCCGACCGGCGCCTGGCGCGGCGAGGTGCACGACGCGGCGCCGGGCACCGCCCCGCAGTTCGGCCGCGACGGCACCCTGGGCGACGACCCCGACCTCCGGCTCTGACCCCGCGGCATCCCGCCGCACCCCGAACCACCGAGTTGCCCGACTTTCATGAAAGTCGGGCAACTCGGCCGTTCGGGGCGGTCAGGCGGGGGCGAGGAACGGCTGGTGCTCGTAGGCGCCGTCCGGGGTGACCACGACCGCGGTCGATTCCGGCACCTCGATGAACGCCCCGGGCAGGTCGTTCAGCGGCTCGCTCACGACGAGCCGAGCGCGGGTGCCGAAGACCCGCAGCCGTTCGAAATCGGGGTACATGGCCCGCAGCACGTCGATGTCCTCCGAGTGGAAGAGCGTGCGGCTGCGATGCTCGCTCGAGTAGCGGAATGCCCAGACCGTCGCCCCGTCGGTCACCGCGAAGGTGCCCTGCACCGCCGCCGCGACGCCGTAGCCGCGGCCCGCCTCCTCGATTCTCCGCAGCGTGCGGGCCATCGCCTCGACCGGGTCGTCCATGAGCCCGTACGTGAGCGCGAGATGAAACACGAGCTCCGAGTCGGTGGTGCCGCGGATGCCGAGGAAGAACTCCGGCGCGACCTCGAGCAGGAGCTCCCGCTTCATCGCGGAGAAGCCCGCGATGGCCCCGTTGTGCATGAAGAGCCACCGCCCGTATCGGAACGGATGGCAGTTCGTCTGCTGGATGGGCGGCCCGGCCGCCGCCCGCACGTGGGCGAAGAAGAGCTGACTCTCGACGGCCTGCGCGAGCTCGCGCAGGTTCTCGTCGTGCCAGGCCGGCTCGATGCTGTGGAACACCGCCGGGGCGTCGCCCGGGTCGCGGGACGGCCCGTACCAGCCGAGTCCGAAGCCGTCCCCGTTCACCGTCTCGGCGCCGAGCGGCGAGTTCAGCGACTGCGCCACGAGCGAGTGCTTCGTGTCGAGCACCACCCGTGAGATCTGCAGGGGGTCACCGGAGTACGCGAGCCATCGGCACATCGGTCTCATCTCCTCTTCGAGCGAGCGACGGATGGCCCGCCCTCACTCCGCCGCCGCGACCTCCTCGGCCGGGCAGACCGCGAGTTCCGCCATCCTCGCCACCGACTGGTCGAGCGACCAGGGCAACTCGACCATCGGGCGTTCGTGATCGGGCGCCGCCTCCGCCTTCGAGGCGATCGAGGCGAGCGCGAACGCCACCTCGCGGACGAAGTCGGCGCCAGAGGTCGAGTCGTTCAGCGCGACGACGACGGTCAGCCCGGACTTCGGGTCGGTGAATGCAGCGGTGAGCGCGCCGGGGCCCTCACCGGCGATGCCGCGCATGGGGCCGTACTGCGCGCCGCCGAGGCCGTAGCCCTGCCAGGCGGGCGCGTCGCCGCTCATCGGGACGAGGGTCCACTGCTCGCGCGCGAACCGCTCGTCGAGCAGCGCGCCGGTGGCGAAGGCCTCGCTGAGCGCCTGCGCATCGACCAGGGTGGTGACGGCGCCGGCGGCGGCGCCGCCCATCGAGCTCGACTGCTTCGAGTCGTCGTACTTCGCGGCGCAGTCGACGGCGCCGTCGGGGCCGAGCTTCGCGAGATAGCCGCCCAGCATGCCGTGGTGGTCGACGTCGCTGGGCGCGGGAAGGGTCGTGTCGTCCATCGCGAGCGGACCGAAGACGTAGTCCTCGGCGAGCGAGTTCCAGTCCCGCCCCGTCGCGTTGCGCAGGGCGAGCGAGAGCAGCATGACGCCGGCCTGCGACGGCGACCAGCTCTCGCCCGGCTCGGCGGCGCGGCCGGCGGCGAGGCCGCCCGAGATGAGCTCGGTCTCGCTCCAGACCCGCTGCGGATTGGCCGCGAAGTGCGCCTTGAGCGACGGGTAGAAGTCGCCGAGGCCGGAGGTCTGCTGGCAGAGCTGCCGCAGCGTGATGCCGTCGATGCCGGGGGTCGAGTCGACGTACCGGCTGACGTGGTCGTCGAGCTTCACGACTCCGGCGTCGGCGAGGCGCAGCAGCACGGTGCAGGTGATCTCGGTGGTGCCCGTCGTCAGGCGGAACTTCGTCTGCGGCGTGACCTTCGGCGCGTGATCCTCGAACCCGGTCGTGCCGGTTACGCCTTGCCAGGTGCCGGACCACGGCGCCCAGACGCCGGCCAAGCCGCCGCTCGATCCACTCTGGCGCACCGCCTCCTCGAGCACCCCCTGCAGCTGCTCGACGGTGGAGTCCGGCAGGGCGCGGTCGAGCTCGTCGAAGCTGCGGGCCGGATCGGGGCCGCCGCCGGTGCAGGCGGTGAGCACGAGGGAGGCTGCGGCGACCATCGCGGCGAGCCCGGCGAGGCGTCCGCGACGCCGTGAGCGCCGCGCGCGCGAAGAAAGCCGTTGCTCAGCCACCAGCCCCCCTAGCTTGTGTCCGGTGCGATTCTACCCCGGCGGCGCGCCGCCGCCCGTCAGGGGATCCCCCGAGGCATCCCTGATTCCAGGCGGGAAACCGCCTCGGATGGTTACCGCGCCGACGGCTGCTCGCCGAGTTGCGGCCGCATCGCCCCCGACATGAAGCGCTCGACGTCGCGGTCGACGATGATGTCGCTCGGCCGCAGCGGGCGTGCCAGGTAGAGCCCCTCGAGCGACGTCAGCCGGCTGAGCGCCACGTACGTCTGGCCGGGGCTGAACACCCGCGACCCCAGGTCGACGATGGCCGTGTCGTAGCTCGCCCCCTGCGACTTGTGGATGGTGACCGCCCACGCCAGCCGCAGCGGGAACTGCGTGAACTCCGCCACGATCTCGCGCTCGAGCTTCTTCGCCGCCGGGTCCCAGCGGTATCGGTACTTCTCCCAGGTGACCGGCTCGACCTCGTGCTCCTCGCCGTCGATGTCGACGATCACCTCGCCGTCGAGCGAGACGACCGTGCCGATCGTGCCGTTCACCCAGCGCTGCCCGTCCGGCCCGATCGCGGTGTCGTTGCGCAGGAACATCACCTGCGCCCCGACCTTCAGCTCGAGCCGCTCGTCGGCGGGGAAGGTGCGCCCGCCGAAGTCGCCGTTGACCTCGGCCGGGTTCGCGAGCGATTCGCCCGGCAGCCGCTTCAGCTGGGCGCGGTTGATGCGGTTGACGGTGTCATTCGTCGTCGCGAGGGTGATCGCGCCCTGCTCGGGGAGCGGCCGTCGTGCGCCGATCTCGTTCAGCACCCCGGCGATCTCCGCCGTGACCATGCCGTGCCGCACGGCGTTCAGCATGTACTTGAAGCGGTCGTCGCTCTGGCGGTGCACCTCGCCGAGCTCGAAGATGCGCAGCGCGGTCTCGCCCCAGACCTTCGCATCGAAGAACCACATCGAACGGTAGGTGTCGGCGAAGTAGCGCCGCTCCTCGACGTCGCCCGGCACCGGTGCGAGCTGATAGGGGTCGCCGAACAGCACCACCTGCACCCCGCCGAACGGCTCGGCCTGCCGCTGCCGCGCCTGCCGCAGCGCCCGGTCCATGGCGTCCATCAGATCGGCGTTCACCATCGACACCTCGTCGATGACGAGCGTGTCCATGGCGTTCAGGATCTTGCGCACCTGGTCGTTCTGGTCGATCGCGTGATCGGCGATCACCCCGATCGGCAGCCGGAACAGCGAGTGGATGGTCTGGCCGCCCACGTTCAGCGCGGCCACGCCGGTCGGCGCGCAGATGACGATCTGCTTCTTGGTGTGCCAGTTGAGATGGCTGAGCAGCGTGGACTTGCCCGTGCCGGCGCGACCGGTGACGAACACGTGCTCGCGGGTGTGCTCGATCGCCTCGAACACCGCGGCCTGCTCGCGGGTGAGGGTGACTGACTGCACGGGAGTCTCGGCTCGTTGATCTCTGCTCGGATGCGGATGCCGCGGTGTCGAACCGCGACGGGGCGCCCGCCGGGCGCGCTCCCACCCTAACGCCGGGTGGGCTCCGGCTCGGGACATCCTCAGTCTGCGCCGGAGGGCCGCCCATAGACTGGCCGGGTGGGGAAGCGGGACGCAGCACGCGGGCGCATCTCGCCGCTCGCCGTCATCGGCTGGGTCGGCGCGGGTGCGCTGCTCGGGGGCGCCTTCCTCGCGGCCCTCGGCGGGCTCAACCAGACCGTGTACGGCGCCTCGAACTTCGTCGAGCGCTACCTCTCGGCCATCGCCGACGACGATCTCGCGACCGCCGCCACGACGCCGGGCGTCGCCCTCGACGCCAAGGCGCTCGACGCGCTCGGCCTGCCGACCGACGTCTCCACCGCGATGCTCCGCTCCGGCATCGTCGACGCGGGGCCGGCCGACGTGCGCATCGTCGACGACGTCGCCCACGACGACGGCACCCACTCGGTCACGGTCAGTTACCGCATCGACACCGCCATCGCCGAGACCACCTTCGAGGTGAAGCCGATCGAGCCGCTCTACGGGGTGCTGAACCGTTGGGCCTTCGCCGAGAGCCCGCTCGCGATCATCGACGTCACCGCGGCGCACTCGCCCCAGTTCACGGTCGGCGACCTCACCCTCGACACCCGGGCGACGAAGCCCGAGGACGAGCTGGCGAACTTCACGCAGACGACGCCGTACCTCGCGATCGCCCCCGCCGCCTACGAGTTCGAGTACGACTCGCAGCTGCTGCAGGCGCCGCACGTCATCGCCGTCGCCGAACCTGGCGTGCGCGGCGCCGTGACCGTCGATGCGCAGCCGACGCAGGCGTTCGTCGACCGCGTGCAGGCGCAGCTCGACCTCTACCTCGCGGGCTGCACCGAGCAGCAGGTGCTGAACCCGACGGACTGCCCCTTCGGCATCGACATCGACGACCGCATCCTGAGCGATCCCGTCTGGTCGATCGTCGCGAGCCCGACCGTCACGCTCACCGCCGGAGAGACCGCCTTCGAGATGCCGGCCACGGCCGGCACCGCGCACATCTCGGTCGAGGTGCAGTCGCTGTTCGACGGCGAGATCTCCACCCTCGAGGAGGACCGCGGCTTCACGGTCGCCCTCGACGCCCGCATCAAGCCCGACGGCTCGATCGCGGTGCAGCTGAAGTAGCGCGAGCGCAGCCGCGCCCGCCCCGACTCAGTCTCGCGGCGCCCGATCGTGCTCCGCGATCGCGGCGAGCTGCGCGTTGTACGCCTCGAGCTCGGCGTCCCCGGTGCGATCCGCGTGCCGGTCGCGGCGGCGGGACTCCTTCTCGTCGCTGCGCGCCCACTGGATCGCGACGGTCACGGCGAGCGCCAACGTCGGGATCTCGCCGATCGACCAGGCGATGCCGCCGCCCAGCTGCTGATCGGCGAGCGCATCGGTGCCCCAGCCCATCGCGCCGTACCAGTCGGCGAGCATGAGCCCCGTCGACATCATGATGGCGAGGCCGAAGAACGCGTGGAACGCCATCGTGCCGAGAAGCAGCAGCAGGCGGAACGCGTACGGCAGCCGGTACGGCACCGGGTCGATGCCCACGAGCGACTGCACGAAGAGGTACCCCGTGATGAGGAAGTGCGTGATCATCCACTCGTGCCCGATGTGGTCGACCATCGACCAGCGGAACAGCGGCGAGTAGTAGAACACCCAGAGCGAGCCGACGAAGAGGGCGGCCGCCACGAAGGGGTTCGCGATGATCCCGGCGAACTTCGAATGCACGGCGAGCAGCACCCACTCGCGGCCGCCGCGTGAGCCGTCCTTGCGGGCCTGCACGGCGCGCGCGATGAGCGTCACCGGGGCGCCGGGCACGAGCAGCACCGGCACGGCCATCGTGAGGCCCATGTGGCCGAGCATGTGCGCCGAGAAGAGGTACTCCTGGTAGGCGTTCACCCCGCCGCTCGTGAGGTACGCGAGCAGCAGCAGGCCGGCGACCCAGAGCACGGCGCGGTAGATCGGCCAGGTGTCGCCGCGGCGGCGCAGCCGGCGCACCCCGGCGAGGTAGAAGAAGATGCCGAAGCCGCAAGCGAGCAGCCAGATGAGGTCGGGCTTCCACTCGGTGAAGAAGCGGTACCAGTCGGGCCACGGCGGCAGCAGCTCGCCGGTGAGGATCTCGGCGGGCGTGCGGGCGAGGTCGCCGGCGACGTCCTCGGAGACGGGCGTCGCCGTGCGGGCGAGCGCCGCCGCGACGCCCGAGGCGATGCCCATGAAGGCGAGCTCGGCGACCACGAACCACCAGAACTCCGCGAAGGGCGTGCGCCCCGAGGCATCCGTCTTCGAGCCGCGGGCGGATGCCTCGGCCGCGAGCTGCTTGCGCTGCATCCGCCCGATCAGCCAGGTGCGCTGCAGCGCACCGAAGCAGCCGAGCGCGATGAGCGCGCCGACCTTCGCGATGACGAGGATGCCGTAGGGCGTGCCGAGCGCATCCCAGCTGCCGATGCGCAGCGCCGCGCTGGCGTAGCCCGAGATCGCCACGACGATGAAGCAGATGAGCGCGACGGTCGAGTACCGCGCGAGCACGACGACGAGCCGTTCCCCGCCGAGGCGGCGCTGCAGCAGCACGATCGTGAGCAGCCCGCCCAGCCAGACCGCCGCGAACACGAGGTGGAGGCCGAGGGCGGTGATCGCCTGGTTGTGCCCGGCGGCGCCGGCCGCGTGACCCTGCTGGGCGAGCGGCACGAGCGAGAAGACCGCGAGCACGGCGACGAAGACGAGGGCGGTGTGATTCCGCACCGCGAAGCACAGCACGGTCACCGCTGCGGCGACGAGGGTCGTCATCAGCCAGGCCTGGCCGAGCCCGATGCTCGTCACGAACTGGCCGAGCTGCATGCCGAAGCGCTCGCCGAGGTCGAAGGGCACGCCCGTCACGTCGAGGAAGGTGATGAGGCCGGCCGCGGCGCTCGCGACGGTCATCACCGCGGCGGAGGCGGCCGCGACGTCGAGGGCCGCGTTGAACTCCTCGCGCTCGGGGCTGAGCGCCCAGAGGGCCAGCACGAGCGAGCCGATCATGCCCGCCGCGCCGAGGTTCACGAGGAGCTTCGCGATCGGCAGGCTCCAGCGCACGAAGGGACCGGGGTCCTGGATCAGGACCGGGTCGGCGCCACCGCCGAAGGAGAGGCCCACGAGGACCGCGATGAGCGCAGCGGCGACGAGCACGGCGGGGCCGAGCACACGAACGGAACGGGGCACCGCACCAGCCTAGGCGCTGCACCTGAGGGGCTCCTCCGCCGCCCGCGGAACGACGAAGGGCGACCGGCCGGAGCCGATCGCCCTTCGAGCGTCGCGAAGTCTTACTTGGCGGCAGCCTTGAGCTTCGAGCCCGCGGTGACCTTGACCGAGTAGCCGGCCGGGATCTCGATGGTGGCGCCGGTCTGCGGGTTGCGGCCGGTGCGAGCGGCGCGGTGCGAGCGCTCGACGGCGAGCCAACCCGGGATGGAGACCTTGGTGCCCGAGCCGACCGACTCGGCGAGGGCGTCGAAGAGACCGCCGAGCACGGAGTCGACGGTGGCCTGGCTCTGACCGGTCGAGGCAGCGATCTTCGCGACGAGCTCGGTCTTGTTCAGCGACTTGTCAGCCATTGAGTGTCCTCCTCGGACGTTCGCTGTGGGAACAGCACTTGTTGAAGAACTCGGGAACGATCGTTCAACCACCCCCGGGGCCGTTCAGGCCGCCTCGAATGTAACAGAAATCCCCGGAATCACGCGGATTTCCGGGTCATTCGAGCATTCTCGCACCGGCGTGTCGTGCGCCCATGGCGAACGCCGCGGCCTTCGGGGGAGAGTCCGGACGCGAGCAGGGGCGCCCCGGAAACCGGGACGCCCCTGCTCGTGAAGCGGGTGCGGGCTGGGTTACCAGCTCGACTTGGTGATGCCGGGCAGCTCGCCCTTGTGCGCCATGTCGCGGAAGCGGACACGCGAGATGCCGAACTTCGAGAGCACACCACGGGGGCGGCCGTCGATGGCGTCACGCGAGCGCAGGCGAACCGGCGAGGCGTTGCGGGGGAGCTTCTGCAGGCCGATGCGGGCGGCCTCGCGCGACTCGTCGGTGCCGTTCGGGTCGACGAGCGCCTTCTTCAGCTCGGCGCGCTTGGCGGCGTAGCGGTCCACGACCTCCTGGCGCTGCTTGTTGCGCGCGATCTTGCTCTTCTTCGCCATGTCTTAGCGCTCCTCTCGGAAGTCGACGTGCTTGCGCACCACGGGGTCGTACTTCTTGAGCACGAGACGGTCGGGGTTGTTGCGACGGTTCTTGCGGGTCACGTAGGTGTACCCGGTGCCGGCCGTCGAACGGAGCTTGATGATGGGACGGATGTCCTGCTGCTTCGCCATTAGAGCTTCACCCCACGAGCCTGGATGTCACGGACGACGGCGTCGATGCCACGGGCGTCGATCACCTTGATGCCCTTGGCCGACACGTTCAGCGTCACGCTGCGACGAAGCGACGGCACGTAGTACGTCTTCTTCTGCACGTTCGGGTCGAAGCGGCGCTTCGTCCGGCGGTGCGAGTGCGAGATGTTGTGACCGAAGCCGGGAACGGCGCCGGTCACCTGGCACACTGCTGCCATTGGTTTCCTCCAATACCGAGGGGCGGATCGCCCCTCCCAAGGTCTCTTGTCTGCAGGCGACGCCCACCGCTTTCGCGGAAGATACGAGGGATTCGCCTACGAACCGGGCAGTGGATGTACCCAGCCAACGAGCCAGCCTAGCAGATCCCCCGATCCCGGCCGAATCGGGGGATCTGCGGCGCCGGCCTCAGCCGTCCTCTTCGTGGGTGCCGTGTTTCTGTTTGTCGGTTTCGCTGCGGCGGTCCCAGCTGGGCCGTCTGACGGCGTAGAAGATGAGGGGTGGCACGCCGAGCACGACGATGACGATGCCGACGATCCAGGGGTACGCGGCGGGCGAGAAGGCGCTGAACCCGTCGGGTGGGATGAACGCGAGGAGGAACGCGGCGAGGCAGGCGAGGAAGCCGACTCCGGCGACGAAGTCGAGTGCGGGCACCCGGTACGCCCGCTTGACGTTCGGCTGCGTGCGGCGCAGCACGATCGCCGAGGCGAACATCATCATGTACATGATCAGGTAGAGCGCCGCGGCCATGTCGATCAGCGCGACGAACGCGGAACTCACGTCGGGCACGATGATGAAGATCGCCGCGAGCACGGTCACGATCGTGCCCTGCAGCATGAGGATGCCGGACTGCACGCCCTCCTTGTTGCGCTTCTGCAGGGCGGGCGGCAGCAGCCCGGTCTCGGCGGCGGCGAGGACGCCCTTCGACGGGCCGGCGACCCAGGTGATGACCGAGGCGAGCGCGCCCGCCGCGATCAGGGCGGACACGATCGCGGTGGCCCACTCCCCCATGCCCCAGTGCTGGAAGTACTCGCCGAAGGCGAGCATGATCCCGTTCGTGAGGCCGAGCTCCTTCTGCGGCACTGCGACCGAGATCGCGAGGGTCGGCAGGATGAACACGGCGAGGATCAGCACCGAGGCCAGCAGCACCGAGCGCGGGTAGCCGCGGCCCGGGTCCTTCATCTGGTTCACGTGCACCGCGTTGACCTCCATGCCCGCGTAGGCGAGCACGTTCGACACGATCAGCACGATCGACGCGAGACCGGTGAACGGCGGGATGATCGCGGACGCCTCGAGCGGCACCTGGCTCTTCTCCCCGCTGAACACCCAGATCGCGCCGAACACGATCAGCAGCGCCGCCGGCAGCAGGGTGCCCAGGATGCCGCCCCAGGAGCCGAGCTTCGCGAACAGGTTCCCGCCGCGCAGCGTGATGAACGTCGATCCCCAGTAGAGCACCAGGATCACCACCGCGGTGAAGAACCCCGAGTTCGACAGCGAAGGATCGAAGAACACGAACGCGAGCGCCGCCGCGATGAACGACAGCTGCGTCGGGTACCAGACGACGTTCTGGATCCACTGCAGCCAGACCGCGGTGAACCCCCAACGGTTGCCGAGCGCCTCACGCACCCAGACGTACACACCACCCTTCCACCCCGTCGCGAGCTCCGCGGCGACGAGCGCCGTCGGAATCAGGAAGAAGATCGCCGGAATCAGATACAGGGTGATGCTGCCGAGCCCGAACACCGCCATCGCCGGCAGCGAGCGCAGACTCGCGACCACGACGAGGGTGAGCAGAGCCAGCTGGCCGACGCCGAGGAAGGCGGTGGCGGGATTGTGCGGCGCAAGCGGATGATTCGAGGCGCGCGCAGCCTCGGTGCGATGCTGAGCCATCACGCACCCCTAGTGGTGGAACCCCGGATGCTGGCCCTCGACCGGCATCGGCGACTCGAGGGCGTCGAGATACGCGGTCTCGGTCTGGATCGCCTCGAGCAGATCCTCCGCGAGATCCATGCTGAGCCCGTTGCGCACCACGATGCGCTGCACCGTGAGATCGGCGAGGTCGTCCGGCATCGGATACGCCGGCACCAGCCAGCCCTTCATCCGCAGCCGGTCCTGCAGGTGGTACAGGTTCCAGTTCTTCGTGTGCCCGGCCTTCAGCCGCCACGCGAAGACGGGGATGTCGCTGCCATCGTTCCACAACTCGAACGCACCGATCTTCGCGATCCCCGCCGAGAGGAACTTCGCCACATCCTGCGAGGCCTGCTGCACCGCCGTGTACCCATCGATACCGAGCCGCAGGAACGCGTAATACTGCAACAGCACCTGCGCACCCGGCCGGGAGAAATTCAACGCGAACGTCGGCATCTCACCGCCGAGGTAGCTCACCTTGAACACAAGATCGTCCGGCAGCCACTGCGCCTCCCGCCACACCACCCAACCCAGACCCGGATAGACGAGCCCGTACTTGTGCCCAGAAGTACTGATCGAGTGCACCCGCTCCAAACGGAAATCCCACACCGTGTCCGGCTGCAGGAACGGCGCGATCATCGCACCCGACGCCCCATCGACATGGATCGGGATGTCCAAACCCGTCTTCGCCTGGATCGCGTCGAGCGCCTTCGCGATCTCATCCACCGGCTCGTACATGCCCGTATACGTCACACCCATGATCGCCACCACACCGATGGTGTTCTCGTCGATGTACTGCTCGAGGCCGTGGCCGTCGAGCGTCTTGTGCTCCTCCGAGATCGGCACGAAGCGCGGCTCGACGTCGAAGTAGTTGCAGAACTTCTCCCAACACACCTGCACCGCGCTCGACATGACGAGGTTCGGCGAGCTCGTGTCCTTCCCCGCCGCACGCCTGGCCTGCTGCCAGCGCCGCTTGAACGCCAGCCCGCCGAGCATGCACGCCTCCGACGAGCCGATCGTCGAAGTCCCGATCGCCGTGGCGGCGTCGGGCGCGTTCCAGAGGTTCGCGAGCATCCGCCAGCAGTTGTCCTCGATCGCCGCGGTCTGCGGGTACTCGTCCTTGTCGATCATGTTCTTATCGAACGAGTCCTCGTACAGCTTCTTCGCCTCGTCATCCATCCACGTACCGACGAAGGTCGCGAGGTTCAGCCGGGAGTTGCCGTCGAGCATGATCTCGTCATGCACGATCTGATACGCCGTATCAGGCAAAGACTCCGCCTGCGGGATACGATGCCGCGCCGCGACCGTCGCCTCCCCCGGCCTCGAGAAGTTCGGCGTCTCATCGGAGTCGAGTCGTTCGGACATGTGGCCCCCCAGCATCGAGATCCGGCACCGGAGTTCGGTGCCGGCGCGGATGCCGCGGGCGGCGACGGATGGGTCCCCCCGAACCTGCATCCGAGTCGGATGCTACGGAAGATCGCGGGCGGCGTCCAGAGGCCGCCGGAAGACGGCGGATGCCGCGGGCCGGAGTGGCCCGCGGCATCCGCGTCAATGCGCACCCGCGGTGCGCGCGTGGGGTTACTTCGTCAGGCCGTCGACCCACTCCTGGTTGTCGGCGATCCAGTCGGCGACGACCTGATCGTAGTCGTCACCGGTGTGCTCGTTGAACATGGCGTTCTCGAGCGAGTACAGCAGATCGCTGTCCATCTGGAAGTTCGACAGCCACTCCGCGACCTCGGGGTGGTCGTCGGCGAAGCTGCCGCTGCCGAACGCGTGGATGCCCTCGGCGGTGCCGAGCGTGCCCTCGGGGTCCTTCAGGTCCTTCAGCGGGAAGGCGTCGTAGGCCCAGTGCGGGCGCCAGAGCGTGACGACGATGTTCTCGCCGGCGTCGGTCGCCGCGGTCAGCTCGGAGAGCATGGCGGGCGTCGAGGAGGTGACGAACTCCATCCCGTCGAGGCCGTACGTCGGGATCGTCTCGTTCTGCACCGCCTCGGTGAGGCCGGCGCCGGGCTCGATGCCGACGATGCGGTTGTCGAACTCGTCGGCGTGCTTCGCGAGGTCGGCGAGCGAGTCGATCGGCGCGTCCTCGTTCACCGCGACCGTGAGCGAGGCCTGCTCGTTCCACGCGCCGAGGTCGGTGATGTCGGAGCCGAACTGCTCGAGGTAGCTCGCGTGGGTCTGCGGCAGCCAGACGTCGAGGGTGAGGTCGTAGTCGCCGGTGGAGAGTCCGGAGAAGACCGGGGCGACGTCGGCGTACTCGAGAGTGACGTCGTAGCCCTGCTCGGTCAGGACCGCCTTCCAGAGCTCGGACGCGGCGATGCCCTCGTCCCAGCCGTTGAACACGGCGATCGTGAGCTGCTTGTCGGAGGCGGCGTCGCCGCTGCCCCCGCCGTCGCCCGCGCAGCCGGCGAGGGCGATCGTCGCGGCCGCGCCGATGGCGAGGGCCGAGGTGAGGTGTCGCTTCTTCATGGTGCTTCCTTTCCTCCCGCGTGCTGTGTCGCGGGTGTTGGGGATGTTCCGCGCGGGGGCGCCGCGCGGGATCGACGGGCGCCGACGACGGAGCGCCGACGTCCGCGAGTCATGGCGCCGCTCAGGCGGTCGTGGCGGGCACGCGCGGCGGCTGGGACTCCGAGCCGGGCTCGGCCGCGGCGCCGGCGTCCTGCGGCGTCGCCGCCTGGGCCTTCGCCGTCGCCTTGGCCTTGGCCTTGCCGGCCTTGCCGCGGAAGCCGCCGCCGAACGCACCGGTGATGCGGTCCAGGATGACGGCGAGGATGACGACGGAGAGCCCGGCCTCGAAGCCGAGGCCGACGTCGAGCCGGGTGAGGCTCGAGACCACCTGCCCGCCGAGACCGCCCGCGCCGACCATGCCGGCGATGACGACCATCGACAGCGAGAGCATGATGACCTGGTTCACGCCGGCCATGATCGACGGCATCGCGAGCGGCAGCTGGATCTGCCGCAGGATGCGGCCCGGGGAGGACCCGAAGGCCTGCCCCGCCTCGACCACCTCGCGGTCGACGCCGCGGATGCCGAGCTCGGTGAGCCGCACGCCGGGGGCCATCGCGAACACGATCGTCGCGACGATGCCGGGCACGACGCCGACGCGGAAGAGCACGAGCGCCGGGATCAGGTAGACCATCGCGGGCATCGTCTGCATGAAGTCGAGGATCGGCCGGATGATGCGGGACGCGACGTCGTTCCGCGCCGCCAGGATGCCGAGCGGCACGGCGACCGCGATCGCGATGGCGCTCGCGACGAGCACGAGGGCGAGCGAGTCCATGGCGTTGTCCCACTGGTCGACGCCCAGGACGACGACGAGGCCCACGGCCGTGCCGACGCCGAGCTTCCAGCCGCGCGCCCACCACGCGAGCGCCGCGATCGCGATGATCACGGCCCAGAACGGGGGCGCCGAGAAGAGCCAGTCCACCGCGTCGTAGGCGCCGAGGAAGATCGTGCGGAGCGCGGAGAAGAAGCCTCCGGCGACGTCGGTGACGGTGCGGAAGATCGCTTCGATCCACTCGCCGAGGGGCAGGCGGAAGCCGTTCATCGCGCACCCCCCTCCGTCGCGGCGGCGACCGGCCGGGCGAGCTCCGGCGCGGCATCCGCGGTGGGCTCCGCCTCGCTCACCGGCGGCTCGACGTCCTCGTGCGCCGCGCCCGCGGTCTCGCGGAGCGTCGCGGTCACGACGTCGACCGGCACGGTCGCGGGCGGCTCGACGATCTCGAGCTCGCCGGTCACGGCTGGGACGTTGCCGAGCGCGGCGAGCAGGGTCACCCGCGGGACGGCGCCGAGCAGACGCCCGGCGTCGTCGACCACGGCGAGCGGCAGGGGGCTCTCCACCGAGGTCTCGAGGAGTTCGCTGAGGTGCTCGTCGGGGTGCACGATGGGGTGGTCGTCGCGGATCGCGCTCTCGAGCGAGCGGTCGCCGCGCTGCACGAGCCGGAGCGCGTCGCGGTCTCGGATGACGCCGCGGAGCCGGCGCCCGCCGGTGACGACGAAGGCCATCGAGGTCTGCAGGTCGCGCATGGTGCGCAGCGCGCCGCGCGGGCCGGCCGAGGCCGACACGACCGCGCGCGGGGGTTCCATCACGTTCGCGGCGGTGAGCACGCGGGCCCGGTCGACGTCCTGCACGAACTGGGCGACGTAGTCGTCGGCGGGGTCGGTGAGGATCTCCTCGGCCGTGCCGAGCTGCACGATGCGGCCGTCGCGCATGACCGCGATGCGGTCGCCGAGGAACATCGCCTCGTTGAGGTCGTGCGTGATGAACACGATCGTCTTGCCGAGCTCCTGCTGCAGCTCGATGAGCTGCTCCTGCATCTCGCGGCGGATCAGCGGGTCGAGGGCGCTGAACGCCTCGTCCATCAGCAGGATGTCGGTGTCCGCGGCGAGCGCGCGGGCGAGCCCGACGCGCTGCTGCATGCCGCCGGAGAGCTCGGACGGGAGCTTGTCGCCCCAGCCGCCGAGGCCGACGCGTTCGAGGATCCGTTCGGCCCGCTCGCGACGCTCCGCCGGAGCGACGCCCTGGATCTCGAGGCCGTAGGCGGCGTTGTCGCGCACGTTCCGGTGCGGCAGCAGGGCGAAGTGCTGGAACACCATCGACACGTGCCGGCGGCGCACCTCGCGGAGCCGCTTCGGCGCGATGCCGGTGATCCGCTCCCCCATCACGGAGACGGTGCCGGCGGTCGCGGGCAGCAGGCCGTTCAGCATCCGGATGAGCGTCGACTTTCCGGAGCCGGAGAGGCCCATGACGACGAAGATCTCGCCCTGCGCGACCTGGAAGTCGGCGTCGATGACGGCGGCGGTGCCGAGTCCGGCGAGCTCCTCGCGGCTCGCGCCGCGGCGCAAGCGCTCGAGGGCCTCGCCGGGACGGCGGCCGAAGAACTTGGTGAGGCCGGCGACCTCGATGGCGGGCGTCTCGGTGGCGACGGGGCGGAGCGCGAGCGGGTCCGGGTGCTGCTCGGGCCGGGACGTCGGGGGCTCGGTGCCGGGGTCGGGTCGGGTGCTGGGTTCGGGCTGCTTCGGGCGCACGGGCATAGACGGGGTGCTCCTGGCGCGCCGGCGGAGGGTGCTGTGTGCTGACGCGCACGAGTCACGGCCGGGTCAGGGCGATCCGGGATCCGGGAGCGGAGCGCGATACGCGGTCCAGCGATCCGGGGATCCAGCGCGACCGGCCATCGGGACCGGGCACCACGCCCCCACCATACGTCCCCTGGCACCACGGTGCCGCGGGGCCGCGGACTGGGTTCAAACGGTCATGAAGACCTCGTCCACGCTATCCACCTTCGGGAGCAGAACTCAAACCGAACGGTTGGAAATACGCCCTGATCTGGGCTTCTCTGGCAGTTCAGCCGGCGGCGGCGAGCTTGGTGCAGTTCGCGCAGAGGCCGAAGACGTCGACCACGTGGGCCGCCTGGGTGAAGCCGTGCTCGGCCGCGACGCCCTTGGCCCAGGCCTCGACCTCGTCGGCCGCGATCTCCACCGTGAGGCCGCAGTTCCGGCAGATCAGGTGGTGGTGATGGCCCGTGGTCGAGCACGCGCGGTAGAGCGCCTCGCCCTCCGGGGACTGCAGGGAGTCGGCCTCACCGCTCGAGGCGAGGTCGCCGAGCGCACGGTAGACCGTCGCCAATCCGATTGGCGAGCCGTTGGCGTGCAGCGCCGAGTGCAGGGCCTGTGCGCTGATGAAGCCCTCGGTGTCGTCGAGGGCCTCGCGAACGGCTTCGCGCTGCCAGGTGTTGCGTTTCATGCGATGCGTGCGTCCTCTGCCGTCTCGACCGGGATCTGCTCCCTCCACGGTAGCCGTCGAAGCTTGGAAACGCCCAAGGCGACGGCGAAGAACGCCGTGGCGGCGAGCGCGATCGCGGGCCCGGCCGCGATCGCGAAGGCGCGCGAGACGAGCACGCCGATGATGCCGGATGCCGCGCCGATCACGGGCGCGACGAACAGCACGCCGCGATAGCTCGACACGACCAGCCGTGCCGCGGCCGCCGGGGCGGCGATGAGCGCGATCGCGAGGATGGCCCCCACGGCCGGCAACGAGGAGACCACGGAGGCCGCGATGAGCGCGAGCACCAGGAGCTCGACGGGCCACTCGCGGAAGCCGGCCGCCCGGAATCCCGATGGGTCGAAGGTCGAGAAGAAGATCCGCGTGCCGAAGGCCGCGACGAGCACGACCGCGGCGACCGCGACGGCGCCGGCCAGCAGGATGTCGCCGTCGGTCACGGTGAGGATCGAGCCGACCAGGAACGATTCGGCGTGCACCGGCATGCCGGGCAGGCTCGCCTGCAGCAGGGCGCCCGCCGCGAAGCCGGCGGTCAGCACGACGCCCGCGGCGACCTGGGCGCCCTGCCGGCGCACCCGGGCGATCCCCGCCATCACGGCGACGATCACGACCGAGGCGACCGCCGCGCCGAGCGGCACGCTGACGCCGAGGGCCGCCGCCGCGACCGCGCCCGGGTAGGTCGCGTGGGTGAGCGCCTGCGCGAAGAACGTGCGGCGGCGCAGCACGACCAGGGCGCCGACGAAGCCCGCCCCGGCGCCGATCACGACGGCCGCGAGGAGGGCGCGTTCGAAGTACCCCATCAGGCCGCCTCCCCCGCAGTCGCCGTGGTCACCGTGGTCGCCGCGCGGTCCGTGCGCTCCGTGCGCCGACGCCGCGCGAGGCGCCCGGCGAGCAGCGCGATCGCGAGCACGAGCCCGTAGCCGAGCACGAAGACCGCGACGATCGTCGAGCCGGCCGGAAGGTCGACCCCGGCGCCCAGCGAGACCGCGTAGTTCGCCGCGAGACCGAGCCACGCGGCGACCGCCGCGAAGGCCGCGGCGATGGGGAACAGCCACCACAGCCGCACCGTCACGAGCCGGGCGACGGCCCCGGGCACGATGAGCAGCGCGAGCACCAGGAGCGAGCCGATGGTGGCCGAGGCCGCGACGACGACGAGGGCGACGGCGGCGTTCAGCACCAGGTCGAGACCCAGCGCCGAGTCGCCCATCGCGCGGCTGCCGGCCGGGTCGAAGGCCCGCAGCAACTGCTGCTTCATCGTCACGCCGATCGCGAGCAGCGCGAGCAGCGAGACGCCGACGAGCGGCACGAGCTGCTCGGGCGGCACGGTCAGCACCCGGCCGAAGAGCAGCGCCTCGAGTTCGCCCGCGTAGTCGTCGCTGCGGGAGACCACGATCACGCCGATGCTGAAGGTCGCCGTGAGCACGATCGCGATCGCCGCATCGGAGGTGATGCCGGCGCGGTCGAGCCACGTGAGCACGAGGGCGGCGGCGAGCGCCGCGACGGCGGCACCGGGGATGAGTCCGGCCGTGCCGCCGAGGGCGAGCCCGATCGCGAGCCCGGGGAAGACCGCGTGCGTCAGCCCGTCGGTGATGAACTCGAGCCCGCGGAGGTTCACGAGCACGCCGATCACGCCCGCGACGATCGCGAGCACGAGCATGACGAAGAGGGCGCGGCCCATGAACGGCAGGGCGAACGCGCCGAAGAGGGCGTCGCCGAGGGTCATCCGCTCCGCTCCCCCGCCGGCGCTGCTCGCCGGCCCGCTGTGCAGCGCGCACGGATATATGCGGACTGCGGCATCAATGCCCCTCGTGCCCCGGCACGACCAGCGTGTGCTCGTCCA
This sequence comes from Agromyces soli, assembly GCF_022811605.1. Classification (GTDB taxonomy): domain Bacteria; phylum Actinomycetota; class Actinomycetes; order Actinomycetales; family Microbacteriaceae; genus Agromyces; species Agromyces soli. The sequence goes on along the minus strand of NZ_CP094533.1, from coordinate 1,044,868 downwards.
CCTCGACCTCGACGCCCTCGAAGCACTCCTGCACGTTGTCGAGCGTGAGCACCTCGTCGACCGGCCCGTAGGCCAGCTGCTCGCGGTTCACGAAGAGCACCGCATCGCAGACCTGGCGGGCGAGTTCGAGGTCGTGCGTGGAGACGAGCACCGCGACCCGCTCGGTCTTGAGCCGCCGCAGCGTGTCGATCAGCGCGTCGCGGTTCGGCTGATCGAGCCCGTTGAACGGCTCGTCGAGCAGCAGCAGCACCGGCTCCGAGGCGAGCGCGCGAGCGAGCAGGCCGCGCTGGCGCTGGCCGCCCGAGAGCTCGCCGTAGCGCCGCTTCGCGAGCGGAGCGAGCCCGACGGACTCGATCGCGCGGCGGACCGCCTCTCGATCGGCGCGACCGGGCCAGCGGAACAGCCCGAGCCGGCGGTATCGGCCCTGCATGACGACCTGTTCGAGCGTGATCGGGAACTCCGGATCGAGCTCGGCGGTCTGCGGCAGGAATCCGATCATGCCGTTCGCGGCATGTTCGCTTCCGGCGATGCGCACCCGGCCGGCGGTCTTCGGCACCTGGCCGAGCAGCCCCTTCAGCAGGGTCGACTTGCCGGCGCCGTTCGGACCGACGAGCGCGACCGCCTCCCCCGGGGCGATCGCGAAGTCGAGCCCCGCGACGCCGGAGCCGCCGGGGTGCGTGAACGCGGCCCCCCGCAGCTCCAGGACGGGATCGGTCATGCTCGTCATTTTTGCAGCACGGCGGGGAGCTCGGTCGGCACGACGCCCCACGACTCCAGGATCAGCCGCACGTTGTGCTCCTGGCTGCCGAGATAGGTGGCGCCATCCGTGCCCTCGGCGCCGAGGGCGTCGCCGTAGAGCGCGTTCTCGCCGGAGTACACGGCGACCCCCGCCTCCGTGGCGATCGTCTCCGCGGCCTTCGGCGAGATGGAACCCTCCGAGAAGACGGCCTCGACCCCGGTCTCGCGGATCTTCTTCACGAGCTCGTCGATCTCGGCGGCCGAGGGCTCGGCGTTGTCGTCGAAGCTCGGGATGACGCTGCCGACGAAGGTGAGGTCGTACGCCTCGACGAAGTACGTGAAGGCGTCGTGGTTGGTGACGAGCAGCCGGTCGGCGACCGGCACCTGCGAGACGTTCTGCTCGATCCATTCGTCGAGCGCGTCGAGCTTCGCGGTGTACGCCGACGCGTTGGCGTCGATCGTCGCGGCGTCGAGGCCGGGCACCTCGGTGAGGCCGTCGGCGATGTTCCCGACCATCTGCTCGGCGAGCTCGGGATCGGTCCAGATGTGCGGATTGCCGCCGCTGTGATCGTGACCGTCGTGGTCGGCTTCGGCCTCGTGATCGTGATCGGCGTGCTCGTCGTCCGACTCGTCGCCGTGATCGTGGTCGTGCGTGCCGAAGAGCTCGATGCCGGTGCTCGCGTCGATGAGGATGCCGTCGAACCCGGAGGCGGCGACCGCGTCGTCGACCCAGCCCTCGAGGCCGGCCCCGTTCACCACGAGCGCGTCGGCGTTCGCGATGGCGGCGAGCTGCGCCGCCGAGGGGTCGAAGCCGTGCGCGCTCTGCCCCGGGCCGAGGAGCTGGGTGACCTTCGCCTCGTCGCCCACGAGCTCGCGGGTGAAGTCGCCCACCTGCGTGGTCGTCGCGACGATCGAGACGCCGCCGCCGTCGGCCGCCGCTCCCCCGGTCGAGCAGCCGGCGAGGACCAGCGCCCCGGCGGTGCCGATCGCGAGCGCGGCGATGGCGAGGGCTGGGCGGCGGAGGCGTCGTCGTGCGGTCATGGCACCGACGCTACGCTTATTGATAATGATTGTCAAAACCATCACGACCGCGACCGGTTCCGCATCGCTCCGGCCGCCAGCGGGGTCATCCGCCGTCTCGCGGCGTCACCGCGTGACACCGGACGCACATCGGAAACCTGCGCGTCATCGGAACGTGGGAGAGTGAAGCACGTGGATACGACGACCGAGCCCATCACGTTGCATCCGTTCACCGTCGCCGAAGCCGAGCGGCTGCTCGCCGGCGAGATCGCGGCCACGGACGGCTGGGAGGGCGGCTACGCCTTCACCGACGAGCCCGAACTGCTCCGGGAGTTCGTGCGCACCGTGCGCGAGGACGGCGATCCGGCACCCTTCGGTCCCTACCTCGTGCACCGCGGCGCCGAGGGCGCGGCGATCGGGGGAGTGAACCTCTTCGGCCCGCCCGACGAGCACGGGGCCGTCGAGTTCGCGTTCGGCCTGGTGCCCGCGGTGCGCGGGCAGGGGCTCTCGGTCCCCACCGTCGTCGCGGCCCTCGAGCTGGCCCGCTCGGCCGGCGCCAAGCTCGTGCGCGCCCACGCGGAGGTCGAGAACCTGCCGGCCCGCCGGGCGCTCGAGCGCGCCGGCATGCAGCGCACCGCGGAGGCCGAGGGTCAGCTCGTCTACGAGCGCCGCTTCGCCTGACTGCGCCCGAACGGCATGATGGAGTGATGCGCACTCGACCGGTCGCCGCGTTCGTCGTCGGCCTGTCGACCGCCGTTCTCCTCGCCGGATGCCTCGGCCAGGCGCCCGAGCTGCAGAACCTGGCGGACCGCCTCGACGGTCTGCCCGGCGTGGTCTCGGCACGGGCCGAGCTCGCCGGCGGCGTCGTCACCCCGGCGGAGCACCGGATCGACCTCGTCCTCGACCCTGCGCTGAGCGAGGACGACGCCCGCCGCATCGCCCGGCTGAGCTGCGAGGGAGACGTCGAGGTGGCCATGATCTCGATCGCGACGAAGGAGGACTCGCTCGCGCCGGGCACCGTGCTGAATGTGTTCTCGCCCGAGTCCGGCACCACCTGCCTGTCCGAGCCCGGCCTCGTCCGCTTCGCTCAGGCGAGCGCCGCGATGCAACGCCTCGGCGCGGGGTTCGAGGGCACCTTCGGCGTCTCGCTCGAGGGCCCGGAGGCCGGAGGCGATGACCCGGTCCTGGTCACGCTCACCTCGACCGACCGCGCCCGCCTGGCGGAGGCCCTTCGCGACGTCCGCAGCGAGCTGCCCGACGTCCCGCTCGACTTCCGCGGCTCCTGGGACGAGGACGGCGACCCGGATCTGCCCGATCACGTGCACCTCGCCGCGCTGCTCTCCGCCGACACGGAGCTCGCCCCGTTCCTGCCGCTCGTCGAGCGGGCGCAAGAGCTCGGCACCGGCACCGTCGCGATCGCGGACGGCGGCGTCACCGTCGAGCTGCGCGACGACACCCCCGAGCACGCGTCCGCCGAGCTGACCGCGCTCGCGGATCAGGCTGGACTGGCGCTCACCGTGCAGCCGCCCCTCCCGCCCACCGCACGGCCGATCGCCCCGTGGGAGTGACCGCGACCACGACCGCGACGCTCACTCGAGCAGCAGCGCGGGCTCCTCGATGATCGCGGCCACGTCCGCCAGGAACCGGCTCGCCACGTCGCCGTCGACCACGCGGTGGTCGAAGGAGCCGCCGATCGTCGTCACGTAGCGCGGACGCACCTCGCCGTCGACGACCCAGGGCTTCTGCTTGATCGTGCCGAGCGCGACGATCGCGACCTCGCCCGGGTTCAGGATCGGCGTGCCCGTGTCCATGCCGAAGACGCCGATGTTCGTGATCGTGATCGTGCCGTGCTGCATCTCGGCGGGCTGCGTCTTGCCCTCGCGCGCGGTGAGCGTCAGCTGCTCGAGCGCGGCCGCGAGCTCGACCATCGACATGTTCTGCGCGTCCTTGACGTTCGGCACGATGAGGCCGCGCGGGGTCGCCGCGGCGATGCCGAGGTTCACGAAGTGCTTGACGATGATCTCCTCGTCGGTCCACTGCGCGTTGACCGTCGGGTTGCGGCGGACCGCCCAGATCATCGCCTTGGCCATGATCAGCAGCGGCGAGACCTTCACGCCCGCGAAGTCGGGGGAGGCCTTGAGGCGCTTCACGAACTCCATCGTGCGCGTGGCGTCGACGTCGGCGAAGACCGAGACGTGCGGCGCGGTGAACGCGCTCTGCACCATCGCGGAGGCGATGGCCTTGCGCACCCCCTTCACCGGGATGCGGGTCTCCCGGCCTTCCGGGAGCTCGGGCGTCTGGATGTTGCGGAAGACGCTGGCCTGCGTCGCCTCGCGGATGACGTCGTCGCGCGTGATGTCGCCGATCGGCCCGGTCGGGGTGACCCGGGTGAGGTCGACGCCGAGGTCCTTCGCGAGCTTGCGGATCGGCGGCTTCGCGATGACGGGGATCTGCGACTCGACCGAGGGACGCGGAGCGGATGCCGCGACCGGCGCGGCCTCGACCGCCGGCGCCGCCGGGGGAGCGGGCGGCACGTGGGCGTCGCCGAGGTGGGCGTGCGCGCCGTCGGCGACCGGGTGGCGGCGGCGACGGCTGATCGCCGGACCGGACGCCCCGTGCCCGACGAGCACGGCACCGCCCTCATCGGCCGCGATGGAGGCGGCGGTGTCGGCGACGAGCTCGGCTGCGTCGGAGGCGGGGGCCGCGGCTGGCGCCGGGGCCGACGCGGGCGTACCGGCGGGCGCCGCGGCATTCATGCCGTTCGAGGCATCCGTCTGGATGACCAGGATCGGCGTGCCCACGTCGACCGTCGAGCCCTCGTCGACGAGGAGTTCCGCGACCACGCCCTCGTACGCGCTCGGCAGCTCGACGAGCGACTTCGCGGTCTCGATCTCGACGAACACCTGGTCGAGCACGATGCGGTCGCCGGGGGCGACCTTCCACTGCACGATCTCAGCCTCGGTGAGGCCTTCGCCGACGTCGGGAAGGGGGAACCGGATCTCGCTCATGGGCGGGTGCGCCTCTCGTTCGAAGGGTCGTGCGGTGTTGCGCGATGCCTGGTCCAGCCTGCTCGATGCCGCATGCTGGCCCCGGCATGCATCAGAAGGCCAGGGCCCGATCGACCGCCTCAAGCACTCGGTCGGGGCTCGGCAGGTACTCGGTCTCGAGGGCGGCGGGCGGGAAGGGGGTGTCGAATCCGGAGACGCGCAGCACCGGGGCCTCGAGCGAGTAGAACGCCCGCTCGGCGACGGTGGCGGCGATCTCGGAACCGACGGAGACGTTGCCGTACGCCTCCTGCGCGACGACCAGGCGGCCGGTGCGGTGCACGGATTCGAGGAGCGGTCCGTAGTCGATGGGGGAGAGGCTGCGCAGGTCGACGACCTCGAGGCTCGTGCCCTCGCCCGCGGCGATGTCGGCCGCCTGCAGGAGCGTGGCCACCATGGCGCCGTGCCCGACGACGGTGACGTCGGTGCCCTGCCGGACGACGCGGCTCTCGTGCAGCGGGATGCCGGCGTGATCGAGGTCGACCGGCCCCTTGGGCCAGTACCGGCTCTTGGGTTCGAAGTAGAGCACGGGATCGTTCGAGGCGATGGCCTCCTGGATCATCCAGTACGCGTCGTGCGGGTTCGAGGGGCTCACGACCCGCAGGCCCGGGGTGTGGGCGAAGTACGCCTCGGGGCTCTCCTGGTGGTGCTCGATCGAGCCGATGTGACCGCCGTAGGGCACGCGGATCACGATCGGCATCGGCATGCCGCCCCCGTGCCGCAGGTTGATGCGGGAGAGCTGCGTCGTGATCTGGTCGAACGCGGGGAAGATGAAGCCGTCGAACTGGATCTCGATGACCGGGCGGTAGCCGCGCATCGCGAGGCCGATCGCCGTGCCCACGATGCCCGACTCGGCGAGCGGGGTGTCGAGCACCCGGCGGTCGCCGAACTCGGCCTGCAGACCCTCGGTCACGCGGAAGACGCCGCCGAGCGGGCCGATGTCCTCGCCCATCAGCAGCACCTTCTCGTCGGCGCGCAGCGCCTCGCGGAGCCCGGCCGTGATGGCCTTCGCCATCGACAGGGTCTGCACGCCGCGCACGGCGGCCTCGGCGTCCTGCTGCGAGGGCCGGGCGGATGCCTCGGCCGTCGAGTCGTTCGTCACGGGGAGCTCCTGGTCCTGCGCCCGCGCGGTGCCGGGCTCGTCGAGGGGTCGGATGGCGTCGCCGGCGAGGCTCATGCGTCGCTCCCGTCGAGCGAGCGCTCGAAGCGGTCGAGCCAGGCGTACTGCTCGGCCATGAGCGGGTGCGGCTCGTGGTAGACGTGCTCGAAGATCGTCTCGCGCGTGGGGGAGGGCAGCTCGAGCGCGCGGCGGCGCACATCGGCGGCGAAGTCCTGCGCTTCGGCATCGACCTCGTCGAAGAACGCCGCGCTCGCGCCGCGGCCCTCGAGCCAGGTGCGGTAGCGCGTGATCGGGTCGCGGGTGGTCCAGAGGTCGACCTCGTCCTGCGTGCGGTACTTCGTGGGGTCGTCGGCGGTGGTGTGCGCGCCCATGCGGTAGGTCACGGCCTCGATGAAGCTCGGCCCCTCGCCGGCGCGCGCCTCTTCGAGCGACTGCCGGGTGACCGCGTAGCTCGCGAGCACGTCGTTGCCGTCGATCTGCACGCTCGGCATGCCGAAGCCGGTGCCGCGCAGGGCGAGCGGGCTCGGCGACTGACGGGAGACCGGCACGGAGATCGCCCACTGGTTGTTCTGCACGAAGAACACCTGGGGCGTGCGGTAGCTCGCGGCGAAGACGAGCGCTTCGCTGGCGTCGCCCTGCGAGGTGGAGCCGTCGCCGTAGTAGACGAGCACGGCGGCGTCGGTCTCGGGGTCGCCGGTGCCGCTCGCCCCGTCGAACTGGATGCCCATCGCGTAGCCGGTCGCGTGCAGCGTCTGCGAGGCGAGCACGAGCGTGTACAGGTGGAAGTTGCCGTTCTGCGCCGGGTCCCACCCGCCGAGGGTCGCGCCGCGGAGCAGCGAGAGGATCGCGACGGGGTCGAGCCCGCGGATGATGCCCACGATGTGCTCGCGGTAGGAGGGGAAGAGGTGGTCCTGCGGGCGGCTCGCGCGCGCCGAGCCCACCTGGGCGGCCTCCTGGCCGTGGCTCGGCACCCAGAGCGCGAGCTGGCCCTGCCGCTGCAGGTTCGCGCCGGCGACGTCGAGGCGGCGCGAGGTCACCATGTCGCGGTAGAACTGCTCGAGCGTCGCGTCGTCGAGCGCCTCGACGAGGTGCAGGTACGGCTCGGCCTCGGCACTCGGTCGCAGCTGGCCCTCGGGGGTCAGCAGCTGGACCGTCGGTACGGTGAAGTCTCGTTCGCGGGCTACCACTGTTCCACGCTATCCGTTCGTTTCGACGGGGTTCTTGTCAACCCTCGACAAGCTCATTCAGAATCCGGAGGAGGGTGTCGACAGACTCCTCCTCGCCGATCGAGACCCGGATGCCCTCCGGCGGGAAGGCCCGGGTCACGAGTCCCGCGTCGAAGAGGCGCTCGGCGATCTCGCTCGTGCGCTCGCCCACGGGGAGCCAGATGAAGTTCGCCTGACTGACCGGGATCGGCCAGCCCTGCCCGATCAACGCGGCCCGCACGCGGTCGCGGCGCTCCGCGATGACCTCGACGCGCTCGCGCAGCTCGGCCTCGGCGGCGGGCTCGAGCGAGGCGATCGCGGCGGCACTCGCGGCGGCGGTGACGCCGAGCGGGATGGCGGTCGCGCGCGCCGCGTCGAGGATGCCGACCGGGCCGATGGCGTAGCCGACCCGCAGCCCGGCGAGGCCGTAGGCCTTGGAGAAGGTGCGGAGCACGACGAGGTTCGGGTGCCGGCCGATGAGCTCGCGGCCGTCGACGGCGTCGGCGTCGCGCACGAACTCGACGTAGGCCTCGTCGAGCAGCACGAGCCGGTCGGCGGGGATGCGGGCGAGGAACGCGTCGAGCTCGGCCCGGGTGATCGTGACCCCAGTCGGGTTGTTCGGCGTGCAGACGATGACGACGCGGGTGCGCTCGGTGACGGCGTCGGCGATGGCGTCGAGGTCGTGCCCGTGGTCGGGGCGGTTCGGCACGGCGACACTCGTGGCGCCGGCGATCGTGACGAGCCCCGGGTAGGCCTCGAAGGAGCGCCACGAGTAGACGACCTCGTCGCCGGGGCCCGCGGCGGCGAGCACGAACTGCGCGATGAGCGCGACCGAGCCCGCACCGATGATGACCTCGTCGGCGGAGACGCCGAAGCGGGCGGCGAGCACCTCGCGCAGGGCGAGCGCCGTCGCGTCGGGGTAGCGGTTGATCGAGCCGGCCGTCGCGGCGACCGCCTGCTGCACCGAGGGCAGGGGGTCGAAGGGGTTCTCGTTGCTCGAGAGCTTGAACCCGTCGGCAGGCGCGGGGCGCCCCTGGCGGTAGGGCGGAAGGGCCGCGATCTCGGGGCGCAGGCGCACCCCGGTGCTGGCAGATTCCGTTGCGGTCGACTCCGTTGCGGTCACGCGTTCCACCGTACTCCGTTGCATATTCCGCGAGCGGTTCGGCTGCGCACCCGCTTCGCGCAGCGATTTGCTTATCGGATCGGACGTTCGGGGGCCAGCCCCCTTCGCAGATGCGCCCGCCTCTGGGAGAGTGGCGGTATGCGCTTCATCGTCAAAACCATCGTCGTCGCGCTCGCGCTCTGGCTGACCACGTTCATCGTGGCGGGCGTCTCGGTCGTGCCCTACGAGGACACGCAACTCGCCACGATCCTCACCTACCTGCTGGTGGCCGCGATCTTCGGCGTCGTCAATGCCATCGTCGGCGGGTTCATCCGGGTGGTGGCCTTCCCGATCTACGTGATCACGCTGGGCCTCATCTCGTTCATCGTCAACGGGCTGCTGCTGCTGCTCGTGGATTGGATCAGCGGGCTCATCGGCTTCGGTCTCGAAGTGGACGGCTTCTGGTGGGGCGTGCTCGGCGCGCTCGTGCTCGGCCTGATCAGCTGGCTCATCGGCCTCATCGTTCGCCCGTCGAAGGACTGAGCGGGGCTTCCGGCTCGCGCTCGGCGAGCCAGAAGCTGGCCTCGCCCTCGCGCCCGGCCGTGAAGTCGGTGACGAGCGCGCTGAACTCCACGAGCCGCGGGTCGGCCGAGGCGTCCACGAGTTCGGCCGTGCGCCGATAGGCGTCGAGCTCGTGGGCCGTGAGGATCGGGCCCGGCTGCTCGGGCGGTGCCGCCACCTCGCGCTGCACGAGCAGCGGCCCGAGCGGCCGATCGGCCCCGCCCGAGCCCGGTACCAGGTCGTCGCGGTGCTCGAGGTTCAGCAACGGCGCCGACGGATCGACCCGGGCCGGCCCGCCGAGGTTCGCGCCCGCCGTGAAGCCGAGCTCTGGATCGGCCATCAGCTCGGCGACGATCGCTCCGCCGCCGGAGTAGCCGATGCCGATGAGCTCGTCGCCCGGCTGCACCCCGGCCTCGGCGAGGGCTGCCCGCACGGCCCGCTCACCGGCTCCCGCGGGCAGCGACGCCGCGGCGAGCTCCGCCCCTCGTCCGGCGACGGTGTGCACGTTGCTCGTCATGTCGAAGGGCTGCGAGCCGGCTGCGGGCGACGGCGCGATCGTGCCGGTGACGTAGACGAGCCATCGGCGCGCCTCCGCGCTCCCACCGCCGGCGGGCGCGGGGTACTGCTCGATGCGGATCTGCGGTGCGCCCTCGCGCGGCGCGGGCACGCGCGCCGCGAGGCCGGCCACGCCGACCGGCGGCGGGACCGGCGACGGCACGGCGGGCGGCGTCGCCGCCCGGGCACCGCCGGGAGCGCCCGCTGTTTCGCCGACCCGACGCACCCCCACCGGACGCTCGGCCAGGAGGCCGACGCCCAGCCCGCCGAGCGCCGAGGCCCCCAGCGCCACGACGGCGGCGGAGTCGGGGGTGTCGACGAAGCCGCCCGCGACCACCGCCACCGGCAAGGGGACCCCGAGCGCACCGGCCACCAGTTCGTCGCTCGAGTCGAGGGCTGCGCCGAGCGCCTCGCCGGCTCCGGGGTGCACGAGAAGCTGCCGAAGGAGAGGGAGCGCGCCCTCCCGTGACACCCCGAGGGCGTCGAGCACGCGGTCGCCGAGGAAGACGCCGCCCGCAGCAGCCAGCAGCGGCCAGGCCAGGAACCGGGCGGAGGCCCCGAGGGTCCAGGCGGCGAACTGCCCCGCGAGCTGCTGCAGCGCGCCGAGTCGCTGCTCGACCGTGCCGTAGCGGAGGGCGGATTCCTCGAGATTGCGCCCGAGCGACGCGGCGAGCTCGGCCGACTGCCCGAACTGATGCGCGGCGAGCGCGAGCTCGTGCTCGGCGCGCCCGGCCGCGCCGCCCGCCCGAGCGATCGTGGCGAGCAGCGCCGCCGCGCGTTCGGCGAAGCGGGAGCAGCCCGCCTCCACGACTGCGAGCCTGGCCGCTTCGGCGAAGAGTTCGTCGACGGCGACCGCGGTGCTGCCCCCGCCGGAGACGAGCAGTTCACCGCTCATCGCCACCCCCATGTCGTCTCGGCACTCACGGGCCCCGGGCCGGCACCGGCACCGGCGCCCGCCATCGCCACCAGCCGGGCCAGCGTCTGGTCGCGCTCGCCCTCCAGCCGGATCAGCGTCGCGCTCAGCTCGAGCTCGGCCTGTTCGAGCGCGGAGCGGGCGAGGCCGACCCGGGAGACGAGCTCTTCGAGGCGCGCCTCGTAGTGCTCGGCCGCGGCCGAGCGCCAGCTCACGCAGCCGACGAGCGGGAGCGACAGCTGCAGGACCGGAAGCTCGTCGAGGAGCGCCCGCGTCTGCACCGCAGTCGCGCGCACCGCCTCGATGCGGCGATCGAGGCCGGCGAGCTCGGGGGCGAGCGGGTCGGTGAACGACGGGGCGTGGGTCGGCGAGGCAGGCGGCATCTCTCGAGCGTGCCCGCGCCGGGGCATCCGCCGGCCGCGCGAATCAGGATCGGGGGAGAACCACCGGCACCGCCCTCCTGGGGAGGACGAGCGCCCCGCCGTGCTCAGCCCGACGCGTCTTCGACGACCGCGGCGAGCGCGAGCGCCCCGACCCGCCCCATCGCGCCGGCGACCCCCACCGTCTCGACGATGGCCGAGCCGACGGCGAGCGCCCAGCCGCGCGCCCGCACCCAGTCGGCGTCGGCGAACGCGGGCAGCCCGGCGCGGAATCGCTCCCGCCCGGCCGAGTCGAAGCAGAGCCACGCGGCGGCGAGGTCGGTCGCGGGGTCGCCCGCGGTCACGTCGCCGAAGTCGAGCACGGCGGCGAGGGGGCCGCCTGCGCGCTCGAGCAGCAGGTTCCCCGGATGCAGGTCGCCGTGCAGCCACACCGGCGGGCCCGTCCAGGCCGAGGCCGCGAGGGCCGCCCGCCAGACGCGGTCGAGCGAGGCGCGGTCGGCGACGGCGTCGAGCACGCCCGAGGCGATCCGCGGCCCGACGACCGGGTCGCGCTCGACGAGGGGGACGCCGCGGTACGGATTCGCCGGGGCATCCGCCGGCGCCTCGCGCTGCAGGGAGGCGACGAACGCCGCCAGTGCGGGCGCGGCCTCGCGCCGCGCGGCCGGGTCGAGCTCGACGGCGGCGACGCCGTCGAACCAGGGGCCGATGCTCCAGGCGAAGGGATAGCCCGCCCCGGGCGCCCCGGCGCGCACGGGCACCGGAAGCGGGACGGGGGAGTGCCGCGCGAGCTCGGGCAGCCAGCGCAGCTCGTGCTCGACGAGCCGGGCGGCGAGGAGCCGGCGCGGCATCCGGATCAGGTGCTGCTCGCCGAGCCGCAGCATGGCGTTGTCCCAGCCGTTCGCGACCAGCCGCACCGGCGCGAGGAGATCGGGGTGCTGCTCGGCCACGAGCCGCGCGGCGAGCGCCGCGTCGATCTCGACGTCGGCGGTGGGCGCGTCCATCATCCCCCCGGTCCTGCCGGCCGGTCGGTGCGCCGGCAGTGCCGACCCAGCGTAGCGCCGCGGCCGACGGCGGGCGGCCGCGAATGCCCCCTGTTCCCCGCCCGCCGATTCCAGCAGAATGGAGCCATGACGCGAGCGGAGCCCGTCGGCCTGCCCGCGCAGCCCTTCCGGGTCTCGTTCGTGTGCACCGGCAACATCTGCCGGTCCCCGATGGCGGAGGTCGTGCTGCGCGACCTCGCCGCGCAGGCCGGCCTCGAACGTGCGCTGCGCGTCGACTCCGCGGGCACCGGCGACTGGCACGTGGGCGAGCGCGCCGACCACCGCACGATCGCCGCCCTCGAACGCGCCGGGTACGACGGCTCCCGCCACCGGGCGCGCCAGTTCGAGCCGGAGTGGTTCCGCGAGCTCGATCTCGTGGTGGCGTTCGACCGCGGCCAGGCGCGGATCCTGCGCAACTGGGCGCACCACGACGGCGAGCTCGACAAGGTGCGGCTGCTGCTCGAGTTCGAGCCGGAACCGACCGGCCTCGTCGACGTGCCCGACCCCTACTACTCCGACGATGCGATGTTCGATCGCGTGCTTGAGATGATAGAGCGGTCGACCACGGCGCTCTTCCGGCAACTCGCGCCGGCTCTCAGACAAGGAATCCGATGACTTCGCTGCCTCCCCAGCCGCTCAGCCCGCTCGATGGACGCTACCGCGCCGCCGTCGGAGACCTCGGCGAGCACCTGTCAGAAGCGGGCCTGAACCGGGCCCGCGTCCACGTCGAGATCGAGTGGCTGATCGCCCAGACCGACCGCGGCTTCTTCGGCACCTCGCCGCTCAGCGACCACCAGAAGCAGGCGCTGCGCCAGGTCGTCGCCGACTTCGGGCAGCCCGACATCGACGAGCTCGGCTCGCTCGAGGCGACCACCCGTCACGACGTGAAGGCCGTCGAGTACTACGTGCGCCGCCGTCTCTCCGACCTCGGCCTCGACGCGATCGCCGAGCTCACCCACTTCGCCTGCACGAGCGAGGACATCAACAACCTCTCCTACGCGATCACCGTGCGCGACGCGGTGCAGCAGGTCTGGCTGCCGAAGTACCGCGCGGTCGTCGCGGCGATCGCCGAGCTCGCGCGCGAGCACCGGGACGCCTCGATGCTGTCCCGCACGCACGGCCAGCCGGCCACCCCCTCGACGATGGGCAAGGAGCTCGCGGTCTTCGCGCACCGGCTCGAGCGCATCGCGACGCAGATCGAGGCGACCGAGTACCTGGGCAAGTTCTCCGGCGCGACGGGCACCTTCTCGGCGCACGTCGTGGCGCTGCCGGATGCCTCGTGGCCCGAGGTGTCTCGCGAGTTCGTCACCTCGCTCGGGCTCGACTGGAACCCGCTGACCACGCAGATCGAGTCGCACGACTGGCAGGCCGAGCTCTACGGCAAGGTCTCCCACGCGAACCGGGTGCTGCACAACCTCGCGACCGACATCTGGACGTACATCTCGCTCGGCTACTTCCGGCAGATCCCGGCGGCCGGCGCGACCGGCTCCTCGACGATGCCGCACAAGGTCAACCCGATCCGCTTCGAGAACGCCGAGGCGAACCTCGAGCTCTCGAGCGCCGTGCTCGACTCGCTCGCGGCGACGCTCGTCACCTCGCGGCTGCAGCGCGACCTCACCGATTCGAGCGCGCAGCGCAACATCGGCGTCGGCTTCGGGCACTCGCTGCTCGCCCTCGACAACATCCAGCGCGGGCTCACCGAGATCGACCTCGACCGTGAGTTGCTGCTCGCCGACCTCGACGGCAACTGGGAGGTGCTCGGCGAGGCGATCCAGACCGTCATCCGCGGCGAGGTCGTGGCGGGGCGGTCGACGATCAGCGACCCGTACGCCCTGCTGAAGGAGCTCACCCGCGGCAAGCGGGTCGGCGCGGTCGAGCTCGCGACCTTCGTCGAGGGCCTCGAGATCGGGGATGCCGCGAAGCAGCGTCTGCTCGCGCTCACCCCGGCCTCGTACACGGGCCTCGCCGACGAGCTCGTCGACCGGCTGTAGGGCGCGGGGCCGGCGCTCGCCGGCTCCCTGCCGCGCCCGGCCGGGCACGCGCCTGCGCCTGGCTCACCTGCCTCGCGCCTGGCTCGCGCCTAGCTCGCCTGCCTCGCGCCTGGCTCGCGCCTGGGCGCGGCCGGCCGCGCCACTTCCGCGTCGACGCGCAAGTCCAGGTGGCGCAACGAGGCCGAAGTGGCGCGCGCCCTCGCTGGGGACCGGATGGAGCCGAGGGCGGGGTGCTTCTCGCCGCCGGGCAGGGCTAGGCGCGCGTCCGGGCCTCCGCGCCCCGCCAGTGCGCGCTCGGCAGGTGGATGACGACGAGTGCGATGAGCGCGAGCACCGAATTGCGGAAGGCCGGGTCGAGGCCGTTCCACGAGGTCGACTTCCACATCTGGAACCACTCGCCGCCGATCGTGATGAACCCGCCCATGAACAGAACGAGGAGCATCAGCAGCCCGATCGTCGAGAGCGCGCGGGCCACCCGATAGCCGCGGTGGCGCTCGCGGATCCAGAACACCACCGCGGCGATCAGCACGATCGCCGTCGCGGACTCCCAGACGATGACGCCGAGGTAGCCGAGGTTCTGAAGCACCGGATCCGTGATCGCCCGCCACATGACGTCGGGATCGAGGTCCTCGCCGGCGGGTGCGCCGAAGTTCGTGGTGTCCATCGCCAGCACGTGCTGCACGAAGGCCTGGTTGGTGCCGAAGTCGGTGATGTTCCCGAAGGCGACCAGCAGGATGTAGAGCCCATTGAGTCCGACGAGCACGGCCGCGACGACCGGCAGCGTGCCGAGGCGCAGCCACCCGCGCGTCGGTTCATCGGGCGCGCCGAGCTCGGCGGCGGGAGCGGAACGGTGGTCGGACACGGCGTCTCCTCACTCGAACTGGATCCTCGTCGATCCGATCGAACCGTACCGCGCGGCGCGGGAACGCCCGCGGAGCGACCCGCCCGGCGCCGTGCCACCGCTCCAGCGCCACTTGCGTCTCGTTGCGCCAGTACAGGTGGCGCGACGAGGCCGAAGTGGCGCGCGCGCATCAGGGCGCCGGCACCGGCACCGGCACCGGCACCGGCACCGGCACCGGCTACGCTGACTCCGTGGAAGCCGCGCGTCATCCGAGGGACCCCATCCTCGACGACGTCGACCGGGAGATCATCGATCAGCTCCGAGTCGACGGACGCCGCTCCTTCGCCGAGATCGGGCGTCGGATCGGCTTCTCCGAGCCGACCATCCGCCAGCGCTACAACCGGCTCGTCTCGCTCGGCGTGATCTACGTCGCCGGAATGTACGACGAGACCAAGATCGGCGGCATCGCCGCGCACGTCGGCATCCGCGTCGCGGAGGTGCCCGTCGCGCGGGTCGCCGAGCAGCTCGCCGACCACCCCCAGATCAAGTACGTGGCGTGCACGCTCGGCTACTACGACATCATCCTCGACGTGGTCGCGCCCGACGCCCAGGCCCTCGGCAAGATCGTGCTGCAGGACCTGCGGCGCATCCGCGGCATCTCCGACCTCGAGACGCTCACGGTGCTCGAGGTGCGCAAGGACACGTACCTCTGGCAGGGCTTCCGCGAGCCCTCGCCGCTCGCCCAGCTCGGCGACTGAGCGGGCGCGACCGAGCGGGCGCGACCGAGCGCCGCGGCACTCAACCGTCGGGGTCGCTGATGCTCTGCCCGGCGGTGCCGCGCAGGCCGCCCCAGCTGTAGTCCTTCGCGAGCGAGGTGACGATGATCGGCTGGATGGCGGCGACGCCCGGGTGCCGCCGGATCTCGTCGAGCAGGTCGATGAGCTGCGGCTGGTCGCGGCAGGTCGCCTCGAGGTAGAGGTCGTGCGATCCGGCGACGAGGGCGACGTGGTTGATCTGGCTGATGCCGACGAGCCCGTCGGCGACGGCGAGCGGCGTGAGGTTGCGCACCCGCAGCAGCAGCCGCACGACCTGGTGGCCGAGCAGCAGCGCGTTGCAGAGGGCGACGATCATGATGACGTCGTCCTCCTCGAGCTTCGCCAGCCGCGTGCGCACCGTCGATTGCGAGACGCCGAGGTCGTCGGCGAGCGCCGCGAACGTGCGCCGCCCATCGCGGGCGAGCAACTCGATCAGCTTGCGGTCGAGGTCGTCGATCATGCGGCACCGGCCTCCCTCCCACGAGGGTATCGCGGGGCGGGAGGCCGGCCGGATCGGCTCAGACGCGGGACAGCGTCGCGTGCTCGAGCGCGCGCACGGCGCGCACGAGCTCCGCGTTGTCGGCGGGCGTCGTGCCGTCGGCGAGCAGCACGCCGTCCTCGAAGCCGATGCGGGTCTCGCAGCCGTCGGCGATCGCGGCCTCGACCACCGGCCAGACGGTCTCGTCGTAGCCGTGGTAGAGGATCGGCGCTGTGACACCGGCCTCCCGCAGCACCGCGGCGATCTCGCGGCACTGGGCCACGGCGGCCTCGGCGTCCTCGGTCTCCGGCTCGATCAGCACCCGCACGTTCCGGTGCAGGGTCGGCGAGGCGAGCAGCGCCGGCACGTCGTCCATCGACCACACCGCCGACTCGAGCACCATGCCGCGCTCGAGCACGAGCACAGCGGCCTCGGCGGCGCCCTCCTCGCAGAAGGCGACCGAGGCGAAGTCGGGCAGGGCGTCCGCCGGCCAGGCGGCGAGGTGGGCCATCCGCTCGGCGTGCGAGGCGACCGTCCAGAGCCCCGTCGTCGTGCCGATCACGACCGCGGGGTCGGCCGCGCGCATCGCGCGCACCCACGCCCCGATCGCGTCGGGACGGATCGTCTGCTCGCCGTCCTCGTCGATGACGTGGGCGTGCACCACGTCGGCGCCCGCCGCGATCGCGGCGACGCTGGCCGCGACGATCTCCTCGGTGGAGCGGGGGACCGCCGGGTGCTCGGTGACCGGGCGGCCGCCGTTGATGGCGGCTTTGAGCAGCATGGGATGCCTTTCCTAGGTGTTTCTCGGCATGGCGGAGCACGGCCGACGGAGCCGAAGGCCGCCGACCGCGAGTGGAGTGCCGCGCGCTACTGGGGCGTCGTGCGCGCCAGGAGCTCGGCGACGGTGTCGCTGGCGCCGGTGAGCGACCCGAGCGGCTCGCCCCGGCGGAGCTCGGCGATGAGATCGGGCTCCTCGGCGTCGTCCTCGAGCGCGAGGTCGACGAGGCGCTCGAGCACCTCGACGGGCACGACGAGCACACCGTTCGCATCGGCGAGCACGACGTCGCCGGGGTGCACGACTGCGCCGCCGCAGGTGACGGGGACGTTCACGCCGCCCGCGTCGATGCCGTGCAGCTTCGTGGTGAGCATGCTCGTGCCGCGGGCGTGCACGGTGAGCCCCAGCTCGGCGATCTCGTCGACGTCGGTGACGACGCCGTCGACGACCGCGCCGGCAGCGCCGCGGGCGACGAGCTGGGCGGCGACGACCTCGCCGAGGGGCGCGTGGCGGCGGTCGCCGCCGGTGTCGAGCACGAGCACCTGGCCCGCGCCGATGAGGCCCGCGGCGTGGTGCAGCGCGGTCGAGTCGCTCGCGGTGGTGCGCACGGTGAAGGCGGTGCCGATGACCCGGCCGCCGGCTGCGACGATGCGGCGCACCTCGGGGTCGACGAAGCCCTCTTCGAGGTAGTGGCCGAGGGTGGGGAAGCTCAGCCGTTCGAGCTTTTCGCGGAGCGGCTGCGACAGGGGTGCGGGGGCGGTCCCGGTGTGGAAGAACATGGTCCTCTTTCTGGGTGGGTTCAGGCGAGGCGGCTCAGGCGAGGGTGTACGCGAGCTCGATGCGGCGGTTGTCGAGTGCGGGCAGCATGGCGCGCGCCCGCTCCGAACGTTCGAGGTCGAGCTCGGCGACGACGAGGCCCTCGTCGTGGGCGTTGAGCCCGGCGACGACGACGCCGAGCGGGTCGATAACCCGGCTCAGGCCCGCCGAGTCGGGGCCGACGGTCGCCGACGCGAGCAACCAGCTGACGTTCTCGATCGCGCGGGCCTGGGTGAGCACCGACCAGTGCTCCTCCTTGCCCTTCCCGGAGACCCAGGCCGCCGAGAGCGCGATGACGTCGACGCCGCGGTCGGCGAGGCTGCGGAACAGCTCGGGGAAGCGCACGTCGTAGCAGTTGGCGAGCCCGATGCGCACGCCGTCGATCTCGATCACGGGCGGCAGCTCGGCGCCGCGGGTGACGTACGCCGACTCCTGGTAGGCGAAGGCGTCGTAGGTGTGCAGCTTGTGATACCTCGCGAGCTCCGCGCCGGAGGCATCCACCGCGATCATCGTGTTGAAGGGCCGACCGCCGGGGTTCGGCTCGTAGCCGGCCGCGATGACGGCGATGCCGTGCTCGCGGGCGAGCTCGGCGACGAGCGCCTCGAAGCGGGGCCAGACGGCCGGGAGGATCTCGTCGAAGCGGGGCTTCAGCTCGTCCTCGGCGAGGAGCATCGCCTCCTCGGGGAAGACGACGAGGCGGGCGCCGCGCTCGGCGGCCTCGGCCGTGAAGCGGCGGATGGTGGCGAAGTTCTCCTCGGCGTCGATGCCGGGGGAGGTCTGGGCGACGGCGACTCGCATCGCGCGGCTCCTCTCGTGTGAACGGTCGATGGGTGGGACGGTGGGGCGTTCGTCAGCGCACGACGATGCGGGCGTCCTGCGGCCGCCAGCTGAGGCTGAGCCGGTCGCCGGCGGCGAGGCCGGGCAGGTCGCGCTCCTTGACGAGGCTCGAGACGGATGCCCGCAGCAGGTGCTCCCCGACGCGGAGATGCAGGTGCCACTCCTCGCCGAGGAAGGTGAGCGTCTCCGCGACGCCGACGACGCCGTCGCCCGCGCCCGCGCGGCGCACCTCGATGCGCTCGGGGCGGAGCAGCAGCGTGCCCGCCCGCGGCGTCGGCACGGTCTCGCCGAGCACCCCGCGCAGCGCGCCGACGCCCGGCACCTCGACCGCGACCTCCTCGCCCTCGGCGCCGGCGGGCGCCTGAACGTCGAGCAGGTTGCAGCTACCGATGAAGCCGGCGACGAAGCGGGTCTCGGGGCGGTTGTAGATGTCCTCCGGCCCGGCGACCTGCTGCACGACGCCCTCCGACATGACCGCGATGCGGTCCGACATCGTGAGCGCCTCCTCCTGGTCGTGCGTCACGTAGATGAACGTGATGCCGACCTCGCGCTGCATGCGCTTCAGCTCGTACTGCATCTCCTTGCGGAGCTGCTGGTCGAGCGCGCCGAGCGGTTCGTCGAGGAGCACGACCTTCGGTCCCGACACCACGGCGCGGGCGAGCGCGACGCGCTGCCGCTGCCCGCCGGAGAGCTGGTCGGGCTTGCGGTCGCCGAGGTGCCCGAGCTTCACGAGCTCGAGCGCCTCGGTGGTGCGGCGGTTCGCCTCTGCTTTGGCGACCCGCCGCACCCGGAGCTCGAACGCGACGTTCTCGAACACGGTGAGGTGGGGGAAGAGCGCGTAGCTCTGGAACAGCATGTTGAGATCGCGGTTCCGCGTCGGCACGTCGGTGACGTCGACGCCGCCGAGCCGCACGCGGCCCGAGCTCGGCGTCTCGAAGCCGGTGATCATCCGCATCAGCGTCGTCTTGCCGCATCCGGACGGTCCGAGGATGGAGAAGAACTCGTTCTCCCGGATCTCGAGGTCGAGCGGGTGCACCGCGAGGTGCCCGGCGAACTCCTTCGAGAGCCCCTGGATCTCGACGGCCGGGGTCGTCGTCGGCGCGGTGGTGTCGGCCGCGGCTGAGGTGGTCTGCGTCGTCATGATCTCGATCTGCTGTTCGTGGCGGACGGGGGTCGTCAGGCCTGGGTCAGGAGGCCTTCACGCGGGTCCAGCCGTCCTGGTAGAAGCGCATGGCCTTGCCCGGGTCGACGATGAAGTCCGCGTTCGCGACCTGCTCGTCCGAGGCGTAGACCGCCGCGTTGCTGAGCAGGCCCTGGTCGGTGACGTGCTCCTGCGCTGCGGCGTTCGCGCTCGCGAGGCCGCCGTCGTTCGTCGCCATCGCGGCGATCTCGGGACGGAGCAGGAAGTTGATGAACTCGTAGGCCGCGTCCTGGTGCGGGGCGCCCTTCGCGATCGAGAGGCCGTCGACCCAGAGGCTGCCGCCCTCCTCGGGGAGCACGTAGTGCACATCGGGGTTCTGCTCGACGATCTTCGCCGTGCTGGTGCCGCCCCAGGCCTCCGAGATGCAGACGTCGCCGCTCGCGACGAGCTCGCCGTAGTTCGTGGAGTTGTAGCCGGAGAGCAGCGGCTTCTGCTCGATGAGGGACTCGGTCGCCTTCGCGATCTCGGCCTCGTCGGTGCTGTCGGCGCCGTAGCCGTTCACCTGCAGGCCGGCGATGTACGCGGCGAGCATGTTGTCGAGCATGTTGATCTTGCCCTTCCACTTCGGGTCGAAGAGGGAGGTCCAGCTCGTGATCTCCTCACCACCGGTGCAGGTGGCGTTGTAGAGCAGGCCGGTCGTGCCCCACACCCACGGCACGGAGTACTGCAGGCCGGGGTCGTAGCTCGGGTCGGCGAACTTCGGGGCGAGGTTGTCGATGCCCTCGATCTTCGACTTGTCGAGCGGCTCGAGGAGCTCCTGGCCGACGAGCTGCTGCACGGCGTACTGGCTCGGCTCGACGATGTCGTAGCCGGAGTTGCCGGCGGCGAGCTTCGAGATCATCGTCTCGTTGCTGTCGAAATTGTCGACGTTGACGGCGATGCCCGTCTCCTCCGTGAAGGCGTCGAACACGGTCTGGGGGATCTCGTCGGCCCAGGCGTAGACGTTGAGCTCGGTCGAGGGGCCGGCGTCGCCGCCGGTTCCGCTGCAGGAGGAGAGCGCCAGGGCGGCGACGACGCCGACGCTGGCGACGATCAGCTTCTTCATGACGTGGGTCCTTTCGATGGGGGATGGTGATGCGGGACTGCGCGGTGCTGGTGGTGCGTGCTGCGGTGGTGCTGGTGGTGCGGTTCGTGGCCGACGGGTGCCGGTCAGGTGCGGGACTCGACGAGGATGCGCCGCATCTGGCTGACGCCGACGAGGAGCACGATGACGAGGGTGAGCAGGATGAGCAGCGCGCCGAGGGCGTTGATGCTCGGCGTGAGGCCGGTCTTCAGGCTGGAGTAGATCTTCAGCGGCAGCGTCGTGGAGCCCACGCCGCTCAAGAAGGTCGACATCACGATGTTGCTGAACGAGGTGGTGAAGCTCAGCAGCCAGGCGGCGACCACGGCGGGCCGCAGGAGCGGGAAGTAGACGCGGGTGAAGGTCTGCCACGGCGTGCAGCCGAGGTCGGTGGCCGCCTCGGGCAGGCTCGGGTCGAGCATCGCGGCCGAACTCATCAGCACGAGCGTGGCGAGCGGCAGCGAGACGATGAGGTGGCCGAGCACGAGGGTCAGGATGCCGAGCGGCATCTTCGTCGTGCTGAAGACGCTGAGCAGCGCGACGCCCAGCACGATCTCCGGCACGATCAGCGGCAGGGCGATGAGCGCCATCAGCGCTCCGCGGCCGCGACCGCGGTACCTCGCGAGCCCGAGCGCGAACATGATGCCGATGATCGTCGCGACCGTCGCCGTGATGACCGCCACGAGGGCGCTCGTGCGCAGCGTCTGCATCAGCGAGGCGTCCTGGAACAGCTCGACGTACCACTGCAGGGTGAGCCCGTCGAAGCGGGTGTTCGTGCCCGCGGCGTTGAAGGAGTAGACGATCACGGCGACGATCGGGATGTAGAGGAAGACGAAGACGCCGCGGGCGATGCCGTTCACGATCCGGTCCATGCTCAGGCCTCCGTCTTCTTCGTCGTGGTGCGCTTCGTCGAGGAGCGCTTCAGCGCGAGTCCGACGAGCGCCATCGAAGCGAGCATCAGCACGAGCAGCACCATCGACACGGCCGCGCCCATGGGCTGGTTCCGGAACTCGGTGTAGAGGGTCACGATGAGGTTGCCGACGAGGGGGTCCTTGCCGCCGCCGAGCAGAACCGGGATGACGAAGACGCCCATCGTCGGGATGAAGGTCAGCAGCGCGGCGCCGAGGATGCCGGGGCTCGACAGCGGCAGGATGACCCGGCGGTGCACGCCCCACCAGCTCGCGCCGAGGTCGGTGGCGGCCTCCTTCAGCGAGGGGTCGATCGAGCGCATCGACGCGTAGATCGGGAAGATCGCCGTCGGCAGGAACGAGTAGAGCAGGCCGAGGACGACCGCGAGGTTGCTCGGGATCACGGAGAAGCCCGCGATGCCGAAGATGCCCAGGATGCCGGCGATGGGGCCGCCGGAGCCGAGGATCGTGATCCACGCGAAGGTGCGCACGAGGAAGTCGGTCCAGAAGGGGATGATGACGAGCAGCAGCAGGAAGCCCTGCCGGTTCGTCGGCCGCGACACGATGTAGTACGAGGTCAGGTAGCCGATGACGAGGCAGACGACGGTGTTCAGCAGGCCGAGGCCGAGCGAGAAGAGCAGCGTCTTGGAGTAGACCGGGTCGAGCAGCTTGGCGTAGTTCTCGAGCGTGAGGCCGTCGGTGATGCCGCCGTAGTCGTCGGCGACGGCGAAGCTGTTGCGCGCCACGATGAACAGCGGCAGGACGCCGAGGAGCACCACCGAGGCGATCCCGGGGATGAGCAGCAGAAGCGAGCCGCGCTTCGGCTTCTCCTGACGACCCAGATGGATCGCCCGTGTGGTCGCGGTCACGTTGCTCCTTCGCAGCTCGCCGGTGATGGGGTGTTCACCATCATGAGCCGCCGAGCTGTGCCTGCGCTCGGCCCGGCGGCGCGGAATCCGTGGAAGTCGGCGGCAATCCTGACGGAGTCCGCGATGGGCCGTCCGGCCGCCGACGAGAACGGGCCGGCCACCGCAGCGCGGGGGCCGGCCCGATCGGACGCGGGTCGTCTAGTTCGCGGGGCCCGTGGGCTCGCCGTCGCCCGGCGCGGAATCGCCGGCGGGGGCGTCACCCGCGGCGGTGGCGTCACCCGCACCGGGGGCGGGAGCCGCGGGGCCTGCGCCGTGGCCGGTGGACTGCGCGAGTTCGGCCTGCTCGAACGCATCGGGCTTCAGCGCCATCTGCAGGAGCGCGAGCACCATCAGCACGACGATGAAGACGCCGCCGGTGCCGATCAGGGTCAGCATCCAGTCGCGCGTGGCGATGAGCACGACGACGCCGACGAAGATCGCGGCGATCGCGGCGCCGCCGACGTACTCGGCCGGGCGCAGCATCTCGCGGCGGCTCGGCTGGTACGGCTCGCGGGGCGACTGGCCCGGGTTCTCGTGGGTCACGACTGCTCCGTTCCGGGGGTGGCGGCGCCGGCCGCCGGGGTCTCGCCACGGCCGGGGGCGCCGGCCCACTTCTGCGACAGGCCGCCGATCACGAGGTACACGCCGAGGATCGCGAGGTAGGCCCCGAAGAAGCCGACGGCGGTCACCGAATCGGGCGGCAGCAGCACGAACAGCACCGCGAGCACCGCGGTGAAGACGCCAGCCGCGAGGCGGTCGCGCGCACCGGCATCCCGACCACGACCGCGCAGGCCCAGGTAGAGCTCGAGGAATCCGGTGATCGCCGCCCAGGCGCTCACGAGGGTGAGGAAGAAGGGCAGGCCGCCGGGGACGGTCAGCGCGAGCAGGCCCGCGACGGCCGTGACGATCGCCGCGACGAGCGTGATCGCCCGGGTGGTGCGGTCGGCCACGAACCGCAGGCTCAGGGCGCCGACGACCACGCCGACGGCGACGGCCCAGATGCCGAAGACGAGCAGGCCGAGCGCGGGGGAGTGGTCCTGCGAGAAGGTGATGGCCGCCGTGGCGGCGAGGGCGAGCGCACCGCGGACGACGGGCACCGCCCAGTCCTGGGCGCGCGCGGATGCGGCGGTCACGGCGACCTCTTTCGCTGTCGATGGGTGCCCCGTCGCTGCCGGGGTACCCATCTATCCTACGCGCCGTCGAACTGGGGATTCGGCGTACGCGGCGGGGCCGCGTGCGGCATAACCTTCACTCAGGCGAGACGCGAGTGAAGGATATGCCGGGTCAGCTCGGTGAAGCGTTCGCCAGTCACTCGGTGAGGAGCCAGATCAGGGCGATCGAGAACAGCACGAGATTGATGAGGATCAGCGCGAAGCGATACCCGCGTGGACCCCTGGTGCTGATGCCGAAGATCTGCGCGCCGATGTTGGCGAGTGCGAGCGCCAGTACGAGCAGCATCCACAGCGGCGAGAGAACGACGGCGAGGATGAAGGCGACGACGGTGCCACCGAGGACCGCGAGCGTAAGTAGGCCTGCGAGCCGAGCGGGCGACTGATCCGGACGCGCTTCTGCCATGAGGTTTCTCCTTGTCGAGCCGTTCGGGCTGGGCAGGTGACGACCAGCCCCTCGGTTCGGTGGCCTTTCCTCGGTTGTTTCCTCCACACTCGGTTTCGTTACCGGACTGAGGAGCCCGCGTACGACGATGCCCCGGTCCATCCGGCCCGGGGCATCGCACGACGCGCGGCTACAGCGCCCGGAGGATGTCCTCGACGCGTTGCTTGGCGTCGCCGAACAGCATCTGCGCGTTGTCCCGTGTGAACAGCGGGTTCGCGACGCCCGCGTAGCCGGCCGACATCGAGCGCTTGAAGACGACCACGTTGCTCGCCTCCCAGACGCGCAGCACCGGCATCCCCGCGATCGGGCTGCCCGGGTCCTGCGCCGCTGCCGGGTTCACGGTGTCGTTCGCGCCGATCACGAGCACGACGTCGGTCGCGGCGAGGTCGTCGTTGATCTCGTCCATCTCCTCGACGATGTCGTACGGCACCTTCGCCTCCGCGAGCAGCACGTTCATGTGCCCGGGCAGGCGGCCGGCGACCGGGTGGATGCCGAAGCGCACCTTCACCCCGCGCTCGCGGAGCCGGCTGGTGAGCTCAGCCACCGGGTACTGCGCCTGCGCCACCGCCATGCCGTAGCCGGGGGTGATGACGACGCTCGAGGCATCCCGCAGCAGTGCCGCCGCCCCCTCCGCGTCGAGCTCGCGCACCTCGCCCTCGACCTCGCCGCTCGAGCTCGGCGCCGCGATGCCGAAGCCGCCCGCGATGACCGAGATGAACGAGCGGTTCATCGCCTTGCACATGATGTACGAGAGGTAGGCGCCCGAGGAGCCGACGAGCGCACCGGTGATGATGAGCAGGTCGTTGTTCAGCAGGAAGCCCGCCGCGGCCGCCGCCCAGCCCGAGTAGCTGTTCAGCATCGAGATGACCACGGGCATGTCGCCGCCGCCGATCGAGGCGACGAGGTGCCAGCCGAGCAGCAGCGCCAGCACCGTCACGACGACGAGCAGCCAGAGCTCGGGCGTGATGACGTACCAGACGGTGAGCCCCACGAAGGCGACGAGCGCCCCGAGGTTCAGCGCGTTCTTGCCCGGCAGCATGAGCGGGGCCGACTTCATCCGCGCCGAGAGCTTCAGGAACGCGACGATCGAACCGGTGAAGGTGACGGCGCCGATGAAGACGCCGATGAACACCTCGGCGTGGTGGATGTCGAGCAGGGCCCCGGACATCGCGGACTCCTCGAGCGCGCCGTTCCAGCCGACGAGCACGGCGGCGAGGCCGACGAAGCTGTGCAGCAGGGCGATGAGCTCGGGCATGCCGGTCATCGCGACGACGCGGGCCCGCCAGAGGCCGATGGCTCCGCCGACGAGCACGGCGACGACGAGCAGGATGAGCCCCGTCGTGACGGAGGCCGTGCCCCAGGCGCCGGCGAGCGTCGCCCACACGGTCGCGACGAGCGCGATGACCATGCCGGCGATGCCGTAGCCGACACCGGCTCGGGCGGTTTCATGCTTGCTGAGGCCCGCGAGGCTGAGGATGAACAGCAGCGCGGCCACGAGATACGCGGCGCCGGCCACGGAGCCGGCGACGGTGAGGGTCGAGAGCTCGGTCATGTCAGGCACCGGCCTTTCCGTCGGTGCCCGCGCGGTCGGCCTTGGCGGCGGCGCCCGCAGGCGGCGCGCCGACCGAGAACATGGCGAGCATGCGGCGGGTCACCGCGAAGCCGCCGAAGACGTTGATGCTCGCGAGCAGCACCGCGACGGCGGCGAGGATCTGCACGACGAGCACGTCGCTCGTGATCTGCACCATGGCGCCGACGATGATGATGCCCGAGATCGCGTTCGTCACGCTCATCAGCGGGGTGTGCAGCGCGTGCGCCACCTTGCCGATGACGTAGAAGCCGACGACGACCGCGAGCATGAGCACCGTGAAGTGCTGGGGGAGCGGCGGCGGTGCGACGGCATTCACGAGGAACAGCGCGGCGACGCCGATCGCGACGAGGAGCGCCTTCTTCGCGGCGGACATCGGGGCCTTCGGCGCGGCGGGTTCGGCCGGCGCCACGACGGGCGCAGCGGCGGCCGGAGCCGCCGAGACCTGCACGGGCGGCGGCGGCCAGGTGACCTCACCGCCGCGGGCGACGGTGACGGCGCGCTGCACGACGTCGTCGAAGTCGAGCACGAGCTCGCCGTCCTTGCCGGGGGTGAGCAGCTTCAGCAGGTTGACGATGTTCGTGCCGTAGAGCTGCGAGGCCTGGGTGGGCAGGCGCGAGGCGAGGTCGGTGTAGCCGAGGATGACGACGCCGTTCGGCGTGACGATCCGCTCGCCGGCGACCGAGCCCTCGACGTTGCCGCCCATCCCGGCGGCCATGTCGACGATGACGCTGCCGGAGCGCATGCTCGCGACGTCGGCCGCGGTGATGAGCTTCGGCGCGGGGCGGCCCGGGATGAGCGCCGTCGTGATCACGATGTCGACGTCGGCGGCCTGCTCGGAGTAGATCTCGGCGGCGCGGCGGTCGTACGCCTCGCTCGTCGCCTTGGCGTAGCCGTCGGTGGACTGCTCGACCTCGACCTCGACCTTCAGGTACTCGCCGCCGATGGACTTCACCTGGTCGGCGACCTCGGGCCGCGGGTCGGTGGCGCGCACGATGGCGCCGAGGCTGGATGCCGCGCCGATCGCCGCGAGCCCGGCGACGCCGGCGCCTGCGACGAGCACCTTGGCGGGCGGCACCTTGCCTGCGGCGGTGACCTGACCGGTGAAGAAGCGGCCGAACTCGTGCGCCGCCTCGACGACGGCGCGGTAGCCGGCGATGTTCGCCATCGAGCTCAGCACGTCCATCGACTGCGCCCGCGAGATGCGCGGCACCGCGTCCATCGCGATCGCCGTGACGCCCGCGGCGGCGAGCCGCTCGAGCAGTTCGGCGCTGAAGGCCGGGGCGAGCAGGCCGATGACCGTGGTGCCCGGGCGCAGCGCGGCGACCTCGGCGTCCGTGGGTGCGTTGACCTTGAGCACGATCTCGCTCGCGAGGGCCTCGGCGCCCGCGACGATCGTCGCCCCGGCGTCGCGGTAGGCCTCGTCGAGGAACGCGGATGCCTCACCGGCCCCCGCTTCGACGGCCACCTCGTAGCCCAGTGCGATCAACTGCTTCACGGTCGCCGGTGTCGCGGCGACCCTCGTCTCCGGCGGCTGCTCGGTGACGACCCCGATTCGGGTCATGCGGTTCTCCTCTGCCTTCGTCTTCGTCGACGCGTCCGTGCGCGGTCGGACTGCGGGCTGCAGCGCTCGTCGCGGTCCCGACCGATCGGACGGGGCGGCGGCACTGCAGCAGAGCTGGCACCACTCTAGAGGACGCTTCTTCCTCAGTGTGAAAGTTACATTTCACATTGCGGAAGCAGGAGGGTCATCGTGGTGACTGCGGCCAGCGTATGGGGTGCCGAGCTGAGGATGCCGCGATTCTTCGCGCGTCGAAGATGAAGGATTCCCGGTTCTTTCCCGGGGCGGAACTTCAGCGGGCGGTGCGCACGGCGCCGTCCGCACTCCGGTCACGGCGTTCTAGTATCGGACGAGAACGCGCGGCGGACGCCGCCGGGAGAGGCGGTCCAGGTGGCCAAGGATGCCCCGGCGAGCGCCGCCGGATCGCAGACGCTGAGCCGAGGCATCCGCGTGCTCGAGGTGCTGGCGGACGCCGAGCGTCCGCTGACCATCGACGAGGTCGCCGCCGCGCTCGGCGTGCACCGCTCGGTCGCGTATCGACTGCTGCGCACGCTCGAGGACCACGGGCTCGTCACCCGCGACGCGGCCGGGCGGCTGCTGCTCGGCGCCGGCCTCGCGGCCCTCGCCGCCGGGGTGCAGCGCGATCTGCAGCAGCTCGCGCTGCCCGAACTCGCCGACGTGGCCGAGGATCTCGGCATGACCTGCTTGCTCGCGGTGCTGCTCGACGGCGACGAGGCGGTCACGCTCGTCAGCGCCTCGCCGAGGCGCACGGCGGCGGTGTCGTACCGGCCGGGGCATCGGCATCCGATCACCCGCGGCGGGCCAGGCAAGGCGATCCTGCTCGGCCTGCCCGAGCGCAGCTGGCCGGCCGACGTGCCCGAGGAGCTGCGCGCCGAGGTCATCGAGAGCCGCCAGCGCGGGTACACGGTGAGCCACGACGAGGTCGTGCCCTCGCTGCGCTCGGTCGCTGTTCCGCTCGGCCTGCCCGGCCAGCCGCCGGCGTCGATCGCGGTCATCCACGTCTCGTTCCCGCGGCCGGAGGCCGAGCTCGCCGAGCGGCTGCAGGAGGCGGTCGCCCGGCTGCAGCGCGCCTCCGGGGTGTGAGGCGCCTGGTTCCCTGAGCCCGTCGAGGGGCACCCGTCCTGGTCCCCTCGACACGCTCAGGGAGCTACCGCTGCGGCCGCAGCGCGCCGTCGAAGAAGGCCGCGAGCTCGGCGGTCGCGGTGAGCGGCAGCACGTGCGCGACGTACTGGTCGGGGCGCACGACGACGACCGCGCCGTCGCGCGAGATGCCGCGCTCCTCGAAGATGTCCGTCTTGCACCAGGCGCTCGGGGCGGCGGCGAAGACCTTCTCCCAGTCCATCAGGCCGAGCGGCCCCGTCTTCGGGCGGAACACCTCCGGCACCGCCATGATGTCGACGCCCTCGTGCGGCTGCTGGTAGATCGCCTTCACATCGAACACGGCGTCGACGTCGGCGCCCTCGGGCGTGAACCGCGTGAGCGGGGACTCGGCCGAGCCCGACAGCCACTCGGCCCACGACGCGAGCGCGGATGCCTCGCCGGCGGCGGGCGCGTCGGCGAAGGCGTAGATGCGCCAGCGGCCGTCGGCCTTGGCGTGGTGGCCGAGGTGCACGACGTTGCCGTCGCAGACCATCGACACCTCGGACGACTTGAAGCGCTTGCCGATCGGGAACCCGGTCGCGAGTTCCTGGTGGGTCGCCTCGCCGACGATCGCGGAGGGGCCGTACTCGGTCATGAAGCCCGAGGGGAACTCCGCCGTGCCGAGGTAGTAGTTCGCGAGCTCCTGCGGGTCGGAGATCTCCTCCGGCTTGCGCGCCATGAGCGAGGACCACTCGCGGTCGAAGTCGATGAGCTGCTGGGCGACGGGCTGGCGCTCGGCCGAGTACGTCGCGAGCAGCTCGGTCGGGGCGAGGCCGGCGACGACGGAGCCGAGCTTCCAGCCGAGGTTGAAGCCGTCCTGCATCGAGACGTTCATGCCCTGGCCAGCCTTCGCGCTGTGCGTGTGGCAGGCGTCGCCGGTGAGGAACACGCGCGGCGAGGCATCCGCCCCCTCCCCGCGGTCGTCGAAGTGGTCGGTGACCCGGTGGCCGACCTCGTAGACGCTGAACCAGGCGACCTCGCGCACGTCGATCGAGTACGGCTGCAGGATGTCGTTCGCCTTGGCGATGATCGTCTCGATCGGCGTCTTGCGCACCTCGTGGTTGTCATCGGCCGAGACCTCGCCGAGGTCGATGTACATGCGGCAGAGGTAGCCGCCCTCGCGCGGGATGTGCAGGATGTTGCCGGCGGCGGAGTTGATCGCGCACTTCGTGCGCCAGTCGGGGAAGTCGGTGTTGACGACGACGTCCATGACGCCCCAGGCGTGGGCCGAGATGCCGCCGAGGTGCTTGCGCCCGATCGCCTCGCGCACGCCGCTGCGGGCGCCGTCGCAGCCGGCGACGTACTTGGCGCGCACCGTGCGCTCCTCGCCGGCGCGCTCGCCCGCGGTGTAGCGCACACGCACCTCGACGGGGTGGTCACCGGCCTCGGGCGAGCCGTCGGGGTGCACGGTGAGGCCGAGGAACTCGATGCCGTAGTCGGGCTTCATGCGGCCGGGGCCGTTCGCGGCGGCCTCGGCGAAGTAGTCGAGCACGCGCGCCTGGTTCACGATGAGGTGCGGGAACTCGCTGATCTTGTAGCCGTAGTCCTCGGTGCGCGAGGTGCGGGTGATCTGCCCGGGGTGCTCGGGGTCGGGGCCCCAGAAGTTCATGTAGCCGATGTTGTAGGCCTCGGCGATGATCCGCTCGGCGAAGCCGAAGGCCTGGAAGGTCTCGACGCTGCGGGGCTGGATGCCGTCGGCTTGGCCGAGCACGAGGCGGCCGTCGCGGCGCTCGATCATGCGCGTGACGACGCCGGGGTACTGGGAGAGCTGCGCGGAGAGCAGCATGCCGGCCGGGCCGGATCCCACGATGAGCACGTCCATCTCCTCGGGCAGCTCGTCGGGCCGGTCGAGGCCGACGCCGGCCGCGGGCTGGACGCGCGGGTCGCCCGAGACGTATCCGTTGTGGTGGAACTGCACGGGGGCTCCTCACCTCGTCGTGATGGGGCGCCGCTGCGGCGTCCCGCCCGAGGGCGGCTCGCGTCTCGCCATCCGCTCTCGTTCGATAATCGAACGTGCCATTCGGTTATCGCGCAGTGATCATACGCCCGCCGCGCGCGCGGGACAACCGCGGGCGCGGCGAGGATGAGCCGTCACGGCGGGAAGAAGGGCCGGCGAGACCTACTTGATGCTGCCCTGCGTGAGGCCGCCGACGAGCCAGCGCTGCAAGAACAGCGCCAGCAAATACACCGGGATCATGCCCGTCAGCGACGCCGCCGCCATCTGCCCGAACATGACCTCGCGACCGCCCTGCATGAGGGCGATGCCCACCGGCAGCGTCTGCGACGCCGTGCTCTGCGTGAGCATCAGCGGGATGAGGAAGTCGTTGTAGACGAGGATGAACGCGATGATCGCGACCGCGACCACCCCGGGCGCGACGAGCGGCAGCACGATGCGCACGAGGGTGCGCACCGGCCCGCAGCCGTCGATCTGGGCCGCCTCGTCGATCTCCTCGGGGATGCCCCGGAAGAAGCCGTCGAGCAGCCAGACCGCCACCGGGGTCACCATCAGGCCCTCGATGAGGCCGAGGCCGATCACGTTGTCCATCAGCCCGGCAGTGCGCACGAGCATGAACAGCGGGATGACGGCGACGATCGGCGGCGCCACATACGCCGAGACGATGAGCGCCATCGAGCGCGATCCCCCGGTGCGCAGCCGCGCCATCGCGAAGTTCGCGGGGATCGCCACGGCGAGCGCGACGACCGCAGCGATGGCGGCGGCGATGAGCGAGTTGCGCAGGTAGACGAGCACGGGGGCCTGCTCGAACGCCGAGGCCCAGTTCTCCCACGCGATGCGCGACGGCAGGATGCGGGTGGAGAGGATGTCGTCGGGGCTCTTGAACGACATCGTCACGAGGTACAGGATCGGCAGCAGCGTGAACCCGATCGCGATGGCGATCACCGCCCACTTCAGCACGACGATGCCGCGGGGCGCTCGTCCGATGCGACTCGCCGAGCTGGCCCGGCGGGCACGCGGCGGCTGCCCGTCCGGCACCGTCATCGCACGAGTGGTCGCGGCGTCGGCGGACCCTGCGGGACCGCGCTCGATGGTGGTCGACATGGTCACTCACCGGCCTTCTGGAGTCGGGTGCGGTACGAGGAGAGCGGCACGATCACGATGGTGACGAGCACGAGGAACACGATCGTCTGCGCGGCCGCCGCTCCGACGTCGAACTGCTGCAGCGCCGTGCGGTAGATGTTGAAGCTGCTCACGGTGGTGTCGAGGCCGGGCCCGCCGCCGGTCATGATGAACACGAGGTCGAAGACCTTGAACGACACGATGAGCTTCAGCATCAGCACCGTGACGAGGGTCGGCAGTACGAGCGGGAAGGTCACGTGGCGGAAGGTGCGCCACACCCCCGCGCCGTCCACCTGCGCCGCCTCGAAGACCTCGCCGGGCAGCGTCTGCAGGGCGGCGAAGAGCAGCAGCACGCAGAACGGCACCCACTGCCAGACGTCGACCACGACGATGGAGACCATCGCGGCGGGCGAGCTGCCGAGGAAGAGGATCGGGTCGGCACCTGGCGAGACGAGCTGCAGCACGTTGTTGAAGAGCCCGCCGGTCGGGGCGAACATGAGCTTCCAGATCACGCCGGCCATGACCGGCGGCGTCATCAGCGGCAGCAGGAAGACGACCCGCACGACCTTGCCGGACCGCACCGCCACGTCGAGCGAGAGCGCGATGACGAAGCCGATCACGAGGGCGAGCAGCGCGGAGGGGATCGCGAAGACGAGCGAACGGCCGAGCGAGGGCACCGTCACCCCGTCGCTCAGCACCTTGGCGAAATTGTCGAAGCCCACCCACTCGGCGAACGGCCGACCTAGCGACGACTCGCTGAACGACACCACGACCGTGTAGATCAGCGGGTAGATCGCGACGATCGCGATCGCGAGGAACGCGGGGGCGAGGAACGCCCAGCCGATGCGCCGGCCGCGCGGCTTCCGCAGCGCCGCCGTCTCCGGGGCCACCGTTGCCATGGGGGACTTCCTTGTCTCGAGCGACCCGGGCTGGCCCGGGCGGATGGGTCGGGGCCGGCCGACCGGAACACGGAGTCCCGGCCGGCCGGGCCGGTCAGAGCTTCTGCCAGGCGTCCCAGGTCTGGGCCATGGCCTGCTCGGCGGTCAGGTTGCCCTGCAGCATGAGCGCGAGGTTGTCGTTCAGCGCCGAGATCATCTCGGGCGCCGCGGGCGACGTCGGCCACGACTGCGCCTCGGGCAGCACCTGCGCCGACACCTCGGCGACCTGCGGCGCGAACTCGCGGTACTTCTCGCTCTCGAGCGTCGAGGTGCGGATCGGGTCGACGCCGCTGCCCGTCGTCGTGATGAGCTGCTCGTTCATCGCCTTCGAGGAGGAGAAGCGCACGAAGTCCTTCGCGAGCTCCTCGTCGGAGGCGTTCGGGCTCACGCCCATCGCCCAGCCCGCGTTCAGCGCGCCCGAGACGTGCCCCTCGGGGCCGATCGGCAGCGGCGCGACGCCCCAGCCGTCGACGATCTTCGACTGCCCCGGGTCCTGGGCGAAGACGCCGAGGTCGGTCCAGAACTCGATCATGCCGACGTTGCCGGCGAGGAACTGCGGCAGCGCCTGCTCGAAGCCGATCTCGAGCGGGCTCGGCAGGGCGTAGGGCGAGGCATCCAGCATCGCCTGCGCCGCCGCGACCGCGGCGTCCGTCGTGAGATCGGGCATCGCCGGGTCGATCGGGTCGGGCGACATCGTCGCGAGCCGGTTGAAGAAGGTCGAGCCGATGTTGAAGGCGCTCTTCGAGCCGAGCAGCGCGGCGCCGTAGACGCCGTTCGCCTTCTCGGCCTCGGTGATCGTCTTCGCGGCGGCGACGTACTCGTCCCAGGTGGTGGGCACGGCGACGCCGTTCCGCTCGAGGATGTCGGTGTTGTAGAAGAGCACGTGCGTGTCGCCGTCGATCGGCAGCCCGTACGTCTTGCCTTCGAACTGCGTGTACGGCCCGAAGATGCTCTGGATGAAGTCGGGCTCGTCGATCTCCTCGTCCGAGGACGCCCAGTCGGTGAGGTCGGCGAGGGCCCCTGACTCGGCGAGGGCGCCGACCGAGGTGTACCAGTACTGGATCGCGTCGTAGTGGTTCGTGCCCGACTGCGCGTCGAGGATCGCCTTGGTCTGGATCTGGTCGTAGGGCACGACCTCGATCTCGACCTTTACGCCGGTCTCCTCCTCGTACTGCTCGGCGAGGATCTTGCCCGCGCCCTCCTGGGGCTGCGCGATCAGGACGTTGAGGGTGCGGTCGCCGTCGCCGGCGTCGCCGCCGTCGGCCGCGCAGCCGACGAGCGTGCCGGCCACGGCGAGCGCGGTCGCGATCGCCGCCGTGCGGATGGCCCGTGCGGGACGGGTCGAGAAGCTCCGTTGCTTGCTCATTGCTGGGATTCCTTTCGTGGTTCTCTCGGGGGAGGTGCAGCGGGGTGGATCAGTCGCTCGGGCGGTCGCCCGGGTGCCAGGGGCGGTCGATCTTGTCGGCCGCGACGCCGGGCGCCTTGATGAAGAGGGCCCGGAACGACGCCCGGCCCGTGTTGCGCAGGAAGTGCTCGACGTTCGGCGGGCAGCTGACGAACTCGCCGGCCGCGAGGCGGACGGGCCCCTCGCGGTCGATCCAGAGCTCGGCCTCGCCCTCGACCACGAGGAACGACTCCTCGTGGTGCTCATGCAGGTGGTTGGCGAACTCGTCGCCGGGTCGCAGGACGATCGTGCCGAAGGCGGCGTGCTCGGCCTGGCTCAGGTAGCCGGGGCCCCAGTCGCCGAAGCGGAGCTCGGCGTCGGCGAGGCGGACGGGCCGCACGGGCACATCCGCCCCGCTCATGCCGCCCGCCGTGCTGCCGCGAGCTCGAGGTAGCGCTCGTGCGCCTCGGCGGGGTCGAGGCCGTCGTGCACGACGGCGCGCACGGCCTGGATCATGGCGGCGGGGTCGGCGCTCTGGAAGATGTTGCGGCCCATGTCGACGCCCGCCGCGCCCGCGCGGACGGCGTTCGAAGCCATGGTCAGCGCGTCGAGCTCGGGCAGCTTCTTGCCGCCCGCCATGATGACCGGAACGGGGCATCCCGCGACGACGTCCTCGAAGCCCTCTTCGCAGTAGTAGGTCTTCACGATCTGCGCGCCGAGCTCCGCGATGATGCGGGTCGCGAGGCCGAGGTAGCGCGCGTCGCGCACCAGCTCCTTGCCGACGGCGGTCACGCCGAGCACCGGGATGCCCGCCTCGTAGCCCTCGTCGACGAGCCCGGTGAGATTGCGCACGCTCCGCGACTCGTGCTCGCCGCCGATGAAGACCTGCACGGCCACCGCGTCGGCGCCGATCCGGACCGCGTCGCGCATCGCCATCGCGGGGTACTCGTCGGAGAGGTCCTTCAGAATCGACGGGCCGCCGGACGCCCGCAGCACGAGGCCGGAGCGGGTGGTCGCGGGGAACGAGGTGCGCAGCGCACCGCGCGTGCCCATCAGCGCGTCGGCATAGGGGGCGAGCGGCGCGATGTTCAGGTCGAGTCGCTCGAGCCCCGAGGTGGGGCCCTGGAAGTAGCCGTGGTCGAACGCGAGCATGACCGTGCGGCCCGTCTCGCCCTCGAACACACGGCCGAGGCGGTGCTGCATGCCCCAGTCGTAGGCGGCGGCGCCCTTGATCGCGTGCCCGAAGCTCGCAGCGGGGACGGTGGGGGCGAAGTCCTTCGCGTTGACGTTGCCGTCGAGGTCAGCCATTGGTGTCCTTCTTCTCTCGGTCGGTGGGTCGGGCGGGCCGGTAGTGCAGGCCGCCCGGCGGGGTGAACAGGGGATCGATGCCGGCGGCGCCGGTCGCGCGCACCTGCGCGTCGTACACGGCGAGCCAGCGCCGGTACGCCTCCTCGGAGGCGGCGACGGCGGATGCCTCGGGCGAGAGCCGGCGTTCGCCGCCACCGGCCGGCGGCAGCTCGGCGCCGACCGCGGCGGCCGCGAGCCGGGCCGCGCCGTATGAGGTGGCCTCGGCGACGGTCGAGGTGACGACGGTGCGGTCCGTCGCGTCGGCGATGAGCTGGGGCCAGAGCCGCCCGCCGCTCGAGCCGCCGGCGAAGACGAGCTCGCCGCTGCGGCCGGCCGCTCCCGCCGTGAGCTCGTCGAGGATGGCGAGGTGGGCTCGGACGACCCACGCGGCCGCCTCCTCGACGGAGCGCACGAAGGTGCCGCGGCCGAAGCGCTCGGGGTCGTTGATGTCGAAGCCGACGAACGCCGGCGCCGCGTGGTGCCAGGCGTCGGTCTGCATCGCGTTCGCGAGCACCGCGACGAGGCCGTTCGAGCCCGGCGGGACGGCGGCGGCGAGCTCCTCCATCACGTCGAAGGCGCCCGACGGACCGCGCGCGGCGACCGCGTCGACGAAGAA
This sequence comes from Agromyces soli, assembly GCF_022811605.1. Classification (GTDB taxonomy): domain Bacteria; phylum Actinomycetota; class Actinomycetes; order Actinomycetales; family Microbacteriaceae; genus Agromyces; species Agromyces soli. Next base: position 1,009,275 of record NZ_CP094533.1, on the reverse strand, counting down.
CACGTCGCGGAGCCACCGCATGGCCAGGCCCGAGAGGAAGCTGATGCCCTCGACCATCCAACTGCCCGGCTCGACGTGGCACAGGGTGCGCAGCCGACGCTCGGGGTCGATGACGGGCCGGTCGACGAGCGCGGTCGTCTGCCAGAAGGTGCCGCCGACCACGACGGGCACGCCCGGCACCGCGCCGATGCCGTGCAGCGCGAGCTGCGTGTCGGCCCCGCCGATCACGACGGGGGTGCCCGCCGGCAGGCCGGTGGCGACCGCGGCGTCGGGGGTGACCCGGCCCGCGATCTCGCCGCCCTCGAGCACCGGCGGGAGGATGCGGGGGTCGATGCCGACGAGGCCGGCCAGCTCGGCCGACCAGGAGCGCGCCGACAGATCGAACAGCGCGCTCGAAGAGCCGCACGTCGGATCGGTGGTGAACTCGCCGGTGAGGCGGGTGACGACCCAGTCGCTCAGCATGCCGAAGTGCCGTGCCTCGGCGAGCACTTCGGGCGCCTCCTCGGCGATCCAGCGCAGGCGCGCCGGCGCGGTGATCGACACCCAGTCGCCGCCGAGGGCGAAGATCCGGTCGGCGGCGCCCTCGTCGACGAGGCGCTGCGCCTGCCCGCGGGCCCGCCCATCGGTGTTCGGACACGCCCAGAGCTCGCGGCCGCGACCGTCGTAGAGCACGAAGCCCTCGCGCATGCTCGACGCCGCGACGGCGGCGACCGGGCGGCCGTCCAGGGCGGTGACGACCTCGCGCACGGCCTCGGCGACGAGCGCCCAGTTCGCGGCGGTGTCGAAGGCCGTGCCGCCGGGGTGTCCGGCGACGGCGCGGTGGCTCCATTCGCGTCCGGCCCGGGCGACGACGGCGCCGTCGAGCGCGACGGCGAGCGCGCGGGCCGAGCCGGTGCCGGCGTCGATGGCGAGGACGACCGGGTCGCGGGTCACGACGCCCGCTCCTCGGCGTCGACCGGCTCACGCTGCTCGAGGTGCTCGACCACCCGGTCGACGACCATCCGCGCGCCACGGGCGAGGGTCTCGAACGTCGCCCCGCCGATGTGCGGCGTCAGCTGCACCTGGGGCAGCGCGACGAGTTCGCGCCACGGACCGTCGGGTTCGCAGACGTCCATCGCTGCCGCGCGGAGCTGCCCGCTGCGGAGCGCCGCGAGCAGCGCGGCCTCGTCGACGAGCGATTCGCGGGCGGTGTTCACGAGCACCGCTCCCTCGGGCAGCAGCCCGAGCTGGGTCTCGCCGACGAGGTGCCGGTTGTCGGCGGTCGCGCGGGCGTGGATGCTCAGCACGTCGACCTCGGGGAGGAGCGCCTCGAGGCTCGGCGCGAGCGTCACTCCCTCGACGGCGTCGGCGACGAAGGGATCGTAGGCGGTGACCGTCATGCCGAGCGCCCGGGCACGGGCGGCGACCAGGCGGGCGACGTGCCCGAGGCCGATGAGCCCGAGCCTGGCGCCCCGCAGTTCGCTGCCGAACCAGCGCGCCCCCTCGAAGGCGGACTCGGCGATCGCCCGGCCCTCGGCGGCCGCGGCATCCACGTCCTGCAGCGCCGGCCGCAGGTTGCGGAAGGCGGTGATGATGAACCCGATCGTGAGGTCCGCGACCGCCTCGGCGTTCTTGCCGGGGGTGGTGGCGACGGTGACACCGAGCTCGGCGGCCGCGTCCAGGTCGATGTTCACGGGGCCGCCGCGGGCGCAGCCGATCATCCGCACCGAGGGGTTCTGCTCGAGCACCCGCCGGGTGATGGGCGCGCCGTGCACCACGAGCACCTCGTGCCCGTCGATGAACGCATCGACCTCGGCGGGATCGCCCTCGTACTCGTGGAGCGCGTCGAGCGACCAGCTCGGAGCATCCGTCGGCGTCATCGTGCGGAGCTCGACGGCGTCGACGCGGCCGTCGAGCGCGTCGGCGAAGACCTCGGCCGACATGTAGCTGTCACCGATGACGAGGATTCGGGGCGAAGTGGGCACAGACGTCTCCTGCGGGTGCGTGGGGTCGAGGAACGGGGGCACCGGCGGTGCCGCGACGTTGGGGGAGATTCGGGGGAGTCGGGGGAGTCGGGGATGGTGGCGCTCAGCGCGCGGGATAGGTGCCGGAGGTCGATTTCGCGTCGAGCCCGGCGGCGTTGTGACCGCTGTCGACGGTCACGCGCATGCGGTCGGTGCGGACCGACGCCCGCGAGAAGTCGATCGGTTCGTCGTTCTGGTCGTACGCGACCGCTTCGACGACGACGATCGGATGCCCCTCCTCGATCTCGAGCAATCGGGCGAGCGCCCGGTCGGCCGAGTGGGCTTCGATGGTGCGGTGCATCCGGGTGATCCGGGTGCCCAGCACCTGCTCGGCCGCGACGTAGAGGCTGGCCCGCGGATCGCGCAGGCTCGGCAGGACCGCGGCGAAGCGCTTCGGCATGTAGTTCACGACGTGCACGGCCGTGAGGGTGCCGACCGCGCGGGTGCGTTCGAGCACGAAGCCGTGCCCGTCGCCTTTGAAGACCGCCGCGGCCCACGGCGGCAGCACGTCGACGCCGGAGCGCAGCACCGTCGAGGTGAGGGCGCTGCGGTCGCCGTCGGCGAGCTGGCCGAGCAGGCTCGGTGCGCTCTCCAGGGTCCAGGACGACGGCGCCTGCGTGGTGTCGACGAAGGCGCCGCGGCCCTGCTGGCGGGAAATGATGCCCGACTTCTCGAGTCGCGCGAGCGCTTCCCGGATCGTCGTCCGCGACACCCGGTAGTGCTCCCGCAGCTCGTGCTCGCTGGGCAGCTTGCTGCCGTGCGACCACACGCCCGTCGAGATCCCGGACTCGATGCTCCGGAGGACCTGGAACCACATCGGTGACTCCGAGCTCCGGTCGAGCGCCGGGAGCGTCTCGAGCGCGTCTGCGTTGGTCATGTTCCGCCTTCTTCGGTGGGGTGCCTCAATCCTCACCGGGCGCACTTGTACCGGACCAGAGACAAGTTCGCGACGTTACCGTTCTGTGACACTTCGCTGAAATCGCAGATCAGCCCGATTTCTCGAACGGATGCCTCGGAGCGCCGCTCACCGCTCGGCGCGATCTGTCCGCTCTGACCGGACAAGTCGCCGCCACCGGGCGGCCTGCGGCGGCTCCACTACCGGCACCGACCCCGTCACGACCGCGTCGACCGTCATCGAGCCGTCGACGGGCCCGACGACCGGGATCGGCGTGGTGGGCGTCGCGGTGCGGGGTTCGACCGGCATCCGCCCGAGCCGGCGATGCTCGCGCGCGTACGCCGGGATCAGCAGCACGACCGCGCCGATCCACGCGAGCGGGTTGCTCCAGACCACCCCGACGAAGCCGAACGCGGCGCCGAGCACGATTGCGGCGCCCACCCGCATGACGAGCTCGATCACGCCCGTCGCGGTCGGGATCATCGTGTGCCCGAGTCCCTGCAGCGCCCCGCGCAGCACGAAGAGCACCGCCAACGAGGCGTAGGTGTAGCCGTCCACCTCGAGCATGAGTGCGGCGTCGGCCACGACGCCGTCGGACCCCTCCCCGACGAAGAGCCGCACGAGCTGCTCGCCGAAGAGGATGAACGGCACCCCGATCGCGACGGCCGTGCCGATCGCCAGCCAGGTGGCCTGCACGACGCCACGGCGGATCCGGTCGGGCCGGTGCCCGCCGAGGTTCTGCGCCGTGTACATCGAGGAGGCGAGGCCGAGCGAGGCGAGGAAGGCGACGGCGAGCGAGTCGACGCGCGACGCCGTCGTGTACGCGGCGACCGCGTCGGCGCCGAGCTCGTTCAGCGCGACCTGCACGGTGAGCGTGCCGATCGCGATGATCGAGGCCTGGAACCCCATCGGCAGCCCGACGCGCAGGTGCTCCAGCACCTCGGCGCGCGAGACGCGCCAGTCCGCGCGGCGCACGTGCAGCGCCGGCACCCGGCGGCGCACGAACTCGAGGCACAGCCCGACCGAGACGGCCTGCGCCACCACCGTCGCGAACGCGGCGCCGCCGACGCCCCAGCCGAGCACGCCGACCATGAGCACGACGAGCCCCACGTTCAGCAGGCACGAGAGGGTGAGGAACACGAGCGGTGTACGCGAGTCACCGATGGCGCGGATGATCGCCGAGAGGTAGTTGAAGAACATCACGGCGGATGCCCCGAGGAAGCTGATCTGCGTGAACGCGGTCGCCTCCGGCAAGAGCTCGGGGGGTGTCTGCAGCAGCTGCAGGGCCGGGCCCGCGATGAGCGGAGCGCCCGCCGTGAGCAGCACGCTCATCGCGCCGGTGAGCAGCGTGCCGGTCGCGACCGAGCGGCGCACCCGTTCGGCGTCACGCGCGCCGTACGCCTGGGCGGTGGGGATGGCGAAGCCGCTCGTCACGCCCCACGCGAAGCCCAGCAGCAGGAAGAGCAGCGGCCCCGTCGCACCGACGGCCGCGAGGGAGGCGATGCCGAGGTGCCGCCCGACGACGATCGCGTCGGCGACCTGGTACAGCTGCTGCACGACATTGCCGAGGAGCAGCGGGACGGCGAAGAGCAGGATGACGCGCCAGGGGGCGCCGGTCGTGAGGGTTCTGGCCATGGGGCTCTCGACGGTGGGAGTGGCGGACGGGAAGGGCCGAGCGGATGCGACGCACACCGGCCGAGCCGGCCGCGGCGTCGCTGCGCGCCATCCTATCGAATCGATTCGATGCCTGCGTGCCTCGAACGACGACGTGCCGTTCGCCGAGCGGACCGAAGGACGTCGGCGGCGCTCGGCCGGATCGAGCTGCCCGCTCCCTACATCGGCGCCATGTCGGCGAACTTGGAGAAGTGGCCCTGGAAGGCCACGGTCACCGTTCGGGTGGGACCGTTACGGTGCTTCGCCACGATGAGGTCGGCCTCGCCGGCCCGGGGGCTGTCGCGTTCGTACGCGGACTCGCGGTGCAGCAGGATCACCATGTCGGCATCCTGCTCGATCGAGCCCGACTCGCGCAGGTCGCTGATCGCGGGCATCTTGTCGGCGCGCTGCTCAGGGCCACGGTTCAGCTGCGAGAGCGCGATGACCGGCACCTGCAGCTCCTTGGCGAGCAGCTTCAGTGCACGCGAGAACTCCGAGACCTCCTGCTGGCGGCTCTCGACGCGCTTGCCGCTCGTCATGAGCTGCAGGTAGTCGATGACCACGAGCTTGAGCCCGACGCGCTGCTTGAGCCGGCGGCACTTGGCGCGGATCTCGACGAGCGTCATGTTGGGGGAGTCGTCGATGTAGAGCGGCGAGTCGTTGATGCGGCCGCGCGTGGAGGCGATCGTCGTCCAGTCGCGGGAGTCGACGCTGCCCTTGCGCATGTTCTGCAGCGGCACGTTCGACTCCGCGGAGAGCAGGCGCATCGCGATCTCGCTCTTGCCCATCTCGAGGGAGAAGAAGACGGACGGCAGGCCGTTCGTGATCGACGCCGCGCGCGCGAAGTCGAGCGCGAGCGTCGACTTTCCCATGGCGGGACGGGCGGCGACGACGATCATCTGCCCGGGGTGGAATCCGTTCGTGAGGTCGTCGAGGTCGGTGAAGCCGGTGGGCACGCCGGTCATCTTGCCGTCGGTGTGCTTGGCCGCCTCGATCTCGTCGATCGCGACCGTGACCGCGTCGGAGAGCGGCACGTAGTCCTCGGTCTCGACCGAGCCGGTCACGGAGTAGATCTCTGCCTGCGCGTTGTTGACGAGGTCGACGACCTCGCCCTCGCCGGCGTAGCCCATCTGCACGATGCGGGTGCCGGCCTCGACGAGCCGGCGGAGCAGCGCGCGCTCGGCGACGATCTCGGCGTAGAAGCCGGCGTTCGCCGCGGTGGGCACGAGGCTCGTGAGGGTGTGCAGGTATTCGACGCCGCCCGCGCGCTGCAGCTCGCCCGACTTCGTGAGCTCGTCGGTGACGGCGATGACGTCGGTCGGCTCGCCGTGCGAGTAGAGGGTGAGCACGGCGTTGAAGACGACCTCGTGCTTCGGCACGTAGAAGTCGACGCCGCGGATCGTCTCGATGACGTCGGCGACCGCGTCCTTCGAGAGCATCATGCCGCCGAGCACGCTCTGCTCGGCGAGCAGGTCGTGCGGCGGCGTGCGCTCGCCCCGCGGGGCTGCGCCGTCGTCGACCGGCTCGGCGAGTCCGATGTGAGCGATCGACACGGTGATGACCTCCGATTCGGGGACGGCGGGTGGGCGCAGCGCGACCACGGTTCCGTTGTACTCGGGACCGCCGACATGATCGCGCTGGGCTCCCCCGGCCCACGCGCGCGAGACGATTGCTTCACCATAAGGAAGCACTCATCCACATACAAGCCAGCCTGTGGATAACTCTGGGGACAATCTGGGCGAAACGCCGATCAACATGTGCACTCCACCTGTGGACAACTGTGGAAATCGTGTGAATTACACGAGGTGAATTCTGAGCCGACCTGGGATTTCCACAATCCACACCTGTGGGGGAAAACTTTCTTGAGATTGCACGGATGAGCCTCACTCACCTGTGCACAAACATGTTGAAATCTCCGGAATGGGGGACTTGTGCGAGGGCTCCGCCAGGTGTAGTCCCGGTGAACCATCCGGAAACGACGAAGCGGCGGCACCCCATCGGGTGCCGCCGCTTCGTACGGGTGCGACTACTTGGCCGCGATCACCTGCAGGGTGATCGTCGCGGTCACGTCGTCGTGCAGACGGACGGAGACCTCGTGGTCGCCGACGGTCTTGATCGCGGTCGGGAACTCGACCTTGCGCTTGTCGATCTCGCCCAGGCCGGCAGCGGCCACGGCGTCGGCGACGGCCGAGGTCTTGACCGAGCCGAACAGGCGGCCGCCGAGGCCGGCCTTGACGGTCAGCTTGACCTTGCCGTCCTCGAGCTTCGCCTTGAGGGCCTGCGCGTCCTCGAGGGAGTGCAGCGCGCGAGCGGCACGGGCCGCCTTGATCTGGTCGACCTGCTTCTGGCCACCGCGGGTCCACGGGGTCGCGAAACCCTGCGGGACGAGGTAGTTGCGGGCGTAGCCGTTCTTGACCTCGACGACGTCGCCGGCGGCACCGAGCCCCGAGACCTCGTGCGTGAGGATTACCTTTGCCATTTTCGTGCTCCTTAGCGGCCGGAGCCCGAGTAGGGCAGGAGCGCCATCTCGCGCGCGTTCTTGACGGCGCGGGCGATGAGGCGCTGCTCCTGCACGGAGACACCGGTGATGCGACGGGCACGGATCTTGCCGCGCTCCGAGATGAACTTGCGAAGGGTCGCGACATCCTTGTAGTCGATGACGCCGACCTTGACGGACTTCGCGGGGGCGGCGTTCTTCGCGCCCTTCCGCGGCTTGCGGCGGTCGCCGCTGCTCTTTCCAGCCATGGATCTTTCCTGTCTGAGTGAATACGTTCTGTTGCGCCGGATGCCTCAGCTCGAGGCATCCGATCGCGGGCCCTGCTCCGTTGCGGAGCGCTCGGGCTTAGAAAGGCGTCTCGTCGCCGTAGCTCGTGCCCGGCGTGTTCCAGACGTCGCCGCCGCCCGCGCCGCCGCCGCTGTTGCCCGACTGAGCCGGAGCGGACGGGGCCCACGCGTCGTCGGACTGGCCGCCCCCGAAGGAGCCGCCTCCGCCGACGCCGCGGTTGGACTGCGCACGAGTGACCTGGGCGGTCGCGTACCGGAGCGAGGGGCCGATCTCGTCGACCTCCAACTCGATGGTGGTGCGCTTCTCGCCTTCCTTGGTCTCGTAGGAACGCTGCTTGAGACGCCCGGATGCGATGACCCGGGAACCCTTGGTGAGTGAACCGGCGACGTGCTCGGCGAATTCACGCCAGCAGCTCGCACGCAGGAACAGTGCTTCACCGTCCTTCCACTCGTTCGACTGACGGTCGTACGTGCGGGGAGTGGACGCGATGGTGAAGTTGGCAACCGCGAGTCCGTTCTGCGTGTAACGCAGCTCGGGGTCTGCAGTGAGGTTGCCCACCACGGTGATGACGGTCTCGCCGGCCATGAGGACTAGGCGTCCTTCTTGGCGGCAGCGGCGGCCTTCTTCGCGGCCTTCGCTTCCTGGGCCTTCGCGTACGCGGCGACCTGGGCGATGGCCTCTTCGGCGCGGAGCACCTTGGTGCGCATGACGGCCTCGCTGAGGTTCAGCTGGCGGTCGAGCTCCTTGGTGGTCGCGGGCTCAGCGGTGAAGTCGACGACGGCGTAGATGCCCTCGGCCTTCTTCTTGATCTCGTAGGCCAGCTTGCGACGTCCCCAGATGTCGACCTTGTCGACGGTGCCGCCATCGTTGCGGATGACGTTGAGGAACTTGTCGAGGCTGGGAGCAACGGTGCGCTCGTCGATCTCGGGATCGAGGATGACCATCAGCTCGTACTGGTGCATGACGTACCCACCTCCTTCGGACTCAGCGGCTCCCGAGCGTGTCTCGGGAGCAGGAGGGTGTTCATACTGTGCGTCGTGGAGGCCGCGAACGCGGCACACGGGCAACCTTCACAGTGTAACGGATGCCCCGCCCCTGCGCCATTTGCCCCGTCCGGCCGGACTCAGCCCCCGCGGTCGGCCCACCAGGCGAGCAGGCGCTCGCGCGCGGCATCCTCGCCGATCGGCCCCTCGTCGAGCCGCAGCTCCAGCAGGAACCGGTACGCCTCGCCGACCTCGCGACCGGGGCGGATGCCGAGCGCCGCCATGATCTGCTCCCCGTCGAGCTCGGGCCGCACCGCGGCGAGCTCCTCCTCCTCGGCGAGCTCGGCGATGCGCTGCTCCAGATCGTCGTAGGCGAAGGCGAGCATGTCGGCCTTGCGCTTGTTCCGCGTCGTCACGTCGGCCCGGGAGAGGATGTGCAGCCGCTCGAGCTGCTCCGGCGAGCCGGCGTCGCGCACGTAGCGCCGCACCGCCGAGTCGCTCCACGCCCCGTCGGTGTAGCCGAAGAAGCGCAGGTGCAGCTCGATCAGCCGCGCCACGGCCGCGATCGTGTCGTTGTCGTAGCGCAGCTCCCGCAGCCGCTTCTTCGCGAGCTTCGCGCCGACGACGTCGTGGTGGTAGAAGCTGACCGCGCCCCCGGGCTCGAGCCGCCGGGTCGCCGGCTTGCCGATGTCGTGCAGGAGCGCGGCAAGGCGCACCACGAGGTCGGGGGAGTCGAGCTTTCCCCGCGCACGCTCGTAGTCGATGGCCTGGTCGAGCACCTTCAGGCTGTGCTCGTAGACGTCCTTGTGCCGGTGGTGCTCGTCCCGCTCGAGACGGAGGGCGGGCAGCTCGGGCAGCACCCGCTGCGCGAGCCCGGAGTCGACGAGGATGCGCAGGCCGGGCACCGGACGATCGGCGAGCAGAAGCTTCGACAGCTCCTCGCGCACGCGTTCGGCCGAGATGCGGTCGATCTCCGGTGCGAGCTCCTCGAGCGCGGCGAGCGTGCCGTCCTCCACCTCGAAGCCGAGCTGGGCGGCGAAGCGCGCCGCCCGCATCATGCGCAGCGGGTCGTCGCCGAACGAGGTCTGCGGGGCGGAGGGCGTGCGGAGCACCCGCGCGATCAGATCCTCCACGCCGCCAGAGGGGTCCACGAGCTCGATCTTCGGCAGTCGCAGCGCCAGCGAGTTCACGGTGAAGTCACGACGCACGAGGTCGCCCTCGAGCGAGTCGCCGAACACCACGTCCGGCTTGCGCGACTTCCCGTCGTAGCTGTCGGCGCGGTAGGTGGTGATCTCGACGGTCTCGCCGGCGACACGGGCGCCGATGGTGCCGAAGTCCCGGCCGATGTCCCAGTGCGCGTCGGAGATCGGCTTCACGATCTCGAGGATCTGCTCGGGCGTCGCGTCGGTCGTGAAGTCGAGGTCGTGCACCGGGCGGCCGAGGAAGGCGTCGCGCACCGGACCGCCGACCAGGGCGAGTTCATGCCCCGCGCGGTCGAATGCGGCGGAGAGGGTCGACACGGTCGTCGACGCGGCCAGCTCGCCGAGTCGATCGAGGGCCTCGGCCACGCTCTGCATGCCGACCATCGTACGCAACGCGGGTGGTGCGGTGACCGGAGGCGGATGCCCCGAGCCCTCCTCGACGCCCACGATCCACCCCGCGTCACACCGTAGAATCTCGTGCATGGTGGCCGAGTCGAATCCTGCGCGTCGACTCCGCCGACTCCTCGACCGGGCCACCGCCACGCCCCGTCGTCGCGCCGTCGTCGCGGGCCTCATCGGCGCGGTCGCCCTCAGTTCGATCGGCGCCGCGGTGCCGATCGCCGCGGCCGTCCAGGGTGCGCCGCCGGCGGCGCTCGCAGCGGACGCGGTCGAGCACGCCACCGAACCGCTCGCGGCCGCGGCGAGCGACACGGGCACCGTCTCCCTCCACCTCGCCCCGGCCGGGGCCTTCGTGCTGGACCCGTCCGCCGCGACGACGATCGGCGTGGAGATCGTGAACGGCTCGACCGAGCTGCTCAGCCAGGGGGTGGTTCGGTTGAGCGTCGCCGACGACGCCCCCGACGATGCCGCCGCCCTCGATGCGTGGCTCGGCGACTCCGACGCGACCGCGAGTGCCGTCGGCGAGGCTCAGGCGCCCGGCGTCGTCAGCGGCGGCACGAGCCAGGTGCTGGTGAGCATTCCGGCCGGCAAGCTCGACGCTTCGGCGGCGGTGACCGGCCTGCGCGCAGAGCTCCTCGTGGACGGCGTCGTCGTCGCAACGAACGATGCCGCCTTCCCCTCGCCCCGCGCCGCCTCCGCGGGCGCCCCGGGCCTCGCGCTCGCGTATCCCCTGACCGTGCCCGACGACACCACCGGGCTCATCGACGCCGAGCAGCTCGAGGCGTGGACCGCGCCCGACGGACTGCTCACCCGCCAGCTCGACGCCGTCGCCGACCGCTCGGTCGCGATCGGCGTCGACCCGCGCATCATCGCCTCCGTGCGGGTGCTCGGCTCCCGCGCGCCGGAGTCGGCGACCGCGTGGCTCGAGCGACTGGGCACGGTCGGCAACGTCGTGTTCCCGCTCGCCTACGCGGATGCCGATCTGGCGGTGCAGTCGCAGCTCGGGCTCCCCGGCCCCCTGAAGTCGGAGTCCTTCGCCGATGTGCTCGACCCGGCCGACTTCCTGGACGGCATGCCCGGCGTTCCGGCCACGCCACCGACGCAGGCGCCCGCGTCCGGCCCGGCGAGCCTCGACGACCGCACGCTGACGCAGAAGTCGACCCCGACCCCCACCCCGACGCCGACGCCGGGCGACGTCGACGGCGACGGCTCCGTCGACGAGGTGCCGACCACCGAGCAGCTGTTGTCCTGGCCGTACACCCGCGCGGACATCGCCTGGCCCGCCGACGACACGGTCGCGGCGGGCGATCTCGCGTGGCTGGCGGCCGGCGGGCTCACGACGAGCCTGCTCTCGCCCGGCAACGTCGAGGCCCCGGCGCCCGCGGTCGACGAAGAGGGCGACGAGGAGGATCCGGTCTCGACCGCGCCCGGCAATGCGGCGAGCTCGATCGACGGTGGCACGGCGGTCGTCGCGGACGTCCGGCTGACCGCGGCGCTGCGGGCCGCCGCCGGCGCGACGAGCGATGCGGAGTGGCGCGAGGCGATGGGCCGGCTGGCGGCCGAGCTCGCCGGCTACGCCGCGGAGGATGCCTCGGCGAGCTCCCTGCTCGCGAGCTTCGCGCGCGGGGGCGGCAGCGCGGCGGACCGGGTCGAGGCGACCCTGCAGGCGCTCGCGACGCTCGCCTGGGCCCGACCGGCCAGCCTGTCCGACGCGATCGGCGCCCCTCCGGTCGCGCGGACGTTGGCGAACTCGCCCGAGGCGGAGGAGCGCCGGGCGACCGTGCAGCGGCTCATCGACTCCGAGGCGCAGACGGTGTCGTTCGCGACGGCGCTCATCGACCCCTCGCAGCTGGCGGATCCCACCCGCCGCGATCTCCTCGCCCTGCTCGACGCCGGCTGGATCCGCACGCCGACCGACTGGCAGTCGGCCGCGAACGAGTGGCTCACCGCGCAGGTGCGGACCCGAGCGGGCATCTCGGTCGTCCCCTCGAGCACGATCAACGTGATCTCGCGGGAGTCCGGCGTCCCCGCCACCATCGAGAACACGCTGCCGTATTCGGTGACGCTCGAGGTGGACGTCGCCCCGTCCAACGGCCGTCTGATCGTCGAGGGCCGGCAGAAGGTCACCGTCGAGCCGGAGTCGCGGGCGAGCGTCGTCGTCCCCGTCGCCGCGGGCGTCGGCAGCGGCGACGTCATCCTCACGGTGTCCCTCTACTCGACCGAGGGCGTCGAGATCGGCTCGCCGACCTACCTGTCGGCGAACGTGCAGGCGGACTGGGAGGGCGTCGGCGCCGCTGTGCTCGCGACGATCGTCGTGCTGTTCTTCGGCATCGGCATCTGGCGCAACATCCATCGCCGCCGCAAGGCCCGCGCCGCCGAGGCCGAGGCCTCCGCGACCGATCCGGAGCCGAGCGAGACCCCGGAGCCGAGCGAGACTCCGGAGCCGAGCGAGACCCCGGAGCCGAGCGACACCCCGGAACCCGGCGCCCCGGCGCAGAAGGACGAGGACCCACGCGATGAGTGACGACCGCATCGGCCGCGCGAGCCTCTTCCTCGCCTCCGGCACGGTGGTGTCGCGGATCCTCGGGTTCGTGAAGGCCGCCATGCTGGCGAGCGCCATCGGCGTCACGGGCGCGAGCGCGGACGCCTTCACGGTCGCGAACCAGCTGCCGAACACCGTGTACGTCGTGGTCGCGGGCGGCGTGCTGAGCGCCGTGCTCGTGCCGCAGATCGTGCGCGCCGGGCTGCACGCGGACGGTGGCCGCGCCTACATCAACCGGCTGCTCACGCTCGCACTCGTCGTCCTCGTCGGCATCACCGTGCTCGCGACGCTCGCGGCGCCGCTGCTCGCCTGGCTGTACGGCATCAGGTTCGATCAGTCGACTCGCGACCTCGCGACGCTGTTCGCCTACTGGTGCCTGCCGCAGATCTTCTTCTACGGCTTGTACACGCTGCTCGGCGAGGTGCTGAACGCTCGGCGCAGCTTCGGTCCCTTCACCTGGGTGCCGGTACTCAACAATCTCGTCGCGATCACCGGGCTCGTCATCTACATCGCGGTGTGGGGAAGCGACCCCGACGGCCTGCGCTCAGCCGGTGAATGGGATCCGGCGATGATCGCCGTGCTCGCCGGCTCCGCCTCGCTCGGCATCGCGGTGCAGGCCGTGGTGCTGTTCTGGTTCTGGCGCCGGATCGGGCTGCGCTACCGGCCGGACTTCCGCTGGCGCGGGGTCGGCCTCGGCGACGCCGGCCGGATGGCGAGCTGGACCTTCGGCATGCTGCTGCTCACGACCTTCGCCGGACTCGTCGAGACGAACGTCGTCGCCGGTGCATCCGGTCCTGGTTCGGCGTCCGTCGCCGCGCTCAGCAACGCCTGGCTGTTGTTCATGCTGCCGCACTCCGTCATCACCGTGTCGATCGCGACGGCCTACTTCACGCGGATGAGCGAGCACGCCTCCATCGGCGACCTCGACCGGGTGCGCGCCGACTTCTCGAGCGCGACGCGCGGGGTCGGCCTCATCATCGTGCTCGCCTCGGTCGTGCTCGTGATGTGCAGCTACCCCTTCGCCACGGCGTTCGTCAGCGGCGCGTCGTTCGACACGAAACTCGTCTTCGGCAACGTGGTCCTCGCCTACATGGTCGGGCTGCTCCCGTTCAGCATGCTCTTCATCGTGCAGCGCACGTTCTACTCGCTCGGCGACACGAAGACGCCCTTCTTCTTTACCCTGTTCCAGGTCGTGCTCTTCTCGGGCGGCGCGCTGCTGCTGCTGAACGTGCTCCCCGAGTTCATCGCGATCGGTATCGCCCTGCTCACCTCGCTCGCGTGCGTCGCGCAGGTCGCCCTCGCCGCGATCCTGCTGCGGCGACGGCTCGGCACCATCGACGGCTGGCACATCACCTCGAGCTTCGTGCGGTACGCGATCGGCGCGGTGCCCGCCGTCATCGTCGGCTTCGTCACCCTCGTGCTGCTCGGGGGCATCTCCGAGGACGGCTTCGCGATGTCCGGCCTCTTCCCCGCGGTGCTCTCGATGGCCGTCATCGGCGTCGTCATGTCGCTCGCGTACCTCGGCACGCTCTGGCTCATCCGCACCCCGGAGCTGCGCGGCTTCGCGGAGCCGGTGCTCCGTCGCCTCCGCCGAGGCTGAGCACCCGCTGCATCCGCCGCTCGTCGCCTCGTGGGCGGAATACCCGCCGCCTAGACTGTGTTGACCACGTCGTGACATCCGATTCCGTCGGATGCCGCTTTCACCGACAGCACTCGAGGGAGCGCCCCTTGCGCGACATCATCATCATCGGGTCCGGCCCGGCCGGGTTCACCGCCGCCATCTACGCCGCGCGCGCCGAGCTCAAACCGCTGCTCATCGCGAGCTCCGTCGAGATCGGCGGCGAGCTCATGAACACGACCGAGGTCGAGAACTTCCCCGGCTTCCCCGAGGCCGTGATGGGCCCCGACCTCATGACCAAGATGCAGGAGCAGGCCGAGAAGTTCGGCACCGAGATCGTCTACGACGATGTCGTGGAGCTCGACCTCGACGGCCCGGTCAAGCGCGTGAAGCTCGGCAACGGCGGCGTCGAAGAGGCGCGCGCCATCGTCTACGCGACGGGCTCGGCCTACCGCAAGCTCGGCCTGCCCGAGGAGGCGACCCTGTCGGGTCACGGCCTCTCCTGGTGCGCGACGTGCGACGGCTTCTTCTTCCGCCAGAAGACCATCGCGGTCGTCGGCGGCGGCGACTCGGCGATGGAGGAGGCGACGTTCCTCACCCGCTTCGCCGACAAGGTCTACGTGATCCACCGCCGCGACTCGCTCAAGGCGTCGAAGATCATGCAGCAGCGCGCCTTCGACAACGAGAAGATCGAGTTCATCTGGAACGCCGAGATCGCGGCCATCCACGGCACCGAGGCGGTCTCGGGCGTGAGCCTGCGCGATACGGTCACCGGCGAGCTCCGCGCACTCGACCTCGACGGGCTCTTCGTCGCGATCGGCAACGACCCGCGCACGCACCTCGTGCACGGCAAGCTCGAGCTGACCGCCGAGGGCACGATCGCGGTCGACGGCCGCTCCTCGCGCACCTCGGTGCCGGGCGTGTTCGCCGCCGGCGACGTGATCGACCCCCACTACCGCCAGGCCGTCACGGCCGCCGGCTCGGGCACCGTCGCGGCGCTCGACGCCGAACACTACCTCGCGGCACTCGACGACGCGGCGGGCGAGCCCGTCCAGGCGGCGCAGCTCGCCGCTGTCGCCGAGTAGCGACACCGGTTCATCCGGTTTCCGCGTTGTTCGCGGTTTCACCAGGCGTTTCACCGAAGGAGAGAATGCAATGTCCGCACGTGCAGTGACCGAGGCCACCTTCCAGGCCGAGGTGCTCGAGAACGACAAGCCCGTCATCGTCGACTTCTGGGCCGAATGGTGCGGCCCGTGCCGCGCGGTCAGCCCGATCCTCGACCAGATTGCGACCGAGCACGCCGACAAGATCGACATCGTCAAGCTCAACGTCGACGAGAACCCGCAGCTCGCCATGAAGTACCAGATCACCGCCATCCCGGCGTTCAAGGTCTTCAAGCAGGGCGAGGTCGTGCAGAGCTTCGTCGGCGCCAAGCCCAAGCCGGCCCTCGAGGCCGACCTCGCCGCCTACATCCAGTAGCCGGCATCCTCGTACGACCCAAGGACCCGCCCGGCACCGCCGGGCGGGTCCTTCGCGTTCCCCCGCCCGCCCGCCCGCCCGCACACAACTCAGGAACATCTGGCAGTTATGCATGACGAGGCATCCGGGCTTCCGCGAGATTCCGGGCGTCTCGACCGAGGCGTTCCTGAGTTCTCCACGGCGACCGAGCGTGTCACGAGGTCTTCGAGCCCACCCACCGATGACTAGCATGAGAACCCTGAACAGAACGGATGGCACGTGAGCACTGACGGCGTCCCCGAGCGGACTGGCAACAATCTCGACCCCTGGTACGCGAACTACGCCGAGCGAGCCGCCGGCTTCGCCGCCTCCGAGGTTCGAGCTCTGTTCGCCGTCGCGTCGCGGCCCGAAGTGGTCTCGCTCGCCGGCGGCATGCCGTTCGTCTCGGCGCTCCCGCAGGACCTCATCACCACGTCGATGGACCGCGTCATGCGCGAGCAGGGCCCGACCGCGCTGCAGTACGGCGGGGGAGCGGGCATTCCGGCGCTTCGCGAGCACATCCTCGACGTCATGTCGCTCGAGGGCATCCGCGGCGCCTCGGTCGACGACGTCGTGACCTCGACGGGCTCGCAGCAGGCGCTCGACTTCGTCGCGAAACTCTTCCTCGATCCCGGCGACGTCGTGCTCGCCGAGGCGCCCTCCTATGTGGGCGCGCTGGGTGTCTTCCGCTCCTACCAGGCCTCGGTCGTGCACGTCGCGACCGACGACGACGGGCTCATCCCCGAGGCGTTGCGCGAGACGATCGGCTTCCTCCGCAGCCAGGGCCGGCGGATCAAGTTCCTCTACACGATCCCGAACTTCCACAACCCGGCCGGAGTCACGCTCTCGGCCGAGCGTCGCCCGGAGATCCTCGAGATCTGCCGCCAGAACGAGATCCTCGTGCTCGAGGACAACCCCTACGGGCTGCTGCACTTCGACGAGCCTGCTCCCAACGCCCTGCGCTCGATGGATCCCGAGGGCGTCATCTACCTCGGCTCCTTCTCGAAGACGCTCGCCCCCGGGTTCCGCGTCGGCTGGGCGCTCGCCCCGCACGCCATCCGCGAGAAGCTCATCCTGGCCGCCGAGTCCGCCGTGCTCTCGCCCTCGTCCTTCAGTCAGCTCGTCGTCGCGGAGTACTTGTCGACGGTCGACTGGCGCGGGCAGATCGACACCTTCCGCGGCGTCTACCGCGAGCGGAAGGACGCGATGATCGAGGCGTTGGGGGAGTACCTGCCGCAGCTGCGCTGGACGAACCCGAACGGCGGCTTCTACGTCTGGGTCACGATGCCCGACGTGCTCGACTCGAAGCAGATGCTCCCCCGCGCGGTGCGCGAACTCGTCGCCTACACGCCCGGCACCGCGTTCTTCGCCGACGGGCGAGGACGGCACGCGATGCGCCTGTCGTACTGCTATCCGACGCCCGAGGCGATCCGCCTCGGCATCCGTCGACTCGCGACCGTCATCAATGGCGAACTCGACCTGCTCGACACCTTCGCCGGCACCGGCACGCTGCAGCTGCCGGCGAAGCCGGGGATCGAGTCGGCCCCGCCGAGCGACCTCAAATAGCCCGCAACCCTGTCATCCGGTTACATCACGGCCGACGCAGCGAACAGCCAGACTTGAACGGAGAAACCCCAGATCATGAGCGAATCCGGAGCACTGACCGTGGTCGTCCTCGCCGGCGGCATCTCCCACGAGCGCGATGTCTCGCTGCGCTCGGGCCGACGCGTCGCCGACGCGCTGACGGCCGCC
This sequence comes from Agromyces soli, assembly GCF_022811605.1. Classification (GTDB taxonomy): domain Bacteria; phylum Actinomycetota; class Actinomycetes; order Actinomycetales; family Microbacteriaceae; genus Agromyces; species Agromyces soli. Next base: position 991,946 of record NZ_CP094533.1, on the reverse strand, counting down.
GGTCACCGCGTCGTGCTGCGCGATCCGGATGCCTCGCTGCTCCCGTACCTCGCGGAGCACCGGCCCGATGCCGTGTTCCCCGCACTGCACGGATCGAGCGGGGAGGATGGCGCGCTCCTCGAGCTGCTCGCCGCGCTCGGCGTTCCGACCGTCGGGTCCACGGCGGAGGCGGCACGGCTCGCCTGGTCGAAGCCCGCCGCGAGTTCGATCGTGCAGGCGGCGGGTCTCCCGGTGCCCGAGTCGATCGTGCTCTCCCACGAGTCGTTCCGCGAGCTCGGAGCGGCGAGCGTGCTCGAGGTCGTCCGGCAGGCGCTGCCCGGCGAACTCGTGGTGAAGCCCGCTTCGGGCGGCTCGGCGCAGGGCGTCACCGTCGTGATCGACGCCGAGGCCCTGCCGCGGGCCATGGTCGAGGCGTTCACCTACGCGGACGTCGCGATCGTCGAACAGCGCGTCGTCGGCACCGAGCTGGCGGTCGCGATCGTCGACACGGGGGAGGGCCCGCGGGCGCTGCCGCCCGTGGAGATCGTGCCCACCGCCGGTGTGTACAGCTTCGATGCTCGGTACAACGCGGGGGAGACGACGTTCTTCGTCCCGGCGCGACTGTCGCCCGAGGTGCTCGGCGAAGTCGAGGCGGTCGCGATCCGTGCGCATCTCGAGCTGGGGCTGCGCGATGTCTCCCGCGTCGATCTGATCGTCGACGCGTCGGGCACGCCCTGGTTCCTCGAGGCGAACGTGCTGCCCGGTCTCACCGAGACCTCGCTCCTCCCGCTCGCTGCCGAGGCCGCCGGGCTCGAGACCCCGCAGCTCTACTCGGAGCTCGTGCGCGCGGCGATCGCTCGCGGCTGAGGTCCGGCCGCACCCGCGCGATCTCATCCCTCGGCGTCTGCCGACGAAAACGGCCCGGTTCCGCGTTCGGAATCGGGCCGTTTCAGTTCGTCAGGAGCGATTCTGCGCTCCGCTCCAGGCGGGCGAGATGCGCAAGTTCTGCGTCGCTCGATCTCAGACGCCTTCAAGCTCCTCGCCCAGGTCGGTAAGGATCCTGCGCAGGTCCTGAACCGTCGCGAAATCGATGCTGATCTGGCCCTTTCGTGCCCCGAGCGCGATCTTGACCCGGGTGTTCAAGCGGTCGCCGAGACGCACGGCGAGATCGTCGAGGAACTCCTGCCGCTTGCCGGCGGCCGGCTTCACTCGATTCGGCTTGGGAGCCGAGGCCGCGATGGCTTCGGCCTGTCGCACCGACAGGTCCTCGTTGACGATCTTGTCGGCGAGCTTCTGCATCGACTCGGCGTCGGGCATCGCGAGAATCGCACGAGCGTGACCGGCGCTGAGCACCCCGGCCGCGACTCGGAGCTGCACCGCCTCCGGCAGCTTCAGCAGACGAAGGGTGTTCGAGATCTGCGGGCGTGAGCGACCGATGCGGCTGGCGAGCTCTTCCTGCGTGATGGAGAAGTCGGCGAGGAGTTGCTGATAGGCGGATGCCTCTTCGAGGGGATTCAGCTGCGAACGGTGCAGGTTCTCGAGCAGCGCATCCCGAAGCATTGCGTCATCGGCGGTGTCCTTGACGACCGCGGGAATGGTGTCAAGACCGGCCGCCTTCGTCGCGCGCAGTCGACGCTCGCCCATGACGAGCTCGTACTTGCCCGCTTCACTCGGGTGCGGACGCACCACGATCGGCTGCAGCACCCCGAACTCGCGGATGCTGTGCACGAGCTCGGCGAGGTCTTCGGGGTCGAAGACGCTGCGAGGCTGGTTCGCGTTCGGAACGATGGTGTTGGGGTCGAGGCGTGCGAGCCGGGCACCAGGGACCGTCAGCAGCCCTTCCGCAGAGGCGGCCTGCTCGACGGCGGCAACCACGGTGGCGGTGGTGCTCTCGGACGAGTCTGGGAAGAAGACATCGACGGGCCGATTGGCCTTGGGAGTGTCATCGCCCGTCGGGATCAGGGCGCCGATTCCACGACCGAGTCCTGTGCGCTTGCTGGCCATCAGTGCTGCTCCTTGCTCGGCGCGCCGGCCTTGGCGGCGCCCCGCTTCGCGATCTCCGCCGCGGCCTCACGATAAGAGAGTGAACCGGTGGATCCGAAGTCGTAGCTGATCACGCTCTGACCGTAGCTCGGAGCCTCGGACACGCGCACCGATCGGGGGATGATCGTCTGCAGAGTCTGGGTGGGGAAGTGGTTGCGCACCTCTTGCGCGACCTGCTGCGCGAGATTGGTGCGCGAGTCGTACATGGTGAGCAGGATCGTGGAGAGCCGCAGCTCCGGATTCAGGTGCTTCTCGATCAGCTCGATGTTGCTCAGCAACTGGGAGAGCCCCTCGAGGGCGTAGTACTCGCACTGGATCGGGATCAGCACCTCGCGGGCAGCGACGAAGGCGTTGATGGTGAGTAGACCCAGCGACGGCGGGCAGTCGATGAAGACGTAGTCGTAGGGCCGCTCCATCGACGAGAGGTGGGTGTCGAGTGCGCGGCGCAGGCGCTGCTCACGTGCGACGAGCGAAACCAGCTCGATCTCCGCGCCCGCGAGATGGATCGTCGCCGGGACGCAGTCGAGCATCTCGTGCTCGGTCGAGGGCCGGATGACCTCGCTGAGCGCAAGATCCGACACCAGCACCTCGTAGACGCTGCGTTCTTCGGAGCGGTGATCCACACCGAGTGCCGTCGAAGCGTTGCCCTGCGGGTCCAGGTCGATCACGAGCACCTTCGCGCCGGAACGCGCGAGCGCTGCGGCGAGGTTGACGGCGGTCGTCGTCTTGCCCACCCCGCCCTTTTGATTCGAGATGGTGAGCACCCGAGTCGTCGGGGGGAGGGGGAGAACCGCCTCTTCGAGTGCGATCCGACGGCGGGTTTCGTCGGCCAATGCGTCAGCCAGGGGAGTTCCTCCAGAGATGATCGACGTTTCACGTGAAACATCAGGTGTGGTGATGAGGTCGGCGGCCGGCTTGCCGGCGGATTCGGGGCCGACCGGTGATTCCTGGACCGCACTCGCGGCACGGCGCTCCGCCTCGGCGGTGCCATCGGGCTCCGCTGGGGCGGACGGGGTCGCCGTCGCCGAAGTGTCCGGCACCGGCGCGGGCCCGAGACTGCGGTCGAGCGCCCCCGAGATCGCGAGACGGAGCTGTTCGGTGTTCGTGGACGGCGAATGCGGTGCGCTGCCGTCGGAGTCGACACCGCCGAGAGTATCGACCTGGCCCGAGTCTTCAGGACTCGCGGGGGACTCGTCAGCTACGGGAGGAGCCGCAGCAAGACTGGCGCTTCCCGCGGCTGGGGGAGCGGAGTTGGTGGGCAGATCCTCACCCTGGGCCTGATTCACGCGAGCAGCAGACGCATCAGTCCCATTCGACCGTCCAACGCCTTCAGTACGCGATCCGGCCGTGGGCGACTCGGCACTGAACTCTGCCGTGCGTGGCTGCAGAGACTCGACCGTATCGACTGCGGCATCCCCCACGATCTCCCGGATGATCTCTTCGAGGAGCGGGTCTGCCGATGGTGCCGCCTGATGCGCGTCCGGTGAAATCGCGGTGTCGTCGGCCAACGCGGCCGCAGTCGCCGCATCCCAATCCACACGGGCCGGTCGCGGAGGGGTAGTGGTGGACGGGATGTCCTTCGCGGGCCGCAATGCATCGTCGCCCGGGTGCATCGCGGATGGCGTTGCGCTGGGGGGCGACGGGCGCTGCTCAGCCACATCGCCCGCCGTCGGCGTCGGTGCGCCGCCCGTATCGAGACCGGCCGGAGGACTCACCGCTTGGTCCCCAGTGGACTGAGCCGGGTCGAGACCCGCATCATGCACGTCATCGGCGTGGGTACGACGGCGGAACCACCCGCGACCCCCGCTCTGTGCCATGTGATGAGACTCCCGAAACCTCGATCAGAAAGCCACGCAATTGCGCGAGAGGCGTCTCGCGAGTGGCTCTCTCAAGCCTAACCGTCAGCACCAGCAGCAGCTACGCAGGGGGCGCAAATCTGTGAGGACAATGCGGTCCGAGCGAGCTGTGGAGGGGAGGTAACGCCGCGCGGGGCCATGTTTCACGTGAAACATTCGAGCGGAAGTCCCGTCGGCCGCTGCCTCCAAGCAAGGGGCGCTGCGCCCGGCGACATTGGCTGGCTCCTGGATCCGGCCCTCGTGTCTCTCATTCGGGGCGGGACGCCGAGCTCGCGAGTCGATACGTGGACCGCGGAGGACGATCCGCCGGGCGGACGTACTACTCGGCCCCCGCGCCCCTCGCGCCTCGGCAGGGGAGGCCGCCATCACATCGAATCCTGGTTGTGGAAGCGAACGGTTAGCCAGCCTCCACCCGCACGGACTGAGTGTGGCGTGCTTGTGCTCGCCGTTACCGACGCACCTGGCGAGCGGCGGCCCCGCTGCAGCACCGACGCAGGAGCAACCCGCCCGCACCCGGATACCGCGCCTCGCAACGTTTCACGTGAAACATCACAGATGGGCACGGGCGCGCGCACGCAACGACGCCGGAGCGTCCGGAGAGTATTGCCGGTCGGAGACGTGCGCCGCGGGCCGACCCCGCGAGGCGGTCGCGACCGAGGAGTAGGAAGGGCTCGGGGGAGATGTGATGAGTACACGGTGTCGCATGCGGAGATTCGCGGGAGCGGTCTCTTCGCCAAGCAGAGTTCGCCCGCACCCGCCGGCCCAACCCAGGCTCAAGTGGATGAGTACCTACAGGCATAGTCGGGCCAGCCGTTTCACATGAAACATCGGGGCGAGCAGCGGCAACGACGGCGCTGCCCGTCGCCCCACAGTCCGCCCGGCGCGAACTCGACGGGGACCGAACCAAACAGGGATCCAGCCCGCGCCAATCGTTCATGATCGCAGGGGCGCGCACGCTGAGTGAGCAAGTCGGGGCGGCCCACCGTTTCACGTGAAACATCGGGGTGCACAAGCAGGGTCGCCAGGGCCCGCGCCACCACCCGCCAGCGCTCGCGCAGCGGCACACAGTCATGCAGATGAGCCGAGCGCGGCTCGCAGCCTTGAATCGGTGCGGGCGCAATGACGTGGGCGGGCCAGGGGAGCGCCCCGAACCTTCGAGACCCGCCTCGCAAGAGGACTCAGGAACCACAACGCGACCCGCAGACCAGCCGCGAGCCGCAGACGGCGACCGACGAACGACGATCGACGACCGACGAACGACGACCGACGACCGACGAACGACGAACGACGACCGACGAACGACGACCGACGAGCCGCAGGCCCAGGCCCAGCCGACCCCAGCCGCGCGCGACTCAGCCTTCGGCGACGGTCGCTCGGAACACGCGCGTCACTTCGCGCTCATCGACCTTGCCCTCGCCGAGCACGATGACCTCCGGGTCGCACAGGCGGAACTTGCGCATCGCCTTCTCCGCGCCCGAGATCTCCTGCTCGACACTCGCGCCCTTCATCAGCACGAGCTCTCCGCCCGGCTTGAGTAGGGGAGCGGTGATCGGGATCAGCGTGCGCAGTGCGCTCACGGCCCGCGCAGTCACCTGGTCGAGCGCACCCTTCAGCTTCGCTTCTTCGGCTCGCGCCCGCATCACGGCGACGTTCGACAGCTCGAGCTCGGCAGCCTGCTGCTCGAGCCACGCCACACGTCGCTCCATCGGCTCGATGAGCGTGAACGAGACGTCGGGTCGCGCGATCGCGAGCACAAGCCCCGGCAGTCCGGCTCCCGAGCCGACGTCGCCGACGTGGCCGGGCCGCAGCAGGGGGGCGACGAGTCCGCTGTTGATGATGTGCCGGGTCCACAGGCGCGGCAGCTCGAGCGGCCCGATCAGTCCGAGTTCCTCGCCATGCTTCGCCAACGCCGCGGTAAAGGCGCGCGCCTTGGGCAGCGTGTCGCCGAACAGTTCGGCTGCGAACGCCGGCTCGGGTTCGAGGTTCTCGGTCATCGTTTCACGTGAAACATCCGCCACGGCGGCGATCAGCCGACGCGCGTGATGACCGTGTGCCGGTCGGCACCTTCGCCGCGCGATGCCGAGTGCAGTCCACGCTCAGCCACGAGGTCGTGGACCAGCTTGCGCTCGTACGACGACATCGGGGGCAGCGCCGCCTCAGCCGCACCGCCGTCGATGCGCTCGGCGGCACGAGCCACCAGGCTCGCGAGCTCCGTGCGTCGCGCGTCGCGCGAGCCGCCGATGTCGAGGATCAAGCGGGAGAACGCGCCGGTGCGGCTCTGCACGGCGAGCCGGGTGAGCTCCTGCAGCGCGTTGACCGTGTCGGGCTTCGACAGCAGCTCGAGGTTCGCGTCATCGCCGGCGTTGACCGAGACGTACGCCCGGCCGTTCCGAGCGTCGATGTCGATGTCGCCATCGAGATCGCAGATGTCGAGGAGCTCCTCGATGTAGTCGGCCGCGATGTCGCCCTCTTCCTCGATCTGCGAGAGGGTGCGCTCCTCGGTGTCCTGCTTCACGTCGGTCATGTCGGTCACTTTCCGCTCTGCTTCTTCGCGCGCGACTTGTTGATGGGCTGCTGGCGCTGCGTGGTCTTCGGCTTCGCCGGCTCCTCAGCCTCAGCCGCGGGGGAGTCGGGGGCGACGAGCTTGCCCTTCTTGGCGAGGCGCGCCTCGCGGGCCTTCGCCGCCTCGCTGCCGGGGGTGGGCATGTTGCGGATGACGACGAACTGCTGGCCCATGGTCCAGAAGTTCGAGACGAGCCAGTAGAACATGACGCCGAGGGGGAAGGCCACACCCGAGAAGGCGAACACGAGGGGGAGCAGGTACAGCAGGATGCGCTGCTGACGGAACATCGGGCTCGCCTTGGTCTCCGGCGACATGTTCTTCGAGACGATCTGCAGCTGCGTGATGAACTGCGACGCGGTCATCAGCACGATCATCGTGAGCGCGATGAGCATCACCGAGAGGCTGAACGGCTGGCCGGCCGTCATGTGGTTCCACTCGCCGATGAACGTCGACTTGAGGGGAGCCCCGAAGAACTCGGCGTTCGCGAAGGAATTCGCGAGCTGCTGCGTGAAGAGGCCGACACCGGCCTTGTCGTGCTGCGCGTCGTTCAGCACCGAGAACAGGCCGAAGAAGATCGGCATCTGCAGCAGGAGGGGGAGGCAGGACGACAGCGGGTTCGTACCGGTGCGCTTGTAGAGATCCATGGTCTCGCGCGACATGGCCTCGCGCGAGAACTGGTCCTTCTTGCCCTTGTACTTGTCCTGGATCTTCTTGAGCTGCGGCGCCACCTCGAGCATGCGGCGCTGGCTCTTGATCTGCTTGACGAAGATCGGGATGAGCGCGGCGCGGACGACGATGACCAGGCCGACGATCGACAGCACCCAGGTGACCCCGGCGTCGGGGTCCATGCCGATGGCGGTCCACAGCCAGTGGAACGCCACGAGAATCAGCTCGATGGCCCACTTGATGGGCCATAGGAGCGTGCCGATGAGATCCAAGGATCAGTCCTTCCGGGACGGGATGGGGGAGGAGGTCGCGAGCACGGGCGCGCCGAGCGGCGCAGACGTGCGGAGGGCAGTGCGGAGAACTGGAGCGGCGGACGCCGCCGCGCGAACCGCCGCGGCCTCGTCGACGCGGAGGTGCTCGAGCAGGTGGGCCTCGCGCGCGGCTTCCGCTGCAGCCTCAGCCTTGGGGAACATGCCGGCGGGAACCACCCAGCCGAAGCGGGTGATGCGATCCCGGTCGTGTCGAGCCGCGCGCACGTCGTCGATGCCGCCGGCCGCCCACGGGTTGCACCGGAGAATGCGCCACGCGGTCAGGGCCGAGCCGACGATCAGCCCGCGCTGCTGCACCGAACCGAGACCATAGGCCGAGCAGGAGGGGTAGTAGCGGCAGACGTCGCCGTAGAGCGGTGAGATCAGCGCGCGGTAGCCGCGGAGCAGCAGGACCCCGGCGTTGCGGGGGAGCAGCAGCACGAATCGCGCAAGGTTTCGCATGTCACACGTCTCGGGAGGAAGCGGATGCCTGGGCGGCGACGCGGTGGCCTCGGCGCTCGAAGGCCGAGAAGACCTCCGCGCGCAACGACGCCCAGTCGGCGTCGGCCGCGGTCGGGAGTGCTCGCACCACCATGTCTACGCCGACGGCACCGCTGGCGACGAGCTCGGAGCACGCAGCCTTGAGGCGGCGTCTCACGAGATTGCGTCGCACGGCGGTGCCGACCTTCTTCGAGACGATGAAGCCGAAGCGTGCGGTCGATCCCGGCTCACCGGTGCGCAGATAGCTCACGGTGTGGGGGCCGACCGCCTTCGCTCCACGGCGCACGACGACTCGATAGTCATCGGCGCTCGTGAGGCGATTGGCTTTGGCGAGCACCGGAAGAACTACGCGGAGAGCTCGGTGCGGCCCTTGCGACGACGAGCGGCCAGGATGGCACGGCCGGCACGGGTGCGCATGCGCAGACGGAAGCCGTGCTTCTTGGCACGACGACGGTTGTTGGGCTGGAAGGTACGCTTGCTCATTCTTCTCTCCGGCTGTCGGACTCTCCTCGCGACGCGTCAACGGTGCGTCTACGGGAAAACTGGGTGCCCAAAGGGCGGCGGTCAACCTATTAAAACTACGGCCTGGGCGCGCTGGGGTCAAACCGACCACGACCGAGACCTTCGGCGATCGAACCACACAGTATCCCGCCATCCTGCGCGAGCGCTGTGGATCGACACGCCAGGCGCGTCGAATCCCGCTCGCGGCATTTGTCGGCGGCACATCCATTCGCTAGCGTGAGTCACCAGTTATCCCCAGCCTCGAACGCGGAATCATCGGGTTTCCGGCCGATCTGCTCACAGGCGGTGGACAACATTGTGAACAATTCGCCTGGCGCCGTTTCGCGCTCCGGAGGGGGACCGGAGAATGCGTTCGATCGACGGCGCACAGCCGAGCGCGGCAGATTGCGGGGAGCAATGACGGAACAGCCCATTTCCGAGACGTGGGCGACGGTGCTCGAGCGACTCTCGCACGACGACGCGATCACCCCCATGCTGCAGGGCTTCCTCAACCTCGTCGAGCCGAAGGGCATCGCGGCCGGCACCTTCTATCTCGAGGTGCCGAACGAGTTCACGGCGAGCATGCTCAACCAGCGGATGCGGGTGCCCCTGCTCGCCGCGATGTCGGAGCTCGACGTGCCGTCCGCGGTGACCTCCTTCTACGTCGTCGTGAACCCCGAGCTCGAGGAGATCCGCCCGGCCGAGCCGCAGGGGGCGGGCGACGAGTACGCGGAGCCCGTCGAACTGCACGCCGCCCCGCCAGCCGTCTTCGAGAGCTCCCCGCAGGACCGCCCGCGCGACTCGCGGCTGAACCCGAAGTACTCCTTCGACAGCTTCGTCATCGGCCAGTCGAACCGCTTCGCGCACGCGGCCGCCGTCGCCGTGGCCGAGGCGCCGGCCAAGGCCTACAACCCGCTCTTCATCTACGGCGACTCCGGTCTCGGCAAGACGCACCTCCTGCACGCCATCGGCCACTACGCGATGAGCCTCTATCCCGGCATCCGCGTGCGCTACGTGTCGAGCGAGGAGTTCACGAACGACTTCATCAACTCGATCGCGAACAACCGCGGCTCGCTGTTCCAGCAGCGCTACCGCAACATCGACATCCTGCTGATCGACGACATCCAGTTCCTGCAGGGCAAGGCGGAGACGCAGGAGGCGTTCTTCCACACCTTCAACACGCTGCACGACCACAACAAGCAGGTCGTGATCACGAGCGACGTGCCGCCGAAGCACCTCACCGGCTTCGAGGACCGCATGCGCAGCCGCTTCGAGTGGGGCCTCATCACCGACGTGCAGGCGCCCGACCTCGAGACCCGCATCGCGATCCTCCGCAAGAAGGCGCAGTCCGAGCGGCTGCAGGTGCCCGACGACATCCTCGAGTACATGGCGTCGAAGGTCTCGAGCAACATCCGCGAGCTCGAGGGCACCCTGATCCGCGTCACGGCGTTCGCGAGCCTGAACCGCACGCCGGTCGACATGCCGCTCGTGCAGACGGTGCTGAAGGACCTCATCACCGACGACTCCGACAACGTGATCGCGCCGGTCGATATCATCACGGCGACGGCGGACTACTTCAAGCTCACCGTCGACGACCTCTACGGCTCGAGCCGTTCGCAGGCCGTCGCCACGGCCCGGCAGATCGCGATGTACCTCTGCCGCGAGCTGACGAGCCTGTCGCTGCCGAAGATCGGGCAGCTGTTCGGCAACCGCGACCACACGACCGTGATGTACGCGAACAAGAAGATCTCGGAGCTCATGAAGGAGCGCCGCTCGATCTACAACCAGGTCACCGAGCTCACCGCCCGCATCAAGCAGACCGCGCGCTACCGCTGAGTTCCGGTCGTCGCGAGGGGTTCGAGGGATGCCTCGCGGCGCCCGCAGGCGCCGTTCTGCGGGCCGTTCGGGGCGTTCCCCACAATTGTGGAAAGCCTGTGGATTGTTAACGAGCAACCGGCTCCCAGCTGTTGAGACGCGAGCTCGCCCTGTGCACAACCCGAATTCGTCCCTGCACGCCGTTCAGTGTCCCCTCGGCGATTCCCACACGGTGTGCACAGATCGAATGGGCTCCGATCGGCATCACTCCGCGGATCTCCGAACACCATCCACAGTTTCCACAGCGGTTAACACCGTTAAGAGACTTAAGTGTTCATCGACGGGCATTCGACAACCTGACGGTGTGGATGCCTCGAAGGTCGCTCGATAGCATGGGAACCCGCGTCCACCGACGCGGGAGGGCACGGTCGTGCGGAGCACGCGCCATGACGACAGGAGAGCCGTGAAGTTCCAGGTCAACCGCGACGTCTTCAGCGAGGCCGTGTCGTTCGCGGTCAAGCTGCTCCCGCAGCGGACGACGCTGCCCATCCTCTCCGGCGTCCTGATCCAGGCGAACGAAGACGGGCTCGTCCTCTCCTCCTTCGATTACGAGGTCTCCAGCCAGACCGAGATCCAGGCCGACGTCGAGCAGCCGGGCACCGTGCTCGTCTCCGGCCGTCTCCTCGCCGAGATCGCCGGCCGGCTGCCGAACGCCCCGGTGCGCATCGCCACCGAAGAGAACCGCATCCAGGTCAGCTGCGGCTCGGCGAGCTTCACGCTGCTGTCGATGCCGGTCGAGGAGTACCCCTCCATCCCGGAGATCGGCGACCAGTCCGGCGTCGTCCCCGCCGAGGAGTTCGCGGCCGCCGTCGCGCAGGTCGCCGTCGCCGCCTCCCGCGACGACGTCACCCCGGTCATCACGGGCGTGCAGCTCGAAGTCCGCGAGAACAGCCTCGGCCTCGTCGCGACGGACCGCTACCGCGTCGCCGTGCGCGAGATCGACTGGGACGGCGGCTCCGTCGCCACCGCCGAGGAGGCGCTCACCGCGCTCGTCCCGGCCCGCACCCTGCAGGAGGTCGGCAAGACCTTCGGCCACTCCGGCACGATCTCGGTCTCGATCACGAGCCGCGACGACCGCGAGCTCATCGCCTTCAGCGCCGACAGGAAGACCGTCACGAGCCTGCTCATCAAGGGCAACTTCCCGCCCGTGCGCCGGCTCTTCCCGGAGGTCGTCGACAACTACGCCGTGGTGAACACCGCCGAGCTCATCGAGGCGACCCGCCGTGTCGCCCTCGTGCTCGAGCGCGAGGCCGCCCTCCGCTACTCGTTCACGCCCGACGGGCTCACCCTCGAGGCGATCGGCAGCGAGCAGGCCCAGGCCTCCGAGTCGATCGACGCCATCCTCACCGGTGACGAGACCGTCGTGTCGCTGAAGCCGCAGTTCCTCCTCGACGGCCTCGGCGCGGTGCACTCCGAGTTCGTGCGCGTCTCGTTCACGAAGACCGAGAACCCGAACAAGCCGGGGCCCGTGCTCATCACCAGCCAGACCTCGCGCGAGCAGGCCGGCAGCGACAGCTACCGGTACCTGCTGCAGCCGAACCTGCTGCTGCGCTGATCCCGCGCCGCTGTCGGCGGTCGCGGGTACCGTAGACGGAGGTCGAGCGAGAGGAGTGGTGCCGGTGCACGTCGCCCGCCTCTCCCTCACCGACTTCCGCAACTACGAGCGCGCCGAGCTCGAGCTCGGGCCGGGGGCCACCGTGCTCGTGGGCCGCAACGGCCAGGGCAAGACCAACCTCGTCGAGTCGATCGGCTACCTCGCGACCCTCGGCTCGCACCGGGTCTCCGGCGACCAGGCGCTGGTCCGGGCCGGGGCCGAGTCGGCCATCGTCCGGGCCCTCCTCGTGCACGGCGACCGACAGCTCCTCCTCGAGCTGCAGCTCAACCGGCAGGGCGCGAACCGCGCGCAGCTCAACCGCTCGCCGGTCAAGACCCGCGAGCTGCCGCGCTACGCGCACACCGTGCTGTTCGCGCCCGAGGACCTCGCCATCGTGCGCGGCGAGCCCGGCGTGCGCCGGCGCATGCTCGACGAACTGCTCGTGCAGCGCTCGCCCCGGCTCGCGGGCGTCATGAGCGACTACGACCGGGTGCTCCGGCAGCGCAACACCCTGCTCAAGAGCGCCCGCGCGCGGGGGCTGGGGGCCGACAAGCTCACCACGCTCGACATCTGGGACGAGCGGCTCGTCGCCCTGGGCGCCGAGCTCATCGACCAGCGGCTCGCACTCGTCGCTGAACTCGCCGAGCCGCTCGCGGCCGCGTACCACTCGATCGTCGACGCCGACCACGGGCCCTCGCTGCAGCCGGTGCTCTCCATCGACGGCGCGGTCGCCGATGACGACGACGAGCCGCGCCCGGCACCGCGGGGCGACGGCGCGGATGCCTCGGCCGAGGCATCCGCCGTGGGCTCCGCCGCGACTTCTCCCGCGGTGCCCACCGCCGACCGCTTCGCCGCCGCGCTCCGCGGGCTCCGCCGCAAGGAGCTCGAGCGCGGCGTGACGCTCGCCGGCCCGCATCGCGACGACGTGCTGCTGCTGCTCAACGGCCTGCCGGCCAAGGGCTACGCGAGTCATGGCGAGTCCTGGTCGTTCGCCCTCGCGCTCCGGCTCGCCGCCGCCGAGCTGCTGCGCCGCGACTCGGCCACCGGCGACCCGGTGCTCGTGCTCGACGACGTCTTCGCCGAACTCGACCGCCTGCGGCGGGAACGACTGGCCGCGGCGATCGGCGGCTACGAGCAGGTGCTCGTCACCGCGGCGGTGCTCGAAGACGTGCCCGAGCCGCTCACCGCGACGATCGTGCACATCGACGCGGGCCGCATCGTCGACGCGCCGGCGAACGCGCCGGCAGCCGTTCCCGTCCCCGCCGCTGACGAAGAAGAGGCGAAGGCATGAGCGACGCCTCCGAGGCCATCCGGGTCTACCAGCACTTCCGCGAGATCTTCGGCGGCGAGACGCGGTACCGTCCCGGCCGCGCGCGCCGCACCCGCGAGACCTCCGGCAGCGAGCCGTTCACCCCTGGTCGCGACCCCCGCCCCCTCGGCACGGCGATCGATCAGCTCTCCTCGCAGCTCGGCTGGAGCGGTCCGCTCTCGCAGGCCGACCTGCTGACCACCTGGCGCGACATCGCCGGTGAGGAGACGGCGCAGCACTCCGAGCCGATCGCGATCGAGGGCGGCACGCTGCAGGTGCGCTGCGATTCCACGGCCTGGGCCACGCAGCTGCGGCTGATGCGCCAGCAGCTGCTCGCGCGCATCGCCGAGGTGCACCCCGGCGCCGGGGTGGAATCGATCCGGTTCCAGGGGCCGGACGCCCCCACCTGGAAACGCGGTCCCAGATCGGTTCCAGGCCGCGGTCCGCGCGACACCTACGGCTGAGACGACAAATTCGGTCAACCTGCCCCGTTCATTGCCTCAGATCGGCGTTTCCGGCCTTTTGAGGCGGGCGATTTGATAGGATCGAGAGTCGCCACAACGACAGAGCGGAGCCTCGATTCACCCATGACAGCGGAACCGACGAAGGCCCAGGGCGCGTCCGAATACGGCGCCGACGACATCCAGGTACTCGAGGGCCTCGAAGCGGTCCGCAAGCGTCCCGGCATGTACATCGGCTCGACGGGTCCGCGCGGCCTGCACCACCTCGTGTACGAGATCGTCGACAACTCCGTCGACGAGGCGCTCGCGGGCTACGCCACGGCGATCGACGTGACGATCCTCGAGGACGGCGCGGTCCGGGTGATCGACAACGGCCGCGGCATCCCCGTCGGCATGCACAAGACCGAAGGCAAGTCGACGGTCGAGGTCGTGCTCACCGTGCTGCACGCCGGCGGCAAGTTCGGCGGCGGCGGCTACGCCGTGTCCGGCGGCCTCCACGGCGTCGGCTCCTCCGTCGTGAACGCGTTGTCGACGCGCCTCGAGGTCGAGGTCAAGCGCGAGGGCAACGTCTGGCGCCAGGCCTTCAACATCGGTGTGCCCGAGGCCCCGCTCTCGCAGGACGAGGCGAGCGACGAGACCGGCACCACGATCACGTTCTGGCCGAGCCCCGACATCTTCGAGACGGTCGTCTTCGACTACGAGACGCTCCGCACCCGGTTCCAGCAGATGGCCTTCCTCAACAAGGGCCTCAGCATCACGCTCACCGACCTGCGGCCCAACGGCGGCGTGCCGGTCGACCCGGCCGACGTCGATGCGGACGCCGACCCCGAGGCCTTCGTGCCGCGCAGCGACACCTTCCTCTACGAGCGCGGCCTCAGCGACTACGTCGAGTACCTCAACAAGTCGAAGCGCGCCGAGCTCGTGAACGAAGAGATCATCTCCTTCGAGTCCGAGGACACCGAGCGCAAGATCGCACTCGAGGTCGCGATGCAGTGGACGACGGCGTACACCGAGTCGGTGCACACCTACGCGAACACGATCAACACCCACGAGGGCGGCACGCACGAAGAGGGCTTCCGCGCGGCGCTGACGACGCTCGTCAACCGCTACGCCCGCGAGAAGGGCCTGCTCAAGGAGAAGGACGACAACCTCTCCGGCGACGACGTGCGCGAGGGCCTCACCGCGGTCATCTCGGTGAAGCTCTCCGAGCCGCAGTTCGAGGGCCAGACCAAGACGAAGCTGGGCAACACCGAGGCGAAGTCGTTCGTGCAGCGCATCGTCGGCGACCAGCTCGGCGACTGGTTCGAGCGCAATCCGAACCAGGCCCGCGACATCATCCGCAAGGCCATCCAGGCGGCGACCGCCCGCATCGCGGCCCGAAAGGCCCGCGAGGCGACGCGGCGCAAGGGCTTCCTCGAGACCAGCGGCATGCCCGGCAAGCTGAGCGACTGCACTTCGAAGGACCCGACGATCTCCGAGATCTTCCTCGTCGAGGGAGACTCGGCCGGCGGCTCGGCGAAGACCGGCCGCGACCCGGCGACCCAGGCCATCCTGCCGCTGCGCGGCAAGATCCTGAACGTCGAGAAGGCGCGCCTCGACCGCGCCCTCGGCAACGCCGAGATCCAGGCGATGATCACCGCCTTCGGCACGGGCATCGGCGAGGACTTCAACCCCGAGAAGGCCAGGTACCACAAGATCGTGCTCATGGCCGACGCCGACGTCGACGGCCAGCACATCACCACGCTGCTGCTCACGCTGCTGTTCCGCTTCATGCGTCCGCTCATCGAGATGGGCTACGTGTTCCTGGCGCAGCCGCCGCTGTACCGCCTGAAGTGGACCAACTCCGAGCACGAGTACGTGTACTCCGACCGCGAGCGCGACGCGCTGCTCGCCGCCGGCCAGGCCGCGGGCAAGCGCCTCCAGAAGGAGAACGGCGTCCAGCGCTACAAGGGTCTCGGCGAGATGAACCACCAGGAGCTGTGGGACACCACCATGAACCCCGAGACCCGCACGCTGCTGCAGGTCACGATGGAGGACGCCGCGGCCGCCGACGAGATCTTCTCGACGCTGATGGGCGACGACGTCGAGAGCCGTCGCTCCTTCATCCAGAAGAACGCGAAGGACGTCCGCTTCCTCGACATCTGAGCGCGCACCGTGACCCGGCGCGCGATCCGCGAGCAGTTCGAATCGACGAGAAGACATGACTGACGAATTCAGCACCGAAGCCGCAGACGGCGAGCACAACCACGGCAAGATCGACCAGGTCGATCTGCAGCTGGAGATGCAGCGCTCGTACCTCGACTACGCGATGAGCGTGATCGTCGGGCGCGCGCTGCCCGACGTCCGCGACGGCCTGAAGCCGGTGCACCGCCGCGTCATCTACACGATGTACGACGGCGGCTACCGCCCCGACCGCGCGTTCTCGAAGTGCACGCGCGTCATCGGCGACGTCATGGGCCAGTTCCACCCGCACGGCGACAGCTCGGTCTACGACGCGCTCGTGCGCCTCGTGCAGCCGTGGTCGCTGCGCTACCCGCTCGCCCTCGGCCAGGGCAACTTCGGCTCTCCCGGCAACGACGGCGCTGCCGCCCACCGGTACACCGAGACCAAGATGTCGCCGCTCGCCCTCGAGATGGTGCGCGACATCGAGGAAGAGACCGTCGACTTCCAGGACAACTACGACGGTCGCACCCAGGAGCCCACGGTGCTCCCGGCGCGATTCCCGAACCTGCTCGTCAACGGCTCGGTCGGCATCGCGGTCGGCATGGCCACGAACATCCCGCCGCACAACCTGCGCGAGGTCTCCGAGGGCGCGCTCTGGGCGCTCGAGCACCCGGATGCCTCGCACGAAGAGCTGCAGCAGGCGCTCATGGAGCGCATCAAGGGACCGGACTTCCCGACCGGCGCGCAGATCCTGGGCGTCAAGGGCATCCACGACGCCTACCGCACGGGTCGCGGCTCGATCACGATGCGCGCGGTCGTCAGCGTCGAGGAGATCCAGGGTCGCACCTGCCTCGTCGTCACCGAGCTGCCGTACCAGGTGAACCCCGACAACCTCGCGGTGAAGATCGCCGAGCTCGTCAAGGACGGCAAGCTCGCCGGCATCGCCGACATCCGCGACGAGACCTCCGGCCGCACCGGCCAGCGGCTCGTGCTCGTGCTGAAGCGCGACGCGGTCGCGAAGGTCGTGCTGAACAACCTCTACAAGCACACCCAGCTGCAGGAGAACTTCGGCGCGAACATGCTCGCGATCGTCGACGGCGTGCCGCGCACGCTCTCGATCGACGGCTTCATCACGCACTGGATCGCGCACCAGATCGACGTGATCGTGCGCCGCACGAGCTTCCGCCTGAAGAAGGCCGAGGCCGACGCGCACATCCAGCGCGGCTACGTGAAGGCGCTCGACGCGCTCGACGAGGTCATCGCGCTCATCCGCCGCTCGCCCGACGTCGACGAGGCCCGCACCGGCCTGATGAACCTGCTCGGGGTCGACCAGCTGCAGGCCGACGCGATCCTCACCATGCAGCTGCGCCGCCTCGCGGCCCTCGAGCGGCAGAAGATCATCGACCGCCTCGCGCAGCTCGAGCTCGAGATCGCCGAGTACCTCGCGATCCTCGCCGACGAGGGGCGCCAGCGCACCATCATCTCCGAGGAGCTCACCGAGATCGTCGCGAAGTTCGGCGACGACCGGCGCACGCACATCATGCCGGGTTTCGACGGCGACATGTCGGTCGAAGACCTGATCCCCGAAGAGGAGATGGTCGTCACCGTCACGCGCGGCGGCTACATCAAGCGCACCCGCAGCGACAACTACCGCTCGCAGCACCGCGGCGGCAAGGGCGTGAAGGGCGCGCAGCTCCGCGCCGACGACGTGGTCGACCACTTCTTCGTCACGACGACGCACCACTGGCTGCTGTTCTTCACGAACATGGGCCGCGTCTACCGGGCGAAGACGTACGAGATCCTCGAGGCCGGCCGCGACGCCAAGGGCCAGCACGTCGCGAACCTGCTCGAGATGCAGCCCGACGAGCAGATCGCCGAGATCGTCGACATCCGCGACTACCAGGTGGCCACCTACCTGGTGCTCGCCACGCGCGACGGCCTCGTCAAGAAGACCGAGCTCGCCGCCTACGACACCAACCGCTCGCGCGGCGTCATCGCGATCAACCTCCGCGAGGGCGACGAACTCGTCTCCGCGATGCTCGCCAACGAGACCGACGAGATCCTGCTCGTCTCGCAGAAGGGCATGTCGCTCCGCTTCGAGGCGACCGACGAGGCGCTCCGGCCGATGGGCCGGGCGACGTCCGGCGTCAAGGGCATGTCGTTCCGCGACGGGGACGCGCTGCTCGCGGCATCCGTCGTCCCCTCCTCCGATGACGACGACGTGGCGGATGCCCCGGAGGATGCCGCGGGGCAGAAGCTCAGCCCGAGCGACGCGTACGTCTTCGTGGTCACCGAGGGCGGCTACGCCAAGCGCACCCGGATCGAGGAGTACCGCAAGCAGAACCGCGGCGGGCTCGGCATCAAGGTGGCGAAGCTCTCCGAGGACCGCGGCGATCTCGCCGGCGCCCTCATGGTCTCCCGCAGCGACGAGGTCCTTGTGGTTCTTGCCAGTGGCAAGGTGGTACGCTCCCATGTCGCCGAAGTCCCGGCCAAGGGCCGGGATACGATGGGCGTCGTGTTCGCGAAGTTCGCGAACGAGGACCGCATCATCGCGATCGCGAAGAATTCAGAGAGGAACCTCGACGAGGAAACCGAAGAGTCGGTGGAGTCGACGGACGCCGAGTAACCGCCTAAGGGAGAATCACCACCGATGAGTAGCGTCGCCGAGAAGCTGGCCAAGAAGTCCGGCCGCAAGGCCCCGGCCAAGCAGGTCCGCCTGCGCCTGGTCTACATCGACTTCTGGTCGGCCGTGAAACTGTCCTTCCTGATCGCGGTCTGCCTCGCGGTCGTGAACATCGTCGCGACGTTCCTCGTCTACACGGTGCTGAACTCGACCGGCATCTTCGGCAAGGTCAACGAGCTCGTCCGCGACGTGGCCGGGCAGGGCGGCGACCTCACCGCGATCCTGTCGCTCGGCAACGTGATGGGCTTCGCCATCGTCGTGTCGCTGCTGAACCTCGTCGTGACGACCGCGCTCGGCGCGATCATGGCCGTGCTCTACAACCTCAGCGTGAAGATCACGGGCGGCATCCTGGTGGGCTTCACCAACAACTGATCCACCGGTGCCGGCAGTGCGCAGCCCGATTCGGTGTTTCGCGCACGGTCCGGTAGGCTGTCCTTCGGCCTTCACGGGCCGGCACCGATTCGGGGATATAGCTCAGGCGGTTAGAGCGCTTCGCTGATAACGAAGAGGTCCGAGGTTCAAGTCCTCGTATCCCCACTCCAAAACTCCACACTCACCGGCGGCATCGCCACCGGCCCGGGGCCTTAGCTCAGTTGGTAGAGCGCCTGCTTTGCAAGCAGGATGTCAGGAGTTCGATTCTCCTAGGCTCCACTCCATCAGGAGCTCGCTCCGTCGAGAACCTCAGCTCCATCGCGAAGCTCCGCTACCCGCTCGCGCGCTCCGAGAAGTGCCCGACCAACGAGCGCTGGATATGTTCGTGCAGCGCGTGCACCGAGGCGGTCTCGCCGGCTTCCGCACGCCGCACCCACTCGTCGAAGGCGAGCCGCATCGTGGCGGTCAGCGCCGCGACGAGCGCGCGCGCCTCGAGCTCGCCGATGTCGGGGGCCTCGGTGGTGAGCACCTCGAGCAGCGACTCGCCCTTCGCCGCATCGGCGGCCAGTGCGAGCGAGAGCAGGCTCGGTTCGGAGATGATCAGGCGCCGCACGCGCAGCATCTCGTGCTGACGATCCGACGACTCGGCGTCGAAGCCGCGCAGCACGGCGATCTGCGCCGCCTCGATGGCGTCGACCGGCCGGGCTCCGCCGCGGATGCCCGTGGCGACCTGGGCGAGGAAGTCCTCGAACCCGTCGTCGCCGAGGAACATCGCGTGCTCCTTCGTCTCGGCGTAGCGGAAGAAGGTGCGGGGCGAGATCCCCGCGAGCCGGGCGATGTCGTCGGTGGTCGTGCCGTGCAGGCCCTGGCGTTCGAAGAGCTCGAGCGCTGCGGCGGCGAGCTCACGGCGGGTCGTCTGGCGGCGTCGTTCGCGCAGGCCGACGGACTGGGCTTCGGAATGGGCGGCGTGCTCGGACACGATGCCATTCTCTCACTTTCCGCCAAAATGGCAGTTTCTGTCATATATTGGATGAGCGGCCCACAGGTGTGCTGCCCGCTCACCCGTTCGCTCCTGCACCACCGAAGGACCCATGACTCTCGCGAAGCACCCCGACACCGCCACGACCTCGACCGTCGAGACCCCGCCGCCTCGCACCGGACCGGTGATCGCCCTGCTCGTCGCCTCGGCGTTCGTCGTCATCCTCAACGAGACCATCATGGGCGTCGCGCTGCCGAGCCTGATGATCGATCTCGAGATCTCCGCCGCGACCGCGCAGTGGCTCACCACCGGCTTCCTGCTCACCATGGCGATCGTGATCCCGCTGACCGGGTTCCTGCTCGCCCGCTTCCCGCTGCGTTCCCTCTACTTCACGGCCATGTCGCTGTTCGCCGCCGGCACGCTCATCGCCGCGGTGGCCCCCGGCTTCGAGGTGCTGCTCGCCGGTCGCATCGTGCAGGCCTCGGGCACCGCGATCATGATGCCGCTGCTGTTCACGACGGTGCTGAACGTCGTGCCGCCGACCCATCGCGGCCGCATGATGGGCGTGATCTCCATCGTCATCGCGGTCGCCCCCGCGATCGGCCCCACCGTCTCCGGCATCATCCTCTCCGCGCTCGACTGGCGCTGGATGTTCTGGATCGTGCTGCCCATCGCGCTCGTCGCCATCGCCCTCGGCGCGATCTGGGTGCGCAACATCACCGAGACGCGGCACGCGCGCTTCGACGTGCTCTCCGTCATCCTCTCGGCGCTCGGCTTCGGCGGCCTGATCTTCGGTCTGAGCTCCATCGGCGAGTCCGCGAGCGGACACGCGCCCGTGCCGGTGTGGATCCCGCTCGTCGTCGGCACCGCGGCGCTCGGCGCCTTCGTCGCCCGCCAGCTGCAGCTGCAGAAGTCCGACGCCGCGCTCCTCGACCTGCGCACCTTCACCTCGCGATCGTTCAGCATCGCGGTGGTGCTGGTCGTCGTCGTCATGTCGGCGCTGTTCGGCTCCCTCATCCTGCTGCCCATGTACCTCCAGCAGGTGCTCGGGCTCGACACGCTCGCAGTCGGCCTCATGCTGCTGCCCGGCGGCATCCTCATGGGCGTCGCGGCCCCGGTCGTCGGTTCGCTGTTCGACCGCTTCGGGCCGACGCCGCTCGTCATCCCCGGCATGATCGTCGCGACCGGAGCGCTCTGGGGCATGGCGACCTTCGGCCAGGACAGCGCGATCGGCTGGATCATCGCCGTGCACGTCGCGCTGAACCTCGGCCTCGCGTTCGTCTTCACCCCGCTGCTCACCTCGGCGCTCGGTTCGCTGCCTCGCCGGCTCTACTCCCATGGCAGCGCGACGGTCAGCACGCTGCAGCAGGTCGCCGGTGCGGCCGGCACCGCGCTCTTCGTCACGCTCATGTCGGTCGGCACGGCGGATGCCGCACGGGCCGGGGCCGACACCGTCGCCGCGACGAACGCCGGTGTGCACACCGCCTTCCTGATCGGTGCCTGCATCGCCTCGGCCGCGGTCGTGCTCGCGTGCTTCGTGCGCACGCCCGCGAGGGACAGCGCGGATGGCCCGGACGGCGCCGCGCACGTGGAGGCGCCGGCGCTCGGGCACTAGCACCGACGGCCGGGCCCGGGCAGGATGTCGGAGACGGGAAGGAATCCGGATGACCACGCCGCAGGCACTCAGCGAGGCCGATCGTCGCGTCGTCGCAGGCTGGGCGGCCGACTGCGCCGAGCGAGTCCTGCCGCTCTTCGAGGCGGAGGCGCCCGACGACGATCGCGCGCGAGACGGCATCGACCGGGCGCGGGCCTTCTCACGCGGCGAGCTCGACACCGCCGAGCAGATCCGCATCCGCTTCGTCGCAGGCCGCGCCGCGGGCTCCGCGGAGACGCCCGCCGCGATCGCTGCGGCGCGTGCCGCCGGTCAGGCCGCAGGCGTCGCCCACATGGGTGCGCACGCGCTGGGCGCGGCGGCCTACGCGGCGAAGGCGGCCGCACTTGCCGCCACCGACGCGGAGGCCGCGCGACGGCAAGAGGTCGAGTGGCAGCTTCGGCGCCTCACGCCGGAGGCGCACCGCGCGCTGCTGCGGCTTCCGCTGCTCGGCACGGACTCCGCGGGTCCGCTGGGTCCGGGGCTGCTCGCCGCAGGCGTGCTCGCGACGACCATCCGCGAGCTGCAGGCGGCCCTGCCCGATCGCGTCCCGCCCGAGTAGTCGGCGTCGCCTCGCGGCGTGGCGGGTACAGTGACCGAATGGACATCCGCATCGCGGCGTATGGCGTCATCATCGATCAGGGGCGGATGCTGCTCTCGCACTGGAACGAGCACGGCCGGTCCGGCTGGACGCTGCCCGGCGGCGGCATCGAGGGGTCGGAGCACCCGCTCGAGGCGGCGGTCCGCGAGATCCGCGAGGAGACCGGCTACGACGCCGAGATCGACCGCCTGCTCGGCATCGACACGATGGTGATCCCCGCGGAGCGGCGGAACACGGGGCAGGCGCCGCTCTACGCGATGCGGGTCGTGTACCGTGCCCACGTCACCGGCGGCGAGCTGCGGAACGAGGTGGGCGGGTCGAGCGATGAGGCGCGGTGGGTGCGGCTCGAGGAGATCCCGCGGCTGAAGCGGGTGAGCCTGCTGGATGTCGGGCTGCGACTCAACGCCGAGGAGCCCGCGGACGGGCGTCAGCGCTGAGCGGACGACTCCTCGGGGAACGTCGCCGCCCCGGAGAAAAGGGAACGGCCCCGTCCGAGCGGACGGGGCCGTTGGATCGGCGCCGGGGCGGTGCACCCGGCGGGACGTACGGTGCTCACGGGGTCACCTGGCGGTGACGCTCAGTGCGATGCGGGCGAACTCCTCGTCACGGAGTGCCGTCGCGATGCGCTGCGCCTCGCGGTGGTGGGCCACCGCTCGGTGCGTGCGGCGCTCGTCGTGCCGACGGCTCCATTCGATGAGTGCGAGCCCGAGCCGTGCGGCCAAGCGCTCGCGGAGCATGCGCGCACCGGTGCGCACGTCGCTCGCCCGGGACTCGGTGGTCCCGAGGGTGGTGATGGTCGTGGGATTCACGAGATGGTTCCTTCGTTTCAGGATGATCGGCGCCGAGGATGCTCGGAGCCGGGTCGACGCGCGCGGGCGCGCCGAGTCTCAGTCGCGACGGGCCCTGGTGGACCGGCGTCGCGCGGCCGCACCGGAGGTCCGGGGCGGGGAGCCGCAGCGTACGGCGTCCGAGTCAGCGACTCGGTGATGGGCGATGCGCCTCGATGGCGCGACGTGCCCGTGGGGCTGGAGCCTTCAGGAGCGACGGGGCCAGTGCAGACTGGCGGCGCTCAGCCCGGGCTCAGCAGGCGGCGACGGAGGCCGCGAACGCTGCGCCGAGGAAGGTGTGGCCGGCGGGCGACTGGAAGGTCTGCTTCATCATCGGTCATCACTCCTCTCTGAAACTCGGCGGAAACGAACGGTCACGAACCTATCGGTGTTCGCAGCGCGCGCGCAAGTACCCGCCCGAAATCCGATCGAATCGTTTCCGGAGACGCCGAAGGCCCCGCTGGATCAGCGGGGCCTTCGGGCGAGTGGTGCGCGTCGGAAGGGACGCGGGGGAATCAGGATGCCGCGGGGCTCTCGGGCTCGTCGTCGGCGACCCACAGCTCGTCGTCGGCGCGGAACGTCTGCCAGACGGCATATGCCACACCGGCCGCGACGACCACGCCGGCGCCGATCGCGAGGATCGTGCCGACGCCCGGGCCCTTCTTCTGCTCGACGACCACGGCCCGCGGGTTGACGCGCTCGAGCGCGCGACGCACCCGCGTGTCGTTGGCGATGTCGCCGACCGAGAGCAGCGAGCCGAGGAAGCCGCCGACGGTGCGCTCGGCGGTGTCGCCGGCGCGCTTCGCGACGACCCGCGCCGAGTCGAGACCAGGCCGGACGTACGTCTGGTAGCCGTCTCGAACCCGCGGAACGACCTCTTCGCGCGTCAGGTTGCCGAGCTGGCGGCTGGCCTCACGGGCGACGGAATTCGCGTGCTCCAGTACGGCCTGCTGGTTCCCCCACAGTTCTTCCGCACTCCCCCGCAGCCGCTTGAGTTCCTTCCGGCGCTTGCGTGACAGGCTCATGTCGACCTCCATCGTTGTGCAGCGAACTCCTCCATCTTGCCACCGAACCGCCTGGAAACGAGGTGGGAGTCGTCGGGGGTTGCCAGCGGATGCCGCTTCGTGCATGAGAGAATGGCCGACATGGCTGCTCTCCCCACCGCTGTTGCGACGATCACGACGAACCACGGCCCGATCGAGGTCGAGCTCTACGGCAATCACGCCCCGAAGACGGTGCGCAACTTCATCGGTCTCGCGACCGGCGAGCAGGAGTGGACCCACCCGGGCACCGGCCAGAAGCAGAGCGGCGTGCCGCTCTACGACGGCGTCGTGTTCCACCGCATCATCCCCGGCTTCATGATCCAGGGCGGCGACCCGCTCGGCCAGGGCATCGGCGGCCCCGGCTACCAGTTCGACGACGAGATCAACCCCGAGCTCGACTTCACCGAGCCCTACGTGCTCGCCATG
Organism: Agromyces soli; assembly: GCF_022811605.1. Classification (GTDB taxonomy): domain Bacteria; phylum Actinomycetota; class Actinomycetes; order Actinomycetales; family Microbacteriaceae; genus Agromyces; species Agromyces soli. The sequence goes on along the minus strand of NZ_CP094533.1, from coordinate 967,545 downwards.
GCCAACGCCGGCCCCGACCGCATCACGGGCGGCGGCACCAACGGCTCGCAGTTCTTCATCACCGTCGGCCCGACCACGTGGCTGCAGGGCAAGCACACCATCTTCGGCAAGGTGACCGACGCGGCCAGCCAGGCGGTCGTCGACAAGCTCGCCGCCGTGCCGACCGACGGCCGCGACAAGCCGCTCGACGACGTGGTGATCGAGTCGATCTCCATCGAGCAGCGCTGACCCGCCCGAGAATCCCGAGCATCGGGTGAGCGAGGGCGCGCCGTCCCGCGAGGACTTCTGCTATCGGCATCCCGATCGGCGGAGCTACGTGCTGTGCCAGCGCTGCGGCCGCACCGTGTGCGGCGAGTGCCAGACCCCCGCGCCGGTCGGGGTGATCTGCCCCGAGTGCATGCGTGAGCAGCGCGCCCAGGCGCCGCGCACGAAGCCGGCCGCCTTCACCCGGATGCGCAGCGCCGCCGGCCGCGGCGCCCCGGTCGTCACGTACTCGATCATCGGCGTGACGCTCGTCGTCTACCTGCTGCAGTTCCTCACCGGCTCGCTGCTCACGAACCTGTTCGCGTTCACGCCGCAGGCGTTCGTGCTGTCGATCGAGCCGTGGCGGGCGCTCACGAGCCTGCTGCTGCACGGCTCGATTCTGCACGTGCTGCTGAACATGTACACGCTGTGGCTGTTCGGCCAGCTGCTGGAGTCGATGCTCGGCCGCTGGCGCTTCCTCGCGCTCTATCTGATCGCCGGCCTCGCCGGCTCGATCGGTGTCGTCGTGTTCGCCGACCCGTTCACCTGGGTGCTCGGCGCATCGGGCGCGATCTTCGGCCTGATGGGCGCCTTCGTCGTCATCCAGCGCCGGCTGGGCGGCAACCTCACCCAGCTCTACGTGCTGCTCGCGATCAACCTCGCGATCGGCTTCCTGCCGGGTGCGAACATCTCGTGGCAGGCGCACCTCGGCGGGCTCATCGGCGGCGCGCTGGTCGGGCTCATCTATCTCGAGACGCGCGACCGCTCGCGCCGAGGGCTGCAGATCGGCCTGCTCGCGGGCCTCGTCGTCGTGCTCTTCGTGCTCGGCTTCCTCGTCGCCCGCTGGAAGATCGGCGCCTTCTGAGTTATCCACACCCTCTCCACAGACTGGGGAGAATTACAGGGGTGTGATTCAGCGCGCGACGCTCCAGAGTGCCGGATTCGCGGGAATCTCGGGGCCGAGGGGGTTATCCCCAGATTCCACAGGCGGCTGTGGAAAATGGGGACAACACTGTGGAGAGCTGTGGAAAGTGAGAGCCGCACACACGAGAAGGGGGCGGATGCCGAAGCATCCGCCCCCTTCTTGGAGCTGCAGTCGGCCGGCGTCAGCGCCAGCGGGTGGTCATGAGGAAGCCGATGAAGGCGATGCCGAAGCCGATGAGGATGTTCCACGGACCGAGGTCGGCGATCGGCCAGGCCCCGCCGGAGACGTAGAACACGATGATCCAGGCCAGTCCGAGCAGCATGAAGCCGAACATGACGGGCTTGAACCAGACGGGGTTCGGGGCCTCTTCACCGCTCGGCTGCTCCGCGTTCGCGGGCTTCGAAGATTTCGCACGTGCCATGCCCGAGATTCTAGCCGAGGCCGGGCCCTGCGCCCATCCCGGGTCCGAACCGCACGGTTCCGCCACAGCCGGGCCGCAGTAGACTCACGGGTATGTCCGCGCCGGTTGAGGGTGGGCGACGCGCCTCGCGTCGCCCTGCGAAACCGCGCCCCCGGGTGAGCGTTGTCGGGGTCTTCGGCGAACTCCTCGTCACCGCGGGCGTGCTCATCCTGCTCTTCCTCGGCTGGCAACTGTGGTGGAACGACGCGATCATGGCGGGCCAGCAGTCGCAGGCGGCATCCGGTCAGTCCTCGAAGTGGATCGAGGACGAACGCGCCGCGCGCGGCGACGCGCCCGCCCCGGACCCCGCCGATTACGGAGACCCGATCGTCGACACCACCGAGTACGGCAACGGCGAGCCGCTCGCCGTCATGTACGTGCCCCGGTTCAACACCCCCGGCACGGTGGATTCGGTGCGCACGGTCGCGCAGGGCTACGGACTCGACGTGCTGAACAGCTTCGAGCTCGGCGTCGGGCACTACCCCGAGACGCAGATGCCCGGCGAGGTCGGCAACTTCGCGATCGCCGCGCACCGCAGCGCCTACGGCGGCGGTATGCACGAGATCGAGCAGCTGCAGCTCGGCGACGGCATCTTCATCCAGACGAAGGACGGCTGGTACACCTACCGCTTCCGCGACTTCGAGTACGTCACGCCGGACTCGGTCGACGTGCTCGCGCCGGTGCCGCACCACCCCGATCTGCAGCCGAGCGATCGGCTCGTCACGTTGACGACCTGCAACCCGCTGTACTCCACCGCCGAACGACTGATCGCCTACGGCGTGCTCGAGTCGTGGCAGCCGCTGTCCGCCGGCCCCCCGGCCGAGATCGCGGCCGACGTCGCACGATGGGAGCAGTGACGTGTACGGAGCCCTCTGGCGCATCCTGCCCGGCCCCTGGTGGCTGCGGCTGCTGATCATGCTCGTGCTGGCCGCAGCGGCCGTCTACGCCCTGTTCACCTGGGTCTTCCCCTGGGTCGACCACATCCTGAACCCGATCAACGTCACGGTGGAGTAAATGTTCCGCGTCCTCGTCATCGACAACTACGACAGCTTCGTCTACACGCTCAACGGGTACCTGCAGGAGCTCGGCGCCGAGACCGAGGTCGTCCGCAACGACGACATCGCCGTCGCCGACGTGCCGGCGCGCCTCGCGGAGTTCGACGCCGTGCTCGTCTCGCCGGGTCCCGGCAAGCCGGCCGACGCCGGCATCTCGATCCCCGCGGTCGAGGCCGCGCTCGCCAGCGGCCAGCCGCTGCTCGGGGTGTGCCTCGGCCACCAGGCGATCGCCGAGGCCTTCGGCGGGGTCGTGACGAACGCCGAAGAGCTCATGCACGGCAAGACCTCGAACGTGCGCCACGACGACGACGACTTCTACGCGGGCGTGCCGCAGCCGTTCACGGCGACGCGGTACCACTCGCTCGCGGTCGTCGACGGCACGCTGCCGCCCGAGCTCGTCGTCACGAGTCGCACCGAGGGCGGCGTCATCATGGGGCTCCGCCACGAGCGGGCCCCGATCTACGGCGTGCAGTTCCACCCGGAGTCGGTCCTGACCGAGGGCGGCTACCGCATGCTCGGCAACTGGCTCGCGGCCGCAGGACTCCCCGAGGCGCGCGAGCGGGCCGCGGGCCTCAACCCGCTGCTGAAGTAGCCGGGCTCAGCCCGCGCAGTACGTCAGCTGCACCTCGGAGCCCTGCGGAACGTCGCCGGGTGCGAGGGACTGCTGGGTGACCGGCGAACCGGGCTCCGACGCGCAGTCGGGGTCGGGCACCGGCACCGGCACGAGCTGCACGCTCTGCGACTGCAGCACCGAGGTCGCCGCTTCGAGCGACTGCCCCGTGAGGTCGGTCAGCGTCACCTTGCCGCTCGAGACGGTGAACTTCACCGTGGCGCCGACCTCGACCTTGGTCTTCGCGGCGGGGTCGGTCGACAGCACCGTGTTCTCGGCGACCGTCGGCGAATTGGCTCGCGTCTCGCTGCCTGCGACGAGGCCGGCATCCGTGAGCGCCTGCTTCGCCTGATCGAGCGGCATGTTGGTGACGTCGGGCACTTCGACGGCATCGCGCCCCGTGGAGACGTAGACCGTGACGACGGTGCCGTTGGCGACGGTCTCGCCGGAGGGCGGGTCGGTGCTGATGACCTTGCCGGCCTCGACCGCCTCGTCGGCGCGGTCGATCCTCGTCGCCGGCAGCTTGAGGTCCTGGAGCGTCGCCGCGGCCTCCTCGTACGTCTGCCCGCTGAGGTCTGGGATGCGGGCGACGTCGGTGGGCAGCTCGGAGGTCGGCTGGAGGTTCAGCGCCCAGTACATCACCGCGATGACGATGACCACGACGGCGACGATGCCCGACCAGATCCACACCGCCGGTGGGCGCCGCTGGGTGCGCGCCATCGTCTCGTCCTCGGTGAGCTGGCGGAGCGCGAGCTCCGAGCTCGAGAGCGAGCCGGTCGGGGCGTCGAACAGCATCGCCGTGCCCTCGGGCTCACGGTGCACCGGCACCCGGCCCGAGGCGGCCGTCTCGACGTCGGCGCGGAACTCGGCCGCCGTCTGGTACCGCTCGTCGCGGTTCTTCGCGAGGGCGTGCATGACGACGGCGTCGAGCGCCGGCGAGACCTTGGGGTTGATGACGCTCGGCTTGACCGGGCGCTCGCTGACGTGCTGGTACGCGACGGCGACGGGGGTGTCGCCGCGGAACGGCGGGCGGCCAGTGAGCATCTCGAACAGCACGACGCCCATCGAGTACAGGTCGGTGCGCGCATCGACGGTCTCGCCCTTCGCCTGCTCGGGCGAGAAGTACGCGGCGGTGCCGAGGATGGCCGTCGTCTGGGCGACGGTCGTCGACGAGTCGGACACCGCGCGGGCGATGCCGAAGTCCATGACCTTCACCTGGCCGGAGGTGGTGATCATGATGTTGCCGGGCTTGATGTCGCGGTGCACGACACCGGCGCGGTGCGAGTACTCGAGGGCCGTGAGCACGCCCTCGGCGACCCGGACCGCGGCCTGCGGCTCGAGCGGTCCGTCGCTGATGACGTCCTTCAGGAGGCGCCCCTCGACGTACTCCATGACGATGAACGGGAGCTGCACCTCGTGGCCAGAGGCGTCGACCACGGTCTCTTCGCCGGCGTCGAAGACGCGAACGATCGTCGGGTGGGCCATCCGTGCCGCCGACTGCGCCTCCTGCCGGAACCGCATGCGGAACGCCGGGTCGGTCGCGAGCTGCGGCTTCAGCAGCTTGATCGCCACCTGGCGGCCCAGCCTGGAGTCGGTGCCCACGTGCACGTCCGCCATGCCGCCGCGCCCGATGAGCGCGCCCACGCGGTATCGACCCGCGAGAATGCGTCCTTCATCGTTCACGTCGTGCAGTTCCTTTCCTCGGCGCGATCGGGGAGGTCTCGCGCGATGGAGCGGCGGGGGCCCGCGTCAGTTTCCGTCGGGCTGCTCGTTGCCGGGCAGCGGCGACTCCTCGATGGTCACGGTGGCGGCCGGTGACGACGGCGAGCTCAGCTGACCGCAGAAGTAGCTATAGCTCACGTTGACCTGGCCGGTGGCGTCGGCGTTCGTCGCGATCGTGACCTGGCGCACATCGGCCGAGACGGGCGAGGGCTGGGAGGCCGGTCCGTCGACGGTGATGCTGTAGCCGGAGAGCGTCTGGCCCGAGGGGCAGCTCGCGGCGGGCCAGGAGACGGTGAACGACTGCCCGGCGGTGACGGAGGCGGGGTCGACCGAGGGCGCCGAACCGGGGGCCGAGGGCGTCTCGGGCTCGCCGTAGTAGGTCAGCGTGATCGTCGTACCGGGTTGCACCGGGCCGCTGGGGTTCACGTCGGACACGGTGTTCGCGAGGCCGGGCTCGGTCGCGGGGCCGCCCTCGACCGCGTTCACGGGCAGGCCGAGACCGTCGATCTCGGCGCGCGCCGCATCGATGTTCATGCCGATGTAGTGCGCGCGATCGATCTGGATGGTGTCGGGAGCCTCGGAGGTCGGCGGTGCGCTCGAGCTCGGCGGCGCGCTGGACGTGGTCGGCGGCTTGCTCGAGGTCGACGGCCCGGCCTTGCCGTTGCCGTTCATCAAGAGCGCGACGACGATGCCGATCAACACGATCGCGAGGATCGCGATCAGGATGATGAGCGGCCAGGTCCACTTGCTGCGCTTCTTCTTGCCGTCCGCGGTCTCGTCGCCCTCGGCGGTGCCGTCGGCGGCGAGGGCCGCACCGGCAGCCGCGCCGGCGCCCGCGGCGAGCACGGTCGTGGCGGCGGTGGGCGCGCCCTGCTGCGGGAGCAGGAGCGTCGCGGCGGTGCCGTCGCCCGTGCCGAGCACGGCGGGGACCGCCGCGGCCGCGGCCTGCACGTCGCCGCGGCGGAGTGCGGTCGCGGCCCGCGCGAGGTGCGCGGCGGACTGCGGACGGTCGGCCGGGTTCTTCGCGATGCACGCGTAGACGAGGTTGCGGACCGGCTCGGAGACCGTCACCGGCAGCTCCGGCGGCGTCTCGTTGATCTGGGCCATCGCGATGGCGACCTGCGACTCGCCCGTGAACGGGCGACGGCCTGCGAGGCACTCGTACGCCACGATGCCGAGCGAGTAGATGTCGGTCGTCGGCGACGCCGGGTGGCCGGAGGCCTGCTCGGGCGAGAGGTACTGGACGGTGCCCATGACCTGCCCGGTGGCCGTCAGCGGCACCTGGTCGGCGATGCGGGCGATGCCGAAGTCGGTGATCTTCACTCGACCGTCGGGCGTGATCAGCAGGTTGCCGGGCTTGATGTCGCGGTGCACGAGGCCCGCCGCGTGGGCGGCCTGGAGCGCCGCGGCCGTCTGGGCCACGATGTCGAGCACCTTATCGGTCGAGAGCACGTGCTCCCGCTCGAGGATGGTCGAGAGCGCCTCGCCGGGCACGAGTTCCATGACGAGGTAGGCGCTGCCGTCCTCTTCGCCGTAGTCGAAGACGTTGGCGATGCCCTCGTGGTTGACGAGGGCCGCGTGCCGGGCCTCGGCGCGGAAGCGCTCGAGGAAGCCGGGGTCGCCGAGGTACTCGTCCTTCAGGATCTTGAGGGCGACCTGCCGGCCGATCACGAGGTCGGTGGCTTGCCACACCTCGCCCATGCCGCCGATCGCAATGCGCGACTGCAGTTCGTAGCGCCCACCGAAGGTGAGCCCTGCGCTCGGTCTCATTTGTTCAGCACCGCCTCTAGTACCTGTTTCGCCACCGGTGCGGCAATCCCGTTGCCGAACCCCTCTTGCCCTTGTCCCCCGCCGTCTTCCACCAGGACCGTGATCGCATACTGGGGGGCGTCGGCCGGGGCAAAACCGGTGAACCAGAGAGTGTACGGATCACTCTCGCCGTTCTCCGCGGTGCCCGTCTTCCCAGCCACGCTGACGCCGTCTATTCTTGCATTACTCGCGGCGCCGTTCTCGACGCCGTTCACCATCATCCGCACCATGGTGTCGGCCGTCTCCTTGCTGATCGCACGGCCGAACTCGCTCTTCTGGAACTCCTGCAGCGGGGTGAAGTCCGGGGCGGTGATCTGGTCGACCAGGTTCGGGTTCATCACGATGCCGCCGTTCGCGATCGCGGCGGACACCATGGCCATCTGCAGCGGCGTCGCCCGCACGTCGCCCTGACCGAAGGCGGTCAGCGCGGTCTGGGGCTCGTCGAGCACGGCCGGGTAGGTGCTGGGCTGGGTCGCCGTGGGGATGTCGAACTCGGTGTCGAAGCCGAACTTCTCGGCCTGCTCGCGGATCGCGTCGTCGCCGAGCGCCATGCCCAGCTCGGCGAAGGGGATGTTGCACGAGAGGCGGAGCGCGTCGGCCAGCGTCACCTGGGCGCCGCCGCCGCACGTGCCGCCGTCGGTGTTCCGCACCACCGAGTCGGTGCCGGGCAGGGTGATCGACGCCGGGTTCGGGAAGGTGCTCTCGGGCGTGTACTTGCCGGACTCGAGTGCGGCGGCCGTGACCACGAGCTTGAACACCGAGCCCGGGGGGTTCATGTCGCCCCCGGTGGCGCGGTTGTAGAGCGGGTCGGACGGGTCGTCGACGAGGCCCTGGTAGGTCTCCTGCACCTCACCGCTGTTGTGCACGGCGAGGGTGTTCGGGTCGTAGGTGGGCTTCGTGACCATCGCGATGATGCGGCCCGTCGAGGGCTCCGTCACGATGACCGCGCCCGTGTAGTCGCCGAGCGCGTCCCAGGCCGCCTGCTGCGCGACCGGGTCGATCGCGACCTCGACGGAGGCGCCCATCGGATCCTGTCCCGAGATCAGGCGGTTGAGCTGGTCGAAGAACTGGGTGGAGGACTGTCCGCTGAGATACGAGTTCAGCGAGCGCTCGAGCCCGGTCGCCTCGCCGTTGATGGGGAGGAAGCCAGTGATCGGCGCGTACAGCGGGCCGTTCGCGTAGACGCGCTGGAACTTGTAGTCGTCGTCGGAGGGCTGCGAGTACGCGATCGGCTCGCCGCCGACGAGGATCGGCCCGCGCTCGACCGAGTAGCTCTCGTACAGCGTGCGCGAGTTCCGCGGGTCGTTGGCCAGCGCCTCCGCCTGCGCGTACTGCACGATCGTCGAGGCGACGAAGAGCGACAGGAACATCACGAAGACGAGGATCGTGATGCGCTTCAGTTCGCGGTTCATCCGTCGATCACCAGCCTCGGATGGTTGCGGACCGTGTCGGAGAGCCGTAGCAGCAGCGCCACGATGATCCAGTTCGCGACGAGCGAGGACCCACCGGCCGCGAGGAACGGGGTCGTCAGGCCGGTGAGCGGGATGACGCGCATGACGCCGCCGACGACGATGAACACCTGCAGGGCGACGACGAAGGAGAGTCCGACGCCGAGCAGCTTGCCGAAGTCGTCCTGCCCGGCGAAGCCGATCCGGAAGCCGCGGGACACGAACAGCAGGTAGAGCGCGAGGATCGCGAAGATGCCGGCGAGACCGAGCTCCTCGCCGAGGCTCGCGATGATGTAGTCCGACTGCGGCACGGGCGTGATGTCCGGCCGGCCCTGGCCCCAGCCGGTGCCGATCAGCCCGCCGTTGGAGAGGCCGAACAGGCCCTGCACGAGCTGGTAGCTGCCGCCGACCTCCGCCTCGTAGCGGGCCGGGTCGAAGGGGTTCAGCCAGTTCGCGAAGCGGTTGCCGACGTACTCGAGGACCTGGCTCGCGATGAGGGCGCCGGCGAGGAACATCGAGAGGCCGAGCACGATCCACGACAGCCGGCCGGTCGCGACGTACAGCATGACGAGGAACAGCCCGAAGTAGAGCAGGGCGGTGCCGAGGTCGCGCTGGAACACGATGACCGCCATCGACAGGGCCCAGACCACGAGCAGCGGCCCGAGGTCGCGCGCCCGCGGGAAGCGCATGCCGAGGAAGGTGCGGCCGACCATCGAGAGGGAGTCGCGGTTGCGCACGAGGTAGCCGGCGAAGAACACCGCCAGCGCGATCTTCGCGATCTCGCCGGGCTGGAAGTTCATGACCCCGGCGATGGAGATCCAGACCTGGGCGCCGTCGTGGTCGTCGCCGAGCCCGGGCACGAGCGGCAGCAGCAGCAGCACGATCGCGACGAGGCCGGACAGGTAGGTGTACTTGAACAGCACGCGGTGGTTGCGGATCACCAGGATCGTCGCGATCGCGCAGACGATCGCGATCGCGCTCCACACGATCTGGCGCACGGCGGCGCTGTCCCAGCCGGTGTCGCCCTCGGCGATGTCGATGCGGTAGATCATCGCGATGCCGATGCCGTTCAGCAGCGTGGCGATCGGCAGCAGGAAGGGGTCGGCGTCGCGGGCCACGAAGCGCATCGAGATGTGCAGGGCCAGCACGAGCGCCGAGAGCCCGGCGCCGAGCAGGATCAGCTGGGTGTCGATGGCGCCGAGGGCGCCGAGCTGCACGAGTACGATCGCGCCCGCGTTGATCACGCACGCGAAGAGCAGCAGGGCGAGCTCGAGGTTGCGGAGCTTCTGCGGCAGGCGGATGCGGCGAATGCCGGAGGGCGGCGTCGGTTCGCCGGCGGCCCGTGCCGCGCGGCGGGCGCCCCTCGACGAGCTCGGGGAACCGGACGAGCTCGGGGAACCGGACGCGATGGAGGCGGTGGGCTCAGTCAAGCGACGCCTCCAATCGCTGCACGATGCGGGAGGCCTCGGAGTACGAGTCGGCGCTGATCGTCTGCTCAACGCGCTGCTGGTCGTAGGTGCGCAGCTCGGACACGTCGATCGTCGTCTCGGTGTGCAGCTCGTGCAGCGAGATCGGCCCGAGATTCTGCTGGATGCCCTGGTAGATGGCGACGCGGCCGTTGTGCTCGCCGACGTAGAAGCGGGTCTGCGTCCACTGGTAGCCGACGACGAAGGCCGCCACGATCGCGCCGACGAGGAGCACGATCCAGGCGCCCCAGACGATGCGGCGGCGGCGTCGGCGGCGCTCGTCCTCCTCGATCAGCTCGTCGAAGTAGTCGACCGAGTCGGGTTCGAAGTGGGTCTCCTGCACCGGGTGCGGGCGGAACGGCGTCAGCCGGATGCCGCGGGGCCGCGCGGGCTCAGGCGTCTTGAAGGCGAGCGGCGCGGCGGCGGAGCCCACCATGACGCCGGGGGTCTCCGGCGCCGGCGGTTCGCCGACGTCGACGACGATGACGGTGACGTTGTCGGGGGCGCCGCCGTCGAGGGAGGCCTTGACGAGGCGCTCCGCGACGGGCTTGGCGCTCTGGTCGCTCGCGAGGAAGTCGTGGATCTCCTCGAAGGAGACGACGCCGGACAGGCCGTCGGAGCAGAGCATCCAGCGGTCGCCCGGCCGGGTCTCGAGCACCATCGTGTCGATCTCGGGGGAGGCCTCGACATCGCCGAGCACGCGCATCAGCACCGAGCGGCGCGGATGCACCATCGCCTCCTCGGCGGTGATGCGCCCCGCGTCGACGAGCCGCTGCACGAAGGTGTGGTCGATCGTGACCTGGTTGAGCTCGCCGGAGCGGAGCAGGTAGATGCGGGAGTCGCCGATATGCGCGATGACCACGCGGTCGCCGGTCAGCATCATGGCGCTGACGGTCGTGCCCATGCCGGTCAGCTCGGAGTGCTCGGCGACCGTCTCCGCGAGCCGGCGGTTCGCCGCGATGAGCGCGCCCTCGAGGGTCGCCGCCGCCTCGGTGGGGTCGGTGAAGGCGCGGTCGACCTCCGCGATGCGGTGCGTCGCGATCGCGCTCGCCACGTCGCCGCCGGCGTGCCCGCCCATGCCGTCGGCCACGAAGAAGAGATGGTTGCCCTCGAAGCCGGAGTCCTGGTTGTTGCTCCGGACCCGGCCGACGTGGGAGACCGCCGCGCTCGCCTTGACGTGCGTCATGGGCTACCGCCGGAGCTCGAACGTCGTCGCGCCGACCTTGACCGGGACTCCGAGCGGGATCGGGGTCGGCACGCTCACCCGGGAGCCGTCGAGGAAGGTGCCGTTCGTGGAATCGAGGTCCTGGATCATCCACCGGTCGTTCCACAGCATGAGCCGGGCGTGGTGGGTCGAGGTGTAGTCGTCGCGGATGATGATCGCGGAGTCCGCCGATCGGCCGATGGTGATCTCGTCGCGGCCGAGCGGGAACTCCGCGCCGGCCTTCGGGCCGGAGGTGATGACGAGCGTGCGGGCGTTCTGCGCCGACGCGATCTCGCCGTTGGCGGGAGCGGGGGCGGGGGCCGGCTTGCGGGTGCCGCCGCCGGGGGTGATCGGCGAGCTGGGGAACCCGGATGCCGCGGGCGCGCCGGCCTGCGCCGCATCGGGCTGGAGCTTGCGCACGCGCTGACCGAACAGGTCGCTGCGCAGGGCGTAGACGATGGCGAACACGAACACCCACATCAGCAGCAGGAAGCCGATCTGGAGGACGAGGAGGGTGAGTTGACTCATTCGGCCGGCCCCCAGAACCCGTCCATGTCGTGGCGCTCCGTCGCGGGTTCGCGGCGGGGCGCGGCCGCGGCCTGCGCGAGGACGCGGAACACGATGCGGGTGCGCCCGATGGTGATCACGGAGTCCGGCTCCAGCACGGAGTCGGAGACCGGGGCGCCGTCGAGCTGGGTGCCGTTGGTCGAGCCGAGGTCGCGCACGCGCGCGCGCGAGCCGTCCCACTGCACCTCGGCGTGCCGGCGGGAGGCGCCGGTGTCGCCGAGGGCGATGTCGGCCTCGCTGCCGCGGCCGAGCACGGTGCGGCCCTTGATGATGGGGTATCGCTTGCCGTCGACGTCGAGCACCGGGGTCCAGGCGACCTGGCCCTTCACGTTCTGCGAGTCGACCTGCACCATGCCGACGCTGAGCTCCGCGTCGGGCTGCAGCTCGATCGTGATGCCGCCGGCGAACTGGAAGCGCTGGCTCGCGGCGTGCTTCTGCACGAGGTCCACGAGCTCGTCGGTCAGGGCGGGGCCCAGCCGGGACATCCGGTCGTAGTCCTCCGCCGCCATCCGCACCGTGAAGGTGTTCGGCACCAGCACGCGGTCGCGCGAGACGACGGCGGCCTTCGTGTCGATCTCGCGCTTTAGCGCGGAGGTGATCTCCACCGGCTGGAGTCCGGAACGGAAGGTCTTCGCGAACGCGCCGTTGACGGCGCGCTCGAGACCCTTCTCGAAGTTGTCCAGTAGGCCCACAGGTCTCCCGATTCCGGTGTCTGACTTCGCGTCATGTTAGCGCGAGCGGCTGAAAATGCTGGGTGATCAGTCCAGGGCGATGGTCGCATCCCCCTCGTCGACGTCGAGCGAGAGCGTCGGCACCGAGGCCGTGAGCAGCGTGCCGTCGGCCCGTCGGGCGCCCTCCACGTCACGCATCGTCGGCCGTCCGAGGATGCGCGGACCCTGTCCGTCGAGCGGCACGGAGACCTCCGCGTCGGCGGTCACGACGACCGGCGTGCCGCGCACCGCGAGCTCCACCCGCTCGCCCGTCTCGAGGGCGAAACGGATCGTCTCGGGCTGCACCGTGACGCGGACCCGGGCCCCGTGCAGCGTGATGCGGAAGGTCAGCTCGTCCCAGCCGTCGGGAAGCCGCGGATCGAAGCCGTACTTGCCCTTGTGGTCGCGGAATCCGCCGAAGCCGAACACGAGCGCACTCCACACGCCGCCCGTCGAGGCGACGTGCACGCCGTCGGCGGCGTTGTGGTGCAGATCGGCGAGGTCGACGAACAGGGCCGAGCGGAAGTAGCGCAGCGCGAGCTCGTGATAGCCGACCTCGGCCGCCATGATCGACTGCACGACCGCCGACAGGGTCGAGTCGCCCGTGGTCAGCGGGTCGTAGTACTCGAAGTCGGCGAGCTTCTGCTCGGTCGTGAAGCGGTCGCCCTGCAGGAACAGCGCCAGCACGACATCCGCCTGCTTCAGCACCTGGAAGCGGTAGATCACGAGCGGGTGGTAGTGCAGGAGGAGCGGGCGCAGCTGCTCCGGGGTCTGCTCGAGGTCCCACAGCTCCTTGTCGAGGAACGCGGCGTCCTGCGGGTGCACGCCGAGCTTCGCGTCGAAGGGGATGTGCATGTGCGCCGCGGCGCGGCGCCACCCGGCGACCTCGGCCGGGGTCACGCCGAGCCGCTCGACGAGCTTGTGGTACTCGAGCGGATGCCGCACCTGCAGCTGGTCGACGGCGCTCGCCGCGTCCTCGAGGTTCGCCCTGGCCATGACGTTCGTGTACAGGTTGTCGTTCACGACGGTCGTGTACTCGTCGGGCCCGGTGACGCCGTGGATGTGGAACACGTCGTCGGCGTTGTGCCGCCAGAAGCCCAGGTCCTCCCACATGCGGGCGGTCTCGACGAGGATGTCGATCGCGCCCCGGGCGAGGAAGTCCTCGTCGCCGGTCGCCTGCACGTAGTGCATCAGCGCGTAGGAGATGTCGGCGTCGATGTGGTATTGCGCGGTGCCCGCCGCGTAGTACGCGCTCGACTCGAGGCCGTTGATCGTGCGCCACGGGAACAGCGCGCCCTGCTGGTTCAGCTCGAGTGCGCGGGCGCGGGCGGCCGGCAGCATCCGCTGGCGGAAGCGCATGACGTTCCGCGCGACGATCGGAGCCGTGTACGTGAGGAACGGCATGACGTAGATCTCGGAGTCCCAGAAGTAGTGACCGCCGTAGCCGGAGCCCGAGACGCCCTTCGCCGCGACGCCGCCGCCGTCCGTGCGGGCGGAGGCCTGGGCGAGCTGGAACAGGTTCCACCGGATCGCCTGCTGCAACAGCGGCTGCCCGCCGACCTCGACGTCCGAGCGGGTCCAGTAGTCGTCGAGCCAGTCGCGCTGCTGCGTGAAGAGCTCGGCGACGCCCTGCTCGAGCGCCCGGTCGAGCGTGCGGTCGGCGCGGTCGCCGAGCTCGCGCGCCGGCACCGAGCGGGCCGAGTGGTAGCTGACGAGCTTCGTGACGCGGATCGGATGCCCCTGCTTCGCCTGCACCCGGTAGGTGTGCTTCGCGAGGTCGTCGTCGATCGTGCCGGTCTCGGTGTACTGGTTGTCGGTCGCGATGGCGTGCTCGGCACCGACCGCGAGGGCCATCCCGGAGTTCGTGGTCTGGTAGCCGAGCAGATAGCGGTCGCCGTGCTGCCGCTTCACCCGGGGCTGCAGGACGCGCTCGGTGAAGGTCTCCGCCTTGCGCGGATCGAAGGCGCCGGGGGCCTCGGTGACGCCGGAGCGGTACTCGTCGCGGCCGTCCTGGCGGTTCAGGATGTGGCTCGTGATCGTGACCGCGGCGTCGGCGTCGAGCAGCTCGACCTCGTAGTCGAGCACCGCGAGGTGCCGGTCGACGAAGCTCGTCATGCGCCGGCTTGTGATGAGCACGCGCTTGCCGGCCGGGGTGCGCCACTCGATCGAGCGGCTCAGCACGCCGGTGCGGAAGTCGAGCCGGCGCTCGTAGGCGAGGATCTCGGCCTCGGTGATGACGAGGGGCTCGTCGTCGACGTAGAGGCGGATGATCTTCGCGTCCGGCGCGTTCACGATCGTCTGGCCGACGCGGGCGAAGCCGAACGCCTCCTCGGCGTGCCGGATCGGCCAGGTCTCGTGGAAGCCGTTGACGAAGGTGCCGTGCGCGTAGCCGTCGCGGCCCTCCTCGATGTTGCCGCGGAGGCCGAGGTAGCCGTTGCCGACGGCGAACAGGGTCTCGGTGCGGCCCTGGTCGTCGGCCTGGAACTCGGTCTCGACCAGCGCCCACTCGTCGAGCGGGAACCGGGTGCGGTTCAGCGGGTCGGTGTCGGCGAACCTCATGCAGTGCGCTTTCCGGTCGTGGGGTCGGGGGAGGGCGGTGCGGTGCTGAGCGCGGGGACGAGCTCGTCGAGCTCGTCGACGACGACATCGGCACCGAGCCGCAGCAGCGTATCGCGTCCGACGCCGCGGTCGACGCCGACGACGAGACCGAAGTCGCCGGCGGCGCCCGCCTGCACGCCGGACTCGGCGTCCTCGACGACGGCGCAGGCCGTCGACGGCACGCCCAGCAGCTCGGCCGCGCGGGTGTAGGTGTCGGGTGCGGGCTTGCCGGGCAGCTGCTCGGCGGCCGCGTAGCCGCCGTCGACGACGACCTCGAAGCGGTCGGCGAGGCCGGCGGCGCGCAGCACGTCGGGCGCGTTCTTCGAGCTCGAGACCACCGCGGCGAGGCATCCGGCCGCTTCGACCGCGTCGAGGAAGGCGACGCTCGCGGGGTAGGGCGAGACGCCCTCCTCGGCGAGAGTGTCGGTGAAGACGGCGTTCTTGCGGTTGCCGAGGCCGTGCACCGTGTCCGCGCTCGGCGGATCGCTCGGCTCGCCCTCGGGGACGCGGATGCCCCGGCTCGCGAGCAGGCTGCGCACGCCGTCGTAGCGGGGCTTGCCGTCGATGTAGGCGAAGTAGTCGGCCTCGGTGTACGGCGCGGCGCCGTGCTCGGCCAGGTACGGGGTGAACAGTCGCGCCCAGGCGTGCATGTGCACCACCGCGGTCGGCGTCAGTACCCCGTCGAGGTCGAAGAGCCACGCACGGATGGAGGAGAGGTCGGGGGAGGGGTCGACGGTAGTCACGCCGGTCCTTTCGTCACGTCGTCGTCGTCACGTCGGTCTGGGCGTCAACACCCGCGTCCGATGCTATGCCCGGAGGCGCGCGGCCCGCGAGGGGAGGCGGCGACGCTCAGCGGGTTCGAAGGCGGGCCGCGGCCGCCGTACTCGCAGCCGCGCCGGTCGGGGCCGGAGTGGGGCCCGGCCGTCGAATGGAGATCGGGCGGGTGAAGTGTTAGTCTCGATCGGCTGGCACGCGAGTGCCGGCATGCGCAAGTGGCGGAATAGGCAGACGCGCACGGTTCAGGTCCGTGTGCCCGAAAGGGCGTGGGGGTTCAACTCCCCCCTTGCGCACCACGCACAGAAGAAAAGCCCCGGCAGAACTGCCGGGGCTTTTCTCGTTCCGCGCCGCTAGGTGCGCGCGGGGAGCGAGAGGAACTGCGTGATCAGCTCGAGCGCCTCCGGCTGCAGTCGAAAGTATGCCCACGACCCGCGGCGGGTGCGGGTCAGGTAGCCCGCCTCGGTGAGGATCTTGAGGTGATGCGACACGGTCGGCTGGCTCAGCCCGACGGGTTCGGTGAGGTCGCACACGCAGGCTTCCTGATCCTCCGAGGCGGCCACGATGGAGAGCAGTCGCAGCCGGGTCGGGTCGGAGAGCGCCTTGATCTTGTGAGCGAGGATCTCAGCGTCGGACGCGCCGAGGGGCTCGCGAACCAGCGGCGCGCAGCACACCCCTGCGGAGATGTCGGTGACCTCGAGCATCGTGACCATGCATCGATACTAGTCGATATTGACATCTATCGATAGCGAGCACATACTGACTGCATCGAAGTTCATCGATATCCGTCGATACCCAGGAGGATGCAGTGACGCTGCTCGACTTGACCACTCGTCCAGTGACGAACGACCGCCTCGCCACGCTGCCGGTGGTGATCGTCGGCGCCGGCCCCATCGGGCTCGCCGCGGCCGCGAACCTCGTCGAACGCGGCATCGACTTCGTCATCCTCGAAGCCGGCGACGACATCGCCGACAGCATTCGCTCGTGGGGGCACACCCGACTCTTCTCGCCGTGGAAGCATCTTGTCGACCCTGCCTCACGTCGTCTGCTCGAGGCCGAAGGCTGGCAGCTGCCTTCGCCCGAACGCGCGCCCTCGGGAACCGAGCTGGTCGAGGACTACCTGGTGCCGCTCAGCCGACTGGCACCCATCGCTTCGCGGATCCGCACCGGCGCCGAAGTGCTCGCAGTCAGCCGAGAAGGGATGGACCGGACTCGCACGGCGAACCGCTTCACCACGCCGTTCCTGGTGCGGCTGCGAACCGCAGCGGGGCTGGAGGAGCTGACGGCACGCGCCGTGATCGACGCGTCCGGCACGTATCGCTCGCCGAACTCGCTGAGCTCCTCCGGGCTCGGCCTCATCGGGTTCGACGACATCGCCGACCGGCTGCAGCCCGCGCTCCCGGACGTCCTCGGTCGCGACCGCGACGCGTTCGCTGGCCGGCACACCACCGTCGTCGGCGCCGGACACTCCGCGGCGAACACCCTCCTCGGGCTGGTGCAGCTCGCTCGCGAGGTGCCCGGGACTCGGGTCACGTGGCTGATCCGGAACGCTCGAGCGGTGCGGGTGTCGTCCTCCGAGGGAGATGAGCTCGCCGATCGGGCGAAGCTCGGCGGCCGCGTCGACGCGGCGGTACGCCGAGGCGATATCGAACTCGTCGACGGGTTCGAGATCCTTCGCGCCCGTCGTGCCGAGGACGGCGTCGAGCTCGTCGGCCAGCGTGGCGGGGACATCGCCGTGCACGGAACCGAGGTCGTCGTGAACGCGACCGGGTTCCGCCCGAACCTCGACGTGCTGCGTGAGATCAGGCTCGAGCTCGATGAGATCGTCGAGGCGCCGAAGCGGTTGGCGCCGTTGATCGACCCGAATCTGCACTCGTGCGGCACGGTCGAACCCCACGGCTTCACCGAGCTCACTCACCCCGAGCACGGATTCTTCATCGTCGGCATGAAGTCGTACGGCCGCGCCCCCACCTTCCTGCTCACCACCGGATACGAGCAGGTGCGCTCGGTCGTGGCGTGGCTCGACGGCGATCTCGCCGCCGCCTCGAACGTCGAACTCGTCCTGCCGGCAACCGGGGTGTGCTCGACCGACCTCGGCGGCTCATCGAGCTGCTGCTCGTAGGGCCGGTGTCCCGGGGCTGCCGAGGATCAGCCCCGGGACGCGCGTCTCGCGTCTCGGGTGCGCCGTTTCGGGACGTGCTCGCCGGTCATGCGCTCGCATCCTGCGGGAGAAGCTCAGCCAGAAGCGCCTCGACCCGGTGCCGGATCTCATCGCGGATCGGACGGACGGCCTCGATGCCCTGACCGGCGGGGTCGTCCAGATCCCAGTCCTCATAGCGCTTGCCGGGGAAGATCGGGCAGGCGTCGCCGCAGCCCATGGTGATGACGACGTCGGAGTCGCGGACGGCGTCGGTGGTCAGCACGTTCGGCACGTGGTTCGCGATGTCGATGCCTTCCTCGGCCATCGCCTGCACGGCCACCGGGTTGATCTGGTCCTTGGGCTCAGAGCCTGCGGAGCGGACCTCGAGACGGTCGCCACCGAGTTCACGAAGGAACCCGGCGGCCATCTGCGAACGACCGGCGTTGTGCACGCACACGAACAGCACCGTGGGCTTCTCGGACATCAGCAGACCTTTCCTCGAACTCGAACCCTTTAAACATAGATCAGCATCTATGCATTGGTCGAGCTGAGCCGAGCCGATTCAGCAGATGTTCACGAAGCCGGTTCGGCGAGGGTTGCGAGGAGTTCCCGGACGCGTCGGTCGATGTCGTCACGGATGCGGCGCACCTCTTCGAGGGGTTTGCCCACCGGGTCCTCGAGCTCCCAGTCGAGGTAGCGAGTGCCCGGATAGACCGGGCACGCGTCGCCGCACCCCATGGTGATGACCAGATCCGCCGCCCGCACGACTTCGTCGGTCAGCGGCTTCGGAAACTCGCCACCGAGCGACACCCCGACCTCTTCCAAGGCGGCGGCGATGACCGACGCCACCGCGCCCGCCGGCTCCGAGCCGGCGGTGCGCACGTGCACCCGGTCGCCGGCGAGCTGACGCAGGAGCGCCGCGGCCATCTGCGAGCGCCCGGCGTTCTGAACGCAGACGAACAGCACCGCAAGCGCACCGCCCGGTTCCTGTTGACGCGCGGCGACCGCGGCGAGTCGCTGCGCGGAGAACGCCGCTGTCCGCGACGCCAACCGCGTCCCACCGCCTGCTCGGGCGAGCAGCTGCCGACTCTCGTCGACGAAGCGCTCGACGGTCTCGTGGCTGAAGGTGCCCGCGAATCGCACGGCCAGGTCGTCGACAATGCGTGCGAAGACGGCGGCCTCCGGGCCGGTCGTGCTGGGGACGCCGAGCGCCTCGAGCACGCGATCCAGCTGCCCAGGGGCGACCGAGTACCAGACCCGGCGTCCCTCGGGCCTGCGATCGAGCACCCCCGCCTCGACGAGGAGTCGAGCATGATGCGTGATCGTCGGCTGCCGCAATCCGAGCTCGTCCGCCAGCCGCGTCACCGTCGACCGACCGTCGCGCTCGCGCAGGATCAGCCGGAGGAGTGCGGCGCGCGTCGGTTCTGACACCGTCGCCGAGACCCGCTGCGCCAGATTCATAGACCCCACTCTATGTATTCCGGTCCAGGCTTCTCTCACCTTCCACGGGCGGCTGACCTGGGTGGGTCGGGGGCCGGCGGCGGGCCACGACAATTCTGTTCATTGACGCAAAATACGGTCGACTCATACCGTGCTCGAAGCGGCACCGCCGCGATCTACGCCGATGATGTCGTAAGGAGAAGGTGCATGTCTTGGACCGTTCGGTCGCAGGCCTGGAGGGCGGCGCTCGTCGCAATACTCGTGGCGGGGATGTCCGCCGTCGCGCTCGAGGCCACTCCCGCACAGGCAGTCACGCCCGGGTCGTGGGAGGTGGCGCAGCCTGGTGCGACGGGTACGTGCGGGGGCACCCGTGCGGCGCTCGCGCTCGACTCGAACGGGCGCCTCACGCTGGCCGCCGCGCGAGACTGCGTTGCGGCGCTTGATCCGGGTCAGTTGGCGTTGCGTACGACCTCTGTCGACTTCACGCAGCAGCTCGACTTCGTGGCGCGTTCGGACCGCACGGTCTTCGACGACTACACGATGGTCTCGGGGAAGTCGCGGCAACGGTCTCGTGCGGCCACCATCTCCACCTTCACCTTCGCTCGCGGCGGTGTCCAACTCGTCGTCATCGTCCGCGTGTCTCAGAGCGGCGTTGCCGTGCGCTATGCGCTCCCGAACGCTGCGACCGTGATCGATGATGCAACCGAGTTCCAGTTTCCTTCCGATACCTCGATCACGACCGCTCGATACGCGGGCCCGCACGAGACCCCGTGGGGAACGACCACGGTCGGAGCACTCGGCGCGGGGAGCTACGAGTTCGGCAGTGTGCTGCGGCGGAGCAACGGCATGGCCGTGCAGTTGGCGGAAGGCGATCCCGACGGCACGTTCCCGGGAGGTGCGCTCAACCGTTGGGGGGCGTCCGGGTTCGAGGTCGCGCTCGCGACGGCGTCTGTCCCCATGGCGGCCGGGGCGGTCACTCCATGGCGGGTGGTTTCGGTCGGTTCGCCCGCGGACCTCTTCCAGTCCACGCTCGTCGACGATGTCGCACGGCCGTCGAAGATC
This sequence comes from Agromyces soli, assembly GCF_022811605.1. Lineage (GTDB taxonomy): Bacteria > Actinomycetota > Actinomycetes > Actinomycetales > Microbacteriaceae > Agromyces > Agromyces soli. The sequence goes on along the minus strand of NZ_CP094533.1, from coordinate 947,312 downwards.
ACCGATACTTCGTGGATCAAGCCTGGCATCTCTGCATGGAACTGGCTCGACGGCTACGAAGCCGGGCAGGCTTCGCTCGCTCAACAGAAGGCCTGGGTCGACTATGCATCGAAGCAAGGGTGGGCGTACTCGCTGGTAGATGGAGGCTGGAAGGGGCAGAGCTGGGTCCCCGAACTCGTCGCGTATGCGGCGGAGCGCAATGTCGGCATCCTGCTCTGGGTCCACTCAGCAGACCTCGAGACGGCGGCCCAGCGCGAGTCAACGTTCACCACCTTCCGCGACTGGGGCGTCAAGGGCGTGAAGATCGACTTCATGGACAGCGACTCCCTGAGCCGCTATGCCTGGTACGAAGCGACGCTCGAAGACACTGCGCGGTTCCAGCTCATGGTCGACTTCCATGGCTCCCGTCTTCCGCAGGGCTCTTCGCGCACCTGGCCGCATCTGCTCACCTCTGAAGCGATCCGCGGAGGAGAGTTCCTCGGCGATCGCACCATCGCTCATGTCGCGGCCGCGCCATTCACCCGCGGCGCTCTCGGCGGAACCGACTACACACCGCTCGGCTTCCAGAACGGCAAGCCGAACAGCGACGCAGTCGAGCTTGCACAAACTGTGCTCTACGACACGGGCCTCCTCTTGCCCGCGGGGACGAGGAGCTCGTATGCCGCGCGTCCGATCAGTGAGTGGTGGATGCGATCCGTTCCGGTCGTCTGGGACGAGACACGACTGGTCGGCGGCACGCCCGAGACCGGGGCCGTGGTCGCCCGTCGGAGCGATGAGCGCTGGTACCTCGGCGCGATGAAGGCGGGTGCCCCCGGCAACATCACCTATTCGACCGCGTTCCTCGGCTCCGGGCAGTGGCTGGCCGAGGTGGTTGACGATGCGCCGAACGGTACCCTTCGCCGGACCACCCAAGTCGTGACCGCGGGGGCGGCGCTCACCATTCCGACAGCGGTGGCGAATGGAGGCCACGCCATCAGATTCACCCGGGTCGTCAGTGCCCCGGCTGAGGCGACGCGCATTCGGCTCGACGGAAGCGGTCTCGCTCTGAACGTCGCGTACGCCAGCAGCTCGAATGGCGCGGCTATCGTCCAGTGGCCGGCGAGCGCCGACCCGAACAGCTCCTTCTCGGTGGCGCCTCTCGGCGATGGCTATGTGAGGATCATCGCGAAGCACAGTGGTCGCGACGTCGTCATCCTCGACGCCGGCACATCTCCCGGCGCGGTCGCTGTCCAGCACGACTACGGCAACGCAGCGGTCGCGAACGATGAATGGCTCCTTGAAGACGCTGGGGGCGGCAGGTTCAGGATCGTCAACCGCCTCAGCGGTCTCGTTCTCGCGGCTGTGGACTCCGACTGGGGGACGCAGCTCCGGCAGGTGCCGTATCGAAGCGGCGACACCGGACAGCTCTTCTGGTTCGGGTGAGCGAAAGGGGTCCTGGGGCGCCGCTCTATGCTTCCACCATGGTGAACCAGTCGGGCTACCAGGACCCCCTCGGTGTGCTGCGCAGTGTGCCCGAGGGGCGTCGCGCCAAGATCGCCGAACTCATCAACCTCATCGCGGCGAAGGGGGCGATGTCGCGGGCCGAGGCGATGGGTGAGCTCGGATGGTCGCGAACGTTGGTGACGCGGGTCGCGACGGTGCTGCTGGACGAAGGCCTGCTTGCGGAGGACGTTCCGGCTGGTTCAGGACGCCGAGGTCGCCCGACAGCGCAGCTTCGATTGGTGGTGGGTCGGGCCGCGACGATCGGAATCGACTTCGGCTATCGCTCGGTGCGTACCATCCTCGCGAGCGTCGACCACACCATCCTCGCCTCCGACGAGCGCGAACTCGGCGACGACTACGGGCCCGACAGTGGACTGGCCCGCGCGAGACAGATGATCGACGGCATGCTCAAGGATGTTGGAGTCGACTGGTCGGACATCGTCGGAGCAGGCATCGCGATCAGCGGCCCGATCGATTACGAGAACAACGCGCCCTCGCTGGACAGCTTGCTCCCGCATTGGGGTGGTGACGTCGTCGCCAGAGCGCGCGAACACCTTCCCTGTCCCATCGTTCTGGGGAATGACACGCGTCTGGCGTGCTACGCGGAGCTGCTCTGGGGCGCCGGCCGGGACTTCGACAACTTCCTCTACGTCAAGTTGCACTCCGGCGTGGGAGGGGCATTCGTGCTGAATCGTCGCATCGTGTCCGGTGCTTCAGGTGTTGCCGGAGAAGTCGGTCACATGGTGGTGGTACCCGGCGGGGAGCGGTGCCGTTGCGGCGGTCGCGGCTGCCTGGAGACGGTCGTCGGAGTGCCCGCCATCATGCGCGGTCTTTCCATCGCATACGGGCACGAACCCGACTGGCGCGAAGTGCTCCAGCGGCTCCGGTCGGGCGACGCGGCGACGCAGGAGGCGTTCGGCGATGCTCATGAGGTGATCGGCCGCGCAACGGCCTCGCTCTGCAACATCCTCAACCCAGCCGCGGTCATCCTCGGTGGCGCGCTGAGCAGAGCATCCAACGACATCGAGGGGCAGGTTGCGGAGGGGATCCGGTCACACGCGCTTCCGGCGTGCGCCGAGACGCCCGTGCGGCTCGGCGCGCTCGGGCGAAGCGCGGCTGCTCTCGGCGCGGTGGGCGCGGTCCTGATGAAGGGCATCGTCTAGGCAAATTTCTGTTCATTGACGCAAAAATAGCGTCGCCCATAGGGTCTGGAGCGTTACCCGAACTGCCGGCCCGACAGCGATTGGCGCCGGCGCGTTATTGCACAAAGGAGAGCAATGATCAATCGTCTTCGCTTCGGCGCCACGGCCCTCGTCGCTGTCGCCGCGCTCACATTGACCGCGTGCCAGGCGGGCGGCCCCGCTTCAGCAGAGAAGCCCGCCGAATGCGACGGGGTCAGCCTCACCAAGGTCGGCTACTCCCCGTATTCGAACACCGGCGGCTACTTCCCGTTCGTCGAACGAGGTCTCAAGGAGGCATTCGAGCCCTGCGGGATCGCCGTGACCACCTCGGACCCCGACGCCGACTCCGGCAAGCAGGTCAGTGGGATCGAGAACCTCGTGGCGGCCGGTGCCAAGGCAGTGGTCATCACTCCGACCGATCCGAAAGCGGTCAGTCCGGTGGCGAAGCGACTCACCGAGCAGGGGGTCCTCGTCGTTGGGCTTGCGACCTCGATCCCTGAGGCGGACATCACGTTCAATCTCGATGACCGTGCCTTCGGGATGATCGAGGGTACGAGCGCGGGCACGTGGCTCGAAGAGAACCGGCCGGAGGAGAAGCCGAAGGTCGCGATTCTCCATCAGGACTCCGGCGGTGAACCGCTGCTGGACCGTCACCAGGGGGCGATCGACGGTATCGACGAAGTCCTCGGTCAGGGCAATTGGGAGTTGGTGAGCGAAGTCGAAGCCTTCCAGGAGGACACGGGCAACGCACAGACGTCGGTGATCCTGCAGGCGCACCCCGACCTGGACCTCATCATCGGCCTCAACGACTCCAGCGCACTCGGCGCGGTGTCGGCCATCAAGTCCAGTGGTCGCACCCCGGGCAAGGATGTCGGGGTGGTCACCGGTGGAGAGGACAAGCGAATCCTGGAGTACGTGCTCTCGGGCGAGGTCGCTTCGACCGTCGGCCTGTTCCCCGTCAAGCAGGGCAACATCATCGCCGAAACGATTCTGAAGAAGTCGCGGGGCGAGTCCGTCGAGCGGGAGCAGATCGTTCCCGCGGAGCTCGTCACGAGCGAGAACGCTCAGAGCATTCTCGACTCGCTCTCATGACCAGTCCGCTCATCGAGGTGGATCAGGGAACACCTGCCCTCCGCGTGGAGGGAGTGGGGAAATCGTTCGGGGGCGTTGCCGCGCTGACGGGCGTTGACCTCACGATTCGAGCCGGCGAGGTTCTCGGACTTGCTGGCGCCAACGGCGCCGGCAAGTCCACCCTGATCAACGTGCTCACCGGACAGTTGATCCCGGACACCGGCACGCTGTCCGTGCGCGGAGTCGAGGTCACTCTCGACGCGCCTCGCCGTGCGGCCGACCATGGCATCGGGGTCGTGAGACAAGAGCTGGACCTTGTCCCCGACTTGAGCATCGCAGAGAACCTCGCTCTCGGTGACGAGCGGAGATTCCGGCGCCACGGCACGCTCGATCGCTCGGCGATGAGCCGAGCCGCTGCGAAGGCGCTGAAGCGAGTCGGACTCGACCTCTCCCCGTCCATCCTGGTCAGGGACCTCGCGATCGGCGATCAGCAGCTCGTGGCCGCTGCTCGTGCGCTGCGCTCATCCGGCACGGTGCTGCTGCTCGATGAACCCACATCATCGCTTACGCCCTTCGAAGCCGAACGCCTCTTCGCTGTGATGCGCTCCCTCCGCGACCAGGGGGTCGGCGTGGTGTTCATCTCCCACCGACTCAACGAGGTCGCTGAGCTCTGCGACCGCGTTGTCGTGCTGAGAGACGGACGGGTGGCCGGCGAGTTCGGTGTCGACGCAGCGAGCATGGGCGACGTGGTGGAGGCGATGGTTCCCGGCGCGCAGCTCCTGAGTCGCCGGATGGACCGCCCGGCACTCGGAGGCACCGTGCTCTCGGCGGCAGGGCTGGAAGTTCATGGACGTGCGCCGATCGACTTCGATCTGCGCAGCGGCGAGGTGGTCGGGCTCTTCGGGCTCGTGGGGGCGGGGAAGTCCTCGCTCGGCCGGGTGCTCGCCGGGCTGATGCCGGCATCGGCCGGGACGATGACGATCTCCGGGCAACCGTATCGGCCGCGGAGCGCAGCCGATGCCTTCGCAGTCGGGGTCGCCTGCCTCTCCGAGGATCGGCGGTCGGAGGGGATCCTCCCGGGCCTCAGCGTCCGCCAGAACATCACGGTCCGCGCACCGCGCGACACCGCACGCGGTGGCGTACTGCGGGACAGTGCGATCACCAGACTCGTACGCGAGATGTTCGACCGGCTGCGTATCAAGGCGGCGAGCGACTCCCTGGACATCCGAGACCTCTCGGGGGGCAACCAGCAGAAGGTCCTCCTGGCCCGGCTGCTCGCAGAAGAGCTCAGCGTGCTCATCTTGGACGAGCCGACCCACGGCATCGACGTCCGGGCCAAGCACGATCTGCTCACCACCGTGGGCGAGCTCACGCGCAAGGGCATCGCGGTGCTCATGGTGAGCTCGGAGATCCCTGAGCTCCTCGCCGCGTGCGACCGCATCCTCGTGATGCGGAAGGGCCGCGTCGTCGCCGAACTGGCCGCCGATGAGGCAACCGAACAACTTCTCATGTCAGCTGCCACTGGAGGCACCCGATGACCATCGCATCAGTCGAACCTGAGGCGCCGACCACCTCCCGGACTCGACGAATCGACCCGACCCTGCTCGTGCTCCCGGCCGCGCTGGTTCTCATGGTTGCCGTGTTCGCGATCCTCTCGACGACCTTCTTCACCGTCGACAACCTGTTCGTGATCCTGCGCCAATCCGCCGTCCTCGGCGTGGCGGCGATCGGCGGAACCATGATCCTGATCGCGGGCCGCCTCGACATCAGCCAGGGCGCGATCATCGGTGCGTCCGGCATCGTCTGCGTCGCTCTCATGCAGGCGGGCCTCCCAGCCGCGATCGCCATGCTCGGAGCGGTGCTCCTCGGCGCCCTGCTCGGCCTCGGGAACGGCCTCTTGACCGAGGGCTTGCGGATTCCCGGCTTCATCGCCACGCTGGCGACGGCGTTGGTGATCCGTGGGGCTGCGCTCTTCTTCACCGGTGGTCAATCGATTGCTGCGCCGACCACGTCCGGTTTCGACCTCCTCGCATGGGTGGGGGTCGGGTCGATCGGCCCGATTCCGGTCAGCGTGCTCCTCGTGCTCATCGCCTACCTCGTGGCTCAGTTCGTCATGCGCAAGACGGCGTGGGGGATGCGGACATACGCGATCGGGTCCTCGGCGCGGGCGTCCAGGACCGCCGGAATCCGAGTACGGCGGCAGGCGATTCAGATCTTCGTGGTCGCAGGGGCGCTCTCTGCGGTCGCCGGCGTCCTTCTCGCCGGGCGCCTCGGTTCCGGGGCCCCCAGCAACGGTACCGGCGCAGAGTTCGACATCTTCGCGGCCGTCGTGCTCGGCGGGACGTCGCTCTTCGGTGGGCGGGGAAGCGTGATGCGATCGTTGCTCGGTATCGTGTTCCTCGCGGTGCTCAGCAACGGTCTCGTGATCCTCAACGTGTCGTCGTACGTGCAGGGGATCGCAACTGGAGTGGTGCTGATCATCGCCCTCGGTATCGATCGGTGGCGGGCACGTGACGACGACTGAGTTCGTCAGTATCGACCCCGAGCTGGCCGCGACGATCGCAGGTGCCGAACGTCCCGAGCTGTCTGGCGACCTCGCGCGCGCCCGACATCTCATGGGGTCGGCGGGGCTCCCGATCGCCCAAGCCGAGGCTGCGTACGGCGAGCGAGTGGAGGTCTCCGAGCAGATCATGTCGCTCGAGGATCGCTCGTTGGAGGTGCGCGTCTACCGCCCCCGGAACGTCGCCGCGCCGACGCCTGCGCTGTTGCTGCTCCACGGGGGCGCGTTCGTCGGGGGAGACCGGGGCGCGGAGCACGCGCGGAGCTTGCGATTCGCGGCCGAGGCCGGCTGCATGGTGGTCAGCCCCGAGTATCGGCTCGCGCCCGAGCACGCGTACCCGGCCGCACTCGAGGACACCCTGGCGACGCTGGAATGGATGCAAGCCGCCGCCCGTGGAATCGACCCCGAGCGCGTGGGGATCGCCGGCGTCAGCGCTGGAGGTGCGCTTGCCGCGGGTGCCGTACTGAAGCTACGGGATCAGGGCCGGCGCCGTCCCCGCGTGCTGATGCTGCTGTTCCCCGCGCTCGATGACCGGTTGCGGTCGAAGTCGGTCATCGAACTGACCGATTCACCGGTCTGGGACGCGGCGAACACGCGAGAGATGTGGGCGTTGTACCTGCGAGGTGGTCAGGCTGACCAGTATGCGGCGCCAGCGCGCGCCGAACGGCTCGGCGGGCTCCCGCCCAGCTACGTCCTTGCCGCCGACCGCGACCCGCTCCGGGACGAGGCATTGGACTTCGCGAGCCGCCTGGTCGAGGCTGACATCCCGGTGGACGTCCGGCTCTGGTCGGGAGCGTTCCATGTGTTCGACCAGCTGGCGCCCGAGGCCGCGCTTGCGCGGCGGGCTCTCGACGATCAGGTTCTGTTCCTCAACCGGTATCTGCGTTCGTGAACGGACACGCAACAGGACGCTCGACCCGACCAATGGGGCGACGCGGGGAAACGCCGCCGGCGCCAGCCGTCGGTCGTGGGCGCGCTTCCGACTTGTGCCCGACCGCCTCCGACCGGGTCCGCAGGCCTCGCCGAGGCGCCTCGAACCTAGCCCGAGTGCCCCGGCAGGTCGGTCGGCAGCAGCGGGCGCATGAAGGTGCGTTCGTACCTGAGCACGCAGCCGCTCGCGTCGCGGATGCGATCGGCCGCGATGAACTCGGGGTCGACCCCGAACCGTGCGCGGTACTGCTCGTAGGCGGCCAGCGACGGGAACGAGAACAACGCCAGCGCCCGGTCGCTCGCCCCCTCGGCGGGCAGGAAGTACCCGTGGTGGATGCCGCCGTGCTCGGCGACCAGTCGCATCCACGCCTGGGCGAACTGCTCGAACGCCTCGGTCTCGGCCGGATCGATCGTGTAGTCGACGACGCAGGTGATCACCACGGCCTCCTTCCTCGGTCAGAGCTCCATGCTCGCAGCCCCCGCGGACACCCGGCCGCCGGACTTCTCGGCCCGTCGTCCGAGCGCGGGGCTGTCGGCGAGCTTCAACCAGACGACGCCGCCGATGATGAGGGCGAGCCAGAGCGCCTTCACCGGGGTCATGGTCTCGTCGAAGAACACCGGACCGAGGAGCGCCGCCCCGACCGCACCGATGCCCGCCCAGACGGCGTAGCCGATGCCGACGTCGATCGAGCGCAGCGCAATGCTGAGGAAGAGGAGCGTGAGGACGAAGAAGCCGATGGCGACGAGCGACCACACGAGGTCGGTGAACCCGGCGCTGCCGTTGACGCTCAGGGCGTAGCCCACTTCGAAGGCGCCGGCGGTGACGAGGGCCGCCCAGGCCCGTCCGGTGCGGGTCCGAGGGGAGGAGGAGTCGATGGTCATGATTGGTGTCCGTTTCCGTGAGAGATGGTCGTGAGGTCGAGGCCCGCTCAGACGCTGCTGGCGAGGTTGAGTCCGATCACGCCGGCGATGACGGCCGCGATTCCGATCGCCTTCTGCTTGGTGAGCCGCTGCTGGAAGAACAGCGCGCCGACGATGACGATCCCGACGCCCGCGACCGAGGTCCAGATGGCGTAGCCGACGCCGACGTCGAAGGTGAGCAGGGCGAGGCTCAGGAAGAAGGTGGCGATGCCGCCGCCGAGGAGGGTGGCGATCGTCCACCAGAGGTTCCTGAAACCGTCCGCCTTGCCCGCGGCGAAGCCGACGAACACCTCGAAGACGACGGCGATGCCGAGTGCGATCCAACTCATGTTCGGTCCTTTCGGGAGAGATAACTGTCTGTACATGCAACGAAATAGGCAAGCGGTGTCGACGGATGATGCGCCGGGGCCTACCCGATCCGCTCGCCGAGCTCGCCCAGCGCCCGCTTCGTCGCTCCGGTGTCGAGCTGCGGGAACCGGGCGGCGAGCTGGCCGAGCATGCTCGCCAGGTGCGCGTCGGCGGCGGGTCGGGCGTCGGCCAGCAGTCGCTCGCCGGCCTCGTCGATGACGGCGTAGACCCCGCGTCCGTCGTCGGCGCAGAGGTCGCGCCGGGCGAGCCCTTTCGCCTCGAGGCGGTTGACGAGGCGGGTGACTGAGCTGGCATTGAGTCCGATGCGCTGGGCGAGTTCGTTCACGCGGAGCTCCTTGTCGCTCGCCCGACTCAGCAGCTCGAGCGCCCGCAGCTCGGTGGCGCTCACGCGGAAGGCGTCGCCGAGCCAGCGATCGAGCTCCGAGTCGACGGCCGAGGCGAGGAGCGAGAGCTGCGCCCAGGCATCCGCCGTGGTGACCGCCGAGATCGAATCTTCAAGTTGCTTGCGCATGCAGTTACTTTATCGGGTAGCCGATGGGCCGTGTCAAGCGCGTCTTCGAAGCGGGTCGGTTCGGTCGTCTCCGCGCATCGGTGGCAGGATGGCGCCGCGAGTGCCGAGGCCGAGCACGGCGAGGAGAGAAGGAGCGTGCCGATCATGCAGGGTGAGCGGTTGATCCCCCGGCGCACCGAGGCGTCGCGCGCCGCCACGGCGAGGGTGGACGTCGTCATGGACCTGACCTCCCGGCTGAACGTGCTGCGGCACCGCGACGTGGAGACGCGCAATGCGTTGCTCGCCGAGATCCTGGGGCGGCCACTGCCGGCGACGGCCGTGATCCTTCCACCCTTCTACTGCGACTACGGCCTCGGCCTCGAGCTGGGGGAGCACGTCTTCGTCAATCAGAACTGCTCCTTCTTCGACCTCGGCGGCATCGCCATCGGGGATCGCAGCATGATCGGCCCCGGCGTCACCCTCTGCACCGCGGGGCATCCGGTGGCTCCGGGCGAGCGGTTCGACGGCATCACGACCGCCCCCATCGTGATCGGCGAGAACGTCTGGCTCGGGGCGAACGTCACGGTCGCACCCGGCGTGCGGATCGGATCGGGGTCGGTCGTGGCCGCCGGTGCGGTGGTGGCGAAGGATGTGCCGCCGAACCACCTCGTCAGCGCCGCGGGGCAGGTCGTGCGTCGCGACCTCGGCGGCGCCTAGGCCTGCTCGGCCGCCCAGCGCCCGAGCGCGGTGATCGCATCCCGCAGGGCGAGGCCGCGCTCGGTCAGGGCGTACGCCCGGGTGTTGTGCTTGAGCGGCAGGCGGTACAGCACGCCGGCCGTCTCGAGCTCCCGCAGGCGCATCGCGAGCATGTTCGTCGGTGCCCCGAGCTCGCGCTGCAGGTCGCCGTAGCGCTGCGGGCCGTCGAGCAGTTGCTCCACGATGCGGAGCGCCCAGCGCGAGCCGACGATCTCCAGGGCGGCGGCGAGGTCGCTCACGCCGTCGGATCGGCGTCCGGCTTCATCCAGAACGGCGAGTAGTGGTAGCCGTCGGGGTCGTCGAACTGGCGCTGGTACATGAAGGGGTAGTCGTCGATGTCGCCGATGCGGCCGCCGGCGGCGCGGGCCCGTTCGACGAGTTCGTCGACCGCTTCGCGGCTGGGGAGGTCGAAGGAGACGGTGACCTTCGAGGGGGTGTCGGGTCCGCCGATCAGCTCCTCGGTGCCGCCGACGCTGGCGTACATCTCGCGGCTGGAGAGCATGACGTACTGCTCGGGGGCGATGGCGAAGCAGGACACGTTGTGGTCCGACATCTCGGTGTTGAGAACCCAGCCGAGGGCGGTGTAGAAGGCGGTCGCGCGCTCGACGTCCGCGACGGGACAGCTGATGAAGAGACTCATGGGGTCATACTTGTAAAATAAAAGTGCTGCGTCAAGACCTCCCGTCGGATCCGGCGGTGAACGCGAGGCACCGCTCGCGCCGCGCGCTCGGCTCCGCCCCGCTACCCTGACTGAGGTGACCCGCAGCCAGGGCGGCGCCTTCACGAGGCGCCCGCGTGAAGACCGTCGCGAGGAGCTCCTCGACGCCGCCGTCGCGCTCGCGTTCGAGGACGGCCTCGGCAAGGTCACGGCGCGCCGGGTCGCTGCGCGCGTGGGGGTGGCGCAGGGGTTGGTCACCCACTACTTCGGCTCGATCGACGAGCTCTTGGCGGCGGCCTTCGAGCGGGCGTCGGAGGCCGAGCGGGATGCGCTCGATCCGCGGCCCTCGGGCGATCCGGTCGCAGACCTGCGACGTATCCTCGAGTTCTACGTCTCCCACGAGCGCGATCCCTCCGCGCTGCTCTGGCTCGACGCCTGGCGCGAGAGCGCCCATCGCCCGGCCGTGCGGCAGGCGGTCATCCGCCAGATGGAGGGCGACGTCGCGGACCTCGACGTCATCATCGAGGCGGGCATCACCAGCGGGGTCTTCCCCGAGGCATCGGCGAAGACCTCGATGCGCATCATTGCCCTCGTCGACGGGCTCGCCGCGAACGCGGCCGTCCGGGCGGGACTGGACGAGCCCACCATCGACTACGCGAACGTCACCGACTTCGTCTTCAGCACATCGGAGCGGGAGCTCGGCCTTCCCCCGGGCGCACTGCGCCCGGCCTGACCGCGCCGCCGCACCGGCTTGTTGACCGATAGGTCAACAAGCGCTAGCCTCCTGTGTGCTTGGACTTGGCCTCAAGGCCAATAACGCGAGGAGGCGTTCACGATGGCGGAACGAGGGACGACCGGGCTGCAGCCTGCGGAGACGGCCGCGCGGGAGGTCAACACCCGCGCCGGGCGGGTCGAGCAGCACGGCACCGACCACATTCCCGTGATCGAGCGGCACGGCACCCCGCGCAGTCTCTTCGCGGTGTGGGCGGGATCCGGGGTGACGTACCTGTACTTCGTGCTCGGCGGCATCCTGGTGCTGCTGGGCCTCGATGCGTGGCAGGCTCTCGCCGTCGTGGTCGCCGGCAATCTCTTCTTCATCGGCGTGGGGTTCCTCGCCATCAGTGGACCGCGCGCCGGCGTGCCCAGCGAGGTCATCACCCGCAGCTTCTACGGTGTGCGCGGAAACCGAGTCGTGAACGTCGTCCTCGGTTGGCTGATCGGCGTCCTCTACGAAGCGATCAACCTCTCGGTCGGCGCCCTCGTGGGCTTCACGCTCGTGCGCTGGTTCGCCCCGGATGCCCCGGACGCGGTCATGGCGGCGATCGTGATCGGGCTCGCGCTGCTCACCTTCACGATCAGCGTCTACGGCCACGCGACGATCCTGAAGATCAGCGGCTGGGTGATGTGGGCCCTGCTCGCCGGGATCGCCGTGCTCGCGTGGTTCGTGCTGACGAACGCCGATCTGACGTACGTGCCCGACGGCGGGGTCCTCGAGGGCGTCGAGCTCTGGGCCGCGGCGGCCGCCGGCTTCACGATCATCGCCTCGGCACCGCTCTCCTGGCTCGTCGGCGCGGACTATTCGCGCTACCTGCCGGAGCGGTCAAGCCCCGCGAAGGTCGCCTTCTGGACGGCCCTCGGCGGGTTCCTGCCCGCGGTGGTGATCGGCTCGCTCGGCGTCCTCGCGGGCACCGTCGTCGACATGTCGGTGCCCGAAGAGTCCATGGCCGAGATCGTGCCCGCGTGGTTCTATCCGATCTTCCTGCTGGTGGTCGTCATCGGCTCGATCACCAACAACGCGCTCACCGCGTACAGCACCGGCCTCGCCCTCATGGCGTCGGGCATCCAGTGGAAGCGTTCGGTGACCGTCGTGTTCGACGCGGTGATCGCCGTCGCGCTCACCCTCTACGCGCTCTTCGTCTCCGACTTCCTCGGGACCGTGAGCGGGCTGCTGGAGATCAGCATCGCGGTGCTCGCACCCGCCCTCGGCATCTACGTCGTCGACATCCTCCTGCGACGCAACCGCTACGACGGGATCGCCCTGCAGGACGAATCCCGCGACGGTCCCAACTGGTACTCCGCCGGCTGGAACCCCGCCGGGTGCATCGCCCTCGGCGTCGGGAGTGTGGTGACCGCCCTGTGCGTGAACACGACGTTCTACACCGGCCCGATCGCGGCGGCCCTCGGTGGGGCCGATGTCTCCCCGTTCGTCGGCGTCCTCCTCGGCGGCGGGCTGTACGCGGTGCTCGCCCCGCGCACGATCCGGCGCTCGGCGGCCGCACTCCCGAGCGGCACGCACGAGGTGCCCGCCACCCGAGCCGAGCGGGTCGGAGCCTCCGAGTGAGCCAGGCGGATCTCGGCACCGTCGAGCGGTGGTTCACCGCGGTCCACCTCGGGGAGGGCGTCACGCGGATCGACGAGCCGAATGTGCACGAGGTGCTGCGGGGCAACATCTGGCACGTTCGAGGTGCCGCCCGCGACCTCGTGGTCGACGCCGGCCTGGGGGTCGCCTCGCTTCGCGACGAGCTCCCCGAACTGTTCGCGAACGACCCGATCCTCGTCGTGACCCACGCCCACCTCGATCACATGGGTGGCGCGCACGAGTTCGGCGACCGCCGCGCGCACGCCACCGAGCCGCTCGGCGAGCCGCGCGGCACGTCCATCCGCGGGCCCGAGCTCGCCGAGCAACTCGGCCTCGACGAGGAGCTGCCGGAGCTGCTGCTCACTGCGCGACCGGCGGGGTTCGATCCCGACGGATACCGTCTCCGCCCGGCGCCGGCGACGATCCGCCTCGTCGACGGCGACGCGATCGATCTCGGCGACCGACGGTTCACCGTGCTCCACCTGCCGGGGCATACGCCCGGTTCCCTGTGCCTGCTCGAGGAGGCGACCGGCACGCTCTTCAGCGGAGACGTGATCTACGACGACGTGCTGCTCGACGGGCTGCACGAGTCCGACCGGGGCGACTACGCCACGAGCCTCCGCCGGCTGCGCGGGCTCCCGGTGCGCACCGTGCACGCCGGCCACGGCGCATCATTCGACGGCGAGCGGTTGCGCGAGCTGATCGACGCGTACCTCGGGGACTGAGCGGACGCGCGGCGCCGGCCCCGTCTCGCGGCGCTCGCGGGCCAGGCGCTCACGGGCCTCGCCCTGACCAACGAGGAGCAGGCCTCGCACGGACTGCCGTCGGTCGGCCTCGGCGAGTACCTGCTGTCCTCGCAGTTCGTGGTCGACGCGGCGGAGAACTGGCAGTCCGAGTACCTGCAGCGGAGCAGGCCGAGCACGGCCAGGCCGCGGTCGACTGGCTCGGCTACGCCGTCTCGGCCGACTTCTGGAACCGCACCCTGCAGAACTGGCAGTCCGAGTTCCTGGCCGTCGGCAGCATGGTGGCGTTCTCGATCTTCCTGCGACAGCGGGGCTCGTCCGAGTCGAAGCCCGTGGGAGCGCCGCACGAGGCGAGCGCCGTCGCTGCCGAGTGATCGACCGGTGGACAACCCCGGACCCCGTTCGGGGGGCTTCCGGTGCCGCCCCTGGTGCTGACGGCCGCCGGCTGGATACGGTGATGCCGTTCCGGGGGGCGACCAGGCGCGCCCCGGAATCGGGAAGGCGGTGGAGTTGTGGTGAGCACTCGAACTGGTCGATCGCGGGCCTTCAGGGCGATCGGGGCGCTGGCGGTCGCCGCGCTGCTGGCGGTGCCGACCGCGGCCCTCGCGGCGCCCGAGCTCGGCGATTCCGCCTACATCGGCGCGCGGCAGGGCTACGCCGGCACGGGCGCCTTCCCGATCTACCTCGACACCCCGGCCGATCCGTCGGCGCCGGGGGAGCCGGACCTCTGGGCCTTCTGCATCGAACACGACGTGACGGCGCGGACCGGGCTCGAGGGAACCATCGGCGGGGCCGACGACTACCTCGGCGACAACTTCTTCACCGACCCGGTCGTGCAGGGCAAGGTGCTCTGGATCCTCGCGCACAGCTATCCGGCGGTCTCGCTGGCGGACCTCGGCACGGCCGCCGGGGCGCCCGGGCTCGACGCCAGCGACGCCTTCGAGGCGACCCAGTACGCGATCTGGCGGTACACGGACCTCGGCTTCGACGCGGCCTGGCCGTGGGAGACGCCCAACTCGGAGGCGGTCTACCACTATCTGGCGGACGGGGCCGAGGCGAGCGGCGGACTCACGCCGGCGGAGCTCTCGATCACCCTGTCGATCACCGGCCCATCCGGCCCGCACGAGGCCGGCACGCTGGTCGGTCCCTTCACCGTGACGACGGATCGGCCGAGCCTGCGCGTCACCGCGGATCCGGCGGTCGCCATCACCGACGCCGCCGGCACCCCGATCGACGCGGACGCCGTCGTCGACGGCCAGGAGCTGTACCTCGACCTGCGCGACGCGGACACGAGCGGCACCGCGACCGTCACCGCCACCGCCGACGGCTCGACGGTCGGCGGCCGCATCGTCTCGGTGCCGACGACGCCGGGCGGCACCCCGAGCGAGGCTTCGCACGCGCAGACCATCGCCCTCGTTGCCCCCGCCGGCGCGGTCTCCACCGCCAGCGCCACCGCGGAGTGGGTCGGCACCGCAGTCCCGCCCGTGATCGGCACCACGCTCGTCGACGCGGCGGACGGCGACCAGACCCTGCCGTGGAACGGCGGCACCGCGACCGACACGATCGCGTACCAGCACCTCACCCCGGGCGTCGAGTACACGGTGTCCGGCGAGCTCATGCGCAAGAGCGACGGGTCCGCGACGGGCATCACCGGCTCGGCCACGTTCACGCCGATCTCGCCGGACGGCACGGTCGACGTGTCGTTCACGGTGCCCGCCGGCTATGCCGGTCAGCAGCTCGTCGCCTTCGAGACGCTGACGCAGGCGGGGGTCGCCGAGCCCGTCGCCGTGCATCACGACCTCGCGGACGCCGCTCAGACGGTGACGGTGGAGGCTGCGCCAGTGGTTCCGGGCGAGCCGGCGCCCGCCCAGCACGGCGGGGCGAAGGAGCTCGCGGAGACCGGGAGCCCCATCGCCGGACCGGCGCTCGCCGCCCTGCTGCTGATGGCGCTGGGACTCGCGCTCACTCCGGCAGCGGCTCGCCGTCGTCCGGTTCGGAGGTGACCAGCAGGCCGGTGTTCGTCGACGCGACCCCGGCGAGCTGGGCCAGCCAGCGGCGGTTCAACCGCGGTGGGCGGTTGCCCGCGTAGACGAAGGCGAGCTCGGTGCCCGGCCCGATGACGACGGTGCGGGCGCCGCCGTCGAGTCCGCTGCCCAGGGTCAGACTGAAGGTCTCCGAGCGTCGGAGCTTGTCGAGGATGACCACCTGCAGGTGCGCGAGGGTGCGGTCCGGGACCTCGAAGTCGCGGGTGCTGTATCCGATCCTGCCCATCCGCGGACCGTACGCCCACCGCACGGGCCGCGCGAGCGCGTTGACATCTCAGCGAGGCTGTGCGCCGACTGCCGAGCACCCGCGTGTCAAGCCGCTTCTGCGCGACCCGGGTCCGCGATGGACTGGAGTCAGCACCCCAGGAACGGAGGACCCATCGTGCCCGCAGCCGATCCCGAACAGCGCCGTGAGCAGCTCACCGCGGCCCCGAAGGCCGACCCCGGCGACGCCGCGCCGCGCGTGACGGTCACCGAGACCGACGAGGACGTGACCCGCATCGACGTCGCCGACTCCGCGGCCGTCCGGCCGGGCAAGCCTGGCCCGAGCCGCGAGGAGTAGCGACCACCGTCGTCCGGCATCCGCCTTCGGCGCTCCTGCACGACTCGCGGAATACCCCCCGAGGGTATATCGTTGTCACGTGCACAGGTACCCCGACGGGTACGAGCGGCGAAAGGGAGAAGCGATGACCGCCAACGAGTACCAGGTGACCGGCATGACCTGCGGGCACTGCGAGCTGTCGATTCGCGAAGAGGTCGGCGAGCTCGCCGGCATCCAGGAGATTCAGGTCAGTGCGCAGACCGGCCGGCTCGTCGTGAGCTCGGCCGACGAGATCGACGACGCCGCGGTGCTCGCGGCCGTCGAGGAGGCCGGCTACTCGGCCGTGCGCATCTGATGCGCGCCGGGGCACGACTGGCCCTCTACGGGGCGGGGCTCGCGGTGGCCTTCGGCGGCGCCTACGCGCTCGCCGGGGTCGTCGTGCCCGACTCCCTCGTGACGGCCTGGGCGGAAGGAAGCGACATGGAGACGCACGGCGAAGACCAGAACACGCACGGCGGGGCCGGCGCCGAGACGGCGGCGCACGCGCCGAACGGCGTCTCGATCGACGCGGCCGGCTACCTGCTCTCCTCAGTGACCGCGCCCGGCTCGGTCGGCGAGGCGGGCGAGCTCCGCTTCCAGGTGCTGGATGCCTCGGGCGAACCCGTCATCGAGTACACGACGTCGCACGAACGCGAGCTGCATACCATCGTCGTGCGCTCCGACGGCGCCGGATTCCGGCACGTGCACCCGGCCCTCGACGAGGCGAGCGGCGTCTGGTCGCTCCCCTGGACGTGGGACGCGGCCGGCAGCTACCGGCTCTACGCGGACTTCACGCCGGCGGGCGATGACGCCGAGGGCGTCACCCTCAGCCGCACGGTCGACGTCGCGGGCGAGTACGCCCCCGTCGCCGCGGAGCCGAACCGTCGCAGCGAGGTCGACGGCTTCGTCGTCACCCTCGACGGCGAGCTGGCCGCGGGCGCCTCGAGCGAGCTCACCCTCACGGTGGAGCGCGACGGACGACCCGTCGCCGAGCTCGAGCCGTACCTGGGCGCCTTCGGGCACCTCGTGGCGCTGCGCCAGGGCGACCTCGCCTTCCTGCACGTGCACCCCGAGGGCGAGGAGCCCGACGCCGGTGCGACGGGCGGGCCCGAGATCGCCTTCGCCGCCAGCGCCCCGACGCCCGGCCGCTACCTGCTCTACCTCGACTTCCAGGTCGACGGACAGGTGCACACGGCCGAGTTCGTGGTCGACGCCTCGGCAGCAGCGGGGGAGGCGCACCGATGAGCACCGCAGCACCGCTCGGAAGCAGCACCGGCGCCGGCGCCGGCACCGGCATCGAGCTCGAGATCGGCGGCATGACCTGCGCCTCCTGCGCGAACCGCATCGAGCGCAAGCTGAACAAGCTCGACGGCGTGCAGGCGACCGTCAACTACGCCACGGAGAAGGCGAAGGTCACCGTGCCAGAGGGCTACGACCCGGCACTGCTGATCGCCGAGGTCGAGAAGACGGGCTACACCGCCCTCCTGCCCGCCCCGAAGACGAGCGAGCGGGCTCGCGACTCGTCGGCCGACGACGCCGACCACGACCCCGAGCTGACCTCGCTGCGCCAGCGGCTCATCGGCTCGATCGTGCTCACCGTGCCCGTCATCGCGATGGCGATGATCCCCGCGCTGCAGTTCACGTACTGGCAGTGGGCCTCGCTCGCCCTCGCCGCGCCCGTCATCGTCTGGGCCGCCTGGCCGTTCCACAAAGCCGCGTGGACCAACCTCAAGCACGGTGCCGCGACGATGGACACGCTCATCTCGATGGGCACCTCGGTCGCGCTGCTCTGGTCGCTCTACGCCCTCTTCTTCGGCACCGCGGGCGTGCCCGGCATGACCCACCCCTTCGAGTTCACGATCGCGCCCTCCGACGGTGCCGCGAACATCTACCTCGAGGTCGGCGCGGGCGTGACGATGTTCATCCTCGCGGGCCGCTACTTCGAGAAGCGCTCGAAGCGGCAGGCCGGGGCCGCGCTGCGCGCCCTGCTGGAGCTCGGCGCCAAGGAGGTCTCGGTGCTGCGCGACGGCGCCGAGGTGAAGATCCCGGTCGAACAGCTCGCGGTCGGCGACGAGTTCATCGTGCGCCCGGGCGAGAAGATCGCGACCGACGGGGTCGTCGTCTCCGGCAGCTCCGCGGTCGACGCCTCGATGCTCACGGGCGAGTCCGTGCCGGTCGAGGTCGCCGCGGGCGACCCGGTCACGGGCGCCACCGTGAACGCGGGCGGCCGGCTCGTCGTGCGGGCGACCCGCATCGGCTCGGACACCCAGCTCGCGCAGATGGCGAAGCTCGTCGAGGACGCCCAGACGGGCAAGGCCGAGGTGCAGCGCCTCGCCGACCGCATCTCCGGCGTCTTCGTGCCGATCGTGATCGTCATCGCCTTCGTCACGCTCGGCGCGTGGCTCGGCGCCGGCTTCCCGGTCGCGGCGGCCTTCACCGCCGCCGTCGCGGTGCTCGTCATCGCGTGCCCCTGCGCGCTCGGCCTCGCGACCCCGACCGCGCTCCTCGTGGGCACGGGCCGCGGCGCGCAGCTCGGCATCCTGATCAAGGGACCCGAGGTGCTCGAGTCGACGCGCAAGGTCGACACCGTCGTGCTCGACAAGACCGGCACGGTCACCACCGGACGGATGACCCTCGTCGACGTGATCACCGAGTCGGGCGTCGACCGGGCCGAACTGCTCCGCTTCGCGGGCGCGCTGGAGGATGCCTCGGAGCACCCGATCGCGCAGGCCATCGCGAAGGGGGCCACCCAGGAGGTCGGCCGACTGCCCGTGCCCGAGGACTTCGCGAACGTCGAGGGCAAGGGCGTGCAGGGCATCGTCGACGGGGCATCCGTCGTCATCGGCCGCGAGTCGCTGCTCGCCGACTGGGCGCTGGCCCTGTCCCCGGAGGTGGCGGCCGCCAAGGCGCACGCCGAGGGCGAGGGCAAGACGGTCGTCGCCATCGGCTGGGACGGGCGGGCGCGGGGCATCCTCGTGGTCGCCGACACGGTCAAGCCGACGAGCGCCGAGGCGATCGCCCAGCTGAAGGAGATCGGGCTCACTCCCGTGCTCCTCACCGGCGACAACGAGGCCGTGGCCCGCCGGATCGCCGCCGAGGTCGGCATCGAGCAGGTCTACGCCGAGGTGCTGCCCCGGGACAAGGTCGACGTCGTCGCCCGCCTCCAGGCGGAGGGCAAGGTCGTCGCCATGGTCGGCGACGGGGTGAACGACGCGCCGGCGCTCGCGCAGGCAGACCTCGGGCTCGCGATGGGCACTGGCACGGACGTCGCGATCGAGGCATCCGACCTGACCCTCGTGCGCGGCGACCTGCGCAGTGCGGTCGACGCGATCCGGCTCTCCCGCAAGACCCTCAGCACGATCAAGACGAACTTGTTCTGGGCCTTCGCCTACAACACGGCGGCCATCCCGATCGCGGCGCTCGGCATGCTGAACCCCATGCTCGCCGGCGC
Source organism: Agromyces soli (assembly GCF_022811605.1). Classification (GTDB taxonomy): domain Bacteria; phylum Actinomycetota; class Actinomycetes; order Actinomycetales; family Microbacteriaceae; genus Agromyces; species Agromyces soli. The sequence goes on along the minus strand of NZ_CP094533.1, from coordinate 927,716 downwards.
GGCGATGGCGTTCTCGAGCGTGTTCGTCGTCGGCAACAGCCTGCGGCTGCGCGGCTTCCGCAGCGTCGCCAAGGACTGAACCCGGGCGACCGCGGTCATCCCGGTCGCGCTTCCACTCCAACCGAGACACGAAAGGTACATCATGACGAACGACCCCCAGGCGGCCTCCTGCTGCAGCACGGGCATGACGGCGAGCGACGTCGCCCACACCGCCGCGGTCAGCGGCCACGGCAAGGCGAACCTGCTCGGCGGCGGCAGCGGCGCAGCCGGCTCCGCCGACGACCAGACCACCTGCCCCGTCATGGTCGGCAGCCCGGTCAGCAAGGCCGCGGCCGAGGCCGTCGGGCTGTTCCGCGACTACGAGGGCGAGCGCTACTACTTCTGCTGCGCCGGCTGCGGGCCGGCCTTCGACGCCGACCCGGCCAAGTACGCGGCGAACGTGGCGTAGCGGCGGGGCCTGCTCGCCGGATGTTGAAGGTGGCCGGGGTCCGAAGCTCCCCCGAACCTGCGGACCACGCCGGCCACCTCAATTGCTTTGTTTCCACCTGAGGGCAAAGCGTTACAGGCGAATCCAAGATTTTTTGGAGATTCTCGGGACGGCCCGGATTCGAGCTGAATCCGGGCCGGCTCAGGGCCGGGTCGCGGTGGCTCAGGGCCGGGTCGCGGCCTCGAGCAGCTCCAGCAGGTGTCGGTACGGGCGGCCCGTCGCCCGGGTCATCCCGATCTCGCAGGTGCGGTTCGCCGAGACGTGCCAATCGGCGTCGGCGGCGATCACCTCGGCCGCCTCGCGGGCGGTCGCGCTCGCCGAGAGCTCCGGGTGCAGGAGCCCCCGGTCGCCCGCGAACGCGCAGCAGCTCCAGTCGTCGGGCAGCACGACGTCGGCCGCGACGGCGTGCGCGATCCGGTCGATCGCGCCGCCCGCGCCGAGCGCCGTCGTCGAGCAGGTGTGGTGCACGGCGACCCGGCCGACGGGCGCCGTCACGTCGAGCCGGGGCAGGATCCGCTCCGCGGCGAACTGCGTCGCGTCGACGAAGCGCAGCGCCGGCGCCTCGCGGCCCGCGACGGCGGCGAGCTCCTGCATCGTCTCGAGCCCTTCGGTGCAGGAGGCCGCGTCGCAGACGATCGGCAGCCGGCCGCCGTCGCTCGCAGCGAGGAGGGCGGGCAGCACCCGCTCCGTCATCGCCCGGTAGCCGTCGAGGTAGCCCTTCGACTTCCACGGCGTGCCGCAGCACAGCGAGCCGATGCCGTCCGGCACGACGAGCCCGATGCCGGCCCGCTCGGCGAGTTCGAGCAGCGCCGCGGTCGCGCCGATGCCGCCGGGCTCCGGGCCGAACATCGTGCCGATGCAGGCCGCGAAGAACACCGCCTCGGCCGTCGCGGGGTCGCCGCCGGGTTCGGGGCGCTTCGCGCCGCCGCGCGGCAGGCCGCCGTCGTACTCGGGCACCGTGTCGCGGCCGAGGAGTGCCCGGCCGACCGTCGTGGCCGCCTTCGGCAGCGCCGCCGGCAGCGTGTTCGCGACGGTGAGCGCCGCACCGCCGAGGCGGGTCACGGGGCCCCAAGCCGCGGCGGCGGCCGACCAGCCGGCGTTCAGGACGGGGTTCCGGCGCTCGGCGCGCAGCCGCCGCACCAGGTCGCCGGTGTTGATGTCGACCGGGCAGGCGATGGCGCAGAGTCCGTCGACGGCGCAGGTCTGCTCGCCGTCGTACTCGTAGTCGTCGCGGAGCTCGGCGGCGAGGGCGGTGTCAGCGGCCGCCTCGGCGCTCGCGATGTCGCGGCGGAGGGCGATGCGCTGGCGGGGGGTCAGCGTGAGGTCCTTGCTCGGGCACGTCGGCTCGCAGTAGCCGCACTCGACGCAGCGGTCGACCTCGGCCTCGACCGTCGGCACCAGCTTCAGGTTGCGCAGGTAGGAGTCGGCCTCGTCCGAGAGCACCACGCCGGGGTTCAACAGCCCGCTCGGGTCGAACAGCCGCTTCACCTCGCGCATGATCGCGTAGAGCTCGTCGCCGTACTGGCGGCGCACGAACGGCGCCATGATGCGCCCGGTGCCGTGCTCGGCCTTGAGCGAGCCGCCCTGCTCGAGCACGAGCTGCACGAGGTCCTCGGTGAAGCGCTCGTAGCGGGCGAGCTGCTCGGGGTCGTCGAAGCGCTCGCCGAGCATGAAGTGCAGATTGCCGTCCTTCGCGTGCCCGAAGATCACCGAGTCGTCGTAGCCGTGCGCGGCGAAGAGTTCGATGAGCCGCTCGCAGGTGGGCAGCAGCCGCTCGACGGGTACGACGATGTCCTCGAGCAGGGCGGTGGTGCCGCTCGGGCGGGCGCCCGCGACGGTCGTGTACAGGCCCTTCCGCACGTGCCAGAGCGCGGCCCGCTCGGCGGCGTCGACGGTGAACGCGGCGGGCGCGGCGAGCGGCAGCGCGTCGAGCAGCGGTGCGGCGCCGGCCAGCGCGGCATCGAGGGCCTCGGCGGTCTCCGCCTGGTACTCGACGAGCAGGGCGGTGTGGCCGTCGACCGCGAGGGCGGCGATCTGCGCGGGCACGTCGGCGGCCCGCTGGGCGACGAGGAGCGACGTGGCATCCATCAGCTCGATCGTCGCCGCGCCCGTCGCGACGAGTCCGGGCAGCGCGGCCGTGGCCTCGCGCAGCGAGGGCAGCACGAGCAGTGCGGTCGCCGCACGGGGGAGCAACGGAACGGTCTCGAACACCGCCTCGGCGACGAAGGCGAGGGTGCCCTCGCTGCCGACGACGAGGTGCTCGAGGATGCGAACCGGTTCGGCGAAGTCGAGCAGGGCGTTCAGGCCGTAGCCCATGGTGTTCTTCATCGAGAACTGCTGCCGCACGCGTTCGACCGAGGCGGGGGAGGCGAGCAGGCGCTCGCGCAGTCGCAGCAGGCCCGCGTGCAGTTCGGGCTCGCGGGCGGCGAGGATCTCGGCCGCATCGGGCGCCCCAGTGTCGAGCACGGTGCCGCTCGGCAGCACGAGCCGGAGCGAGGCGATCGTGCGGTAGGCGTTCTGGGTGATGCCGCACGCCATGCCGCTCGAGTTGTTGGCGATCACGCCGCCGATGGTGCAGGCGATCTCGCTGGCCGGGTCGGGGCCGAGCTTGCGGCCGTGCCGCGCGAGCCGCTGGTTCACCTGGCGCACGGTGGCGCCGGGTTCGACGCGAACGGTGCGTCCCTCGTCGCCGACGCGGATGCCCCGGAATCGCGCGCGGGTGTCGACGAGCAGCTCGTCGGTCACGCCCTGGCCGGACAGGCTCGTGCCGCCGGAGCGGAACGTCACGCTGCGGCCGGCGGCCCGCGCGGCGGCGAACACGCCCGCGACCGCCTCGGCGTCGTCCGGGGTGACGACGGCCTCGGGCACGAAGAGGTAGTGCGAGGCGTCGTGGGCCTTCGCGAAGCGGTCGATGGAGCGCTGGCTCACCGCGACGCGCTCGCCGAGGAGGGCGGAGTCGAGGACGCTGGCGACGGCGGCAGGCGACATGAGGAGCTCCAGATTGTTAGACAAGTATACCGAGATGGTCGGACAAGTATACTGACGCGCGGCGGAAGGGCGAGCGCATGGTCGAGGGGATCCGGGTCACCGGCGTGGTCGACGCCGTCGCCGAGGCGCTGCGTGCGGCCGCGATCGGCGGCGAGCTCGAGCCCGATCGCCCGGTCACCGAGGCCTGGGTCGCCGCCCGCTTCGCCGTCGCCCGGCCGAGCGCCAAGGCCGCGATCGAGAAGCTCGTCGGCGAGGGCGTGCTCGAGCGCACCGCGCACCGGAGCGCCAGAGTGCGTCGGCTCGACGCCGACGCGGTGCGCGACGTCTACCGCACCCGGCGCCGCATCGAGAGCGCCGCGATCCGCGAGCTCGCGGGGGAGCGGAGGCGGCCGGATGCCGCGGCCGAGGCGGATGCCGAGATCGCCGCGCACCTCGGCGGCTCGAGCGTCGACATCGTCGACCCCGACCTGCGGTTCCACTCGGCGATCGTCGACGCCCTCGGCAGCGAGCGAACGAGCCGCGCCTACCGCTCGCTCACCGAGGAGGTGCGGCAGTGCATGGCGCAGGTGCAGGGCCGCGGGCTGATCTCGGTCGACACGATCCTGGCCGAGCACGAGCGCATGCTGGAGCTCATCGCGGCCGGCGACGGCGAGGCCGCCGTGGCCGTGCTCGCCGAGCACCTCGGCCGGGCCGAGGAGCGCCTGGCCGCCGTGGTCGCCACCCCGTAAGCCGCCTCCAATTCCCGACGTGCCCGACTTCCATGAAAGTCGGGCAAGCTGCTAGGGTTCCCGTGATTTCAACGTTGAAACCCGGGTCAGCCCCGCCCGACCGCAAGGAGTCCCCGAGCCATGGCTTCCCCCGCGCCGCTCGGCGCCCGCACCTGGACGGCGGTGCTCGTCGTCGGCCTCGTCGGCCAGCTCGCCTGGGTCATCGAGAACATGTACCTCAACGTGTTCGTCTACGACACCATCTCGACCGATCCGGCGGTCATCGCCTGGATGGTCGCGCTCAGCGCGATCGCCGCGACCGCCGCCACGCTGCTCTTCGGCGCCTGGTCGGACCGCCTCGCCCGCCGCCGCGAGTTCATCGCGATCGGCTATGTCGCCTGGGGGCTCGTGACCGCCGCGTTCGGGCTGGTCGGCGCGGGCGCCGCGGGGGCGGGCGGGGCCGCGGGCGCGGCGGGCGGCGAGGCATCCGTCGTCGCGAACGCCGGCGCGACCGTCGCGACCGCCGTGATCGCGATCATCGCCCTCGACTGCGTGATGAGCTTCATCGGCTCCGGCGCCAACGACGCCGCCTTCGCGGCCTGGGTCACCGACTCCACCGTGCCCGCGAACCGCGGGCGCGTCGACGGCTGGCTCGCGGTCATGCCCCTCGTCGGGATGCTGATCGTCTTCGCCCTGCTCGACCCGCTCACGCAGGAGGGTCGCTGGGAGCTCTTCTTCGGGATCGTCGGCGGCCTGACCGCGGCGACGGGCGTCGCGGCGTGGTTCCTGGTGCACGACCGCGGCGTCGCCCGGCACGAGCACGGCGTGCTCAGAGCCGTCGTCGACGGGCTCCGGCCGGCGACGGTGCGTCGCGAGCCCGCGCTGTTCGCGACCCTCGCGATCTGGGGCGTGATCGGCGTCAGCTCGCAGGTGTTCCTGCCCTACGTGCTCATCTACCTGCGGTACTCGCTCGAGCTCGACGGCTACGCGATCGTGCTCGGCGTCGTGCTGCTGCTCGCCTCCGCGCTGAGCGTCGTCGGCGGTCGACTCATCGACCGCTTCGGCAAAGCCCGGGTGCTGCCCTACGCCGTTGCGGCCTTCGCGGCGGGACTCGTCGCGATGATCTTCGTGCGCGACGCCGTCGGCGTCATCGCCGCGGCCACCGTGATGATGGCCGGGATGATGGGCTCGATCGCCGCGGTGTCCGCGCTGACTCGCGACCACACGCCCGAGGACCGAGCGGGCGGCGTGCAGGGCGCGCGCATGATCCTGGCCGTCATGCTGCCGATGATCATCGGCCCGGCGATCGGCGCGGCCGTCATCTCCGGCTCGGCGCACAGCTACGTCGACCTCGGGGTCGAGCATCCGGTGCCCGGCCCGGAGATCTTCGCTGCGGCGGCCGTCGTGCTGCTGCTCGTGCCGCTCGGCATCGCGCTGCGCACGCGGGTCCTGCGTCGCACCGAACCCGCCATGGCGGACCGCGGATGAGCCGGCGCACTCCCTGGGCCGAGGGGCTCGACCCCGACCACCCGCTGCCGGAGTATCCGCGCCCGCAGCTTGTCCGCGAGCACTGGCAGAACCTGAACGGCCGCTGGTCGTACGCCGTCACCGGCGACGCCCTGGAGCCGCGCGAGTGGGACGGCGAGATCGTCGTGCCGTTCTCGCCCGAGGCCGAGCTCTCCGGGGTCGGTCGGCAGCTGCAGCCCGACGAGCACCTCTGGTACCGGCGCACGGTGCGGCTCGAGGGCGGGGCCCGCGGCGGCCGGGTGCTGCTGCACTTCGGCGCGGTCGATCAGCGCTGCCGGGTGCTCGTGGACGGAGCGCAGGTGGGCGGGCACCGCGGCGGCTACCTGCCCTTCACGCTCGACGTGACCGCGCAGCTCGGCGACGGCGAGCCGCACGAGCTCGTCGTCGATGTGGTCGACCCGAGCGACACCTCGTTCCACTCGCGCGGCAAGCAGGCGTTGCGGCGCGGGGGCATCTGGTACACCGCGCAGTCGGGCATCTGGCAGACGGTGTGGCTCGAGCGGGTTCCGGCGGTGCACGTCGCGGCGCTCCGCGTGCGGCCGCTGCTGGAAGCTGAGGCGGTCGAGCTCGTCGTCGAGGCGGGCGGATGGCCCGAGGCATCCGCGCTTCCCGAGGCATCCGCTCTTCCCGAGGCATCCGCTCTTTCCGAGGCGAGCGCGATCGTGCGCGCCGCCGGCCGCGAGATCGCGCGGGCCACCGGCCCCGTCGGTGAGCCGCTGCGCCTGCCGGTGCCGCAGCCGCGCCGTTGGCACCCCGACGACCCCTTCCTCTACGAGCTCGAGGTGCGCCTCGGCGAGGACCGCGTCGAGAGCTACTTCGGCATGCGCTCCGTCGGCATCGCGCCCGACGCGCACGGCCGGCCGCGGCTCGTGCTGAACGGCGAGCCGATCCTGCACGCCGCCGTGCTCGACCAGGGCTACTGGCCCGACGGCCTCTACACGCCGCCGTCCGACGTGGCGCTCGTGCACGACATCGAGGAGATGAAGGCGCTCGGCTTCACCGCCCTGCGCAAGCACATCAAGATCGAACCGCTGCGCTGGTACCACCACTGCGACCGGCTCGGGATGCTCGTCTGGCAGGACTTCGTGAACGGCGGACGCCGCTACCACCCGGCCGTCGTGACGCTGCCGGTGAAGCTGCCGCTGCGGCTCGACGACCGCCGGCATCGCAGATTCGGCCGGCAGGACGCCGAGGGGCGCGCGGAGTTCCTGGCGGAGCTCGAGGAGACGGTCCGCCTGCTCGGCAACGCCCCGAGCATCGCCGTGTGGGTGCCGTTCAACGAGGGCTGGGGGCAGTTCGATGCGCTCGCCGTCACCGCGCGGCTGCGCGAGCTCGACCCCGACCGGGTGATCGACCACGCGAGCGGCTGGCACGACCAGGGCGGCGGCGATCTGCGCAGCCTGCATGTCTACTTCCGCAAGCTCCGGCCCGAGCGCGGCTGGCGGCGCGAGCGGCGGGCGATCGTCGTCTCGGAGTACGGCGGCTACAGCCTGCGCCTGCCGGGCCACGAGTTCGGGCCGCGCGAGTTCGGCTACCGTCGATACGCCGGCGTCGACGAGCTGACCGAGGCCTTCGTCGCCCTGCACCGCGACGAGATCGCGCCCGCGATCGACGCCGGGCTCGGCGGCTACGTCTACACGCAGCTCTCCGATGTCGAGGACGAGCTGAACGGGCTCCTCACGGCCGACCGCACGGTGCGGAAGCTGCACGCCGCCCGCGTGCGCGAGGTGAATGCCGAGCTCGCCGCCCGGTTCGCGAAGGCGGTCGCGCCCGCGCCGCACCCCACCAGAAAGGCCCAGGATGCCTCGCACGATCACCGAGCGTGAGCTCACCGCCCCCGTCGCGCTGCGCGGCGCCGACAACCGGCTGAACCCGGCCGCGGTCGGCTGGACCCGCACCCCGCTGCACGACACCTCGGGCATCGACGGCCGCCGCAGCTGGGGGCGCAACAAGCGATGGGAGTACTGGGCGGTGACGACGCCGACCCATCTCGTGGCGCTCACGGTCTCCTCGATCGACTACGCGGCGGTGCACGGCGTGCTCGTGCACGACCGGCGCACCGGGCGCACCCTCGACCGCGGGGCGATCGTGCCGTTCGGCCGCGGGGCGACCCTGCCCGCCTCGCTCGGCGACGGTCCGGCCCGGGCGCGGGCGAAGCACCTCGCGATCGACCTCGAGGAGACCGCCGAGGGCACGCTCCTGCGCGCCGAGGTGCCGGGCGCCCGCATCGAGATCCTGGCCGAGCTGCCGGCCGGGCACGAGCGGCTCGGGGTCGTCGTGCCGTGGTCGAAGCGACGGTTCCAGTACACGGTGAAGGACGTCGCCCGCCCCGCGCGCGGCCGGCTCGAGCTCGACGCGCCGGAGCTCGGCGCCCCCGAGATCGTGGAGCTGCCGCTCGGCGAGAGCTGGGCGGTGCTCGATCACGGCCGGGGCCGCTGGCCCTACCGCATGGTGTGGAACTGGGGCGCCGCCTCGGGCCGGGTCGGCGACCGCGTCGTCGGACTGCAGCTCGGCGGCAAGTGGACCGACGGCACCGGGTCGACCGAGAACGCGATCGTCGTCGACGGCCGGCTCCGCAAGCTCAGCGAGGAGCTCGACTGGGAGTACGACGAGCGGAACTGGCTCGCCCCCTGGCGCATCCACGGCGCGAGCGCCGAGCTGCGCTTCGAGCCGTTCTGGGACCGGGTCAGCGCGACCGAGCTCGGCGTGTTCGGCTCGCACGGGCACCAGTGCTTCGGCCACTACTCGGGATGGGTCGAGGCCGACGGCGAGCGCATCGAGCTCGACGGCCTGCTCGGCTGGGCCGAAGACGTCCGGAACCGCTGGTGAGCGCCCGTCGCTCGGCCGGGCCGACGCTGAAGGACGTCGCGGCGATCGCCGGCGTCTCGTACCGCACCGTCTCGAACGTGATCAGCGGCAAGGCGCCCGTGAGCGCCGCGACGCGCGCCCGGGTCGAGGCCGCCGTCGCCGAGCTCGACTACCGCCCGCAGCTCGCGGCGCGGCAGCTGCGGGTCGGGCGCAGCAACCTGCTGACCCTCTCGGTGCCGTTCCTCTCGCTGCCGTACTTCGCCCAGCTCGCGCACGCCGTCGTCACCGCGGCGGAGGCGGTCGGCTACGACGTGGTCGTCGACGAGACGCACGGCGATCCCGAGCGGGAGCTGCGCGCGGCATCCGGGTACCGCACCCTGCTGAGCGACGGCATCCTGCTGTCGGCCATGTCGATCGGCGACGAGGAGCTGATGGCGGCCCGCGGTCGGACCCCGCTCGTCGTGCTCGGCGAGCGCATCCGCGCCGCCCGGGTCGACCGCGTCGTCGTCGACAGCGTGACGAGCACGCGCGACGCGACCGCGCACCTCATCACCGCGGGTCGGCGCACGCTCGGCTTCCTCGGCACGGTTCCGGATGCCTCGAGCGGCGCCGCGGCCGCCGACCTGCGCCTCGAGGGATTCCGTACGGCGCTCCGCGCGGCCGGGCTCGAGGCGGACCCCCGGCACCTGCTCGAGGTGTCGCCGTGGGATCAGCGCTCGCCCGACGGCGACTACTCCCGCGAGGAGGGCCACGCGCGGGTTCGGGCGCTGCTCGCCGGGCCGGGCGGCCTCGCCGGGCTCGACGGGCTCGTCTGCGCGAACGACCTGCTCGCGATCGGTGCGCTGCGCGCGCTGCGCGAGGCGGGGGTGGACGTGCCGGGCCGCGTCGCCGTCGTCGGCTGGGACGACGCCCCGGAGTCCGCGTACACGGTGCCGCCGCTGACGAGTATCGCGCCCGATCTCGGCGAGCTCGCGCGGCTCGCGGTCGCCTCGGTGCTGCGGCTCGTCGACGACCCAGAGTCGCCGCCGCGCGTCGAGCAGGCGCCGTACCGCCTGGTGCCCCGCGCCTCCGCGCCCCTGATTCCCTGAGCTCGTCGAAGGGAGCGCCGCTCCCGCTTCGACGAGCTCAGCGAACCAGGGGTGGCTCCGCGCGCCAGGGTGCTCAGCGAACCAGGGGTGGCTCCGCGCGCCAGGGTGCTCAGCGCGCCAGGATCCGCGGGTGCAATCCGCGCGAACCGGGTTAGCGTGGGGAGCAGGATGCGCCGCGCATCGTCGCGACGCGACGTTCCGGGGGGAGACGCATGTACTACAGCACGGGCAATTACGAGGCATTCGCACGGCCGCGCAAGCCGGAGCGATCCGAGCGGGCGTCGGCGTGGTTCGTGGGGGCGGGGCTCGCGTCCATGTCCTCCGCGCTCTTCATGATCCGCGACGGCCAGCTGCCGGGGGAGCGCATCACGATCCTCGAGCGCCTGCCGCTGCCGGGCGGCGCGCTCGACGGCATCAAGAAGCCCGCGAAGGGCTTCGTCATCCGCGGCGGGCGCGAGATGGAAGACCACATGGAGTGCCTGTGGGACGCGTTCCGCACGGTGCCGTCGCTCGAGATCGAGGGCGCGAGCGTGCTCGACGAGTTCTTCTGGCTCAACAAGGACGACCCGAACTTCTCGCTCTGCCGCGTCACCGAGCAGCAGGGGCAGGACGCGCACACGAACAACCTCTTCGGGCTCAACGACACCGCGCAGAAGGACATCGTGCGCATCTTCCTCGCCACCCGCGAGGAGATGGAGCGCAAGCGCATCGACGAGGTGTTCTCGAAGGACTTCCTCGAAAGCAACTTCTGGCTGTACTGGCGCACCATGTTCGCCTTCGAGGAGTGGCACTCCGCGCTCGAGATGAAGCTCTACCTGCACCGCTTCGTGCACCACATCGGCGGGCTGCCCGACCTCTCGGCGCTGAAGTTCACCAAGTACAACCAGTACGAGTCGCTCGTGCTGCCGATGTACCGCTGGCTGCTCGACCAGGGGGTCACGTTCCACTTCGACACGCAGGTCACGGACATCGACTTCGCGATCGACGGGGAGGGGGCGGATGCCTCGAAGCGCGCGACCCGCATCCACTGGGTGCAGGACGGCGCGGAGGGCGGCGTCGACCTCGGCGCCGACGACCTCGTGCTCGCGACCATCGGCGGGCTCACCGAGAACTCCGACGAGGGCGACCAGCACACGGCCGCCAAGCTCGACGAGTCCCCGGCGGCCGGCTGGGCGCTCTGGCAGAACATCGCGGCGAAGCATCCGTCCTTCGGCCGGCCCGAGGTCTTCTGCGGCGACATCGCGAAGACCAAGTGGGAGTCGGCGACGGTGACGACGCTCGACGAGCGGATCCCCGAGTACATCCGCCGCATCGCGAAGCGCGACCCGTTCAGCGGCAGGGTCGTGACCGGTGGCATCGTCACCGCGCGCGACTCGGCGTGGCTGATGAGCTGGACGGTGAACCGCCAGCCGCACTTCAAGCAGCAGCCCGCCGATCAGATCGTGGTCTGGGTGTACGGCCTGTTCGTGGACGTGCCGGGCGACTACACGGGCAAGACGCTGCAGGAGTCGACGGGCGAGGAGATCACCCGCGAGTGGCTCTACCACCTCGGCGTCCCGGTCGACGAGATCGACGGGCTCGCTGCGGAGGCCGCCAGCTGCGTGCCGGTGATGATGCCGTACGTCACTTCGTTCTTCATGCCGCGGGAGGCGGGCGACCGGCCCGCGGTGGTGCCGGCGGGTGCGCAGAACTTCGCCTTCATCGGGCAGTTCGCCGAGACCACTCGCGACTGCATCTTCACCACCGAGTACTCGGTGCGCACGGGGATGGAGGCCGCGTACCAGCTGCTGGGCGTCGACCGCGGTGTGCCGGAGGTGTTCGGCTCGACGTACGACGTGCGCTGGCTGCTGAACGCGACGAGCCGACTGCGCGACGGCGCCGAGGTGGGGCTGCCGGGGCCGAAATTCCTCCGCGAGCGGCTGTTCGCGAAGCTCGACGGCACCCAGATCGGCGAGCTCCTGACGGACTACGCGCTCATCCCCGAGCGCGGGACGACGACGAAGCGCGAGCGCACGGACGACGCCGTCGAGTGAGCGGCACCCGCTGAACAGACGAGTTGCCCGACTTCCATGAAAGTCGGGCAACTCGGGGGTCCCGATGAACTCGGGGGCCCGATGCGGCGCGCGTGCGTCGTGCTGCCGACGCACGCGGGGATCACATCGGGGGCATCAGCACGCCGTCGATGAGGTAGACGGTCGCGTTCGCGGTGTGCACGCCGCCGCAGATCACGTTGGCGTCGTTGACCTTGAGCGAGTCGCCCGAGCCGGTCACCTCGACCGTGCCGCCCTGCACCGTGGTCTGCGTGCCGACGACCTCGTCGGGCGAGAGCTGACCGGGCACGACGTGGTACGTGAGGATCGAGGTGAGCGTGGCCGAGTCGGTCTTCAGGGACTCGATCGTCGCCGGGTCGATCTTCGCGAAGGCGTCGTCGACGGGCGCGAACACGGTGAACTCGTCGCCGTTCAGCGTGTCGACGAGGTTCACGTCGGGGTTCAGCTGACCGGAGACCGCCGCGACGAGCGTCGTCAGCAGCGGGTTGTTCGAGGCCGCGACGGCGACCGGGTCCTGCGACATGCCGACGATCGAGCCGGCGCCGTCGGGCACCTGCTCGGCGTAGGCCGCGCAGCCGGAGCCCACGAGGTCGGCGGCGGGGTCGGTCTCCATCGACTCGGCCGAGGGCGTCGACTCCGTCTTCGGCGTCGACTCCTCGCTGGGAGTGGACGAGCCGCCCATGCTGCACCCGGCGAGGCCGAGCGAGGTGATCGCCGCGAGGGCGACGAGGGCGGATGCGGTGCGAGTGCGGATCGTGCGCATGGACTTCCTCCTTCGGATGCGTCGGCCCGGTTCTGGCCGACACGGGGGATTCGGAGGCATCCGCCGATCGGATTGGACGGATCGCGGATGCCTCGTCGATGCCGCGTCGGATGCCTCGCCGAACCATCCGATCCGGCGCCCGCTCCGAATCCCTGGCAGCCCACCCGTCGCCCAGCTGAATCGAGGGACCCCATGATCGCGCTCGCCCTGATCGGCCTGGCCGGCGGTCTCATCACCGGGATCTCGCCGTGCATCCTGCCCGTGCTGCCCGTGATCCTGCTCTCGGGCGGCGCGCAGAGCGCCCGCAGCGCCACGGGGACCGCGGTCGACCCCGACGGCGTCCCGTCCGCCGCCCCTCCCGGCCCGAGCCGGTGGCGGCCCTACCTCGTCATCGCCGGCCTCGTCGTGAGCTTCAGCCTGATCACGCTCGCCGGCTCGCTCGTGCTGGGCCTGCTCGGCCTGCCGCAGGACGTGCTGCGCTGGGCGGGCCTCGTCGTGCTCGTGCTCATCGGCGTCGGCCTCATCGTGCCGCGCTTCGAGGAGCTGCTCGAGAAGCCCTTCGCCTGGATCCCGAGGCGCAGCGTCGGCACCGAGGGCAACGGCTTCATCCTCGGTATCGTGCTCGGCACCGTCTACGTGCCCTGCGCGGGCCCCGTGCTCGCCGCGATCACCGTCGCCGGTTCGACCGGGCGCATCGGGGTCGAGACGATCGTGCTCACCGTGACGTTCGCGCTCGGCGCCGCGGCGCCCCTGCTGCTGTTCGCGCTCGCCGGACGTCGGGTCGCCGAGCGTGTCGCCGCGTTCCGCAAGCACCAGCGGGGCGTGCGGATCACCGGCGGCATCGTCATGATCGCGCTCGCCGTGGGCCTCGTCTTCGACCTGCCCGGCGCGCTGCAGCGGCTCGTGCCCGACTACACGGGCGACCTGCAGCGCCAGCTCGCGCAGTCCGAGGAGGTCACCCAGGCCCTCGACCTCGGCGGCCTCGTCACCGACGAGAACCGCCAGCTCGACCAGTGCACCAACGGGGCCGCCGAGCTCGAGTCCTGCGGACCCGTGCCGTCGATCCGCGGCATCCAGCAATGGTTCAACACGCCCGACGGCGCCGCCGTCGACCTCGACGAGCTCCGCGGCCGGGTCGTCCTCATCGACTTCTGGGCCTACTCCTGCATCAACTGCCAGCGTTCGATCCCGCACGTCGTCGCGTGGGACGAGGCGTACCGCGACGCCGGGCTCAGCGTCATCGGCGTGCACTCGCCCGAGTACGCCTTCGAGAAGGAACCGCGCAACGTCGAGGCCGGCATCCGCGACTTCGGCATCGACTACCCCGTCGCGCTCGACAACGACCTCGCGACCTGGACGAACTTCCGCAACCGCTACTGGCCCGCGCACTACCTCGTCGACGCCGAGGGCGTGGTGCGCCAGGTCTCCTTCGGCGAGGGCCACTACGCCGACACCGAGCGGCTCATCCGCCAGCTCCTCCAGGACGCCGACCCCGGCGTCGCCCTGCCCGCCGCCACCGAGGTCGCCGACGAGACGCCGGACGCCGGCACGACGACGCCCGAGACCTTCCTCGGCACCACGAAGCAGGCGAACTTCGGCGGCGAGGAGCCCTACCGGCGCAGCACGAGCTCCTTCGCCTTCCCCGAGAAGCTCGCCGACGACCGCTTCGCCCTCGACGGCGCGTGGGCGCTCGACACCCAGTCGATCGCGCCCGCCGACGGCGGGAAGGCGGCTGTGCGGCTCTCCTACCTCGCGAGCGAGGTGCGCATGGTGCTCGGCGGCGAGGGCACCATCACCGTCAGCGACGGCGGGAAGACGCAGCGGATCGAGATCTCCGGCGTCCCCCGCTCGTACGCCGTGCACCAGTCCGACGCGCCTGAGCGCGGCACCCTCGACGTCACGGTCGATGGCGACGTGCAGGCCTACTCCTTCACCTTCGGATGACTCAGCTGCTGGAACGACCTCGGGTCGGCCGGGCGACGCTCGGCCGGGGGTCTGCCATGCTTGGTCGGGTGAGCGTCGGCGAGGTCAGCAGCGAGGAGTCGTCCATCGACGTGCTGTTCGCGCGGACGGCCGGCGGCGACCGTGCCGCGTTCGGCGAGCTCTACGATCGCACCGCACCGCGGGTGTTCGGGCTCGTGCGGCGGATCCTGGTCGACGCCGCCCAGGCGGAGGAGGTCACCCAGGACGTGTTCCTCGAGGTCTGGCAGCAGGCGGCGCGCTTCGACGCGAGCCGCGGTGCCGCCGTCGCCTGGCTCCTGACGATCGCCCACCGACGGGCGGTCGACCGGGTGCGTTCCGCGCAGGCGAGCGCGGAGCGCGACCTCCGCGCCGGCATCCGCGAGCTCGCCACGCCCGCCGAGGACGTCGAGGAGCGCGTCGAGCTCAGCGTCGAGCACGAACGCGTGAGCGCCGCGCTCGGCGAGCTCAGCGAGGCGCAACGCACCGCACTCGCCATGGCCTACTACGAGGGGAAGAGTCAGTCGGAGATCGCGGACGCGCTCCATCTGCCCCTCGGCACGGTGAAGACCCGATTGCGCGACGGCATGATCCGGCTGCGCCACCTGCTGGGGGTGACCTCATGACCGAACCCGACGAGGAGCTCCGCGCGCTCGCCGCGGCCTACGCGCTCGACGCGCTCGACGGCGAGGAGCTGCGCCGCTTCGAGACCGAACTCGCCCGATCGCCCGAGCTCCGGGCGGAGGTCGACGGCTTCCGTGCCGTCGCCGCCGGGCTCGGTGCCGAGACGCCCGAGCTCGCGCCACCGCCCTCGCTGAAGGCCGGGCTGTTCGCGCGGCTCGGCGCGACGCCGCAGCTGCCGCCGGTGGATGCCGCACCGCCCGCCGAGCCCGCCGGCGCCCCCGAGCCCGACGCGGCCCCCACGACGGCGCCCGCGGCCGCACCGGCACCCATGCCCGAGCCCGAAGCTCCGCCCGTCGATGAGCTCGCCGCCCGTCGCCGGCGGCGACGCCTCGTCGCGTCGCTGACCGCCGCGGCGTCCGTCGCGATCCTCGTGATCGGCGTGGTGATCGGGATCGGCTGGTCCGGCCCGAACGGCTGGGGTGCGCAGCGCGAGCTCGCCGCCCTCGAGGCGGCCCCGGACGCGCAGCGGCAGACGGTCGAGGTGTCCGGCGGCGGCGAGGTGACCGTGCTCTGGTCGGCCGAACTCGGGCGCAGTGCGGTCATGGCCGACGGCCTGCCCGCCCTCGGCTCCGAGCACGACTACGAGCTCTGGTACATCGACGAGGCCGGGCCGGCGCCCGCGGGGCTCGTCGGCGCGAACAGCTGGCGCGTGCTGGAGGGCGACTTCGTCGACGGCATGGTGGTCGGCCTCACGGTCGAACCGGCCGGCGGCTCCGAACAGCCCACGACGGAGCCGATCGCCGCGGTGCAGACGTGAGCACGGTCCAGACGTGAGCGCGGTCCGGACGTGAGCGCGGTCCGGACGTGAGCGCCGCGCTCGACCGGCTCGCCCGGGAGGTCGCCGCCGACGACGAACTCCGCCGACGGCTGCAGCGCCGCACCCTCGCGGTCGTAGTCGCGAGCCAGGTGCTCGGCGGCGCCGGCCTCGCCGCCGGGGTGACCGTGGGTGCGCTGCTCGCGCAGGAGGTGCTCGGCAGCGACGGGCTCGCCGGCGTCCCGACGGCGCTGTTCACGCTCGGTTCTGCGCTCGCCGCATTCCTCGTGGGTCGCGTCACTCAGCGCCGGGGCCGTCGCCTCGGCCTGGGCCTCGGCTTCGCCGCGGGCGGGATCGGTGCCGCGGGGGTCGTCATCGCCGCCGTCGCCGACAACGTGCCGCTGCTGTTCCTCTCGCTCTTCGTCTACGGCGCGGGCACCGCGACCAACCTGCAGGCGAGGTACGCGGGCGCCGACCTCGCGACGCCGCGCACCCGAGGCACCGCCGTCAGCATCGCGATGGTGTCGACGACGCTCGGCGCGGTCGCCGGCCCCAACCTCGTCGAGCCGCTCGGCCGGCTCGCCGAGTCCTGGGGCATTCCCGCGCTCGCGGGGCCGTTCCTGCTCGGCGGGGCCGCCTACGTCGCGGCGGGCGCGGTGCTGCTCGCGCTGCTGCGGCCGGACCCGTTCCTGCTCGCCCGTCGCCTGCCGGATGCCGAGGCGCCCGCTCCGGCCGAGGCATCCGTCCCGGCCGAGGCATCCGTCCCGGCCGCGTCCAGCGCTCCGCCCGCGCCCGCACGCCCGGGCCCCGGCGCGTACGCGGGGGCGGCCGTGATGGTGCTCACGCAGATCGCGATGGTCGCGATCATGACGATGACGCCGGTGCACATGCGCGCCCACCACCACGGCCTCAGCGAGGTCGGCCTCGTCATCGGCCTGCACATCGCGGCGATGTACCTGCCCTCGCTCGTCACGGGCGTGCTCGTCGACCGGGTGGGCCGCACGCCGATGGCGATCGCCGCGGGCGTGACGCTGCTCGCGGCGGGCATCGTGGCGGCCGTCGCCCCGGCGGACTCGCTCGGGATGCTGATCCTCGCGCTCGTGCTCCTCGGCCTCGGCTGGAATTTCGGACTCATCGCGGGCACCGCGCTCGTCGTCGACGCCACCGTGCCGGCGAACCGGGCGCGCACCCAGGGCACGATCGACGTGCTGATCGCCCTGGCCGGCGCCGGCGGCGGCGTGATGTCCGGCGTCGTGATGGCGGCGTCGAGCTACGCGGTGCTGGCCCTCGGCGGCGGCGTGCTCTCGCTCGTGCTCATCCCGGTGCTGTTCTGGGCGAGCCGTGCGCACCGCCGCGCGCAGCGGCCCGCCTAGAACAGCCCCCAGAGCTGGGCGAGCATCGCGACCGCGGGCACGAGCGGGAGCATGAGCCAGACGGCGAACACCGGGACGGCGCAGACGCCCAGCACGAGCAGTGCCAACGCGGACCCGACGACGCCGAGACCGTCGAGCCGGCTCACGAAGCGTCCGGGAGCATCGCCGGGCACTCGCCGCCGGGCTCGGTCGAGAGCTCGAAGTGCCACATCTCGTTCGAGTACGTCTGGCAGAGCCCGTAGTCGGCGCCGTGCTGCGAGAGCCAGCTGTCGGCGTCGGTGGGGCCGATGTCGATGGCCCGCCCGGTGACGTGGTTCGAGCCCTCGGGGGTGCTCACGAAGCGGCGCGCCTCCTCCAGGCTGCCGTACTCGAGCACCGCGTCGTCGAGCAGTCGCTGCTGGTACTCGGCGCTGCGCCAGCCGCTCGTGATCCGGAACTCGATGCCGTCGTCCGCGGCGTCCGCGGCGGCGGCGCGGACGGCCGCCAGCAGCTCGTCGTCGAGCAGGGTGATCGCGGGCACCTCGTCGTCGATCGAGATCCATTCCCCCTCGGAATGTACCCGTCGGATTCGTCGATGGCGCCGTCGCCGGCGTCGCCACCGTTCTGCTGCGCCTCGCCCGCGGGAGCGCCGAGTCCTCCCGCGCCGATGCCGGGCACGCCGCCGCGGGTTGCGGCCGCCGCGCCGAGCAGTGCGGCGCCGACGGCCACGGAGGCGAGCACGGCGGCGAGGGCGCCGAGCACGGCGACACGGCGGCGACGGATGACGGAGTCGTGATGGGTTCGCATACGACGAGTCGACCGTAGTGCCCGTTGCCGGGCCGTCTCGGAATCCGCATACGCGGGCGATATCCGCCCGCGACCGCCTCAGTCGGCGGGCAGCGGCTCGATCAACGTGGGATCGTGCGGGTCGATGGCCCGGTGTGAGTTCACCCGGCGGTCGACCTCGTACTCGCGGATCGTGGGCGCGACGCGATCGGATGCCTCGAGCAGGAAGTCGACCATCGCCTGCATGCCGCCCGCGTCGAGCTTCGCCGGATCGAGGTAGCGCTCGACCTCGTCGAGCGGGAGGTAGACCGGCATGCGCTCGTGGATCTCGCCCGAGGCATCCCGCGCTTCGCGCGTGATGATCGACGCCGAGACCTGCCAGCTGCCGTCGTCGAGCCGCCTGGCGGTCGAGATGCCGGCGGCCGCGAGCAGCTCGCGCTCGCCGTGCAGGTAGTGCGCCCGCTTCTTGCCGGGCTCACCTGTCCACTCGTAGTAGCCGCGCATCGGCACGATGCAGCGGCCCTGGGCGAACGCGCCCTTCCACAGCCCGTTGGTCGCGACGGTCTCGATGCGGGAGTTGAATTGCGGCCGCTTCGACTCCTTCATGAACGACGGGTGGAAGTTCCACACCGCGGGCTCGAGCCGCCGCACGAAGGCGCCCGTCTCGCGGTCGGCGCGCTCGCGCACGATCGGGATCGTGTCGGTGGGCGCCAGGCTGTAGTTCGGCCGCCAGTCGGGGAAGTCGTCTTCGGCCTCGAACACCTCGGTGAGATCGTCGGCCTGCTGCGAGACCACGAACCTTCCGCACATGCTGCCTCCCCGGATCGCTTCCAGCCTGCCACCGACCACCGACGTCCGCAGCCCCGTCGGCAGACCCGGACTGGGGACGCGCGGCGGCGGGGCGCCGGCTTCCGGCGCGGATACGCTCGGAACGTGCCGGGGGCGACGTGGGCGAGGCGGGTGCTCCTCGTGGAGGATCAGCGCATCATGCGCGTGCTCGTCGCGGAGTCGCTGCGGCACCGCGGCTTCGAACTCGACGTCGCGGCCGATGCGGTGCAGGCGTTGCAGGTGCTCGACACGGCCGACCCCGACGTGCTCGTCACCGATGTCGAGCTCGGCAGCCGTCCCGACGGGCTCGAGCTCGCGCTGATCGCGCGCGCCGCGTCGCCGGGCATCGGCATCGTGGTCCTGAGCAACTACGCGGCCGTCGCGGAGCGGATGCCGTCCGGTGCCGAGTTCGTCGACAAGGCCGAGCTCCACGACCCGGACGAGCTCGCCGCGGCGATCGAGCGAGCCGTGCGCGGACCGCGCGCCCGAGGCCGAGCGGGAAGGGCTCCGCAGCGGACTGCGCCCGAATCGGCCGCGTCGCAGGATCCAGTGGTCGCGAGTCTCACCCCGCACCAGCGGCGCGTTCTCGCGCTCATCGCCGCCGGCCTCTCCAACGCCGAGATCGCGGATCGCACCGACTCGACCCTGCGGGCCGTCGAGCGCACCGTGAGCCGCCTCTTCACCCGCCTCGAGATCGCCAACGTGCCCGCCGTGAATCCCCGGGTGATCGCCGCGAACCGCTTCAACCGTCACTTCGGACCGGCGGCGACATGAGCATGGGAGCGGCGTGAGACCGGCGGCCTCGGCGCTCCGGACGGGGCTCTGGGCGGCGGCATCCGGCGGCACGTTCCTCACCCCCTGGAGCTGGCTGCTCACGCTGCCGCTCGCAGTCACGGTGCTCGGCGGCTACGACGCTGCGGGGACCGCGTCCGAGCGGGCCGCCGGCGTCGGCGTCGCCTTCGCGGTGCACGCCCTGCTCGCCGCCGCCGCCCTGCCCCTGGCGCTCGCCGAACGTCGCTTGGCGCATCCGGGCCGGAGGGCGCTCGTGGCCGGATGCGCGATCGTCGTCCTCGGCATCCTGCGGCCGTTGCTGACCGCCTGGCTGACCGCCACCGCCGGGCTGCCGCCGTTCCCTGCGCCCATGGGGCCGCGGATCGCGACGAACCTCGCCGCGACCACGATCGCGCTGCCGATCGTCGCCGTCGCCGTGACAGCGGTGCGTCGTCGTGCCGCCGCGATCGCCGCGCTGGCGGACGTGGCCGCTGCCCTCCAGGCGGGGCGCAGCGGCGGGCAGGACCTCCGGACTGCCGCCGAGGCGGAGTCACGCGCGGTCGCTGAACGCTTCCGTTCCGCCCTCGGCGTCCTGCTCGCCGCCGGTCGTGACGCCGACCGCGCCACCCGGGCCGCGGCCCTCCGGGCCTTCGCGCAGGGCACCGCCCGGCCGCTCAGCCACCGGCTGGCGGCCTTCCGACCGCCGGCGGCACCGGGGATCCCGGTCGACCCGCGAGCTCCGCTCGACGTCCGAGCCGCGGGCGGCGACCGTCGGCGGGGCGGTCCGACGCCCCCGCCGCCGGGGCTTGCAGTGGGCCTGACGATCCTCGCCTTCCTGCCGTACGCGCTCGCGCACGACGGTGCCGTCGCGGCACTCTCCGGCTCCGCGATCGCGCTCGGCCTCGGACTGTCGGGGGAGATCGTGACCGCGCGGCTCGCCCGAGCGGCGCGCGCCCGTTCCGGTGAGGTCGCGCTCCTCGGCGCGACGATGACCGGCGCTGTGCTCGCGCTCGTGCCGCCGCAGTTCATCGGAGGGCCGGTCGAGCTGCTGCCGGTGCTGCCGAGCTACCTCGCGGTCTCGCTCGTCGCCGGCGCCGCGGCCGCGGCGGTCGGACGCCTGCGGCGCGAGCTCGCCCGCCTCGAGGGCGAGATCGCCAGGTACTCGGCGGACGTCGCGGAGCACGGGCGTGCGGTGCACGCGGGGCGGGAGGCGGCGCGCCGCGCACTCCACGACGACGCGCAGGGCGGATGCCTCGTCGCCGCGACCCTCCTGGAGCGTGCCGCGCCGACGGAGGCGGAGGCGCGCTGGGCGGAGGCCGTCGCCGAGCTCGAGCGGGTCGCTCGGCAACTGGAAGCGTCCCAGTCCGAGTCCGAGTCCGAGCCCGAGCCCGAGCCGGAGCCCGTGCCCGCCGCTCGCCCGAGCCGCCCCGCCCGTTCGGGGCTCGCCGAGGTGCTGTCGGCCTGGTCGCGGGCGATCGAACTCGACATCGCGAGCGATCCGGTTGCGCTCGCACGACTCGAGCACGAGCCCGCCCTCGGCGCACTCGCGGTGGACGTGGTGTCCGAGGCGCTCGTGAACGCGGTGAAGCACGGGGCGCGGTCCGCCGCGATCCGGTTCGAATGCGAGCCCTCCGGCAACGTCATGATCCGCGTCGCGGCGCCGGGCCGGCTCGCCCGCGGGTCGACGGACGAACCCGGCACCGGGCTCGCCGCGCTCCGCATCCGGGCCGAACGGCTGACCCTCCACGAGGAGGACGGCTCGGTCGTGCTCGCGGTGCGGTTGGGCGGTGCAGCGGCGGTCGGGTCGGCCGGGTCGCAATACCCGAACACGGCGGCCGCCCGCTGAACCCCGCCGGGTACCGTCCTTCTGTCCGGGCGGCGCCCCCGCTGTCCGTCCAGCGACGGAGGGGATCCGATGGCAGACCTGGCGCAACTGGTGCCGCTCGCGGCGGGCGTGGTGATCAGCCCACTGCCGATCGTCGCCGTCGTGGCGCTGCTGCTCTCGCCGCGGGGACGCGCGAACGGCCTCGCCTTCGCCGCCGCGAACACCGGGATCGGCTTCGCCGTCACGCTCGTCGCGGCGCTCGGCACTGCGGGAGCCGGCGCGGGCGGCGGGCACGGCGACGAGATCATCGTGCTCGTCGTGACCGGGGTTCTCGCGCTCGGCTTCGCCGTGCTCGCGCTCCTGAGCTGGCACGGCCGCCCGCGCGACGGAGCCGAGCCGACTCCGCCGGGCTGGCTGGCCGCCGTCGACGCGCTCACCCCGACCAGGGCCGCCGGGCTCGGCGTGCTGATGGCCATCACGAACTCGAAGAACCTCCCGCTCGAGCTGAAGGCCGGCGCGATCATCGGCGCCCACGACCTCGCGCCGCTCGCGGTGGTCGGGCTCGCCGCGCTCTTCGCGCTCGGCGCCGGGCTCGGCGTCATCGTGCCGATCGCGCTCGCCGCGACCGGCGCGCCCGCCATCGCGGCTGGGCTCCGGCGTCTGAAGGAGGAGATGATCCGGCACAACGCCTGGATCATGACCGTGCTCTTCGCCGTGCTCGCCGCCGTCGAGATCGCGAGCCTCATCCACCAACTCACGAACCTGCCGGGAGGCGCAGCATGACCGCGACCGATCGACTCGTCGCCAGGACCACCGGGGGCCTCCTCGGGGGCCGCACCGACGGTGCCACGACGGTCTGGCGCGGCATCCGTTACGCGGCGCCCCCGAGCGGGGCGATGCGCTGGCGCGCCCCCGCCCCCGGTGCGCCCTGGCAGGGCATCGCCGATGCCGGCGCGTTCGGCCCGGCGGCACCGCAGAACCCGAATCCTGCGGTGCCGCTCGGGCCGGACATCCACGTCTCGGAGGACTGCCTCTTCTTGAACGTGCGGACCCCTTCGAACGTCGGCCCGGGTGACGGGCTCCCCGTCATGGTGTGGGTGCACGGCGGCGCGTACACCTTCGGTTCGGCGTCGCAGCCGCTGTTCGACGGCCGCTCGCTCGTCGAGGCGGGCGAGGTCGTGCTCGTCACCATCAACTACCGCCTGGGCGGGCTCGGCTTCGCCGAGCTCGGCGGCTTCGCGACGGCCGAGGACCGCGTGGACGGCAACCTCGCCCTGCGAGACGTGCTGCTCGCGCTCGAGTGGGTGCAGGAGAACGCGCGGGCGTTCGGCGGCGATCCCGAGCGGGTCACGGTGTTCGGTGAATCGGCCGGCGGCGGGCTCGTGACGACGCTGCTCGCGACGCCGTCGGCGGAGGGGCTCTTCGCCCGGGCGATCGCGCAGAGCTCGCCGGTGAGCTCGGTGTACGAGCTCGACCGCGCCCGCGAGGTCGGCGCGCGCCTGCTGCGCGAGCTCGGCGCCGCCGATCTCGCGGCGGCACGGGCCCGGTCCGCCCAGGAGGTCGTCGACGCCGCCGCGCGTGTCTACGCCGCGGTCCCCGCCGAGGAGCCGGGCGTCATCCCGTTCGCTCCCGCCGTCGACGGCGAGCTGGTGCCCGAGCACCCGATCGCCGTGCTCAGGGAGGGGCGGGGGCTGCGCGTGCCGCTGCTCATCGGCACGAATCGCGACGAGGCGACGCTCTTCAAGTACATGAAGTCGCCGCTCATGCCGATCACCGAGCCGACGATCACCGCCATGTTCCGGGCGATGGCCGCAGAGCGTCCGGACGCGGAACTCCCGTCGCGGGCGCAGGTGCTCGATGCGTACGAGGGTGTGCGGCACCGCGCGCTCGGGCTCGGCATCGCCAGGGACATCGGATTCCGCATGCCGACCGTCTGGGCCGCCGAGGGGCACGCGAGGATCGCGCCGGTGCACCTGTACCGCTTCGACCGGACGACGCCGATGCTCGAGCTGCTCGGCATCGGCGCCACGCACGCGAGCGAGCTGCCGTACCTCTGGGGCGAGCTCGACGGCGGCCGGAAGGACCCGACCTTCCTGCTCGGCGGCCGACGGCGCGGGCGCGAGGTGTCCCGGCGGATGCAGGAGCGCTGGACTGCCTTCGCGCACGGCCGCTCGCCCGACGCCGCCGGGGCTCCGGACTGGTCGCGGTACGACGCCGAGGGCCGGGCCACGCTCGTGATCGACGCGGAGGACCGCATCGTCCCCGACCTCGACGGCGAGCTGCGCCGCGGCTGGGGCGACGAGGTGCTCGCCTTCCGTTGAGCCGTCGCGCTCCAGGTACGGCTCTCCGAGCTCAGCCCGGCCGCCGCCCCGCCCACGGATCGTAGTCGGCGATGAGCGGCTCCTGCGGCGGACGCTCGCCCTCGGGCACGTGCTGCAGGTTCACTCGGACGCGGTACCAGAGCGAGCTCGCCCCGCGCATGCCGTCGACGAGCACGTCGGCCGGGTGCAGCGCCGCGGCGGCGGACGGATGCCTCGTCCGCCACTCCTCGAGGGCGGCGAGCGCCTCGGGCTTGGTCTCGGTGCGGGCGAGCTCGATGAGCGGCATCGTCGAGGTGCGGCGGCCCGAGGCATCCGCTCCTCTCGGTGGCTTCTCGGCCGGGCCGAGCCGTTCGGCGAGGGCGAGCAGCCCGTCGAGCGAGCCGGCGGCGTCGTCGATGCCCGCCGCGGGATCGCCGCGCTCCGCGAAGCGGCGCAGCACCGTGGTGACGGTGAAGTCCTCGGGCCGCGCGGTGCGCACCTCGTCCCAGTCGAGCGGGGTCGACACGCGAGCGTCGGCGAGCGGCCGCACCGAGTACGCCGAGGCGACGGTGCGGTCCTTCGCATTCTGGTTGAAGTCGACGAACACGGTCTCGCCGCGCTCCTCCTTCCACCAGCGGGCCGTCGCGAGGCCCGGGGCGCGATCGGCGACCTCGCGGGCGAGCGCCTCGGCCGCGAGGCGCAGCTCGGGGTAGCTCCAGCGCGGCTCGATGCGCACGTTCAGGTGCATGCCCCGGGATCCCGAGGTCTTCGGCCACGCGACGAGGCCGTGCTCCGCGAGCACCTCGCGCGCGATGAACGCGGTGTCGACGATCTGCGACCAGTCGACGCCGGGCATCGGGTCGAGGTCGACGCGCAGCTCGTCGGGGTGGTCGAGGTCCTCGGCCCGCACCGGATGCGGGTTGAGGTCGATGCAGCCGAGGTTCACGACCCAGGCGAGCCCGGCGCGTTCGCGCACGACGGTCTCCTCCGCCTGCGTGCCCGAGGCGTAGTGCAGGGTCGCGGTGTCGATGAAGTCCGGGTGCTGTTCGGGCACCCGCTTCTGGAAGAACGCTTCGCGGTCGATGCCCTTCACGAAACGCTTCAGCACCATCGGCCGGCCGCCCGCGCCGCGGAGGGCGCCGTCGGCGACGGCGAGGTAGTAGTCGACCAGGTCGCGCTTGGTCAGGCCGGCGTCGGGGAAGACGATCTTGCCCGGATGGCTCAGCCGCACCTCGTGGCCGTCGACCTCGATGACCACGGCGTCGTCGGAGCGGGCCGCCATGTCACCACTCTAGGTGGTTTCATGCGAACGCGGCGTATCGTCGGATCCGGAGGCGACGATGGATCTCGAACCGGTGCTCACGAAGCTCGACCGCATCGCGGGCGGCCGCGCGGCGGGCGAGAAGGCCGACGACGAGCTCGTCGAGCACCCGCGCACGCGCCGCGCGTTCACCTGGATCAGCTGGCTGCTCGCCCTGGAGCTGCTCATCGGGCTCGCGGCCCTGGTCGTGGCGATCGTGCTCTTCGCGCAGGGAACGGTGCTCGCGTTCCCGGTGTGGATGCGGATCCTCGTCGTGCTGGGCATGACCACGACGCTGTTCTACTTCGCCTGGCGTGCGCAGAAGGGCTATCGCTGGGCGTACTCCCGGCTGCGGCTGTTCAGCAAGATCTTCCCGGTGATCACCCTCGTCATGGCGGCCATCCCCGGGCTGTTCCCGTTCTGGATGGTGACGGAGCAGATCGTGTTCAGCCTGATCCTGATCGGCATCGCCGACTTCCTGGACAGCGATCACATGCGCCGCGTGTTCCGCCGCCCGGAGTGAGCCGCGGCGAGGTGCGCGAGTGGCGAACCGCGCGGGTGACGTCGCGTCAGCTCTGGAGCCATTCGAGGTAGAAGCTGCCGACGCCGGCGGCGACGAGGAGGCCGCCGATGATCCAGAACCGCACCACGATGGTGACCTCGGCCCACCCCTTCAACTCGAAGTGGTGATGGATCGGACTCATCAGGAAGATCCGCTTGCCGTGGGTGAGCTTGAAGTACGCCCGCTGCACGATCACCGACCCCGTCTCGATCACGAACAGCCCGCCGATCAGCACCAGCAGCAGCTCGGTGCGGCTCACGATCGCCAGCGCCGCCAGCGCACCACCGAGCGCGAGCGACCCCGTGTCGCCCATGTAGATCTTCGCCGGGTTCGTGTTCCACCACAGGAACCCGATGAGGCCGCCCACGATCGCCGTCGCGACGATCGCGAGGTCGAGGGGGTCACGGACCTCGTAGCAGCGGTAGGCGTCGGCCTGGTTGAGGTTCGGGTTCGAGCAGGCCTGGTTGAACTGCCAGAACCCGATCACGACGAACGACCCGATCGCGAGGATCGACGCCCCGCCGGCGAGCCCGTCGAGCCCGTCGGTCACGTTCACCCCGTTCGACGCGGCCGTGGAGATCAGACAGATCCAGATCACGTACAGGATCGTCCCGGCGATCGTGCCGAACACCATGAAGTCCAACGGCAGATCCCGGATGAACGAGATCTTCGTATCCGCCGGCGTCGTGCCCTGCGCATTCGGGAACTGCAACGCCAACAACGCGAACGTGCCCGCCACCACGACCTGCCCGGCGACCTTCGCCCACCCGCCAAGGCCCAGGCTCTGCTTCTTCCGCGTCTTCAAGAAATCATCGATGAACCCGACCACACCGAGCCCGACCATCATGAACAGCACCAGCAGCGCCGACGCCGTCGCACCCTCACCATTGATCAGCGTCGCCCCGAAATACCCGAACAAGGTGCCCAGGATGAAGATGATCCCACCCATCGTGGGCGTGCCCCGCTTCACATGATGCGACTGCGGCCCATCATCACGGATGAACTGCCCCCACCCCAGGCGGACGAACAACCGGATGAACACCGGCGTCAGAAAGAGCGTGAACGCGAGCGACAAGGCCCCGGCAGTCAGTAGTGCTCTCACGAGAACCATTCTCCCAGTCGATCGGCGAAGCGCGTCAATCCGCGCCCTCCGGCGGCCTCAGCCCCAGCGGCCGAGCAGCGCCGAGGCATCCCGCGCGAACTCGTCGAGGATCTCGGCGACCGGCCGCACCGCACGCAGCAGGCCGACCCCCTCACCGGCGTCGACCGGCACGAGCCGGTGATCGCCTGCCGAGTTCGCGGCCGTGAACTCGGCGCGGAACCCGTCGAGCGCGTCGCCCGAGCCGCGGAGCTCGTCGACTCGCGTCGCCCACTCCTCGACGAAGGCGTTGCGCACGACCCGCTCGGGGAAGCGGTCCGGCCAAGGCAGTCCGAGTGCGGCATCCGCCGCGCTCGTGTTCACGGTGTCGTCGCCCGTCGCGGCGAGCAGCACCGGTCGCGCGGACTCGGGGGTCAGCGCCTCGGGGCTCGCCATCAGCGCCGTGCCCACCCAGGCGCCGTCGGCACCGGCCGCGAGCACGGCGGCGAGGCTGCGGCCCGAGGAGACACCACCGGCGGCGAGCACCGTCACCCGGCCACCGATCTCCTCGAGCACGGCGTCGAGCAGGCTGAGCGCGCCCATGCGCGGGTCGCCGTGGCCGCCGCCCTCGCTGCCGCGGGCGACGACGACGTCGATGCCCGCGTCGGCCGCGAGCACGGCCTCCGCCGGGGTGTACACCTGCGTCGCCGCGAGCGCGCCGATGGCGTGCACCCGCTCCACCCAGTCGAAGTGCTCGGAGAAGCCGATCGACACGAGGTGGGGGCGCGCCGCCAGGGCGAGCTCGAGCAGCTCGGGGTCGCGGCGGAGCCCCCAGCCGACGAGGCCGACCCCGAAGGGGAGCGCGGATGCCTCGGCATCCTCCCGGCTCGCCGCTTGGAACTCGGCGAGCTGCGCCGAGAGCTTCGCCGCGGATCCCGCGCTGCCCATGCCGATGAGGCCGAGCGCACCGGCCCGCGAGACGGCGTGCGCGAAGCGGCCGCCGGCGACCCCGCCCATCGGGGCCGCGACGATCGGAACGTTCAGCCCGAGCGAGGCGGACCACGGCGTGGCGAGACCGGTCACGGTTGCACCTCCTGTTCGGCCGCCCAGCGCAGGAAGGCGGGGTCGGCGGAGACGATTCTGGACACCTCTTCGCCGCCGTCGCAGCGGCAGAGGCTGACGACGGCGCCGTCGGCATCGAGTTCCCGCAGCGCCCAGGTGCCGCCGAAACCCTCCCAGCGGGCGAGCTCGTCGAGCGGGGCGCTCGCAGACTCCGGCTCGAGGGCCGGCGGCCCGAGCTCCGGCGGCCCGGCTGCGGTGGGGGAGCTGCGCGTCCAGCCGAGTTCCTCGCCGCGGTCGAAGAAGTGCCGGAAGGCGTAGATCAGGGGGCGCCAGGCGCCGGGGTCGATGTGCTGCGTGCCCGGCACGTGCAGCTCGGGCAGCGCGTGCACCCGCACGACCTCGACCTCGACCATCGCGTAGCCGGGGTCGACGCCCGGGGTGATTCGGCGCACCTCGCCCTCGAACTGCAGCGGCGCCTCGCGCACCCGCGGCGGGGCGACGAGCTCGGAGCGCTGCTCGGTGAGACCGGCGAGCTCGAACTTGCGGCGCTCGGTGCGGTAGCGGTGCGCCTTCGCCGTGGGAACCGGGTCGCGTCCGGTGACGGCGGCGAGGCGTTCGACTGCGCGCCACTGGCCCGACGACGGGAAGTTGACGGTGAGCTGCGGGCGCTCGACGAGGTTCGCGTAGGACTGCCCGTCGGTCTCGAGGCCGAGCACGAGCATGCGCCCGAGCGCCCAGTGGCTCGACGCCGGGGCGAGGTTCGCGGTGCCGTCGGGGTTCTGCGTGGCGACGAGGTAGACCGGGGTGCCGACGTACAGCACGCTCGGCTCGATCACGAGGTGGTCGTCGTGTCGCATGGCTGCCTCCCGTCCTGGCGGATGCCCCCACGCTACGCCTGGCGTGCGGCGTATGACGTGGCGCGACGTTCACAGCGGATCCGAGTCCCCGTCATAGCCCGGTCATAGGGTCGGCGCGCAGCCTTGGGGTGTGTCGACGAGCACGATCGCATCGGTTCGGATGCGATGGCGGCGCGACGCGGGTTCCGCGACGACTCCCTCCTGTCGCGGCCCGCGCGCGCCGCGCTCGCCGCATGACGGTGCCGGCCGGGTTGGCCCCGCCACCGCCGGGTGATCGGGTCCCGACGATGCGGCGGGCGGCCCCCGGCGCACCGCCGCCCGGTCCATGGCCCGGCTCACGCCATGGAGTCCGCCTCACTCCATGGAGTCGAGGATCCCCACGAGATGCTCGAACGTCGTCATCGGGTTCACGATCGCGAAGCGGGTGTTCGGCCGGCCGTCGTGCGAGCTCGGCGTGACGAAGGCGCGCTGCTCCTCGAGCAGGCGCGTCGACCAGCGCTCGTAGTCGTCCATCGTCCAGCCCTCGCGCTCGAACACGACGATCGACAGCTCGGGGTCGCGCACGAGCCGCAGCCCCGGCCGCGAGCGGATCTCCTCGGCGATGCGCTGGGCGAGCTCGAGCGAGTTCGTGATGGCGGCTCGATAGGCCGCCGCGCCGTAGCTCGCGAGCGAGAACCAGAACGGCAGCCCGCGCGGCCGCCGGGTGAGCTGCACGGCGTAGTCGGAGGGGCTCCACTCGGGCTTGCCGGTCAGCGTGTCGAGGTACTCGGCGTGCTGCGTGTGCGCCCGGCGGCCGATCTCGGGATCGCGGTAGATGAGGGCGCAGGCGTCGAAGGGCGCGAAGAGCCACTTGTGCGGGTCGACGATGACCGAGTCGGCGCGCTCCACGCCGCGGTACCGCGGGCGGGCGAGGGGGGAGAGCATGCCGGTCAGGCCGTAGGCGCCGTCGATGTGCAGCCAGAATTCGTACTCGTCCTTGAGGGCGGCGATCGAGGCGACGTCGTCGACGATGCCGAAGTTCGTGGAGCCGGTCGTGGCGATGACCGCGAAGACGTCGTCGCCGTGCTCCTCGAGCGCGGCGCGCACGGCATCGCCGCGAAGTCGTCCGTCGGGGCCCGCAGGCACCAGCACGAGCTCGACGTCCATGACCTTCGCGGCGGACTTGTTCGAGGAGTGCGCCTCGGTGCTGCAGACGAGCTTCCAGCGGGTGGGCGCGGGCAGCCCCGCCGCGGCACGTCGGTCGCGGGCCGCCTCGCGGGCGGCGACGAGCGCGGAGAGGTTGCCGATCGTGCCGCCCTGCACGAAGACGCCGCCGGCGCCGGCGGGCAGGCCGAACTCCCCGGCGAGCCAGGTGAGCACCTCGTTCTCGGCGTGCACCGCCCCGGAGCCCTCCATCCAGCTGCCGCCGTACAGGCTCGACGCCGAGACGACGAGGTCGAAGGCCATCGCGGCCTTCGTCGGCGCGGCCGGGATGAAGGACAGGTACTGCGGATGGTCGATCGTGATGCAGGCCGGGGCGAGCACGTGCTCGAACACCGAGAGGGCGCGCGTCGCACCGATGCCCTGTTCGTCGATGGTGCGACCGGCGAGGCGGCTGAGCTCGGTCTCGGTCTCGGGCTTGTCGAGCGGGGTGTCGGTCGAGAGCAGACGGCGGCGCGAGTAGTCCAAGACGAGGTCGACGATGGCCTGGGTCTCGGCGGTGACGGCGTGCATCCGCGTGGGGTCGACGGCCGGCGCCGGGAGCGTGGCGTCGGCGTCGGCGTCGGCGGTGGTGCTGGTGGGGGAGTCGGCTGCGGTGCCCATGTCTGTCCTCTCGACGGCATCGGCAAGTCTGATCCGTCGCACGGCATCACGCAACTTCTACGCATGAATCCGGACGCTGGCGCAAGGGAATGTCTCGAATTCATCCCATTCGACAGATAATTGCGCTTCAGTGCGCGTTCGATGGTGGGTTTCCGCGCTGTCTTCGCCTCGAGCGCGGCGGTGCGTGTCCGTGCGCCCGAGCTGTGACGACCGCGGCTGCGCCGCCGAGGAACGCCCCGACGACGGTGCCGGCGAGGACGCGGATCGCGGCGTCGAACACGGCGGCGCCGTCTGGGCCGCGTGCGAGGGAGGCGGCGACCGTGATCGACGGCAGGGCAACTGCGGCCAGGACGATGACCAGCTCCGCGAGAACGATTGCGAGCAGATCTGATCCGCGCACTCCGAGGTGTCGGGCGGAGGCGAGGGCATGCCTGCGGGAGCGCACGGCGATCGTCAGCGCGAGGGCGGAAGCGAGGAGCGCGGCGAGCGGTGCGAACCGGGTGACGCGGGTGAGGTGTCGCTCGTCTCCGTGGAACTCACGGCCGAGGGTGTCGTTGACGGCCGAAAGCGCGGGAGGCGAAGCCGGGTCGATCCGATCGGGAATCGTCGAGGAGCGGAGGAGCGCGGTGAGCTGTTCGGACTCCGGCCAGCTCGTGGCCCAGCATTCGTCGAACGCCCCCCGATCGAGACTCGGAATCGCCACGGCGTAGCCGAGTCCCGGTCGGCGGCCGTCATCCGGCCAGTCGTACACCCCGGCGATGGCGAGTCGTTCACCGGTGGCCAGCGGGAGCTCGTCTCCGGCCGACAACCGGAGCCGCTCCGCGACGGCGCGGGAGATCAGCGCACCGGCGTTCCGTACGTCGGCGTGCGCCGCCCCGATGAGTGCGGGGAACGCCGGCGTCGTCTCGAACGTCGGGATGGTCGATCCCGGCAGGGCAGCCGGCTGGATGGCCTCATCGCTCGTTCGCAGCGCACCGGCCGCCACCACGCCGGCAGTGGAGCCGAGCGCGTCGCAGCTCTTCGCGTCGATCGCGCCTGCAGCCCGGATCGTCGCGATCGCCGCACCGGAGAGGCGGTACGTGATCGCTTCGTCGATGACGGCGCGGGTGGCTGCGGCTTCCGCGACGAGAAGCGGGAGGGTGATGCAGAGGAGCGCCCCCCAGATCAGCACAGCTCGCCCGGCACCGGAGATCGTATTGCGCCAGGCCTCCGTGAGCACGGAGTGCAGTCGC
Organism: Agromyces soli; assembly: GCF_022811605.1. Taxonomy (GTDB): domain Bacteria; phylum Actinomycetota; class Actinomycetes; order Actinomycetales; family Microbacteriaceae; genus Agromyces; species Agromyces soli. The sequence continues at coordinate 896,144 of NZ_CP094533.1, read as the reverse complement.
ATCGAAGTCGCGCTCATTCGGACGGAATGCTGTGGTCGAGCGCCAGCTCGCGGGAGCAGCTCGCTCGTGTCGCCGGGCTGTGGGTTGCGACGACGACCAGCAGCTCGGCCGCTGCGAGCATGCCGAGCACGGCATCGACTTCGGCGGCCGTTCGATGATCGAGCTGCGCCGTCGGCTCATCGACGACGAGTACATCGGGCGCGGCAGCGAGCCCCTGGGCCAGCATGAGTCGCTGCGCCTGCCCGCCGGACAGCGTTTCGAATGGCTGCGAGGAGGCGTCGCTCAGACCGAGCTGATCGAGGAACTCGCCTGCCCGTCGTTCCGCCTCACTGCGTCGCGCGCCAGTCGCGAGGATCGGGAGGGCCACGTGGTCGAGGGCGGAACGCCCGGCCACGCCGCGCGGTTGCTGGGCGACCCAGCACACTCGGCAGTCCTCGCCCCGCTGGACCGCGCCCGCCGACGGGGCGAGGTAGCCGGCGAGGATGGCGAGCAGGGTGCTCTTGCCCGACCCGGAGCGACCGGTGACGGCGACCATCTCGCCGCGCGCGAACGGGGTCGTGATCGGTTGGAACAGTTCGTGGCCTCCGTTGAACGCATGCGTCACGCGGTCGAGCCGGATCAGCACGCTCGATCTCCGCGCGGGGCGATCTGCACCGAGGCGGGCAGTCGACCGTCGATGGGCGTGATGAACGCTTCGCCGAGCTGCGAAGCGATGGTCCGCACGCGGAGCGGTCGCCCCTCGGTGATCACGCAGCCTTCGCCGGCCCCCAGATCGTAGAGTGCTCCCGGCGGGATCGCCCCGACGGTGACGGGCTCACGCAGTACCAGCGGCACGGTCACCGTTCCGGCCACCTCGCCGGGGTCATCCGCTCGTCCTCGGGCGGCCACCTCCAGGGCCGCGACCGCGTTCACGTCCACGATGCGACCGTCGGGGGCGAGGGCGAAGCTCGTCCCGTCCACGACGATCGCGCGGTCGCCCGGCAGCAAATCGCTCGGATACTCTGCGATCGTCGCCGATCCGGATCGCCCCGGTGCGCTGAAGAGCGTCGATCCGACCTCGATCGGCGCGCCGAGCACGGCCCCGCAGGCGCCGATCGCGACTGATGGCGCCGGGGACCAGAGCAGGTCGGATGCTCGGATCTGCCGTGCCCCGGTGTCGACCCCGGTCCGCAGGACCTCCAGAGCGGCGATCGATGCCGCTCCGAGCGAGCCGTCGACGACGATCGGGAACCCGAGCCGGTGCAGTTCCTGCTGCAGTGCTCGCACGTCGGGCCCCTCGTCCCCCGGCTCGAGATCGCGCCAGGGCGGAGTGGCGGTGGCGACGACCAGGAGGGGCCGGCCGTCGATGGCGATCGGCACCGATCCCGAATCGAGGGTGCTTCCGCGTTCGCAGTCGAGCATGGTCACGACCCCGGCTGTCGCGCTGAGGACGGCGAGGTCATCAGCCGGCTCGACCGAGACCGCGACCGCGCGCTCGTCGAAGAACTCGCGAGTGGTCACTGCCGTTTCGCCCAAGGGCTCCGCGCTGGCGAGGGCGGCGGGACCCTCGGCGGGCAGAGCGAGGAAGACTGCGCCTGCTCCGACGCACGCCGCCACCGTCGCGATGACGGCGATCGCGGGCCAGCTGGGCCGCGGGCTCATTCGACGTACGCGGTTGTCGGCTCGGCGTTGCAGCGCGCGAACTCCGGTGCGCCCGGCGTCAGTGGCGTGCTGCCGAGCGAGTCGACGTACTCGCTCCGGGTGACGTCGGGGTCGAGGACCCCCGCGCGCACTAGGCAGGTGATCATGAGCTCGGCTTCGTCGATGCCGGCAGGATTGCGTGCCATGACCCAGTACTGGCCGGACGTGCGATTGAACGACGCCTCGCACGCGTGCAACGCAGGCGGGCCGTCATCGGTGAACGGGCCGTCGATCGTGTAGCCCCCGCCCGGTTGAAGCTCGCTGACTTCGAACCCGGCGCGGGCCGTGCACGACCGGAACGCATCTTCTGTGGCGGCGAGCTCCTCGTCCGAGATCCGACCGTCTTCGAGGATCAGACGTTCCAGATCCGTCGTGGCGCTCTCGCGCAGTTCACGGATCTCATCGTCCCAGCCGGGTGTCTCGTCGGGACTCGTCAGGGTCGGATTCGACACGGCGCAGCCGGCGAGCAGGAGCGCCGCGGCCGCGGTCGCCACGATTCGGAGGGCGTTCACGATACCTGGGTGCCCGAGGCCTTCCAGTCCACGTAGCTGATCACCATGCTCTGCATCGTTCTCCTTCGAATCATGGTGGTATCCCGCATCCGTGCTCCACCTTACACGAGCCGTCCTTCCCTTGAATTGCCGGCTCCACGGCCCGCAGGCTGGCATTCCGTATGCGAGCCCAGCTCGTCGTCGGCGGGATGGCGCACACTGGACTGGTGACCCCGGACGCGCGACTCGACTGGCGGGCGCCTCATCCGAGCGAGCTGCATCAGACGGTCGGTTCGCTCCGCCGGGGCCCCGGCGACCCCGCGTACCTGACCGCGCCCGATCGTTCGGTCTGGCGCGCGACCCGCATGGCCGAGGGGCCGGCGACGATGCGGCTCTCGCAGCGCGGCGTCGACGAGTTCCGCTGCGAGGCGTGGGGGCCGGGGGCTGCGGCCGCGGTGGCCTCGGCGCCCGAGCTGCTCGGGGCGCGTGACGACACCGCGGGGTTCGAGCCCGGGCTTCCCGAGCTCGTCGAGGCGCACCGGCGCAATCCGGGGCTGCGGGTGCCGCGCAGCGGCCGGGTGCTCGAGGCGCTCGTGCCCGCCATCCTCGAGCAGAAGGTGATCACGCTGCAGGCGCACGACTCGTGGCGGGTGCTGCTGCGTCGGTTCGGCGAGGCGGCGCCCGGCCCGACGCCGCGGCCGATGCTGGTGCCGCCGGGCGCCGAGGGGTGGCGCATGATCCCGAGCTGGGAGTGGCACCGGGCCGGCGTCGACCCGCAGCGCTCCCGGGCGGTCGTGCGGGTCGCGGCGCTCGCCGAGCGCGTCGAGGAGGCGGCCGCCATGATCCCGGCCGATGCCCTCGCCCGGCTCACCGCGCTGCCGGGCGTCGGCCCGTGGACGGCGGCCGAGGTGGCCCAGCGCGCCCTCGGCGACGCCGATGCGGTCTCGGTCGGCGACTACCATCTCGCGAATTTCGTCGGCCACGCGCTCGAGGGGCGCGACATGAGCGACGAGCAGATGCTCGTCGCCCTGGCTCCGTGGGCCGGCCAGCGCTACCGGGTCATCCGCCTGCTCGGCCTCGCCGGGCACCGTGGGCGGCCGCGGCGCGGACCGCGGATGCCCTTCGTCGACCACCGCGCCCGCTGAGCGCGGAACCCAGGGTGGCCGGTCGGGGTCAGCCCACCTGTCCGGCCGTGCGCTCTTCGTCCGCCTGCCACTCGACGAGCGGCTGCAGCAGTTCCATGAGTTGCAGCGCGCGCGAGCTCGGGGTGTACCGGATCGTCACGGGCGTCGTGGCTCTGACGTGCCGTTCGAGCAGACCGTCCGCTTCGAGCTCCCGCAGCCTGGCGGCCAGCACGCGGTCGGAGATGCCGGTGACCGTGTCGCGGTACTCCGAGAAGCGGCGGGCGCCGCGCACCCCGGCGAGCAGGATGGCCGCGTTCCACTTGCGCCCGGCGAACTCGATCGCGCTCGTGAAGCGTCGGCAGGCCTCGTCGTCGATGTGGCCGAGCTCGTGCAGCCTGGCCGAGCGGCGGGCGTCGAGCTCGTCGCCCTGCGTCTCGGAGTCCGGGGAATACGCCATGGACCGCGCTCCGTTCCACTCGGGTGAAGGCACTTCCTTCGAGTAAGCAGCTTACCGCTGCATGCGCGGCCCACGGCATCCCGAGCATGATGGACGCGACCGCCCCGGAACGGAGCATGGAATGCACTACGGACGCCCTCTGCAGTTCGGCACCTTCGTCACGCCCGTGAACGACCCGCCCCAGCGCGCGGTGCAGCTCACCGAGCTGAGCGAGCAGCTCGGCTACGACCTCGTGACCTTCCAGGACCACCCGTACCAGCCCGCCTTCCATGACACGTGGACGCTGCTGAGCTGGGCCGCCGCGCGCACGAGCCGCATCCACCTCGCCGGCAACGTGCTGAACCTGCCGCTGCAGCGCGAGCCCGCCGTGCTCGCCCGCGCCGCCGCGAGCCTCGACCTGCTGAGCGACGGGCGCTTCGAGCTCGGTCTTGGCGCCGGGGGCTTCTGGGACGCCATCGAGGCGATCGGCGGACGCCGGCTCACGCCGGGCCAGGCGGTCGACGCGCTCGACGAGGCGATCCGCATCATCCGCGGCACCTGGGACGTCTCCGAGCGGGGGCGCTTCGCCGTCGAGGGCGACTACTACCGGGTCGACGGCGCCAAGCGCGGACCCGCTCCCGCCCACGACATCCCCATCTGGATCGGGGCGCTGAAGCCGCGCATGCTCCGCCTCATCGGCCGCGCGGGCGACGGCTGGCTGCCCTCGCTCGCGTACCTGCAGCCCGGCGACTACGCCGAATCGGCGGCGCGCATCGACGAGGCCGCGACGAAGGCGGGCCGCAATCCCGCCGAGATCCGCCGGCTGCTCAACGTCGCCGGACGCTTCACGGCCGGCCGCGGCGGCGACGTCCGCGCCCGCGGCGGCATGGTCGAGGGCGCACCGGCCGACTGGGTCGAGCAGCTGCTGCCCTTCGTCGTCGAGGACGGCGCCGACACCTTCATCCTCGCCGGCGACGACCCGGCGAGCATGCAGCGCTTCATCGAGGAGGTCGCCCCCGCGCTGCGGGAGGCGGTCGAGCGGGAGCTCGGCGCGGATGCCTCCGCCGGCGCCATCCGCGGCACCGCGGCGCTCGCGAAGCGACGCCCCGGCATCGACTACGACGGGCTGCCCGCCGGGCTCGCCGCCACGGCCATCGAGCCCGGCGACGCGAAGTTCTCCCGGGTGCGTTCGACGTACCTCCGCGGCGGCGACCCTGGCCTCGTGCTCCAGCCCGCGACGCGCGAGGAGGTCGTCGAGGCGGTCGCCGTCGCGCGCGCCCACCGCGACGTGCCGCTCAGCGTCCGCAGCGCCGGGCACGGCATCAGCGGGCGCTCGACGAACGACGGGGGCCTCGTCATCGACCTGTCCAGGATGCGTCGCATCGAGGTGCTGGACGAGGCATCCCGGCTCGTCCGCATCGAACCTGGTGCGCGCTGGGTCGACGTCGCGGCCGCCCTCGAGCCGCATGGCTGGGCGCTCAGCTCCGGCGACTCCGGCGGCGTCGGCGTCGGCGGGCTCGCGACGGCCGGCGGCATCGGCTGGCTGGTGCGCGAGCACGGCCTGACCATCGACCACCTCCGGGCGGCGGAGCTCGTGCTCGCCGACGGGCGCACCGTGCGCGTGAGCGCAGAGGGGCACCCGGACGTGTTCTGGGCCGTCCGCGGCGCCGGTGCGAACGTCGGCATCGTGACCGCCTTCGAGTTCGAGGTCGACGAGGTCGGCGTGCTCGCGTTCGGGCAGCTCACCTTCGACGCGAGCGACACCGCCGCGTTCCTGCTCGCCTGGAGCGACTGGGTCGTCGACGCCCCGCGCGACCTCACGAGCTTCCTCATCGTGCAGCCCGGCAGCGCCAGCCGGCCGCCGCTCGCGCACGTGCTCGTGGTGGTCGACTCGGACGACGCCGACACCGTGCTCGAGCGCTTGAATCCGCTCGCCGACGCGGCGCAGCTCGTCGCGCAGGACGTGCGCTTCACGACGTACCGCGGCATCGTGTCGAACGCGAGCGACGCGAGTCACAGCGCCGAGGGGGAGCCGCTGTCCCGCACGGGCCTGATCGGCCGGTTCACGCCGGAGTTCGCGCGGGATGCGACGCGCTTCCTCGAGAGCGGCGCGAGCTACTTCTTCCAGGTGCGCGCGGCCGGCGGCGCCGTGCACGACGTGCCCGCCGACGCCACCGCGTACGCGCACCGCGACGCGGAGTTCTCGGTCGTCGCGTTCGGCACGCCGAACCGCCGCACGAGCGAGCGCTGGGACGAGCTGCTCGAGCCGCACATGACCGGTGCGTACCTGAGCTTCGAGTCCGAGCTCGGGCCGGAGCGCCTGGCCGCCGCCTTCCCGCCCGCGACCCTCGAGCGGCTGCGCCGCATCAAGGCGGAGGTCGACCCGGACAACCTCTTCCGCGACAATGCGAATGTGACCCCGGCGGGCTGAGTCCGGCCGCCAGCGCCGGGTCCGGAAGGGATCCCCCATGGCCTGGCTCTTCCTCTCGCTCGCGATCGCCTTCGAGGTCGCCGCGACGAGCTTCATCGGCAAGACCGAGGGCTTCACCAAGCTGTGGTGGACCGTCGGCGTGCTCGCCGGGTACGGGGTGTCGTTCCTGATGCTCGCGCAGGCTGTGCGGGAGCTCGAGATCGGCATCGTCTACGCGATCTGGTCGGGCGTCGGCACGGCGGCGATCGTCGCCATCGGGGTGCTGTTCCTCGGCGAGAGCCTGACGGTGCCGAAGCTCATCGGCATCGGGCTGATCATCGCCGGGGTGATCGTGCTGAACGTCTTCGCCGGCCAGTCCGCCGCGCACGGCTGAGCGGGACCGCCGCCGCGCACGCCGGGGCGCGGGGCCGGGGCGCGGGGCGCTTGCGGCATCCACGTCTCGTGATTAGACTGACTGGTCAGTACAAAGACGTGCGAACCATCCCACCGCACGAATCGAAGGAACGCACGTGCCGACCATCGCCAGGGCGAACCGCCTCGCCCTCGAATCGAAGCGCGGACCCGTCTACGGGCCGCTCGACCTCAGCATCCAGGACGGCCTGACCGTGCTGCACGCGCCCTCGGGCAGCGGCCGCACCAGCCTCCTGCTCACCCTCGCCGGGCGCATGAAGCCCTCGGCCGGCACGCTCGAAACCCTCGGCCGGGAACTGCCGCGCGGCGCGCGCCGCGTGCAGCGCGAGTCCGGCATCGCAGGCTTCGCGGGCATCGACGAGCTCGAGGAGTCCGTCACCGTCGGCGCCGCCGTCCGCGAACGCGCCGCCTGGATCTCGCCGTGGTGGGCGTTCGTGCGCCGCCCCGACGAGGCGGCGCTGCGCGGCATCCTGGGTCCCGTCTTCGGCGAGAGCCCGATGCCCGCGCCCGACACGGTCATCTGGGAACTCGACGAGGCGCAGACCGCGCTGCTGCGCATCGCCCTCGCCATGATGAGCGAGCCGCGCCTGCTCTGCTTCGACGGCCTCGACGAGCTCGCCTCGCCCGCCGCCCGCCTCGCCGAGTGGCGCAGCCTCGACGCGATCGCACGCTCCGGCACCGCGGTCGTGGTCTCGGCCGCCGCACCCGACCCCCGCCTCTGGGCCGAGCTCGGCATCGCGCCCGCCGCCCATTCCATCCTCCCGACGGCCGAACGGGCCGCCTCGGCGCCGAACGGCGCCGACGACGGCGCCGAGGGCCTCGACCTCCTCCTGGAGCACGCCTGATGTTCGCCTTCCTCTCACCCGGCACCGAGCTGCGCCGTTTCCGCACGGGCACGCTGCCGAAGATCGCCATCGCGGTCCTGCTGTTCATCCCGCTCATCTACGGCGCCCTCTACCTCTGGGCGTTCTGGGCGCCCACCGACGAGCTGAAGAACCTGCCCGTCGCCCTCGTGAACGAGGACGCGGGCGCCCGCCTCGACGGCGATCGCATCGCCGCCGGTGACGACCTCGTCGAGGAGCTCACCGACGGCGGCCAGCTGGACTGGCAGGTCACGGACGCGGCGGATGCCTCGAGCGGCGTCGCCGCAGGCGACTACTACTTCGCCGTCACCATCCCGCGCGACTTCTCCGAGCGGGCCGTCTCCGTCGGCACCGACGAGCCGCGCCCCGCGAGCGTCGAGGTCGACTACAACGACGCGAACAACTTCCTCGCCTCCACCCTCGGCAAGCAGGCCATGGTGCAGCTGAAGGACGCCGTCGCCGAGCAGGTCTCCAAGCGCACCGCCGACACCCTGCTCGTCGGCATCAACGACGCCGGCGACGGCATCCGTCGGGCCGCCGACGGGGCCGATCAGCTCGCCGACGGGGTCGCCACCGCGAAGAGCGGAGCCGGCGCGCTCGTCGTCGGCATCGGGGAGCTCGCCGACGGCGCGGGCCAGCTCGACGCGGGGGCGATCCGCCTGGCAGACGGCTCGGGCACGCTCGCCGACGGGCTCGCCCAGCTGCGCGACGGCGCGGGCGAACTCGCGGGCGGCGCCGCCCGGCTCGCCGACGGCTCGGCGCTGCTCGCCGGCAAGGTCGGCGACGCGGCATCCGGGTCCCAGGCGCTCGCCGCGGGGGCGCACGCGCTCGCCGACGGCGCCGGCGCCCTCAGCGACGGCACCGCCGCGCTCGCGGGCGGAACCGGCACGTTGTCCGGAGGGATCGACGAGCTGCTCGCCGCGATGCAGGCGCACCCGGAGGTGCCCGCGGCCGCCTACCTCGACAGTGTGCAGCAGCTCGCCGACGGCGCCGGGGAACTGAACAGTCAGGCGCAGGCGGCGCTGCCCGGCGCCCAGGAGTATGCGGCCAAGAGCGCCGGCTTCGCCGGCAAGACCGACGAGCTGGCCGCCGCGCTCGCCGCCGGACAGCCCGGGGCGCAGCAGCTCGCCGCCGGCGCCGCGCAGCTCCGCGACGGCACCGCCGAGCTCGCGGCGAAGTCGGGCGACGCGGCATCCGGCGCCCGCACCCTCGCCGACGGCGCGGCCACCCTCGCGGGCGGCACCGACTCGCTCGTCAGCGGCACGGGGGAGCTCGCCGCGGGCGGCACGAAGCTCGCCGACGGCGCGGGAACGCTCGCCGACGGCAGCCGCACCCTCGCCGACGAGCTCGGCTCCGGGGCGGAGGCGGCGCCGCAGCTCAGCCGCGCCGACCTCGAGGCGAAGTCCGAGGTGATGTCCGCCCCGGTTTCGCTCGACGAGCGCTGGCAGCACGAATCCAAGAGCTTCGGCGAGGGCTTCGCGCCGTTCTTCATCGCGCTCGCGACCTTCGTCGGCGGGCTCATCACCTGGCTCATCCTGCGAGCGCTGCCGAGTCGTGCGCTCGCCGCCGGCGCCAGCGGGCTCCGCGCGGTGATGACCGGCTTCCTGCCGGCCATGGCGATCGGCCTCGGCCAGGTCGTGATCATGGTGCTGGTGCTCGTCTACGGCATCGGGCTCGAGCCGCAGTACTGGCTCGGCACGGCGGCGTTCATCTACCTCGTGACGCTCGCGTTCCTCGCCCTGCAGCAGATGTTCATCGTCGTGCTCGGCAGCGCCGCGGGCCGGGTGGTGAGCCTCGTGCTGCTCATGCTGCAGCTCAGCAGCTCGGGCGGCACGTACCCGGTGGAGACGACGCCCGCGTTCTTCCAGGCGCTGCATCCGTTCATGCCCGCCACGTACGTCGTGAACGGCCTGCGCGAGCTCATCACGGGCGGGGTCGACTCTAGACTGTGGCTCTCGGTGCTCGTCATGGCCGGCATCCTCGTCGGATCGCTCGCGATCAGCGCCTGGAGCGCCGGCAAGCAGCGGGTGTGGAGCATCGGCCGGCTGCACCCCGAGCTCGTGATCTGAGCCGCCGCCCGCCGCCCGCCGCCGACCGCCGCCCGCCGATCAGGAGATGACCGTGGCCCGCACCAGCACGACGAAGCGCCAGATCCTCGACGCCGCGCTCGAGCTGGCGGCCACGAAGGGCATCACCGGCACGACGATGGACGAGGTCGCCGAGCGCGCCGGCGTCGCCAAGGGCAGTCTGTACTACAACTTCAGCTCCAAGGACCTGCTCTTCGAGGCCCTGCTGAAGGAACGGGTCGGCGCGCTCGCCGAGTCGCTGCGGCGGGCGAAGGGCGAGCGCCGCGGGCAGGAGGCCATCGAGGCCCTCGTCGCGGAGCTGCTCGACGTGATCGCGGCGAACTCGGCGCTCGCGAAGCTCATGGCGGCGGAGATCTTCCGCACCGACCGGGTCTGGCAGGAGACGCTGTTCGCGCTGCGGCACGAGGCGCTCGCGGTGTTCGCCGAGGCGATCGCCGAGGCATCCGGTCCCGCCGGTGCGGGGAATGCGGATGCCTCGGCCGCTGCGGCGGGCCTGCGCGCCTCGGCCGTGTTCGGCGCGGTGCTGATGGCGGGACTCGAGTGGCTCGTCTTCGAGCCGGAGCGCGACCGCGCCGAGGTGGCCGCCGCCATCCTCGCCACCCTCCGCCCCGCCTAGACCGGCCGCGAGGAGCGCCGGGCCCGCCCCACCCACTCGCACCCACCCCTGCTGTGCGGTCACTATTTGCGGGTCGCGAGTCGCCGCCACCCGCAAATAGTGACGACACAGAGGTGCGCCTGCCCCTCCGCCCGCACCCAGCCCTGCTGTGCGGTCACTATCTGCGGGTCGCGGGTCGCCGCCACCCGCAAATAGTGACCGCTCGGCGGGGAGAGACGGCGGTGCGGGGCCGGCGAAACGGGCACGGCGGGCGCGGCGCCGCGCGCTACGCCGGCCGCGAGGAGCGCCGCGCGATCGCGACGAGCTCGGCGGCGGCGTCGCTCGGCCGGGCGTTGGCGCGGCGCACGGCGCGCAGCCGCCTGCGGAGTTCGAGCCCGTCGACCGGCACCTCGACGAGGTCCCCACGGGTGATCCAACCGGCGACGGCGAGTTCGCTCAGCACGGCGGGTCCCGCCCCGGCCGCGGCGCTCACCCGGACGGCGGCGTTGCTGCCGAGCTCGAGGCTCGGCGCGGCGAGCTCGTGCTCCGGGATGCCGAGCCGCTCCAGCGCCGCCGCGAGCGTCGCGCGGGTGCCCGAGCCGCCCTCGCGCACGACGAGCGGGGTCGCGGCCAGCTCGGCGGGGGTGAGCAGGCGCCGCCGCGCCCACGGATGGTCCGGCGCGACCACCACCGCGAGGCGATCGTCGGCGACGGTGACGCTGCGGAGGCCGGTGGGCACGCGGGGCGTCTCGACGAAGCCCAGCTCGCACGACCCCGAGGCGACGAGGGCGAAGACCTCGGCCGAGTTCGCGACCCGCAGCTGCACCTCGAGCTCGGGCCGCGCCCGCCGCAGCCGGGCGAGCCAGGCGGGCGCGAGGTATTCGGCGACCGTGAGGCTCGCCGCGACGTCGAGGTGGGCGTCGCGGTCGGCGCGGAGCGCGGCGCTGGCCGTCATCAGCTCGCGGGCGTCGTCGAGCACGCGGCGGGCCCAGTCGGCGACGGCGGCGCCGGCCGGGGTGAGGCGCGAGCCGCGCGGATGCCTCGTCACGAGGTCGAGCCCGAGCTCCGCCTCGAGCCTGGCGATGGCGCGGCTCGCGTTCGGCTGGGCCATCCCGACCGCGCGCGCCGCTGCGCCCAGGCCGCCGTACTCGGCCACGGCGACGAGCAGTTCGAGCACGGCCAGGTCGGGCCAGCGCTGCTGGGGCGTCGAGGACATATCACGATGATATGACTCGATGCCGGATCGGCGGCTACTGCGACGCGGTCGCGACGCCCAGAGTGAACTGGTGAGCAGTCCAGCAACCCCCAGCCCGGCCCCCGGCACCGTCTCGCGAGCTGCGCGGCTGCGCGCCCTCGCCCCCGGACTGGCGCTCGCCCTCGCAGCGGCCGGCGTCTCGCTCGCGCTCACGCTCGTGCTGCCGACCGTGAGCGCGCTCCTCGTCGCGATCGTGCTCGGCGTCGCGTGCCGCAACCTGCTGCCGCTGCCCGCCGCGCTCGACCCGGGACTCGCCATCGCGGCCAAGCGGCTGCTCCGCATCGGCATCGTGCTGCTCGGCCTGCAGCTCGTGCTCGGCGACATCCTTGCGCTCGGGCCGGGCATGATCGCGGTCGTCGTGGCGATCGTCGCGGTCGGCATCATCGCGACGCTCGCGCTCGGCCGTGCGCTGGGCGTCTCGCCGACCCAGCGCCTGCTCATCGCCTGCGGCTTCTCCATCTGCGGGGCGGCCGCCGTCGCCGCCGTGGACGGCGTCATCGAGACCGAGGACGAGGAGGAGGTCGTCACCGCCCTCGCCCTCGTCGTGCTGTTCGGCACCGTGATGATCCCGCTGATCCCGCTGCTCGGCTCCGCGCTCGGGCTCGGCGAGCTGCGCACCGGACTCTGGGCGGGCGGTTCGATCCACGAGGTCGCCCAGGTCGTCGCCGCCGGCTCCGCGATCGGCGGGGCGGGCCTCGCCGCGGCCGTCGTCGTGAAGCTCGCGCGCGTGCTGCTGCTCGCCCCGGTGCTCGCCGTCGTCTCGGTGCAGCGGCGTCGCGCGATGCGGCGGGCGCAGGCCGACGGCGCGGCGCCCGCCGGCACGCGCCCGCCGATCGTGCCCCTCTTCGTCGTCGGCTTCCTCGTCATGGTGCTCGTGCGCTGGACGGGTGTGCTGCCCGCCGGCGTGCTCGCCGGGGCCGGCGTCGTGCAGACCGTGCTGCTCGCCATGGCGATGTTCGCGCTCGGCACGGGGGTGCGCTTCTCGATGTTCCGCCGGGTCGGGCTCCGCCCGGTCGCGCTCGCGGGCGCGTCGACGCTCGTCGTCGCCGGCGTCGCCCTCGGCGGCGTGCTCGTCGCTGGCTGACGGGCCCCGCTCGCCTGGCATCCCGTCGCCGCGCGGTCACGGGCGATTCCGCGACGCGCCGCCGTGTTCTGGGCGTTCTCCCTGGCTCGGTCGATAGCGTGACGACTTCGCCGGCCGACCGGAGGAGACCGGATGCCCCGCCCCAGCTCGCCCCCCACGGGCCCCGTGCCGAATGCGCGCGGTTCACGTCGCGCCGCCCGTTCGCTCGCGCACGGCCGCCGCCGTTCGCGGCGCAAGAAGGTGCTGTTCGGCGTCGCCGGCGTCGCCACGGGACTGCTCGTCGCCGGCGTCGCGTTCGCGGGCGTCATGGCGGCGCGCGTTGCCGGCAACATCGCCGGCAACTCGGTGGCTCGCCCGGGCGACACCGACGGTCCGGACATCCCGGACTGGAACGGCGCCGTGAACCTGCTCATCATGGGCTCCGACGTGCGCGCCGGGCAGACCTCGGCGAACTACGGCGACGAGGGCGGCGCGCGCTCCGACGTGATGATGCTGCTGCACGTCTCGAGCGATCACAGCAACGCGACCCTCGTCAGCATTCCGCGCGACACGATGCTGCCGACGCCGGAGTGCATCACCCCGGACGGCGACACGATCGACGCGCGCGAGTCCGTGCAGATCAACGGGGTGCTGAACGACGGCCCGTACTGCTCGCTCGACACGATCCGCGAGTTCACCGGGCTCGACGTCGATCACTTCCTCATCGTCGACTTCGACGGCGTGATCGGCGTGACCGACGCGATCGGCGGGGTCGAGATCTGCCTCGCCGAGGACGTCGACGACCCCGACTCGGGCCTCACCCTCGCCGCGGGCGAGCACACGATCCAGGGCGCCGAGGCGCTCGCCTTCCTGCGCACCAGGCACGGCATCGGCGACGGCAGCGACCTGGGCCGCATCGCGACCCAGCAGACGTACCTCTCCGCGCTCGCGCGCAAGGTGAAGGATGCCGGCACGCTCACGAACCCGGTCGCCCTCTTCGGGCTGGCGGATGCCGCGAGCCGTTCGATCACCGTCGACGACGGGCTCGCGGGGCCCGACGCGCTCGTCGGCCTGGCCGGCACGCTCGCGAACATCGATCTCGCGAACATCGCGCTCGTGCAGTTGCCCGTGCAGGACTACTGGGCCGACTCGAACCGGGTCGAGCCGATTCAGGATCAAGCCGAGGCGCTGTTCGCCGCGCTCGCCGCCGACGAGGCGCTCACCTTCGCCACCGAGGACCCCGAGGCCGGTTCCGGCGACGAAGCCGCCGCCGACGAGACCCCGGCCGACGACGCTCCGGCCGCCGACGCACCCGCCGCCGATGCGCCCGCGCCCACGCAGAGCGCCACGGCGACGCCGAAGCCGAAGGCCACGCTCCCCCCGGGCACGAAGGGCCAGGACGCGGCGACGAAGAGCTGCGCCGGCGCCTCCTAGTCCCGCCCGAAGGAACACGCACGCACCGGATGGCGTGCAGCCGCATCCGGTGCGTGCGCGGGGCGCCGTGCCGGGCAGCCCCCAATGCTGCCCGGCACCGCCCTCAGCCGGCCGTCGGCGACGGCAGGCCCGGCCCGGGAACCCCCGTGCCCGGTCCGGAACCCGGTCCGTCGTCGCTCAGGCCGCCGTCCTGCGATCCGCCGTCGGCGGACCCGGTGCCCGAGCCGCCGTCGCGGCGGGCGGCTCGGCGCTCACGGCGCTCGGCGCGTCGGGCCATCCGACGGTCGCGGCCGCGCTCGAACAGCAGGTACAGGATCGGCACCAGCACGAGCGTGAGCAGCGTCGAGGAGATGAGTCCGCCGATGACGACGATCGCGAGCGGCTTCGAGATGAACACGCCGCCGCCGGTCAGCCCGAAGGCCATCGGCAGGAGGGCGAAGATCGTCGCCGCAGCGGTCATCAGGATCGGGCGGAGGCGCAGTCGCGTCCCGTGACGCACCGCGTCCTCGAGCGTCGCGCCGCCCTCGCGCAGCTTGTTCACGAGGTCGATCAGCACGATCGCGTTCGTCACGACGATGCCGATGAGCATGAGCAGGCCGATGAGGGCCGGCAGGCCGAGCGGCGTCCCGGTGAGGAACAGCCCGAGCAGGGCGCCCGTCGCCGCGAACGGCACCGACACGAGCAGGATCATCGGCTGCCGGAGGTTTCGGAACGTGCCGATCATCACGAACAGCACGAGCACGATCGCGGCGAGCATCGCCAGGCCGAGCTGGGCGAACGCCTCGTCCTGCTCGGCGGAGACGCCGGTGACCTCGTAGTGCACGCCGCTCGGCAGAGTCACCTCGGCCATCGCCGCGGTGACGGCCGCGTTCGCGGCGTCGAGCGCCCCGCTCTTCGGGGTGACCGAGATCGCGACCTCGCGCTCGCCGCCGATGCGGCTCACTGAGGGGGCGGTGCGCTCCTCGGTGACGGCGGCGACGTCGGCGACCCGCACGGGCGTGCCGCGGAGTTCGCCGGCGGAGGTCTGCTCCTGCTCCATCCGCTCGGCCTCGGCGCGCTGCTCGGCGGCGTCGCTCTGCGCCTCGCGCAGCTGCTCGACCTGCTCGTCGCTCGCGGCGATGCCCTGCTCGGTCTGCGCGATGGCGGACTCGAGGGAGGCGAGCTGCTCCTGGCGCTCGCGGACGGCGGCGGCGTTCGCCTCCTCCTGCGGCGTGCCGGGCTTGGCCGGCACGATGGGCGCGGCCCGCAGCGCGGCGAGCTGTCCGCGCATGGCGGCGAGCTGATCGCGCAGCTCGCCCCGCGCCGACTGCGCGTCGGCGATCTGCCGCTCGAGCGCGTTCGCGGCCTCGGCCTGCGCGCTCTCCGCCTGCTGCTCCTGCTCGGCCTTCAGCTTGTCGAAGGCCGCCTTCTGCGCCGCAGCGGTCTGCTTCGGCGTCACCGGCAGCAGCAGCTCGGCGACACCGGCCGCGCCACCGGTGACGGTGCTGGTGCGGATCACGATGTCGCGCTCGCGGCCCTCGAGCATGAGCGTGCCCGCGGGCGTGCCGCTCAGGGCGGCGTCGATCGCCTGGGCGATCTGCTGCTGGTCGAAGCCGAGTGCGGCCGCCTTGGCCGGATCGACGACGACGCGGACGACGGGCTGCTCGCCGGACAGGCTGCTCGTCGCCTTCTCGACGCCGGGCTCGCCCTCGAGGGACGTCACGAGCGCGTCGCTCGCCTCGCGGAGGGCGACGGGGTCGTTGCCGAGCACGCGCAGCTCGATGCCGCCGCCGCCGAAGCCGCTGGTGTCGACCGCGGTCAGCTCGAACTGCTCCGGGTCGCCGAGCGGCTCGAGGGCGCGCTCGACGCGAGTGCGGACGGCGTCGGCCTTCGCCCCCTCCTCGAGCAGGATGTCGTAGTTGATCCTGGCCGGCTCGCCGGCCGTGCTCGACTGCGCCGGGATCGCGGCGACGACGTCGCGCACCCCCTCGACCTTGCCGAGCGCGCGCTCGACGGGCTCGGCGGCCTCGGCTCGCGTCGTGAGGTCGACGGCGTCCTTCGGCGTCTGCTCGAGCGTGAGGCTCTGCTGGCCGGACTCGCCGAGGAAGTCGGTCGGGATCACGACGCTGAGCGCGAGCGTCGCGACGAGGACGACGAGCGAGGCGCCGAGGGTGACGAAGGGATGCCGGCGGGTCGCGCCGAGCGCGGGCATGATGCTGCGCTGCAGCCGGTCCTCGGGGCTCCGCATCTCGGCCCGGGCCACGGCGGCCGCGTCGAGCGGGGCGTCGTGGTCGGCATCCGGCTCGGTCGCGACGTTCGCGGCCGTCGAGGCATCCGCCGTCGCGTCCCGCTTCGCCGCGCGGTTCTTCAGGAACCAGTACGCGAGCACCGGCACGATCGTGAGCGCCACGACGAGCGAGGCGAGCAGCGCGATCGTCACGGTGATGGCGAAGGGGC
This sequence comes from Agromyces soli, assembly GCF_022811605.1. Classification (GTDB taxonomy): domain Bacteria; phylum Actinomycetota; class Actinomycetes; order Actinomycetales; family Microbacteriaceae; genus Agromyces; species Agromyces soli. Next base: position 879,838 of record NZ_CP094533.1, on the reverse strand, counting down.
GGAACAGTTGACCGGTGAGGCCCGAGACGAAGGCGATCGGCAGGAACACCGCGACCGTCGTCAGGGTCGACGCGGTGATGGCGCCGGCGACCTGCTTCACCGAGGCGACGATGTCGGCCGGGGTCGGTGCGCGCCGTTCCGCGTGTCTCGAGATGTTCTCGATCACCACGATCGAGTCGTCGACGACGCGGCCGATCGCGATGGTGAGGGCGCCGAGCGTGAGGATGTTCAGGGTGTTGTCGCTCCACCAGAGCCCGATCATCGTGATCAGCAGCGACAGCGGGATCGACACCGCGGCGATGACGGTCGAGCGCCACGAACGCAGGAACGCGAAGATCACGATGACCGCGAAGAGCAGGCCGAGCGCGCCCTCGACCGAGAGGTCGTGGATGGACTGCTCGATGTACGGAGCCTGGTCGAAGAGGGTGACGAACTCGGCGCCGAGCGACTCGGTGAAGCCGTCGAGCTGCGCCTGCACGCCGTGCGAGATGTCGACGACGTTCGCGCCGGAGCCGGGGGTGATCTGGATGGTGAGCGCGGGCTTGCCGTTCACGCGCGAGATGCTCGTCGCGGCGACGGACTGCAGCGAGACGTCGGCGACGTCGCCGACGCGCACCGAGCCCTCCTGCACCTGCACGGGCAGCGCCTGGATGGCCTCGATGCTCTCGAGGCCGGGGCCCACGGTCACCGAGACGGCGCCCTCGGCGCCCTCGACCTGACCGGCCGGCTGCACGGCGGCGTTCGCCTGCAGCGCCTGCAGCACCGAGGCGGCCTCGACCTTGAGCCGCTCGAGGTCGGCCGGGCGGATCGCGACCTCGACGCGCTGCTCCTCGCGCCCCGACAGCGCCGCCTCGCGCACGCCGTCGACCGAGCGCAGCGCCGGCAGCACCGTCTGCTCGAGCTGGTCGGCGAAGGCGACCGGGTCGCCGGCGGAGCCCGCGGTGAACATCATCGCCGGCATGTCGCTGCTGGACCCCGACATGACGTCGATCCGTGCGCCCTGCGGCAGCGCGGCCTTCGCCCCGTCGACGGCGGAGCGGATGGCCCGCTCGGTCTCGTCGGCGTCGAGCTCGAAGGGCCACGTCACGGAGATCTGCGCCGAGCCCGTGCTGGAGACGGAGGTCACCTCGGTGATGCCGGCGACCGAGCGCAGCGACTGCTCGACGGGCTCGGTCGCGACCTCGGCCATCTGCTCGGGCGCGAGGCCCGGCGACTGCACGGAGATGAAGGCGCCGGGGTACTTCACCGGCGGCATCAGCTCCTGGCGGAGCGAGCCCATCGCCACGAGCCCGAGCAGGGCGATGGCGATGGTGATGAGGCCGACGATGGCGCGGTTGGCGAGGCTGGCTCGGGTCAGGAAGGTCATGGCGATCTCCGGTCGGGGGCACGGCCGGATGGAGCGGGCATCGGTGCACGAGCGCGCCGGGCAGAGGCCGCGCCGGGCGATGATTCCAGTTCACTCGGCGAGGCGGGGGTCGGGCATCAGCCGGGCGAGGGAGATGCGTGGTACCCCGGGACGACTCCCGCGGGATGACGGGCGTCGCGAATGCTCAGGCGGCGTGCCGGGCCGGCGGGGAGAGCTCGAAGCGGAAGCGGCGCCGATGGCCGCGGCGCCGGGCCCGCAGCCGCTCCGCGCGGGCGAGCGACTCGGGGTCGAGGGCGCCGACGCGGTCGACGGAGGTGGGCCGCAGATGGTTGCCGTCCCTGGCGCACGCGCAGGGCAGCCGCGTCTCCTCGCCCAGGGGGCCGAAGACGAACTCGAGGTGGCGGGCCATCCGGTCTCCCTCCGTTCGCGATGCGCCTACTGGAGGGATGCGGATGCGGCGGGATCATGACGCGGATCGCGCCGCGGATTACTCGATCGCCTTCAGCTCGATGCTGATCTGCTCGGCGTCGAGGTCTTCGAGGGCCGCGCTCAGCGAAGCGGCGCTGAACCGGCCCTCGTCGCGCGCGTCGAGCAGGGCGTCGCGCTGCGCGCGGATCATCCGCAGACGCAGCTCGCGCACCCGTTCGGGATCGACGAGGCGGCGCTGCGCGTCGTCGGGCCCGGGCTCGGTTTCGGGCGTCGGGGCGGCCTCCACCGGGGCATCCGCGCCCTCGACCTCGGCGAGCTCGTCGTCGGCGTCCTCGCCGACGCCCTCCTGATTGGAGAGCCGCCAGGCGGCGCGCATGCGCTCGGCCATGGCGCGGATGGCGGGGTCCTCCGAGTCGGCGAGCTCCGCCATCGCCGCCGACTGCAGCACGTGGCGGAGTTCGCGGCGCTCGGCGGCGCCGTCCTCCGGGTCGCGGGCGGGCATCACCCAGCGCACCAGCCACGGCAGGGTGCCGCCCTGGATCAGCAGCGAGCCGATCGCGACGAGGAAGGCGATGAAGACGAGCAGCGAGCGGTTCGGGGTGTCCGAGGGGAGGGTCTGCGCCGCCGCGAGCGTCACGACGCCGCGCATGCCCGCCCAGACGACGATGGTGCCCTCGCGCCAGCCGAGCCGCTCGTCGAGGTAGTAGTCGATGTCGGCGACCCGGCGGCGGAACATGGAGCGCATCCGATCGGCCTGCGCGGGGGAGGCCTTCGGGTGCACCGGGATCGCGGCGCCCGGATGCGTCTGCTGCTTCGTGCGGATGAACTCGCGGATGGTCTCGGCGCGCCTCGCCCGGCGTGCGAGGCCGGCGAACAGCGGGGCGACGTACGCCGCCCGGATCAGGATCGTCGCGGCGAGGGCGATCGCTGCGAGGCCCGCCGCGTGCCAGGCGCCCGAGTGCGCGGTCTCGACGTCGTCGACGATCGCGGTGAGCTCGAGCCCCATGATCAGGAACACGGCGCCCTCGAGCACGAGCTCCACCGTGCGCCAGTTCTGCGCGTCGGAGAGCCGGTGCTGCGGACTCAGGAACTTCGCCGCCCCGCGCCCCGTGATGAGCCCCGCGACCACCGCCGCGACGAGCCCGGAGGCGCCGAAGTGCTCGGCGGGGATCGAGGCGAGGAACGGCATCGTGAAGGAGATCACGGTGTTCACGGTCGGGTTCATCACGCGGGCGCGCACCCGCAGGTTCACCCAGCCGATGACGACGCCGATCACGGCGGCGAGCACGACGGAGTACACGAAGGAGCCCGCGACGCTCCACAGCGAGACGGTCGCCGCCATGCCCGCGATCGCGGAGCGCAGCAGCACGAGCGCGCTCGCGTCGTTGAGCAGGCTCTCGCCGTCGAGCATCGCGACGACGCGCGGGGAGACCCCGAGCCGCTTCACGATCGAGGTGGCCACGGCGTCGGTCGGGCTCACGATCGCGCCGAGCGCGATGCCGGCCGGGATGCCGAGGTCGGGGATGAGCCAGGCGAAGAGCAGGCCGAGCAGCACCGAGGTGACCACGACGAGCACGACCGAGAGCCCGCTGATCGCCCCGAAGTCGCGGCGGAACTCCATCGCCGGCATCGACACGGCGGCCGAGTAGAGCAGCGGCGGCAGCACGCCCGCGATGATCCACTCCGGGTCGACCTCGAAGGCCGGCACGATCGGCAGGAGCCCGACGCCGAGGCCGACGAGCACGAGCAGGAGCGGCGCGGCGACGCCGAGCTTGGGCGCGAACGCCGTCGCCGCGGCGATGGCGAGGAGCGCGAGCACGGCGGCCAGCAGCAGATCCATGGGGACATTCTGCCGTGCCGCGCCCGGCCGCCGCACCGACGTCGGCGGGGTGTGCTGGGCTGGGGGCATGGGGTACGAGACGGACTTCCTCGGCGGCGAGCTGCCGATGCCGGTTCCGCTGCCGCTCGACGCTGCGCAGCCAGATGCGGAGCCCGACACGGTGCTCTTGGACTACGTGCACTTCTCGGTGCGGCTCGATCAGCGGCGCCGCTTGGCGAGGGTCACCGGCGTCAACCTCGACGGGGCGCAGCTCGTCGAGCGCGAACGCTCGGGCGACCGCTGGCGGCTCGACCCCCGCATCCCCGCCGACTGGCAGACCGGCCCCGCCGTCTACGCCGACAACCCCCTCGACCGCGGCCACCTCGTGCGCCGCCGCGATCCGGTCTGGGGCGATCCGGCCGTCGCCGCCCGCGCCGAGTCCGACACCTTCCACTACCCGAACGCCGCCCCGCAGGCCGCCGGCTTCAACCAGTCGAAGGAGCTCTGGCTCGGCCTCGAGGACCACGTGCTCGCCTTCGGCGAGACCGAGCGGCTGCGGCTCAGCGTGTTCACGGCGCCGGTGCTCGCCCTGGACGACCCGCCGTACCGGGGCATCCGCCTGCCCCGCCGCTTCTTCAAGGTCGTCGCCTGGTTGCGCGGCGAGCGGCTCGCGGCCGCGGGCTTCGTGCTCGACCAGTCCGCGCTCATCGCGTCGCTCGTCGCGCGCGAGGCGGGCGCCCTGCCCGAGCTCGGCGGCTTCCGCACCTTCCAGGCGCCGATCGCCGAGATCGCCGAGCTCGCCCGGCTCGCGATGCCGCAGCTCGTCGCCGCCGACCGGATGCCCCGGGCGGTCGCCGCGAGCGGCTGGCGCGAGCTCTCCGGGCCCGAGGAGCTGCTGCTGTAGCACTCCGGCCCGTCAGGCGTACCGTGGGAGTGAGCACATCGACACCGGGGTCGGGAGGTTGTCATGTCGGTCATCGCCTGGATCGGGCTGGGGCACATGGGTGCGCCGATGGCGGCGAACCTCGTCGCGGCGGGCCACGAGGTGCGCGGCTTCGACGTCGCCCCGGAGGCCACGGCGGATGCCTCGGCCAGGGGCGTGCGCGTCACGGCGTCCATCGCCGAGGCGGTCGCCGGGGCCGAGGCGGTCTTCACCTCCCTGCCGCGCAGCGAGCACGTCCGCGCCGTCTACGAGGGCCCCGGCGGCGTCTGGGAGACCGGGCCCGCCTCGGCGCTGCTGCTCGACACCTCCACCGTCGACGTCGAGACCTCGCGCTGGTGCCACGAGCTGTCGGCGGCCCGAGGCATCCGCTTCGTCGACGCGCCCGTCTCCGGCGGCATCGCCGGCGCCGCGGCCGGCACGCTCACCGTCATGCTCGGCGGCGAGGCCGAGGCGACGCGGCTCGCCCGTGGCTTCGTCGAGCCCTTCGCCGGGCACGTCTTCGAGCTCGGCGGGGCGACGAGCGGCATCGCCGCCAAGCTCGCGAACAACCTGATGCTCTTCGTCTCACTGCTGGGCGTCGCCGAGGGGGCGGCGCTCGCCGCATCGCTGGGGCTCGACCCCGAGCGTTTCTTCGAGGTGGCGGCCGTCTCGTCGGGGGAGTCGTGGCCGCTGCGCACCTGGTACCCCGCGCCGGGCGTCGTGCCGACGAGCCCGGCGAACCGCAACTTCGATGCGACGTTCACGGCCGCGCTCGCCGAGAAGGACCTCTCCTTCGCGGTCGAGGCCGCCGGGGCGGCCGGGGTGCGCACGCCGGCGGCGCGGATCGCGCTCGACCAGTTCGAGCGGCTGATCGGGGAGGGCTACGGTGCGAAGGACTGTAGCCTCATCGCGAAGTTCGCCTCGCCCGACGGGCGCATCGCGGGGTTCGACCCGCACGCCTGAGCGGGGGGCTGCTCCGCGTGCTCAGCGCTCGCCGCGCTGCACGGCGTCGATGACCTCGCCGAGCCGGTCGCGCAGCGAGCCGAGCTCCTCCAGGCTCATGCCGAGCCGGTCGACGACCTGCGGCGGGATGCCGAGCGCCTGCTCGCGGAGCGCCCGGCCCGTGGGGGTCAGGTCGACGTCGAGGGCCCGTTCGTCCTTCGCGCTGCGCTGCCGGGTCAGGTACCCCTGCGCCTCGAGGCGCTTCAGGAGCGGCGAGAGGGTGGCGGGCTCGAGCTGGAGGGCGGCGCCGAGGTCGCGAACGGTGCGGGGGCTGCGCTGCCACAGGGCGAGCATCACGAGGTACTGGGGGTGGGTGAGGCCGAGCGGCTCGAGGATCGGCCGGTAGACCCCGATCACGCCGCGGGCGGCGACGGCGAGGGCGAAGCAGACCTGATTCTCGAGGGCCAGGAGGTCGATGGGCTCGCCGTCGACCTCGACGATCGAGGCATCCGTGCGGTCGTCGCTCGCGCGCTGCTCCTGCATGGTCACCCCTCCAGTATTGCGCATGAGCTAATAATTAGTACACTAATGATTGTGACACGAAGAGAACACCCCGCAGGCGATTCGCCCCGACGGGGGTATGCGGGCCTCATCGACAAGCTCAACGCGAAGCTGCTGCCGTACATCGGGCCGCCGCCCCTGGGGCCCTACGACGAGGAGCCGGTCGCCGAGCGCCCGCCGGCCTGCCCGCTGTGCGGCAAGCCGATGTCCGAGCACGACATCGACCGTTCGGGCGAGCGCACCCAGTTGCACTGCCCGAGCTGATCGCGCCCTCCCATCGTCCCGGCTCCCGCCGCTAGGCTCGAAGGCGGGCATCGGAGTCGGAAGGGAGCCCGCATGCGCTGGTTCCGTCGGAGGCGTCCGAAGTTCAAGCCGTTCGATCGTGCCGCCCTGCCGGAGGTCCAGCCGCCCAGCGTCGAGGAGATGATCGACGAGGGCGTGATGCTCGCCGAGTCGGCGGGCCGGATGACGCTCCGCAACCGCTTCGTGGTCGAGGCCCTTCGCGGTGAGGAGCGCTACGACGACGACCGCGCCGCGGCCGCCGCGCGCGAGGTGCTGTACGAACTGGTGCAGCAGGCCGACGCCACCGCCGAACTCTCCGCGGAGGACCGCGAGACCGCCGCGAAGCGCGAGGGCAAGGCGAAGCACCAGCACGACTACCGCCGCGCCGACACCGGCAACCTGCGCCGCCGCGAGAAGGTGTACACCTCGGTCGCGAAGCGGCTCTGGGAGCTGCGCGAGGACCCGGAGTACCTGCGCGAGTTCGCCACCCGCGCGCGCGACGAGGCGTGGAACGACGTCGCCGGTGCGATCGAGGCCCGCCTCGACCGGGAGTGGCCGCAGATCGAGGTGGATGCCGAGTACGAGCTCGCCCGCCCGCAGCGCATGCGCGAGCTCTTCGAGGACCTCGAGCGCGCCGTCGAGACGGCCGAGTTGAAGCGCGCCGAGCGCGAGGACCCGTTCCACGGATACGTGGGCTGACCCATGCGCATCCCCTGGAGCGACGGCCGCTGGACCCGCGAACCCGCCTCGACCGAGCAGCGCGGGGACGCGCTCGTCGTGCGGGCGCTGGAGGGCAGCGACTACTGGCGCGAGACCTTGTACGGCTTCGTCCACGACGACGGGCACGCGCTGCTGGGCGAGTGGCCGGCGGATGCCGCGATCGAGGTCTCCTTCGACAGCGCCTCGCTCAGCGAGCTCTACGACCAGGCCGGGCTCATGCTCGTCGCCGGCCCGGAGCGCTGGGTCAAAGCGGGCGTGGAGCTGAGCGACGGCGTGCCCCAGCTCGGGGCGGTCGTCACCGATGGCCGTTCGGACTGGTCGATGGCGCCGGTGCCCGAATGGGCGGGGCGGGTCGTGACCATCCGCGCGAGCCGGATCGCCGACGCCGTGGTGCTTCGCGCCCGAGCCGACGACGGCCCGTGGCGCACGTTCCGGGTGACGCCGTTCCCGGCGGACGCGACGGCCGGCCCGATGGTCTGCGCGCCCTCGCGCGACGGTCTCGAGGTGACCTTCACCGCCTGGCGGCGCGTAGCGGCCGACACCGAGCTGCACGCCGACCCGCCGCTGGTTCGCTGAGCTCGTCGGCTGGTTCGCTGAGCCGACGCTGCGCTTCGACAAGCTCAGCGAACCAAAACGCGGCTACGCCGGCGCGATCGCGTGCCCGTGCCGGAACAGCCGCTGCGGGTCGACCTCGGCCTTGATCCGGCGCAGCCGGGCGAGCGTCTCGGGCGGGTACATGGCGCGGATGACGTGCTCGCCGCGCTCCTCGGAGAAGTTTCCGTAGACCCCGCTGAGTCTGCCGAGTACGCCCTCGTGCAGCGTGCGGAGCTCGGCGACCTGCTGCTCGGGGGCGTCCTGCGGCAGCACCGCGTTGACCACGACGAAGGTCTCGGCGTCGCGGAAGGCGATCGGCGTCGCCTCGGCCGGCACCCGCCCGAACGCGCCGCCCAGCGTGCGCAGCAGCAGCATCGTGGGCGCCGGGCCGGCCAGCGCCGCGAGGCAGGTCTCGAGCAATGCGTCGTCGAGCTCGGACGCGAAGCCGTTGCCGCCGACGAAACGGAAGGGCGGTTTGCCCGGCGGGGCGTCCTCCAGCAGCTCGGAATAGGCGACCGGCCCGAGCACCGTCTCTTCGAGCGAGTCGAGGGCGAGCAGCGGCGCGAGCGTCTCGCGCAGCTCGGCCTCGCTGCCGCGCCGGGCGACGGCGACCATCGGACCAGCCGGCACCTCGGGGGCGAACGGCGGGAAGACCAGCAGCGTCGAGTTCAGCGCCTCATCGCTTCGCACGACCTCGCGCCAGGCCCGGATTACGGCCGGGGCATCCGCCTGGGCGAAGCGCAGATGACCGCCCGCGAGCCCGTCGGCCGGCACGGCCTCGAAGGTGAAGGAGGTGACCACGCCGAAATTGCCGCCGCCGCCGCGGATCGCCCAGAACAGCTCGGGGTGCTGCTCGGCGTCGACCCGCAGCACTTCGCCCGCCGCCGTCACGAGCTCCGCCGCGCGCAGCGCGTCGACCGTGAGCCCCTGTTGGCGGACGAGCCAGCCGATGCCGCCGCCGAGCGTGAGGCCGCCGACCCCGACGTCGCGGGTGTCGCCGGAGCTCACGCCGAGGCCGACGGGTTCGAGCGCGGCGGCTACGTCGCCCCAGCGGGCGCCGCCGCCGACCGTCACGAGGCGCCCCTCGCCGAGGGAGACGCCGTCGAGTTCGGCGAGATCGATGACCAGCCCGCCGTCGACGGGCTCGCTGCCGTGACCGCCCGAGCGCACCGCGATCGGCACGCCATGCTCGGCGGCGACGCGGACGGCGGCCGCGACGTGCTCGGCGCTCGCCGGGCGAACCACCGCCTCGGGGGAGCCGACGCCGGCGAAGACTGCGCGCCCGGCGTCGTACTCGGAGTCGCCGGGCCCGAAGGCGCGACCGGGAAGGACCTGCTGCAACGCTGCGAGGATCGCCATGCGCGCCAGTGTGCCACCGACCGCCGACGTCCGCACGGAGCGCTGAGCTCAGCGAACCAGGCCGCTACTCGCCGCTCGGGTGCGCCTTCGCCCGGTCGATCACCCAGGCGTAGGCGAACGCCCGCTCCCGCCAGGAGGCGTAGCGCCCGGAGACGCCGCCGTGCCCGGCCGCCATCTCGATCCGCAGCAGCGGCTCGGCGCCGGCGTCGCGCAGCCGCGCCACCCACTTCGCGGGCTCGACGTAGAGCACCCGGGTGTCGTTCAACGAGGTGACGGCGAGGATGGGCGGGTAGTGCCGCCCGCCGTGCTCGCCGTCGCGCACGTTCTCGTAGGGGGCGTACGACTTCATGTACGCGTACACCTCGGGGTCGTGCAGCGGGTCGCCCCACTCGTCCCACTCGATGACGGTGAGCGGCAGCGAGGGGTCGAGGATCGAGGTCAGCGGGTCGACGAAGGGCACCTCGGCGAGGATGCCGCTGAACGCGCCGGGCGCGAGGTTCGCGACGGCGCCCATCAGCAGGCCGCCGGCCGAGCCGCCCTGGGCGACGAGCCGGTCGGGCGCGGTCCAGCCCTCGTCGCTCAAGTATTCGGCCACGGCGACGAAGTCGCTGAAGGTGTGCTTCTTGCGCAGCTTCTTGCCGTCCTCGTACCAGTGCCGGCCGAGTTCGCCACCGCCGCGCACGTGCGCGACGGCGAAGATCATGCCGCGGTCGAGGAGCGAGAGCCGGGCGATGCCGAAGCCGGGGTCGATCGAGTGCTCGTACGAGCCGTAGCCGTAGAGCAGGGTCGGCGCGGGCGTGCCGGGGGTCACGAGGTCGTGCCGGTAGACGAGCGAGATCGGCACGCGGGTGCCGTCCTCGGCCGTCGCCCACTCGCGGCGCTGCACGTAGCGGGTGGGGTCGTAGTCGCCGAGTACGGGCTGACGCTTGCGCAGTCGGCGCTCGCCGGTGGCGACGACGACGTCGAACACGGTCGAGGGCGTGACGAAGCTCGTGTAGCCGATGCGCAGCTGCGGCTGCGCCCAGTCCGGGTTGCCGCGCACGCCGACGGCGAAGAGCTCCTCGTCGAAGGCGAGCTCGTGCAGCGTGTCGTCGGCGGTCGCCCCCTCCGGGATGCCGGCGGCGGGAACCTTCGCGATCGCGACCCTGGGCAGCCCGCCGCGGCGGTACTCGACGGCGACGAAGTCGCGGAAGGCATCCACGCCCTCCAGCCGCACGGCCGGGTCGTGCGGCAGCAGCATGCGCCGCGGGCCCTCGGGGTCGTCGGCGGCGACCGAGACGAGCTCGAAGTTCGGCGCGCCGTCGTTGTGCGTGATGAGCAGGCGGTCGCGCCCGCCCGCGACGAGGTGCTCCACGTCGTACTCGACGCCCTCGCGGCGCGGCCACACGACGCGGAACTCGCCGGTCGGGTCGTCGGCGTCGAGCAGGCGGGTCTCGCTGGTGATGTTCGAGCCCGCCTCGATGACGAGGAAGCGGCGGCTCCGGGTCATCCCGACGCCGAGCCAGTAGCGCTCGTCCGGCTCGGTGAAGACCTGCACGTCGGCGGATGCCTCGGTGCCGACCTCGTGCCGCCAGATCGTGTCGGGCCGCCAGGACTCGTCGACGGTCGCGTAGAAGACGAAGCGTCCGCTGGGGTCGAACAGGGCGCCGCCGGAGGTGCCCGGGATGACGTCGTCGAAGGTGCGGCCGGAGCCGTCGATCGCCCGGATGCGCAGCTCGTAGCGCTCGTCGCCCTCGACGTCGACGCCGGTGAGCAGCAGCGCGCCGTCGGCGGAGACGTCGAAGCTGCCGAGCGCGAAGAACTCGTGCCCCTCGGCCTCGGCGTTCTCGTCGAACAGCAGCTGCTCGCCCGGCAGTGCCTCGCCGCCGGACTCGGGCAGCACGGGCGGCTCCCAGTCGTCGGGGCCGGCCGCGGGCACGCGGCAGTGGATGCCGTACTCGGCGCCCTCGCGGGTGCGGGTGAAGTACCACCACTCGCCCTCGCGCGTCGGCACGGAGAGGTCGGTCTCCTTCGTGCGCGCCCGGATCTCCTCGAACACCTGCTCGGTGAGGAGCGAGAGATGATCCGTCTTCGCCTTGGTGTACGCGTTCTCGGCGTGCAGGTGCGCGAGCACCTCGGGATCGTCCTTCTCACGCAGCCACTCGTAGTCGTCGACCACCACGTCGCCGTGGTGCTCTCGCTGGGTCGGGCGCTTGGGGGTCACGGGCGGAGTGAGCACGTCCCCACGCTACCCCCGAGGCGGCTTCCCCGACCCGCCGCATCCGAAGCTGAGAATCCGTTTCGCCGCGGTAGCCCACTTAGGTTAGCCTTAGCTGCTCTCATCAGAGCGATCCTCCGCCAAGACCCGGGAGACGCCCGTGCTCGCCAACTATCTGATCGGCCTCCGCGAAGGCCTCGAGGCCGGACTCATCGTCGGCATCCTGGTGGCGTACCTCGGCAAGACCGGCCGCCGCGACCTGCTCGGCCGGCTGTGGATCGGCATCGGCATCGCCGTCGCGGTCTCGCTGGGCGTCGGCGCCGCGCTCACCTGGGGTCCCTACGCGATGACGTTCCAGGCGCAGGAGATCCTCGGCGGCGTGCTCTCGCTCCTCGCCGTCGCCATGGTGACCTGGATGATCTTCTGGATGGGCACCCACGGCCGCACCCTCTCGAGCGAGCTGCGGGGTCAGGTGGATGCCGCGATCGAGCGCTCCTCCTGGGCGATCGTGCTGCTGGGGGCCCTCTCGGTCGGCCGCGAGGGCGTCGAGACCGCGCTGTTCGTGTGGGCGAACGTCGCCGGCGGGAGCGACCCCGTGCTCGGCACGCTCGGCGCCGTGGCCGGCATCGCTACCGCGATCGTCATCGCCTGGGGCATCTCGAAGGGCCTCGTGCGCTTCAACCTGGGCGCCTTCTTCACCTGGACCGGCCTGTTCCTGATCCTCGTCGCCGCCGGCGTGCTCGCCTACGGCATCGGCGACCTGCAGGAGGCCTCGGTGATCCCCGGCTGGGGCACCCCGGCCTACAGCCTCACCCAGGTCATCCCCGCCGGCGGCTGGCTCGACACCATCCTCGGCGGCATCTTCAACTTCACCCCGGAGCCCACGTGGGCGCAGGTCATCGGCTGGATCGCGTACGTCGCGATCACGATGGCGCTCTACCTCGTGATGCTGCGCCGCCGGCACACCGCGGCCGCGGCGCCGCCCGCCCAGGCCGCCGCGGCGGCCGGCTGACCCACGACGCCGTCGGCTCGCCGACCGACGTCGCCAGCACCATCCAGTTCCGTTCACCGACCCTTGGAGCATCCATGACCCGCCGTGCCCTGCCCGTCGCCGTCGCCGCGACCGCGCTCACCGCGCTCGCCCTGACCGGCTGCGTCGCGAAGTCCGAGCTCGCCCAGGCGATCGCGGTCGACATCACCGACGACGCCTGCGCCGTCGCGACCGGCACCGCGCCCGCGGGCGCCGTCACGTTCTCGCTCACCAACTCGGGCAGCGACGTCAACGAGTTCGAGATCCTCGCCGACGACCAGCTCCGCATCGTCGGCGAGAAGGAGAACGTCACGCCCGGTCAGACCGTCGCCTTCACCGCCCAGCTCGAACCGGGCACGTACTACACCGCGTGCAAGTTCCAGCAGGTCGGCGCCCCCGTCGGCCTCGCCGAGTTCACCGTGACCGGCGAGGCCTCCGCCGTCTCCGCCGACGAGCAGGAGCTCAGCGACCAGGCCGTCACCGAGTACCTCGCCTACGTGCGCTCGCAGTCCTCCGAGCTCCTGCCGCTCGTGCAGCAGCTCGCCGACGCCTACGCGGCCGGCGACGACGAGGCCGCGCGCGCCCTGTTCGCGAAGGCCCGGGTGCCCTACGAGCGCATCGAGCCCACCGCAGAGGCCTTCGGCGACCTCGACCCGAAGATCGACTTCCGCGAGGTCGACGCCGTCGCCGACGGCCTCGACTGGACCGGCTTCCACCGCATCGAGAAGGACCTCTGGGCACCGAAGCCCGGCGAGCTCAACTCCGACGGGCAGGACGCGCTGAAGGACTGGGCCCCCTCGACCCCCGAGGAGCGGAAGGCCTACGCCGACGGGCTCGTCGCCGACGTCACCCAGCTGCACGAGCTGGTCACCGAGCAGAGATTCACGGTCTCGCTCGCCGACATCTCGAACGGTGCCATCGCCCTCCTCGACGAGGTCGCCTCCGGCAAGATCACCGGCGAGGAGGACTGGTGGAGCGGCACCGACCTCTCCGACTTCGCCGCGAACGTGCAGGGCGCCGGCGTGGCGTTCGGCGCGGTGCGCGCGCTCGCCGAGTCGAAGGGCGAGGAGGGCACGGCGCTCGCGGGCGAGATCGACGAGCGCTTCGGCGCGCTCGAGGACGAGCTGGCGAAGTACGGATCGCTCGACGCGGGCTTCGTCGACTACGCGACGCTGACGGATGCCGACAAGAAGGCCCTGAGCGACCGCGTGAACGCGCTCGCCGAGCCGCTGTCGCAGCTCACCGCCACGGTGCTCGGAGTCTGATCGCGATGACCGAGCCGGACGGCGCCACCGAACCCGAGCGGGCCGTGCCCGAGTCCCGCGGCGTCTCCCGCCGCGGGCTGCTCGGCCTGCTCGGAGCCGGTGCGGCCGGTGCGGCGGCGGGCTTCGCGGGCGGCGCGGCGACGGCGGGGGTGGCCCTCACGGCGGGCACCCACGGCGGCGGTTCGGCCGGCGCATCCGTGTTCCCCTTCTACGGGGCGCACCAGGCCGGCATCACCACGCCCGCGCAGGACCGGCTGCACTTCGCCGTCTTCGACCCGGACGCCGGGCTCGACCGCGAGGGCCTCATCGGGCTGCTCACCGACTGGACGGCGGCGGCGGCGCGGCTCAGCCAGGGCCTCGAGGTCGCCGAGGGCGGCGCGGTCGGCGGCTCCGACTACGCACCGCCGGCCGACACGGGGGAGGCGCTCGGCCTGCCCGCCTCCGGGCTCACGATCACCTTCGGCTTCGGGCCCGAGCTCTTCGAGACCGCCGACGGCGGCGACCCGTTCGGCCTCGCGGCCCGTCGCCCGTCCGAGCTCGTGGCGCTGCCGCGGTTCCAGGGCGACGCCCTCGAACCCGCGCGCACGGGCGGCGCGCTCTGCATCCAGGCGTGCGCCGACGACCCGCAGGTCGCCGTGCACGCCATCCGCAACCTCAGCCGGATCGCCTTCGGGCGCGCGACGCTGCGCTGGTCGCAGCTCGGCTTCGGTCGCACCTCCTCGACGTCGACGGCGCAGACGACGCCGCGCAATCTCTTCGGCTTCAAGGACGGCACCGCGAACATCAAGGCCGAGGAGCCCGGCGTCGCCGACGAGCACGTCTGGGTGCAGCCGGGCGACGAGCCGGCCTGGCTCGCCGACGGCTCGTACCTCGTGGCCCGGCGCATCCGCATGGTCATCGAGAACTGGGACCGCGTGCAGCTCGGCGAGCAGGAGCAGCTCGTCGGCCGTTCGAAGGGCGAGGGCGCCCCGCTCTCCGGGGGCACCGAGTTCACCGAGCCGGACTTCGAGGCGTCCGGCGCGACGGGCACCCCGCTGATCGACCCGGCTTCGCACGTGCGGCTCGCGCACCCGACCATGAACGGCGGCGCGCGCCTGCTGCGGCGCGGCTACAACTTCGTCGACGGCAACGATGCGCTCGGCCGCCTCGACGCCGGGCTGTTCTTCCTGTCGTTCCAACGATCGCCGGAGCAGTTCGTGCGGGTGCAGACCTCGCTCGCGGCCGACGGCCTGAACGAGTACCTGAAGCACGTCGGCTCGGCGATCTTCGCCGTGCCGGGCGGCGTGGCGGAGGGCGAGTTCGTGGGGCAGCGGCTGTTCGACTGAGCCGCCGCGGTGCGGCTACTCCTGCGTGGAGCGGGCGCCTTCGACGACGGCCCAGCGGTCGCCCCCGAGCGGCTGCAGCTGGCCGGAGACCTCTGCGCCGTCGCGCACGGCCGTGAAGTCGATCGCGCCGAGCGTGCCGCCGACGATGCCCTCGCCGCCCGAGAACCGCGGCTGCTCGTAGCCGATCTCGATCATCGCGTCGCGGCGCTGCCCCTGGTCCCAGTTGCCGGAGAGGAAGCCGAGCATCGCGAGCCCCGAGAGCGGCCCGGCGACGACGAGCACGTAGCCGAGGTCGCGCATCCAGCGGTGCTCGCGTCCGGCGATGGCGAGCACCGCTCCGGCGAGCAGCACGATGCCGGAGAAGACGAGCGGCCAGGGGCTCCACGGCTCGAGGACGACGACGGGGGAGTCGAGGGCGAGGGCGGGCGGCACCCGGTCAGGCTACCGGAGCGGGCTGCGCGCGGCCTGCCTCGCGCTCAGCGCTCGCGCTCGGGATCGGCGCTCCGCGATCGGCGCTCGCGCTCAGCCGAGGCCGGTCTTCGTCCAGTCGAGGTTGAGCTCGTCGCCGATGTACACGGCCTCGCCGAAGTCGTGGATCTGCGGGTTCATGCGCAGCAGCTGCTGCTGCGGCAGGTCGAAGCGCTGCGCGATGTCGAAGAAGCTGTCGCCCGAGACCACCGTGTACCGGATCGGCATGCCGTCGCCGTCGAGCACGGGGGTGCCGGTGGCGCCCGGGATCGAACCGAGGTCGACCGCCGGCCCCGGCTCGACGACGGGCGCCGGCTCGTTCGGCACGGGCTCGGGCGCCGGCGGCGGCTCGGGCGCCGCGACCGGCGCGGTGGGCGTCGGAGTGAGCGTCGGCGTCGGGGTGGCCGTGACGGTGACGACGACGGTCTCGGCGGGCGGCGGCGAGGCCGGGGCGCAGGCCGCGAAGCCGACGATCGCGAGCGGGACGATCACGGCGGCGCCGAGCGTGCGGCGTCGCCGAGTGATGCTGGGGACTGGCCTCACGAGGGCTCCTCATCGATCCGGTGGGCTCGGTCAGCCTAGCCCTCGGGCGGCGCCGGTGGGGACGCCGCGGCGAGAATGTGGAACACACCCTCCGGCCTGTTCAATCGGAGACCCGCCCGCGCTCGAGCGCCGCACGGATCCGCTCGAGCGCGGCGGCCAGCGCGAGATCGCCGACACCCGCGTAGCCGAGCACGACGCCGGCCGGTCCGGCGCCGCGATCGCCGCCCACCGCGTACTGGGCGAGCGGGGCGACGATCACGCCCTCCTCCGCCAGGCGCGCGACGAGGGCGCGTTCCGCCGCCCGGTCCGGGAGTTCGAGCACGGCGTGCAGGCCGCCGTCGATCGCGGTGAGGCGGGCCCGCTCGGGGTCGAGGTCGCCGAGCGCGTCCTGCACCAGGCGCCGCCGGTGCGTGTACTCGCGGCGGGTCGCCGCGATGTGCCGGCGGAGCGCACCGCGGTCGAGGTAGTCGGCGACGGCGAGCTGCACCGGCCCGGCGACCGGGGTGTCGAGCTCCGCGCGCGCGGTCGCGACGGCGGCGCGCAGGCCGGCGTGCGCGGGCAGCACGAGGTAGCCGAGCCGCAGCCAGGGGGTCAGCACCTTGGAGAAGCTGCCGACGAGCACGACCCGCTCGCCGCCGTCGAGCGAGGCGAGCGCGGGAAGCGGAGCACCGGTGTGCCGGAACTCGCTGTCGTAGTCGTCCTCCACGACGAAGGCGTCGGCGTGGGCCGCGAGCTCGAGGAGCGCGAGCCGATCGGCGACGGGCAGTCGGCCGCCGAGGGGGTACTGGTGGCTGGGGGTGACCATCACGGCGTGGAGCCGACCACGGCCGCGCCGCTGCAGGGCGCGTTCGAGCGCGGCGAGCTCGAGGCCCCCGTCGGCGAGGGGCAGCGGCACCGGCGTGGCCCCGTGCCGCTCGAGCGCCCGGCGTCCGGCGGGGTAGCCGGGGTCCTCGACCCCGATGCGCACCGCCTCGCCGCGGAGTGCGACGAGCGCCCGCGCCACGAGCGCGAGCGCTTCGCTCGTGCCGGCGGCCACGACGACGTCCTCGGGTGAGCAATGGACCCCGCGGGCGCTCCGCAGGTGCTCGGCGATCGCGGCGCGCAGGGCGGGGACGCCGAGCGGCGGCGGCGACCAGGACGGCGGATGCGCGGCGGCCGCCCGCCATGCGGCCCGCCACGCGCGCTCGTCGAGCCGCGCGGTGGAGGGGACGCCGGGGGAGAGGTCGGCGAGGGGGATCCGGGCGACGGGCGAGGCGGCAGCGGGGGCGGCCGAGGCATCCGATTCGGCGGCGGGGGCCTGCGCCGTCCGCGGCTCCAGCTCGGCGACCCGCGTCGCGGCACCCTGCCGGAGCTCCAGATACCCCTCGCCTGCGAGCTGCTCGTAGGCGGCCACGACGGTGCTGCGGGCGATCGCGAGCTCGCGGGCGAGGCCGCGCGTCGACGGCATCGGGTCGCCGGCGCGCAGGCGCCCGTCGAGGATGTCGCGCCGGAGGGCCGCGACCAACTGGGCGACGAGTCCCGCGCCCGCTCGACGATCGAGGAGGAGAAGCGGCTCGGCCATGGCTCCAACTGGTCTGTGTGAATCGCTGAGAACTGGACTGCACACGGTACCAGTGCGCGGGCGAGACTGCCTGCATGAGTGCTTCCCCCCGCCGCGTCCGCCGCATGCCCGAGCGTCAGCGCCACGAGCGCGCCGAACTCGACGCTCTGCTCGATCAGGAGCTCGTCGGCCACCTCGCGGTCGTCGCCGAGGGCCAGCCCCTCGTCATCCCGATGGCCTACGCCCGGGTCGGCGACGCGCTGCTGCTGCATGGGTCCACCGGCGGCGGCTTCGCGCTGCGGGCGGCGGCCGAGCGAGCGACCGTCGCGTTCGCGGTGACCTCGCTCGACGGGCTGGTCTACGCCCGCTCGCTGTTCGACAGCTCCATGAACTACCGCAGCGCCGTCGTCTACGGCGTGCTCGAGACCGTGCCCGAGGCCGAAGAGCACGACGCGCTCGTCGCGCTCTCGGCCCACCTCATGCCCGGCCGCCCGGCCGAGGTGCGCGACACGACGAAGAAGGAGTACGCAGCCACTCGTGCCCTCCGGCTGCCGATCGAGGAGTTCGTGATGAAGGCCCGGGCCGCCGGCGTCGGCGAATCGAGCGACGACGGCGAGGACCACTTCGCCTGGGCCGGCGTCGTGCCGCTCGGCCGGGCCTGGGGCGAGCCCGAGCCCTCGCCGCTCACCCCCGCGGGCACCCCGCTCCCCGAGTCGGTGCGCCGGCTCACGGGCGTCTGAGGTGCCTCGCTCGCAGGAATAGGGCGATCGCCGGATGCCCCACCGGTACCTCAGTCGCGAGGCTCGAGATACCGAACAGGGGAGAAGACCATGGAATTCGCAGACGCCGTACTCGCCACGAGCACCTACGCCGCCGATCTGCGACGCGCCGAGCAGGTGCTCGAACTGCGCCGCGCCGCCGAGGAGCGCGCCGCCGCTCGCACTTCGTGACGATCGCCGATCCGCTGACAGCGGAGCACGGGCCCGCCGTCGGTGGCGCGTGGCAGCATGAAGTGGTGACCACCTCCGCCAGCGCCATGATCGGCCGCGACGCCGAGCTCGCCTGGCTCGACGGGCTGCTCGGCGAGGCCGAGGCGGGCATGCCCCGCACGGTCGTCGTCGGGGGCGAGGCGGGCATCGGCAAGAGCCGCCTCATCCGCGAGTTCGCGGCCCGCGTGGGGTCGGGCGCATCACCTGGCCCCATCACCACCGCCCGGGTCATCGTCGGCCAGTGCGTCGACCTCGGCACCGTGGCCGCGCCGTACGCGCCCATCAAGGCGGCGCTGCGCAGCCTCGTCGCCGACATCGGTGCCGCACGCGCCCTCGACACCGTCGGCCCGGGGCGGGCGGCGTTCGTGGCACTCCTGCCCGAGCTCGCCGAGTCCGGCGCGCCAGGCGAGCCGGTGCCCGCGGTGGCCGGCGGTCCCGGTGCGAGCGGGCAATTGCACGAGGCCGTCGCGGTGCTGCTCGAGACGGTGTCCCGCGAGCGGCCGGTCGTGCTCGTGGTCGAAGACCTGCACTGGATCGACCCGGCGAGCCTCGGGCTGCTGCGTTTCCTGGTGCGCGCGCTCACGGCCAGCCGGGTGATGCTGCTGCTGAGCTACCGCAGCGAAGACGTGACGCGCGGGCATCCGCTGCGCCCCTTCCTCACCGAGCTCGAGCGCGACCGCTGGGTCGACCGTCGCGAGCTGTCCCGGCTGTCGCGCGACGAGGTGCGCGAGCTCGCCGCCTCGCTGGCCGGCAGCTCGCCCGACGAGGCGCTGCTCGACACGCTCTTCCGCCGCAGCGACGGTGTGCCGTTCTTCGTCGAAGAGGTCGTCGGGCTCGACGGCTGCACCGACGAGGGCCAGCTGCCCGATACCCTGCGCGACCTGCTGCTCGCCCGGTACGAACGGCTGAGCGACGAGGCGCAGCAGCTGCTCCGACTCATCGCGACCGGTGGGGTGCGGGTCGGGCACCCTCTGCTCACCCGGGTCTTCCGCGGCGGCGACGACGAGCTCGACGAGGCGGCGCGAGAGGCCGTGCTGGGCGGCGTCCTCGTCGTCGACGGCGAGGAGTACGGCTTCCGGCACGCCCTCGTCCGCGAGGCGATCCTCGCCGACATCCTGCCCGGCGAGCGGTCCAGGTTCCACGCCAGGTACGCCGAGGCGTACGAGGCGCTCGCGGCCGCCGGCAGCCGCCGGCTCGCGGCCGAGATCTCCTACCACTGGCTCGGCGCGAACGACGCGATGCGGGCGTTCCCCGCCACGGTGCAGGCCATGCGCGAGGCCAGGGCGGCCTCGGCCTTCGCCTCCGCCGCCCAGCTCGGTGAGCGGGCGCTCGCGCTGTGGGACGTGGTCGACGGGGCCACGTCCGGCGGGCCCGCCGACGGCGGGGCGGATGGCGAGACCGCCGGCGGCGGTGCGGCCAAGATCGCGGGCATGAGCCGCACCGAGTTGATGGGGCGAACGGCGTCCCACCTCCGCAACGCGGGCGAGAACGACCGCAGCCTCGCCGTGATCAAGGCGGCGCTCGCCGAGTGCCCGCGCGACGACCCGAACTATCCGAGGCTGCTGCGCGACCGCGCGCTCACGCTCGGCAGCGACGGCCGACCGGGCTCGATCCCGCTGCTGCTCGAGGCGCTCGAGGTGCTCGGGCCCGACGGCCCGGCCGAACTGCGCGCCTCGGTGCGCACCTCGCTCGCCGGGCGCTACATGATCGACGGGCAGCTCCCCGAGGCGGCCGAGATGGCGCAGAGCGCGCTCGAGCTCGCGGAGTCGATCGACGCCCCGCGCCTCGCGTCCGTCGCGTTGAACATCGCCGCGGTCAGTCGCGCCCACCTCGAAGATCCGCTCGGCGCGGCCGAGCAGCTCGAGCGGGCGAAGCAGCTCGCCGAGGGCGATGGCCCGGCGCTGCTCCGCTACTGGGTGAACGCCTCCGACCTCTACCATCTGCTCGGCGACTACGAGCTCGCGATCGAGCTGGCCGAAGAGGGGCTCGGCCGGGCCCGGGCCACCGGGCTCGAGCGCAGCAGCGGCGTCATCCTGGCCTCGAACGCCGTCGACCCGCTCTTCGCGCTCGGCCGCTGGCAGCGTGGGCTCGAGCTCATCGAGCGGGCGCTCGCGCTCGATCCGCCCGAACCGTTCAAGATCTACCTCTGGCGCGCCGAGGCCTGGGCTGAGCTCTGGCGCGGCGATCTCGCGAGTGCCGACCACGTGCTGCGCACCAACCGGGCCGCGATGAACGCCGTCGGCGAGGTCGAGCTGCAGACCCGGCAGAGCGTGGGCCGCGTGGCGACCGAGATCGCGCTCGCGCACGGCGATGTCGTGACCGCGTGGCGCGAGGCCGCGCCACTGCTCGACGAGCACGAGGGCGCCATCGCCGGCTACGGGCTGCCCTACGCCTGGGCGCTCGCGCGCACGATCGCCGCCGCCCGCTCCGGGCACGCCGCCGCGAACGCCGACGAGGCCGAGCTGCTCGCCGCCGCCGTGGCGGCCGAGCCCCGGCTGCGTACGCTGCTCGCTCGCTTCGCCCACTGGCCGCTGCACCCGCTCTGGGGCGCGCTGATCGACGCGGAGCTCGAGTCCGACCGCGAACAGGCCGTCGGCGCCTGGCGTCGTGCCGTCGACGCCGTCGACGATCCGCGGGCGCTCCGCCTGCTCGTGCCCTACGCCCGGCTGCGGCTCGGCGAGGCCGAGCTCGAGGCGGGGGAGCGACCGGCGGCCAAGGCGAGCCTGCAGCTCGCCCACGACGAGGCCGAGCGGTACGGCATCGGGGCGGTGCTCGCCTCGGTGGTGCGCGTCGCGAGCGCCGCGGGGCTCGTGCTCGAGGGAGCCGGGGCGGGTCGGGCGACCGGCGTGACCGACGCGGTCGACGCTGCGGCGGATGCCACGGCCGAGCTGACCGCCCGCGAGCGCCAGGTGCTCGCCCTCATCGCCGAGGGGCTCAGCAACCGGCAGATCGGCGAGCGGCTGTTCATCAGCGGCAAGACGGCGAGCGTGCACGTCTCCGCCATCCTGCGCAAGCTCGGCGCGGCCACCCGCACCGAGGCGGTCTACCGCGCGGGGCTCGCGGCGGCGCCGCCGGCGTAGCCCGCCGTTCGCCCGCTCGGCTGGGAGTCTGCCGACCCCCGGCGGTTCGCCGTTCGAGCGGGCGTAGTCTGATCGAGGAGGTACGACGTGACCGCTCTGGACGACATCCCCTTCTCCACCATGGACGGCGAGCAGCGCTCGCTCGCGGACTACGCGGGCCAGACGGTGCTCGTGGTGAACGTGGCCTCGCGCTGCGGCCTCACCCCGCAGTACGCGAAGCTCGAGGAGCTGCAGCGGCGCTACGCCGACCGCGGCTTCACGGTGCTCGGCTTCCCGAGCAACCAGTTCCTGCAGGAGCTCGGCAGCAACGAGGCGATCAGCGAGTTCTGCTCGACGACGTACGGCATCTCCTTCCCGGTGCTCGACCGGGTGCGGGTCAACGGCCGCAATGCCCACCCGCTCTACCAGGAGTTGAAGCAGACGCCGGATGCCGCGGGCAAGGCCGGCCGCGTCACCTGGAACTTCGAGAAGTTCCTCGTCTCGCCCGGTCGCGAGGTCACTCGCTTCCGGCCGACGACCGAGCCCGACGCCCCCGAGGTGATCGACGCGATCGAGGCGTCTCTGCCCGCCTCCTGAGCCGGTAGCGTGGTGGGTCGAGCACCAAGGAGCCCCACCCGCATGAAACCCGGACCCCGGCGCAGCATCAGCCAGGCCGACATCGTCGACGCCGCGTTCGAGATCCTCGAGGAGAAGGGCTTCGCCGCCGTCTCCGTGCGGGCGGTGGCGGCCGCGCTCGGCCTCACGCCGACCGCGCTCTACACGTACTTCCCCTCCAAGGGTGCGCTGCAGGCCGCGATGATCGAACAGCTCCTGGCGGGGGTCGCCGAGGCCGTGCCCGACGCCGGCGCGGAGCCCGCCTGGCGTGAGCGGATCCACGCGATCGCCGCAGCGCTGCGCGGTCGCATCGTCGGCCACGCCGGCTCGATCGCCCTGCTCACCAGCGGTCCACTCGACGGCGACCGGTCGAGGGACGTCGCCGAGGCGCTCATCAGCGCGTTCGCCGAGGCCGGCCTGGGCGCCGACGAGGCGGCACGCGCCGGGCACGCGGTGCGGGCGCAGGTCATCGGTGCGGCGGCGCTGGATGACGCGGCCGCGGCGACCCCGGAGGAGACGCCCGCGCCGCAGACGCTGTGGAAGGAGCCGAGCCGGCATCCGCGGCTCGAGGCATCCGCCCATCTGGGGCTCGACACGGGCGGAGCCGAGGAGGCATCCCGGCGCTGGACCCTCGACCGCCTCATCGACGGGCTCGTCGCCACGGCGTAACCGGTCGATCCGGTCCCCGAACACGGCCGAGCGCCGGCCCTCACGAGGAGAGCCGGCGCCCAGGTGCGCGGCGGGGCCGCGCGGTGCAGCGGGTCAGTCCGCCTTCGGCGGCGTGATCTGGATCAGCGCCGTCGTGTTGTCCTTCATCGGCTTCTTCAGCTTGATGACGGTCCCGTAGCCCACGCCGTCGTCGGCCGGGTTGCCCGAGCCGAACGGCCCGACCCCGGCGTCGACGCCGTCGTACGCCGGCAGGCGGTTGCCCTCGAGGTCGTACAGCGGGGTGCTGTACTGGGCGTTGCCCACCGAGGGCACCACCGTCGAGGCATCCCGGTCGCGGTAGAACAGCGCGCCGTCCGACTCGCGCAGCGCGAAGCCCGGCACCCAGCCCTGGTCGTCGGTGAAGGTGCTCACCGGCTTGAGGGCGGGGATCTTCGTGCAGTACTCGGTGAACGCGTCATCGACGATGCACTCCGTGAAGGGGTACGTCTTCTGCACGCCGAAGGCGGCGTTCGAGGACTGCGCCCGCGAGGGCATCACGTTGAGCGTCGACGGGTCGAGGTCGGCGGCCGCTCCGGTCCGCTGCAGCGGATTGAAGTGGCTGTCGACGATGAGCAGGCCGCCCTTGGCGCCGTAGCTGGGCAGCGCCGCCTCGTTGGCCGTGATCATGTTCGAGTCGCCGTACGTCGTGTCCCGGTACCAGACGAGCATGCCGGGGGCGTTGTAGGCGAGCTTCTCGACCTTCCAGGCGCCCTCCTGGTACACGCTGTTGTACGCGTACTTCAGGCCCTGGTCGAAGCCGTCCATGTTCCGCCACTCGACGAGGTAGTACTGCGCCTTGACCGAGGTGCCGGTGTCCTGACGCCAGCCGGGGCCGGTCGTCGTGGTGAACGAGGCGACCTCGGCGGTCCAGCCGTTGTCGCCCTGCTCGACGTCGTCGCTCCAGACGGTGTCGGCGCCGCTCGTGACCGCGAAGTCGTCGGCGAACCAGCCGCGCTCCTGGAAGGCCGCGTCCGTCGCGAGCCGGAGGCGCAGCTGCACCGTCTGCCCCGCGTACGAGGTCAGGTCGACGTAGTCGTGGCGCCAGCCGCCGGTCGAACCGGTCAGACCGTACTTCTTCGGCGTCCCCGCGCCGAAGTCGCTCAGCCGGCCGTTCGGGTCGGCGTAGCCGTCGGGCGTGGTGACCTCGGCGCCGGCCTCGTCGAAGACCTTCTGCTCGGTCCACGTCGTGCCGCCGTCGGTCGAGACCTCGACGAAGCCGAAGTCCCAGTCCTCCTCGATCACGAAGTCGTTCCACATCCAGAACTTCGGGTCGGTGGCGGGCACGTCGACCGTGCGACCGAGGCGGAGGTCCGCCCAGTCCTGGTCGGAGCCGGTGTACCACATGTTCTCGCCGCTGTGCGGGGTCGCGAGGGTCACGACCTTGTCGGGCAGGTTGACCTTCACGCCGTCCTCGGAGCCCTTCAGCGGACGCGAGTTCTGACCCACCTTGAAGGTGTCCGGACGGTCGCCCGGGTTCATCTCCGCGGGGTCGGCCCAGCCGAGCACGTACTTGTCCCAGAGGCCCATGTGCGTCGGCATCGACTGGAAGATGGGGCCGGCGTGCGAGCCGGAGCTCATCAGGTCCCAGAAGTCGACGTCGGAGTCACCGGCGTTCGAGGTGTCGTACAGGTCGGGGAGGCCGAGGTCGTGGCCGTACTCGTGCGCGAACACGCCGACGCCCGAGTCCTCGGGCTGCACGATGTAGTTCGACAGCTTGAGGTCGGTGCCGGGGATGGCCGCGCCGCCCGCGACGGCGGAGGAGTGCGCCCAGATGGCGTAGGTGCCCTCGGCACCGCCGCCGCCCGACTTGTCCTCACCCGCGTGCACCAGCACGACGTGGTCGATCACGCCGTCCGGCTCGAAGAGGTCGCCGTCGCCGTCGCGGTCGCCCTGGTCCTCGATGTCGTAGTCGGCCCAGGGGAAGTCGGGCTGCGCCGCGGACAGGGCGGCCACCGCGTCGATGGGCAGCTGGCCGGGCCCGAGCGGGTTGTCCGGGTGGCCCTGCATGTCCTGCATGGGGCCGGCCTCGTACACGCCCTCGTCGTTCTGGTGGCAGACCGTGGCGCCGTAGTAGGCCTCGGAGTGCGGCACCGTCACCCAGGCGGTCGCCTCACCGGTGACGGTGTAGGCGCCCTGCGACATCTCCTCGTACATGTTCTTCATGGTGTAGCCGGAGATGTCGATGCCCTTGCGGCCGTCGGGCCCGCGGAGGTCCTTGCGGACGCGCTCCGTGATGCCCTTGTCGCTGAACAGCATCTTGTTGTAGTGCTCGCTCGAGAAGTCGGGCACCCACATCGAGTTGTTGTCCTCGAGCTCGTAGTCGGCCGGGTTCGGGATGTTGTTGTGCAGCGGGCCGCTCTGCGGAGCGCCGGGCTTGCACTCGGTCGCGCCGAACTCGGTCGGCACGTACACGTCGCTGAAGTCGTCGACCACCGTGTCGTCGAACTCCACGAGGATCGTGAGGAGCTTGGCCTCCTGCGTCTCGTCGGCCTGCTTGTAGTTCGGCTTCTTGTGCTTGTTGCCCTTCCAGCCGTGGCCGTGCCCGTGGCCGCCGCGGTCCCACTTCAGTTCTTTCGGGCTCTTGCCGGTCTTGTTGGACTGGTCCTCGAGCTTCGCGAGTCCCTGTGCCGCGACCGGGTTCCCGGCGGCGTACTTCGCATCGACGGCCTTCGCCTGCTCGAGCGCGGACATGCCGCGGGCCGTGTCGTTCTTCGCCCCGTTCACGTCGACGACCGCTTCGTCGTCGCCGAAGGCGCTTTCCGCTCGCGGTGCGACGTAGTTCATGTAGTACTCGTCGTCACCGATCACCGGCGCGGACACGGGCGATGGCGACGCATTCGCTGGCGCGATGCTCAGAGTCGCCAAACCGGCGGCCGTGAGCGCGAGCACAGAGGTCGTCGCCACCACGCGCCGCGCGCGAGTGGAGTTTCCAGACATGCTTCTCCCTCCGAGCACCGCCGCGTGGGTTCGTCGCGCCGGTGCGACTGGCACGCGTCGATCAGACGCGCGTACTCGGCATCATGCACCGTGTACCCCGTTCGGGGGAAGAGGGGAATTTCGATCCGATGGCGGATCGTCGCGATCGGGGCGGCGTCGGCGCCGAGACCGAGAGGATCTTCGATCCTCTCGGCATCCTGCGTCAGATCTTCGCGTCGCGCTACGCTGGCCGTGGCGCGGAGCCGCGCCGGATTCGGGGGGATCAGGATGTCTGCGCTTCGACCGATGCGATTCACGTCGCTGCTCGCCGCTGCCGCGCTCGCTGCGGCACTCGGCGGCTGCGCCGCGGGCGGAACCGATTCGCCGAGCGCGAGCCCCGGCGCGAGCGATGGCGCCTCCGTGCTGCCGCCGGTGATCGTCGATCTCGGAGCCGTCGACGGCACGACCGTGGAAGTGCCCGTCGGCGGCACGGTCGACCTCGTCGGCGACGACGAGCACTTCCTCGCCTGGACGGCGGAGCTCTCCGATCCGGAGGTCGCCGAGTTCGTGCCCGGCAAGGACGACGGATCGGCGCAGTTCAACCCGGGGCTCACCGCGCTCGCCGAGGGCGACACCGAGGTGACGCTCTCGAACGACGAGTCGGGCGACAAGGTCGAGTTCACCGTCGAGGTGGTGCCGGCCTCCTAGCGCGGCCGGCGCGGGGCACGCCGGTTCAGTCCGGCGGCAGCGTGGCTCAGCCCAGCAGCAGCTTGCCGAGCTGGTCGCTCGAGTGCACGATCGCGAGCGCGTCGGCGGCCTCGGCGGGCGAGCCGTAGCCCCACTCCACGACGATCGTGGGCACGTCGTGCGCGGCGGCGCCGAGGATGTCGTAGCCGCGGTCGCCGACCATGACCGCGTGCGAGGCATCCACGCCGGCGTCCTCGAGGCGGCGCAGCGCCTCAGCGACGACGTCGGCCTTCGTGGTGCGCGACTCGTCCTCGCTCGCGCCGGCGATCGTCGTGAAGTACCCGGTCAGCCCGGCGTGCTCGAGCACGGTGCGGGCGACGGCCTCGGGCTTCGAGGTGGCGAGGGCGACCGGGATGCCGGCGGCGTGCAGCCGCTCGAGCAGACCGGCGATGCCGGGGAAGACGGGGGAGCGGATGGCCCGCTGGTTGTAGTGCGCGCGGTAGATGCCGAGGGCGTGCCTGGCCTGCTCGTCGTCGAGCCCAGCCGAGAGGCGGAGGCTGTCGAGCAGCGGCGGGCCGACGTAGTCGCGCAGGGTCGCCTCGTCGGGGACGGGCAGTCCGACCGTCTCGAAGGCGTGGGCGAGGGAGCGGGTGATGTCTCCGGCGGAGTCGATGATCGTGCCGTCGAGGTCGAACAGCACGGCCGACCAGGTTCGGGTGGCGACGACGGGTGCCGGGGGGAGCAGCGTGTCAGAGGTCACCGTGACATCCTATGGGCGCGCACCTCGGTGAAAGCCGAGTACTGCTCGGCTCCGCTCGGTGCTCAGAACAGCCGGGCGTGCCCGCTGTCGACGCCGCGCATCTCGTCGTAGTCGAGCACGACGCAGCGGATGCCCCGGTCTTCGGCGAGGGTGCGCGCCTGGGGTTTGATCTCCTGGGCGGCGAACACGCCGCGCACGGGGGCGAGTCGGGGGTCGCGGTTCATCAGCTCGAGGTAGCGGGTGAGCTGCTCGACGCCGTCGATGTCGCCGCGGCGCTTGAGCTCGACGGCGACGCTCGCCCCGGCTTCGTCGGTGGCGAGGATGTCGACCGGGCCGATCGCGGTCATGTACTCGCGGCGGATCAGCGTGTAGCCGTCGCCGAGCCGCTCGATCTGCTCGGCGAGCAGCTGCTGCAGGTGGGCCTCGACGCCGTCCTTCTGCAGGCCGGGGTCGATGCCGAGCTCGTGCGCGGAGTCATGCAGCACCTCGTGGATCTTCACGATGAGCCGGTCGGCGGTCTTCTTGTGCGTCACCGTCCAGACCTGGGTGATGCCGCCGGCGGCCTGCTCCTCGTCGGGCTCCGATTCGGCGAGCGTGCAGGGCGGGCTCATCCAGTTCAGCGGCTTGTAGCTGCCGCCGTCGGAGTGCACGAGCAGGCTGCCGTCGCCCTTGACCATGAGTAGGCGGGTCGCGAGCGGCAGATGGGCGGAGAGCCGGCCGGCGTAGTCGACGGAGCACCGGGCGATGACGAGACGCACCGTTCGAGTGTACGCGGCCGTCGCGGCGCGCTCGCCGCTCGGTGCCGGTCACGCACGCAGGTACGTCACCACCACGACCCCGTTGTCGAAGCGCCGGGTGTCGAAGAGCCGCAGCTGCTGGCGCACGCCGTCGGGGAGCGCCTTCGCGCCGCCGCCCAGCAGGCACGGCGCGACGTAGAGCGAGAGCTCGTCGACGATCCCGGCGCGCAGCGCCTCGGCCGCGAGCATCGCGCCGCCGACGAGCACGTCGGCCTCCGCGGTGCGGGCGAACTCCCGCACCGCCTGCGCGTCGAAGCTCCGCTCGAGCGTCGTGCGCGGCGTCGACGCCTCGTCGAGCGTCGCCGAGTAGACGATCTTGTCGGTCGCCCGCCAGATCTCCTGGAAGTCGGCCTCGACAGGTGAGAGCTCGGTCGGATCGAAGTCCTCCCACACCCGCATCACCTCGTAGAGCCGGCGGCCGTAGAGGTGCGTGCCGACCGTGCGCATCCGGTCGTTGATGAACTGGTGCTGGTCGGGACTCGGTTCGCTGAAGTCGAAGCTGCCCTGTTCGTCGGTGATGTACCCGTCGAGCGAGCAGTTCGTGGAGTAGAGCAGTGCGGCCATGGCGGTACCTCCTGGCGCACATGGTGCACCGCTCGGGCGGATGCCGCCAGAGTCAATCAATACAGCGTCAATCAATACAGCGTCGAAGCACCCGGAGCCACGGTCGCCGCTCATGGAATCCTGGAGTGATGCGCATCCTCGTCACCGGCTTCGAACCGTTCGGCTCGGACACCGAGAACGCGAGCGGCGAGACCGTCGCGCGGCTGCGCGAGCGCTGGGACGATCCGGCGATCGAGCTCGTCACCGCCATCCTGCCGGTGTCGTTCGCGGGCGCGCCCGCTCGCCTCGGCGAGCTCGTGACCGAGCACCGCCCCCATGCCGTGCTCGCGCTCGGCGAGGCCGGGCGGCGCGCGGCGGTCACCCCCGAGCGCGGCGCGCGCAACCTGATCGACGCGCGCATCCCCGACAACGACGGCGCACAGCCGCGCGGGGTGCCGATCGACGACGGCCCCGAGCGGCGCACGGCCCGTTTCGACGTCGACGCGATGGTCGAGGCGATTCGTGCGGTCGGCGTCGGCGCCGAGGCATCCGACGACGCCGGTGGCTTCGTCTGCAACCGGGTCGCCTACGAGCTCGCGCGCTCGGAGCTGCCGGGCGGCTTCCTGCACGTGCCGGCCGTGCGGAGCCGCGGCGTCGCCACGGTCGGCGCGGAGACCGACGGCGCGGAGACCGGTGGCACGGCCGGGCCGGCCGACGCCGGCGCGCCGGGATTCGACGAGCTCGCGCGCGCCGCGGAGGCGGCCGTGCGCTCGCTCGCCGCGGGCGTCGCGGCGGGCTAGTCAGCTCCGCGTGCGCTCGCTCGCCGAGGGCGTCGCGGCCGGCTAGTCAGCTCCGCGAGCGCTCGCGCGCCGCGGGAGCGAGGATGCCGGCGACCGCGGTGAGCGCCAGGATGACGAGCAGCGCGTTCAGCAGCCCGAAATGCTCGCCGAGGAACCCGATGAGCGGCGGGCCCGCGAGGAACGCGAAGTAGCCGATGATCGCGACCGCGCTCACCCGGGCGGCCGAGTTCACCGGGTCGTCGGCCGCGGCGGACATGCCGACCGGGAAGCCGAGCGAGCAGCCGACCGCCCAGAGCGCGGTGCCGACGACGATGACCCACGGCTCGGTGCCGAAGATGAACATCGAGATGCCGACGACCGCGGTCACCGAGAGCACCCGGAGCACGGGCACCCGCCCGAAGCGGTCGAGCAGTGGACCGCCGAGCACGCGGGAGACCGTCATCGACACGGTGAAGACGCTGAACACGAGCGCGCCGGTGGTCGCGTCGAAGCCGTGGCCGTCGACGGCGGCGAGGGTGATCCAGTCGTTCGCGGAGCCCTCGGCGAACGACATGCTCAGCATGATCGCGCCGATGAGCAGGAGGCGGGCGTCGGCCCAGACGGACAGGCTCGTGCGGAGGCGCTCCCGCCACGGCGGCTTGGGGGCGCCGTGCTCCTTCGGGTCGCCGAGCTCGGCGCGGCGCGGCACGAAGCGCACGGCGATGACGACGGCGATCGCGATGAGACCGGCGATGATGCCGAGGTGCGCGAGCACGGGCAGGCCGAGGCCGGCGGCGCCGGCCGCGAGCACGGCGCCCGCGACCGTGCCGAAGCTGAAGAAGGCGTGCATGAGCGGCATCAGGGTCTTGCCGATCTCCCTCTCGGCCTCGGCGCCCTCGACGTTCATCATCACGTCGACCGCGCCGTTGCCGAAGCCGAAGAAAGCGAGGCCGACGACGATCGTGGCGACGGAGGGCACGAGGGAGCCGCCGATGCCGATGAGCACGAGGCCGACGGAGACGAGCAGCAGCATCGCGATCATGCCCGCGCGCGCGCCGAGGCGGGCCAGGAAGACCGGCGCGACGACGAGACCGATGATCGAGCCGACGGACATGCCGAGGATGACGAGGCCGACGCCCTGCGTCGACAGCTCGGTGAAGTCCCGCACCGCGGGCAGGCGCGCCACCCAGCTCGCCATGCTGAGGCCGGACAGGAAGAAGATGGCGAAGACGGCGTTGCGCCAGGCCGCGAGGCCGCGGGGCGTGCGTCCGCGCTTGGGGGTGCGGGCGGCGGTTCCGCTCTGATCTGGGCTGTCGGTCATCTCAAGCGATTCGTCGTGGGTCGGCTGGGTCATCCGGTCGTCCTCGCGGTCGTCGTCGGCCCGAACGGCCGGGATGCCGCTCCCAGTCTGGCCGATGCGGGGTGGTCGTGCGGAGCGGGGTGCGCGGCGGACCGGGGTCCAGTCCAGCCCGCCACGTCCCTCGAATCGATTCGAGTCGAATCGATTCGACCACGATAGCGACGCAGACCGCCGCGTGCAAGGGCCGACGCGGCGCCGAGGCATCCGCCTGCCGGGTGAAGCTGACCGCGCCCCCTGAAACATCCGCCCGCGCGTCGATACGATGGCTGAGGCATCCGGCGCACCCACCGGACCGACTCGCACGGACCGCCGCACCCAGCGGTTCCGTGCCCTGAACCACGATGGAGTTCCACATGAAGGCCCTGTTCAAAGCCGCGCCCGGTGCCGGATTCGAGTTCGTGGATCGGCCGGAGCCCGAGGTGGGGCCGGCCGATGTGAAGATCCGGGTGCTGCGCACGGGCATCTGCGGCACGGACCTGCACATCGAGAAGTGGGACGACTGGGCCGCGTCGACCATCGCGACGCCGCTGATCCCGGGGCACGAGTTCTCGGGCGAGGTCGTCGAGGTCGGTCCGCTCGTGCACGACGTCTCGGTCGGCGATCTGGTGTCGGGCGAGGGGCACGTGGTGTGCGGGATGTGCCGCAACTGCCGTGCCGGCCGCCGGCAGATGTGCATCCGCACGCAGGGCGTGGGCCTGCACCGCGACGGCGCGTTCGCGGAGTACATCGTGATCCCCGGGCAGAACGTGTGGGTGCACCATTCCCCGGTCGATCCCGAGCTGGGTGCGATCTTCGATCCCTTCGGCAACGCGGTGCACACGGCGCTCGCCTTCGGCGTGGTCGGCGAGGACGTGCTCGTCACCGGCTGCGGGCCGATCGGGTTGATGTCGATCGCGGTCGCCCGACACGTGGGGGCGCGCTTCGTGGTCGCGACGGATGTCTCGCCGGCCCGCCTCGAGCTCGCGCGCCGCATGGGCGCGGACGACGTGGTGGATGTGTCGAAGGAGCGGGTGCGCGAGGCGCAGGAGCGGCTCGGCATGCGCGAGGGCTTCGACGTCGGCTTCGAGATGAGCGGCTCGCCGAAGGCGCTGCCGGAGCTGCTCGAGAACATGAACCACGGCGGCCGGATCGCGATGCTGGGCCTGCCCGCCGAGCCGTACGCGATCGACTGGGGCAAGGTCGTGACGCACATGCTGACGCTGAAGGGCATCTACGGGCGCGAGATGTTCGAGACCTGGAACTCGATGTCCGCGATGCTGCAGACGAGCGAGCCGCTGCGGGACGCCGTCGCGAGCGTGATCTCCGACCGCTTCCCCGCCAGGGAGTGGCGGGCGGCGTTCGACGTCGCCGCGTCCGCGGGTGCGGGCAAGGTCATCCTCGACTGGACCGAAGTATAGGAACGGGTGGAACGCACATGTACGGAGACGTGAAGGCGCAATTGCGCGCCGAGCTCGACGAGATCGACGCCGCGGGACTCACGAAGCGGGAGCGCGGCATCGTCGGACCGCAGTCGTCCGAGGTGGACATCGCCTCCGGCGGTGCCGACGGCATCGGACTGGCGCGGGTGCTGAACTTCTGCGCGAACAACTACCTCGGCCTCGCCGACGACCCGCGCATCGTGGCGGCCGCGCACCGCGGCCTCGACGAGTGGGGCTACGGGATGGCGAGCGTGCGGTTCATCTGCGGCACGCAGACCCAGCACCTCGAGCTCGAGGCGCGGGTGAGCGAGTTCCTCGGCTACGACGACACCATCCTGTTCTCCTCCTGCTTCGACGCGAACGGCGGCGTCTTCGAGACGCTGTTCGGCCCGGAGGATGCGATCATCTCCGACGCGCTAAATCACGCGTCGATCATCGACGGCATCCGCCTGTCCAAGGCCCGCCGGTACCGCTACGCGAACCGCGACCTGGCCGAGCTCGAGCAGCGGCTCGTCGAGGCATCCGACGCCCGGCGCAAGGTGATCGTCACCGACGGCGTCTTCTCGATGGACGGCTACATCGCCCCGCTGCGGGAGATCTGCGACCTCGCCGACCGCTACGGCGCGCTCGTCTTCGTGGACGACTCGCACGCCGTCGGCTTCGTCGGGGCGAACGGCCGCGGCACGCCGGAGCTGTGCGGCGTCGAGGGGCGGGTCGACATCACGACCGGCACCTTCGGCAAGGCGCTCGGCGGCGCCTCGGGCGGCTACGTCGCGGCCCGGCAGGAGATCGTCGACCTGCTGCGCCAGCGCGCCCGCCCGTACCTCTTCTCGAACACGCTCGCCCCGGCGATCGTCGCGGGCACGCTCGAGGCGCTCGCGCTGCTGTCCTCGTCGGGCGAACTGCGCGAGCAGCTGAAGGCGAACGCGGCCCTGTTCCGCGAGCTCATGACCGAGGCGGGCTTCGAGCTGCTGCCCGGCGAGCACCCCATCGTTCCCGTCATGTTCGGCGACGCGGCCCTCACCGCCCGCATCGCCGACGCGCTGCAGGCCCGCGGCGTGTACGTGACCGCGTTCTCGTACCCCGTGGTGCCGAAGGGGCAGGCGCGCATCCGCGTGCAGCTGTCGGCCGCGCACTCCGAGGACGAGATCCGCGCCTGCGTCGAGGCCTTCACCGCCGCGCGCGACGAGGTCGCCCCCGCCTGAGCCGGCGCGCACGCATCCCTCGCGCCCGTCCCGTGGCGAGTCGCACAGCGAATCGCTCGCAGCGCCAGCCCGTCCCGGCGCGTCGGCGCATCGTCGTGCAACTCGCGCGGGGCGCAGGCTGGGCGCGGGCGCGGGCGCGGGCAGGCGGACGGGCACGGGCGGGCGGGCGCTCGAATCGATTCGGGCGGCTCGCAGGCCCGGCCCCTAGACTCGGGGCATGACCGCCCGACCGACCCTCGCCGACGTGGCCGCCCGCGCCGGCGTCTCGGCGTCGACCGCGTCGCTCGCCTTCTCCGGTTCGGGTCCCGTGTCGGATGCCACGAAGGAGCGGGTGCTCGCCGCCGCCGCCGAGCTCGGCTACGCCGGGCCCGACCCGCGGGCGCGCTCGCTCCGCCGCGGCCGCTCCGGCATCGTCGGCGTCGTGCTCGAGGAGCGGGTGCGCAGCGCCTTCCTCGACCCCGTGAAGATCCGCACCCTCGACGGCATCGCCGACGGCATCGCCCCGCTCGGTGCGGCGCTCCTGCTGCTGCCGTTCATCGGCGGGGAGTCCGAGGGCGCCACCATCGAGGACGCCCCGGTCGACGCCGTCGTGCTCATCGGCTGCAGCCCACGGGTCGAGCACTCCCTCGAGATCCTGCGCCGCCGAGGCATCCCCACCGTCGCGATCGAGGGCGGCCCCACGGGTGACGACGTCCCCGATATCTCCATCGACAATCGCGACGCCACCCGACGCGGCGCCGAGCACCTGCGGAGCCTCGGCCACCGCGACGTCGGCGTCGTGACGCTGCCCTTCGACGCCGAGCGCACGAGCGGCCCGGTCGACGCGGCCCTCGAGGCGCGCGCCTCGACCCAGGTCACGATCGAGCGCCTGCAGGGGGCGCGCGACGTCTTCCCGACCGCGCCCGCGGTCGCGGCGGCGACGAGCTCGATCGAGGACGGCCGGCTCGCGGCGCTGCTCCTGCTGGCGGACGGCTCGGGCCGGGCGCTGCCCGCCGAGGCCCGCCCGACGGCGATCATCGCGCAGAGCGACCTGCTCGCGGCGGGCGTGATCCACGCGGCGGAGGAACTCGGGCTGGCCGTGCCGGGCGAGCTCAGCGTCGTCGGCTTCGACGGCATCCGCGTCGACGGCCTTCGGCACGACCTGACCACGCTCGACCAGCCCTCGACCGACAAGGGACGTGCCGCGGGCGAGGCCGTGGTGCGGCTGCTCGCGGGCGAGCCGGCGACGTCGCTCGCTTTCACGAGCACGCTGCACCTCGGCGACACGACGGCGCCGCCGGCGCGCTGATCGCGCCGCGCCGCCCGCGCGCTACGCCACCCCGGTGACCATCCAGCGGCTGCCCCGCGCGCGCAGCGAGAGCGTGATCGCGCGGGCCGCGAGGTAGCCCAGGGCGAACGCCGCTATGAGCCAGGCGAGCGTCGTGGCGCCGGGGGCGCCCGAGGCATCCGCCCACCAGACGGCGCCGAGCGCGAGCGGCGCGTACGCCGCGAGGTTCACGAGGCCGGTCCAGGCGAGGTAGCGGGCGTCGCCCGCGCCGATGAGCACGCCGTCGAGCACGAAGACCAGCCCGCCGAGCGGCGCCGAGATGCCGAGCACGACGAGCGCCGGCGGAAGCAGTGCGGCGACCTCGGCCGAGGAGGTGAACAGCTGCGGCAGCACCCACGCGGTCGAGACGACGAGCGCGCCGATCACGAGGCCCGAGCCGATGCCCCACTGCACGCAGCGGCGCAGCACGAGCCGCACTTCGGCGACGTCGCCCGCGCCGAGCCCGCGGCCGACGAGCGCCTGCGCGGCGATCGCCAGGGCGTCGAGCGCGAAGCCGAGGGTGAAGTAGATCGAGATCGCCACCTGGTAGGCCGCGAGCTCGTCGGGCCCGAGCGCCGTCGCCGACCAGGTCGACAGCAGCAGCGCCGCCCGCAGGCTCAGCGTGCGCAGGAACAGCCAGCCGCTCGACGACGCACCGCCGAGGAGGCCGGCCCGGTGCGGACGCCAGCCCGCGCCCGCGCGCCGGACGTGCCGGGCGACGACGATCAGGTAGACGGCGACCATGCCCCACTGCGCGACGACGGTGCCGACGGCCGAGCCGGCGATGCCCCAGCCGGCGAGGTAGATGAAGACGAAGTTCAGCGCGATGTTCGCGGCGAAGCCGATGCCTGCGACCCAGAGCGGGGTGCGGGTGTCCTGCAGGCCGCGGAGCAGGCCGGTCGCGGCGAACACGAGCAGCATGGCGGGCAGACCGGCCATAGAGATGCCGAGGTAGCTGCGGGCGGCATCGGCGACCGCCGGGTCGGCCCCGAACGCGCCGACGAGCGCGGGCGTCGCGGCCCAGCCGGCGAGCCCGAGCAGTGCGCCGAGCCCGAGCGCGAGCCAGAGCCCGTCGATGCCCGCCTGCACCGCGCCGCGCTCGTCGCCCGCGCCGAGCCGTCGGGCGACCGCCGGGGTCGTCGCGTAGGCGAGGAAGATCATCAGCCCGATGATCGTCTGCAGTACCGCGCTGGCCAGGCCGAGCCCGGCGAGCGGCGTCGCGCCGAGGTGGCCGACCATGGCGGTGTCGGCGAGCAGGAACGCGGGCTCGGCGATGAGCGCGCCGAGCGCGGGCAGCGCGAGACGCAGGATGTCGCGGTCGACGGAACGGCGTTGGGGCGTGGTGCTCATGTGCCCGTCGAGCCTACGGCCTGCCGCCGACGGGCCCGCCCGGCCCGGCCGTGCGACCGTCATGCCTTGTCGACGATCTCCTTGCCGAGCGGGGCGAGCGAGATCGGGATCATCTTGAAGTCGGCGATTCCGAGCGGGATGCCGATGATCGTGATGCAGAGCGCCACCCCGGACAGCACGTGCCCGATCGCGAGCCAGAGCCCGGCGAGCAGGAACCAGATCACGTTGCCGATGAACGCCCACGCGCCCGAGGTCGGCTTCTGCACGACCTCGCGGCCGAACGGCCAGAGCGCGTAGCGCGCGATGCGGAACGAGGCGATGCCCCACGGGATCGTCACGATGAGCACGCACATGATCACCCCGGCCACGAGGTAGCCGAGGAACAGCCAGAACCCGGAGAGCACGAGCCAGATGACGTTGAGCACGGTGTTCATACGGCTTCCATCTTCGCATCGAACGGTGGGAAATCACGGGCCACCGTTCAGGCTTCGCCGCCTAGGCTGGAGCGCATGACCGACGACGGCACCCTCAGCTCCGGCATCGCGCTCGACGAACTCGACCCGGGCGTGCGCCCGCAGGACGATCTGTTCCGACACGTCAACGGCAAGTGGATCGATCGCACCGAGATCCCCGCCGACAAGGCCCGGTTCGGCTCGTTCATCGAGCTGCACGAGGAGGCCGAGCGGGCGGTCCGCGAGATCATCGTCGAGGCGCAGGGGGCCGACCCCGGCACCGAGGAGCGCAAGGTCGGCGACCTCTTCGCGAGCTTCATGGACGAGCAGCACGCCGAGCTCCTCGGCGCCACGCCGATCGCCGGCCAGCTCGTCGAGGTGTCGCTCATCGGCGACGTGCCGAGCTTCCTCGAGACCCTCGGTCGCCTCGAGCGCCAGGGCGTCGCGGGCTTCGCGCAGCTCTTCGTCGACAACGACCCGGGAGACCCCGAGCGCTACCTCGTCTTCGTCGAGCAGGGCGGCATCGGCCTGCCCGATGAGAGCTACTTCCGCGAGGAGCGCTTCGCCGAGGTGCGCGAGGCGTACCGATCGCACCTCGAGCGGATGTTCCGGCTCGCGAAGCTCGACGGCGCCGCCGAGCGCGCGGCGCGCGTGTTCGAGCTCGAGACCGCGATCGCCGCGGTGCACTGGAGCAACGTCGACTCCCGCGACAGCGAGAAGACGTACAACCTGAAGAGCTGGGCGGATGCCGCGGCGCTCGCCTTCCCCGGCGCCGACCCGGCCTCCGCCGGGCTCGCCGTCTGGCGGGACGCGATGGGCGCCCCGGAGGCGGCGTTCGCCGAGCTCGTCGTCCGCCAGCCGAGCTTCGTCGAGGGGCTGGGCGCGCTGCTCACCGAGGAGCGCGTGCCGGCGTGGCGCGACTGGCTCGCGTGGCAGGTCGTGCGCGGGGCATCCCCCTACCTCTCGAAGGACTTCGTCGAGGCGAACTTCGACTTCTACGGCCGCACCCTCACCGGCACGCCGCAGCTGCGGGAGCGTTGGAAGCGCGGTGTCTCCCTCGTCGAGGGCGCGATGGGCGAGGCCGTCGGCCGCATCTACGTGGAACGGCACTTCCCGCCCGCCGCGAAGGAGCAGATGGACGAGCTCGTCGGCTACCTCGTCGAGGCCTACCGCGAGTCCATCGTCGGCCTCGACTGGATGGGCGAGGAGACGAAGCGCAAGGCGCTCGACAAGCTCGCGAAGT
The DNA here is from genome assembly GCF_022811605.1 of Agromyces soli. Taxonomy (GTDB): domain Bacteria; phylum Actinomycetota; class Actinomycetes; order Actinomycetales; family Microbacteriaceae; genus Agromyces; species Agromyces soli. Next base: position 842,289 of record NZ_CP094533.1, on the reverse strand, counting down.
TCACGCCGAAGATCGGCTTCCCGGTGAAGTGGCGCGACTACTCGAGCCTCGGTATCGAGCCCGGCGACCTCGTCGCCAACGTGCGGGCGACGGCGGAGTTCGAGTTCCGCCGCGAACTCGGCAAGATCGGCAAGCCGATCGATCGCGACGAGTGGTTCATGACCCCGCAGACGATCAACGCGTACTACAACCCGGGCTTCAACGAGATCGTGTTCCCCGCGGCCATCCTGCAGTACCCCTTCTTCACCCCCGAGCGCGACGCGGCCGCGAACTACGGCGCGATCGGCGCGGTCATCGGCCACGAGATCGGCCACGGCTTCGACGACCAGGGCTCGAAGTACGACGGCGACGGGCGGCTCACCGACTGGTGGACGGCCGACGACCGCGCCGCCTTCGAGGAGCGCACCAAGGCGCTCATCGCCCAGTACGACGCGCTCGTTCCGGCGCAGCTCGCCGAGGGCGGCGATGCTGGGGCGGATGCCTCCGAGCTCCCGCACGTCAACGGCGCGCTCACCATCGGCGAGAACATCGGCGACCTCGGCGGCCTCGCGATCGCCTGGAAGGCGTACCTGCTCTCCCTCGGCGGCGCTGAGCCCCCGGTGATCGACGGGCTGAGCGGCGCCGAGCGCTTCTTCCTCTCGTGGGCGCAGGCCTGGCAGATGAAGGGGCGCGACGCGGAGGTGGTGCGGTTGCTCGCCATCGACCCGCACTCGCCGAACGAGTTCCGCTGCAACCAGATCGTCAGGAACATCGATGAGTTCTACACTGGCTTCGGAGTGACCCCCGACGACGCCCTCTGGCTCGACCCGGCCGAGCGGGTGACGATCTGGTAGTCCGCTCCACGGTCCCGGAACACCGTGACTGGAACCCGCCCCACCAGATACCGTTGAGCTCGAGCGTGCCGCGCCCCGCGGCGGGGGAGCGCCGAGCCCGTGAGCAGGAGAGTGCAAGCGACGTGGTGACCCCCTCGCAAGGCTCAGAGCGCAGAGCGCGCCATGCCGATGTCCGGCGAGGGAAGCACCGCACCGACGAGGCGAGCGAGGACTTCAGCCGCGGCTTCGACGCGCTCGGGGAGCTCGCGCTCGCCGGGGTGCAGGTGTCGGCGCGGGCGACCGACCTCGCCACCGGCCGGGTGCTGTTCTCGGTCGACGACCACGTCGTGATGCCGACCGCGTCGATCGGCAAGGTGCTGCTGCTCGTCGAGGTCGCCGCCCGGCTCGCCGAGAGCGAGACCGAGGCGCTCACCGTGCTCGACCGCGACGCGCGCGACGCCGTCGGCGATGCGGGCATCTGGCAGCACCTGCAGTCGCCCTCCTTGCCGATCGCCGACCTCGCCGCGCTCATCGGCGCGACGAGCGACAATCTGGCCACGAACGTGCTGCTGCGCTACGTGGGGCTCGAGGCGGTGCGCGCCCGCACCGAGGCGCTCGGCCTCACCCGCACCGCGCTGCTCGACCTCGTGCGCGACCACCGCGGTCCCGACGACGCCCCGCAGCTCTCGATCGGCTCGGCGAAGGAGCTGACCTGGCTGTTCGCCTCGCTCGCGCGGGGTGAGATCGTCTCGCCCGAGGTGTCGCAGCGCGTCGTCGGCTGGCTGACCCTGAACACCGACCTGTCGATGGTGTCCGCGGCGTTCGGGCTCGATCCGCTCGCGCACCGGCGGCCCGATCACAGCGTGCTGCTGATGAACAAGACGGGCACCGACGGCGGCGTGCGCAGTGAGGTCGGTGTGCTGCGCGGACCGCGCGCGAGCGTCGCCTTCGCGGTCTCGATGTACTACGCCGACACGCAGCTCTCGAGCCGGCTCGCAGTGCTCGACGGCATGCGGCAGGTCGGGCTCGACCTGCTGGAGTTCGTGCACTAACTCGGCGTCGGCGCGGCAGCCGCGGTTGCTGCTGTTTCTGCGGGTGCCTTGGTCGCCTCGGCTGCCTCGGGTGCGTTCGCGACGCGCGCGCCCTCCTGTTCCGCCAGCCCGGCGATGCCGTCGAGCACTGCGCGCGCCGTTTCGGGTGCGCCGAGCACGCGGAAGTGGCCGGCGACCGGCACCTCGATGTTGCGTGCGCCGGGCAACTCGCTGCCGTCGGGGATGTGCGGGTCCCAGCGGCCGAAGACCGAGACGATGCGGGCGTCGACCTCGCGCGCCTCCCCGAGCGCGTGGATCGTGGCGTCGCCCGGCAGCAGGGCGAGCAGGCTCCGGTCGGCGAAGAAGAAGCGGGCGCGGCTCGAACCGCCGAAGGGCGTGCAGATCGCGACGACACCGAGCAGTCCGAGCTCGGCACCCGGGGCCGAACCGGTGGCGTCCGCTCGCTGCAGCTCGTCGACGAGCAGCTGCTTGCCGACGAGCCCGCCCTTGGAGTGCCCGACGATCACCCGGCCCGCCGGCGGCGCCGAACGGCGGGAGAGCGCCCGGCCGAGCAGCGCCGCGGTCGCCGAGATCGGCCGGCGGTTCGCGCCGAGGCCGTGCACGACGCGGACGCGATGGCCCGCACGGTGCAGGCGTTCGGCGAGCGGGCGCAGGAAGGTCCAGTGCTCGTAGATGCCCGGCAGCAGGACCACCTCGGGCAGCGAGTCGTCGCCGCGTTGCCAGTGCCTCGCGTCGCGCCGATCGAACGGTGCCGCGAGGTGGCGCCAGCCCGCGTAGAGGTAGTCCGCGGCCCACCAGCGCGCGGCGCGCCACCACGGCACGCCGTCGCCCGTCGTCGCCGGTCGGGTGTCGGGGCGCTCGCGGCGACCGGTCGGCACGGGCTGGGCGACGGGATGTCCGACCGGTTCGCCCGCGGCGTGCGCCGCCACGAGTCGCGCGACCTCGGCGCCCGCGGTGATCATGGTCTCGTGCCCGCGCCCCGCGACCTCGACGAGGCGCCCGTCGGGCAGGAGGGCCGTGACCAGTTCGGCCCAGTCGCGCGGGGCGACCTGGTCGTGCTCGCCGCGGACGACGAGGGTTCGCGCCCGGATGCGCGGCAGCACGAGCTCGATGCGATGGGCGAGCATGTCGGCGAGCTTCGCGAAGTACCAGCGCGGTCCGGCCTGGACGTAGTAGCGGACGCCGAGCGCGAGCACCTTGAGGTGGCTGAACGCGAGGTCCTGGACGAGGCGGAGCGCCTGCATCCCGGCGGTGCGCTCCCGGCGGTTGATCGTCGGGGCGATGAGGATGACGGCGGCGACGAGCTCGGGGCGCTGCGCCGCCGTTTCGGCGACGATCTGGGTGCCCATCGAATGTCCGACGAGCACCACCGGCTCGCCCGGGGACTCGGTCGCGACCAGCTCCCCGAGGTAGGCGCCCGACGACGCCATGTCGAGCGACTCCTCGGGCTCCGGGGCGTCACCGAAGCCCGGGAGGTCGAGCGCCAGCACGCGGCCGGAGCGGGCGAGGGTCTCGGCGAGGTCGGACCAGGTGCGATGGCCCATGCCGACGCCGTGCACGAGCACGTACGTCGGACCGCCGTCGATGCCGAGCTCGGTGATGACGGTTTCGTGGTCGCCCCGCCGGAACCGTCGAATCGTCATGGTCGAAGTCTAGGCAGGCGGTGCGTGGGAGAGGGGAGGGTGACGAGCGACGGGTGGATGGGGTAAGCGGGTCGGCAGCGCGGGGCTCGGCGAACGGCGGGCGGGCGTGGCTGGGCCGGGCTGGTGCTCAGAAGGGTGCGGGTTCGGGGTAGCGCTCGGGTTCGGGTGAGCGTTCGGTGTAGTGGTGGGGTGGGTGTTCGGGGGTGCTCGGTGGGTTCCGGGGTGGGTGCGGGTGTTGGGGTGTGGTGGTGGCGGTGTGTCCGGTGGGGGTGTGCCAGGTGATGGTGCCGTTGGGGGTTCGGGTGACCCGGAATTTGGTGTGGTGTTTGAGGGTGGGGGTGTTGTGGCCGGTGAGCCAGTTGGTGGCGGTGTCGGCGCGGAGTTGGTCGAGGGTGCGGGTCTCGTCGGCCTGGCCTGACTGGTGGGTTGCGGTGGCGGTGACGCGGGCGTGGATGGCGGCGGCGTCGACGGCGGAGAGGGAGAGGCTGATCCAGGCCATCCCGTCGGGGGCGGGTTCGAGGATCAGTCGTCGGGTGGTGTGGGCGCGCTGGTGGCGGGCGGTCGTGGTTTCTGGGGGTTCGAGTCGGGTGCGGAGCCGTCGGGCACGCTGGCGGAACCTGCTGAGTGGCACAGTGCCGGCTAGTTCGGCGAGCGTCTCGTCGAACACGGCGAGTGCTGCGGCATCGGCGGGAGAACGGTGGGGGGGTGGTGAGGGGGATGCCGTCGAGGGTGTCGAGCGCGGCCCGTACCTCGGTATACGACGCGATCCCGTCACGGAAGCGGGCCCAGAGGTGGGGCAGGTGGCGGTGCGCGGTGGTGGCGTGGTGGGCGCGGGACCGGATCGTCGCGGCGGGCAGCTGTAACCGCATGGACAGTTCCGCGGCGACCGAGCGGGCGGCGAGCTCAGCGACCGGGATGCCGCCGCGCGACTGGCCGTGGTGCGCGTCGGGGTGGACGTAGAGTTCCGGGTGCGCGTCGGCGAGGGCGAACGCCTGCCGGTACGCGTCGAGTTGCGCGGCCTGCATGCGGTTCGATTCCAGCAGGGCACCCTCGGCGGCATCCAGTGTGGCTTGGAGTTCGGCGAACACCGCCCGTGACCCGCCCGCCGCAGACGCTGCCCGCCACCCATCCAACGACGCCCAGCCAGGGTCAGCCCACTCGGCAGCACCGACCGCGGCCGGATCGGCCGGGTCGGAAAGGTGCAGCGCCTGAGACATACCCCAAGACTATCGAACACAGCTTCGAACCCGGCTCCCGAAGTGGCGCTGTGGAAAACCCGAAGACGCCCCAGCACCCAGCCCCAGCCCTCACACCTCAGCGGGCAGCCAATTCAGCTTCGACAGCATCCGCTCGAACTCGACGCGGATGAGCGACCGCTCCTCCTGGCTCCACGCCGCGGTTCGCGACTTCGTTCCTCGCGACACCAGCGCCAGCAGCTGCGGGCCGAGAAGCCGTCGTTGCTCATCCGCCGTCAGGCCGGCGAGGTCTTGCTCCGCGACCCGCAGGTCCACGATGAGCACCGCATCGCGGCGCTCGAATCGAGCGAAGGAACGCGGGGCCAGCTCTCGCGGCATCGATCGCAACGCGACGAACAGCGCGTCCGAGACCGATTCGGTCGCCTGCACGAACGCGGCGGACGACTCCGAGAGCTCGTGCGCCAGCTCTCGCACGTCTCCGATCCAGCCCGTATCGCTGGTGGTGCCGAACTCCATGCCGCCCGCCCGGCCCTAGTCGATGAGCCCGCTCGCGGCCAGACGCCGGAGCACCTCGGCTCCGGCCGGCGGGCAGCGGTGGAGCTCGGCCGTCGTCACCCAGTGCAGGGCGCCGACCTCGGCCGACGCCCTCGGCGAGGCATCCGTGCGCGTCAGGAAGACCCGCATGCGCACCATCCGCCCCTCCGGCTCGCCGTGCGCCTGCGTGACGACCTCGAAGAGCTCCTCGAGCTCGGCGGGGTCGAGCTCGAGCGAGACCTCCTCGCGGGCTTCGCGAGCGGCCGCCTCGGCCGCGGTCTCGCCGTCGTCGATCTTGCCGCCCGGCATGTAGTGCACCTCGCGCTCGCGCGCGGTCACCATCAGCACGCGGCGATCGCGGACGAGCGCGATCGCCGCGACGAGCAGATCGGGCAGGGCGGATGGCTCGGAGCCGCGCTCCGCCCCCGACTCCACGGCCACGGCGATCCTCGCGATCAGGCGCCGAGCAGGCGCGTCGCCAGGTAGCCCTCGAGCTCGGCGAGCGGCACCCGCTCCTGCGACATCGTGTCGCGGTCACGCACCGTCACCGCGTCGTCGTCGAGCGAGTCGAAGTCGACCGTGATGCAGAACGGGGTGCCGATCTCGTCCTGACGGCGGTATCGGCGGCCGATGGCGCCCGCGTCGTCGAAGTCGATGTTCCAGGTGCGGCGCAGCTTCGCGGCGAGGTCGCGGGCGAGCGGCGAGAGCTTCTCGTTGCGCGACAGCGGCAGCACCGCGGCCTTCACCGGGGCGAGGCGCGGGTCGAGCTTCAGCACGGTGCGCTGGTCGGTGCCGCCCTTCGCGTTCTGCACCTCCTCGACGTGGTACGCGTCGACGAGGAACGCCATGAGCGCGCGCGTGAGGCCGAACGCCGGCTCGATCACGTACGGCACCCAGCGCTCGTTCTTCGACTGGTCGAAGTACGACAGGTCTTTGCCGGAGTGCTTCGAGTGCGTCGACAGGTCGAAGTCGGTGCGGTTCGCGACGCCCATGAGCTCGCCCCACTCGCCGCCGGCGAAGCCGAAGCGGTACTCGATGTCGATCGTGCGCTTCGAGTAGTGGCTCAGCTTCTCCTGCGGGTGCTCGTAGCGACGGATGTTCTCGGGGTCGATGCCGAGGTCGGTGAACCAGTCCCAGCAGTGCTGGATCCAGTAGTCGAACCACTCCTCGTCGGTGCCGGGCTCGACGAAGTACTCCATCTCCATCTGCTCGAACTCGCGCGTGCGGAAGATGAAGTTGCCGGGCGTGATCTCGTTGCGGAAGCTCTTGCCGATCTGCGCGATGCCGAACGGAGGCTTCATGCGCGCCGCCTGCAGCACGTTCGCGAAGTTCACGAAGATGCCCTGCGCGGTCTCGGGGCGCAGGTAGTGCAGGCCCGACTCGTCGTCGACGACGCCGAGGTAGGTCTTCAGGAGGCCGGAGAAGGCGCGCGGCTCGGTCCACTGGCCGCGGGTGCCGCAGTTGGGGCAGACGATCTCGGCGAGGCCGCCCTCGGGCTCGCGGCCCTTCTTTGCTTCGAAGGCCTCGATGAGGTGATCCTCGCGGAAGCGCTTGTGACAGCTGAGGCACTCGATGAGCGGGTCGCTGAACACCTCGACGTGGCCGGACGCCTCCCACACCTGCTTCGGCAGGATGACGCTGGAGTCGAGGCCGACGATGTCGTCGCGCTGCTGCACCATGTAGCGCCACCACTGGCGCTTGATGTTCTCCTTCAGCTCGACGCCGAGGGGGCCGTAGTCCCACGCGGAGCGCGAGCCGCCGTAGATCTCGCCGGCTTGGAAGACGAATCCGCGATGCTGGGCGAGGGTGATGACGGCGTCGAGCGTGCTGGGTGCGGCCACGGTGGCTCCAATGGTCGGTGAAGGGGTTCACCTGCAATCCTACGGAAATCCGTGGCGCTCGAGCCCCTGCCCGCTACCCTGTGCTCAACGCGGGGATGCTGGGGGGTCGCATGCTGGACGCGCTGCTCGAGGTGAGCGTGGTCGACGGCTGGTTCCCGATCGCCCTCTCGGTGCTCGCGGTGCTCCTGCTGCTCTACCTGCTCGGCCGGGAGCGCAGCGGCGGCTGGGTCATGACGGCGATCATCATCCTCATCGTGGGCGGGCTCATCGGCGGCGCGGTGCTGTGGCTCTGCGCCAACTTCCTCGACCTCTTCGGCGGCCCGGTCGCCGACGCCGCCTGGCTCTGGGTGCCCCTCGCCTCGGGAGCGATCCTGCTGGCGATCTGGAACCTCTGGCGCTCGCGCTGGTGGCGCAAGCTCGTCGCGCTCCTCGCCATCCCGGTCTTCGCCGTCACCGCGGCGGTCGGCGTGAACGCCGCCTACGGCATCGACACCACGATCGGCGCGATGCTCGGCATCTCGACGGCGGACCCGATCGACATCCCCGCCCCGGACCCGGCCGAGACGAGCGATCCCGCCGAGCCGCTGTACGCCACCTGGCAGCCGCCCGCCGATCTGCCGGCGCACGGGGAGACGGGGCTCGTGCCCGGCGGCATCCCGACCACGAACTCCGGCTTCGACGCGCGCCCCGCGCAGCTCTACCTGCCGCCGGCCGCCCTCGTCGCCGACGCGCCGCGGCTCCCGCTCGTGATCATGATGATGGGCCAGCCCGGCGACCCCGATCCGCAGTTCATCGCGAAGGTGCTCGACGAGCACGCGGCGGCGCACGGCGGCCTCGCCCCCATCGCGCTCGTCGTCGACCAGCTCGGCGACCCGGCCGACGACCCCATGTGCCTCGACACGGACCTCGGGAAGGTGGAGAGCTACGTGATGCAGGATGTCGTGCCCTGGGCCCGCGAGCACCTCGACGTGCTGCGGAGCGCCGCGAGCTGGACCGTCGCCGGCTACTCCAACGGCGGCGGCTGCGCCGCCTACTTCGGCGCGAAGTACCCCGAGGTGTTCGGCAACATCCTGGCGGTGTCCCCCGTGGAGTACGCCGGCGCCGAGCACCCGCAGGACACCCTGCGCGACGTCTTCAACGGCGACCAGGCGGCCTACGACGCCGTGAAGCCCGCGAACATCATGGCGGCGAAGGCGCCCTATCCGGACTCGACGGCCGTCTTCACGGCGGGCGAGAACGATCCGGCCTACGTCGCCAGCGCCGAGGCGCTGGCGGATGCCGCGACGGTCGCCGGCGTCGCGACGACGACGTTCATCGTGCCCGGCGCCGACCACGGCGTCTCCGCCCTCCTCGGCGGCCTCGACGAGGGCTTCGACGTGCTGTACCCGCGGCTCGGGCTGGTGGCGCCGTGAGCGCCGGGGCGGGCGCGGGCGGGGCGCAGGGCGCCGGCGGGGGCGCGCCGGTCCTGCTCGACGCCGAGCCCGTCGGACGGCTCCGATCGACCGGCGAGGCGCTCGGGCAGTTCGCCCGGCGCATCCCCTTCAGCCTCGGCTTCGCGGCCCTCCTGATCGTGACGGCCGTCGTCGCCGGCACCGTCGCCGGCCCGCCGTCCCACGCGACCGAGGCGCAGTGGGCCGCGGGGGTGCTGACGACGATCGACGCCGGCCGGTGGTGGACCGTGCTGAGCGCGCTCGTGATCCCGTGGGATCCGTTCCAACTCGTCGCCGGGGTGCTCGCGAGCGTGCTGCTGCTCGGCGTCGCGGAACGGCGGATGGGCACGGGCCGCACGGTGCTCGCGCTCCTCGTGACCGGCACGGTCGGTGTGCTCGTCGGCGTCCTGCTGCAGTGGGTCGGATCGCTCGCGGGCGAGTGGTGGGCGAGCGGCACCTCCGTCGATCTCACGCTCGACCCGCTGACCGGCATCGCGGGCGCGCTGATCACCGCGACCGCGTTCATGGGGCCGCTGTGGCGTCGGCGGTTCCGGGTGGTCACGCTCGCCTTTCTCTGCATCTTCGTGCTCTACGACGGCGACTCCTCCGACGTGTACCGGCTCATCGCGGTGCTGGTCGCCGGTCCCTTCGGCGCACTGCTGGCGCGCGACGCATCCGTGCTCCGCATTCCACGCAGCTCGCATCGCGAGACGCGCACCCTCATCGCCGCCGTCGTCGCGGTCACCGGGCTCGGCCCGGTCGTCGCCTTCGCCACCCGCACCGAGCTGACGCCCTTCGCCTTCGGCTCCTTCCTCTTCGCCGACCAGCCCGTCGACCTCGATGCGGTGGAGCGCAGCTGCGGCGATGCGGCCCCGCTCGCCGAGGACTGCCTGCGTCAGCTCACCCTGCTCTCGGCGCAGGGCGTCGGCATGTTCCTGCTGTCGTTCGTGCCGGTCGTGCTGCTGCTGCTCGCCGCCTGGGGGCTGCATCAGGGCCGGCGCTTCGCGCTCTGGCTCGCCATCGCGGTGAACGCGGCGGTGCTGCTCTTCGCCCGGCCGGCCTTCGAGGTCACGAACGAGCTCGGCGACCTCGACGCGGGCGACTGGTCGGTGTTCGACCTCGGCGAGCTGCTGGTCTGGCTCGCGGCGATCGCGCTGCTGCCGATCGCGGTGATCGTGCTGCTCATCGTGACCAGGCGGCACTTCCGAATCCGCCTGGAGCGGCGGGCGCTCGTCCGCTTCGTCTCGGTCGTTGCCGGGTCGTTCGTGGTGCTGGCGGTCGCGTACCTCGCGGTCGGCCTCGCGACGATCCGGGAGTACTGGCCGGCGGCCACCCCCGGAGACGTCGCCCTCGACACCCTCAAGCGCTTCGTGCCGCCGCACTTCCTCGCCGCGACCGATCCCATCGTGCTGCCCGGGCACGACCTCGCGAGCTTCCTCTACGAATGGGTCGGCGTGGCGTTCTGGACGGTCTTCGTCGTCGCGGCCGTCCACGTCATGCACCGACCGGCCGGGCCCGCGGCCGGCGGTGACGCGGCGCGGCTGCGGACGCTGCTGCACCGTCACGGCGGTGGCACGCTCGGCTTCATGGCGACCTGGCCCGGCAACACGCCGTGGTTCAGCGCGGACGGCGACGCGGCCGTCGCCTACCGCGAGATCAACGGCATCGCGATCACGATGTCCGACCCGATCTGCGCCCCCGAGCGCCTCGCCGCCACGGTGCGCGAGTTCGCCGCATTCTGCGACGCGCGCAACTGGAGCCCGGTGTTCTACAGCGTGCACGACGAACTGCTGCCCGTCTTCGACGAGCTCGGCTGGCAGCACATGTCGGTCGGCGAGGAGACCGTCGTGCGCACGACCGGGCTCGAGCTCACCGGCAAGCCGTGGCAGAAGGTGCGCCAGGCCCTGAACCGCGGGATCAAGGAGGGGATGACGACCGTCTGGGCGAGTTGGGAGGAGCTGCCCCGGCCCACGATCGCCGAGATCACCGCGATCTCGGAGGAGTGGGTCGCCGAGAAGGAGCTGCCAGAGATGGGCTTCACGCTCGGCGGGATGGCGGAGCTGAAGGACCCGGAGGTGCGGCTCATGCTCGCCGTCGGCCCCGACGGCCGACTGCAGGCGGTGACGAGCTGGCTGCCCGTGCACCGCGACGGCGAAGTCGTCGGCTGGACGATCGACTTCATGCGCCGGGCCGACGGCTCGATGAACGGGATCATGGAGTTCCTCATCGCCTCCGCCGCACTGCACATGAAGGAGGCCGGGTCCGAGGTGCTGAGCCTGTCGGGCGCGCCGCTCGCGACGAAGCCCCTCGCCCCGGGCGAGGAGCCGCCCCCGCCGACCGCGATGAGCCGCCTGCTCGAGTGGCTCGGGCGCACGCTCGAGCCGGCGTACGGCTTCTCCTCGCTGTTCCGCTTCAAGGCGAAGTTCAACCCGGAGTACCGCACGATCTCGATGAGCTATGCGGACCCGCTCATGCTGCCCGCGATCGGCATCGCCGTCGGCAAGGCGTACCTGCCGGAGGTGTCGCCGAAGGAGGCGATGGCGCTCGTGCGCACCCTCACCCGAGCGGACTGAGGGGCGTGGTTCGCTGAGCCTGTCGAAGCGGGTGGGCGTGGTTCGCTGAGCTCAGCGGACCAGCGTCAGGGCTTGCCGAACAGGCCGACGCCGTAGTCGTGCAGCAGCTCGTACGCCTCGGCGTAGGTCTCGGGCTGCTCCTGATCGGGGGCGCCGTACTTCGCGAGCAGGATGCCGAGCAGCCCCCGCGCCGGCGGGCTGAGCGGCTTGTCCTTGTGCGTGTGCGCCGGGTGCGGGGCATCCTTCTCCGGGTTCGGCGGGGTGTACTGCGGGTGCGTCGTCGGCCAGTCGGACGGATGCCTCGGCTGTTCGAGGTTCACGACGTCGAAGAGGTCGTTCACGCCGACGTCGCGCCGGGTGAGCGGCTTCAAGCCGTGCAGGCGGCTCAGGGTCGACACGACCGAGGCGTGCTGCATCTCGGTGTTCACCACGGTGCCGGAGCGCGTGTAGGCGGAGACGGCGATGGCCGGCACGCGGCATCCGAGCCGGTCGAACTCGAAGCCCATCTCGCCGGGCTTCGCGTCCTCCTGAGGCGGAACCGCCGCGGGCGGGGGCACGTGGTCGTAGGTGCCGCCGTGCTCGTCGAAGGTGATGAGCAGCATCGTGTTCACCGCGTTCGAACCCTTCGGCGAGGCGCTCTCCTTGATCGCCGTGTAGATGTCGTGGATGAGCGCCTCGCCGGCTCGGACGTCGGAGACGGCGCTGTCGAGCACCTCCTGCCCGTCGACGTCGCTCTCCCGCAGCACGCCGAACGGCGGGTGGAAGTCGTTGTGGTTGTAGATCATCCGCGGCTCGATGAAGGCGTACGCGGGCAGGGTGCCGCGCTTCACGTCCTCGTAGAAGTCGGCCATGGTCGCGAAGCGCTCGGTGCGCCAGTACTTCTCGAGCACGGGCGCGTGCAGCACGCCGGTGAAGGACACGATCTGCAGCTCGTCGAAGTAGACGCGCCACGGGATTCCCGCCTCCTCGAGCCGGTTGAAGATCGTCGGGGAGGCGGGGGCGTCGAGCCACTTGCGGTAGCCCCCGCCGCCCTGGTTCGTGACGAAGCCGTGCGAGGTCGAGGCGTGGAAGAAGGAGCGGTTGCAGAAGGTCTGCGACGGCACCGCGCAGTACCAGTGGTCGAACACGGCGAACTCGCTCGCGAGGGTCGAGAGCACGGGCAGCATCTCGGGCGAGAAGGAGCCCATGATCTGCCGGGCCTCGGCGGCCGTCGGCTCGGCGCCCTTCTTCAGTCGGCGGTAGTTGACGTGGTAGTCCTTCAGGAAGCCGCTCATCTTCGGCTGCTCGCCGCGCTTCGGGGCGTTGTACGGCGGCAGCATCTCGTCGACGTAGAGCTCGGCGTTCGTCGCCGGATCGATCGTGTCGAAGATCTGGGTGTTGACGTGCGGGTACTCCTCGCCCGGGTCGGGGTCGGGCTTGCTCATGATCTTGTCGGTGGGGCCGTCGTAGACGTGGGCGGCGACCCGGGTGCCGTCGGGGCCGACGTTGCCGTAGTCGCCGAAGGCGAGACCGTCGAAGTCCTGCCCGGCGGGGAGCGTGTCCGGCGTGTAGAGCCAGCCGAGCAGGTTGTCGAAGGAGCGGTTCTCGCCCATGACGACGACGAGGTGGTCGAAGCCCGGCTCCGAGCGCGGCACGAGGTCGGCGAAGTCGTCGGTGCCCTCGGCGAAACCCGCGCGGTGCCCGATCGCGGCGCCGATCGCGGCCCCGGCGCCGCCGCCGACGACGGCGCCGGCCGCGGCCGCGCCGCCGATCTTCAGGAAGTCGCGCCGGGAACGGCGGCGCTCACCGGGCGAGGGCGGGGTGGATGCCGCACCGGTGCCGTCGCCCCTGCCGGTGCCCGCGCCCGGTTCGTCTCGTTCGCTCATCGGCGTCCCCCTCGTCGAACGCGGCAGCGGCGCCGCGTGCTTGCGAGTGTAACCAGGGTGCGTGGGCGCGCCGGGGCGGGACTCGGCGTTCAGCCTGCGAGGCGGGCGGCGGTGTGCTCGCGCTGGAGGATGGCGTAGAAGGCCATGTCGAGCCAGGCTCCCGCGTCTCGGTCGTACTCGTGCTCGACGAAGGTCGCCTCGTGCCGCATGCCGAGTCGCAGGCAGAGCTTCGCGGAGGCGGTGTTGGCGGCGACGAGCTCGGCGAGCACGCGATGGGCGTGCAGCGTGTCGAAGCCGAAGGCGAGCACGGCCGCGGTCGCCTCGGCGGCGAAGCCGCGCCCCTGGAAGTCGGGGTGCAGCACCCAGCCCAGCTCGAGCCGTGCGTGCTCGACGCTCGCCACTCGCACCATGACGTCGCCGATGACCCGGTCGCGCCCGGGGGCGCCGGGCGAAGGCTCGCCGGCGAGCACGATCGCGAAGTGCACGTTGTCGCCGTCTTCCGCCAGGAGCCGGCTGCCCACGCGGCGCATCGTGTGATCGTGCGCCTCGTCGCGGCTGCGTTCGGGCCAGGGGATGTAGCGGAGCACCTCGGGCAGGCGCTGGTACTCCCACACGTCGTCGCTGTCGTCGGCGGTGAGCGGGCGGATCACCAGGCGCTCGGTGACGATCGGCCGGCGTTCGATCGCCTCGACGTCGAAGGGCAGGGCGAGGGCCGGCCGCTCGCTGGGCGGTGCCGAGGTGGAACTGGCGGCGTCGTCGGTCATGGCACGACGCTACCCGCAGCGGGCGACATCGGCACCGATCGGGGGCATGCGGTCACTTTGTGCGGGTGCGGAGCCGCCGCGACCCACGAAAACCGACGTCGAGCGCGGGGCGCCGGGCGAGCGTCGGGCGAGCGTCGGGGGCGCCGGGCGGGCGCCGGGGGCGGGCGCAGCTCAGCGGGCGTCGTCGGCGCGGACGCCGAACAGGGCGTCGAGGGCCTCGATCCAGGCGCGCTGCTCGCCCGAGCGGGCGAACTCGCGCGAGCGCACCATGGGGGTGTGCAGCAGCACGCCGGCCATGTGCCGCAGCGCCTGCTCGACGCGGCCGTCGGGGTCGCCCGGGCCGCGGCCCTTCGCCCGCTCGATCTCGGCGTCGAGGATGCCGCCGACGTGCGCGCGCAACGCGACCACCGCGGGCGCGAGGTCGAGCTCCTCGCCGACCGCGCCGAAGTTGCGCGCCGCGCTGTTGACGAGCTCGCGGGCGGCCTCGGTCGCGCCGAGCTCCTCGAGCGGGGCGTGCCGGCGGATCGTCTCGAGGTCGAGCAGCTCGACGCCCTCGACCTCGACGACGTCGGTCGCGACGTTGCGGGGCATGCCGAGGTCGACGACGAGCTGACGGGCGCTGCGGGCGGCGCCGGGGACGGGGCACCAGGCGCGGAACTCGGCGAGCACGGCGGATGCCTCGGCATCCCTCGGCGCGACGTGCGAGGACGCGAGCGTCGCCTTGCCGCCCGCGAGCAGCACCCGGTCGACCACGTGGTGGTCGGCCGTGGTGCAGGTGATGATGACGTCGGCGGCCGCCGCGGCGACCGCGTAGCCGGCGTGGCTCACGGCCTCGACGCCGTGGGTGCGGGCGAAGCGCGCGGCCCGGCCGGAGGGCGAGTACACCCGCACGTCGTGCGCGCCTCGGTCGCGGAGCGCCGCGAGCGAGGCGCCCGCGTACTGGCCGGTGCCGACGAGCAGCACGCGCGCCTTGCTCCAGTCGGCGACCCGGGAGGAGGCGAGCTCGAGCGCGAGACGCACGAGCGAGCGGCCGGCGCTGCCCACCCCGGTGCGGTTCTTCACCGTGCGCGAGGTCTGCGAGGCCCGCTGGAAGAGGCGCTCGAGCTCCGGGGTGGTCGTGCCCTCGTCGCGGGCGCGCTCGAGGGAGCGGCGCACCTGCCCGGCGATCTCGCCCTCCCCGACGACGACCGACTCGAGGCCCGAGGCGACGGAGAACAGGTGCCCGGCGACGGCGTTGCCGTGCGCGAAGTCGAAAGTGCTGCGCAGCTCGTCGGGCTCGAGGCCGGCGACGTCGCCGACGGCGCGGATCGCCTCGTGCACGACGGGCACCGGCGACTCGCCCTCGGGGGTGTCGAGGTCGAGGTAGGCCTCGAAGCGGTTGCAGGTGGCGACCACGACGGCGCCCTGGAGGGCGGCGTGGCCGTCGATGATGCGGCCCGCCGCGGCGTCTGCGGAGGCGGAGAGCCGTTCGAGCATGTCGAAGCCGGCGTTCTTGTGGCTCGCGGAGAGGCAGATGAGCACCAGAGGATTCTACCCGCCGTAGAGTGCCCGTCGGACTCGCCGCGACACACGGTGCACGACTGGGAGGCTCGCCGCCTGCGCGCTAGTGCCGCGCCTCACGACGTGCCGCGCGGCGCGGCGAGGTCGCGACGTCGACGAGCGCCGCGGTGCTCGCGGTGATGACGGGGATCGGGGTCGTGCTCGTCGGCGGCTCGAGCCCCTCGTGCTCGAGCGCGGTGCGGTGCAGCGCTTTCCACGAACGCACCACCGCGTAGAACGGGGCGTCGGTCACGGCGAAGACGCCGGGCTGCTCGCCCGCGAGCAGGAGCGGCAGGGCGATGCTCGTGCCCTGGCGGCGCACGCGGACGATGACGACCGGGGCGGGGCGCGAGCCGGCGATGAGCTCGTCGGGGCGGATGCTGCGCACTTCGCGCCAGGCGACGTGCGCGGCGCGACGCGGGCGTGCGCCGCCGTTCCAGAACGACAGCCCGGCCGGGTCGGCGACGATGGAGTAGCGCGTCGCGAGCGGCACCTCGCACCCGGGCAGCTCGGCCAGGGCGTCCTCGAGCTCGCGGTGGCGCAGGCCGCACGAGATGCCGCCCTCGAAGCGGGCCTCGAGGGCGCGGCGCCTGGCCCGGTTGCGGGCGAGCAGGGCGAAGCGCACCGCGATCGTCGCGAGCGCTAGCACGCCCACGACGGCGAGGAAGACGCCGGCCGCTGCCGGCCCGTTCACCGAGGGCAGTGCGTCGATGAGCTCCTCGAGCACCGGGCCCGTGACCGCCAGCACCGCGACGACCGCGACGGTGGCCGCGGCGACGGCCAGGGTGAGGGCGAGCCGGTGCTCGCCGGGGCGATCGTCGGCCGGGGTCGGGAAGGCGGACTGGGGCGTGACGATTCGGGA
This sequence comes from Agromyces soli, assembly GCF_022811605.1. GTDB lineage: Bacteria > Actinomycetota > Actinomycetes > Actinomycetales > Microbacteriaceae > Agromyces > Agromyces soli. Next base: position 826,178 of record NZ_CP094533.1, on the reverse strand, counting down.
CACGTCGTCTCTCTCCGTGGGGCGCGGAGGCGCATCGACGTCGCGGTCGACGCGTCGTCGCACCACTGGGGGATGGCGCAACGGCACCGATGCTAGCGCGAACCGCCCGCAAAGGTAAGGGCTCCTTGCAAATCTCGTCGCACGGCTGGGCGAGTGATCGCGCCGCCGCGCGTCAGGGCGCACGTTCAGCCCGGTGCGGGACAATGGCGGGGTGATGCTCGACACCACCCACCCCCTGCAGGCCGGCCTCACCGCCGATTCCCGACTCGTCCGCGCGTACGGCGGCGAGCGCCCCGAGACGACGCCCGTCTGGTTCATGCGCCAGGCCGGTCGTTCGCTCCCCGAGTACCGCGAGCTCCGCGTCGGCACCCGCATGCTCGACGCCTGCCTCGACCCCGAGATGGCGGCGGAGATCACGCTGCAGCCCGTCCGCCGGCACGGCGTGGACGCCGGCATCTTCTTCAGCGACATCGTCGTGCCGTTGAAGCTCGTCGGCGTCGACGTCTCGATCGAGCCCGGCCGCGGCCCGGTCTTCGCCCGCGGCTACGCCGACGCCGAGGGCGTCGCGGAGCTCACCGCGATCGACCCCGCCCTGCTCGACGAGCGCGCCGAACCGATCGCCGAGGCCGTGCGCCGCACGGTGGCGGAGCTGAACGAGACGGCGCCCTCCGGCGCCGAGTCGGGGGCCACGCCGCTGATCGGCTTCGCGGGCGCCCCCTTCACCCTCGCTGCCTACCTCGCCGAGGGCGGCCCTTCGAAGGACCACCTCGCCGCGCGCACCCTCATGCACGCCGACCCCGGCGCATGGCGCGCGCTGATGGACTGGACCGCCGAACTCACCGGTCGCTTCCTGCGCACGCAGGTGCTCGCCGGCACCTCCGCCGCGCAGCTGTTCGACTCCTGGGCCGGCGCGCTCTCGCTCGCCGACTACGAGCGCCACGTCGCGCCCGCCTCGGCGAAGGCGCTCTCCTTCGTGCACGACCTCTCGTACGAGCGCCGGCTCGGCGACGGCACCGGCAGCAGCACGACCGTGACCCGCAGTGTGCCGGTCGTGCACTTCGGCGTCGGCACGGGCGAACTGCTCGGCGCCATGCACGACATCGGCGTCGACACGGTCGGCGTCGACTACCGCATCCCGCTCGACGTCGCCGCGGAACGCGTCGGCGGCGATGTCCCCCTGCAGGGCAACCTCGACCCCGCCCTGCTCGCCGCGCCGTGGCCCGTGCTCGCCGACGCCGTCCGCGACGTGCTGCGCCGGGGACGCAGCGCGCCCGCCCACGTCTTCAACCTCGGCCACGGCGTTCCGCCCGAGACCGACCCGGCCGTGCTCACCCGCGTCGTCGAACTCGTGCACGAGGCCGGAGCGTGAGCAGCGATCCAGCCGGGCTCGACCCGGCCGCGGCGGCAGGCGAGCCCGTCGAGCCCGAGCAGCGGCGCAGCGACGTCGTGGTGGTGGGCGGCGGGGTCGCCGGGCTCGTGGCCGCGCTCGAGTGCGCCAAGATCGGCCTGTCGGTCACGGTCGTCGAGCGTCAGGAGGAGCCGGGCGGATGCGTCGGCCGCATCGAGCTCGAGGGGCTCTCGCTCGACTCCGGCGCCGAGTCGTTCGCCACCCGCAACGGCTCCGTCGCCGAGCTGCTCGAGTCGCTCGGCCTCGCCGACGACATCGTCACGCCGAACCGCGCCGGCGCGTGGCTCGTCTGGGGCCCCGGGCTGCGGGCGGCGCCGCTGCCGAAGACGGGCGTGCTCGGCATCCCCGCCAACCCGCTCGGCGACGACGTGCGCGCCATCATCGGCTGGGGCGGGGCGGTCCGCGCATATGCCGACCGGCTCATGCCGATCCTCCGCATCGGGCGAGCCGACAGCGTCGGCAAGCTCGTGCGGTCCCGCATGGGCGCCGCCGTGCTCGAGCGCCTCGTGACGCCGATCTCCTCCGGCGTCTACTCCGCCGACCCGATGGATCTCGACCTCGACCTCGTCGCCCCCGGCCTCAACGCGGCGATGACCCGCGCCGGCTCGCTGTCGGGCGGCGTCGGCGAGCTCGTGGAGACCCGCCGCGCCGGCAGCGCCGTGCTCGGACTCCGGGGCGGCATGCATCGCCTGGTCGACGCGCTGCGCGCCGAGCTCGCCCGCTTCGACGCGGTCGTGGAGACGGGCCGGGAGGTCGTCGAGCTGGAGCGCGGCGACGCGACGGACGACGCGGCACCGAGCTGGCGCGTCCGCGCGCTCGGGCCCGAGCGCGACCTCGTGATCGACGCGCGCTACACGATCCTCGCGGCACCGGCGCAGACCTCGCGCCGCCTGCTCGGCCAGGCGGTCGAGGGGTGGGCGGATGCCTCGGACTGGCCGAGCGCCGCCTCCGTCGAAATCGTCACGCTCGTGCTCGACGCCCCCGCGCTCGACGCGGCGCCCCGCGGCACCGGCGTGCTCGTCGCGGCCGACGCCGTCGGCGTGCGGGCGAAGGCCCTCACGCACTCCTCGGCGAAGTGGCCCTGGCTCGCCGAGGAGGTGAACGCGAGCGGCGGCAGCGGCTCGCGCCACGTCGTCCGGCTCTCCTACGGTCGCGCCGGCGCCGCGAACCCGCTCGAGGGACTCGACGACGAGGCGGTCGCCCGCCTCGCCGTCGCGGACGCCTCGGCCCTCCTCGGCGTGCAGCTCGAGGCCGCGGCGCTCGTGGCCTCGGGCCGCACCGCCTGGCGCGACGCGCTCTCCCACGCCGCGCTCGGCCAGCGCGCCCGCGTCGCCGAGTTCGAGGACGCGCTCGCCGCGGAGCCCGGCATCGAGGCGACCGGATCGTGGGTCGCGGGCACCGGGCTCGCCTCGGTCGTGCCGCACGCCGTCGAGGCCGCCGCTCGCATCCGTCACCTGGCGGTGCAGGAGCGTCAGTAGCGCGCCCGGCCCGGCTCAGGCGAGGGTGGCGGCGAGCTGCGCGGCGCTGAGCTCCCGATCGGCGTAGACGAGCCGGATGGCCGAGGCGTCCGGATTGCCGGCGTCGGGGGCGCGGTGCCGCAGCGTCAGCCCGACCTTCTCGGCCACCCGGGCCGAGGCCGTGTTGTGCTCCAGCAGGTAGGCGACGATCGGCAGCTCGGACCGCCGCAGCCCGGCCGCCTCGACCGCGGCGCGCGAGAGTTCGGTCGCGAGCCCGCGGCCCTGCGCCTCGGGACGGAAGCGGTAGCCGAGGTTCCAGTACGCGCCGGCATCGCGCCCGCGGACCGCGCAGCCGCCGTGCCCGATCACGAGTTCGGGGGCGGTCGCCTCGCGGATCGTCCACGCCCCGAAGCCCTCGGATCGCCAATCGTCGAGCCAGCGTTCGAGCACCTCCGCCGTGCGCCCGAGGTCGCGATGCCGGCCTGAGGGCAGATGGGTCCAGGTGCGGGCGTCGCCGTAGATCTCGTGCAGGGCGGCGAGGTCGTCGGCGGTCGTCGGGTCGAGCAGGAGGCGTTCGGTGCGCTGCGGCATGCCAGGAGTGTAGGCATCCCGACCGACACGGCGAGTTCATGACCGAAACGGAATATTTGCGTCAACCCCCCTTGCGCCCATCTGCTCGGGGTCTACCCTGGAAAGCGTCGCCGTGCCGAAGGCGGCAGAAGATGGGGTGGAAATGAAGGGCAAGATCCTCTTCGTCGTCGGCCTTGGTGTGGGCTACGTGCTCGGCACCCGCGCCGGCCGCGAACGGTACGAGCAGATCAAGCGCGCGGCCGAGGGCGTCTGGAGCCAGCCGGCCGTGCAGCAGGGCGTCAGCACCGTGACCGACTTCGCCAAGGACAAGCTCGGCGACGTCTCCGACACCGTGCTCGACGCCGCCAAGTCGTTCATCGGCAACGCGACCCGCGGCTCGGGCGCGACGAAGACCGAGGTGCGCAAGGCCGCCGAGGCCGCCAAACGCGGCGTCTCGAAGACGGCCAAGGCCGCGAGCTCGGCCGTCGAAGACGCCGCCGACGCGGTCGGCGATGCGATCGACGCGGCCGCGGAGACGGCCGAGAAGGCGGCGAAGCCCGGCACCCAGAAGCGCGCCGCGGCCAAGAACGGCGCAGCGAAGAAGCCGGGCGGCACGAGCGGCCGTTCGGCGGGCTCCGACTCCTAGGAGGGCGGCACGATGAGTGCACCAACAGAAGACGAACGCTCGCTCTTCACCCTGATCGGGCAACTGCCCGACACGGTGTCGAGCCTCGTCCGCGCCGAGGTCGACCAGGTCAAGGCCGAGTTCAGCTACAAGGCGAAGCACTTCGGCATCGGCTCCGGGCTCTTCGTCACGGTGCTGGTGCTGCTGCCGTTCCTCGTGTTCTGCCTGCTCGCGGCGGCGATCTTCGCGCTGGCGCTCGTCATGCCCGCGTGGGCCGCGGCGCTCGTCGTCGCCGGTGCGATCCTGCTCGTCATGGCGATCCTCGTGGGCATCGGCATCATGAACTTCAAGCGCGGCGCGGAGCCGCTCGAGTCGATCGACAGCCTCAAGGCCGACCTCGACGCACTGAAGGGAACGGGTGACTATGACCGCCGCTACTGACGCGCCCGGCGCCGGCTCCAAGCGCGAGCAGAAGACCCGCGAACGCAATCTCGGCCGGGTGCAGGCCCGCGCGGCCGTCGTCGACGCCCGCGCGGAGTTCGCCAGCACGCTCAACGCGCTCGAGGACAAGCTCAACGTGCCGAAGCAGCTCGGCATCCGCGTCGATCGCGCGAAGGTGAAGGCCCGGGCGTTCGCCGACCGCAATCCCGCCGGCGCGGTCGCCGTCGCGATCGGTGCGGTCGTCGTGGTCGCCGGCGTCGTCGCCCTCGTCGTGCGCGCCGCCGTCAGCGACGACTGAGCCGCCGCGTCATGCCGGCGCCCACCGCCGTGGAGCGGATGGCCGATGCGCTCCGCGACGAGATCCTGAGCGGCGCGCTGGCCTCGGGGGCTCCGCTCCGCGAGGAGCAGGCGGCCGAGCGTTTCGGGGTGTCTCGGCACACCGTGCGCGCGGCGTTCCAGCGGCTCGTGGCCGAGCGGCTCGCCGAGTCGGCGCCCTACCGCGGGGTGCGGGTCACCGAGTTCGACCATGCGCAGGTGCTCGCGCTGCAGCAGCTGCGCGAGGCGCTCGAGGTCGAAGCCGTGCGCATCGCGGGCGACCGGTTCGGCGCGCACTGGCCGGAGGCGGCGCTCGCCCCGGCGATGCTCGCCCTCGACGAGCTCGCCCGGCTCGCCGTCACCGAGGAGGCGCTGCGTCCACCGGGGGAGCGCGAGACGACGCCGGCCTGGCTCGAGGCCGAGCGGCTCCACCTCGAGGTGCACCGGGCGATCGTCGCCGCGAGCGGCAGCCCCCGGATCGTCGAGGCGCACGCCGCGCTCGGGGCCGAACTGCGGCTCTTCCTGCTGCACATCCGCCGGCACTACAGCCTCGCCGAGCTCGTGGTCGAGCACCGGGAGCTGCTCGCCGAGGTGCAGGCCGAGGGCGTCGAGGCGATGCGGCGGCACATCGCCCACTCGACCGGGCTCCTGCTGGGCTCGCCGCCGCTCGACGCGGAGTGACGGCCTCGACGCGGAGTGACGGCCTCGATGGGGACTGAGGGGCTCAGGCCGTGAGCAGTGCGTACCAGATCAGCAGCATCGTCGCCGCGAAGCCGACGCCGTAGTTGATCGCGAGGAACCAGCGCCAGCCGCCGTTGGCGCGGGCCGACTCGGCGTCGCTCACCGAGCGGTACGGCCACGCCGCGACGAGGTACGGCACGGCGAGCACGGCCGCGAGCGGTCCCGGCCACGACGTGCCGAGCATCAGCACGCCCGCCAGCAGCCAGAAGCCGATCGCGAGCCGGGTGGTGCGGCGGGCCCCCAGCGCGGTCGCGATCGAGCCGATGCCGGCCTCGCGGTCGGGCACGACGTCCTGCACCGCGCCGAAGGCATGGCTCGCGACGCCCCACACGAAGAACGCGAGCAGCAGCAGCACGAGCTGCGGGGTGACCGTCGCCCCGGCGAGGGCGAGCCCGTAGCAGGCGGGCGAGACGAAGTGCGTGCTCGAGGTGAGGGAGTCGAGCCCCGGGATCTCCTTGAACCTGAGGCCGGGCGCCGAGTACGCCACCACGGCGAACAGGCTGAGCGCCAGCCAGGCCCACGACCAGGGGCCGCCGAGCAGTGCGAGCCAGACGACGAACGGCACGGCCAGGGCGGCCGCGGCGATCAGCACCGCGCGATGCCGGCCGGGCGGCAGCAGGGCGCCCTCGACGCCGCCCTTGCGCGGGTTCCTCGCGTCGGACTCGAAGTCGAAGACGTCGTTGATGCCGTACATCGCGAGGTTGTAGGGCACGAGGAAGAACACCGTGCCGACGACGAGGGCGACGTCGATCTCCCGCACGGTCAGCAGGTACGCGGCCGCGAACGGGAACGCCGTGTTGATCCAGCTGAGCGGGCGCGATGCGGTGAAGAGCGCGGGGAGCAGGCGCTGGCCGGATGCCTCGGCGCCGACGGCGCTCATCGGCGGACTCCGCGGGGCGCGCGGGCGGGGCGGTCGCGAGGCGCCGAGGCATCCGCCCGACCGAGCAGCGTCCACAGCGCGGAGCAGAGCAGCAGCGCGGCGATCGGGTAGGCGAAGTCCTCGATCGGGGCGAGCCCGAGCCGCGGGCCGAGCAGGGGCGCATCGGCGTAGTCGAACAGGCCCGCGGCGATCATCAGCGAATCGAACACGGCGGTGAGCAGCACGAGGCCGCCCGCCGTGAGCGCGAGGGCGGCCGCATGACCGGCCGGTGCACGGCGCCAGGCGATCGCGGCGAGCACCGCCGAGACGGCGAGGAACGGCAGGCACAGCAGGGCGTAGCTCATCGACGGACCCCTTCGGCGGCGGAGTCGGCGGGACGGTCCGCCGCGCGGTGCGCGAGGACGCGCAGCAGGCCCGTGTAGCCGACCATCGCGAGCTGGCAGAGGAAGGCGAGGAACACCGGCTCCTCGATCGGCAGGTGCGGCGCGATCAGCAGCCCCGTCGAGTAGGCGTTGGGCTCGCGGAAGAAGATGCCGAGCGAGATGCCCCAGAGGTCCCAGGCGAGGAGCGTCGCGACGCCGACGGCGACCACGACGGTCGCCCGCAGCGGCGCCCGCCAGAAGAAGAGCCGGTAGCGCGCGTCGACGAGCGCGATGCAGGCGATCGAGGCGAGCAGCAGCCCCAGGTGGAGGAAGGTCATCCAGTGCGCTCCCGGTTCAGCGGGTCGGGGTGCAGCGGGTCGGGGTGCGGTTCCTCGCTCGGCTCCGGAAGCGGGCCGGGGGCGTCCTCGCCGCGGACGGCCTTCGCGACGAGCTCGGCGCTGATCAGGCACATGGGCAGGCCGATGCCCGGGATCGTCGTCGCCCCGGCGAAGTACAGCCCCTCGACGCTCGGCGACGCTGTGCGGCCGCGGAACATGGCGCTCTGCCGCAGGGTGTGCCCCGGGCCGAGCGCCGAGCCGCGCCAGGAGTGGAACCAGTCCTCGAAGTCGGCGGGCCCGATCGTGCGGCGCACGAGGATCCGCTCGGCGAGGTCCGGGATGCCGGCCCACTCGGCGAGGGTCGCGATCGCCCGGTCGGCCGTCTCCTCGACCGCACGGTCGCCGCGGCCGTCGACGCCGCCCGCGCCGATCGTGGGATCGGCGGGCACCGGCACCAGCAGGAAGAGGTTCTCGCAGCCCGGCGGCGCCACGCTCGGATCCGTCGCACTCGGTCGGCACACGTAGAACGAGGCCGGGTCGGGGATGGCCGGGCGCGAGCCGAACACCCGCTGGAAGTTCGTGCGCCAATCCGCCGTGAAGCACAGCGTGTGATGGGCGAGCTCGGGCAGCCGCCCGTGCACGCCGAGCATCACGAGCACCGCCCCGGGGCCGGGGTCGCGTCGCGACCAGGATGCCTCGCTCCGCGTCCGCGCGCGGGGCGGGAGCAGTTCGGCATCCGTGTGGTGCAGGTCGGCGGCGGAGACGACGAGCTCGGCCTCCACGAACTCCTCGGTGCCGGTGCCGGTGCCCGGCACGCCGGCCGCTCCGTGGTGCTGCACGCGCACGCCGGTGGTGCGCCCGCCGGCCGTCTCGATCCCGAGCACCCGCGCGCCGGTGACGAGCTCGGCGCCGGCCCGGCGCGCCAGTCTGGCCACGCTCGCGATGATCTCGCCGAAGCCGCCCATCGGGTAGAAGACCCCGTCGGCGAGGTCGAAGCGGCTCATCAGGTGGTACATGCTCGGCGCCCGCTCGGGCGAGGTGCCGAGGAACACCGCCGGATACCCGAGGATCTGCCGCAGCCGGACGTCGTCGAACGAGCGCCCCACCATGCGGTCGAGCGGTTCCAGCAGGAGCCGGGCGAGCCGGCCGAGCCGCCGACGGACGGGCGCGGCGAGCAGCGCCCCCGGGCGGGCGAAGTCGGTGTACAGGAAGTGCGTCATCGCGAGCCGGTACGTCTCGTCGGCGGAGTCCAGGTGGCGGGCGAGCGCGGCGCCCGCGCCCGGTTCGATCGACTCGAAGAGGGCGATGGATGCCTCGCGCTCCGCCCGCACGTCGACCGGATCCTCGTAGCCCTCGAAGTACACCCGGTAGCCGGGGTCGAGGCGCACGAGCTCGAGTTCGTCCGCGGCCGTGGTGCCCATCAGCCGGTAGAAGTGCTCGAACACCTCCGGCATGAGGTACCAGCTCGGACCGGTGTCGAACAGGAAGCCGTTCGCCCGCCAGCGCCCGGCACGGCCACCGAGCTCGTCGCGGGCCTCGAAGAGCCGCACCTCGTGCCCGTCGCGGGCGAGCAGCGCCGCGGTGGCGAGCCCGGCGATGCCGCCGCCGATGACGACCGCGCGGCTCACGGGCGGCCTCCGCGGGCGATCACGCGGGCGACGATGGCGAGCTTGCGCGGCGCGGGCACCCGGACCCGCCGGGTGACGAGCTCGGTCGCCGGCGTGCGGCGAAGCCGTGCGGAGAGCTCGCCGAACAGCCCGTGGGCGGCGGCGACCGCGACCCGGCAGCCGCGCGGCAGCTCGGCGATCACGGCGGCCGCCTCGGCGAGCTCAGCGTCGATGCCGTCGAGGAGGCGCAGCTGCTCGGCCTCGGAGAAGTGGGCCGGGTCGACGCCCGGGAAGTAGCGGCGTCCGCGCAGCGAGGCATCCTCTCCGAGATCGCGCAGGAAGTTCACCCGTTGGAACGCCGAGCCCAGTGCCCGCGCGCCGCGCTCCCAGCGGGCGTCGCGCGCGGCGTCGGGGGTGAGGCCGACCGCGAAGCCGCGCAGGCACATCAGGCCCACGACCTCGGCCGAGCCGTAGACGTACTCGTCGAGCTCCCGCTCCTCGGTGAACGCGATGGGCTCGAGATCGCGTCGCATCGACGCGAAGAACGGTCGGGTGAGCTCCTGCCCGAAGCCGCTGCGGCGGGCCGCCCGGGCGAAGGCGTGCACGACGAGGTTGGCGCTGTAGCCACTCTCGAAGGCGGCCTCGGTCTCGGCCTCGAGCGCATCGAGCAGCTCGCGGCGGCGCTCGCACGGCAGGCCGGCCTCCTCGGCCGGGCCGTCGACGAGCTCGTCGGCGATGCGCACCAGGGCGTAGACCTCGGCGAGGTGCTCGCGCACGGCGGGCGAGCAGAGCCGGCTCGCGAGGCCGAAGGAGGTCGAGTACGCCCGGATGACCCGGGCCGAGCCCTCGGCCGCGGTGCGGTCGTAGAGGGCGAGCCCGGTGGCCGGGGCGGGCGGCGCGGCGGTGCGCTGGGTGGTGCGCGTGCTCACCTGGACCTCCTCGTGGCTTCGGCGGCGAGGCCGAGCAATTCGGTTTCGAGGCCGGTGGGCAGTCCGGCCGAGGCGATCGCCGCGCGCGCTGCGGCCGCCTCCTCGGCGATGCGCGACTCGACGCGGGCCCGGGCGCCGCTCGCCTCGATCGCCGCGCGCAGCGGACGGGCCCCGGCTTCGTCGAGGTCGGGCCGCCCGAACGCGCTGGAGGCCGCGACCCACGCCGCGTGGCCGCGCGCGTAGGCGATGAGCAGCGTCTCCTTGCCCTCGCGGAGGTCGCCGAGCGTCGTCTTGCCGGTCACGCGCTCGTCGCCGTAGACGCCGAGCACGTCGTCCTGCAGCTGGAAGGCGACGCCGAGTCGACGCCCGATCTCGCCGAGCCGCTCGACCGTCGCGCGCGGGGCGCCGGCGAGCAGCGCCCCCGCCCGGAGCGGCGCACTGAAGGAGTAGCAGGCCGTCTTGTCCTCGATCATCGCGAGGATGTCCGCCTCTCCGGGACGAACCCCTGCGGCGTGCCGGACATCGGCGTGCTCGCCCGCCGCGGCGGCGAAGACGCACTCGTCGAGCACGGCGAGGATGGCGCGCCGCCGCTCGACCGGCACGTCGAGCCCGGCCACCACGGAGTGCGCCGCCGCGATCAGCAGGTCGCCCGCGAGGATCGCCGAGGCCTGGCCGTAGGCGTCCGCCCGCTCCCGCTCGAGCCCGCGCAACGCGGCGTCGAGCGCGAAGCGCCCGGCGACGTTGGGCTCGCCGCGGCGCACGAGGTCTCGGTCGATCACGTCGTCGTGCACGAGGAAGGCGGTGTGCAGCAACTCGAAGGCGGCGGCGAGGGCCACGGCCTCGGCGGCGGCCGCCGGCTCGGCGTCGTCCCGCGCCGCGACGGGTGCGAGCGCGTCGTACGCGCCCAGCACGAGCCGGGGGCGGATCCGCTTGCCGCCGCTCGCGGCATCCCGCGCGGCCGCCCAGAGCCGCCGGTAGTCGGCGGCGTGCGCATCGGCGCGCACGATCGCGTCGTCGAAGAAGCCGCCGAGGTAGCGCTCGACCTCGGCCTGCCTCGGCGGCGTCGCCACGGTCGCCACGAGGCTCACGAGACGAGCGCTTCCGTGCGCACGCGGGCGTCGGCGTGGCCGCCGAGGAAGGGGAGCAGCTGGGCCTGCAGCACCAGCCAGGGGCTGAACGCCCAGGGCGCGGCGCGGACCGCGGTGGCGAGCTCGGCCGGGTCGACCCAGGCGAGGTCGAGGACCTCGTCGGGATGCGGCGCCGGCACCGAGCTCGTACGCGCCGTGTAGACCGGGCAGATCTCGTGCTCGACGATGCCCGAGGCATCCGTCGCCCGGTAGCGGAAGAACGGCAGCACCGGCTCGACGTCGCGGAGCTCCAGGCCGAGCTCGAACTCGCCCCGGCGGCGCACCGCGTGCGGCAGCGGCTCGGCCGGGGCCGGGTGCCCGCAGAAGGAGTTGGTCCACACGCCGGGCCAGGCCACCTTGCCGAGTGCGCGGCGGGTCACGAGGAGGCGACCGTCGTCGTCGAAGACGTGGCAGGAGAACGCCAGGTGCAGGGCCGTGTCGGCGCCGTGCACGCTCGACTTCGGCGCGGTGCCGATCTGGTTGCCGGCCTCGTCGAGGAGCACGACCTGCTCGACGAGGGCCGCTGGGGCCGTGATCGGCGTGGTGCTGAGGTCGGTCATATCGGCTCCTTCGACAACTCCGGCGGTGAGAGGTCGAGCGGAACCCCTCGCCTCGGCGAATATCTCGCCTGGCTAATGAGTAGCTTAGCGAGATTCGTCTCGCCTGGCTAGAATCTCGATATGGCAGATGAGCGGGAGCGCAGCCGGCGCGTCGAGTCGGCGATGCACGATCCGCGCATCGTCGACCGCGACGAGGAGCTCGTCGACCGCAGCGGCCTCGCCGACGAGGAGGTCGACCAGGTGGTCCGCGTCATGCAGGCCCTCCGCGGCTGGCACGCCGCCGCCGAGCGCATGAGCGAGGCCTCCCGCCGCTACATGCAGCTCAACCAGACCGACATGCGGGCCATCCGCTTCCTCATCGCCGCGCGCAACCAGGGGATCGTCGTGACGCCAGGTGCGCTCGCCGAGCACCTCGGCATCTCCAGCGCGTCGACCACGAAACTGCTCGACCGGCTCGAGCGCGGCGGCCACGTCACCCGCTCGCCGCATCCGAGCGACCGCCGCGCCCTCGCGATCGCCGTCACCGAGCACACCCGGCACGACGCCCGCGAGACCGTCGGCCGCCAGCACGCCCGCCGCTTCGCCGCCGCAGCGGCGCTGGCGCCGGGGGAGCGCGAGGTCGTCATCCGGTTCCTCGACGCGCTCGCCGCCACCGGGCAGGACTGAGCCACCCGGAATTCCGCGCCGCCCGGCGGAGCGAGGGCCTCCCTTTTGGACCTTCCGGAGGAAAGGGGGAGACTGGGGGTATGTCTTCCCCCGCTGCCGAAGGGGCAGCCGACGAGCTCCGTCATGCGTCCGAACCCGAGCAGTCGCCCGAGGGCTACACGCTCTTCGCCGTGCTCCGGAAGGACCCGGCGCGCCCAGACGACCTCGACGGGCGCGATGTGCCGCGCTTCGTCGGCGAGCTCGACGGCGTGATCGCGCTCGTCGAGAACGAGGGCGTCACGGTGCGCGGGCTCTACGACGTCTCCGGCCTCCGCGCCGACGCGGACGTCATGATCTGGCTGCACGGCCCGACGGCCGAGGGCCTGCAGTGGGCGCTCCGCGAGCTGAAGCGCAGCCGCCTGCTGCGCGCGCTGCTGCCGACGTGGAACGCCATGGGCGTGCACCGCGACGCCGAGTTCAACAAGGCGCACGTGCCCGGCTTCCTGCGCGGCATCGAGCCCAAGGGCTGGATGACGATCTACCCCTTCGTGCGCAGCTACGAGTGGTATCTGCTCGACCCCGCCGAGCGCTCCCGCATGCTCGCCGAGCACGGCCGCAAGGGCGCCTCGTTCCGCGGCGCGATCGCGAACACCGTGAGCGCATTCGCCCTCGGCGACTACGAGTGGCTGCTGCCGATCGAGTCCGACGAGCTCACCGAGCTCGTCGACCTCATGCGCGAGCTGCGCGCCACCGACGCCCGCATGCACGTGCGCGAAGAGGTCCCCTTCTACACCGGTCGACGGATCTCGACCGCCGAGCTCGTGGAGGTGCTGCAGTAATGGCCGCGACGAACCTTGGCTCGACCGGAGCCGCAGCGCCCGAGCGCGAGTCCGCCCGCGGCCGCAAGCCGGCCCCCGCCGCCGAGGCGTACTGCGCCTCGGGCGCGTGCGTGCCCGGCGCGACCGAGCCCGCCCAGTCGGGCCCCGAGCACGTCACCGAGCCGGTCGCCTACGACGCGATCCTGCTGGCCGGCTTCGGCGGGCCCGAGGGGCAGGACGACGTCATCCCCTTCCTGCGGAACGTCACGAGCGGCCGGGGCATCCCCGACGAGCGCCTCGAAGAGGTCGCGCACCACTACCGCCACTTCGACGGCATCAGCCCCATCAACCAGCAGAACCGCGAGCTGAAGGCCGCCCTCGAGGCGGAGCTCGCCCGGCGCGGCGTCGAGCTGCCGGTGATCTGGGGCAACCGCAACTGGGACCCGTACCTCAACGACGCGCTGAACCAGGCGAACGAGCGCGGCTTCACCAAGCTCATCGCGATCGCCACGAGCGCGTACAGCTCGTACTCCAGCTGCCGCCAGTACCGCGAGGACTTCGCCGACGCGCTCGCCGACACCGGCCTCGCCGAGACGGTGCAGATCGACAAGGTGCGCCAGTTCTTCGACCACCCCGGCTTCGTGCAGCCGTTCATCGAGGGCGTGCGCGACGGGCTCGCCGAGCTCGAGCGCCGGGTGCCCGGTCTCGACCGCACGAACGGCATCGAGGTGCTCTTCGCGACCCATTCGATCCCGTCCACCGACGCGGCCAAGTCCGGCCCGGCCGAGCGCGGCTTCGGCGAGGGCGGCGCCTACGCGGCGCAGCACCGGGCCGTGGCCGAGGTCGTCATGCGCGAGGCCGGCACGAGCGACGTGCCGTGGCAGCTCGTCTACCAGTCCCGCTCCGGCCCCCCGTCGATGCCGTGGCTCGAGCCCGACATCAACGACGCCATCGCCGAGCTGCCCGGCGTGGGGCGCAAGGCCGTCGTCATCGTGCCGCTCGGCTTCGTGAGCGACCACATGGAGGTGCTCTGGGACCTCGACAACGAGGCGCTCGAGAGCTGCGAGGAGCACGGGCTCGAGGCGGTCCGCGTGCCGACGCCCGGCACGCACCCCGCCTACGTCGCGGGCCTCGTCGACCTCGTGCTCGAGCGCGTCAACGGCACGCCGACCGAGGAGCGCCCGGCGATGACCGAGCTCGGCCCCTGGTACGACGTGTGCCGCCCGGGCTGCTGCGAGAACGTCCGCCTCGGCTTCCGCCCCGCACTCGCCGGGATCGCGCCGTGACCGAACTCATCCGCGTCGGCACCCGGGGCAGCGCCCTGGCCGTGGCCCAGACCCGCTGGATCGCCGAGCGCATCGCGAAGGCCGCCGGCGGTGCCGAGATCGAACTGGTCGAGGTCACCACGCACGGCGACACCTCGCGCGCCTCGCTCAGCGAGATCGGCGGCGAGGGCGTCTTCGCCGCGGCCCTCCGCGAATCGCTGCTCGCCGGAGACTGCGACGTCGTCGTGCACTCCCTGAAGGATCTCCCGACGGCCGAGCACGAGGGGCTGCGCCTCGGCGCGGTGCCGAAGCGCGCCGACCCGCGCGACGCGCTCTGCGCCCGCGACGGCCTGACCCTCGCCGAGCTGCCCGAGGGCGCCCGCGTCGGCACCGGCTCGCCGCGCCGCATCGCGCAGCTGCGCTCGGTGCGCCCCGACCTCGAGGTCGTCGACCTCCGCGGCAACGTCGACACCCGCCTCGGCAAGGTGGCGAGCGGCGAGCTCGACGCCGTCGTGCTGGCCGCCGCGGGGCTCGGCCGACTGGGCCGGCTCGAGGCGGCGACCGAGCTGCTCGAGCTCTCCGACTGGCCGACCGCGCCCGGCCAGGGCGCGCTCGCCGTCGAGGTCCGCCGCGAGCGCGGCGAGCGGGTGCTGGAGCGCGCGCTCGAGGGCGTCGACCACCGTTCGACCCGGGCCACGGTGCTCGCCGAACGGCTCGTGCTCGCCGGGCTCGAGGCCGGCTGCTCCGCGCCGATCGCCGCGAACGCCTTCATCGAGGACGAACTTCTCTTCCTCACGGCCACCGTGTACAGTGCCGACGGGGCGCGCAAGCTGACGAGTTCTCACGCTGCGACCCCCGAAAGCCGCTCGACCGCCGACCTGGCCGAGGCGGCCGGCGACGTCGCCGAGCGCGTCGTCGCCGAACTCCTCGGCAACGGTGCCGCAGACCTGGCAGCACTCGAGGAGCCGCGGTGAGCGAATTCGAACCGATGACGGGCACGATCAACGTGTCCGTCTCGGGCGACGGCAAACCACTCGCCGGCTGGCGCGTGCTCGTGCCCCGCGGCGGCCCCTGGGGCGACGCGGTCGCCGCGGCGCTCCGCTCGCGCGGGGCCACCCCCGTCATCGCCCCCATGATCAACTTCGCCCCGGCCGACGACCAGGCCGCCCTGGAGTCCGCGCTCGAGAAGCTCGGCCGCGGGGAGTTCGACTGGGTGACCCTCACGAGCGCGACCACGGTCGACGTGCTCTCCACCTACGGCGCAACCATCCCGGCGTCGACGAAGGTCGCGGCGGTCGGCGAGACCACCGCCGCGGCGCTCACCGCCGCCGGGTACCACGTCGACATCGTCCCCTCCGAGGAGAACTCGGCGCGCGGCCTGCTCGAGGAGTGGGAGGCCGCGACCGAGGGGCAGAAGGGCCTGCGCGTGCTCGCCCTCCGCTCGGCGATCGCGAAGCAGGTGCTCTCCGTCGGCCTGCAGCGCATCGGCCACCACGTCGAGGCGGTCGTCGCGTACCGCACCGTCGGCGTGCCGATCGCGGACAAGGTCGTCGACGACGTCCGCGCCGGCAACGTCAGCGCCGTGCTCGTCACCTCGGGCAGCGTCGCCGAGCAGGTGCAGCAGCAGCTCGGGCCGATCCCCGAGCAGACGCTCGTCGCGGCCATCGGGCCGCAGACGCAGCGGGACGCCGCGAAGCTCGGCCTGCGGGTCGACGTCGTCGCCGTCGAGCGCAGCGCCGAGTCGCTCATCGACGCGGTCGTGAACGCCGCGCTCGCCCGGGCGTAGCGGTCGCGCGCTCGGTCGGCGGACCGCAGGCGGCGACTGCCCGTAGTCTCGGCTCATGACTTCGAGCGGGCCCGGCGAGCGCACCCTCGACGACGACGACGGCGCGCGACGCACGCGTGCGGCCCGCATCGTGGGCATCGACTACGCGCGCTTCCTCGCGCTCGCCGGCATGATGGCGACCCACCTCTGGACGTGGCAGCCGGACGGCGGCACGCCCGCCCTCTCCGCCGCGCTGCAGGGCAAGGCGGCCGCGCTCTTCGCCGTGCTCGCCGGCGTCGGCATCGCGCTGTCCACCCGCCGAGCCGTCGCCGAGGGCCGGGCGGCGTCGGCGCGCTGGGCGGTGTTCGGCCGCGGGCTCGCCCTGCTCGTCATCGGGTTGACGCTCGGGCTCTTCCCGGGGAGCATCCTCGTCATCCTCGCCTACTACGCGCTGACGTTCTGGGCGATGATCCCGTTCCTGCGCGTGCCCAGCCGGGTGCTGCTGCCGATCGCGGTGGGCTGGGCGCTCGTCTGGCCGCCGCTGCTGCAGCTCGCGCGGGCCGAGCTCGTCGTGCCGTTCGAGGTCGGCAGCGCGAGCTGGCTCGACCTCGAGGACCCGCTGCGACTCGTGCGGGGCCTCCTCGTCACCGGCGTGTACCCGGTCGGCACCTGGCTCGTCTACACGATGGTCGGGCTCGTGGTCGGCCGCGCCGTGCTCGCCGTCGTCGCGGAACCCGCACGGCTGCGCGCCCTCGGCATCCGGCTCGCGGTGATCGGCGCGGGCCTCGCCGCCGTCGCCGTCTCGCTCAGCTGGCTGCTCGCGGTCGTGTTCGGCGGCCTCGAGCGCCTCGCCGAGGCCCAGCCCGAGCTCGGCGCGGCCGGCGTCGCCGAGCAGTTCCTCGCCGAGCAGTACGGCGGACCGCCCGGTGGGAGCCTCTGGTGGCTCGCCTCGCCCGCGCCGCACACGGGCACGAGCTTCGACCTCGCGATCACCTGCGGCACCTCGCTCCTCGCGCTCGGGCTCTGCCTCGCGCTCGGCGCGAGCCTCGGACCGCGGATGCGCCGCGTGCTCGCCCCGCTCGGGGCCGCGGGCGGCGCCCCGCTCACCGTCTACACGGCGCACGTGCTGGCCGCCGGGCTCGTGGACGCGCTCGCCTCGCTCGAGCCGTGGGACGACGGCATCCCCTGGCAGGTGTCGAGCCTCCAGCTGTGGCTGCTGCACATCGCGGGCGCGCTGCTCATCGGGCTCGTGCTCGCCCTCCTCGGCCGGCGCGGGCCGCTCGAGGCCGTCGTCGCCTGGGTCGCCCGCCGCTTCGCGCGGCTCGGGAGTCGTGCCCGCGGGGTGGGCTAATAGACGTAGTAGTACGCCTTCGCGCCGGGCTCCCCACCGAACACCTTGCCAACCTTGGACCAGTAGCCACCGCTCACATCTACAGAACGAAGACAATTCGTGTAGGCGCTGCAGGCGGTTGTGCGGTGCTTCTTCGACGTATCGGATACTCTTGGTATCCTGAACCTCGCCTGTCAAGCATCTGGAGCGGTTCATCGTCGGGCCATGTCGCAACAGTGCGGGGAGGAAGCCTTGATTGCAAGAGCGGTTCTCGTGGTATTGGCTGCGCTATTCCCGATAGCCCTGACTGGTTGCAGCGCAGGTATACCAACCGATGTCGAAGCGGCCCAGCTCCCTGACTTCGAGGGGCCGTGGGCTGCCGAATTCGCGTCTGCGTATGCGGAAGCCACCTCGCAGGATGCTCGCGACGCGCTCGAGGATGGTGCGATCACCGAGCTGGAGTTCGCCGAGATGGAGCAGCGCTACGGCGAGTGCCTCGAAGCCGCCGGAATCGAGTTCGGCGGGTTCAACGACGATTTCTCGCACGGCTTCAGCGTCCCGGAGCACTTGAAGTACGAGGACGCGGATGCCCTGCTGAACGAGTGTTCAGAGCAGACCGGAGAACGGCAGATCAGCTTTCTCTACAGCTCGATCGCTCAGAATCCGCAGAACGTGAATCCGGGCGAGCTGCAGGTGGCGTGTCTCATCGAGAAGGGGCTCGTGCCGGCGGACTACACGGTCGAGCAATGGGAGCAGGACGTGCCGAACCGCAGCTATCCGATCATCGAGTCACCGACGAGCGAGAAGGACGTCGCCGCGTGCGAGAGTGACCCGCTCGGCGCGTCGGTGGGCCCGTGAGGCTCAGCCTCATGCACTCCTTGAGCGGCGAGTAGGCCAGGGATGCGTGTTTCATCATCGCTCGGCCTCGGTGTCGTCTGCACCGTCAGCGCCCTGGCACTGGGGGCGTTCGGCGCTGCGCTCTATCTGGCCCCGGCCACGCCACCCGCCCTGGCGGATCCTACGGCCGTCAAGACCGTGCCGGTGGCGACGGTGCCGTTCGCCGATGAGCGGCCGGTCGAGCTGCAACTGACGTTCAACGCGCCGGTTCAGATCACCTCACCTGTCGATGGCGTCGTGACCGCATTCCGGTGCACGCCGAACGGCGCGCTCGACTCCTCTTCCAGCTCGTTGTCGATCGACGGGATGCCGCTTCTCACCATCGCGACACCGACGCCGCTGTGGCGTGATATCTCGCCGGGCGACACGGGCGCCGACGTCCAAGGCGTGCAAGACTTCCTCAACGGCCGCGGGGGCGAGCTGACCGCCGACGGGACCGCAGGCCTGCGAACGATTGCGGAGCTGGTGAGGCTCGCTCGTGCCGCGGGCCAGCCGGATCCGTCGACGACCACGGTTCAGCGGGCGGCGCTGCTTTGGATTCCATACGAGGGGGCCCCGGTCTCCAAGTGCTCCGCCGCCCTCGGCCAGGCGGTCGCAGCCGGCACCGAAGTCGCGACGGTTGCGGGCGGACTTCGCGGCGCCGATGTGGACCTTCGTGGTCAGGAACTCCTCCCGGGAGCACGCGAAATCAGCGTCTCGGGCGAGTCGTTCCCGCTGGACGAGGACAGCCGAATTCGTGATCCTGAGGCCCTGTCGCGGATCGTCGGCACGCCCGCGTACCGGGACGCGCTCGCCGACGGCGCGTCGAGCCTGAACGTGACGATGTCGTTGGTCGAACCCGTCGAAGCGGCGTCGGTGCCCCCGTCGGCGCTCGTGAACGTCGGTCCCGGCACGGGGTGCATCGTGGCGGCCGATCACAGCGCGGTCGCGGTGGAGATTCTCGGTTCGAAGCTTGGCCAGACACTGGTCCGTGCGATCAACGGCGAGCTCCCCGGCGAGGTCGACGTCCGGCCAGGGGACGACGTCACGTGCGGCTGACCGTCGATGCGGTGGGGCATCGCTTCGCCTCGGGCCCTTGGCTCTTCCGAGCTGTCTCCGTCACCCTTGAACCCGGACACGTGTACGCGCTGACCGGGCCTTCCGGATCGGGGAAGAGCACCCTGCTCGGGATTCTCGCCGACTGGATCCGCCCGACCGAAGGGGCCGTCGAACGAGACTCCATCGACCGGGTGACGTGGGTCTTCCAGAACCCCCACGGCGTGCCGAAACGGCGTGCGCTCGATCACGTCGCTCTGCCGCTCCTCGCACAAGGGCGAACGCCGCAGGAAGCCGACGAGATCGCACGTGGGCTGCTCAGCCGGTTCCGGCTCGAGCATCTCGCGGACCGGCGATTCAGGGAACTCTCCGGCGGAGAGGCGCAGCGACTGATGCTGGCTCGCGGAGTCGCTGCGAAACCTGATCTCTTCCTCATCGACGAACCGACCGCGCAGTTGGACCGTCTGAGCGGAGCAACGGTGAACGAGGTGCTCGCCGCGACAGCCCAGGAGCACAGCATCGTCGTGGTGGCCACCCACGACGCGCAGACGCGTGAGGCGTGCACCGACCACATCGACCTCGGTCACTTCGCCACCGAAACCACGGAGGCGTCGAGGACGGCGACGGCATGAGGCTCTCAGCTCTTGTCCGTGAAGCGTTCCGCAACCTCCGCTCGGGAACCACTCGCGTGGGTCTGCTCTTCGGCGTGTCCGCTGCGCTCATCTCGGGCCTGTGCGCAGCAGAGGTCACGACCGTCCTGGCGATCCTCGAGGCCTCGGAGCGGTACCGCGATTCCGGCGCTTCAGTATTGATCGTCACCGCGGAAGGCCAGATCTCCGGATCCCTCTGCGAGCAACTCGCCGACATCGATGGGGTGCGAGCCGCCGGGGCGATCCGAGAGGCGGACGAGAAGCTGATCGTACTCACTCTGCCGGATTCGCCGATCCCGTTGTACGAGGTGAGCCCGGGATTCCCATCGCTGCTCACTCGTCATGATCCGACCATCGGGGGTCTCACCCTGGGCGAAGACGCGGCGACCGCGCTCGCGGTCGGGCCCGGGGATTCGGTCGATTCCCTCCAGGGCGGTGCGATCGTCGCTGAGACGTATGCCTACCCAGTCGACGGGAGGCGAATCGGCTACTCGTTCGCAGCCCTCGAGCCGTCGAGCGACGAGCGGGCGTTCGACGAATGCTGGGTCGACGCGTGGCCTCCGCTCGACGGCCTCGACAACCTGCTGCTGACGGCGGTCCAGCCCTCCGCGGCGGAGTCTGGGGAGCCGCCGCAGTTGAGCAGGCTGAACGCCCGTATGGGCGACACGTTCGACGGGCCGAGCCGGTTCGCCGCTCGCCTGACCGGCTTCTCGGCACTGCTGGCGGGGACCCTCGGGTTCGCCGTCGGCTGGCTGTCGGTGCGGCTGCGCCGGCTCGAGCTCGCCTCCGCTCTGCACAGCGGTGTCCGGCGAGGGGCGTTGACGGGCATGCTCCTTCTTGAAGCGGCCTTCTGGATCGTCCCCGCGAGTCTGGTCGCACTCACCGTGAGCACGCTTGCGGCGAGCGCCGCGCCCGATGGACTCAGCATGCCCGTGCTCGTCCTGGGCCTCAGGATCCTCTACTGCGGAGCGGTCGCCGCGTTCGCGGGGACTGCCTGCGGCATGGCAACGGTGCGAGAGCGGCACCTGTTCCGCTACTTCAAAGATCGGTAGTCGGCCCGATCGGCTGCAGCCGTCGGCGCAGTCCCATCGCGAGGACGGGAACCCGGGGCCAGGCGACGTCCAGCCGGGCCCGCGTAGGCTTGACGGGTGAGCTCCGCGCCAGCCATCCGCCCCCGTCGTCTGCGGCAGAGTCCCGCGCTTCGCCGCCTCGTCTCCGAGACCCGGCTGCACCCCGCCGACCTCGTGCTGCCGATCTTCGTCCGCGAGGGCGTGTCCGAGGCCGTGCCGATCGCCTCGATGCCCGGCGTCGTGCAGCACTCCCTCGAGAGCGTCAAGGGCGCCGTCGCCGAGGCGGCCGCGGCCGGCGTCGGCGGCGTCATGCTGTTCGGCGTCCCCGAGACCCGCGACGCGATCGGCTCGGGCGCGACCGACGCCGACGGCATCCTGAACGTGGCGACCCGCATCGTGCGCGAAGAGGCCGGCGACGCGCTCGTCGTGCAGACCGACCTCTGCCTCGACGAGTTCACCGACCACGGCCACTGCGGCGTCCTCGACCCCTCCGGCGCCGTCGACAACGACGCCACCCTCGACCGCTACCGCGAGATGGCGCTCGTGCAGGCCGCCTCCGGCTCCCAGCTGCTCGGCCTCTCCGGCATGATGGACGGCCAGGTCGCCGCCGTGCGGCACACGCTCGACGCGGCCGGCTTCGCCGACACCGCGATCCTCGCCTACTCCGCGAAGTACGCCTCGGCGTTCTACGGGCCGTTCCGCGATGCCGTCGAGTCGACGCTCGAGGGCGACCGCCGCAGCTACCAGCTCGACCCCGGCAACCGTCGCGAGGGCCTGCGCGAGGCGACCATCGACATCGAGGAAGGCGCCGACGTCGTCATGGTGAAGCCCGCGGGCGGCTACCTCGACGTGCTCGCCGACGTCGCCGCCGTCTCGGAGGTGCCGGTCTGGGCGTACCAGGTGTCCGGCGAGTACGCGATGATCGAGGCCGCCGCCATGCACGGCTGGATCGACCGCCGCCGCGCGATCGTCGAGTCCGTGCGCTCCATCCGCCGTGCGGGCGCCGACGCGGTGCTCACCTACTGGGCGAGCGAGCTCGCCACCTGGATCCGGAACGGAGACGAGGGATGAGCGCCACCAACGCCGAGCTGTTCGCGCGCGCGCAGGCCGCGATCCCGGGCGGCGTGAACTCGCCCGTGCGCGCCTTCCGCTCCGTCGGCGGCACGCCCCGCTTCCTCGTCTCCGCCCGCGGGCCGTACGTCACCGACGCCGAGGGCCGCGACTACGTCGACCTCGTCGCCGGCTGGGGCCCCGCCATCCTCGGCCACGCCGACCCGCGCGTCGTCGAGGCGGTGCAGGCGGCCGCCGCCCGCGGTCTCTCCTTCGGCTCCTCGACCCCCGCCGAGACGGAGCTCGCCGAACTCGTCGAGGCCCGCGTCGCCCCCGTCGAGCAGCTGCGGCTCGTGTCCACCGGCACCGAGGCCACCATGAGCGCCATCCGCCTCGCCCGCGGGGCGACCGGCCGCGACGTGCTCGTGAAGTTCGCCGGGCACTACCACGGCCACTCCGACGGCCTGCTCGCCGAGGCCGGCTCCGGTCTGGCGACCTTCGCGCTGCCCGGCTCCGCGGGCGTGCCCGCCGACATCGCCGCGCTCACCCTGGTCGTGCCGTACAACGACCTCGACGCGCTCGCCGCGGTCTTCGCCGAGCACGGCGAGCGCATCGCCGCCGTCATCGTCGAGGCCTCCGCCGCGAACATGGGCGTCGTGCCGCCGCGACCGGGCTTCAACCGGGCGCTCGTGGAGCTCGCGCACGCGCACGGCGCGCTCGTCATCAGCGACGAGGTGCTCACCGGCTTCCGCGTCTCGGAGGCCGGCTGGTGGGGCCTCGAGGCGCGCACGGCCGACACCGCGTACACGCCCGACCTCATGACCTTCGGCAAGGTCATCGGAGGCGGGATGCCGGTGGCCGCCCTCGGCGGTCGCGCCGAGCTCATGCAGCAGCTCGCCCCGCTCGGCCCGGTCTACCAGGCGGGCACCCTCTCCGGGAACCCGGTCGCCGTCGCCGCGGGCATCGCCACGCTCCGTGCCGCCGACGCCGAGGTGTACGGGCGGCTCGACGCCACGGCCGCGACGATCTCTGCCGCCGTGTCCGAGGCGCTCGCCGCCGAGGGCGTCGCGCACGCCGTGCAGCGGGCCGGCAATCTGTTCAGCTTCGTCTTCGGCGAGGAGCTCGCGGCCGGCGCCCACGACTACGCGACCGTGCAGCGGCAGGAGGCGTGGCGCTACGCCCCGTTCTTCCACGCCATGCTCGACGCCGGGGTCTCCCTCCCGCCGAGCGTCTTCGAGGCGTGGTTCGTCACCGCCGCGCACGACGAGGCGGCGATCGGCCGCATCCTCGACGCGCTGCCCGCCGCGGCGCGCGCCGCGGCATCCGCCCGCCCCGCCTGAGCTGCGCCGCCACCCCCTCACACGACTCAGGAACGCCCCGCCCTGCCGGTGCGAGCCGCGAACCGGATGCCTCGGCGCCGGATTGTTCCTGAATTGTCAGGGGTGATCGGGCAGGATGGAGGGCATGGCGAAGCTCCGCGTGCACAGCGACCGCGTCGAGGTGCAGCTCACCCCGACCGAGAAGTCGCTCGCCCTGCGCGGCGACGACATCGTCGTGCAGCAGGGGGACATCCGCTCGGCCATCATCACCGACGACCCGTGGATCTGGATCCGGGGCATCCGCCGCCGGGGCACCGAGGTCCCGCTCGTCGTCGCGGTCGGCGTGTGGAAGTACCACGGCGGCAGCGACTTCGTCATCGTCAAGGGCAAGCGCCAGGCCGTCGTGCTCGAGCTGTCCGGCGGCGAGTTCGCCCGGCTCATCGTCTCCACGAACCACGCGGCGCAGCTCATCGAATCGCTGCGGCTCACCGCGGCCGCGTCCGACGAGGCGGAGCCCGCCGCACCGGGCGAGTAACCGCGGGTTCGTCACCCGAGCGCGGGTCATCTAGGATGACTCGCGGACGCCGCAGGCAGGTGTCCGCGGGATCCGGGGGCCGCGACGACGGCGGCCGGGCTCGGAGAACGGAACGGGGTGCGCCTGTCGGCGGTCCGATGACGAGCTGGCAGGGAGGGGCCGCGTGGCGAAGCGATTGCCCTCTGCGCCGCCCGTCCTCGCGGGCTACAGCTACGTGCGCCCGCTCGGCACCGGCGGCTTCGCCGACGTGTTCCTCTACGAGCAGGACCTGCCGCGCCGCGTCACCGCCGTGAAGGTGCTGCTCGCCGACGTCGTCGACGCCGAGGCGCGCCGCTCGTTCACGGTCGAGGCCGACGCGATGGCCAGGCTCAGCGCGCACCCCTCGATCGTCACCATCCATCAGGCCTCGATCTCCGCGGACGGCCGCCCGTACCTCGTGATGGAGTATTGCCCCGACTCGCTCGGCGCGAAGGCCAAACGCGGGCCGATGCCGTACGACGAGGTGCTCGACATCGGCGTACGGATGGCGGGCGCCCTCGAGACCGCGCACCGCACCGGCCTCCTGCACCGCGACATCAAGCCCAGCAACCTGCTGCTGAACTCGCTCGGCGCCCCCGTGCTCGCCGACTTCGGCATCGCCGCCGCGATCGGCGACGGCCAGGGCGAGGCGTTCGCCATGTCGATCCCGTGGAGCGCGCCGGAGGTGCTCGGCGAGCAGACCACCGGCACCGTCGCCTCCGAGATCTGGGGGCTCGGCGCGACCCTCTACACGCTCCTCGCGGGCCACAGCCCCTTCGAGCTGCCCGATCGCGCCCGCAACACGGTCGACCAGCTCTCCCGCCGGGTGCTCTCGGCGAGGTACACGCCGCTCTCCCCGCGCGGGGTGCCGCCCCGCATCGATGCGGTGCTCGCGACCGCCATGCAGCGCGACCCCTCGCGACGGTACGCCTCGATGAACGAGTTCGGCGAGCAGCTGCGCTGGGCGCAGTACGAGCTCGGCCTCACCCCGACGACGCTCGAGGTCGCGGCCCCCGAGTGGGCCGCCGCCGCTCCCATCGACTTCGCCGACGCCTCGACCCGCGGACCCGTCGTCTCCACCGTGAAGCCCGACGGCCGGCTCGCCGCGCGCACCGCGTCCGCCGCGACGCCCCGCGGGCGGATCGTCGACGACGGCGGGCTCGCCGCCGCCCCGGCGCGCAACGGCTGGCTGAAGCCGACGCTCATCGGCGTGGGCGCCGGCCTCGGGGTCCTCCTCGCCGGCGCCGTCGCCCTGAACCTCGCGGGCGTGCTCTGATGGCCCCCGCGCAGCGCGATCGCACCGCGCGCCGACCCTCCCGTGGGGCGATCATCGGCGCCGTGGCCGGCGTCGCCGCCGTCGCGACCGTGGTGACCCTCGCGGTCACCGCGAGCGGGTACGAGGCGCAGCAGGTGCCCCGGCTCGAGACCTCGGTGTGGGTGAGCCGCGACGCGGGCCAGTACGCCCGGGTGAACACCGACCTCGCCGAGATCGACGTCGTGCGCGACGTCGACGACCCCAGCGCGATCGTGCAGTCCGGCCCGCGCGCCTCGGTCTACAGTCAAGGGCTCGGGCAGCGCTGGCCGGTGAACGTGGCCGATCCCGTCGACCTCGTCGGCGACGAGGGCGTGGGCGGCACCCCGACCCCGGTCGGCACGCGCGAGGTGCAGTCGGCGGGCGACTGGATCGCGTACCGCACCGACACCGGCACGGTGCACGTCGGCCGGATCGAGAGCGAGCAGCCGGTGCCGGTCGACCCGTTCGCCGGCGAAGAGCAGGGCGCCGCAGACGACGAGACGTACGCGGCCAACGCCATCGGCATCTCGCCGGAGGGGCAGCTCGTCATGTACTCCGCCCGCGAGGGCGCGGTGCGCGGCTACGACGCCGAGCGCGGCCGCTTCACCGACCCGACGCCGATCGAGTCCCCTCCCGCGGCGGACGCCGGGGTGCAGCTCGCGGTCGTCGGCGAGCACTGGCTTCTCGTCGATGCGGCCGACGGCCGGGTCTGGGTCGACGGCGGCGCGCCCGCGCAGCTCGACGTCGGCGCCGACGCCCTGCTGCAGCAGAGCGCGGCGTCCGGCGACACCGCCTACCTCGCCGACGCCGAGGGGCTGCTGTCGATCCCGCTCGACGGCGCCGACCCGGAGCGGGTCGCGAGCGACGCGGGCACGCCGGCGCGCCCCGTCGTGGCGGACGGCACCGTCGTGGCGGCCTGGCTCGCGCCCGACGGCGGCAGCGCCTGGTTCAGCGACACGGGCGAGTCGGTGGCGCTCGCCATGCCCGCCGGCGAGACGGATGCCTCCGCCTCGCTCTCGCCCGTGCTGCGCACGAACGGCGACCGCGCGGTGCTGAACGAGACCGCGGGCGGCCTGCTCTGGACGCTGCCCGACGGCCGGCTCGTGCCGCTCGAGCAGTGGGACCTCGACGACGAGGTCGAGGACAAGGTCGGCACCCAGCAGGTGGAGGACCTCGCGCGGCAGGAGCCGCCCGTCGCCGTCGCCGACTCCTTCGGGGTGCGTGCGGGCCAGCAGGTCGAACTGCCCGTGCTGCTGAACGACCACGATCCCAACTCGAAGGACGTGCTCACCGTCGACCGTGCGTCGATGGCCGGCGGCCTCGCCGATCCCGGCTTCGGCGAGCTCTCGCTCGTCGCGAACGACCAGACGCCCACCGTGCGGGTGCGGGCGACGAGCGGCTCGACCACCTTCAGCTACGCCGTCACCGACGGGCAGGCGAGCTCCGCGCCCGTCACCGTCACGCTCACGGTGGTGCCCGACGACCAGAACTCTGCGCCCGTCTGGTGCGGCGTCGAGGGGTGCGTGCAGCAGTGGCCGTCGCCGCAGCTGATGCCGGGCGGCACCGCGATCGTCGACGTGCTGTCGGGCTGGGTCGACCCGGAGGGCGACGCCTTCGTGCTCGCCGGCGCCGAGCCGCTCGACCCGGCGGCCCCGGTCACGGTCGTGCCCATGGGCAACGGCCGCGTCGCCATCCGGCACACCGACCCGAACGCCGCAGGCACCTCCGTGCCGGTCAAGATCACCGTCGCCGACGTGCACGGCGCGAGCGCCGAGGCCACCCTCGACGTGCGGGTGACCTCGAGCGCCGCCCTCGACGTCTCGCCGGTCGCGGTGACCGCCGGCGCCGGGCGCACCGCCATCGTCTCGATCGCCGACCACGCCTCCGGCGGCTCCGGTTCGTTGCGCCTCCTCGACGCCGTGCCGACCGCCTCGGCGGAGGGCGCCGGCCTCGAGGTCGTGCCGAACGCCGCGGCGGGCCAGGTCGAGCTGCGCGCGGCCGAGCCGGGGGCGTACACCGCCACCTTCACGGTGCAGGACCTGGTGACGCGCGCCGAGCAGGCCGCGACCATCCGCGTCACCGTGGCCCCGCCGGGCGCGCCGATCGCGATCGCGCCGATGACCGCCTTCGTCCGGCAGGGCGAGGACACCATGGTCGACGTGCTCGGCGCCGTGCAGAACACCGGCGGTCGGGTGCTCATGGTCACCGACGCCGTCTCGGTCTCGCCCGAGCTGAACATCGGCCTCGTCGGCCAGTCCCAGGTGCGGGTGGCCGGGGCGACGCGCGACGGCCAGCCCGGGCTCGTCGGCCGCGCACGGGTCACCGTGTCCGACGGCGCGGGCGGCACCGCCGTGGGCGACCTCAGCGTCTTCCTCGTCGCCCGCACGGCCGGGCTCAGCCCGATCGCCATGCCCGATACCGTGACGATGCGCGCGGGCGAGCTCGTCAGCATCCCCGTGACCGCGAACGACGTCAGCCCCCGCGCGGAGCGGCTCGTCGTCCATCCCGAGGTCACCGGCTCCGGCACCGCGGGCGAGCTCGTCTTCGCCTCCGGCAGCAGCATCCGCTACCTGGCGCCGAAGACGCCGGGCACCTACGAGCTCGGCTACGCCGTCGGCCTGGAGCAGGCGCCCGATCGGCTCGACCACTCCACGGTGACCGTGACGGTGCTGCCCGACGGCGCGAACCGCGCCCCGCAGCCGCGCTCGCTCGTCGCCCGCGTGCTGAGCGGGCAGAGCGTGTCGATTCCCGTGCCGGCCGCCGGCATGGACCCGGACGGCGATCGCACCGTGCTCACCTCGGTCACGCAGCCGGGCAAGGGTCTCGGCGTCGCGACGATCTCCGCCGAGGGCGACGCGATCGTCTACACCGCCCCGGCCGACGGCACCGGTGACACGCAGCCGAGCTTCGAGTACACGGTGCGGGATGCCTCGGGCGCCACCGGCAGCGCGGCCGTGCGCGTCGGCGTGCTGACCGCCGCGGTCACCGACGCGGCGCCCGTGACGTTCAGCGACTACGTGCGCGTGCAGCGCTCCTCCGACTCCCCGGTGACCGTCGACCCGGCCGGCAACGACCTCGACCCGGCGCAGGGCGCGCTGCGGCTCGTCAAGCTCGTGCCGAACGCGCCGGAGGGCACGCCCGAGTACCAGCGCCTCCTCGCGCTCATCGACGACCAGACCTCCCTCGGCGACCGCCGCGTGGTGCTGCGCGCCGGCGACGTGGTGGGCACGAACTCCTACCGCTACACCGTCGCCTCCGAGCGCACCTCCTCGACGGCCGAGGGGCTCATCGTGGTGAACGTCACGGAGGCCGCCTCGACCGACGTGCCGGTCGTGAACGACACCGTCGTCACCGCGCGCACGCGGCTCGACCTCGAGCAGCGCGGCCTCGACGTCGTCAGCGGCCGGGTCGTCTGGGCCTCCGGCGACGCCCGCACGCTGAAGCTCGAACTGTGGGGCAAGGCCGCGGCGTCCGCCGGCTACACGGTCGAGGGCCAGCGCATCCGGGGCCCGATGCCGAAGGACGGGGCCCTCGTGCCGTTCCGCCTGAGCGGCAAGAACACCGCCGGCGGCGAGGTCGAGGCGTTCGGCTTCCTCATCGTGCCCGCGGCCGACGAGCTGCGCGTGCAGTTGCGCGGCGACGTCAGCCCCGTCGAGGTGAAGGAGGAGGGCTCGAAGACCTTCGACGTCGCGAAGCTCCTCGACCTCGCCTCGGGCGACGCCGTCGAGGTGGCCGGCGACGGCGAGTTCCCCGTGCAGCGCAAGGCCGCGAGCTGCACGCCCGCGGGCGGCACGAGCGTCGAGTACCGTGCCGGCGCCGGCGCCCCCTGGTCGGACCTCTGCCTCGTCGGCGTGCGGCTGCCCGGGCAGCGCGAGTGGTCGCAGGTCGCCGTGCCCGTCGCCGTCATCCCGAAGGACCCGCAGGCCATCCTCTCCGCCGTCTCCCGCACGGTCGCGCCCGGCGCGAGCGAGACCGT
Source organism: Agromyces soli (assembly GCF_022811605.1). GTDB lineage: Bacteria > Actinomycetota > Actinomycetes > Actinomycetales > Microbacteriaceae > Agromyces > Agromyces soli. The sequence goes on along the minus strand of NZ_CP094533.1, from coordinate 797,151 downwards.
GCGCCTCTACGACGAGATGACGAGCTGGGAGGGCGGCCGCGAGGGCGACCGCAGCAAGCTCGACTACGCCGTGACCTACCAGGGCAGCGCCTTCACGGTCACCCAGCAGGGCTCGAAGGTCACCGCGGAGGCCAGGGCGGATGCCCGGCCGGGCACCCGCGAGACTGTCACCATCGGCGTGAGCGCCTTCGGCGGGCTCACCTCCGCGATCACCCTCGTCGTGGGGCAGGCGCCGGCCGACCAGCCGCGCGGCGCGGTGTTCACGAAGCAGTGCTCGGTCGACCAGGGCAGCTCCTGCTCGATCCCGGTCGTCGGGGTCTCCGGCGAGTACGATCCCTTCGCGGGCAAGACCGGCTCGGGCCTGAAGCTCCGCTCGATCGGCTCGACCTCGTGCCCCGTCGCGGGGATCGGCATGCAGGGCGACACCGCCATCACGGTCACCTGGCCGAGCGGCCAGAACGCCTACGGCGGCGAGTGCGTGGTGCCGTTCACGGTGGCCGACGCGCAGGGCCGCACCGGCGAGGGGCGGGTGACCGTCGACCTGCTCGGGCTGCCGCAGGCGCCGGCGTCGATCGCGACCGCCGACTACACGAAGAACTCGGTGACGATGGAGGTCTCGCTCGGCGAGGCGCTGCGGGCCCACCCGGCGGTGACGGGCGTCGAGATCCTCGAGGGCGGTCGCTCCGTCGGCGCCGACTGCCGCCCCGGCGCCCCCGGGGTCTGGCTGTGCGTCGTCGGCGGCCTCGTGCCCGGTGAGCGCCACTCGTACTCGGCGCGCGCCGTGAACGGCGTCGGCGCCTCCGCGGCGACGAGCTCGGTCGAGGCCTGGGCCTACGAGGCGCCGACCGTCGACGGCGTCGTCGCGACGCCCGTCTACCGGCCCGGCACGACCTCGCAGGGCACCGGTGTGGTGCAGCTCACGATCACGGCGGATGCCGACGCCCGCTCGTTCCGCGTGCAGGAGACCGGGCAGACCATCGACCGCACCGGCAAGCAGACCACGGCCGATCTGACGCTCGCCCCGGGCCCGCAGACGATCACGCTCGTGCCGATCAGCGTCTACACGCCGCCGACCGGCCGCGGCAACAACGAGGGCGGGCAGACGGCGACGCCCGTGACGGTCGCCGGCGCCCCGTTCTTCGACCCGAACGGCATCGCGGCCACGGCGACGACGAACTCCTCCATCCGCATCTCCGGCGTCGGGCTGCAGCAGAACCACAGCGCCAAGGCCGCCGAGATGGTGTACTTCGCGTGGCGCTCGGGCAGCGAGCCGCAGTGCTCGGCCGACGGCAGCGGGGCGCTCACGTACAGCGCCGGCTCGGCGAAGGTGTCCACCTCGCCCGACATCGACGGCCTCGACGAGCGCAAGCGCTACCTGATCAAGGCCTGCGGCTCGAACGGCTTCGGCGTCGTCGCCTCCAGCGTCGGCGAGGTGCGCGTCTACACGAGCGCCGACACTCCGACGGGCGAGGCGAGCTACACCGTGGCGACGTCGCCGGCGCAGAGCGGCCGGCACTACCGCTACGAGGTGACGGGCCCGAGCCTCGCCGCGATCGAGGACTTCCACGTCGAGTACTCCTCGAGCAGCACGAACTGGACCACGGACTTCGGCGCCGCCGTGAACGACTGGTCGAACCCGGGGCAGGTCTTCGCGCGCCAGTGCCACAACACCTGGGGCGGGCTGTACTGCTCGAACCGCATCGAGGTGTCGGCGACCACCGCGCCGGCCCCGGTGTCGGTCGACTTCAGCGGCTCCTGCGTGGCGATCCCGGCGAACGAGTCGAACGTCTCGCTCGCCGAGGCGGGCGTGACCGTGACGAGCGCCGGCGCCGGCTCGGCCGTGCTGCGCAGCTGGAGCCGCGACGCTGCGAACTCGCCGACGAAGGCGACCGTCGTCGTCGGCTTCGACGGGGCCTACGGCGATCTCGCCGACATCACCCGCGACATCGACGTCTGCCCGGCACCAGATCCGCCGGACCCCGAGCCGCCGACCGGCCCCGACCCGGAGACGGGCGGATGACCCGCCCCGCCTTCCCCAGCACCGATCCCCGCCGAGAGGACCACCGATGACCATCGCCCCGGAACAGGCCGCCTGGTTCCACGAGACGTTCGGGCTCATCGCCGACAACGTCGAGCAGGCGCTGCTCGGCAAGCGCCACGTGATCGAGCTCGTGCTCGCGACCGCGGTCTCGGGCGGCCACGTGCTGCTCGAGGACGCGCCGGGCACCGGCAAGACCGCGCTCGCGCGGGCGATCGGGCAGACGATCCACGGCACGAGCTCGCGCATCCAGTTCACGCCCGACCTGCTGCCCGGCGACGTCACCGGCATCACCGTGTTCGACCAGAAGTCCGGCGAGTTCGAGTTCCACGCCGGGCCGGTGTTCGCGAACATCGTGCTCGCCGACGAGATCAACCGGGCCAGCCCGAAGACGCAGTCGGCGCTGCTCGAAGTGATGGAGGAGGGGCAGGTCACGATCGACGGCGTCACCCGCCCGGTCGGCACCCCCTTCCTCGTGATCGCGACGCAGAACCCGATCGAGCAGGGCGGCACCTACCGTCTGCCGGAGGCGCAGCTCGACCGCTTCTCGATCAAGACCTCCATCGGCTACCCCGACGAGGCCGCGACGATGCGCATCCTCCAGGGCGTCGGCACACCGAAGGGCGAGCTCGAGGCCATCGTCGGCACCGACACGATCGTCGCGATGACGGAGCTCTCGCGCAGCGTCTACGTGAACCCGCTCGTCTCCGACTACATCATGCGGCTCGTCGACGCGACCCGTCGCGCCTCCGAGGTGCGCCTCGGCGTGAGCGTGCGCGGGGCGATCGCCCTGTCGCGCCTCGCGATGACCTGGGCCGCCGCCGCGGGCCGCAGCTACGCGACCCCCGACGACGTGCGCGAGCTCGCCGTCGCCGCCCTCGCCCACCGCCTCGTGCTCGAGCCGGAGGCCGAGTTCGACGGGGTCACCCAGAACGCGGTCGTCAACCAGATCCTGCTCGACGTGCCCGCACCGAGGGAGAACGGGGTGGCGTGAGCGCACCCGAACGCCTGCTCCGCGAACCCGCGGGCCACGACACCGTCACCTCGACGCGCGGCGCCAGCGTCACGCGTCGTTCGGCGACCCGTCTCGGTGGCATCACGGGCGGCGCGGTGCGCCTGCGCCGCGGCTGGCGGCGCGCGGGGGATGCCGCGGGCCGAGCCGTGCGCTGGGTGCGCGAGACGGTGTCGCCCGCGGGCGTGCTGCTCGCCGCGATCACCGTGGGCGGGGTCGCCGCGGGGTGGGCGTTCGGCTGGATGGAGGCGTGGGTCGTCGCGGCCATCGCCGGCGTGCTGCTGCTCGCCTGCGTGCCGTTCCTGCTCGGCGCGCACGACTACCGGGTGCGGCTCGAGCTCGACCGCGACCGGGTGGTCGCGGGCTCCGAGATCCGCGGCGGTCTCGACCTGGTGAACGAGGGCCGCCGGCTGGCGCTGCCCGGCGTCGTCGACCTCCCCGTCGGCCGGGGCCTCGTCGAGGCCCACGTGCCGCTGCTGCGCGCGGGCGCGCACCACCACGAGGAGCTCGTCATCGCCGCGCAGCGTCGCGGCGTCATCGACGTCGGACCGATGACGGTCTCGCGCGGCGACCCGCTGCGCATCCTCCGCCGCGAGCTCAGCTGGCCCGAGGTGCAGCGCGTGTACGTGCACCCCGTGACCGCGCAGCTGCCGCCCTCGAGCGCCGGACTCATCCGCGACCTCGAGGGCGCACCGTCGAGCCAGCTGGTCGACGCCGACCTTTCCTTCCACGCCGTCCGCGAGTACGAGCCCGGCGACTCGCAGCGGCACATCCACTGGAAGGCGACCGCCCGCACCGGCACCCTCATGGTGCGCCAGTACGAGGAGTCCCGGCACGCCCGCATCGCCGTGCTCCTCGACCTCGACCTCGACGGCTACCGCGACGAGGACGAGTTCGAGCTCGCCGTCAGCGCCGCCGCCTCGCTCGGCGTGCAGGGCGTCCGCGAGGGCCGCGACGTGCTCGTCGGCGTGAGCGCCGAGCTCGATCCCGCCGACCGCGGCAGCGTGCAGGCCATGCGCTCCCTGCCGACCGTCTCGCCGCGCGTGCTGCTCGACGCGAGCTCCGCGATCGAGGGCGGCTCCGCCGAGGGCGCCGACGCCCGGGTCATCCGCCTCGAGTCGCTCGCCGCGCTCGTCGCGCGCTCCTTCGCCGATCTGTCGATCGCCTACCTCGTGACCGGTGCCGACGTGCCGACCGCTCGGCTGCGCCGCGCGGCCGTGGCTCTGCCGCCCGGCATCGCGATCGTCGCGGTGCGCTGCGAGCCGGGCGCGGAGCCCGGACTCCGGCGCTCGCGCGAACTCGCCGTGCTCACGATCGCCGAGCTCGCCGACCTCGGCCAGCTGCTCGCGAGAGGAGCGGCCCGATGAGCGCGCAGGAGGCCGTGCCGGCCCGCGGCCGTCGCGCCGACCGGCCCGAGCGCTTCGATCGCGGCCCCTCGCCCTTCGACGAGCGGAGCCTGCTCGGCCTCGGCTACGTCGTCGTGGCCGTCGTGCTGGCGACGATCGCGGCGTGGCCGGTCTACGGCTCCCCGCGCATGATCGTCGTCGCCGCCGTCGGCCTCGTGCTCGGCCTCGGTCTCGCGGTCGTCGCCCGGCTGCTGCGCTGGCGCGGCGTCGTCGGCGCGCTGCTCGTCGCCGCGTTCGCCGTCGTCGGCTACGCGCTCGTCGTGGTCCCCGTGGCCATCCCCTCGGCGCTCGGCAGCCCGCTGCGCATCGTCGAGGGCGTCCGCGACGGCTTCGTCGGCGTGATCGTCGGCTGGAAGCAGCTGCTCACCCTCGCGCTGCCGCTCGGCGAGTACCAGGCGGTGCTCGTGCCGTTCCTGCTCGTCATCCTGCTCGGCTCGCTCGTCGGTGGACTGCTCGTCCTGCCCGATCGCGGCTGGTCGCCGCTCGCGGTGCTCGTCGGCTTCGGCATGACGGCGTTCGGCATCGTCTTCGGCTCGAGCGCGCTGAGCGCCCCGCTCGTGCTCGGCCCCGTGCAGGTGCCGGCGCCCAGGGAGCTCCTCGTCGGCGTCGGCGGACTGCTCGCCGCGGTCGGCTGGCTGCTGCTCCGCTCGCGCTCCGCACGCCGGATCGCCCTGCAGCGGGCCACCGCCGGCACCGTGCAGCGGGCCGGGCTCTCCGGCTGGGTCGCGGTGCGACGCCGTGCGGTCGCCGCGGGGCTCGTCGCCGTCGCGCTCATCGCCGGCGCCGCCGTCGCGCCCGCCGCCGCGGAGCTCGCCGACCGCAGCGCGCTGCGCGACCGCATCGAGCCCGAGCTCGCCGTGCGGCAGGCGCCGTCGCCGCTGTCCGGCTACCGAGCCGCCTTCACGAGCGAGCGCATCGACGAGCCCTGGCTCGAGCTCGACGGCGAGACGACGGGCGTCGAACGGGTGCGCATCGCGACCCTCGACGAGTTCGACGGCGAGGTGTTCCAGGTCGCGGCGGACCCCGCCGACCCGAGCACCCGCTTCACCCGCCTGCCCCGCGCCGCGGGAGCGGGCGACGCCGAGTTCGAGCTGACCGTCGGCGACGGCTACCGCGGGCTCTGGGTGCCGGCGCCCGCCGGGCTGCAGGCCGCACCCGACTTCTCCGGCCCCCGCGCCGTCGCGCTCGAGGACGGCTTCCACCGCTCGGCCGACGGCGCCACCGCGATCACGATCGCTCCGCTCCCGGGCGCCACGGGGCGCGACGCCGAGCGCGGCCTCATCGCCGGCGACCGCTACCGCGTCGTCGCGGACGCCGACGAGCTCCGCGGCCTCGAGACGCTCGGCAGCCCGGCGACGCAGTCGGGCATCGACGAGGAGCGCTATCCCGCGCTCACCGCCTGGGCCGAGCTGCAGGCGCAGCCACGGTCCGCCGAGGGCCTCGCGACCCTCGCGGAACGGCTTCGGGCGCGCGGGTACCTCAGCCACGCGGCCGGCGACGGCGAGGCGGCGGCCGGTTGGATCGAGCGGATGGGCTCCGGCTACGCGTTCCTGCCGAGCTACTCCGGCCACTCGACGGCGCGGGTCGAGGCCCTGTTCACGCAGCTCGTGGATCAGCAACGGCTCGCGGGGGAGCAGGCCGGCGACGCCGAGCTCGTCGCCGGCGTCGGCGACGACGAGCAGTTCGCCGCCGCCGTCGCGCTGCTCGCCCGCTACCTCGGCTTCGAGTCGCGGGTCGTGCTCGGCTTTCGGCTCGCGGGCGCCGAGGAGGTCGACGGCGTCGAGCGCTGCACCGAGGTCTGCCCGGGCGGTGCGCTCGCCGCCTGGGTCGAGGTGCGCTCGCCGAACGGCGACTGGGCGACGGTGGACGTCACGCCGCAGCACGAGGTGGCGCCGAGCTTCATCAAGGAGGGCGAGCAGCTGCCGCAGCATCCCACCCGCCCCGAGCGCCCCGACACCGACACGCTCGACCCGCCGCCCGCGCAGAGCGACGCCAGTGAATCGGAGGCGGCGCCCGTCGAGGAGGGCGGGCCGGACCTGTCCCTGCTCTTCGCCGTGCTGAAGTGGACGGGCCTCGGGCTCGCGGCCCTGCTCTGCCTGCTCCTGCCGGTGCTCGTGCTGCTGGCGGCGAAGCGCTGGCGCCGCGCCGCGCGCCGACGCGAGCCCGCGCCCGAGGTCCGGATCGTCGGCGCCTGGGACGAGCTCGTCGACCGCTACGTCGACGAGGGGGTCCTGAGTGGCGAGGCCGGCACCCGCTCGGCGACCGCGCGGGCCAGCGGCCGGCCGGCCGCCGCCGCGCTCGCCGCGCTCGTCGAGCGGGCCGTCTTCGCCGGCGACCCGCCGAGCCCGGCCGACGCGGATGCCGCGTGGGCCATCGTCGACCAGGAGACCGAGGCCCTGCGCGGCCGAGACGGCGCCCCCCGCCGTCTCGGCGTGATGCTGTCGTTCGCGTCATTCCTGCGTACAATCCGACCCGCACGTGTTCTCACGGAGGAGCCCGCCAGATGACCCCCGCCGATTCCCAGCAGTTCGCCGTCGTCATGCTCGTGACGACGCTGGTCTGGTTCGTCGTCGCGCTCGGACTCTACGTCTGGTACGCCGCGATGCTCGCCCGCGTCTTCCAGAAGTTCGGCCTTCCCGCCTGGTCGGCGTGGGTGCCGGTCTACAACGAGATGCAGCTCTTCGGCCTCGGCGGGCAGCCCAAGTGGGCGGCCATCCTGCTGTACGTGCCGATCGTGCAGCTCGTCGGGCTGTACTTCCGCATCCTCGCGGTGCACCGGGTGACGACGCAGTGCTGGCGCGGGGTCGGCACGACGGTCGTCGGCATCCTGCTGCCCCCGGTGTGGGCGACGATGCTGGCCCTCGGCGCCGCGCCCGATCCCGAGCGCGGGCGGTTGCCGAAGCCGTTCGGCACGAACACCGGACCCTCGCCCGTCGCCCAGGGGCCGCTCGCGGCGGGCCAGCCAGGCGCCATCCCGCCCGTCGCCCCGCAGGGCTCCGCGTTCCTGCCGTCGCAGGAGCCCTTCGTGGCCGGTGCACCGGGACACGGTGCATCGGGGCAGGCTCCCGCGCACGCGCCGTTCTCGGCGCCCGCGCCGGCGACCGCCCGCCCGGCCCCCGCGGCTCCGGCCGCCGCACCCATCGTGCCGCCGAGCTTCGCCGTGCCGCCCGTCGCTCCGCCCGCCGGCGGCACGCTGCCGCCGGCTCCGCCGCCGCAGCAGCCGGCCGCGCCCGTCGCGCAGCCCGCCGCCCCGGTGCAGCCGCCTGCTCCGGCGGCGCCGCCCGCCGCTCCGGCGTTCGCGCCGCCCGCTGCGCCCGCTGCGCCCGCTGCGCCGCCGGCGGCTCCCGTCGCGCCGGCCGCGTCGCCGGCCGCGCCCGCCCCGGCCGCGCCCGCCCCGGCCGCGCCCGCCCCGCCCGCCGAGCCGAACCGCATCGAGCCGATGCCGCCCGGGCCGGCCTTCGTGGAGTCCGCCTCCGCCTTCGCCGACTCGGCCTCGATGTTCGCGGGAGCAGCCTCCGCGTTCGCGGCATCCGCCCGGGCCGAGCCGGCCTTCAGCCCGCCGGCCGACGACGAGATCGCCGACGCGGCCACCATCATGGTCGCCCCGGCCGAAGAGGACCCGATCGACCGCACCGTCGTCGTCGAGCGGCGCCCGCGCATCACCTGGATCCTCGTCACCGATGAGGGCGCCCGCCTGCCCCTCGACGCCGCGCTCGTCGTGCTCGGCCGCAACCCGCGCCAGGTCGGCGACGGCGAGCAGCGGCTCATCGTGCCCGACTCCAGCCGCACGCTCTCGAAGACGCACGCCGAGCTGCGCCGCGACGGCGAGCAGTGGACCGTCGTCGATCTCGGTTCGACGAACGGCGTCCTCGTGCCCGACCGCTTCGGCGAGGAGCAGCTCATCGACCCCGGCGTCCCGACGCCGGTCGCCGAACGGCTCGTGCTCGGCACGCTGGGCCTGCGGATCCTTCGCGCCGAGGCCGAGAGGACCGGCCCCGTATGACCGACCCGCACGCCGTCACCGTCGCCGCCGCCGTCGCCACCGACGTCGGCCTCGTCCGACGCGCGAACGAGGACTCCGCCCTCGCCGAGTGGCCGGTCTTCCTCGTCGCCGACGGGATGGGCGGGTACGAGGCGGGCGACCGGGCGAGCGCCGCCGTCGTGGAGGCGTTCCGTCGCCACGTGGCCGGCCGGCCCGCTGCGACCGTGGGCGCCGTGCGCGACGCGCTGACCGCGGCCGCGGACGAGGTCGCGAAGGTGGCCGCCGAGACCGACCGGGGCGCGGGCAGCACGGTGACGGGCGTCGTGCTCATCGAGGACGAGGGCGAGCCCGCGTGGCTCGTGTTCAACGTCGGCGACTCGCGCGTCTACCGGCACCACGGCACGGAGCTGGAGCAGCTCACCGTCGACCACTCCCTCGGTCAGGAGCTCATCGACCGCGGCGCCATGAGGCGCGAGGACCTCGCGAGCTTCGACCGCCGCAACGTCATCACCCGGGCGATCGGCGCCCCGGACAGCACCGCGGACAGCTGGCTGCTGCCCGTCGTGAACGGCGAGCGGCTGCTGCTCTGCTCCGACGGGCTCACCGCCGAGGTGAGCGACGAGGGCATCCGGGCGACGCTGACCATGAGCGGTCGGCCCGAATCCGCCGCGCAGGCGCTCGTGCAGCGCGCCCGACAGGCGGGCGGCCGCGACAACATCACGGTCGTCGTCGTCGACGTCATCTCCGGCGGCATCGAGGAACTCGGCGACGGCACCACCTCGATCCGCCCCGCGGCGGACGGCGAGGAGGCCGACGACCACACGACGATCCCGGTGCGTCGGGCGGCCTCGTGAGCGAGGAGCGCGCACGGAGCGAGGCGACTCCGCTCGGCGGCGTCGACGCGCACGACGAGGTCGAGGACGCGACCGTCATCGTCGAGCGCACCGCCGAGCGCCTCGCCGGCGCCTCGCTCGAACCGGAACCGGACTGGGACCCGGCCGATGCCGACACGGCCGACCGGCCCGAGGAGGCGACCGTCGTCGTCGACCGCACGGGCGGCGGCGAAGTCGACGAGACCCGTGTCGTCGACCGCGGCGCCTCGGCCGAGCGCGCCGAGGCCGCCGAGCGCGCCGAGCCCGGCACGGCGGCCGAAGCGGTCGTGACCCCCGCGGAACCCGTGCTGAAGACTCCGGACCGGCGTCGCCGTCGTCGTGAGCCCGCGCCCGCGCCGGTCTCGGACGAGGTGCTGCGCACCGCCGAGCAGGGTCCGGGCGTCGGCGTGCTCGACCGCTATCCGGCCCGCACCGGCGAGCCGCTGCGGATGCCGATCCCGGAACTCGGCGAGGGCCCGGGCCCGACCCGGGACGCGGCCGCCCCGCTGCCCTCCGTCGCCCGCCGCAGCCGACGCTCGGCCGTCGGGGCGCTCGTCGCCGTCGTGGTCGCCGGGGCGCTCGGGCTCGCCGGCCTCATCGCCGTCGGTTCGATCCTCTGGCGGTCGCTCTTCGGCTGACGCGCGCCGCGGCTCGCGAGCCTCGGTGCAGGCGCCGCTCAGGACGACGCCCGGCGCGGCATCCTGCCGTGGTCAGGACACGTCGCGGCGCCAGCTCGTGGCCCCGCCGATCACGGCGAGCACGACGGCGATGCCGAGCAGCACGAGGCCGCCCTGCCACCACACGAGCATCTCCCCGGCGCCGCCCGGCGTCGCCAGCGCGTAGAACGAGGCGCCGACGAGGGAATCGCTCGCCGAGCCGGGCAGGAACTTGCCGATGGCGGCGGTCGCGTCGGAGAAGGAGGTCGCGAGGCGCAGCAGCGGCTCGACGAACTGGGTGAAGGCGAGCACGATGACGATCGCCGCGACCTGGTTCGGCACGACCGAGCCGAGCGCCGCGCCGATCGCGGCCCACAGCGCCATCGCCAGGATGCCGCGGCCGATCATCGCCCAGGTGTCGCTCTGGTCGAGCATCGTGTCGAGCCCGAAGACGGCGAGCATCGCCGCCCCCGCCCCGACCGAGGCGAGGAACGCGATCACACCGAACCCGGCGCCGATCGGCAGCTGCGCGAGGAGCTTCGCCCCGAGCACCGTGGTGCGCTGCGGCGTCGCGAGGAACGTCGCCGTCAGCGTGCGGTGCCGGAACTCGCCGGTCACCGCGAGCACGCCGATGATCACCGCGAAGACGTAGCCCATCGAGGTCGCGAAGCTGTAGACGAGCGGCGCCAGCGGCATGTCGCCGAGCGACGGCGCCGACGCGCCGGTCGCTGCGGCGGCGTCGGGGTTCGCGATGGTGAAGCCGAAGAGCGCCGCCAGGCCCCCTGCGATGAATGCGAGGTAGGCGAACATGATGATGGCGAGCAGCCACCACATGCGCGTGGTCGTGACCTTCAGGAACTCGGATGCCAGGACGCGCATGCCGTTCACCCCTCACCCTCGCCGACGAGCGCGAGGAAGGCGTCCTCGAGCTCGGACTTCATGCGGTGCAGCTCCGAGAGCTCCACCCCGCCGACGAACGCGGCGTGCCCGACCCGACCCGGTTCCGGCTCGTCGACGATGAAGCCGTTGCGGCCCTCGGCGTAGGCCAGGCCCGCTGCCCCGAGCGCGGCCGCGAGCGCCGGCCGGTCGGGCGAGTCGACGATGGTGCGCGGCGCGCGGTCGAGCTCCAGGCTCGCGAGCGTGCCGGTGCGCATGAGCTTGCCGCGCGCGATGATGACGACCTCGTCGACCGACTGCTGCACCTCGCTCAGCAGGTGCGAGCTGATCAGCACCGTGCGGCCGTCGGCGGCGAGCTGCTGCAGGAAGCCGCGGATCCAGCGGATGCCCTCGGGGTCGAGACCGTTGATCGGCTCGTCGAGCACCAGCACGCCCGGATCGCCGAGCAGGGCGGTCGCGAGCGAGAGGCGCTGGCGCATGCCGAGGGAGTAGCCGCCGACACGTCGGCCGGCGTACTCGCTCATGCCGACCTGCTCGAGCACGGCGTCGATCCGTTGGCGGGGGAGTCCCGCGGCGGTCGCGTAGACGCGCAGGTGGTCGCGCCCGGTACGGCCGGGGTGGAAGCTGGCGTCGAGCGCGGCTCCCACGGTCTCGAGCGGGCGCTCGAGCTTCGCGTACGGCGTGCCGCCGAAGGTCGCGGTGCCGGAATCGGCACGAACGAGGCCGAGCAGCATGCGCAGGGTGGTCGTCTTGCCCGCGCCGTTCGGGCCGAGGAAGCCCGTCACGACGCCCGGGCGCACGGTGAAGCTCAGATCATCGACCGCGGCGACCTGGCCGAACCGCTTGCCGAGTCCCGAGACCTCGATGGGGATGCCGCCTGTCATGCGCTCTCCTCACGTGGCGTGCCGGCGGACGCTGCCGCCTGCCATCACCCTAGCGACGGATGCCGTTCGAGGCATCCGTCGCGCGGGGGAGAAGGGCGGCCGCCCTGCGCGCCCGCCGCGCTAGTTCAGTGGGCGGAGGTCGGACGGCAGCACGCCGCCGGCGTACAGCTCCGCCGCGGCATCCTCGAGCGCGCCGAGCGCCACTCGCTGCGTGTACGGGCCGTAGGAGATCCGCGCGACGCCGAGCTCGGCGAGGCGCGCGGGCGCCGGCACCCCCGGCAGGCCGATGACGCTCAGCCGGCGCTCGCCGAGCGCGTCGACGAGCTCGGCGAGGTCGGTCTCGTCGAGGGCGCCGGGCACGAAGACGCACGTCGCCCCCTCGTCGAGGTAGGCCCGGCCGCGCTCGATCGCGTCGGTCAGCCACACCTCGCGCGGACGCTCGTGGCCGCGAAGCCACGCGTCGGTGCGGGCGTTCAGCGCGAACGGCACGCCCTCCGCCTCGGCAGCCGCCACCGCGGCCCGGACCGCGGCGACCGAATCGGCGAGGGGCTTCAGCTCGTCCTCGAGGTTCGCACCGACGATGCCCTCGCCGATCGCCCGACGGATCGTCTCGCCCGGGGCGCCGTAGCCGGCCTCGAGGTCGGCGCTCACCGGCACCTCCACCGCCCGGGCGATGCGGCCGGCCATGTCGAGCATGAGCTCGACCGGGATGCGCTCGCCGTCGGGGTAGCCGAAGGTGGCCGCGATGGAGTGGCTCGCGGTGGCGAGCGCGGTGGTGCCGGGCAGTGCGGCGACGACGCGGGCGCTCACCACGTCCCAGACGTTCACCACCTGCAGCAGTTCGGGCGCCGCGTGCAGTTCCCGCAGGCGCTCTGCGCGGGCGACGGTGAGCTCGGCGAGGTGGGCGGCGTGGTCGTGCGGGGTGGAGGTCATGAGGCGAGGGTAGCCGGGGCCGGTGACGGATCAGGCCGCGCGGGCCCTCGGCGGACGCGCGGGAGCGCGGGCGCGGGCGTGCGATCGCTAGCATGACCGCATGGGGGCGACGACGGCGACCGGGGGCAGGCGGCTCTCCGTCAACGCGTTGCTCGACGGCGCGGTCTTCGTCTACGCCGGCATCGCGGCGATCTGGCTCGCCTGGCTCGTGCTCGGCGAGTCCTTCGGCTTCGGCTGGTTCGGCATCCTCTTCTTCGTCGCCTTCTGGCTGCTGCTCGCGTACCTCGTGCTGCCCCGCCTGCATCGCATCCTCACGACGATCTACGTGCCCGACTACTTCATCGGCCGCGCGCGCACGAGCGACGGCCTGCTCGGCGACCCCGTGAACCTCGCGCTCCTCGGCGAGGAGGCCGCCGTGCACGAGGCGATGCGCCGGGCGGGATGGACACGCGCCGATGACGTCGACGCGGCATCCAGCTGGCGGATCATCCTCTCGACCATCACCCGCCGCAGCTACGACGAGGCGCCGGTGAGTCCGCTCTTCCTCTTCGGGCAGATGCAGGACTTCGCCTACCAGCAGGAGGTCGAGGGCAATCCGGCCAAGCGGCACCACGTGCGCTTCTGGCGGACGCCGGAGGGATGGCTCCTCCCGGGCGGTCGCCGCGTCGACTGGCTCGCCGCCGGCACCTTCGACCGGGCCGTCGGCTTCTCGCTGTTCACCCTGCAGATCACGCACAAGATCGACGCCGACACCGACGTCGAGCGGGACCACATCGTGCGCAGTGTCGTCGAGTCGGGCGTGCCTGCCGCGGTCGACGTGATCCGGGACTTCTCGACCGGCTACCACTCGCGCAACGGCGGCGGCGACACCATCACGACCGACGGCGACCTGCCGGTGCTCGCGCTGGGCTCCGCGGTCGGCGCGGCGGAGGCGGCGGGCGCCGCGACATCCGGATCCCGCGCCCCGGCGCGTGCAGCGCAGCTCGCGCCCGCGGAGCACCTCGCGACGGCGAAGCGCGCGGCGTTCGAACCGCTCGCCCGCCTCGCCGATCGGGATGCGGAGCGGGCCGCCCTCGCCCGCGTGCAGCGCCGACCGGTGGCGACCTCGCTCGGGGCGCTGCTCATCGTCGTCCGCGTGCTGCTCGGCGTGATCTGGTTGATCGGCCTGTACGTGCAGTGGCCGACGGTCGTGCGCGAGCTCGACCTCGTGGCCGACGGCGTCTCGGAGGGCGAGGTGTCGGCGTTCGTGCTCTGGACCATCGTCGTCGTCGGCGTGATCGTGCTGCTCGCCGAGCTGGTGTTCGCGTGGCTCGTGTTCCGCGGCAGCAACTGGGCGCGGATCACCGTGATGGTCGTCGCGATCCTCAGCACGCTCGTGTCGGCGGTCGACTACTTCGGCGGCGACGCCGAGATCACGATCCGCACGACCCTGCTGACGCTCGCCGTCGACATCCTGGTGCTGCTCGCCCTCTCGAGCCGTTCGGCCCGCGCCTACGCCCGCCGCCGCGCCCCGACCCGCGCCGAGCCCTGACACAACTCAGGAACATCTGGCGGTTATGCCGGCCGAGGATTCTCGGATTCCGCGGCGCGACGCGGATCGCGCGAGGGGCGTTCCTGAGTTGTGTGACGGCGGGACGGAGGGGCGGACGGCGACGGAGGGCGGCTCAGTGCGGCGCGTGGTACTCGGCCTCGTCGCGGCGCCAGTAGCCCTTCACGACGACCTGCTCGGGGGAGAGCCCCCAGCGGTCGAGCACGAGCGCGCGCCCGGGCTTCACGACGGCGTGCTCGGCCGCGACGAAGGCGAACACCTCGCCGGCGGGCCGGTCTTCGACGCCGAGCGCGTCGAGGGCGGCGACGAGCGCCTCGCCCTGCAGGCGCCCGTCGCGCGGCACCCAGCGCAGCTCGGTGCCCGCGGGCGCCTCGAACGCGGGGCGGTGCGCGGCGTCGGGCACCTCGACGAGCACGATCCCGCGCGGGGTCGCGTCGCCTTCGCGGGAGAGCCGGGCGAGGAAGCGGCGGATCGCCGGCAGCGCCGTCTCGTCGCCCGCGAGCAGCCAACCGTCGGGCTCGCCCGTGATCACCATCGAGCCGCGCGGCCCGCCGACGCCGATCACGGAGCCGATCGGGGCGCGGTCGGCCCAGCGCCCGGCGATGCCGTGCTCGCCGTGCACGACGAACTCGACGTCGAGCACGCCGGCCTCGGCGTCCCAGGCGAGCGGGGTGTACTCGCGGCTCGGCGACTCGCGGAGCGCCGCGAGGTCGACGGCCGCGTCGCTGGTGCCGTCACCGGTGCCGTCGGCCGGTCGCTCGCCCGGGAAGAACAGCCGGATGTGGTCGTCGCTGCCGAGCGAGTCGAAGCCGCGCAGCGCCTCGCCCTCGAGCCGCAGGCGCAGGTAGTGCGGGGCCAGGCGCTCGCGGGCGGTCAGCGTGACGGGGCGGAAGACGAGCTCGCGGGGCACGCGGTCGAGGGTGAAGGGCATTGCGGGTCCTTTCGGTGGGCCGGTCGGTTCAGCGTCTCAGAACTCAGGAACGGATGCCTCGGCAGGCGCGTGATTCCGGGGCATCCCGAAATCGTCGTCCGGCATAACCGCCACATGTTCCTGAGTTGTGGGGGCGGGGCGGTAGTAGACGGCGAGGCGGTGTCCGCCGTGCTGCACGACGTCGACGGGGGTGTCGAACACGGCGGAGAGCACTTGGGGCCGCATGATCTCCTCCGGCGTGCCCGAGGCGACGATCCGCCCCTCGGCGAGGGCGATGATCCGGTCGGCGTAGGCGGAGGCGAAGTTCACGTCGTGCACGACGAGCACGATCGTCTTGCCGAGCTCGTCGGCGGCGTCGCGCAGTCGCTGCATCATCGCGGCCGCGTGCCGCATGTCGAGCGCCGCGAGCGGCTCGTCGAGGAGCACCACCTCGGTGTCCTGCGCGAGCACCATCGCGACGAAGGCGCGCTGGCGCTGCCCGCCGGAGAGCTCGTCGAGGAAGCGCTCCTCGAAGCCCTCCAGGTCGAGGAAGGCGAGGGCCCGGTCCACCGCCTCGCGGTCGGCCGCGGTCAGTCGCCCCTGGGAGTGCGGGAAGCGGCCGAAGGACACGAGCTGGCGCACCGTGAGCCGGGCGACGAAGTGGTTCTCCTGCTTCAGGATCGAGACGACCTTCGCGAGCTCGCGCGGCTTCGCCGTCACGACGTCGAGGCCGCCGACCCGCACCCGGCCGCTGTCGGGGTCGAGCAGCCGCCCGACGATCGTGAGCAGGGTCGACTTGCCGGCGCCGTTCGGGCCGACGAGCGCGGTGAGCCCGCCCGAGGCGATCTCGAGGTCGACGGGTCCGAGCGCGCGGGTCGCGCGGTAGTGCTTGTCGACCGCTTCGATGGTGATCAACGCAGCCCCTTCCTGAGGATGACGATGAGGAACGCGAGCCCGCCGACGAACTCGATGACGATGCTGACGAGACCCGCGGCGGCGAAGACGTGCTGCATGACGAAGTACGCGCCGAGCAGGGTCGCGAGCCCGAGCAGCACGGCGACGGGCAGCACCTGGCCGTGCCGGTCCGAGGAGACGAACTGGTAGCTCATGATCGCCACCAGGAAGCCGAAGAACGTCATCGGCCCGACCATCGTCGTCGACACGGAGACGAGCACGGCGACGACGACGAGGAGCACCACGATCTCGCGCCGGTAGCGCAGGCCGAGGCTCGTCGCGGCATCCCGGCCGAGCGCGATCACGTCGAGCGCCGCGCGTCGCCGCCACGCCCACACCGCGATGGCCGCGACGACGAGGGCGGCCCACGGCAGCACCTCGGGGTTGCCGCGGCCGATGCTGCCGTACAGCCGCGCGGAGAGCACGTCGAACTCGCTCGGCGTGAGCATGCGCTGCAGGAAGGTCGAGACCGAGCCGAAGCCGACCCCGAGCACGACGCCGACGAGCAGCAGCACGTGCAGGTTCGCCCGTCTGCCGGAGAAGAGCCAGCCGTAGAGCAGCGTCGCGAAGAGCACCATGAGCGCGCTCTGCGCGACGATCTTGCCGACGCCCTCGACCTGCGTCGCGGCCATCCCGAACGCGAAGACGAGGGCCGTCTGCATCAGGGTGTAGAGCGCATCGAAGCCGAGGATCGACGGCGTCAGGATGCGGTTCCCGGTCGCCGTGTGGAAGAGCACGGTCGCGAGGGCCTGGGCGGCGGCGACGAGCGCGATCGTCGCGACGGCGACCGAGCGGCTCTGCACGATCACCCAGAAGCCGGGCTGGTCGGCCGGCACCGGGTTCCCCCAGACGAGCAGCCCCACGGCGAAGAGCGCGGCGGCCGCTCCGGCGATGATCGCGGCGAGGGGGACGCGCCGCCCGCGCGGCGTGGACACGGCGGTGGGGCGGACGGATGCCTCGGCGCCGACGGTCGGGGCGGATGCCTCGGCGCTCACGAGCGCACCGCCCGCTGCCGGAGGAGCAGCGCGATGAACACCGCACTGCCGACGATGCCGAGCACCATCGACACGGGCACCTCGAACGGCATCCGCACGGTGCGCCCGACGAGGTCGCAGGCGGTCACGAGCGCGACGCCGCCGACGCAGACCCAGGGCAGGTTCGAGCGGAGGTCGTCGCCGCGCACGAGAGAGACGATGTTCGGCACGACGAGCCCCAGGAACGGCAGGAATCCGACCACGACGACGGTCACGCCCGTCGCGACGGCGACGAGGCTCGTGCCGAGCAGCACGACGGCCTCGTACCGCACGCCGACGGTGGTCGCGACGTCGCGACCGAGCCCGGCGACCGTGAGCCGGTCGGCGACGACGAAGACGAGGATCGTGACGACCGCGACGGCCCAGAGCACCTCGTAGCGGCCGCGGACGACGCTCGTGAAGCTGCCCATGAACCAGGTGCCGAGCAGCTGCAGCGCGTTGTTCGTCGCGGCGAGGTAGGTGGTGACGGCGCTCACGACGGCGCCGAGCATGATGCCGATGAGCGGCACCACGAGGGTCGAGCGGAGCGCGATGCGGCGGAGCACCGCGAGGAAGACGAGGGTGCCGGCGAAGGCCGCGAGGGAGGCGACGAGCATCTGCACGGGCAGCGGGGCGGTCGGCACGACGAGGAGGGTGACGAGCAGGCCGAGCGCGGCCCACTCGGTGGTGCCGGAGGTGGTGGCGTCGACGAACCGGTTCTGCGTGAGCATCTGCATCACGAGGCCGCTGACCGCCATCGCGCAGCCCGAGAGTACGAGCGCGATCGTGCGGGGGACGCGGGTGATCCAGAACATCTCGCCGCCGCCCTCCGCGCCGACGACGTCGTAGACGCCGACGAACAGGGAGGCGGCGAGCAGCGCGATCGCGAGCGCGATCGCGGCGGGCAGGGCGAGCACGCGGAGGCGCGCGCCGCGAACGGCGCGCGCCTCCGGCCGGGCGGCGGGGTCTGCCGCCCGAGCGTGTGACGTGTCGAGGCTCAGGATGCCGCCCCGAACGCCTTCGCGAGCTGCTCGTAGACCCCGGTGTAGGTCTGGATGTCCTCGCGGAGGTAGAACGCCGGGTCGACGTAGACGACCTGCCCGCTCTTCACGGCGGTCACGTTGGCGAGCGCCTCCGAGCCCTCGATGAGCTGCTTGGCGGGCACGTAGCCCTCGGCGTCGGTCATGGCGCCCTCGCGGTCGATCACGACGATCCAGTCGGGGTTCGCGGCCGCGATCGCCTCGACGCTGATGTCGTCGCCGTGCGAGGTGTCGTCGGCGGCCTGCTCGATGCCGGGCTTCAGCCCGAGCGCGGGGTAGAGCATGCCGAGGCCACGGCCGGTGACCGGGGCGATGTAGGAGATCTCGCCGCCCGAGGTCATCAGGCTGACGACCGTCGAACTGCCGTCGTATGCCTGCTTGGCGTCGGCGACGGACTGCTCGAAGTCGGCGACGATCTTCGCCGCCTCGTCCTCGCGGTCGAAGATCTGGCCGAGGATCTCGACCTGGCGCACGAGCTCGGCGGCGGGATCCTCGCCCTCGCGCGGCGCGATCTCGATGACGGCGGCGTCGGGGTTCTGGCTCACGATCTGGTCGTAGGACTCGGCGAAGCGGTAGCCGCCGATGACGAGGTCGGGCTGCGCCGCGACGATCGACTCGAGGTTCGGCTCGAAGTGGGCGCCCACGTCGAGCACCGCCTCGTCGCCGGTGTACTCGGGCCAGATGTCGGTGCCCATGACGCCCTTGGGCGCGGCGGCGAGCGGGATGTCCCAGGCCGAGAGGGTCTCGAAGACGTGGTTGTCGAGGGCGACGACGCGCTTCGGGTTCACCGGGACCTCGACCTCGCCGTGGTTGTCCTCGACCGTGACCGAGGTGGCGGCGGCGGTGCTCGGTTCGGCCTCGGCCGTGCCGCTCGCGCAGCCGGCGAGGAGGAGGCTCGCCGCGGCGAGCGCCCCGGCTGCGGCGAAGATCGACTGACGTCTGGGCATGCTGAAGTCCCCGTTCGTAGGAGTGTGCAAGGAATGCCGACCCCTCGTCGCGTCGACTAAGGTGAGGCTAACCTTAATCAGAAGCGAATTTCAAACCCCGGCGTGCGCCCCGCAGGGGACCGCTGTGCACCCCTCGCACACCACGGACTGCTGCCGGCACGAGGCATCCGGGCAGTTCGCCGTGCGCTTCGTCGCGACGCCGCAGCCCGCGCAGCGACCGATCACCTCGGCGTGATCGCTGAAGTCCACCGAACCGCGCCCGTCGAAGACGTAGAGCGACCCCTGCCACAGCCCGTCGTCGCCGAAGCGCTCGCCGTAGCGGACGATGCCGCCCTCGAGCTGGTACACCTCGCCGAAGCCGCGACTCGCCATGAGCCCCGACAGCACCTCGCAGCGGATGCCGCCCGTGCAGTAGGTGACGACCGGGCGGCCCTTCAGATGGTCGAAGTCGCCGCGGTCGAGCAGCTCGACGAAGTCCCGCGTGGTCTCCGTGTCCGGCACGACCGCCCCGCGGAAGCGGCCGATCTCTGCCTCGAGCGCGTTGCGGCCGTCGAAGAAGACCACCTCGTCGCCGCGCTCGGCGACGAGCTCGTGCAGCGCCTCCGGATCGAGCCGGGTCCCGCCGCCGACCACACCCGCCGCGTCGACGACGAGCTCGCCCGGGGCGCCGAAGGAGACGATCTCCTCGCGCACCCGCACACTGAGCTTCGGGAAGTCGAGGCTGCCGCCCGCCTCGTCGAGGCCGGTGCCCTCGCTCCACTTGAAATCGATGCCGCGGAACGGCGCGTACTCGCGGGTCTTGCGCACGTAGCGCTTCAGCGCGCCGAGCTCGCCGCCGAGCGTGCCGTTCAGCCCGTCGCCCGAGATCAGCAGCCGGCCGCGCAGCCCGAGCGACTCCGCGAGGTCGCGCTGCCAGAGGCGGATCGCCTCGGGGTCGGCGATGGGCGTGAACACGTAGTACAGCAGGATCTTGGCGACGGCCACCCCGAAATCCTACGTGGGGCCGCGACGTAGGCTGGGCGGAGGACCGGATGCCGGGTCCTCCGCGTGGATCGACGGATGGCCCGGCGAACGACGGAAGGACAGAGATGTTCGATTTCGACCCGTACGAGCAGCTGCAGAAGCTGCGGCCGATGGGCTCCTTCGCCCTGACGAGCGACGACCTCGCGCCGGGGCAGCCGCTCGCCGAGGCGCAGCGCGGGGCCGGCCGCGGCGGCGGGGACGTGTCGCCGCAGCTCAGCTGGTCGGGCTTCCCGGCCGAGACGAAGAGTTTCACCGTGACCTGCTTCGACGCCGACGCCCCGACGGGCTCCGGCTGGTGGCACTGGGCGGTCGCGAACATCCCCGCCTCGGTCACGAGCCTCGCCGCTGGGGCCGGGGCGCCCGACGCGCTCGCCACGGGCGCGCTGCCCGAGGGGGCGCTCGTGCTGCAGAACGAGAACCGCGAGCCGCGGTACCGGGGATCCGGGCCGCCCGCGGGCAGCGGCGTGCACCGCTACTTCTTCGCCGTGCACGCGCTCGACGTGGCGCACCTCGACCTCGACCCGGCCGTCACGACGCCCGCCGTGCTCGGCTTCAACTGCTTCTTCCACGGGCTGGCCCGAGGCCTGCTGATCGGCACCGACGTCAACCCCGCCGACGCGGGCTGATCGCGGCGGGCCGGTCGACTAGTGCTTCGCGCCGCTCAGCGCGAGCACGCCGCCGAGGCCGATCATCATGACACCGCCGGTGGAGGCGAGATGCTCCGCCCGCTTCGGCGAGCGGGCGAACCAGTCGCGGGCCGAGCCCGCCGCGAGCGCCCACACCGAGTCGCACGCGAGCGCGAGCACCACGAACACGACGCCGAGCGTCGCGAGCTGCAGCGGGATCGCGCCCGCGCCGAAGTCGACGAACTGCGGCAGCACCGCCACGAAGAACGCGATCGTCTTCGGGTTCGTCACCCCCACGAGGAACCCCTCGCCGAGCAGCCGCCACGGCGAACGCCGCGCCACCCGGCCGGCGATCGCCGCCGAGGCATCCCTCCGGTGCCGGATGGCCTGCACACCGAGGTAGGCGAGGTAGAGCGCGCCGACGATCTTCACGATCGTGAACAGCACGACCGACTGCGCCACGACGACGCCGACCCCGAGCGCGACGGCCGCGACGAGCGGGATCATGCCGAGCGCGTTGCCGACGACGCTCAGCAGCCCGCCGACCCGGCCGAGCGCGAGCGAGCGGCCGATGACGAACAGCACGCTCGGGCCGGGCACGACGATGAGCACGACCGAGGCGGCCACGAAGGCCCAGAGGTTGGCGGCGGGGACCATGCGAGGATGCTACTCCGCTAGCGTGGCGGTGTGAGCCCCCACATCTCCGCCACGGTCGCCGACGGCGTCGGCCATCTGACGCTCGACCGGCCCGAGGCCATCAACGCCCTCTCCTACGAGATGGTGCGCGAGCTCTCGGGCGTGCTCGAGGCGTGGCGGCGCGACACCGAGGTCGGCCTGGTCGTCCTCGACGGCGCGGGGGAGCGCGGCTTCTGCGCCGGCGGCGACATCCGCGAGCTCTACGGCTACGCGACGAGCGACGCGCACGAGGAGGCGCGCGCCTTCTTCCGCACGGAGTACCGGCTGGATGCTGCGATCGCCCGCTACCCGAAGCCGGTCGTCGCCATCATGGACGGCATCACGATGGGCGGCGGCATCGGCCTCGCCGGGCACGCCGCGATCCGCATCGTCACCGAGCGCTCCCGCATCGCGATGCCCGAGACCCGCATCGGCTTCACCCCCGACGTCGGCGGCAGCCTGCTGCTCGCGAAGGCGCCCGGCGAGCTCGGCGTGCACCTCGGCCTGAACGCCCGCACCATGGACGCCGCCGACGCCCTCTACGCCGGCTTCGCCGACGCGTACGTGCCCTCGGAACGCCTCTCCCACCTCGTGCAGGCGCTCGCCGAGCGCGCCGACCCCGGCAGCCCCGCCGAGATCGTCATGCTCTTCGACGAGACGCCGGAGCCCTCGAAGCTCGCGCTCGCGCGCGACTGGGTCGACGCGTGCTTCTCGGCGCCGACGGTCGCCGAGATCGTGCGCCGGCTGCGCGAGCACGGGCACGAGGATGCCGCGGCCGCCGCCGACGAGCTCGAGACCCTGTCGCCGACGGCGCTCGCCGTGACGCTCGCCTCGATCCGCCGGGCGCGCACGCTGCCCGCGCTCGAGGACGTGCTGGAGCAGGAGTTCCGCGCGGTCAGCTGGTTCCTCGACCAGCCCGATCTGCACGAGGGCATCCGCGCCCGGGTCATCGACAAGGACCGCTCCCCGCGCTGGAACCCGCCCGAGATCCGCGACGTGCCGCTCGACCTGCCGGGCCGCGTGCTGGAGACCCCGGTGCCGGGCGGCGGCGTCTTCGCCTAGCCGCCGGCCTGCTCCGATTCGGGGTGCGCCGCTGCGAGTCGCACGACGATCGGCGCGGCGCGCCCGGCGGCAGCGGCGCGCCGCGCGGTTCAGTGTGCAGCTCGCACCGCGCGAGCGGGCAGTCCGAACCGGGCGGCGGGATCAGGCGCGGGCGGCGCGCGCCTCGGTGAGGCAGGCCTCGAGCGCGACCCAGGAGAGCATCGCGCACTTCACCCGCATGACGTACTTCGAGACGCCGTGGAACGCGATCGCGTCCTCGAGCAGCTCCTCGTCGGGCTCCCCGGCGCCCTGCGAGCGCAGCATCGCCCGGAACGCGTCGATGCGCTCGCCCGCCTCCTCGAGGGTGCGGCCGGCCATGAGGTCGACGAGCGCCGACGCCGAGGCCATCGAGATGCTGCAGCCGTCGCCCTGCCAGGCGAGCTGCTCGATGCGCTCGCCCGCGTCGTCGAGGCGGATGCGCATGGTCAGCTCGTCGCCGCAGGTCGGGTTGTACTCGTGGTGCTCCGCCACCGCGTGCTCGAGCGGACCGTCGCCGTGCCTGGCCTTGGAGTGGTCGAGGATGATCTGCTGGTACAGCCCTTCGAGCCCGCTCACGCGACGACCCCCGTCTGCTCGCCGGCGCCCGCGACGCCGAAGAAGCGGCGCACCCCGCCGAGGGCGTCGACGAAGCGGTCGACCTCGTCCTCGGTCGTGTAGACGTGCGCGCTCGCCCGGGTCGTGGCGGTGACGCCGAGCGCCCGGTGCAACGGCTGCGCGCAGTGGTGCCCGACGCGCACGACGACGCCCGCCTCGTCGAGGTACTGGCCGACGTCGTGGGCGTGCACGTCGTCGACGACGACCGAGACGAGGCCCGCGCGCTCCTCGCCGGGCGGCGGGCCGATCAGCCGCACGCCGGGCAGGGCCGCGACCGCCTCGGCCATGCGGGCGGCGAGCGCGGACTCGTGCCGGGCGACCTCGGCCATGCCGAGCTCGTCGAGGTAGCGGGCGGCCTCGGCGAGGGCGACGACCTGGGACACCGGCTGGGTGCCCGCCTCGAAGCGGTGCGGCGCCGGCAGGAACTCGGCGTGCTCGAGCGTCACCCGCGTGATGGTCGAGCCGCCGGTGCGTGCCGGGGGCAGCGCGTCGAGCAGCTCTGCGCGGCCGTACAGGCCGCCGATGCCGTTCGGCCCGAGCATCTTGTGGCCGGAGAACGCGGCGAAGTCGACGCCGGACGCGGCGAGGTCGCTCGGCCGGTGCGGCACGGACTGGCAGGCGTCGAGCACGACGAGCGCCTCGGGCGATCGCTCGCGCACGAGGGCGACGAGCTCGGCGACCGGGGCGAGGAAGCCGGTGACGTTCGACACCTCGGCGAACGCGACGACGCGGGTGCGCGGCGAGAGCACGGCGGCGAGCTCGGCCGGGCCCCAGAGCCCGCGCGCGTCGACCCGGACGGGCCGCAGCACGGCGCCGGTGCGTGCGGCGAGCCGCTGCCAGGGGATGAGGTTGGCGTGGTGCTCGGCCTCGATGACGACGAGCTCGTCACCAGGGCGGAGGGCGAAGCGGGATGCCTCGGCGCCGCCGAGCCCGGCCGAGGCATCCGCCATTCCGAGTGCGACGATGTTCAGCGCGTCGGTGGCGTTCTCGGCCCAGACCAGCTCGCGCTCGCCGGCCCCGACGAAGCGGGCGACGGTGGCCCTGGCGTCCTCGAAGAGCGTGGTGGAACGGCCGACCGCGGCGCTCGCGCCGCGGTGCACCGGGGCGAGGTGGTGTTCGAGGTACTCGCGTTCGGCGTCGAGCACACGGGCGGGGCGTTGGGAGGTCGCGGCGGAGTCGAGGTACGCGGGGGCGTGCTCGCCGGCGTCGCGGAAGGCGGGGAAGTCGAGGCGGAGATCGGCGACGCGCCGGGCCCCGAGGGTGTCGCTGCTCATCCCTTCCATCGTCCCATGCTCAGCGTGGGTGGCACCCGGATGCATGTATACATTGCTGCCGGATATCGAGGTCTGCGCTCTGTGCTAGCGTCGTAATGTATACATCGAGCCGGAGGTGCGGATGCGGGCCAGCGAACGCGCGTACCAGCGGCTCCGCGAGGAGATCCTCGACGGCGAGCTCGCCCCCGGCGCCCCGCTCGGCGAGGTGGAGCAGGCCGCCCGGCTGGGCGTTTCGCGGACCCCCGTCCGCGAGGCGTTCGCCCGACTCGAGGCCGACGGCCTCGCCACCGCCGCCTCGGCGCGCGTGCTCGTCGTCGCCGAGCTCAGCCCCGAGAGCATCGCCGCGCTCTACGAACTGCGCGAGGCGCTCGAGGAGCGCGCGGCACGGCTCGCCGCCGAACGCCGCGACCCGGCCCCGTTCCGCGCCGTGCGCCGGCGCATCGTCGCCGCCACCGAGCGGCTCGACGGCGGCGACGACGGGCTCACCGAGTACTACGCCGCGATCGCCGAGCTCGACGAGGCCGTCGACCGCGCCGCCGGCAACCCGCTGCTCACGGCCGCGCTGCGCGGCGCCCGCCTGCACTCCGCGCGCGTGCGCCGGCTCGCCAGGCATCACCCCGAGCGGCTCCGCCGGGCCGCCGACGAGCACCTGCTCATCGTCGACGCGATCATCGACGGCGACGCCTCGCTCGCCGCGCACGCCACGCACGTCCACCTGCACCTGAGCCTTCGTCACGCCCTCGCCTCCATCGGCGGGCGGAGCGTAGCCTGACACCGACCGAACACCGAAGGGATCCCCCGATGCAGACCCACCACCTGCGCACGCACCGCAGCGACGAGGACCTGCCCCGCGAGGGCCAGCTCGCCTGGCAGCTCGCCGAGCTCGCCGCCGACCCCGTCGAACTCGACGCCGACGTCGTCGACATGGTGGTGAACCGGGTCATCGACAATGCGGCGGTCGCCGCGGCATCCCTCACCCGCCGGCCCGTGGTCTCGGCGCGCAGCCAGGCGTTCGCGCACCCCGTCTCGATCGGCGGCGAGGGCGCGACCGTGTTCGGCGCCGACCCGGCCCGCCGCACGAGCCCCGAGTGGGCCGCGTGGGCGAACGGCGTCGCCGTGCGCGAGCTCGACTACCACGACACCTTCCTCGCGGCCGAGTACTCCCACCCGGGCGACAACATCCCCCCGATCGTCGCCGTCGCGCAGCACCTCGCCGCCGCCCGCGGACTCACCGGGCGCGACGTCGTGCGCGGCATCGCGACCGGCTACGAGATCCAGATCGACCTCGCCAAGGCGATCAGCCTGCACAAGCACAAGATCGACCACGTCGCCCACCTCGGCCCGAGCGCCGCGGCCGGCATCGGCACCCTGCTCGGCCTCGACCGCGAGACCATCTTCCAGTCCATCGGCCAGGCGCTGCACACCACCACGGCGACCCGCCAGTCGCGCAAGGGCGAGATCTCCAGCTGGAAGGCGCACGCCCCCGCCTTCGCCGGCAAGATGGCGATCGAGGCCGTCGACCGGGCCATGCGCGGCGAGACGAGCCCCGTGCCGATCTACGAGGGCGAGGACGGCGTCATCGCCTGGCTCCTCGACGGGCCCGACGGCGCCTACGAGGTGCCCCTGCCCGAGCGCGGCGAGGCCAAGCGGGCCATCCTCGACTCCTACACGAAGGAGCACTCGGCCGAGTACCAGGCCCAGGCCTGGATCGACCTCGCCCGCCGGCTGCACGAGGCGTACCCGCTGATCCTCGACGACCCCGAGCGCATCGAGTCGATCGTGCTGCACACCTCGCACCACACGCACTACGTCATCGGCTCGGGGGCGAACGACCCGCAGAAGTACGACCCGGACGCCTCGCGCGAGACGCTCGACCACTCGATCCCCTACATCTTCGCGGTCGCGCTGCAGGACGGCGCCTGGCACCACGAGCACTCCTACTCCCCGGAGCGCGCCCACCGTCCCGAGACCGTCGCGCTGTGGCGCAAGATCTCGACGGTCGAGGATGCCGAGTGGACCCGCCGCTACCACTCGCTCGACATCGCCGAGAAGGCCTTCGGCGGCCGCGTCGTCATCACGCTCGCCGACGGCGGCGAGATCGTCGACGAGATCGCCGTCGCCGACGCGCATCCGCTCGGCGCCCGGCCGTTCGCCCGCGAGCAGTACGTGCAGAAGTTCCGGCTGCTCGCCGACGGCGTGCTCGAGCCGGGCGAGATCGAGCGCTTCCTCGAGCTCGCCCAGCGCCTGCCCGAGCTCTCGCCCGACGAGCTCGGCGGCCTCACCATCACCGCGGGCCCCGGCGTCCTGGCCGGCCTCGCGATCCCCACGGGACTGTTCTGACGGAGGTCAGCCGATGCTCTACGCCACCACCCCCGCCCATGTGAAGCGCCAGGCGTTCCGCGCCCGGCTCGCCACGGGCGAGCTGCTGCGCTTCCCCGGCGCGTTCAACCCCCTGTCGGCGCGGCTCATCGAGCAGCGCGGCTTCGAGGGCGTCTACATCTCGGGCGCCGTGCTCTCGGCCGATCTCGGCCTGCCCGACATCGGCCTCACGACGCTCAGCGAAGTCGCGGGGCGTGCGAAGCAGATCGCCCGGATGACGGAGCTGCCCGCCATCGTCGATGCGGACACGGGCTTCGGCGAGCCGATGAACGTGGCCCGCACCGTGCAGGAGATGGAGGACGCCGGCCTCGCCGGCCTGCACATCGAGGACCAGGTGAACCCCAAGCGCTGCGGGCACCTCGACGGCAAGCAGGTCGTCGACGAGCATACGGCGCTGCAGCGCATCCGCGCCGCCGTCGACGCCCGTCGCGACCCGAACTTCCTGATCATGGCGCGCACCGACATCGCCGCGGTCGAGGGGCCGCAGGCCGCGGTCGACCGCGCGAAGGCGCTCGTCGACGCGGGGGCCGACGCGATCTTCCCCGAGGCGATGCGCTCGCTCGCCGAGTTCGAGGCGGTGCGCAACGCGGTCGACGTGCCGCTGCTCGCGAATATGACCGAGTTCGGCAAGAGCGAGCTCTTCACCGTCGCGCAGCTGCGCGACGTGGGCATGAACCTCGTGATCTGGCCGGTGTCGCTGCTGCGCCTCGCGATGGGGGCCGCGATGCGCGGGCTCGACGAGCTCGAGGCGGCGGGCGCGCTCACCGGCAAGCTCGGCGAGATGCAGCACCGGGCCGAGCTCTACGAGCTCATCGACTACGAGGGCTACACCCGCTTCGACTCCGGCATCTTCGACTTCACCGTCGGCGACACCCCCGGCGGTCGCGCCGGCTGAACCAGCGGCCGGGCGACCCGCCCGGCCGTCGACCGCGCCGCACCACGGCGACCGATCCCAACGAAGGGCAGCACGAATGACCGAGCAGGAGATCTTCAAGGGACTGGCCGGGGTGCCGGTCGACTACACCGCCATCTCGAAGGTGAACCCCGAGTCGAACTCGCTGCTGTACCGCGGGTATCCCGTGCAGGAGCTCGCCGCGCAGTGCACCTTCGAGGAGGTGGCGTACCTGCTGTGGCACGGCGAGCTGCCGAGCGATGCCGAGCTCGCCGCGTTCGAGGAGTTCGAGCGCCGCCATCGCGGCCTCGACCACCAGACGAAGCGCATCGTCGACGAGCTGCCGCTCGAGGCGCACCCGATGGACGTCGTGCGCACGGCCGTCAGCGTGATCGGCGCGAGCGATCCCGAGACGCCCGTCGACACCCCCGAGGCGAACCTCGACAAGGCGATGCGGCTCTTCGCGAAGCTGCCCTCGATCGTCGCCTACGACCAGCGCCGCCGGCACGGGCTCGAGTTCGTGGAGCCGCGCGACGACCTCGGCTACTCGGCGAACTTCCTCTGGCAGACCTTCGGCGAGGCCCCCGAGCTCGCGGTCGTGAACGCCTTCGACGTGTCGATGATCCTCTACGCCGAGCACTCCTTCAACGCCTCGACGTTCACCGCCCGAGTGATCGCCTCGACCCTGAGCGATCTCTACTCCGCGGTCACCGGCGCCATCGGGGCGCTCAAGGGGCCGCTGCACGGCGGCGCGAACGAGGCCGTCATGCACGCCTTCGCGGAGATCGGCCCTGGCGAGGGCGGTGCCGAGCGCGCGGTCGCCTGGCTCGAGTCGGCGCTCGCCGAGAAGCGCAAGATCATGGGCTTCGGGCACCGCGTCTACAAGAACGGCGACTCCCGCGTGCCGACCATGCGCGACGCGATGGAGCGCATGGTCGAGCACTACGACCGCCCCGAGCTGCTCGAGGTCTACGTGGCGCTCGAGCAGGCGATGGGCGAACGCAAGAACATCAAGCCGAACCTGGACTACCCCGCCGGCCCGACGTACCACCTGATGGGCTTCGACACCCCGACCTTCACCCCGCTGTTCGTCGCGAGCCGCGTCGTCGGCTGGACGGCGCACGTCATGGAGCAGCTCGCCTCGAACGCGCTGATCCGCCCGCTGTCGGTCTACAACGGGGTCGACGAGCGGCACGTGCCCGCGAAGTAGGCGGGCTCGGGGCCGCACTGGCGGATCCGCACAAGCACCGGCCGAGGCATCCGCCGTCGGGCTGTGGCGACCCTCAACGGACCGCGCCATCCGCTCGATGCCGCCTACGCTCGGTGCTCATGCACATGCTCTTCCGGACGCTCCTCCACGTGCTGTTCCTGTCGCGGCGCCGGCCCGACCTCGGGCACTACGACGTGGCCCGCACGCGTTTCATCACGCTGCCGACCGATCTCGACATCAACCGGCACATGAACAACGGCGTCTACTTCTCGATCATGGATGTCGCGCGCTTCGACATGCTCGTGCGCAACGGCGTCTGGGGCATCATGCGCGAGCGCGGCTGGTACCCGGTGGTGGCGAGCGAGACCATCACCTTCCGCAAGTCGCTGCAGCTGTGGGAGCGGTTCACGATCGAGTCGCGCGTGCTCGGCTTCGACGACAAGGCGGTCTACGTCGAGCAGCGCTTCGTGAAGAAGGGCGCCGACGGCCGGCCGGAGATCTACGCGCAGGGGTTCATCCGCGGGCGCTTCCTGAAGAAGTCCGGCGGCACGGTGCCGATGGCCGAGGTCGTCGAGGCGTTCGGCGCCGGACCGGGAGACGGGCTGCCCGAGTGGATCGAGCGCTGGGGCCAGGATGTCGCGCTGCCGGCGACCCGCGCCGAGGCGCCGTCGGTCTGGAGCTGAGCCGGACCGCTGAGCCGGACCGCTCGCGCCGCACGGCTCACGCCGAGCGGGAGAGCCCCTCGAGCACGATGCCCAGCTTGTCGCCGAAGGTGCAGGCGAAGAGCTCGTCGACCCGCTCGTCCTGGTCGATGCGGACGGTGAGGTTCGACGCGATGAGCGTGTTGATGAGCATGCCCTGCGCCATGAAGCGCATCGCCTCGTCGGGGGTCATCACCTCGCGCATGCGGTCGTAGATGCGCAGGAAGCCGCGCCGGGCGACCGGCCCGATGTTCGGGTCGTGGCCGAGGATGAAGCCCTGCATGAGCGCGAGCAGCACCCCGCGGTCGGTCTCGACGAGACTCACGTAGGCCTCGCCGATGCGCGGGCCGACCGGTTTGTCGGATGCCTCGTCGGCGACCGCGCGGTCGAAGGCGGCGACGATGAGCTCGCAGGTGCGCTCGAGCACCTCGATGAAGAGCTGCTCCTTCGTGCCGAACATGCGCACGACGTAGGGCTGGCTGATGCCGGCCGCCTTCGCGACGCGGTCGGTCGTGGCGCCCGCGTAGCCGAGTTCGCCGAACACCCGAGTGGCCGCTTCGAGGATCTGCTCGCGGCGCTCGGTCGCCGGGATCCGGTCCGTCTTCGACACCATGCTTGACATGTTATCAGTCGATTACTACAGTCGCTCCCGTGAAGTAATCAGTCGATTACCACCATCACCGTCCACCGCCTCCCGAGGAGCCCCGAAATGTTCTCCACCGCCCGCCGGACCCCTGTCTGGCTCGCGATCGTCGCGGCATCCCTGCCGATGTTCATGGCGACGCTCGACAACCTCGTCATCACGAACGCGCTCCCCGCGATGGCCGTCGACCTCGGCGCCTCGATCGAGGAGCTGCAGTGGTTCGTGAACGCCTTCACCCTCTCCTTCGCGGCCTTCATCCTGGGCGCCGCGGCGCTCGGCGACCGCATCGGCCGGCGCACCGTCTTCCTCATCGCGCTCGCCGTGTTCACCGCCGCGAGCGCCCTCGTCGCCCTCAGCACCGAGCCGTGGATGGTGATCGCGAGCCGCGCCGTGCAGGGCGTCGGCGCCGCCGGCATCATGCCGCTCTCGCTCACTCTGCTCGC
The DNA here is from genome assembly GCF_022811605.1 of Agromyces soli. GTDB lineage: Bacteria > Actinomycetota > Actinomycetes > Actinomycetales > Microbacteriaceae > Agromyces > Agromyces soli. Next base: position 766,497 of record NZ_CP094533.1, on the reverse strand, counting down.
CGGCAGCGTGCCCGAGCGTCGCCGCCCGATGGCCATCGGCATCTGGGGCGGCGTCGCCGGTCTCGGCGTCGCACTCGGGCCGCTCGTCGGCGGCGCCGTCATCGAGGGCTGGAACTGGGAGGCGATCTTCTGGCTGAACGTGCCGGTCGGGGTCATCGCCATCCCGCTCGCCCTCGCCGCCCTGCCGAACGCGCTCGGCGCCCGGGTGCGCATCGATCTGCCCGGCATCCTGCTCGCCGGCCTCGGCGTGCTCGGCGTCGTGTTCGGGATCGTCCGCGGCAACGACGCGGGCTGGGGGAGCGCCGAGGTGCTCGGTTCGCTCGCCGCCGGCGCCGTGCTGCTCGCCGCCTTCATTGCCTGGGAGCTGCGGGCGCCCGCGCCGCTGCTGCCGCTGCGCCTGTTCCGCAACCGAGGGTTCACGGCCGCGAACCTCGTCGGCTTCTGGTTCAGCTTCGGCATGTTCGGCTCGGTGTTCGTGCTCATCCAGTTCCTGCAGGTCGTGCAGGGCGCGACCCCGCTCGAGGCGGGCGTGCAGACCATGCCGTGGACCCTCGCCCCCATGTTCATCGCGCCGATCGCCGGTGCGCTCGCGCCGCGGGTCGGCACCCGCACCCTCATCGTCGCCGGGCTCGCTCTGCAGGCCGCCGCGCTGGCCTGGCTCGCCCTGGAACTCGATCCCGACGTCGCGTACGGAGCCCTGATCGGGCCGTTCCTGATGGCCGGCGTCGGCATGTCGCTCGTCTTCGCGCCGATGTCGACGGCCGTGCTCGCCGGCATGCCGGAGGACGACCACGCCAAGGCCTCCGGCACGAACTCGACCCTCCGCGAGGTCGGGGTCGCGCTCGGCGTCGCCGTGCTCACCGCCGTGTTCACCGGCGCGGGCGGGGAGCTCACGCCGACCGGCTTCGTCGACGCCGCGGTGCCTGCGGTGCTCGTCGGCTCGGCCGGGCTCGTGCTCGCGCTCGTCGCGGCGTTCTTCCTGCCGCTCGGCCGGAGCGGCGGGCGGGACGCCTCGGCCGAGGCATCCGCGAGCGCGTCGTCGGATGACTCCGAGGGCGCCGAGCTCGCGGATGCGGTGCAGCGCTAGCTGCGGGCCTGCCTCGGCACGACGATCTCGCGGATGATGAGCAGGATGCCGGCCGAGATCGGGATCGCGACGAGTGCGCCGAGCAGGCCGAGCAGCGTGCCGCCCGCGAGCGCCGAGATCAGCACGATGGTGCCGGGCACCTGCACGGCCTTGCCCATCACCCTCGGCGTCAGGATGTACGCCTCGATCTGCATGTAGACGAGCATCGCGATGAGCACGATGAGCGCCGCGGTGGGCGAGACGAAGAGCGAGACGATCGTCATCAGGATCGTGGTGAGCACCGTACCGATGAGCGGGATGAGCGTCACGAAGAGGGCGACGACACCGATGACGAGGGCGTACTTCACACCGACGAGGCTCAGCAGGATCGTCGAGAACACCGCGTTGAAGAACGCGAGCACCACCATGCCGCTGAGGTACTTGCCGACCGACTGCATGATGCGCTCGCCGTAGCCCTCGACCTGCTCGCGGTGCGAGGCCTTCACCAGGGAGTAGCAGGCGCGCTTCGTCGCATCGAGGGTGGCGATGAAGTAGATCGAGAGCACGACGACGAAGAAGCCGGTCGACACGGCGTCGAGCACCGCCGCGCCGAAGGCGAGGGCGCCGCCGCCGATCGAGGCCCACACGTTCGGGTCGGAGAGGATGTCCTCGACGGACTGCACCACGGTCGCGAGCACGCCGTTCGTCGTCTCGTTCGCCTGCTCGTACCAGCCGGAGTCCTGCAGCTGCTGCACCTGCGCCGGCAGCGTCGTCACGAGCGAGGTGGCCTGGGAGATCAGCGGCGGGATCAGCACCCAGATGATGCCGACCACGACGAGCACGAACAGCAGGATGACGACGACGATCGCCGGGCCGCGCTTCAGGCCGTGCCGCTGGAACCAGCGGATCAACGGATCGAGGCCGAGCGCCACGAAGGAGGCGATGAAGACCGAGAGCAGCACGCTCTGCAGGTTCACGACGACGATCGCGAGGAGCACCGCGAGCAGCACGCCGAGCGTGACGATGAATCCCCAGCGCAGCGGGTGCTGCGAGAAGAAGGAGCCCCCCGGGCCGCCGGCGGCCGGCTCGCGCCGCCGCAATCGATCTGCCGCTCTCACGGCGTCAGTCTAGGGGCGGGCCGCGTCGGGCACGCGGAGATCTCGATAGTGCGCGGCGAATGCTGGGAAGTAGTCGCTCCACTCCGGCATCGCGAGCCCCTGCCTGGCGGCGATCATCCGGTCGAGGTAGTAGTCCCAGCCGGGGCCGATCTCGCCGACGTCGAGCTTGTCGTCGAGCCGCTGGGCGAAGCTCAGGGTCGTCATGCCGCCGGCCTCGCGCAGGTGGCAGTGCAGCCGCCACGCCTCGGGCTGGGTGTCGACGTCGAGGTGGAAGCGGTGCGGCGCCTCGCAGAGCAGGATGCTGACGTTCTGCCACGGGGCGTCCTCGCTCTCCGCGGTCATCCGGAAGCGGACGCCGCCGGTGGAGGGGCTGCCCGTGTACGTGCCGATCCAGGAGCGGAGGGCGGTCGGATTCGTGAGGCTGTACCAGACGTCCTCGATGGGGGCGCGGAACAGTCGGTCGAACTGCAGGTAGCGGCCGTCGGGCTTCAGCTCGTAGTGACCGGTGGGCTTGGCGCTCATCTCGACCCCCTCGTCGTCCGTTTCCCCAGGCTAACCCTCGGCGCTCGGAACCACTAGCATCGTGGCCATGAGTAGCAAGGGGTCGTCGGCCGCCAAGCGCGAAGCCGCCATGGACATCACCGAGGGCAAGTCCGGGCTGTGGGGGTGGCTCGCGGGTCTCGTCGTGCTCGCTCTCATCGCGGTGCCGCTGTCGGCCGCGTTCGCCTTCGCGACGCACCCGCACTCGCAGCAGCTCTTCGCCGGCCGCCTCGAGGAGGTCGGCACCGGCGCCTATCAGGCGTTCTGGTGGCTCGTGACGGTCTTCCTCGTCGCGCTGCCGATCCTCGTCGGCTACGCCATCGCGAAGCTCTCGGCCCGCTCGCTCGCCATCGTCGGCGCGATCGTCGCGCTCTTCGTCATCGCGATCCTGGTGCTCGGCCAGCTCTTCGTCTTCTGATCCCGATACTTACGCCTTGACTTATATAAGTTGAGGCGTAAGTATTGGAACATGCACGCGTTCGACGTCCTCGGCGATCCGGTCCGGCGACGCATCCTGGAACTCCTCGCCGAGGGCGAGGCGCCCGCCGGCGCGGTCTGCGAGATCGTGTCGGCGGAGTTCGGCATCACGCAGCCCGCAGTGTCGCAACACCTCCGGGTGCTGCGCGAGCAGGGCTTCGCCTCGGTGCGCGCCGACGGCCGGCGCCGGCTCTACGCGGTCGACGCCCGCGGCCTCCAACAGGCCAGCGACTGGCTCAGCCCGTTCGAGCGCTTCTGGCGAGGCCCGCTCGCCGCGCTCGGAACGGAGCTGAAGCGCGGCCAGCGGGCCCGGCGGCTCGACGCCGACGCCGTGCACGACCGGGCGGACGACCCGGCCGATCCGCCACGAGACGAGGAGTGACCATGGTCGACGTGAACGAGCAGATCGACGCCGTGACGCGCGAACTGCGCACGGAAGAACTCGACGGCGAGCCGTCGCGCAGCCAGCTCATCGCGCAGGAGTACCCCGCGGACCTCGCCGACGTGTGGGCCGCGGCGACCGAGCCGGAGCGCATCGCCCGCTGGTTCCTGCCGGTGACGGGTTCGCTCGAGCTCGGCGGGCGGTACCAGCTCGAGGGCAACGCCGGCGGCGAGGTGCTCGCCTGCTCGCCGCCCGCCGACGGGCGCGCGAGCTACCGCGTCACCTGGGAGTACGGCGGGGGGATGTCGTGGGTGACCGTGCGGCTCGCGGCGATCGACGCCGGGCGCACCCGCTTCGAGCTCGAGCACACCGCGCGCGTCGGCGACATCCCCGAGGAGATGTGGCAGACGTTCGGCCCGGGGGCGACCGGGGTCGGCTGGGACCAGGCGCTGCTCGGCCTCGCCCTGTACCTCGGCACGCAGGACGCGAGGATCGCCCCGGAGGACGCCATGGAATGGATGCTCTCGGAGGAGGGGCGCGCGTTCTCCCGCGCCGCCGCCGACGGGTGGGCCGCCGCGCATCGGGCGTCCGGCGCGGATGCCGAAACCGCGGCGCGGGCCGCCGACGCCACGTTCGGCTTCTACACGGGCGCGACGCCCGGCGCCTGAGCGGCGGCCGTGCGTCAGTCGCGAGACTCGAGCACGGCCATCGCCGCGTTCTGGCCGCCCACACCGCTGACCGCCCCGCCGCGCACGGCGCCGGAGCCGCAGAGCAGGATGCGCTCGTGCGCCGTCGCGACGCCCCATCGCTCGGCGGCCGTCGCGAGCGGGCGGCCGGGCTCCGCCCACGGCCACGACAGCGGCCCGTGGAAGATGTGCCCGCCGGGCATCGCGAGCGCCGCCTCCAGGTCGCGCGTCGTCTTCGTCTCGATGCAGGGGCGGCCCGCGGCATCCCTCGCGATCACCTCGGCGATCGGTTCGGCGAGCACCGAGTCGAGCGAGTCGAGCACGGCCTGCTGCAGCCGCTCGCGCAGCTCGTCGGCGCCGAAGCGCTCGCCGAGCCGATCGGCGGCGTGCAGCCCGAAGACGGTGAGCGTGTGCGCGCCGCTCGCGGCGAGCTCGGGCGAGAGGATCGTCGGGTCGCTCAGCGTGTGGCAGTAGATCTCGCAGGGCAGCGGATCGGGGATGGCTCCGCGGGCCGCCGCGCGGAACGCCCCCTCGAGCTGCGACTCGAGCTCGTTGATGTGGAAGGTGCCCGCGAAGGCCTGCTCGGGCACGACCTCCGGGTCGCGGAGCCGGGGCAGGCGGGTGAGCAGCAGGTTCACCTTCACCTGCGCGCCCTCCGGCGTGTCGAGGTGGCGGAGCCGCTCGAGCACGACCGGCGGCACGCCCGGCACGCGGTCCTCGGCGAACGGCGCCTGGACGCGCGGGGCGGATGCCTCGGCGCCGGCGTCCTGCGCGGACTCCTCGGGGGCGGGCGCGCCCACGGCCAGCAGCCGGTCGAGCACCGCCGGCGCCACGTTCGCGAGGATCGTGCCCGCCGCGACGACGTGCTCGCCCGAAGCATCCCGGTACCGCACCCCGCCGGCGGGACTCGCGCCGAGCACCTCGGCTCCCGTCAGCAGGGTCGCGCCCGAGGCGCGGGCGACCCGCTCCAGCTCGCCGGTGACGGCGCCCATGCCGCCGACGGGGACGTCCCAGTCGCCGGTGCCGCCGCCGATCACGTGGTACAGGAAGCAGCGGTTCGCGTCGAGCGCCGGATCGTCGAGCGAGGTGAAGGTGCCGATCAGGCCGTCGGTCGCGACGATCCCGCGCACGAGGTCGCTCGCGAAGCGGCTGTCGACGGTCTCGCCGAGGGGGCGCTCCACGACGTCCCGCCAGACTCGCTCGTCGCCGACGAGCGCGCGGGCCTCCTCGCGGGTCGGCAGCGGCTCGGTCAGGGTGGGGAAGAGCGCCGTCGCGAGCCCGGCGATGTCGGCGCCGAGCTCGCGCCAGGCGGCGACGTCGGCCTCGGCGCCGACCCGGGCGAAGGCGGCGGCGAGGGCCGTCCCGTCGGCGTCGCGGTCGACGAGCAGTCCGCGCGCGGGATTCGCCGGGTCGGGCGTGTAGGAGGAGAAGCGGCGGCGCACGAGCTCGAGCTCGAGGCCCAGCTCCTCGACGATGCGGGCGGGCAGCAGGCTCACGAGGTACGAGTACCGGGAGAGGCGGGCCTCGACGCCCTCGAACGCCTCGGCGGAGACCGCGGCGCCGCCGAGGTGGTCGTCGCGCTCGAGCAGCAGCACGTCGAGCCCGGCGCGGGCGAGATAGGCGGCGGCGGTCAGGCCGTTGTGGCCCCCGCCGAGGATGACGACGTCGTGCGCACGCATGGATCGAGCGTAGCCCGGGGCGGCGCGCGGCGGCGGCGGCCCGGATCCGGCCGCCGCCGCAGCACCGCGAAGGAGGTCAGCGGGCCCGACGCATCGCGCGCACGCCGACGACGAGGCCGATCGCGCAGGTGACGAGCGCCGCGATCGCGCCGCCGAGCACCGCCGGTGCGCCGAAGTCGCCCGCGAGGAGGGCCCGCTCCGCGCCGACGAGATAGCTGAGCGGGTTCACGGCGGCCGCGACCCGCATCCACTCGGGGCCGTCCTCGAGCGGCAGCAGCATGCCCGAGAGGATCATCAGCGGGAACAGCAGGGTCTGGTGCACCATCCAGAACATCCAGTCCCGGTTGCGGCAGCCGAGCGCGAGCGTGTAGCTCAGCGCGCCGAAGCCGATGCCGAAGACGGCGAGCACGACGAGGCCGAGGAGCAGCCCGGGCACGTTCACGCTGAAGCCGAACGGCACGGCGACGAGCACCACGATCGTGCCCTGCACCATGAGCGGCACGACCTCCTTCAGGGCGCGGCCGACGAGCAGCGCGTTCCGCGAGAGCGGGGCGACGAGGGTGCGCTCGTGCGAGCCGGTCTGCATCTCGAAGAGCAGGTTCGCCCCGGTCGAGGCGGTGCCGAACAGCGCCACCATGACCAGGATGCCCGGCACGAACCACTGCAGTGTGCCCGCGACGTCGCCGCCGGCCGCACCGACGAGCAGCGGGCCGAAGAGGCCCAGGAAGACGAGCGGCTGCACGAGCGAGAACAGCACGCTGAACGGGTCGCGCACGAGGGGGCGGGACTCGCGCACGAAGACCGCGGCGGTGTCGCGGGCGAAGCCGGTGCGGCGCGGGGCGGGGCGGGCGGCGAGCGAGGCGGGCGTCTGTGCGCCCGTGGCGGTGGACGGTGCGGGGTCGGCGATGGTGTTCATGGTCGTGCTCCTTCGATCGCGGTGGTGGTGGTGGCGGTGGGACGGATGCCGCTCACGCGGCGGCCTGCTCGGCCGCCTCGTCGCCCCCGGCCCGCGCGGACTCCTCGCGGAGGCTGCGACCGGTGAGGGCGAGGAAGACGTCGTCGAGGGTCGGCGGCCGGTGCGTCGCGGTGAGCAGGTCGAGCCCGGCCTCGGTGAGGTCCCGCACGTGCCGGGGGAGCGCTCGCGCACCGTCGGCCTCGGTCAGCACGAGGCGGGTCGGGTCGGCCGGGTCGAGCTCGCCGCCGAGGCGGGCGGCGGCGGCCGAGGCATCCGCCCGTCCCGCGAAGCCGAGCGTCACCCGATCGCCCGCGAGCGACTCCTTGAGCGCGGCGGCCGTGTCGTCGGCGATGACGCGGCCGTGGTCCATGACCATCACGCGCTCGGCGAGCTGGTCGGCCTCGTCGAGATAGTGCGTGGTCAGGAAGATCGTCGTCCCGGTCGTGCGGCGGAGCTCGACAATGTGCTCCCACAGGTTCGCCCGGCTGTGCGGGTCGAGCCCGGTCGAGGGCTCGTCGAGGAAGAGCAGCTCCGGGCGGTGGATGAGTCCGAGCGCGACGTCGAGCCGGCGCTTCTGCCCGCCGGAGAGCGACTGCACGCTGCGGTTGGCGAAGGCGCCGAGTTCGAGCGAGTCGAGCAGTTCGGCCGCGCGGGCGTGGGTCTCTCGCCGGCCGAGGCCGTAGAACGCGCCCTGGGCGTGCAGCTCGTCGCGGACGCGCTGGGTGTGCCCGCCCGAGCTGCCCTGACCGACGTAGCCGATGCGGCGGCGCACCCCGGCCGGGTCGCGTCGGATGTCGCAGCCGGCGACCGTCGCCTCGCCGCTCGTGGCGGGGAGGAGGGTCGTGAGCATGCGGAGGGTCGTGGACTTGCCGGCGCCGTTCGGCCCGAGGAACGCGACGAGCTCGCCGGCGGCGACGGAGAGGTCGACGGCGCGCACCGCCTCGACCGTCTGCCCCTTCGAGCGGAACGTCTTCGTCAAGCCGCGGGCGGTGATCATCTGGCCGGTTCCGGCATGCGTGTGCTTCGTCATATCCCGAGCTTCTCGAGGCATCCGGTCAGTTCCTGTCCGGTATCGGAGGAGAATCGGCGCATGGCCGCCACGACCTCGCGAACGCTCGAACTGCTCTCGCTGCTGCAGAGCCACCGGCACTGGACCGCGCACGAACTCGTCGACCGCCTCGGCGTCAGCGAGCGCACGCTGCGCCGCGACGTCGAACGGCTGCGCGAGCTCGGCTACGGCGTCGAGTCGCTCCGCGGCGTCGCCGGCGGGTATCGGCTGGAGGCGGGCACCGGCCTGCCGCCGCTGCTGCTCAGCGACGACGAGGGCGTCGCGATCGCGGTCGGCCTGCGCTCCCAGGCGACCGCCGGCCTCCGCGGCGCGGAGCACACCACGCTCAGCGCCCTCGCCAAGATCGAGCAGGTGCTGCCGCCGCCGCTCCGCCGCCGGATCGAGGCGCTGCAGTCGCACGCCGCCGCCGGCGCGCCGCCCCTCGGCGGGCGCGACGGGCGACCGGTGCCCGCCGTCGACCCGGAACTCCTGGGCCTGCTCGCGCTCGCCTGCCGCGACGCCGAGCGGCTGCGCTTCCGCTACACCGACGCGACCGGCGGCGAGTCGGCGCGGAGCGTCGAACCGTACCGCCTCGTGCCAATCGCCCGGCGCTGGTACCTGCTCGCCTGGGATCGGGACCGCGACGACTGGCGCACCTTCCGCGTCGACCGGGTCGACCACGTCTTCCAGACCCGCGTGCGCTTCGAGCCGCGGCCGATCGGCGACGAGGAGGCCCGGGAGCGGGTCGAGCGGGCGACCAGGTACCGGCGGAGCTCGGTCAGGGCGCGTGTGGTCGTCGCGATGCCGCTCGCCGAGCTCGCCGCGCACCTGGGGTGGTGGGGGCGCGAGCTCGAGGCGGTGGATGCCGGGCACTGCGCCTGGCCGATCGAGGCGGACTCGGTCGAGGGACTCGCGATGGGGCTGATGTGGCTGCCGCTCGGCGCCGAGTACCGCATCGAGGGCGAGGAGCTGCGGGCGTTCCTCGCGGTGCAGGCGGCACGGTTCGCCGACGCGGCGAGATAGCGCTTCCGTGGTTGCCCAGGCGCCGCGCACTGTGCCACCGTGGGATACCATCGCCGGGAAACGAGGTCCCATGTCACGCCGCACCGTCGCCCTGTTGAGCGCGCTCGCCGTCGTCGCCCTGCTCGCCGGCTGCGCGCCCGGGCTCTCGCCGCGGCCGCCGGTCGAGCGGGAGGCCCCGCGGCTGAACGAGGACCGGCCGAGCGAGGAGGTGCGCCGCTCGCTCGCCGCGCTCGACCCCTGCGCGCTGCTCGCCATCGATCCGGACGAGGCGGCACTCGCCGGCGTCACGGGCACGCCGAGCGGCGGGCTCTTCGACTGCGAGCTGCCGGGCATCGCCCGGGTCGAGCTGCTGGTCGACTTCGACGCCGACGCGAGGTTCTGGTCCGATCGTACGAGCGTCGGCGGATCGCCCGTCGGCGCGATCACCGCGTACCGGCAGCGCGACGCGGTCGAGGGATGCAGCGTGCTGCTCCCGGTCGACTTCGGCCACGCCATCCGCTTCCGCCAGCTTCGCGAGCCCGGCGACGACTGCACGCTCGCCGAGTCCTCCGCGAGCCGCGCCGCCGTCGCCCTGCGCAGCGACCCGCGCTCGCTCGCGAGAGCGGGGGAGGACGGCCTCCTCGCCTGCGATGCGCTCGCCGCCGTCGCGGGCACGCCCGCCGCCCCCGCGGGGGCGGAGCCCCGGCCGCTCGCCGGCCGCTTCGACTCGCTCGCGAGCTGCGGACTCTGGGATGCCTCGGATGCCTCGGATGCCTCGGATGCCGAGTCGCTCACCGGCCCGGCCGTCGGGTTCACCCTCGACACCTTCGTCCCGTTCGCGGAGTGGGCCAGGGCCGGCGCCCGAGCGGAGCTCGAGGTGGTGACGATCGCCGGCGTCCCCGCCCTCGTGCAGCCCGGCGGGCACGGCGGGTGCACGCTGTCCTGGGACGCGCGTCCGGCGAGCGATCCGCGGCAGGCCGGCCTCGTGCTGCGCGCCGACCTCGTCGTCGATCGCTGCGAGGACGCCGAGCGGCTGGCGACCGAGCTCGTGCCGCTGCTGGCGGTGCAGGAACCGGCCGAGCCCGGCCCCGAACGGCTGCTCTACGCGAAGGGCGACGAGCAGGACACCGCCGCATTCGGCGGCTGCGCCGACGCGCTCGACGCCGTCGCCCGGGAGTGCGCGCCGGTGCGCGAGGGCGTGACGGTGCCGAGCACTCCGACGGAGGTGCTCGCCCGCGGCGAGGCCGACCCTGACGCCCTCTGCGCGGCGGCGCAGGGCCCGGTGTCGACGGTGATGGGCCAGTTCCGCGCCCCGCTGGTCGCGCGTCAGGATACGGTCCGCGAGGACGCGCCGTTCGTCTGCGAGCTGGTCGAGCCGGGTCATTCGCTGGTGCTTCAGCTGCGCGCGTCGACCGATGCGCTGGCCGACCGCCCATCCGCCGCCCGCGGCGAGGCGGTCGAACTGGGCGGGCACCGCGCCGAGCTCGGCGAGATCGAAGGCGGGACGAGCGAGTACCGGCGCACGGCGCGCATCGCCCTCGGCTCGCCTGATGAAGCGGGGTATCTCGAGGTGAAGCTCGTCGTGCGACCCGAGCGCGAGGACGGGGCCGACGGTGAGGCCGATCGTGCGATGATCGCGCAGCTCGAGCCCCTCGCCGCAACGCTCGCGCGGAGCCTGCTCGGGCGCTAGGCGTGGGCCGGGTGCCCGGCGGCGCTCGGGGCGGCCGGGCGGGGTGCGAGCCCGTCGAAGAAGAGCTCGAGCGCGAGGTCGACCTGCGCCTCGATCTCGGCGCGGTCGGGCAGTGCGGCGTCGCCGAGCATCATGGCTCGGTTCAGCGGCTCGCCCATGACCATCCAGTTCAGCTGCGCGGCGGCGCGCTCGGGGTCGGCGGCGCGCAGCACCCCGGCGGACTGCAGTTCGCGGACGATGCCCGTGAGCGTCGCGATGGCGCGCTTGGGGCCGTGCTCGTAGAGGGCTTCGGCGAGCTCGGGGGAACGGGGCAGCTCACCGATGACGAGCCGTCGGAGCCCGACGATGTTCGGCGTCAGCACTGCGGCGAGCTGGCCGACGAGCAGCTCGCGGAGTGCCGAGCGCGGCTCGTCGTGCGGGTCGACGCGTGGCGGCGGCGAGAGCACCGTACGCCGCGTGCCGACCGTCTCGGCCGTCACGAGCTCCAGGAAGAGGGCGCGCTTGCTGCCGAAATGGCTGTAGAGGGTCTGCTTCGCGATGCCGCACTCGGCGGCGATCGAGTCCATCGTGACGGACTCGTAGCCGGTGGCGAGGAACTGTCGTTCGGCCGCGCGCAGGGCGGCCTCGCGCTTCTGCAGCGAGCTCGGACGCATCCGCGTCTCCTCCGATCGGATCGACTGGCGGTCGGCACGGCATCCGCCGGGCCTTGCAGACATCATACTCATGGGTCTATATTCTGGTGAGAATCAAGACTGAGCAGTCTAGAAATGGGGATGCCTCGATGGATACCATCACCACCGCGAGCGGCGACCGCGTCGCCTTCGACCGATACGGCGAGGCCGGCAGGCCCGCCGTGCTCTTCATCCAGGGCGCGGGCCCCACCCGCGCCGACGACCCCGTGACCGCCGAGACCGGGCGCCTGCTCGCCGAGCGCGGGCACCAGGCGATCGTGCACGACCGCGTCGGGCGCGGCGACTCCGCGGCATCCGGCCCGATCGCGCTGGAGCGCGAGCTCGAGGCGATCGCCGAGCTCGCCGAGGCCGCGGGCGCCCCCGTCGTGCTCGTCGGCCACTCCTCGGGGTGCGCCATCGCGCTCCGGGCTGCACCCCGGGTGCCCAGGCTCGCCGGTCTCGTGCTCTGGGAAGCGCCGGTCGGACAGTTCGAGAGCGGTGCGCCCGCGTGGTGGGCGGCGGTCGAGCGGGCCGTCGCCGACGACCGCCTCGAAGACGCCGTCGCCGCGTACATGGTCGGCATGCCGCCCGAGTGGCTGGAGGAGCTGCGCCGCTCGCCCGACTACCCGGAGCTCGTACTGAGCTGGATCCCCGACGGCGAGGCGCTCGCGTCGATCGAGGCCGACGGGCTCCCGGCGCACCTCGGCCGCGTCACCGCGCCCGTGCTCGCCGTGGTCGGCACCGAGACGTTCCCCGGCATGCTCGAGGCGGCCGACGAGCTCGCGGCCGCGGCGCCGGCCGGGGCGTCCGAGCGCGTCGCCGGGGCCTGGCACAGCTGGGAGCCCGAGGCGATGGCCGAGCGGCTCGCCCGCGTGCTCGACGCGCGGCGCTGAACCGGGCCGCGCCTCGCGGCTCAGCCGGCGTGGCGCGGCGCGGGCGCGGCGGCGCGAGCCGCCCGGGCGAGCGCTTCGCGGCACGCGACGACCGCCGGACGGGTCGCCGCCGCGTGCCGGGTCGCCGTGAACACCTCGCGCTGCGGGCGGCCGGGCAGCTCCGCGAGGCGGACGCTCGGCGGCTCGCCCGCCCAGACGAGATCGGGCAGCAGCCCCGCGGCGTGGCCGGCCCGGATGAGCCGGATGTGCGCGATGAGGTCCGCCGTCTCGAAGCGCACGTCGGGTTCGAAGCCGGCCTCGCGGCAGAGCTGCACCGCCCACTCGCGCGAGGCGGTGCCGGCCGGCTCCAGGACCCAGGGCAGGGATGCCGCGTCCGCCAGCGTCGCGACCTCGGGGGCGGCGCCGCCGGGCAGGGCGAGCCGGATGGGGTCGGCGACGAGCGCGACCCGGTCGAGCTCCGGGCGGTGCGCCCGGGTGTGCCCCGGGTACTGCTCGGCGACGACGAGGTCGAAGTCGCGGGCTGCGACCTCGAACAGCCCCGCCTCGGGCTCGCGCTCGGTGACCTCGACCCTCAGCCCGGGGTGCTCCGCCGCGAGGATCGTCAGCGCCTGCGGCACGACGGCGTGCGCGGCCGATTGGAACACCGCGACGCGCACCGTGCCGCCGACGGCGGTGAGGGAGCGGGCGACCTCGGCCTCCGCCTCCTCGAGCTGGTCGAGCACCGCGATCCCGTGCTGGACGAGCACGAGCGCTTGCGGGGTGAGCTGCACCCGGCGGCCCGCCTGCACGAGCAGCGGCACGCCGGCCTCGCGTTCGAGCAGGGCGAGCTGCTGCGAGACCGAGGACGGGCTGTAGGAGAGCGCCTCGGCGACGGCGGCGAGGGTGCCGCGGCGGCTCAGCTCCACGAGCAGGCGCAGGCGGCGCACGTCGAGCATCGCGGCATCCCTCCTTCTTCTCTCTCGACTTGCCCGACTTTCATGAAAGTCGGGCAAGTCGTGAACGCGAACTCAACCATTCGGAAATCATGAACAGTATCCATCGGAATCATTCGCTGTACCGAATGAACGCGCGGCCGCACACTTGAGTCGACGCCCGGCGTTTCCCCCGGCCCCGCTTCCAGTGAAGGACAGTACTGTCGTGACCATGACGAACCTCAGCGCAGCCACCGGCAGCCCGCGCACCGACGACGTCGTCTCCCTCGTTCGCCGCTGGCTCGCCGAGAGCGCGGAGCACCCCGTCGACCCCGCCGCCGAGCGGCTCGCGGGCGTGCTGAAGGACCCGAACGGCCTCGCTTTCACCGTCGGCTTCGTCGACGGCGTCATGCGCCCGGAGGACCTCGGCGTCGCCGGCCGCAACCTCGAGCAGGTCGCGAAGCTCACGCCGAAGTTCCTGCCCTGGTACCTGAAGGCGGCCATCCGGGTCGGCGGCGCCTTCGCCCCGATGCTGCCCTGGGTCGTCATCCCGATCGCCCGCCGCGTGCTCCGCGCCATGGTCGGCCACCTCGTGCTCGACGCCACCCCGGCGAAGCTCGGCCCCGCCATCGCGAAGCTCCGGGAGGGCGGCAACCGGCTCAACCTGAACCTCCTCGGCGAGGCCGTGCTCGGCGAGCAGGAGGCCGACCGCCGGCTCTCCGGCACCTACGAGTTCCTCGCCCGCGACGACGTCGACTACGTCTCGATCAAGGTGTCCTCCGTCGTCAGCCAGCTCTCCATGTGGTCCTTCGACGAGGCCGTCGCGAAGGTCGTCGACAAGCTCACCCCGCTCTACGAGCTCGCCGCCCAGCGCAGCGCCGGGGGCGCGCCGAAGTTCATCAACCTCGACATGGAGGAGTACCGCGACCTCGACCTCACCATCGCGGTCTTCACGGCGCTCCTCGACCAGCCGCAGCTGCAGCAGCTCGAGGCCGGCATCGTGCTGCAGACCTACCTGCCCGATGCGCTCCGCGCCATGCAGGAGCTGCAGGCCTGGGCGAAGACCCGGCGCGCCGATGGCGGCGCCCCGATCAAGGTGCGCGTCGTCAAGGGCGCGAACCTCGCCATGGAGCAGGTGGATGCCGCGATCCACGACTGGCCCGTCGCCACCTACTCGACGAAGCAGGACTCCGACACCAACTACAAGCGGGTGCTCGACTGGTCGATGACCCCCGAGCGGATCGACGCCGTCCGGCTCGGCGTCGCCGGGCACAACCTGTTCGACGTCGCGCACGCCTGGCTCACCGCCAAGGCCCGCGGCGTCGAGGCGGGGGTCGAGTTCGAGATGCTGCTCGGCATGGCGACCGGTCAGGCCGAGGCCGTCCGCGGCGATGTCGGCCAGCTGCTGCTCTACACGCCGGTCGTGAACCCCGCCGAGTTCGACGTCGCGATCGCGTATCTGATCCGCCGGCTCGAGGAGAACGCCAGCCAGGACAACTTCATGTCGGCCGTCTTCGAGCTCGCCGACGACCGCGGGCTGTTCGACCGCGAGCGCGCCCGCTACGAGCGCTCCCTCGCCGCGCTCGAGCCCGTCGTCGCAGCGGCGCCCGAACCCAACCGCACCCAGAACCGCCGCACCGAGTGGGAGGGCGGGGCGCTCGACGCCGCCTTCGCCCGCCTCGACGCCCCCGCGCCGGGCAGCGAGCACGCCGACGAGGGGCTCACCAACGTCGTGCTGGGGATCAGCCGGGGGTCGAGCGGCGGTGCTTCGGCGGGCTTCGCTTCGACGGGCTCAGCGAACCATTCGACGGGCTCAGCGAATCATTCGACGGGCTCAGCGGACCAGGCGGGCTCAGCGGGCCAGGGCCCGGGGCTGACGCCCGGCTTCCGCAACGAGCCCGACACCGACCCCGCGCTCGCCGCCAACCGCGAGTGGGGCCGGCGCATCCTCGAGCGGGTCCCCGACTCCGAGCTCGGCCTCGACACGATTCGCGCCGCGCGCGTCGACGACGCCGACGCGCTCACCGAGCTCATGGCGGGCGTCGCCGCGGCAGGCGAGGGGTGGGGCCGCAAGTCCGGCGCCGAGCGGGCCGCCGTGCTGCACCGGGCCGGCCTCGCGCTCGCCGCGAACCGCGACCGGCTCATCGAGGTCATGGCCGCCGAGGCGGGCAAGACCATCGCCGAGGCCGACCCCGAGATCAGCGAGGCGATCGACTTCGCCCACTACTACGCCGAGCGGGCCCGCGAGCTCGACCACGTGCAGGGCGCCGTCTTCGTGCCCTCGAAGCTCACCGTGGTCACCCCGCCGTGGAACTTCCCGGTCGCCATCCCCGCCGGCGGCGTGCTCGCCGCGCTCGCCGCGGGCTCCGGCGTCGTGATCAAGCCGGCGAGGCTCGCCCAGCGCTCCGGCGCGGTCATGGTCGAGGCGCTGTGGGAGGCCGGCATCCCGAAGGAGCTGCTCGCCCTCGTCGACGTCGGCGAGCGCGAGCTCGGCACGCAGCTCGTCTCGAGCCCGAACGTCGACCGGGTCATCCTGACCGGCGCGTACGAGACGGCCGAGCTCTTCCGCTCGTTCCGCGCCGACCTGCCGCTGCTCGCCGAGACGAGCGGCAAGAACGCGATCATCGTCACGCCCTCGGCCGACCTCGACCTGGCCGCGTCCGACGTCGTGAAGAGCGCCTTCGGTCACGCCGGGCAGAAGTGCTCGGCGGCCTCGCTCGTCATCCTCGTCGGCTCGGTCGCGAAGTCGGAGCGCTTCCGCCGTCAGCTCGTCGACGCCGCCCGCTCGATGCGGGTGGGCTACCCGGCCGATGCCCGCACGCAGATCGGGCCGATCATCGAGCCGGCGCAGGGCAAGCTGCTGCACGCCCTCACCCAGCTCGGCATCGGCGAGGAGTGGCTCGTCGAGCCGAAGCAGCTCGACGACAGCGGGAAGCTCTGGTCGCCGGGCATCAAGACGGGGGTGCAGCCGGGTTCGTACTTCCACCTCACGGAGTTCTTCGGCCCGGTGCTCGGCATCATGCACGCCAAGGACCTTGACGAGGCCATCCGCTTCCAGAACGCCGTCGACTACGGCCTCACCGCTGGACTGCATTCGCTCGACTCGGAGGAGCTCGCGAGCTGGTTCGACCAGGTCGAGGCCGGCAACCTCTACGTGAACCGAGGCATCACCGGCGCGATCGTGCAGCGCCAGCCCTTCGGCGGCTGGAAGCGGTCCGCCGTCGGCGCCGGCGCCAAGGCCGGCGGACCGAACTACCTGTTCGGGCTCGGCAGCTGGGAGGCCGAGCACGGCCGCCAGTCCTCGACGCTGCACCTGCGCGGCCTCGACAAGCGCATCACGGAGGTCATCGAGGCATCCCAGTCCGCCCTCGACTACGAGTCGTTTGACGTGCTGCGCCGCTCCGCGCTGAGCGACGCCGTCGCGTGGGCCGAGGAGTACGGCATCGCCCGCGACGCCTCGCAGCTCGGCGTCGAGCGGAACGTGTTCCGCTACCGACCGCTGCCCGTCACGGTGCGCATCTCCGACGACGCCGAGCTCGCCGAGGGCCTCCGGGTCATCATCGCCGGCCTGCTCTCGAAGTCGCGCTTCGAGGTGTCGACCGCGCTCGAGCTGCCGAAGGGCGTGCGCACCGTGCTCGCCGCCCGCGAGGTGCGGATCACCCGCGAGGACGACGCCGCCTGGCTCGCCCGCCTGGCGAAGCGCGGCGCGAAGGCGCTCGGCGCGAGCCGGGTGCGGCTCGTCGGCGGGGATGCCTCGGCGCTCGCGCAGGCGCTCGGCGGCGCCCCGGACGTCGCGGTGTGGGCGCATCCCGTGACGCCCTCGGGCCGGGTGGAACTGCTGCCGTTCCTGCACGAGCAGGCGATCTCGATCACGAACCACCGCTTCGGCAACCCGACGACCCTGTCCCAGGGCGTGATCTAGGCGCTGCCGCGCGAAAGGGTTGCCCGACTTCCATGAAAGTCGGGCAACCCTGAAGCAGGGGTCAGTCGCGGCCGCGGTTGCGGCGGCGGGTGTGCTTCGGCGCACGGCCGCCGACGAAGGAGCGGCCGGAGTCGACGACGAAACCCTGCCGCAGCGCCTCGCGGCCGACGAGCATACGGAACCCCATCTCGTCGCGGTTCGTGAGCGTGACCTCGGCGGTCACCGTGCGGCCGAGCAGCACGACGTCGAGCAGCACGACGATGCGTTCGGCGGTGTGGCCGGAGGAGCTGCGCACGAGACGCCGGTCGTGCACCGGCAGCTCGACCCGGACGTCGTCCTCGTCGGAGCCCTGCCAGGGGCGCACGCCGAAGCGCACCCAGGGCTCGCCGTCGCGCTCGAACTCCTCGAGATCGAAGGCGTGCAGCGCGGAGCTGCGGGCGCCGGTGTCGAGCTTCACCTTGATCCAGGCCACCCCGAGCCCGGGGAGGCTCGCCCATTCGCGCCATCCGGCGATGGTGCTTGAATGGGAACTCGAATTCACTCGTCCATCTTGGCAGGGCACCCAGCATGAAACTCGCGATCCTCTCGCGCGCGCCGCACGCGTATTCGACCCAGCGCCTCCGGGCCGCAGCCCAGCAGCGCGGTCATCAGGTGAAGGTCCTGAATACGCTGCGCTTCGCGATCGACCTCGCGGGGCCCGAGCCCGACCTGCAGTTCCGCGGCCGGCAGCTGAGCGACTACGACGCGATCCTGCCGCGCATCGGCAACTCGATCACGTACTTCGGCACCGCCGTGGTGCGCCAGTTCGAGCAGATGGACGTGTACACGCCGAACACCGCGAACGGCATCTCGAACGCCCGCGACAAGCTGCGCGCGAACCAGATCCTGTCCCGGCACAACATCGCGCTGCCGCCGACCGCCTTCGTGCGCAACCGCGCCGACGTGCGCCCGGCGATCGAGCGCGTCGGCGGGGCGCCCGTCGTCATCAAGCTGCTCGAGGGCACGCAGGGCATCGGCGTCATCCTCGCCCCGCAGGTGAAGGTCGCCGAGGCGATCATCGAGACGCTGCACTCGACGAAGCAGAACGTGCTCATCCAGAAGTTCATCGCCGAGAGCCGCGGCCGGGACATCCGCGCCCTCGTCGTCGGCGACCGCGTCGTCGCGGCCATGCGCCGCGTCGCGAACGGCGACGAGTTCCGCTCGAACGTGCATCGCGGCGGCACCGTCGAACCCGTCGAGCTCACTCCCGAGTACGAGCAGGCGGCGGTGCGCTCGGCGCAGATCATGGGGCTCAAGGTCGCCGGCGTCGACATGCTCGAGGGCGAGCACGGGCCGCTCGTCATGGAGGTCAACTCCTCGCCGGGCCTGCAGGGCATCGAAGCCGCGACGAACCTCGACGTCGCGGGCGCGATCATCGACTACATCGCGAACCAGGTGGCGTTCCCCGAGATCGACGTGCGCCAGCGGCTCACCGTGTCGACCGGCTACGGCGTCGCCGAGCTGCTCGTGCACACGAACGCCGACCTGGTCGGCAAGACGCTCGGCGAGTCCGGCCTCTGGGAGCGCGACATCACGGTGCTCACCCTGCACCGCGGTGCGAACGTCATCCCGAACCCGCGCAAGGGCGTGCTGCTCGAGTCGGGAGACCGGCTGCTCTGCTTCGGCAAGCTCGAGGAGATGCGCTCGATGATCCCGGAGCGCCGTCGCCGCCGCGCGAAGGTGCGGAAGCTCCCGAAGCAGGCGATGCCGACGAGCGAGTAGCCGCGCAGCGCGGCGGCGCCTGGGCGCTCCCGCGGCCTCGGATCGACTACCCTCGCCTGGTGCGCATCGCGATCGTCGGAGCCGTGCTCACCGCGCTCGGCCTCGTCGCGGTGGCGACCGGCGTGCTGCCGCTCGACGCCGTCGCCGCGCTCGCGGAGCGCTCCGCGCCGATCCTCGGCTTCGTCGTCGCGATGACGGTCGTCGCCGAGCTCGCGGCGGAGGCCGGGGTCTTCCGGGCGCTCGCCGAACGGCTGGCGCGGATGGCGGGTGGTCGGGCCATCCTGCTGTGGCTGCTCGTCGTGGTGCTGGCGACCGCCTCGACCGTCTTCCTCTCGCTCGACACGACGGCCGTGCTGCTCACGCCCGTCGTGGTGTCGCTCGCGGCGCACGTGCGGCTGCCGCCGATCCCGTTCGCCCTGACGACGGTGTGGCTCGCGAACACGGCCTCGCTGCTGCTGCCCGTCTCGAACCTGACGAACCTGCTCGCGGCCGAGCGGCTCGCGCTGCACCCGCTCGAGTTCGCGGCGCTCATGGCAGCGCCCGCGCTCGTCGCCGTGCTCGTGCCGGTCGTCATCGTGCTGCTGCTCCGGCGGCGGGAGCTCGCGGCCCGCTTCGCCCCCGACGAGCCCGCCCCGATCGAGGACCGCCCGCTGTTCTGGACCGCCGTCGGCGTGCTCGCCGCGCTCGTGCCGCTGCTCGTCTCGGGACTCCCGGTATGGCTGCCGGCGTGCGGGGCGGCGCTCGTGCTCGTCGCGGTCTACGCCGTGCGGCGGCGCCGGGTGCTGCGGCCGGGGCTCGTGCCATGGTCGCTGCTCGTGTTCGTGTGCGGGCTGTTCCTCGCGATGCAGGCGGCGCACGAGCTCGGCGCGACCGCCGTGCTGGGCGAGCTCGCGGGGACGGGGGAGGGGCCGCTCGAACTGCTGCGCCTCGCCGGGGCATCCGCCCTCTCGGCGAACGCGATCGACAACCTGCCCGCGTTCCTCGCGCTCGAGCCGTTCGCGGCGTCGCCGCTGCGCACCGCGGCCCTCCTGATCGGAGTGAACGCGGGCGCGATCGTCACGCCGTGGGCGTCGCTCGCGACGCTGCTCTGGCATCAGCGGCTCGTGGCGATGGGCGTCGAGATCTCGTGGTGGCGTTACGTCGCGCTCGGGCTGCTGGTCGCGCCGCTGACGGTCGCCGGGGCGACGCTCGCGCTGGCGCTCGCGGCGGGCTGAGCGCGGCCCGCGCCCGGCTCAGTCGTGCAGGGCGGCGTCCACGATCTCGCGCGCCGCGACGGCGTCGACGCCCACGCGGCGCGCGAGCGCGGCATACTCGGCCGCGGCGTGCTGCAACGCCCGCCGGGCGGGGTCGCCGTGCTCGGCGACGACGGTGCCGTTGCGACCCCGGGTCTCGATCACGCCGTCCGCTTCGAGCGCGCGGTAGGCCTTCGCCACGGTGTTCGCGGCGAGCCCCAGCTGCTCGGCGAGGGCGCGCACGGTCGGCAGCCGGTCGCCGGCGGCGAGCCGCCCGGACTGCACGGCCTCGACGACGGCGGCGCGCAGCTGCTCGAACGGCGCGGCGGCCGCGGACGGGTCGATCGTGAGCGACAGGGCGGCGCCGGGCTTCGACATCGGAGGCCCGCTCAGTCCCGCACCCGGTTCACGAGGCGCGAGAGCACGATCGCGCTGCGGGTGTGGTCGACGTTGGGGGCGATGCGCACTCGTTCGAGGGCGTCCTCGAGGGAGGCGATGTCGCGCGCGCGGATCTGCACGATCGCGTCGGCGGAGCCGGTCACGGTGCCGGCGTAGACGACCTCGGGCACCTCCTGAAGGATGCGCTTCAGCTCGTCGGGGGCGACGGTGCCGCGGCAGAACAGCTCGACGTAGGCCTCGGTGGACATGCCGTCGACGGTCGGGTCGACCTGGATCGTGAACGAGCGGATGACGCCCTCGGCGACGAGCTTGTCGACGCGACGCTTCACGGCGGAGGCGGAGAGGCCCACGGAGGAGCCGATGTCGCCGTAGCCGGCACGGGCGTTCTGCCGCAGAAGATCGAGGATCGCTCGGTCCAGGTTGTCCATGGAACGCGAGTGTACGCGGGACTCTTGCGCACCGTCGTGCGGTCGCGCGCGAATCCTGCGGGTCGTTGCGGAATCGTTCGCAAACGGGGTGCACCACCCCGGGGTTGCCCGACTTTCATGAACGTCGGGCAACCCTCATGCGACCGAACCGACGTGCCCGACGTTCATGAACGTCGGGCACGTCGGGAAGATGGGGGAGGTCAGGTGGGGGCGACCGTGGCGCGGCGGGCGCGGAGGCCGTCGAGGAGGGCGCGGATGCCGAGCTCGAACGCGGCGGCGGCGCTCGTCGACTCCTCGTACTCGGGGTCGAGCGCGGCGTGCACACGGGCGAGCTCGGCCGGCACCGAGGACTGGTCGAGCATGTCGCTCGGCGCCACGAGGTCGAGCGCGGAGCCGAGCACGTGCGCCTCGACGGTGCGCATCACGGCGACAGCGTCGTGCATCGGCCAGCCGGCCTCGATCAGGGCGCCGATCACCACGTCGTAGATCTCGAACGTCGAGACGTCCCGGATGGGGGTCGTCGCAAGGATGCGGATGAGGTTGGGGTGCGCCGCGAAGACCCGCAGGTAGGAGCGGGCCCACGCCTCGAGCGCGACGTCCCAGGGCTCGTCGGCGAAGGGGCTCGTGTCGATGCCCACCACGATGTGCGCGCGCACGAGCTCGATCAGCTCGTCGCGGCTGCCGACGTGGTTGTAGAGCGAGGAGACCTGCCGGTGCACGCGGGCCGCGAGGGAGCGCATGGTGAGCGCCTCGCTGCCCTGCTCGTCGACGATCGCGAGGGCGGCGACGACGAGCTGCTCGCGGTTGACGGTGGCCATCGCGGCATCCCCCCTTCCGTCAGCCCTGCCGAGAGTGTAGCCTCTCAACACCCACACGAACAGTGTTCGTATGAACGCTGTTCGTTCGAGTGAAAGCAACGGTGCATGACGGCGATCCACTTCTCCGGCGGAACGATCTGGCGCGGCGCGGGCGAGCCCACGGCGCACTCCCTGCTCGTCGAAGGCGGGGTGATCGTCGCGCTCGACGACGCGGCCGACGCCGCGGCCGAGAGCGCCGTCGAGCTCGAGCACGTCGAGCTCGACGGCGGATTTCTGATGCCCTCATTCGGCGACGGGCACGCCCATCCGCTCTTCGGCGGGCTCGAGGCGGAGGGCCCCGCCGTGCGCGGCCGCACCTCCGTCGACGACATCGTCGCCGCCGTCGGCGAGTACGCCGCGGCGCACCCCGACGAGGAGTGGATCTTCGGTGCCTCCTACGACCCGAGCCTCGTCGAGGAGGGCCTCTTCGACGCCCGCTGGCTCGACGCCGCGGTGCCCGACCGTCCGGTCGTGCTGCGCGCCTACGACTACCACACCGTGTGGGTGAACTCCCGGGCGCTCGAGCTCGCCGGCATCGACGCGTCGACGCCCGAGCCGGTGCTCGGCGAGATCTGCCGCCGCCCCGACGGCAGCCCGCTCGGCACCCTCCGCGAGTGGGGCGCCGTCGACCTCGTCTTCGACGCCGCCCCCGTGCGGCCGGCCGAGCAGCGCATGCGCGCGCTCGTGCGGGCCGGCGAGTACTACCTCGCGCGCGGGGTCACCTGGGTGCAGGATGCCTGGGTCGAACCCGGCGATGTCGACAGCTACCTCGAGGCGGCGGAGCGCGGCATCCTGCCCGTGCGCTTCAACCTCGCCCTGTACGCCGACCCGCGGCGGTTCCCCGCGCAGCTGCCGGCCATGCTCGACTCGCGCGAGCGGGTGCAGGCGCTCGGCTCGCCCATGCTCACCGCGCACACCGTGAAGTTCTTCGCCGACGGCGTCATCGAGTCCGAGACCGGGGCGCTGCTCGAGCCGTACTGCTCCGCGCTGCACAAGCACGGCATGTCGGTCTGGGAGGGCGACTCGCTCGCCGAGGCCGTGCGCGCGGTCGACGCCGCCGGCTTCCAGGTGCACATCCACGCCATCGGCGACGCCGCCGTGCGCCAGGCGCTCGACGCGATCGAGGGCGCCATCGCCGCGAACGGCCCGCGCGACCGCCGCCCCGTCATCGCCCACGCCCAGCTCGTCGACGACGCCGACCTCGACCGCTTCGCCGAGCTCGGCGTGATCGCGTGCATGCAGCCGCTGTGGGCGCAGCTCGACGGGCTGATGACCGTCCTCACCGTGCCCCGGCTCGGCCAGGAGCGCGCCGACCGCCAGTACCGCATGGCCTCGCTCGAGGCATCCGGCGCGGCGCTGTCCTTCGGCTCCGACTGGCCGGTGAGCTCCGGCGCCCCGCTCGACGGCCTCGCGATCGCCGTGTCTCGGCAGACCGCCGACGGGGTGCCCGCCGGCGGCTGGACTCCCGCCGAGATCCTCGACCCGGCGATCGCCTTCGACGCCTACTCGGCCTCCGTGGCCCACCAGGGCTTCGCCGACCGCGCCGCCGCCCCGTGGGGGCGCATCGATCCCGGCGCGAGCGCCGACTTCGTCGTGCTCGACGCCGACCCGCGGCAGCTCGCCCCCGCCGAGCTGCCCGCCCTCGCCATCCGCTCCACCTACCTCGCAGGAAGCCCCCGATACCGCGGCGCAGCGTAGCGCCGCCCACGAAAGGAAACCCGGCCATGTCCCAGGCTTCGCCCCACGATCCGCTGATCTCGGCGACCACCGCCACCGCGCAAGTCACGGAGGGCCGCTTCAAGCGCGTGCTCGGCGTGCCTTCGCTCGTGCTCTTCGGGCTCGTCTACATGGTGCCGCTCACCGTGTTCACGACCTACGGCATCGTCACGCAGGTCACCGGCGGCCGGGTGCCCGTCGCCTACCTGATCACGCTCGTCGCGATGGTCTTCACGGCGCGCTCCTACGCGAGAATGTCGGTCGCCTACCCGTATGCGGGATCGGCGTACGTGTACACGCAGCGGAGCTTCGGCGGCGCGGTCGGCTTCCTCTCCGGCTGGGCGCTGCTGCTCGATTACCTGTTCCTGCCGATGATCAACTACCTGGTGCTCGGCATCTACCTCTCGGCGTCGTTCCCCGGCATCCCCGCCTGGGTCTTCGTGGTCGCCGCGATCGCGCTCGTGACGATCCTGAACGTCGTCGGCATCGTCTCGGTGAACCGGGCGAACTTCGTCATCATCGCCGTGCAGACGATCTTCATCGTCGTGTTCGTCGCCCTCGGCTACTCGACCGCGGCCGGCAACGGCGTCGACCCGCTGCTGCCGTTCCAGGGCGACGGCACGGTCGACGGCTTCGGGGCGCTGTTCGCGGGCGCCGCCATCCTGTGCCTCTCCTTCCTCGGCTTCGACTCGGTGTCGACGCTCGCCGAGGAGGCGAAGGACTCGAAGCGCACCGTGCCCCGGGCGATCATGATCACGACGATCAGCGCGGGCCTCGTGTTCGTGCTGCTCTCCTACGTAGCCCAACTCGTGTTCCCCTCGAACGACTTCACTTCGGTGGACGCCGCGGGCGTCGACGTCGTCGGCGCCGCGGGCGGGCAGTGGCTGTCGACGCTGTTCATCGCGGGCTACGTCGCCGGAGCCACCGGATCGGCGCTGACCTCGCAGGCCTCGGTCGCGCGCATCCTCTTCGCCATGGGCCGTGACGGGGTGCTGCCGCGCCGGGTGTTCGGCCACCTGAACAAGCGATTCGGCACGCCGGTCGTCGCGATCCTCATCGTCTCGGCCGTCTCGCTGCTCGCGCTCGTGTTCGACCTGACGCTGCTCAGCGAGATGATCAGCTTCGGCGCGCTCATCGCGTTCTCGGTGGTGAACCTCTCGGTCGTGAAGCACTACTTCCTCGACGGCAAGCAGCGCACCGGCCTCGGCGTGCTGAACAACCTCGTGCTGCCGCTCATCGGCTTCGCGCTGACGGTCTGGCTGTGGACGAGCCTCTCGGGCCGCACCTTCATCATCGGCCTGTCGTGGCTCGCGCTCGGCGTCGTCATCCTCGCGATCGTGACCCGCGGCTTCCGCCGGCCGACGCCGATGCTCGACCTGAAGGAGTAGCCGCTTCGCCCCTCGGGGGTTGCCCGACGTTCATGAACGTCGGGCAATCCCGGAGGGGCGGGCGTGCACGCCCGGGCAGACCGTAGGCTGACGAGATGACCCTCGAATCCCGCGCACGCCTGGGCGTGCAGCTCCAGCCGCAGCACGCCGAGTACTCCGCCATCCGCGACGCCGTCCTGCGCGTCGAGGAGCTCGGCGCCGACGTCGTCTTCAACTGGGACCACTTCTACCCGCTCTCGGGCGACCCCGACGGGCTGCACTTCGAGGGCTGGAGCATGCTCGGCGCCTGGGCGGAGCAGACCGAGCGCATCGAGTTCGGCACGCTCGTGAACTGCAACTCGTACCGCAACGCCGACCTGCAGGCCGACATGGCGCGCACGCTCGACCACGTCTCGGCGAAGGGCGGCACGGGCCGCTTCATCTTCGGCACGGGCGCCGGATGGTTCGAGCGCGACTACGACGAGTACGGCTACGAGTTCGGCACCCCGGGCACCCGGCTCGCCGCGCTCGCCGAGGCGCTGCCGCGAATCCGCGCCCGCTGGGCGAAGCTGAACCCGGCGCCGACCCGCGACATCCCGGTGATGATCGGCGGCAAGGGCGAGCGCAAGACGCTGCGCATCGTCGCCGAGCACGCCGACATCTGGCACTCCTTCGTGCAGCCCGACGAGCTCGGCCACAAGCTCGACGTGCTGAAGCGCTGGGGAGACGAGGTCGGCCGCGACGTCTCGACGATCACCGTGTCGAACGAGCTCGACCGGAAGGGCCACGACGTCGAGCACGCCGACGCGCTCTACGATGCCGGCGTGCGCCTCTTCACCATCGGCGTCTCGGGGCCCGACTACGACCTCGCACCGGTGCGGCGCTGGCTCGAGTGGCGCGACGCCAAGAACGCCTGAGCCGGGGCGCTCGGCCCGCATGACGTCACTTTTCGTGGGTCGTGGCGGATTCGCACCCGCAGATACTGACGTCATGCGGGCAGGGGAGGTGAGGGCGGGCGCGCCGCGTCAGAGCAGCGGGATGCCGATCTGCACCGTGCCGTCGGCGAACCACGTCGCGCGCAGCGTGAGGAGCCCGTTCTCGACGGCCGGGTCGTTCGTGCCCATCTGCATGGTGAGCCCGTTCGGCGGGAATTCGCCGCCGCTCGTGCAGGTGGCTCCGCCGCCGCCCATCCGGTCCCAGATCACGGCGAGGCAGAGCTCCCGGCCGTCGGTGCTGCGCGCGCCGTAGGCGGCGACTCCGGTGTCGGCGGAGCCGTCGCTGCTGCCCGCGGCGGCGATCCGACGCAGGCTGTCGCGGTCGATGCCGGACTCCGCGTCGAAGATCGAGGGGCGGTCGTCGAAGTCCGCCGGGCGCTGGAGCATCGCCTCCGCCCCCGAGCCGGCGATCGGGATGCCGATCCCGGACTCGGCGATCGCCGCGCGGGAGAGTTGCCAGCCGGCGAGGCCGCCGAGCAGGAGCCCCAAGGCCGCGGCGGATGCCCCGACGAGCAGGGTGCGCGAGCGGTACCAGCGCCGGGGCACCGGGGCCGGGGCGGGCACGGAACCCGCGGGGGCGGCTGCCGGGTCCGTCGGGGCATCCGATGCCGGCGGGCCATCCGATGCCGTCGGGGCATCCGATGCCGTCGGGGCATCCGATCCCGCCGAGGCATCCGCCCCCGTGTCGCCGTGCCGGAGGGCGGCGAGCTCGCGCTCGGCCGCGGCGCGCTCCTCCTCGCTGGCGTCCGCGCCGTAGACGAGGCGCTCGAGGCGCGCGCGCCGCGAGCTCGCTGCGGATGGGTCGTCGGGCTGCGGCATGCGGACTCCGTTCTCCGGCGCGCGCCGGTGGCCTCAGCTTGCCGCATCCGACGGCGGGGCGCGCGGCGGCGCTACGCTCGGCACAACATCCGCGCTCGAGAAGGAGACGTCATGACCCCTGAGATCAACTACTGGGCCGTCATCCTCGCCACGCTGTCGAGCATGGTCGTCGGCTCGATCTGGTACACGCCCAAGGTCTTCGGCACTCGCTGGGCGAAGCTCGCGAAGGTCGACCTCGACGGGGCCGCCTCGAGCGCCGTCGGCGCGATCCTCGTGACCGTGCTCGTGAGCTTCATCACGGCGTGGGTGCTCGCGGGCGCGACGGCGATCGCGTGGCACTTCTACGGCGGCAACTTCCTGCTCGGCGCGCTGCTGACCGCGGGCGCGCTCTGGGCCGGCTTCACGGCCGCGCGCTTCATCACGCACGACGCCTTCGAGGGGCGGCCGTCCGCGCTCACCACGATGAACATCGCGCACGAGCTCGTGACGGTGCTCGTGATGGCGCTCATCATCGGCGTCTGGCCGCCCGCCGGCACGGTCTAGCCTCGGCGCCCGCCAGCAGACCGAGTTGCCCGACTTTCATGAAAGTCGGGCAACTCGGGTGTTGGGGCGGGCTGCTCAGCGCAGCTCGGAGCCGAACTCCAGGGCCTCGACGAGCGGGCGCACGGCGCGCTCGAACTCGCGGTCCACGAAGTAGTCCTTCAGCCGGTCCCGCTGCAGATCGTTGCCGATCGCGGCCATGATCATCGACTGGTCGAGGCTCAGGTACCGCTCCGCGACCGTGCCGCTGCCGACCGCGACCGCGTCGGAGAAGCCGCCGGGGCCGTAGGCGCCGAGCTCCTGCTCCAGCCCGGCGAGGTCGGCGAGCGCCTCGTCCTTCGCGTACGGCAGTGCGAGGAACACCGCGTGCGGCGTGACCACCCCGTCGCCGAAGTCCGGCGCGGGGTTCGTGGCCTCGCGGCATCCCTCGTAGCCGGCGTCCACATTGGTGCGCTCGACGTCGCTCGCGTAGCCGTCGGCGCTGATGCCGATCGCCTCGACGCCGTACTCGCGGTACTCGCCGAACGGGTCCGAGCTGGGCGAGAAGCCCCAGTAGCCGTAGCCGGCCTCGTCCATGCCGTGCTCGATCTGCGCGCGCACGGTCGCCTGGTGGTTCACCGCCCAGGAGTCCTCGCCCCACTCGGCCTCCGGGACGAACAGGTCGGGCATGAGCGCCTCGAACATGCTGCCGCCCCAGGCCGGCACGAGCTTCATGCCGCGGTACTCGTACACGCCCTCGTAGACGGGCACGCCGAGGTACTCGCGCCACTCGCCCGTCGGCTTCTGCTCCTGCCAGGCGTAGTCGCAGCCGCGCTCGGGCATCGTGCGGAACGTGCCGTAGTACGACTCCGCCGGGATCTGCCCGTTCGCGATGCCGAGGTACGTCGCGATGCGGGCCTCGCTCACGGTCGTGTCGTACCAGTGGCAGGTGTAGTACACGTCGGGGCCGTCGTCGCCGTAGTTGCCGGGCACCGAGCAGCCGGGCGGCGGCTCGACCCAGAAGCCGCCGCGGTTGATGCCCGCCTCGGGGGTGGCCTCGAGGTCGTGGAACCAGCCGAAGTCCATGCTCGCGTAGAGCGCGTCGGCCTGCTTCGCGAGGCGCGGCTCCGCGGAGGCGACGACGCGCAGGGCGGCGGCGAGCCAGCCGTTGTCGACGGTCGAGAGGAAGGGATGCACCGCGCTGCCGTCCGTCGGCCAGCTGGTGAGCTTCGAGCCGTCGGCGGGGGAGTACCAGTTGTAGTACATGCCGCTCGGCTCGTGCCGCTCCATGGCGGCGAGGGTGTCGAGCGTGCGGGCCATCCGCTCGCGCGCCTCTGTGCGGGAGACGAGCTTCAGGTCGCGGGCGACGACGGTGGACCAGAGCGAGCCGCCGATGTTCGTCGGGCTCGTGTACCCGCTCGGGGTGCTCAGCTCGCCGTCGATGTGGTCGGCGACGAGTCCGGTGCCGTCGTCGGTCATCGCCGTCATGGACGTCCAGGTGTCGGCGGCGTAGCGGAGCAGCGTGTCGCGTTCGCCGCCGCGGCCCCCGCCGGCGTTCGCGGCGGTGGCTGGTGCGAGCAGTGCGAGCGCGAGCACCCCGCCGAGCAGGGCGCGCAGTCTCGTTCGCATGGGAACTCCTTCGTTCGTGCGGATGGGACGACGGCAGCCTCTCGTTAAAACCGAACAAGTGCAAGGTATTTGAGACGGATGGCGCGGCCGGTGCGCCTCGCGCGGATCGAGTTGCACGATGGATGCCGCGGCGCGCCGGCGCTGGGCGGCGCGGCGCGGCGGTCGTCGTGCAATTCGTGGGCTCGGGCGGGCGGGCGGGCGGGGCCGGGGTCAGACGGTGGGCGGGGCGAGCAGATAGCCGCGCACGAACTCGTCGAAGAGGGCGGTCATGTCGACCGAGTCGTCGAGCAGCCACTGCTGCTGCAGGCCGTCCATGACGGCCGAGATGAGCCGGGCGGCGCTCGTGGGGTCGATGTCGGCGCGGATCAGCCCGTCGCGCTGCGCGTCGGCGAGCACCCGGCTCGAGGAGGCCTCCGACTCGGCGTAGCGGCGGGCGAACTCCTCGTGCGCGGGATGCTCGCTGTCGGTCGCCTCGGCCGAGATCACCGTGTAGAGCGAGGTGAGCCCGCGAGTGGTCTGGTTGTAGGCGACGACCTTGCGCACCTGCTCGAGCAGCGTCGACTCGGAGACGTCGCCCGCGGCCGCCTGCACGTGCGCGTCGCGCTGGCGGAGCACTTCGGTGAAGAGCTCCTCCTTGCCGGAGAAGTGGTGCATGAGGCCCGCGGGGGTGAGATTCACGCGCTTGGCGATCTCGCGGAGCGAGCCGCTGTGGTACCCGCTGCGGCCGAAGACGACGAGGGCGGCGTCGACGATCTCCTGCCGCTTGGCCTGCCCCTTCGCGTAGCTTCCGCGCGCGCCGCGCGGGCGTGCGGGGGAGCCGGGATGCCCCGGGGTCGCGCCTGCGGCGGGTGCGCGCTGCGTCTCGTCGTCGTGCATGGAGCGAATCTATCGCACCTTCACGCTAAAACCTATCGGATGTAAGGTTTTTGGGTTATGGTGGGCCGGTCGCGGCAGCACGCCCGACCGGATTCGGCGGAGCACACCCCCGTGCCGCGCGGACCACGACCGATGGAGGCCGAACGATGAATCGATGGAGATCACACCGGGTGGCGCGCCGCGCCCTGCTCGCGGGCGCCGTCATGGCGGTCGGCGCGACCGTGCTCGCCGGCTGCGGCCGCAGCGACGGCGCCGCCGACGGCAGCGACTCGAGCAAGGGCGCCATCGACGAGCAGCCCGCGAAGGGCGCCGTCGAGATCTGGGCGATGGGCAACGAGGGCGAGGTCCTCGGCGAGCTCGCCGCGAAGTTCGAGGAGGAGAACCCCGACGTCACGATCGACGTCACCGCCGTGCCCTGGGAGAGCGCGCACGACCGCATCGCCACCGCCATCGCCGGCGGCGAGACCCCCGACATCTCGATGCTCGGCACGACCTGGGTCGGCGAGTTCGCCGCGACCGGCGCCTTCGAGCCCACCCCCGAGGGCCTCGTCGACGAGGACAGCTTCTTCGACGGCTCCTGGGACACCACCGTCGTCGACGGCACCGCCTACGGCGTGCCCTGGTACGTCGACACCCGCGTGCTCTACTACCGCACCGACCTGGCCGAGGCCGCCGGCGTCGAGGCGCCCACCACGTGGGACGAGTACCACGCCTTCGCCAAGGCCCTGCAGGAGCAGGGCGCGGCCTCCGGCGTCTCGCTGCCGCCCGGCGGCTTCGACTCCTGGCAGTACGTCGCCCCGCTCGCCTGGCAGCAGGGCGGCGACATCCTCGCCGAGGACGGCGAGACCTTCACCCTCGACAGCCCCGAGTGGAAGGAGGCGTTCGAGTTCTACGCGAGCTTCTTCGAGGACGGCATCTCCGAGCCCGTCCGCCTCGAGGGCGGCGAGATCGAGCAGAAGTTCATCTCCGGTGAGGTCGGCTCCTTCTTCAGCGGCCCGTTCCACGTGAGCCTCCTGCTCGAACAGGGCGGCGACGCCTTCGCCGAGCAGTTCGCCGTCGCGATGGTGCCCGGCGCCGACAGCCGCACGAGCTTCACCGGCGGTGGCAACCTCGCCGTCTTCGACGACAGCGACAACCGGGATGCCGCGTGGAAGTTCGTGCGCTGGCTGAGCCAGCCCGAGACGCAGATCGCCTGGTACGACGTGTCCACCGACCTGCCGAGCGTCGAGGCCGCCTGGGACGACCCGACCTTCGCCGACGACCCCTACCTGAGCGTCTTCGGCGAGCAGCTCACCGACTCGAAGGCCCCGCCCGCGATCCCGACCTGGGCGCAGGTCTCCGCCGTCATCGACCAGGAGCTCGAGAAGGTCACTCGCGGCGAGACGAGCGTCGACGACGCGCTGACGTCGGTGCAGCAGCAGGCCGAGTCCATCGGCACGGGGCAGTGATCCGGTCGTGACCGCCCTGCCCACGCCGGCCCCGGCCCGCGCCCGTGCGGCGCGGCGCCGGAGCCGGCGCGCCACGCTCGTCGCCTGGGGCTTCGCCGCGCCGTTCGTCGTGCTCTTCCTCGTGTTCATGGCGGGCCCGATCGTGGCCTCGCTCGGGATGAGCTTCACCGACCTCACCACGCGCGACCTGCAGACCCCGTTCAACGTGAACCTCGTCGGCCTCGACAACTACCTGCGCCTCTTCGAGGACCCGCGCTTCGTGCGCTCGCTGCTGAACACCGGCATCTTCGTGCTCGTCGGGGTGCCCGTCACGATGGCGCTCGCGCTCGCCGTGGCACTCGCGCTGAACACCGGGATCGCGAAGTTCCGCACGGTGTTCCGCGTCGGGTACTACGCGCCGGTCGTCACGAGCATCGTCGCGATCGCGATCGTCTGGCGGTTCATCCTGCAGCCCGACGGCCTGCTGAACGCCTTCCTCGGCTGGTTCGGCATCGAGGGCCCGAACTGGCTGCAGTCGACGAGCTGGGCGCTGCCCTCGCTCATCATGATGGCGGTCTGGCGCAACATCGGCACGCTCATGGTGATCTTCCTCGCCGGCCTGCAGGGCGTGCCCAAGGAGCACCACGAGGCGGCCATGGTCGACGGCGCGAACGCCTGGCAGCGCTTCGGCTCGATCACGCTGCCCGCGCTGCGGCCGACCCTGCTGTTCGCCGCCGTCATCACCGGCATCGGCTTCCTGCAGTTCTTCGAGGAGCCCTTCGTGATGACCCGCGGCGGCCCGCTCGACTCGACGCTCTCGACCGCGATGTACACGTATCAGCAGTTCGGCTTCGGCAACTACTCCTACGCCTCGGCCGCGAGCTACGTGCTGTTCCTCGCGATCGTCGCGCTCTCGCTCATCCAGTTCCGCTTCCTCGGACGGAAGGACTGACATGACCCAGCTCACCGACCCGCCCGCCGCCGGCGCGGCGACCGGGGCCGCCGCGGCCGGCGCCGCGGCCGAGGCATCCGCCGTTCCGCCCGTCGGTGCCGCCGCGCCCCGCACGAGCGAGCGGCCGCCCCGGCGACGCCGCGGCCCGCGCCGCTGGTGGCTCTACCTCGTGCTCGCCGCCGGCCTCGTCGCGATGGTCATGCCGTTCGTCTGGATGATCCTCGGCTCGTTCAAGACGAACGCCGAGATCCGGCAGCACCCGACGAACTTCTGGCCGATCGACCCCACCCTCGACAACTACGCGCAGCTGTTCGGCCGCCTCGACTTCGCGAACTACTTCGCGAACAGCCTGATCGTCGCGTTCTTCGTGACCGCGGGCAACATCGTGTTCTCGTCGATGGTGGGCTATGCGCTCGCGAAGCTCGAGTTCCGCGGCAAGCGACTGCTCTTCGGCCTCGTGCTCGCCACCCTCATGGTGCCGGGCGTCGTGACCTTCGTGCCCCTGTTCGTGCTCACCGCGAACCTCGGCCTCGTGAACTCGTACCCGGGGCTCATCCTGCCGTTCCTGATCACCCCGCTCGGCGTGTTCCTGATGCGCCAGTTCATGCTCTCCCTGCCCGACGAGCTGATCGAGGCGGCGCGCATCGACGGGGCGAGCGAGTGGCGCATCTTCCTGCGGGTGATCATGCCGCTCTGCGGGCCCGCGGTCGCGACGCTCACGATCCTCACCTTCCTCGCCAGCTGGAACAACTTCCTCTGGCCGCTCGTCGTCGCCACGAGCGAGGACAAGTACACGCTGCCGGTGGCGCTCGCGCTCTACTCCGTCGGCCAGAACGCCGCGCAGTACGGCCTCATGATGGCCGGCGCCGTCGTGGTCGTCGTGCCCGTGCTCGCCGTCTTCGTGGTGCTGCAGCGCTACTTCGTGCAGGGCATCGCCCTCACCGGCATCAAGTGACCCCCGCCGTCCGATCCGACTCGACCGACTCAGGAGACCAGCACCGTATGACGAACCCCGCCTTCCCCGACGGCTTCCTCTGGGGCGCCGCGACCGCGGCCCACCAGGTGGAGGGCAACAACGTGAACTCGGACTGGTGGCAGCGCGAACACGGGCACCTGCCCGGCCCGCCCGTCGCCGAGCCCTCGGGCGACGCCGCCGACAGCTTCCACCGCTACCCGGAGGACATGGCGCTGCTCGCCGACGCCGGGCTGAACACGTATCGCTTCAGCATCGAGTGGGCCAGGATCGAGCCCGAGCGCGGCTTCGTCTCGCGGGCCATGCTCGACCACTACCGGCGCATGGTCGACACGGCCCGCTCGCTCGGGCTCGAGCCCTCGGTGACGCTGCACCACTTCACGAACCCGATCTGGTTCGCGCGCGAGGGCGGCTGGCTGACGGATGCCTCGGTCGAGCGCTTCGCCCGCTTCGTGGAGGCGGCGCTGCCGATCCTCGACGACGTCGCGCACGTCTGCACGATCAACGAGCCGAACATGGTGTCGGTGCTCGCCGACCCTGCCGTCGGCTTCCCCTCGATCGGACTGCCGCCGGGGGTGCCGGAGGTGACCGAGCGGCTCATCGCGGCGCACCGCCGTGCGGTCGAGCTCGTGCGCGGCGTCGGCGCGAAGGCCGGCTGGACGATCGCGACGCAGGCGTACCAGCCCGAGCCCGGGGCGGAGCAGGTGGCCGCCGACTACGGCCGCTCGCGCGAGGACGTGTTCCTCGACGCGGCCGCGGGGGACGACTGGGTCGGCGTGCAGGCGTACACCCGCACGAAGATCGGGCCGGAGGGGCCGCTGCCGATCGCCGAGGGCGCGGAGCGCACCCTCACGGGGTGGGAGTACTACCCGCCGGCGGTCGGCGACGGCATCCGCAACGCCTGGGCGCGCAGCGGCGTGCCCGTCTACGTGACGGAGAACGGCATCGCGACCGCCGACGACGCGCGCCGCATCGACTACACGCGGGGCGCCCTCGAGGCGGTCGCCGGATGCCTCGCCGACGGCGTCGACGTGCGTGGCTACCTGCACTGGTCGGCGCTCGACAACTACGAGTGGGGCAGCTTCGCGCCCACCTTCGGCCTGATCGGCTGGGACCGCGAGACCTTCGAGCGGCGCCCCAAGCCGAGCCTGGCCTGGCTCGGCGAGGTCGCCCGCACCGGCCGCCTCGCCTGACCCGACGCCCAGCATCGACCCCTCGACTTGCCCGACTTTCATGAAAGTCGGGCAAGTCGAGTTCCCTACCCCTCAGGGTTGCCCGACTTTCATGAAAGTCGGGCAAGTCGGAAACGGGGGCGGGAGTAGGGTGAGCGACATGCGGGACCAGCGAGCGACGAGCGAGCCCGACGCCCGGAACGACCACGGCTTCTTCGGGCAGCCGCGGGCGCTCGCGAACATCTTCGGCGTCGAGATGTGGGAGCGGTTCAGCTTCTACGGCATGCAGGGCATCCTGCTCATCTACCTCTACTACTCGGTCGCCGACGGCGGCCTCGGCCTGCCGGAGGCCTCCGCCGCGGGCATCGTCGGCGCCTACGGCGGCGGCGTCTACCTCTCGACGATCCTCGGCGCCTGGATCGCCGACCGCCTGCTCGGCAGCGAGCGGGTGCTGTTCTTCAGCGCCATCGTCATCATGGCGGGCCACCTCGCGCTCGCCCTGCTGCCGGGCTTCGTCGGCGTCGGCGTCGGACTGGTGCTCGTCGCCTTCGGCTCCGGCGGCCTGAAGGCGAACGCCACGAGCGTCGTCGGCACGCTCTACGCCCCCGACGACGTGCGCCGCGACGCCGGCTTCTCGCTCTTCTACCTCGGCATCAACCTCGGCGGTTTCCTCGGCCCGATCCTCACCGGGCTGCTGCAGTCGACCCTCGGCTTCCACTGGGGCTTCGGGCTCGCCGCGCTCGGCATGGCGATCGGGCTCGTGCAGTACTCCTTCGGCCGCAAGCGACTGCCGGCCGAGGCATCCGCCGTGCCGAACCCGCTTCCCCGCGGGCGCATCGGCCTCGTGATCGGCGTCGCCGTCGCGGGCGTCGTCGTCATCGTGGTGCTCGTCGTGACCGGGCTCATCACCGCTGAGAACCTCGTCGTCTGGGTGATCGGCACCACGATCGTCGCCGCGATCGCCTACTTCGCAGTCATCCTGTCGAGCCGGCGCATCACGGCGGTGGAGCGCAGCCGGGTCGTCGGCTTCATCCCGCTGTTCATCGCGAGCGTCGCGTTCTGGTCGCTGTACCAGCAGCAGTTCACCGTGCTCACGATCTACAGCGACAAGCAGCTGAACCGCGACCTCTTCGGCTGGGAGATGCCCGTGTCGTGGGTGCAGTCGATCAACCCGATCTTCATCATCATCCTCTCCGGCGTCTTCGCCGCGATCTGGACGAAGCTCGGCGCCCGCCAGCCGTCGACGCCCGTGAAGTTCGCGCTCGGCACGGCGATCATGGGCGTCGGGTTCCTGCTGTTCATCCCGTTCGCGGGCGGCGGCCCGAACTCGACCCCGCTGCTCGCGATCATCGGCATCCTGTTCGTGTTCACCGTCGCCGAGCTGCTGCTCTCGCCGGTCGGGCTGTCGGTCACGACGAAGCTCGCGCCCGAGGTGTTCCACACTCAGATGGTCGCGCTGTTCTTCCTCTCCGTCGCGCTCGGCACGGCGATCTCGGGCCGGCTCGCGGAGTTCTACTCCGCCGAGACCGAGGTGGGCTACTTCGGCGTGCTCGGCGGCATCGCGATCGTGCTGGGGCTCGCGCTCGCGGTCGGCAGCCGGGGCGTGCTGCGGCTCATGCGCGGCGTGCGCTGAGCGGGCATCGAGCGGTTACGATTCGAGGGATGCCCAGCCCGCTCGTGGTGATCCCCACGTACAACGAACGTGAGAACCTCGCCGCGATCGTCGGCCGGGTGCTCGCGGCGGAGCCCGCCGCCGCGGTGCTCGTCGTCGACGACGCCTCGCCCGACGGCACCGGGGCGCTCGCCGACGAGCTCGCCGCCGCCGACGAGCGGGTGCTCGTGCGGCACCGCGCCGGCAAGGAGGGCCTCGGCGCCGCGTATCTCGACGCCTTCGCCTGGGCGCTCGAGGCGGGATACGACCCGATCGTGCAGATGGATGCCGACGGCTCGCACCTGCCCGAGCAGCTCGACGGCCTGCTCGCGCCGCTCGCCGAGGGCGCCGACCTCGTGATCGGCTCGCGCTGGATCCCGGGCGGACGGATCGAGAACTGGCCCAGGTACCGCGAACTGCTCTCCCGCGGCGGCAGCGCCTACGCGCGCTGGGTGCTGCGGCTGCCGACCCGCGACGCGACGGCGGGGTACCGGGCGTTCCGGGCGGAGGGGCTCCGCCGCATGCGCCTCGACGAGGTGCACACCAAGGGCTACGGCTTCCAGGTCGACATGCTGTGGCACGCGCACGAGGCCGGGCTCGACGTCGTCGAGGTGCCCGTGACCTTCGTCGAGCGCGAGCTCGGGCGCTCGAAGATGAGCGTCGGGATCGTGCTCGAGGCGATGCTGCGGGTCACCGGCTGGGGTCTCGCCGCGCGCTTCCGCCGGCGCTGAGGGTCAGCGGAGTGGGCCGACGGAGGCGTAGGCGTCGGGCTGCACACGTGAGGGCACGTCCCACACCTTCGCCGCCGGGGCCGGGCCGTGCGCCGTCGGCCAGCCCGGGTCTCCCGTGCCGATGAAGGCGACGGCCGCCGTGTGCAGCTCGTCGGCCAGGGCCTGCGGCGGGTTCGGGCCCGCGAGCGGCTCCATCGCCGGGCCGTCGAGGCAGTCGAAGAAGAACGGCACGTCGAGGCAGTGCTCGGCGAAGCCGAAGGCGCCGGAGGGCCACGAGAAGCGGTACAGCCAGGTGCCGGCCGAGGCATCCGCGCCCGCCGAAGCCGAGGCGGCGCCGGCCTCGCGCGCCTCGACGACGCGCAGCGCGGCGGTGCGGAACATCCGGTCGCTGAGGAAGCGCCCGCCGATCCGCGCGGTCCCCTTCGCGGCGACGTCGGCGTTCGCCCGCAGGTAGGGCTTCAGCCGGTCCTTCGGCATGCCGAGCTTCTTCAGCAGCAGCGACTTCGGCACCCAGCGCAGCTTCTTCTCGGCCTCCGCGAAGGCCATCGTGAACTCGTCGTCGGTCGCGCCGAGCACGAGCGGGATGCCGCGGCCGACGCCCGCGGCCAGCGACTCCAGCGTCGGGCGCTCGATGAGCTCGCCGTCGATCGTCGGGCCGAGCGGCAGCCCCTCGTCGATGATCGAGCCGAGCGTGTCCGGCCCGAGCTCGGTCGCCTGCTTCTGCAGCTCGAGCACGCGCTCCTCGGGCAGACCGCCGAAGCCCGCCCGGGTCGGCTCGGCCCCGGCCTCGGCGGCGAGGGCCCGGCCGAAGGCCTCGCTCCGCGCCGGGGCGACGTCGGCGAGTGCCGCCGACAGGGCGTAGACGCCGTGGAACAGGTGCTGCGCCGCCGGCATGCCGAGCAGAGTGAGCACCGCGCCGCCGCCGGCCGATTGCCCGGCGATCGTCACCCGGCCGGGGTCGCCGCCGAACGCGGCGATGTTCCGCTGCACCCACTCGAGGGCGAGCAGCCAGTCGCGCACGCCGCGGTTCGACGGGGCGTCCGCGATCCAGCCGAAGCCGTCGAAGCCGAGCCGGTAGGAGATCGTGACGGTGACGACGCCGTCGCGGTTGAAGCTGCGGCCGTCGTACCAGGGGCTCGCGGGGGAGCCGGCGAAGTAGCCGCCGCCGTGGATCCACACGAGCACGGGCAGCCCGGACCCACCCGAGGCGGGTGCCGTCGGCGAGGGGGTGAAGACGTTCACGTTCAGGGTGGACTCGCCGGGCACGCTCGGCTCGGGGATGAGGGTCACGCCGGGGTCGCCGCGCTGCGCGGTCGGCGCGAACTCCAGGGCGTCGAGCGTGCCGGTCCACGGCGACTTCGGCACGGGCGCGGCGAAGCGCAGCTCGCCCACGGGCGGTTCGGCGAAGGGGATGCCGAGGAACGCCGCCGAACGCTCGGCGCCCCCGCCGCCGCTCGCGTCGCCCGCGCGGCGCACCGTCGGTCGCCACCGCCCGCGGACGCGCCCGGCGAGGGTGTCGACCTCGACGAACTCGGCGGGGCCGTCGGGCTCGCGTTCACCGCTCGATGCGGCGGCGGGGGCGGATGACTCGGTGCCGGGGGTGTGCGACATGCAGTGCTCCTAACGCACGCTCTTGATCGGGGCGGTGGCGATCGCGGCGATGATGACGAATACGATGCCGAAGACGAAGAGCATCGGGTAGCCCCCGAGCACGCCGATGATGGTGCCGGCGACCGCGGCGCTCATCGCCTGGGGGATGTTCGTCGCGATGTTCAGGATGCCGAGGTCCTTGCCGGCGGCTGCGCCGTCGCCGGGCAGCACCTCGCTCATGAGGGCCGCGTCGACCGACATGTAGAGGCCGAAGCCGATGCCGTTGATGACGGCCATCGCGATCATGCCGGTCATGTTCGGCATCAGCAGCGGCATCGTGAAGCCGGCGACCATGATCACCGAGGCGACGTAGATGAACACTTTGCGCCGGCCGATCCGGTCGCTCCACCAGCCGGAGAGCGCGATGGCGACGAGGGTCGGCACGAGCGAGACGAGGGTCAGGGTGACCGTGGCCCCGGCCGCCCCCTCGAGGGACATGCCGATGTAGTCGGTGAGGATGTACAGCTGGAACGCCGCGACCACGAAGTAGCCGAGCATCAGCAGGAAGCGTGCGGCGAACGCCCACGCGAAGTCGGGGTGCCGCCTCGGGCTCACCCAGAAGCCGCCGAGGAAGCGCTTCCAGCTCCAGGGCTCGATCGCGGCCTCCTTCGAGGACCAGTCGCGGTCGATGAGCACGTAGACGACGGTCACGACGATGATCGCGACGCCGAAGGCCGAGTAGCCGACCCCGAAGTTCGTCGCGAACTGCCCGGCGATCATGACGCCGATCGTCATGCCGAGCTGGGTGCCGATGCCGAACATCGCGCTCGCCGCGCCGCGCTTGTCGCGGGGGAAGCGGTCGGGCGTGATCGCCGAGAGCGGGCCCTGCAGCGCGTTCAGCGAGACCTGTATCAGCACCCAGAAGACCGTCACCCAGAGGATCGAGTCGAGCAGGCCGAGGCCGAACAGCAGGATGCCGCCGATGAGCGCGCCGCCGACCATCCACGGGGCGCGCCGGCCGAAGCGGGTGCGGGTGCGGTCGCTGATGGCGCCGACGATGGGCTGGGCGAAGAGGGTGAAGACGAAGGAGACGGTGGACACGATCGCGAGGTTCGCGACCTTGTTCGCCTCGTCGATCATGGCCACCTGGATCGGCAGCAGGATGGCGATGAGTCCGCCGTAGGTGGCGAACAGGGTGAGGGCGACGAGCAGGATGCCGGGAAGGGTCCGACGCGTCGGGGGCGGGCTCGCCGGGGGGTCGCCGGGGCCCGGCTCGGTCGAGGAGATCGCGCCCGTGGGGGCGAGTTCGGTGCTGGGATCCAGCGGGGGCTGCATGGACATGGGGCTCCTCATCGTCGAGTGGGCCGTGCGTGGGGTGGGGCGAGCGCAGGCTCGCGAGTGGCGGCGGCGCTCCGCGAATTCCGAGTGACATTCGGTATCTGAGGCACCAGTGTGGCGCGGACTCCCTAAAAATTCAAGTCTCGAACTATATCGATGTCGCCGGCCCGGCCCGGCCGGCCGGCCGGGCCGGCTACGGCACCCGCAGTTCGGCGATCGGTTCGCGGCGCGCGGCGGAGACGGCCGGGAGCACCGCGGCCAGCGTGGCGACGAGCACCGCGAGCGTGCCGACGCCGAGGAGGTAACGCGGCCCCGGCAGGGGGTCGCCGGCCGCAGCCAGGGCGCCGATCGCGAGCGCCGAGCCGGCCGTGGCGCCGACCCCGGCGACGATCGCCGTCTGGATGGTGACGAGAGCCACCACGAGGCGCTGCGAGGCGCCGAGCGCACGGCGTCGACCGAAGTCCTTTCGGCGGAGGGTGACCATGCCGTACTGCAGCACTCCCACGAGCACGGCGCTCACCCCGAGGATGCCGAGGGTGAGCGCCCGGCCGAATGCGCCGAGCTGCCCCTCGACGAGCCCGCGGAGCGCTGCGAGCGTCTCGCTGGTGCGCAGCTCGACCCGTGTCGGGTCCGCGACATCGAGCACCGAGCGGACGACGCCGGTGAGCGGTGCGACGAGCTCGGGCCGCGACGCGATGACGACGAGCGCGCCGACGGGGGCCGCACGTTCGGCGGGCGGCTGGGGCGCGACGACGAGAGGCTCGAGGAACGCGAGATGCTCGGGCGTCTCGATCCGGCCGCCCACGGCGTAGCCCCGACCATCGTCGAGCGCCAGCTCGCCCACGGCGCCGTCGATGCCGAGTCGGTCGAGCGCGGTCGCGGAGGCGAAGGCGACGGCCCCGTCGGCCGATGCACCGGCCGGGAGGCCGAGCTCTCGCCAGTCCTCGCTCCACGCCTGGCGCAGCGGCACCGGTGCGCCGCCCGCGAACGCGGCGTTGCGGGCGTCCTCGGCGAGGCTGAACGCGCCGGCCCATTCCACCCCGTCGACCCCGGTGAGGCGGTCGAGCACCGAGGTGTCGAGCCCCGCATCGGCCTCGGCCCGCACCACGATCGCGCGCGTGCCGGCGGAGTCGATCGATGCCACGACCTGCTGTTCCGCGGCCACGGTGCGGCCGGAGGTGAGGAGGACGGCCGCGCACATTCCGGCGACCACGACGAGACCGATCGCCGAGCCGACGGGCTGGGCGATGGTGGAGGCGAACGCCTCTCGGACGACGGCGAGAAGTGCGCGCGCCCCGCTCACAGCACGAGCTCCCGGTCGCAGCGGGCGACGAGCGCCGGATCGTGGGTGACGACGACGACGGCCGCACCGCGCTGGGCCTGTTCGTGCAGGGCTTCGAGGACGACCTCGGCCGAGGTCGGGTCGAGGTTGCCGGTCGGCTCGTCGGCGAGCAGGACGCGTGGATCGCCGAGCAGTGCGCGGCACAGGGCGATGCGTTGCGCCTGCCCGCCGGACACCTGACCGGGTCTCGCCTCGGCTCGGAGCGCGACGCCGAAGCGCTCCAGCAGCGCGTGCGCCCGCCGTGCCGACGTGCGGCGGTCGTCGCCGCGGTACAGCGCCGTTTCGAGCACGTTGTCGAGCACGGTGCGCGAACTGTCGAGCGCGGCATCCTGAAACACGAAACCGAAGGTGGCGGCCCGGCGGGCGGCGCGTTCGCGATCGGGCCTCGCGTGCATCGGCTCGCCGTCGAGCAGCACCTCGCCGGAGACGGGGCGCAGCATGAGACCGAGCAGGTAGAGCAGCGTCGATTTGCCACGCCCCGACGGCCCGGTGACCGCGGCCACCTCGCCGGCGTCGAATCCCGCCGACCATCCTTCGAGGAGCGGTCTGCCCGGTTCGTACCGGAACGACAGCCCGTCTGCGCGGAGCAGCGCCGGGCCCGGCCGCGTCATCGTCCCGCCGCCGGCTGCTGCGGTGCGCGGGGTTCGGTCGAGGCCGCTTCGCCAGGCGCGTCGGCGGGCACGCGCACGCGCAGGCCGGCCCGGACGCCGTCGACGACTGCCATGCCGCGGGCCGAGGCGAGGACCGTGACGGGGTGGCTTCGGCCTTCGCGGTCGATCACGGCGACCGCGCCGTCGGCCGACGAACGAAGGGCGGCCGCGGGCACGACGAGGCCGCTCGTCGGGGCTTGGGTGATGACGGTCGAGGAGAGGCGGGCGTCGCCGAGCACCGGGATCTTGGTGCACGCGTCGACGCAGATCGGCGTGCCGCCGGCGGCGCCGAGCCGAAGCCCGACCTGGTCATCGGCCTCGGCGGACGGCTCTTGCGCGACGATCACGGCAGACCACGCTCCACCGTCGGGTGCCTCGATCTCGACTGCCGTGCCGACCGGCATCGTCGCGGCCTGGGCCCGGCTGACGGGGATGGTGAACTCCGGCTGCCTCGGCAGCATCGACACGAGCTGTTCGCCGCCGGACAGGCTCGCTCCGGGCCGGACGAGCTCGTCGTCGAGCGTCACGCGACCGGGGAGCTCCGGGAGGAAGACGAGGTCGCCCGCTTGGACGACGCCGTCGGCGGGCAGCCCGAGCGAGTCCTGCCACGCCTTCACGGCGGCTTCGGTGCGGGGCCCGAAGCCGCCGTCGACGAGGCCGTCGTAGTGGCCCAGGTCGGTGAGCAGCTGCTGCAGCTGGCGCACGTCGGGCCCCTGGGCGTCACGCCCGATCGGACGGAAGGCGGGCACCGTGCCGACGGCCGCGACCACTGGCCGCAGTTCGACCGAGTACAGCACCGAGCCGGTGCGCACCTCGTCGCCGGCGGCGAGCTCGACGGAGGTGACCGTGCCGGCCGCGCGGTTGGTGCCCGCCGGAACCTGGCGCCAGGCCGCCATCGTGGTGAGGCGGACCGAGGAGCCCACCTCTCCGTCGACGACGTCGACGTAGGTGTAGGTGGAGGCGGTCACCTCGTCGGGCGGCGCGAACACGGAGGTCGCCGCCCAGCCCGCCCCGGCGCCCACTCCCAGCAGCACGGTCGCCGCGATGAGCCGAGGCGTTCGTCGGGGCGCGGTGCGTTCCGTCGCCGTCAGGACCTGCACGAGCATCGACCTCCTTGGCATCCCGGACGGGTCGAGCCTACTCGAAGCCGCCGACACGGATCCAGAAGAGTCCAGAGCGAATAGGCCTCATACCCCGTCCGCCGATGCTGGACGAGGCATCCCGTTCCGGAACTCAGCGCGCGAGCGCCGCCGGCTCCGCGAGCGCCTTCGCGAGCGCGGTGCGTTCCGCGCCGAGCAGCGCGGCGTCCCCGCCGAGTCGGCTGCCGCGCACCGGCGGCGGCACGAGGCGCCGGCCGTCGATGCCCGGCTGGATGGCTGCGAGCTCCGCCGCGATGTCCTCGGCGAGTCCGGCGAGGTAGCCGCCGAGCACGATGACCGCGGGGTCGATCGCCATGATCAGGATCTGCAGAGCCCGGGCGAGCTCGGCCCGGCCGCCGTGCCATCCGGCGACCGCACGCGGCTCGCCCGCCCGGATCCGGGCGACGAAGGTCTCGAGTGCGACCGTGAGGCCCGCCTCGCGGGCGAGCCCGTCGAGACCGGCCGCGGCGAGCAGGGCGTCTGGGCCGGCGACGGTGACGAGGCATCCGCGCTGGCCGCAGCCGCAGCGCGCTCCGTCGGGAACGACGGGGAGATGCCCGAGCGCCCCCGCCAGGTGGTGGCTGCCGTCGAGCGGGGTCTCGTCGACGACGATCGCGCCGCCGATGCCCGAGTCGCTCTTCAGATACAGCAGCTCGGACGGCCGCCCGGCGTCGAGGTGCTCGGCCACCGCGGCGACGGCGGTGTCGGCGAGCAGCTGCAGTCGACCCGCCCGGCCGAGCGCGTCGAGCTCGGGCGAGCGCTCGCGCAGGAGTGCGAGCAGGTCGACCACGCCCCAGTCGAGATCGGTGTCGGCGAGGACGACGGTCGGTTCTCCGCCGACGGGGGCCCAGACGACGACGGATGCCTCGG
This sequence comes from Agromyces soli, assembly GCF_022811605.1. Classification (GTDB taxonomy): domain Bacteria; phylum Actinomycetota; class Actinomycetes; order Actinomycetales; family Microbacteriaceae; genus Agromyces; species Agromyces soli. The sequence goes on along the minus strand of NZ_CP094533.1, from coordinate 723,024 downwards.
CGATCCGGCGGCCCCCGGCGCGGAGCTCGCCGAGCAGCTCCTCGACGACTGCGGCGGCGACGTCGGCCACCCGGGCGGGATCGCCCATCGGCCGGCCGTGCCGCCGCGCCCGGCGGGCGAGCCGGGTGCCGTTCAGGGCGGAGGCGACGGCGGTCGCGCGGTCAGCGTCCACGAGCAGGGTCAGGATCGCGAGGTGGTCGCCGCTGAGCTCGAGCATCGTGCGCGGTCGGCCCTTGCCGCTCGGGGCCACCGACGTCGTCTCGCGCACGAGTCCGTCGCCCTGCAGCCGGCGGACGAGTGCCGTCACGGACCCGCGGGCGAGCCCGGTCGCCTCGGCGAGCTCGCTGCGGCTCGCGCTGCCGAGGGCGGCGAGGCGTCCGGCGACGAGCGCCAGGTTGTGCCGGCCGACGTCGGCGCTCGCGAGCGATCCGGTCACGCGGCGGCCGGCGGCTTCAGCAGGGTCAGGAGGTACTCGATGTGCTCGGCCATGTCGATCGTGGGGTCCATCAGCCACTGCGTCTGGAGGCCGTCTGCGGCGGCGAGCATGAGGCTCGCGATCCGCTCGGCATCGAGGTCGGCCCGGATGGTGCCGTCCTGCTGCCCCTCGCGGATGCTCTCCACGGAGAGCTCGCGGAACAACCGGAAGCGCTCGGTGAAGAAGGGTCGCGCGGCGTGGTCGGCCTCGGTCGCCTCGGCCGAGAGGCGGGCGTAGAGCTGCACGAGTCCGGGGACGTCGGCGTTGTGCCGCATGACCTCGACGAAGCCGTCCATCATGCTGAGCCGCTCGTCGGCGTGCGCGGCGTCGAGGGTCTCCCGGTCGACCTCGTCGCGCTTGCGCAGGATCTCGGCGAAGAGCTCCTCCTTCGAGGCGAAGTAGTGCAGCAGGCCGGCCTGGCTCAGGCCGACGGCGTCGGCGAGCTCGCGCACCGAGGCGCGACCGTAGCCGTTGCGGGCGATGACCTCGAGCGCGGCGCTCAGGATCTCCTCCCGCTTGGCGATGCCCTTCGCGTACGAACCCCTGCGTGCCATACGTGCATGGTAGTGCTTGCGGACCAAAACCGAGTGCCGTATGGTTTTCGCACCGCCTCGACGATGAGGCCTCCCGGAAGGATTTGCCCCCCGATGACGATGTCGTCCGCCCCGCAGCCCGCAGCAGAATCCCGACCCGATGAACCCGAGACCCCGGAGTCGCTCGAAGCCACCGCCGCCTTCGTCGAAGACGCGGCCGGGAACGAGGATCCGCCCGCGCCGATCAAGGGCGTCGGTCGCCTGCTCGGCTGGATCATCCCCGCGAACCTCGGCATCTTCCTGATCTGGGGCGCGGTCCCCGGCATCCTTCTGCCGCGTCAGGTCGAGCTCGCATTCGGCGAGGCCGACAAGGTCGCGAACCTCGCGATCGTCGCGACCATCGGCGCGTTCTGCGCGATGATCGCGCAGCCCATCGCCGGGCAGATCTCCGACCGCACCCGCTCGCGCTTCGGCCGCCGCGCCCCGTGGATGTTCCTCGGCGCCCTCGCGGGCGGCCTGTCGCTCGTCGGCCTCGCCTTCGCGGACTCCCTCATCGGCGTCGTCATCGCCTGGACCCTCGTCCAGATCACCTACAACTTCGCGCAGGGCCCGCTCAGCGCGGTCATGCCCGACCGCGTGCCGCTGAAGCGCCGCGGCACCTTCGCGGCGCTCTCCGGCATCGGCCTCATGGTCGGCGCCCTCGGCGGTCAGATCGTCGGTTCGCTCTTCTTCGACAGCATCACGGCCGGCTACTTCACCTTCGCCGCCATCGCGATCGTGGTGCTCACGCTCTTCATCGTGTTCAACCCCGACTACTCCTCGAAGGAGCTGCCCGTCGAGCCGTTCAAGCTCGGCGACTTCCTGCGCACCTTCTGGGTGAACCCGATCAAGCACCCCGACTTCTTCTGGGCCTTCACCGGGCGGCTGCTGCTCTACACGGGCTACTTCGCCGTGACCGGCTACCAGCTCTATCTGCTCACCGACTACTTCGGCGTCGAGCGCCCGCAGGACGTCATCCCGGTGCTCGGCCTGATCAGCCTCGCCGGCATCCTCATCGCCACGATCGTCTCGGGGCCGCTCTCCGACAAGCTCGGCCGCCGCAAGATCTTCGTCTTCGCCTCCTCGGTCGTGACCGGGCTCGCCTTCCTGCTGCCGTGGGTGTGGCCCGACGTCACCGCCTGGATGATCATGACCTTCATCTCGGGTCTCGGCTTCGGCATGTTCCAGGCCGTCGACACCGCGCTCATGAGCGAGGTGCTGCCCTCGGCGAAGTCCTTCGCGAAGGACCTCGGCGTCGTGAACATCGCCGCCACCCTGCCGCAGACGCTCGCCCCCGGCGTCGCCGGCGCGATCGTGCTCGCCTTCGGCTTCGCGGGGCTGTTCCCGGTCGCGATCGTCCTCTCCGTGCTCGGCGCCTTCGCCGTCTGGCCGATCAAGGCCGTGCGATGACGGCGGATGCCTCGCGGCCCCGCCGCCCGCGGGCGCTGCTCGTCCTCGGGCTGTCGGGCCTCGCCGTGTTCGTCGCCTTCGCGTTCGCGGTGGCCGCGAACGTCGAGCAGCCCTTCACCCAGCCCTTCGACGACGCCTGGCGGGCGTTCGTCGGCCTCGCCCCCGGCACGGGCGGCGAGAGCTGGGCGCTGCCGATGTTCTTCCAGTACCTCGGCGAGCTGCCGGGCGCGGTGCTCACGATCCTGCTCATCCCGATCTGGCTCTTCGTCGTGCGGCGCTGGCGCTCGGCGCTGTTCTTCCTCGCGGCCGAGTTCGGCGGCACCCTCCTCGTGTCGCAGCTCGTGAAGAACCTCGTCGACCGGCCCCGCCCGGCCGACGACGTGGCCGCGAACCTCTTCGGACCGCTCTTCCAGGTCGACCACGGCTCGTTCCCCTCCGGCCACTCGGTGAGCGCCGGCATCCTGCTCGTCGGCGTCGCCGCCCTGCTGCCCGTCGCGAAGCGGCGCTGGTGGTGGCTCGTCGGCGGCCTGATCGCGGTCGGCATGGTCTGGCAGCGCACGCTCATCAACGCGCACTGGTTCTCGGACGCCGTCGTCGGCGTCATCGGCGGCGCCTCCGCGACGCTCGTGCTCTGGTGGGCCTTCGCGACGCTGCTGCAGCGCGACTACGGCAAGCCCCTCTTCCGCCGGACGACCCCGGCACCGCTCGACGCCCGGCCGGCGTCGCCCTACGAAGGAGCCTCGGTATGACCGACACCATCGACCAGGCCGCCGAGTTCACCGCGCGCGACGCGGCGGAGCTCGTGGCGGGACTCACGCTCGAGGAGAAGGCGTCGCTCACGAGCGGCGCGAGCTTCTGGAGCACGAAAGCGGTCGAGCGGGCCGGCATCCCGTCCATCGTGCTCACCGACGGGCCGCACGGCGTGCGCCTGCAGCGCGGCTCGAGCGACCATCTCGGCCTCGCCGACAGCGTGCCGGCGACCTGCTTCCCGCCGGCCGTCGCCCTCGGCTCCGCGTGGGACCCCGAGCTCGCCGAACGCGTCGGCCGCGCCCTCGGCGAGGAGGCCCGCGCCGAAGGGGTCGGCGTGCTGCTCGGTCCCGGCATCAACATCAAGCGCTCGCCGCTCTGCGGACGCAACTTCGAGTACCTCTCCGAGGATCCGATCGTCTCGGGCGTGCTCGGCGCGGCGCTCGTGCGCGGCCTGCAGTCGCAGGGCGTCGGCGCCTCGCTGAAGCACTTCGCGGCGAACAACCAGGAGTTCGACCGCATGCGCGCGTCGAGCGACGTCGACCCGCGTCCGCTGCGCGAGCTCTACCTGCGCGGCTTCCAGCGGGTCGTCGAGGATGCCCAGCCGTGGACCGTGATGTGCTCGTACAACCGCATCAACGGCGTGTTCGCGAGCGAGGACCCGTGGCTGCTCACGAAGGTGCTGCGCGAGGAGTGGGGCTTCGAGGGGCTCGTCGTCAGCGACTGGGGCGCCGTGAACGACCGGGTCGCGGGCCTGCCCGCCGGGCTCGACCTCGAGATGCCGTCCTCCGACGGCCGCACCGATGCGCAGCTCGTCGAGGCCGTGCGGGCCGGCCGGCTCGCCGAGTCGGCGCTCGATCTCGCGGCCGAGCGCGCCGTGCGGCTCGCGCAGCAGGCGGTCGCCGGGGCGGACGCGGATGCCTCGTACGACGTCGACGCCCACCACGCCCTCGCCCGCGAGGCTGCGTCCCGCGGGGTCGTGCTGCTGAAGAACGAGGGCGTGCTGCCGCTCGCGGCCGGCGCCCGGGTCGCCGTCGTCGGCGAGTTCGCCCGCACCCCCCGCTACCAGGGCGCCGGCTCCTCGCTGATCAACCCGACCCGGCTCGACACCGCGCTCGAGGAGATCGGCCGGCTCGCCGGCGCGGCACCCGTCTTCGCTCCGGGTTTCACGCTCGACGCGAAGGCCGCCGCCGACCCCGCGCTCCTCGCCGAGGCCGTCGCCGCGGCCGAGGGCGCCGACGTCGTGCTCACCTTCCTCGGCCTGCCGGCCGCGGCCGAGTCGGAGGGCTTCGACCGCGAGCACCTGCGTCTCCCCGAGGCGCAGCTCGAGCTGCTCGCGGCCGTGCGCGCCGCCAACCCGAACGTCGTCGTCGTGCTCGCGAACGGCGGCGTCGTCGAGCTGCCCTTCGCCGAGCAGGTCCCGGCCGTCGTCGAGGGCTGGCTCGGCGGACAGGCGGGCGGCGGCGGGGTCGCCGATGTGCTCTACGGGGTGGTGAACCCCTCGGGCCGGCTCGCCGAGACGATCCCGCTGCGGCTCGCGGACACCCCCGCCTATCTCGACTTCCCGGGCGAGTTCGGGCACGTCCGCTACGGCGAGGGACTCTTCGTCGGCTATCGCTGGTACGACGCGCGCGACGCGGCCGTCCACTTCCCCTTCGGGCACGGGCTCTCCTACACCTCCTTCGCGTACTCGGCGCTCGAGGTGTCGGCCGATGCGAACGGCATCGCCGCCCGCGTCACGGTGACGAACACGGGCGAGCGCGACGGCCGCGAGGTGGTGCAGCTCTACACCGGGCTCGCCGGCTCGGCCGTGCAGCGGGCGCCGCGCGAGCTCAAGGCCTTCGCCTCGGTCGAGCTCGCGGCCGGGGAGTCCCGGACGGTCGAGCTCGCGGTGCGGCGCGACGACCTCGCCTACTGGGACCTGCGCGTCGACCGCTGGGTCGTCGAGGGCGGCGAGTACCTGGTGTCGGTCGGCGCCTCGAGCCGCGACCTCCGGGTCGAGGCCGGCGTCGTCGTCGAGGGCGACGCCGTGCGGCTGCCGCTCACGATGGAGTCCTCGATCGGCGACCTGATGGGCGATCCGGTCGCCGGTCCGATCGTCGCGCAGGCGCTCGGAGGCCTCTTCGGCGGGGACGCATCGATGGCGGCCATGGCCGACGACGAGGGCATGGCGAAGATGATGGCCTCGTTCCCGATCGGCCGGCTCGTCGGCTTCCCGGGCATCCCGGTGACGCGCGAGCAGATCGAGCAGCTGCTGCACGCCGCGAACGCCGGGCGCTGATCCGGTCGCACGGCGGGCGGATGCCTCGGGCGCGGGCCGCCCGAGGCATCCGCCGTGCCGGGGGCGTCGCGGCCGCTCGCGGCGCGGAGACTGGCCCGCCGTCACCGAGTGGCGCTACCATCGGCGGGTCGGGGGGCGACACTCCCCGGACCATGTCCGCGACTCGGAGGAGCCCATCATGACCGACCCCAACACCCCGCAGGGCGAGCCGCAGCAGCCGGTCGAGCCCGCCGTCCCGGTCGAGCCCGCCGCCGCGCCCGCCGAGCCCGCGGCGCCCGCCGAGCCTGCCGCGCCGGCGTACGAAGCGCCCGCCGAGCCCGCGCCGCCCGCCGCTCCCGCGTACGAGGCGCCCGCCGCTCCGGCTGCCGAGCCGGCTGCTCCGGCCTACGCCGCACCGCCCGCACCGCCGGCCTACGGCGCCCCGCAGGCGCAGCCCGGCTACGGCGCGGCCCCGGGTCAGCCGGCCTACGCGCCCGCTCCGGCCGGCGACACCTTCCCGGGCAAGGGCCTCGGCATCGCCGGTCTCATCCTCGCGATCTTCATGCCGCTCATCGGCCTCATCCTGAGCATCGTGGCGAACTCGCAGTCGAAGAAGGCGGGCCACAAGAACGGCCCGGCGAAGGCCGGCATCATCGTCGGTTCGATCCTGCTGGCGCTCGGCATCATCGTGACGGTCATCGCCATCGTCATCGCCATCGCGGCCGCGGGCAGCCTCGGCGCCGCGTGCGCCGAGCTCGGCTCGGGCGTGTGGCAGCTCGACGACGGCACCGTCATCACCTGCAACTGATCGCGCGGCAGCGCTCGCACGCGGATGCCCCGGGGCCGATCGGCCCCGGGGCATCCGTCGTCTCCGGTGCGGAGCCCGCTCAGGGCACGACGACCGCGCGGCCCCGGAGCGTGCCCTCGTGCAGTCGGCGGTACGCCTCCGGCGCCTCGTCGAGCGAGAAGCGCTCCGTCTCGATCTTCACGAGGCCGGCCCGCGCGAGCTCGAAGACCTCGAACAGCTCTGCCCGCGAGCCCCAGTAGGGCGCCCGCACGGTCGAGTCGTAGGGGGCGGCGAGGAGGCCCGCCGGCACCGCGCCGGCGCCGACGCCGACGAGCACCTGGTCGCCCTCGACGGCGAGCATCGCGTGTCCGGCGTCGATGGTCGGCTGGATCGCGACGAAGTCGAAGACGGCCGCCGCGCCCGTGCCGCCCGTGAGCTCCTTCACGCGCTCGGCCGCTTCGGCGTCCGAGGGGAACACGTGGTGCGCGCCGACCTCCGTGGCCAGCCGCAGCTTGTCCTGGCTCACGTCGAGCGCCACCACCGTCGCCGGCGAGAGCGCGCGGAGCAGCTGGATCGCGACGTGGCCGAGACCGCCCGCGCCGATGACGACGGCGGTCGTGCCGGGCACGAGCTTCGGCAGCGACATCTTGATCGCGTGGTAGGGGGTGAGGCCCGCGTCGGTCAGCGCGACGTGCTCGACGGGGTCGAGATCGCCGAGCGGCAGCAGGAAGCGCGCGTCCGGCACCACGAGGTACTCGGCCATCGCGCCGGGCGCACCGAGCCCGGGCGGGCGGATGCCGAGCTCGGCGGCGCGCTCGCAGTAGTTCTCCTTGCCCTGCGCGCACTGCACGCAGCGGCCGCAGCCCTGCGGCCCGTAGACGGCGACGGCCTCGCCCACCTCGACGCCGGTGACGCCCTCGCCGAGCTTGTCGACGATGCCCGCGCCCTCGTGGCCGAGGGTGAGCGGCAGGCCGTAGATGTACTGCTCCTCGTTCAGCCCCATGATGAAGCTGTCCGAGTGGCAGGCGCCGGCGGCCGTGACCCGGATCCGCACCTCGCCCGGACCCGGCTCCGGCGTCTCGATCTCGACGATTTCGGGGGCGGCCCCGATCGTGCGGTATTGCAGCGCTTTCATGTGCACGGACTCCTCGGCTCGATTCCGGCCCGCCCAGCTGCGGGCTCACCGCCAGTCTGCTCCCCGATGCTGAACGCCAGTCGAGCAAGAATCGGGCAGGAATCGAGAAGCCCGGGGCATCCGCTCGCTCGTAGCGTGGCCGACATGGACACGAAGACGAACCCCATCACCGCCCCGGCGATCGACTCGATCGCCATCCAGGCCGACGACGTCGCCGCCGCCGAGCGCTTCCACGCCGAGGCTTTCGGCCTCGGCGACCGCCTGCGGGTGCAGCCGGCGGAAGCCGCGTCGAGCGGCTTCCGCGGCTTCACGCTCTCGCTCATCGCCGCGCAGCCCGGCGACGTCGACGCCCTCGTGCGCTCGGCGCTCGACGCCGGCGCCGTCGTCGTCAAGCCGCTCGCGAAGTCCCTCTGGGGCTACGGCGGCACGGTGCAGGCGCCCGACGGCACCATCTGGAAGGTCGCGACCTCGGCGAAGAAGGATTCCCGTCCCGCCGCGGCCGTCTTCGACCGGATGGTCCTGCTGCTCGGCGCCGAGGACGTCGCGGCGAGCAAGCGCTTCTACACCGAGCGCGGGGTCGCCGTCGGCAAGAGCTTCGGCAGCTACGTCGAGTTCGAGACGCCCGGCAGCCGGATCGGGCTCGGCCTGTACAAGCGGCGCGCGCTCGCGAAGGACGCCGGCGTGCCCGCCGAGGGCTCGGGCTCGCACCGGCTCGTCATCGCCGGCGCGCTCGGCCCGGTCGCCGACCCGGACGGCTTCGCGTGGGAGGCATCCGCCCGCTGACCCGGCTCGCCGCACCCCGCCCACCCACGCCGAGTTGCCCGACTTTCATGAAAGTCGGGCAACTCGGGGTGGGCGCGAGTTCAGTCGCGGGGGAGGAGCCCCGCGACGAGGGCGTCGACGACTTCGTCGGTCGAGGTGCCGGGGTCGATCGGGTTCGTGAGCCGGTCGAGGAGGAGCCCGTCGATCGCGTAGTGGAACAGCGCGATCTCGCGGGCGCCGCCTGGCAGGCCCGCGCCCGTGTTGAACGCCACGTCGGCCTCGAAGCCCGCGCGCTGCCAGGCGCCGAGCACCGCGGCGAGCTCCGGGCGCCGGCTCGACTCGAGGCGCAGCTCGAACAGCGCGAGGGTCACCTCCCGCTCGGCGGTCAGCCGGCGCACGATGTCGCGGAGATAGTCGGCGAAGAGCTCGGGGCTCGGCTCGGCCCCGGCGCGCGCCGCGAGGTCGGTCTCGCTCGGAGCCAGGCGCTCGCCGATGCGATCGACGAGGCCGGCGATGAGGGCCTCACGGCTGCGGAAGTAGTTCGAGGTGGTGCCGGCGGGCACGGAGGCCGCCTCGTCGACCGCCCGGTGCGTAAGTCCGCGGGAGCCTTCGCGGGCCAGGACTTCGAGCCCGGCATCCGCGAGCGCCCGTCGGCGCGCCTCGTTCTTCGCCATGCTCCGACCCTAGCGCAACCACAACATCTGTTGTAGTCTCCCAATCACTACACATGTTGTGAATGGAGCACGATGCGAGAACTCAGCTACTACGTCGCCGTCACCCTCGACGGGTTCATCGCGGGGCCGAACGGCGAGTACGACGCCTTCCCCGTCGAGGGTGACCACATGGAGGCCATCAACGAGCGGTTCGCCGACACCGTCCCGAGCGATGCGGCCGCGGCGCTCGGCCTCGCGCAGGACCGCAGCACCTTCGACACCGTGCTGATGGGATGGAACACCTACGCCGTCGGGCTGCCCTTCGGCGTCGACAGCCCCTACCGGCACCTCCGGCAGCTCGTGTTCAGCCGCGAGCACGAGGCGACGGGCGAGGGCGTCGAGACCGTGCGTCGCGACCCGGTCGAGCTCGTACGGGAGCTGAAGGCGCAGGACGGCTCGGGCCTCTGGTTGTGCGGCGGCGGCACGCTCGCGGCACAGCTCGCCGACGAGATCGACCGGCTGGTGCTGAAGCAGTACCCGCTGCTGTTCGGCGGCGGCATCCCGCTGTTCGGTCCGCGCCCCTACGCGCCCGCCGGCTTCACCGAGGTCTCGACCCGGGTCTTCGGCAACGGCGTCGTGTTCTCGGAGTACGTGCGAGCACGCTGAGCGAGGACGGCCCGGCCCGCGATCGGGCCGGGCCGTCTCATCGAACGACGGATCAGGGAATCGAGCGGCAGGTGCCGGCCGTCGTCCCCCACTTGAAGGCGCGCGCGGTGTTCGGGCCGTAGATCCCGTCGGCGGTCACCCCGAATTTCTTCTGCGCGCGGATCAGCGCGGCGCGCGTCGCCGGCCCGAAGACGCCATCGACCGCGAGTCCGGCGCTCACCGCGCAGGAGCTGTTCAGGCCGCCCTGCAGCGCCTTGACCGCGACGGAGTTCGCCCCGCTGTCGAGACGGCACAGCACATTGAAGTTGGCGTCCGCCGGTACGACGAAGTACGTGCCCGCCGACGGGTAGTAGATCACCTGCTTCGAGCAGTACCCGCCGTTGGCCGCCTGCGCCGGTGCTGGCGGCGCGGCCACCACCGAACCGGCGGCGAGGCCGAACGCGATGGCGAGCGCTGCCGCGATCCGATGCCAGCGGGCTCGGCCGGGCTCGGCGGACGCGCCTGTCGTGAACTTGCTGAACGTCATCGTTCCTCCCGAATCGACGCCCGATGGTGCGACGATCGCCCCCCAGCGTCACTTGGGGAGTTTCCAGCAGAGCAGAGAACGTTACCCGCCGGTGGCAGATTCGTGGAACCCCACCGACGATCGGGACGAGCGTGCGGCGCTCAGCCGGCCTTCGCGGCGGCGGAGGGCTTCTTGGCGGTCGGGGTCCTTCCCGCGGCGGGCCGCGGCGAGCGGACCGTCTTCGGCTTCGACGAGGCGGCCAGCTCCGCCGCGGCCTGCACCGGGCGGGCGATCGGCTGCAGGCGGGCGAGCTGCGTCACGTGCTGCGGGCCGAGCTCGTCGAGCGTCGACACCTCGAGCAGCTTCATCGTGCGCTCGATCTGCGTGCGCAGGATCGCGATCGTCTGGTCGACCCCGCGCCGCCCGCCGGCCATCAGGCCGTAGAGGTAGGCGCGGCCGATCAGCGTGAAGCGCGCGCCGAGCGCGATCGAGGCGACGATGTCGGCGCCCGACATGATGCCGGTGTCGACGTGCACCTCGAGGTCGCCGCCGACCTCGCGCGCGACGTCCGGCAGCAGGTGGAACGGGATCGGTGCACGGTCGAGCTGCCGCCCGCCGTGGTTGGAGAGCACGATGCCGTCGACGCCGAGCCCCGCGAGCTTCTTCGCGTCCTCGAGGTTCTGCACGCCCTTCACGACGATCTTTCCGGGCCACATCGCGCGGATGATCTCGAGGTCGTCGAAGGAGATGGTCGGATCCATGGCGGCGTCCAGCAGTTCGCCGACCGTGCCGCCGGTCGTCGAGAGCGAGGCGAACTCGAGCGGCGGGGTGGTGAGGAAGTTGATCCACCAGGCCGGGCGGGGGATCGCGTTCACGATCGTTCCGAGGGTGAGCTGCGGCGGGATCGAGAAGCCGTTGCGCTTATCGCGGAGCCGCGCCCCGGCGACCGGGGTGTCGACCGTGAAGAAGAGCGTGTCGAAGCCCGCGGCGGCAGCACGCCGGGTCAGCTCGTAGGAGATCTCGCGGTCCCGCATGACGTACAGCTGGAACCAGTTGCGCCCGCTCGGGTTCGCCGCCTTCACCCCCTCGATCGAGGTGGTGCCGAGCGTCGACAGGGTGAACGGGATGCCCGCGGCGCCCGCGGCCCCGGCGCCCGCGACCTCGCCCTCGGTCTGCATCAGCCGAGTGAAGCCGGTCGGCGCGATGCCGAACGGCAGTGCGCTCGGCCCGCCGAGCACCTCGCGGCTCGTGTCGACCACCGGCACGTTCCGCAGGATCGAGGGGTGGAACTCGACGTCCTGGAACGCCTGCCGCGCCCGGGCGAGCGAGAGCTCGTCCTCCGCGGCGCCCTCGGTGTAGTCGAAGGGGGCCTTCGGGGTGCGGCGCTGGGCGATGTCGCGGAGATCCCAGATCGTGAGGGCGCGTTCGAGCCGGCGATCGGTGGGGTTCATCGTCGGCGTCTTGAACTTCATGAGCTGGAAGAGCTCGCGCGGGTTCGGCAGCTGGCGTTGCACCATGTCGTGGTCCTATCGTGCGGGGGCGGAGATCGCCGCGTAGTACCCGGCGATGTGGTCGTGGATGCCTCGACGGGCCGCCGCGGCATCCCCGTCGGTGATCGAACGGAGCACGCCTCGGTGCTCGGTGCGCAGGCGCGCGGCCATGGCGGGCCAGTCGGCGATGCGCTGCATGCCGGCCACGACATAGCCCTCGATGCCGCTGCGCAGGCCCGCCATCGCCGCGAGGGTGACCTGGTTGCCGGCGGCCTCGGCGAGGGCGAGGTGGAACGCGGCGTCGAGCGCGAGGAACTCCTCGGGCGCGAGCGTCGGATCGTCCATGGCGTCGAGCAGGCGCGCGGCCGCGCCGAGCTCGGGGGCGGCGGAGGCCTCGTCGCCGGATGTCGTCGCGGCGGAGGCCTCGGCGAGACGCGCCGCGACGGCGCCCTCGAGCAGCAGGCGGGTGTCGACGAGGTCGGCGACGGGGAGCCCGCGCGCCGCGACCTGCAGGCGCATGAGCGTGCGCATGCCGCCGTCGGGGGTCGCGACGATCACCGCGCCGGCGCTCGGGCCGGAGCCGGACGCGGTGCGCACGAGGCCCATCGCCTCGAGCACCCGTAGCGCTTCGCGCACGCTCGAGCGGCCGACGCCGAGCTCGGCGGAGAGGGCGCGCTCGCCGGGGAGGCGGTCGCCGGGAGCGAGCTCGCCCGCGAGCAGGCGCGACTCGACGTGCTCGAGCACGTGCTGCCAGGCGCGGGTGTCGCTCACGGAACCTCCTGTGGTCAGACCACAGGCTAGCAGATGTGGTCAGACCACACGTGCGCCACTTCGTGCTCGTTGCGCCACCTCTGCTGGCGCAACGAGCACGAAGTGGCGCGGGCGCGTCGAAGGGTGCCCGCCGGGACGGCAGGCCGGGACTGGCGACGGAGCCCGCTCAGCCCTTCTTGGGGCGGATGCGCACGCGGCCCCGGCCCGACTCATCCAGCTCGACGACGCCGCCGCGCGACTTCAAGAACTCCGTGAACGAGGCGAAGCCGAGCCGGCGCTCCTGGAACGTCGGATCCATCCGCATCATCTGATTCTTCACGGCGCTGGAGCTCTGCCACTCCTCGTCGTTCTTCGAGCGCAGCAGCTCGATGGCCTTCAGCAGCAGCCGCCCGGGGTTGCGGGGGCTGCCGGATGCCTCGGCCGAGGGCTCGACCGGCGGCATGAACTGCAGCGTGCGCGCCGAGGGGCGCTCGGCGGGCGGGGCGGCCTCGGCATCCGCCTGGTCCTCGGCGCTCGGCTCCGCCGCGACGTCCTGCTGCTTGCTTCCGCCGCGCCGCCGCCGCGAGCCGGAACCGCCCGCCGCCGCGGGAGCGGCCTCGGGGGCCGCCTCCGCCGCGGCATCGGCCGCCGACGGCGCCGCCGCCTCGTCCTCGTCGTCGCCGACCGCGGCGTCGGTCGCGAGCAGCGCGTCGTAGTCCGCGTACTCGTCGCACGCCGCCGTGAGCGCGCGGCTCGTGCCGCCCGCGACGCCGATGCCGACGACGTAGCGGCCGAGCCGCTTCGCCTTCTGCGCGAGCGCCACGTAGTCGGAGTCGCCCGCGACGATCACGATGTGGGTGAGGTCGTCGAGGCGGAACATGTCCTCCACCGCGTCGACCGCGAGCCGGATGTCCGCCCCGTTCTTCGTCGAGGAGAGCGGGAAGAGCTGCACCAGGTCGACCGCCCGGTCGATGAGCTGTCCGCGGTAGCTCGCGTTCACATGCCCCGACCAGTCGGCGTAGGCGCGGGCGATCGCGATCGTGCCGAACGTGGCCGCGAAGTCGAGCACGGCGTCGACGTCGACGGTCGCCGCGCGCAGCCGCTCGGCCGTCTTCGTGCCCGCCGCGGGCGCCTTCGTGCGTGAGGTGTCGCGGCGGTACGAGCTGTCGCCGTGCAGCTGGTCGTACCTGGAGATCACGATGTTGTCGAAGTCGAAGTAGAGGGCCACGCGGGGTTCGCTGGATGCCGGCATGACGCGAGCCTACGCCGCGCGCCTGAACGGGGAATACCCGCATGAGGGTCGCCGTTGGCCCGAGGCATGACCGAACCCAGTGCCATCGCCGCCACCAGCCCCGCCCTCTCCCGCCTCGCCGAGACGCTCGGGGTGCGCCCGTTCCCGCTCGCGCTCGGCGGCAACGTCTTCGGCTGGACGGCTGACGAGGCCGGCTCCTTCGAGGTGCTCGACGCCTTCGTCGCGGGCGGCGGCACCCTGCTCGACACCGCCGACGGCTACTCGCACTGGGTCCCCGGGCACCGCGGCGGCGAGAGCGAGGCGATCATCGGCCGCTGGCTCGCCGGCCGCTCCGACCGCGACGAGCTCGCCATCGCGAGCAAGGTCAGCACGCACCCGGAGTTCGCCGGGCTCTCGGCCGCGAACATCCGGGCCGCGGCGGATGCCTCGCTGACGCGACTCGGCACCGATCGGATCGACCTCTACTACGCGCACTTCGACGACGAGTCCGTGCCGCTCGAGGAGACCGTCGGCGCCCTCTCCGCACTCGTGGACGCGGGCAAGGTGCGTGCCATCGCGATCTCGAACTACACGCCCGAGCGCATCGACGAGTGGTTCCGCGTGACCGCCGAGAACGGGTTCCACCGCGCCGTCGCGCTGCAGCCGCACTACAACCTCGTCGAGCGCGAGTTCGAGGGGGCGCTGCGCGAGCGCGCCGAGCGGGAGGGGCTCGCCGTGCTGCCGTACTTCTCGCTCGCGAAGGGCTTCCTCGCCGGCAAGTACCGCGATGCGGCCGACGTCGAGGCTCCCGGTGCGAGCGTCCGCGCAGGCGGTGCCGCCGAGTACCTCGACGCCCGCGGGCAGGCCGTGCTCTCCGCCCTCGACGAGATCGCCGCCGCGCACGGGGTCGAGGTCGCCACGGTGTCGCTCGCCTGGCTGCGCAGCCAGCCGACCGTCGCCGCGCCGATCGCGAGCGCCCGCACCACGGCGCAGCTGCCCGCCCTGCTCGCCTCCGCGGAGCTCGAGCTCACGCCGGCCGAACTCGCGGCGCTCGCCGAGGCATCCGCGCCCGCCGCCTGACCGCCCCCGCCCCCCGCACACAACTCAGGAGCCCCGCCCCGCTCGCCCCCATCCCCCGCACACAACTCAGGAACATCTGGCCGTTATGGCTGCCGAGGTGTTCGGCGCGCCCCGGAATCGCGCGGATTCCGCCGCGGGGTTCCTGAGTTGTGTGCGGGGGCGGAGTGGGCGTGCGGCGCCGGATTCCTGAGTTGTGCCGGGGGCGGAGCGGGCGTGCGGCGCCGGATTCCTGAGTCGTGCGCCGGGCAGGCCGGCTGCACGCCCGCAGCGCTAGGCTGCACGCAGGACCGGGGGAGGACCGCATGCGGCGACAGGCATCCATCGGCAGGACTGTGACGCTCGCCATCGCGCTCGGCACCCTCACCGCGCTGACCGGGTGCACCACGGCGCCGCCCTACGCGCCCCGCGCGGCGCTCGGCGAGATGCCGCCGCAGGACGCGGTCGAGCTCGCCGACGGCGCGTTCGACGCCGCCCTCGAACAGCTGCCCGAGGAGGTCGAACGCATCCTCGAGGAATCCGGCGTTCCGGGCGCCGCCGTCGCCGTCGTGCAGGGCGGCGAGCTGCACTTCGCGCAGGGCTTCGGCGTCCGAAAGCTCGGCGAGGACGCGGCGGTCGACGAGGAGACCGTGTTCCAGATCGCGTCGATGTCGAAGCCCATCGGGGCGACGGTCGTCGCCTCGCAGGTCTCCGCCGGCGTCGTGGACTGGTCGACGCCGGTCGCGCCGCTGCTCCCGGGCTTCGCGCTCGCCGACCCCTGGGTCACGGAGCACCTCACCGTCGCCGACCTGTATGCGCACCGCTCTGGCCTGCCGATGGCCGCCGGCGACGAGCTCGAAGACCTCGGCTACGACCGCGAGTACATCCTCGACCACCTGCGCTCCCAGCCGCTGCAGCCGTTCCGCATCAGCTACAACTACGCGAACTTCGGCATGACGACCGGCGCGCAGGCCGTGGCGAACGCCGCGGGGGTCGACTGGGCGACGCTGTCCGAGCGTGAGCTCTACGGCCCACTGCACATGGACTCGACGAGCTCGCGCTACGAGGACTTCCTCGCCCGGGACAACCGGGCGACGCTGCACGCGAAGACCGGCGACGGCGAGTTCGCGCCGCTCTACGAGCGCACGCCCGACGCCCAATCGCCGGCCGGCGGCGTCAGCTCCAACGTCGTCGACCTGGCGAAGTGGATGTCGCTCGTCCTCGACGACGGCAGCTTCGCGGGGGAGGAGCTGATCGCGCCATCCGCCCTCGCCCCGGCGATCGCCCCGGAGATCGCGACCGGCCTGCCGCCCGTGCCCGACGCGCGTGCCGGCTTCTACGGCTACGGCTTCAACGTGGGCACGCAGCCGAGCGGACGAGTGACGCTCGGGCATTCCGGCGCGTTCATCCTCGGCGCGGGCACCAACTTCCAGCTGGTGCCGGCGCTCGATCTCGGCGTCGTCGCGCTGACGAACGGCGCGCCCGTCGGCGCGGCGGAGGCGATCGTGTCGGAGTTCCTCGACCGCGTGCAGTACGGCGAGGCGACGCGCGACTGGCTCGAGGCGTACGGGGCGGCGCTCGGCCACTACTTCGAGCCGGCGGGGGATCTGGCGGGAGAGCGCCGACCCGCCGATCCCGCGCCCTCGCGCCCGCTCACCGACTACGCCGGCACCTGGCAGAACCCCTACTACGGCGAGGCCGTGGTCGCCGTGGACCAGGCGAGCGGCGGACTCGTGGTGCGGCTCGGCAACGGCGGCACGACCGTGCTCGAGCTCGAACCCTGGGACGGCGACGTCTTCGCCTTCGAACCGGACGGCGAGAACGCCCCGGCCGGGTCGCGGTCCTCGGCCGCGTTCGGCTTCGGCGGCGGCAGCGCGGATGCCTCGGAAGCGGATGCCTCGGACGGCTCTGCCGGCGCCACGATGACGCTCAACTTCTACGACACGAGCGGCCTCGGCACCTGGACCCGCTGAGCGGCCCGCGCACAACTCAGGAACCGCCCCGGCTCGCCCGCGCACAACTCAGGAACCGCCCCGGCTCGCCCGCGCACAACTCAGGAACCCGGGCGCACAATTCAGGAAACACTCGGCGCTCGCGGCCTTCGGGGAGCGCCCCTCTCCCGAGAATCCGGGCGTCCGAGCCGGCGGGCTCCGGGCCAGCGGTGAAGATTCCTGAGTTGTGGCGGGGTGTTCCTGAGTTGTGCGCGCGGGGTTCCTGAGTTGTGGTGGGGTGTTCCTGAGTTGTGCAGCGGATTCGGCCCAGGGGGTCGACGTGCGGCGTCCAGTGCGCGAGAGTGACCCCGTGACCGACTACGCGAACCCAGACCGGCCCGAGGAGCGACTGAGCACGGCCGAGCGGGAGGCCGCGGTCGACCGGCTCTCGGCGGCGCAGCTCGCCGGGCGCCTCACCCCCGACGAGTACGGCGAACGCTCGGCGGCGGCTCGGCGTGCCGTGACCCGGGCGGATCTCGTGCCGCTCTTCGCCGATCTGCCCGTGAGCGAGGCGGGTCCGGGGTCCGCGACCGCCGCGGCCGGCTACGGCGAACGGCCGTACGCGCAGCAGCGGGCCGCGCAGCAGCAGGCCGCGCAGCAGCCCGATGTCGGCTCGCGAGACTCGGCCGATCGGGACGGCTACGACGGCGGACGCGGCATCCGCCCGCTCGGCGGCGCCGTCGGCGCGACGATCATGGCCCTCGTGCCGTTCGCCGCGCTTGCGCTGTTCTTCCTGTCCGGCACCTACGGCAGCTACACCTGGTCGTGGATCTGGTTCCTGCTGATCCCGGTCGCGGGCATCATCATCTACGGCCCGGGCTCGACCCGCCGGCGCTGAGGCCGCCCGCCCGGCACGCACGCCGGCGCTGAGACGCGCGCCCGGGCTCAGCCGAGCGCGCGCCGCGACGCGGCCGCGACGACGGCGTTCTGCAACTCGTCGACCACGATGCCGAACTGCGCCGGGTCCGGCCGGTTCGTGAGCAGCACGACGCAGACGTCCTGCGACGGGGTGATCCAGAACTGCGTCCCCGCCCAGCCCGCGTGTCCGTACGTGTCGCGGCCGAGCAGACCCGGCGCGCGGACGAGCAGGTTCCAGGCGAAGCCCCACTCCTGCCCGCGATCCTCGGTGAACGGCTCGAGCTTGCGCAGCCCCTCGGTGAGCGGCCGGCGCATCGCCTCGACGGCGAGCGGGGAGACGACGCGGCCGTCGTTCCGAAGCAGTGCGGAGCCGAGCGCGAGCAGGTCGCTCGCGCGGGCGAAGGCACCGGCGCCCGGATGCCGCAGCGTCGAGAAGCGGTCCCAGTCGAGCCCGAACGCCGCGGCGTCGACGGGCGCGTGCCGCGTGGACTCGCGGTCGAAGGTGATTCCGTCGGCGCCTGCGCGGCCGACGAGTTCGAGCACGCGGCGCTCCCACGGCTCGCCGCTCGCGTGCTCGACGAGCGCGGCGATGCCCTCGAACGCGAGCGTCGAGTAGCGGGTTGCCGTGCCCGGGGCGAAGTCGGAGTCGGCGGCGAGCAGCGTGCGTCGCAGCTCCGGTTGGTCCATGGGTGACTCGATGATGCCGGAGCTGTGGCTCACGAGGTGGCGCAGCTGCACCTCCTCGGCGCGGCGGAATCCGGGCAGCGCGACCCCGAGCGTCGTCGTGGGCGCGAGCCGGCCCTGCTCGACGAGTTCGAGCGCGGCGAGACCGACGAGCGGCTTCGTGATGGAGAAGAGCGGGTAGTGGTCGTCGGGGGATGCCTCGCCGAACGCCTCGATCGCGATGATGCCCGAGGCGTCGGCGACGCCGAGCACCGCGGTGGGCAGGGCGCCGCTCGCCACGTGGCGACGGGTCCAGTCGAAGGCGTGATCGAAGGCGGGCATGCGGTCCTCTCGGTGCGGCGGTGCGGCGGTGCGGCGGTGCGGCGGCGTGGCGGTGCGGCGGCGGGCGGCGTGCGCGGGACGGATGCCGCGGCACGCTCAGCTGCGGAACACGATGTTGCGCGGCTCCTCGCCGGCGAGCATGCGCTCGATCTGCTCCCGCAGCAGCCGGGCCATCCGCGGCATCATCGCCGACGAGGCTCCGCCGACGTGCGGCGTGATCAGCACGTTCGGCAGTGCGAACAGGGGGTGCCCCTCGGGCAGCGGCTCCGGGTCGACGACGTCGAGCGCGAAGCGGAGCCGCCCGCTGCGGGCCTCGGCGAGCACCGCGTCGGTGTCGGCGACCTTGCCACGGGCGACGTTCACGACGAGTGCGCCGTCGGGCAGTGCGGCGAGGAAGTCGGCGTCGACGAGACCGGTCGTCGCCTCGGTGAGCGGCACGCCGACGACGACGATCTCGGCCGCGGGCAGCAGTTCGGCCAGCTCGTCGATGCCGTGGATGTGACCGCGCTCGTCGTCCCTGGCGCGGCTCGCGACGCGGGTGAGCTCGACCTCGAAGGGGGCGAGGCGGTCCTCGATG
Source organism: Agromyces soli (assembly GCF_022811605.1). Classification (GTDB taxonomy): domain Bacteria; phylum Actinomycetota; class Actinomycetes; order Actinomycetales; family Microbacteriaceae; genus Agromyces; species Agromyces soli. Next base: position 704,094 of record NZ_CP094533.1, on the reverse strand, counting down.
GCCCGGCCCACGCCGCCGACGCCGAGGAGCAGCACCCGCCGGTCGGCGAGGCTCGCCCGGCGCTCGGGCGCCCAGCGGCCCTCGTCGGCGGCGCGCACGAACTCGGGGATGCCGCGCTGCGCGGCGATCATCAGGCCGACGGCGAGCTCGGCCGTGGAGGGCTCGTGCACGCTCGCGGCGTTCGCGAGCACATGGCCGGCCGGCAGCACCTCGACGAGGTCGTCGTAGCCGATCGACTGCGACTGCACGAGGCGGCACTCGACGCCGGCGAGCGCGCCCACCTTGTCGGCTGCGTCCATGTAGGGCGGCACGACGAGGTCGAGCTGGGGCGCGGGCGGCGGCGAATCGAGCCCCCAGAGGAGCACCTCGGCTCCCTCGGGCACACCGCCCGGCGTGGCCTCGAGGGCCCGGAGCAGGGTCTCGCCGGGCACGGTCACCGTGAGTCGCGCGTCGCTCATGCCGCCATCCTTCCAGAGCCGCCGTGCACCCGCCGGGACGGGCGCGACGCGGGCGCCGCTGCTAGCTTGGGCGCATGGCCAGGTCCGATCGGGCAAGCGAGGAACGGGCGGATGCGCTGAAGGAACGCGTGTACGCGACCTTCACCGGGCTCGCCATCGTGCTGGTGCAGCACTCCAACGTCGCGCACATCGACGCGGCGCGTGCGACGATCACCCTCCTCGTCGGCATCGTCGCGATCACGGCGGCGGGCTTCGTGGCCGATGTGATCGCGCACCTCGCCGTGCACGAGGCGTTCCCGGACCGTGCCGAGATGGGGCGCATGCTGCGGGTGTCGGGCACCGCGCTCGCCTCGGCCGCGCTGCCGCTCGTGCTGCTCGCGCTCGCCTGGGTCGGGGTGCTCGAGCTCGGGCCCGCGCTGCGAATCTCGAGCATCGTGTACCTCGCGACGCTCGGCGTGATCGGCTACGCCGCCGTGCGGCGCACCCGGATCGCCTGGTGGAAGCAGCTCGTCGCCCTCGGCATCCTCGTCGCCCTCGGCGCGGGCGTCGTGCTGCTGCAGCAGCTCGCTCACGGCCACTGAGCCACCGGGCGATCCCACCCACCCACCCATCTCGAGGGGGTCGTTTTCCGGCACCGAGACGGTCGGACTGCGGTCCCGCGGTCGGAATGCGACCCTCTCGGGAGGGAGCCCGAGGAGCGGGGCGTCCGGGCGGCGGCCGCCGTCACAGTTGCGGAGCCTCCGGTCCGGCTGGCTATGGTGGACCCAGCCCGCACGCAACGGCGCGTCGCTCGGCGACCCCGCACCGGCCCCGGCCCTTGCGCTTCCCGTCCGCCAAGTCCCGAAGGAGTTCCGCGTGCCCGCGACCCCGAATCTGATCGACGACGTCTACGACGAGATCCTGTCCCGCAACCCCGGTGAGCCCGAGTTCCACCAGGCCGTCCGCGAGGTCTTCGGCTCGCTCGACCGCGTGCTCGAGCGGAACCCGCAGTACGTGCAGGCGTCGATCCTCGAGCGCATCTGCGAGCCCGAGCGGCAGATCATCTTCCGAGTGCCGTGGGTCGACGACGCGAACCGCGTGCGCATCAACCGCGGCTTCCGCGTGCAGTTCAACTCGGCGCTCGGCCCGTACAAGGGCGGCCTGCGCTTCCACCCGACCGTCGGCCTCGGCACGGTCAAGTTCCTCGGCTTCGAGCAGATCTTCAAGAACGCCCTCACCGGCATGCCGATCGGCGGCGGCAAGGGTGGCAGCGACTTCGACCCGAAGGGCAAGTCCGAGGGCGAGATTATGCGCTTCTGCCAGTCGTTCATGACCGAGCTGTCGCGCCACGTCGGTGAGTATCGCGACGTGCCGGCGGGCGACATCGGCGTCGGCGGCCGCGAGATCGGCTACCTGTTCGGCCAGTACAAGCGGATGACGAACCAGTACGAGTCCGGCGTGCTCACCGGCAAGGGCCTGACCTGGGGCGGCTCGCTCGTGCGCACCGAGGCGACGGGCTACGGCGCCGTGTACTTCACGCAGCACATGCTCGCGACCCGCAGCCGTTCCTTCGACGGCGCCCGCGCACTCGTCTCGGGTTCCGGCAACGTCGCGATCTACGCGATCGAGAAGGTCGTCGAGCTCGGCGGCGTCGTGGTCGGCGCATCCGACTCGTCCGGCGCCATCCACGACCCCGACGGCATCGACTTGGCCCTCCTCCGCGACGTGAAGGAGCGCCGTCGCGAGCGCATCGCCGTCTATGCGGAGGAGCGCGGCGGCCGCGCCCGCTTCCTGCCCGGGGCGTCCGTGTGGGACATCGAGAGCGACGAGCCGATCCACGTCGCCCTGCCCTGCGCGACCCAGAACGAGCTCAGCGAGGCGCAGGCGGCGAAGCTCGTCGCGAACGGGCTCGTCGCCGTCGCCGAGGGCGCGAACATGCCCGCGACGCCGGGTGCGGTGCGCGTGTTCCGAGAGGCCGGGGTGCTCTTCGGGCCGGGCAAGGCAGCCAACGCCGGCGGGGTCGCGACGAGCGCGCTCGAGATGCAGCAGAACGCCTCGCGCGACTCGTGGAGCTTCGAGCACACCGAGCAGCGGCTCGCCGAGATCATGGAAGCGATCCACGAGCGCACCGCGGCGACGGCCGAGGAGTACGGCGCCCCCGGCGACTACGTGGTCGGCGCGAACATCGCGGGCTTCACCCGGGTCGCCGACGCCATGCTCTCGCTCGGCGTCATCTAACCCCGGCCGGGCCGGCGCGGTCCGGGCCGGCCGGCTACCTGAGCCGGGCGGCCCTGGCCCGGCGGGTGCCGCCGAACAGACCCCGGCGCGGGCTCACGGCCGAGTCCGAGGCATCCGCGATGGGGCTCGCCTCGGTGGGAACCTGCAGCGCCTCCGCGGGGATGACCGGCACGGCCTCGGTGCGCACCGCAGGGATGGCGGAGGTCGGCACGACGGCGATCGCTGCGGTGGGCGGCTCCTCGAAGCGCACGGCGGCGGCCCAGCGGCGCTCGGGATGCCGCACCAGCCGCATGCCGCGCGACGCCACGAGCCAGCCGAGGCCGATGAGGGCCGCGACCCCCGCGGCGATCGCGGCGACGCCGAGCCCCCAACGCGGGCCCCAGCTGTTCGCCACGGCGCCGACGATCGGGGCGCCGATCGGCGTGCCGCCGGAGAGGATCGCGAAGTAGAGCGCCAGCACGCGCCCGCGCAGCACCGGCTCGGTCGTCGTCTGCACGTAGCCGTTCGCGGTCGTGAGCAGGGTCACCGCGGCGAAGCCGATGAGCACCGTCGAGGCGGCGAACCAGCCGAACTCCGGCATGACCGCCGAGAGCAGCGCGGCGACGCCGAAGCCGGCCGCCGCGACGATGATGATGCGCATGCGGGCGCGCTCGCGCCGGGCGGCGAGCAGGGCGCCCGCGAGCGAGCCGATCGCGAGGATCGAGTTCAGCAGGCCGTACTCGCCGGCGCCGCGGCCGAACTCGACCGCCATCGTCGAGGAGAAGATCGGGAAGTTCATGCCGAACGCGCCGACGAGGAACACGATCACGAAGACGACGACGAGGTCGGGGCGGCTCCACACGTAGCGGAAGCCCGCGATGAACGCGCCGCGCTCGCGCGGGGCCCGAGGCATCCGCTTGAGCTTGCGTCCGCGCAGCATCGCGAGTGCCGCGAGCACCGCGACGAAGCTGGCCGCGTTGATCACGAACACCCAGCCGGAGCCGACGATGACGATGAGCAGGCCCGCGACCGCCGGGCCGATGAGCCGGGCGGTGTTGAACGAGGCCGAGTTCAGGGCGACGGCGTTCGACATGTCGGAGCTCGCGACGAGGTCGGTGACGAAGGTCTGCCTGGCCGGGTTGTCGACGGCGTTCACGATGCCGAGGAGGCCGGCGAAGATGTAGAGGTGCCAGAGTTCGGCATGGCCGAAGATCAGCAGCATGCCGAGCGCGAGGCCGAGCAGCATCATCGAGGACTGCGTCACGACGAGGATCTTGCGGCGGTCGAAGCGGTCGGCGATGAGGCCGGTCACGGGCACGAGGAGGAGCTGTGGGGCGAACTGCAGCGCCATCGTGATGCCGACGGCGAGGGCGTCGTTGTCGCTGAGCTCGGTGAGGACGACCCAGTTCTGGGCGGTGGCCTGCATCCACGCGCCGATGTTCGACACGAGGGCCCCGATGAACCAGATGCGGTAGTTGACGTGGGCGAGGGAACGGAACATGGCACTCACTGGTCGATGAGCCTCCCGAGGATCGTGGTGGCGCGGGCGAGCGTCTCGCGCTCGTCGGGGGAGAGGGCGGCGTAGCGCTTCGCGATCCACGCGTCGCGCCGCTTGCGCGTCTCGAGCACGACGCGCGAGCCCGCCTCGGTCGCGGTGACGAGCACCTTGCGGCCGTCGTCGGGCGAGCTCGAGCGCACCGCGTAGCCGGCGTCGACGAGGCAGTTCACGGTGCGGTTCATCGACGGCGCGGTGACGCGTTCGAGCTCGGCGAGCCGGCCGATGGTGAGCGGCCCCTCGCTGTGGATCCAGCCGAGGGTGGAGAACTGCGAGCCGCTGATCTCGGTGTCGCTGCGCTCCTGACGGAGCCGCCGCGACAGTCGCATGATCGCGATGCGCAGCTCGGTGGACTGCTCGGCGAGGGTACGACGGCGGGATGCCTCGGGGCGGCGTGCGTCGGTCGAGGCGGTGCTGGTCGCGGCATCCGTCATGATCGTTAGTCTAACAAATTAGTGTGGCTAAGTAAATCGAGCGAGCCGCGCCGCGCCGTGCGCGGGCGGGGCCCGCCTGTCATGATGAGCGCATGGCGACCTTCACCGACTCGCACGGCGTCCGGATCCACTACGAGTCGTGGCGGGTGCCCGACGCCCACGCGGTGATCCAGCTCGCCCACGGCGTCGGCGAGCACATCGGCCGCTACGGCGAGCTCATCGCGGCGCTGAACGCGGCCGGCTACTCGGTGTGGGCCGACGATCACCGCGGCCACGGCAAGACGGGCTTCGAGCAGCACGGCGGCGACCTCACCCGGATGGGCAAGCTCGGGCCCGGCGGGCTCGTCGCGACGATCGCGGCGGTCGAGCAGTTCACCGAGGTGATCCGCGAGACCGAGGGCTACGAGCTGCCGCTCGTCTACCTCGGCCACTCCTGGGGCTCGCTCATGGGCCAGATCATCGTGAACCGGCACGCCGAGCGCTACGACGGCGTCGTGCTCACCGGCACCGCCTACCGCACGCTCCGGCACATGAACGGCGGCGACCTGAACAAGCGGCACGCGCACCTCGGCGCGACGACGGTCGAGTGGCTCTCCCGCGACCGCGCCGTCGCCGAGGCCTTCATGGCCGACCCGTACACGACCGACGTCTCACTGCAGAAGCTGTTCGGCCTGCTCGACGCTGCCCGCCTGCTCGGTCGCCCCGCGCGGAACCTGCCCAAGGAGCTGCCGCTGCTCATCATGGTCGGCGACGACGATCCGCTCGGCGGTGAGGAGAGCGCGCGCCGGCTCGCCGAGGCGTACGTGCGCCGATCGGGCCTCGTCGACGTGGAGCTCATCGTGTACGCGGGCGCGCGGCACGAGATCTTCAACGAGACGAACCGCGAGGAGGTGCGCGCCGACCTCGTCGCCTGGCTCGACGAGCGCTTCGCCGTCGACTGATCCGCGCGTCCCCTCCGCTCTCCTCGACTTGCCCGACTTTCATGAAAGTCGGGCAAGTCGCTCAGGTGGCGGCGCGGTCGGGCGGGACGTCGAAGCCGAGCAGGCGCATGCGGGGATGGTTCGGATGCCTCGCGCTCGACTCCATCGACCACGGGTAGACGATCGTCGTGACGTTGCAGTTGCCGAGCACCGGCAGCAGGTCGCGGTAGCCGTCGGGATCCATGCCCGCCAGCTCGCAGAACAGCAGCCGGATGAGCGTCGCGTGGGCGACGATCAGCACGCGCCCGTCCGGGAACTCCTGCACGAGCTCGTCGAGCGCGGGCATCGCCCGCGCGATTCCGGCGCGCCCCGACTCGCCGCCGGGGAACGGATTCGAGGCGGGGGCGCGGCAGAATGCCGCCCACTCGGCCGGGAACCGCTCGGCGAGCTCGTCGGGCGTGAGCCCCTCGGCGACGCCGAAGTCGACCTCGACGAACCGCGGCTCGATGCGCAGCTCGAGGCCGGTCGTCTCGACGGATGGCGCGGCTGAGCGGCGCGCACGGCTGAGCGGCGAGGCGACGATCGCGTCGAGCCTCGCGTCGACGGCCCAGGCGCCGAGGGCAGCGGCCTGGCCGAGCCCGTGCCGGGTGAGCGCGACGTCGGAGTTGCCCGCGTAGCGGTGCTCGGCGTGCCAGACGGTCTCGCCGTGGCGAGCCAGGAAGAACGTCGTCATGTCCACAGCGTACCCGCGGGGGTGGCGCGACGGCCGGGATGCGCGTATGTTTTGAACATGTTCGAAAATGAAGGGGTCGGCATCGAGCCCGAGGCCGCGGAGCCGAAGCGGCGGGCCGGGGCCAAGGCCGAGCGCACCCGCGCGCTCATCCGCGACACCGCGCTCGCCTCCTTCCGCGAGCGCGGCTACGACGACACCACCCTGCGCCTCATCGCGCAGGAGGCCGGGGTGTCGCTCGGCAACGCGTACTACTACTTCCCGACGAAGAACCACCTCGTGCAGGAGTTGTACGCCGAGGTGCAGCGCGAGCACCGGGCGGCCGCGACCGAGCTGCTCGCCGGCAGCGACGAGCTCGTCGATCGCCTCGGCATCGTCTACCGCACGGGGCTCGCCACGCTCGAGCCGTTCCACGCGTTCGCCCCGGGCTTCCTCACCGCCGCGATCTCGCCCCGCTCGCCGCTCAACCCGCTCGCCGAGGACTCGGCCGAGGCGCGAGAGCTCGCCGTCGGGCTCTTCCGCGACGCCGTCGCGGGTGCGCGCCACTCCCTGCCCGACGACCTCGCCCGTTCGCTGCCCGAGGTGTTCTGGCTCGCCTACCTGCTGCTCGCGCTCTTCTGGGCGTACGACCGCTCGCCCGGTCGCGAGCGCACCCTGCGCCTGCTCGACGGCGGCCTGCGCCTGCTCGGCCTCGCGCTGCCGCTCGCCCGGCTGCCGCTGCTGCGCCGCCCGCTGCGCGAACTGGTCGAACTGGTCGCGGCGGTGCGCGCATGAGCGCGCCGGAGCCGGGCGCCGGCCCGGCCGCCGAGTCGCTCGCCGAACGCTACGGCCGTGGCAGCCCGCGCACCGCGGAGCGGCCCATGGCCTTCACCTTCGGCGAGTTCGCGCGCGGCGCGGGCATGGCGTGGCTCGCCTTCCAGCTCGCGTTCCCCCTCGTCTACGCGCTCATCGTGTTCGTGGGCGGGGTCGTCGATCCGAGCTCGAGCGATCCGCTGTCGTCGTCGATCGGCTTCGGGTTCTACGCGGTGTTCGTCACCTTCCTCTACCAGACCCCGTGGACCCTCGGCGCACTCGTCTTCGGCGGCATCCTCGCCTGGCTGCTCGGGCTGGCGCTGCAACGGGTGCCGGCCTTCGGCTGGCACCTCGCGGCGTTCGCGGCGCTCGGCGCGCTGATCGGGGTCGTCGCGTCGTGGAGCGCGTTCGGCGCATTGGGCGGCGGCGCCTTCGTCGTGCAGCTCCCGGCGGTCGCGGTCTCGGCCGCCGCCGTCGCCTTCGGCTGGTGGTGGACGGCCAGGCGGGCGCTGCGCGCGGATGCCGCTGCGACCGTAGGCTTGGGGCATGCACGGTGAGTACAAGGTTCCGGGGGGCAAGCTCGTCGTCGTCGACTTCGATGTCGTCGACGGACTGATTCGCAATCCGCGGGTCGCCGGTGACTTCTTCCTCGAACCCGACGAGGCGCTCGGCGACCTCGACCGGGCGCTCGATGGTCTGCCCGCGGCATCCGATGCGAAGACGATCGCGAAGGCGGTCGCCGACGGCCTCCGTCCCGACGCGGTGCTGCTGGGCTTCTCGCCCGAGGCGGTCGCCGTGGTGGTGCGCCGCGCCCTCGCCGAGGCGCGCAGCTGGAGCGATTACGAGTGGGAGCTCGTGCACGACCCCGCCGTGCCGCCGCGCCTGCACCTCGCCCTCGACGAGGTGCTCGCGACCCGCGTCGGCGACGGCCGTCGCAAGCCGACCCTGCGCTTCTGGGAGTGGGACGAGTCCGCGGTCGTGATCGGCTCGTTCCAGTCGGTGAAGAACGAGGTCGACCCGGAGGGGGCCGCCAAGCACGGCTTCGAGGTCGTCCGGCGCATCTCGGGCGGCGGCGCGATGATGATGGAGAAGGGCAACGTCGTCACGTACTCGCTCTACGTGCCGGCCGAGCTCGTGCAGGGCATGAGCTTCGCCGACTCCTACGCCTTCCTCGACGACTGGGTGCTGCAGGGCCTGCGCTCGCTCGGCATCGAGGCCACGTACCAGCCGCTCAACGACATCGCGAGCCCGGCCGGCAAGATCGGCGGGGCCGCGCAGAAGCGGCTCGGCAACGGCGGCGTGCTGCACCACGTGACGATGTCCTACGACCTCGACAACGAGAAGATGCTCGAGGTGCTGCGCATCGGCCGCGAGAAGATCAGCGACAAAGGCATCGCCTCGGCGGCCAAGCGCGTCGACCCGCTGCGCTCGCAGACCGGACTCAGCCGCGCCGAGATCATCGAGCGGCTGAAGCAGACCTTCGTCTCGCTGTACGGCGCGCAGCCCGGCACGGTCGCGCCCGACGAGCTCGCCGAGGCCGAGGAGCTCGTTGCCTCGAAGTTCGCGACGCCGGAGTGGCTCAACCGGGTCCCGTAGGCCTCGGCTGTCCACAGGCGGGCGGATGGCGCGAGGAACGCTCAGCGTCGGACGCTACAATCGCCCGGATGGAGTGGTGGGCCTGGGCGCTGATCGCCGTCGCCGTGGTGGCGGTGGGCACGTTCCTGGTGCGCCGGGGGTGGATCGACCTCTCCGACAAGACGAAGCGCGGCAAGCCGTCGGGTCACGCGGTGCTCATGATCGGCGACGAGGTGTTCGCGCCGCGCAAGTACGAGGCGCAGCTCGAGGTCGAGAAGCAGAACCGGCTGCCCACGCCCGCGCCGACGCCCGACGGCGACAAGGGCATCGCCTTCGCCGACGAGCAGGGCGATCCCGCGGCCGAACCCGATCCCTCCGACCGTTTCCGCGGCAGCATCCGCCTCGACGTCTAGCGCCCTGGTTCGCTGAGCCTGGTCCGCTCGGGGAACCAGCGGCTCAGCGACCCGCCGGGCAGCCGAGGTCGGCGGCGACGGCGCGCATCGCGGCCTCGGCGGTCGCGACCGTCATGAGCGCGTTGCCGCCGACGATGTGCAGACCGTACGCGTCCTCCAGCGCGACGAAGGTCATCGCGAGCTGCTCGTCGTCGAGGCGCGGGGCGAAAGCGCCGCTCGCGCGGCCGGCGGCGAGGATGCCCCGGTACGTGCCGAGCTGCCGAAGGTAGAGCTTCTGCACGAGCTCGTCGTGCAGTGCCGAGTTGCCCGCGAGCACGTCGAATTCGTAGAGCAGGCTCATCAGGGCGTCGTCGGGGCCGCTCGGCAGGCCGCCCGAGATGGCCGCCGACAGCTGCTCGCGAGGGTCGTCGAGCGCCGCCACGGCGGCGTCGCGGGCGTCGCAGAAGCGCTCGATGCCGGCGGCGTGCGCCTCGACGAGCAGGGCGTCGAGGTCCTCGTAGTAGTAGAGGATGGCGCCCCGGGTGAGCCCGGCCTGCGCGGCGACGTCGGTCAGTGAGAGCGAGCGGAGCCCGTGCATGCGCCCGGCGGCATACGTCGCCTCGATGAGCGCTTCGCGGCGGGCGCGCTGATCTCGGGGTCGGGCCATGACCTTGACACTAGCCGACCGCTTTGTCAGACTCGGTGAATTCTTTGACTCCAACGTCAAAGAATCCGACCGACTCCGCCTGGGCTTCGACCCGGCCGCGGTTCCCCGACGAAGAGAGACCGCCCCATGACCACCCCCACCCCGGCGGGTCCGCCCGCCCTCGACACCGCCGCCACGACGACGCACGGCGCCCAGCTCTCGCGCTCCCTCGGCGTGGGCGGCAATGTGCTCATCACGCTCTCGGGCATCTCGCCGGCCTCGAGCGTCTTCATCCTGGGCGGCGCCGCCCTCGCCACCTACGGCACGGGCGTCTTCTGGGGCTTCCTCCTCGCGGGCGTCATCAGCCTGCTCGTCGCGTACTGCTACGCCGAGCTCGGCTCGAGGCATCCGATCGCCGGAGGCGACTACACCCTCGTGAACCGCGTGCTCGGCCCGGCCGCAGGCGCCGCCGTCTTCTTCATCAACCTGATCACGCTGCCGCTCATCGTCGCGATCTTCGGCATCGGCGTCGCCGACTACCTCGGCGTCGCGATCGCCGGGCTCGACCCGATGTGGACCGCCCTCATCGTGATCGCGCTCGCCACGGTCACCGCGTGCTTCAACATCCGCACGAACGCCTGGGTCACCGGCGCCTTCCTCTTCGTCGAGATGGCGGCCCTCGCCTTCCTCGCCCTGCTCGGCTTCATCCACATCGAGCGTCCCGTCACGGCCCTGCTCGACCCGCAGGCCCTCGACGCCGCCACCGGCGGGCTCGCCCCGCTCGGCATCGCCGGCCTCGTTCTCGCGGTGACGCAGGGCATCTTCTCGTACAACGGCTACGGCGGCGCCATCTACTTCGCCGAGGAGACCCGGAATGCCCGGCGCACCATCGCCCGCGCGGTGCTGTGGTCGGCGCTCATCACGGTCGTCGCCGAGATCGTCCCGCTCTCGGCGATCCTGCTCGGCACCGACTCGCTCGAGAAGTTGTTCGGCGCGGCGCTGCCCGTCGAGTCCTTCCTCACGGCGCGCGCCGGCGGGGCCGTCTCGATCGTCATCCTCGTCGCGATCGCCCTCGCGATCGTGAACGCGATCATCGCGATCGCGCTGCAGTCGGGCCGGCTGCTGTTCGCGGCCGCGCGCGACCAGGCCATGCCGGCCGCCATCGCCCGGCCGCTCGCGACGATCTCCCCGACGACGCGGATGCCGGTGCGCGCGACGATCGTCATGGGCCTCATCGCCCTCGCCGCCTGCTTCGTGCCCTTCGACATCCTGCTGAACGCGACCGGCTCGACCCTCGCCTTCAGCTACGGCTTCATCGCCATCGCGGCCCTCGTCGTCCGCCGCCGCCGTGCCGGCGAGACGGCGCCGAGCGGCGGCTTCCGCATGCCGCTGTGGCCCGCGCCGCCGGTCGTCGCCCTCATCGCGATCGCGACGATCTTCGTGGTCGGCATCCTCGATCCGGCGCAGTGGCTGAGCCTCGGCCTCGCGGCGGGCATCGTCGCCGCGGGCTTCGTCTACTACCTGCTCTACCTCCGCAGGAATCCGGGCGCCGCCCACCTGCTCGAGGCGGACGACGACGAACTGGAGCCCGTGAAGTGACCCTCGACACCCTGATCACCGGCGCCCGCGTGCGCACCTTCGACGCCGCGACGCCCTGGGCGGAGACGGTCGGCGTCGCCGACGGTCGCATCGCCTACGTCGGCTCGGCCGACGCGGCGCCCTCGGCGCGCCGCACCGTGCAGGCCGAGGGGCGGCTCGTGACCCCCGGCGTCATCGACAGCCACAACCACCTGCTGCTCGGCTTCGACGAGGACGCCGTCTCGCTCGAGGGCGCGCACACCCTCGACGAGGTGCGCCGCCGCATCGCGGACTTCGGGGCGCGCCGCCCCGAGCTGCCGTGGATCTGCGCCGAGAACGCCGTCTACGCCGTCGTGCAGGGCCGCCGCCCGAACGCCGCCGACCTCGCCGGACTCGACCCCGCCGGCCGCCCGATGTTCGTCACGACGTACGACCAGCACTCCGTCTGGCTGAACGACGCGGCCCTGCGCGTGCTCGGCATCGACGCCGGCGGCGAGATCGCCTGGGGCCGGCCGGAGCGCGACCCCGCGACGGGCGAGCCCACCGGTTGGGTCACCGACTTCTACACGAGCGCGATGACCGAGGCCGGCCTCGCCGAGCTGCAGCGCGACATCCCGATGTATTCGCCCGAGCGCCGCTACCGCAAGCTGCAGTCGAGCATGCGGATGGCGACGGCGCTCGGCATCACGACGGTCGTCGAGCCCCAGGTGCCGCTCGCCGAACTGCCCCTGTTCGAGCGCGCGCTCGCCGAGGGCGTGCTGAGCTCGCGGGTGATCGCGGCGCTGTTCCACCCGGTCGGGGCGGACGGCGCGTTCCGTGCGCGGCTCCGCCAGACGATCGACCGCGCGGCGGCCGAGGCGGATGCCGAGGGGCTGCTGCGCCTCGGCCCGATCAAGCTCTACGCCGACGACGTGATCGAGCCGCACACCGCGCTCATGCTCGAGGACTACGCGAACCGGCCCGGCCGGCGCGGCCGTCCGAGCTACGGCGGGAACGGCGGGCGCGAGCTCGTCGACCTCGTGACCGAGCTCGATCGGCTCGGACTGCAGACCCACACGCACGCGACGGGCGACGGCGGCATCCGCCTCGCACTCGACGCGATCGAGCAGGCGCAGCGGGTGAACGGCGCGAGCGATCGCCGGCACGGCGTCGTGCACGTCGAGTGCCTGCACCCCGACGACCTGCCCCGTTTCGCGGAACTCGGGGTGACGGCCGCGATGCAGCCCCGGCACTGCTCGCCCGACCTCGTCGCCGGCACCTGGATGGAGAACGTCGGCGAGGCCCGCTGGGACCGCGCGTGGCGGTTCCGCAGCCTCCTCGATTCGGGCGCGACGGTCGCGTTCTCGAGCGACTGGCAGGTGGGTGAGATGGACCCGCTCGTCGGCGTGTTCTCGGCGGCGACGCGCGCCGCGCTCGACGGGACGGATGCCTGGACCGCCGCCGAACGCGTCGGCCTCGATCGCTCGCTCGAGGCGTACACCGTGCACGGGGCGCGAGCCTGGCACCTCGAGGGCTCGCGCGGTCGGCTCGCCGTGGGCATGGACGCCGATCTCGTCGTGTGGTCGGGCGACCTCTATGCGCACGAGGAGGACCCGGCGGGACTCCTCGGCGAGCACGCCGAGGTCACGATGGTCGGCGGGCGCGTCGTGCACTCGCTCGGTGCGGTGGCCGAGCCCGTGGGGTCGGAGGCTGCGGCCGACCCGGCAGCCGGGCGCGAGCTCAGCGACGCGCACGCGCACGGGCACTGACGGCCGTGGCTCGCCGAGCTCAGCGAACCAGTCGACTCAGCGAACCACCGCGCTCAGCGGGCCAGGCCGAGCAGCGCCGCGGCCCAGGCGGCCGCGCGATCGAGCTCGCCGTCGCGGAGCGGCCCGGCCGTCGGCCCCACGCGGAACGACGCCGGCTCGCCGATCGTGCGGAAGCCGAGCCCGTCGAGCCGGCGCCGCACCCGGTGCGACGGCGCGCCCGCCGTGCCGGGGGCTTGGCGCACGTCGAACGTCGCCGCGAACGGCGCGGAATCGGCGCGCACCGCCGCGAGCTCGGCGAGCCACTCGCGGATCCCCGCGCGGCTCGCGGCCGAGGCATCCGCCCCCTGGGCCCGCGCCGCGCGGCGCGAGAGCCGGCTCGGCAGCGCGAAGCCGTGCGTCGGCGAGCCGACGATGACGAGCTCCGCGTCGCCGACGTCGGGGCGGGCGTCGGCGAGCTCCAGGCGCACCGCGCCGGTGGGCGTGAGCGCCCGCGCCATCGCGGCCGCCACCGCGGCGGTGTTGCCGAACATGGATTCGTAGACGACGAGCGTGCGCATCCTGGCCTCCCGCGGGCATCGTAGCGGCCGGGGGCCTCGGCCTGCTGGCAGACTGGAGCGCGTGGCCGCCGCCGAACCGAACCGCGTCATCCACGCCGACAACCTCGACGTGCTGCCGACGCTGCCCGACGGCCGCTTCACGATGATCTACCTCGACCCGCCGTTCAACACCGGCCGGCCGCAGGAGCGGCGCACGACGAGCCACGTGCGGATCGTCGAGCCCGACGAGGCGTCCGACGGCGCCGGCGCCGACTCGCGGCGCGCCCCCGCGACGGTCCGCGGCTTCGCCGGCAAGCGCTACGAGCGGGTGCGCGGCGACCTGCTGCGCTACGACGACCGCTTCGAGGACTACTGGGCGTTCCTCGAGCCGCGCCTCCTCGAGGCGTGGCGGCTGCTCGCCGACGACGGCACCCTCTACCTGCACCTCGACTACCGCGAGGCGCACTACGCGAAGGTGCTGCTCGACGCGCTCTTCGGGCGCGAGTGCTTCCTGAACGAGATCATCTGGGCCTACGACTACGGCGCCAAGACGAAGCGCCGCTGGCCGACGAAGCACGACACGATCCTCGTCTACGTGAAGGATCCGGACCGCTACTGGTTCGACTCCGCGGGCGTCGACCGCGAGCCGTACATGGCGCCCGGACTCGTCACCCCCGAGAAGGCCGCCGCCGGCAAGCTGCCCACCGACGTCTGGTGGCACACGATCGTCTCGCCGACCGGGCGCGAGAAGACCGGCTACCCGACCCAGAAGCCCGAGGGGGTGCTGCGCCGCATCGTGCAGGCCTCCACCCGCGAGGGCGACTGGGTGCTGGACTTCTTCGCCGGCTCCGGCACGACGGGCGCGGTCGCCGCCGCCCTCGGCCGGCGATTCGTGCTCGTCGACGAGCATCCCGACGCCGTCGCCGTGATGCGGGCCCGCCTCGGCGAGGTGCCCGGCACGGTGTTCGAGAGCAGTGCCACCGCGCCGGTCACGGCGCTCGATGCGAAGGAGCGCGCATGAAGTTCCGGATCTTCACCGAACCGCAGATGGGGGCGAGCTACGAGCAGCAGCTCGAGATGGCGCTCGCCGCGGAGCGGCTCGGCTTCGACGCCTTCTTCCGCAGCGATCACCTGCTCACGATGGGCGGCGACGGGATGCCGGGGCCGACCGACTCCTGGGTGACGCTCGGCGCGCTCGCGCGTGAGACGTCGACGATCCGGCTCGGCACGCTCGTCACGAGCGTCACCTTCCGGCATCCGGGGCTCACCGCGATCCAGGTCGCGCAGGTCGACGCGATGAGCGGCGGCCGGGTCGAGTTCGGGCTGGGCACGGGATGGTTCGCCGCCGAGCATTCGGCGTACGGCATCCCGTTCCCGGCGCAGCGCTTCGGCCTGCTCGAGGAGCAGCTCGAGATCACCGGGCTGTGGTCGACGCCCGTCGGCGGGCGCTTCTCCTTCGAGGGCGACCACTACACGCTGCAGGATTCCCCGGCGCTGCCGAAGCCCGTGCAGGAGCCGGTGCCGATCATCGTCGGCGGCACCGGCCCGAGCCGCACGCCGGCGCTCGCCGCGCGCTTCGCGCACGAGTACAACGTGCCGTTCAGCACGAACGCGGAGATCGCCGACGCCTTCGGACGCGTGCGCCGAGCGGCGGAGGAGTTCGGCCGCGACCCGGGCTCGCTCGTCTACTCGGCGGCCCTCACGACGACGGTGGGGGAGACGGATGCCGCCTACCGGCGCCGTGCCGCGGCCATCGACCACGATCCGGCGGAGCTCGCCCGGGAGGGCATCGGCGGCACCGTCGCCGAGGTGGTCGACCGGATCGGCGGGCTCGCGGAGCTCGGCGTCGAGACGCTCTACCTGCAAGTGCTCGACTTCGACGACCTCGAGGTGCTGGAGCTGCTCGCCGCCGAGGTCGTGCCCGCCTTCCGCTGAGCGCAGGGGGAGGCATCCCGCCCTGCGCCCGCCGCGCCCTCCCTCCTCCTTTCCGCATGAAGTCGGTATTTGCGGGTCCATCGGCGCGCCGACCCGCAAATACTGACGACACGGGTCGCGCGGGTGGGGCGGGGTCGGGTGCGCTCAGCCGGGGAACGGCGCGCGCGGCGGCGGGTGGCCCGCGGCCCTCTTGCGGCTCGGGGCCGCAGCAGTATCATGGTGCCACGCGATGCGTAATCGATTGCGCAACTTTTGCTGACGCATCCGTCCTTGCATCCCCCCTGCCTCGCCAGACGAAGGAGTACCCGTGAGACAGCACCGCACCCGGACCGCCGTCGCGCTCGCCGCCATCGGCGGCCTCGCGACCGCCCTGACCGCCTGCTCGGCGCCCCCGGCCGAGAGCGGCGACGCCGCCGCGACCACCGACTTCCTCGCCTGCATGGTCTCCGACTTCGGCGGCTTCGACGACCGCGGCTTCAACCAGGCCGTGCTCGCGGCGCTCGACACCGCCGAGGAGAAGTACGGCGTCGAGACGCTTCGCCTCGAGTCCACGACGGAGAACGACTACGCCCCGAACCTCGCCCAGTCCGTCGATCAGGGCTGCGATTTCACCGTCACGGTCGGCTTCTCGCTCGCCGAGGCGACGAAGGCCGCGGCCGAGCAGAATCCCGACTCGCGGTTCGCCATCATCGACGACTCCTCGATCGACCTGCCGAACGTCAAGCCGGTCGTCTTCGACACGGCGCAGGCCTCGTTCCTCGCGGGCTACCTCGCGGCGGGCTACTCGAAGACGGGCACGGTCGCGGTCTTCGGCGGCCAGCCGTTCCCGCCGGTGCTGCTGTTCATGGACGGCTTCTCCGACGGCGTCGACCGCTACAACGCCGACGCCGGCACCGACGTGAAGCTGCTCGGCTGGAACAAGGCGGCCCAGGACGGCACCTTCGCCGGCACCTTCACCGACATCGCCGCGGGCAAGACGCTGACCCAGACGTTCATCGACCAGGGCGCCGACGTCATCATGCCGGTCGCCGGCTCGCTCTACCTCGGCAGCGGCGAGGCGGCGCACGAGGCGCCGGGCGACGTCGTGCTCGTGGGTGTCGACAACGACGTGGTCGAGCTGTCGCCCGACCTCGCCGACGTCATGCTGACCTCGGTCATGAAGCAGATGGCCGATGCCGTCGTCGAGCTCATCGGGCAGGCCGTGGAGGACGAGTTCGACAACAGCCCGTTCATCGGCGAGCTGGCCAACGACGGGGTCGCGATCGCCCCGTTCCACGAGTTCGAGGGGTCGGTGAGCCCCGAGCTCGCCGCGGCCGTCGACGCCATCCGGGAGCAGATCATCTCGGGCGAGATCGTGGTCGAGTCGGTCAACGCGCCGTAGGCGCGGCGTAACCGGTTCAGCCGGAACAGCGGATGCCGCGGGGCTCGAGGCGCCCCGCGGCATCCGTGCGCCGGCGCGACCGCGCGCGTGGGGTGCCGTCGCTCAGCGCGCGGTCGAGCCGCCGACGAGCAGCGTCGGCGCGACGCGGCTGCTGCGCACCGGGGCCGTCGAGCCGGCGATGCGCGACAGCAGGAAGCCGATGGCGTCCGCCGCGACCGCCTCGATCGGCTGCACCACGGTCGTGAGCGTCGGCGCCAGCACCTGCGAGAGCTCGGTGCCGTCGAAGCCGGTCACGAGCAGATCGCGCGGCACCTCGACGCCGTGCTCGCGGAGCCGGCCGATGAGGCCGAGGGCGATGAGGTCGGAGGCGGCGATGACCGCGTCGGGCAGCTCGCGGCGGGCGACGAGCGCGTCGGCGGCCGCGGCGCCGGTGGCGAGGCTGAAGTCCCCTCGGAACGGCTCGCCCACGGCGACGGATTCGCGGTCGACGGTGCGGTCGAAGGCGTTCCAGCGCTCGACGCCGCTGGAGGTGACGTCGTCGGCGCCGACGTAGACGAGCGAGCGGGCGCCGCGCTCGTGCACGTGCTCGAGGGCGAGGCCGAGGCCGATCTCGTTGTCGACGCCCACGTAGTCGGCGAGCGAGACGCCCGCCGAGCGGTCGATCTGCACGAGCGGGATCTCGGCGCCCACGGCGCGCAGGGCGCCCGCCGAGCGCTGCCGGTGCGAGGGCACGATCACGATGCCGTCGACCTTGCGGTCGCCGAACACGGTGAGGCGGCGCGACTCCTCGGCGAGCTCGCCGTGCGAGTCGGCGAGCAGCAGCTCGAAGCCGGCGCGGTGCAGCTCGTGCTCGACGGCGTCGACGAGCTGGGCGAAGTAGGGGTTGCCGATGACCGGGACGATCATGCCGACGATGCGGGTGGATCCCTCGCGCAGCGCCCGCGCGATCGGGTCGACCCGGTAGCCGAGCTCGGCGGCGACGGCCCGGACCCGGGCGACGGTGTCGGCGGCCACGCGGTTCTTGCCGGAGAGCGCCCGCGAGGCGGTCGCGACGGACACGCCGGCGGCGTCGGCGACCTCCTGCAGGGTCACGGCGTGCGGCATCGACTGCTCCGGTCTTGCGCACCCGGGCGGGGCGCATCGCTCCCACTGTACGGGGTTCCCGGGGTCTCGCGGCGGAAGGGCTTGACAAAATCGGCGCCGCAGAGTGCAATCGATTACGCAAAGCTTGTGCAGCTTGGCGCGGATGCTGCGACGGCATCCCGCGCCCTGCACCCGAGACCACCGGAGCGGCCATGACCACCCCCATCATCCTTGACTGCGACCCCGGCCACGACGACGTGTTCGCCATCTGGCTCGCCGCGGGCGACCCCGCGATCGAGCTCCGGGCGATCACGACCGTCGGCGGCAACGGCCGACTCGAGCACACCACGCTGAACGCCCGCATCGCCTGCACCGTCGCCGGCATCGAAGGGGTGCCGATCGCGGCCGGCGCCGCCGGTCCGCTCGCGGGCGAGCTGCACCCGGCCGACTGGATCCACGGCGACAACGCCCTCGGCGGCCCCGTGCTGCCCGAGCCCACCGTGCCGCTCGACGAGCGCGACGCGATCACGCTCATGCGCGACGTGCTCGAGGCCTCCGCCGAGCCCGTCACGATCGTCGCGACCGGCCCCCTCACCAACGTCGCCGTGCTGCTGCGCGACCACGCCGAGCTCGCCCCGCGGATCTCCCGCATCGTCTGGATGGGCGGCTCGACGACCCGCGGCAACGTCACGCCCTACGCCGAGTTCAACGCCTGGACCGACCCCGAGGCGATCAAGATCACCCTCGACAGCGGCATCGACTTCACCATGGTCGGCCTGAACATCTCGCACCAGGCGCTCATCACCCGCGAGGTGCGCGACCGCCTCTCGGCCATCGGCACGCCGCTCTCGACCTTCGGCGTGGAGCTGCTCGAGTTCTTCTGCTCGACCTACGAGCGTGCCGAGCGGATGCCCGACGGCCCCCTGCACGACCCGATCACCGTCGCGCTGCTCGCCGACCCCGCGGTCGCGACCACGGTGCGCACCCGCATCGACGTCGAACTCGACGGCACCGAGACCCGCGGCGCGACGAGCACGGATCTCATCGACATCCTCGGCCGCGAGCACAACGCGACCGTCGCGCTCGACCTCGACGTCGACCGCTTCTGGGGGCTCATCGAGCGCTCGCTCCGCGCGCTCGGCTAAGACGGGGTCGGGCGGTACCCGAGCGGCCCGTCTCGACCGCTACGCCGAGTCGCGCAGCACGAGGCGGGTCGGCAGGATCGTCTGCCGCGGCACCGTCTCGTCGCCCTCGATCAGCCGGATGAGCAGCTCGGCCATCAGCCGGCCCTGCTCGGCCGAGGGTTGGGCGACCGTGGTCAGCGGCACCCCGGCGCGCAGCGCCGCCGGGCTGTCGTCGAAGCCGACGATCGCGATGTCCGCCGGCGCGGTGAGCCCGCGCTCGGCGAGCACGGCGAGGGCGCCCGTCGCCATCAGGTCGCTCGCCACGAACAGGGCGTCGACGCCGAGCGGGCGTCCGTCGCGGCCGTCGCCGACCCGGTCGAGCAGTCGCCGGGTCGCGGCGGCCGCGCCCTCGGCGGTGAAGTCGCCCGTCTCGACGAGGTCGGCGGGCAGGCCGGCCGCCCCGACCGCGCGGCGGAATCCCTCGAGCCGGTCGATACCGGCGGGCATGTCGAGCGGGCCAGAGATCGTGCCGATCCGGCGCCGGCCGATCTCGATCAGGCGTTCGGTGCCGCTCACGGCGGCCTCGACGTTGTCGACGTCGACGACGTACGCGTCGATGCCCGCCGGCGGGCGGCCGCCGTACACGAGGGGGACCGCGGCGTGCTCGAACAGCTCGTCGCCCGCGTGGTGCGAGATGACGATCGCCCCGTCGACGACGCCCGATTCGAGGTAGCCGCGGGTCTTGCGCTGCGGATCCGCCGAGGCCACGAGCAGGTTCAGCACGTACTCGCTGTCGTCG
The DNA here is from genome assembly GCF_022811605.1 of Agromyces soli. Lineage (GTDB taxonomy): Bacteria > Actinomycetota > Actinomycetes > Actinomycetales > Microbacteriaceae > Agromyces > Agromyces soli. Next base: position 684,212 of record NZ_CP094533.1, on the reverse strand, counting down.
ATGCGGTCCATGATGCCCTGCACGACCGCCGCGAAGTAGGGGTCGCCGAAGAAGACGGTGACGTCCTCCGGCACGATCAGCGCGATCGCGCTCGAGGAGCGGCGGGCCAGCGAACGGGCCGCCCGATTCGGCACGTAGCGGAGCTCGGCGACGGCCGCGTTCACGGCGGTGACGACCTCGGGGCTCACCTTCGGCGAACCGTTCACGACGCGGCTGACGGTCGCGCGCGACACCCCGGCACGTCGTGCGACCATCTCGAGGGTGGGCGCTCCGCCCGCGGCATCCTTCGCCATGCGGCAAGTCTAGGTCGCGCGCGCCCCCCGCTTCAGACGCCGAGTTGCCCGACTTTCATGAACGTCGGGCAAGCCGGAGCCTCAGACCGAGTTGCCCGACTTTCATGAAAGTCGGGCAACTCGAGATGGGGGCGGGGTCAGAGGGCGCGGTCGCGGATGACGCGCTGATACGTGCGCCCGCTCTGCTTCACCGTGCGCTCCTGCGTGCCGTAGTCGACGCGCACGATGCCGAAGCGCTTCTCGTAGCCCCAGGCCCACTCGAAGTTGTCGAGCAACGACCAGTAGAAGTAGCCGTGCACGGGCGTGCCCTCGTCGATCGCGTCGAGGATCGCGTCGAGGTGCAGCTCCAGGAACTCGGCGCGCTCCACGTCGGGCACTCCGCCGTCGGCCTCGACGACGTCGTCGTACGCGGCGCCGTTCTCGGTGACGTACAGGCGGATGCCTCGCTCGCCGGTGTACTCGCGGTGCACGCGGGTGAGCAGCTCGGTGAGGCCCGCCGGCTGCACCTCCCACTCCATCGCCGTGAGCGGCAGGCCCTGCGGGTGCCAGAAGACGCCGTCGCCGTTCGGGAACGGCGAGCGGGTCTCGCGGGCGGTGGGCGCCTGGGCGAGCAGCGGATGCTCCGCCGGCCGGTCGCTCAGGAGCTCGCCGTGGTAGTAGTTCACGCCGAGGGTGTCGATCGGGGCGCTGATGGTCCGGAGGTCGCCGTCCTGCACCGCCTCCTCGAGCACGTGCCCGAGCTCGATCTCGGCGAGGTCGGTGAGGAAGTCCGCGGGATACTCGCCGCGCAGGATCGGGTCGAGGAACACCCGGTTGAAGCCCGCGTCGATGCGGCGCGCGGCGTCCAGGTCGCCGGGGCGCTCGGGGTCGACGGGCTTCGCGACGGTCAGGTTCAGGGTGATGCCGAGGTCGAGCGAGGCATCCCGCTCCCGGAGCGCCTCGACGGCGAGGCCGTGGCCGAGCATGAGATGGTGCGCCGCGCGCAGTCCGTCCGCCTTCGAGAAGCGGCCCGGCGCGTGCGCGCCCGCCGTGTAGCTCAGGAAGGAGGAGCACCACGGCTCGTTCAGCGTCGTCCACACCTCGACGCGGTCGCCGAGCGCGTCGTGCACGCTGAGGGCGTAGTCGCGGAAGCGCGAGGCGGTGTCGCGGTTCGTCCAGCCGCCCTGCTCCTCGAGCGACTGCGGCAGGTCCCAGTGGTAGAGGGTGAGCCAGGGCTTGATGCCGGTGCCGAGCAGCTCGTCGACGAGCCGCGAGTAGAAGTCGATGCCCTCGGGGTTCACCGGGCCGCCGTCCGGGCGGACGCGCGACCACGAGGTCGAGAAGCGGTAGGTCTGCAGGCCGAGCTCGCGCATGAGCGCGACGTCCTCGGGCATGCGGTGGTAGTGGTCGCAGGCCACGTCGCCGGTGTCGCCGTTGACGACCGCGCCGGGCACGCGGCAGAAGGCATCCCAGATCGACGCCGTGCGCCCGCCCTCGAAGGCCGCGCCCTCGATCTGGAACGCCGCGGTCGCGGCGCCGAAGAGGAAGGAATCGGGGAAGGCGCGCCGCGGCTCGCCCGGGCGGGAGGCTTCCGTCGCATCGGTCATGGGCGTTCCTCCGGGAGGTCGGTGTCGTCGTCGTGCGGGCCCCTGTTCCCCGCGCTGCTGCGCTTCGGGCCTCGGCGCTGCGACTCTAGGCTGGCCGCTCCGCGCTGTCAAGAGAGCGCTCTCACGCTCGGATTCCCAGGGACTCCCATTCGGCCGGACGTACACTCGGAGGGTGTCTGAGAGCTCCCCCCGCCCAGTCGTCAGCGAGGCGGTGCACCGCCGCCGCATGATCGTCGCGCTCGCCCTCACCGCGGCGCTGATCGGGATCGCCGCGTTCGTCGTCGGCGCCGCCTCCGGGGCGCCCGCCGGTGCCTCGCCCAGCGGCGCGAAGGGCGCGGCGAGCGAGACCCCCACCCCTCGCCCGGCGCCGGAGACCGCGCCGCCGGCGCAGTCCGTGCCCGTCTTCGACATGACCGCGCACTCGATCGACGACCCCGACAGCATCTGGGTCGTCGTCGACAAGCTGCGCCCCCTCGACCCGCAGGACTACGAGCCCGCCGACCTCGTCGAAGTGCCCGTCGCGCACACCTGGGAGCCGCTCATGCGGCAGGAGGCCTCCGACGCCATCGTCGCGATGTTCGACGCCGCCTCGAGCGAAGCCGGCCTCGCGCTCGCCTCGAACAGCGCCTACCGCTCGTACTCCACGCAGGAGGAGATCTACGACGGCGACGACACGCTCACCGCACGGCCCGGGTACAGCGAGCACCAGACGGGCCTCGTCATGGACATCGGCGCTGAATCGGGCGACTGCTCGCTCGACGCATGCTTCGGCGACACCGACGAGGGCATCTGGCTGCGCGACAACGCGTACCGCTTCGGATTCATCCTGCGCTACCCCGCCGACAAGATGGAGGTGACCGGCTACGAGTACGAGCCGTGGCACTTCCGCTACGTCGGCGTCGACCTCTCGACCGAGATGCACGATCGCGGCATCACGACGCTCGAGGAGTTCTTCGGCCTCCCCGCCGCCCCCGAGTACCAGGAGTAGCCGGCCCGCCTGGCCCGGCGCGGGCATGGCCTGGCAGGGCATGGCCAGGCTCTGGCGGAGGAGATTCGCGCCGGGGGAGGGGCGGATGCCTCAGCGCATCCTCCCGGTGCGACGATCTCCTCCTGCGAGGGTGACGAAGGCGGATGCCGAGGTGACCGCGCTCTCACGGGCCTCCCAGGATTCGGGAAGAATCCTCACAAAAACGCATGATGGGGTGTCCAGGTTCCGTTTCCCCCAACCCGGACTCCTGATTCAGTGCCTGATATTTCCCCCGACACCCCTGCCCGCCGCCCGAAGCACCGCGCCGCCCCGAACAGCACCCGCGCTTCGACCAGCACCCGCACCTCGACCAGCACCCGCGCCCCGAGTGCCCGAGGCCTCCGCCGGGTCGCCGCCCTCTCCGGAGCCAGCGCGATCCTCGGCGTGACCGCCTTCGGCGCCGTCTCCGCCGCGGGCGCCGACGGCGCACCCGCCCCCGCCTCGCTCGCCGCCGAAGCCGCGCCGCTCGTCGCGACCGGTGACGAGCTCAGCGTGACCCCCGGCGGCTCGACCGTCTCGCAGGTCGAGCAGGCTCCCGTCGTCACGAGCGGCCTCTCCGTCGCGGCGGCGCCCTTCACCGGCGGCACCCAGGTCACGGTGCAGGGCGAGGCGCTCGACGAGGTCGCCGCGGTGCAGGTGGGCGGCGCCGCCGCGACGATCGTCTCCGCCGAGAAGGACCAGCTCACCTTCGCCGTCCCCGCGGTCGCCGAGACCGCGCTCGGCTCGGTCGCGGTCACCATGACCGAAGCCGACGGCACCGCGGTCGCCGCGGAGACCCCGGCCTCGCCCGCGACCGCCTCCTTCACGGCGGTGCACCCGCTCGTCGCCGCCGCCTCCCCGGTCGCCGTTCCGAGCGAGCTCAGCCTCACGTACACGAGCGACCCGGGCATCGACGCGCAGCTCGGCTACGTGCTCGCGTACTGGAGCGACTACAACACCGACGCCTACACGGTGATCTCGGGCAACGACTGCGCCAACTTCACGAGCCAGTCGCTCATCGCGCGCGGCTGGACGATGGACGGCGACTGGTACTCCGACGCCGCGACGGGCGCGATGTCGGCGAGCTGGTCGAGCTCGACGGCGATGCGCGACTGGCTGCTCGGCCGGCCCGACCTCGCGACTCCGCTCGACGACTCGCAGCGCGCGCAGGTCAAGGTGGGCGACATCGCCCAGTTCGACTGGGATGCCTCGGGCGACCGCGACCACACCGCGATCGTCACCCGGGTCGAGCACGGCGACGCCGGCACCCGCATCTGGGTCGGCGGGCACACCAAGGACGCCGACTACTGGGACGTCGACGAGGCGATCGCCGGCGGCGGCACCGTCAACTACTTCTCGGTGAAGTAGCCCCGCTACCCGCCGAGCGCCTCGCCGACGATGCGCTGGGCCTCCGCCTGCACGAGCCGCAGGTGCTCGGGCCCGCGGAACGATTCGGCGTACACCTTGTACACGTCCTCGGTGCCGCTCGGCCTGGCCGCGAACCACGCGTCCTCGCTCACGACCTTCACCCCGCCGATCGCGGCGTCGTTGCCCGGCGCCCGCGACAGCTTCGCGGTGATCGGCTCGCCCGCGAGCTCGCTCGCCGCGATCGCGTCGCCGTCGAGCCGGCCGAGGGCGGCCTTCTGCTCGGGGGTGGCCGCGGCATCCGTCCGCTCGTACGCGGGGTCGCCGAAGCGCTCGACCAGGCCGCGGTAGAGCTCGGACGGCGACTTCCCGGTGACGGCGCGGATCTCCGCGGCGAGCAGGCAGAGCAGGATGCCGTCCTTGTCGGTGGTCCAGACCGAGCCGTCGAATCGGAGGAAGGATGCCCCGGCGCTCTCCTCGCCGCCGAAGCCCACTGAGCCGTCGATGAGGCCGGGCACGAACCACTTGAAGCCGACCGGCACCTCCCAGAGCCGCCGGCCGAGCGACGCGGCGACCCGGTCGATCATCGAGCTCGAGACGAGCGTCTTGCCGATCGCGGCGTCCGCCCGCCACTCGGGCCGGTGCGCGAAGAGGTACTCGATCGCGACCGCGAGGTAGTGGTTGGGGTTCATCAGCCCGCCGTCGGGGGTGACGATGCCGTGCCGGTCGGCGTCGGCATCGTTGCCGGTCAGCAGGTCGAAGTCGCCGGCCTTCGCGACGACCGAGGCCATCGCGTTCGGGCTCGACGGGTCCATGCGGATCTTGCCGTCCCAGTCGAGCGTCATGAACGACCAGGCGGGGTCGACGAGCTCGTTCACGACGGTGAGGTCGAGCCCGTAGCGGTCGCGGATGGCCGCCCAGTAGTTGACCGAGGCGCCGCCGAGCGGGTCGGCGCCGATGCGGATGCCGGACTCGCGGATGGCGTCGAAGTCGATGATGCTCGCGAGGTCCTCGACGTAGGCGCTGCGGAAGTCGTACGTCTCGACCGCGCTCGGCTCGGCCTGGTTCACCTCGGCGAGGCCGCCCTCGATGAGCTCGTTCGCGCGGTTCGCGATCCAGCTCGTGGCGTCGCTGTCGGCCGGACCGCCGTGCGGCGGGTTGTACTTGAAGCCGCCGTCCTGCGGCGGGTTGTGCGAGGGCGTGATGACGATGCCGTCGGCCTCGCCCTCGGCGCGGCGGGCGGGGTCGGCGTTCCACGCGATGATCGCGCGGGACAGCGCCGGGGTCGGCACGTAGTCGTCGAACTCGTCGACGAGCACGCGAACCCGATTGCCGACGAGCACGTCGAGCGCGGTCGTCTGCGCGGGGGCCGAGAGGGCGTGCGTGTCGGCGCCGATGAAGAGGGGGCCGGTGATGCCCTGCGCCGTGCGGTACTCGACGATCGCCTGCGTGATCGCGAGGATGTGCGTCTCGTTGAAGCTCGACGTCAGGCTCGAGCCGCGATGGCCCGAGGTGCCGAACGCGACGCGCTGCGCCGGAACCGACACGTCGGGCGTCAGCTCGTAGTAGGCCCGGACCAGGGCGTCGACATCGATCAGATCGGCCTCGAGGGCCGGGGTTCCCGCTCGCTCGTGCATGCGCCCAGTCTTCCACTCGGCCCCGTCCCGCTGAGGGGGGTTGCCCGACTTTCATGAAAGTCGGGCAAGTCGGAGCCGCGCGTGCGGTCGGAGCGGGGCGATCAGAGGAGGGCGTGCAGAGCGGTGGCGACGCTGAAGATCGCGAGGCCGGCGAGCGCGCCGACGACGGTGCCGTTGATCCGGATGAACTGCAGGTCCCGCCCGACCTGCAGCTCGAGCTTCTCGGTCGTCTCCCGGGGGTCCCAGCGTTCGACGGTCTCCGTGATGACGCCGGCGATGTCCGAGCGGGAGTTCCGCACCACGTAGGCCGCGGCATCCGTCAGCCAGCCGTCGACCTTCGCCTGCAACCCCTCGTCGGCGGCGAGGCGAACGCCGAGCTCGACGAGGGCCCGGCTGAGGCCTCGCCGCAGCTCGCTCTCGGGATCCGCGAGCGCCGCCGTCAGCGAGCTCTTCACCGCCGCCCACGCCTCGCTCGCGAACTCGCGCACCCGCGGGCTGTCGAACAGCTCCGTCTTCAGCCGCTCGACCTTGCCGATCGTCGCCGGGTCGTGCTGCAGGCTCTCGGCGAGGTCGCCGAGGTAGCGGTCGATCGCGAGCCGCAGGGGATGCGCGTCGTCGGCGCGCACGGCCCGCACGAAGGCGAGCACTTCGCGGTAGGCGCGGTCGTCGACGAAGCGGTCGACGAGCTTCGGCACCCAGCGTGGCAGCCGGTCGCTGACCATGCTCCCGAACGCCTCCGGGTGCGCGTCGAGCCATCCCTCCGCCCGTGCGAGCAGCGCGTCGATCGCCGGACGCTGCTGGTCCGCCGCGACGAGCCGGGCGCCGACCCGGCCGATCGCGGGCGCCCACTCGGGCTCCAGCAGGTGGCGCCGGGCGAGCTGTTCGAGCAGCTGCTCGACGTCGTCGTCGCCGAGCAGCTCGAGCAGCGCGTGCGCCGCGACGGATGCCTCGGCGGCCAGCCGCTCGGCGTGCGCCGGTTCGCGCAGCCACTCGCCGGCGCGCCGGGCGGGCTCGACCGAGCGGAGCTTGCCGAGCACCACCTCGTCCGAGAGGAACTCGTGCTCGACGAAGGCGCCGAGGCTCGCGCCGATCTCGTCCTTGCGGGTCGGGATGATCGCCGTGTGCGGGATCGGCAGGCCGAGCGGCCGGCGGAACAGCGCCGTCACCGCGAACCAGTCGGCGATCGCGCCGACCATCGCCCCCTCGGCCGCGGCGCGCACGTATCCGAGCCAGGGCAGACGGTCCTGCAGGGCGAAGGACACGGCGAAGACGATCGCGGCGATGACGAGGAGCGCCGTCGCGATCGTCTTCATCCGGCGGAGCGCGGCGCGGCGCTCCGCGTCGCTCGGAACGACCCGTTGCATGCCTCGCAGTATTTCAGGAACATCTGCCGGTTATGGCCGGCGTGCCGTTCGTCCTCCCGCGGAGTGGCGCCGGAGCGGGTGGGGCGGTTCCTGAGTTGTCGGTGGCGGCGAGGCGGGATGGCGGGGAAGCGGGGAGGCGGGATGGCGGGGGAGGCAGGATGGCGGGGCGGTTCCTGAGTCGTCGACGGACGAAGGCGGGCCCCGGCGCTCGACTAGGCTCGCGGCATGACGGACGCGCCGGCCCCCACCCCCAGCTACTCCTACCTGGGCCCGGCCGGCACGTTCACCGAGGCCGCGCTGAAGCAGGTCCCCGAGGCGCGGGGCACGAACTGGCGGCCGGTCAACAACGTCGGCGAGGCGCTCGCCGACGTCGTCGCGGGCCGGTCGGTCGCCGCCATGATCGCGATCGAGAACTCGGTCGACGGCGGGGTCAGTGCCACCCAGGACGCCCTCGCCACCGTGCCCGGCCTCCGCATCATCGGCGAGTACCTCGTGCCGGTGAACTTCGTGCTCGTCGCCCGGCGCGGCACCGCGCTCGCCGAGGTGCGCGTCGTGAACGCCCACCCGGTCGCCTACGGCCAGTCGCGCGGATGGCTCGAGCGGCACCTGCCCGCGCACGGCCACATCCCGGCGACGAGCAACGTGCAGGCCGCCGCGAGCCTCTTCGAGGAGGGCGACCGCGCCGACGCGGCCGTCGCCCCGCCCGGCATCGTCGAACTCCTCGACGTCGACGTGCTCGCCCGCGACATCGGCGACAACCCCAACGCCGTCACCCGCTTCGTGCTCGTCGGCCGCTCGCGCGAACTGCCGGCGCCCACCGGGGCAGACAAGACGAGCGTCATCGTGGAGCTGCCCGACGACGAGCCCGGCGCGCTGCTCGCGATGCTCGAGCAGTTCTCGACCCGGGGCGTGAACCTCTCGCTCATCCAGTCCCGGCCCATCGGCGACGCCCTCGGCCGCTACCGCTTCGTGATCGACCTCGAGGGACACGTGCGCGACGAGCGGGTGGCCGACGCCCTGCTCGGTCTGCGGCGTTTTTCACCCAACGTGATCTTCCTAGGCTCCTACCCGCGGGCGGACCGGCGCGAGATCCAGTACCACTCGAAGTACGACGACGGCGTCTTCGTCGAGGCGCGCGACTGGCTGCGCGGCATCCTCTCCGGGGAGCCGGAGGGCTGAGGTGACCGAGCTCGATCCGCGGTTCGATGCGCGCTTCCAGCGCGGCTACGTCGCCGGGCCGGGCGACGGCGGAGGGGCGGATGCCTCGGCGGATGCACCTCGAGTTCCGGTGCCGGCTGCGGTAGAGCGGGCGGCGGTCGCTCCCACCGGCCGGATCCCCTCCGCGGAGCCGGAGGCGGAGCGAGACGCGTCCGCGGTCGGAACGGCCGTCGCCGAGCCGGACGCGGAGCTCGAGAGCGCCGAGGCCCGACGGACGTCGCGGAGCTGGCTCGCCGCCGCCTACGGATTCTGCGCGCTCCTCGTGCTGTTCGGGGCCTGGTGGCTGTGGGTCGGGGTCGCGGACGAGACGAACTTCCGCGGCCCCTTCTTCCAGAATCCCTGGAGCGAACTGCGATGGTGGCTCGCGCCGGCGCTGCTCGAGGTCGGCGCCGGCGGGGCGGTGCTGCTCGCCGTGGCGCTCGGCCTGTTGCGGGCGCATCGCGGAGTCCGGTTCCGGGTGAATCCCTTCGTGCTGGGGCTCGGGGCCGCCGTGCTGGTGGCGGCGGGCATGGTGATCTGGGCCGGCTCCGGCGCGACGTCCCAGCTCTCCGGTGACCCGGGCCTGTGGAGCGATGCTCAGCGCCTGGACGCCGCCCTCGCCCAGCTGCGGCCGTATCTCGCGACGCCGGCCGCGCGGGCCGGTGCGCTCGCCGTGCTCGGCATCCTCGTCATCGGTGCCGCGTCCGCGATCGCGAGACGCGCCGAGTCCGCCGAGCCGTCCGCCGCCCCCGCCTCAGCGCGGGACGCGGATGGTGAGCGCGGCGGGGTCGACCCGGAAGTGCGCTGAGACGATCTCGCCGAACTCGTCGCCGTCGATCTCGAACTCCTGCGGCTCGCCGTCGATGTCGATCTCGACCGATCGGCCGCGCGAGTAGGCGACGGCGCGGTGCCGGTCGCCGCCGGTGAGGTCCATGAGCTGGCGGCCGAAGGCGCTCTTGCGCAGCACCCGGTTCTCCCAGGCGACGGTTCGCCACACGAACAGCCAGCCGAAGAGGTTCCGCGGCTGCAGGCGCACGACGTCGAGCCGGCCGTCGTCGATCTCGGCGTCGGGGACGAGCTCGATGTTGCCGGGCAGGTAGCCGAGGTTCGCGACGAGGATGCTCGACACCCTGGAGCGGTGGTGGCGACCGGCATCCATCCGGAACGCGATGCGGAACGGCTGGGACGCCGGCAGCGAGCGCAGCCCCGCGTCGACGTAGGCGAGCCAGCCGACGCGCTTCTTCAACTCGGGGTTGGTGTTCGAGATCATGGCCGCGTCGATGCCGATGCCGGCCATGACGAGCGAGGTGTGCGACTCCTGGGCGCCGCTCGGGCGCACCACGTCGGCGACGAGCACGTCGACGGTGCGGTCGGCGCCGGAGAAGGCGAGCACCACCGCGTCGTCGGGATCGTTGACCGGCACGTCGATGTTGCGCGCGAACAGGTTGCCGGTGCCGAGCGGCACGATGCCCATCGGCACGCCGCTGCCACTGAGGCCCGCCGCGACCGAACGGACGGTGCCGTCGCCCCCGGCGGCGATCACGAGGTCGACGCCCGCTTCGAGGGCCTCGAGGGCCATGCCCTTGCCGGGGTCGTCCTCGAGGGTGTCGATCCAGAGCGAGGGCGCGAAGCCCTGCCGCTCCTCGGCGCGCTCGACGGCGGCGCGCAGCGCATCGATGCCCTGCTTGGTCGGGTTGCTGATCACGGCGGCGCGCGGGCGCGCAGCCTGATCGTCGGTCGCCGGGCCGCCGGCGGTCGTTTCGCTCGCCACACGCCAACGGTACGGCATCGCCGGGGGCGGATCCGGGAGCCCGGCTCCGGCTCTTCGGCGGGGCGGGCCCGTGCGGGCGGTCCCGGCTAGACTTGCCGGGTGATCGATCCCGTGCTGCTCCGCGAAAACCCCGAGCTGGTCAAGCGTTCGCAGGAGCTGCGCGGGGAGTCTCCCGAGCTGGTCGACGAGGCCGTCGCCGCCGACGCCGCGCGCCGCACCGCCATCACCGCGTTCGAGACGCTCCGTGCCGAGCAGAACGCCTTCGGCAAGCAGGTCGCGAAGGCCCCGAAGGAGCAGAAGGCCGAGCTCGTCGCGCAGGCGCAGCGCCTCGCGCAGGCCGTGAAAGACGCGAACCACGCCGCGAACGAGGCCGACGCCGCCTTCCAGGCCGTCGTGCAGCGCATCGGCAACGTCGTGCTCGACGGCGTGCCCGCCGGCGGCGAAGACGACTACGTGGTGCTGCGCGAGGTCGGGCAGGTGCCGGCCTTCGAGTTCGAGCCGCGCGACCACCTCGAGCTCGGCGAGCTGCTCGACGCGATCGACATGGCCCGCGGGGCGAAGGTGTCCGGGGCGCGCTTCGACTACCTGAAGGGTGTCGGCGCCCGCCTCGAGCTGGGCCTCATGAACATGGGGCTCGACCGGGCCATCCAGGCCGGATTCGTGCCGCTCATCACGCCCACGCTCGTGAAGCCCGAGATCATGCAGGGCACCGGCTTCCTCGGCGCGCACGCCGACGAGATCTACTACCTGCCCGACGACGAGCTCTATCTGACGGGCACGAGCGAGGTCGCCCTCGCCGGCTACCACCAGGGCGAGATCCTCGACGTCTCCGAGGGCCCCATCCGCTACGCCGGCTGGTCGACGTGCTACCGCCGCGAGGCCGGTTCGCACGGCAAGGACACCCGCGGCATCATCCGGGTGCACCAGTTCAACAAGCTCGAGATGTTCAGTTACATCGACCCCGCCGACGCCGAGGCCGAGCACGAGCGCCTGCTCGGCTGGCAGGAGGGCATGCTGCAAGACCTCGGCCTCGCCTACCGGGTGATCGACACCGCGGCCGGCGACCTCGGTTCCAGCGCGGCCCGCAAGTACGACGTCGAGGCCTGGGTGCCGACGCAGGGCGCGTACCGCGAGCTCACCTCCACCTCGAACTGCACGACCTTCCAGGCGCGTCGCCTCGACATCCGCCACCGCACCGAGAGCGGCAAGACGGCGCCCGTCGCGACCCTCAACGGCACGCTCGCGACGACCCGCTGGATCGTCGCGATCCTCGAGACGCACCAGCAGGCCGACGGCTCGGTCGTGGTGCCCGAGGCGCTGCGCGGCTACCTCGGCGGCCTCGAGGTGCTGGAGCCGGTGCGGCGATGAGCGACCGTCGCGAGCCCCGGGTGCGCACCATCGTCGAGCAGACGGCGGATGCCTCGTCGGGCTCGCGCCCGTCGTCGCAGCCGCTCGCCCACGAGCACCGCTGGTTCGTCGCCCTCGACGTCGACGGCACCGTCATGCACGAAGACGAGTCGATCGACCACGCCGTCGCCGAGGCGGTCACCGCCGCCGTCGCGCGCGGCCACCACGTGACGCTCGCGACCGGCCGCTCCTGGTCGACGACGGGGCCGGTGCTGCGCTCGCTCGGCCTCGAGCCCGAGTACGTCGTCTGCGCGAACGGCGCGGTCACCATGCGTCGCGACGAGGCCGCCGAAGACGGCTACCGCCGCGAGTTCGTCGAGGTCTTCGACCCCACCGCGGTGCTCGAGCGCATCCGCGCGGTGCTGCCGGCCGGCGAGTTCATGATCGAGCTCGGCGACGGCTACCGCCTGTACACGGCGGGCATGACCGAGTGGAACCTCGATCGCGCGCGCGAGGTGCCGTTCGACGAGCTGTTCGGGCAGCAGGCCACGCGCGTCGTCGTGCGCAGTCGTCAGCACGGCCTCGAGGAGTTCTTCGAGATCGTCGACCGCATGGGGCTGCACCACGTGAGCTACGCCATCGGCTGGACCGCCTGGCTCGACATCGCCCCCGACGGGGTCAACAAGGCGACCGCGCTCGAGCGCGTGCGCGGCTGGATCGACCACCCCCTCGACCGGGTGCTCGCCGTCGGCGACGGCCGCAACGACATCGAGATGTTCCGCTGGGCGGGCTCCGCGGGACGGGCCGTCGCGATGGGCCAGGCGCCCGACGAGGTGCGCGAGGTCGCGGGCGAGGTCACCGGGGCGATCCACGAGGCGGGCCTCGCGGCCGTGCTGCACTCGCTGCCCTGAGCCGAGCGCGCCGACGCCGCCGACTCGCGGCCCTGAACGCCGGGTGATGGCCGAGGCATCCCGCTATTCTGTCGCTGCGACGGCCATCGACCTGGCCGGTCCGGGGGAGCGCAGGCCATGGCGGCACGGCACGGCAGACAGCGGCGCCCGAGCGCGTGGCGCGCGCTCGGGAAGGGGCTCGCCGCGAGCGTCGCGGTGCTGCTCGTCTCGACGCTCGGCATCGCCGCGTACGCCGTCGCCGACCTCTACGACGACATCCAGGAGCCGCCGACCTTCACGCTCGAAAGCGAGGAAGTGCTCGCCGAGATCCCCGACATCGGGGTGATGGACGGCGGGCTCACCTTCTTCCTCGCCGGGATCGACAAGCGGCCGGCCGACGGCTCCTTCGGCGATCCCGAGGAGGACTCGGCGGTGCTGAACGACGTGAACCTGCTCGTGCACATCGCGCAGGACCATTCGCACGTCGAGGTGGTGAGCTTCCCGCGGGACCTGCTCGTGAGCGTGCCCGAGTGCGCCGACCCGAACGGGGCGGCGGGCGAGACGCTCTCGTCGATGTCGAGCGTGAAGATCAACACGGTCTTCCAGCACGGCGGCCTCGGCTGCGTGGCGGAGACGGTCGAGGAGCTCGTCGGCATCCCGATCCCGCTGGCCGGCGTCGTGGAGTTCGCCGGGGTGGCGGCGATCAGCGAGGCCATCGGCGGCGTCGAGGTCTGCCTCGTCGACCCGATCGACGACCCGTGGTCGGGACTGAACCTCAGCGCGGGCACGCACTCGATCTCGGGGCTGACCGCGCTCGCGTTCCTGCGCACTCGGCACGCCGTGGGCGACGGCTCCGACCTCGGTCGCATCTCGAGCCAGCAGGCGTTCATGGCCTCGCTCATGCGCAAGGTGCAGGCCGAGGGCGTGCTCGACGATCCGATCCGGATGTACTCGATCGCGAAGGCCGCGCTCGCGAACATGCAGCTCTCGAGCTACCTGCAGGACCCCGCGACCCTGATCTCGATCGCCAGGACGGTGCAGGACCTCGACCTCTCGAAGATCGTGTTCGTGCAGTACCCGACGCGGTACACCGAGGATCTCTCGGCGGTCGTGCCGTCGGATTCCGCCGAGGCGATCAACGCGGCGCTGCAGGCCGACGCGCCGATCGAGCTCTCGGCGACCGCGACCGACCACGCGAGCTACGGCACCGCGCCGGAGACGCCGGCACCGGAGAACACGGCGGGCGATGCGCCGCCGGACGGTGCGCCGACGGACGGTGCGCCGACGGACGGTGCGCCGGCGGTCGACGCGAGCGGTGCGCCCGCGACGGATGCGCCGATGGATCCGCCGCCCCTGCCGGACGACGTGACCGGGCAGGCCGGCGACGAGGTGCGCTGCTCGACCGCGAACACGGGCTGATCAGGGGATCCGAGCTTGCCTCAGCACCTTCTCAGGCCCGAATGGCAGGCTCTGGGGGACGTGGTTCGGTAGAATCGGGGCCTGTCCGTCGCGGGCGTATCGGGGTGCAGACCACGAGGCGTGCGCCGGCGGGCATGGAGGGCTGTCCGAGCGGCCGATGGAGCTGGTCTTGAAAACCAGTGGGCAGCAATGCCTCGTGGGTTCGAATCCCACGCCCTCCGCGTCGATCCCCCAAGCCAGGCAGACGGAAGGAACGCGATTTGCCTCACGACGTGCAGCCCACTTCGCGGCGCTCCGCCAAGACGCCGTCGCTCGCGCGCCACGGGCGGCTCCGCCGCAGCGCGGCGTGGAAGACGATCCTGAAGGGTGTCGCGGCGGTCGCCGCCGTCACCCTCGTCTCCGGCGGTGCGGTCGCGGCCTACGCCGCCTGGGACCTCGCCTCCTCGGCGCAGCCGACGGTCACCCTCGACAGCGAGAAGGTGCTCGAGGGCGTGCCCGACGTGGGCGCGATCGAGGGCGGAGTGAACCTCCTCGTCATAGGCAGCGACAGCCGGCAGGGGCAGGGCGACGGCTTCGGCGATCCCGACGAGGAAACCGCCGTGCTGAACGACGTGACCATGCTCATGCACATCGCCGAGGACCACTCGCACGTCGAGGTCGTGAGCTTCCCGCGCGACATGTACGTCCCCGTGCCCGGCACCTGCACTGACCCCGAGAACCCCGACGAGGAGCTCTCGGCACTCTCGAGCGTGAAGCTGAACAGCGTGCTCGCCTACGGCGGCATGGACTGCGTCGTGAAGACCGTCGAGGAGCTCACGGGCGTCACGATCCCGTTCGCCGGCATCGTGCAGTTCATGGGCGTCGCGGGGCTGTCCGAGGCGATCGGCGGCGTCGAGGTGTGCGTGGCCGAGCCGATCGAGGATCCGTACACCGACACGTACCTCACCGCCGGGATGCACGAGCTCTCCGGGCTCGCTGCCTTGCAGTTCCTCCGCGTGCGCCATGGCGTCGGCGATGGTTCCGACCTCGGCCGCATCTCCAACCAGCAGGTGTTCCTCTCCGCACTGGCCCGGCAGCTGCAGTCCGACGGCACCCTCGGCGACCCGGTCAAGCTCTACAGCATCGCCAAGGTCGCGCTCGCGAACATGCAGCTGTCGTCGAGCCTCACCGACCCGACGCGCATGATCTCCATCGCGAAGGCGATGAAGGACGTCGACCTGTCGAAGATCGCGTTCATCCAGTACCCGACCGGCTACATGGACGACGGCGTCGTCCCCGCCGAGTCGGCCGAGCTCGTGAACCAGGCACTGCAGAACGACGAGCCGATCACGTTCGACCCGAACGCCGACCAGACGGACTTCGCCTCGGCCGCCGACCCGACCGCGCCGCCCGCGTCGCCGAGCGCCGAGGTCGCCGCCGAGGGCGACACGGGGGAGGCTCCGGCCGAGGATGCCTCGAGCGACGCCCCGGTCGAGTCGACCCCGCCGCCCGGCTCGCTGCCGAGCGACGTCACCGGGCAGACGGCCGCCGAGGTGCGCTGCTCCGCCGGTCGCACGCTCGCCGACCAGTAGGGCCGGCGCTCGAATCGTGATTCGTCCGGCCATCGGGTTATGATGGCAGTCGCGTGCGCGCAAGCGCTCGCGAGGAGACGTCGCATAGTCCGGTCGAGTGCACCACCCTGCTAAGGTGGAGTCCCCGTAAGGGGACCGCGGGTTCAAATCCCGCCGTCTCCGCCACTCGGCGTGATCTGGAATCTCAGTCTGAACAGACTGATTTCTCGCCAGGCACAGAAAAGCCCCCGCAGTTTGTGGGGGCTTTCGCCGTTGCCGGCGTGAACCATTTCCGGCTGCACTCGGAGAGATGGGGAGCGCGCATCTTCTCGACTCCGTAGGCCTCGCGGAGGTCCTCGCCTTCGACGAAGGTGAACAGGGCGCGAAGGTTCGCGGCGACGACGAGGAACGTTGCGAGGAACTCGGCCCTCCGCGGCCAACCGGGTCGACATCGTCCTAGCCGAGGAAGCGAGTGCTCGACCTCCGCCCCGGAGACGAGCTCGATGAGCTGACGCGGCCATCGCGTACGTCGAAGAGCCCGAGGAGCAGCAGGACGAGGCCGAGCTCCACGGCACCGAGGCCGAAGTACACCAGCTGGAGCGGGCTGAAGGGGATGACCATCATCTGCACGAAGATCCAGATGAGTGTCATGTAGCCCGCGACAGCGGCGACGATGAGCGCCGTGCCCGCTCGGCGGAGCAGCGCGACGAATGCGACGAGGTGGACGCCGCCGAGACCGAGCGCGAGGATGAGTCCGGGGACGAGGTAGCTGCCGAACGGTGACCCGGCGAGGTACTCCTCGGGCGGGCTCAGGGCTGTGGTCAACTCGTCGGACAGCGCTCCGACGACGAGGGCGAACCCGCCAGCGGCCGCAGTGATGCCGATGAAGGCTTGCACCCAGAGAAGCACCAGACGGCTCATTCGGCGATCTTCCATGGCCAAAGCCTGCGTCTGCGCGCCCCACGGCGGAGGGACCTTGGTCCTACGCGCCGCCGGGCGGTTCGTCGCCTGCCTGGGCGGCGAGGGCGCGAAGTTCTTTCAGGACCTCGAGCTGGGCGCGATTGATCGCCATGAGCTCCTCGATCTCCGTCTTCGCGGCGAGGTTCGTTTCGAAGTCGTGCTGGGCGAGCGCGGCGGCGACCGCATCCTGCCGCTTGGCTGCGATGAGCAGGATTGCGCCCTGCAGTCCGGCGAGCATGCTGAGGAAGAGGTTCAGCAGGATGAACGGGTAGGGGTCCCAGGCTGCCGCGGTGGCGTTCAGGATCGCCCAGATCGCCATGAAGACGATGAAGACGGCGACGAACAGCCAGCTGCCCATTCCGTTGCGGAGCACGTCTGCGGCCCGCTGCCCCGGAGAGAGGCCTGCACGGGTGGAATCGTGCCAGTTCGTCAGCGGTCGGTGCGGCCGCGCCTCTCGGAGTGTCGTGTCATCCATGCGTGCATCCAAGCACCGTCTCCGGCAGGCGGTGAGGCTTTCGGCACCCGGATGTGACTTTCGGCCCGGCCCTCGCTTCGGTCCGGGAGGATGCTGGCTCCATGTTCAAGCGAATCGTGGTCGGATGGAACGGAACGGACGCGTCGGAGCGGGCGCTCGAGTGGGCCCTGCAGCGCGGCAACGAGGTGCCGATCATCGTCGTTCACGTCGTCGAGCGTTCCGCCTCGGGGTTTGACGAGGAGCGGGTTGAAGCTGTGCTGGACCGCCAGACGCCGGCCCGCCGCTGGGATGTCGAGACGCGGATCACCGAGGGCGACCCGGAGGAGGTGTTCGCCGCTGAGCTTCGACCCGACACGCTCCTCGTGCTCGGTACCCCAGCGCACCAACGCGGATCGCGGTGGAGCCTGGGGGCCCGGTTGGCGGGCCGTCACGGTGGGGGAACCGTGGCGGTCATCCCATCGGCCCCGCGCGACGACGTCGGCCTGCCCGTCGTCGCCGGGGTCGATGGCTCACTCGCCTCGCTCCGCGCGGTCGACGTCGCGGTCGGCGAGGCACTGCATCGGCACGTCGAAGTGGAGATCTTCCACGCGTGGCGCCCCCCGTCGACGTGGGCGCCGGTCTTCGGTGAGGTGAGCGCGGACCTGGAGGTGTTCGAGTCGATGCACCGCCGTACCCTCGATGACGCGCTCGCTCGGACACGGCACTCGGCGGCGAAAGTCACCGGGTACCTGCGTCGGGCGGACGCATTCCAGCTGCTCGCCGAGGCCGGGGACGAGGCGTCGCTCCTCGTCGTCGCCAGCCACGGGTACGGACCGCTTCGGCGCTTCTTCCTCGGCTCGGTGAGCGTGATGCTGTTGATGGATCCGCCGTGCCCGGTGCTCGTCGTCACCGAGGAGCGAGCGGACGAGCCGGAGCCGGAGTCGAAACGATGAGTGCGCACATATCCGACCCTGAGATCCACGCATCGGTTCAGGACGAGCTCGAATGGACACCGGAGGTCGACGCGGCCGGAATCGGCGTCTCTGTCGAGGATGGCGTCGTCACCCTGTCCGGGGAGACCGATTCGCTGTGGGAGCAGGCCGCCGCTGCAAAGGCGGCACTCCGTGTCCGAGGGGTCCGCACGGTCGTGAATGCCCTCGAGGTGCACCCGCCTGACAGCTGGACCTTCTCGGAGACCGACCTCGCCAAGGCTGTCGACCATGCCCTCCTGGCGGCGGCCAACCTTCCGGACTCCGTGCGAGCTGAGCTGAGACAGGGCGAAGTTCGCCTGCTCGGGACCGTTGGGTGGGACTACGAGCGCCGCGCTGCGGAACGCGCGGTGGAGCACATCCGCGGTGTTCGCCGAGTCACGAACCTGCTCACGCTCGAGCCGCGACCCACCGCCGCGAATACTGCCGACCGCATCCGTTCAGCCTTCGACCGCGACGCTCGGCTCAGTCGCGCCGACATCCGCGTCAGCGTGAACGGTCGCACGGTCTCGCTGGGCGGGACGGTGCGCACGTGGGGGGACCGGATCCATGCTGAGAACATCGCCTGGCGAGCACCGTACGTCGCTGCAGTCGACAACCTCCTGACAGTCCACGACGGACGCGCCCGTCGGTCAGCGTGAAGGTCGAGCGCCCGGTGGACTGTACTTTCGGGATGGGCGCGCCACGGTCGCCCTAGATTGGCAGTGCCCTGCATGCGGGCAGGGCAGCGGACTCACCTACCCCAGCCGCAGCTCGTTTTGAGCACGGGGACTAACCCGGAAGCACCACCACGACCGGAATGGGCGAACGCAGCAGGACCTCGTGGCTCACCGATCCCAAGAGGAAGCGCTCGACCGCTGATCCACTGTGGCTGCCGACGACGATTGCGCGGGCGGTGTCGACCGCTTCGAGCAGTTCGTCGGCGGGCCTCCCGTGCACGAGCCGCGCGTGCGGCTCGGCGCCGGACGCCGTCCCGGAGTCCATCGCCGCGGCGAGGGTATCGCGATGCATCTGCTCGAACTCGGCGAACTCACTGGCGTACTCCGCCAGATCCGACTCCCAGAATGCGGGTGCAGCCCACGCGTGCAGCAGGGTGAGGCGGAGCTGCAGCGCCGTGGCGAGATCTGCTCCGACCCGGATGGCCTCACGGCCCAGAACAGAGCCGTCGACGCCGACGACGACGCCGAGATCGTCCGCCCCGCCCTCGCCGCTCGGTACGACGGCGACCGCGCCGGCGGAGTGGGATCCGGCCAGCCGCACGCCCGCTGACCAGCGACCGCCGCGGTCGGCGTCCCGACCGACCACGACGAGCGTGCCTCGACGGAGGAAGGTGCGCAGCACGTCGACCACGGGACCGGTCTCGGTCGAGGTGACGACGTGAAGGCCAGGGTTCGCCGCACGGATCCGCTCGCCTTCGTCGATGAGCGTGACCCGGTCTCCGGCTCGTTTCGACGTGGCGCTCAAGTAGTCGCTGCCGGTCTCCCGGTCTCGTTCGACATGGACCAGGACGAGGTGCCCGTCTCCGGCGATGCGGGCGGCCCAGTCCGCAGCATGCTGCGCGGCGGGCGACCCGTCGATTCCGACCACGATTCGTTCGAACATGATGATTCCCTTTCGTTCCGCGTGTGCCTTCTGCTCGCTCGGGCGACGATGTCGCCCGGCCCAGTCAGGTGGCTGCCCGTCCGAGCGCCCCGCCCCACGCCCTCGCGCGGTCCAGTTCGTCGACCAGGAGCTCGCCGTCGTCCAGCGTGACGAGGAAGCACTCCCCTTCGAGGAGGGGCGGCACGTCGAAGTGCCGCATTCGACGTTCGATGGCCGCCGCACCGTTCCCGGCGAGGATCCGGGGCATGTCGACGCGCGTGGCGAATGCGGCCCAGGCCTTCGGCGCGCGCCGCAGCGCGTCGAGCCATTCACGGAGACCGGGGTCCTGCAGGCGGTGCTCCAGCGTGAGGTGGCGATCCGGGTCTGCAGCCCAGTCGGCGGCTTCGGCCCGTGAGCGGGGGCTGGGCAGGGAGTGGGCGTGGGTCGGGGCGCCCAGGACGATGAGATCGGCGTCGAGTGCATCGTCGCCGGCGGTTTCGATCGACTGAGTCGATGCCTCACCGAAGCTCTCAAGAGCGGAGGCGATCTGGTCCGCGATGCGGCGGGTATGCCCGAACATCGACTCGTACAGCACCAATGACTTCATGTTTCGGCGCTCCTCTCCGGTTCCGTCGTTCTCTCGGGGGATTCCGTGGTGGGGAGGGCGGGAAACGGTACGACGAGGACCGGTCCGCGAAGGTTGAGCAGAAGCTCCGAGGTCACCCGGCCGAGGGGTCGAAACCCGTGCGCGCCAGGGTGCGTCGGACGTCCGACTACGGTCAGCACGGACTGGCCGGACATGATCGCGAGCGCTTCGCCGGCGGCCGCGCTCGACCGTTGCTCGGTGACTCCCGCAGCCGGAGCGAGGGTCTCCGCGAGGGCTCGCGCCCGGCTGATGGCGTGAGCGCCGGCGAGTACCGAGCTGGTGGAGGACTGCACGAGGACGAGCGGCTCACCGGAGCGGTTCGCCTCGTCGACCGCGGCCCGGACGGCCGCGTCTTCGCCGGCTTCGCCGCCGATGCCGACAGCGACCCCATGCCGGCGCCCCCCGGATGAAACGGGGACGACCGCCACCGGGACCGGAGACATCGCTGCGAGCTGGAGCCCGCGGGCGCCGAGCGCCAAACCGTGGAAGACACCGACCTTGTGGGTGCCGATGACGACGAGCTCGTGATCGCGCGCCTCGGCGGCGAGCGTGAGCATCGGAGGCCCGACGGAGATCTGCGCGGTCACCGGACTCGAGCCGGCGCCCTCGCGCGCCAGCTCGAGTTCGTGCTGGACCAGGACTTCCGCGTTCCGGCGGAGTTCAGCACGGGCGCTCGCGCCGACCGCGCCCCACTCGTCGTCGACGACATAGCGGAGGGTGATCCCCGTCCTCGCAGCGCGGGCGCGGGCGACCCCCCAGTCGAGTGCGGCTCGGCTCGCAATCGAGCCGTCGATACCGATCAGCACGCTCATCCCGATGCGCCCTTCCGTTGGTCCGATGCAGTCTGCGTGCTCGTAGCGTCCTCCTTCTTGTGCGCGTGAGGAGGGCCATTGGTCCCGTGGACCGTGGGCCCGGCGGGCGCCGCGGTGGTAGCCTGCGGCTGTCACCTCGGAGGAGTCATGTCGGATCGGCCGCCTTTGCCGTTCGCCGACCAGCCTCGGTCGGAGCTGGATCGCGCCATGCGCGAGCTGATGGAGCGCGCCGACGCGATGATTCACACCCAGGGGCGCCTGCAGGCTCTACTGCGCGCGACGCAAGCGATGGTCGAGCACGTCGAGCTCCCCGTCGTGCTCGAGCGGATCGCGCAGGCCGCGGTCGAGCTGGTCGATGCCGAGTTCGGCGCGCTGGGAGTGATCGCGGCGGACGGGAACGGCCTGGAAGCCTTCATCCATGTCGGCATGTCGGACTCCGACGCGGTCGCCATCGGACATCTCCCAGAAGGCCGCGGCGTCCTCGGTGCGCTCATCGACGACCCCAACCCGATCCGCTTGCGCCACATCTCCGACCACCCGCGCTCGGTCGGCTTTCCCCGCAACCATCCTCGGATGGACGCGTTCCTCGGTGTGCCGATCCGGGTGCGCAACGAGGTGTTCGGCAACCTCTACCTCTCCAACCCCCGGCGGGGCGAATTCATCGCGGAGGACGAACAGCTCGTCACCGCGCTGGCTGCGACCGCCGGCTTCGTGATCGCGAACGCCCGGCTGCTCGAGGAGACGCAGCTCAGGCAGCGATGGATGGCATCGTCCGCACAGATCACCGCGGCACTGCTCGATTCGGTCGAAGGCTCGCCGCTGGGCATGCTCGCCGAGGAACTCGTCTCCCGCACGACCGTCGACCGCGTGTGCGTCGCCGTCCCCGGCGATGACGGGGAGATGGTGCGGATCGCCGAAGCGAGAGGTTCCGGTGCTGCGGATCTCACCGGGGCGATGCTCGACGCGTCCGCGACCGAGGCGTACGCGGCGCTCGCGTCGGGCACCATCCGCGCTCGCACCGGCCTCAGCCACGACCCTCGACCCGACGCCCTCGCGATCCGCGACGAAGCACTCGGAACCGGCGCGGTCATGTTCCTGCCCCTGACCACCGACGGCACTGCCTGGGGCGTACTCGCAGTCGCGCGTGAGCCTGGCCGCCCGCCGTTCAGCAGTGCCGAGACGGAGATCGCCGCCGACCTTGCGGGACGAGTGGCCCTCGCCCTCGAACTCGCTCGGGCCCGTGAACAGCACCAGCACGCCCTGCTCGTGCAGGATCGAGCGCGGATCGCCCGCGACCTCCACGACCACGTCATCCAACAGCTCTTCGGAACCGGGCTCGAGCTTCAAGCGGTCGCAGAATCCGTGGACGACGCCCACCTCTCCGAACGGATCAGGAAATCGGTCGCGACGCTCGACGATGCCATTCTCCAGATCCGCACCAGCGTCTTCGCGATGACCCCACGGCCCGAACGGGACGAGTCGCTTCGTCACCGAATCCTCGACATCGCTGCAGAGTGCTCCACCGGCCTGGCGCGCCCTGTTTCCGTCAGTTTCGAGGGGCCGGTGGACCTCACGGTCCACGGGCAGCTCGCCGCCGACGTCGCGGCCGCTGCCAGGGAGCTGGTCATGAACGCTGTCAAGCACGCTGAGGCGAACGTCATCCGCGTCACCGTGACCAGCACCGACGCCGAGGTGCGGATCACCGTCAGCGACGACGGCGCGGGCATGACTGGCGCGCGCCGGGGGAACGGCATCACGAACCTCGCAGCCCGAGCGGCCGCGAGAGGCGGAACCTTCGACATCGACTCCGAGCCGGGGCGGACCGAGGCGAGCTGGGTCGTACCGCTGGAGGGGATCGCAGAATGACCAGGGTGTTCCTCGTCGACGACCATGAGATCGTCCGACGCGGCGTCGCTCAGCTTCTTGAACGGGAGCATGACCTCGAGATCGTCGGCGAAGCTCCGAACGCCGAGCGGGCGCTCGCCCGGATCGCCGCGCTCGCCCCGGATGTCGCGGTCCTCGACGTCCGCCTCCCGGACGATGACGGCATCTCGCTCTGCCGCGAGATCCGATCCCGGTACCCGGACGTGCGCTGCCTCATGCTCACCGCGTACGACGACGACGACGCGGCCACCGCCGCGGTCATGGCCGGCGCGTCCGGCTATGTGCTGAAGAGCATCGCGGGCACCGGGCTGGTGGACGCGGTGCGGGCGGCCGCCTCCGGGAGATCGCTGCTTCCGCCCGCCGTCTCCGCGCGTCTGCGGCCGGAGAGCGAAGCGGCCGATCACGAGGACCCCCGCTTCGGCTCGCTCAATCTCCGCGAACGCCAAGTCCTCGTCCTCGTCGCCGAAGGGCTCACCAACCGCCAGATCGGCGAACGGCTCTCTCTCGCGGAGAAGACGGTGAAGAACTACGTGTCGGGCCTCCTCCGCAAACTCGGCTTCGAGCGTCGCACGCAAGCTGCCGTGTACCAGCTCGAACGCCGCGACACCGAGCGTTGATGCGACGGATCACAGCTCCACACGTTCACCCTGCTCCGGCACCCGTGCCCTCCAGCCGAGCTCGCGGGTGATCCGAACCCGCAACCGATCCGCCGCAGCCGGTTCGCCGTGAGTCACGAACACCTGCTCTGGCGCCGCCGGGGCTGCCCGCATCCACGAGAGGAGCTCGTCCGCGTCCGCGTGCGCGGACATGGTGTCGATGTTCACGACCTCGGCACGGATCGGGACGTCCTCACCGAAGATCCGGAGTGAGCGTGCGCCGCCCAGGAGCGCGGCCCCTCGGGTGCCGCCGGCCTGGAATCCGGTGAGGATCACCGCGTTGCGAGGATCGGGGCCGTAGGCGGCGAGATGGTGCAGGATCCGTCCCCCGGTGAGCATCCCGCTGGCGGAGACGATGATCATCGGACCGCCGCGGAGGTTCAACAGCTTGGACTCGTCGACATCGTGAACCGGGGTCGCGAGCGCGTACATGCGCTCGATCTCGGCGGGGGTGATCCGGTGCTCGTCCCGATGCCGCTGGTAGATGGCGGTCACGTTGATCGCCATCGGGCTGTTCAGGTACACGGGGACCTCCGGGAGCCTTCCCTGCTCCCGCAGACGGGACAGGTGCAGGAGGATCGTCTCGGTGCGCCCGACGGCGAACGCGGGGATCAGGACGACTCCCGCGCGTTTCACGACCCGGTCGATCACGGTGGCCAGGAGCGGTTCGGGGTCGACGTCGGCGTGCGCGCGGTCGCCGTACGTCGATTCGGTGATGAGCGTCGTCGCTCCTTCGAACGGTCGCGGGGGAAGCATGAGCGGGTCGTCGGGGCGCCCGAGATCGCCGGTGAAGTGCGCGGTGCGACCCGCGGAGGTGATTCGCACCGATGCGGCGCCGAGGATGTGCCCGGCTGGGACGAGCCGCGCCGTCAGCTCGGGTCCGAGCGGAACCTCCTCGTCGAACCCGACCGGCCGGAGCCGGTCGAGGGAGCGGCGCGCGTCATCAACGGTGTAGAGGGGGGTCGGGTGCGGATGCTTGGACCAGCGCCCGCGGGCGGCATGGCGGGCTTCTTCCTCGAGCAGGTACCCGCTGTCGGGCAGCATGACCGCGGCGAGCTCCGATGTTCCTGCGGTCGTGTAGACGGGGCCGGTGAATCCGTCGCGGACGAGCGCTGGGAGGTACCCGGAGTGGTCGAGGTGCGCGTGGCTGAGCACGATGGCGTCAATCGACTCGGGCGGCACCGGGAACGGTGCCCGGTTCCGGTTCCGGAGCACCTTGTACCCCTGGAAGAGGCCGCAGTCGACGAGGATCCGCGCCGCTCCGGTGTCGATCAGGTAGCGCGAGCCGGTGACCGTGTCCGCGGCACCGAGGAATCGTAGTTGCGCGTTCATGGCCGCTCCGTTCGTGCCTGGTGGTGTCTTGCTCAGTGGCGGATGACGAGTGAGCCGGACCTTCGCCCGTCGCGGAGGTCGGTGATCGCTCGGTCGGTGTGGTGGAACGGATACGGCGTCACGGTCGCGCCGAGCTGCAGCGTCCGCGCGAGGCGCAAGAACCTCTGTCGCTCGCCTCCCACGCCGTCGACGTCGTCCGACCATCCGGATCAGATGGCGGCCCAGCCTCCGTCGACGGGGAGGATCGCGCCAGATACGTCCGCTGCGTCATCACTCAGCAGCCAAGTGATGGCAGCGGCGAGTGCCTCTGGGCGGGCGACCGGGGGGAGCGTGGTTTGCATGATCGGTCCGATGCGCTCCTGCGCCCACTGGGAGCGGAACGGCGCTTCGATGTTCGTCGCGACCGGTCCCGGTGCCACCGCGTTGCAGCGGACCCCCTTCGGCGTGTAGAAGAACGCGGTGCTGAGGGTGAACCCGTTCACTCCATGCTTGGACACCGTGTACGGGGTGCCCGCAGCCGACCCGCGAAGGCCGGCCTCCGAGCCGACGTTCACGATGGCTCCTCGTCCGCGAGCGAGCATGCTGGGCAACGCGGCGCGGGTGAGCTTCATCATTGCGGTGAGGTTGACCGCGATGACGCGGTCCCAGGTCTCGTCGGTGATCTCCGCGGTGGGTTCGAAGCCGTCCATGATGCCCGCGATGTTCGCCACTGCATCGATCTGGTCTCCGGCGGCGGCCATGACGCGGTCGATGGTGAGCTGGTCGGCGAGGTCGCCGTCGACGGTGATCAGCTGGTCGCCCAGCTCCTCCTCCAGATGCCGGAGTCGTTCTCGGGAGAGGTCGACCGCCACGACCCGGGCGCCTTCGGAGGCGAGTTGGAGCGCTGTTGCGTGACCGATGCCGGATCCGGCGCCGGTGACGATGACGGTGCGAGCGGTGAAGCGGGGTTCCGACATGGTCGTTGCCTTTCAGCTTTCCTGAACGGGTTCGGTGTTCGAGTGGACGATGAGGACGGGGCAGCGGGCGTGTTCGGCGCAGGTCGCGCTGACGGATCCGATGAGGAGTCCGACGAAGCCGCCGTGGCCGCGACTGCCCAGCACGAGCATCTCCGCGTCGCGGCTCACCTCGATCAGCGTCCGCGCCGGCGGACCCCCAAGCGTTGTTCGGCGGAGCCCGGCTGGCGGTGCGCCGTCGAACGCCTGCTGGATGGAGGTCTCGAGGATGACGCCGGCATCCGTCTCCGGCGACCACCCCTCGACGAGCAGCGCACCGGCGACCGGCGGCACGGTCCAGGTAGTGATGGCCTCGAGCGGCGCCCCGAAGGCTGTCGCAAGACGGGCGCCGTAGCGCAGGGCGTCGATGGATGACTCGGAGCCATCGACGCCGACGATGATTCGTCGCTGTTCCATGGGGCCACTCTCGAGGAGTCTCGACGCGCGGACTGGGACGAAAGTCACATCGAGCTGGGGCGTCCTTTCGCAACAGACCCGGGAGAACCGCGCTCATCGTCGACGACGGCCTCGCAACCGAGACCGAGCCGACCGGCTTCTCACCACACGTCAGGTTCCGCGCGCGGATCCAATGCCGGCAGGAAGGACGAATGCGCGACCCTGAACATCCTTCGGAGTGATCCGTACCCAGCGGTCCTTCCGCCCAGGCGCCCAGGTGACGACACCGAGCCCTTCCGCCTCGGTGATCTCGCGCTCCCGCTCGACACGGTCCGCACGGCCCTTGATGACGATGCTGAACGCCTCGTCGCCATCGATCCCATCCACCTGGAACAGCACGTTCTGGTTCACGGTCAATGCAAGAAGCTTCGTGCCCGGTGCCGTTCGAAACACAATGCTGTACCGGTCGACACCGTGGTTGACGGGGAACAGGTCCATCTCGCCGCCGGCGTACGTGCCGACCCGACCGTACGGCGCCGCTCCGACGCGCTCCCAGCACTCGGCCGACGGCATCTCCCGCACCGGCGGGCGCTCGCTCGGATCGGTCATGATCGGCTCCTCAGAGAATCGAACCAACGGACTCTGTCTACCGCCGGTGCGTCGTCTCGTCAACCAATCCCACGGACTTCACAACCCGCGACACCGCCCCGGTTGCTGCCAGAATCCGACACGACTCCAACCCACTCCTTCGATCGCCGGGCGGGGGTCGCTGCGCCGGCCCGTGGGTCGGCGCGGCGCGATTCAGCGGGCGAGCCAGACCGTGGTGTCGGCGGGCAGGATGCCGCGGGCCACATCGCCCGAGGCGAGCAGGGGTTGCGTGGCCGCGGTGGTGGTGTGCTCGTCGGGTAGTACGTCTGCGAGTGCGAGCGTGGTGTCGCCGGTGTTCGCGACGACGAGCAGCGCGCCGTTGGTGAAGGCCACGACGTCGGGGGTGTCGGGCGTTTCGACCCAGTCGAGGGTGCCGTTCGCGAGGGTGTGCTCGCGGCGCAGCGCCAGCGCCGACCGGTACATCGACAGGGTCGAGCCGGGCGCGTCGTGTTGGCGGTCGCGGGCGTAGTCGGCCCACTCGGCGGGTTGGGGGAGCCAGGAGGCCTGGGTCGGGCCGAATCCGTGGGAGGGGGCGGCGGCTTCCCAGGGGATCGGGACGCGGCAGCCGTCGCGGCCGTAGCGTTCGCCGTTCGTGCGGAACCAGGTCGGGTCCTGCCTGGCGTCGTCGGGGAGGTCGATGACCTCGGGGAGGCCGAGTTCTTCGCCCTGGTAGAGGTAGGCGGAGCCGGGGAGGGCGAGCATGAGCGCGGTCGCGGCGCGGGCGCGGCGCAGGCCGGTGGCGGGGTCGCCGATGCCGGGGGTGCGGGGGCCGACGCCGTGGCCCTGGAGGTTGCCGACGGTGAGGGCGAGACGGGTGGGGTGGCGTACGACGTCGTGGTTCGAGAGGACCCAGGTGGAGGGGGCGCCGACGGCGCCGAACGCGGCGAGGGACTCGTCGACGACGCGGCGGAGGGCGGCGGCCCGCCAGGGGGTCTCGAGGTAGGCGAAGTTGAAGGACTGGTGCATCTCGTCGGGGCGCACCCACTGGGCGACGCGGGCGAGCGGGTCGACCCAGGCTTCGGCGGCGAGGATGCGTTCGCCGGGGTAGCCGTCGAGCAGGGCGCGCCAGTCGCGGTAGATCTCGTGCACCCCCTCTTGCGCCCAGAATGGCGGCGCGTCGCCGGGTTCGGAGGAGATCTCGGGTTCGAGGGGGACGCCGGGCTCGGCGCTCGGCACGGGGCGTTCGGCGTCGGGTGCGTCGTCGGCGAGGCCGCCGGCGCCGCCCATGCTGCCGCCGGCGGCGGGCGGGGTCCAGTCGGGCAGGCCGTCGGCCTTGACGAGGCCGTGGGCGACGTCGACGCGGAAGCCGTCGACGCCGCGGTCGAGCCAGAACCGCAGGATGTCGCGGAACTCCTCGCGGACCTCGTCGTTCGTCCAGTCGAAGTCGGGCTGGGAGGAGTCGAAGAGGTGCAGGTACCACTGGCCCGGCTGCCCGTCGGCTTCGGTCACGCGGGTCCAGGCGGGGCCGCCGAAGACCGAGTCCCAGTTGTTGGGCGGCAGCTCACCGGCCTGACCGCGGCCGTCGCGGAACAGGTAGCGGGCGCGTTCGGCGCTGCCCGGCCCCGCGGCGAGAGCGGCCTGGAACCATTCGTGCTCGTTCGAGGAGTGGTTCGGCACGAGGTCGACGATGACGCGGATGCCTCGCGCGTGCGCCTCGGCGAGCATCGCGTCGAAGTCGGCGAGGGTGCCGAAGAGGGGGTCGACGTCGCGGTAGTCGGCGACGTCGTAGCCGGCGTCGTGCTGCGGCGAGGTGTAGAACGGCGAGAGCCAGATCGCGTCGACGCCGAGCTCGGCGAGCGCCCCGAGACGGGCCGTGATGCCCGCCAGATCGCCCATGCCGTCACCGTTCGCATCGGCGAAACTGCGCGGGTAGATCTGGTAGATCACGGCCGTCCGCCACCACTCGTTTCGAGCGCCACGAGCGAGCTCGAAGTGATTCTTACGGCGGATGGCCATTGTCAGCTCCCTTGGTGCAGTGGACGAACATCACGCAGGATCCCACAGGACACATCAATTGCAAAATCTTTCAAATGATGAAATGAGTTTGCTAAGGTCGCCGCAACATCACTCGTCTCTGCAGGGAGCCAGCGTCACCTCATGAATCGCTACTACGACCGACCGCATCACGATGGTTCGTCTCTCTACACGTCGACCCTCGGGCGGGGCGTCGGCGCGACACAGTTCGTTCGCGTGCGAGTTCCGCAAGGATTCGGTGTTCCGCGCTCAATGTTCGTTCGTGTGGTCTGTGACGCGGAACCGTGCTTCTTCCCGCTCCTGCCGGGTGCGGCTTCCCCCGACTGGGACACCGCGGCCGAATGGTGGGAAGGCAACTTCGCGCTCCCGAACCCGATCACCAAGTACAGGTTCCTCATCAACCTCGAGGACGGGAGCACGCGCTGGTTGTCCGCGGACGGTCTGGAGTCGCTTGAGCCTCGAGACAGCAGCGACTTCCGAACGACGTCGTTTCTGCCGCCGCCGTCGTGGGCGCACCAGCAGGTGATGTACCAGATCTTCCCGGACCGCTTCGCGAGGAGTTCAGGCGCATCCCGTGACATTCCGGACTGGGCCGAGCCAGCGGAGTGGCAGGACGCGCCGGTCGCGGAGGGGCCCTCGACCTCCCGCCAGTTCTTCGGCGGAGACCTCGACGGCATCACCGAGCGGCTGGATCACCTGGAGCGACTCGGGGTGACCCTCCTCTACTTGACACCGTTCTTCCCGGCGCAATCGAACCATCGGTACGACGCTTCCAGTTTCGACCGGGTGGACCCGCTCCTCGGCGGCGACGAAGCGCTCGTCCGTCTGGTCGAAGCGGCGCACGCGCGCGGGATGCGGGTGATCGGTGACCTCACGACGAACCACACGGGCGACGGGCACGAGTGGTTCCGAGCTGCGTTCGGCAAACCCAGCGCCGAGGAAGCGGACTTCTACTACTGGAACGACACCGACCACACCGACTATGTCGGTTGGTACAACCTGCCCAGCCTTCCGAAGCTCAACTGGGACTCGCGGGAACTGCGTCGGCGGTTCATCGAGGGGGACGATTGCGTGGTTGCGAAGTGGCTCCTCCCGCCGTTCAACCTCGACGGTTGGAGAGTCGATGTCGCCAACATGAGCGGCCGACTCGGAACCGACGACTTCAATCGGACGATTCAGCAGACGGTGCGAGCGACGATGGACCGAGTCGCCCCTGGTCGGGTGCTTTTCGCAGAGTCGACCAACGACGCCACCGCCGACTTCGACGGCGAAGGGTGGCATGCTCCTATGAGCTACCCGTCCTTCACTCGCCCGGTTTGGAACTGGCTTCGACGCCCGACGGTCAATCGGCGGGACTTCGGCATCCCCTACGAATCCGCTCCCGCATACTCTGCAGCAGATGTCGTCGAGAGCTACCGACGATTCACTGCGCCGTATCCCTGGTCGGTGAAGCTCCTCGCGATGAACGCCATCGACACCCACGACACCGCTCGGTTCGCGGAGGCGGCTGACGACGAGCGCCAACTCGTCGCTGCTGGACTCTCGTACACGCTGCCGGGTACCCCGGTCGTCTTCGCGGGTGACGAGTTCGGACTGCGTGGACCCAATGGGGAGGGATCGCGGACGCCCCTGCCGTGGGAAGCGCACCCCCGGCTGCTCGCTGCATACAACGAGCTTGGTCGCCTTCGGCGAGCGTCGGTCGCCCTGCAGACCGGCGGCCTGCGCTGGCTCTACGCCGACAGCGAATGCCTGGCCTTCGTACGGGAAAGCGATGAGGGCGCCGAACTCGTGATGGCATTCAGATCGTCCAGCGAACTCGCGCTGCCGCTCAACGTCGCTGCCGCGCTCGAGGACGCTCCTGCGCTGAGGTTCGGGAGCATCGCCTTCCGACGGGAAGGTGCGCAGCTGCTCTGGGAGGCGGACGGACCGGCCTTCGGGGTGTGGACGGTTCGCTCGCTGATCACGGCACACGCGTCCGCTCCCGAGCGGGTCAACGCCAATGCGTGACCTCGCTGAGTTCGACGCGCTCAGCGACCGCCTCGCGGGCGGCTTCGCAGGGGTACCTGGTGCACACGGACTCGTCTTCCTCGGGTCGGCCGCCGCGGGACACCGTCGAGACCGATGGTCCGACCACGACTTCCTCGCGCTCGTGGAAGAGAAGTACGCCGAGTCGGCCCGTGCGAACCTCGATTGGCTCCCCGATCCGGAACGTGTGCTGTGCGTCGCCCGCGAAGGTGAGCTCGGCTTCTCGGCGCTCTACGACGACGGCCATGTCCTCGAGTTCGCCGTTGGAACGACCAAGGAGCTCGCAGCAGCACCACTGGATGAGGCGAAGCTGATGTTCGGAGATACGCGGATGCGGGACTTCGTCGACGCGGGGCAGGACCGTGTCGCTGCAGTCCCTGCGATCGACCCGGCGAACGAAGTCGCCCTTGCCTACATCAAACTCCTCATCGGATACGGTCGAGCTTGTCGGGGCGAGCGCATCGCCGCCGGGCGTTTCGTGCGGGGCTGGGCCGTCGACCATCTGCTTCGGGCAGTCCGTGCACGGGTCCTTCCGCATGGGGCAGCGCGCGCGGACCCATTGGATGCTTCCCGTCGCTTCGACTCCGCATACCCGCACATCGCTGCGCAACTCGACTACGCGCTCGCGCAGCCAATCGAGCAAGCGGCACGCGATGTCGCGATGCTCGCGCGCGTTGTCCTCGAGCGCGGATGGGACGGGTTTCCTACGAGGACGGCCGAGCTCGTCCAATCACTGCTCGGGAGCGGCGGAGCGGGCCCGAGCTGACGGGCCCCCGGACGGCCTGGCCGCACGGGAGAGCAGGCTGCGCTGCCGATTACTCCAGCGGTTCCCGCAATCGACGACAAGACAGAAGCGATTGCCCTCGGGATCCGCGAGGACAGCGAAGCCGCCGTCCCCCTCTGAAACGGGCTTCCGGAGAACCGATCCGCCGAGTTCGACGGCACGTTGCACCATGCCTTCGAGGTCGTCGACGACGACATCGAGGTGCAAGTTGCTTCGCGGGTACCGTCGCTCACTCGGAGCACGCCGAAATGCGAGGAAGACCGGCGCCTCTGCCACTATGGCCCACTCCGACCCGTCGACCGCCCACGTCGCGTCGAGCAAGCTGCCCCAGAACTCGGCGAGCTTGCGCGGATCCTCGCAATTCGTGACGACCTCTTGAATGCTTCCGAGCATCAGGGCTGCACCGCCCGGATGGGCGTCGTGTCCGAGACGAGCCGAAGCGCCGGCAACCCCCGTCGACGGATGATCAGCTCCGCGACGATCAGGTTCGGAATCCAGCCGAGGAACGGGACGACCGAGTAGGCGTTGCTGAACGCGCTGTCGAACTCGAACCCGCCGAACGGTACTTGGGCGAAGATCAGGAGGCCCATCCAGACGCGAAGCGTGACGGCGGAGTACGTCAGCGCGAAGTTCCGAATCATCCAGGCTTGGTGGCTCGGAACCTCCCGTCGGCGGATCGCTCGGTATGCTGCCGAAGCCGTTCCGAGCCAGAGTGCTGCCATCATTCCGAACCCAAACAGACCGGACAGCCCCGCCGGGCTGAACGGTGCGATCACGAGCGCGGAGACCCCGGCCACTGCGACGCCGACAAGGATGAGCCTGCCGATCCACCGGTGCAGTCGAGGAGTGCGTGCCCGAAGCGCGCCGACGAATTGCACCGGCGAAAGCAGGAGGACGATCCCGCCCGAGATCACGTGCGCGTAGAACGCGACGACCACCGGGAGGGGCTGGCTGAGGTAGTCCTCCGCGAGACCCACATGATCGGCGGCAAGATCTGCAAGGGATGCGGTGACGTACGGAGTGACGGCGTATCCCACAATGGCGAGCGACGACAGCACCACCCAGATCCACGCCGCTCCAGACCCCAAGGAGGACTTCGAAGGACGCGAACTATTGACGCTACTATCACTTTCTGCAATGAGTTTCATTCGCACATCGTGGCTCATCCCATCGAACTCGCCAAGGGGTGGGCTGAGAATCGGTACTTCTGTAGGAGTTCGCCTGCGGCGGCGGCGGCGCCTGCAAGGTCGAAAGCGAACGCGGCGCCGACTGCGGGAGGTAGGCATATGGATGCGGACTGGGCTGTGCGGCATGCCCACATCGTGGGGGCGGCGGGATGAGCATCCGGGTACTCATCTCCGACGGTCAGGAACTGATGCGGCTCGGCTTCGCGCTCATGCTCGAAAGCCAGCCGGGCTTCGAAGTCGTAGCGCTCGCGCAGGACCGATCGCAGGCAATCGAACTCTCGCGGCACCATCGCCCCGACGTGGTCCTCGTCGATCTGGATGGGTCATACCTCGAGGGCATCGCCGCGATCCGAGGCATCGTCGCGAGAGAGCCCGCGCCGAGCGTGATCGCGGTGACGAGTTTCGACTGCGACGACGCCGCGTTCGACGCGCTCGAAGCCGGCGCGGCCGGCTATCTGATGAAGGATGCGAGCGCAGGCGACCTCCTCTCCGCGGTCCGGGATGCGTCGGGCGGGGGAGTGGCCCTTCCCCTCTGGGTGACCAGTGAACTCGTACGGCGGTATCGTCGCCTGGCTCAGGCACCCGAGACCGCCGCGGAATGCAAGCTGCTGACCCGACGTGAGCACGAGGTTCTGACGTGTCTCTTGGAGGGGCTCACGAACGCGGAGATCGGAGCTCGGCTTTGGCTGTCCGAGTCCACCGTGAAGACGCACGTCGGGGCTGTCTTGCGAAAGCTGGGTGTTCGTGACCGCGTCGGAGCGGTCTTGTACGCCGCGAGATACGGTCTCCTCCTGGGCAATTGAGTGCGAGCGGTGGCGTTGCGTGAATCGTGGCCTACGAGAGATCATGCAGATCATGAAACTCCATTCAGCGACGACGCAGAAGCCCGGCCGATCCGTCAGTGAGCGGGATATCGAGGCGACGCTTCGCTCACTCGGCATCGGTGACGGTTCGGTGCTGCTCGTCCACGCGTCGTTGTCCGCCTTCGGGGACGTCATCGGCGGCGAGCAAGCGGTCATCGATGCTCTTCAAGCAGCGATTGGCCCATCCGGCACGCTCGTAATGCCATCGCAGAGCTGGCAGCTTTGCGACCCCGAGTACTTGGCGCCGGATGCGATGGCGTTTGAGGAGTGCGCCCGCGTTCGAGAGAACCTCCCGGTCTTCGACGTGGCGCGAACTCCGACACGGTCGATGGGCGCAGTTGCTGAGCTGTTCCGAACTCTGCCTGGCGCTCGGCGTAGCAGGCATCCTCACCGCTCGTTTGCGGCGCTCGGACCGGAGGCGGCGGTCGTCACCGCCGAGCAGAATCTCGATTCGCCGTTCGACGACGCGTCGCCTCTTGCGCGACTCTACGATCTCGACGCTGTGGTCCTGCTCCTCGGCGTCGGGTTCGACAAGGCGACCGCGCTCCATCTCGCAGAGTGGCGCTCGAAGGCACAGCTCCCCAGGGTTCCCAACGGCGCGCCCATGCTCGTGGGCGGCGAGCGGCGCTGGGTCTCCTGGGAAGAAGCGCTGGCCGAGTCGGAGGACTTCGAGGTGATCGGTGATGCCTTCCGGTCGAGGGGCGCGACACGATCTGCGACGGTGGGGCGGGCGGGCTGCGAGGCGATGAACCTCAGGGAACTCGTGGACTTCGGGGCGAGTTGGATGAATTCCAACCGCAAGCACTGAAAGGGCTTGCAAGTTTCGCAAGAGTCTGCCAATCTGCTCTCACCCGCAACGACGCTGCTCCCCTTCTCCGTGGGAGGTGCTCGCGAGTGCGGGCCCTGACAATCACGCAGAAAGGCAGCACCAATGAAGGTGAATCGATCAGCCGCGACCGCGATCTTCGCGGGCAGCGCGATTCTGGCTTTGGCCTTGACGGGATGCTCAGCAGGCGGGGGAGGCGGGCAGTCATCGACGTCGGCCACGCTCACCGTCTGGGTCGACGCGAACCGTGTCGAAGAGATGCAGGACATCGCTGCGAAGTTCGAGGACGACAAGGGCATCAAGGTCGAGCTCGTGCAGAAGGAGTACGGCGATGTGATGCGCAACGACTTCATCCAGCAAGTGCCGGCAGGGGAAGGTCCGGACGTCATGGTCGGCGGCAACGACTGGCTCGGCCAGCTCGTCCAGAACGGTGTCGTCGCTCCGCTCGAGCTCGGGGACACCGCCGCGAACTTCTCCGACGTCGCCATCGGCGCCATGACCTACGACGAGGTCACCTACGGGCTGCCGGTCTCCCTGGAGAACATCGCGCTTCTGCGGAACACGGCGCTCGCCTCGTCCACCCCGGCCACGTGGGACGAGCTGATCGCTGCCGGGCAAGCCGTCGTCGCGAGCGGTGCCGCCCAGTACCCGGTGCTCGTGCCCTCGGACCCGGTGGACTCGGACCCGTACCACTTGTATCCCCTCCAGACCTCCTACGGTGCGCCCCTCTTCGCGTTCGACGCGGACAGCGGGTACGACACCTCCGAGCTGTTGGTCGGTAGCGAGGGCGGGAACGCGTTCGCGGCCAAGCTCGTCGAGTGGGGCGCGGCCGGAATCATCAACACCAGCATCACCGGTGACATCGCACGTGACGAGTTCGCGGCTGGCAAGGCGCCCTTCATGCTCTCCGGTCCGTGGAACCTTCCCGCGTTCCAGGAAGGCGGCATCGACTACGCCATCGAAGCCATCCCGCAGGCGGGCCCGGACGCACCGACTCCCTTCGTGGGCGTGCAGGGCTTCTTCGTCAGCTCGCAGAGCAAGAACGCCATCGCGGCCAACGAGTTCGTCGTGAACTACCTCGGCAGCGAAGAGGCGCAGCTCGCGCTCTACGAAGCCGGCGGCCGTCCGCCGGCGCTGAACTCCGCGTTCGAGATCGCCTCCGCCGAGAACCCCGATGTGGGCGCGTTCGGTGAGGTCGGCCGGACGGGCGTGCCGATGCCCTCGATCCCCGAGATGGGGGCGGTCTGGGACAACCTCGGCGCCACTCAGTCTGCGCTGCTGAATGGAACGGCCGGCGACCCGACGGAAGCATGGCAGGCGATGACCGAACGGCTCCGCGAAGTCGTCGGCGGATAACAGACCGGGCCGAGGCGGAGCCCCAACCGCCTCGGCCCTTCCAGCCGTCCAACCGCATTCAGGAGCACGTGTGACCACCACCGAACTGCAATCGTCTTCCGGCACCGACAGAAGCCGGAAACGTCAACGTCCCATCGCTCGCGCCGCTGCTGGCGCACCCTCCACCTGGGTGGTGCTGATCAAGATCATCAGCCTCGGCGTGCTCGACGCGGTGGTCATCTACGCGGCATTCATCCTCGCGTTGAACGAGGACTGGGTGCTCGCGGCTGTCGCGCTGGTGGCCGCAACCCTGATCAACTGGATCTACATCCGAAGGGGGAGCCTCCCCGCCAAGTACCTGATCCCGGGAACCGTGTTCCTGTTGATCTTCCAGATGTACGCCATCGTCTACAGCGGGTACGTCGCCTTCACGAACTACGGCGACGGGCACATCGGCTCGAAAGAAGCCGCCGTCGAGGCGCTCATCAACAAATCGCTCACTCGGGTCCCCGATTCCCCCGCCTATCCGATGGTCGTCGTCGAACAGTTCGGGCAGCTCTCCTTCCTGGTGACCGACCCCGACGGTGAGGCGCTCATCGGTGGCGAGGACCGGCCGCTTCAACCAGCGGATGCGGATCTCGAAGGCGACCGTGCCGTCGCCGTCGAGGGCTACACCACGCTGGACTTCGCCGGCGTGCTCGCTGAACAAGAGCAATTGGCTGCGATGAGCGTGCCACTCACCGACGACCCGAACGACGGGGCGCTGCGGACTCCTGACGGGTCCCAAGCGTTCGTCTACTCGGCGAAGATGCAGTACGACGAAACCGCCGACGCGTTCATCGACACCGCCACCGGCAAGATCTACGAGGACACCGGGGACGGCGCCTTCGTCGCGGCCGACGGAACTCAGCTCATGCCCGGCTGGAAGATCGATGTGGGCTTCGAG
The DNA here is from genome assembly GCF_022811605.1 of Agromyces soli. Lineage (GTDB taxonomy): Bacteria > Actinomycetota > Actinomycetes > Actinomycetales > Microbacteriaceae > Agromyces > Agromyces soli. The sequence goes on along the minus strand of NZ_CP094533.1, from coordinate 647,497 downwards.
AACTTCGTTCGAGCGTTCACCGAAGAGTCCATTCGAGGACCACTGATCGCAGTGGTCCTCTGGACCTTCGTCTTCGCCGGATTCACCGTCGCAGCGACCTTCGCCGTCGGTGTGTTCCTCGCGCTCATCCTGAACGATTGGCGGCTGCGATTCCGCAGGACGTTCCGTGTCCTCGTCATCCTGCCGTATGCGTTCCCCGTCTTCCTCTCCGCACTCATCTGGAGCGGGATGCTCAACCCGCAGTTCGGCTTCATCAACCAAGTACTCTTCGGTGGAGCGCAGATCCCATGGCTGACCGATCCGATCCTGGCGAAGTTCAGCATCCTCATGGTGAGCCTCTGGCTCGGCTATCCATACATGTTCCTGGTCGCTACCGGGGCGCTCCAGTCCATCCCGGAAGAGCTCGTCGAAGCCGCCAAGGTCGACGGGGCCGGACCATGGGCGGTGTTCCGGAGGATCAAGCTCCCCCTGCTCATGGTCTCGATGGCGCCGCTGCTGATCGCGTCCTTCGCGTTCAACTTCAACAACTTCAATCTGATCTACATGCTGACGAGAGGCGGCCCGCAGGACATCACCACCGACATGAACGTCGGCGCGACCGACATTCTCATCACGCTGGTCTACAAGGTCGCGTTCGGTGAGACCGGGGGACGCGACTTCGGCCTCGCGAGCGCGTTCTCGATCATCATCTTCGTTCTTGTCGCGGTCATCTCGGTGATCAGCTTCCGCCGCACCAAAACGCTCGAGGAGCTCAACTGATGTCTGTCGACACGTATCCGGCCACGTTGCATACGCCTGAAGTGAACCCCCGCGGGGAGAAGAGCGGGCGTGTTCCGAAGGGGCCCTCCCAGCGCCGCAGGACCGCCCGGACGCTCGCCGCGAAGTACATCGTGGTCATCCTGACCTCCGTCATCGCGGTGTTCCCGATCCTCTACATCGTCTCCGCATCCCTGAACCCGAACGGAAGCCTGGCCGGCTCGTCCGGCCTCTTCACGAAGTTCAGCCTGGAGAACTACATCAATCTCTTCAGCAACCCGGCTCAACCGTTCGCAGCATGGTTCATGAACACCCTGCTCATCGGACTGGTGACGGCGGCCGGCACAGTCCTCCTCGGAGGGCTCGCCGCGTACGCCTTCTCGCGCATGCGGTTCTCCGGACGCCGGCTCGGGCTGATCACGATCCTCCTCGTGCAGATGTTCCCGCAACTGCTCGCGGTGGTCGCGATCTTCCTTCTGATGAAGGGCATCGGCGACATCTTCCCGGCACTCGGGCTGAATACCCATATCGGGCTGATCATGGTCTACCTGGGCGGCGCGCTCGGCGTGAACACCTATCTCATGTACGGGTTCTTCAACACCGTCCCCGTGTCAATCGACGAAGCGGCGAAGCTCGACGGTGCCGGGCACAGCCGAATCTTCTTCACGATCATCCTCCGGCTCTCGGCTCCCGTTCTCGCCGTGGTCGGCCTGCTCTCGTTCATCGCGACGATCAACGAATTCGTCATCGCGAGCGTGCTCCTGACCGCGCCGGAGAAGAAGACCCTCGCCGTCGGCCTCTACCAGTTCATCGCCCAGGAGACCTCTGCGAACTGGCCCGTCTTCGCAGCCGGCGCTGTGCTCGCGGCGCTCCCCGTGGTCGTCCTCTTCTTCGTGCTCCAGAAGTACATCGTGAGCGGTCTCACCGCCGGATCCGTGAAGTAGCCGGGGTGGAGTTCGCCGATGCTAGCCTTACCCGCATGGGTGCGACTCTCGCGGATATTGCAGCGCACGCGGGGGTCAGCGAAGCCACAGTCAGCCGCGTACTCAATGACAAGCCGGGAGTCGCCCAACACAAGCGACAGGCAGTCCTCACCGCTCTGGATCTACTGGGTTACGAACGTCCGGCGCGTCTGCGACGACGCACCGGCCGCCCGGTGGGTCTGCTCCTCCCCGAGCTGATGAACCCAGTTTTTCCAGCATTCGCTCAAGCTCTCGGGCCCAACTTCGCACGTCGAGGGTTCACTCCGCTGATCGGCTCCCAGAGCGAAGGCGGACTCGACGAGGACGAGTACATCGATATGTTCGTCGAAGCGGGTGCGGCGGGGATCGTCTTCTTCTCGGGCCGGCACTCGGATTCGCGGTTCCCGATGGACCGGTACACCCAGCTGCTTGAGCTCGGCTTGCCCTTGGCGTTCGTGAACGGATACCGCGCAGACATCGACGCGCCCTTCTTCTCCATCGATGAGCACAGCGCGATGGAGCTCGCCGTGCGCCACCTCACTGCCATGGGTCACCGGCGAATCGGACTCGCGGTCGGGCAGGAGTCCTTCGTGGCCGCGCAGCGGAAGTCCGAAGGATTTCACAGCGCGATGAAGAAGCATGCCGGTGATGAAGCGCGCGCCGTCATCGAGCCGTCGCTCTACACCGACGATGGTGGAATCAGCGCTGGGCGGGCGCTGATCGCTGCTGGCTGCACCGCAGTGGTCTGCGCGAATGACCTCATCGCGGTGGGGGTGATGGCCGAAGCCCGCAGGCAGGGGCTCGAGATCCCTCAAGATCTCTCGGTCGTAGGATTCGATGACTCGGTGATCGCGAGGAACGCCTGGCCGCCACTGACCACCGTCCGCCAACCGGTCACCGCGATGGGGGTTGCCATCGCTGACGCGTTCGTCGGAGAAATGAACGGGGTCCGCGCATCGAGAACCGAGTATCTGTTCCAGCCGGAGCTTGTGGTTCGTGAGTCCACGGGACCCGCGTACGGAACACGCCGACACAACGGGTGAGCGCCTGTCTGCGAGCGCGCTTTCAACGCGCGGTCGTGATGACCGCGGAGTGGGTGGCATGCATACTCCTTAGCGGTCAGTCTGGTGGGACCGCGCGCGCCATGACGCCGACATTGCTTCGAGCCGCGTCCGGAACTCAGCTGCACTCAGGGTGCCTCGGGGGAGGGAACGGGGCGGTGCTGGTCGCATCGATGCTCCTGCTCGGCGGTGCGCTGATGCTCGTGGGCCGCCGCCGGAGGGGCGCCGCGAGGTAGCGGTCCCTGGTTCCCCGAGTTCGTCGAGGGGCACCGCTTCGACGGGCTCCGCGGGCCAGGCGCCGGACCGCGGCGGCGTCAGGCCCCGCGTTCGACGAGCCGGCGCTGCAGCTCCTTGACCTCGTCGACGAGCTCGGGCGCCGGGCCGGTGACGGGGATGCCCGGGGCGACGGCGTTGATCGGCAGCGCGGCGACCGGCCCGGGCGCGAGGCCCCACTCCGTGCGCCACTGCGCGAGCTGCGCGGATGCGGTGGCGTAGACGATCCGTCCGAGTCCGACCCATGCGTGCGCGGCGGAGCACATCGGGCAGTGCTCGCCCGAGGTGTACACGACCGCGCGGCGACGCTCCTCGGGGGTCAGGTGCTCGGCCGCCCAGCGTGCGATCTCGAACTCGGGATGGCGGGTCTCGTCGCCGCCGGCGACCCGGTTGCGGTCCTCGTATCTGACGGCCCCCGAGGCATCCACCAGCAGCGAGCCGAACGGTTCGTCGCCCGCGTCCAATCCTGCTCGCGCGAGCTCGACGCAGCGGCGCAGGAACGCGACGTCCCGCGGGTCGGTGGCGGGTGCGATCTCGGGGACGCCGTTCATCGCGCCGCTCCGCTGGCTGCCGTCTTCGCGCCGATCGTTCGATGTGCGTTCACGATGAACCCCCTCGCTCGACGCCAGGGTACTCGCTCGCCGGCCGCGACTTCGCGCGCATTCGCACGTCCCGGGCCGACGGGCGGTAACGTCGGCAGCGGACTCGCTCCGAACCCGCCCACCCCACTCGAACGAAGGAGATCGGATGACCGCCGCCACCGCCGCACCCGAGCCGTCCGTGAAGCGCGTCCCGCTCGGCAGCTCGGGACTCGAGGTCCCGAACCTCCTGCTCGGCGCCATGCGTATCGAGGACCTCGACGACGCCGCGATCCGCGAGCTCGTCGACACCGCGCGTGCCGCGGGCATCACGTACATCGACCACGCCGACATCTACGGCCGCGAACTGCACGGGTGCGAACGCCGGTTCGCCGAGGCGCTCCGGCTCGGCCCCGCCGAGCGCGACGAGCTCACCATCCAGACGAAGTGCGGCATCGTCAAGGGCGAGAGCGCGTTCGACTTCTCCTACGAGCACATCGTCGACTCGGTCGAGGGGTCGCTCGAAGCGCTCCGCACCGACCGCATCGACGTGCTCCTGCTGCACCGGCCCGACGCCCTGGTCGAGCCCGACGAGGTCGCGCGGGCGTTCGACGAACTGCACGCGGCGGGCAAGGTGCGCGCCTTCGGCGTCTCGAACCACACGCCGGGCCAGATCGAGCTCCTCCGCCGCTCCCTGAACCAGCCCATCGTGGTGAACCAGATCCAGCTCTCGCTCGCGCACTCCTCCGTGATCGCGCAGGGCATCGCCGCGAACATGTCCGACGAGCAGTCCGTCGTGCGCGACGGCGGGGGCATCGTCGACTACGCGCGTCTGCACGGCATCACCCTGCAGGCGTGGGCGCCCTTCCAGGGCCCGGCGGGCGTGTTCCTCGGCTCCGATCAGCACGCCGAGCTGAACGCCGCCATCGATCGGATCGCGGGTCGCTACGGCGTCGAGCCGATCGCGGTCGCGACCGCGTGGCTGACCCGGCATCCCGCCGGCATCCAGGTGGTCCTCGGCACGACGAAGCCGGCTCGGCTGGCCGCCGCGGCGGAGGGCTCCGACCTCCGGCTCAGCCGCATCGAGTGGTACGAGCTGTTCCGCGCGGCCGGGCACATCGTGCCCTGACCGCGCGGAGCGGCTCGCCCGGTCAGACGGACACGGCTTCGCGCCGCGCCTCCTCGATCTGCGCCGCGACCTTCGCACGCTGCGCCCGGCCCCAGGTCTCGCGGGCGGTCAGGATGCCGGCGAGCCCGATCACCGCGGCGAGGATGTAGAGCATCGCCGCTCCGGGCCATCCGAACACGCCGGTCAGCAGCGTCGCGAGGAGCGGGGCGAAGCCGCCGAGCGACGCCGCGACCTGGTAGCCGATCGACGCGCCCGAGGTGCGCCTGGTCGTGCCGAACTGCTCGGAGAGCAGCGAGCCCTGCACGCCCGTGAGCGTGGCGTGGATGAAGGCGATGCCGAACACGAAGACGGCGAAGATGAGCGCCGGCACCCCGTCGTTCGTGAGCCAGTACATCGGGAACGCGAACAGGATCGCGGTGACGCACGCGGCGATGTACAGCGGCCGGCGGCCGAAGCGGTCGCTGAGCGAGCCGGCGAGGAAGGTGGTGCCGATGGCGACGACGCTCGCGACGGTGATCGCGGCGAGCGCGACCGAGCGGGTGTCGGGATGGTTCGTGGTGAGGTAGTTGAGCAGGAACGTCGCCGTCAGGTAGTAGGCGAACGACTCCACGATGCGCAGCGCGATGACGCGCAGGATGCCCCGCCAGTCCTTGCGGAGCGTCGCGAGGAACGGGTTCTTCTCGATCTTCCCGGTCTCCTTCGCGGCCTCGAACTCCGGCGACTCCGACAGTCGCGCGCGCACGATCAGGCCCGCGACGACGAGGACGAGGCTCAGCAGGAACGGCACCCGCCAGGCCCAGTCGCCGGGGAGGTTCGCGCAGACGAGGAACATGAGGCTCGCGAGCGCGATGCCGAGCGGGTTGCCGGACTGGGGGATCGCGGCGAACATTCCCCGCCGGTTCCACGGCGCGTGCTCGTAGGCCATGGTGACGGCGCCGCCCCACTCCGCGCCGAAGGCGAGGCCCTGGATCATGCGGATGACCACGAGGAGGATCGGGGCGAGGATGCCGACGGTCGCGTAGGTCGGCAGCACGCCGATCACGAAGGTCGCGCCGCCCATGACGAGCATGGCCCCGACCAGCACGGGCTTGCGGCCGAAGCGGTCGCCGAGGTATCCGCCGATCGCGCCGCCGATGGGGCGCATCAGGAAGCCGACGGCGAGGGTCGCGAACGCGAGGAGCGTGCCGACGACGGGATCCTCGTTCGGGAAGAACACGGGGCCGAAGTACAGGGCGGCCGCGGTGCCGTAGGCGATGAAGTCGTAGTTCTCGACGCTCGTGCCGACGGCGGCGGCGATCGCGGTCTTCACCCGGTCGGGCGAGCCCAGGGGGCTCGGGGCGGTGCTGGTCGTGCTGGTCATACCCAATCTCCTTCGATTGCGCGGTGGTGGGGTCAGGGGGTGGTGTCGTTCAGGTACTCGGCGAGCGTGCGCTGCTCGAGCAGCTGGAGCTTCCGCACCCGGCGCCGGGTGTCCTCGTCGTCGTCGAACGTCGCCGTGAGGAAGGCGTCGAGGATGTCGCGGATGAGCGCGCGCGGCGCGAGCCACGCGCCCATCGCGATCAGGTTCGCGTCGTCGTGCTCCACGGCCTGGTGAGCGGAGTACGGTTCGTGCGTCAGCGCGCAGCGGATGCCGTCGATCTTGTTCGCCGCCATGATCGCGCCGGCGCCGCTGCCGCAGACGAGCACCCCGCGCTCGGCCGCGCCGGACAGCACGGCGTGCGCGGTGCGGGCGGTGATGTCGGGGAAGTCGACCGGGGTCTCGTCGAAGGTGCCGACGTCCACGATCTCGTGGCCGAGGGCCGTCAGCTGCTCCTTCACGAATCCGGTCAGCGGGAACCCCGCGTGGTCGGCGCCCACCGCAACTCTCATTCGGCATCTCCTTCTTCCATCGCGGATGTGAACGTTTACATGGAAACGTTTACATGACTGCAGAGAGTTAACCTCCGCGGGCTCCCGCTGTCAAGTCGCGCGGGATCAGCCGCGCGGGATGAGCCGGGTCGGCAGGGTCACCGATCGGGGGCTGCCGCCGTCGATCAGCTCGAGCAGCAGGCGCATCGCGACCGCGCCCATGTGCGCGGCGTCCTGCTCGATCACCGAGAGCGGCGGGTCCACCAGGCGCATCCAGTCCTGGTCGTCGAACGAGACCAGCTCGACCGCCGCACCGCGGCCGCGGATCGCCTCGAACGCCCCGGAGCTCATCAGCGCGTTCGAGGACAGCACCGCCGTCGGTGCCGGACTCAGGTCGAGCAGCCGTTCGGCCGCGTCCGCGCCGCCGCCGCGCCGGCCGTCCGCGAGCTGCACGAGCTCCGGCGCGGGATCCAGCCCGAGTTCGTCGCGGATCGACTCGAACGCCGAGACCCGCGCCCGCCCCGTCGAGACGGAGACCGGTCCGGCGATCAGGCCGATGCGCCGGTGCCCGCGATCCCGCAGGTGCATGATCGCCTGCTCGATCCCCTGACGCACGTCGAACGTCACGACGGGGGCGTCGACGCCGTCGAGCGTGCGGTTCAGCAGCACCACCGGGATCCCGGCCTCGACGAGCGACCGGGCGCCCTCGGCGCTGCCGCCCTGCGGCGACATCAGCACGCCGTCCACGCGCTGCGCGCGGAACGCGCGCAGGTACCTGGCCTCGATCGCGGAGTCCTCGTCCGCGTTCGCGAGCATCGTCACCCGTCCCGCCGCGAGCGCCTCCTGCTCCGCCCCGTGCGCCGCGTCGGCGAAGAAGGGGTTCCGCACGTCGGAGATCGAGAGGCCGATCACCCCCGTGCGAGCCAGCCGGAGCGACTGCGCCCGCGCGTTGGGCGTGTAGCCGAGCTGCAGGGCGGCCTCCCGCACGCGCTCGCGCGACTCCGGCGAGGTGGCGGGGTTGCCGCTCAGCACCCGCGACACCGTCCCGATCGAGACGCCCGCGAGCCGCGCGACATCATGAATCGTGCTCATCCAGGTCCCCGCTCGGAAACGTTTCCACGTGCGCCGTCACGGTACCACGCGGTGCCTGCTCAGGCGGGTTCCGGCGTACGGTCGAGCTCCTCGGCGTCGGCGGTGCCGAGCCTGGTTCCCCGAGCTCGTCGAGGGGCAGAGGTGGTTCCCCGAGCTCGTCGAGGGGGCGCTTCGACAGGCGCAGCGAACCAGGCGGGCTCAGCGAGCCAGCCGCTTCGACGGGCTCAGCCGGCCGCCAGCTCCGCGAGAAACGTCGTGACGGCGGCGCGGTACTCGGGCTCCGCATCCTTGATGCCGAGCAGGTGCCCCGTGGGCAGCTCGGCGACGCGCGCGTGCGGGTAGCGTGCGCTGAGTGCGCGCACCTGCGCCGGGTCGAGCACCTCGTCATCCGTTCCGACGAGGAACAGCATCGGGGTGGTCCCCGAGGCGGAGGCGCTCGCGTCGGGCGGCCACACCGCGCCGAGCATCGAGACCGCCGTCGCGGCGAACGCGGCGACCGCGGACGGATGGCGCAGGGCCGATCGGGCGAGGGCGGGCAACTGCGCGCCGCCGTCGCCGACGAAGCGCCTGAGCATGGGGTCGAGCTCCAAGCCCGGGCCGCTGTCGCAGAGGATCGCGTGGATCGGGCTCGCCCGGGTGCGAAGGGCGTACAGCGTCGGGAACGTCGAGAAGGAGAATCCCCACACGACGAGGGGGCCGGCGTCCGGCCACCGCTCCGTCGCCGCCGCGACGCAGGCCGCGATGTCCCGACTGAAGCGATCGGCGAGCTCGCGCCGCGCGCGGTCCGAGCCGGACCGGCCGTGGTTGCGGTGGTCGAAGAGGAGCACGTGGTACCCGAGCCGGTGCAGCAGCTCCGCCTGACGCAGGCTCGCCGACTTGGTGAGCCCGATGCCGTGCCCGACGATCGCGGTGCCGGCACCGCGGCCGGGGATGAACCAGACGTGCAGCTCGATCCCGTCGGCGGTGCGGACGGTGCCCGTCTCGGCCTCGAGACCGAAGTCTGCCGGGCGCCGATGATGGGGCCGCCGGGGCGGACGGAAGAGTCTCGCGGCGAGCCTACGTCCGAGCGGCGGGCCGAGCCGGTCGCCGATCACGCGGCGCCTCCGTCGCCGGCTGGGCGTTCGACCGTGCCGGTCTCTGTGCCCATGTCCGCGGCCAGCACCGCGGCCGAGGCGGCGAGCACCGATCGAGTGAGCCAGGCCGGCTGCGCGGATTCGCGGATGATGAGCCGTGCGGCCGAGTACGGCAGGTCGATCAGGGCGAATCGGGCGCGCCCGAGCGCGGCGGCATCGACTCGCTCGAACTGCGCGGCCGCGAAGCTGCGCACCGCCCGCGCGACGTCGTCGTTCAGGGTGCGGAGCTCATCGCCGAGCTCGTCAGGCCAGAGCGCGATGAGGTCCTCTCGCCGATACCGGGTGAGCAGCCTCGCCTCGGTCGGGTGCTCAGTGCTCCAGTCGAGGGTGTGGCGCACGGCGCGCTCGGCGGCGACCTGCGGATCGGGGGAGCCGAGGGCGTCGAGGAAGCCGCGCTGGAACCGCTGTACGGTGCGCACCCACAGCGTCGCGAGGATGAGGTCCCGCGAGGGGAACCGGTGGTAGATGGAGCCCGACGGCGCGCCCAGGCGCTTCGCGATCGCGACGGCGGTGGCCGCGTGGGCGCCGTCGTCGGCGATCAGTTCGAGCGCGGCATCCAGGATGTCCTGCTCCGAGTACTTCGCTGCTCGACCCATGTCAGCGGACCGCCTCTCCGATCGATGCGTCCCGTTCCGCGAGCCGGCGGAGCTCGTGCAGCTGCTTGCGCATCATCACGAGATCGCCCCAGGCGAGAGCGGTGTTGCGCGCGGCGGCGCCGGGTCCCGAGGCCGGCATCCGCAGGATGGCGCCGAGCTGCCGCACGTCGTCGGGGAGCCGGTCGACGCGGTACTCCACGACGAGCGCACCGAACAGGCGGGACGGCGCGCCGGGCCGCATGCCGAGGGTCAGCGAGCGGTCCGCCTCGAATACGAGGAGCGTGAAGATGGTCATGAACCGTTGGCCCACGGCGAGACGGGTCATGGTCGGATCGGCGCGCTGCGGGCTGCGCCGGCCGAAGTTGTCGAGCCAGTCGTAGCTGTACGGCGCACGGCGCAGCTGGCACAGCCAGAGGAACAGCGACTGCGGACTCGCGGTGGTGCGAACGGCGCGGGTCGCGACGACGTGCGGGCCGGGCAGCGGGACGCGGCCGCTCGGCTCATCGGTGAGCGGCGGGCCCCAGCGCCAGGGGCGTTGCGGGCGGGCGAGCGTCGGCATGGTCACATATTAGAGAGGTATCTCTATTAAGTCGAGGGGTGCCTGGTTCCCCGAGCCTGTCGAGGGGTGCGGCGCTTCGACGAGCTCAGCGAACCAGGCGAGCTCAGCGAACCAGACGGGCTCAGCGAGCCAAGTCGAGCCGGAATCCCGGGAGGGGTTCGAGCTCGGGCCTCTCTGCGGCGAGCGCCCCCTCCCGCTCGCGCAGCGCGGCGAGTGCCGCGTGCAGGCCGACGCCGAGGCGGTGCAGCGAGTTGAGACCGCGCGACTCCCAGATCACGAGTTCGTCGTGCGCGTCCCTCGAGCCGAGCTCCCAGAGCAGCGCGTCGCCGTTCTCGCTCCAGGCGAAGACCTGCAGTCGTTCGGCGAGCGGCCAGTCGCCGTCGGGCTCGACCATCCAGTCGAACTCCTCGGTCCGCCCGTCGGCGTAGGCGGCGCGGAACCGCTCCGTGAGCCGAGCCGTACGTCCGGGCCAGCCGTCCGCGTAGCCGGCCAGCACCGGCGGGTAGACGAGCCACAGCCCGTAGAGCCGACCCCACCCCGCGGCTCGCACGAATGCACGGTAGGAGGGAGGGAACGGTCCGCCGTCCGGCAGCACGGTCTGCTCCAGGGCGTCGAGGTCGAGGTGGTCGAGCGTCGGCGCGGCGGGCGGGGTGAACGGCGTCATCGTCCTCCTTCGCGGCTCGCGGCTCGCGGCTCGCATCAGCGACACCCTAGTACGGGCTGACGCCGGAGCGGCGTGCGCTCAGGCGGCGAGCACGCGGTGCCGGTCGGGTGCGTCGACCGGGGTGAAGGCGGCGGCATCCACTCGCAGCTCGTCGACGGGGCTCACCGCCGACTCGGACGCGGCGTTGCGGCGCGCCTCGCGGAGCACGTCGGCGCGCGAGGTGTGCCACGTCGGCGCCGAGCGGCGTGCGATCCAGACGGCCTCGAAGCCGCCGCGCTGCCCGCGCTCGACGTAGGCGACGAGTCGCTGCACCTGTCCCACCGGGTACCGCGAGTCGCAAAGCCGCCAGCTGCCCGGCGCGAGCGGCTCCCAGATCAGTGTCTGCTCCATGTCGATTGACCTCCCGAAGGCATCATTCCGTTGGAAAGGCCCACGCATGGGGCCCTTGACACGGGCGGGATTTCAGCTCAGTCGGCTACGCTGGCCACACCGGTCGCTCTATCCCTTCCGGCAGACGGAGTGACCGTGGACCCGGCCCAACTCGCCCTCGACCCCGATGAGCTCCGAAGGCTCGACGAATGCGCGAAGGAGCCGATCCGAACGCCCGGCTCGATCCAGGCGCACGGCACCCTGCTGGGCATCGATCGCACCGGCCTCATCGCGGTGGCGAGCGAGAACGCGAGCGGCTGGCTGGGGCATCTGGTGGCCGAGCTCGGCAACACCGAGCTCGAGTACGCGGTGCGCAGCGGTCAGGCGATCGACCCGGTGCGGATCACCTGGCAGGGCGAGGCGTGCGACGCGATCGTGCACCACCGCGACGCGATCACGATCGTCGAGATCGAGCCCCTGCCGGACAGCGGCGAATACGCCCGCACCGCGGTCGTCGGGGCGATCATGCGCACCTCGCAGGCGAGCTCCGAGGAGGAGCTGCGTGCGGGGGTGGTCGCCGAGATCCGTGAGATCACCGGCTTCGACCGCGTCATGATGTACCACTTCCACGACGACGGCCACGGCGAGGTGGTCGCGGAGGCGCGCGCACCGGAGCTGCCGCCGTACCTGGGCCTGCACTTCCCCTCCTCCGACATCCCGCCGCAGGCGCGCGCCCTCTACATCTCGAAGATCGGGCGCACGATCGCGAGCACCGAGGCCCCCGGCATCCCGCTCGTCGCGCTCGCCGACGACCCGCGGGCGATCGATCTGTCGGATGCCGAGCTGCGCACGGTCTCGCCGTACCACCTGCAGTACATGCGGAACATGGGCCAGGCCTCGAGCTTCTCGCTCTCGATCGTCGAGAGCGGCCGGCTCGTGGGCATGATCACCTGCGCCGATCGGGGCGAACGGCGTCTGCCCGTGCTGCTCCGGCGGGCGCTCGAGGTGCTGGCGGGACAGATCGCGCTGCAGCTCGCCTCGATGCGGCAGATCAGCCGCCTCCAGCACATGGTCGACGTGCGCGCGCGGCGGGCGGAGCTGCTCGCCCCGCTCTACGCGTCCGACGACATCCACGCCGCGCTGCTCGGCGGCGCCGCGACCGTGCTCGATCTCGTGCCGGCCGACGGCGTGCTGGTACGGATCTCGGGCACCTCACGGATGGCGGGCGAGACGCCCGCGCTCGGACCGATCCTGCAGGTGCTCGAGCGAGTGGGCAGCACGCCCTTCGTCTCCGAGTGCCTGCTGACCGAGCGGCCCGACCTCGCCGAGCTCATCCCCGGCGTCGCCGGCCTCCTCATCGTGCCGCTCGCGGAGTCGGGCGATGTGCTCGTGTTCTTCCGCGGCGAGCTCACGCGCGAGATCTCCTGGCTCGGCGACCCCGGCGGCACGAACCGGCCCGACGAGCTGTCGCCGCGCACCTCGTTCGCCGCGTGGAAGCGCACAGTGCGGGACCGCAGCGCGCCCTGGGGCACGGTCGTCGACGAGGCCGCGGAGCTCGGCCACGAGCTGGAGGTCGCCCTGCAGCGCCGGGCCGAGGCCCAGCTCGCGGAGCTCGCGATGCGCGACGCGCTCACCGGGCTGTACAACCGGCGCTACCTGGTGGAGCGTCTGGCCACCAGGGGTCCGGTCGGCGAGGCCGGCAAGGCGATGCTCTTCGTCGACCTCGACGACTTCAAGAGCGTGAACGACGCGCACGGGCACGATGCCGGCGACGCGGTGATCCTCGAGGTCGCGAACCGCCTCACCGAGTCCTCGCGCGAGCAGGACGTCGTGGTGCGCCTGGGCGGCGACGAGTTTGTCGTGCTGCTCGACGGGGTCATCGGCGAGGATGTCGAGGCGATCGCCGATCGGCTGGTGCAGTCGATCGCCGTGCCCATCGTGACCAGCCGCGCGGTGCTCTCGGTGACGGCGTCGTGCGGCGTCGTCGTGGCCGAACCGGGCTCGCCCAGGGTCGGGCTGCTCGAGGCGGCGGACGCAGCGATGTACCGAGCCAAGCACGCCGGACGGAACCGCGTCTCGCTCTGAGCGGGACGCGCCGTCAGTCGGCGCGCACCGTCAGGCCTTCGGCTCCGGCGTGAGCCGCATGCCGGCCGCCCCGTTCGCGGAGTCGATGAGCTCCTCGAGCCAGACCCGGTTGATCTCACCGGGCGGGCCGTCGAACTCGAAGCGGAGCGTCGAGGACGGGTTGATCCACACCTGCTGGCGCGCGCCGCCGTCGCCGTCGATCGAGAGCGCGAAGGCCTCTTTGCGGCGGAGCTTGGCGAGCACGACGAACTCGAGGTGCGCGAGGGTGCGATCGGGGATCGCGAACGAGGCCGGCGGCGAGCCGTAGTGCAGATTTCCCATTGTCCCGATCCTATGCGGAAGCGAGCCGAGGTAGCCTGAATCGGTGACCCTTGTGCACCGACTGACCGTAGACGGCCGAGACTACTTCCTGCCCGACCCCGTGACCGAGCTGAAGCAGCAGGTCCTCGAGGCGATCAAGGCGGGCGGTGGGTACGTCAACATCCCGCCGCTGCGAGGCGGCCCCGGCATCGACATCCTCTTCTCGCCGGGCATGCCCGTGACCTGGTCGCAGATCGACGTCGGCGGCGACCTGTCCGATCGCGACGACGACAAGCCCGCCGGGGCGTCCGGCGACGAGATCGTCCTCTAGTCGCGTCGGGGGCGGCTAGGCGACGCTGAGCAGCCGCTCCGCCTCGGCCGCGGGCAGCGCGGGGGAGTAGTAGAAGCCCTGCCCGCGATCGCAGCCCCACCGCCGGGCGCGGTCGAGGTCCTCCGCGGTCTCGATGCCCTCCGCGACCACCACGGCGCCGCGCTCGTGCGCGACCTCCACCGCCGCACGCGCGAGCGCGTCCGCCTCCGGGGCGTGGTCGCGCATGAGCGAGCGGTCGATCTTGACCTCGGTGAGCGGCATGCGCCGGAGCGCCTCGATCGAGGTGAAGCCGGCGCCGAAGTCGTCGACGGACACGCCGATCCCGCCGTCGATGAGCATCTGCAGGGCCTCGAGCTCCTCGCAGCTCTCGGTGAGGGCGGGGGTCTCGGTGATCTCGGCGGTCACGGTGCCCGCCGGCAGCGCGAGTTCTCGCACGAACTCGAGCACCGTCGCGGCGAAGTCCGGGCGGAGCTGCGTCGGGGAGACGTTGACCGCGAGCCCGACGTGTCGGCCGTGGCGGTGCCACTCGGCGACACGGCGCCCGGCCTGTTCGAGCATCGCGCGGCTGAGATCGCCGATGAGGCCCGTGCGCTCGGCGACCGGGATGAAGCGGTCGGGCAGCACCAGGCCGCGAACGGGGTGCAGCCAGCGGCACAACGCCTCGACCACCACGGGTTGACCGGTCGCGAGTTCGTACTCGGGTTGGAAGAAAGCGACCAGCTCTCCCCGCCCGACGGCGCGGCGGAGTTCTTCGGCCGACCCGTCGGCGATGGGATGCGATGCGCGGCGCTCCATCCCACAAGAATCGTCCTGTCAACCCCCTTGCGCAAGGATCGCTCGTTCACAGCTTGGGGGTGTACCGTACCGCCTCGCGGCTTCCGCGCCCGCCGGCCGCGCGCCCAGCGGGCCGATGCCGGCGAGCGGTCGTCCGCCGGGTATCCTTCCTCTGATGGGCACGCTCACCTACGACTCCAAGCTGGTCGTCTCGTTCGACGATCGGGTGCTCGCGCACCTGCAGGCGGCGATCTGGGCGAAGCTGCGACGCGGCGAACCGTTCGCCTTCACCTGGACCGAGTCCGCCTCGGCCAGCGGCTTCGGTCGCACCTCGGTCTGGCTGTCGCCGGCGATCCCCGTCGCCTTCGAGTACTTCGGGGGCCGCGCCCCGCGCCTCAACCCCGCCTGGGTGCAGGCGATGAACCGCTCGGCCAACTCCGCCGGCGGCCTCACGATCGTGCCGGAGCCGCTCGAGGCCGGGCGCGAGCCCACGGGCTGACCCGCGAGCCCACGGGCTGGCCGCCGAGGCATCCGCCCGATCGCGTTCGAGCAGCGCGATCCGGCTAGTGCTCCGCCGTGCCCGGGCTGCTCGGCTCGGGCACGAGGCTGAGGCCGGCGGGCGAGTTCGCCGCCCGCGTCAGCTCGCGCAGCCAGACCGGGTTCAGCCGCGGCTCCCGCGCGTCGAAGAACTCGAAGACGATGGGGATGTCGGGGCCGAGCCAGATCGAATTGCGACCGCTGCCCTGCTCGGCGGGCACTTCCCAGGAGAACGCGAACGACTCGCCGCGTCGCAGCTTGGCCAGGATGACGCTGCGCAGATGGGCGAGCGACCGGTCCTCGATCTCGACGGTCCGGATGAAGCGATAGGTCAGGATGCCCACCGCACCAGCATGCCATCCCCGCGGTCACTCGGCCGCCACCCGGGCCGCGGGATCGGCGCCCGCGGCGTCGCCGCCCGGCTCGGGGAGCTCGCGCACCCGGGGAAGCCGGGAGCGCAGCACGTAGAGCAGCTGCGCGGCGAACAGCACCGCGCACCCCGCGACGCACCAGTCGATGCCGGTCGTGGCGGCGAGCGCGGCGCCGAGGCCGGCGCCGATCGGACGGGCGCCGTAGGTGGCGACGACGAGCACGCTGGAGACCCGGCCGATCATCCGGGTCGGTGTGACCGCCTGCCGCAGCGCGGTGGTGCCGATCGCCCAGAGCACCGGGCCGAGCCCGAAGAGGAAGTAGGAGAGCACGGCGAGGGGCGGAAGGGGGAACCAGAGCGTCGCCGCGATGAGCAGCGCGGCAGCGAAGCCGCCCAGCGGCCCGAACAGCGCCATCCGGCCCAGCGGGACGCGCGTCGACAGCCAGCCCGCGCTCAGTGCGCCGAGCACCATGCCGACGCCGAACGCGCCGAGTGCCACCCCGATGAGTTCCGGCGTCATGCCGAGACGCTCGAGCGCGTAGACGACGAAGACGGACTGCAGCAGGAACCAGCCGACGTTGAACAGGAGCGAGGTGACGATCATCGCCCGCAGCAGCGGCTCGGTGAAGACGAAGCGCAGGCCCTCGCCGACCTCACGCCAGGGGTGGCTGCGCGGCGCGACGTCACCGCGCGGCACTCGCGTCGTCGCGAGGAGGGCGAGCGCCGCCCCGCAGGCGATCGTCGCGGCGACGAACGCGGTCGTGGCTCCTCCGGCGGCCACGGCCGCGCCGCCGAGCACGGGCCCCGAGATGAACGCCGCGCTCCGGCCGAGCTCGAGCCAGCGGTTCGCCGGGACGAGCTGCTCGCGCGCCACGAGCCGAGGCACGGAGGCGGGGACGGCGACGCTCAGGCCCATCGTGCCGACGGCGCCGACGAAGCCGAGTGCGAGCAGGGCCGGGAAGGTCAGCGACTCGAGGAGGAGCAGTACGACGACGGCCGCGAGCGTCGCCGTCCGCAGGGCCTCGGAGCCGAGCAGCACGCGCCGCGGGGCGGCCCGGTCCACGAGCAGCCCGAACGGCACCGCGAGCAGGAGGAACGGCAGCGTCTGCGCCACCTGCAGCAGCGCGGTCTCCGCCGCGCCCACGCCGAGCGCGAGCACGGCGAGCAGCGGTGCAGCCACGAGCACGAGCTGTTCGGCGAGCTGGGTGAGGACGCTCGCCCAGGACAGTCGACTGAAGCCGGAGGGGAGCGGGACGCGTTGGCGGGTGAGCTGCATGCCCCCACCCCACCACCCTGGGCGGCGCTGCTCCGGCGGAAATCGGACGGGGCGTGGGGCCCGCCTCGGCGGGGCCGGGCGCCGGTTCCGACCGGATCGTGCGGGCGGCGTCCGTCGCGATCTCGACCGCATCGTGCGGGCGGCGCGGAGCCGGTCAGCCCTCCTGGACGCCGTCGACGATGCGGATCTCTCGGCTCGCCGCGTCGCCGAGGACGCGGAGCGCCGCCTGGTAGTCGTCCGAGCGGTAGGCCCGGACCGCGGACTCGAGGTCGGGGAACTCGATCACGGTCGTGCGCAGGGCGGCTTCGCCCTCGAGCACCGCGAGCGGCTCTCCGCGGGCGAGGAAGCGGCCCCCGGCCGCGAGCATGGCGGGCCCGGCGAGCTCGGCGTAGTCGCGCAGCCGCCGCTCGTCGCGGATGCTCGTGAAGGTGTTGACCCAGTAGACCGGCATACGCCGATGCTCCACCTGGACTGCGGGCGCCGTCCGGCGGCGGTGACCGGATCGTGCCGCGCCGGCCGCGCCCCGGGCCGACCGATTCCGCCCGGTCGGCCCCGAGGCGGCGTCAGATGCGTCGTGGGCCGGGGCCGTCGGCGCTCAGGGCGTCGTCGGGGTTCAGCAGCCGGCAGGCCTTCAGCGAGAGGCATCCGCAGCCGATGCAGCCGGTGAGCTCGCGCTGCAGGTGCTCGAGCTGCGTGCGCCGGGCGTCGAGCTCCGCGCGCCAGATCTTGGCGAGCCGTCGCCAGTCCTGCTGCGACGGCGCGTGGTCGAGCGGGAGCCCGGCGAACAGCTCCTGCACGTCGCCGAGCGGGATGCCGAGCCGCTTCGCCACGACGATCAGGGAGATGCGCCGGAGCATGTGCCGCGGGTAGCGGCGCTGATTGCCGGCGGTGCGGGTCGAGGCGATGAGCCCGAGCTGCTCGTAGAAGTGCAGCGCCGAGGCGGGCACGCCGGTGCGTCGGGAGACCTCGCCGATCGCGAGCAGGTCGTCGGGTTCCAGGGACATGGCACCTCCTTGACCTCAAGTTTACTCGAGGTATTACCGTGGCCCGCGGCGTCGCATCGGCGCTCGGATGCCGCGGCATCCGCCCCTCGACACGAAGGACGGACCATGACCGAGATCGACCAGGACTCGACCGCCACCGGGACG
This sequence comes from Agromyces soli, assembly GCF_022811605.1. GTDB lineage: Bacteria > Actinomycetota > Actinomycetes > Actinomycetales > Microbacteriaceae > Agromyces > Agromyces soli. The sequence continues at coordinate 629,656 of NZ_CP094533.1, read as the reverse complement.
TGGCGCGAACTCCTCGGCAGCCGGTACGCACCGATCGCCGCCGTCCTCGCCGGCGGCGTGCTGCTCGAGGCGAGCAACGTCTACCTCACCACCAGCCTGCTGCCGACGATCGTCGCCGAGATCGGCGGGGCCGAGTTCTACGCGTGGACGATGACGGTGTTCCTGCTCGCCTCGGTCGTCAGCTCCATGCTCGTGAGCCGCGTGCTCACCCGGCGCGGAGCGGTGCAGGCCTACCTGCTCGCGCTGGGCCTGTTCGCGGCCGGCTCGCTCCTCTGCGCCGCGAGCCCGTCGATGCTCGTGCTGCTGCTCGGCCGCGCGGTGCAAGGCCTCGGCGGCGGCCTGCTCGCCGGACTCGGCTACGCGCTCATCCAGCGCGCCCTGCCCGAACGGCTCTGGGCCCGGGCCGCCGCACTCGTCTCGGCCATGTGGGGCGTCGGCAACATCGTCGGCCCCGTCGTCGGCGGGGGCTTCGCGCAGATCGACGCGTGGCGCTGGGCCTTCGCCCTGCTCGCCATCGTCTCGGCCCTGATCGCCCTCGTCGTGCTCCGCTGGATGCCCCGCACGGCGACCTCGCCGTCGAGCGACGCCCTGCCGTGGGCCTCGCTCCTCCTGCTCGCGGGCGCCGTCGGCGCGGTCGGCGTCGCCAGCATCCTGCCCGCCGGCGTCTGGACCGCGGTCGTGCTGCTCGCAGGTGCGGCGCTCGCCGTGGGCTTCGTCGCCCACGAGCGGCGCACCGGCAACGGCATCCTGCCCAGGGTGACGTTCGCACGGAGCTCCTCGCTGCGCTGGGTCTACCTCACTGTCGCGGTGCTCGCCTTCGGCATCGGCACCGAGGCGTTCATCCCGCTGTTCGGCCAGGAGGTCGGCGGCCTCATCCCCTTCACCGCCGGGCTGCTCGGCGCGGCGCTCTCGCTCGGCTGGTCGCTGACCCAGGTGGTCACCGCGAACGCCACCACGGCGACCGCACGCCGGGCGCTCATCCTCGTCGGCCCCCTCGTGCTCGCCGCCGGTCTCGCGGCGTACGGCCTGCTGCAGCACGACGAGCCCTCGCTGGCGGTGATCGTGCTCTGGTTCGTCACCCTGTTCGTCGCGGGGGCGGGCATCGGGCTCGGCTTCCCGCACCTCACCGTCGCGGCGCTCGGCAGCACGAGCGGCGAGGAGGAGGGGGCGAAGGCCGCCGCGGCCGTCAACACGGTGCTGCTCATCGCGAGCGCGTTCGCGGCCGCGCTCGCCGGGGTGCTCGTGAACCTGGCCGCGCCCGATCTCGTGCGCGCGGCGCAGCTGCTCATGCTCGTCTTCGCGGCCGTCAGCGTGCTCGGCATGCTGGCCGCCCGAGGGGCCGGGCGGGGCATCGGCCGCGGCGCGGCGGGGGAATGAGCACCCCTCGACCAGCTCGTGGAACCACGAACCGGTTCGCTGAGCTGGTCGAAGCGCCTGGTGCGCTGGTGACCGGATCGTACCGAGTCGTGGCCGGTTCGGCCCTCGTCGGAGGCGCCCGCGGAGCGCAGGATGGTTCCATGACCGCTCGTTCCGACACCGCCCTGCTCGTCATCGATGTGCAGGAATCGTTCCGCCAGCGCGCCGACGACTGGGCGGCGACGGCCAACCCCCGGGCCGTGCCGAACGTCGTCCGGCTCGTCGAGCGGGCCCGCGAAGCCGGTGACCTGATCGTGTGGGTCACCCACGCGGAGCCCGGCACCGGTCACGTGTTCGACCCGGCGCTGGGCTTCGTGCGGGTGATGGACGAGCTGCAGCCGGGCGCCGACGAGCCGCGGGTGACGAAGACCTCGATCAACGCGTTCACGTCGACGAATCTGCAGCAGCAGCTGACGGTCGCCGGCATCCGCCGACTCGTCGTCTGCGGCATCCGCGCCGAGCAGTGCTGCGAGACGACCGCCCGCGTCGCGAGCGACCTCGGCTACGAGGTCCAGTTCGTCATCGACGCCACGACGACCTCCCCGATCCGCGCGGGCGAGGGGTACCAGGAGATCTCCGGCGAGCAGCTGATGGCGCGCACGGCGTCGATCCTCGGCGGCCGCGGCTTCGCGGAGATCGTGACGACCGAGCAGCTCGCGGGGGTGGCGGTCCCGGCGTGACCCGCGTCGTCTTCCTGCTCGCGCCCGGCGTGATCCTGCTGGATCTCGCCGGGCCGGCGCAGGTGTTCGCGACGGCCGCCTCGGCCGGCGCGGACTACCGCCTCGACTATGTCGCCGAGACCGCGAGGATCCCCTCCGGGCACGGGCTGATGCTCGAGGCCGCCGTCGAGCGACCCGAGCTCGACCCGGCGGACCTCCTCGTCGTCCCCGGCTGGCGCGCCCCGCTCGAACCGGGCAGCGGCGCCTTCGCCGAGGCGACCCTGCGCTGGATCCGCGGGCACCATGAGCGCGGCGGCACCGTGGTGAGCGTGTGCTCGGGTGCCTTCGCCCTCGGCCGCGCCGGGCTGCTCGAGGGCCGGCGCTGCACGACGCACCACGACATCCAGCACGAGCTGCAGCGCCGGAACCCGGGCGCCCGGGTCATCCACGACGTCCTCTACGTCGACGACGACCGCGTGCTCAGCTCGGCCGGGATCGCGAGCGGGATCGACCTCGCCCTCTTCCTGCTGGCGCAGCGCCACGGGCCCGCTCTCGCCGCCCGGGTCGCGCGGGAGATGGTCGTCTACGCGCGCCGCAACGGCGACGCGGCGCAGCTCAGCGCACTGCTGCGGCACCGCTCGCACGTCGACGAGCTCGTGCACCGCGTGCAGGACCTCATCGACCGGTCCTTCGACCAGCCGCTGCCGCTCGCCGAGCTCGCGGAGGGCGTGCACGCGAGCCCGCGCACCGTGACGCGCGCGTTCTCCGCGGCCACCGGTCTCACCCCGCTGCGGTACCAGCAGCTGCTGCGCCGAGAGCGGGCCGAGCATCTGATGGCGCAGGGATACACCGCGGACGCGGCCGCGCGGGAGGTCGGCTTCGAAGACGCGCGGATGCTGCGGCGGATGCGGGCCGCGGGCCAGCCGGTGGCGGTGGCCTCGGCGGGATGACCTCGGGCCTGCCGGGCGACGTTGTGACCAGGAGTGCTAATCTGGTCACAACGTCGGAAACGGAGCCGCAGCCATGCCACGACCACTCGTCCCGCACCGCCGCGAGCGCATCCTCGACGCCGCAGAGCAGCTCGTGCTCGACCGTGGATTCGATGCGATGAGCGTCGCCTCGGTCGCCGAACGCGCCGGCATCGCCAAGGGCGCCGTCTATCGCGAGTTCGCGAGCAAGCACGAGCTCCGCGAGGCGCTGCTCGGCCGGGGCGCCGAGCGCATGCGGGCCAGGGTCGAGCAGGAGCTCGGCGAGCAGCCCCTGCTCAGCGAGGGCTACCGCGCGACGATCCGGGCCCTGCTCGGCGACCCGCTGATGACCGCCGCGTACCTCGACGACGAAGGGGTGCTCGGCACCCACGCCGACGCGGTGAGCGACGATCGCTTCCGGGTGCACTTCGAGGGCACCGCCGAGTGGATCCGCCAGCTCCAGAAGCGGGGCGCGTTCAGCTCGGCGGTCGACGCCGAGCAGCTCGCCCTCGCCCTCTCGTGCGCGACGATCGGTCTGCTCTCGGCGGCGAAACGGCTCGGTCCGCTGAGCCCGGCGCAGCTCGGCGGAGCGATCTCCGTGCTCGCGACGATGGTGGCCGGATTCGAGCGGGCGGGCGCGCCGGCGCCCGGCGCGTGACGTGGAGGGGGCCGGCATGTACGCGAGCGTGACGAACGGACGAAGCGATCGGACGGTGCTCCTCCTGCACGGCGGCGGCGTGGGCGGGTGGATGTGGCGACCCGCGATCGCCGAGCTCCGCTCCGAGCCCACGCTGATCGTGCCGGACCTGCCCGGCCACGACCGCAGCTCGGCGACGCCCTACGTCTCGCACGCGCAGACGGTGCGCGAGCTGGCCGAGCTGATCGAGCGGCATGCCGACGGGCCCGTCGCGGTGGTGGGCTTCTCGCTGGGGGCGCAGCTCGCGGCGCTCCTCGCCGCCGAGCGGCCCGAGCTCGTCGATCGCGTCGCCGTGGTCAGCGCGCAGGCCGAGCCGACCCCGGCGCCCGGCTTCATCCTCGGACTGCTCGGCGTGACCGCACCGCTCGCGCGACGGCGCTGGTTCGCGACACTGCAGGCGCGGGAGCTGTTCGTCCCGGCGTCCCTGCTCGACGACTACCTGCGCACCTCGGCGGGCGTCTCGCGCGCGACGCTCCTCGCGGCCGTCGGTGAGAACCTCCGCTTCACGGTGCCACCCGGCTGGGCGGCCTTCCCCGGTCGCGCCCTCATACTGGCCGGTGCGAAGGAGCGCGCGGTCATGCGTCGTTCCGCCCGCCGCCTGGCCGAGGCCCTGCCGGGCAGCGAGCTGGAGATCGTGGAGAGCTGCGGCCACGGCATCCCGCTCCAGCGGCCCGACTGGTTCGCGCGGCGGCTGGAGCGCTGGCTGGCCGAGGGCTAGCGAGCGCTCCGGGAGTCACAGCCCGCCGTCGATGCGGAGCACCTGGCCGGTGAGGTACTCGGACCCGGGCTCCAGCAGGAAGCGCACGAGCGGCGCCACGTCGGCCGGCGTGCCCACCCGGCCGAGGGCGTTCCGCACGTTCGCGTTGGCCTCGGGACGCTCCGCCATGCGGCGGAGCAGGCGGCCCGTCGCGATCGGGCCGGGCGCGATGCAGTTGACCCGGATGCCCTCGGACCCCAGGTCCTTCGCCAGATAGCGCGAGTAGTGGGCCACGGCCGCCTTCGCGACCCCGTAGTGGGCGTAGCCGCCGTGCTCCGTCGGCTCCACCCCGTTGAGCGAGGACATGGTCACGATCGCGCCGCCGGGCGTCGCGCGGAGCAGCCCGAGATGCGCCTGCACGGTGCGGACGGTGCCCAGAAGGTTGCGCTCCAGCATCTCGCCGAGATCGGCGACCGAGACCTCCGACGCCCGGTTGCCGTCGAGCTCGCCGGATCCGCCGCCGGCGTTGCAGACGAGGCCGTCGAGCGAGCCCCACCGGGCCCGGAGCTCGGCGGCGACCGAGTCGAGCGCGGCCGCGTCGGTCACGCTCGCCTCGAAGCCGACCGCGTCCGCCCCGAGTTCGCGCAGTGCGTCGACCACGGGGGCTGTGAACGGCTCCTCGGGGAACTCGCGGTACCCGTCGAGGTCGAGGTCCAGCACCGCGACGTCCCAGCCGGCACCGGCGAGGTGCTCGGCGAAGGCACGGCCGAGCCCCCGGGCACCGCCCGTGACGAGGACGCGCCGCCGTTCGCCGGTCATGCGACCGGAACGGGTGCGCCGAGGCGTTCCGACGCGAGTGAGCGGATCGTCTCGCCGAGCAGTTCGAGGGCCCGTGCCGCCTCCTCGGCCGTGATCGTCATCGGCGGGGTGACCCGCAGCACGTTCCCGTAGAGGCCGCCGCGACCGATCAGGAGGCCGAGCTCCCGGGCCCGCTGCACCGCCGCGACCGCGAGCGCCGGCGCGGGCTCGGTCGTGCCCGGTTCGACGAGCTCGACGCCGATCATCAGGCCGGCACCGCGGACCTCCCCGACGAGTCCCTGCGAGTCGGCCGCGATGGCACGGAGCCCGTGCTGCAGGACCTCGCCCATGCGGTCCGCCTGCTCGATCAGGCCGCGCTCCTCGATGTAGTCGAGGGTCGCGTTGGCCGCCGCCATGACCACCGGGTTGCCGCCCGCCGTCGAGATGCTGTTCGCCGGCAGGCTGTTCATGATCTCCGCCTCGGCGACGACGGCGCCGATCGGCAGCCCGTTCGCGATGCCCTTCGCGAGGGTCAGCAGCTGCGGCACGACGCCGTGCGCATGGATGCCGAACGGCCCGCGCCCCGTGCGGCCCCACGCCGTCTGCACCTCGTCGGAGATGAGCGGGATGCCGTACTCGTCGAGCACCGCCTTCGTGCGCTGGAAGAAGCCGGGCGGCGGTTCGGCGAAGCCGCCGGCGCCCTGCACGGGCTCGACGAGCATCGCCGCGACGCGGCCGCTCGTGCTCGTCTCGATGATGGTGCGCATCTCCTCGATGCAGGCGTCGACGAAGCGGGCGTCGTCGAGGTCGCGGAACGGGCTGCGGTACCGGTAGCCGCTGTGCAGGTAGCTCACCTGCAGCGGGCTGAAGCCGGTCGCGGACCAGGCGCGGATGCCGGTCGTCGCGACCGTGCCGAAGCTGCGGCCGTGGTAGCTGCCGCGCAGCGCGAGCACCTGGTTGCTCGACGCGTGCGCCGTCGCGACCAGGAGGGCGGCCTCGACCGCCTCGGTCCCCGAGTTCACGAAGAACACGCGAGGGTCGGCCATCCGGCTCGCAGCGGCCAGCCGCTCGGCGAGCCGCACCTGGCCGCTCAGCAGGTACAGCGTCGAGGAGTGCAGGATGCGCGAGGACTGGCGGCGGATCGCCTCGGTGATCTCGGGGACATCGTGCCCGACCATGGTCGCGAGCAGCCCGCCGAAGCAGTCCAGGTACTCCCGGCCGTCGCTGCCGAGCACCGTGCGGCCGCGGCCCGAGACGAGCTCCAGCGGCTCGTCGTAGTACAGGGACATCCAGTCGGGCATCACGGCGCGGTGGCGCTCGAGGAGCGTGGGCCCCTCGGCTGCGGGCGGGCTGGGCTGCGCGTTCGTCATGCGCCCACGGTAGGGCCGAGGGTGTCGGCGGACGGGGCCGAAGCGGCGATATTTCAGATAATCGAAAAGCTTGTTCGGAATATCGATGAGGTCCGGGAGCGCCCCCATGATGATCCAGACCAGAGAGGGAAGCCAGCATGACAGCAGAGGAGTCGCGCGGTCTCGATGAGGAGATCGCGGCGCACGGCGAGGCCATCGCCGCGCTCCTCGCCGACGCCGTCCGGCGGCCGAGCGTGACCGGTGCCGAGCGCGCCGTCGCGGACTTCTTCGCCGACTGGATGCGCGCGCACGGCTGGGACGTCGAGCTCCAGCCCCTCGCCGGCACCGGGCTCGCCGCGGGCGAAGAGCGTGTCGCCGACCGGGCGAACGTGATCGGTTACCCGCTCGGCCGCCCGCAGCCCGGTCAGCGGACGATCGTCTTCAACGGCCACCTCGACGTCGTCCCCGAGGGGGATCACGCCGCCTGGGCGCATCCGCCCTTCGGCGGCGTCCGCGAGGGCGGGCGCGTGCACGGACGCGGGACGGTCGACATGAAGGGCGGCATCGCCGCCGCCCTGATCGCGCTCGAGGTGCTCCGCGAACGCGCCGAGCCGCTCCGCCATGTCCCCGTCGTCCACCTCGTGATCGGGGAGGAACGCACCGGGGTCGGCACCCGGCTCGTGCTCTCCCTCGCCGAACCGCCCGACGCGGCCGTCGTGCTCGAGCCGACGGGCAACGCCCTCGTCACCGCGTGCACGGGGCTCCAGTTCTTCCGCGTCGAGGCGGCGGGCGTCGCCGCGCACTCCTCGGCGCCCTGGCTCGGCGTCGACGCGCTCGCGCGACTGCTCGTGCTCCGGGACGCGCTGATCGCCACCGCGGCCGCGCGCTCCGGCGGGTTCGCCCACCCCCGCTTCGCCGACGTGCCCACCGGCATCCCGTTCAACATCGGCCTCCTCGAGGCCGGCGAGTACCAGGCATCCGTGCCGGAGCGCGCCCGCATGACCGGACGGATCGGGCTGAAGCCCGGCGAAGACCCCGAGCGCGCCCGAGCGGAGTTCTCGGCCGCGCTCGCCTCGGCCGTCCGCGACGACCCGCACGAGCTCGGGCATCCGCACCGGATCGAGTGGCTCGGGGCGCCGTATCCGGGCTGGGAGACCTCCGAATCGGGCGAGCTCGCGCGGGCCTTCGTGCGTGCACTGGAGTTCGTCGACGGCGCAGCCGAGCTCCGCGGATTCACGGCGGGCAACGACGCCGGCCAGTACGCCGCGCTCGGCGTGCCCACCCTCGTGTTCGGCCCGGGGGACACCTCGCTCGCGCACACCGCGAACGAGTCCGTGGCCGAGACGGAGCTGCTGCGCGCGGCCCGCACGATCGCTCAGGCCCTGCGGGTGCTGCCGTGACCGCCGCGAAGCCGGAGATCCTGACGACGCTCAGCCGGGGCATGGCCGTCTTCGAGCACCTCGTGAACGCCGGGCCCGCCACCGCGAAGCAGCTCGCCGCCGAACGCGGGCTCTCGCTCGGCGTCTGCTACCACGTGCTGCGCACGCTCGAGGCGGACGGCTACGTCATCCGCGGCGAGGGCGGTCGCTATGAGCTCGGCCCGCACGGCTTCGCCCTCGGGCGGGCCCTGCAACGGCACTCGGAGATCGCCCCGGAGCTCTCGGTCATCCTCACCCGGCTGTTCAACGCGACGGGCGAGACCGCCTTCATCGCGGAGTGGACCGGCGGCGCGGTGCTGCTGCGGCACTTCCTCACGAGCACCCACACGCTCAGCGTCGGCGGGCTCGAGGTCGGCTACACGGGCGACATGCACGCCAGGGCGTCCTGCAAGTCGATCCTCGCCCACCTCCCCGTCGAGCAGGTGGAGACGCTGTTCGCCGGGGTGACGCTGACCCGGCTCACGCCGCGCACCGTGACCGACCTCGACGGCCTCCTCATGGAGCTGGCGCGGGTGCGCAGCCAGGGCTACGCCGTCGACGAGGAGGAGTTCGCCGAGGGCATGCGCTGCGTCTCGGCGCCGTACTTCGCGCCCGACGGCGCCCCGGCGGGGTCGTTCACGGTGTCCGCCCCCGCTGAGCGATTCACCCGCACGCGGCCGCAGCTCGTCGCCGCGGTCGGGGAAGCCGCCAGCCTGGCGAGCTCCTTGCTCGCCTCCGGGCGCCTGCGCGCGCCCGCCGCAGTCCACGAGGCCGCCCGTGCGGCCGGAGACCGGAAGGAGACCGCATGAGCCAGGACACGCTGCTCGCCTCGCTCGAGGTGATGCACCGCATCCGCGAGACCGAGGAGACGATCAGCCGCCTGCGGCTGAGCGAGGACATCGTCGGCTCGGTGCACCTCTGCAACGGCCAGGAGGCGATCTACACGGGCGCGGTCCGCGCGCTCGACCTCGGCCGCGACGCCGTGTTCCCGACCTACCGGGGGCACGGCTGGGCGATCGCCTGCGGCGTCCCGCCGGAGGCCGTGCTCGCCGAGCTGCTCGGCCGGGCCAGCGGCATCAGCGGCGGCCGAGGCGGCTCCGCCTACTTCACGGCTCCCGGCTACGGGATGTACGGCGAGAACTCGATCGTCGGCGCGGGCGCGCCGATCGCGTGCGGGGCGGCGCTCGCCGGCCGCTTCGACGGGAGCGGCCGGGTCGCCCTGGCATCCTTCGGCGAGGGCGCGATGAACCAGGGCGCCGTGCACGAGGCCATGAACTTCGCCGCGGCGATGACGCTGCCGGTGATCTTCCTCGTCGAGAACAACACGTACTCCGAGCTCACCCCGACGCGCGACGTAGTGCGCAACGACCAGTTCTTCCGCCGCGCCTCCGCGTACGGCATGGCCGGCGTGCGCTTCGACGGGAACGACCCGGACGCGGTCCGGGACGCCGTCGCCGACGCCGTCGAGCGGTGCAGGAACGGCGCCGGTCCGGTGCTGCTCGAGGCGATGACCCAACGCATCGTCGGCCACTACATCGGCGACGTCCAGCACTACCGGCCGGCGGGCGAGCTCGACGCCGCCATCGCGGCCGAGCCCATCGCGAGAGCCGAGCGGATGGCCCGAGCGGCCGGCGTCGGCGACACGGAGCTGGCGGCACTGCGCCAGCGCGTGGTCGACGAGGTCGATCGCGCCGCCCAGGCCGCGCTCTCCGCCCCGCTCGCAGACCCCGCCACCGTCGAGGAGCACGTCTATGCCTGAGATCATCGAGAAGACCCTGTCCTACGCGGAGAGCGTGAACGCGGCACTCTCGCGGGCGCTCGAGGAGCGCCCCGAGACGCTGCTCTTCGGCGAGGACGTGGCGATCCCCGGCGGCGTGTTCGGCGTCACCAAGGGCCTGCGCCGCAAGTTCGGCGAGCGGGTGTTCGACACCCCGATCTCCGAATCGGCGATCCTCGGCGGCGCGGTCGGCTCCGCGATGTTCGGCCGGCGGCCGATCGTCGAGATCATGTGGGCCGACTTCGCCCTCGTCGCGTTCGACCAGATCGTGAACCAGGCGGCCAACGTGCGGTACGTCTCGCGGGGCGCGCTCGCCGCTCCGCTGACGGTGCGCACCCAGCAGGGCAACGCCCCGGGCGCCTGCGCCCAGCACTCGCAGTCGCTGGAGGCGCTGTTCGCCCACATCCCCGGGATCCGCGTCTGCATGCCGACCACGAACCAGGACGCCTACGACCTGCTGCTCAGCGCCATCTGGAGCGACGACCCGACGATCGTGATCGAGAACCGCACGCTCTACCACGGCGCCAAGCAACCGGTGCGGATCGGCGGTCCGGTGCAGGCGGTCGGCGGCGTCGGCCTGCGCCGCTCGGGGTCGGACCTCACCGTCGTCACCTGGGGCGCGATGCAGCACCGGGTGCTCGCCGCGGCCGAGCGCGCCGCGGCCGAGGGCATCGACGCCGAGGTGATCGACGCCCGGTGGATCCGCCCGCTCGATCTCGACAGCATCCTCGCGAGCGTGCAGCGGACGGGCCGGCTGCTCGTGGTGCACGAGGCGCACACGACCGGCGGGGTGGGCGCCGAAGTGGTCTCCCGCGTCGTGGAGAGCGGCGTCCAGCTCACCTCGCCGCCGGTGCGGATCGGCGCGCTGGAGACGCGGATCCCGGCGGCGGTGCAGCTGGCCGCCCGAGTGCTGCCGGGCGACGAGGACATCCTCGGGGCCATCCGCCGAGTCGCGCACGACGTGCCGGCCGGCCGGGTCGAAGCCATGCCGGCGGGTGCGCGATGAGCGCCGCCGCGGCGGTCGCCATGCCGGTCTTCGCCCCGCTCTTCACGCCAGGCACCGAGCGCGTCGAGGTGCGCTGGCTGACCGTGGAGGCGCCGATCGACGCCGCCGTCGCCGCCCGGTTCCTGCCCGCCGGGCTGGGCGTGCCGGACTCGCCGACCGTGGCGCTCTGGGTCGCCCAGTTCATCGGCGCGGAGTTCGCCTCGTCCGACGGCGTGGAGCGTCGCCCGGACTACCTGCAGGGCGGCGTCTCGCTGCGCTGCGCCGGATACGGCGGCGGCGCCGACGGCGCCTACGCGGTCGAGACGTTCGTCGAAGGCCTGAACCACGGCATCCTCGGCCGCGAGCTGTTCGGGCTGCCCAAGAAGCAGGCTCGCGCGGTGCGGCTCGACGAGCACGACGACCGGATCGCCTTCGCGATCGTCTCCGCCCTCGGCGAGGAACTCGTCGCGGGGGAGGTGGCGCTCGGGCTCGACTCGCAGGACGTCCCCGCCCCCGACTGGTTCGCCCGGCACTGCACGGTCAAGGCGATCCCGAGCGCGGAGGGCACGGGCTACGACCTCTGCAAGCTCGTCGAGATCCCCTGGAGCCTCGCCGCCCTCAGCCCCGCCCGCACGGGCGCCGCCGACTTCGCCTGGGGCGCGAGCGAGGCCGACCCCCTGCACGTCTTCGCCCCGACCGGGCCCGCGACGGCCGCCTACGGCCGCGCCGTGCTCGACATCGGCTACGGCCGGTACCTCGCCGACGTGGACCCGCCCGTGCCGCTCGGCCGCCCGAGCTGGACCCCGGTGCCGCCGCACGCGCAGCACCTGCCGTAACGCCACCGCAGCACCACCCGGCATCCACCGCCCCGATCCGCCCGCGTCACCCGATTCATCCCCCGCGTCACCCGATCCATCCCCCGCGTCACCGAACGGCAAAGGAGCTCACGATGACTGTCACGCACCCCCGCAACACCCGCGAGAAGGGCCTGCAGCCGTCGCAGATGCGCGCGATCGTCGCCGCCTGCATCGGCAACTTCCTCGAGTGGTACGAATTCGTCTTGTACGGCTACTTCGCCGCCGTCTTCGCGGCGCTCTTCTTCCCCCAGGAGGATCCGGCCGTCGCGCTGCTCACGACCTTCCTCGTCTTCGGCATCAGCTTCATCATCCGCCCGCTCGGCGGGGTGCTGTTCGGCCTCGTCGGCGACCGGCTCGGCCGCAAGGCCGCGCTGTCGGCGATCATCCTGATGATCTCGATCGCGACCGCGCTCATGGGCCTCGTGCCGCCGTACGCGAGCATCGGCGTCCTCGCCCCGATCCTGATCTTCCTGCTGCGCCTGGTGCAGGGGCTCTCGGCCGGCGGCGAGTGGATGGGCGCGGTGACGTACATCATCGAGACCGCGCCCGCGGGCAAGCGCGCCTGGTACGGCAGCTTCCAGACCATCACGATCGTGCTCGGCATGTTCGTGGCGGCGCTCACCTCCCTCTTCATCACCACCTCGATGAGCCCGGAAGCCGTGCTCGAGTGGGGCTGGCGCATCCCGTTCCTGGTCGCGCTCCCGCTCGGCCTGATCGGGCTGTACATGCGCCTCCGGCTCGCCGACCCCGCGGAGTTCACCGAGGCGAAGGCCGAGGCCGAGGCATCCGACGGCCGCCGGGCGGGGCGCTCGCCGCTGACCCGCGTGCTGCGCGAGAACTGGCGTTCGGTGCTGCTCGTCGCGGGACTCGTCGCCTCGCCCACCATGTGCACCTACGTGCTGCTCGTCTGGGGGCCGACGTTCTTCGCGGGCCAGCTCGGCTTCGCCGACACCGAGGCGCGCAACATCGGCCTCGTCTCGATGCTCGTGCTCGTCGTGCTGGTGCTCGCCTTCGCCAAGGCGTGCGACCGGTTCGGCCGGCGTCCGTTCATCCGCTGGGGCGCCGCGCTCGTGATCGTCACCACCCCGATCGGCTTCCTGCTGCTGCACACGCAGCAGCTCGGCCTCGCGATCCTCGGCATCGGACTCATCCTCGTCGGCGACGCGATGATGCTCGCGGCCCAGCCGGCGCTCTTCGCCGAGCTCTTCCCGACCGCGCAGCGGTACAGCGGACTCGCGGTCGGCTACAACCTCGGCGTGGTGCTCTTCGGCGGCCTCGGCCCGCTCGTCGCGCAGGCCCTCGTCACGGCGACCGGCTCGAGCTGGTCGCCCTCCTGGTACCTCGTGGGCGGTGCGGTCATCAGCCTGATCGCCGCCCTGTTCACTCCGGAGACCAAGCACGCCGAGCTGCGCACCGGCGCGATCCCCGCGGCGGGCGCATGACGGGCGCGGATGCCGGCATGCAGGCGCTCGTGCACGGCGGGGCGCCGGGGCTCGACGGTCTGCGCGTCGCGTGGATGCCGGCTCCGACGCCTGCGGCGGGGCAGGTGCTGCTCGCCGTCGAGTACGCGGGCCTGAACCGGCACGAGCTCTTCACCGCGGAACGGCGCGACGGCTCGGAGCCGGCGCGGATCCTCGGCGCCGACGCGGTCGGCCGGGTGGTGGGCCTCGGGCCCGCCGCCCGGCCGGGGCGCGGAGGCGACGGGCCGGCGCTCGGCGACCGGGTGCTGCTCGACCCCACCCTGAACTGGCCGGAGCGCGCCCGGGTGCCGGAGCACCCGGATCTGCTCGGCGGCCGCGCACCCGGGACCTTCGCGGAGTTCGTCGCCGTGCCGGCGGGGAACGCCCATGCCGTCCCGGCGCACCTCTCGGGTCCCGAGGCCGGTGCTCTCGGGCTCGCCGCGGTCACCGCGTACCGGGCGCTCTTCACCGTCGGCGAACTGACCGCGGGGGAGCACCTGCTCATCCCCGGCATCGGCAGCGGGGTGGGCCTCCTCGCGCTGGACCTCGCGCTCGCCGCGGGGGCCCGCGTCACCGTGACCAGCCGCTCGGCCGAGAAGCGCGCCTTCGCGCTCGACCGCGGTGCCGCCGCCGCCGTGCCGAGCGACGAACTCGGCGGGGTCCGCCTGCCACTGGTCGACCTCGTCGTCGACACGGTCGGCGCCGCGAGCGTGCCGGCGGCGCTCGGCACGTTGCGCCCCGGCGGGCGGGTCGTGACCCTCGGCGCGACGACGGGCGCGGAGATCCGGATCTCGCTGCGCGAGCTGTTCTTCCGTCAGCTGAGCCTGCGGGGCACCTCCGTGGGCAGCGCGGAGGAGTTCCGTGACGCGCTCGCCTTCGTGCGCGAGCATGGGATCCGGCCCGTCGTCGACGCGGTGCACCCGCTCGACGAGGCCCCGGCCGCGATGCGCGCGAGCGCCGACGGACGGACGCTCGGCAAGACCGTGTTCCGAATGCCCGGAACGCTCGACGAAGGAGGGGAACGGCCATGATCGTTTCCGGAGGGAACCCCGACGCGCTCGCCGCGCCGATCGGGCCGTTCCGGCACTACACGGTCGTGCCGGACGACCACCGCCTGGTGTATCTCTCGGGGCAGGTGGGGCAGGACCGCGACGGCGTGCTCGCCGCCGGTGGCTGCGCCGCGCAGACGGCACAGGTCTTCCGCAATCTCGAACTCCTGCTCGACGAGCTCGGCGCGACGCCCGCCCACATCGTGAAGCTCTTCACGATCGTCGCGGGCGAGGGGAGCTTCCGGGAGTTCGCGGGGGTCCGCACCGAGGTCTTCGGCCGTTGGTACCCGGACGGCGCGTACCCCGCGCACTCGGCGTTCGTGGCGGCCGAGCTCGCCGCCCCCGAGCTGCTCGTCGAGATCGAGGCCGTGGTCGCGGTCCCGCGATGACGCCGGAGGAGTTCCGCGCGAGCTTCCCGGCGCTGGAGCGCTGGGCCTGGCTCGACACCCCCGGCTCCGCCCCGGCGGCGGCGCCGGTCGCGGCCGCGCTCCGGCGCGCCGTCGACGGGCAGCTGTCCGGGGATTTCGACTGGAACGACTGGGACGCGGCCGCCGATCGCGCCAGGGTGCGGTTCGCGGGCTGGTGCGGCGTGCCGCGCGAGTCGGTCGCGACCCTCGGCTCGCTGGCCGAGGCCGCCGCAACCGTCGCCCGGTTCCGACCCGCGGGCGTCGCGCTGCTCGCCGCCGACGAGTTCCAGAGCCTGCTGCTGCCCTTCATCGCCGAGGCGGACCGCGACCCCCGCCGGCCGGTCGAGCTGGTGCCGGTCGAGGCGGGCGGGAGTCGCAGCGATGCGCTGCTCGAGCGGATCCGGTCGGGCGTCTCGCTCGTCGCGGTGTCCGAGACGACCACGCTCGACGGGGAACGGATCGACCTCGCGGCGCTGCGGGAGCGCGCGAGCGAGGTCGGTGCCGAACTGTTCGTGAACGCCACGCAGAGCCTCGGCGTGCTCCGTTCGCCGATCCCGGCGGCGCCCGACTACCTCGCGGTGCACGGCTACAAGTGGATGCTCGCGCCGCGCGGCGCGGCGTGGCTCGTGGCGGCTCCGCAGGCGGCGGCGCAGCTGCACGCCATCGCGCCGGGCTGGAAGACGGCCGAGGGCGCCGAGGGGCTGTTCGGCGGTCGGCCGCAGCTCGGCGGCGGGCTCGCGCGGTGCGACACCTCGCAGGCGTGGCTCTCCTGGATCGGGGCGGAGGCGGCGCTCGGCCTCCTCGCCCGGCTCGATCCGGCTGCGATCGAGGAGCGCGCGCTCGAACTCGCCGAGCTCTTCGAACGCGAGGCCGTCGAGCTCGGCGCGGTCCCCGTGCGGGCCGGCACCGGTTCGCACATCCGGGTCGTGCGGGTCGCGCGCCCCGAGCGGCTCGCCGCCCGCCTCGCCGAAACGGACGTGCGCGCGCGCGTGACGGGCGATCGCCTCCGCATCGGCGTGCACGGCTTCAACGACGTCCGCGACATCGAACGGGTGCTGGCCGCCATCCGGGCCGCCTGACGGCGCCGCGAGGCCGAGCGCTCTCCTCCGCCCTCGTCGCACAACTCAGGAACATCTGGCGGTTATGCCGGTCGTGGATCCGGCGAGCCCCGTGATTCCGGGGCTCACCGAGAGGCGTTCCTGAGTTGTGTGAGGTGAGGGAGGGTGAGGCAAGGTGAGGCGGGCGGCACTCAGGCGCGCTCGTCGTCCGAGCGATCGAGCACGGCGAGGATCGACGTTCCGGGGCGGAGCCGCCACGGGTTCGACGGGAACCAGTCCGTGGCCGTCGCGGCCCACGCCGCCTGACGAGCGCCATCCGCGGCGAGCTGATGACTGGCTACAAGGTCGATGTGCGCCAGCCTGCTACCACTGCGGCGGTGGATGTCGGAGCAGGTACTTCTCCTCCTCGCGCTGAGCCCGCCGTCGGCGGCCCGAGCTAGGCTCGGCGCATGTCAGACGCGCACGACGCCGGCAGTGGCACCACCGCGGTGCTGGGTCCTCGCACGTCGGGAGCGATATGGATCGCCATCGTCGGCGTCCTCGGCGCGCTCGTGATGTGCTACCTCCTTGCGCTTTGTGCGTTGAGCTTCGATGAAGTCCTCACGTTCAGCGGACCAAGCGGTGATGCTCAGCGATCTGCCCAGCTCGAGGAGGCTCAGGGCGGGGTCAGGCTTGCGATCGCGGCCTGCATCTTCGTGTGGCTGATGGTTACTGGCGTGTGCATTGCGATCGCTGTCGGCACCGGCTTCCGGGTTCTCCGGGTCGGCCTCATTGTCGGCGGTGGCCTGATCCTCCTGTCTGCGGCAGCCTTCGGGCTCTTCATGATGACGATCTGAGCACTCAGGCGCGCTCGACCGGGAGCCACAGCTCGCACGTCGCCGTGGCGAAGTCGTCCGAGCGGTCGAGCACGGCGACGATCGACGGCCCGGGGCGGAGCCGCCACGGGTTCGACGGGAACCAGTCCGTCGCCGTTGCGGCCCACGCCGCCTGCAGCGCGGCCGGGTACTCGCCGGCGACGCGGAACACCGCCCACTCGCCGGCCGGGACCTCGATCGTGTCGAGGTCGTCGGGCGCTGCGGCGGTGTCCGCGAGCGCGACGCCGTGCAGATACGTGAGCGGTGCGCCCTCGCGGGCGTCCGGGTCGACGTCGGCGCTCACCTGGAGCAGCCCTCGCGGCTCGGTGTCGCCGAGCCGCTTCAGCCGGGCGTGCTCGCTCGGGTCGATCGCGGCGATGTGGGCCTGGATGTGCGGGTTGACCCCCTCATGGATGAGCGGCACGCGGGCGGCATGGCCGGCGAGCGTGAACGCGGGGCGGTCGGTGATTCGGGTGTCCATCTGGGCGCTCCCTTCGACGGTCAGGCGGAACCTGAGCTGTGGTTGTGTGCGAAGGGGGCCGCCGCCGCGGCGCACCTCGGCCGGGGACGCGCCGTGCACCGCGCGGAACGCCCGGCCGAACGCCTCCGTCGAGCCGTAGCCGTACCGCACCGCGATCCCGAGCAGCTCACCGTCGCCGAGCACGTCGGCCGCGGCGAGCGTCATCCGGCGCCGCCGGACGTACTCCGACAGCGGCATCCCCGCCAGCGACGAGAACATCCGACGCAGGTGGTACTCGGTGGTGCCCGCCTGCCGCGCGAGCGCGGTCAGCTCGGTCGGCCCGTCGAGCGTCTGCTCGACGAGTTCGACCACGCGGTTGAGCGTCGCGATCACGGCTCCTCCTTCGCCCTCCAGCCTGCTCGTCGCCATGGATCGGGACCCGACTTCCGCGGTCCGGTTCGATCGGGCGACCGCCCTCGGCGCGCTGCGCCGGTCAGTGGGAGGTCGCCTGCCCGGCTTCCCACTCGCGCCGCAGCAGGCCGTAAACCCACGAGTCGGAGACGACGCCGTTGACGATGCAGTCCTCGCGCAGGGTGCCCTCCCGGCGGAACCCCAGCTTCTCCAGCACCCGCGCTGAGGCGAGGTTGCGCGTGTCGGTCTCGGATTGGACCCGGTTCAGATCCAGCACATCGAACGCCCAGGCGAGGACGCCGCCCGCGGCCTCGGTGGCGTAGCCCTGGCTCCACGCCCGCTCGGCGAGGCAGTAGCCGAGCGAGGCGCTGCGGAAGTCCGGGTCCCAACTGTTGAACGTGCACCAGCCGAGGAATGCTCCGGAGTCGGCGTGCTCGATCACGACGCGCGCGCCGCTGCCGTCCTCCGCCGCCTTCCGGCATCGTTCGAGGAACGGCCCGACGGCCGACCGGTCGGTCCAGGGCGGGGAATCCCAGTACCGCAACACGTCCGCGTCGCTCATCAGTGCGAACAGCTCGGCTCCGTCAGCCTCCGAGAACGGGCGCAGTCGCAACCGCGCGGTCGCGAGGGTCGGTGTTGGAAGGGCCATCCGAGTATCGTGGCACGGCCAGTGCGGAGGCCGCCGCCGGTAGAGTCCTCGCGTGACGGTCGAAGCAGTGAGTGCGGCGTACGGCGCGAGGTCGGCGGAGTACCTCGACGCCTTCGGCGGCATCGACGCGGCGGCCGAAGCCGACCGCCGGGCCCTGCTCGCCTGGGCGGGCGGCGTCACCGGTCCGGCGCTCGACGTCGGCTGCGGCCCGGGCCAGTGGACCGCCTTCCTCGCCGAGCACGGGCTCGACATCGAGGGCGTCGACCCGACGCCGGAGTTCGTCGCCGCCGCCCGGCTGCGGCACCCGGCCGAGCGGTTCCGTCTCGGACGGGCCGAGATGCTCGGCGTCGACGACGGGAGCCTCGGCGGCATCCTGGCCTGGTTCTCCCTGATCCACACCCACCCCGACGCCATCGACGTCGCGTTCGAGGAGTTCGCGCGAGCGCTCGCGCCGGGCGGTTCGCTCGCGCTGGGGTTCTTCGAGGGCCCCGAACTCGAGGCGTTCCCGCATGCCGTGACAACGGCCTACTTCTGGCCGCTCGCCCTCCTCGCGGCGCGGGTCGAGGACGCGGGGTTCACCGTCACCGGGGCGCAGGCCAGGACCGACCCCGGCGTGCGCCGGCAAGGACTCATCCTCGCCCGTCGCACCGGAGTGCGCTAGCGACCGCAGCTGATCCGGCATCGCCAGCACGTCGACGCCGGGGTCGGCGCCGACCGCGTCAGCCCACGGGCGCCGCCGTGAGTCCCGCGCGCTGCTGCGCCGCGTACTGCCCGCCCCATTGGGTCAACGCCTCGACGAGCGGGCCGGCGCTCTCGCCGAGCTCGCTCAGCCGGTACTCGACCTTCGGCGGCACCTGCTGGTACACGGTGCGGACGACGAGGCCGTCCTGTTCCAGTTCGCGCAGCTGGCGCGTCAGCACGCGCGCAGTGGGATTGTCGAGCAGCCGGCCGAGCTCGCCGAAGCGGAGCACGCCGTGCCGAGCCAGCAGGCTCAGGATGCTCGGCTTCCACGCGCCGCCCAGCACGGCGATCGAGACCTCCGCGTCGCAGGAGTCGGTCCACTCGCGGATGACGCGTTCGGTCTTCTCTCGCATCGACTGCACCTCCGGTCGGGAACGGGATGACTCCTCGCGCCCATAGTATCCAAACCGTCACTACCTGACGAGAATGTCCGTACTTGTCCCTTCGTACCGTACTCCACAGAATGGTCGAGTGACCCTCTCCCCGGCCCGTTCCGACTCCCGTTCCTCGATCCGCCGCTGGGCCGCGATGGTGCCGATGCTGCTCGGCATCCTGATCGGTTCGCTCGCGATCAGCAGTGCCGCGACGGCGCTGCCCGCGATCCGCGCCGAGCTCTCGCTCGGCGACACCGAGGCGCTCTGGCTCGTCGACAGCTACTCGCTCGCGATGGCGGCGACGCTCATCATCGCGGCGAGGATCGGCGACGCGTTCGGCCGCAAGCGGATCATCCTCATCGGACTGGCGGGCTTCGCCATCCTGAACCTGGCCGGCGGCCTCGCCACCGGTGGCGCGATGCTCATCGGGGCGCGAGCGCTGCTCGGCATCGCGGAGGCCTTCGTGATCGCGGGCGTGGTCGCCACGATCGGCGCCCGCTACGCCGGGCGGGATCGCGTGGTCGCCTACGGGCTCTGGACCGCGACCTTCGGTGTGGGCAACGCGCTCGGGCCGGTGCTCGGCGGCGCGCTCGCCGAGGGGCCGGGCTGGCGGTGGCTCTTCCTCGGCAGCGTGCCGCTCGCGATCATCGCCATCGTGCTCGCGGCCTGGCTGGTGCCCGACTCGCGAAGCAGCGTCCGGCCGGGCTGGGATGTGCCGAGCATCCTCGCCTCGATGCTCGCGCTCGGCGGTCTGGTGCTCGCGCTGCACGAAGCGGTCGCCGCCCCGATCGTCGCGATCGTCGCCGGTGCGGTGGCCGTTGCGAGCCTCGTCTTCTTCATCGTGCGGCAGCGGCGGCTGCGCGAGCCGCTCATCGACGTGCGGCTGTTCGGCCTCGCGGGGTTCTCGCCGGCGATCACCCGCATCCTCGTGAGCGCGGGCGCCTCCGCGGCAGCGGTGCTGCTCGTCAGCCTGCAACTTCAGGACACCCGGGGCGCGAGCGCCGCGGAGGCCGGGCTCGCCCTGCTGCCGCAGGCCGCCGCGATCGCAGCGGGCGGGGTCGTCACGCCGCTGCTGCTCCGCTGGCTCCCGGCGAACACCCTCACGGTGCTCGCCCTGCTCGTGCAGGCGGCCGGCCTCGGCTGGCTCGCGAGCGACCCGGGGTTCATCGCGGCTCCGCTCGTGCTCGTGGGCCTCGGCTTCGGCATCGCCGGGACGCTCGCGGCGACCGCCCTCTTCGAGGCGACCACCGAGGATCAGGCGGGGCAGGTCGGGGCGATCCAGGAGATCGGCTTCGCCCTCGGTTCGGGGCTCGGCATCGCCGTGTTCGGCACGATCGCCGCCGCGCTCGCGACGGGCGGATTCGCCATCGCGGTGCTTGTCGCGGCGATCGTGGTGGGCGCCGTGGCGGTGCTGCCGGAGCTGCGCCGCCGGCGGTGAACCGGCCGGACCGACCACGTCCGGAAGGTTTTCACAAAGAGATGGATGTTTTTCCCGGCGAATTCTGTCGGGTGGTTGACGGAAAAAATCGGCCCGCTTAGCGTTCAACGCATGCCATTGCCCAGCGGAGTGCACACGCTCGTCAGACGCACGCACGAGGACCGCGTGCTGCAGCTGCTGCGCCAGCACGGCGGGATGACCCGCGGCGAGCTCGCGAAGCACATCGGGCTGTCCCGCACGACGCTCTCGGAGATCTCCGGCAACCTCATCTCGCGCGGCGTCGTGTCGGTCACGATCGACGACTCGCCGCGGGTCGGCCGCGGCCGCCCGGCCGAGATCCTGACGCTCGACCCGGCCGCGGGGCAGTACCTCGGGGTGGACTTCTCGCACCGCCGCGTCCGCGTCGCCGTGATGAACGCCGCGCACGAGCTCATCGCCTCCGACGTCGCGCCGTACGAGGAGCCGGCCGACTGGGGCACCCGCGTCGAGCTCGCCCTCGGGCTCATCGAGCGACTGGCGGAGGCGCCCGAGCTGCACTACGAGGGCATCCAGGGCGTCGCGATCGGCTTCCCCGGTCCGTTCTCGCCGCGGCTGCCGCGGCGGCGGGCCGAGCCGGTCGCCGAGGCCCGCCGGGTCGGCGCCGAACTCGTCCGCACCGCCTTCGAGCGTCGCTTCGGCGTCCCGGTGCTCGTCGACAACAACACCCGTCTCGCGGCCCTCGGCGAGGCGGCGTGGGAGCCGAGCACCGAGACGGAGCATCTGCTGTACGTGCGCCTCTCCGCCGGCATCGGCGGCGGGCTCGTGATCGGCGGTCGACTCGTCACGGGCGCCGCCGGGTTCGCCGGGGAGTTCGGGCACATGAGCGTCGCCGGCAGCAGCGTCGACTGCCGGTGCGGCAAGCGCGGATGCCTCGAGACCATCGCCTCGATCGACGCGATCCTTCGGCGCTGCGCCGAGGCGGGCGCCGGCGTCACCACCCTCGCCGGGCTCGACGCCGCCGCGGCGAAAGGCGACCCGATCGTCATCGCCGTGCTCCGCGAGGCGGGGGAGGCGGTCGGGCAGGTGCTCGGCTCGCTCGCCGTCGCCACGAACCCCGCCGACATCGTCATCGGCGGCGAGGTGGCGCACGTGTCCGAGGTCGTCGTCGAGCAGATCGCCGCGACCGTCGCCTACGAGCTCGTCCCGGTGGGCGGCTCGACCCCGCGCATCCGACGCGCCGTGCTCGGCGACGAGGGCGGGGCCATCGGCGGCATCATCGCCCTGCTGCGCAGCTCGCCGCTGCTCGCCGGCTACGCCACCCTGACCGCCGACGACGCGTCGGCCGAGACCCGATTGCGAAGGAGCAACGCCTAGTGTCCGCTTTCCCCCGAGGAGGACTCCGATGGCCTCGATGACCGAGACCGTGACCGCTCGCGACGAGCCGGGCACCGCCACGTCGGCGAGCGCGCTCGCCGACCGCACGACTGAGAAGCCCCGCCGCACGCGCCGCGCGCGGCAGGACTCCGCGAAGCGCGCCCGCACCCTGCTGCTGAGCACGATCAGCATCGCCGCCGGCATCGGCGTGTGGTGGCTGCTGTCGTCGATCGGCTTCAAACTGCCCTCGCCCGCCGACGTGGTCGTGCGCGGCTGGGAGCTCACCGTCGACGGCACCCTCGGGGCCGATCTCGTCGCGAGCCTCACCCGCGTGCTCGTCGGCTTCGCCCTCGGCACGATCGTCGCCATCCCCGTCGGCTTCCTGATGGGCTGGTACGCCTGGGCGCGCGGACTCATCGAGCCGTGGATCCAGTTCTTCCGGACCATCCCGCCGCTCGCGATCATCCCGCTCGCGATCGTGCTGCTCGGCATCGGCGAGGAGCCGAAGATCCTCGTGATCTTCCTCGCGGCGTTCTTCGCCTGCGTCATCTCGACGTTCCAGGGCGTCGTGAACGTCGACCGGACCCTCATCAATGCCGCCCGGGTGCTGGGCACCAAGGACGCCGGCATCTTCGTGCGGGTCGTCGTGCCGGCATCCGTGCCGTTCATCCTCGTCGGCATGCGCGTGGGCCTCGGCGCCGCCTGGGCGACGCTCGTCGCAGCGGAACTCATCGCCGCCCAGCAGGGCCTCGGCTACCGGATGCAGCAGGCCCAGCTCTACTACGACCTCCCGACGATCTTCGTCGGACTCATCGTCATCGGCGTGCTCGGCCTGGTCATGGACCGGCTGCTGCTGCTCGCCGAGAAGAAGCTCACCGGATGGCAGGAACGCCGATGACCCCGAACACCCCCACTCCCGGCAGCCCGCGCATCTCGGTGCGCAACGTCACCCGCACCTTCGACCTCAAGGGCGAGGGGTTCGTCGCCCTCGACGACGTCTCGCTCGATGTCGCCGACAACGAGTTCATCACCGTCGTCGGGCCGTCCGGCTGCGGCAAGTCCACCCTGATGAACATCCTCGCCGGGCTCGATACCCCGACGAGTGGCGAGGCCCTCGTCGACGGCCGCCCCGTCACCGGGCCGGGCCCCGACCGCGGCGTCATCTTCCAGCAGTACGCCCTCTTCCCCTGGCTCACCGTGCGCAAGAACGTCGAGTTCGGGCTGAAGACCGCCGGCCTCAGCGCGAAGGAACGGCGCGAGAAGGCCGAGCACTTCATCGAGATGGTCGGCCTCGGCGAGTTCGCCGACGCGCTGCCGAAGATGCTCTCCGGCGGCATGAAGCAGCGCTGCGCGATCGCGAGGGCCTACGCCGTCGATCCCAGCATCCTGCTCATGGACGAGCCGTTCGGCGCCCTGGACGCCCTCACCCGCGTGACGCTGCAGGAGCAACTGCTCGACACCTGGAGCCGCGAGAAGCGCACCGTCATGTTCATCACGCACGACGTCGACGAGGCCGTGTTCCTCGCCAACCGCGTCGTCGTGATGGCGGCGCGTCCGGGCCGGATCTACGACGTCATCGACGTCGAGCTGCCGGGCCCGCGCACCGAGGACCTGCGCCTCAGCCCCGAGTTCACCGAGCTCCGCAACCGGGTGTGGAGCGCCGTGTACCACCAGACCCCGGGCCGGCGCGTCGACGCCACCCACCGATCCGTTGCACCGCACCCCACCGCCGTCGCCTGACGGCCAGACCAGAGGAACCCCCATGCAGATCAGGACCACGCGCGGCATCGTCGCCGCCGTCGCCACGGCGGCCGCCGCCGCCCTCGCCCTCGCCGGCTGCGCGAGCACCGGCTCGGAGGCGCCCGCCGCGGGCGGCGACGCCGCAGCCGACTTCCCGAAGATCCGCTTCGGCTACATCGCCGACTTCAACGGCGGCAGCCTCCTCGCGATCGCCGAGGAGCAGGGCCTCTGGGAGAAGCAGGGACTCGAGGTCGAGACCCCCGTCTTCACCAACGGCCCGCTGCAGATCCAGGCGCTCGGCACGAACGACCTCGACTTCGGCTACATCGGGCCGGGCGCCATGTGGCTGCCCGCTTCAGGGCAGGCGGAGATCGCCGCGATCAACGGGCTCGGCAACGCCGACCGGGTGATCGCGCAGCCCGGAATCGACTCGATCGAAGACCTCAAGGGCAAGAAGGTCGCCGTGCCCGAGGGCACCTCGGGCGACATGATCCTGACGATGGCGCTGAAGTCGGCCGGCCTCACGATCGACGACGTCGAGAAGGTCGCCATGGACCCGGCGACCGTGGTCTCGGCGTTCTCCTCGAAGCAGGTCGACGCCGCGGGCATCTGGTACCCGCTCATCGGCACGATCGAGCAGCAGGTGCCCGACCTCGAGATCCTCGCCGAGAACGAGGACTTCGCCGAAGAGATCGCCTTCCCCAGCGCGTTCGTGGTGAGCCCCGCCTTCGCGGAGGAGCACCCGGACGCCACCGAGGCCGTGCTCGCAGTGCTCCGCGAGGCGATGGACTACCGCGTCGAGCACCTCGACGAGACCGTCGAACTCACGGCCGCGAAGCTCAAGGCCGACCCGAAGGGCTTCGCCGCGGATGCCGCGAACGCGAAGTACCTCTCGGCTACCGAGCTCGACGAGCTCACCGAGGACGGCACGGTCGCCTCGTGGCTCACCGGCCTGAACGAGTACTTCGTCACGGCGGGCAAGCTCGACGAGCCGACCGACGCCTCCACCTACTATCTCGGCGAGCAGTTCGTCGCTGCGGGGAAGTGACGTGACCGGGCGCAACATCCTCTTCCTGATGACCGACCAGCACCGGGTCGACAGCCTCGGTGCCTACGGGAACAGCGCGGCGGAGACGCCGGCGCTCGACGCCCTCGCGGCGAGCGGCACCCGGTTCGACCGCTGGTTCACGCCCACCGCGATCTGCACGCCGGCGCGCGCGAGTCTGCTCACCGGGCAGGCGCCGTTCCGCCACAAGCTGCTCGCGAACCACGAGCGCAACGTGGGCTACATCGAGGATCTCCCGGACGGGCAGTTCGCGTTCTCGTCCGCGCTGCGCGAGGAGGGCTACAACTGCGGCCTGCTCGGCAAGTGGCACGCCGGAACGAAGCGCACCGCGGCCGACTTCGGCTTCGACGGGCCGCACTTCGACGGCTGGCACAACGCGATCGACCACGAGGACTACCTCGCGTACCTCGAGGAGCGGGGGCTGCCGTCGTACGAGATCAGCGACCGCATCCGCGGGGTGCTGCCGAACGGCGGGCCGGGCAACCTGCTCGCAGCCCGCCTGCACCAGCCTGTCGAGGCGACCTTCGAGTACTACCTCGCGACGCGCACGATCGAGATGCTCGAACGCTACGCCGACGACTACCGCTCGGGACGGCGGCCGTTCTTCCTCGCGCTGCACTTCTTCGGCCCCCACCTGCCGTACATCGTGCCGAGCGAATACTTCGACCGCTTCGACCCCGAGCAGATCGAACTGCCCGTCTCGATGCTCGAGACGTTCGCGGGCAAGCCGCCGGTGCAGCGCAACTACAGCGCGCACTGGGCGTTCGACTCGCTGACGGTCGAGCAGAGCCGCAAGCTCATCGCCGTGTCCTGGGGGTACATCACCCTCATCGACGAGCAGATCGCCCGGGTCATGGCGGCACTGGAGCGGCTCGACCTCGTCGACGACACGGCGGTGTTCTTCACCTGCGACCACGGCGAGTTCACCGGGTCGCACCGACTCCACGACAAGGGGCCGGCCATGTACGAGGACATCTACCGCACGCCGGGCATCGTCCGGATCCCCGGCGCGCCCGCCGGGCAGGTGCGCGACGAGTTCGTCAGCCTGCTCGACTGCACCGCGACGATCCTCGAGCTCGCCGGCGTGGACCCGACGCCGGCCACCGACTCCCGCAGCCTCGTGCCGCTCGTCGCAGGCGAATCCCCAGAGTGGCCGGACGACATCGTCTGCGAGTTCCACGGCCACCAGTTCCCGTACCCGCAGCGCATGCTGCGGAACGAACGCTACAAGCTCGTCGTCAACCCCGAATCGGTGAACGAGCTCTACGACCTCGAACTCGACCCCGACGAACTGCAGAACGTCTACGAACTGCCGGAGTACGGGTCGATTCGCCAGCGCATGCTGGAGCGGCTCTACCGCCTGCTCCAGGAGCGGGGCGACAACTTCTCGCACTGGATGACCGCGATGTACTCGGTCGGCGGGGTCGACTACGACCCCTCCTTCGGCGGCTTCGACGACGCGGCGTACACCCCCGAGCGCACGCTCGTGCACGAATGAGGACGATGAGCACCGAGCATCCCCGACGGCCGAACGTCGTCATCATCCTGACCGATGACCACGCCGCGCACGCGATCGGCGCGTACGGCTCCGTCGTGAACCGCACCCCGCGGATCGATGAGATCGCCGAGGCCGGCGTCCGGCTCGACAACTGCTTCTGCACGAACGCGCTGTGCACGCCGAGCCGGGCCACGATCCTCACCGGGACGTACAGCCATGTGAACGGCGTCACCACGCTGGAGACCCCGATCGACGCCTCGCAGCCGACCTTCGTCTCGCAGCTCAAGGCGGCCGGCTACCGCACGGCGATCGTCGGCAAGTGGCACATGGGGGAGGGGCCCGGGCACGACCCGGAGGGCTTCGACTACTGGGCGGTGCTGCGCGATCAGGGCGAGTACTTCGATCCGCAGATCCGCACGGCGCAGGGTGTCGAGATCGTCGAGGGGTATGCGACCGACGTCATCACCGATCTCTCGCTCGACTGGCTGGACTCGCTCGAGGGCGACGAGCCGTGGTGCCTGCTCGTGCACCACAAGGCGCCGCACCGCCCGTGGGAGCCGGACGAGCGGCACCGCGGCATGTACCGCGACCCGATCCCGGTGCCGGCGACCTTCGGCGACGACTACGCCACCCGGGGCTCGGCGGCGCACCGAGCGGCGATGCGGATCGCCGATCATCTGACGCTCGCAGACCTCAAGGAGTCGCCGCCCGACGGACTCGACTACGAGCAGGCCGCGCTGTGGAAGTACCAGCGCTATATGGAGGACTACCTCGCCTGCGTGGCCTCCGTCGACGACAACGTCGGGCGGGTCATCGACTGGTTGCGCGCGCACGAGGCGTTCGACGACACGCTGCTGATGTACACCTCGGATCAGGGCTTCTTCCTCGGCGACCACGGCTGGTTCGACAAGCGCTTCATGTACGACGAGTCGTTGCGGATGCCGCTGCTCGTGAGCTGCCCGTCGCGCATCCCGGCCCGCTCCGAGCCGCTCGAGCAGATCGTCACCAACGTCGACTTCGCGCAGACCGTGCTCGAGGCCGCCGGGGTCGCCCCGCACCCGCGGATGCAGGGACTCAGCATCTGGCCGCAGCTCACGAACGAGCCGGATGCCCCGACCAGGCCCGCGATGTACTACCGGTACTTCGAGAACGACGATGTGAACCATCACGCCTTCGCGCACTACGGCATCCGCACGGAGCGCTACAAGCTCATCTACTTCTACAACGACGGGATGGGGCTGCCGGGCAGCTCGCCGCACGTCTACCCGCCGGAGTGGGAGCTGTACGATCTGGAGCTCGACCCCGAGGAGCTGCGCAACGTCGTCCGCGAGCCGGCGTATCGCGGCATCCGCGAGGCGCTCGAGGTGCAGCTGTGGGAGCTGCAGGCGGAGCTGCTCGATGCACCGCACCACTCGCAGCCCGTGCCCGACCGCCTGCACACCGCCGCCGCCGGCTGAGAGCGCTTCCAGCCATGCGGGCGCGCGTCGCCCGTTCGGGGGTGTTGGCTGGATGCCGCGTGGGAGTATGCTGACGCGCACTGCGGTGGTTGAGGCGCGTCAACCGTTCGAGCGGCGTGCCTGCGCACCGCGGTGGGGGGTCGACCCGGGCGAGATCGGGGGGATGCTTGCCCGGGCCGGCCGTGCCACCGGAGCGGCAGGGAAAACGCCGGCATCCGATGCCCTCCGGGATGGGAACCACCCCGGAGGTAGGGGGATCTTGGCAGAGAGCGGCCCGGGCCGCAAATCGACGAACGCGGTCCGCTTCGGGCGTGGTTCGCTGAGCCGCGTTGGTTCCCTGAGCGTGTCGAAGCGGTGCGGTGTTCCCGTCGACACGTTCAGGGAACCAGGGCGGCAGCGACCCGCTCGCGCAGCACGGGCAGCAGTTCGGCGGCGAACCAGGGGTTCCGTTGCTGCCAGGCCGTGTTGCGGGGGCTCGGATGCACGAGCGGAACGATCTCAGGCCCGAACTCGGCGAAGTCGCGCACCGTCTGAGTGAGGGTGGCGCCGCTCCGCCTGCCGAGGTAGTGACGCTGCGCGTAGCCGCCGATGAGCAGGGTCAGCCGGAGCTCGGGCATCGTGCGGAGGATGCGCGGATGCCACGTCTCGGCGAAGCCGCGCCGGGGCGGCAGGTCGCCGTTCCGTCCGCGGCCCGGGTAGAAGAAGTCCATCGAGAGGAACGCGAACGACCCGGGTGCGCGGAAGGTGCGCTCGTCGACCCCGAGCCACTCGCGGAGCCGCGCGCCGCTCGCGTCGCTCCAGGGGAGTGCGTTGTCCTGCGCCTGCCGACCGGGAGACTGCCCGACGACGAGGATGCGCGAGCGGGGGTCCGCGGTGAAGACCGGTTGCGCCCCCGCGTCCACGAACGCCCGGTTCGCCGGGTCCGCGACGATCGCCGCGCGGATCGACGCGATCGTCTCGGAGCTCATGCGAACGATGATCCCACCTGGATCGCCGAGCCGGCCGCACTGCTTCGCTGAGCTCGTCGAAGCGGGGCGGGCGGGTTCCCTTCGACGGGCTCGGGGAACGAGGGGTTCCCTTCGACAGGCTCAGGGGTCCAGGCGGGCGCGCAGCGCCTCGGCGGCGGCGCGCGCCTCGCTCGCCGCGCGGGCCGCCCGGA
This sequence comes from Agromyces soli, assembly GCF_022811605.1. Classification (GTDB taxonomy): domain Bacteria; phylum Actinomycetota; class Actinomycetes; order Actinomycetales; family Microbacteriaceae; genus Agromyces; species Agromyces soli. The sequence continues at coordinate 600,861 of NZ_CP094533.1, read as the reverse complement.
CCCGCGTCCGCTCGAGGGGCGGCACCGCCTGCTCGGCCCGGGCCAGTTCGCCCTCGGCGTCGCTGAGCCGGCGTTCGAGTTCGCGGCGTTCGGCGAGCAGGGCGTCCCGCTGCGCAGCGGCGGCTCCGGCGGCGGCGCTCGCCGCGTCGACGAGCTCGGATGCCTCGGCCTCGGCGGCCTCGGCGGCATCCGCCCGCTCCTCGGCCTCGGCGAGCTCGCGCTCGGCGCGCGCCCTGGCCTCCCGCTGTTTGCGCGTCCGCCGCTCGGCGAGCTCATCGGGAGGATTCGCCCGACGCCCCGCGGGCGCGGGGGCGGCTCCAGCGGCGAGCCCACCGGCGACGGCGCCGTCGAGCTCGACCTCGGTGCCGACGGCTTCGAGCGCACGCACGAGCAGCCCCGTGCGCACGGCGTCGGCGGCCGAGGCATCCGTCATCGCCGCCTGCAGGGTCTCGGCGACCTCGTCCAGCACCGGTTGGCGCACGGGCGCGCCGAGGTCCTCGGCGAGCGTGCCCGCGTCGCGGGCGAGCGCGGCGACCACCGTGCGCCGCTGCCGGGCGAGGGCGGTGAGGGAGGCCGCGTCGAGCTCGGCCTGGGCGGCGCGCAGCTCGTCGCCGAGCTGAAGGAGTTGCTCGAGCTCGTCCCGCCGGTGCCTGGCGAGCTGGTTCACGAGCCAGGCGGCCGGCGCCGGCCGGCGCAGTTCGGCGACGGCGGCGGCGAGCGCCGGGTCGCTCGGCTTCAGCTCCTTCGCGCGGGCGTTGCGGGCCGCGACGAACTCCGTGGGGAGCGTCCCGTAGAGCTCCCCGGCGATCTCGGCCAGTGCGCGGTCGTCGGCCATGCCTTCATCCTGCCCCGCCCCGTCCCCGACTTGCCCGACTTTCATGAAAGTCGGGCAAGTCGAAAAAAATTAGGTATTCGGTGTTGCTAAGTACCGGTACTCAGTGTTACTTTCTAGTGGTACTCAGCAACACTGAATAGCAAGCACGGAACTGAACGAAGAGAAGGGAGCATCCCGATGGGCAAGCAGATGACCGAGATGCTCAAGGGCACGCTCGAGGGCATCGTCCTCGCGATCATCGCGGTGCAGCCGGCGCACGGCTACGACATCACCGCGCGGCTCCGCGAGCGCGGCTTCACCGACATCGCCGAGGGCACCATCTACGCGCTGCTCGTCCGAGTCGAGCAGCGCGGCCTCGTCGACGTCGAGAAGGTGCCCTCCGAGAAGGGCCCGCCCCGCAAGGTGTTCACCCTGAACGCCAAGGGGCACGACGAACTCGAAGAGTTCTGGAGGACGTGGAGCTTCCTCGCAGAACGTATCGAACAGCTCCACGAAGGAGAGAAGTGACCATGGCTGCCAAGTGGATCGAAGCCCTGACCGGCTCGCTCGAGCAGAAGAAGCAGTACCGCCAGACGAAGGCGCGCCTCGAGGCGCTGCCCGAGCCGTACCGCACCGCCGCGAACGCCTGCCACCGGTACTTCATGTACTACGGCGGCATCACCGACGGCGACACGCTCGTGCAGATGTTCGTCGACCTCGCCGACCTCTGGGAGCGTGCGGCCGTCGACGGCACCCCCGTCGCCGACATCGTGGGCGACGACCCCGTCGAGTTCGCCGAGGCGTTCGCCCAGGCGTACGGCGGCGCGCAGTGGATCGACAAGGAGCGCGCGCGCCTCGTCAAGGACATCGAGCAGGCGAAGCGAGGTGATCGGAAATGAGTGACCCCGCCATCCGGGTGCGCGGCATCGAGAAGTCCTTCAAGGACGTGCACGTGCTGCGCGGGGTCGACTTCGACGTCGAGCGGGGCAGCATCTTCGCCCTGCTCGGCTCGAACGGGGCCGGCAAGACGACGCTCGTGCGCATCCTCTCGACGCTGTTGAAGGCCGATGCGGGCGCCGCGACCGTGCAGGGCCACGACGTGGGCAGCGCGCCGGGCGAGGTGCGCGAGTCGATCAGCCTCACCGGGCAGTTCGCCGCGGTCGACGAGGTGCTGAGCGGGCGGGAGAACCTCGTGCTCGTGGCGAAGCTGCGGCACGTGAAGCATCCCGCCGCCGTCGCCGAGGAGCTGCTCGCGCGGTTCTCCCTGACCGAGGCGGGCGACCGCCGCGCGGCGACGTACTCCGGCGGCATGCGCCGCCGGCTCGACATCGCGATGAGCCTCATCGGCGAGCCGAAGATCATCTTCCTCGACGAGCCCACGACCGGGCTCGACCCGCAGGCCCGCATCGACGTCTGGCGCACCGTGAAGCAGCTCGCCGAGGGCGGCACCACCGTGCTGCTCACCACGCAGTACCTCGACGAGGCCGAGCAGCTCGCCGATCGCATCGCGATCCTGCACCGCGGCACCATCATCCAGAACGGCACCCTGGCCGAGCTCAAGCAGCTCCTCCCGCCGGCCGAGATCGAGTACGTCGAGAAGCAGCCCTCCCTCGAGGACGTCTTCCTGGCGCTCGTCGGCGACACGGGCGAAGCCGACGCGGCGGAGAACGCCGACGCGGCGGCGGATGCCTCGACCGGAAAGGAAGCACGATGACCACCCACGCCATCGCCGACACCGGCGTGCTCACCGGGCGCTCGCTGCGCCACATCCTCCGAAGCCCCGACACGATCATCACGACCGCGGTCACCCCGATCGCGCTCATGCTGCTGTTCGTGTACGTGCTCGGCGGGGCGATCAACACGGGCTCCGACGAGTCGTACATCAACTACCTGTTGCCGGGCATCCTGCTCATCACGATCGCTTCGGGCGTCGCGTACACCTCGTACCGGCTGTTCCTCGATCTGCAGGGCGGCATCTTCGACCGCTTCCAGTCGATGCCGATCGCCCGCTCGAGCGTGCTCTGGGCGCACGTGCTCACCTCGGTCGTTGCGAACCTCGTGTCCGTCGCGATCGTCGTCGGCGTCGCCCTGATCATGGGGTTCCGCACGGGGGCGTCGGTCGGGGCGTGGCTCGGCGTCGCCGGCATCCTGGTGCTGTTCATCCTCGCGCTGACCTGGCTCGCCGTGGTCGCGGGACTCTCGGCGAAGTCGGTCGACGGGGCGAGCGCGTTCAGCTACCCGCTGATCTTCCTGCCGTTCATCAGCTCGGCCTTCGTGCCGACCGACTCGATGCCGGCGCCGGTGGCCTGGTTCGCCGAGAACCAGCCGGTCACCTCGATCGTGAACACGATCCGCGCGCTGTTCGCGGGGCAGCCCGTGGGCGGCGAGATCTGGATCGCCCTGGCCTGGCTCGTCGGCATCCTCGCCGTCGCCTACGGCTTCGCGATCGCGATCTACCGGAAGAAGCTCAGCTGAGCCGCCCCAACGCGGTGTTGCCCGACTTTCATGAAAGTCGGGCAACTCGGCGTTGGGTCGGCGGGTGCGCGGTCGGCCTGCGCGGGCGGTGGGCCGGCGGCGGATGCCTCAGCGGCGCGTGAGCGCGGCCGGCTCCGCCCAGCGCAGCACCCGGAGCGCGCGCAGCGTGTTCCACCGGCTCGGCTGCCCCTCCGGCGCCTCGACGACGTAGCCGCGCAAGGTCGGCCGCTGCGGTCCCGCCGGCCAGCGGCCGTCGGGCAGGCGCTGGGCGAGCAGCAGCTCGAGCGCCGGGGCGAGCCGCTCGTCGGGCGCCCCGCCGTTCAGCCGGAAGTGCTCGAGCGCGCGCAGCACGTCGTAGAACCAGTACATGGGGAACGCGAACGTCGCGTACTGCGGGTTCGCGAGCTCGCCGGTGCTCCGGCGGCGGAAGAGGTTGCGCTCGAGCAGGTACTCCTCGCCCGTGCGCACGGCGTCGGTGATCGAGGCATCCGTCGTCCGTGTCGCCCGCTGGTACGCGCGCAGCCCCTCGAGCGCGCAGAGCGTGCTGTCGAAGGAGGAGCGCACGGACTCCTCGACGGGGTCGCAATTCCAGCCGCCGTCGCTCAGGCGCTGGCCGAGCAGGCGGTCGACCAGGCGATCGGATGCCTCGTCGAGCACTCCGAAGTACGCGGCGTACGCGAGCACGCCGCCGTTGACGCACTCCTCGACCTCGCCGGCGAAGAAGGGGCGACCGCCGTCCTCCTGGGGCCAACGCACCCCCTCGCGCACGCGCTCGATCGCGGCCCGCACCTCGGGCGCCTCGGGATCGACGCCGAAGCGGAGCAGCAGGTGCAGCGTCCACATCACGCTGTCGCGTTCGCGCTGCGGCCCGTACGTGAAGCCGCCCCAATAGCCGCGGTCGTCCTGCAGCTCGAGGATGCGCGCGGCAATGCCCTCGCGTGTCGCCAGCGCCCGCTCGGCGGCGACGAGATCGGGCGGCGAGTCGAGCAGATCGCGCTGCACCTGCCAGCGGATCGCCGGGTCGGCGTGCAACAGCCAGTCGATGACGTCCTCGTCCATGCGGGCGATGATGCCACCGACCGCCGACGTCCGCACCCGTCATCCGATTCCCTCTTGCCCCGCACCCCCGACTCCGACAGGGTCGGAGGCGGGGGGATCGCCGCCCGGCGCCCCCGGAGGGGGAATCATGGCGCAGAAGGATCCGAGCGAGGCCATCGTCGCCCAGCAGCGGGAGCTCGCCGCGCGACTGCCGTTCGCGGACACCGCAGACTTCGACGCGGTGGAACGCGGCTTCCTCGGCACGCTCGACGACCCGGTCATCCGCAACGCGGCCGGCGCGGTGGTCTGGGACGCCTCGAGCTACGACTTCCTCGAGGGAGACGCCCCCGACACGGTGAACCCGAGTCTGTGGCGGCAGAGCCGGCTCGTGGCGAGGCACGGGCTCTTCGAGGTCGTCCCCGGCCTCTACCAGGCCCGCGGCCTCGACCTCTCGGTGATGTCCTTCGTCGAGGGCGACACCGGCGTCATCGTCGTCGACCCGCTCATCTCCACCGAGACCGCCGCCGCCGCCATGGCCCTCTACCGGGCGCACCGCGGCGACCGGCCCATCACCGCGGTCATCTTCACCCACTCGCACATCGACCACTTCGGCGGCGTGCAGGGCATCGTCGACCAGGCCCAGGTCGACGCCGGCGAGGTGCAGATCGTCGCCCCGGAGGGTCTCGTCGGCCACGCCGTCGCCGAGAACGTCTACGCCGGCCCGGCGATGGCCCGCCGCGCGGGGTACATGTACGGCGCGGCGCTGCCCAGGGGCCCGCGCGGCGCCGTCGGTGCGGGGCTCGGTCAGACCACCTCGACGGGCGACGCGACGATCATCGCGCCGACGCTCGACATCACGACGACCGGCGAGCGGCACACGATCGACGGGGTGGAGATCGAGTTCCAGATGGCGCCCGGCACCGAGGCGCCGAGCGAGATGCACTTCTACCTCCCGCAGTACCGGGCGCTGTGCATGGCGGAGAACGCGACGCACACGCTGCACAACCTGCTGACGCTGCGCGGGGCGCTCGTGCGCGACCCGCACATCTGGTCGCGCTACCTCACCGAGGCGATCGAGCGGTACGGGTCCCGCTCGGACGTCGTCTTCGCCTCGCACCACTGGCCGACGTGGGGCAGCGACCGCATCGTCGAGTTCCTCGGCCTGCAGCGCGACCTCTACGGCTACCTGCACGACCAGACCCTGCGGATGCTGAACCAGGGCATGCAGGGCGCGGAGATCGCCGAGGCCATCCAGCTGCCCCCGGCGCTCGAGAACGCCTGGCACACGCGCGGGTACTACGGTTCGGTCAGCCACAACGTGAAGGCCGTCTACCAGCGCTACATGGGCTGGTTCGACGGCAACCCCGCCAGGCTCTGGCCGCACCCGCCGAAGGCGCAGGCCGAGCGCTACGTCGCCGCGATCGGCGGCATCGACCGGGTGCTCGAGCTCGCACGGACGGCGTTCGACGAGGGCGACTTCCGCTGGGCGGCGACGCTCTGCGACCACGCCGTGTTCGCGGAGCCGGGCGATGAGCGGGCGAAGGCGCTCTACGCCGACACGCTCGAGCAGCTCGGCTACGGCGCCGAGAACGGCCCCTGGCGCAACTTCTTCCTCTCCGGCGCGACGGAGCTGCGCGAGGGCAATTTCGGCACGCCGACGACGACGAACGCGCCCGCGATCCTGGCGCAGCTGACGCCCGAGCAGCTCTTCGACGCGGTGGCGATCACCGTCGACGGACCGAAGGCCTGGGATCTCGACCTCGCCTTCGACCTCGTCCTCACCGACCTGGAGCGGAGCTTCCGCCTGACGCTGCGCAACGGCGTGTTCGTCTACGTCGAGCGTCCGCCGGCCGACGACGGTGCGCTGCGGCTCGCGCTCACGAAGCCGCGCCTGATCGCCCTGGCGGGCGGCGACCTCGACTCGCCCGGCATCGACGCCGTCGGCGACACCGCGGTCCTCGGCCAGCTCCTCGGCGTCCTGTCGAAGGGCGACTCGGCGTTCGAGATCGTGCTGCCCTAGGCGCGCGTGCGGCCGGCCCCGTGTCCTGCCTGGTGCGGTGAGCCCTGGCTCATCCCCATCGGATGCGCGGCGAGGCGCCGGTCGACGCCTCGCCGCGCATCCGAGCTACTTCCGCGCGGACTGTTCCCTGCGTCGGTGGCGCGCGTTGAGCATCGCGGTGCCGCCGACCATCAGGAGCAGAACTGCTGGGAGGACGAACGCTGCGACGCGCGTACCGGTTTCTGCGAGGTCGTTGTTGGGCGTCTCGGCGTGATGGTTGGCCGGAGGCGTTGGCGGCGGGGGAGTGGTGCTGGTCGGGTTCTCGAGCGCGACCTCGACCATCGTGTTGCCCTCGATGGTGAGATCGGCCCCAGCGTCCGAGCGGATGACGCCGGCCCCGCTGAATCGTGCGCCGAGGTACACGACCCCGTCGATCGGGCTGGGTACCTCTTCCGTCAGCGTGACGACCGTGCCCGCGGGGATGCCGTCGATGCGCTTGGTCGTGCCGTTCTGCAGGCTGAGCGTGCCGACGGTGGGGGTGCCGTCGACCTCGTAGGCGTAGCCGACGCGGTACTCGATGCTCGCCGGAATCAGCGGTGCTCCGTCGCCGGTGACGTGCTTCGTGATCGCAAAGCCGCCGAGTTCGGCCGCTGCGGTGTTCGCGACCTCGATCGCAACCTCGACGTCGCCCGGGATCTCGACCGTGCGGGGTGTCCCGTCGAGGACGTAGCCGCTCGGAGCGGTGATCTCGATCAGCCGGTAGGAGCCCGGGGCGAGGTCCGTCGCGGTCGCGTTGCCTGATGCGTCTGTGGTCAAGGTAGCGACCGTGGCTCCAGCAGTGTCGTGGAGTTCGAACACGGCGCCGGCCAGGGACTTGGTGGCATCGGCGGCATCCTGTTTGTGGACGCGGAGCGAGCCCGTCGTGCTCGGTGCGATCCTCGCAGTGGCGCTGGAGCGCTTGTCGCCGACCTGGATCAGACCTTGGCAGGCGGGGTCGCCCGAGGAGAGGGCTGCGTCGCCGCTCGGGAGGTAGGCGATGCTGATCCCCAGGGTGGCGGTGGTGTCGGCAGTCTGACCTTCGAGGCAGACGCTCGCGGTGTTCATCGTCGCGGGGTTCGGGAAGGAGAGGAAGCGCCCGTCGATGATGGCGCCGCTCGTGTCGTCCGCGCAGAGCGCGGCGGTCTGGCCGGCGGGAACGTCGAGGTTGACCTGATCGGTCGAGATCGTGATCGTGAATGGGATCGGCTGGCCGATGGCGACGGGGGCGCTCGGGCCGGTGATCTCGATGGCCGGCTGCTGCATCGCGGTGTCGACGGACACGGCGGCCCAGTTGTTGTTCATGGGGCTTGCTGCGTCGCCGTCCGCTGCGAGTCGCTTCCAGGCCGGCGAGAGGACGCGGTCGCCGCCGTCCTCCGTGTACACGTTCGTCGGCGTCTTGGTGCGGGAGAGGTCGATGGGGCAGTGGTCCCAAGTGGTCTTCGCGCCCCCGGTCGTTGGCACGTACGCTCCGTTGTACGGTTCGAATCCGGGGGTCGCGCCGTCCGGGATCTGATTCGCGACGCACCAGATCGCCCAGGCCAGCGACTGCCGATCCGCGGAACCGCCGGTGCCGGCGTGGGTTGCGAGCCAGTTGATCTGGGCGTAGCGCTCCGCACTCAGGGGGGTGGTGTCGTTCGTGAATGCCGGAGTCACTGCGCCCGTCTGCGAGTTCACGGGAACGCTCGAGACCCGCTGGTACACCGACGTGCTGCAGACCTTGAGGTTGTGATTCAGGCAGTACGACCACTCCGGGGAGGTGATCGTCTCGCCGGACTTCACTCCGGTGCATTGCGGTGCACCGATCAGCGAGCCGTCGATCGGTCGACCGGTCCACGTCGAGGTCGCGGCGTCGTAGAAGTTGAGCTGGTCCGGTTCGGAGCCGTGCAGCGTGATCACGGCGCCTTCGGGAACAGACGCCAGCCAGCTCGGGTCCACGTACACGGTCGGGGAGGCGCCGTCGCCGAGTTCGCAGCCGGTGACCTCGACGAGGTCCGCGGCTGGTGGTGCCGCGGTGGCGGAGGACGCCACCCCGATCGCGGGGATCAGCGCGGCGACGAGTGCGGCGATGGAGAGGGCCCATCGTGGGCGTCCCCGCGCCGCGGGCGGGCGGGGAAGGCCGGAGGAAGAGTATCGGGGCATGGCTGGGCAGCTCCTCAGAGTACGGATCGGTCCCTCCAACAGACCAGTTCCGGCTCGCAGGCTCGCCCTCAGCGAGGTGCTCTCAGTGGGCAGAGAGCCCGATCTCCGCTGGCCGGAAGGGGAGTTAAGTGCTCTTCGGTCTTGTATCCGCGGCTACGGAAGGGAACGTCGCCGCCACTTAACCTGCGGGATCCCGCCGGTTGTGGCGGGTGGGGGCGGTTAGCGTGACCAGTCGGTGGCGCCGGGAGCATCCTGCACCCGCCGACCGGAAGGATCCGCATGAATGCTCACGATGAGAATCGAGGCCTGGCCGGTTGTGGCGGTGGCCCCATTGGGCGGGTGAGCGATGAGTCGAGCTTCTGCGCGTAGTGCGGGGACCAAAGTGCTGTCGCCGAGGCGGACGCGTCGCCTCGCCGCATCACTTTCGCTCCTGGCCATCGTGCTCTGCGTCGGCGGCGTTTGGTGGCTCAACGGGGGGCCGAACTGGTACGGCGTGCTGGCGGTGGCCATCGTGGCCGTCAAAACGCTGCTGAACTGGGGCGGACGAGATGCGGCCTCCGTGTCCGGCCGGGAGCGTTCGGCGACGGACGACCTCGACCTGACCGTCGCCGTTCCGTGCTACAACGAAGATCCGGAGCTGCTGGCGCGCACGCTCGAGTCGTTGCTGCGGCAGACGCGGGCCCCGCAGTCGGTGACGGTGATCGATGACGGTTCCGTGGACCGTCGCGCGGTCGAGACGGCGCACGCATGGGAGGCCGAGTTCCGCAGGGCGGGCGTTCGGTTCGCGGTCATCGTCTTCCCGGAGAACCGTGGGAAGCGGCATGCGCTCGTCGCAGCGCTCGACGCCCACCCGGAGGCCGACGTGCTGCTCGGGGTGGATTCGGACAGCCTCCTACGGTCGGATGCGATCGCGGAGGGCCTCGCCGGCCTCGCCGATCCACGGGTGATGGTCAGTACGGGGATGGTGCTGCCTTCCAACCCCGATACGAACCTCCTGACCCGCATGCAAGACGTGAGGTACGCATCCGCGTTCCTCTTCGACCGTGCTGCGTTCTCGTCGATCGGCGCGGTGTTGTGCGCGTGCGGAACGATCGCCTTCTACCGGACGAGCATGATGCGCAAGTACCAGGCGGACTTCCTCGACCAGCGCTTCCTTGGCCGGCCCGCCACGCTGGGCGACGACCGGCGGATGACGAACTACGCACTGCTGGAGGGACGATCAGTGCTCCGTGCCCGTGCGATCGCGTTCACGACTGTGCCGGAGCGCGTCGGGCATTTCGCCCGCCAACAGGTCCGGTGGCATCGCTCGTACTTCCGCGAGTCGTTCTGGGCGTTGCTCCACCAGCCGATTCGCCGTCCAGCGTTCTGGCTCACACTCGTCGATCTGGGAGTGTGGTTCCTGTTCGCCACGGTCCTGATCGCGGCCATCGTGAGCCACGCGGCCACAGCGGCACCCGCCGTGCTCGCGTTCTATCTCGCGTACATGGTGCTGCTGGGCTACGCACGAGCCGTGCGCTACTTCGAAGTCGCGTCGCTCCGGCCGCGTCGCAGCGACGTGGTCCTGGCGTTCCTTCTCACCCCGATGTACACCGTTCTGCACCTGGTGTTCCTGTTCTGGCTGCGCCCGTATGCGCTCCTCACGCTGGGATACAGCGGTTGGGGGACGCGCAAGTCCGTCGAGGTCCGGGCTGGGGAGCAAGCCACCGGCGCCTCAGGCGAACCGGCACGCAATCAGAAGGAGGCGACCGCGTGAGCACGACACTGTCTCGGCCCCGAGCGACCTTGAAACGCCGAAGAGACTCGCGCAGAGAAGCCGTGCTGCAGGTCGGCATCGTCGGCACCGGCTACGTCGGACTGCCGCTCGGCATCGCTCTTGCTCAGGCGGGGCATCGCATACGAGGTTTCGACACCGATCAGGACCAGCGCGCGTCCGCCGCGGAGCATGCCGCCGCCGCCGGGCTCACCGTCGAGGAATTCGTCGCCGTTCCTGAGCCGGCAGGGCTCGCCGGGTGTGACGTGTTCATCATCACCGTGCCGACTCCGACGCAGCTCGGACGCCCCGACCTCCGGCATGTCGAGGCCGCCTGCGCGAGCGTCGCCACCGCAATGGCACCAGGCGCACTCGTCATCCTGGAAAGCACGGTCAGCCCGGGGACGACGCGAAACGTGTGCTTGCCGATCCTCGAGCAAGCCTCTGGGCTGCTCGGCGGTCCCGACTTCCGACTCGCCTACTCGCCGGAACGAATCAATCCGGGCGACCCAGACCATCGCATCGGATCCGTCCCCAAGGTCGTCGCCGGCCTCGACGGGGCCTCCCTCGAAGCCGCCGCCGCGCTGTACGGCGGAGTCACCGACGTGCATCGGGCGCCGAGCATCGAAGTCGCCGAGCTCGCGAAACTCGTGGAGAACACGCAACGCGATGTCAACGTCGCGTTCGTGAACGAGGTCTCGAACCTCGCCAACGCCCTGGGGCTGCAGACGAGCGAGGTCCTCGAGGTCGCAGCGACGAAGTGGAACTTCCTTCCCTTCCGGCCGGGCGTGGTCGGCGGGCACTGTATCGCCGAAGACCCCCACTACCTCCTCGCTGCCGGGGAAGCTAGCGGAGTGGCGATGCCCACCGTCTCCGCCGCGCGCGCGACGAATGCCGACCGCGCGGACCGAATCGCCGACGCGCTCGCCTCGGCCCAGCCGGACCCGGCAGACGGAACCGTCGTCATCTACGGCGCCTCCTACAAGGCGAACGTCCTGGACTGCAGGAACTCCGCCGCAGACCAACTCGAACGCGCCCTCGCCCGTCGGGGGTATCGAACGACGGTCGTCGATCCACTTGTGGAAGGCGACCTCGCGTTCGAACGACATCACGCCGCGCTCATCGCGAACCCCGCCGGTCTCGTGGTCGCCGCAATCGTCCACGACCGATTCGCCGAGCTCGCGAACGCGCACGTTCGCCAGATGGTCCGACGCGACGGCACCGTGGTCGACTTGACCGGCGCGCTCGATCCCGCCGGGTTCCCCCGCTACATCCGTTTCGACTAGCGAACCCGCGACACTTCGGGCCCGAAAGGAACACGACATGTATGAGGAATCACTCGCAGCCACCGGGGTCGGCACGATCGTCGTCGGTGCGGCCGTCGTCGACGTTTGGTGGGTCGCTGCAGCCGCCATCGGCATCGGCGCACTCGCACTGGTCACGAGCCGCGCAGTACGGGCCGCCCGAGCGCGAGCGACTCGAGAAGAGTAAGGGGCGCGGCTTTCGCGCCTCTGCGGGAGGCTCGTGAAGTCACGACCACGTCGTCGCCCGGTACCGGATGAATCCTCAGCTACTGAGGTGCTCGCGACCCGCTACCTAGCCGATCCGTGGCCGGTACCTACCCGTGCTGCACCGACACGCAAGGCTCCGCCTCCGACGCCGCGCTCGTCGGCTTCTGGCGGATCTGCCGCGGTCCCGCGGGAGACAGTGTGTGTGGCGCAGTGCGCCTTACCCGATTGCCCATTACCCGAATTGCGATGAATCATGTCTCGAACCCGATCCATCTGGGCTGCCACCGCAACCGCGCTGCTCGCCCTCGTCCTCGGGCTGCTGAACCCAGCAGCAGCCTTCGCCGGTAACGACGGCATGCTGAACACCGCGCTCACCGCGAAGAACGCCGCCGTGTACTCCGGCGACGCGCTCGTGTACGAGGCGCAGCTCAGCTGCTCGGACCCGGCGGAGTGCACCGACGTCACCCTGCACTTCTCAAAACCGGTCGCCGTCAAGGCCGGCGCGAAGGGCACCGTCACCAAGCCGTACCCGCCCGGGGTCAGCTCAGTCACCGCGAACGACGATGGCACGGTCGACGTCGCCTACTCCGCCACGGCCGCCGGCCTCGTGTCGCAGCTGACGATTTCCTGGCCGACCGAGAACCTGACGACGCCGCCGGGCGATCAGACGACGACGATGACCGTCATCCAGCCGGGGCAACCGGACGTCACACGCGAGGCGACGATCGCGCTGCTCGCCGGCAGTGAGCTCGGCCTGAAGAAGTCGGGCGCGTCGACGACGCTGCCCGATCAGGCGTACACGTACACCTTGAACGCCGGGCTCTCCTACCTCGATCCGGTCAACCACCACGGCGGCCTGACGTTCACGAACGTGGTGCTGGTCGATCCACTCCCCGCTGACGCGGTGTTCGTGAGCGCGTCGATGGGTGGTGTCTACGACGCTGCCAGCCACACCGTGACGTGGCAGATCGGAAAGCTCGGCGCCGGGACGGAAGTGCTCGTCACGGTCACCTACCCCGCACCCGCCGACGGCGGCGAGTCCGAGTATGTGAACACCGCGACGCTGACCGGCGTGCAGATCGGCGCCGATAAGCCGACGAGCGTCGACTCGAGCTCCCCGGTGACGGTGCGCGCGGACGCGCCGGACTACCGCGTCACCGCCTCCAAGAGCGGCACCCCGCTGATCGCCGACGGCGTGCAGCACTTCGAGATCGTGCTCACCAACCGCAGCAACGCGGCCGCCGACATCCGGGTCACCGACCCGATCCCCGACGGTCTCGTCGTGACCTCCGTCGACCGCGGCTACTACGGGGCCTCGCCCGGCAGCACGATCGAGTTCGGCTACGTCGACGGCAGCACCAGCGGTCCGCTCGACTTCGATGTGCCGACCGTGCCCGTTCCGGCCGGCGCGCCGCGCGTCGCGACCGTCACCGTGGTCTTCCACCAGTTGCCGGTGAACCGCACCGCGAGCGTCTACGTGTACACCGTGGCGGACTGGGAGGCGATCGGCGACGGCACGAGCCTGACCAACTGCGCCACGATCGAGACCATCGAGACCGGCGACGCGCAGCAGCAGTGCGCGCGGGTCGAGGTGTCGCCGGTGCCGGTGCCCTCGCCGGGAATCGGCAAGGCCGCCGACCAGACTCCGGTCGGTCCGGGCGGCACCATGACCTGGACACTGGCGATCACCAACTCGGACAACAACCCGACCCCGCTCATGCCGGTGGTCTACGACAACATCCCGAACCAGCTCGAGTACGTACCCGGCTCCCTTCGACTCGCGCCCGGTTCCGGCGACTACTGCCTGCCGGCCTCCGACTTCCGCGAGGAGCTCCTCGCGGGCTGGAACGCCGATCATGGACTGCAGTACGACGACCGACGCGCAGTGACCGTGCGGTGGACCTACACGGGCACCACCGGGCTCGTGATCCCGAAATGGCGGGCAGGGTGCGAGTACGAGTACGACACCCTCGTGAAGCCCGGCACCCCGAGCGGCTCGTACACCGGGAACAGCAGCTCCGGCAGCTTCCGCGGGAATGACGCGACGATCTTCGATCGCGACCGTAGGATCCCCGCCTCGATGTACGGATACCTGAACGACCTCTACGACGAGGACGGCGACGGCGACACGACTGAGCAGGCTCCGCGAGTGGCAGCCGACTTCTCGGTCGCGGATTCGGCGGCGGCGTGGATCGAGAAGCACGTCACCGGCGATCAGGACGGCGGCCACTGGTTCGACTCCGCCGAGAAGAAGGGCAAGCAGGCCGAGGTCGGCACCTCGGTGCCCGGCGGCACGGTCTCGTACCAAGTGCGACTCGGCAACCTCGGCAACCGCGACCTCACGAAGCTCGTGGCCTACGACCTGCTGCCGCTCCCCGGCAACCACGGCGTCACGAACGGCCGCTATGCCCAGGACCCGCCGGGGAACGGAAACGAGTGGACGCCCACGATGACGGGCCCCATCCCGAACCCTGTACCCGGCTCGCTCACCATCACGTACTCCACGAAGGCGGACCCGTGCCGTCCCGAGATGGACAACTCCGACGAGCACTCGGCGTCGTTCTTCTGCGACGGACAGCAGGATGCCTCGTGGCGGACCTCCGAACAGGTCGGCGACTGGTCGCAGATCCGGGCCGTCCGCTTCGACTTCGGTGACCACGTCTTCGCGGGAGGCGAATTCGTCGACCTGGAGTGGACGATGGCCGCGCCGACCGCACGTGCGGACGGCTCGCCGATCCACGGCGGCGAGCGCACCTGGAACCGGATCGCCCTCGACTCGGTCCAGGCGGCCGATGGCACGCCCCTGCTGGCCGCCGAGGCACCGTGGGTGGTCGACCGGATGGCCGTCCCGGCGGCGCCGACGGCACCCGCGATCTCGATCGAGAAGTGGTCGACCGAGGATGGCTTCCCACTGGGCGACTTCGACGATGCCCCGGGCAAGACGGTGCCGGCGAAGACGGCGACCGCGATCACGATGACCGTCACGAACACGGGCGCCGAAGCGCTGCGCGACGTGACCGTGGCCGATGAGACGCTCGACGGGCCCGCCATGACCGGACTGAGCTGCGACTTCTCGCCGCTCGGCGGCCCGGCGAGCGGCACCGAATGGGCCGGCCCGTTCGAGGTCGGCGCGAGCGTCGATTGCACCGGCGAGGTGCCGGGGCTGGATGGCGGAGCCGCCCACGCCGACCGTGCGAGCGTCACGGGGGTCGGAGTCGTCTCGGGCACCCTGGTGCGCGACGCCGACGACTGGCACGCCAGGGCCTCGAAGCGAGAGGCGCCTCCAGCTCCGTTCGACGGCCCCGACGCGCTCGCGCACACCGGCATCGTGCTCGGAGCGGTGGGCCTCGCGGCCGGACTGCTCCTGCTCGGGCTGCTGCTCGCTCGTCGTCGCCGCGCCCGCGCCTGACGGCGTCCGCGGTCCGTCCGGCCGGCCCGCTTCGCAGCGGGGTCGGCCGGACGCGTGCCCGGTACCACCATCCGCCCCCACCTTCAGGAGGACCATTCCGTGAGCACGATCGATCCGCGAGTACGTGCGGCACAACGCGCAGAACGTCAGCGAGGCAGCCTCGGCAGACTCGTGACCGCGCTCGCGATGAGTCTCGTGGCCGTCGTCGGCGGAGCGAGCTTCGGCTTCGGGCTGCTCTGCGCCCTCGACACGTTCCGGGTGATGAGCATGAACGGCATCTTCGACTCCTGGGAGTCGCCGATCGCCGATCAGTGGCCCATCTTCCTGCTCCCGGGGATCTTCGGCGGCGTTCTCGTCGGCGCGATCGGCCGGAAGGCCGCGGCGGCGTACGGCGGTCGACTGGGTGCGACGCTCCTCGTCATCCCATTCACGCTGATCGGCGTCCTCGCGGTGGCTACCGCGGCACCGCAGCTCATGACGCCGCCGTCGCAACTGGGGACCAAGCTCGACCCTGCGTTCAATCACCCGGAGCCCTGGCAGCTCGACGCCTGGGTGGCCTACTGGGCCCCCTTCGCAGCGCCGGGTGTCGTCGGCGTCGCCCTGCTCGTCGTGCTCGTCGTGCGGGTGCGGTCCATGAGGAAGGCCGCATTCGCGGCGCGGCTCGTGGAGCAGGGGCGCCGGGTCGAGGGCACCGTGACGGAGGTCGGCGGAGGGTCGACCGAGGTGAACGGGCAGCTGCTCATCACGTTCACGGTGCGGTTCGTCGACCATCACGGGACCACCCGCTTCGTGACGAAGCGCAAGCCCGTCCCGCTCGCTCAGCTCCCGAGCGTCGGGCAACGCGCAGTGGTCTTCTTCGAGCCGGAGCACGTGGGTGACGAGGGCCGCATCGCCGTCGGGTTCGGCTCCGACACCGACCTCGACGACGCGCTGAGTCTGCACGCGGCGGCCGGGCCGGCTCGCTGACCTCACTCGGGAGCGTTCGCGGCCGACTCCATCATTTGTCCAACATTTGGCTCAATCGGGCGTAGGGTGGTGCAGTGCCCGGAATCTCCCACAACACCCCGCTCTCCGCACAACTGGCCGACGAGCTCCGCCGCCGCATCGCCGAGGGCGAGTACGCCGTCGGCGCGCTCCTGCCGACCGAGGCCGAGCTGGCCGCCGAGTTCGAGGTGAGCCGCAACAGCCTGCGCGAGGCGATCCGCTCGCTCGTGCACGCCGGGCTCCTCGGCGCCCGCGCCGGCTACGGCACCTTCGTCGTCGCCGCGAGCGACGTCGCCCCGGCGCTCGCCAGGCGCCTCGACCACGACCGAGCCGAGGACGTCGCCGAGGTGCGGCTCCTGCTCGAGCGCGAGGGCGCGCGCCTCGCCGCCCTGCGCGCGGGCGAGCCGGAGCACCGGGCCATCCTCGACGCGCTCGCCGCCCGCACCGCCGCCGAGACCGCGCCGGAGTACGCGGCCGCCGACGTGCGCTTCCACCGCGCGGTTCAGGATGCCTCGGGCAACGCCCTGCTCGCCGAGCTCTACCGCGGCGTCGGCGGCAACGAGCAGGCCCTCGCGCCGCTCTCGGGCCCCGAGGTCGACCTCGCCGCCCAGCGCGCCGCGTTCGGGCACGTCGACGACGCGCACGCCGAGCTCGCCGAGGCGATCGTCGCCGGCGATGCGGAGGCGGCGACCGAGGCCGCGGAACGGATGGTCCGCCTCGCGCACCAGCAAACCGGGTTCCCCGGGGCCGGCACCGGGGCCGCCGCGAGCGCCGCCGAGGCCGCCCGATGAGCCGCCGGGGAGCCGCCCGTGCCCTCAGCCCCGCGCTCGTGCTCGCGGGGCTGCTGCTCGTCGCGGCGAACCTCCGCGCCGGCATCACCACAGTCGGCCCCGTCCTCGGCGAGCTGCAGCAGGACCTCGGGCTGGCCTCGCTCGAGGCATCCGTGCTCACCAGCCTGCCGCTCGTCGCCTTCGCGATCGTGTCGCCGATCGCGCCGGCGGTCGCGAGCCGGATCGGCCTCGAACGCTCCCTCGGCATCGCCCTCGCCGCCCTCGCCGTCGGCCTCGTCGTGCGCTCCCTGCCCGGCCTGCCGCTGCTCTGGCTCGGCACCGCCCTGCTCGGCGTCGCGATCGCCGTGCTGAACGTCGTGCTTCCCGCCGTCGTGAAGCGCGACTTCCCGAAGCGCATCGGCCAGGTCACCGGCGCCTACTCGGCCGTGCAGGCGGCCTTCGCCGCGCTCGCCGCCGGCGTCGCCGTGCCCGTCGCCGGCGCGTCGGCGCTCGGCTGGCGGCTGCCGCTCGGCATGTGGGCCGGCCTCGCACTCATCGCGTTGGCCGTCATGCTGCCCCAGTTCCGGCGCACCACGCACCTCTCCGCGCAGGACCTCGCCGACGCCGAGCACCCCGACCTCTCGGGGCTGCGCTCGCCGTGGCGCTCGGCGATCGGCTGGCAGGTCACCGCGTTCATGGGGCTGCAGTCGCTCGGCTTCTACGTGCTGATCACCTGGCTGCCCTCGATCGAGGCCTCGGCCGGGATCGATCGGGCCGCCGCGGGCCTGCACCAGCTGCTGCTGAACGGCGCGGGCATCGCGGGCAGCCTCGCGGCATCCGCGCTCATCCCGAGGCTCCGCGACCAGCGCTGGCTCGCCGCGGGCAGCTCGGCGCTCTTCCTCGGCTCGGTGCTCGGGGTGCTGCTCGCGCCGCAGCTCTCCGCCGGGTGGGCGATCCTCGCGGGCATCGCGGGGGGATCGAACATCGTGATCGCGCTGAGCTCGTTCGGCCTGCGCACCAGCCATCACGCGCAGGCGGCCTCGCTCTCCGGCATGGCGCAGTCGGTCGGGTACACGCTCGCGGCGATCGGGCCGATCGCGGTCGGCCTCATGCACGACGTCACCGGTTCGTGGACGCCGCCGCTGCTCGTGCTCGCCGGCCTCGTGTGCCTCACCGTCGTCTTCGGCTTCCTGGCCGGGCGGGACCGCGTGCTCCGCTGAGCCGCGGCCCCGCCCCACCCCGCCCGCCCCACCACCCCGCCCTCTCTTTCCCGCCCGCCCCTTCCTGCCCCCCTTTCCCGCCCCGCCGTCCCCGCCCGAGGGGTCACTTTCCCGACACCCGCTTCGTGCTGGCGCGGTGCTCCTGACGGAAAGCGACCCCGTCGGCGAGGTGGGAGCCGAAGGGGTGCCGGGGCGGGCCGGGGGCGGGCCGACCGGATGGCAAGACGGCAGTATTTGCGGGTTGGGAGGGCCGCGCACCCGCAAATGCTGCCGTCTTGCCCTTGGGCGGCGGGCAGAGGAGGGCAGGGCAGGGCCGGGGCGGCGGCGTGGGAGAGGGCGTGGGAGAAGGCGGGGCGGGGCGGCGGGCGGACCTTGAGTTCGGCTCGCGATTCGCCCTAGGCTGCGAGCGGGCGAGGCGACGGCGGCGAAGGCGCCGCCGGATCCGGGGGGATGCGGTCGGCTCCGTCTGCCGCAACGGCGCGGCACCGCAGAGTCGAGGTCGACATGTCGGGCAGGCGCACATCGGTCATCGGGGAGGCGCTGCCGACGGCACGCACCCTGCCATTCCCGCCGAAATCCTCCGGCAGCGCCGCCGGGCGCACACTGCAGGAGTCCACCTACTCGCCGAGACCGCCCGTGCGGCATCTCCCGGCCGACGCGCCGAACGTGCTCGTCATCCTCATCGACGATGCCGGCCCGGCCCTGCCGAAGCCGCTCGGCGGCCTCGTCGAGACGCCGACGCTCGCCCGCATCCGGGAGGGAGGCATCGGCTTCAACCGCTTCCACACCACCGCGATGTGCTCGCCCACTCGCGCGTCCCTGCTGACGGGACGCAACCACCACCGCGTCGGCAACGGCCAGATCGCCGAGCTCGCGAACGACTGGGACGGCTACTCGGGGCACATCCCGAAGTCGAGCGCGACGATGGCCGAGGTGCTGCGTCAGTACGGCTACTCGACCGCGGCGTGGGGCAAGTGGCACAACACGCCCGCCGAGGAGACGACGGCGGCCGGCCCCTTCGACCGCTGGCCCACCGGCTACGGTTTCGAGTACTTCTACGGCTTCCTCGCCGGCGAGGCATCCCAGTACGAACCCAACCTGGTGCGGAACACGACGACCGTGCTGCCGCCGCGCTCGCCCGAGGACGGCTACCACCTGAGCGAGGACCTCGCCGACGACGCGATGCGCTGGCTGCGCGACCACAAGGCCAACGCGCCCGACCAGCCGTTCTACCTCTACTGGGCGACCGGCGCGATCCACGGACCGCACCACGTCATGAAGGAGTGGGCCGACAAGTACGCCGGCGTCTTCGACGACGGCTGGGACGCCTACCGCGAGGAGGCCTTCGCCGGGGCGAAGGCGGCGGGCTGGATCCCCGACGACGCCGAGCTCACCCCGCGGCCCGACAGCCTGCAGGGCTGGGACGAGATCCCCGAGCACCAGAAGCCCTTCCAGCGCCGGCTGATGGAGGTCGCCGCCGGCTTCGGCGAGCACGCCGACGTGCAGGCCGGCCGGCTCATCGACGAGCTCGAACGGCTCGGCTACCTCGACGACACGATCATCGTCTACATCTGGGGCGACAACGGCTCCTCGGGGGAGGGGCAGAACGGCACGATCAGCGAGCTGCTCGCGCAGAACATGATCCCGACGACCATCGACCAGCACCTCGCCGCGCTCGAGGAACTCGGCGGCCTCGACGCGCTCGGCACCCCGGCGACCGACAACCAGTACCACGCGGCGTGGGCGTGGGCGGGCTCGACGCCCTACCAGGGCATGAAGCTCATGGCCTCGCACCTGGGCGGCACCCGGAACCCCATGTTCATGCAGTGGCCGGGCCGGATCGCGGCGGATGCCTCGCCGCGCACGCAGTTCCACCACGTCATCGACCTCGTGCCGACGATCTACGAGATCATCGGCATCCAGCCGCCGGAGACGGTGAACGGCATCCCGCAGATCCCCATCGACGGCACGAGCTTCGCCTACGCGATCGACGACGCCGCGGCCGAGGGGCGGCACCGGGTGCAGTACTTCGAGATCATGGGGAGCCGGTCGATCTACGCCGACGGCTGGCTCGCCTCGGCGACCGGGCCGCGGCTGCCCTGGGTGCCCGGCGCCCCTCCCGGCATCGCGACCTGGACCCCCGACGCCGACCCGTGGGAGCTCTACCACCTCGACGAGGACTGGAGCCAGGCGCGCGACCTCGCCGCCGAGCACCCCGAGAAGCTCGCGCAGCTGAAGGAGCTCTTCGCGATCGAGGCGGCGCGCAACGAGGTGCTGCCCGTCGGCGGCGGACTCTGGGTGCCCGTCTACCACCCCGAGTACCGGCTCGGACCGGCCTACACGGAGTGGGAGCTCTCGGGCGACACGGTGCGGATCCCCGAGTTCTGCGCGCCCGCGCTCGGGAACACGCCGAACCTCGTCACCATCCGGGCCACGCTGCCCGAGGGTGCGAACGGGGTGCTCTACAAGCTCGGCGGGGCCGGCGGCGGCCTCACCGCGTACCTGCTCGACGGCGTGCTGCACTACGAGTACAACCTGTTCCTCGTGCAGCGGACGATCATCGCGGCGGACGCGCCGCTCCCCGCGGGCGAGACGACGATCGAGATCGAGACGGCGTACGTCGAGCGGCGACCGGGCGGGCCGCTCTCGATCGTGCTGCGGGTCGACGGTGCGGAGGCGGCGAGCGGCACCGTGCCCGTGAGCGCGCCGCTGCTGTTCTCGGCGAACGACTGTCTCGACATCGGGCGCGCGTACGGCGGCGCGGTGTCGCGGGCCTACGCCGAGCGGATGCCGTTCGCCCTCGACGGCACGATCGACGCCGTGCACATCGCGTATCGCTGAGCCGCCCGGCCCGGCCCGGCCCGGACCGGCCCCTCGCTCCGGCAAGACGTCACTTTCCGTGGGTGCGCGAGCTCGCGCACCCGCACAAAGTGACGTCTTGCCGGGGGTTGGGTGGTTCCGGTGCGGGGCCGGGGATGGCGCGGGCCGGCCGGGCCGGCCCGCCCGGGTTCCCGAGCCGGGTGGGCCGGATGGCGCGACGTCAGTATTTGCGGGTCGGGGGCCCCGCGCACCCGCAGATACTGCCGGCTTGCCGCAGAGGCCGGGCCCGCGGGCGGCCGACTCAGGCGAAGACGCGGTTGCCGCGGAAGCGGCCCTCGGGGTCGAGGCGGCGGCGCACCGCGTCGGCGCGTTCGACGTCGGCCAGATCGTAGGCGCCGAGGTAGCTCGGCTCGCCCTCGAGGAACGTCGCGAAGGTGCGCTCGGTGACCCGATCGCCGAGCGCCGCGGCGATCGCGGCGAACCCCGCCTGCACCGCGGGCTCGATGCCCGGCACCGCGACCGCGCGGGCGCTCACGACGTGCGAGTGCGGCACGGCGCCGGCGATCGCCGGGCGCTCGGGCGCCTCGGCGAGGGCCCCGCCGAGCCCGCGGAACTCGATCATCATGATCGCCTGCGCCGCCGGCGACTGCCAGGTCTCGAGGAGCGCGTCGAGACCGGCGTCGTCGAGGTCGGCGAAGCGGCCCCAGCCGTAGCCCGCGCTGGGCTCGGTCGGCTCGTCGGCCACGATCGCGAGCTGCTCGATGCCGATCGGGGCGATCGTGTCGAGCTGCACGGCCCCGGCGGCCCGCACCGGGGCGAGCACCGACTCGAGCACGTCCGCGCCGTTGGTCGAGACGGCCTGCACCGTGACGATCGTGCGGCCGCGCAACTCGGCGGGCACCGCCTCGACGTCGGGCAGCCGCATCGCTCCGGCGTGCAGTGCGACCTCGCGCGGGGCAGCGGCCTGTGCGGCGAGCGCCGCCTGCAGCACCCGCGCGAGGTCGGCTCCGTCGAAGGCGAGCCGGCCGCCGACGAGCTCCCGCGCGGGGTACAACTCGAGCTCGACCGCGGTGACCACGCCGAATGCGCCACCTGCGCCGCGCAACGCCCAGAGCAGCTCGGGGTCGTCGGCGTCGCGCACCCAGCGGTGCTCGCCGTCGGCGGTCAGCAGTTCGACGGCGACGAGCGAGGCGGAGCCCTGCCCGTGCTCGCGGCTGAACCAGGAGTGCCCGCCCGCGAGGAGGAACGGCACGGTGTGCACGACGCGGTTGGACCCCGAGAGGGCGACGAGCCCGGTACCGGCGAGCGCCTCGAGCAGACGACCCCAGCCGACGCCGGCACCAACCCGGGCGACCCGGCGCTCGGCGTCGACCTCGACGGTGTCGAAGTGCGCGGTGCGCACGAGCACGGCCCCCTCGAGCGAGCCGGAGGCGCCGTGCCCGCCGGGCTGCACGGCAAGCTGGAGGCGGTCGGCGCGCGCCGCGTCGAGGAGGGCGCGGAGCTCGTCGACGTCGCGCGGGTTCGCCACGGCGGCGGGGCGCTGGTCGACCGCCCGGTTCCACGGCGCACGCGCCTCGTCGTACGCGGGGTCGCCGGGGAGGACGAGCCGCTCGCCGAAGCGTGCGGCGAGGGCGGTGAGTGCCGTCGAGGTCATAGCGCGACGGTAGCGGGGCCCGCCGACATGCGCCATCCCCGTGCCGGGATCCGCGCGCCGCGCTTCCGCGCCCGCCATCCGCTCCGCTAGCTTCTGAATTGACCTCGACCCGTCGCGCTGCCGGCGCGAGACGCTCGGGGACTTGCCGAGAGGACGCGCCGTGACCGACGCCCCGCTCGCCCGAGATTCCGCAGCAGCGCCCGCCGCCCCCGAGCGCGGCTGGCGCGCCTTCTGGAACCGGGGCGGCTGGTGGAAGGCCCTCATCGTCGTCGTGGTCTACCTCGGCGTCTACCAGCTGCTGCCGATCCTGCTGCTGCCGCTCACCCGGCCGATGATGGACGAGAACATGTTCGCGACGCCGGGCAGCGTGTTCGCCGGGCTCGCCCTGCCGGTCATCCTCGGCTCGATCGTGCTGCTCGCGTTCGCCTGGTCGCTCGGCTGGCTGCCGCGGCCGCTGTTCGGCCGTCAGCCCGTGCGCGGCCGCTGGTGGATGTGGTTCGCGCCGGTGCTCGTGCTCATCCCGATCGCGCTGCGGCTGTTCGGCATCGACTACGGCGCGTACACCGGGGGCGTCATCGTGATGACCTTCGTCGCCGGGCTCTTCATCGGCCTCTCCGAGGAGCTCGTGACGCGCGGCC
Source organism: Agromyces soli (assembly GCF_022811605.1). Classification (GTDB taxonomy): domain Bacteria; phylum Actinomycetota; class Actinomycetes; order Actinomycetales; family Microbacteriaceae; genus Agromyces; species Agromyces soli. Next base: position 577,601 of record NZ_CP094533.1, on the reverse strand, counting down.
TCGTCGTGACGCTCATGCGCAAGGCGGGGCACGGCGAGTGGGCCGTCGCCGCGGTGTCGGCGCTGTTCTTCGCGCTCATGCACTCGGTCAACGCGCTCACCGGGCAGGCGATCACGACGGTCGGCTTCACACTCCTGTACACCTTCGCCTTCGGCATCCTGATGTACCTCGTCATGCGCGTGACGGGCAGCATCGTCTGGGCGATGGTGCTGCACGGCCTCACCGATCCGACCACCTTCCTCGCGACGGGCGGCGTCGACAAGACCGGCGGCGCGGCCGCCGAGAGCCCGCTGCTCGCGCTCGCCGGCCCGGCGACGATCCTGCTGATCGTGGGGGCGCTCCTGTTGCTGATCTTCATCCGCGGCCGCGCGACCCCGCTCGCCGCGACGGTCGCGGGCGCGGCGGCCGCGGCGCCGCGGGGCTGAGCGCTCAGGGGAGACGGTCGAGGAGCTCGCGCTTGCGGGCCTCGGGGGCGAAGGACGCCTCGACGGAGTTCCGTGCGAGTCGAGCGAGGTCGTCCTCGCCGAGCCCGAACGCTCCACGCACGGCCGCGACGTTGTCGTCGAGGTAGCCGCCGAAGTACGCCGGGTCGTCGGAGTTCACGGTCACGAGGAGGCCGGCGTCGAGGAGCGCCCGGAACGGCAGCTCCTCGATCCGGTCGACGACGCGCAGCCGCACGTTCGAGAGCGGGCAGACGGTGAGCGAGATGCGCTCGCGGACGAGTCGCGCGACGAGCTCGGCGTCGTCGAGCACGCGGATGCCGTGGTCGATGCGCTCCGCGCCGAGCACGTCGAGCGCCTGCCGCACGTAGTCGGCCGGGCCCTCCTCGCCGGCGTGCGCGACGCGGTGCAGGCCGGCCTCGGCGGCGCGGTCGAAGACGCCGGCGAAGCGGTGCGGCGGGAAGCCGAGCTCGGCCGAGTCGAGCCCGATCCCGAGCAGCGGCGCGCCGGTCTCGGCGGCGGCGTCGAGCACGGCGTCGAGCATGCGCTCGGCGTCGTCGACCGGGCGGTCGCGCAGCACGCAGGCGATGATCCCGGCGGAGATCCCGTGGCGGTCGCCGGCCGCCTCGATCGCGCGCTGCAGCCCGGCGAGCACGGTGCGCTCGGCGACGCCGCGCTCGGTGTGCGCCTGCGGGTCGACGAAGAGCTCGACGTGCGCGACGCCCGCGCGGTGGGCTCTGGCGAAGTACGCCTCGGCGAGGACCTCGAAGTCGCGCTCGCTGCGAAGCACGCCCATGTTCTCGTAGTAGAGCTCGAGGAAGTCCGGCAGGTCCGCGAAGTCGTAGCGGGCGGCGAGCTCCTCCGGCCCCGCGTCCCGGAGGGTGCGGCCCTGCTCGGCGGCGAGGGCGAAGATCGTCTCGGGCTCGAGCGTGCCCTCGATGTGCAGGTGCAGCTCGCAGAAAGGGAGTCCGGAGGTCATCAGGCGACCAGGGTATCGGTGACCAGGTCGAGGAAGCGCGCGTAGTCGAAGTCGCTCGCGACCGTGATGAGCGGGAGCGCCGTCCACTGGTGGTGCGCCCGCCGGTCGACCACCGTCATCCCGCGGGTGAGCCGGCCCTCGGTGGCGACGTCGCAGCGCAGCTGGACGACGGTCGCGAGCGAGGGGGCGATGACGGTCGCGACGGCCGCGCTGTCGATGAGCGAGCAGTACGACTGGTAGCCGCGGCCGTTCACGAAGTCGACGACGCGAACGGCGAGCTCGGCCTCGGGCCGGTCGCTGGCGCGCAGGCGGTCGAGGTCGCCCGGACGGAAGTTGATCTCGGGGTGGGTGGCGACGTCGAGCCCGATCGCGACGAGTTCGAAGCCGGCGCGGAAGACGGCGCTCGCCGCCTCGGGGTCGACGAAGACGTTCCATTCGCTGACCGGGTTGTCGCCGGTCGCCTGCGTCCACGCGTACGGGGTCTCGCCGAAGGAGCCGCCGATGATGACGAGCCGGGCGATCTTGGCCGGCAGCTCGGGGTCGAGCTCGAGCGCCGCGGCGAGGTTCGTCAGCGGGCCGAGCGCGCAGATGGTGAGCTCGCCGGGGTGCGCCGCCGCGGTGTCGACGATGAGCCGGGCCGCGGAGCGGGGGTCGAGCCGGCGTGCCGAGGCGGGGAGGTGCGATTCGGCGAGGCCGTCGCTGCCGTGCGAGAAGGGGTCGGCGGGGTAGTCGCCGGCGGAGGGCACGAGCGGGCCCTGGGCGACGGGGAGTTCGGGGGCGCCGAGCAGGTCGAGCACCCGGAGGGCGTTGTCCGCGGTGCGGTCCGAAGGCAGGTTGCCGGTGACCGCGGTGAGGGCGACGACGTCGAGCGCCTCGTGCTTGAACGCGAGAGCGATGGCGAGCGCGTCGTCCATGCCGGGGTCCGTGTCGATCAGGACCTTCTTCATCGAATGCTCCTCTCCGGCGCCGGCTCCATCGACGGGCGAGACGGCGGTGGCCTTCGCTGGTCGAACCGGCTACGGTGGTTATGGGTATTGTGAACATAACAATATAACCAGGATGGCGCGAGCGGAAGCCGCGCCCGGAGGATGCAATGCAGCAGATCGCGATCCTGTCGCACATCGTCGTCGACGAGGTGCACCAGCCCGGGCGGCCGCCGCACACCGAGGTCGGCGGCGCCGGGGCGTACGCCGCCGTCGGGGCGAGCCTCGTCGCGCCGGCGGCCGGTCGCAGCCTGCTCGTCTCGGGCACCGGCTCGGCCGACCTCGCGGTACTGCGCGCCTGGTGCGCGGAGCGGGGGATCGTCGACGGCCTCTTCGTCGTCGGTGAGCACGGCCCGCGCACCCGCATCGACTACGCCGCCGACGGCGAGCGGGTCGAGACGCCGCAGTTCGGGCTCGAGCACTTCGACGCGCACACCCCGCTGCCGGAGCACGTCCTCGTACCGCCGGAGGCGCTCGACGGCGCCTACCTCTTCCACGACGACGAGGAGCCCTACTGGGCGGCGATCGCGCGGTACCGCGCCCGCGCTGCGGCAGTACCGCTGCTCTGGGAGCTCTCGGCCGCGTGCACCAGGCCGGATCGGCTCAGCGTCGTGCGGCAGCGGGCCGAGCTCGTCGACGCCGTCTCGATCAACCGCACCGAGGCGGTCGAGCTCTTCGGAGTCGACGCGCTCGCGGAGGCCGTCGAAGAGCTCCGCACCCTCGCCCCGCTCGTGCTGCTCCGGCTCGGCGAGGACGGCTCCCTCGTCATCCAGGGCGACACCGTCGTCCGCGTGCCGGCCGTGCGCGTCGCCGCGGTCGATCCGACCGGCGGCGGCAACAGCTACACCGGCGCCTTCCTCGGGGCGTGGGCGGCGAGCGGTGACCCGGTCGACGCCGCCCGGCTCGCCTCCGCCGCCGCGGCCGTCGTGGTCGCCACCGAGGGCGCTCCGCCCGTCGGCGACGCCGAGCGGGAGCGCGTGCGCCGCTCGGCCGCCGCGCTCGTCGCGCGCGAGCTCGACTGACTCCACCCTCCATCCGCTCACCACTCCAGGAAAGGCCCTGCCCGATGACGAACTGGGATCCCTCCGCCCTCTATGACGAGTACCGCTTCGCGGGCAATCTGCCGAAGCGCGGACTGCTCGTCGAGGGGCGCCCCGCACTCTCGCAGCTCGACCCCGACAAGGTGGCGCGCTACGTGCTGCTGATGGTGCGCGACCCGCTGTGCGCCTACGACGACGACCCGGCGACCCAGCTGGCCGCCCGGCTCGAGGACGCCGAGCTGATCGGCCGCTCCGGCATGTTCACCACCTGGAGCGGCACGCACCGCGGCGTGCCGGTGACGCTCGTCTCGGGCGGCAGCGGCTCGCCGGAGGCCGAGCTGATCCTGCACGAGCTGCTCGAGTTCACGGCCGCCGACACCTTCATCCGGGTTGGCGGCTCCGGCGGCATCCACCCCTCGGTCGCCCCCGGCGACCTCGTCGTCTCCTCGGGCGTCGTGCGCGACGAGGGGATGACGCAGGCGTACATCCCCGCCTCGTACCCGGCGGTCGCCTCCTACGAGGTCGTGGTCGCGATGTCGCGCGCGGCCGAGGCGCTCGGGCTGCCGTACCACGTGGGCGTCACGCGTTCGAGCGACAGCGACTTCTGCGGCGTCGGCCGCCCCTCGGTGGGCGGCTACTTCCAGCCATGGCACCTCGACATCCTCGAGACCTGGGCGCGGGCCGGGGTGCTGAACGGCGACCGGGAGTCTGCGGCGATCGTCACGCTTCCCGCGCTGTTCGGCAAGCGCGGCGGCTCCGTCTGCTCCGTCGCCGACAACGTCATCGCCGACCGGCCCTTCGTGGCGGGGGCGGGCCACGCGGCGGCCTCGGAGCTCGCGCTCGCCGGCCTCGTCGAGCTCGCGGCGATGGATGCCGAGGCCGCCGCCCGCGGCGGGCGCCGCTGGCTCGGCCGTTGACGAAGGGCGTTGACGAAGGGCGTTGACGAAGGGCGTTGACGAAGGGCGTTGACGAAGGGCGTTGACGCATTGGTATAAAGGTTATAGAGTCAATACCACCTGACCAATGGTGCGCAGTGGAGCGCACCACCCGAACGGGAGGATCCCCCAATGACGAGGAAGACGCTCGTGGCAGCGGCCGGTATGGCCGTCGTCGCCGCCCTCGCGCTGGCGGGCTGCTCCGGCGATGCAGCCGGCGGCCGCCAGAAGCTCGAACTGTGGTTCTGGGGTGCCCCGCCCCAGCAGCAGCAGGTCATGAAGGACGTGCTGGTCGAGGGCTTCAACGCCTCGCAGGACGAGTACGAACTGCAGGTCACCTTCAACAACGCCGTCGACAAGAACGTGCAGGTAGCCCTCACGGCGAACAAGGGGCCCGACATCGTCTACGGCTCGGGTCCGGCGTTCGCCGCGGCCTACGCCCAGCAGGGCAAGCTCGCTGACATGACGCCGTACGCCGAGAAGTACGGCTGGCAGGACCGCATCCTCGAGCCGATCTACGACTCGGGCACCGTCGACGGCAAGCTCTACTCGCTGCCGAACTCGATCGAGGACATCGGCGTGTTCTACAACACCAAGGTGCTCGACAGCCTCGGCGTCGACGTACCGACGACGTACGACGAGTTCGTCGACGTGCTGGACGCCGCGGACGCGGCCGGGCTGTACCCCTCGGTCACCGGCAACCAGGGCTGGAAGCCGGTCAACCAGAACTACATCTCGCTGTTTCTGTCCCAAGTCGCCGGCGGCAAGACCGTGTACCAGGCGCTCCAGGGCGAGGTGCCCTGGACCGACCCGCGCATCGCGGACGCGGTGACGGCCTCGGCCGAGTTCTACCAGGACGGCTACCTCGGCGGCGACGACTACGCGACGTTGAACTTCGACCAGTCGATGCAGCTGCTGAGCGCCGAGAAGTCGCCGTTCTTCATCGGGCCGAGCCTGGCGTTCCAGTTCGCCTCGAACTACTTCAACGACGAGGCGGGCAACACCGAGGACCTCGGCTTCATGCCGTTCCCGACGATCAACCCGGAGCTGCCGTCGCCGTACTTCACCCTCGGCACGACCGCCTCGCTCTCGATCAACGCCGCCTCGAAGAACCCCGACGGCGCGGCCGAGGTCATCGACTACATGATGTCCGAGGACTTCACCAAGGAGATGAACCGCGACTGGCCGGGCTACTGGGCGGTGCCGCTGAAGGACTTCCCGCTCGACCCCGCCGACTACGACGGGCTCTCCAAGCCCTTCGTCGAGGCGATGCGGCAGACCATCGACGGCGTGAACGCCGGCAACTACGGCTTCTTCGCGGGCACGTTCTTCCCGCCCGCGACGGCCACGCTGTTCACCGACGTCGACGGCGTCTGGCTCGGGACCCAGACGACCGAGCAGTTCCTCGACCAGGTCGAGAGCACCTTCACCGGCGAGCTCGACAAGGGCCTCGTGCCGCCGCTCCCCGAGCCGGCGAACTGATCCACCGACGGAAGGGTGCGCCGCACGGCGACGCGCGGCGCACCCGCCCCCAGGAGCGAACGACATGACTGCGAACCTCGCGCCCCCAGCGGTCGCGGCCCGCCCGGCCCGGCCCCCGGCCGCCCGCACCCGCAACGCCCACCTCCGCAAGCGCACGGCGATCAACTACGCCCTCGTCGCGCCCGCCCTCGTGCTCTCGATCGTCGTCGTCGTCATCCCGGGCATCCTGACCCTGCTCTTCGCCTTCACCGACTGGAGCGGGATCGGCTTCGACTTCGCGTTCGTCGGCGTCGACAACTTCCGCGAGATCCTCGCCGACCCGGTGTTCGCCACCTCGCTGACGAACAACATCACCTGGCTCGTGCTCTTCCTCACGCTGCCGGCGATCGTGGGCCTGCTCACCGCAGCGCTCCTCCTCCGCCGCAAGCGCATGCGCACCTTCTACCAGGTGATCTTCCTCATGCCCTACGTGCTCGCGCCGGTCGTGAACGCGCTCATCTGGCAGACGATCATCTACAACCCGAACGGCGGTGTGTTCGGCGCGCTCGGCATCCCCTCGCCGACCGCCTCGATGCAGACCTCGCTGTACGCCGCCGCCGCAGTCGACATGTGGCACTACTGGGGCTTCCTGACGGTCGTCTACCTCGGTGCCATGCGGCAGACTCCGATGGACCAGGTCGAGGCGGCCGTCGTCGACGGAGCGAGCGGCTGGGGCGTGTTCCGGCACGTGTACCTGCCGAGCATCCGGCCGACGCTCATGCTCATGGGCGTCATGACCGTGATCTTCTCCTTCCTCGCCTTCGACTACGTCTTCCTCCTCACGCAGGGCGGACCGGCGCACTCGAGCGAGGTGATGGGCACCTACGCCTACGCGTTCGCGTTCTCCTCGTTCGAGTTCGGCAAGGCCGCGGCGGTCGGCATCATCATGAGCTTCTTCGGGCTCATCGCCTCCGTGGTCTACACGAGGCTCAGCAGGGCGGAGCTCATGCGATGACCAGATCGTTGAAGCAGCTGACCGGGCACCTCGTGCTCGCGGTCTTCGGGGTGATCGCGCTGGTCCCGCTGCTGCTCGTGCTCATCAACAGCTTCAAGACGAACGCGGAGGTGCTGGAGAGCCCGTTCGGGCTGCCCGCCCACGTCGGCTTCGAGAACTTCTTCACCGCGTGGACCTACGGCGGCTTCGGCCCCGGCTTCCTGAACAGCGTGCTGCTGACGGGCACCACCGTGCTCGTCGTGCTGATCTGCTCGAGCCTCGCCGGCTACGTGCTCGCCGGGCAGAAGGTGCGGCGCTGGCCGGCCATCATGGTCTACTTCACGATGGCGATGACGGTGCCGATCCAGCTGTTCATCTTCCCGCTCTATTCCGTCGTGGCCTCGCTCGACCTCACCGACAGCCCGGTCGTCGTCGGCGTCATCCTCGCGGCGGTGAACATGCCCTTCGCGACGTTCATGATGCGCACCTTCTTCCTGAACGTGCCGGCCGAGCTCGAAGAGGCCGCGCTGATGGACGGCGTCAGCACCTTCCAGCTCGTCACCCGGGTGCTGCTGCCGCTCGTGCGGCCCGGCCTCATCACGGTCGGCGTGATCGTCGGGCTGAACGCCTGGAACGAGTTCCTCATCTCCTCGACGTTCCTGCAGAACCCGTCGGCGCAGACGCTCACGCTCGGCTTCCTCACGATGAACGGCACCTTCTCGACCGACATCGGCACGATGATGGCCGGCGCGCTGATCCTCATCGTCCCCGTGCTCGCGGTGTTCATCGCCCTGCAGCGCTACGTCGTCGACGGCATGGCGGCCGGGGCGGTGAAGGGCTGAGATGGGCGTGGAACTGGATCGCGACTACGAGGCCCGGGTGTACGCCGGCGTGCTCGGCAAGCTCATCGGCGTCTACCTCGGCCGACCGGTCGAGGGCTGGCCGTACCCGGACATCGCCGAGCGCTTCGGCCTCGTCGAACGCTACGTGAACGAGGAGCTCGGTCTGCCGCTCATCGTCGCGGACGACGACATCTCGGGCACCTTCGCCTTCGGGCGGGCGATGGAGGACGCGGGCGGCGCCGAGCCGAGCGCGGCCGACGTCGGCGACGGCTGGCTGAACGCCATCGTCGAGGACCGCACCATCCTCTGGTGGGGCGGCTACGGCCGCTCCACCGAGCACACCGCGTACCTGAACCTCGTGCGCGGCCTGCGCGCGCCCGAGAGCGGCTCCATCGCCCGCAACGGCCGCACCCTCGCCGAGCAGATCGGCGCGCAGATCTTCTCCGACGCGTTCGCGATGGCGGCCCCGGGCGATCCCGGCCTGGCCGTGCGGATGACCCGTGCCGCCGCGAGCGTCAGCCACGACGGCGTCGCGCTCGACTGCGCGGCGTTCTTCGCGGCGATGCGCGCGGCCGCGTTCGAGATGCGGGAGCTCGACGAGCTCGTCGAGCTCGGTCGCGGCCACGTCGCCGATCCGCGGCTCCTCGGCGTCATCGACGACGTGCTCGAGCACGTCCGGCCCGGCGACGACTGGCGTGCGGCCCGCGACTGGGTCGACCGCGTGCACGGCTACGCGGTGCATCCCGGCCCGTGCCACTCGCTCGCGAACACGGCGATGTCGCTCGCGGCGCTCCGGCTCGGCGGCGACGACTTCCGGCGGGTGGTGGCGATCGCCTCCTCGGTCGGCTTCGACACGGACAGCAACGCCGGGACGGTGGGATGCCTCACCGGCATCCGCCTCGGCCTCGCCGCCTTCGACGGCGCGGCCGATCTGCGGGCGCCGGTCGCGGATCGCGCGCTCGTCGTGAGCGCCGACGGCGGGGAGTGCGTGACGGATGCCGCGCGCGAAACCCGGCGCATCGCCGACGCCGCCCGCGCACTGCAGACCGGACCCGGCGCCCCGGCGCCCGCCCGGCGGCCGCGCTTCGACTTCGAGCTGCCCGGCGCGGTGCACGGCTTCGAGTCGTGCCCCTATCTGGGCGCCGGCACCCGGGTGCGCCACGTCGCGGCCGCGGAGGGCGCGATCAGGGTCGGCGCGGAGGCGGGAGCGACGGCGGTCGCCTCGACGCCCGTGTTCCTCGACCCCCGCGACGCGATCGGCAACTTCTCCACGCTCGCGAGCCCGACGCTCTACCCCGGCCACCTCGTCACGGCGCGCGTCGGCGCGCGCGAGCCCGGCGAGGGCGGCCGCCCGCACGACGGCAGCGCGACGCTCGTCCGGCTCGGCGTGCTCTTCGCCGACGGCGACGACGCGGTGCACGCCGAGCACGGGCCGTGGCAGCGGCTCGAGCCGGGCGCGACCGAGCTGAGCTGGCGCGTCCCCGCTCACGGCAACGCGATGCCGTTCCGCCTCCTCGTCTCGGCGCGGCGCGACGACGGGGCCGCCCCCGAGCTGCTCGTCCGCGAGGTCGACTGGGCCGGTGCACCGGAGGGCTTCGCCCAGTCCGGGCTGCTGCTGAGCTCGATCTGGGACACGAAGCCCGCCGGGCTCGCGCCCTGGGTCAGCTCGGCCAAGAACTTCGAGGCCGACTTCGCGAGCACCTTCTCGGTGTCGCATCCCGGCGCGTTCGGCGTCGTCACCACCGGCACCCGGGAGTGGCGCGACTACGCGATCGAGTCGACCCTGCGCTTCTCGCTGCACGACGCGGCCGGCCTCGTGCTCCGCGCGCGGGGGCACCGCCGCTTCACCGCCGTCGTGTTCACGGGCGGCCTGCTGCGCGCCATCGAGCAGCACGACGGCGAGCGATCCGTGCTCGCCGAGCACCCCTTCGCCGTCGAGACGGACCGGCCCTATCTCGTGCGGGCCGAATGCGCCGGCGATCGGCTCCGCGTCGAGGTCGACGGCGTCGCCGTGCTCGACACCCGAACCACCCGGACCGCCGGAGGCGGCGCCGGGTTCCTCATCGAGACCGGAACGATGAGCGCCGACGGCTTCCGCGTCGGCGAGCTCTCCGGCTGAACCACCACCACGAAAGGCACCGCTATGACCACCACCTGGACCAGCTTCCCCGTCAACACGAAGCCGGCCGAGGGGTACCCGAACCCCGTCAACTACGTCGACGTCACCGCGCAACTGCGCGAGGCGGCGTCGCAGGCGTCGGGCGACGGGCTGCTGCACGTCTTCCTGCCGCACACCACCTGCACCTTCATCTTCAACTCGGGCGTCGACGGCACGACCCTGCAGGACATCCGGCTCTTCATCGAGGAGCAGATCCCGGTCGACCGGCCCTTCGTGCACCTGCACGACGGCCCCCAGGACGCCGCCGCCCACGTGCGCTGCGTGTTCGGCGTGCAGTCCCTGCAGCTGCCCATCATCGGCGGTGAGCTCGGCATCGGCCACAGCCAGGGCGTCTACCTGCTCGAGCTCGACGGCCCCCGCGACCGCACGGTGCAGTACGCGGTGCAGTCGTTCTGATGGCCGTCGTCGTCGGCGTACGCGCCGGGCTCACCGTCGACCACCAGGTGGTCGCGGGCGAGGGGGCGCGGTTCGACCGGCTCGGCGGGCCCGGGCTGTTCGCCGCGCTCGGCGCCCGGCTCGTCGCCGGCACCGCGGTCGAGCTCTGCGCCAACCTCCCGGCCGACGAGCCGCGGTTCCGCCGGCTCTTCGACGAGCTCGGCGTCGGACTCGGGGCCTCGACCGCGGTAGTCGAGGTGCCGCGGCTGTGGATCCTGAACTCGGCCGAAGGCCGTCGCATCGTGCCGACCCGCCCGCCCGGCGGTGTCGAGCTCGAGAGCGGCGAGCCCGCGGAGGAGGATCGGCCGCTGCCGCCGGCCACGGCGCTCGGCCCGGTCGACGGGCTGCTCGACAGCTCGCCGGAGACCGCGGCGGGGCTGGCCCCCGGCGTCCTCGTGGGCGTCGACCCGCACCAGCTGCTGCTCGGCGAGTCCGGGCTCGACTACCTCGAACGGGTGTCGCCGCCCGGCGCGGTGATCCTGCCGAGCCGCGTACAGCTCCGCCTCATCGACCCGGACCCGCGCGCCGCGGCCCGGCGGATCCGCGACGAGCTCGGCCGCGCGGTCGTCGCCCGCCTCGACGCGGAGGGCATGCTCGTGCTCGACGCCGAGGGCGGCCCCGGCACGGCCGTGCGCGACGAGGCGGTGCGCGTCGTCGAGACCACGGGGGCCGGGGATGCCTCGGCCGCGGCCATCGTGGCCGCGCTCGCCGCCGGCCGCGACCTCGTGACGGCCGCCGCCTTCGGCGCGAGCGTCGCCCGGCTCGCGCTCGCCGACTGGGGCCACGACGCGCTCCTCGCCGAGCCGCTCACCGACCCATTCACTCAGATCACGATCGAACAGGACCACTGACATGACCCTCACCGCTCACTTCGACCGCGTCGCCGACGCCCTCCGCGCCGTCGAGGCTGTGCGCCCCGCCATCGGCGCCGCCCCCGAGGCCGCGCTCTTCGTCGGCTCGGGCGACTCGCTCTCCTCGGCACTGCTCGCGACCGCGTTCGGGCACCAGTCCGCCTCCTCGGGCGATCTGACCTGGACGGGCCGGGTTCCCGCCGGGGTGCGCACCGTCGTCGGCATCTCGCACTCGGGCACCTCGGGGGCGACCGTTCGGGCGCTGCGCCTCGCGACCGAGGCGGGCCTGCGGACGATCGCGGTCACCTCGAACCCCGACTCGCCCCTCGCCGAGGCCGCCGACGAGGTCCAGCTCGTGCCGTCGCTCGGGCTCGAGGAGACGGTGCCCTGCGCCGGGCACCTCATGCTCGGGCTCGGCGTCGCCGCGGTCTGCGGCGTCGACACCGCCGGCGCGACCGCCGAGCTCGCGGCGCTCGTCGACGCGCAGCGCGCCGCAGTCGCCGAGGCGCTGGACGCGGCCCCCGCCGCGGTCCCGAGCGGGATCTCGGTGCTCTCGCTGCCGGAGCTCCGCGGCGCCGCCGACTTCTGGGTGCTGAAGCTCATCGAGGCGACCGGACTCGTCGCACGCACGGTCCCGCTCGAGGAGAGCGGGCACGTCGACTACTTCATCGGGCCGCAGGCGAACCTCTCCCTCCAGCTCGTCGGAGCCGACGGGGCGGAGCGCTTCGCCCGGCTCGCGACCGCACTCGAGAGCACGGGGCAGACCCCGCTCGCGGTCCGGCTCGCGGGGCCGGACGCGCGCGACGACCGGGCCGGGGTGCTCTTCGAGCTCGCCGGGGCCGTCGCCGGCACCGTGTTCGCCGAGGCCGCGGCCGCCCGCTGGGGGCGTCCGCCGTTCCGGGGCGGCGCGGTGAACATGGACGCGAGCCACATCAAGCTCGACGGGCATCCGGTCACCGCGTGAGCCTGGATCCCCGGGCGAGCGCGCCTATGGTACTAACCTTATGATGACCTGCACGGGGAGATCGGGGGAGGCATGACGGTGGGACCAACCATCCACCCGCTGGAGTCGATGGCGGTGCCCGTCGACCGACGCTCGCCCCTGCCGGCGTGGGCGCAGGTCGAACGCGACCTGCGCTCCGCCATCGATCAGGGCCTCGCCGTGGGCGACCGGCTCCCGACCGAGAACGAGATCGCGCAGATCTACGGGGTGAGCCGGATCACCGTGCGGCAGGCGCTCTCCGCGCTCGCCGACGAGGGCTACGTCGAGCGCCGGCAGGGCACCGGCACCTTCGTCGCGGATCGGCCGAGAGTGGTCCAGCACGACTTCGGGCTCACGCAGCCCTGGCGGGACCGCTTCCGGGCGGCGGGCGACGACGCGCAGTCCCTGCTCGTCGACGTCGAGTCGCCCGAGGCGGAGCCCTACGAGCTGTCGCGCGAGCTCAGCGCGGACGAGCGCCGGCTGCCGCGACTGCACCTGAAGCGGGTGCACACGGTGAACGGCGACCCCATCGGCCTCACCGACTCCTGGCTCGCGGGCAGAGGCGCGGAGGCGCTGGCCGGGCGGGACCTCTTCGACGTCTCCGTCTCGAAGACGCTGCAGGCCGCGGGCCTCGTCGTCGACCATCAGGACCACTTCCTCGAGGTGCGCTCGGTGAGCTCCGCGGAATCCGCGCTGCTCGCCGCGGGCGTCGACGCGAAGGTCTTCGTCGACTGGGCCGTCGGACGCTCGGGCGGCGAACTCGTCGAGACCTCGCGCACGGTCTGGCTCGGCACCCGGGTGCGGTTCCACTACGCGACCGACGCGGAGGGGTTGCGCCAGGGCGCACCGCGCGCCTGACGCCGCCACGGCGCCCTCCCGGCCAACCCGAGTTGCCCGACTTTCATCAAAGTCGGGCAACTCCGGGTCGGGTGCGGCGGCTGGGGCGACCCGCCGCCCAGGCGACGCCGCTCGGTACGCTCGGAGCATGAGCGGCGCCGGAGGCATCCCCGAGCTCGACCGGGTCATGGCGGGCCTGCGCGCTCAGCTCGAACGTTCCGCGCGCTTCGAGGGCACGATCGACCTCGCCGCTTCGCTGCGCACCTCGCTGCGCCTCGTGCAGCTGCTGCAGCCGCGGCTCGGCGAGCTGCGGCTCGCGGCCGGGCTGCCCGAGGTCCGACCGCCGTTCGCCCGCTGGCGGGCGCGCCGCGGCGCGGGCGCCGCCGCCGGGCAGCCGGTGCCGAGCGACCGCGTCTTCACGTTCTGGAACCGGCCGATCGCCGAGGCGCCGCCGCTCGTGCAGGCCTGCGTCGCCCAGCTGCACCGCACCTACCCACACGCCCGGGTGCTCGACGGGGCATCCGCGCGCGAGCTCGTCGAGATCCCCGAGCGGATCGCGACGCTGCTCGAGGACGCCCGCCCGGCCCACTTCTCGGACTACGTGCGCACCAGGGTGCTCGCCGAGCACGGCGGCGTCTGGGCGGACGCCACGGCCTGGGTCGACCGGCCGCTCGATCCCGAGCTGCACCGCCTGCTCCGCGCCGGCGTGGTGTTCCCGCGCTGGGCGAAACGGCAGATCGCGAACTGGTTCATCGCGGCGCAGCCGGGCGCTCCGGTCCTCGTGCTGCAGCGGCTCGCGCTCGACGCCTGGTGGGAGACGACGGACGAGCTGCCCGACTACTTCCTCTACCACCGGATCTTCGAGGTGATCCAGGCGCTCGTCCCGGAGGCCCGGGGCCAGTGGGACGCCGTGCCGGCGCTCTCGGCGACCTCCGCGCACCTGCTGCAGCTCGAGATGATGCAGCCCTGGCGCGGCTCGACCGTGCGCCGCATCCTCGACGCCGCCCCGCTGCAGAAGCTCAGCTACAAGTACGACGCGGTGCCGCCCGGCTCGGTGCTGGAGCGGCTGCTCGCGGGCGACGGCCTCGGCGACTGACGGCGACCCGCGTCGGCGGGGTCGCGTATCGTGCTTGCATGGCACTCACGATCCGATCGGCCGCGCCGAGCGACCACCCGCGCCTGCTCGAGCTGTGGCGCGCGAGCGTCGAGGCGACCCATCACTTCCTCGCGCCGGCCGACGTCGACTGGTACGAGGAGGTCGTCGCGGGCTACCTGCCGCAGCTCGGCGACCTGCGCGTCGCGGTCGTCGACGGCGGCGACGCCGAGGGCGAGGTCGTCGGGTTCATCTCTCACGACGACGGCGAGATCCAGATGCTCTTCGTCGACCCGACCAGGCACGGTCAGGGCATCGGCACCCGGCTGCTCGAAGACGTCGGCGACGACGGGGGCGAGCTGCGGGTCGACGTCAACGAGCAGAACCCCGTGGCGCGCGGCTTCTACGTCGCGCGCGGCTTCGTCGAGGTCGGCCGCTCCGAGCTCGACGGCGAGGGCCGCCCGTTCCCGCTGCTGCACCTGCGCCGCGAGGCGAGGGCCGCCGCGTGATCGTCGCGGGGCTCGTGCTCGCCGGCCTCGGCGCGCTGATCCACGTCTACATCTGGGTGCTCGAGTCGCTCATCTGGACGGGCCCGCGCGCCCGCGCCACCTTCGGCATCCGCAGTGACGAGGAGGCGCAGCTCACGCGCGCGCTCGCGTTCAATCAGGGCTTCTACAACCTGTTCCTCGCGCTCGCCGTGGTCGCGGGCATCGTCGCGTTCGCAGCCGGGGCGACCGCCGTGGGCGCCACGCTCGTCTTCGCGGGCGCGGGCATGATGGTCGCCGCGGGCCTCGTGCTCCTGCTGTCGAGCCCGTCGAAGGCGCGCGCCGCGCTCATCCAGCTCGGGCCGCCGCTGCTCGGCGTCGTCGCGCTCTGGATCGGCCTCGCGACCGCCTGACGCCCCGTCGCGCCGCGCGCGCCGGCACCCGGACTGGGGCTGGCGAGCCGGTGTCCCCGGTGCGGCGTAGACTCCCGTGGTCACAACAGAACAGGGGAGGTTGCACACAATGCAACGATTCATGACGACGACGGCACTCGTGTTCGCGGGTGCCCTGCTGCTCTCGGGCTGCGCCACGTCCGGTTCGGGCGACGCCGCTTCGACGTCCGCGAAGGACGGCTGCGACACCATCCGCAGCGAGGTCCGCAACGTGTCGAACGGTGCGCAGAACACGCTCGCGACCGCGACCGACGGCGCGGCGACGAAGACCTACCTCGAGGGTCTCGAGGACCGGGTCGACGCGCTCGACGAGCAGGCCGGCGACGACACCAAGGTGGAAGACGCGCTCGAGGGGCTGAAGACCGCCCTCGGCGACGCCGCGGACTACGCCGCGACCATCCCGGCCGACGGCACGCAGGACGCCGAGGCGCTCGCCGCCCAGCAGTCGGCCATCCAGACCGCTGCGAACGAGGTCAGCACGGCCTGCGCCGCCTGACGACCAGTCACGCACGCACGAGCGCGCGGCATCCCTCCCCGGGTGCCGCGCGCTCCGTCGTTTCCGGGCCCGGCCGGCCCAGTGGTCCGGGTCAGCGGTCCGCCGAGGCGTCGCGCGCCCGCGCGCCCGCCGGCGGTGCCGTCGAGGCGCGGACGCGGAGCGTCATCGGCAGGGTGTGCGGGGTCGGGGTGCCGCCCGTCGCGACGTGGATGAGCTCGTCGACGGCCTGCCGTGCGAGCATCTGAGTCGGCTGGGCGACGGAGGTGAGCTGGGGGCTCGTCCAGTCGCCGAAGGCGATGCCGTCGCAGCCGATGATCGAGAGCTCGTCGGGGACGCCGATCCTCGCTTGGCGGGCCGCTTCGAGCACCCCGATGGCAGCGATGTCGCTCGCGCAGAAGACGGCGGTGGGCGCGGGCTCGACCGAGCTCACGTGGGCGAAGAAGTTGGTGCCGAAGTCGGCGGTGTAGCTGCCGCGCAGCACCAGTCGGTCGTCGACCTCGAGCGAATGGTCGGCCATGGCCGCCCGGAATCCCGCCTCCCGCTGCTCGGCCGTCTCGAGGCCGCGCGGGCCGCCGACGTGCGCGATGATGCGATGCCCCAGGCCGGCGAGGTGCGCGGTCGCCTGGTAGGCGCCGCCGAAGCTGTCCGCCGTGACCTGGGAGATGCGCGTCCCGTCGGCGATGACGTACTCGTCGAGGAGCACGACCGGCAGCTCTTCGCCGACCCGTCCGGTGAAGGCCTCGTTTGTTCCGTGCATTCCGAGGTAGACGATGCCGCCAAGGTTCTGCACCTGCGCGAGGCGCTCGACGCTGTTGCGTTCGCGCAACGCGGAGGATCCGGTCAGGGCGGTGAAGACCTCGATGCCGTCCTCGGCTGCGGCATCCACGACCGCGTCGGCGAGGGCGGAGAAGTACGGATTCGCGAGCGACGGCACGACGAGGCCGATCGTGGTGACCGCGCGCGACCGGTCGGCGGCGGGGCGCCCGTCGTCCGCGAGGGCCTGGTCGATCCGCCGTGCGGTCGCGGGGGAGACCTTGAGCTCGCCGCGCACGTACCGCGACACCGTGGAGGTGGAGACTCCCGCGCTCCGCGCGACTCGACTGAGCGACATCCGGCGGCCCCCTCATCTCCGTGTTGACTCCGTGCGCGATCCATCCTAGATTGATGCGCATGTTGCGCAACAGTGCGCAACGAGCAAGCATGGAGGCGACGATGGTGAGGGTTCTGCTCGCAGGCGAGTCGTGGGTGAGCGCGACGATCGATCACAAGGGCTACGACCCCTTCGCGCACACCCGGGTGCAGATCGGCTGCGCCCGGCTGTTGACCGCACTCGAGGCCGAGGGTCTCGACGTCGTCCACCTCCGTTCGCACGACGTCGCCGAACGGTTCCCGCAGACGCGCGACGAACTCTCGGGCTTCGACGTCGTGCTGCTCTCCGACATCGGCGCGAACTCGTTGCTGCTGCACCCCGACACCTTCTCGCTCGGCCGGCCCACGCCGAACCGGCTCACGCTCCTCCGCGACTGGGTGCACGACGGGGGCGGGCTGATGATGGCCGGCGGCTACCTGAGCTTCCAGGGCTTCGAAGGCAAGGCGAACTACCACCGCACCGCGGTGGAGCACGTGCTGCCCGTCGACCTCTCCCCGTACGACGACCGCGTCGAGACGCCGGAGGGGCTCCGCGGCGACGTGGTCCGGACCCATGCCATCACCGACGGGCTCGACCGGCGGTGGCCGATCCTGCTCGGGTACCAGCGCGCGGTCGCGAAGCCGGATGCCACCGTGCTCGCCGAGATCGATGGCGACCCGCTGCTCGCGATCCGCGAGGTCGGCGCAGGTCGCACGCTGGCGTTCATGTCGGACGTCTCGCCGCACTGGGCTCCGGAGGAGTTCATGTCCTGGCCCGGCTACGGACCATTGTTCGCCAGCGCGCTCCGCTGGCTGGCGGGAGAGCCGGTGGAATCCGCGGCGGGTCCGCGAGACTGACGAAAGAAGGATGATGATGACAATGACGTCTGCACTCCGGGCCCAGTCGGCCCGATCGGCATCGGTCGCGCTGTTCACCTTGGCGACGGTCTTCGCCGGCATGCTCGGGCCGCTCCAGGCGCTCGTCAACGGGCGGCTCGGCGCGACCCTGAACGACGGCCATGCCGCTGCCCTGATCTCCTTCGGCACGGGCCTCGCGCTCATGCTCGTGGTCGTGCTCGCCCGCGGACGGACACGTCGCGCGTTCTTCGCGCTCCCGGGCCAGCTCCGCCGCGGCGAGCTGCCGAGATGGAACTTCTTCGCCGGGCTCTGCGGCGCGGTGATCGTGCTCTCGGAGGGGGTGACGGTCGGCTTCCTCGGCGTCGCCGTGTTCCAGACCTCGCTCATCTCCGGTCTCGTCATCTCGGGCGTGCTCTGCGACCGTCTCGGCATCGGCGTCCCCGTGAAGCAGGCGATCACGATCCAGCGGGGCCTCGGGGCGTTCCTCGCCGTCGGGGCGACCCTGCTCGTCGTCTCACCGAGCTGGTCGGCGCCGCACATGATCGCGCTCGCGATCATGCCCTTCGTCGGGGGCCTGCTCGCCGGGTGGCAGCCCGCGGGCAACTCGGAGATCGGCCGGCTGTCCGGCTCGATGCTCGTGTCCATCACCTGGAACTTCCTCGTCGGCTTCGTCGCGCTCGGCGCCGTCTACCTGGTCCGGATGGGTGCGACGGGCGCGCATTTCAGCCTTCCCAGCACCTGGTGGATGTACCTGGGCGGGCCGCTCGGTCTCCTCTCGATCGCGTTGATGGCGCTCTTCGTGCGCCGGCTCGGCCTGCTCCTGCTCGGCCTCGCCTCGACGGCGGGCCAGCTCGTCGGATCGATCCTGATCGAGCTGGCCGTGCCCTCGCACGGCGGCAGCCTCCACCTCGTGACCGTGATCGGGGCGCTCGTGGCCCTCGCGGCCGCCGCCGTCGCCATGATCCCCGCCCGCAGCGCGGCACCAGCTCGAGCGGCGGACACCGGTGACTGAGGTGCGCCCCGCCGTCGTGCAGACCGTGCTCGGGCCGGTCGCCGCGGCCGATCTGGGAGTGGTGCTGCCCCACGAGCACCTCTTCAACGATCTCACCCCGGTGCTCGCCCCAGCCGCCTACCGGGCGACGAGGGCGCTCGTCGGGCAGCGGGTGGCGCCGCGCTGGCAGTCCTTGCTGCGACAGGACCCGTACTGCTGCGCCGACAACCTGGGGC
Organism: Agromyces soli; assembly: GCF_022811605.1. Taxonomy (GTDB): domain Bacteria; phylum Actinomycetota; class Actinomycetes; order Actinomycetales; family Microbacteriaceae; genus Agromyces; species Agromyces soli. Next base: position 558,904 of record NZ_CP094533.1, on the reverse strand, counting down.
CGAAGCCGGTCGAGGAGGTCGTCGCGGAGGTGGCGGCGTTCCAGGCGCACGGCGGACGCACGATCGTCGATGCCACGGGCAGCCCGGCCATCGGCCGCGACCCCGAAGGGCTGGCCGAGCTCGCGCGGACGACCGGGGTGCACGTCGTGATGGGGACCGGCCCGTACCTGGAGAAGCTCGAGGGCGTCCGCATCACGGCCCGGACCGTCGAGCAGCAGGCGCTCGAGATGGTCGACGAACTGAGCCGCGGCGTTCGCGGCATCCGTGCCGGCGTCATCGGGGAGATCGGGGTGTCGCCCGGATTCACCCCGGCCGAACGCGCCGCGTTGCGCGCGGCCGGCATCGCGCAGACCGAGCGGCCCGAGGTCGGCATGAACATCCACCTGCCCGGGTGGCAGCGTCGCGGGCATGAGGTGCTCGATCTCCTGGTCGACGAGCTCGGCGTCGACGCCGGCCGGATCGCTCTCGCGCACAGCGATCCGTCGGCGCCGGACGTCGCCTACCAGACCTCCCTCCTCGATCGCGGGGCGATCCTGGAGTTCGACATGATCGGGCTGGACATCGCGTTCCCCGGCGAGGGCGCTTCACCGGCGCCGCACGAGACGGCGGATCGGATCGCCGCGCTCGTGGCCGCGGGCTATGCCGGGCAGGTGACCTTGTCCCAGGATCTCTTCCTGAAGCAGATGTGGAGAGCGAACGGCGGCAACGGGCTGAGCTTCGTCCACTCCGTCTTCGTCGAGCTGTTGCGCGAGCGGGGGGTCGGGGCCGACGCGATCGAGCAGATGACGGTCGCGGCGCCGGCGCGGTGGCTCGCCGGAAGCCCGACCCCGTCGGACTGACGCGCGCTCAGCGCGCGGCGGCTCGCTCGGCGGAGGCGATGATGACGTCCATGCCGAGCTGGAACAGCTCGCGGTCCTCCAGCTCGATGAGGCGCGTGCCGTACTCGGCGACGCGCGGGTGGCTGCGGGCGTCGGCGAGGATCGGCGCGTCGAACCACGGGCTCGTGCCGTCGTCGTTGGCCCCGCGTTCGCTGCGGCTGCGCGCGATGCCGGCCGCGGTCGAGAGCACATGCGAGGCGAGCAGGGCGTAGTGGCGCACGAGCTCCTCCTCGGCGAGGCCCGCGCGGGCGAAGGCGTCGAGCATGAGCTCGATCGCGTCGAGCTCGCCGCGGCCGTGCGTCGTGAGCACCACCGCTTCGGCGGCGACGGCCGGGTGGGCGCAGAAGAGCTCGAGCGTCGCGTCGCCGAGCTGACGGATGCGTCCGCGCCAGTCGTCGAGCGGCGCGTGCACGGCCGCGACGGAGCGCGCGTTGAGCTCGTCGAGCAGCGCCTGCATGAGCGCCTCCTTGTTGCGGAAGTGCCGGTAGATCGCCGTCGGATCGGCGCCGAGCCGAGCGCCGAGCTCCCGCACCGAGAGCGTGGTCGCCCGCGTCTCCGCGGCGAGCTCCAGACCGGCGGCCACGATCGAGTCGTGGTCGAGCCTGGCCTTGCTGCGCGCGCTCGCGCCAGCCGTGGTCTCGGTGGCTGTCGTCATGGCGCTCCTTCGCTCCGCGTCGCCTCCATGCTGCCACGCCGGGGCGGTGCGGCGGCTCGGGAAGCGTAGCAAGTCCCGCAGCAATGCTGTCAACAGTGTTGACAGCAGTGTTGCGAGCTGAGTACGCTCGCCTCGTCCATTCGATGAGGAAGCGAGGCGACGTGACTGCCGACGTCCTGTTCACCGGCGGGTCCGTGTTCACCGGAACCGGATCCCCGCTCCGAGGTCACACGGTCGCCGTCACCGGCGGCCGCATCACCGCCGTCGTCGCCGACGCCGAGGTCGGCGCCCTCCGCGGTCCGGGCACCCGCATCGTCGAGCTCGAGGGCGCGCTGCTCGCCCCCGGCTTCCAGGACGCGCACATCCACCCCGTCGGCGGCGGCATCGAGCTGCTGCAGTGCGAACTCAGCTCCGCGGCCGACGCCGAGGAGGCCGTCGCGCTCGTCGCGGCCTACGCCGAGGCGAACCCCGAGGAGCCCTGGATCCTCGGCGGCGGCTGGTCGATGGACCACTATCCGGGCGGCGCGCCCACCCGCGGTCTCCTCGACGCCGCGGTCGGCGACCGGCCCGTGCTGCTGATGAGCCGCGACCACCACAGCGCCTGGGCGAGCACCGCAGCCATCCGCGCTGCCGGGCTCGACGCCGCGACCCCCGACCCCGTCGACGGGCGCATCGAGCGCGAGGCCGACGGATCGCCGGCCGGCACCTTCCACGAGGGCGCCATGGAGCTCTTCGCCGAGGTGCGGCCCGCGACGAGCGAGGACCTCGCCTATCGAGGCCTGCTCCGCGCCCAGGAGGAGCTGCTCGCCCTCGGCATCACCGGCTGGCAGGACGCCATGGTCGGTCAAGGAGGCGGCGTGCACGACCCGCTCGCCGCCTACCGCCGCGCCCTCGACGCCGGCGAGCTGAAGGTGCACGTCGTCGGCTCGCAGTGGTGGCGGCGCGACGTCGGCCTCGAGCAGATCGGCGGGCTCCTCGCGCTCCGTGACGAGATCGCGGCGCTCGGCCGTGAGGAGCGGCTCTCGCTCGCCACCGTGAAGATGATGGTCGACGGCGTCGCCGAGAACCAGACCGCCGCGATGCTCGCCCCCTACCGCGACCACCACGGGCACGACACCGACAACCGCGGGCTCTCGTTCATCGACCCCGAGCTGCTCCGCGAGGCCGTCGAGCGGCTCGACGCCGAGGGGGTGCAGGTGCACTTCCACGCCCTCGGCGATCGCGCCGTGCGCGAGGCGCTCGACGCCGTCGCCGCGGCCCGGGCGGCGAACGGCCCGAGCGACGGCCGCCACCACCTCGCCCACCTGCAGATCGTCGACGAGGCCGACACCGCGCGCTTCGCCGAGCTCGACGCCGTCGCGAACCTGCAGATGCTCTGGGCCACGCACGAGGACCAGATCGACGAGCTCACCCTGCCGTTCCTGCAGGACGGCGCCGAGGCCAGGCAGTACCCCTTCGGCGACCTCGTCCGCGACGGCGCCCGGCTCGCGGCCGGCAGCGACTGGCCCGTCTCCACCGCCGATCCGCTCGCCGCGATCCACATCGCGGTCACCCGGGTGGCTCCGGGGCTCGACGCCGAACCGCTCGGCGGTGCCCACCAGCGCCTCGCGCTCGAGACCGCGTTCGCCGCGTACACCTCGGGCAGCGCGTACGTGAACCACCGCGATCACGACACCGGCCACGTGCGCGAGGGATACCTCGCGAACCTCGTGGTCGTCGCGCCCGATCCCTTCGGGCTAGCGCCGGAGGAGCTCCAGCGCGCCGCCGTCCGCTCGACCTGGATCGAGGGCGAGCGCGTCTACGCCGCCCCCGACGCGGGCTGACCGGCACCGCACGCACCGGCCCCGCACCCACCAGCACCGCCGCATCCGTCCACCCACAGCACCCAGAGGAGCCCCCCATGCCAGTCCTCCGACCCCGCACCGGCCGGCGCATCGTCGCGCTGACCGCCGGCGCCGCGGCCGCCGCGCTCGCGCTCAGCGCCTGCGCACCGGCATCCGACGCCCCCACCGCAGCCCCCGACTGGGAGCTGACCACCGAGACGCCGGCGCCGTCCGGCGACATCGACTCGTTCACCTGGGCGAACTACGCCGAGCCCTACTCGCTCGACTACGCCTACGCGTTCGACTACGCCGACAACATGGTGCTCTCGAACGTCTGCGAGTCGCTGCTGCGGCTGAACCCCGACTACACGCTGAGCCCCGGGCTCGCCGAGGCGTACGAGCAGACGAGCCCGACCACCTGGGTCTACACGATCCGCGACGGCGTCAGCTTCCACGACGGCACGCCGCTCACCGCGGCCGACGTCGTGGCCTCGATGAGCCGGCACCTCGACCCGGCCGTCGGCTCCTCCTGGTACTCCGTCTACCAGAACGTCGCGAGCATTGAGCAGATCGGCGACCGCCAGGTGACGGTCACCACGACGATCCCCGACTCCCAGTTCAACCTCGGCCTCGGCGGCTCGGCCGGCGTCGTCGAGTCGGCGGCCACGCTCGCCGCCGACGGCACCGACTACGGCAACTCCACCGGACTCGTGAACTGCACCGGGCCGTTCGAGCTCAGCGAGTGGAAGTCGGGGGAGTCGATCACGCTCACCCGCTTCGACGGCTACTGGGACGAGTCGCTCCGCGCGAAGTCGGGCGAGGTGCGCTTCGTCTTCATGAACGACGCGACCGCCCGCATCAACGCGCTGAAGTCGGGCGACGTCGACGGCAGCTGGATGCTCCCCGTCGACGGCATCCCGCAGCTGCAGGCTTCGGGCGCCGGCGACGTCTACTTCGGGCTCAGCACCGCGACGTCGAACCTCATCGTCTCGAACCTCGACGGGCCGCTCGGCGACCTGCGGGTGCGCAAGGCGCTCATGTTCGCGCTCGACCGGCAGGGCATCCTGGATGCCGCGGCGAAGGGCTACGGCGAGGTGTCGAACGCCCTGACGCAGGAGTCGGTCTGGGGCGAGGCGTCCGAAGCCACCCGCGACGAGGCCTTCTCGGGCCTCGAGGGGTACCCGAACGACCTCGAGCAGGCCAAGGCCCTCGTCGAGGAGGCGGGCGCCGCCGGGCAGAAGATCGTCTTCGCCACCGCCCCGATCGGCAACGACTTCAACGTCGTCTCGCAGGCGACGGCCGCCGCGGCGCAGTCGATCGGCCTCGAGGCGGAGATCAAGACGGTCACGCCGAACGCGTACACGGCGCTCTTCTCCGACCCGAGCGCGCGCGAGGGCGTCGACCTCTTCTACACGGTCTGGTACCTGTCGAGCCCCGACCCGCTGGAGATGTACGCCGTGCTCCGCACCGGCGAGTTCAGCAATTACGGCAACTGGTCGAACCCCGAGTTCGACGAGCTCGCGACGCAAGCGGTCGGCACCATGGACCCGGAGGAGCGGGCGAAGCTCACGAGCCGTCTGCAGCACATCGCGAACGAGGAGCTGCCCTGGCTGCCGCTCTTCGCCGGGCCGATGCCGGTTTTCGTCGGCGAGCGGATCACCGGGGTCGCGCCCTCGATCGCGTTCCTCTACTTCCCCTGGGCGGCCACCATTGGCGCTCGATAGCCGCACCGTCTCGGTCGCCGCCCGCGAGGCGGCGGCCGAGGCGCCCCGCCGCGGGCGGTGGTCGGCCGCCGGGGTGCGTCGGGTCGCCGGCAAGCTCGGCGGGCTCGCGCTCACCCTCTTCCTCGCCTCGCTGCTGGTGTTCTTCTCGCGCTTCCTCGTGCCGGGCGACCCGGTGAGCTTCCTCCTCCGCGGCCGCAAGCCGAGCCCCGAGGCGATCGCGCAGGTGACCGCGCAGTACGGCCTCGACCTGCCGCCCTGGCAGCAGTACCTGAACTGGCTGGGCGGCGCGCTCACGGGCGACTTCGGCCGTTCCCTGCAGTACCGTCAGGACGTCTCGACCGTGATCGGCGAGCGCCTGCCCGTCACGCTCATGCTCGTCGTCATGTCCGGCATCCTGATCGCGATCGTCGGGCTCTCCGCCGGCGTCGTCGCGGCGCTGAACCGGGGCCGTCCGCTCGATCGGCTGACCCTCGTCGGGCTGACGGTGCTGAGCGCCATCCCCTCCTTCGTCGGATCGATCGTGCTCATCGCGATCTTCGCCGTGCAGCTCGGCTGGTTCCCGACCTTCGGCTCCGGCCAGGGCTTCGGCGACATGGTGTACCACCTCGTGCTGCCGTCGATCGCGCTCGCGATCGTCTTCGTCGTGCTCGTCGGCAAGGTCACCCGCTCCTCGATGGTCGAGCAGCTCGGCCGCGAGCACGTCGAGGTGGCCACCAGCCGCGGGCTGAAGCGCGCCACGGTGATCCGCCGGCACGTGTTCCGCAACGCGCTCGGCCCGATCCTCACGGTCAGCGGCGTGCTCGTCGCGGGCCTCCTCGTCGCCTCCACGATCGTCGAGGCCGCCTTCGGCCTCGCCGGCATCGGCTCGCTGCTCGTGCAGTCGGTCGACCGCCTCGACTTCCCGGTCGTGCAGGCGATCGTGATGCTCGTCGTCACCGCCTTCGTCGTCGTGAACGCGATCGTCGACCTCACCGAACCCTGGATCGACCCCCGATCCGCCGCAGGAGCCAGTGCCAGATGACGACCCCGACCCCCACCCTCGCCGTGAAGGTGCTGCGCGCGCCCCGCGCCCACCGCACGAGCCTCGTCTTCGCGATCGCCTGCGGCGTCGTCGCGGTGATGACGCTCGCCGCCGTCTTCGCCCCCTTCGTCGCGCCCTACCCGCCCGACGCGGTCGACTTCACCGCCGTGAACGCCGGGCCGAGCGCGGCGCACTGGCTCGGCACGGACGGCCTCGGCCGCGATCTGCTGAGCCGGCTCGTCTTCGGCGCGAGGACCGCCCTGCTCGGGCCGCTCCTCGTCGTCATCGGCTCGACGATCATCGGCATGCTGCTCGGGCTCCTCGCGGGCTGGCGCGGCGGGTGGATCGACGCCGTGCTCGGCCGCGTCTTCGACGTGCTGTTCGCCTTCCCCTCGCTGCTGCTCGCGATCATGGCGGTCGCGCTGTTCGGCAAGGGCCTCGTGGCGCCGGTGATCGCGATGAGCATCGCGTACGCGCCCTTCGTGGCCCGGCTCACCCGAGCCCTGGTGAAGGCCGAGCGCACCCGGCCGTACGTCGCGGCGTACCGGGTGCAGGGCTTCGGCGGCGCGTGGATCGCGTTCCGGCGGGTCCTCCCGAACGTCACGCCGATCGTCGGCGCGCAGTCGACGCTGAACTTCGGCTACGTGCTCGCGGAGCTCGCCGGGCTCTCGTTCCTCGGCCTCGGCGTGCAACCGCCGACGCCCGACTGGGGCGCGATGATCAACGAGGCGCAGTCCGGCGTCGCCGGCGGCTACTTCCTGCCCGCGATCGTGCCGGCCGTCGCCGTGGTGCTCGTCGTCGTGGCCGTGAACATCATCGGGGAAGAGCTCTCCGACCGCATCGGAGGAGGGGTGCCCGCATGAGCCGGCTGCTCGACATCGACGGGCTCACGCTCGAACTGCACGACGGCACGCGCCTGCTCGAAGGCATCTCGCTGTCGGTCGCGCCCGGCGAGACCGTCGGCCTCGTCGGCGAGTCCGGCTCGGGCAAGTCGCTGACCGCGCGCACCGTGCTCGGCCTCGTGCCCGAGCGATCTCGCCTCGGCGGCCGCGTGCGGCTCGACGGGCGCGAGGTGATCGGCGCGCCGGCCCGCGACATCCTGGACCTCCGCCGCCACGCGGCCGCCATGATCTTCCAGGACCCGCGTGCCGGCATCAACCCGATGCGCACCATCGGCGACCACCTGACCGAGACGCTGCGCCGCTGCGAGGGCAAGTCCGCCGCCGAGGCGCGAGCCAGGGCGATCGAGCTCCTCGCCGACGTGCAGCTGCCGCGCCCCGAGGAGCACTTCGGCCAGTACCCGCACGAGTTCTCGGGCGGCATGCTGCAGCGCGTCATGATCGCCGGCGCGCTCACGAGCTCGCCGAAGCTGCTGATCTGCGACGAGCCGACGACGGCGCTCGATGTCACGACGCAGGCGGAGATCGTGCGCGTGCTCGTGGAGCTCCGCGAACGGCGCGGCATGGGCATGCTCTTCATCACTCACGACCTGAACCTCGCGGCCTCGCTCTGCGACCGGGTCGTCGTGATGAGCCGCGGCCGCGTCGAGGAGTCGGGCGACGCCCGCCGCGTCTTCACGGCGCCCGAGGCGGACTACACGCGCCGGCTCATCGAGGCGACGCCGAGCATCGCAGTGCGCAGCCTGGACGGCGAGGCCGAAGCGGATGCCTCGGCCCCCGCCGGGCCGATGCTCGAGGTGCGCGGGCTCGACAAGCAGTACCAGCTGCGCGGGCGGCCCCCGGTGCACGCCGTCGTCGAGGCGGAGCTCGAGATCCCGCGCGGCGGATCGCTCGGCGTGGTCGGCGAGTCCGGCTCGGGCAAGTCGACGCTCGCCCGCATGATCGTCGGGCTCGAGCAGCCCGATCGCGGCGAGGTGCGCATCGCCGGCCGCGAACGCAGCACCGCCCCGCGCAGCCGCGCCGAGCGGATCGCGCACGCGAAGAGCGTGCAGATGGTGTTCCAGGATCCCTACCTCTCGCTCGATCCGCGCATCCCGGCGGGGCGCGCCATCCAGGACGTGCTGCGGCTGCACGGCGGCCTCGACCGCGTCGCCGCCGAGGCGCGGGCCCTCGAGCTGCTCGAGGCGGTGGGGCTCGGCGAGCGCCACCTCGCCGCGCGGCCGAAGACGCTCTCGGGCGGGCAGCGCCAGCGCGTCGCCATCGCCCGGGCGCTCGCGATCGAGCCCGAGCTGCTCGTCATGGACGAGGCGACGAGCGCGCTCGACGTCTCGGTGCAGGCGCAGGTGCTCGACCTCGTCGCCCAGCTCCGCGCGCAGCGGGGCCTCACGGTGCTCTTCATCAGCCACGACCTCGGCGTCGTGCGCCGGGTGTGCGAGCGCGCCGTCGTGATGCGTCGCGGCGAGATCGTCGAGCAGGGGCCGAGCGAGCGGCTGCTCCGAGAACCGGAGCACCCCTACACGCGCCTGCTCGTGGACTCGGTGCCCCGGCCCAGTTGGGAGGCCGCGGCGTAGGGCGGGCCTGCGGCGCTCGGAGGCGATGCGGTCGGTGTGGTGCCCGTGGACTTGGGAACGCGTGCTGCGTGAACGTGAGCGCATCAGTCAGGGCTGCTGGCGTTGATGCCAGACACACTTTGGATGATCGCCAACCTCTGCTCCGTTGTGAGCGTGTCGTCGCGAAAGCCAATCACGAGCGGGTCAATTTGCACGCCATCTCCGCCGAGAGCCGCCGCATATTCGTACGCGTCGTCAACGCTCGCAAACTTGAGTACCGTCACGTAGTCGCTCTGAACCGCCTGCTGACAGGTGACATTGCCCGTGCAGGTTGATGCGGTGACATCAACCGCATCAAGGTAGGGCCAGTCAGGATCTGCCGGCCGATCGACGAACGCTTCGACCAAATCGATCTGTGCCCTGCTCTGAGCATCAGAGAAGCATCCCGCCAGTCCGAGAACGACGGCGACGCTCAACGCGGCGGCAGTGGGGAGCTTCATGTCCAGTTGCATCGGTGCTCCGCCTCTTCTCAGCCGCTCAAGTCCCGAGCTTCGGAGTCCACGTGTGGCACGTCTCACTTGTGATCGATCGTGCTCTCTAGCCTTCTTGGGGATCCGAGGCGGAGCAAGTCATCCGTTCGCCCGACATCTGGACGTTCTGTTCAATAGTGAACGTTCTGGTCGCAGGATTCCGGGACTTCGGCGAGGGCTGTTGGGGTGAGAAGACCGACGTACGTGTGGTGGCAGCGGTGCTGGTGAGACCGCGTCCACGCCGTCACGGGTAGTCCGCTTAGGAGGCCGCCTTCTTCTTGGCGGGAGCCTTCGCGGCGGCCTTCTTCGTGGCGGGCTTCTTCGCCGTCCCCTTCTTCGGCGCGGCATCCCCTTCGGCCTCGCCATCCGCGTCGTCCGAGGCATCCGCCTCGCCGCCGCCCCGCTTGGCGGAGATCGAGCGGCGCAGCGCCTCCATCAGGTCGATGACCTCGGCGCCCTCCTCCTCGGGCTCCTCGCCGAAGGTGGCCGCCGTGTCGAGGGCGTCGCCCTGCTCGAGCTTCGCCTCGATGAGGGTGCGCAGCTCCTGCTGGTACTCGTCGACGTACTGCGTCGGATCGAAGTCGGCGACGAGGCTCTCGACGAGCTGCTTCGAGAGCGCGAGCTCCTTGTCGTTGATCCTCACCTTCTCGTCGAGCGCGGGGAACGCGGCCTCGCGCACCTCGTCCGCCCAGAGCAGGGTCTGCACGACGAGCACGTCGTCGTGCACGCGGAGCGCCGCGAGCCGCGTCTTCTGCCGCAGCGCGAGGCGCACGATCGCGGTGCGGTCGGTGGACTCCAGGGTCTCGCGCAGCAGCACGTACGCCTTGCTCGACGCCGAGTCGGGCTCGAGGTAGTACGAGCGGTCGAACATGATCGGATCGATCTGCTCGCTCGGCACGAACTCGACGACCTCGATCTCGCGGCTGCGCTCGGCGGGCAGCGCCTTGAGGTCGGCGTCGGTGATCACGACGGTGCGCTCGCCGTCGTCGTACGCCTTGTCGATGTCCTGGTAGGCGACGACCTTGCCGCAGACCTCGCACTTGCGCTGGTACCTGATGCGGCCGCCGTCCTCGTCGTGCACCTGGTGCAGGCTCACGTCGTGGTCCTCGGTCGCGCTGTACAGCTTCACGGGCACGTTCACGAGGCCGAACGTGACCGCCCCTTTCCAGACGGCTCGCATACCCCCAGTGAACACCCCGGGATGCCGCACCGGAACCCCCTTGCGCGCAAGCCCTCGCCTCCCCGGTGCGCGAACGGGCAGGATGGGGGCATGGCGGATGCGGAGCGCCAGCTCGTCGAGGTCGACGGTCGACGGCTGCGGCTGACGAACCTCGACAAGGTCATGTACCCCGAGACGGGCACGACGAAGGGCGAGGTGATCTCGTACTACGCCGAGATCGCCGCCGTCATGGTGCCGCACGTCGCCGGGCGGCCGGTCACCCGCAAGCGCTGGGTGCACGGCGTCGGCACCGCCGAGCACCCGGAAACGCCGTTCTTCGAGAAGAACCTCGCCGAGCACGCGCCGGAGTGGCTGCGCCGCGGGGTCATCCAGCACTCCGACGGACCCAAGACGTACCCGATCGCGGGCGACCGGGCGAGCCTCGTCTGGATGGCGCAGCAGGCCGCGCTCGAGCTGCACGTGCCGCAGTGGCGCTTCGCGCCGGACGGCTCCGCCGCGAACCCCGACCGGATGGTCTTCGACTTCGACCCGGGGGAGGGCGTCGGCCTCGCCGAGTGCGCGGAGGTGGCCCGGCTCGTGCGCGACGTCATCGGCGGCATGGGCCTCGAGGCGGTGCCCGTCACGAGCGGCAGCAAGGGTCTGCACCTCTACGCGGGGCTCGACGGCTCGCAGAGCTCCGAGCAGGTGTCGGACGTCGCCCACGAGCTGGCGCGCGCCCTCGAGGCCGACCACCCCGAGCTCATCGTGTCGAGCATGCGCAAGGCGCTGCGCACGGGCAAGGTGCTCATCGACTGGAGCCAGAACAACGGCAAGAAGACGACGATCGCGCCGTACTCCCTGCGCGGGCGGCTGCGCCCCTCCGTCGCGGCACCGCGGGAGTGGGCCGAGCTCGACGAGCCGGGCTTCGCCCAGCTGGAGTTCCACGAGGTGCTCGCCCGGGTCGCCGCGGGCGGCGATCCGATGGCGCGCCTGGGGCGCGCGGCGTCGCCCGGCGTCGACGCGCTCGACGCGTACCGCGCCAAGCGCACGGTCGGCGCGACGCCCGAGCCGATCCCGGCGGCGCACGAGCGCATCGAGACGGCGGGTGCGGATGCCTCGGGCGCGACGGATGCCTCGGGCCGCCGATTCACGATCCAGGAGCACCACGCCCGGCGGCTGCACTTCGACCTGCGGCTCGAGCGCGATGGGGTGCTGCGGAGCTGGGCGGTGCCGAAGGGCGTGCCGGAGACGACCGGCGTGAACCACCTCGCCGTGCAGACCGAGGACCATCCGCTCGAGTACCTCGACTTCGAGGGCACCATCCCCGCCGGCGAGTACGGCGCGGGCACCATGACGGTGTGGGACACCGGCGAGTACGAGGTCGAGAAGTGGCGCGACGACGAGCTCATCTTCACCCTCGAGGGGCGCGTCGGCGGTCCGCTCGGGCGGGTGCGGCTCGCCCTCATCCGAACCGACGGGGACGGCGAGAAGAGCAGCTGGCTGCTGCACCGCATGAAGGAGCAGCGCGCCGGGCAGCGGCACGCGGCGCCGGCCGCCGCGCCGGAGGCATCCGCCATCCCCGCTCCGGCCGAGGCATCCGCGTCCCCGCTCGCCCCGGCGCAGCCGGCCGCCGCGCCCGCACCGCGCACGGCCGCGGCCCGGCCGCCGCGCATCCCGTACGCGCCCATGCTCGCCGTCGCGGGGGCGCCCGGCCTCGCGGGCGAGGACCGTGCGCTCGAGTGGAAGTGGGACGGCATCCGCGTGCTCGCCCGCGTCGAGGACGGCGCGACCCGCCTCGCGAGCCGCACGGGGCGGGACGTCACCGACGTCTACCCCGAGCTCGGCGGGCTCGCCTCAGCGCTGCGGGCCGACGCCGTCGTCGACGGCGAGATCGTCGCGCTCGACGAGGACGGCCGCCCCGACTTCGGTCTGCTGCAGCACCGGATGAACCTCGCCGACCCGCGCGAGATCGCGAAGACGGCACCGCGCATCCCGGTGCGGCTGCTGCTCTTCGACGTGCTCGAGCTCGCCGGTTCGCCGACGGTCGACGAGCCGTATCTGCGCCGGCGCGAACGGCTGGAGCGGCTGCTGCGGCCGGGCACCGGCGTGCCGGTCGAGGTGCCGGCCCCCGCGGAGGGCTCGGTCGAGACCGCGCTCGCCGAGGCCGAACGGCTCGGCCTCGAAGGGATCATGGCGAAGCGGCGGGACTCGCCGTACCGGGCCGGGGAGCGCAGCGACGACTGGCTGAAGCTGAAGCTCGCGCGCACGCAGGAGGTGGTGATCGGCGGCTACCGGCGCGGCGTCGGCACGCGCACCGGGCGGATCCGCTCACTGCTGCTCGGGCTGCCCGGCGAACGGGGGCTCGAGTACGTCGGCCGGGTCGGCAGCGGCTTCCGCGAGCGCGAGCTCGACCGGCTGCTCGCCCGCTTCCGCGAGCTGGAGCGCGAGACCTCGCCCTTCGTCGAAGTGCCGGCCGCGGACGCCGCCGACGCGGTGTGGCTCGCGCCCGAACTCGTCGGCGAGATCGAATTCGGCTCGTGGACCCGCACGGGGGTCGTGCGGCACGCGCGCTGGCGCGGCCTCCGGCCCGACCTCGACCCGGCCGGCGTGCGTCGGGAGGGCGGGTGAGCCGCGGCCTGCGGCGGTGGCTGCGCGCTCGGCCTCAGTGGTTCCGCAGCGCCGAGATGAGCTCGGACTTGCGCTTGCCGCTGTAGCCCGAGAGGCCCAGTTCCTTCGCGCGCTTCTTCAGCTCGGGAACCGTCCAGTCCTCGTAGTCGCCGTGCGATCCGCCCTTGCGGCCGATGGCGCTGCGACCCTGCTTCGCCGCCGCGTTCGAGACGCGCGCGGCCTTCTCCTTGGAGGCGCCGTCGTCGCGGAGCTTCTCGTACAGCTCGGGGTCCTTCAGTGAGGCGTTCCGTCGTCCGGGCATGGCGTGCTCCTTTCCTCGGTCCGTTCGACGCTAGGCCGCGCTGCGGCGGCGCGGCAGGGGGTTGACAGTCCAGGCGTCTCGCGGCTGCGCCCCGGTGGGCGTAGCATCGGCCGCATGGGCACGCTGTACTACGGCGACTCCGGTACCCCGATCGGCATCGAGGATCGCGCACTCACCCACCTGAAGGTGGCGATCACGACGAAGCTGCGTCGCAACGAGAGCTTCACCTTCTCCTGGCGGCACACCGACGAGCAGCCGCGCGGGCGCAGCACCCTGTGGATGCATCCGTCCATCCCGCTGCGCTTCGTCTTCGACGAGCCCGAGCGTCCCGATCTCAGCATGCGCTGGATCGAAGAGCTGATGCGCTCGGCCAACAGCACCGGCGGGATCGAACTCGTACCCGAGTACCTCGACACCGGGCCGATCCCGACCGACCCCGACCAGCCGGTGCGGGTCGGCGTCGACGTGCAGGAGATCGAGCACAGCGACGACGAGGAGGAGGCGCCGAAATGAGCGAGCGCGACGAGGAGCTCCGGCAGGCCGACGAGACCGTGGCGCGGATCGAGATCGAACGCTGGTGGCCGCACCTCTCGATCGAGGCGAAGCACCGGGTGCTCCGCGACCTCGAGGCCGAGCTCGACGAGGAGGCGATCGCCGAGATCGTCGTCATCGCGGCGCGCAGCGGGCGTCCCGATGCGGAACCTCCCGTGCGGCTCGAGGCGCACGAGCGCGACTACGTGCGCACCCAGATCGAAGCCGTCGACTGAGCGGAGTCCCCGCGATTCGGCGGGGGAGCGGCTCGGACGCGGCCGGCCCGGAGGCTATTCGGCGTCGAACGGCTCGGTCTCGTCGGGTTCCAGCACGTGCTGCAGGCCGCCCGCGCTGTTCGCCGAGAGCAGCAGCTGCTCGACCCAGAGCCGGTTGAGCTTCGGCGGACGGTTGCCGCTGAACACGAACTGCACCGGGATGGATTCGTTCAGCCAGACCGTCGTGCGCCCCGATCCGCGGTCGACGCCGTGCTCCCAGGTGAACGCGAACGACTCGGAGCGTCGCAGCTTGTTCAGGATGGCGACCCGCAGGTGGGCGAGCGTCCGGTCGTCGATGTCGAACTCGCGCAGCGAGGCGCCGTAGACCAGTTTGCCCATGCGCCAAGCCTACGCGGGCCGGTGGTTCCCGCCCAGGCGCGGTTCGTCGAGTTCTTGCGCGGTCTTCGCATACCATTGCTCGCATGTCGAGACGACTGGCGGATGTCGCACGCAAGGTCGGCGTGAGCGAGGCCACGGTGAGCCGGGTGCTGAACGGCAAGCCCGGGGTGTCCGCTTCCACCCGGGACGCCGTCCTCACCGCGCTCGACGTGCTGGGCTACGAACGGCCGACGAAGCTCCGCGGCGAACGGGCCCGCCTTGTCGGGCTGGTCATGCCCGAGCTGCAGAACCCGATCTTCCCCGCGCTCGCCGAGTCGATCGGCGGCGGCCTCGCGCAGAACGGCTTCACCCCCGTGCTCTGCATCCAGAGCGCGGGCGGCGTGTCCGAGTCGGACTACGTCGAGCTGCTGCTGCACCAGCAGGTCTCGGGGGTCGTCTTCGCCGGCGGCGCGTACTCGCAGGGCGACGCCTCGCACGAGCACTACGAGCGACTCGTCGAGCTGAAGCTGCCCACGGTGCTGCTGAACGCCCCGGTCGACGGCCTCGGCTTCGCGACCGTGTCGTGCGACGACGCCATGTCGATCGAGCAGGGCTACGGGCACCTCGTGCAGCTCGGGCACCGCCGCATCGGCATCCTGCTCGGGCCGCGCGACCACGTGCCGTCCAGGCGCAAGCTGGCCGCGGCCAGGCGGATGGCGGAGCGGCACGGCCTCGCCCTCGACGACGAACTCGTGGTGCATTCGCTGTACTCGCTCGAGTCGGGGCAGGCGGCCGCTGCGAAGCTGCTGCGGGCGGGGGTCACGGCGATCGTCTGCGCGAGCGACCCGATGGCGCTCGGCGCGGTGCGCGCCGTGCGGCGGGCGGGCTTGCGCGTGCCGGAGGACGTGTCGGTGATCGGCTACGACGACTCCGCCCTGATGAACTGCACCGAGCCGCCGCTCACGACCGTGCGCCAGCCGATCGAGGCGATGGGCAAGATGGTCATCGAGCTGCTGCTGCGGCAGATGACGAGCGAGCGCGCCATCGGCGACGAGGTGCTGTTCGCGCCCGAGCTCGTCGTCCGCGGCTCGACGGGCCCCGCCCCCGCCTGATTCAGGGTTGCCCGACTTTCATGAAAGTCGGGCAACCCTGCGCGACCCCCCTCTCGACTTGCCCGACTTTCATGAAAGTCGGGCAAGTCGGGTGCTGGGTCGGGTGGCAGCCGCTTGCGCGGGTGGCGCAAGCGGCTGACGCAATTTCACGCAAGTCGTCGGAACATTTTGTCGATTTGTTGAATAGTTGCATCATCCTGTTGCTCTCATTACGTTGACCGGCAAGACGCCGTCGTCAGACGCGACGGCGCGCCGAACGACGAGGAGCACCACCGCGTGACCATGCCACTCACCGCCGCCACCACCGGCTCGGCCGCCCCCGCCGCCGACGCCGACTGGTGGCGCAGCGCCGTCATCTACCAGGTGTACGTGCGCAGCTTCGCCGACTCGAACGGCGACGGTGTCGGCGACCTGCAGGGGGTGCGCAGCCGGCTCGACTACCTCGCCGAGCTCGGCGTCGACGCGCTCTGGTTCACCCCCTGGTACCCCTCGCCCCTCGCCGACGGCGGCTACGACGTCGCCGACTACCGCGACATCCACCCCGCCTTCGGCACGCTCGCCGACGCCGAGCAGCTCATCGAGGACGCGGCGGCGCGAGGCATCCGCACCATCATCGACATCGTCCCGAACCACGTCTCGCACGAGCACCCCTGGTTCCAGGAGGCCATCGCCGCCGGGCCGGGCAGCCCCGAGCGCGAGCGGTTCTGGTTCCGTCCCGGCCGCGGGCCGGCCGGTGCGGAGAAGCCCAACGACTGGGTATCGGAGTTCACCGGCGAGCCGTGGACGCGCACCACCAACCCCGACGGCACCCCGGGCGACTGGTACCTGCACCTCTTCACCCCCGAGCAGCCCGACCTCAACTGGAACCACCCCGACGTGCGGCGCGAGCACGAGGAGATCCTGCGGTTCTGGTTCGACCGCGGCGTCGCCGGCGTGCGCATCGATTCCGCCGCGCAGCTCATGAAGCACCCGGAGCTGCCCGACTACCCCGCCGAACCCGGGCCGGGCGAGCACCCCCACATCGACCGCGACGAGCTGCACGAGCTCTACCGCTCCTGGCGGCGGATCGCCGAGAGCTACGACGACCCCCGCGTGCTCGTCGGCGAGATCTGGCTGCCCGACGCGCAGCGCTTCTCGGCGTACCTCCGCCCCGACGAGATGCACACGGCGTTCAACTTCGACTTCATGACCCGCCCGTGGGACGCGGCCGAATTGCGCGCGTCGATCGAGCTGATGCTGCGCGTGCACGCCCCGGTCGGCGCCCCGAGCACCTGGGTGCTGTCGAACCACGACGTGACGAGGCCCGTCACGCGCTACGGCCGTGAGGACTCCAGCTTCGCGTTCCGCAAGAAGCGCTTCGGCACTCCGAGCGACCGCGAGCTCGGCACCCGCCGCGCCCGCGCCGCCGCCCTGCTCACGGCCGCCCTGCCCGGCTCCCTCTACCTGTACCAGGGCGACGAGCTCGGCCTGCCCGAGGCGGACCTGCCCGTCGCCGTGCTGCAGGACCCCATGCACTTCCGCTCCGGCGGTATCGACCCCGGCCGCGACGGCTGCCGGGTGCCGCTGCCCTGGCGCGGGCTCGCCGAGCCGTTCGGCTTCAGCCCGGCGAGCGCCACGGCGGGCCCCTGGCTGCCCCAGCCGGCCGACTGGTCCGGCCTCACCGTCGAAGCGCAGGAGGCGGACCCGGCCTCCATGCTCGCGCTGTACCGGCGGGCCCTCGGCATCCGTCGCGCGGAGCCCGCGCTGCACCGCAGCGCGCTCGAGTGGGCCGACGCAGGTCCCGAAGCGATCGCCTTCCGCCGCGGCGACGGATTCCTCAGCATCACGAACCTCGGCCCGGCTCCCATCGAGCTGCCGCCGCACGAGTCGATCCTCCTCGCGAGCGCCCCGCTCGACGGGGGCCGGCTCGCCGCCGACGCCACCGCCTGGCTGCGCACCGCGCCGCCGGCCGGGGCGACGGCGCCCTGACCCGCACCATCCGCCTGCACCACCACGCACCATCCGCACCACGCACCATCCGCACCCCTCCGCATCACAGCACCGAAAGGACCGACAATGAAGTCATCACGCACCGTCGCAGCCGGCATCGCCGCGCTCGCCATGGTCGGCGCGCTCGCCGCCTGCTCCTCCGGGGGCAGCGACGGCGACGGCAAGCTCGAGCTCCGCGTCGCCACCTTCCCGCCCGGCGCCGACCAGGCGGCCTACGACGCCTTCGCCGAGCAGGAGAAGCAGTTCGAGAAGGAGCACCCCGACATCGACATCGTCGGCGTCGAGTACGAGTGGACCGCTCCGACCTTCGCGGCCCAGCTGGCGGGCGGCAGCCTGCCGGACGTGTTCACCGTGCCCTTCACCGACTCCAAGACGCTGCTCGAGAACGGCCAGCTCATGGACCTCACGAAGGAGATCGACGAGCTCGGTTACACCGACAAGTTCAACCCGATCCTCCTCGAGGAGGTCACCGGCAGCGACGGCAAGATCTACGGCTTCCCGCGCCAGGCCTACGCCAACGGCCTGCAGTACAACCGGGACCTGTTCGAGCAGGCCGGCCTCGACCCCGACCAGCCGCCGACCACCTGGGACGAGGTGCGCGCCGCGGCGAAGACGATCGCCGAGAAGACCGGCAAGGCCGGCTACGCGACGATGACGAGCAACGGCACCGGCGGCTGGCAGCTGTCGGCGCAGGCCGACTCGCGCGGCGCCCAGCTGCAGACCGCGAACGACGACGGCACCTTCACCTCGACGATCAACAACCCGGCCACGAAGGCGACGCTGCAGTACCTGCACGACCTGCGCTGGGAAGACAACTCGATGGGTGCGAACTTCGACCTCGACTGGGGCAGCATCAACCAGGAGTTCGCGGCCGGCAACATCGGCATGTACACGAGCGGCTCCGACGTCTACACGGCCCTCGTGCGCGACTACGGCATGGACTCCGGCAAGTACGGCCTCACCGTCATCCCGGTCGAGGACGGCGGCGGCGTGCTCGGCGGCGGCGACATCGCGGTCGTGGCGCCCACGATCGACGACGACACCAAGAAGGCCGCGGTCACCTGGATCGACTGGTACTACATGCAGAAGCTGATGAACCAGGATGCCGCGGTCGCCGACGCGAAGGCGCTGGCCGCGAGCGACCAGGCCGTCGGCACCCCCGTACTGCCGGTGCTCGACCAGGACACGTACCTCGAGTCGCGCGAGTGGATCAAGGACTACATCAACGTTCCGCTCGACCAGATGACCGGCTTCACCGAGGGCATCTTCGACCAGAGCCCGGTCGGCGAGTTCAAGGGCCAGACCCAGCCGATCTACGCCCTGATGGACAACGTCGTGCAGGCGGTCCTCACGGACCGGAACGCCGACATCGACGCGCTGCTCGTGCAGCTCGACACCGACGCGCAGGCGCTGCTCGACCAGTGAGCACCACCGCGATCGATCAGACGGATGCCCCGGCCGAGGCCGGCGCGGGGCATCCGTCGCCCGAGGCGGCGGCGCGCACCCCATCGCGCCGCCGCCGTCGCACCCCGCTCACCTGGCTGCGCGGGGGAGGCCTGTGGAACCTCGCCTTCCTCGCGCCCATGCTCATCGTGTTCGGGGTCTTCAGCTGGTGGCCGATCGCCCGTTCGGTGATCATGAGCTTCCAGAAGACGAACCTGATCAGCGACCCGGTCTGGGTCGGCCTCGACAACTTCGCCCGCGTGCTCGCCGACCCGAACCTCGGCACCGCGGTCGCGAACACCCTGTACTTCGCGGGCCTCGCCCTGCTCTTCGGCTTCCCGCTGCCGATCATCATGGCCGTGCTGATGAGCGAGGTGCGCCGCGGCAAGGGCCTCTACAGCGCACTCGCCTACCTCCCGGTCGTCGTGCCGCCCGTCGTCGCCGTGCTGCTGTGGAAGGTCTTCTACAACGCGAGCCCCGACGGCGTGTTCAACACGATCCTCGGCTGGGCCGGCATCCCGCCGCAGCCCTGGCTGCAATCGCCGGCGACCGCGATGCCCTCGCTCGTCATCGAGGCGACCTGGGCGGCGGCCGGCGGCTCGATCATCATCTACCTCGCCGCGCTCATCGCGGTGCCGCCGGAGCTCTACGACGCGGCCGAGGTCGACGGCGCCGGCATCTGGCGCAAGATCTGGCACGTCACGCTGCCGCAGCTGCGCGGCATCCTCTTCATCATGCTGATCCTGCAGGTGATCGGCACCGCGCAGGTGTTCCTCGAGCCGTACCTGTTCACGGGCGGCGGACCGAACAACGCGACCCTGACGGTGCTGCTGCTCATCTACCGCTACGCCTTCCAGAACAGTCTCGGCGGCGCCTACGGCGAGGCCACGGCGCTCAGCCTGATGCTCGCCGTGTTCCTCGGACTGCTCAGTTGGCTGTACTTCAAGCTCACCGACCGCTGGAGCACGAATTGACCGCGCCCGCCCCCTCCTCGGCCCAGCCCTCCACGGCCCTGCGGCAGAAGCTCGCCGGACTCGGCACGCGGCGTCGCGACGCATCGGACGCCGGCGGCGACCGCGGCATCCTGAGCGGGCACGACCGGCGCAAGCGGGGCGTGCGCGTCTCGATGGCCGGCGTGCACGTCGTGCTCTTCGTCGGGCTCGTCGTCGCCGGCCTCGGCCCGCTGCTCTGGCTCGCCAAGGCGGCGGTCACGCCGACGCAGGACACCCTGAGCCATCCCTTCGAGCTCTGGCCGAACGGGATCGACTGGGCGAACCTCGAGACCGCGTGGAACGACATCCACATCGACCAGTACTTCCTGAACACGATCTGGGTCGCCGCCGGCTCCTGGTTCTTCCAGCTGCTGATCGCGACGACCGCGGGCTACGCGCTCTCGGTGCTGCGGCCGAAGTACGCGCCGATCCTGAACGGGCTCGTGCTGGCGACCCTGTTCGTGCCCGCCGTGGTGCTGCTCGTGCCGCTGTACCTCACGGTGCTGCATCCGCCGCTCATCGACACCTCGCTGCTGAACACCTACTGGGCGGTCTGGCTGCCGGCCGCGGCGAACGCGTTCAACATCCTGCTCGTCAAGCGCTTCTTCGACGGGCTGCCGCGCGAGGTGTTCGAGGCGGCGCGCACCGACGGAGCGGGGCCGTTCCGGGTGTTCTGGTCGATCGTGCTGCCCATGTCGAAGCCGATCCTCGGCGTCGTCTCGGTGTTCGCCGTGATCGCCGCGTGGAAGGACTTCCTCTGGCCGCTGCTCGTGCTGCCGGACCCCGCCGTGCAGCCGCTGTCGGTGCGCCTGCCCGCGGTGCAGTCGCAGACGGAGCTCGACGTGTTCCTCGCGGCGCTCGCGATCTCGACGCTCATCCCGATCGTGCTGTTCCTCGTGTTCCAGCGGCTCTTCCTGAGCGGCGCTGGGCTCGGCGGCGCGGTCAAGGGCTAGGCCCAGCCCTCGAGTTGCCCGACTTTCATGAAAGTCGGGCAACCCGGGTGGATGGGTTGCTCGGGAGCGGCGGATGGGCAGGGCGCGGCGCTCGATTCGCAATCGCGTCGGCCGTGGGATAGAGTGACGTGGTTGCCTGATCGCAGAGCCTGCGCCAGGCGGCATCTGATGCGCCCGTAGCTCAATGGATAGAGCATCTGACTACGGATCAGAAGGTTGGGGGTTCGAGTCCCTCCGGGCGCACCACGGAAGCGGCCCCGTCGGAAGACGGGGCCGCTTCGTCGTTCTACGCCTCCGGGTCGACCCAGGCCGCCTCGGCCGCCCGACGGTTCCGCGCACGCGTCCACCCGGCCATCGCCAGGCTGACGACGGTCACCAGGACGAATCCGCCGAGCAGCCACGGGGCGGCGGCGTCGAGCCCCTTCCCGACGGGCGAGGCGTACCAGCCGAGCGGCAGGGGCAGGTTCGTGCGGCCCTGCTCGTGCGCGGCGGCGAGGTCGAACTGCACGTCCCAGGCCGGGGCCTCCGCCTCGGCGCCGGATTCGTCGCGGACGGTCCAGTTGTAGGCGGGGAACAGGCGCGAGGCGGCGGAGTCGTCGACCTCGAGCACGACCCCGGAGGTGCCCATGGCCGCACTGCGGTCGCCGAACGCGCCGGGCTCCTCGGGGAGCACCGCGCCCTCGCCGTCGTCGATCAGCACGTACGAGCCGATGGGATCGAAGAAGTCGCGGAGCTCACCGGTCTCGTCGAGGCCCTGACCGCGAAGCTGCCGCGACTCGGGCGGCGCCTCGCCCGCCATGAGCATGCCGGTGTCGGGGTCGACGGGCAGCTCCGCGGGGACGTGGGGGGTCCCGTCGATCACGTCGATCTCGAACATCTGCGGGTCGACGCGCGGCTGGACGTCGTTGATCAGCCGGAGCTCCGCGGAGGCCCCGGACGCGTCGGTGACGTGGAGGACCTCCGGGGCGTCGACCCGGATGTTCGCCGGGAGGCGCGGCATGCCCACGCCCGCGGTCATCAGGCCGGCGACGACGGCCAGCAGCGCGCTGGCGCCGGCGGCCGCCAGCCACCATCGGACGGGGGATGTGCTCGCGTGCTGGGTCATGGCTTCTGCGTCGCGCCTCTCGTTCTTCGTCCTCCCATCCTCGCGCCTTGGAGCCCGATCCGGGGCTCGTCGTCCGCAAATCGGGTACGCCGCCCGACGGTCCGCGCCTCGGAGTCGCCTTCGTCCCGGTACTGCTCCGGTGTCCGAGGCCACGCAAACGACGCCCGAGCGTCCGAGACGTCGTCGCCCCCGAACTAGCGTGGTGCTGCGCGGAACCGGTCGGGCCGGTTCCCCGCCGTCGCGCATCGTCGCGGCGCGAGACGGCCTCGGGTCCGTCGTCCGCCGATCGGGTCCACCGGGCGGGCTGCGCGTCGGCTTCGGCGGCGCGCTCCGCGTCCGCCGCGGACCGATCGGGTCGGTCTGCGGCGGACGCGGCTCTCATCTGCGCCTGGGCAGGGGCACGATCCGGTCGGGCTGAGTACCCGGCCTCGGGGCGGGGCCCACGCGGCGAGCGGTCGGGCGCTACGCCCCGTGGACGCCTTCAGCGGAGCAGATCCGCTCGCTCGAGGTAGTCGCGGAGGTGGCTGCGCCGTTCGGCACCGGTCTTGCGCATGACTCGGTGCAGATGGCTCTCCACCGTGCGCACGGACAGCACGAGCTCGTCCGCGATCTGCTGATTGCTCAGCCCGGACGCCGCCAGCCGGGCGATCTCGCGCTCACGTTCGGTGAGCTCGACGAAGAGGGCGCGGAACCGGGTCGCGTCGTAGCTGCCGGGGACGAGCGACTTGCGGAGCTGTTCGTGGCGCGCCGTCAGCTCTGCGGCGGCCTCCGCCTCGCCGTTCGCGCGGTGCAGCGTCGCCGCCCGGGCCATGGCTGCGAGCGCGAGCCCGAACCGTCCCTCTCGCTCGAACACGGCGCCCGCCTCCGCGAGCTTCACCGGGTCCTGCGCGACGAGCGCCGTGAGATAGCGGAGCTGATCGCCGACGAGCCCGCCCTCGACTGCGCTGATCCGCTCGCGAACCTCGGCCAGTCGCTCGACGCTCGGCTCGAGCTCGACGACGGTGGTCAGCGCCATCGCGGCGGCCAGACGCGCCCCGCGCGCCCAGAGCTGGTTCGCGCTCTCGAGCGTGAGCTCGGCAGCGCGCGCCTGGTCGCCGCTGCTGGCGGCGGTCTGCATCCGCGCCCAGCCGCGCGCCTGGCTGGGGAGGGGGCCGTCGGCCAGCGGGATGCGCTCGAACTCCGCGTTGCGCGCCTCGGCCAGCTTCCGCTGACCGCGCCGCGAGGCGACGACGCTCGACATGATCGTGAGCGAGAGATGGGCGAAGGGCGGCCGGCCGAGCGGCTCGCCGAGGATCGAGACGACCTCCAGCAGGTCCTCCGCATCCCCGTAGCGGCCGTCGATCACCGCGCAGAATACGGCGACCGCGCCGAAGCCGCGCATCCCGAGCGGGTCGAACCGCGCGCGCGACTCGTCGAGGGAGCGGATGGCGTGCCGCGCTGCCGTGGAGGTGTCGCCGCGGGCGATGAGGTTGCTGAGCGCGACCACTGAGGTGCGCAGGTCCAGGACCGGGCCGTTCAGTACCCTGATGGCGGCGAGGTGCCGGTCCGAGTCGTCGAGCCGCCCGTGACAGGTCGCGACGTAGGCGAGTGCGCGATGCACGGCGACCGCGACCTCGCCGGGCAGCTCGGGGTGGAACGGGTCGGGCAGCACCGAGAGGTCGGGGTCGCCGAGCTGGTCGATCTCGAGTTCGACGGCGCGCGCGAGGAGGAACGGCCCGTACTCGGGCAGCTCGCCCGCGGTCGCGCGGAGCCGTTCCAGCGCCCGCTCGGGCTGATGCCGGGTGTACGCCAGATCGTCGGCTTCGGCCGCGCACCAGCGCGCGTGCGCCTCCTCCGACCCGGCGAACGATGGCCGAGCCTGCAGCAGCGCGTCGATCTCGGCGGGCATACTCGGTGCCTCGAGCAGCGTCTCCAGATAGTTGACCGCCGCTTCGGGCGTCTGCGCCTGCGCCCACTCGTTGCGCGCCACGAGCGTGCGGGTGCGCTGCTGCTCGTGCACGAGCCGGATGAACTGCGCGCTGTGGTCGTCGTCGAACGCCGTGATCGGCGCGTCGCCGAAGCGCAGGGTGTTCTCGGGGTCGAGGGTCTCCTCGATCGCGCGGGAGAGGCGCAACCGGCGGGCCGGCCGGGGAGTGTGCCGGAAGTACTCGACGAGGAGCGGCGGTTGCACGTTGATGAGCAGCCGGGAGCCGGAAGAGAGCAGCTCGACGAGCCCGAGCTGCTCGAGCGCCTCGAGGTGCGCGGCCGAGGAGAGGTGCGCGATGCTGGCCGCATCCACGACGCCGAGCATCGACAGCATTTCGAGCAGATCGAGCTGCGCCGGCTCCAACCCTTCCAGCTGCACCTCGACGAGGGTCGAGAGCGACGGCGACCAGAGGTCGTGCGTCGCGACCCAGACGCCGTCGCGGGCTTCGAGCGCGCCCTCGCGGGACGCCGCGTCGACGAGCGCGAACGCGAGTCCGACGTTGCCCCCCGACTTCGCGTAGACGCGGGACAGGGTCGCTGCATCGACGGGCGCGCCTAGGCGCTCGGAGATCGCCAGCTCGAGCTCGTCGTAGCGCAGCTGGGGGAGTTCGAGGGTGAAGCTCGTCTCGATCGTGGAGGAGCGGATGCCGGTGGGTGAGTGCCGGGCGTCCCGTCCCTGCAGCCGGATGATGACCACAGGGAGGCGTCGTCGTCGTTGCACGGCGCAGATGATGCCCCAGCTCACCTCGTCGAGGTCGTCCCAGTCGTCGACGATGAGCAGCGAGTCGTTCGCCTGCAGCCGCTCGGACAGTTCTTGCACGACCGCTGGGATGGCGGACGGGCGGCTGTCCTTCGCCGCCTCGACGCCCGCGAGAGCGAGCGCCATCATCGGGAAGCCGCGAAGGGAGGCGACCGCGCGCACGTCGATGACGCGCCAGGAGCGATTCGCGAAGTGGTTCCGCAGCCGCTCCGCGAACCTCGTCCGACCGCTGCCGCGCGCGCCGACGATGTCGACGCACGCCCCCTGCGTGATCATCTCGACGGCTTGCGCGAACAGCTGATCGCGGGTGCTCACCATCGACTCCCCTCCGTCCGGGAAGCGTCCCCCCGGAGCGCCGTGCCTGCATCGTACGGCGGGGGCAGCTCGGCGGGGAAGAGGCGTCGGCAAGTCATCGGGTGCGGCTTCGGGCGAGCGCGCGGCGGCGATCGCGGGCACGGCACCACTCCGCGTAGTCGTGGTCGCGGCCGATCGGGCAGTCGCAGCGCAGCAGGATCGCCTCACCGGTCTTCGGGTCGACGAAGGTCTCTACGTGGGGGAGCACGAAGGGGGGTCGGGGCATGCCGCACAGTCTCCGTCGTGCGGACGCGGGGAACCCGCCGTTCGGCCGAGGCTCCGGACGGCTCGCGGGGAAATACGGTGGTGGGCCGCGCCGGCTCAGTAGTCAGGTCTCACGGAGGCTCGCGAGCTCCCACACGACGCCGAAGCGGTCCTCGATGATCGCGTAGCTGCTGCCCGGCCCGGTCGGGGTCACCTCGGTGAGCAGGGTGCCTCCCTCGCCGAGCACGGCGGCGGCCTGGTGGAGCTGCGCGTCACCGAGCTCGACCCGGATGATGAGCCGGGTGCCGGTGGCGATCGGCAGGTCGGTGAGGGCGTCCGACATTCGGATCCGGTGCCCGGCGACGGTGAGTTCGGCGAGCATCACCCGCCGGCCGAATCGCGGGCGCGTCCAGTCGGGGGCGTCCCGGAAGCGCACGAGGCGGTCGATCTCCGCGTCGAACGCGGCGACGTACGTCTCGATCGCCTGGGTGCATTCATCGGTGAAGGTGAGCAGCGGAACGACGGCCAAGGTGATCTCCCAGTGCGGGCCGCCCGCCCATGGCGGGCCGGCGGGGACGGCAGGCGGGACCGACGCTAGGCCGCGACGGCCGCGCCCACCGCGGCCGGGGGGTCGTTGCGTACTTCCGGCGTCCGCCTTTCAGTAGCCGGCGCGATGCGAGCGGTGGTCGTCGCGAGTCCGTTGCGGGGCGGAGCAGGGATGCCGCGACCCGCGCGCACCTCGGAGCGCGATCGACGGACTACTGAGAATCGCCGTGCGCGGGCACTGAAGCGTCGGCGATCCCGCTGTGCGCGGGGGCTCCCTCCCGTAGCTTCGCTCCCGGCGCGGTCGGCGGCCCCGATGTCCGACCGTGAGCGGAGGGCCCGGTGTCCTGATCGGGTCCTCCGCACCCCCGACTCCGCCCGGCTCCAGCCACCCGAAGGATCGACATGCCCACCCGTCTCGCGTCCGCTCGTCGCGTCGCCGCCCAGTCGAACTCGCGGCTCCCTCGCCGCCCAACCCGATGGCGATCGGCCGTCGCCCTGGCGTTCGCGCTCGGTGCGGCCGGCGGTGCTGCCGGTGCCGCTCCGGCGAACGCCGCCGTCGGCGACCCGTTCCCCTCGGGGCCGTCGCTCGTCTTCGTCGCGCAGGGCGCGACCGCGACGACGCTCTCCGAGGCCAAGCCGGATGCCTCGGGGACCGTCGCGTTCGCCCCTGAGGGGCCGGCGTCGAGCAAGCGCTACAACGCGATGGGATTCAACGAGAACGACCACTACCTGTACGCCATGGCGCAGCCCGACAGTCGTCGACTGTTTCGCATCGGGCAGGGCGGGGTCCCGGTCGACCTCGGCCCGGTGGCCGGGCTGCCGATCGGGGACTACAACCAGGGCGCGTTCGGTGCTGGGGCGTGGTCGAGCACCCTGTTCGTCCGCGACTCGGCACCCGGCACGCGGCTCTGGCGGGTGGACGTCGCGGCGCGGACGGCGACGAGTCTGACGCTCTCGAGGTCGGTGCCGAACGTGGCGGACTTCACCTGGGCGGACGGGTTCCTCTGGGCGTACCACGGTGAGGGGCAGCGGATGTATCGCATCGACCCGGCCACCGGTGCGACCGCGTCCTGGTCGCTCGCCTCGCTGAAGATCCCGGCCGACCAGCACGGGGCACAGTGGACGTACGGGAACGGGAACCTCGGCCTCTCGGACAACGTCACCGGTCGGATCACGCAGCTGCACATCGAGGACCCGGGCTCGGACGCTCCCGTCTTCACGGTGGTCTCGCGCGTCGCCGGACCGAAGAGCGTGAACAACGACGGCGCGGCGTACCGCGGGGAGGCGGTGGACCTCGGCATCGCGAAGTCGGTGTCCGCGGACCCCTTCCTGCCCGGTGCCGAGCTGAGCTGGACCCTCCTCGTCACGAACCACAGCGCGATCGCCGCCTCCGGCTTCACCGTCGTCGATCGGCTGCCGGCGAGCGAGGTCCAGCCGGGCACCGTGCGCGTCTCGGAGATCGCCGCGGTGGATGCGCACGGCGATCCGCTGGCGCAGCAGCCGACCCCGGATCAATGCGCCGTCGACGCCACGAGCCTGTTGAGCTGCACGGCGGGCGTCCTCCCGCCCGGCGCGCAGTTCCGGATCGACGTCACCGGCATGGTCACCGCCGACGCCACCGTTCCGCGCACGATCACGAACACGGCGGCCGTCATCCCGAACGACGCCGATCTCGATCCGAGCAACAACGAGGCCACCGTCGACAGCTCCTTCACGCCGACCGCCCCGCCGGTGGCGGTGGCGGCCTTCAGCGTGACGAAGTCGGTGGATGCCTCGGCCGCGGTCGAGCCGGGGGCCGTCGTGACGTACACCGTGCGGGTCGTGAACACCGGCGGCGTCGCCTACACGGCTGACGCGCCCGCGTCCTTCACCGACGAGCTGTCCGGCGTGCTCGACGACGCGAGCTACAACGGGGATGCGAGCGCCGGTGCGTCCGTCGACGGCGGGGTCCTGAGCTGGTCCGGACCGCTGCCCATCGGGGGCAGCGTGGATGTCGTCTACTCCGTCACGGTCGCCGGCGCGCCCGAGCTCGGGGACGGCGCGCTGCGGAACACCGTCGCCGCCGGCCCCGGCGGGGCGTGCGAGAGCGATGGCGCGTGCGGTACGACCACTCCGGTGGTCGTACCGGCCACCCCTCCTGCGACGCCTCCGGCCACCCCTCCCGCGACGACGACGACGCCGTCGACGACGCCGCCCGCTGACGCGCCGAGCCCCTCGGCCGAGCCCGATGGACCCCTCTCGGCCCGAGACATCCTGGCGCACACCGGCGTCGAACTGGGCCTCGCCGCCGGGATCTCCGGGGCGCTCATCCTGGCTGGCGTCCTGCTCGTCCGCCGCCGCAGGCGCCGCGCCCAGGGCTGACGGTCACGGCTCGGGGGAGTCGGGGCCGGGGCTCCCCGCCGCCCGGCCCCGTCCCCCGAGTCGTCAGCGGTGCCGGCCGGTCGGCTGACGCCGCGCGAGCAGCAGCGCCGCGGCCCCCGCCGCCGTCAGCAGCAGCGCGATCAGGATCGCCCCGACGGGCGGCTCCCAGCCGGTGCCCGCGAGCGGCGGTCCCGGCTTCGGCGGCACCGGCGTGGGCGTGGGCGTCGGCGTCACGGTGTCGACGGACGCCGAGGAGGGCGGCGACTCGACGGGCGACTCGTCGGGCGCGTTGCCCGTCGCGACGGCGGTGTTCTCGATCGCGGCCCCGGTGAGGTCGGCGGCCACGGCGGTGTAGCTCGCCTCGCAGTCGACGAACGCCCCGGGCAGCAGCTCGGCGGCGGTGCTCGGGCAGGTGACGAGCGGTGCCGTGCCGGCTCCGGAGAAGTCCGTCTCGACGACCTCGACCGTCCGCAGGGTGACGTTGCCGATGTTGGTCACGCGGAATGTGTACGAGATGACCTGGCCCACCGCGGTCACGCGCTCGACGTCGGCCGACTTCACGAGCGAGAGCGCCGGGCTCTGCAGCGCCGGGATCACCGTCGAGGAGGGGTTCGACTCGACGGGTTCTCCGCCGGCCTCACCGGTCGCGCGCGCCGTGTTCGCGAGCTGACCGGCGTCGACATCGGCCTGGGTCAGCGTGTACGTCGTCGTGCACGTCGCCTGCCGGCCGGGCGGCAGCGGCGCGCTCGGGCAGGTGATCGGGTTCTCCGGGCCGCTGCCCGAGAACGCGTCCTCGACGATCGCGAGCCCGGTGACGGTCACGTTGCCGGTGTTCGTCACGACGAAGGAGTAGGTGATGACCTGGCCGACGGTGAAGCTCGCCGCGTCGCTCGGGCTCGCCGACTTCACGAGCGTGATCCGCGCAGCCTCGTCGAGCGGGGTCGTGGTCGTCGCGGGCGGCGACTCGACCTCCTCCTCGTCGGGACCGGTGCCCGTCGCGGTCGCCCGGTTCGTCACCTCGCCGGCGTCGAGGTCCGCCTGCGCGACCGGGTAGCTCGCGCTCGCCACGGCGAACTGGCCGGGGCGCAGCACCCCGTCGGCGCCGGGCCAGGTGTAGCTCAGCGCGCTCACCCCCGGCAGCTCCTCGGCGATGCTCACCCCGGTCAGGGTGGTGTTGCCCGTGTTCGTGACCACGAAGTGGTAGACGATCGGGTCGCCCGGCTCCGCCGGCGAGCCGAGGCCCGAGGCATCCGCCGTCTTCGTCAGGGCGATCGCGTCGCTGCGATCGATCGGCGTCTCCGTCTCGACCTCGTTCGACGGCGTGTTCGCCCCGCTCGTGGTCGTGCCGTTCGCGACGGCCTGGTTGATCACGCCGCCCGCGTCGATGTCGGCCTGCGTGATCGCGTAGCTCGCGGTTCCCGTGGCGACGTCGCCGGGTTCGAGCACGCCGGGGTCGCCCGGCCAGGTGTACGAGATCGCGGTGATCCCGCTCAGCCGGTCGGTGATGGAGACGTTCTCGAGCCGAAGGTTGCCCGTGTTCTCGATCGTGAAGTCGTAGGCGATGAGGTCGCCGACCCTCGGCGGCGAAGCGAAGTCGGGCGTCGCCTCCTTGCCGAGCAGCAGGCTCGGCGCCTGCGTGAGCGGCGTCGTCGTCGTCGCGGGACCGGCCTCGACGGGTGTGCCGCCCTGCGTCTGCCCGGTCGTCGTCGCCGTGTTCGTGACGAACCCCGCCTCGAGATCGGCCTGCGTCACGGCGTGGCTGCCCGTCACGGTCACGAACTCCCCGGGTGCGAGGACCCCGTCGTCGCCGGGCCAGGTGTAGCTCAAGCCGTCGCCGAGGAGCGTGTCGACCACCTCGACGTCGACGAGGGTGACGTTGCCCGTGTTCGTGACGGTGACCGTGTACGCGATCGGATCGCCGACCGCGCTCGGCTGCTGCACGCCCGAGGCATCCGCGGCCTTCACGATGGCGATCGAGGGAGTCTCGTCGCCGGAGACGACGGCGGTCGAGTCGGCGGTGACGGGCGGCCCGCTCGGCGGCGTACCGCTCGCCTGCGCGGTGTTCGTGACGCTGCCCTGGTCGATGTCCTCCTGCGTCAGCACGTAGGTGGCGGTGCAGCTCATCCCGGCTCCGACGGCGAGCGTGGTCTGCGGACAGGAGATCGCCGACGGCGTGCCGCTGCCGTCGAAGGCGGTCTCCGCCACGGCGACGGCGGTCAGCGGCACGTTGCCGGAGTTCGTCACCTGGAAGGTGTACGTGACCGTGCGATCGACGACGAACTCCGAGGGATCGGCGAGGTCGGCCGACTTCACGAGCGAGATCGCGGGAGTCTCGGGGACGGTGAACACGACGGTGGAGTCGCCGGGCTCGAGCAGCCCGTCGAGCGGTCCGATGTTGTCCGGGCCGTTGGTGTAGGTGCCCGGCGTCGCGCTCGTGACCAGCACCGTGAACGTGCAGGACGCCATGCCGGCGGCGAGGTTGCCCGAGCCGGAGATCGCGGTGCCGTCGATCGTGGCGACGCCGGCGGGGCAGTCCGTCGAGGGCGTGCCCGCGAAGGCGAGCCCGGCGGGCAGCGTATCGGTGAACGACCAGCCGTTCTTCGCGGCGAGCTCGTCGGTGTTCGTGATCGTGAAGGTCAGCGTCGTCGTGCCGCCGGCCACGGCCGTCGTGGGCGAGAACACCTTGTCGAGCTGCGGCGTGGCGTCGACGATCTGCGGGTCGTCGAAGCCGGAGTCGTTGCCGCGGAAGCCGCCGGCGGCGTTGTACAGCTGGATGCCGATCGTCGACACCCCGGCGGGCGCGCGGAATCCCTGGGAGTTCAGCCTCGCGACGTGGTAGTTCTGCCCGGCGGTCGTGATGATGCGCGCGGCGGGGTCGGTGCACGGGTTCAGCCCGCTCGCGAGGGTCGTGATGGTGCCGGTCCCGGTGCCGGGCGCGGGACCGGAGCCGGTCTGGTTCTGGATGAGGTTGAAGGTGAGGCTCGGGTCCTGACGCCCGAGGCCCGGCCCCTCGGAGACGCAGTTCACGGCGCCGTAGATGGCGCTGATCTGGTAGAAATGCCCGGCCGTGATGCTCGTGGTGATCGGCTTCGCGGTCTGGAACTGCACGCCCGGGCCGGGGTTCGACCCGCCGTTCGTGTACGCGGAGAGGATCTGGTTCTGCTGGGCGACCGGCAGCGTCTCGCCGCGGAAGAGCCCGATCGCCGTCGCCATGCCCTGGAGCCTGGCCCAGGCGGTGGCGTCGCAACCGGAGTCGACGCCGGTGACCACGGCGTTGCGCGGCGTCGAGGAGCGCAGGATCCAGCCGTTGCACTGGTCCCCGGCGGGCAGCCAGGCGGGGCTCGCGACGTACGTCGAGGTGTTCGCCGCCGGGCCGCCGGTGTACTGCGGGAGGCGGATCCCGTTCGTGGCGACCTGGTTCTGGAAGTCCTCGGCGAAGACCGGGACGGACGCCGCGTGGGGGATCCCGGGACTGCCCGGGGCGCCGATCGCCGAACTCGCGGCGGTGACCGCGCTCCCGCCGGCGAGGAGCGCCGCGATCGCGACGATCGTCGCGAGCCAGCGCGGTCTCCGGGCTCGAGTTCGGATGCCGAGGCTGTTCGTCTGCGGATCGTGCGCACGCGTCATGATGGATCCCCCCGAGACCGCAGACTAAACCCGAAGAAACCTCATTGCAATGGGTCGGTGCGGGATTGGCGCCGCCGCCGGGAGAGCGCGCACACGCGGCCTCCGACCCGGCTCCAGGCGATCGACTGCGTCCACGAGGAATCATCACGATGCGGTAGACTTCGCGGGCAGTTCTTCCGGTGCGTGCGCCGGCCGTCGGGATCGTCGTTTCGAGCCCCGCCCGCCGCTCCGGTCCCCGTCCGTTCGTCGAGGCGAATGGGCGGGATTCTCGCCGCTCGGTGGCCGTTCTGCCCCGGATTCTCGGACTTTGCCCCCCGTTTTGGGTGGATTCTCGACGATTCGGGCGTGGGGTCGCCGATAGGCTCGTTTTGTCTGATTCCCGTGAACGAGAGTCCGGATATGAGGGGTGCGTTTGTCGGGGCCACCCCGGCACCAACACTCCGGGTACACTCCCTGCGGCGTCGCATGGCGGCCCCGGATTGCGCCGGTCGTGAAAACCACGTCCGGCTGAACGGCGAGCGTTCGAACGCCTCGCTCCCCGCGGTGCGCACGGAGTCCGTGCGGGTCGCGGAAGCGGCATCCGATCCGCTGGCCGCCATCGCCCTGCGCTCCTCCCGCACCCTCCGCCGCGTCTTCGTGCTCGGCATCGCCCTCGCCTTCGGGATCGTCTTCGCCCGGCTGCTCAGCGTCGAGGGGCGCGGGCTCGGCTTCGACGCCCAGGCCCACGCCCTCGGCGGCTGGGGCGCCGCCGACGCGGCCGTCATGCCGGTCGCCGCGCTCGGCGCGATCGCCGTCGCGATGCTGCTCCTCGTCGTGTCCGCCTCGGAGGAGCGGCTCGCCGCCGCGATGCGCTTCGGCCTGCCGGGCTTCGACGACCGGGCCAGGGCCATCGCGAACGGCATGGTCTGGGCCGGCATCGCGCTGCTCGCCGTGCACTTCGCGGCACCGGCGTTCGCGTGGATGCCGGGCGGTCACGAGGCGGCCGGCGTGCTGCTCGGCACGGTGCTCGGCGTCGGCACCGCCCGGCTCCACCACCAGGCGATCAGCCACGAGGCGTACCGCACCTTCAACCTCGTCTCCATGCTGCTGGCCGCCGGCAGCCTCGGCGCCATGTCGATCACGCCGACCGGCGAGTGGTGGACGCTGAACTTCAGCACCCTCGGCACGAGCGACGACCTCGCCGCCGCGAGCTTCAACGTCGGCATCGTGATCGCCGGACTCGGCATGGCCGTGCTCGGCCCGGCGCTCACCCGGGCCCTCGGCGAGGCGCGATTCGCCGCCCGCCGTGGCGGGCTCGGCGCCGCGCGGGTCCTCATCGCCGTGATCGGGGCGAGCCTCGCGGGCGTCGGCCTCGTGCCGATCGACACCGACACGCTGCTGCACAACGTCTTCGCCTGCGCCGCGGCGGCCGGGTTCGCCGGACTCGCCGGCTGCGTCCGGGCCTTCGCCAGGCGGATGCCGCGCACCCTCGTCGTGCTCTCCTTCGTCTTCCTCGGCATCGAGGTCGCGGCGATGTTCGCCTACCAGGTGCTGGGCCTGTTCAATCTGACCGTGTTCGAGATCGTCGCGTTCACCCTCGTCTTCGCCTGGCTCATCGCCCTCGTCGCGACGACGCACGCGCACCCTTCGGCCGAGCCGAACGAGCACGAGCTCGGGATCGCCACGGCCGCCGTCGCCGCCCACACCCACGCCCACGCGGTGCCGCGCCGTCGCCTCGCCCCGGCCGGATCGGCCGCGCACGCCCGGCCCGCCGGCCGCGACGACGAGGCCCGCCTCCGCGGCCCGAGGCGAACCGGTGCGGACCGACTCCGCCCCCTCGGCATGCCCGGCACGGATGCCTCAGCCGACGACCCCCCGGACCACGCGGCCCTCGTCTGAGGCATCCTGGAGCCGGATGCTTCGGCAGCCATCGGGCGCGCGACGGGAATCCCTGCCGGCGCCCGGCGTTGCACGAAGTGACGGCGCCGCGCGACTTCGCGCGGCCGAGCGGAAGCGGAGGAACGCATGAGCGAGGACATCGAGCTCGCCGAGGTGGCCGAGCGGTCGCGGTACGAGATCCGATCCGGCCGGGTCGTCGCCGGATTCGCGATGTACCGCCGCCAAGCAGGCCGGACGACCTTCACCCACACGATCGTGAAGCCCGAGTTCGAGGGGCAGGGCATCGGCAGCCGGCTCGCCCGCTTCGCCCTCGACGACACCGTCGCGCGCGGCGAGCGCATCGTGCCCGAGTGCCCGTTCATCCGCGCCTACCTCGAGCGGCACCCGGAGTACGCGGGCTCCGTCGATCCGGTGGAGGCCCCCGAAGCGCGCTGAGCGCCTCGCCGCGACGCGGACATCCGCGCCGTGGCGGGCGTTCCCACCGGCCCGCGCCACTGGCTTGTGCCCCGTTCCGGGGGCGGCACATGGCGCGCGGCAGGGATACGATTCACCCAAACCCGAGTCGGGAACCCGAACCCGACATGCCCGCCAGCCATGGTGGCCGCGGTGCGCCCTCGCGCGCCCCGCTCGGGAGGTTGCTCGTCGAGCTCAGTTCGGGTCGCTCGGCGGGGAGGGCCTCCCCGGAGGCCGCGGTGGGGCGGGAGGTAGGGTTCCCGCCCCACCGTCATTCGCCCGCCGTTCGGCCGGGGTTCCCGGCGTGCCGCGGTTCGGCCGTCATTCGCCCGCGCGCGGATCAGTCCTCGTCCTCGGGCCTGATCACGGGTGCGCCGGCCTCGGCTGCGCCCAGGCGCAGCCGGCTGGTCAGCCGGATCAGGGTGCGCAGCTCCTCCTCGTCGAGCGAGGCGCCCATGTGCTCGGTGATGGCCTGCATGTGCTCCACCGCGACGCGGCGGAACAGGTCGAAGCCCTCCGCGGTGAGGGAGACGATGGTTCCCCGGCCGTCGTCCGGGTCCTCGCTCTTCACGAGCAGCCCGCGGGCGGCGAGCCGATCGACGAGGCGGCTGACGCTCGGCTGCGTGATGAGCACGGAGCGGTTGAGCTCCTTCAAGCGCAGCCGTCGGCCGGGCGCGCGAGAGATGTTGAACAGCACGTCGTACTCGTTCATCGAGACGACCGAGGACGGAAAGTCCCGCTGCAGGGCCCGCATGACGGTCACCTGGGCGCGGAACAGCGACTCCCAGGCCGCGACGGTGAGCTGCCGATCGACCACGTGGTGCTCCCTTCGTCAGCGCGAAAGCGCGCTTCCCAGAATAGGGGGCCCGGACACGGTTGAGGGCCGGTCGTAGAGGCTGACGACCGGCCCTCGCCCTTGCA
This sequence comes from Agromyces soli, assembly GCF_022811605.1. Taxonomy (GTDB): domain Bacteria; phylum Actinomycetota; class Actinomycetes; order Actinomycetales; family Microbacteriaceae; genus Agromyces; species Agromyces soli. The sequence continues at coordinate 523,949 of NZ_CP094533.1, read as the reverse complement.
CCAAGAGTGTCCTGCAATCACATTCCACACCGCCCGCCACAGCAAACGAGCGGTGCGAAATCGAATATATAACAGATAGGTAACGGGCGCCAGACCCACTCGGAAATCTCTGCGGGCTCCCAGCCTGACCGTCGAGCGCGGAGGAGATCCGCTCCGCGGGAGGATGCCGCGGCCAGAATCATCCTCCCGGGAGGCGCAGCTCCTCCGGCGCGAGCCGGATGAGAGGCGGCGGGCTCAGAAGACGTCGGGGCTCGGCGTGGAGGCCTGGCGGATCGAGACGTCGGCGTGCCGGTCGAAGCGGTAGCCGAGGCCGCGCACGGTGCGCACGATGTCCTGGTAGTGGGCGAGCTTCGAGCGCAGGCGGCGCACGTGCACGTCGATGGTGCGCTCGCTCGGGGCCTCGTCGTCGGCGTTCCAGAGGCTGTCGATGAGCTCGTGCCGGTCGATCGTGCGGCCCTCGCGCAGCACCAGGTACTGCAGCAGCTCGAACTCCTTGTAGGTGAGCCCGGCGGGCTCGCCGTCGAGCAGCACGCGCTTGCGCGAGATGTCGATGATGACGCCGTTGGGGTGCCGGTCGCTGTCGTCGCGCACGTCGCCCTGGGCCTCGCGCTGCTTGGCGAGCGCGGCCGGGTCCTGGAGGGCGAGGCGCACGACGTCGACGTCGCGGCCGCCGGCGCCCTCGGGGGCGAGGGCCACGGCCGCGTAGGTCTCGGCGGACGGGGCGACCTCGGCGGTCAGACGGCGGAGCGCCTCGACGATGCGGTGCAGCGTCGTGCCGTCCTCGGTGGCCTTGCCCTCGTCGATGCCGACGTAGAGCACGAAGCCGCGGGCCTCGGTGCCCTCGGGCACGGCGCGGACGCGGGGAGCGGGGGAGGCGAGTTCGGCGGCCGGCGCGGCGAGGCGGGCGATGGGGGCGCCGTCGGCGATGGCCCGGACCGGGGCGGCCGAGATGCTGGGGGCGGTGCGAGCGGTGGGAGCGGAAGCGAGTGCGAGCGACATGACGGATTCCTTGCGTTGCGGGTGCAGCGATCGACCCCGTCGGCGGGGTCTGCGAACTGGCCGGAGTGGGCCGGGCGAGCGCCTGGGCGGCGACTCAGAGGAGTCCGGGCGATCTGGATGCGGATCGGCGGCGGGACTCGGCGAAGAGGTCGCGGGTCAGCGGCACATTCGACAACACATGCCTGCACGCGCCGACATCATCATGTCGGCAGTCCTGTTCACCTCGCGGGTGGTCAGGGTGCGTGCGGTGTCGGTCATGGTGGAGAGTCAATCGGAGCCGCGAGCATGTGTCAATTCGTGACCGGTGGATGACGGGGTGTGACGTCGCACGCGGTGCATCGGCATCCGGCCGCCACGAAACCCTCTCGCCCGCCGCGGTCAACGGTCGAAGAATCGGCGATCAAGCGCGCCGAGAAAAAATCTTCTGCAAGCCGGTCGCGAAGCGACGGGCCCCTGCTCGAAGATCCTTCGCGTATAGCACGACGGGCGCCTCGATCGAGGCGCCCGTCGTCGAACAGGGGAAGGGGATGACTCAGACGGTGCCGTAGAGCCGGTCGCCGGCGTCGCCGAGGCCGGGCACGATGAAGCCCTGCTCATTCAGGCGCTCGTCGACGGCGCCGAGCACCACGGTGACCTCGCGGCCGTGCAGCGCCTCCTCGACGGCCTTCAGGCCTTCGGGGGCGGCGAGGATGCAGATGGCGGTCACGTCGGTCGCGCCGCGCGCGAGCAGGAAGTCGATCGCCGCGATGAGCGATCCGCCCGTCGCGAGCATCGGGTCGAGCACGAAGCACTGCCGGTTGCTGAGGTCGTCGGGCAGGCGCTCGGCGTAGGTCGTCGGCTGCAGCGTCTCCTCGTCGCGGGCCATGCCGAGGAAGCCCACCTCGGCGCTCGGCAGCAGCTTGACCATGCCCTCGAGCATGCCGAGCCCGGCGCGCAGGATCGGCACGATGAGCGGCTTCGGCTCGGCGATGCGCACGCCGGTCGTCACGGCGACGGGCGTCTCGATCTCGACCTCGGTGACGCGGACGCCACGGGTGCCCTCGTAGGCGAGGAGCGTCATGAGCTCTTCGACGAGGGAGCGGAACACCGGCGAGGGGGTCTCGCGGTCGCGGAGCACCGTCAGCTTGTGGGTGATGAGCGGGTGATCCGCCACGTGGACTCGCATGGCCCCGATTCTACGGCGCGGTAGCGTGGCAGCCGAGAGCGGATCGAGCGGAGGGCGCGGATGGAGCGGGCGGAGCACCGGGAGTGGATGCGTCGCGCGCTCGCCGTCGCCGAGGAGGCCCTGAGCTCGGGCGACGTGCCGGTGGGGGCCGTCGTGCTCGACGCCGAGGGCCGCGTCATCGCCGAGCGGCGCAACGAGCGTGAGCTGACCGGCGATCCGACGGCGCACGCCGAGGTGCTCGCGCTCCGCGACGCGGCGGCCGCGCGCGGCGAGTGGCGGCTCGAGGGCTGCACCCTCGTCGTCACGCTCGAGCCCTGCGTGATGTGCGCCGGCGCGATCCTCGCCGCGCGCGTGCCGACCGTCGTGTTCGGCGCCTGGGACGAGAAGGCGGGGGCCGCTGGCTCCCTCTACGACGTGCTGCGCGATCGCCGGCTGAACCACCGGGTCGAGGTCTACGGCGGGGTGGAGGCCGACGCCGCGGCGGCGCAACTGCTCGGCTTCTTCGGCGGCGCCGAGCACCGCCCGGCCGGGCCCGACTCGGCCGACGGCCGCCCGGCTCAGCCGCCGAGCGAGATGCCGCTCGACAGCTGAGCGAAGGCCCGCCCGGCGAGCGCGGCGGGCACGCCCCCGGAACCGTCGGGATCCTCGTCGCCCGCGGCCCACTCCTCGAGCCCGAGGCGGATCGCGTCGGTCGCGGCCGCGGCGAGCAGCCGCACCTCGAACGGGTCCGCCCCGGCGCCGGCGAGCTCGGCGATGATCGCGCGCAGGCGCGTCTCGGAGTCGTGGTTCACCCGGTGCCAGACGGTCTGCAGCGCCGGGTCGTCGGCCGCGGTGCGGAGCAGGCCGTGCGTCCAGCGCAGCGCCTCGCGCTCGGCCTCGTCGACCGGGGTCAGCACGTGCGCGATGAGCTCGGGGAAGACCGCGGTCGGGTCGCCGGGGTCGGAGGCCGCGAGCGCCGCCTGCCAGGTGACCGCGCCGACCGCGAGCAGCGGGCCGACGGCGTCCTCCTTCGTGCGGAAGTAGCGGTAGAAGGTGCGCAACGACACCCCGGCCGCCGCCGCGATCGACTCGGCCGTGACCTGATCGGCGCCGTGCTCGGCGAAGCGCACGGCGGCGGCCTTCGCGATCTCGAGCTGGGTCGCCGCCTTGCGGCGCTCGGTCAGGGTCGGCGTGCGTTCCACGTCTGGCAGCGTACGGGAAATACTGCGAGCCATGGCGGTGTTTGACAAGATGACACGTCATGCCAAGTAGGCGTAACGTGTAGCGAAACACCTGGGACTCGAAAGGTCGAACATCATGAACCGCTACGAAGGTCGCCGCGCACTCGTCACCGGCGGCGGATCCGGCATCGGACAGGCCACCGTGCTGCGCATGCTCGCCGAGGGCGGCCGCGTCGTCGCCGCCGACGTCAGCGACGCCGGGCTCGCCGACACGGTCGCCAAGGCCGGCGACGCCGCCGAGCGCCTGCACACCGTCACCATGAACATCGCCGAGGAGGCATCCGTCCGCGCCGGTGTCGCCGCTGCCGTGGAGTGGCTCGGCGGGCTCGACGCGCTCGTCAACGCCGCCGGCATCCTGCGCTCCTCGCACACGCACGAGACGAGCCTCGACTCCTTCGAACAGGTCATCCGCGTCAACCTCGTCGGCACCTTCCTCGTCATCCGCGAGGCGATCCCCGCGCTGCTGCAGGGCGAGGGCGCCGCCGTGGTCAACTTCAGCTCGACCTCCGCCGCGTTCGCGCACCCCTACATGGCGGCGTACGCGGCCAGCAAGGGCGGCGTGCAGTCGATGACCCACGCGCTCGCGGCGGAGTACGCGAAGCAGGGCATCCGCTTCACCGCGGTGCAGCCCGGCTCGATCTCCTCCGGCATGACCGACGGCTCCGGCCAGAGCAAGCAGAGCCAGGGCCCCGGCCTCCCCGAGGACGCCGACATGATGCTGTTCATGAAGCTGCAGCCCGCGCTCGGCCAGGGCTTCGCCGGCCCCGAGACCGTCGCGAGCGTCGTCGCGATGCTCGCGAGCGACGACGGCCGCTTCATCACCGGCACCGAGGTGCGCATCGACGGCGGCACCCACTTCTGAGTCGCGTTCGCCCGCACCCCCTCGAGTTGCCCGACTTCCATGGAAGTCGGGCAACTCGTGGTGGTGCTACTCCAAGCCCTTGATGACGATCGCGTCGGTCGGCGGCGCCGTGTGGTGCGGATCGACGTAGACGTCAGGCTCGATGTAGATCACCCGGGCCGCCGGCACCGCCTGGCGGATGCGCTGCTCGATCACGTTCGTCGCCGCCGCGACCTCGAGCAGCCGCTGATCGGCCGCGAAGCCGAGCTTCGCCGCGACGAGCAGCTCGTCCGGGCCGAGGTACAGGGTCTTCATGTGGATGATCCGCTCGATCTCCGGGCCCGCCGTGATCGCCTGCTCGATCTTCTCGACGTCGGCGTCGTTCGCGCCCTCGCCCACGAGCAGGCTCTTCGTCTCGATGCCGAGCACGATCGCGACGATGATCAGCAGCGTGCCGATCATGAGCGTGCCGATCGCGTCGAACAGCGGATTGCCCGTGAGGATCGTGAGCCCCACGCCGAACAGGGCGAAGACGAGGCCGAGCAGCGCCGCGACATCCTCCAGCAGCACGACCGGCAGCTCCGGCGCCTTCGCCCGGCGCACGAACTGCACCCAGCTCTGCCGGCCGCGCAGCGGGTTCGACTCCTTGATCGCCGTGCGCAGCGAGAACGACTCGAGCACGATCGCGATGACGAGCACCAGGATCGGCAGCCACGGCACCTCGAGCGGGTGCGGGTTCTGGATCTTCTCGATGCCCTCGTAGATCGAGAACAGGCCGCCGACCGAGAACAGGATGATCGCGACGACGAAGGCGTAGACGTAGCGCTCGCGGCCGTATCCGAAGGGATGCTCCTTGTCGGCCGAGCGCCGGGCCTTGCGGCCGCCGAAGATCAGCAGCAGCTGGTTGCCCGAGTCGGCGAAGGAGTGCACCGCCTCCGCGAGCATCGAGCTCGAACCCGAGAACGCCCACGCGATGAGCTTCGTGATCGCGATGCCGAGATTGGCGAGGAAGGCCGCGATGATGGCTTTGGTTCCGCCCGATGCGCTCATGGATCGATTCTAGGAGTCGCGGATGCCGCGAGCGTGATGGGCTCTGCCGATTGCGCCCGATGCGCTCATGGATCGATTCTAGGAGTCGCGGATGCCGCGAGCGTGATGGGCTCTGCCGATTGCGCCCGATGCGCTCATGGATCGATTCTCGGAGTCGCGGATGCCGCGAGCGTGATGGGCTCTGCCGATTGCGCCCGATGCGCTGATGGCCCCGCTCCTAGGATGGGCGCATGACTGCCGACGCGCCTTCCCTTCCCGTCATCGCGTTCCTCGGCGCCGGCTCCATGGCGCGCGCCGTGCTGCACGGCCTGCTGCAGCCGGGCGTCGCCGTCGACGGCATCCGTGCCACCAACCGCAGCGCCGAGAAGGCCGCCGAGCTCGCCGAGCTGCCCGGCGTCACCGCCTTCGCGACGGAGCAGGATGCCGAGGCCAACCGCCGCGCGGTCGCCGGCGCCGGCCTCGTCGTCGTCGCCGTGAAGCCCGCGATGGTGCCGGATCTGCTGCGCGAGATCGCCGACGCGCTCGAGCCGGGCACCGTCGTCGTCTCCGTCGCCGCCGGCGTCACCGTCGCGACGTTCGAGTCGATCCTGCCCGAGCACGTCGCCGTCGTCCGCACCATGCCGAACACGCCCGCCGTCGTCGGCCGGGCCGTGACGGGCGTCTCCGCCGGCACGCGCTCGAGCGAGGCCGAACTCGAGCTCGTCGTGCGGTTGTTCGAGACCGTCGGCGAGGTGCTCGTCGTGCCCGAGGCGCAGCTCGACGCGCTCTCCACGATCTCGGGATCGGGCCCGGCGTACGTCTTCTACCTCATCGAGCAGCTCACCGCGGCGGCCGTCGCGAAGGGCTTCACCGCCGAGCAGGCCGCGACGATGGTGCAGGGCACCTTCCGCGGCGCGAGCGAGCTGCTCGCCGCCTCGGGGGAGGAGCCCGCCGAGCTGCGCCGCCGGGTGACGAGCCCGAAGGGCACCACCGAACGCGCCGTCGCCGTGCTCGAATCGGCCGGGCTCGAGGAGATCTTCGCCCGCGCGACCGACGCCGCGCTCGCCCGGGCGCGCGAGCTCGCCGCCGGCGCATGAGCGCCGTCGTGCCGCCCGCAGCCGGGCTGCGCTTCGCGGGCGAACCGCGCTTCGCCTGGCGCGGGGTCATGCTCGACGTCGCCCGGCGCTTCCGGCCGCTGCCCGAGCTCATGCGCTTCGTCGACCTCCTCGCCGCGCATCGGATCACGGTGCTGCAGCTGCACCTCTCCGACGATCAGGGCTGGCGCTTCGAGGTGCGCGCGTATCCGAGGCTCACGGAACTCGGCGGACGCCGTTCCGAGACGCAGCTCGGCCACGGGCCCGCATCGACCCTCGACGGCGTACCGCACGAGGGCTGGTACCGGCAGTCCGAGCTTCGCGAGCTCGTCGCCTACGCGGCGGAGCGGGGCATCCGCGTCGTGCCCGAGCTCGACGTCCCCGGGCACGCGAGCGCGATCCTCGCCGCGTACCCGGAGTTCGGGGTCGGCGGCGCCGAGGAGGTGGCGCGGCGCGTGCGCGAGCCGTGGACGCGCTTCGGCATCAGCGACGAGGTGCTGAACGTCGAAGCGGAGACCCTCGCCTTCGTCGGCACCGTCTTCGACGAGCTCTGCGAGGTCTTCGACGACGAGATCGTCGGCATCGGCGGCGACGAGGTGCGCAAGGACCGCTGGCGCGCCGACCCGCGCACGCAGCAGCTCATGGCCGAGCGGGGCATCGCCGACGAGGAGGAGCTGCAGGCCTGGTTCCTCGGCCGCGTCGCCGACGGGCTCCGCGCCCGCGGACGTCGTGCCGTCGGCTGGGACGAGATGCTGGAGGGGCGCGACCCGGCTCCCGATGCGATCGTCGCGTCCTGGCGCGGCCCGGTCGGCGCCCGGCTCGGGGCGCGCCTCGGCCACGAGGTCGTGCTCTGCCCCGACCTCTGGACCTACTTCGACTACCGCCAGTCGGACGACCCGGCCGAGCCGATTCCCGTCGGCACCGTGCTCGCCCTGGAGGATGTGGCCGGGTTCGACCCGGTGCCGGCCACCGAACCCGAGTGGTTCGCCGAGCGGGTCGTCGGCGTGCAGGCGAACGTCTGGGCCGAGCACCTCGACGGGCCGGCGCGGCTCGACTACGCGGTGTTCCCGCGGCTCGGCGCGTTCGCCGAGGTCGCCTGGACGGGGCATCCGCTCGATCAGGCCGACTTCGCCGCCCGGCTGCCCGCGTACCTCGCCTGGCTCGACGAGCGCGGCGTCGGGTACCGCCCGCCGGGCGGGCCTCGGCTCGAGCAGCAGCGCCCCGGAGTTCCCGGCGTGCCGCGCGATCGGGCGTCGCGCATCGCCGAGCTCGAACGGCTCACCGCGGGGCTCGCGAGCGCCTGAACGCGCGCCGAACAGGGCGCCGAGACGTGGAACGCGGGGTCGGCCATCGATGGCCGACCCCGCGTCCGGGTCTCCCGGGACGGTCCCGGGTCTCGGGGCTAGCCCGCGTGCTTCGCGTCGCGCGACCGGGCCGCGCGAGCGGCGGTGCGCACGAGCCGGAACGCGATGAGCATCGCGCCGGCGATGGCGACGGCGGCAGCGCCGGAGAGGAGTCCGGCGAGCGCGGCGCCGTCCGTCGCGGGCGCCGTGCCCGAGTCGAGACGGCCGAGATAGCCGAACGTGAAACCGATGATGAACACCCAGGTCGCGATGATGATGGTCGCGGGGATGATTCCGATCCTTCGCATGTCACCTCCTTTGCATGACCCGCCAGTATAGCTGATCGATCTGAGGAAACGCCTGAACAGGGCGAGTTTCGTTCCGGGTGTCGATTTCCGGGGCCCGAGTTCGTCACCATGGTGTGACGATCGTCGTCACGGCCCGCGAGCGGGCTGACAGCTGGGAGACACCATGACCGACACGTACGTCTACCTCATCCACGAACCCGACTGGGACTCCGACGCCTACCTCTCGGGCACGGGGGTGCCGGGCGGCGACCCGGAGGCGAACTTCCCCGCGCACAAGGCGTTCCAGGAGGCCGTCGCCCGGCTCGGCGCGCGGCTCGTCGGCGGCTCCGCCCTGCAGAACGCGAAGTACGGCGGCCGCGTGACGCCCGGGTCCGGCGATCGCCTCGAGGCCGACGCGGTCTACTCCGACGGGCCGTACCCGGACACGAGCGAGGTCGTCTCCGGCTTCTACCTCGTCGAGACCGACGACGAGGCGCTCGCCCGGCGCATCGCCGCGCTCGTGCCGACCGGCGGCCACATCGAGTGGCGCAAGGTCTTCCCCACCTCGTGACCGCATCCGCCGCCGGCCTCGGCGAGGACTTCGCCGACGCCTGGCCGCGCGTCGTCCGCGCGCTCGCCGCGTACACCGGCAGCCTCGACGACGCCCAGGAGTACGCCGCCGAGGCGATGGCGCGGGCCGTCGCCGAGGCCGGCGGCGGACGGTCCATCGGCTCGCTCGCCGCCTGGTGCACCGCGGTCGGCAAGCGGGCCTTCCTCGACGACCGCCGGCGGCTCGCCACTGAGCAGCGGCACGCCGAGCGCGAGGCCGCCGAGCTCTCGGCCCGCCCGCGCACGGCGGAGTGGGCGGAGCCCGAGGCATCCACCGGCGCCCTGCCGGGCGATGCGCTCGACGACCGCCTCGCCCTGCTCTTCGTCGCCTGCGACCCGGCGCTCACCGAGCAGGCGAGGCTCGTGCTCGCCCTCCGCGTCGTCTGCGGGCTCGACGTGCCGCGCATCGCGGCGCACCTCGGTGTGCAGTCCTCTGCCGCCGCGGCACGGCTGACCCGCGCGAAGCGGGCCCTCGCCGAGGCCCGGGGGAGCTTCCGCGTGCCGGAGGGGCCGGAGCGCCGCGCCCGCCTGCCCGTCGTGCTCGCGAGCGTCGCCGGCATGTTCACCGTCGCCCACCGCGACGTGCTCGACCCCGGCTCGCCGCTCGACGACCTCGGCCGGCAGGCGCTGTCGATCGCCGACGCGCTCGTCGCCGAGTTCCCGGACGACGCCGAGGTGCGCGGGCTGCGCGCGGTCGTGCGGCTCGGCCTCGCGCGGCGCCCGGGTCGGGTGGATGCCGAGGGCGCGGCGGTGCCGCTCGACGAGGCCGACCGGCGGCGCTGGGACGCCCGGCTCATCGAGGCCGGCCTCTCGGACGCCGCGGCCGCCGCCGACCGGGGCGATGGCCGCTTCGTGCTCGAGGCCGCCATCGCCGGGCTGCACACCGCGGCGCCCAGCTTCGCCGAGACCGACTGGAGCCGGGTGGTCGCGTTCTACCGCGCGCTCGAACGGGTCTGGGGCGCCCCCTCGGTGACGGTCGCCCGGCTCGTCGCCGAGCAGCAACTGGCGCTGTTCAGCCCTCCCTCGGGGGAGCGCACCGCGGCGCTCCGCGCCGTCGAGCGCGAGCTGCGGGTGCTCGCCGCGGGCGCCGCGCCCTACGCCGCGCTCGACGCCCGGCTCGCGCTCGCCGACCTCGCCCGGCGCACCGGACGCCGCGAGGAGGCCGCCGAACGCTACGCCGCGCTCGCCGCGGAGGTGCCGACCGAGGCGGTGCGGCGGCTCTGCGAGCGACGCGCGGCGGGCTGAGGCGTCAGCGTTCGAACACCGGCACGCCGTCGACGAAGGTCTGGTCGACGCGCGCCGCGCCGATCTCCTCGGCGGGGATCGTGAGCAGGTCCCGGTCGAGCACGGCGAGGTCGGCGGCGAAGCCGACCGCGATGCGGCCCGTGTCGTCGAATCCGTTCACGTAGGCGGAGCCGGCCGTGTACGCCGCGAGGGCGGTCGCGACGTCGAGGGCCTGGCCCGGCAGGAACGGCTCCGCGCCGGAGCCGGGATGCCCCGCCGGCAGCGCGCGGTTCACGGCGACGTGGATGCCGGCGATCGGGTCCGGCGTGGAGACCGGCCAGTCGCTGCCCGCCGCGAGCCGCACCCCGGCCGCGTGCAGCGAGCCGAAGGGGTACTGCCGCCCGGCACGCTCGTCGCCGAGCACGGGCACGGTGTGCTCGACCATCAGCGGGTCGTTGCAGGCCCAGTAGGGCTGGATGTTCGCGGTGACGCCGAGTTCGGCGAAGCGGGGCACGTCGGCCGGGTCGACGAGCTGCACGTGGGCGAGGTGGTGGCGCGGGTCCGGACCGCGGCGGGTCGCCCGTGCGGCGGCGACGGCGTCGAGGCTCTCGCGCACGGCTCGGTCGCCGATGCCGTGGAAGTGCAGCTGGAAGCCCTCGGCCTCGAGGCGGATCGCGATCTCGCGGAGGAGGACGGGGTCGACGAAGGACAGCCCGGACTCGGCGTGCACGGCGCGGTACGGGGCGAGCAGCGCCGCCGTGCCGGACTCGATGATCCCGTCCTGCATGATCTTCACCGCGGGCGTGCCGAAGCGGCGCCCGCGGAAGCGCTCGCGGCGTGCGACCAGCTCGGGGATCTGTTCGGGGCCCCGGGTGCGGTCCCACCAGAGCGCCCCCGCCACTTTCGCGGTGAGCCGCCCGGCGCGATCCGCGCGGAGGTACGCCTCGGCGGGGTCCTCGCCGTCTTCGGCGCGGGAGAGGATGGCGTCCTGCCAGGCCGTGATGCCGACGGCGTGCAGGTGCTGCTGCGCGCGCAGCACGGCGGCGTCGAGCTGTTCGGGGGTGGCGTCGGGGAGGATCGCGAGCACCGGGGCCACGGCGCCTTCGAGCAGGAAGCCGGTCGGTCGGCCCGAGGCATCCCGCTCGATGCGCCCGTCGGCCGGGTCGGGGGTGCTCGCATCGATGCTGGCGGCCGCGAGCGCGGCCGAGTTCACCCAGGCGCGGTGGCCGTCGTTGCCCCAGAGCAGGAGCGGGCGGTCGGGCACGACACGGTCGAGCAGCGCGGCGGTCGGCGGGCCGTCGGGGAAGGCGGACTGCATCCAGCCGGCGCCCTGCAGGGTCGCATCGTGCGGATGGCTCGCCGCGTACGCCGCGACCGCGGCGAGGTACTCCTCGACGGTGGTGAGGCCGCCGAGGTGGCAGCTGGAGAGCTCGAGGGCGCCGAAGACCGGGTGCGCGTGCGCGTCCTGGAAGCCGGGCACGAGGAGACGCCCGGCGAGGTCGACGGTGCGGGTGTGGGGGCCGGCTGTTTCGAGCAGGCCGTCGTCGCCGACCGCGACGATGCGTCCGTCGCGCACGGCCACGGCGGTCGCCGGGGGTGCGCCCGTCGGGGGCGAGTGGAGGCCGGCTCCCGTGAAGACGCGGCCGCCGTGGAAGACGAGTTCGGGGGTCATCTGGACGTCGTGGTTCCTCTCCCGGCCCGCCCGCGAGCGCACTCCGAAGCGCCGAGTCGCATCGGGTCGAGAATCTGAGCATCGCTCTTGACCGCGCTCGGCGAGGGCACTACCGTCGGACCGTGCCGGATCGTTCCGGCACTAGTCATAGTAGGGATCTCTGGAGAGGAACACAATGACGTACCCGCCCCGCCGGCCGGCGGAACTGCCGCGCTTCCGCGGACTCGACGGCAACCCGCAGCTCGCGCCGAGCCCCGTGCCCGGGACCCCGCGGGAACTGGTGGACCACGGTTTCGCCGAGCTCACGGTCGGCACGGCCGAGTACGCCGAAGGACCCACCGGCGTGACGGTGATGCGGCTGCCCGATCACGCCCGGGTCGCGACCGACTTCCGCGGCGGCTCGAAGGGGCTGAGCGGCGGCTACCAGGTCGTCGAGGCGATCTGCTTCGCCGGCGGCTCCGTCTACGGCTTCGGCGCCGCGACGGGCGTCGCCGAGGCCCTGCTCGCCGAGCGCGACAACGACGTGTCCTTCCCACGGCTCTCGCTCGTGAACGGCGCGATCATCTACGACTTCTCGGCGCGCAACAACGCCGTCATCCCCGACGCCGCCCTCGGCAAGGCGGCGTTGGCGAACGCCGTCGCCGGCGCGGTGCCCGTCGGCCGCGTGGGCGCGGGCGTCTCGGCCACCGTGGGCAAGATCGACTGGTCCCGCGCGGAGTTCGCCGGCCAGGGCGCGGCCTATCGCGAGATCTCGGGGATCAAGCTCCTCGTCGTCACGGTCGTGAACGCCGTCGGGGCGATCCTCGACCGCGAGCAGCGCGTCGTCCGCGGCAACTACGACCCGGAGACGGGCGAACGGCGCCACCCCGCCGAGGACTACGCGGCGGCGTTCGCGGGCGCGGCGATGCCGGCGACCGAGCTCGGCAACACGACCATCACCGCGGTGTTCACGAACGTGCGGCTCGACGACCGCCAGCTCGACCAGTTCGCGAAGCAGGTGCACAGCTCGATGCACCGGGCCATCCAGCCGTTCCACACCAGCCAGGACGGCGACGTGCTGTTCGCCGTCACCACCGACGAGCTCGACTTCCCCACCGAGACGAGCGCCGAGCTGGGCGTGCACCAGCTCGCGCCGAGCGCGCTGGGCGCGGTCGCGTCGGAGCTCGCCTGGGATGCCGTGCTGAGCGCCGCCGCATGATCATCCGACGGCACGAATCCGAGACCCGCGACCCCGCGATCCGCGGGGCCGAGATCGGGGAGCGCTTCGCCGCCCCGATCGCCGAATCGCTCGACGGCTACTGGCGGCTGTTCCGGGCGAAGGGGATCGACGAGGGCGCGGCCCGCGACGCCGCCCGCCGCATCCTCGACGACGTCGCCGACTGGTCGCCGAGCCTCGCGAACGAGCTCGCCGGCCTCGCCGCCGGCGCCGGCCTGGAGGCGTGGGAGGCCGCGCTCATGAGCGGCCGCACCGAGATCATCGCCCTCGCCGAGCCGAGCGGGCAGGGGGAGTGCTCGACCGGGGTGCACCTGCCGGCTGACGGGGGAGCCCCGCGCACGCTGCAGATCTGGGACTGGTACACGCACCTCGCGAGCGAGTCGCTCGCCTGGTCGTACGTCACCGACGCGGGTCGCCGGGTGCACGGCTTCACGGAGCTCGGCATCCTCGGCAAGATCGGGATCAACGACGCGGGCGTCGGCAGCCACATGAACATGCTGAACCACCGGGCGGACGGCTCGGTGCCGGGCATTCCGCTGCACCTCGTCGCCCGCCGCATCCACGACGAGGCCGCGTCGCTCGACGAGGCGATCGAGCTCGTCCGCGGCACCCGGCTCGGGGCGTCGACCACGATCACCGTGGTGAGCTACGACGGCGAGCGGCCGCGGGCCGCGTTCCTCGAGGCGACTCCGGTCGGCGTCGCCGTGATCGAGGGGGAGCCGGGCGAGACGATGCGGCACACGAACCACTTCCTCGACGCCGGGCTCGCGCGCGGGGAACGCAACCCCGACATGAGCGACACGCACGCGCGGCTCGCGATGCTCGACGAGCGGGCGACCGCGTTCGAGGCGATCGACCCGGTGGCGAGGGCCGCGCAGCTCGTCGAGGGATTGCCCGACGGCGGCCCGGTGTGCATCTTCTACCGGGACGAGGAGCACCCGGAGTTCAGCTGTGAGACGAAGGCCACGCTGTCGCTCGACTTCGACGAGCGCGTGCTGCGCTACCGCGCCGGCACACCGGCGGCGGTCCGCGACGACGGCTGGGAGGTGATCTGAGCCGGCCTCAGCGCCGCTCGAGCAGCACCATCACCTCGAAGTGACTCGTCTGGGGGAACATGTCGAACACCCGCGCCCGCACGGGCCGGTACGACGGCATCGCCCGCAGGTCCTTCGCGAGCGAGGCCGCGTTGCAGCTCGAGTAGAGCACGTGCGAGACGCCCGTGCGCTGCTCGAGCCAGCCGGCGAGCTCGGCGCCGATGCCCCGGCGCGGCGGGTTCACCACGACGAGGTCGGGTGCGGACGGTGCGGCGAGCGCGAACTCGGTGGCGTCGCCGGCGGCGAAGCGCAGCCGGCTGAGTGCGGCATCCGTCCGGCTGAGCTCCGCCGAGGCGACCGCCTCGACACTCGTCTCGATGCCGGTGATCTCGGGGCCTGCGCCCTCGGCGCCGTCGCCGGCGAGATGCAGCGCGAAGCCGCCGACGCCCGAGTAGAGGTCCCACGCGGAGTCGGGGGCGAGCTCTCGGATCCAGTCCCGCGCCTCCGCGTAGAGCGCTGCCGCGATCGCCGTGTTCGTCTGGAAGAAGCTCTGCGGCCGCAGGTGCATCGTGACGTCGTTGAGCCGCATCGGCAGCGTCTGCTGCTCGGTGAGCACGAGCTCGGACTCGCCCTCGAGCACGGCCTTGTGCTCCGGCAGCAGATTGACGGTCACGACGCGGGCCTGCGGCAGCTCGGCGAGGAGGGCGGGTAGGTGCTTGCGGATGCGGGCGACCGGCTCCGTCGAGCGCAGCACGAAGCGCACCATCAGCTCGCCGTCGGGCGACTCGGTGACGATGAGGTGCTTCAGCTCGCCGCGCCGGGCGGCGAGGTCGTAGGGGGCGATGCGCGCGAGCGTGATGAACCTGGCCAGCACCGGGAACGCCGCCCGGTGACCGGGCGAGCAGATGCCGCACGCCTGCAGGTCGACGCCGTGCCCATCGGCGTCGAGGATGCCGATCGTGGGCGCGTCGACCGTGCCGCCGACGACCATCTTCGCCTTGTTGCGGTAGTCGCGCTCGCCGGAGGCGACGGGCGGATGCCACGCGCCGACGCCGAACGGCGCGAGCAGCTGCTCGGCGTGCGCCTGCTTCGCGGCGAGCTGGTCCGGGTACGGCTGCCCCATGAGGGCGCACGAGGTGCAGCGCCCGGCGTCGAAGTAGCCGCAGTCCACCCGTCAAGCGTAGGCCGCGCGCGGCCCGTCGCCAGCGCTAGGGCTCGAAGCGGTAGCCCATGCCGGGCTCGTTCAGGAAGTGCCGGGGTTCCGCCGGCACCGGTTCGAGCTTCCGGCGCAGCTGGGCGACGTACAGCCGCAGGTAGCCGGCGTCGTTCGCGTGGTACGGCCCCCATACCTCGGACAGCAGCATCTCGCGCGTCAGCAGACGGCCGGGATGCTTCAGGAAGAGCTCCAGCAGGTGCCACTCCGTCGGCGTCAACCGCACCGAGCCGGCCGTACCGGCCGCCGTGCCGCCCGAGGTGCCCGACCCGTCCGCGCGGCGGATCGTCTTCGCCGCGAGGTCCACCTCGAGCTCGCCGATGCGGTGCACCGCGCCGGCGTCGTCCTCGCCCGCCGGGCGGCGGGAACGGGCGCGGATCCGCGCGAGCAGCTCGTCCATCGCGAACGGCTTCGTCACATAGTCGTCGGCGCCCGCGTCGAGCGCCTCGACCTTTTCGCCCGAGTCGGTGCGCCCCGAAAGCACGAGGATCGGCACGCTCGACCAGGCCCGCACTGCACGGATCACGTCGAGGCCGTCGACGCGCGGCATACCGAGGTCGAGCAGGATGAGGTCCGGATGCCCCGAGGCCGCCTGTTCGATCGCCTCCGCACCGTCGCGAGCGTGCAGCACCTCGTAGCCCCGTGCCGCAAGCGTGATGCGGAGCGCGCGCTGCAGCTGCTCGTCGTCGTCCGCGAGGAGGATCCTCATCGCACCGGCCCTCCCTCGTCCGCAGGCCTCGTCTGCGAGGCATCCGCCGTGCCCGCGGCCTCAGCCGCCGGCAGCGTCACCACCATCGTGAGCCCGCCGCCCGGGGTGTCCTCCACCTCGAGCGTGCCGTCCATCCCCTCGACGAAGCCCTTCGACAGGGCGAGGCCGAGGCCGAGGCCCGTCTCATTGTCGGTGTCGCCGAGCCGTTGGAAGGGGGTGAACACGCCGTCGCGGCGCTCGGCGGGGATGCCGGGGCCGCGATCGACGACGCGCAGCTGCACGCGCCCGCGGAACCCGGACGCCGCGATCCGCACCCGCTCCCCGCTCGGTGAGTGGCGCACCGCGTTCGCGAGCAGGTTCACCATCACCCGCTGCAGCAGTCCCGCATCGGCGAGCAGCGGCGGCACGCCGTCGGCGAGGTCCAGCTCGACCTCGCCCGGCCCCAGGCCGAGTTCGTCGAGCGCGGGGAGCACCACGTCGGCCGTCTCGACCGGTGCGAGCCGCACCGCGAGGGCCCCCGCCTGCACCCGGCTCACGTCGAGCAGGTTCGTGACGAGCGCGGCGAGCGAGTCGAGGCTCTCCGCCGCGGTGTCGAGCAGCTCCGCGCGCTCGCCGGCCGGCAACCGCAGATCGGGGGAGCGCAGCGCGCTGATCGCCGCCGACGCCGAGGTCAGCGGGCGGCGCAGGTCGTGGCCCACCGCGGCGAGCAGCGCCGAGCGCACCTTGTCGGTCTCGGCCAGCTCCGAGGCCTCTTCCGCCGCGGACGCGAGGGCGCCGTGCTCGATCGCGGCGTCGAGTTGGGTCGCGATCACCTGCAGCAGGCGGCGCTCCGAGGCATCCAGGTCCGGTCCGTGCAGCTCGAGGGTGCCGCGCGCGCCGATCGGCACGAGCGAGACCCGGTCGTCGCGCGTCGGCTCGCCGTCCGCGACCCGCGGCTCCCCGTCGACGAGCAGGCGGACCCCCGTGAGCCCGAACGCCTCGCGCGTACGGGTCACCATCGCCTGCAGGGCGTCCTCGCCGCGCAGCACGCTGCCGGCCATCGTCGCGAGCAGCTGCGACTCCGCGGCCGCCCGCTTCGCCTCGCGGGTGCGCCGCGCCGCCTGATCGACGACGTAGCTCACGAGCAGGGCGTTCGCGACGTAGAAGACGAGCGCGAGGAACTGCCGCGGATCGGCGATCGTCAACGTGTGCACCGGCGCCACGAAGAGGAAGTTCAGCGTGATGCCCGAGAGCACCGCCGCGAAGAGGCCCGGCCAGATGCCGCCGATGAGCGCGACGACGATCACGAGCAGCTGATAGGCGAGCACGTCGCTCGTGATCGAGGTCTCGGTGTGGAACTGCAGCAGCACCCAGCTGAGCAGCGGGCCCGTCACGAGCGCGACCGCGAAGCCGATGAGCAGCCGGGTGCGGCTGAGCGCCCCGCCGATCCGCGGCAGCGACAGGGCGGCGCCCGCCGCCGCGTGCGTCACGATGTGCACGTCGATGTCGCCGGACTCGCGGATCACGGTCGCCCCGATGCCCGGCCCCGAGAACGCGGCGGCCAGCCTCGAGCGGCGGCTCACGCCGATGACGAGCTGCGTCGCGTCGACCGAGCGGGCGAACTCGACGAGGGCGCGGGGCACGTCCTCGCCGACGACCTGGTGGAACGTGCCGCCGAGCTGCTCGACGAGCGTGCGCTGGGCGTCGAGGGCGCCCGGATGCCGCGCCCGCATGCCGTCCGGCCGGGTCACGTGCACGGCGATCAGCTCTCCGCCCGAGGAGCGCGACGCGATCCGCGCCCCCCGGCGGAGCAGGGTCTCGCCCTCCGGGCCGCCCGTGAGCGCCACGACCACGCGCTCGCGCGCCTCCCACTTGTGACTGATGCCGTGCTCGGCGCGGTACGCCTTCAGCGCCTGGTCCACCTCGTCGGCGAGCCAGAGCAGGGCGAGCTCGCGGAGGGCCGTGAGGTTGCCGAGCCGGAAGTAGTTCGACAGGGCGGCGTCGATCCGCTCGGCCGGGTAGACGAGCCCGCCCGAGAGCCGGTCGCGGAGCGCCTGCGGCGCCAGGTCGACGACCTCGATCTGATCGGCCGCCCGCAGCACTCGGTCCGGGATCGTCTCCCGCTGCGGAACCCCGGTGATCTGCAGCACGACGTCGCCGAGCGACTCGATGTGCTGCGTGTTCACCGTCGAGATGACGTCGATGCCGGCGTCGAGCAGCTCCTCGACGTCCTGCCAGCGCTTCTCGTGCCGCGAGCCCGGCGCGTTCGTGTGCGCGAGCTCGTCGACGAGGGCGACCTCGGGCCGGCGGGCGAGGAGGGCGTCGAGGTCGAGCTCCTCCAACGGCATCCCGCGGTGCAGCTCGACCCGGCGGGGCACGAGTTCGAGCCCCGCCGTCATGGCGGCGGTCGCCGTCCGCCCGTGCGTCTCGACGAAGCCGACGACGACGTCGCGGCCCTCACCGAGGAGCCGTTTGCCCTCCTCGAGCATCGTGTACGTCTTGCCGACGCCGGGCGCGGCGCCCAGCAGCACCCGCAGCCGACCCCGTCGCATACCGGTCAGTCTCCCACCAACTCGGCGAGCGCGAGGTTCAGCTGCAGCACGTTCACCGTCGGGTCGCCGAGATACCCGGCGTCGCGGCCCTGCACGAAGCGCTCGACGAGCGCCGACACCTCGGTCTCGGGCAGCCCCCGCGCCTCGGCGACCCGGGCCACCTGCAGCCTGGCGTACGCGGGGCTGATGTGCGGGTCGAGGCCGGATCCCGACGCCGTCACCGCGTCGACCGGGATCTCGCCCGGCGCCACGCCGTCGGCCTCGCCGATCGCGGCCTGCCGCTCGGTGATCGCCGCGACGAGGTCCGCGTTCTCCGGGCCGAAGTTGCTGCCGCTCGAGGCGCCGCCGTCGTAGCCGTCGCCCGCCGCCGAGGGGCGCGGCTGGAACCACTCGGGCAGCGGCGCGCCCTCGGCATCCGCGAACGACTGCCCGACGAGGGCCGAGCCGACGACCGCGCCGTCGGCGTCGCGCACGAGCGAGCCGTTCGCCTGCGCCGGCAGGGCGAACTGGCCGATGCCCGTGACGACGGCGGTGTAGCCGACGCCGAGCAGGAGGGTCAGCACGAGCATCGCGCGGAGCGCGACCCAGTGGGTGCGGAGGGTGGAGCGGGTGGTGCTCATGGGACGGTCCTTTCGTTCCGGGCGGGTCAGAACCCGGGGATGAGGCTGACGACGAGGTCGATCAGCTTGATGCCGATGAATGGCGCGATGATGCCGCCGAGGCCGTACACGAGCAGGTTGCGGCTGAGCACGGCGCTCGCCCCGCCCGCCCGGTACTTCACACCGCGCAGCGCGAGCGGGATGAGGAAGACGATCACGATCGCGTTGAAGATGATCGCCGAGAGCACCGCCGAGGCCGGCGAGTGCAGCTGCATCACGTTCAGCACCGCGAGCCCGGGGAACACGCCCGCGAACATCGCCGGGATGATCGCGAAGTACTTCGCCAGGTCGTTCGCGATCGAGAAGGTCGTGAGCGCCCCGCGGGTGATGAGCAGCTGCTTGCCGATCCGCACGATGTCGATGAGCTTCGTCGGGTCGGAGTCGAGGTCGACCATGTTGCCGGCCTCCTTCGCCGCGGAGGTGCCCGTGTTCATCGCCACGCCGACGTCGGCCTGTGCGAGCGCGGGCGCGTCGTTCGTGCCGTCGCCGGTCATCGCGACGAGGTTGCCCCCCTCCTGTTCGCGGCGGATGAGGGCGAGCTTGTCCTCCGGCGTCGCCTCGGCGAGGAAGTCGTCGACGCCCGCCTCCTTCGCGATCGCGGCGGCCGTGAGCGGGTTGTCGCCCGTGATCATCACGGTGCGGATGCCCATGGAGCGCAGCTCGGCGAAGCGCTCGGCGAGGCCGTCCTTCACGACGTCCTTCAGGTGCACGACGCCGAGCACACGGGTCGCGCCGTCCGGCGCGCGCTCCGCGACCACGAGCGGGGTGCCGCCGGAGCTCGAGATCGCCTCCACGCGATCCTCGAGCTCGGCGAGCAGGGAGGAGGGCTGGCGCCCGGATGCCTCGGCCCACGCGAGCACCGCGGAGCCCGCACCCTTCCGCACGATCCGCCCGTCGGCGAGGTCGAGCCCCGACATCCGCGTCTGCGCCGTGAACGGCACGACCTCGCCGGCCGGCTGCGACTCGCCTGAGGCGGGGAAGGCGACGCCGCGCTCCGCCGCCAGCTCTACGATCGAGGCGCCCTCGGGCGTCGGGTCGGCGAGGGAGGCGAGGGCCGCCGCGCGGACGAGCTCGGACTCTGCGACGCGGGGCAGCGGCACGAAGGCGCTCGCCCGGCGGTTGCCGTAGGTGATGGTGCCGGTCTTGTCGAGCAGCAGCGTGGTGACGTCGCCGGCGGCCTCGACCGCGCGGCCCGACATGGCGAGCACGTTGCGCTGCACGAGCCGGTCCATGCCGGCGATGCCGATCGCTGAGAGCAGGGCGCCGATCGTCGTCGGGATGAGGCAGACGAGCAGGGCGACGAGCACGGGGATCGAGACGGGGGATGCCGCGTACGAGGCGATCGGGTTGAGCGTCAGCACGACGACGACGAAGACGATCGACAGGCTCGCGAGCAGGATGTTCAGCGCGATCTCGTTCGGCGTCTTCTGCCGGGCGGCCCCCTCGACGAGGGCGATCATCCGGTCGACGAAGGTCTCGCCCGGCTTCGAGGTGATGCGCACGACGATCCGGTCGGAGAGCACTCGGGTGCCGCCCGTCACCGCGCTGCGGTCGCCGCCCGACTCGCGCACGACGGGGGCGGACTCGCCCGTGATCGCCGACTCGTCGACCGAGGCGATGCCGTGCACGATGTCGCCGTCGCCGGGGATGAGCTCGCCCGCCGTGACGACGACGAGGTCGCCGAGCTGCAGGGCGGCCGAGGAGACCTCGACCGTGCGGCTGCGCTCCGCGCCGGGGTCCGCGACCTCGTCGTACCGCTCGACGCGGTGCGCGACGGTGTCGCTGCGGGTGCGGCGGAGGGACTCGGCCTGCGCCTTGCCCCGGCCCTCGGCGACGGACTCGGCGAGGTTCGCGAAGAGCACGGTCAGCCAGAGCCAGGCCGCGATCGCCCAGGTGAACGACCAGGGCACGGCGCTGCCGCCGGAAGCCTGCGGCCCGCCGAGGAAGGGCTCGGCGATCGCGAGCGCCGTGGTGAGCACGGCGCCGACCTCCACGATGAGCATGACGGGGTTGCGCCACATCCGGCGCGGGTCGAGCTTGCGGAGCGCGCCGGGCAGCGCCTGCCCGAGCTGGGCGGTGGTGATGAGGGACATGGGTCAGTTGAGCCCTTCTGCGAGGGGTCCGAGGGTGAGCACGGGGAAGTACGTGAGCGCCGTGACGATCACGGTGACGCCGAGCAGCAGGCCGACGAACTGCGGCCGGTGCGTCGGCAGAGTGCCGGCGGTGGCCGGGACCTTCCGCTGCGCCGCGAGCGAGCCGGCGAGGGCGAGCACGAGCACGATCGGCACGAAGCGGCCGAGCAGCATCGCCACGCCGAGCGCGACGTTGAACCACGGGGTGTTCGCCGTGAGCCCGGCGAAGGCCGAGCCGTTGTTGTTCGACGCGCTCGTGAAGGCGTAGAGCACCTCGCTCATGCCGTGGATGCCGGGGTTCCAGATCGAGGTGGACTCGACGTCCTCCCGGACGCCCGGGAGGGCGAAGCTCAGGGCGGTGCCCGCGAGCACGAGCGTCGGCGTCACGAGGATGTAGAGGCTCGCGAGCTTGATCTCGCGCGGCCCGATCTTCTTGCCGAGGTACTCGGGCGTGCGGCCGACGAGCAGTCCCGCGATGAACACTGCGATCACGGCGAGCACGAGCATGCCGTAGAGGCCGGAGCCGACGCCGCCGGGGGCGACCTCGCCGAGCATCATGTTCAGCATCGGCAGCATGCCGCCGAGGGCGGTGTACGAGTCGTGCATCGAGTTCACGGCGCCCGTGGAGGTGAGCGTCGAGGTCGTGCCGAACAGGGCCGAGCCGAAGATGCCGAAGCGGGTCTCCTTGCCCTCCATCGCGCCGCCCGCGAGCTCGGGCGCCGTGCCCCGGCCGGCGGCCTCGAGGGCGCTCAGCGCGACGAGCGAGAGCACGAACAGCGTCGCCATCACCGCGAGGATCGCGGAGCCCTGCTTGTTGGAGCCGACCATGCGACCGAAGGCGCGCGGCAGCGCGAACGGGATGGCGAGCATCAGCACGACCTCGAAGAGGTTCGTCCACGCGGTGGGGTTCTCGAAGGGATGCGCCGAGTTCGCGTTGAAGAATCCGCCGCCGTTGGTGCCGAGGAGCTTGATGACCTCCTGGCTCGCGACCGGTCCGCCGGGCAGCTGCTGGCTGCCGCCGGAGAGGGTCTGCACCTCGGTGAAACCGGCGAAGTTCTGCACGACCCCGCCCGCGAGGAGCACGATCGCGCCGACGATTGCGAGCGGCAGCAGCACGCGCAGGCAGCCGCGCACGAGGTCGACCCAGAAGTTGCCGATCGTTGGCGAGCCGTGCCGGGCGAAGCCGCGCACGAGCGCGATCGCAACGGCGATGCCGACGGCCGCGGACACGAAGTTCTGCACGGCGAGCCCGGCGAGCTGCACGGTGTAGCCCACCGTCAGCTCGGGGGAGTACGACTGCCAGTTCGTGTTGGCGACGAAGGAGGCCGCGGTGTTGAACGCGAGCCCCTCCGGCACGGCCGGCAGGCCGAGCGAGTACGGGAGCACCGCCTGCGCGCGCTGCAGGGCGTAGACCAGCAGCAGGCCCACGAGCGAGAAGGCGAGCACGCCGCGGAGGTAGGCCGGCCACGACTGCTCGGCGCGCGGGTCGACGCCGATGAGGCGGTAGAAGCCGCGCTCCACGCGCCAGTCGCGGTCGCTCGTGTAGGTGCGGGCCAGGTAGTCGCCGAGGGGGCGGTAGAGGAGGGCGAGGATCAGCGCGAGGGTGGCCGCCTGCAGGGCGGCGAAGAGCACCTCCATCAGAACCGCTCGGGTTTCACGAGGGCGATGACGAGGGTGATGATGGCGGCGATGCCCAGCGCGGCGGCGAGGAGCTCGAAGACGATCACAGCTTCTCGACCCCCTTGGCGATGAGGGCGACGACCGCGAACACGGCGAGGATGCCGAGGATGGCGACGACGTCGAGCACGGGGACTCCAGGTTCGGGCGCCGCCTGCCGCGGTCGCGGCGGGCGGGCAGCGGTTCGGCTGCACCTGCGATGCAACACCCGCGGGGGGCCCGTCGGCCCGGTCCTCACGGTTCCCTAACGCCCCGTCCGCGGCTTCCCTACGCGCCCCTCATGCCCGCGGCGCAGCGCCTCGCGCTCGCGCTCCCACTCCTCGAGCAGCTCCGGCATCCGCGCCGCCATGAAGCGGAAGAAGCCGGCCATGTCCCGGCCGCGCGCGGCAGCGGCGTCGTCGTGCGCGGCGTCGGCGATCTCGTCGATGAGCTCCGCGAGCCGCGAGTAGATCGGCAGTCCGCTCGTGAGCACGGCGTGCCAGGTGTCGTCGAACAGGCGGTAGCGGTCGCGGCGGCTGTCCGGGCTCGAGATGCGCTGCGCCATCCGCGCCGTCTGCAGGTACCGCACCGCGCCCGACACCGCGGCCGCGCTCACGCCGAGCCGCTCGGCGAGCTCGGCGGCCGTGGAGCCCTCGGCGGGCGAGGCCACGAGGGCCATCAGCACGCGCGAGGGCATCCGCGGCATCCCGGCGGCGGTGAGCATCGCCGCCCCCTCTTCGGCGGCGGCGATCGCGCGGTGCCGGCCGCGATCCTCGGATGCCGTCACGCGTCCCTCCTCACGTCGATCCGTCGCTCAATCGCCCGCCGCGAGCTCGCGCCGCCGCATCAGGCCGAGGGCGAGCGCACCGCCCGCGGCGACGATGGCGAGCAGCCACCACAGCCCCTTGACGTCGACCCCGTCGGCGGTGGCGACCGGAGTCACGGCGACCGGCGACAGGTTCGTCACCCAGTCGGGCAGCTGGAACAGCGGCCCGAACATGCCGAGCAGCAGCGCGACGAGCACGAGCACCCAGCCGAGCGCGATGGTCAGCCGAGGGGTGAGCACGAACACGAGCGCCGTCAGTACCAGGAACACCGCCGCCGCCGCGAGCTGCCCCGCTCCGGCCACGAGCGCGTCCCAGGCGAGCGAGGCGTCGGCGCCCTTCGCCTGCACCCCGAGCCAGGCCCCCAGCACCGCTGCGGCGCACACCACGGCCGCCGCGACCAGTCCGACGAGGAGGAACGCGAGGAGCCAGCGCACCCGGCCGACGGGCGCGGCGAGCACCTGCTCGGCGGTGCCGTGCGTTTCCTCCTGGCGTGCGCGCGTGACGGTCTGCACAGCGGCGCACGCGGCGAGCACTCCGACGATCGTGAAGAAGATCACGACCATGCCCTGTTCGAGGCTGCCGTCCTTCGAGAGCGCGGCGAAGAGCTCCTCGACCGCGGGGATCTTCGTGCCGATCTGGTCGATCACGGCGCCGAGGCTCGTGGCGAGCGCGCCGGTGAGGAGGCCGCCGATCGCCCAGCCGACCACCGATCCGCGGGCGAGCCGCCACACCAGCCCGAGCGGCGAGCCGAGGCTCGCGGGCGCCTGCAGCCTGCCGGCCCGCTCGGCGATGAAGCTGCCGTCGAGGTCCCGCAGCCGTTGCAGTGCGAACGCGAGCGCGGTGAGCACCGCGGCGACGACCGCGCAGAGCGCCAGCGGCCCCCAGGCGTCATCCGCGAAGGGCCGGGCGTTCTCGGCCCAGCCGAACGGCGAGAGCCAGGTGAGCCAGGAGCTCTCGATGCGCTGCAGATCGCTCGCTGGCGTGCCGAGGGCATTGCCGAGCCCGCTGGCGAGGAACGTCCCGAGCAGCACCCAGACGCCGAGCGAGTTCGCCCCGCGCGAGGTGCGCATGAGCTGCGCCGCGACGAGGCCGACGCCGAGGAACACGATGCCCACGGCGGCCGCGGCGATCCCGGACACGATCGAGCCGAGCGGCGCGTAGCCCGCCCCGGCGAAGCAGGCAGCGACGAGCACGGCGAGCGCGAGGTTCGCGCCGACGCCGTGCAGCACCGTCGCGACGAGGGGTGCGGTGCGGCCGGCCGGGGTCGCGGCGACGAGCTCCGCCCGGCCCAGTTCCTCGTCCATGCGGGTGTGCCGCACGGCGAGGAAGCTCGACATGAACGCCGCCATCATCGCGAGGAACGGCAGGATCAGGAACAGGGTGAAGGCGTCGAGCTCCGCGCCCGACGGCAGCCCGCGGAAGAGCATGATCACGGGGTTCGCGGCGACGGCGGCGAGCACCTCCTGCCGGTCGGCCTCGGTGCCGTAGGACTGCTGCACGCCGCCGACGGCCGCGATCGCGAGCAGCGCGGTGCCGCCGACCCAGAGCACCAGCTGCCAGCGGTCGCGGCGCAGGCGCTGGCCGAGCAGCGCGCCGAGGGTGCTCATCGCCGGGCCCCCTCCCGGGTGTGCGCTGAAGCGGCGGCGGATGCCTCGCCGGCACCGTCGCCGATCTCGTCGCCGTAGTGCCGCAGGAACAGCTCCTCGAGCGAGGGCGGCTCGATGCGCAGGCCGCGCACGTTCCGGCTCGCGAGGGCGGGCAGGATGCCGGCGACGCGGTCGCTGTCGACGGTGAACCGGGCCCGTCCGTCGGCGACGGCGGCGTCGTGGATGCCGGTGAGGCCGGCGAACGCGGCGTCGGCCGAGGCATCCGCCCCGTCCGAGGCATCCGCTCCGTCCGCCGCACCCGCACCGTTCCCCGCGTCGAACGACACCTCGGTGCGGGTGAGGTGGCGGAGCTCGGCGAGGGTGCCGCTCTCGACGACGCGGCCCGCCCGGATGATCGACACCCGGTCGCACAGCTGCTCGACCTCGGACAGGATGTGGCTCGACAGCAGCACCGTCGCGCCGGCGGCGCGCACGCGCGCGATCTCCCGCCGGAACACGAGCTCCATCAGCGGGTCGAGGCCGCTCGTCGGCTCGTCGAGGATGTACAGCTCGGCGGGCACCGCGAACGCCGCGATGAGCGCGACCTTCTGCCGGTTGCCCTTCGAGTACGCGCGGCCCTTCTTGCGCGGGTCGAACTGGAAGGCCTCGACGAGGCGAGCCTTCTCGGCCCGGTAGCCGGCGTCGCGGTGCGCGGCCCCGCGCAGCCGGGCGAGGAAGTCGATCGCCTCCCCGCCGGAGAGGTTCGGCCAGACGCTCACGTCGCCGGGCACGTAGGCGATCCGCCGGTGCAGGGCGACGGCGTCGCGCCAGGGGTGCGCGTCGAAGACGCTCGCCACCCCGGAGCTCGCGCGGGCGAGGCCGAGCAGGATGCGGATGGTCGTGGACTTCCCCGCGCCGTTCGGGCCGAGGAATCCGTGCACCTGGCCGGCGTCGACCTGGAGGTCGAGCCCGTCGAGGGCGCGGGTGCGGCCGTAGCGCTTCACGAGGTCGCTGGTGCGGATGACGGTGGTCATGCGCGCGACGCTACGCCGATTTCACGAATTCGTGAATCTTCCTAACGGAATCCTTACGGGCCGCCGGGCCCGCCGTGCCGGCAGGCCGCGCCCGCCTACTCGAGCGCCGCGAACTTCTCGATGTCGCTTTCCGTGCCGGTGACGATGATGAGGTCGTGGTTCGACACCACGGTCTTCTCCGTCGCGTAGGTGAACGGCTTGCCCGGGCTCTTCACGCCGACGACTGTGACGTTGTGCTTGGTGCGCACGCCGGACTCGGTCAGGTTCTTGCCGCGGATCGGCTTCGGCGGGTACATCTTCACGAGCGCGAAGTCGTCGTCGAACTCGATGAAGTCGAGCATCCGCCCGCTGACGAGGTGCGCGGTGCGCTCGCCGGCCTCCCGCTCCGGGTAGATGACGTGGTTCGCGCCGATGCGCTGCAGGATCTTGCCGTGCGAGGCGGAGATCGCCTTCGCCCAGATCTGCGGCACGCCGAGGTCGACGAGGTTCGCCGTGATGAGCACGGACGCCTCGATCGAGGAGCCGACCGCGCAGACCGCCGTCGAGAAGTCCTGGGCGCCGATCTGCTTCAGCGCGTCGATGTTCTTCGCGTCGGCGACGACGGCATGCGTGACCCGCTCGGCCCACTTCTGCACGAGCGACTCGTCGGTGTCGACGGCGAGCACCTCGCGGCCGAGCCGGTCGAGCTGCCCCGCGGTCGCGGCGCCGAAGCGGCCGAGCCCGATCACGAGGACGGGGGCGTTGTGCTTGATGCGATCAACCAACGATGGGCCTCTCTTCCGGTCGTTTGAACAGCTGCCGGCGGGTGCTCGCGGCGAGCGCCGCGGCGAGCGTGACGGTGCCGACGCGTCCCATGAACATCGTGCCCGCCATGACGTACACGCCCTCCGGCGGCAGGTCGGCGGTGAGCCCGGTCGACAGCCCGCAGGTGGCGAAGGCCGAGATGACGTCGAAGAGCACGTTCTCGAACGGCGCCTTCGTGATCTGCAGGATCGCGATGGACGCCGCGGCGACGATCGTCGCGCCCCAGAGCACGACCGAGACCGACAGGCGCAGCATGTCGCGCGGGATGCGCCGGCCGAACGCCTCCATCGAAGGGGCGCCGCGCGCCTCGGCGACCGCCGCGAGGAACAGCACCGCGAGCGTCGTCACCTTGATGCCGCCCGCGGTGGACGCGGAGCCGCCGCCGATGAACATCAGCATGCTGCTGACGAGCTGGCTGGAGCCGTACAGGTCGTGCATGTCGACGGTCGCGAAGCCGCCGGATCGCGTCATCGCCGACATGAAGAACGACTGGAAGATCGTCGGGCCGGCGTCGAGGTGGCCGTAGGTCTTCGGGTTGGCGTGCTCGAGCAGGATGAACATCGCCGCGCCCGCGATGAACAGGATCACGGTGGTCGTGAGCGTGAGCTTCACGTGCACGCTCCACTTGCGCGGGGTGCGCCAGGCCTTCGCGAGCGCGAAGATCACCGGGAAGCCGAGGCTGCCGAGGAACACGCCGGCCATGAGCAGCGACTGCATCCAGTAGTCGTGCTCGAAGGGCGAGAGCCCTCCCGGGTTCGGCGAGAAGCCGGTGTTCGTGAACGCCATCGCCGAGTAGTACAGGCTGTACCAGATCGAGTGGCCGACGTCGTATCCCGCGGCGAGCATGCTCGGCATGAGACCGATCGCGAGCGCCGCCTCGATGACGAGGGCGCTGACGGCGACGGTGAAGAGCAGCCCGCCGACCTCGCCGAGGCGGATCGCCTGGCGCTCGGCCACGGGGCCGACGTGCAGGCGCGAGGGGTTGGTGTCGCTCGCGGCCATGAGCTTCGCACGCAGGCCCAGGCGACGCGAGATCACGAAGCCGAGGGTCGTCGCGAGGGTCAGCACGCCGATGCCGCCGATGTTCACGCCGAGGTAGACGAGCCCGTGCCCGAACGGCGACCAGTAGGTCGCCATGTCGACGGTCGAGAGGCCGGTCACGCAGATGACGGAGACGGCGGTGAACAGCGCGTCGTGCAGCGGGGCCGAGGATGCCTCGCCGGCCCGCGCGATCGGCAGCGAGAACAGCAGCGTGAAGACGAGGATCAGGGCCGCGAAGACGAGGATGGCGAAGCGCGACGGCGAGTGCTTGACGAGGCCGTCGACGGCGTCGCGGACGACCCCGAGCCAGCTGCGGCTCCCGCGACCGGGGTTCCCGATCGTCGGCCGTGCGTGCATCGAGCCCCCTCCAGCCTTGCGTGACGCGTGTGTCATGGTACTCCCCGGCGGGAGTGGCTACCCTTGCACCATGGCGGACATCTTCGACGTGGTGGCGGATTCGACCCGGCGAGACATCCTCGCCGTGCTCCTCGAGCGCGAGCAGAGCGACCCGTCGTCCGGTGGCGAGATCAGCGTCTCGGAGATCGTCGCGGCCCTCGGCGTCAGCCAGCCGACCGTGTCGAAGCACCTCAAGGTGCTCCGCGAGGCGGGGCTCGTCGCCGTCCGCGAAGAGGGCCAGCATCGCTACTACCGGCTCGACCGGGAGCCGCTCGAGACGATCGAGGACTGGCTCATTCCGTTCACGGCATCGGATGCCGCCGCCGATGCCGCGACCCTCGCGAGCGCCGCCATCGCCCTGAACGACGACCAGCGCGCCTTCGCCTCGCGCCTCGGTGCCGCCTTCGCCGAGACCGCCCAGCGCGTCACGCAGGCGGTCAAGCGCAAGTAGCCGGTTCCGCGAGCCCGTCGAGGGGCGCTCTGGTTCCCCGAGCTCAGCGAACCAGTCAGCGCAGCGGCTTGATCATCTCCAGCTCGAGGCCGCCGGGCGCGAGCTCGTACTCTCGGCTGCGGCCGGTGAGCGTGAAGCCGAGCTTCTCGTAGAAGCGCCGCGCCCGTGCGTTCGTCTCGTGCACCTCGAGGCGCAGGGTGTCGCCGAGGCCGAGCGCCCAGCGCTCGACGCCGTCGAGGAGCTCGCGGGCCACGCCGTGCCCGTCGCCGCGGCGGTCCGGGGCCACGAAGACGCCGACGAGCATCGGGCCCGTCGCGGCATCCGGCACGTACCCGCCCATCGTGCCGATCCAGCGCTGGCCCTCGATCGCGACAAGCGCGGTCTGCCCGGCCGTCTCGCCGCGCCGCGCACGCAGCCGCCAGCCCGACTCGTCGACGTCGAGCGCGTGCTCGAGGGTCTCGGCGTAGGCGATCGGCTCGTCGCGGAGCATCTCGAGGCGGAGGGCGCGCACCTCGTGCCAATCCTCTTCACGGGTGGAGCGGACGGTGAACGGCGCGGCTGGCATCCTCCGACGCTACCCGAGGCCCCGCGGTCGGGGCTCGCGAATGGATCAGGTAGACTACCCCGAGGCTCTTTGGGCCCTCGGCTGCGGCACGCGCGGCCGACACGATCTTCAGTGAGGTTTCGATGGGTTCCGTCATCAAGAAGCGTCGCAAGCGCATGGCGAAGAAGAAGCACCGCAAGCTTCTTCGCAAGACGCGCCACCAGCGTCGCAACAAGAAGTAGTCGTTCCGGCTACGGCTGAGCGTCAGGTCTGCGGACCTGGCGCTTTTCGCTGTCTCCGTATGATTCGCTGAGCCTGTCGAAGCGGCCCCTCGACGAGCTCCGGGGACCAGGGCGGCGCGTAGGCTGAGGGGATGGCCCGAGACCTCCGCCTCACCCTCGTCGGCAAGCCCGGCTGCCACCTCTGCGACGACGCGCGCGAGGTCGTGCGGGCCGTGCGCGAGGAGCTGGCCACCCTCCCCGAGGGTCCGACGATCGCCTTCGACGAGCAGTCGATCCTCGACGACGAGGCCCTGGCGCAGCGGTTCGCCGAGGAGATCCCGGTGGTGCTGATCGACGGCGAGGTGCACACCTACTGGCGGGTCGATCCGGTGCGGTTGAAGGCCGCGCTGCTCGGCTGACCGCGCGTTCCCCTCTAGCCAAAGGCCGGTTCGGCTGGCTAGGTTGACCGGGAGAGGGCGGCCGACAACGTCCGCCCATGGTGATCTGGGGGGAGCATCGTGGCACGAGAATTCCGTGGACGCATCGAGCTGGACGTTCGGGACTCGCAGGCGGACTGGGACGCCTTCCTGCCGAACCGCGCACCGGAGGGCTCGCCGAACGTCCTCGTCGTCCTCTACGACGACACCGGCATGGCCGCGTGGTCGCCGTACGGCGGGCGGATCCAGATGCCGACGATGGAACGGCTCGCGAAGAACGGCCTGACGTACTCGCAGTGGCATACGACGGCGCTCTGCTCGCCGACGCGCTCGACGTTCCTCACCGGTCGCAACCACCACCTCAATGGCTTCGCGACGATCTCCGAGTCCTCGACCGGGTTCCCCGGCTACAACTCCCACATCCCGCCGTCGAACGCGACGATGGCGAACGTGCTGCGGGATGCCGGCTGGTCGACGTTCTGGGTCGGCAAGAACCACAACGTGCCGATCGACGAATGGACCGCGGGCGCCTCGAAGAAGAACTGGCCGCTCGCCCAGGGCTACGACCGCTTCTACGGCTTCATCGGCGGCGAGACGAACAACTGGTACCCCTCGCTCGCCGAGGACAACCGCTACATCGACCAGCCCTACCTCCCCGAGGACGGCTACCACCTCTCGAAGGACCTCGCAGATCAGGCGCTGAGGATGATCCGCGACGTGAAGCAGACCGAGCCGGACAAGCCCTGGTACCTCTGGTTCTGCCCCGGCGCGAACCACGCTCCGCACCATGCGCCCGAGGAGTACATCGCCAAGTACCAGGGCAAGTTCGACGACGGCTACGAGGCGTACCGCGAGTGGGTCCTGCCGCGCATGATCGAGCGCGGCATCCTGCCGGAGGGCACCGCCCTCACCGAGCTCAACCCCATGCCCGACGGCACCTTCTCGCAGAGCGACGAGGTGCGCCCCTGGGCCTCGCTGAACGACGAGGAGAAGGCCATGTTCTCGCGCATGGCCGAGGTCTACGCCGGCTTCAGCGAGTACACCGACGCGCAGGTCGGCCGCATCATCGACTACCTCGAGGAGTCGGGTCAGCTCGACAACACGATCGTCATCTACTGTGCCGACAACGGCGCGTCGGGCGAGGGCAGCCCGAACGGCTCGGTGAACGAGGGCAAGATCTTCGGCGGCTACCCGGACGACGAGGCCGAGAACCTGCGCATGGTCGACAAGCTCGGCTCGCCCGAGACGTACAACCACTACCCGACCGGGTGGGCGGCGGCGTTCTCGAGCCCGTACAAGATGTTCAAGCGCTACACCTACCAGGGCGGTGTCGCCGACCCGCTGGTGATCTCGTGGCCGAAGGGCATCGCCGCCCGCGGCGAGGTGCGCCACCAGTATCACCACTCGACCGACATCGTGCCGACCATCCTGGAGGCCTGCGGCGTCGCCTTCCCCGACACGTACAACGGGGTCGAGCAGACGCCGCTGTCGGGGGTCTCGATGGTGCCCTCCTTCGACGCGGCGCCCGACGCCCCCTCGAACAAGCAGACGCAGTACTACGAGATGTTCGGCCAGCGCGGCATCTGGCACGAGGGTTGGAAGGCCGTCACCGTGCACGGCCCGGTGAGCGGCAAGGGCCACTTCGACGACGACGTCTGGGAGCTGTACCACACCGAGGTCGACCGCTCGGAGTCGCACGACCTCGCCGCGGAGCACCCCGAGAAGCTCGAGGAGCTGAAGGCGCTCTGGCTCGAGGAGGCGAAGAAGAACCTCGTCCTCCCGCTGAACGACCTGCAGATCATCGGCAACCCCAAGGACTTCGAGACCTTCGTCGCGATGGAGTTCCACCAGCCGGCGCCGCCGTCCGGGCGCTTCGTCTACTACCCGGGCACGAGCGAGGTGCCCGAGCGCAGTGCGGCGAACGTGCACGGCGGCTCCTACAAAATCGCCGCCGAGATCGAGTTCACTCCTGACACCGAGGGCGTCATCTTCGCGCACGGCTCCCGCTTCGGCGGCCACGCCCTCGTCGTGAAGGACGGCCAGGTGCACTACGTGTACAACTTCCTCGGCATCCCGCCCGAGGACCGCGTCTCCGCACCCGTGCCGACCTCCGGCAAGCACATCATCGGCGTCGAGTTCGTGAAGGAGGGCGTCGGCGACTACCGCGAGCCGAAGGGGCCGGTGAAGCTCTACATCGACGAGCAGCAGGTGGGCGAGAAGCAGATCCGCACCGTGCTCGGCCACTTCTCGCTCTGCGGCGAGGGGCTCACGATCGGGCGCGACAGCGCCGATCCGGTCTCGTCGCTGTACGGCTACGGCTTCGACTTCACCGGCGGCGAGATCGCCCGCGTCGTCTTCGACATCGCGGACGACACGTACGTGGATCTGGAGGCGCACCTCGCCGCGGCGTTCGCGCGGGACTGAGCGGATGGCGGAGCGCCTGCCCTCCTGGGCCGACACCCCGACCCGGGAGGCCATCCTGTCGTTCATCGACCGCGTCGCGCACGGCCCCGACGCCGTGCCCGAGGCCGAGCGCGTCGCGGTCTTCGACAACGACGGCACGCTGTGGACCGAGAAGCCCATGCCGACGCAGCTGCACTACATCGTCGAGCAGTGGAAGCGGCAGGCCGCCGCCGACCCGTCGCTCGCCGAGCAGCAGCCCTACCGGGCGGCCGTCACCGGCGACTTCGCCTGGCTCGGCGGCGCCCTCGACCGGCACTACCAGGGCGACGACACCGATCTGAAGCTCCTGATCGGCGCCGTCGTCGGGGTCACCGACGGCATGAGCGTCGAGGACTACGCCGCCTCGGTGTCGCGCTTCTACGAGGAGGCGAAGCACCTCACCCTCGGCACCCCGTACGCCGACGCCGTCTACGCGCCGATGATCGAGCTGCTCCGGGAGCTCGAGGCGAACGGCTTCACCGTGTACCTGGTGTCGGGCGGCGAACGCGACTTCATGCGGCCGATGACGGAGCAGTACTACGGCATCCCGCCGGAGCGCGTCATCGGCTCGGCGCTCGGCCTGCGCTTCGACGAGGACTCGGGGGAGGTGCGCTACACCGCCGGGCTCGACTTCTTCGACGACGGGCCCGAGAAGCCGGTGCGCATCTGGAGCCGGATCGGCCGTCGCCCGCTACTGGCCGGCGGCAACTCGAACGGCGACCTGTCGATGCTCGGCTACGCGCGCGCCGGCGGCGGCCTCGCGCTGCTCGTGCACCACGACGACGACACCGGCCGCGGCGACGCCCCGTACGACGCGGGGGCGGAGCGGGCGCTCGCCGAGGCATCCGACCGCGGGATCACCGTGGTGAGCGTGAAGCGCGACTGGTCGCGCATCTTCCCGGAGGGCTGAGCGGATGGGCCGTGCCGCCGTCGCCCGCCGCGGGCGCCTGCTGCTGCCGACCCTGGCGGGGTACCGGCCCGCCTCGATCCCGCGGGACCTGCTGGCCGGCCTGACCGCCGGCGCGGTCGTCGTGCCGCAGGCGATGGCGTACGCGACCATCGCGAACCTGCCCGTGCAGCTCGGGCTCTACACCTGCATGGTGCCGATGTTCGTGTACGCGATGCTCGGCGGATCTCGGGCGATGAGCGTGTCGACGACGTCGACGATCGCGACGCTCACGGCGACGACGCTCGTGAGCGCGGGCGTCGCCGCGGGCTCCGACGACCCCGTGCCCGATCTCATGGCGCTGACGCTGCTGGTCGGCGTGCTCCTGCTGCTCGCCCGGCTGCTGAAGGCCGGCTCGGCCGTCGAGTACATCTCGAAGGCCACCATCATCGGCGTGCAGGTCGGCGTCGGCGCGACGGTCGCCGTCGGCCAGCTGCCGAAGCTGCTCGGCGAGGACGCCGAGTTCAGCGGGCACGGCTTCCTCCGCTCGATCGTCGCCGCCGTCGAGGCGCTGCCGGGGGCGAACCTGCCGACCGTGCTGCTGTCGGCGGGGTCGATCCTCGTGCTCTTCCTGCTCAAGCGCTTCGCGAAGCGGGTGCCCGGGCCGCTCGTGGTCGTGGTGGCCGGCATCCTGCTCGTCTGGCTGGCCGGCATCGACCGGCTCGGGGTCGAGCTCATCGCGGCGGTGCCGCAGGGCTTTCCGCCGTTCGAACTGCCCTCGTTCGCGCACCTCGGCGGCATGCTGCCCGGTGCGCTCGCGATCGCCGTCATGGCGTTCCTCGAGTCCGCGGCGGTGGCGCGCGGCATCCGCAAGCCCGGCGAGCCGCAGATCGACAGCAACCGGGAGCTGTTCGCGACCGGCGCGGCGAACACCCTCGGCGCCTTCTTCCAGACGCTGCCGGCCGCGGGCGGCTTCTCGCAGAGCGCCGTGAACCAGGGGGCGGGCGCGCGCTCGCAGCTCGCCTCGCTCACCACGGTCGTGCTCGCGGTGCTCGTGGCCCTGTTCCTCGGGCCGGTGCTGAGCCTGCTGCCGCAGGCGACGCTCGCCTCGCTCGTCTTCGTCGCCGTGATCGGGCTCATCGAGATCGGCGCGATCGTCGCGCTCTGGCGCACGAGCCGGAACGACTTCTGGATCGCGACGCTCACCGCGGTCGTCGGGCTCACCACCGGGCTGCTCTACGCCGTGCTCGTCGGCCTCGTGGCGACGTTCGTCGTGATCCTCCGGGAGCTCAGCCGGGTGCGGGTCGAGGCGGGGGATCCTCTGGGCGGGGTGCTGCCGGTGCGGCTCCTCGGCGGCATGTTCACCGCGAACGCGCTGGCCTACGAGCAGGCGGTGCTCGCCCGGGCGGCCGAATCCGTGTCGGGGGAGCATCCGATCCGCGCGGTGGCGCTCGAGCTCACGCGGCTCGAGACCACCTCGATCACCGTGCTCGACATGCTCGCCGACCTCGACCGCGAGCTCGGCGGCATGGGCGTCGAGCTGCGGCTCGCCTCGGTGCCCGAGTCCGGGGCGGCGATGGCCCGGCGAGGCGCGTGGTTCGCCGGCATGGAGCGCGCGGGCCGGGTGTATCCGACGCTCGAGGCCGCGACGGCCGAACCGCCCGCCGCGGGGTAGCCGCCGTGCTGCGCGCGCCGGAGGCTCAGCGCGCGACGGACGCTCAGCGCGCGCAGCGGAAGCCGATGTGCGTCGTCGCGGAGTCATCGGCCTGCGGCGAGCGGGCCGAGGGGCGGTAGCGCAGGCAGTAGTCCGGCGAGCAGAGGTGCGAGCCGCCCTTGAGCACCCGCCGCGGGATGCGCGAGCCGGGTTCGGCGGACGCCGTGGCGAGCAGGTTCGGCCGGGCGCCCGCGTCGACGGCGGCATCGGCCGCGCCGGGCACGACGTGCCGCTCGGTGTAGTAGTCGCTCGTCCACTCCCAGACGTTGCCGGTCACGTCGAAGAGCCCGTAGCCGTTCGCCGGGAACGTCATCACCGGGCTCGTGCCCACCCAGCCCTCGGCGCCCGTGTTGCGGTAGGGGAAGGAGCCCTGCCAGCGGTTCACCATCAGCCGGCCGTCGGGGTGCTCCGCGTCGCGCGGGAACTCCTCGTCGCCCCAGGCGAAACGGGCGCCGTCGAGGCCGCCGCGCGCGGCGAACTCGAACTCGGCCTCGGTGGGCAGGCGCTTGCCGGCCCAGGCCGCGTAGGCCGAGGCATCCTCGAAGGACACCTGCACGACCGGATGCGTCGGCCGCTCGGCGAGGGCGTCGAAGCCCGGTTCGCCCTCGGGGGCCGCGCCGAAGGGATGCCGCCAGCTCGCGCCCGGGCCCCAGCGCCACCACTGCCGCCAGTCGCGGAGGTCGACCGGGCCGGGCGTGGGCGTGAAGACGAGGCCGCCCGGCACGAGCTCGGCCGGGTCGGCGCCCGGGAAGTCGGCCGGGTCGAGCGGGCGCTCGGCGACCGTCACGTAGCCGGTGTCCTCGACGAAGGCGGCGAACTGCTCGGTCGTGACCGGGTGCAGGTCGAGCTCGAAGCCGGCGACGGTGCGCTCGTGCACGGGCGACTCGTCGGCGTAGAACTCGTTCGAGCCCATGCGGAACGTGCCGCCCTCGATCCGGAGCATGGGCGTGGTCGAGACGGTCATGCTCCGAGCCTACGGCCGGCGCGGGCCATCCGCCCCGCCCGTCCCCGACGCCCCGTCACGCATGCGGTCGGTAGTTGCGGGTGCGCGGCGATCGGCACCCGCAAATACTGACCGCATGCGGGGCGTGAGGGGATGAGCGGGGACGACGCCGAGCCGCCCGGCCCGCTCAGGGGAGCAGGCGGGTGGGCCCGCGGAACAGGTACGTGGTCTCGCGGATCGACGACTCGCCCAGCATCAGCATCAGCACGCGCGCGAGGCCCATGCCGAAGCCGCCGTGCGGCGGCACGCCGTAGCGGAAGAAGTCGAGGTAGAACGAGAGCTCCTCGGGCTCGAGCCCCTTCTCACGGGCCTGCGCCTCGAGCACCTCGACGCGGTGCTCGCGCTGCGCGCCGGTCGAGATCTCGACACCGTTGAAGAT
Source organism: Agromyces soli (assembly GCF_022811605.1). Classification (GTDB taxonomy): domain Bacteria; phylum Actinomycetota; class Actinomycetes; order Actinomycetales; family Microbacteriaceae; genus Agromyces; species Agromyces soli. The sequence goes on along the minus strand of NZ_CP094533.1, from coordinate 487,551 downwards.
CAGGTCGTACGAGTTCGTGAGCGACGGGTCGCCCTCGTGACGCATGTGGTAGAACGGCCGGATGCTCGACGCGTAGTCGGTGAGGAACACGAACTCGTGGCCGTAGGTCTCGCGCACGTACTGCGAGATGCGGCGCTCGCCCTCGGGGTCCATGTCGTCGTCGGCGCGCGGGATGACGTAGCCCTGCTCGGCGACGATGCGCTTCGCCTCGGCGAGCGGGATGCGCGGGAACGGGCGCTGCGGCACCGTCACCTCGACGTCGAAGAGCTCGCGGATCTCGTCGCCGTGCTTGTCGGCGACCGCCTGGAAGCCCGCGACGAGGAGCTCCTCGTGGAGCGCCATGACGTCTTCGTGCGAGTCGATCCAGCTGAACTCGGTGTCGATCGAGGTGAACTCGGTCGCGTGCCGGGAGGTGAAGGAGGGGTCGGCGCGGAACGCCGGGCCGACCTCGAAGATGCCGCCGAAGCCGGCCGACTGCGCCATCTGCTTGAAGAACTGGGGGCTCTGCGCGAGGTACGCGACGGTCTCGAAGTACTCGAGCTGGAACAGCTCGGCGCGCGACTCGGAGGCGCTCGCCATGAGCTTCGGGGTCTGGATCTCGATGAAGCCCTTCTCGACCCAGACGTTGCGCAGCGCGTGCAGGAAGGTGGTCTGCACGCGGAAGATGAGGCTCTGCTTCGGCTGGCGCAGGTCGAGGAAGCGCCAGTCGAGGCGCTTGTCGAGCGAGGAGTCGGCGGCGATCGGCGTCTCGAGCGCCTCGCTCACGACCTCGAGCGAGCCGATCTTCACCTCGAGCCCGCCGAGCTTCACGCGCTCGTCGTGCTTCAGCTCGCCCGTGACGCGCACGAAGGTGCCGTGCGAGAGGGCCGAGATCGACTCGGTCAGCGCGAGCGCGGCGGCGGAGCCGGGGCCCGACTCGGGCGCCTCGCCCTCGGCGAGCTCGCGCGTCGCCGGGTTCACGAGCTGGGCGGCGCCGGACTCATCGCGCAGGATGATGAACTGCACCTTCTTCTGATCGCGGACGGTCTCCACCCATCCGGCGACGGTCACGGGGCCGTCGGGAAGCGCGGCCAGGTCCTGGATGAGGGTGCGGTGAGTCACCGCACTATCCTACCGGCGTGCCGCCGAAGGCGGAGTCTCGGCGGATTCAAAGGGAGCGCCAACCTAGACTTGGACCCGTGCCGGCCGAGCAGATCCATCTCGTGCGCCATGGCGAGGTGTCGAACCCCCAGGGCGTGCTCTACGGTCGGCTGCCCGGCTACGGGCTCTCCGAGCTCGGCCACCGCATGGCCGAGGCCGCCGCGGCCGACCTCGTCGCCCGAGGCCGACCGGTCAGCGCGCTCGTCGTCTCGCCGCTCCAGCGCACCCGCGAGTCGGCCGCGCCCATCGCCGCGGCCTTCGAACTCGAGCCGATCATCGACGAGCGGGTCATCGAGCCGACCAACCGCTTCGAGGGCACGCGCATGCGCGGCCGCGGCGGGTCGCTCCGCAACCCCGCGAACTGGCCGTCGCTGATGAATCCGTGGCGCCCCGGCTGGGGTGAGCCCTACCGGGTCGTCGTCGCACGGATGGTGGCGGCGATCGTGGATGCCTCGGCCTCCGTCGACGGCGGCGACGTCGTCGTGGTGAGCCACCAGATGCCGATCTGGATGACCCACCTGCATCTCGCCGGGCAGCCGCTCGCGCACGACCCGAGGCGGCGCCGCTGCGCGCTGTCGAGCATCACGACGCTCGAACCCTCCTCGTCGGCGGCGCGCGGCCTCGTCGAGATCGGGTACCGGGACCCGGCCGCCGCCCTCGCGGCCGGCGCGAGCGACGTAGGAGCAGTCTGATGAAGAAGCTGGTGGCCGCCGCAGCCCTCGCGGCGGCCTCGATCGTGGTGCTGGCCGGCTGCACGAGCGACCCCCTCGCCGAGCAGTACCGCGAGGGCAGCGGCAAGAACTACATCGCCGGCGACGGCACCATCTCCGAGTTCGACGAGGCCTCGCGCGGCGAGCCGGTGTCGTTCTCCGGCCCCACGGTCGAGGGCGGCAGCTTCGACTCCGCCGACACCGAGGGGGACGTGACGGTCGTGAACTTCTGGTACGCGGGCTGCGCCCCCTGCCGGGCCGAGGCGCCCATCCTGCAGGACGTCTTCGAGGAGTACGACTCCGGCGAGGGCGAGGTCAGCTTCGTCGGCGTCAACGTGCGCGACCAGGCGGGCACCGCGAGCTCCTTCGAGCGCGACTACGACGTGCACTACCCCTCCATCCTCGACGTCGACTCCGGCGACGCCCAGCTCGCCTTCGCGGGCGACGTGCCGCCGGCCGCCGTGCCCACGACGCTCGTGCTCGACCGCGAGGGCCGCGTCGCGGCGCGCGTGCTCGGCCAGCTGCAGGACGCCTCGATCCTGCGCGGCCTCGTCGACAAGCTCCTCGAGGAGCAGTGACGCCCGTGAGCGACTCCGGAGGCCGGCGATGACGCCCGGCGAGCTCGTCTTCAGCGGGCAGCTGCTCGTGGCGATCCCGATCGCGATGGCGGCCGGCATCATCTCCTTCCTCTCCCCGTGCGTGCTGCCGCTCGTGCCCGGCTACCTCGGCTACCTCGGCGGCTTCACCGACGCCTCCGCCGACGCCGTCGCAGAACGGCGCAACCGGCGGCGGCTGCTGCTCGGCGTGCTGCTCTTCATCGCCGGATTCACCGTGGTCTTCCTCGTCTACACCTCGCTCGCCGGCGCGGCGGGCGCATGGCTGCGCGCCTGGCAGGACCCGATCACCCGGGTGCTCGGCGTCGTCATGATCGTGATGGGCCTCGTCTTCGTCGGCCAGTTCACCTTCCTGCAGCGGCAGCTCAAGCCGAGCTGGCGGCCCGCGACCGGCCTCGCCGGGGCGCCGCTGCTCGGCGTCGTGTTCGGCATCGGCTGGACCCCGTGCATCGGCCCGGCGCTCGCCGCCGTGCTGAGCCTCAGCCTGACCGCCGAGTCGGCGTGGCGCGGCGCCCTGCTCGGGCTCGCGTACTGCATCGGCCTCGGCATCCCGTTCCTCCTCGTCGCGTTCGGCTTCGGCTGGGCGACCGGGGCGCTGGCGTTCCTCCGCCGGCACATCCGCACCATCAACCTCATCGGCGGCGGCCTGCTCATCGTGATCGGCGTGATCATGGTGTCGGGGCTCTGGACCGCGTGGATGAGCGATCTGCAAGGGGTGATGAGTGGTATCGACCTCGTCCTCTGACCGCGACGGCGGCGTCGACCCGCTGCGGCCGGCCGACCACGTCGACTCGCCGGAGCCGCCCCCGGGTGACGGCCCGGGCGTCGCCCAGCCGAAGCTCGGCTTCGCCGGCTGGCTGCGCTTCGGCTGGCGCCAGCTCACGAGCATGCGCACGGCCATTCTGCTGCTCCTGCTGCTCGCGATCGCGGCGGTGCCCGGCTCGCTCGTGCCGCAGCGCTCGAGCGACCCGAACGGCGTCACGCAGTACTTCACCGACCACCCGGACACCGCGCCCGTGCTGGACTCGTTCCAGATGTTCGACGTCTACACCTCGGCGTGGTTCTCCGCGGTGTACCTGCTGCTGTTCGTCTCGCTGATCGGCTGCATCATCCCGCGCACGAAGCACCACTTCGAGGCGATGCGGGCGCGCCCGCCGCGCACGCCGGTGCGGCTCGGTCGGCTCGCCGGCTACACGACGCGCCCGCTTCCGGACGGGGTGGATGCCGAGACCGCCGTCGCCGAGGCGACGAAGCTCCTGAAGCAGGGACGGTACCGGGTCGAGCGCTACGAACTGCGCGGCGAGCCGAGCGTCTCGGCCGAGCGCGGCTACCTGCGCGAGACCGGCAACCTCGTCTTCCACACGGCGATGCTCGGCATCCTGGTCGCGGTGGGCGTCGGCGGCGGTTTCGGCTTCGCGGGCCAGCGCGTCATCGTCGAGGGCCAGTCCTTCGTGAACACCTTGGCCGCGTTCGACTCCTTCAACCCGGGTCGCTTCTTCGACCCGAGCTCGCTCGCGCCGTACAAGCTCTCGCTCCGCGAGCTCGACGCGGTCTACGAGACGCAGAACCAGGACGCCCTCGGCCAGCCCATCGACTTCACCGCGCACGTGACGATCACCGATCAGTCCGGCCCGGCGGAGGACGGGCAGGTCAAGGTCAACGAGCCGCTGCGCACCCACGGCACCGACGTGTTCCTGCTCGGCAACGGCTACGCGCCGCACATCGTGGTGCGCGACCCCGAGGGCGAGATCGTCTTCGACGACGCGGTGCCGTTCCTGCCGCAGGACGCGAACCTCACCTCCATCGGCGTCGTGAAGGTGCCCGACGGTCTCGACGAGCAGCTCGGCATGGTCGGCTTCTTCTACCCGACGCAGGACGTGCTCGGCTCGGGCGCCTACGCCTCGACCTACCCCGACCTCGTGCTGCCCGTGCTCACGCTGAACGTCTACGAGGGCGATCTCGGCATCGACAGCGGCACCCCGACCTCGGTGTACACGCTCGACCCCTCGGGTATGGACCAGCTCACCGGCGGCGAGACGGGCGTCGACTCGATCGAGCTGAAGCCCGGCGAGCTGACCGAGCTGCCCGGCGGCCGCGGCACCGTCGAGTTCGTCGACGACAGCCCGGACGCGCCCGCCGCGGTGCCCGCCGGGAGCGCCGCCGACCGCGACTACGCGCAGTCGGTGAAGCGCTTCGCCTCCTTCGACATCCACCACGACCCGACGCAGATCTGGGTGCTGGTGTTCGCCATCCTGATCCTCGCGGGCCTGCTCTCCTCGCTCTTCGTGCCGCGCCGCCGCATGTGGGTGAAGGTGGCGACCCGCCGCGACGGCAGCCGGGTGCTCGAGTTCGCGGGCCTCGCCCGCGGCGAGGATCCCGGGCTCGAGCAGGCGGTCTCCGCCCTCGCCGACAAGCTCGCCGGACCGGCGGCCGAGTCCGAACCCACCCACGACACCGCGAAGCCCACGACGTAAGGTAGATCCGTGCCCAGCCTCGATGAAATCTCAGTGCTCAGCGTGTACTCGGCCATGGCCGTGTACGCCATCGCCTTCATCGCCTTCTCGATCGACCTCGCGAAGCGCGGGGCCGCCGCGGCCAAGGCCGCCGACGAGCTCCGGCTGGCGCACGACGGCGACGAGCTGCCGGCCGCCGAGCGCGAGCGCGTCGGGGTACTGCAGGCCGCTGCGACGGCGAAGACCGCGGCGAGCGCCGCGGGCACCGGCGGCACCGGTGCCGGCGAGGCATCCGGTCGCGCCTCGCGCTGGCGCAGCGCGACCGCCGACGGCGCGAGCGTCGCCTACGGTCGCTCGCCCGCGCTGCGGGTGGGCGTCGCGATGACCGTGCTCGCGTGGCTGCTGCACCTCACGGCGACCCTGCTGCGCGGCTTCGCCGCCGGCCGCGTGCCGTGGGCCAACATGTACGAGTTCGCCCTGACCGGCACGCTCATCATCACGACGGTGTTCCTCGTCGTGCTCGTCGTCGCCAAGCACGACCTCCGCTTCCTCGGCACGTTCGTCACCGGGCTCGTGCTCGTGCTGCTCGGCGTCGCGACGGTGAACTTCTACGTCTCGGTCGTGCCGCTGCCGCCGGCGCTGCAGTCGGCCTGGCTCGTCATCCACGTGTTCGTGGCGACCACCTCGGTCGGCTTCTTCGCGCTCAGTTTCGCGCTCTCGGTGGTGCAGCTCATGCAGTCCCGCCGGGAGTCGCTCGTCGCCTCGGCGAAGGCCGTGAAGAAGTCGTTCCTCGCGACGCTGCCCGACTCGACGACTCTCGAGAACCTGGCGTACCGGGTGACCATCGTCGGCTTCATCCTCTGGACGTTCACCCTCATGGCCGGGTCGATCTGGGCCGAGGCCGCCTGGGGCCGCTACTGGGGCTGGGACACCAAGGAGGTGTGGACCTTCATCATCTGGGTGGTCTACGCCGGCTACATCCACGCCCGGGCGACGCGCGGCTGGCGCGGCTCCCGCTCGGCGTGGCTCGCGATCATCGGCTTCTCCACGGTGCTGTTCAACTTCACCGTCGTGAACCTCTTCTTCAAGGGCCTGCACGCCTACTCCGGCCTCTGAGCCGCCCGCGCGCCCGCATCCTCCCGCCCTCCCGCGGCCGCCGGCGCCCGCTCGCCCTCCCGGGGAGCGGTGCTCGCCGGGGCTCAGCGGTGATCAGGCGCGGGGGAGGCGGGCGAAGGCGGCCCGCACGGTCCCGGCGATGAGCGCGGCGAGCGCGACGAGCCCGAGCGCGAGCCAGGGCAGCGAGCCGATGCCGAGCGTGTCGAGCGCGAGCCCGCCGAGCAGGGCGCCGATGGCGATGGAACCGTTCCAGGACGCGACCACCATCGACTGGGCGACGTCGGCGGCCCCGCCGGCGATGCGGGCGGGCGCGGCCTGCAGCAGGGTGGGCGCGCCGCCGTAGGCGAGGCCCCAGAGCGCGATCGCGACGAGCACGATCACGGGCTGCGCCGCCGCGAGCCCGATCGCGACCATCGCGACGCCGAGCACCGCCGAGGAGATCAGCACCATCGCGCGCAGGTGCCGGTCGACGAGGGCGCCCGCGGTGAGCACGCCGGCGACGGCGAAGCCGCCGAAGAGCAGCAGGGCGAGATCGAGGTGCGCGGCGACGCCGGAGGCGACGGTGAGCGGGGCGATGTACGTGTACGCCACATTGTGCGCGAGCACGAAGGCGGCGGTCGTCGCGAGCACGGCGGCGAGGCCGGGCAGGCGCAGCACCTGCCGGAGCCCGGGCCGCTCGGCGGCGCGCTCGCCGCGGAAGGCGGGCAGCGCGAGCACGGCCCAGATCGCGAGCCCGGCGGCGAGGGCCGCCATCAGCGCGAACGCCGCCCGCCAGCCGAGCGCGGTGCCGAGGCTCGTCGCGATCGGCAGTCCGAAGGCGAAGGCGAGCGGGGTGCCGACCATCGCGACGGACAGCGCCCGCCCCGAGTGGGCGGGCGGCACCATGCGCATCGCGTAGCCCGCGGCCATCGCCCAGAGCAGGCCGGCGAGCATGCCGCCGACGACGCGGGCGACGAGGATCGTGAGGTAGTCGCCGGCGATCGCGGTCACCGCGTTCACGAGGACGAAGCCGGCGACGAGGGCGAGCAGCAGCGGCTTGCGGGGGATGCCCCGGGTCAGCGCCGTGAGCGGGATGGCCGTCACCGCGGTCGTCAGCGCGTACACGGCCACGAGAGAGCCGATCTGCGATTCGGAGACGCCGAGCTCGGCGCTCATGAGCGGCAGCAGGCCGGCGGGCATGATCTCGGTCACGACGCCGGTGAAGACGATCGCGGCGAGGGCGAGCAGCGCGTTGTAGGGCAGACGGCGCCCGGGGCGGGCGGATGCCTCGGCCGCCCGCCTCGGCTCGACGGCGGGGGTGGAATCAGTGATCGGAGCGGTCATGTCGCAAGTCTGAAACCTTCACACTAATGTGAAGGTCAAGCCGGATGATCGGAGGGCGTCATGCGCATCGGCGAACTCGCGGACCGCACCGGGGTGTCGACCCGGCTGCTCCGCTACTACGAGGAGCAGGGGCTCGTCTCCTCGAGCCGCGAGTCGAACGGGTACCGCGACTACCCGGAGCCCGCCGTCGAGCGGGTGAACCAGGTGCGCGGGCTGATCGAGGCGGGCATCCCGACCGCCGTCATCCTCGACATGCTGCCCTGCCTCGCGAGCACCTCGGTGGTCGAGGCGCCGGTCATCGCGCAGGCGCTCGCCGAGACGCTCGCCGAGCGACGCGCGCAGCTCGAGCAGCGCATCGGCTGCCTCGCGCGGAACCGCGACGCGATCAGCGCCTACCTCGACCGCGCGACGATCACCCGCTGAGCAGCGCGGCGCAGCGTTCGAGCCGCGCGAGCCACCAGCTCGTGCGCTCCTCGTCGGCCGAGTAGCGGTCGAGCAGCACGGGATCCGGCACGACCCGCCGCACCGGCACCGCGCCGTGCTCGGGCACCAACGGCTGCGCCGTGACGTCCGCCGCCAGGAGCGAGGCGGTGCCGAGCCCGCAGTCGAACGGGAGCTCGGGGACCGCTGCGGCGAGGTGCGCGCCCATCGCGAGCCCGACGCTCGTGTCGAGCGCGCTCGACACGTTCACCGGCAGCCCGGCGCGCTCGACGATCTCGAGCGCCCGACGGATGCCGCCGAGCGGCGCCGCCTTCACGACGAGGAGGTCGGCCGCGCCCGCCTCGGCGACGGCGAGCGGATCGGCCGCCCGGCGCACGCTCTCATCGGCGGCGACCGGGATGTCGAGGTAGGCGGTGCGCTCGCGGATCTCGGCGAGCTCCTCGACGGTCGCGCACGGCTGCTCGAGGTACTCGAGGTCGTACTCGGCGAGGGCGTGCACGGCCCGCTCGGCCTCGTCGACCGTCCAGCCGCCGTTCGCGTCGAGCCGCACCCGCCCCTCGGGGCCCAGCGCCCGGCGCACGGCCGCGACGCGCGCGATGTCCTGCGCGAGGGTCTGATCGGCCGCTGCGACCTTCACCTTCGCCGTGCGGCAGCCCGGGAACCGCCCGAGCACGGCGGGCACGCTGTCCGGGTCGACGGCGGGCACCGTCGCGTTCACCGGGATCCGGTCGCGCAGCGGGGCGGGCGGCGCGCTCCAGCCGAAGTCGATCGCGGCGGCGAGCCAGACCGCGGCCTCCTCGTCGGCGTACTCGGCGAAGGGGCTGAACTCGGTCCAACCCTCCGGGCCCTCGAGGAGCAGCGCCTCGCGCACGTCGATGCCGCGGAAGCGGGTCACGAGCGGCAGGGCGACGACGCGGGCGGTGGCGAGGAGCTCATGCAGCGGCGGCTGGACCATGCGCCCAGTCTCCCGCACCCCGGCGGGCGCCGCAGCGGGAATAGGCTGGGAGGCATGAGCGCCGAGGTGTCCGAGCTGTTCGATCCGAGCGAATGGGTGGATGCCGCACCCGCCCTCGCGGGCCCCGACGGCTTCACCGACCTGACGTACCACCACTCGAAGGACGGCCGCATCGCGCGGGTCGCCTTCGACCGCCCCGAGGTGCGCAACGCCTTCCGGCCGCACACGGTCGACGAGCTCTACCGCGCCCTCGAGGACGCGCGCACGAACCCGCGCATCGGCGTCGTGCTGCTCACCGGCAACGGGCCGAGCGCGAAGGACGGCGGCTGGGCGTTCTGCTCCGGCGGCGACCAGCGCATCCGCGGGCGCGACGGCTACAAGTACTCCGACGCCGAGACCGCGATCGTCGACGGCGCGGGCGGCACCGCCGACCCGCACGGGCACGCGGCCGTCGGGCGCCTGCACATCCTCGAGGTGCAGCGGCTCATCCGCTTCATGCCGAAGGTCGTCATCGCCGTCGTCCCGGGCTGGGCGGCGGGCGGCGGGCACTCCCTGCACGTCGTCTGCGACCTCACGATCGCGAGCCGCGAGCACGGCCGCTTCAAGCAGACGGATGCCGACGTCGGCTCCTTCGACGCGGGCTACGGCTCCGCCTACTTCGCCCGCCAGATCGGGCAGAAGTTCGCCCGCGAGGTGTTCTTCCTCGCCGAGGAGTACTCGGCCGAGCGGGCGTACGAGATGGGCGCCGTCAACCGGGTGGTTCCGCACGCCGAGCTCGAGCGCGAGGCGATCGCCATGGCGCGCACGATCCTCACCAAGTCCCCGACGGCGGTGCGCATGCTGAAGTTCGCGTTCAACGCCGTCGACGACGGCATGGTCGGCCAGCAGGTCTTCGCGGGCGAGGCGACCCGCCTCGCCTACGGCACCGACGAAGCCGTCGAGGGTCGTGACGCCTTCCTCGAGAAGCGCGCGCCCGACTGGGGGCCGTACCCGTGGCACTTCTGAGCCGCCGCGCACACGCGCGCCGTGCCGTCCGCCCGGCGGGGCCGGCGCAGTGAAACCGCTGCATCGGGTTCGGTCGGGCGAGCTCTCGCGGCTGCGTGCGGCGCTCGCCGCGGCGCTCGACGGCGGACCGGCGGTCTGGCCCGTGCCGGATGCCGGCGCCGCAGGTCAGCTCGACGAGGCATCCGCCGTCGCCCCCGCCCTCCGGGAGGTCGCCGACGACCTCGCGCTCGTCGTCGAGACGAGCGGCTCGACCGCCGCGCCGAAGCGGGTGGCCCTCAGCGCCGACGCGCTCGTGGCCAGCGCCGAGGCGACGCACGACGCCCTCGGCGGCCAGGGGCAGTGGCTGCTCGCGCTGCCGGGGCACTACATCGCGGGCGCGCAGGTGCTCGTCCGATCCCAGCTCGCGGGGCTCGACCCGGTGCCGACGCCCGACGGCCCGTTCACAGCGGCCGGGTTCGCGGCCGCCGCCTCGACGATGCTGCCCGAGGTGCCGCACTACGCCTCGCTCGTGCCCGTGCAGCTGGCCCGCCTCGTCGAGGGCGCCGACCGCGACCCCTTCGTCGCCGCCGCGCTGCGCTCCTTCGACGCCGTCCTCGTCGGCGGTCAGGCGCTCGGCGCCGAGCTCGCCGAACGGGCCGAGGCGCTCGGCGTGCGGATCGTGCGCACCTACGGCTCCAGCGAGACGGCCGGCGGATGCGTCTACGACGGCCGGCCGCTCGACGGCGTCCGTCTGCGCGTCGTCGACGGCGAGGTGCAGCTCGGCGGGCCCACGCTCGCGAGCGGCTACCTCGGCGACCCCGAGCGCACCGCGCGGGCGTTCCTCGCCGAGCGGGGCGAGCGCTGGTACCGCACGGGCGACCTCGGAGAGCTGACGGCAGAGGGGCGGCTTCGCATCCGCGGCCGCGCCGACGACGTCATCGTGTCCGGCGGGGTGAAGGTCGCGCTCGGCGAGGTCGAGCGCGCGGTGCGGGGGCTGCCCGGCTTCGCGGAGGCCGTCGTCGTCGCGGTGGCCGACGCCGAGTGGGGCGAGCGACCTGGCGTCGCGGTCGAGACCACCGCCTTCGCGGGGCTCGGCGACGACGCCGTGCAGCGGCAGCTCGCGGCGCTCGCGGCCGCGGTGGACGCCGCTGGCCTGCCGCCGGCCGGCCGACCGGTGCGGCTCGCGGCCCTGCAGGCGATGCCCCGGCTCGACTCCGGCAAGCCCGACCGCCGGGTGGTCGCCGCCCTCCTCGCGGCCCGCGCATAGCTCGCGGAACTAGGCTGAGGGCCGTGGTACGCCAGAAGCCCGCTCGCCCCGAGTCCGCCGCCCGTCGCCCCAAGCGCCCGGGACCGAGCGGCAACCCCGCCCGCGCCGCCCGGGGGCCGGTCGTCTCGCGCGGCCCGGCCACCGTCGGCGACTGGATCTCGGGCGCCCGACTGCGCACCCTGCCCCTCGCGATCGCACCGGTCGCGCTCGGCACGGGCGCGGGTGTCGTCGCCATCGCGGACGGCCCGTGGCATCCGACCCGCGCCGTGCTCGCGCTCATCGTCGCGCTCGCGCTGCAGATCGGCGTGAACTACGCGAACGACTACTCCGACGGCATCCGCGGCACCGACGACCACCGCGTCGGACCGGCGCGACTCACCGGCTCCGGGCTCGCCAAGCCGAAGCACGTGCTCGCCGTCGCGCTCGCCTTCCTCGGCCTCGCCGCGCTCGCCGGCCTCGCCCTCGTCGTCATCACGCAGCAGTGGTGGCTGCTCGCCGTCGGCGCCGCCGCGATCGTGGCCGCCTGGTTCTACACCGGCGGCAAGCGTCCCTACGGCTACGCGGGGCTCGGGGAGCTGTTCGTCTTCGTGTTCTTCGGCCTCGTCGCGACCGCCGGCTCGGCGTTCGTGCAGGCGCTCGACGTGAACCTCGAGGCGTGGTCGGGCGGCGTCGGCGTGGGCCTGCTCGCCTGCGCCGTGCTCATGGCGAACAACCTTCGCGACGTCGAGCAGGACCGCGCCTCCGGCAAGCGCACGCTCGCGGTGCTCGTCGGCGCACCCGTCGGGCGGGCGCTGTTCTGCGTCTTCATGCTCGTGCCGTTCGGCATCGCCGCGTTCTGGGCGCTGCTCTATCCGACGGCGTGGCTCGTGCTGTTCGCCCTGCTCGCGGCGCTGCCCGCCTGCGTCATCGTCGTCTCGGCGCGCACGGCGAAGGAGCTGCTCATCGCGCTGCAGCTCGCGAGCCTCACGGCGCTCGTCTACGGCGTCGGACTGGGGCTCGTCTTCGCGCTCTGAGCGGTCACGCTGAGCTGGAGTCGGGGTCGCCCGCTACTCGGCGCGCTTCGGCGCCGCGTCGGCCGGGTGGGCGGATGCCTCGTGCTCGACGGCCTCGACGGCCGCGTCCTCCTCGGCGTCGTCGTCGCGGACGAGCGGCTGCTCACGATGGCGGGCGGCGTAGAGGTCGCCCGAGAGGGCCTCGCGGGGCTTGCGCAGGAACAGGAGCGAGGCGCTCAGCCCGAACACCGCCGCGACGAGGGTCGACACCCAGACGTTCACGTTCGCGATGAGCAGCACGGCGAGCGGCACCGCGAAGAGCAGGATGCGCAGCGCGGTGTACCAGATCCAGACGGGCACCGATTTCACCCTGCCAGTGTAGGCGCGGCGGCTGAGCGCGGGCTGCGGGCCCACGTGCACCGGGCTCTCCCAGCCTGCCGTGATCTGGCGCGCCTAGACTGGGGGCATGCCGAGGCTCGCTGTCATCGTCGTGGCAGCCGCGATCGTCTTCTGGATCTACACGATCGTCGATTGCGCGCTGTTCGATCGGCTGCGCGTGCGCGGCCTCCGCAAGGGCTGGTGGGTCGCCCTCGTGATCCTCGTGCCGGTCATCGGCGGCGTGCTCTGGTTCATGATCGGCCGGGGCCGCCGCAACCGCAGCGGCCGCTCGCTCGCGCCCGACGACGACGCGGAGTTCCTGCGCCGGCTCGGCTCCGACGCCGTGCAGGAGGAGCGCATCCGCCGCCTCGAGCAGGAGCTCGCCGACCTCGACGACGACCCGGGCACGGGCGACGACGGGCACGACTCCGGGGCGGGGCATCCGAGCCGCGGCGATCGTGGCCCGCACGACCCCGAGGGGCCGGGCGAGCCCGGCCAGCCCGGTCGACCGCATGACTGACCCGGGTGCCGCGGGCGCTGCGCCCGAGGCATCCGAGCACCGCCGGAGCCCCGCGAGCCAGTTCGCCGTGGCCCTCCTCGCCGAGCTCGAACGGCTCGGCGTGCGCGACGTGGTCGTCGCCCCCGGTTCCCGCTCGCAGGCCCTGGCGCTCGCGGCCGCCGAGTTCGAGCGCGCCGGGCGGCTGCGGCTGCACGTGCGCATCGACGAGCGCAGCGCGGGCTTCCTCGCGCTCGGCCTCGGCGTGGAGTCGGGGCACCCGGCCGCGGTCGTCGCGACCTCGGGCACGGCCGTCGCGAACCTGCACCCCTCAGTGCTCGAAGCGCATCACGCCGGGGTGCCGCTGCTCGTGCTCGCCGCCGACCGGCCCGCGGAGCTCCGCGGCATCCGCTCGAACCAGACGACCATGCAACCCGGCATCTTCGCCGGTGCGGTGCGCCTCGAGCGCGACGTCTCCGCGCCCGAGGGCGCGCCCGGCGAGGTCGAGACGGCCGCCGAGCTCGCGCGCCTCGCGGTCGCCGCGGCGGAGGGACGGGATGGCACGGGCGAGCCGGTGCCGCACCCCGGCCCCGGCCCGGTGCTGCTGAACCTGCAGCTGCGCGAGCCGCTCTCCGCGGTGGCCGAGCTGCCTCCGCCGGCCGCTGACGGGCCGGAGCCGTCGCTCTCGCCCGTCGGCGACGCCGGTGCCGGGGGCGTCAGCGGGCAGGCCGGGGCGCTCGCCCGCGGGCCGCGCACCGTCGTCGTCGCGGGAGCCGGCGCCGGCCCCGCCGCCGAGGCGCTCGCCCGCGCGGGCGGTTGGCCGCTCATCGCCGAGATCACGAGCGGGGCGCGGTTCGGGCCGAACCTCGTGCCCGCGTACCGCGAGGTGCTCGCCGAGCGCGGCCTCGGCGACGCCGTCGAGCGGCTCGTCGTGTTCGGGCACCCGACGCTGTCCCGCGAGCTGCCCGCCCTCGTGCAGCGCGAGGGCGTCGAGACCGTCGTCGTCGCCCCGAGCGGCGTCGAATGGTTCAACCCCGGCCACCGGGCCCGCCGCTTCGAGCGCGCCGTGCACGTCGAACCCGGCGCGCCCGCCGAGGGGGAGCGCGCCTGGCTCGGCCGCTGGCTGCAGGCCGGCCGGGCGCTGGCCGCCGCGAGCGCGCCCGCCGAACCCGAGGCCGTCCGCACCGGCGTCGACGAGACCGGCCACGTCACCGACTTCGCCGCGCAGCGCGCCTTCCTCGACGCGCAGCTCGGCCGCATGCGCGAGCCCGTCGGCCGCCGCCTGCTCGCCGAGTCGGTGTGGTCGGCGAGCTGGCCGCACGACCGGCTCGTGCTCGGGGCCTCCCGGCTCATCCGCGACGCCGACCGCGTCGTGCCCGGGCGCCGCATCCACGCGCACGCGAACCGCGGGCTCTCCGGCATCGACGGCACCGTCGCGACGGCGCTCGGCATCGCCATCGCCAGCCAGCAGCCGGCGGCGGCGGAGGCAGGTGAACCGGCGCAGGCTGCGGCCGAGGCATCCGCTGCCGGGCCGGCGCCCGCCGCGCACGAGGGCTTCGATCCCGCGGCCGGCGACGACCTCGCCGCCATGCTCGCCCGCGCCGCCGAGGTCGAGCAGCAGCTCGCCGAGGCGAAGGCCGGCCGCGCCGCCCAGGAGGCCCGTGCCCGGGCCGAGTCGAGTGTGACCCGGGTGCTGCTCGGCGACCTCACCCTGCTGCACGACGTCGGCTCGCTGCTGCTCGGCGCGGGGGAGACCCGCCCGCGGATTCTCGTCGTCGTGGGCAACGACGGCGGCGGCACGATCTTCGACTCGCTCGAGGTCGCCGCCTCCGCGCCCGCCGAGGCGTTCGACCGCGTGCAGTACACCCCGCAGTCGGTCGACCTCGAAGCCCTCGCCCGCGCCTACGGATGGCGGTACCGGCGCGCCGCCGTCCGCTCGGAGCTCGAGGCCGCGCTCGGCGAGGCCGTGACCGAGCCCACCATCCTCGAGGTCCCGCTCAGCCGCTGAGCCGCCGGCCGTTGCCCTGGCCGCCCCCGCCCCCGCCCCCGCCCCCGCCCCCGCCCCCGCTCACGGTCACACTCCCGCGTCCGGCGGAGGAGATTGGCGCGTCGGGAGGACGGAATCGGGCCTCGACACCTCCTGCGGTGCGAATCTCCTCCCCTCAGGGGCGCCGGGCGCGAGGCTGGCCGAACCGGCAATGGTCACTGTTTGCACAGTCAAGATTGAATATGCTAATTTCATCGAGCCATCAACGACGAACGGCCGAAGGGAACGACATGGACGTGTTTTCTCGGAGCGGTTCCCGGCGGGCCCTCCCCGCCGCAATCGCCGCCATCGCCCTCATCACCGTGCTGGGCGGCTGCGCCCAACAGGGCGCGGGCGCTCAGCCCGCATCCGGTGACACCGACGTGCTCATCGACGACGCGGCGTGCCAGCGCAACCGCGACGCGGGCACGATCACCTACATCTCCGGCTACGGCTACTCCGCGAGCGCCGGGCAGCTCGACGTCTTCCTCGCGAAGGAGCGGGGCTACTTCGATGCGCTCTGCCTCGACGTCGACATCAACGCCTCCGGAGCGAACGGCCAGCAGCTCGTGGCATCCGGCCAGGCGCAGTTCACGGCCCTCGGCTCGGCGTCCGACGTCATGCTCGCCGCGGCGAACAGCAAGAACCTCACGGCGATCGCCACCTACGGCGACACCTCGCCGTTCTCGATCTTCGCGAACGAGCAGATCACGAGCCTGAAGGACCTTGAAGGCAAGAAGCTCGGCTACTTCATCAACCTCACGCCCGTGGCCTCGGCGATGCTCGACGCCGCCGGCGTCGACGTCTCGAAGGTCGAGCTCATCAAGATGACCAACTACGACCCGACGGTCGTCACCCGCGGTCAGGTCGATGCGATCGTCGGGTACGCCTCGAACCAGCCCGAGAAGCTCCGCTCCCTCGAGCTGCCGTTCACCGAGTTCCTCCCGGCCGACTCCGGCGTCGGCGGCACCTACAACGTCATGGAGGTGAACTCGGCCTTCCTCGCGGAGCACCGCGAGGTGTCCGCCGACTTCATGCGGGCGAGCCTCAAAGCGCTGCAGGAGTGCCTCGACGACGAGGCCGCCTGCGTCGAGGAGATCAGCGCTCTCGCCGAGGCGAACAATCAGGGATCCGCATTCCCGGTCGACCAGCAGGAGCGCACTTGGCGCGTCGAGTCGAGCTGGGTCCGCGACAGCGCGAGCGGCATGCCCGGCGTGCTCAGCGAAGCGGCCTGGGAGTCCGAGTACGCCCTCGTGCAGGAGTACGGCGGGCTGAAGGACCTGCCGCCGCTCGCCGACATGATGGACACCGAGCTCGTCGCCTCGCTGTACCAGGACGGCGCACTCGTCTGGCCGGGCGAATGAGCGCCGCGGTGATCGACGCCGGGGTCCGGGTCAGCAACGTCTCGAAGTCCTTCGGCGCCGACGGCTCCCGTGTGACGGTGCTCGATGACGTCAGCCTGACCATCGGGATGGGCGAGTTCGTCTCCGTCATCGGGCCGTCGGGGTGCGGCAAGTCGACGCTCCTGAAGGTCGTCGCCGGGCTCATCGACGCCGACGGCGGCACGGTCCAGATCGATGGATCGACCGTGCGCGCCGCCGCCGCCGACAAGCGCATCGGGCTCGTGCCGCAGTCGCCGGCGCTGCTGCCGTGGCGCACGGTGCTCGACAACGTGCGGCTGCCGCTCACCGTGAACCGGCGGGCCGACGCCGGCCGCGCCATCCGTGATCCGAAGGAGCTGCTCGCCTCGTTCGGACTCGGCCACGCGATGCAGAAGTATCCGGGTCAGCTCTCCGGCGGTATGCAGCAGCGCGCCGCCATCGCCAGGGCGTTCGTCTTCGACCCGGCGATCATGCTGATGGACGAGCCGTTCTCCGCGCTCGATGAGATGAACCGCGATCAGCAGCGGCTCGGTCTGCTGGACTTCTGGCAGTCGAACCGCAAGGCCGTGCTCTTCGTGACGCACTCCGTGCCGGAGGCGATCATGCTCTCCGACCGGATCGTCGTGATGGCCGCCCACCCCGGTCGCATCGATCGGATCATCGACGTCGATCTTCCGCGTCCCCGCACCGAGGAGGCGTACGCGAGCGACGAGTTCCGCGAACTGGAGCGGGTGGTGCGCACCGCCCTGCACGAAGTGATGGGTGGAGCCCATGTCTGAGACCAGCACGATCGATGCGACCGCCTCGATGGCGGCCGCCGAGCTCGCCGACCGTCGGAGCCGGCGCGACGCGCCGAGCGCGCGCCGAGCGCCCGCCTGGCTCCGGCCGAGGGTGTGGCTGCCGACGGCGATCACCTTCGCCGTCGCGGCCTTCCTCTGGCAGTTCGTGGCGATCACGAATCCGTACGTCATCCCAACGCTCGACGCGATCGGCGCGAGCCTCGCCGGCGACCCGGCGATGTACTGGGCGAACTTCCTGGTGACGCTGCAGGAGGTCGTGATCGGCGCGGCGAGCGGCATCGTCGCGGGCTTCCTGCTCGCCGTCGTGATGGCCGAGTTCCGCCTGATCGAGCGTGCCGTGATGCCGCTCGTGGTGGTCGTCATGGTCACCCCGATCGTCGCGATCGCTCCCGCTCTCGTCGTGGCCTTCGGCTTCGGGATGATGCCGAAGTACATCGTGACGGCCCTCGTCGTGTTCTTCCCGATGCTGGTGAACTCGCTCGCCGGGCTCCGCGACGTCGACGTGAAGGCGCTCGACGTCTTCCGGACGCTGCATGCGAGCAAGTGGGAGATCTTCCGCGATCTCCGCTTCCCGGGCTGCATGCCGTACGTCTTCGCCGGCCTGCGCATCGCCCTGCCCCTCGCGGTCGTCGGCGCGGCCGTCGCGGAGTTCGTCGCGGCCGGACAGCAGGCCGGGCTCGGCTCGCTCGTGACGACGTCCGCTGCACAAGCGAACCTCCCCGTGACCTGGGCGAGCATCGCGCTGCTGTGCGTGATGGGCGTGCTGCTCGTCTCGCTCCTCGCCGTCGTGCGCAAGCGCGTGCTGTGGTGGAGCGACGGCGAGGTCGTCGCCCGCTGAGACCGATCGGCGCCGTGAGCGCCGGGATCCGCCGGCCGTGGTGGCCGGACCCATCGAGAAGGAGGAACTGATGAGACGACTTCGCTTCGGACTCTTCGAGAACGCCCAGGCGAACGACTCGGGCACGGCGACCTGGCGGCATCCCGACAACCAGCGGGTGCGCTTCGACGAGCTCGCGTACTGGCGCGATCTCGCGCGGCTCTGCGAAGACGCGCGGCTCGACTTCCTCTTCCTGGCGGATGCCTGGGGCTGGGCCGACGTGAACGGCGAGCGCCCCGAGATCTGCTCGGTCGAGGGGCTCGACCTCCCGCGCCTGGACCCGGCGGTGGTCGCGTCCGCGCTCATGGCGCAGACCGAGCAGCTCGGTCTCGTCATGACGGGCTCGGTGCTGACGGAGCAGCCGTACGCCTTCGCCAGGCGGATGGCGAGCCTCGATCAGCTCTCGGGCGGACGGATCGGCTGGAACGTCGTGACGACCGGGACGGCCGAGACCGCGGTGCAGGCGTTCGGCATCCCCATGGTCCCGCACGATGAGCGCTACCGGATGGCCGACGACTTCATGGAGCTCGTTTACAAGCTCTGGGAGGGCGCGTGGGAACCGGACGCGCTCGTGAAGGACAAAGGCGGCGTGTTCGCCGATCCCTCGAAGGTGCACCGCATCGCCCACGAGGGGCCGTACTTCCGCTCGCACGGCTACGGCAACACCGCGTATTCGCCCCAGGGCACCCCGGTGCTGTTCCAGGCCGGCGCCTCGCCCGCGGGACGGGCGTTCGGCGGCAAGCACGGCGAGTGCATGTTCATCGGCGCCGGCTCGGTCGCGCAGCTGGCCGAGCACACCCGGGCCATCCGCGCCGAGGCGGTCGCCTCGGGACGCTCGGCCGATGCGGTGAAGATCATGTCGGCGTTCGCCTGCGTCGTGGGCAAGACGACCGCCGACGCCGAACGCAAGTACCAGCGGGTGCTCGACGCGCAGAGCCCGGAGGTGGCAGTCGCCTCCTACGCGTGGTTCACCGGGCTCGATCTCTCCTCGTACGAGCCGGACACGCCCATGACGGAGCTGCACACGGAGCTCTCGCAGACGCAGGTGGCGCGGTTCGCGGGCCTCACGGTGGGTGACGTGCTGAAGGACTGGCATGCGCACGGCGTCGGCGCGAAGCCGGTCGTCGGGACGCCCGAGGAGATCGCCGATCGCCTGTGCGAGCTCGCCGAGGGCGCCGATCTCGACGGGTTCCTGCTCTCGCCGGTGATCCAGCCCGGCTCCACGCAGGACTTCGTGGAGCACGTGCTGCCGATCCTCCGCGAGCGTGGCGTCGCCGGGAAGGAGTACGAGGGGGCGACGCTCCGCGAGCGGCTCCTCGGCACCGGGTCCGCGATGCTGCCGGCGGAGCATCCCGCCGCAGCGCACCGCGCGGGCGGGCTGCGGCGCGCGGCCTGATCGGGTCGGGCTGCGCGGGCGCGGGCCGGTCGGGTCGGGTGGCGCCGATCGCCCGCCTTCGTCCGAAGGCGGGCGGTCCGCCCGTGCGGCTGGGTGCCGCGCCGCGGTCGATGCCGCGGTCGGCGTCAGCGCCGGGGCCGCTCCTCGCGGGGGTCGTCGGCGAAGGAGTACTCGCCCTGCCGCAGCCGCTCGGCGAGCGAGCGCGCCCACTCCTGCTCGGCCTTGAGCCTGGCGGTGGACAGTTCGAAGATCTCGCGCACGTACTTCGGCGTCGTCTCCGAGCGTGCCGTGTCCTCGATGTGGAAGCCGTTGGTGAGCACGATCGCGTCGATCTTGCTGATGCGGTGCTCGAGGCCGGCGATGACCTCCTGCCGGCTGAGGATGAACATGAACGAGGCGATCACCATGACCGCCTGCGTGTCGAACGGCTCGACGTTCCAGAGCGTGTCGCGCAGCATCCGCATGAGCTCGACCTCGCCGGCCGGCGTGATCGTGTAACTGGTGCGCGCGGGGCGTTTGCCGTCGGACTCCGTGCCGCTCTCGCGCACGTAGCCGTCCTGCTCCAGCGAGCGGAGCGCGTTGTAGATCGAGCCTGGCTGGATGTTGGCCCACTCGTCGACGAGCCAGGTCATCAGCTCGCGGCGGAGGAAGTAGCCGTGCACGGGTTGGAACTGGTGCACCGCGCCGAGCACGACGAGACGTGTTGGTGACGACATGCCTCCCATCGTAGACAGCCGGACTCGATGTTCCGCTTGTTTTGCATGATCAAATCTGCATAAGCTTTCCCATGATAGACAAACTTGACTACTTGGGCGGCTCGACCGGCCCAGGAGAGCGGAGTCGACGATGACCACCCAGCAGTCCCTGAGCGAGTCCCCGCAGCTGGCGCTGCGCCGGGCGTTCTCAGCCTTTCCCACCGGCGTCGTCGCCCTGGCCGCGGTCGTCGACGGCGCGCCGGCCGGAATGGCGGTGAACTCCTTCACCTCGATCTCCCTTGATCCGCCGCTCGTCGCGGTGAGCGTCGCCCGCACCTCCACCACCTGGCCGCTGCTGGCCGACCGGCCGGGGCTCGGGCTCAGCGTGCTCGGCTCCGAGCAGGAGGCGCTCTGCCGGCGGCTCTCCGCGCGCACCGGCGACCGATTCGCCGACGCCGACTGGCGGACCGGCGAGAACGGCTCGGTGCTCGTCGAGGGTGCGGCGCTCTGGCTCGAGTGCGGTATCCACGCCGTGTACGACGGCGGCGACCACGAGATCGTGCTGCTCGAGGTGCTCGGCTCCGAGATGTTCCCGGAGGTCGCGCCGCTCGTGTTTCACCAGAGCCGCTTCCATGCCCTCGGCAACGCCGGCTGAGCCGAGCTTCGCCGGAATCGTCGTCGGCGGGCACGGCCGCGGTCGCGTGCTCGGCTTCCCGACCGCGAACGTCGCCGTCGCCGAGGGGGCCGTGCCGCCCGTCGACGGGGTCTACGCCTGCTGGATCCGCTTCCCGCCCGCCGAGGCCCGTCATGGCGCCACCGTGAGCGTCGGCGACAACCCCACGTTCGACGACGTGTTCGAGCGGCGGGTCGAGGCTTACGTGCACGACCTCGACGAGGACCTCTACGGCCGGGCGATCTCCGTCGAGCCCGTGGCCATGCTCCGCGAGATGCGGCGCTTCGACACCCTCGACGAGCTCATCGCGCGCACCGAGCACGACGTGCGACGCTCGCGCGAGCTTCTCGCCCGGCTCGATCCGTGAGCGCCGCGGGAGGAGATCCGTGTCGAGGGAGGACGGTTTCGGGGATCTGATCCTCCCGCGGTGCGAATCTCCTCCCGCGCGCGCCATGATGGAGCCCACGCGGCATCCGCCGCCGAAGCGCCGAGGGGGAACCGAATGGACCGCGAATCGTTCTGGACGGCGGATCCCGCCGAGCTGCTCCGCGTCGGCCCCGGCTTCCGCCTCGCCGACGTCGACACGAACGCGCACCCGGGCTTCGACGGGGACAAGGCCGCGGGGCAGGCCGCGCTCGCCGAGGGCGCCGCCGTGCTGAACCGCCTGCAGGAGCAGCTCTTCGCGAACAACGTGGTGAACGGCGACGAGCGGCGCGTGCTGCTCGTGCTGCAGGCGATGGACTCCGCCGGCAAGGGCGGCATCGTGAACCACGTCATGGGCGCCGTGGACCCGCAGGGCGTGCACCTCGCCGCGTTCAAGAAGCCGACGGCCGAGGAGCTGCAGCACGACTTCCTCTGGCGCATCCACAAGCAGGTGCCCGCGGCGGGCCAGATCGGCGTGTTCGACCGCTCGCACTACGAGGACGTGCTCATCGGACGGGTGCGCGAGCTCGCCCCGCCCGAGGAGATCGAGCGGCGCTACGGCGCGATCAACGACTTCGAGGAGGAGCTCGCCCGCACCGGCACCGCCATCGTGAAGGTCATGCTGCACCTCTCGAAGGACGAGCAGCGCGAGCGGCTCGCCGACCGACTGGCCAGGCCCGACAAGCACTGGAAGTTCAATCCGGGCGACATCGACGAGCGCGCCAGGTGGGACGACTACCAGGAGGCGTACCAGCTCGTCTTCGAGCGCACGGCGACGGCGGATGCCCCGTGGTTCGTCGTGCCCGCCGACCGCAAGTGGTACGCCCGGCTCGCGGTGCAGCACCTCGTCATCGACGCCCTCGAGCGGATGGACCTCGACTGGCCGAAGGCCGACTACGACGTCGCGGAGCAGCAGCGCCGGCTCGCGGCGTCCTGACCGCCGGTCCGCACCAACCCTCGACTTGCCCGACTTTCATGAAAGTCGGGCGAGTCGAGAAGATGCGCAGGGTCAGCCGCCGAAGGCTTCGACGATCGGGCGGAACTTCATCTCGGTCTCGGCGAGCTCCTCGGCCGGCACCGAGTCGTGCACGATGCCGCAGCCCGCGTAGGCCGTGACCGTGCCGTCGCCGTCGACCTGCGCGCAGCGCAGCGCGATCGCCCACTCGCCGTCGCCCGCACCGTCGACCCAGCCCACGGGTCCGGCGTAGCGCCCGCGGTCGAAGCCCTCCAGCTCGGCGAGGGTGTCGAGCGCGACGCTCCTGGGAGTGCCGGCGACGGCGGCCGTGGGGTGCACCGCCCGCACGAGGTCGAGCGAGTTCGAGCCGTCGCCGAGGGTGCCCTTGAGGTCGGTGGCGAGGTGCCAGAGGTTCGGCAGCTGCAGGGTGAACGGTTCGGGGCTCGTGTCGAGGCGGCGGGTGTGCGGCGCGAGCCGCTGCACGGCGCTCGCGACGGCCAGCGCGTGCTCGGCGAGGTTCTTCTCGCTCGCGGCGAGCTGCGCGGCGTGGTCGCGGTCGGATGCCTCGCCGGCGCCCCGCGGCGCCGTGCCCGCGAGGACGCGGGCCGAGACGGTGCCGTGGTCGACGCGGACGAGCGTCTCGGGGCTCGCCCCGATGAGTCCGTCGACGGCGAACACCCAGGTGTCGGGGTAGTCCTCGGCGAGCCGGTTGATGGTGGCGCGCAGGCCCGCGTCCTCGTCGAGCTCGCCGACGAGCTGGCGGGCGAGCACGACCTTCTCGAGCTCGCCGGCGTCGATGCGGCGCACGGCCTCGGCGACGGCCGCCTCGTAGCCGCCGGGAGTCATGCTGCCGGGGGCGAACGCGACCCGCGGCACCTGGCGCTTCGGCGCGGGCGTCGGCAGCAGTGCGGCGGTCTCCTCGCCGGCGGTCGTCTCGGCGAGCGCTTGCCCTTCGGCGGAGTCGGCGAGGGCGATGCGGGTGATCCAGGAGCGGCCGTCGCGGCGGCCGAGGACGAGCTCGGGGACGATGAGCACGCTCGTCGCGGCGGAGTGCGCGGCGAACGCGAAGGCGCCGAAGGCGACGAGGCCGGTGCCGGGCAGGCCGACCCGGTCGTCGAGGTCGGCGGCGGCGGCGATCGAGGTCCAGGCGGCCGCGGCATCCTCGATCCGGTGCTCGCCGGAGGTCTCGATGCGGAGCACCTCGCCGAGGCCGACGACGCCCTCGCCGCGCCGTAACCAGACGAGCGGGTTGCGCGGGTCGGTGCGGGGGATCAGCGGCTCGGTCTCGTCGACCGCGGTCGTGCGAACGATGAGCCGCGAGCCCTCGGGGGCGGGGGAAGCGGCGGCATGCTGGCTCACCGCCCCAGCCTACGCCCGCCCCGACCGAGGGCGGCCGCCGGGCACCCAGGGTCCGGCCGTACACTCGGAGGATGACCCGCGCAGACCTCGGCAAGCACCCGGAGCAGGTCTCGGCCATGTTCGACCGGGTGGCGGCCAACTACGACCGCACCAACACCCTGCTGTCGATGGGCAACGCCCCGCTCTGGCGCGTCGCCACGACCCGGGCGGTCGACCCGAAGCCGGGAGAGCGCATCCTCGACATCGCCGCGGGCACCGGCACCTCGAGCGCGAGCCTCGCCCGCAGCGGCGCCTCCGTCGTCGCGGCCGACTTCTCGCCCGGCATGATCGAGGTCGGCCGCCGCCGGCAGGCGCACGTGCAGAACCTCGTCTTCGTCGAGGCCGACGCCATGCACCTGCCGTTCGACGACGACGAGTTCGACGCCGTCACCATCTCCTTCGGACTGCGCAACGTCAGCGATCCGAAGCAGGCGATCCGCGAGTTCCTGCGGGTCGCGAAGCCGGGCGGCCGGCTCGTCATCTGCGAGTTCTCGCACCCGCAGGCCTCGCTCGTGCGGGCCGGCTACGGCGCCTACCAGCGCTGGGTGATGCCGCCGCTCGTGAAGCTGTCCAGCTCGAACGACACGGCCTACGAGTACCTGAACGAGTCGATCAACGCGTGGCCCGTGCAGTCCGAGCTCGCAGCGTGGCTGCGCGAGGCGGGCTGGCGCGACGTCGCCTGGCGCAACCTGACGCTCGGCGTGGTGGCCCTGCACCGCGGGCGCAAGCCGCTCGCCCCGGCGACCGACTCGCCCGAGTAGGCAAGCGGCGTGCGTCGACGGCTCGCCCGCCCGGCGATGTCTCCGGCCCGCCTTCGACACGGCCGATAGCCGAGCGGGCTCCGACGCACAGGTAGGCTGGACAGCGTGAAATCGAGCCTCCAGGGCGCGCGTCGCGGGTCCTCCCTCGCCGCCAACCTCGGTCTGAGCGAGCGCGTCTTCGCGTCCGCAGCCGATCGGGCGATGGCTCGGGCCATCGACGACGGACTCGACCGGGTCGAGGCGGGCCTCGTCGAGGAGGTGCGCTTCACCGCACCGGTGGCGGATGCCTCGACGCGCTACCTGCTCGAGGCCGGCGGCAAGCGGGTGCGCCCGATGCTGACGCTGCTCGCGGCGCAGCTCGGCGACGGGGTGACCGACGAGGTCGTCATCGCGGCCGAGGCGATCGAGATCACCCACCTCGCGAGCCTGTACCACGACGACGTGATGGACGAGTCCGACCGCCGTCGCGGGGTGCCCAGCGCGCACGCCGTGTGGGGCAACTCGATCGCGATCCTCACCGGCGACCTGCTCTTCGCCCGGGCGAGCCAGCTCATGGCCCGGCTCGGCGAGCGTGCCATCCGCATGCAGGCCGACACCTTCGAGCGGCTCGTGCTCGGGCAGCTGCACGAGACCGTGGGCCCGCAGCCGGGCGACGACCCGGTGGCGCACTACATCCAGGTGCTCGCCGACAAGACCGGCTCGCTCATCGCCGCGGCCGCGCAGTCCGGGGTCATCTTCTCCAACGCCGATCCGGCGTTCGAGGCGTCGCTCGTCGAGTTCGGCGAGAAGATCGGCGTCGCCTTCCAGCTCATCGACGACGTCATCGACCTGTCGCCGCGTCCCGCCGAGACGGGCAAGGTGCCGGGCACCGATCTGCGCGCCGGGGTCGTGACCCTGCCCCTGCTGCGCCTGCGCGAGCTCGCGAAGCAGGACGCCGACGCGGCATCCCTGCTCGCGCGCATCGAGCGCGACGTGCTTCCCGTTCCGGCCGACGCCGTGGGCGACCCGCTCGACACCAACACGCAGGCCGCGAGGATCGTGCCGTCGAAGGAGACGGTCGATGCCATCGTGGCGGAGCTGCGTGAGCACGAAGCCACCAGGGTGACGCTCGCCGAGGCGCACCGCTGGGCGGACGAGGCGGTCGCCGCGCTCGCACCGCTGCCCGAGGGCAGCGTGAAGAAGGCGCTGACGCGATTCGCCGAGACCATCGTGGAGCGCTCGAGCTGAGCTCGGGCGAGAGGAGAACGAGCACGTGACGAGGAACAAGCTGCGCCTGGCGATCGTCGGAGCCGGCCCCGCCGGCATCTACGCCGCGGACATCATGCTGAAAGCGGAGCGCAACTTCGACGTCTCGATCGACCTCTTCGATCACCTGCCGGCGCCCTACGGGCTGGTCCGCTACGGCGTCGCGCCCGACCACCCCCGTATCAAGGGCATCATCACGGCCCTGCGCGAGGTGCTCGACCGCGGCGACATCCGCATCTTCGGCAACGTCCGCTTCGGCCGGGACCTCACTCTCGACGATCTGAAGCAGCACTACCACGCCGTCATCTTCGCGACGGGCGCGGTGCGCGACGCCCCGCTGCACATCCCCGGCGTCGACCTCGAGGGCTCGTACGGCGCCGCCGACTTCGTGAGCTGGTTCGACGGGCACCCCGACGTGCCGCGCACCTGGCCGCTCGACGCGAAGCAGGTCGCCGTGATCGGCAACGGCAACGTCGCCCTCGACAGCGCCCGCATCCTCGCGAAGCACGTGGAAGACCTCATGGTGACCGAGATCCCGGCGAACGTCGCCGAGGGCCTCGCGGCGTCGCCCGTGACCGACGTGCACGTCTTCGGCCGCCGCGGTCCGACCTCGGTGAAGTTCACGCCGCTCGAGCTGCGCGAGCTTGGCGAGCTGCGCGACGTCGACATGATCGTCTACGACGAGGACTTCGACTACGACGACGCCGCGAAGGCGGCGGTCGCGGGCAACAAGCAGGTCTTCGTCATCGACAAGGTGCTGCAGCAGTGGCGCCAGCGGGAGACCGGGCAGGCGTCGCGACGGCTGCACCTGCACTTCTTCGCGAAGCCGCTGGAGCTCGTCGACGACGGCACCGGCCGGGTCGGCGCGATCCGCTACGAGCGCACGAAGTCCGACGGGGCCGGCGGCGTCGTCGGCACGGGCGAGATCCGGGAGCTGCCGGTGCAGGCCGTGTACCGGGCGGTCGGCTACTTCGGTTCGCCGCTGCCGGGCGTCCCGTTCGACGAGAAGTTCGGCGTGATCCCGAACCACGAGGGCCAGGTCATGATCCGCGACGAGGAGACCGGCGAGCCGCGCCAGCTCTACGGCGTGTACGCCACGGGCTGGATCAAGCGCGGACCGGTCGGCCTCATCGGGCACACGAAGTCCGACGCCATGGAGACGGTGAAGCACGTCATCAACGACCTCGGCAACTGGTGGCAGCCGGAGCACCCCGAGGAAGGCGCCATCGTCGAGCTGCTCGAGTCCCGCGGCATCCGGTGGACCGACCTCGACGGCTGGCACCGCCTCGACGAGCACGAGCTCGCCCTCGGCGAGGCCGAGGGGCGCGTGCGCATCAAGGTCGTGCCCCGCGACGAGATGGTCGACCTCTCCCGCGGCGAGGCCTGAGCCGCCGCAGCCCCTGTGGACGGCGGGCGCCTCGGCGCCGCGTCCGCGGCTAGCCTCGGCCGGTGCCCCTCGCCCCGCAGCTGCTCGCCACGGTCGGCCTCGCCGTGCTCGGCGCACTGCTCGGCTGGTGGCCCCTGGCCGCCTGGGCGACGCAGAACCTCACCGCGCCGCCGCCGCGCGGCATCCGCGCCGTCGTCGCGACGAGCGCATCGCTCACGGCGGTCGCGTTCGGCGCGCTCGGCTGGCGCTTCGGTCGGCAGCTGATGGATGCCCCGAGTCTCGCCGTGCTCGGCGCGCTGCTCGTGTTCGCGGCCGCCGGAACGGTGCTCGCCGTCGTCGACGCGCTCGAGCACCGGCTGCCGAACGCGGTGCTCGGTCCGGCCGGGCTCGCCGTGGCCACCCTCCTCGGTGTCGCGGCCGCGCTCGACGCGACAGGCGCCGGCCCGCGGAACGCGCTGTCGGCCGCCGTCGGCGCCGCCGTGCTCTTCGCCCTGTTCCTCGCCGTCGCGCTCGTCTCGCCGCGGGCGATGGGCATGGGCGACGTGAAGCTCGCGGCGCTCGTCGGCGGCGTGCTCGGCTGGGGCGGGCTCACGAGCTGGGCCACCGGGGTCTTCGCGATGTTCCTGCTCGGCGGCCTCGTGGCCGTCGTCGGCCTGCTCCTGCGGAGGGTGCCGGCCGGCGGGGCGATCCCGTTCGGTCCCGCGATGCTCGCCGGGGCGCTCCTCGCCGTCGTCGCGGTGCCCGCTACCCTGGGGCCATGACCGCCGCGTGGCGCCCCGACGTGCTCGGGCCCGGGTTCGAGCAGCTGACGCTGCCGCTCGGCTCCGACGACGAGGGCGAGCTCGTCGCCACCCTCGTGCGGTACACGCCGCCCCCGGCATCCGGCTGGTGGCCGTTCGCCCGCACCCCGCGCGGAGCCGTCGCCGGTTGCGACGTGCTCTCGGTGCACGGCTGGAGCGACTACTTCTTCAACCCGGAGCTCGCGCGCTTCTGGGCCGCGCAGGGCGCCCGCTTCTTCGCCCTCGACCTGCGCAAGTACGGGCGCAGCCTGCGCCCGGGCCAGACGCCCGGCCTCATCACCGATCTCGCCGACTACGACGCCGACCTCGACGCCGCGCTCTCCGCGATGCAGGCGGGCGGCGCCGCGCGGCCCCTCATCCTGATGGGCCACTCGACCGGCGGACTGACCCTCTCGCTCTGGGCCGACCGCCACCGCGGGCGTGCACGGGCGCTGGTGCTGAACAGCCCGTGGCTCGAGTTCCAGTTGAGCCGCGTGGGCCGCGAGGCCCTCGCGCCCGTCTTCGCGCTCGGCGCGCGCGTGCACCCCCTCGCCCCGCTGCCGAACGTCGACCTCGGCTTCTACACCCGCGCCGTCGCGAAGGAGCAGGGCGGCGAGTGGGAGTACGACCACCGCTGGCGGCCCGACCGGGGCTTCGCGACGAGCCCGATCTGGTTGAACGCGATCCTCGCCGGGCACGCGCGCGTCGCGGCGGGCATCGACGTCGGCTCGCCGGCGCTGACGCTGCTCTCGGCGCGGTCGAGCATCCTCACCCGCTGGGACGAGTCGATGCGCACGAGCGACAGCGTGCTCGTCGTCGACGAGATCGCCGAGCGCGCGCTGAAGCTCGGCCCCGAGGTGACGGTGTCGCGCATCGACGGCGCGCTGCACGACGTGACCCTCTCGCGCGAGCCCGCCCGTGCCGCCGCGTACGCCTCGATCAGCCGCTGGCTGCGCGGCTACGCGCCTGCCTGAGCCCAGGCCGCCGGATGCGGGAGCGGGCCGGGGTCAGCGGAAGTTGACGAACTGCAGGTCGACCTCGAGATCGGCCGCCTTCAGGATGCGGATGACCTCCTGGAGGTCGTCGCGGCTCTTCGAGGAGACGCGGAGTTCGTCGCCCTGGATCTGCGACTTCACCGTCTTCGGGCCCTGCTCGCGGATGATCTTGCCGATCTCCTTCGCGGCCTTCTGGTCGATGCCCTGCTTCAGCGCGATCTCGATGCGGAACTCCTTGCCCGAGGCGTAGGGCTCGCCCGCGTCGAGGCTCTTCAGCGTGATGCCGCGCTTGATGAACTTCGACTGCACCACGTCGAGCACGGCCTTCACGCGCTCCTCGGACGAGGCCTTGAGCAGGATCTTCTCGCCGCTCCACTCGACCGAGGCGCCGACGCCCTTGAAGTCGTAGCGCTGCTCGAGCTCCTTGCGGGCCTGGTTGACCGCGTTGTCGGCCTCCATCTTGTCGACCTTGGAGACGATGTCGAACGTCGAATCTGCCATGCCGCCAGTCTAGCCAGGGCCCGGGCGGCTCGGCTCAGCCGAGCACGTGCAGCGCGTCGCCGACCGCGACGAAGTCGCCCGCCGAGGCATCCAGCACCGGGACGAGCCGCACGCCGAACCAGGTCTTGCCCTCGCGACGCCGGTGCCGCGCGAGCGTGCGGATCGGCTCCTTGCCGCGCACGAGCGTCTCGGGGTCGATGGTCGTCATCACGCAGCGGTCGCAGCAGCCCTCGACGCGGAACTCGACGTCGCCGATGCGCACCCGCGTCCACGCCTCCTCGGCGAACGGCGTCTCGCCGTCGATGACGAGGTTCGGCCGGAAGCGCTCCATGACGAGCGGCACCGGGACCGCGTCGCCGCGCTCGACGGCGTCGCTCGCGGCGAGCTCGTTCAGCAGGCGCAGGGATGCCTCGCTCGCGAGCAGCAGCGGCGAGGCATCCGCGAGCGTCAGCGAATCGCCGGGGCGTCCGCCGTAGTCGGGCTTCACGGTGCGCGCCGTGGGATCGGGCTGCCAGACGAGTCGGAGGGGACGACCGATGCGAGCGCTGATCCAGGCATCCGCCGCGTCGCCCGCCGGCAGGGCCGTGCCCTGGCGCGAGTGCCCGACCGCGACCGGCTCGGCCTCGCGCGGGGCGGCGACGAGCAGGCTGCCCGCGGCGTCGTGCTCCTCGCCGAGCCGCAGCGCATCGTCGGCGAGCGGCGTCGCGACGAGCCCCAGGAGCGCGTTCTCCTCGCGCGCCGTGACCGAGACGCCCTCGGGGTCGACGACGGCCCAACGGCGGTCGTCGGCGAGGCCCCAGGGCAGCACGGTCGCGCTCGGCACGTCGAAGCCGGCGAAGGACTTGACCGGGTGGATGCGGACGCGCGTGAGCTGCATCACAGCACCGTACTCCGCGGGTGCGTCTTGACCCCCATCCGCGTGTCATCTGGCGGCCCCCGTTCGGGTGGGGTAGAAACGACGGCGGACTCCGATCGAAGGGATCGCGAACGTGAAGTGGATCAAGCCCCTGGCCGTCGTGCTGGTCGTCGTGTTCGCGCTCTTCTACATGATCAGTCGGCCGGAGGACGCGGCCAACCTCGTGCAGGGCGCCGTGAACGGCGTCGCGACCGCCGTCGACGGCGTCGGCCGCTTCTTCACCTCGCTCGCGTCCTGAGCGGCAGGCGGATGCTGCCGTGAGCGTGTTCGGCCTCGACCCGAGGGTCGAGCGGCATCTCATCGCCGACGACGGCGAGGTCATCGTCGACGAGGTCGGCAAGCACTGGGCGGCGAAGGTCGGCTGCGTGCTCGAGATGATCGCCGCGGCGCCCGTGCTGCTGCTGCTCGCGGTGCTGCCGAAGCCGCTGTACTTCGTGCCGCTGCTGCTGGCCCTCGGCCTGCTGCTGCACGGGCTCTGGCGGTACGTCGGGCTGCGGATGGACCGCTTCGTCATCACGAACATGCGCGTGTTCCGGGTGCACGGCATCCTATCCCAGCGCATCGCGACCATGCCGCTCTCGCGGATCCTCGACATCTCGGTGCACACGCCCTTCGTCGGGCGCCTCATC
Organism: Agromyces soli; assembly: GCF_022811605.1. GTDB lineage: Bacteria > Actinomycetota > Actinomycetes > Actinomycetales > Microbacteriaceae > Agromyces > Agromyces soli. The sequence continues at coordinate 456,844 of NZ_CP094533.1, read as the reverse complement.
GGTTACGGCCACTTCGTCTTCGAGTCCGCGGCGCAGGACCAGGGGCTGCGCGAGATCCGCTTCGTCGGGCGGCCCGACGAGCGCGGGCTCACGATCCAGCGGGTCATCCAGCGTTCGGGGCTCCGCGGGCGGATGCACCAGCCGGACTTCCCGACGCCCGAGTACGACCCCGCGCGGGTCGGCCTGCTCGCCGCCCACGACGCAGCGAGCGGCGGCCAGATGGCGGCGCGCGCCGAGGCGGATGCCGCGGCCGACACCCGCGACCTGAACGCCACGCGGGACTACAGCGACGAGCTGCCCTGGTGGCGCGAAACCCGCTGAGCCGGTTTCGCCGTCGCTCGGTGGATGACGCGCCTCGCGCCGATTTCGCCAGCGGGCCTCGTCCGAGTATCCTTGTGAGGCCCCCGGTTGTGTGCAGAACGTGGTCGGGTGCACATGGCGAGTTACCCAAGCGGCCAAAGGGATCTGACTGTAAATCAGACTGCTCAGCATTCGGGGGTTCGAATCCCTCACTCGCCACCATCAGCTTCACGTCGAAGGCCACCGGATTCCGGTGGCCTTCGTCGTGCTGCATCGAATGCACGCGTGCGCGGCGATGCCTCCACGGGCGGGGTGGTCGCGACGGCCCCGTCGTCGCTCATGGGCCTCGGTCGGCTCGGTAGCGACCGGGCACGCGCCGAGGCGCCGGCTGTGCCGGCCAGGATCAATACCGCAGTATCCAGAGGCGTCAGCGAGGTGGAGAGGGCGGGGTGTTGCGCGTGGCGTTGCCGACGGCGTTCATGAAAGGATGACGGTCGTGGACTTCTCGAACGACGATGCGATCGTCGAGCGGTTGTTCGAGATCCTGCCGAGACTCGACGACACCATCATCGAGGCTGACCGGGCCGCGCTCACCATGAACGTCCGCGCCATGGACGGGCGCGTCGTCACCCTCCAGTTCGATGCCAGGCTCTGCGGAGCGACGGTCCGGCAGATCGATGAAGCCGGTGACTTGAAGTGGCTCGATTCCGGCCCGGCAGATCGCCGGTGGTTCAGCCTGCTCGTCACCCACATCAGCGAATCGATCAACGCCTTCGGACGCGATCACGCGTCGAGGTATGTGCAGGTTCCCGGCGGGTTCGACCCGGTTCCCGCACTGCCGGACCAGGCGCACTGAGCCCGTCGACCACCGGCTCCCTCGTCGTATCCGCCCCCCCGTTCGCGGGCCATCGCGATGTGGTGGTCTGGGGGCCAGCCTGCGCCCTGTTTAGATGGAGAGGATGGTCCGTACCCCGAGCGGACCGACTTCGACCCGGGCTTCATGGTGGCTTCCCACAGAACCGAACGATCAGCGGATCCGCGCGCGGCGCTCCGCCGTGCCGTCGGCGAGCGAGACGTCGACGCGGTCACCTCCCTCGTCGCCGCGCACTGGATGCACCTGCTCGAGGATCGCTCCATCACGCTCGCGCTGGCCATGGGCCTGTGCAAGCCCGACCCGGCCGATCCGCTGCTGACCGCCGTGTTCACCGAGCTGAGCGCCCACTTGAAATCGGCCTTCCGCACCGACGTGGCCTCGCATCGGGCGCGCTGGAACGGTGAGCGCCGCTCGGAGGCCGAGGCGTTGCGCACCGTCCTCGGGGCCACCATCGCCTCGATCGCGGCACGGGCCGAGGGCCGCGCGGCCGAGAGCCGGACGCACGCCGGACGCGCCCGCGCCGCGCTGCCCACGGCGATCGCGCGCATCCCGGCCGGGATGCTCGCCCGGCTGCAGCATCACTGGCTCCGCGCGGAGCTGATGAGCACCGGCTACGTGACGGTCGTCGACGGCGCGGAGGAGGTGCTGCGGGTCGCGGTCGCGACCGGTCAGCTGGATGTCGCGTACAGTACGGCGGGCTACTCCGCCCTCTCGCACGCGTTGGCCGGACGGGGGCCGGCGTCCGACCGTGCCGCAACGGAGGCCGCCGCCCTCGCCGATCTCATCGAGCCGTGGCAGCGGTCGGCCATGGGCGTGCCGCTCCGGCTCGCGACGGCGCTCCGACTGCTCGACCGCGGGCACGGCGACGACGCGGCGGCGCTGCTCACCGACGACCGCCGAGCGGAGCAGGACTCCGAGCTCTGGGCGCTGGCCCTGATGGTGCGGGCGCAATTGCCGGCGGCGAAGAACGACCCGCCGCGGCTGCTCGCGCTGCTCGAGGCCGAAGCGGCGTCCTGGCCGTCGGACCTCGTCGCTCGGCCGATCAACTGCGTCCCCCTCGATGCGGCGCGCGCGCAGCTGCACGGGCTGATGGGGCACGGCGCGCTCGCGGTCGAGCTGCTGGAGCGGAGCGCGGAGCACGACGCGCACGGGATCGTGCGCGTCCGCCTCGCCGCGATCCGTGCGGCGGAGGACGCGACCGCGGCCGCCGCGTTCGTGGAGGCGGTGCTCCGCGAGAGCGGGGATCGACCGCGGGCCGCCGCCGAGATGCACCTGCTCAAGGCCGCCCGCGCGCTCTCGGAGGAGAACGAGGCGGTCGCGTCCGGCGAGTTCCGCCGCGCGGTGGCGCTCGCGCTCGAGAACGGCATCCCCAGGTCCCTCGTCGTGGCGGGCCCCACGGTGCTCGCGAAGCTCTCGGAGCTGACCGAGACGAGCGAGGCGCTCGAAGCCGTCGCCCGGATCGATCAGGAGCTCGTCGCCCTCGACCGCTCGAAGGACCACACCCTGCTCACGCCCCGCGAGCGCGCCGTGCTGCTCGGCCTGATGTCCGGCAGGACCCGCGCGGAGGTCGCGCGCGACTCCTTCGTCAGCGTCGAGACGGTCCGGAGCCAGCTGCGGTCGGCGTATCGGAAGCTCGGCGTCCGCTCGCTCGAGGCGGCGATCTTCGCGGCCACCGAGGCCGGTATTCGCCCCTGATCCGCTGCCCGGACTTCACCCTCAGGGGGATTCTCTGCGCGGTGAGGGTGAAGTCCGGCCTTCCCGGGGTGGATCTCCGATTCGGTCGGACATAGTCGAAGAGACGCCCAGCCGGTCGGACCCGACGCACCCGGCCCGAACCCGACGCATCCCGACTGACTGACGCGCGCGCTCCGACGGAGCGAGCACCCGATCGGCAGCGACCTCGTCGCGCCACCCGTTTCACAGAAGGAGCGTGCCTTGCGTTCGACCGCGCCGCGAAGTCACCGACCGCTGCCCACCCTCGCCCGACGTCTGATGGCACTCGTCGCCTCGGTCGGGCTCGCCCTCGCTGCCGTCGTCGTGCTGCCGTCCGCCGCGCACGCCGCGCCGAACGCCGGGATCGTCGTCGGTGATGTGACCATCGCTCCGGCCGACACGCAGGCGACCATCGGCGACACGCTCACCGTCTCGGGCTCCTGGGACGCGAGCGCCGCCGACCCGAAGGTCGGCGACTCCTTCACCATCGGGCTGCCGGCGGAGCTCAAGTTCCCGCAGAACGTGCCGTTCCAGCTCGTCGGCTCCACCCCGAGCGGCGACCCGGTCGTGTGGGGCAACTGCCTCACCGACACGGCGACGGGCGTCGCCACCTGCGAACTGACCGACGAGGTCGCGGCGTATCCGGAGCTCGTGATGGGCACGTGGCAGTTCCAGGTCGAAGCGGTCCAGGCGACCACCGCGGAAGCGATCGAGTTCGACCTCAACGGCACTCCGGTCATGGTCGACCTTCCCGGCAGCGGCGGGATCGACGACGGCATCGAGCTGCCCGGCGAGGTCACCAAGTCCGGCGTCATGAACCAGAACAACTGGTCGATGACGTGGACCATCGACATCCCTGGCGCCAACCTCGTCGCCGCAGGCGGCGAGACCGCGCGCATCACCGACACGCTCGGGGCCGGCCACGTGCTGTGCGACCCCGCCGGGCTGAAGGTGCAGACCGTGCGCGGCAGCACCGTCGTCGACGTGACGAGCATCGCGACGCTCGACGGCGCCCCGGGCGACGCCGCCTTCGGCCTCGTGCTGGCCGGGCCGTTCGACGCGAACGTCACGTACCGGGTCACCTACCAGACCTGCACCGCGAACGGGCAGATCGACCCCGAGGGCACCGAGTACGAGAACTCCGCCCAGATCGAAGGCTGGGGCGAAGCCGGTCACGGCGTCGGCCAGGTCGGCAACCTGCCGTGGCAGCTGAACCTCGGCAAGTCCGGCAGTGTGCTGGGCGGCGCGGAGCGCAACGGCAAGATCGAGTGGACCGTGGTCGTCCCCGGCGACCAGCTGCTCGGCAAGGACGGCTTCACGCTCAGCGAGACGCTCGGCGCCGGGCACCAGCTGTGCACCGACACGATCAGCGGCATCCAGATCAGCGAACGGTACGGGCCCAGCAACCAGCTGCAGCAGAACCTCACCGGCAAGCTCACGGCGACGACGCTCGCGTCGAGCCCGCAGGCGTTCCAGGTGCGGTTCGACATCGACGACCCGACTCTGGAGTTCAAGGCATCCGACTACCGCTACGTGATCACCTACGTGACGTGCGTGACGTCCACGGAGCTCCCGAACTCGGGTACGGGGTACGCCAACTCGGTCAACGTGGACGGGGTCGTCGCGACGAACGAGGCGACCGTCCCGAACCGGAGCCAGGGCAAGGACGGCCGGATCAACACCTCCGCCGTCACCCTCGACGGCGTGCGGCACATGCCGCAGACCACCATCGGCTGGACCGTCACGATCCCCGGCCAGATGATCGAGGACATCGACGGCGTCCTCACGCTGACGGACGTGCTCTCCGCCTCGCAGACGGTGTGCGCGGCCGGCGACCCGTCCGAGGGCCTGGCGGCCCGCCTGGGGCTCCGCGTCGAGGCGCGCGACCAGATCCAGAACGGCGGCCTGCAGACCGTCGACCTGACCGACTCGACGGCGGTGCAGCTCAACGGCAGCACCCTCACCTTCGACCTCGACGCGGTCGACCTGCCCATCCCGACCGGGACCAGCGACGGGTTCAGCCGTGAGTACCAGTACGTGCTGACGTACACCACCTGCACCGCCAGCGGCGGGATGGACGCCCCGGGCACCGTGTACTCGAACACGCTGACCGGCGACGGGGTCTCCTTCTCGTCCAGCATCACGCAGAACAACAGCGGCAGCGGCACCGGTCAGGGCGTGACCCGCGGCTCCGTCTCCATCGAGAAGACGCTCGTCGACAACGCGGGTGCCGCGTTCGTCCCCGACGACACGGAGTTCACCGTGCACGTCAAGGAGATCGACCCGACGAACACGGTGCAGCGCGAGTACGAGCTGCGCGTCCCGCTCGACGGCGCGCCGGTGAGCGGGCTCAACGCCCGCGGCACCGGCTGGAAGGTCGAGCTCACCGAGCCGACGTTCCCGACGATCCCCGGCGTCGCATTCGGCGACCCGGTGTTCGCCGCCGGACCCGGCGTGACGGTCAGCCCCGACGGGAAGACCGCGGTGGCGTCGATCGACCCGGGCGTGAACGTCGCGGTGTCCCTCACGAACGAGGCGCTGCTCGGATCCGCGACCATCGTCAAGGAGGTCCTCGGCGGAGCTGCTGACCTCGTCGACGCCGACCGGAGCTACCAGGTCACCGCGGCCATCGACACGAGCGCGCTCGGGCAGGGCTTCCCCGCCCAGGCCGACCGCGTCCTGGAGCTCGAGACCGGCGTGCCGGTGACGCTCGCCGATCTGCCGATCGGGGCGACGGTGAACTTCACCGAGCTCCGGCCGGTCGACGACGACACCCTCACCTGGGCCGCCCCGGTGATCACCCCGTCGACCGTCACGGTCTCGACGGCCCATGTGACCACTCCGGCCGCGATCACCGTCACGAACAGCGCGGAGCGCACCGTCGCCACCTTCGCCGTGGCGAAGACCGTCACCGGCGAGCAGGCCGACAACCCGGCCGTCCCCGACACCGTGACCGTCACGGCGAGCTGGACCGAGGAAGGCACTCCCGGCAGTGCGACCCTCACCGTGCCGACCGACGGCACCCCGGTGCCGCTCGGTGCGGACCTCCTCATCGGCACCCGCGTGACGCTGAGCGAGACCCCGCTCGTCGACGGCTCCAGCATCGCGTGGGGCGCGCCGAGCTGGTCCGGTCCCGGCGTGAGCGTCGACGGCCGGGACGCGATCGTGACGATCGGCCGCACCGCCGACGCCACCGTCGCGCTCGAGAACCACGCGGCCACCTCCACCGCCGGCATCAGCCTGCTGAAGGGCCTGGCGGGCGAGGCCGCGGGCGAGATCGACCCGAGCGCGGAGTTCCCGGTGACCGCCACCTGGGTCGACGCGGACGACGTCGCGCACTCCCGCGAGCTGCTGATCAGCACCGCCGAGCCGACGCCGCTCGGGGTGGAGCTGCCGGCCGGCACGGTGGTCACGATCACCGAAGGCGCTCAGCCGGGCTTCGACACCGTCGTCTGGGGATCGATCACGATCTCCGGTGGCGGCGCGGTCGACCACGGCGACGGGTCCGCGACGGTCGTCGTGTCGGACCAGCAGGACGACATCGCCCTCGTGACGGTCGTCAACGAGGCCACCTGGGCGCCCGGCGACTTCTCGATCGCGAAGCGCGTCGAGGGGATCCGCGGCGACCACCCGGGCATCCCCGACGCGGTGACGGTGCTGGCCACGTGGACGGACGGCGACGGCGAGCAGTCGCTCGAGCTCGAGGTGCCGACCGACGGGGCCGTCGTCGACTTCCCGCAGCAGCTTCCGCACGGCACCGAGGTCACCCTGACCGAGGCCCCGCTCGACGCCGCCGCGCAGTTCACCTGGGCGAACCCGGAGTGGGCGGGCGAGCGCGTCGCGGCGAGCGGCGACGGGTCCGCGGTGGTGACCATCGGCGCGGCCGACACCGCCGAGGTGGCGCTCGTGAACACGGCCGTCCCCTCGCTGGGGAGCGTCACGATCAGCAAGGCGCTGGCCGGTGACGGCCGGGATGCCTCCGCGAAGACGGTCTTCCCGGTGACCGTCACCTGGAGCGACCTGCTCGGCGAGTCGCAGAGCCGCGAGGTCGAGCTCACCGCCGGCGTCCCCGCCACGGTCGACGGGCTCCCGCTCGGCACCGAGATCCGGGTCGAGGAGGGCGCAGCCGAACTGCCCGAGGGGATCCGCTGGAACGGCGCGCACTGGTCGACCGACGACGAGCACGTGACCGTGACCACCGAGCAGGGCAGCGCGATCGCTACGATCACCGTGACCGGCGAGCCGGGCGCCGCGGTGAAGCTCTCGCTCGAGAACACGGTCGAGGTCGGCCCGGCGCTCGCGGGCACGGGCGTCGACGGCGTCGCGTTCGGCATCGCCGCGGGCGCCGCGATCCTCGCGATGCTCGGCGGAGCCGCGGTCGTCATCGCACGACGGCGCGCGCGAGGCTGAGCGTCCTGCGAACGGCCGGCGCCACGGGTCAGCACCCGCGGCGCCGGCCGTTCGGCGTCCTGGGACGCCGCTCAGGCGGCCGCCCCTGGCCGAGCTGTGGAGAAGTTCCCGCCGCCAGTGGTATCCCCAATTAGGATGACGCGGTGTGCGACGGTGCCTCCTGGCCCGCGCGGCATCGACTCGAAAGGGATGACCATGGCAGTTCGGCAGAGGTTCGTTCGCAGACGCTGCGCGAGGGTCGCGTCCGGCGCGGGGGTGCTGGCGTTCGCGCTGCTGCTCACGGCCTGCGCCGGTGCCGCACCGTCGTCGGGGGCAGGGTCGGCCGGACAGACGGCCGCCGCCGACGGGGCGGCGAGCGAGGCTGCCGCGGCGGGCGACGGGCGCGACCTCTCGCAGGGCGGCAGCTGCGTCGACGGCGAGAACGTCGTGATCGCCGCCGCAGGATCGACCGCGGTCGTCGACGGCCCCTGCGGCACGGTCACGATCGCGGGCGCGGACTTCGCCGGCAACATCGACTCCGCCGAGACGGTCGAGATCTCCGGGCCGAACGCGAGCGTCCTCGGCGCCGAGTGGGGCGAGGTACGGGTGCTCGCGGAGGGGGCGACGCTCAACGTCGACTCGGTGCAACGTCTCGTCACCGAGGCGGCGGCGACGCATCTCACGAACGTGTCGGCGGGGGAGCTCGTGGTCGAGGGCGACGGCGCCACCATCAACGGCGGCGAGGTCGGGCGACTGATCCTCGATGCGAACGACGCCACCGCGCTGCTCACGCGCATCGGCGAGACCCTCGAGGTGCGCGGCGACCGCAACACGGTCAACTGGAACGAGGGCGTCGAGAAGCCCGCCGTCGACACGGGCGCCGACAACGTCTACACGCGCTAGCGGCGTTCTCGCCGCTCGTCGAGCTGCGCGGCTCGATCAGGGTGGGCCGGGAGCCACGCAGATGGTGCTCCCGGCCGCGCCAGCCCCCTGACGCATCCAGCAGGAGAAGCCCCCTTCTCGCTACCGGGCCGCCGCTTCCCCCGAAGCGACGTCATCAGTGAACCGCATCAGAGCTGCTCGACCCTGGGCCTTGACAGCGGTGCAGCGGTATGCGACGCGCACGGTCCAGCCCGGGAGCCGCCGGGCCGACTCGGCGGCGCGCGAGCCGATGAACCCGCGCGCCCCGAGGATCACGAGGGTCGGGCCGGAAGCTCCTGGCATGTTCAGCTCCGTTCAGGAGGGGGCGGTTGACTAGGGTTGACCGCAGCCGAAACGAAGCGGGGTGGAATGGTCCAGCAGGAACGGGCGCGACTGACGCGGGCGAAGATCATGCTGGGCGCGGCCGAGGTGATCCGCACCGCGGGCTACGCCAACGCCACGCTCAACGAGATCGGCGCCGCGGCCGGCGTCACGAAGGGTGCGCTCTACTTCCACTTCGACTCCAAGGAGGACATCGCCCGGGCGCTCATCGAGGAGCAGCACCGGGTGACCCGCGAGGCCGCGGCCGAGATCCTCCAGCTCGAGCTCACGCCGGTCGAGCACATGCTCCGGCTCTGCATGGACCTCGCCGAACGGCTCACCGTCGACCCGATCGTTCGGGCCGGCATCCGCCTCACGACCGACTCCTCGACCTTCGACACCCCGCTGCTCGACCCGTACCGCGACTGGATGGCGACCTTCGAGGAGCTCGCCCGCCGGGCCGACGCCGCGGGGGAGACGAACGGGCTCATCTCGCCCGAGGTCTTCGCGCGCACGCTCATCCCCGCGTACACGGGCGTTCAGCTCGTCTCTGAGACCTTCACGGGACGGGCCGACCTGATCGACCGCATCCACGACCTCTGGCGGGTGCTGCTCACCGCGATCATCCCCGCGGAGCAGCTCGCGGCGAAGCTCGCCCTCGCCGACGACGTGTTCACCGTGAAGCCGGCAGGCGGGCGGAAGCGAGCGTAGCCTCGCCGCGCATCGCGATGCGCCGCCCCTGCCGGACCTCGAAGTCGGCCCGCTCGCCCCGGATCGTCGCGCGGATGGTCGCCGGGGGGTCGAACTCGACGATCCGCCGGAAGTCGCCCTCGAAGCCGGTGAACTCGAGCTGCGGGTCCGCCGTCTCGACCCTCGCCGCCTGACGACAGGCCTCGATGAGCGCGGCGCCGGGCGTGTGATCGAGGAGATGGTCGGAGAAGACCGGATGCCGCCGGTCGACGTCGAGCACGAGGGCGCCGTCGCTCCGCACGAGCAGCACATCCTGCTCGACGAGGCGGCCGACCGCCGCCGGCGGCACGAGCGGGCCGCGACGGCGCAGCGACGGCGCGGTGCCCGCACGCTCGCCGCGCAGGCGGGCGTACGCCGCCGGGGCGACGACGCGGGCGTCGCCGTGCCCGCTCGCCACGGTGCCGCCCGTGGGCTCGGCGATCGAGATCTCGAATCGCGCACTGCGGAACGCTCCGCCCGGTGTGCGGACGAGGCGGGTCGCCCGCACGGTCGCGTGCAGCTCGGCCGCGGAGCCCGCCCGGGCGGGGAGCGGCCGCCGGAGCAGCGCGAATCCGAGGCCGGTCATCAGGAAACGGTGGTCGAGCGGAACGTCGTAGCCCTCGTGGCAGGCGAGGATCGTGAGCTGCCGCATCGTCTCGGTGACGAGGGCGGAACCCGGCAGCTCGGGCTCGAAGTAGCCGTGCCGCCGCGGCCACTGCAGTGCGGCGATGTACTCGTGCTCGCCCCAGCGCACGAAGTCGGTGGGCAGCACGTCGCTCGTGGATCTCCGATGCACGAGGCGGCGCGGGACCGCTTGGTCGAAGGACAGCACTGGCGCTCCAAGGATCTGGCTCGGGGTTCAAGGGAAACCGGGGAGGCGGTATGCTGATCCTAGTCGGGGGCCGTGCGCGGGTGCAGGAATCGGGGGATGCCTGTACCCGCGCACTCACGCGGTCGGTCGCCCGGCATCAGGCGCCACGGAGCCATCAGTCGCCCAGGAACGCCCTGACCTCGTCGCGGCTCGGCAGATCCGCGCCTGATCGCGACGCCGTGATCGCCGCGCAGGCCGCGGCGAAGCGCGCCGCGTCGAGCAGCTCGCCTGCGTCGGTCGCACGCCGTCGCAGCGCGGGCGCGAGGCCCTCGGCGACGATCGCGAAGAGGAAGCCGGCCATGAACGAGTCGCCCGCGCCGACCGTGTCGACCGGCGTGATCGGGAATGCGGGGAAGCCGAGCACTTCCGAGCCGGCCGCGAGCAGCCCGCCCTCGGCGCCCCGGGTGATCACGACGACCGCGCCGGTCTCCGCCGCGAGCGCCGCGGCGGATTGCTCGGCGCTGCGCTCCGGGGAGAGCCACGTGGCATCCTCATCGCTCATCTTCACGAGCTGCGCGACCCTGGCGAACTCGGCGACCCGCGCGACGGCGGCGTCGCGCGAGCCGATCAGCGTCGGACGGATGTTCGCGTCGAAGGAGACGAGCGCGCCCGGCGCGGCCTCGGCGACCGCGTCGAGCACCGTCGCCGCGCCGGGCTCCAGGTAGGCGGCGATCGAGCCGGTGTGCACCACGTCGAATCCGGTCACGTCGGGCGGCGCCGGTCGCCACTCCAGCGCGAACTCGTAGCTCGCCCCGCCGTCCGCGGCGAGCGTCGCCTGCGCCGTCGAGGTGCGGGCGATCGCGCCCAGCGTGCCGCGGGCGAGCGTCACGCCGGATGCCTCGGCGTGCCGCCGCACCATCGCCCCGTGCTCGTCGTCGCCGAGGCAGCTCGCGAGCTGCACCGTCGCGCCGAGCCGGGCGAGGCCGACCGCGACGTTCAGCGGACTGCCGCCCGGATGCTCGGCGACGCCACCGGCGCGGTCGTGCACGACGTCGACGAGCGCCTCGCCGATCGACAGGGCGCGCGCGCCCGCTGGCCAGTTCGCTTCGGTCATCTCGGCTCCCGGTGCTCGGTCCTCGGGTCGTCAGGCGGAGGCGCGCCGGTTCGGGGTGCCGCGTCGGAAACGGCTGATCCACAGCCCGGGCAGCACCTCCAGGTCGCCCTCGTGCGCGAAGCCCGCGGACTCGTACAGGCCGCGCGCGGGCTCGTTGCCCCGGCCCGTGGCCACCACCGCCTCTGGCGCGAGGGCGAGCGCCGCGACCACGAGCGCCCGGCCCGCACCGCGGCGCGCGTGCTCGGGCGCGACGACGAGGCGGTCGAGGTCGAGCACCTCGTCGTCCACGGTGAACCCGAGCGCGCCGGTGAGCTCGCCGGCGCGCTCGGCGACGAGCCAGCGCAGGCCGGCCGCCCGCAGCCCCGCCTCGGTCTCGTGCAGCGGCGGGATGCGGTCGTCGCCGATGAGTGCCGCCTCGACCGCGTAGGCGGCGTGCTGGATCGCGAGCAGGCGCGGGGCGAGCTCGTCGAGCTCGGCCGCGCCGAGCTCGCGGACGGCGACGGGTGCGCTCACGCCGGGCGGTCGCCGTTCTCGGCGTCGGCGTCGGCCGCGCCGCGCTCGGACGCCTCGGCCCGGCTCAGGTGGTCGAGCAGCTCGTCCATGGTGGCGAAGGAGCGGCTCTCGACGCCCTCGCCGTCTCCTTCGAGCTCGTACTCGTACTCGAACTCCTCGTCGTCCTCGTCGAGCTCGACCTCGGCGACCGCGAGCTGCTCGTCGAGGGCGCAGAACACCGTGACGCCCTGACCGGGCGCGTCGTACATGAGCACGAGCTTCGCGTCGGGCAGCACGATGACGCCTTCGAGCGCGACCTCGACGGTCTCGCCGTCCTCGACGGCGAGCTCCTCGGCCGCGCGCGCGTCGGCCGCGAGCAGGTGGGCCTCGGCGAGGGGAGCGAGGGCGCGCTCGACGAGGGCGCGCATGGCGCCGAGCTCGGCGGTGGTGCCCTCCTCCGGCTCCGAGAGCACGGCGACGACGCGGTCGCCGGGCAGGGTGGCGGTGGCGGTCAGGTCGCCGTCGTCGTCGAGGGTGACGTCGGTGAGTCCGGTCATGGTGGGGCTCCTCAGCTGCGGTGGACAGCATCGATCCTGCCATTCGGGCGCGCTCGCCGCCGCATCCCGCGGGCGGGGCGGCGAGCCGGCGAGGCATCCATCCGGTTGTTTTGATTCACTCAAAACAACTTGCTAGGGTCGAGGTATGGAGCACGGCATGGCGACGGACGAGGCGGAGCGACTGCGCGCCGTCGGCCTCAAGGTCACCGCGCCGCGCAAAGCCGTGCTCGCCGCCCTCGACGGCCACGGCCACCTCGACGCCGACACCGTCTTCGAGCGCGTGCGCGGCGAACTGCCGACGACCTCGCTGCAGGCCGTCTACGGCGTGCTCGCCGCCCTGACCGGCGCGGGCCTGCTGCGCCGCATCGAGCCCGCCGGCTCGCCCGCCCTCTACGAGCGCCGCACGGGCGACAACCATCACCACCTCGTCTGCACGAAGTGCCATACCGTCGCCGACGTCGACTGCGTCGTCGGCCAGCCGCCCTGCCTCGAGCCGGCAGACGCCGGCGGCTTCACCATCCACACCGCCGAGGTCACCTTCTGGGGCCTCTGCGAGTCCTGCAGATCGGAACCGGCGGCGTAGCGCCGCCGGCATCCGACCCACCGCCCCCGCCGGCCCTGCCCGGCGGTGTTCGGCGCGCCCTGCCGCGCCCGCCGCGCACGCGCGGCTCGTCACCCATCCGCCCACGAACCGAAGGACGAACGCATGACGAACCCCACCACCACCCAGACCGGCACGCCCGTCGCGAGCGACGCGCACTCGCTCACGGCCGGCCCGGACGGCACGACGGCCCTGCACGACCGCTACCTCGTCGAGAAGCTCGCCCAGTTCAACCGCGAGCGGATCCCGGAGCGCATCGTGCACGCGAAGGGCGGCGGCGCCTTCGGCCGCTTCGAGGCGACCCACGACGTCTCGGCGTACACCCGGGCGGCGCTCTTCCAGCCCGGCACCGAGACCGAGACGCTCATGCGCTTCTCCTCGGTCGCCGGCGAGCAGGGCTCGCCCGACACCTGGCGCGACGTGCGCGGCTTCTCGGTGAAGTTCTACACCACCGAAGGCAACTACGACATCGTCGGCAACAACACCCCGGTGTTCTTCATCCGCGACGGCATCAAGTTCCCCGACTTCATCCACTCGCAGAAGCGCCTGCCGGGTTCCGGCCTCCGCGACGCCGACATGCAGTGGGACTTCTGGACCCTCTCGCCCGAGTCGGCCCACCAGGTCACCTACCTGATGGGCGACCGCGGCCTGCCGAAGTCGTGGCGCGAGATGCCGGGCTTCGGATCGCACACCTACCAGTGGATCAACGCCGCCGGCGAGCGCTTCTGGGTGAAGTACCACTTCGCGAGCCGCCAGGGCGACCTGCACCTCGACGCCGCCGAGGCCGAGGCCATCGCGGGCGCCGACGCGGACTTCTACCGCCGCGACCTGCACGACGCGATCGCGCGCGGCGAGTTCCCGCAGTGGGACCTCTCGGTGCAGGTGATGCCGTACGAGGACGCGAAGACGTACCGCTTCAACCCCTTCGATCTGACGAAGGTCTGGCCGCACGCGGACTACCCGCTCATCCCGGTCGGCACGCTGACGCTCGACCGCAACCCGCAGAACTTCTTCGCGGAGATCGAGCAGGCGGCGTTCTCGCCCGCGAACACCGTGCCGGGCATCGCGATCAGCCCCGACAAGATGCTCATGGCGCGCGTGTTCAGCTATCCGGACGCGCAGCGTTACCGGGTCGGCACGAACTACGCGCAGCTGCCGGTGAACGCGCCGCACGCGGCGCCCGTGCACAACTACTCGCAGGACGGCGCGCAGCGGCACCGCTTCAACGCGCCGACGACGCCCGTGTACGCGCCGAACTCCTTCGGCGGCCCGGTCGCCGACGCGCAGCTCGCGGGCGAGGGCTCGTGGGAGTCGGACGGCGAGCTCGTGCGCGCCGCGGCGACGCTGCACGCCGAGGACGACGACTTCGGGCAGGCGGGCACGCTCTACCGCGAGGTGTACTCGGCCGACGCGAAGGCGCGGTTCCAGGCGACGCTGCTCGGCCAGGCGCGCGCGATCACGATCGGCGAGATCCGCGAGCGCTTCTTCCAGTACTGGACGAACGTCGACGCCGAGCTCGGCGCGGCGCTGCGCACCGCCTACGCCGGCTGACGTCGGCCCCTCCCCGAGACCAGGGTTGCCCGACTTTCATGAAAGTCGGGCAACCCTGGATCTTTGGGCGGGCGGTCACCAGCCCGTCGTGAGCACGCGGTCGACGGCGGCGACGAACGCGTCGACGCCCTCGCGGCCGAGGCACATCGGCGGCTTGATCTTCAGCACGTTCTGGTGGTCGCCGGTCGGCTGCACGATCACGCCGAGCTCGAGCAGCCGCTCGCAGATCGCCGCCGTCTCCTCGGTCGCAGGCTCGAAACGGTCACGGTCGCGCACGAACTCGAGGCCGAGGTAGAAGCCCGAGCCGTGCACCGCGCCGACGAGCGGGTGCCGCTCGCCGAGCTCCGCGAGCCGTTCGCGGAAGTAGCCGCCGACCTCGCGGGCGTTCTCCTGCAGCCCCTCCTCGCGGATCACGTCGAGCACGGTCGAGCCGACGACGCTCGAGACCGGGCTGCCGCCGGCCGAGGAGAAGAAGTACCCCTGGCTGCGGTACGCCGCCGCGACCTCCTTCGTCGTGATGACCGCGCCGAGCGGATGGCCGTTGCCGATCGCCTTGGCGACGGCGACGACGTCGGGCACCACGCCCTGCTGCTCGAAGCCCCAGAACCACTCGCCGAGCCGGCCGTAGCCGACCTGCACCTCGTCGGCGACGGCGACGCCGCCGTGCCGCCGCACCGCCTCGTACATCGCGGCGAGGTAGCCGTCGGGCAGGGCGATCCCGCCCGCGTTGCCGTAGTACGTCTCGGCGATGAACGCGCCCGGCGGGGTGCCGGCCGCGGCGAGGCGCTCGATCTCGGCGACGGCGTCGCCCGCGTACCGGGATGCCTCGGCGCCGCGGTGCCGACCGCGGAACGGGTTCGGCGCGTCCACCGTGTGGACCCAGTCGGGGCGGCTCGCGAGCGCACCCGGGTTGTCGGCGACGGAGGTCGAGACGGCGTCGGAGAGGTCGGTCCAGCCGTGGTACGCCTCGCGCACGGCGAGGACGTCCCGCCGCCCGGTCGCCGCGCGGGCGAGCCGCAGGGCGAGGTCGACCGCCTCCGAGCCGCTGTTCACGAGGAAGACGGTGTCGAGCGGATCGGGCACGAGCGAGGCGAGCCGCTCGGCGTACTCGACGACGGCGGGGTAGTTGAACCGCGAGTTCGTGTTCAGCAGCTGCCACTGCTCGGTCACCGCCTCGACGAGGCGCGGGTGGGCGTGCCCGATCGAGGTGACGTTGTTCAGGGCGTCGAGGTAGACGCGGCCGTCGGCGTCGACGAGCAGCTCGCGCCAGCCGCGCACGATCGCCGGCGGCTCTTCGAAGTAGTACTCCTGCACCTCGGCGAACACGGCCTCGCGGCGCGCGATGAGCTCGCGGGCGGCCGCGCCGCCGTCGCGCACGGGCGCGCCCGCGCCATCCGTGCGCTCCGAACCCGTCACGAGCGGGCTCGGGTCGGCGACGAGCGCGAGCCAGCCGGCGGCGTCCGCGACCGCTGCGAACCACGGCGGGGTCGCGCCGCCGTCGCGGTGCACGCGCACGGCGAGCTGCGTCTCGGCGCGGCCGATCGCGGCGCCCCGGGCGACGTGGACGCCGGCGCCCGGGTCGGCGCCGCTCACGAGGGGGGATGCCTCGGCGCCGTCGAGCCGCAGCACGAGGCCGTCGCCGCGCAGCTCGAGCCCGTCCTCCCCGGCGGTCACGATCCCGGGCCAGGGGGCGAGCAGCTCGACCGGCCGGGCGAGGGCGAGCTCCATGCCGAGAGCCACGTTCGCCGGGGCGTCCTGGGCGAACGGCGTCGAGCGGGTGAGCCGCGCCTCGCCGAAGCGGGTCGCGGCCACGGCGGCGCCGGCGGCGAGCGCCGCGCGGGCGGCGGCGGCCTCGGCATCCGAGTCCAGCCAGCGCCCGCCGTGCAGCGCGGGGCTCGTCGTGCCGAGCTCGATGCGGGCGAGCTCCTCCGGGCGGACGCCGCCGAGCAGCGGGCCGTGCGCGGGCAGCGCGAGCGTCTCCGGCTCGTGCCCGGTCGCCGCGAGCACGAGCGCCGTCTGCACGGCGAGCGGGACGGCGGTGGCCGCTCCGAGGATCGCGAGCTCGTGGCCGAGGTTCTCGACGGCGTAGGCGTTGCCCGGGTCTGTCGCGACGACGTGGTGCCCGCTCGCCACGAGCACGGCGGCGCGCAGCACGACGAGCGGCCAGAGCGCCTCGGCCTCGGCGCGGGAGAGCGATCGCAGTGCGTGGTACGCGGTGGCCGCGCGGAGGGCGGCGCGGCGGTCGACGCCGTCGTGGTGCAGCAGCGAGGAGAGGGTGATCGCGAGCTCGCCGACGGTCCAGCCGCGGTTGAGGTCGCCGAGGTCGATGACGCCGTCGGGCCGCTTCGTGAGCGGGTCGCTCCAGACCACGTTGTCGTCGGTGAGGTCGCCGTGCACGGCTTGCACCGGCAGCTCGGGGGCGAGCCGCTCCACGGCGGCCCAGGCCTCGCGCGCGGCGGCGGAGATCCGCTCGCGGAGCGCTGCGTCGCCCACATACGGCAGCAGCGCGTCGAGCACGGCGGGCGCCCGGCGGAGGTCCCACTGGTGCGGCCGCTCGACGCCGGGGGCGTCGAAGTCCGCCAAGGCGAGGTCGACGCGGGCGGCCAGCTCGCCGATGCCGCGCACGACGGCGGGGGAGAGGTGCCCGCTGCCCGAGAGCGTGCCGCCGTCGAGGAACTCGAGCACGCGGGCGCCGAGTCGCTGCCCGTCCTCCTCGATCTCGCGCACGGTCGCGGCACCGGGGCCGGCGGCCCCCGCGGGCGCGAGGCTGCGCGGGGTGCGCAGGCCGGGGGCGCGTTCGGCGATCCGGGCGGCGGCGGCCGACTGCGCCTCGAGCTCGGCGCTCGTCGTGCCGGGGTTCGCGATCTTCAGCAGCACGGGCGGCTCCTCGCCGCGGTCGAGGAGGAAGTTGCGGTCCTGGTGGCTGCCGAGGGCGCGGGCGGTCGCGATCAGGCCGAACGCGTCGCGGGCGATGCGCTCGGCGTCGGCGGGGGAGAGCTCGGGCGGGGTGGGCTGCACGAGCTCGAGCTCGGAGGGCAGGGGGAGCGTGGGCATGATCGTCCTTCGGGGTGCGCGGAAGCGGATGGGTCGTGCGGGGCGAGCGGCGGCCGGCTCAGTCCCCGGGGTCGAACACCAGGTCGCTCGTCGGGGCGGAGCAGCAGACGAGCACGTTGCCCGCGGGCGGCGGGGTGAGCGGCTCGCTCAGGTACTCGACGGTGCCGCTCGTGAGCTTCCGCACGCAGGTGCCGCAGACGCCGACGCGGCAGCCGCTCGTCCAGTCGATGCCGATGCCCTCGACGGCGTCGAGGACCGAGCCGGACTCGGGGCGCCAGTCGAGCTCGTCCTCGCCGACGGTGATGCGGTGCGGGCCGCTCGTCGAGGGCTCGCGCGGCTCGGCGAGCTCGGCGGAGCTGGGGGAGAAGAAGACCTCGGCCTGCACCCGCTCCGGGTCGACGCCGAGCGCCGCGAGCTGCGCACGGACGTCGGCGGTGAAGGTGCCGGGGCCGCAGGCGTAGACGTCGAGACGGTCGAGGTCGAGCTCGGCGAGGATCGCGCCGAACGTCGCCGCGTCCGGCCGCCCGCTCGCGGCGCCGAGGCGCTCGGCGCCCTCGGAGTCGCGGGTGAGGTGCAGGGATGCCTCGGCGTCGGGCAGGGCGGCGACGGCGTCCCGCACCTCGTCCCAGAGGGCGACGGAGGCGGCATCCCGCTCGCTGTGCACGACGCGCACGCGGCCGGTGCCGGGCTCGGCGAGCCGGGCCCGCAGCATCGCGGCCGTCGGGGTGATGCCGGCGCCCGCGCTCACGAACAGGAGGTCGCGGGAGGCGTCCTCGTCGAGCACGACGTCGCCGAAGGGGCCGGTGATCACGAGCTCGCCGCCGGCCTCGAGCTGCTCGTGCAGCGCCGTGGAGATGCGGCCGTCGCGCTTCACGCTGATCCGGAACCGGCCGGTCGGGCCCGACTCGACCGCGCCGCCGTCGGTCGCGGAGATCGTGTAGCAGCGCCAGTTCGGCGCCGCCGCGCCGGGCGCGTGGATGCGCACGTGCTGGCCGGGCTTGGCGCGCGGCAGGAGGCCGAGCGGGTCGTCGAACCAGAAGCTCGTGACCGCCGCGGACTCCCGGCGGCGCTCGACCACGCGTCCGGTGCGGGGCCAGCCGTGCTCGCCCTCGGGGAGCGGCGAGCGCTCGTCGAAGGGCTCGATCCGATCGCCGGGGGCGATGCGGCCGGGTTCGAGGACGCGGGCGTAGACGCCGCAGAACATGTGGCCGAAGCGGCTCGCGAGGAGGGCGGGCACGTTCAGGTCGGAGACGGCGTCGAGCGGGTTGATCGTGGTGGCGCGGCAGCGGTCGGTCGGCTGGAACACCTCGAGCACGGCGCCGCCGAGCCGCACCCGGCGGCCGAGGAGGGCGAGCTCGCCCCAGGCGGGGAGCCCGCCGAGGTAGAGGTTGCCGCGGAAGCGGCGCGGGTCGACGACTTCGCCGGCCGCCTCGGCGAGCGCCTCGAGCGTGGCGAGGTTGATGATCGAGAGATGGGCGGCGGGCCAGTCCCAGAGCCCGGCTGCGGCAGTGCGTACGAGCGTCGGCGGGCCGAGCGGGCCGGCCGGCAGCGTCGCTCGGAGCAGGGCGTCCGCCTCGGCCGCGTCGAGCGAGGGTCCGGCGAGGCGCACCCGGGCGACGGCGTCGGCCGCGCTGAGCGTGAGCACCGGGTCGTCGCCGTCGCCGCCGTCGAGCGCGGTGCGGATGCGGGCGATCGACTCGTATTTCGCGAGGTGGAAGTAGGTCTCCCTGGGCTGCCAGGCCGCGCGGTCGGCCGGCACGACGGTGCCGTTCTCGACGGCGTGCCCGCGGTCCCAGCGGAGGCCCCGGCCGGGGCGCAGCTCGGCCCCGTCGGTCTCGGGCACGCCGGGCAGGCCCTTCACGGGGTAGCGCACGATGCGCTCCAGGTGAGCGGGTGCCATGGCGCCTCCTTCAGCGCGATCGCGTTCGTCTGGCGAACGAGGGTGCCGGATCGATCCGGCACTGGCAGCGAGACTAGCGGGCGGTGCGTTCGTCGTCAACGCTGCCGGAACGATCCGGAGGCTGAGATCACGGGGATGTCTCGATTCTGGAAAAGCTGCGGGCGAGGTCTTGACGGGGCATCCGATCGAGGCTAGCTTTCCAACACGCCGGAACGATCCGGCATCCGTGGCCACACCAGGAACCCCTTGCTCCACCCCTCCGATCACGGGCCCCCGCCCACGAACCCAAGGGAGTCGACAACGATGCGACACGCGTTCCCCCTCATCGGCGGCCTCGCCGCCGCCACCCTGCTCCTCACCGGCTGCACCGGCGAGCCCGCCGCCGGCGGCGACGACGCCTCGACCGAGGTCGCCCCCGGCTTCCTCGCGGTCGCCGACGAGTCGATCGCCTCGAGCGGCACCTTCCGCGCCTACCTCGACTACGACACCGTCGAGCCCAACGGTCTCGACCCCCGCACGGCCGACACCGCCCGCTCCTGGACGATCATGGGCCTCGCCTACGAGACGCTCGTGAACATCGACGAGAACTTCGAGTTCACCCCCGGCCTCGCCGAGTCCTGGGATGAGGTCAGCCCCACCGAGTACGTCTTCCACCTCCGTGACGACGCCGTCTTCTCGAACGGCCGGCCGATGACCGCCGAGGACGTGAAGGGCAGCATCGAGCTCCTGCTCGAGACCGGCTCCGCCTGGTCGCTGCAGCTCGGCCCGATCGAGTCCGTCGAGGTCACCGGCGACCTCGAGGTCACGGTGAAGCTCTCCGCCCCGTACACCGCGCTCCTCGGCGCCCTCGCGAACACCCCCGCCGCGATCCTCCCCGTGCAGGAGGTGCGCGACGGCACCGTCGATCTGAAGACCGAGATGGTCGGCACCGGCCCGTTCGTGCCCACCGCCCACGTGCAGGACGAGTCCTGGAGCTTCGAGCAGAACCCGCACTACCACGGCCTCGACGAGCTCGGCATCGACGCCGTCGAGCTCGAGATCGTGCCCGACGAGGCCAACCGCCTCGCCGCCATCCGCGACGGCAGCGCTCAGTACGTGTTCTTCAACAACGCCGACGCCCTCGACCTCCTCGCCGGGACCCCCGAGGCCAAGGTCGTGAACCAGCAGAACACCGACTTCTACTACGTCATCCTGAACTCCACGAACCCGGACTCGCCGCTCGCCGACGAGCGCGTCCGCTTCGCGGTGAACGCCGCGATCGACCGCGCGCAGCTGTCCGACCTCACGCTCGCCGGCCACGGCCTCGCCACCGGCGTCTCGCCCGTGTCGCTGCCCGGCGCCTGCGACCCCGAGGAGCTGCCGAGCCAGCAGCTGAGCGACGAGGAGATCACGAAGCTCCTCGCCGACGCCGGCGCCGAGAACATCACGCTCTCGCTGCAGACGTGGAACTCCGAGAGCGCTCCCGGAAAGATCGCCCAGGTCATCCAGCAGCAGCTCGAGCCCTTCGGCGTCACCGTCGACATCGAGATCGTCGACGACGCCACCTACGGGGCCACCTTCTACGGCTCGGAGGAGACCGCCGGCGCCGACATCGGCGTCAGCTGGTACGCCGGCTACGGCGACGCCGCGATGGTCTCGCGCTGGTGGAACACCGACCAGGCCGGCTTCACCGCGCGCTTCATGCAGGGCTCGCCCGAGCTCAACCAGCTCGTCGTCGACGCCAGCGAGGAGCCCGCCGGCGAGGGTCGCGACGCGACGCTCACGAAGCTCTGCGCCGCGGTCGACGAGGGCGCCGAGCAGGTGCCGCTGATGACCCGCCCCGGCGTCATCGCCTACCGCGACGACCTGATCAGCCCGACGATCAACTCCAACGAGGGCTACGGCGACATCTTCCGCTACGTCACGGACTTCCGTCTGAAGAGCGAGGGCTAACGGCACCATGCGCCTGCTCCACTGGCTCCCGGGGAGGCTCCTCAGCGCGATCGTCGTGCTGCTCGGGGCATCCATCCTGATCTTCGCCGCGGTCAGGAGCCTCCCCGGCGACTTCGCCCAGATCGTGCTCGGCCCGCTCTCGAACGAGGAGCAGCGCGAGCAGCTGCGGCAGAGCTTCGGCTTCGACCGCTCGCTGCCCGAGCAGTACCTGCTCTGGCTCGGCAACGCGGCGCGCGGCGACTTCGGGCTCTCGCTCGCGAGCCAGCAGCCGGTGCTCGACGAGCTCGCCTCCCGGCTGCCGGTCACCGCGCTGCTGGCCGGGATGGCGATGCTCGTCACGATCGCGATCGGCATCCCGCTCGGCGTCTACGCGGGCACGCACGCCTCGACCGGCCGCGGCAGCGCGGCGGCCAGGATCGTCTCCACGATCGGCATCAGCTTCCCGGAGTTCGTGCTCGGCTGCCTCGTCGTGTTCCTCTTCTCCCGCTTCGACCTCGGGCTCTCGGTCGGCGCGTTCACCTCGCCGACGACGGACTTCGGCCGCGGCGTGGTCTCGCTGCTGCTGCCGGCCCTCGTGCTCTCGGTGTTCTGCGTCGCGGCCACCGCGCGCACCACCCGGGACGCCGTGATCGGAGTGCTCGTCGAGCCGCACATCGCCGCTTCGGTGGCGCGCGGCGAGCCGAAGGGCTTCATCATCCGCCACCACGTGCTGCGGAACGCGCTGATCCCCGTGCTCACCCTCACCGCGACGATCACGGCCTACCTCCTCGGTGGGGCCGTCATCGTCGAGCGGGTGTTCAACGTGCCGGGCATCGGCTCCTACCTCGTGCTCGCGCTCGACCGGCGCGACTACACCGTGATCCAGGCGGGCGTGCTGCTCGCGACCGCCGTGTTCGTGATCGCGAGCCTCCTGATCGACGTGCTCACCGGCCTCGTCGACCCGCGGGTGAGCGTCGCGAAGAAGGGACGGGGCGCATGACCGCCGTCATCCGGCTCGAGGGGCGTCGGCGCGGCGTGCTCCGCCGCTCCTGGGACTACCTCGCCTCCTTCGACGGGCTCGCGAAGACCGCGATGTGGACGCTCGCCGTGCTCTTCACGGCGGCGCTCCTCGGCCGCCTCTTCGGCCTCGGCGGCAGCCCGACCGCGATCGTCGGGCCGCGCCTCGCGGCGCCCTCGCTCGCCTACCCGGCGGGCACCGACAGCCTCGGCCGCTCGCTGCTGCCGCGCCTGCTCGAGGGCGTCATGACGACGCTGCTGCTCTCCGCGGTCGCGGTGCTGCTGACCGCCGTCATCGCGACGCTCTGCGGCATCATCGCCGGCTACCGCGGCGGCCGCACCGGCGGAGTGATCATGCGGGTCGGCGACATCCTCTACGCCTTCCCCGCCATCGTGCTCGCCATCCTCGTCGCGGCCGTCGTCGGGCCCGGCTACATCGCCGCGCTCTGCAGCATCGTGCTCGTCACGGTGCCGCTCATGACGCGGATGGTCGGGCAGGCGACCAGGCTCGTGGCGCAGCGCGACTTCATCACCTCCGCGGTGATCAGCGGGGTATCGACGCCCGTCATCATGACCCGGCACGTGCTGCGGAACATCTCCGGCACGATCGCGGTGCAGGGCACGTACGCGCTGTCGGTCGCGATCCTCGTCGAGGGCGGACTGAGCTTCCTCGGCTACGGGGTGCAGCTGCCGGGGTCGAGCCTCGGGCTGCTCGTGCAGGAGGGCACGCTCTACATGGTGAAGGCGCCGTGGCTGATCCTGTTGCCGGGAATCATCCTCGTCATCGCCATCCTCGCCATCAACCTCATCGGCGACAGCCTGCGCGACCGATTCGAACCGAGAGAGGCGAGGTCCCTCGAATGAGCGCCATCCTCGACATCCAGGACGTCACGGTCGAGTACTCGACCGGCGGCACCATCGTGCGCGCCCTCGACGGCGCGAGCCTCGCGGTCCGCGCGGGGGAGACGGTCGGCCTCGTCGGCGAGTCCGGCTCCGGCAAGTCGACCCTCGGCTCGCTCGTCGGGCGGCTGCTGCCCGGCAACGCGAGCTACCCGGAGGGCCGGGTGCTCGTCGACGGGCACGACGTGCTGCAGCTCGGCGTGAAGGAGCTGCGCACCCTCCGCCGCGAGCAGCTCGGCTTCATCCCGCAGGACCCGATCTCGGCGCTCGACCCGACCATGCGCATCGGCCGACAGCTCGAGCTCGCGCTCCGCGGCCTGCCGAACGACCGCGCCGCGCTCGTCGGCCACCTCGAGCGGGTGCGGATGCGTGAGCCCGAGCGGGTGCTGCGGCTCTTCCCGCACGAGATCTCCGGCGGGATGGCCCAGCGCATCGTGATCGCGATGACGATGGCGCGCTCCCCGCGCATCCTCATCGCCGACGAGCCGACCGCGGCGCTCGACTCGAACGTGCGCAGCGAGGTGACGAAGCTCGTCTTCGGCCTCGCCCGTGATGCCGGCACCACGGTGCTGTGGCTGAGCCACGATCTGCGCAGCGTCGGCCGCTGGTGCGAGCGGGTCGCCGTGATGTACGCCGGCCGCGTCGTCGAGGACGGTCCCGCCGAGCAGGTGCTCGGCTCGCCGACGCATCCGTATACCGTCGCCCTCGCCGCGGCCGACCCGGCCGGCGTGCAGCCGGGCGAGCGGATCGAGACGAGCTCCGTCGACGTCGCCACGCTCGCCGAGAGCTTCCGCGACGACGAGCGCGCCGCGAAGCGGCGTGCGAAGACGAGGAAGACGGATGCCGAATCAGCCGACGACCCCGAACCGGCCCCCGAGGAGGAGGTGGTGGCCCGATGAGCGAGACGATCCTCGAGCTCGACCGCGTCACGACGGTGTTCCGCACCGGCTGGGGGCGCGGCCGCAGCGAGCTCGTCGCCATGCGCGAGGTCAGCCTCGACGTGCGGGCCGGCGAGACGCTCGGCCTCGTCGGCGAGTCCGGCTCGGGCAAGAGCACCACGGCGAGCGTCGCCCTCGGGTTGCGCGAGCCCACGAGCGGCACGGTGCGCTTCCTCGGCGAGCCGATCGGCGGGCCGAAGCAGCGCCGGGCCCGCCGCGGCCTCATCCAGACCGTGCCGCAGAACCCGCACTGGTCGCTCGACCCGCGGATGCCCGTCGGGCTCTCGGTCGCGGAGCCGCTCGCCGCGCTCGACGGCTCCCGCCTCACCGCGCACGCCGAGCGGGTCGCCGAGCTGCTCCGCCAGGTGCGGCTCGACCCCGCCCTCGCCGCCCGCTTCCCGCACGAGCTCTCGGGCGGGCAGCGCCAGCGCATCGCGATCGCCCGGGCGCTCGTGACGAACCCGCGCTTCATCGTCTTCGACGAAGCGGTGAGCGCGCTCGACGTGTCCGTGCAGGCGCAGATCCTGAACCTCATCATCGACCTGCAGGCGCAGCACGGCTTCGGCGCCCTCTTCATCTCGCACGACCTCGCGGCCGTGCGCTACCTCGCCCACCGGATCGCGGTGATGCGGCTCGGCGAGATCGTCGAGCTCGCCGACACCGCCCGCTTCTACGAGACCCCCGAACACGAATACTCCCGCCAACTCCTGGAGGCACTGTGACCGACCGCTCAGCAACCGCGATCCCGCCGCGGCTCGCCGGACTGCCCAGCTGGGGCGCCCGCCCCACGAACCGCGACGTCGAGCTCGTGCCGAGCACCGACTGGTCGGGCGACGTCGTCACGTACGACTTCCCCGGCGTCGAGGTCGGCGTCGCCACGTACGAGAACGGCCCGACCGGCTGCACCGTGCTGCACGTGCCGGCCGGCGCCCGGCTCGCGATCGACGCGCGCGGCGGCGCGATCGGCATGAGCAACGGCTTCGAGTACTTCGCCCACGCGATCTGCCTCACCGGCGGCTCGGTGTACGGCCTCTCCGCCGGCTCGGGCGTCGCCGACGAGCTCCGCGCCCGCGGCGGAAACCGGGGCGGCGTCGACGACCTGCAGCTCGTCTCGACCGCGGTCATCTACGACTACTCGGCGCGCGAGACGGCGATCCACCCGGATGCCGCGCTGGGGCGTGCCGCGATCCGCGCCGCCCGGCACGGCCGCGTCCCCGTGGGCCGGGTCGGCGCCGGGGCCACCGCCTCCGCGGGCAAGATCGACTACGCCCGCACCGAGCTCACCGGCCAGGGAGCCGCCTTCGCCCGCGCGGGCGAGGTGCGCGTGCTCGTCGTCACCGTGCCGAACCCGGTCGGCGTCATCGTCGACCGCGACGGCGAGGTCGTGCGCGGCAACTACGACGCCGAGCGCGGCGAGCGGCGCCGCCTCGAGGGCGACTACGTCGCGGCGATCGAGCGGGCGCAGCAGCCGCGGGCCGAGCACGGCAACACGACGATCACCGCGGTGATCACGAACGTGCGGCTGAGCGACCGCGAGCTCATCCACTTCGGCCGGCAGGTGCACTCCTCGATGAACCGGGCCATCCAGCCCTTCCACACCGCGCTCGATGGCGACACCCTGTTCGCGCTCACGACCGACGAGGTCGACCTCAATCCGAGCGTCCCCGCCGAGGACGACGACGCCCCGGTCAACTCGATCGCGATCGGCGCGCTCGCCTCCGAGCTCGCCTGGGACGCCGTGCTCGAGGCGGCCCGATGAGCGCCGCAGCGCCCGCGACCGGCGCTCCCACGACCCCCGCCACCGCCACCGCCACCGCCACCGCCACCGCCACGGAAGGATCCGACGTGCCGTTCATCGACCCCGCCGCGAGCGACGCCGGCCGCGCCGCGCCCCACCGGCTCACGCCCCCGCCCTACTGGGGCGACCGCGTCGGCAACGACGACGTCGAGCTCGTGCCGAGTCACGGCGTCGGCCGCGGCCTCGTCGCCTTCGACTTCCCCGGCGTCGCGGTCGGCACCGCCGAGTACGCGAACGGGCCGACCGGCGCGACGGTCATCACGATCGCGAACGGCGCCCGGACCTCGGTCGACGCCCGCGGCGGCGCGATCGGCATCATCGGCCGCTACGAGGAGTTCAACCACGCGATCTGCTTCGCGGGCGGCTCCTCCTACGGACTCGCCGCTGCGACGGGCGTCGACGAAGAACTGCTCGTGCGCGAGCAGGGCCGGGTCGGCTGGCAGGACCTGCGTTCCGCCTCCGGCGCGGTCATCTACGACCTGGGTGCGCGCGACACCGGCATCGTGCCCGACGCGGCGCTCGGCCGGGCCGCGCTCGAGGCCGCCCGCCCCGACGCCATCCCGGTCGGCCGGGTCGGCGCGGGCATCGCCGCCTCGGCGGGCAAGATCGACCTCTCCCGCTGCGAGTTCACGGGGCAGGGCGCGGCCTTCCGGCAGATCGGCGACATCCGCATCCTCGTCGTCACGATCGTGAACCCGGTCGGCGTCATCGTCGACCGCGACGGGCGGGTCGTCCGCGGCAACTACGACCCGGAGACGGGCGAGCGGCGCCTGCCCGTCGTGGACTACGAGGCGGCCCTCGTCGCGGGCGAGCAGCCCGTGACGGCGGCCGGCAACACCACGATCACCGCGGTCGTCACGAACGTCAAGCTCGACGACAAGGAGCTGCGGCTCTTCGGCCGCCAGGTGCACAGCTCGATGCACCGGGCCATCCAGCCGTTCCACACCAACCACGACGGCGACACGCTCTTCGCGCTCACCACCGACGAGATCGCGCTGCCGCCCGCCGGCAGCACCCGGCTCGGCGAGCAGGCGGTCAACTCGATCGCGCTCGCCGCTGTGGCCTCCGAGCTCGCCTGGGACGCCGTGCTCGAGGCCGGCAGATGACCCGAGCGACGACCAGCACCACCCCGTTCGCGGCCCGCCGCGAGGAAGGACCAGCCAGATGACCGTCCGCCGCTTCGAGACCGACGAGCTCGACCCCTACCAGCGCGGGCTCGCCCTCGGTCGTTTCGGCGCCGAGGAGATCGCGTGGAACGCACGCGGCTACGCCGAACTCTTCGACGTCGTCGGCGTCGCCGCAGGCGACCTTCCCGGCATCGGGCGGCAGGCGATCGAGCGCACCGAGGAGTGGGCGCCCGAGCTCGCCGCCGAGCTCCGCGGCCTCGCCGACGGCGCGGGGCTCGAGCACTGGCAGCTCGGCGTGCTCAACGCGCGCACCGAGATCCTCGCGACGGTCGGCGCGATCGGCGAGGGCGAGTGCTCGACGGTCGTGACGCTGCCGGCGGATGCCGCGCCGCGCACCGTGCAGACCTGGGACTGGCACGACGTCTCGAACGACCACACCCTCGTCGTGCGCGCCCGGGTGCGCCCCGATCACGAGGTGCGCTACTTCACCGAGTTCGGCATCCTCGGCAAGATCGGCCTGAACAGCGCCGGCATCGGCGTGCACTTCAACATCCTGAACCACGAGGGGGACGGCGACGGGATCGGGGTGCCCGTGCACGTCGTCGCCCGTGCGGTGCTCGATCGCGCGCGCACCCTGGACGAGGCGGTGACGATCGCGTCCTCCGCCGCGGTCAGCGCCTCGACGGTGCTCACGATCGTCGCCTACACCGGCGGCGTCGCCGACGCGGTCTGCGTCGAGCTGAGCCCGGGCGGCGCGGCCGTCGTGCGGCCGAACGACGACGGGCTGCTCGTGCACACGAACCACTTCCTCGACGAGGCGCTCGCGGGCGGCGAGCTCTCGCCCGCCACCGCGAGCAGTTACCCCCGCCTCGAGCAGCTGCTCGCGCGCGAGGCGCTGTTCCGCTCGGAGGACCCGGTCGATCGCGCGGTCGGGATGCTCGTGCACGACGCCGACGGGGCGCCGGTGTGCTGCCACCCCGACCCGGAACTCGCCTTCGAGCACCGCTGGCAGACGCTGCTGACCATCTCGCTCGACCTCGAGGGCGGCCGGCTGCAGTTCCACGAGGGCGGCCCCTGCCGCGTCGAGCGGGCGAGCTGGCAGGTGTTCTGAGCGGAAAGGGTCTGACACAATGGCGGGGACTCGGGGAGGGCACGTGACGCCGGCGACGATCGTGGACGTGGCGCGAGCCGCGGGGGTGTCGAAGACGACCGCGTCCGACGCCCTGCGCGGGCACGGACGCGTCTCCGAGGCGACCCGCGAGGCGGTGCTGCGCGCGGCATCCGAGCTCGGCTACGCCATCAACCGCTCCGCGCGCTCGCTGCGCACGGCGACGACCGGGGCGATCGGGTTGTACATCCCGCAGGTGGTCTTCCGCAGCGAGCACTACCTCTCCTTCGTCTACGGCGTCGTCGACGTCGCGGCCGGCTTCGACTACGACGTCACCGTGATCGTGGCCGGCGAGGAGGCGCGGCCGAACTACGCCCCGCACGTCGACGGCCTCGTCATGATCGACCCGGCCGAGGGCGACGCCATGGTCGAGCGGCTGCTCGCCATGGGGCTGCCCGTCGTGTCCTCCGAGCGCTTCCCGAGCGGCCAGCAGCCGACCGGCGTGGTCTGGTCGGATCACGGCGCGTACACGAGGGTGCTGCTCGACCACCTCGCCGAGCGCGGCGCGCACCGCCCCGCTCTGCTCGCCTCGGCCACGGTCTCTGACTGGTCGATCGGCATCCAGGAGTCGTACCTCGCCTGGTGCCGCGACCACGGCGTCGAGCCCGCGGTCGCGGTCGCGACGTTCGGCACCGACGCGTCGCAGGCGCAGGCCGAGGCGGCCGCGATCCTCGAACGCGAACCCGACGTCGACGCCCTCATCGGCGCGAGCGACGGTTTCGCCGCGGCCGTCGCGCCCGTCGTCACGGCGGCCGGGCGGGTCATCGGCGAGGACCTGCTGCTCGCCTCCTGCGTCGACAACAGCGCGCTGCGCGCCATGCACCCCTCGGTCACGGCGATCGACACGAAGGGCGGTGAGGCGGGAGCCGAGTGCGCCAGGCTGCTGTTCCGGCTGCTGAGCGGTGAGACCGAGCGGGGCACCTCGATCGAGCTGCCGCTCGAGCTGCACGTGCGCGAGTCGACCCAGGGCCGCTCGCGGAGCTGACGCCCCGGGCCGACGGCGCACGCTAGCGTGGCTGGATGGCTCGGGCGCGCGGGGGGAACGGACGGCGTCGTGCACGCCGTCACCACGAGGCGCTGCCGACGCCGCGGCTGATCGCGGCGGAATCCGCGAAGGCCGTCGCTCAGGGGCTGCTCCTCGGGTGCGCGGTCGCGCTGCTGCTCGACTGCGCGGCGATGCTCCTCGCGCTCGCGGTGGTGCCCGACGCCGCGCTGGGCTCGACGGAACGCCTCGGCCGGGGGATCGTCGCCGCGGCGGCGACGGGCCTCGTGCTCGTCGGGGTGCTGCTCGGCGTCCTCGCGAGCGCGGCCCGGTTCGCGCTCGCCGCGTTCTACGCGGGCCTGCCGCCGAAGACGGACACGCTGCGGGACACCGTGCTCGTGCGCGGCCAGCTCGCGCGCACGCCCTCCACTCCCGCGTCGGTGAGCCTCATCGGTCTGGGCTCGCTGGCGCTCCTGGCCCTCATCCCGTGCGTCGCGCTCGCCGCCGAGCACGGCGGCCGGCTCGACGACGAGCTCAGCCGGGCGCAGTTCTGGCCGTGGGCCGTCGCCGCGGGCGCGCTGCTGGCTGCGGTGCTCGTGTGCGCGGCCGGAGTCTGGCTGCTCGTCCTCCGCGACCGTCGCTGGTGGCAGCGCCTCGGTTCGCAGCTGCCGAAGGGCGTCGTCGGCGACCGCGGCCCCGCCACCCGGATCACGACGCGGGCGATGCGGCGGGCCGAGCGTCGCGGCTGGGGCGCGCTCGACCGGGTCGCGCAGGCCGGGCGGATCGCGGTCGCGATCGGGGCCGGCGTCGTCTTTCTCGGCGTGTACCTCCGTCAGCCCGGCCTCTACGCCGATCCCGTCGCCTACACCCCCCAGGTCGAGCGGGTCATCGACGCCGGCACCGTCGTCGGCGCGGTCGTGCTCGCGCTCGGCATCCTGGTGCTCGCCGTCACCGGGGCGCTCGCGTTCCGCCGGACCACGGCCGCGCTCCGGCGGGCGGGGGCCGGCGACGAGCCCGCGCTCGAGGACCCCGCGCTGCTGCGCTCGGCGACGACGTCGCTCGTCGGTGCCGCGACGACGCTCCTCGTCTGGTGGACGGTCTGCGGCGTCGCCGCCGCGGGCTGGTGGTTCGCCGCCGCGGTCACCACGCCCGCCGATGGCTCCGCCGCCGCGCTCCGGTTGCCGTCGTTCGGCGAAGCCGCTCCGTTCCTCGCGGCCTGGCTCGCCGTGGGGGTCCTGCTCGTCGCCGCCCGCGCGGTGCTCGAGGCGCGCGGCCCGGCGCTTCGCAACCGCTTCGGCTACGAACCGCCGAGCGAGCCGGACGACCGCGAGTACCCCGATCTCCCGCTGTTCGGCCAGTGAGCCTCGTACTCATCCGCCCGGAGTCGCGCCCGTACCTGTCGTCCGCGGGACGAGCCGGCGCCCCGCCGGCCGATGCCGACCGTGCGGCGGCCGTGTTGCGCGCCGACGTCGAGCGCTGGTCGCGCTGGTGGCTCG
Source organism: Agromyces soli (assembly GCF_022811605.1). Lineage (GTDB taxonomy): Bacteria > Actinomycetota > Actinomycetes > Actinomycetales > Microbacteriaceae > Agromyces > Agromyces soli. Next base: position 426,180 of record NZ_CP094533.1, on the reverse strand, counting down.
GCCTGCTCGGCTTCGGCTGCGCCTCGCTCGGCGCCTTCGTCGCGATCGGGATGGTCGGCACGATCGCGGCCCTCGGCCTCCGCCCGCACCCGACGGACCTGGTGATCACCGTCCTCGCGGCGCTGCTCGGTCTCGCGGGCATCGCACTGCTCGTCGCCCTGTGGTGGAGCGGCCGACGCCTGCTGCGCGCGGCGGCCTGGTGGCTCCGGCTGCCGTACGCCGAAGGCGCGCGCGTGCCACGGGCCGGGGGCTGGGTGCGGGCGCGGCTCGTGAACCTCGAGCCGAGGGTGCTCGTGCGACTCGTCTCGGGCACGCTCGCCCTGCTGCTCGCCGTCAGCGGGATAGCGCTCGTCGTCCGCGACGTGAACGAGGGAACCGGCCCCATGACCGCCGCCGCCGCGGCCGTCGCCGCGATCGCACTCGCCGCCGGTGCCGGGCAGCTCGGCGGCGTGCTGCGGCTCGTCTCCGCGCTCGGCGAGGCCGACCCGCTGTGGGTGCGGATCCGCTCCCGGTTCACGCGCGGGTGAGCGGGCAAGGGCGGTGGCGCGCGAGCACCGTCTGCCGCGCGCCGCGTAGCGTGGGGGCATGACCTCCGCAGCCGTTCCGTCCCCGGCCGAGCTCCTCGGCCTCGCCCGCGACATCGCGGTCCGCGCCGGCGAGCAGGCGCTCGCCGCCCGGCGGGAGGGGGTGAGCGTCGCCGCCACGAAGTCGACCCCGCTCGACATCGTGACCGCGGTCGACCGCGACACCGAGGCGCTCATCCGGGCGCTCATCGCCGAGGAGCGCCCGGACGACGGCGTCTTCGGCGAGGAGGATGCGGCGCGCATCGGCACGAGCGGGCTCGAGTGGATCGTCGACCCCATCGACGGCACGGTGAACTTCCTCTACGGCATCCCGAACTGGGCGATCAGCATCGCCGTGGTCTCGGGCGGCGCCGACCCGGCCGAGTGGACCGCGCTCGCCGGGGTCGTCGTGAACCCCGTCTCCGGCGAGCTCTTCGAAGCGAGCAGGGGCGGCGGCGCGCGCCTCGGCGGCGCCGAGCTGCGTGTGAACGACCCGGTGCCCCTGTCGCGCGCGCTCATCGGCACCGGCTTCGGCTACGCCGCCGAGGTGCGCCGGGCCCAGGGCGCGGTCGCGGCGGCGCTCCTGCCCGACATCCGCGACCTCCGCCGCCTCGGTTCGGCCGCCCTCGACCTCTGCGCGCTCGCGGCCGGCCGACTCGACGGCTTCTACGAGACCGGCCTGAACCCCTGGGACCACGCCGCCGGGGCGCTCATCGCCCGCGAGGCGGGCGCGCTCGTCACCGGGCCCGGCGGTGCGGCCGAGTCGAGCGAGCTGCTCGTCGCGGCGGGCCCGACGCTCGCGCCGGAGCTGCGAGCCGCGCTGGCGGCGGCCGGACTGCCCGCCTGAGCCGACGCCCGCCGGCTCGGCCGCAGCGTCCCGACCCGAGCCGGATCACCCCCGCTGCGGGTCCTCCGGGGCGCGGCGTGCCCGCTCGTCGCGGAGCTGCTCGCGCACGCGCACCACGCCGCCGATCGCGGTGATGAGGAAGAACAGCCCGGAGATCGCGGCGATGACCGTGAACTGCACCGCGTCGCCCAGCTCGCGTGCCGGCGGGCCGCCGTCGGCCCAGGCCGACACTGCGGCGACGGTGAAGACCGTGGCGAGGGCGCCGAGCGGGACGAGGGTCACGACCATCCACACGATCCGTCCCGCCGCGGTTCGGGGCTGCTTCCGGTTCCCTGCGTGGAAGAGCGCGCCGGACACGGCTCAGCCCTCGACCGGTCGGGGACCGACCGGCGGGCTCGGAAGACGAGCGGCGGATGGCGTGCGCATGCTCCCGAGCCTAGGCGTGCTCCCCGCCGTTCGTCCGCGATCGCGCAGGGCGGGGTCGGGGGCGCGCGTACCCGACACGGCGCGTCGCCTGGAACGGTGGGGATGCCGGCTGCACCGCCCGCCGGGTGGGTGGCGCGATCGGCGTGCCCGGGGTAGCCTTTACCAATCTGTTACCCGAGCCCCGCTCGGAATGACGGCCCCTACGTCCGCCCCCAACGCCGAAAGCCCCTACGTGCTCGAGTCCCCCCTCGTGCCCGACGGTTCCACGCCAGGCACTCAGACCCCTTCGCGGTCTGAACGACCCCTGACCCGTCGAGAGCTTCGCGAACGGGAGCGCGCCGCCGAACTGGCGGCGACCCCCACGTCCCCCGCTCCGGCCGTCGTCGAGGAGCCCAGCGGCGTCGAGCTGTTCGACGCCATCATCTCGGGCGAGCCCGTGCCCGCAGAGGTCGTCGCGGCCGCCGCAGAGGCCGCGCCCGCCCAGGTCGAGCAGCACCCTGCCGCCCGCATCGCCGAGCCGCTGCCCGCGCCGGCCGAGGCGCAGCTCGCCGCCGCGGTGCCCGAGATCCCGGCCCCGAGCCCCGAGGCGCAGCTCAGCCGCCGCGCGCGACTCCGCGACGAGGCCCCGCAGGCGCGCTCGCGCCGCCTCGCCAAGCAGCCCGTGCCGACGACGCGGTCCGAGCCGACGGCGCCCGCCGCCGGCCGGCCGGCACGTTCCGCGAACGCCGCGTTCGCCGGCACTGCGCCCGCTCGCACGCGGCGCAGCGGCGCCAAGCTCACGAGCCTCGTCGCGATGGGCTTCGCTGCGATGCTCGCCGTCGCCACCTCCGTGCCCTCGCTGTCGCTGCTGAGCTCCGACGACGTGCAGGCCATGGCGCTCACCGGCACCGACTCCGGCCGCGAGGCGGGCCAGACGCTCGACACCAGCGGCGACGCGATCGCGGCCACCCCCGAGCTCGGCCTCGAGTCGTACAAGTCGCAGTCGATCGCCGAGTACGCGGCCGCCGCCGGCATCCGCCCCGAGGCGACGTTCACGAACAACCCGAACGGCACCATCCAGTGGCCCTTCGCGGTCGGCGTGCACATCGGCGACCGCTTCGGCTACCGCGACTGCGCCGGCTGCTCGAGCGACCACCACGGCCAGGACTTCAACCCGGGCCTCGGCGCCGACATCCAGGCCATCGCCGACGGCGTCGTCTCGCAGTCGACCGACGAGGGCGGCTCGCTCGGCACGGTCATCATGATCGACCACGTCATCGACGGGCAGACCGTGACGAGCGTCTACGCGCACATGATCGAGGGCTCGCGCACCGTCGAGATCGGCGACACCGTGCGCGTCGGCCAGACGATCGGCGAGACCGGCAACACGGGCATGTCGACGGGCCCCCACCTGCACTTCGAGATCCGCATCGGCGGCATCAACGGCACCTGGGTCGACCCGCTCGAGTGGCTGTACGCCAACACGAACTAGCCGGCACCGACTGATCGGGCCAGCACCGACTGAGCGGCCGGCGCCGGGCGGGGGTCGCTGCGCCGGCCCGTGGGTCGGCGCGGCGTGGTTCAGCGGGCGAGCCAGACTGTGGTGTCGGCAGGCAGGATGCCCCGGGCCAGGTCGCCCGAGGCGAGCAACGGCTGCGCGCCGGCCGCGGCGGCGTGCTCGTCGGGCAGCACCTGCGCGAGTGCGAGCGTGGTGTCGCCGGTGTTCGCGACGACGAGCAGCGCGCCGTTCGTGAAGGCCACGACGTCGGGGGTGTCGGGCGTTTCGACCCAGTCGAGGGTGCCTTTCGCGAGGCCGTGCTCGCGGCGCAGCGCCAGCGCCGACCGGTACATCGACAGGGTCGAGCCGGGCGCGTCGTGTTGGCGGTCGCGGGCGTAGTCGGCCCACTCGGCGGGTTGGGGGAGCCAGGAGGCCTGGGTCGGGCCGAATCCGTGGGAGGGGGCGGCGGCTTCCCAGGGGATCGGGACGCGGCAGCCGTCGCGGCCGTAGCGTTCGCCGTTCGTGCGGAACCAGGTCGGGTCCTGCCTGGCGTCGTCGGGGAGGTCGATGACCTCGGGGAGGCCGAGTTCTTCGCCCTGGTAGAGGTAGGCGGAGCCGGGGAGGGCGAGCATGAGCGCGGTCGCGGCGCGGGCGCGGCGCAGGCCGGTGGCGGGGTCGCCGATGCCGGGGGTGCGGGGGCCGACGCCGTGGCCCTGGAGGTTGCCGACGGTGAGGGCGAGACGGGTGGGGTGGCGTACGACGTCGTGGTTCGAGAGGACCCAGGTGGAGGGGGCGCCGACGGCGCCGAACGCGGCGAGGGACTCGTCGACGACGCGGCGGAGGGCGGCGGCCCGCCAGGGGGTCTCGAGGTAGGCGAAGTTGAAGGACTGGTGCATCTCGTCGGGGCGCACCCACTGGGCGACGCGGGCGAGCGGGTCGACCCAGGCTTCGGCGGCGAGGATGCGTTCGCCGGGGTAGCCGTCGAGCAGGGCGCGCCAGTCGCGGTAGATCTCGTGCACCCCCTCTTGCGCCCAGAATGGCGGCGCGTCGCCGGGTTCGGAGGAGATCTCGGGTTCGAGGGGGACGCCGGGCTCGGCGCTCGGCACGGGGCGTTCGGCGTCGGGTGCGTCGTCGGCGAGGCCGCCGGCGCCGCCCATGCTGCCGCCGGCGGCGGGCGGGGTCCAGTCGGGCAGGCCGTCGGCCTTGACGAGGCCGTGGGCGACGTCGACGCGGAAGCCGTCGACGCCGCGGTCGAGCCAGAACCGCAGGATGTCGCGGAACTCCTCGCGGACCTCGTCGTTCGTCCAGTCGAAGTCGGGCTGGGAGGAGTCGAAGATGTGCAGGTACCACTGGCCCGGCTGCCCGTCGGCCTCGGTCACGCGGGTCCAGGCGGGGCCGCCGAAGACCGAGTCCCAGTTGTTGGGCGGCAGCTCACCGGCCTGACCGCGGCCGTCGCGGAACAGGTAGCGGGCGCGCTCGGCGCTGCCCGGCCCCGCGGCGAGAGCGGCCTGGAACCAGGGGTGCTCGTTCGAGGAGTGGTTCGGCACGAGGTCGACGATGACGCGGATGCCTCGCGCGTGCGCCTCGGCGAGCATCGCGTCGAAGTCGGCGAGGGTGCCGAAGAGGGGGTCGACGTCGCGGTAGTCGGCGACGTCGTAGCCGGCGTCGTGCTGCGGCGAGGTGTAGAACGGCGAGAGCCAGATCGCGTCGACGCCGAGCTCGGCGAGCGCCCCGAGCCGGGCCGTGATGCCCGCCAGATCGCCCATGCCGTCACCGTTCGCATCGGCGAAACTGCGCGGGTAGATCTGGTAGATCACGGCCGTCCGCCACCACTCGCTCGTCATAGCGCTCACTGTACGCGACGGGTCCGACGGGCCCGTTCGCGGTGGCCGTCCTCGATTCGGCGGTGGGCCGCCGAGGTGCTATCCTCGAACGGTTGCCGAACGCGGCGACGCGCCCCGATAGCTCAGTGGTAGAGCACTTCCATGGTAAGGAAGGGGTCGTCAGTTCAATCCTGACTCGGGGCTCTGGTTCCCGGCTTCGGCCGGAGGCCTTGCGGCGGGGTAGCTCAGGTGGTTAGAGCACACGGCTCATAATCGTGGTGTCGCGGGTTCGAGTCCCGCCCTCGCTACCGAAAAGCCCGGAACTCATCGAGTTCCGGGCTTCTTTCGTCTGTGGACGCGGTGCGGTCGATTATCCGCCGTGGACGCCAACCACGAAGTCCTCAGTCGTGTTCTGCTTGCAGGCCCGTGCGATCGTGTCTCGGATTGCGAGGTACGCCGCGCTCGTCGGGTCGTAACTGAGTTTCGTGGGGTCGGATGCGTCGATCAAGGCAAGAAGCTCAGCCAATTCTGCTCGAAGCCCGCGCTGGTCCTTCGGCGCGAGCCTGATCGACTCGAACGCGGGCACCGTGGAATTGACTACGCGAACGTAGCCTTCCTCCGAAAGCACTCCGGCCGCCCGCTCGGCTTCAGCGTTCAACGTGATCGAATCGATCGAGCTGAGCGCCGCGCAGGTCGCTGCGATCGAGGCATCAGGTGTGCGGTCCATCGCCGCACTCGGCGCGACCGCAGTGGAGGCTCCCGAGTCTGGCGACGCGCACCCAGACAGGAGGCTGAGGCCGACGGCGATCGCGACGACGACGAGGCACCGGGACGTCTTCATGTTTCGACTCCGTTCACAGGGATCTGACCTAGTCGAACATATTCCGGGCCAGTCGGAAATGTACCAAATTGCCCATGTCCTGGGCCGAATGACCCATGTTCCTTTCCTCGGTCGGTCTCCTACCTTTTGAAGGAGTTGGTGGACGTCAGCAGGCACCATGCAAGGAGGACAAAGGGTGGTTCAAGGTCTGAAAATTGGAGTTGTCTCGGTGCTCACCGTCGCCACTGGCGCGCTCGGCGGAGTTGCATTCGCCTCGGCCGCTTCGGCAGCCGATCAGGGTATCTTGCCTGCGATCAAGGCGTACGGAAGTGAGTTCTACACGCAGGCGCAGATCGACGACGTCTGGCGCGACGTGACGGGAAACTGGTCGGCACCGCTGCCGGGCGGCAAGGAGTTCCCTGCAGGCGCGCCGGCGTTCTTCCATCCCACCGAGCCGAACAATGACCTCTACGAGGTCGGACTGCCGGTGGAAATCGCGGGACGGTACTGGCGATGCATGTGGCTTGACGAGGCCGTGCACGGTTCGAATGCCATCGATAGGTCCAGGGCGGCGAACTGGTTGGCCGACTTCGCAAAGATCCCCGAACTTGAAGGACGCATCGACAACGCGTATGACGCCAAGATGGCGGCCTTGGCGAAGCGCGGTGGGGTGACGCCATTCGAAGCAGAGCTCGATGTGGAATGCGCGGGGATCACAGAATGACCAAGATCACGTCTCGTGCCTTCCGGCGCGCAGCGCTGACGATGGGCGCAGCCTCTACTGCTGCCATGCTGATGCTCGGCGGCATGACCGCAGCGACGGCCGCAACCACTGGAATCAGTGGAACACAGGGCGTGCCTTCGACTGTCCACTGGAGCACGGCACGAACGAACACGTTCGCGAAGAACTCGGTCGCGTTCGATATCACCGACGACCCCGGCAGCGGCGGCAGCTTCATTCTCAGCCTGAGAAACAGTGCTGGAACCACATTCGCTTCAGGGACGTACACCGGGCAATCGGGTTGGATCACGATCAAGAACAAGAACGGAAACGCTTGGCAGCCTGCGGGCACCTTCTATCTCACGAGCTACATATCGGGCGCGTGCGGTGGTTCGGGATGCGGAGCCGTCTCCTGGGCGGCCAACCTCCAGTACAACGAACGGTACTTCTAGCCATCAGCACGACCAGCCAAGGTGCCCTGCCCATTCGGGTGGGGCACCGCGGTGTGCTTCTGCGGTCGGGGACGAAGCCCTCGAGATGCCCCTCGCGCCCCCGCTGTCAACCCCTATTCTGCAGCGCTCATGCGGGGTGGAATGAACCTGTCGCACTAGGGAGCGATCAACGCACGGAATGGGGTGGCCCGGGGAACGGTGCAAGGCCGCGAACCGGGCCTTTTCCGTGTCTGCGTCCGTGTCGCTGCGGGTCGTCGCGGGTCGGCGAGGGGTGCGCTCGTCGGAGGCGCGACGTACGGTCGAAGACATGAAGGTCACGATCATCGCGACGAACCCGGCCTCGGGCGAGGCGGTCGTCGTCGAGGCCGACGGCGCCGACGAGCAGACGGCGACGGCCGCGGCGAAGGCGCAGATCCCCGAGGGGTGGAAGGCCGTCAGCATCCGCCGGGTGTGATCCGCCCTCAGGCGAACGCGGTCGCGCGGGCCGCCACCCACTCGTCGTACTGCGCCCACGGATCGTCGACGCCGAGGGCGAGCGCGGCGACGTGCGCGTCGAGGGCGGCCGTGCGCTCGAACCACTCGGTGCCGGGGATGCGAGAGGCCGCGAACTGCTCGTGCCGGCGGCGCTCGCTCGCCCGGCCGCCGGGTTCGAGCGCGAGCAGCTCGTCGTGCGGGAGCGCGGCGACGCGGGCGCGCAGCCGGCCGCTCGTGCCGATCTTGATGCGGTCGTCGTAGCGCAGGTAGTACACGACCTCGACGATCGGGGCGCCGAACTCCCGGTCGGGCACGTCGCCGGCGCGCCAGCCGCAGCGCTCGCACAGCGTGCCGCCCGGGTACCGCAGCCCGACGCGACCGCCGCAGGCGAGGCAGGGCGAGAGCAGCAGACCGCGCGCGCCGAACTCGCCCTCGGCCCAGTCGAGTGCGATGGCGAGGTGGCTCGTGCAGAGGGCGAGCGGCGCGCCCGACGCAGTCGGGTTCGGGCAGGGGGTGCCCGAGGCATCCGTCAGTGCGCAGCGGTCGTCCACGTCTGCACGGTACGCCTCGCCGGCGACATCGACGCCGAGGGTGCCCCGGCTCAGCGCCGCGCGCGGACGGGCCGGAGCACGGCGCGCAGCACCGGGCCGAGCGGCGAGCGCGACACGGCACGGCGCAGCCGCTGCGCGCGAGAGGGCGGGGTCGCGCGGCGCCGCTCGAGGGCGCGCTCGAACTCCAGCGCCCACTTCGCGACGACCCGATCCTCGTCGAAGTCGCGGGCGGTCTGCATGGCGCGACGACGCATCGCCGACACCCGGGCGGCGGGCATCGCCTCCAGCCGCTGCACGGCGCGGGCGAGCCCGGCGACGTCGCCCTCGGGGACGAGGAAGCCGTTCCGCCCGTCGCGGATCAGGTCGGCGGGGCCGTAGCGGATGTCGTAGGCGATCGGCAGACACCCGGCCGCCATGCTCTCGACGAGGACGAGCGGGAACCCTTCCGAGCGCGAGCTCAGCAGCATGAACGAGGCTCCGTCGAGGTGCTGCCTGGCCGACGGGTCGTAGCCGTGCAGCACCACGCCGGGCGCCTCGGCTGCGAGCGCTTCGACCTCGGCGCGGCACTCCCCGTCGCCGTACACGTCGAGCCGCACGGGCGTCGCCCGCCCCGTGTTGGCGATCGCCATCGCGCGCACCGCGTCCTGCACCCGCTTGCGGCGGGTGAGCGCGGCGAGCACCACGCCGCCCGCGCGCGGGCGCACGATCGTCGGTGCGGCGTCGGCGCGGGCGGGCCGCGCGTTGGGGATGACGACCACGTTGGGGCGGGCGCCGACGAGCTCGGCGACCTCCTGCGCCTGACGCTTCGACAGCAGGGCGACGAGGTCGAACTCGTCGATGCGGTCGAAGACCTCCCGCCGGGAGGCGCGGACCGGATGCGTCTCGCCGCCGCCCGAGCGGTGCGAGGCGTGCACGACGTGCGCCGTGATGACGTGCTTGCGCCGGTAGCCGAGCATGAACGGGGCGATCGTCTTGCTGTCGACGACCATGAAGCTGCGTTCGCCGGCGGTGAGCGCGTCGAGCCAGGCCGTGTAGAGGTGCCAGATGCGGGCCCAGGAGCGCACCGGCTCGCCGTGCGCATCGCAGAGCACGACCGAGCGGCCGCCGAGCACGCCGCCCTGCTTCGTGTCGCGGCGGTCGCTCAGCAGCAGCGTGCCATCGGCGCGGAAGTGGTCGATCTGCAGCAGCCGACCGGACTCGTCGTGCCGGAGCCTGGCCATCACGCGGTCGCCGCGGCGCAGCAGCTCGTCGGCGTCGGCCTCGCCGAGCGGGGTGAAGGCATCGCGGTCGAGGCGGAGCGAGCCGCCCGGCAGCGGATGCTCCCGCAGCCACTCGTAGAGGTTCTGCAGCCGCACGCCGTCGGCGAGCGCGCCGCGGGCGCGGAGGGCCGCCGCGAGGCCCGGCACGTCGGGGTGGGCGTCGAAGGTCAGCACGTCGACCGGGGCGCCCGCGAGCCGCGCGAAGGAGGCGCAGCGGGCGAGCATCGCCTGGGTCATGCCGCCGTAGTCGCTCGGAATCGCCCACGTCACCGCGAACTGCCGCCCCCGCGGCATCCGCACCTGCGGCGCGGTCTGCGCCGCCATCCCCCGATCGCTCATGGGACGACGGTAACGGGGGAGCCTTGGCGCCGGCTGGGCGGCGGCTGTGCGGCGCGACCCCAGCCGCGCTCAGTAGCGCAGCGTCGTGAGCACTGCGAGGTGATCGCTCGCGCCGGCCGGCAGCACGGTGTTCTCGACCGGTGTCAGCCCGCGCTGGAAGAGATGGTCGATGCGGGCGACCGGGAACGCCGCCGGCCAGGTGAAGCCGAAGGACGGCTCCGATTGGCCGGGTTCGCTCAGCGTGCGGCGGATGCCCGTGAGTGCGGGATCGGTCGATGCCGCGTTGAAGTCGCCGAGCGCGACCACGCGCTCGTTCTCGTCGCGGTCGATGACGGCGGCGAGCTCGTCGAGCATGGTGTCGCGGTCGGACTGGGCGCCGGGCCGCAGCGAGGCGGCGTGCACGACGTAGACGCTGACGAGCCCCGCGGGCGCCGAGATGTCGACCGTGAGCGCCCGGTTCCAGCCGAGGCCGAGCTCGAGCGGCCGGGCGTTGGAGATCGGCGAGGTGCTCCAGATGCCGACGGTGCCCACCGCATAGGTATAGGGATGGCTCGCCTCGAGCGCGGCATCCGCCTGCTCCCTGGCGTCGCCCTCGAGCTCGGTGAGGGCGATGACATCGGCGCCGGCGGCGACGAGGGTGGTCGCCGAGTCGGCGGCCGTGCCCGAGAGGGCCTCGACGTTCTGGCTGGCGAAGACGAGCTCGGCCGGCGCGTCCGCGGCGTCCGCCGCGACCGCCGCGCCGTCGCCGTCCGGAGCGGGCAGCCAGGCGAAGGAGGGACCGACCGCGAAGGCCCAGGCGATGGCGGGCACGAGCGCGACCAACCAGGTGCGGCCGCGCACCGCGAGTGCGGCGACGAGCAGCGGCACCAGCAGGAGCCCGAGCCACGGCAGGGCGGTCGACACCGCCGAACCGACGAAGCCGGGCACGAGGCCGAGCAGGACGACGACCGTGAACGCGAGCGCCAGTACCGCGACGGCGCGGCGGCGGCCGACTCCGCGCCTCGCGCCGCGGGCAGGGGCGGCCGACGTGGCTGAGGGCGGGGGGAGCGTGCGCGTCATAGTCGAGAGCGGCCGTGGGGGACCAGGCTTCGACCGTAGCGCTTCGAGCTGCACAGGCGCTGAACATCCTGCGAGGACTACCCTGGAGCGTGACCTCAGACGACTTCCCGACGCCCGACCCGGCCGACGCAGCACCCCCCGCCGGTACTGCCGAGGCCGAGGAGTCCGCCGTCGACGCCCCCACGGACGCCCCGTCCGACGCCCCCGCCGACGCTCCCGCCGCGCCGGCCTCGCCCTCCGGCTTCGCCGCGCTCGGCCTCGACGGGCCCGTGCTCGCCGCGCTCGACGACGTCGGCTACGAGACGCCCTCCGCCATCCAGGCCGCGACGATCCCGCTGCTCCTCGAGGGCCGCGACGTCGTCGGCCTCGCCCAGACCGGCACCGGCAAGACGGCGGCGTTCGCGCTGCCCATCCTCGCCCGCCTCGACCTCGACGTGCGCGAGCCGCAGGCGCTCGTGCTCGCCCCGACCCGCGAGCTCGCGCTGCAGGTCTGCGAGGCCTTCGAGCGCTACGCCGCGCACCTGCCCGGCGTGCACATCCTGCCGGTCTACGGCGGGCAGGGCTACGGCGTGCAGCTCTCCGCCCTCCGCCGCGGCGTGCACGTCGTCGTCGGCACGCCCGGCCGCATCATGGACCACCTCGACCGGGGCACGCTCGACCTCTCCGGCATCCGCTACCTCGTGCTCGACGAGGCCGACGAGATGCTGCGCATGGGCTTCGCCGAGGACGTCGAGTCGATTCTCGCCGACACGCCCGACGACAAGCAGGTCGCCCTGTTCTCGGCCACGATGCCGGCGATGATCCGGCGGATGTCGCAGCAGTACCTGCACGACCCCGAGGAGGTGCGCGTCGCCGGCAAGACGCAGACCTCGGCGAACATCACCCAGCGCCACCTGGTCGTCTCGCACATGCAGAAGCTCGACGCCCTCACCCGCATCCTCGAGGTCGAGAACTTCGAGGGCATGATCGTCTTCGTCCGCACGAAGAACGCCACCGAGGAGCTCGCCGAGAAGCTGCGCGCCCGCGGCTTCTCCGCCGCCGCGATCAACGGCGACCTCGCGCAGGCGCAGCGGGAGCGCACGGTCGAGCAGCTGAAGTCGGGCGCGCTCGACATCCTGGTGGCGACGGATGTCGCGGCCCGCGGCCTCGACGTCGACCGCATCAGCCACGTCGTGAACTACGACATCCCGACCGACTCCGAGCCGTACGTGCACCGCATCGGCCGCACGGGCCGCGCCGGGCGCTCGGGCGACGCGATCAGTTTCGTGACGCCGCGCGAGCGCGGGCTGCTCGCCCGTATCGAGAAGGCGACGCGCCAGCCGATCGCGCAGATGCCGCTGCCGAGCGTCGACGAGGTGAACGAGACCCGGCTCACCCGCTTCGACGACCGCATCACCGCGGCGCTCGACGAGACGAGCCGAATCGAGGCGTTCCGCGACATCATCGCCCACTACGTGCGCCACCACGACGTGCCCGAGGTCGACGTGGCCGCCGCGCTCGCCGTGGTCGGTCAGGGTGAGTCGCCGCTGCTGCTCGAGCCCGACCCCGAGCCCCGCTTCGAGCGTGGGCGGCGCGACGACGAGCGGCGCGGCCGCCAGCGCGACGGCGACGACCGTGGACGCGAGCGCCGCGACTGGGACGACCGCGACGGCGGCCGCGAGCGCCCGGAGCGCCGTCGGCGTACCGACGCCGGCGAGCTGCGCAGCTACCGCATCGCGGTCGGCCGCCGGCATCGCGTCGAGCCGCGGCAGATCGTCGGCGCGCTCGCGAACGAGGGCGGCCTGCGCCGTGAGGACTTCGGGCGCATCCAGATCCGCGGCGACTTCTCGCTCGTGGAGCTGCCCGCCGAGCTGCCGCGCGACGTGCTCGACCGGCTCGAGGGCACCCGCATCTCGGGCCGGCTGATCGAGCTGCGCCCCGATCGCGGCGGCCAGCAGCGCTTCGATCGCGACGGGGATCGCGGCCGCCGGCGCGACGACGACCGCGGGCGGCGGCGCGACGAGGAGCGGAGCGGACCGCCCGCGCGCAAGCCGCGGCACAGCTCCCGCCGCCGCGAGGACTGATCCGCCACCCGCAGCAGAACGCCGAGTTGCCCGACTTTCATGAAAGTCGGGCAACTCGAGGTCTGGGGTCGCGCTGGGCCGCCGGGCGCGGGTGCTGGGAGCCCCCGGGCTCGGGGCCCGGGGGTCGCCGCCGGAGCAGGCTCTCGCGGCGAACGGGCGCACAGGATCGGGGGATCCGCTGCGCACCCGCCTCGACTGAGAGACGACTCGCCCCGCCGAACATGACGCCGCGATTCCTGCGAATCCGCTGAGCGCCCGAGCCGGCTGTGCGACCGCGTGTTGCGCCGTCTTACCCCGTGCGTCGGCGGGGGCTCGCGAGCCCCGCCGGCCGCGCCTACCGTCATCGGGACGGGCCCGATCCGGGCGCGCGACCGGGGGAGGCGCAGCATGGCGAGGCTCATCATCGGCGCCATGGTGCGGGCGCTCGGCGCCTACCCCTCCGGCTGGCGCTACCCGGGCGCGCACCGCGACCCGCGGGGCGACGCCGGGGTGCTCCGACTGACCGCCCGGCTCGCCGAGCGCGCCCGCCTCGACCACCTCTTCTTCGGCGACTGGCTCTCGACCGGCCCCGAGCTCGCCCACCGGGATCCGTACCTGCTCGCCCGCATCGACCCGCTCTCGGCCGTCGCGCACCTCGCAGCCGTCACCGAGCGGATCGGCCTCGTCGCCACGGTCGACTCGAGCTACGCCGACCCGTACTCGGTCGCCAGGGCGACGGCCTCGATCGATCTGCTCTCCGGGGGCCGGGTCGGGCTGAACCTCGTCACGACCGCCGACGCCAGGGCGGCCGGCAATCACGGGCTCGACGCCGAGCGAGTGCATCCGAGCCGCTATGAGCGCGCGGTCGAGTTCGAGACGGTGCTGAAGCGGCTCTGGGACTCCTTCGACGACGGCGCGATCGTCGCGGATGCCTCGACCGGCGACTTCCTCGATCCGGAGGGCGTGCACGAGGCGCGCTTCCGCGGCACGCATCTCCGCGTCGACGGAGCGTTGAACGCCGTACGCCCTGTGCAGGGGCATCCGCCCATCATCCGCTCCGGGGCCTCGCCGGCCTCCCGGCTCATCGCCGCCCGCAGCGCCGACCTCGCCCTCGTCGCGGCGGACGACCTCGCCCACGCGGTCGCGGTGCGCGAGGAGCTGCGGGCGCTCGCCTTCGAGTCCGGCCGCGACGACCGCACGCTGAAGGTCATCGCCCCGGTGCTCCCGATCGTCGCCGAGACGCGGGCGGGGGCGCAGGCCATCGCCGACGAGCTCTCGGAACTCGTCCGGCTCGTCGAGGACTGGCCCGACGGGCCGCCATCGGGCTTCCCCGCCGAGCGTTCGCTCGCGAGCCTGTCACCGCTCGTGGGGGTTGACCTGCAGGGCGTGTCCCCGGATCTCGCGGTCACCCCTGCCATCGCGGCGCAGTTCGGCCAGGCCGGGCAGCAGCTCGTCGAGATCGTCGCGGAGCGCACGGGCCGCACGCCGGCGGGGCTCCGTCCGCCGACGCTGCGCCACCTCGTGGTCGCGGCGGCGGTGACCGCGCCGATCATCGTCGGCACCGCCGACGACGTCGCGACCGAGTTCGAGGCCTGGGGCGAGGCCGGCGCGGTCGACGGATTCAACGTGCTGTCCGCGGTGCAGCCCTCCCAGTTCGAGGCGTTCACCTCGCTCGTCGCGCCCGAGCTGCAGCGTCGCGGGCTGCTGCCGCGCGCCTACGAGGGGACGACGCTGCGCGAGCACCTCGGCCTCGGCCGCCCCGACAGCGTGCACAGCGCGTTGGGTGCGCTGCACGGCTGAGCCGCGGCGGATGGGACCGCATGACGCCGTGTGACGCCGCGTTCCGGTGTGTGACCGGGACGCTGGCGGGCCTCGCCCGGCGGTCGTAGCGTCGCCGCATGACTGGAGCGAGCACGGTGGCGGAGCGGAAGGCGCGGGCGACGGAGACCCCGCTGATGCCGCTCGCCGCACTCGCCGACCGGGGGCTCGTCGTCCCCGTGCTCGGCGGCGACCGGGTGCCGCACACGAACCTCGATCTCGCCGCCTCGGCGCCGCCGCTCGTCGCGGTGGCGCAGCACGTCGCCGAGATCACCCCGTGGTACTCGAGCGTGCACCGCGGCACCGGCTACGCCTCCGAGCTCGCGACGGAGCTCGTCGAAGGCTCCCGGGCGGCCGTCGCCCGGCACGTCGGGGCCCGGGACGAGGACGTCGTCGTGTTCACCCGCAACACGACCGACGCCCTCAACCTGCTGGCGAGCGCGGTCCCGGGCGATGTCGTCGTGCTCGACCTCGAGCACCACGCGAACCTGCTGCCCTGGCGGAGCCGCCGCGTCGTCGTCGCGCAGCCGAGCGTCGAGGGCACGCTGCTCGCCCTCGAGGCGGAGCTCGCCCGATGTCCTGCCGCCCTCCTCGCCGTCACCGGCGCGTCGAACGTGACGGGGGAGCTGCTGCCGATCGCCCGGCTCGCCGAGCTCGCCCACGCGCACGGCGCGCGGATCGCGGTGGACGCCGCGCAGCTCCTGCCGCACCGGCGCGTCTCCCTCGCCGAGTCCGGCGCCGACTACCTCGCCTTCTCCGGGCACAAGGCCTACGCGCCGTACGGCGCCGGTGCGCTCGTCGGCCGGGCCGACTGGCTCGACGCCGCGACCCCCTATCTCGCGGGCGGCGGCGCGGTCGCCGACGTCTCGCTCGACGCCGTCGCCTGGCGGACGGGCCCCGAGCGGCACGAGGCCGGCACGCCGAACGTGCTCGGCGCGGCCGCGATCGCCGCGGCGCTCGCGGAGTTCGAGCGCCTGGGCGAGCCGGCGCGCGCGGCGCACGAGTCGGCCCTCGCCGCGCGGCTGGGGGCGGGCATCGACCGGGTCGCCGGGGTGCGCCGCATCCGGGCCTTCGACGACGCGCCCGAGGCGCTCGGCATCGTCACCCTGGAGCTCGAGCACGGTTCGGTCGGGCTCCTCGCGGCCGCGCTCTCCGCCGAGCACGGCGTCTCGGTGCGGGCCGGTCGCTTCTGCGCGCACCCGCTCTTCGACCGTGTCGCGAGCCGCTCGAACGGCCTGCGGGCGAGCGTCGGCCTCGGCACGGGCGAGGCCGAGATCGACCGCTTCCTCGTCGCCCTGGAGCAGCTCGTCGCCGAGGGCCCGCGGGCGAAGTACCGCCGGACCCCGGAGGGCTGGAAGCCGGTCTCCGACGACCGGCCGCGCCCGGCCCTGCTGCACCGCGCGGGCTGACGCGGCGCCGGGGGGCCGCGCCCGGGCGCCCGGGCCTGCGCCTGCGGCGCCGCTGCGGGCGTAGGGTGGCTGGGTCGGAGGGAGAGGCATGCGCGCGCTCAGCGAGGCGGAGATCCGCGGCTCGTTCGTCAACGCCACGCCGGCCGAGCTCGAGCAGTTCGAGCTGCCGATCGAGGTGCTCGTCGCCGAGTGGGAGCGGCTCGACGCGCTCGCCTGGCGCGACCGCTCGAACCGGCGGCTCGGCTACCTCGTGACGCTCCTCGACGACGAGCCCGTCGGCATCGTGCTGCGCGCGGCCGAGACGACGATGTCCCGCCATCGCGCGGCGATCTGCAACCTCTGCCACACGCAGCAGCCGGCCGACCAGGTGACGCTGTTCTCGGCGCGGCGGGCGGGGCCGGCGGGGGCGAAGGGCGACTCGCTCGGCAGCTACCTCTGCGCCGACCTCTCCTGCCAGGAGAACGTGCGCCTGCACGCGCCGCTCGCGCCCGCGGAAGTCCGCGACGGCTGGCAGGCGCTGCGCCGCATCGAGGGCCTCGCCCGGCGCACCAGGGACTTCGTCGCGAACGTGCGCGGCTGAGGCATCCGCCGGCTGAGCCGGTCCGGCCCCCTAGGGCAGCGAGAACGGCTCGAGCACGGGCCGCTTCGCGGTGCGGCCGTCGCCGGAGCTGCGGCCGGTGAGACGCCGGCCGATCCAGGGCAGCACGAACTCGCGGTAGTAGGCCGCGGTATTGCGGCTGCGCGGGCCGGCCGGCGCAGCCGCGACCTCTTCGACGCCCCACTCGGCGGGCACGGGCACGCCGATCGCGGTGAGCACGTTGCTCGCGACGCGGGCGTGGCCGAGCGAGTTCAGGTGCAGCTTGTCGGGGGACCAGTACCGGATGTCGCGGAGGCCCCGGTCGGAGAAGTTGTCGACGAAGGTGACCCCGTCGAGTGCGCCGACGTCGGCGAGCGCGCGGGTGAGCCGGGCGCCGCGGGAGTCCATCATGCGGCCCATCGGCAGGTGGTCGCTGGGGTTCGCGCCGCTCAGCATGAGCACGTGCACGCCGGCGGAGCGGATGCGCAGCACCGCCTCGCGGAAGCGATCGGCGACGGCCGCCTCGTCCATCCGGGGGCGCATGATGTCGTTGCCGCCGCCGTTGAAGCTGATCAGCTCGGGGCGCAGCCGGATGGCCGCCTCGAGCTGCTCCTCGATGATCGGGCCGAGCTTGCGGCCGCGGATGGCGAGGTTCGCGTAGCGCACGGGTTCGCGCGCGTGGGCGGCGAGCCCGAGGGCGACGAAGTCGGCCCAGCCGCGCACCGAGCCGTCGGGCAGCTCGTCGCCGACCCCCTCGGTGAAGCTGTCGCCGATGGCGGCGTAGCTCGTGTACATGCCTCCACGGTACTCGCCCGACTCTCGACAGCGGACCCACTACTCCGGTTGAATGAGCGAGGGTGCCGCCGACTGGCGAGAACCGGCCGGATGCCCCGGGGTGCTAAGGGGGAGCAATGGCCGTGTCGCGTCGCATCCGCAGGATCCTGTCGGGCGGGATCGCCATCCTCGTCGGGGCGGCGCTCGCCATCCCGCTCGGGGCGATGCCCGCGCAGGGCGCCGAGGTGACGAGCGTCCTCGAGGTGCGGAAGCAGGCCTCGGTCACCGAGGTCCACCCCGGCGACGTCTTCAGCTACACCGTCCAGGTGTCCTGCTCCTCGCTCACCGACACCGGCTGCGAGGGCGCCGTGCTCACCGACGCGGTGCCGGCCCCCTTCGTCCCGATCTCCGCCGCGGTCAGCGGCGCATCGGCGGACCAGCCCACGATCTCCGGCAGCGACGTGTCCGCGACCTTCACCCAGGACCTCGGCAACGGGCGCACCGGGCTCCTCGACAACACCACCGCCACCGTGACGATCACGGTCAAGGCGCCCGACGAGCTGCCCTACGACCTCAACGGCGTGCCGATCACCAACACCGCGACGGCGACCGCGACGAACGCCGAGCAGAAGCAGTCCAGCGTGAACGTCACGACCGTCGTCGACTTCGAGCCCGGCACCGAGGCGACGAAGACGATCGAGCCGCCCTCGGCCGTCGCCGCCCCCGGCACCCCGCTCACCGTCGCGGTCGGCGGCACCAACACGTCGAACGGCTCCGTCGACCGGATCGTCATCAGCGACCCGGCCGACCCCAGCCAGCCCGGCGCCTTCGACCTCCTCGCCCTGCAGTCCGTCGATTCGGTGAGCTACCCGGAGGGGGCCGACACGGCCGTGCTCTCCTACTGGGACCCGGTGACCTCGACCTGGGTGCCCGGGCCGCCGGCGACGGCGCCGGCCGTGCCCGGCCCGCCCGCTGCCCCGGCGCCCGCGGACGCCGGCGGCTTCCGCGTCGAGTTCACGAACTCGACGGGCGAGGCGACCATCCCCGCCGGCGCGCAGGCCGGCGTGAGCGCCACCATGGTGCAGGGCGAGGGGGTGGCCGACCTCACCGAGGCGACCACCGTGCCCAACACCTCGAGCAGCACCGTCGGGCGCGGCGACGACGAGAGCTCCGGCACCGCCGACGACGACTACCGGATCGTGCTCGACCCGGTGGTGGTCGCCGCGGACAAGCGCTTCACCCCCTCGGAGGTGCTGCCCGGCGAGACGAGCCAGGTCGACCTCACCGCCACCAACGCGGGCGAGACCGAACTCGACCGGATGACGGTGACCGATCCGGCGTCCGGCGACTTCACGAGCGACGCCGCCTTCGACGGCTTCACCGGCCCGATCGGCTGGCCGGACGGCGCGGATGCCGCGACCCTCGTCTACCGCTACAGCGACGGCACGACGAGCCCCGTCCTCGATCTCGAGGCGGGCGTCGACCCACCCGCGCCCGACCCGACGAAGACGGTGGCCGGCTTCGCGGTCGAGTTCACCGGGACCATCACGGAGGGGGCGGAAGCGACCATCTCCTTCGACGTCGCCACCGACCCGTCGCTCGTCGGCCCGCTCACCATCCCGAACACGGTCGGCGTCGAGGGCGAGGCGGACGGTTCGACCGCGAGCGACGAGCACACCGCCGAGCTGACGGTGCTCGAGAAGAAGCTCGCCGTCGGGACCACGAAGAAGATCAGTCCGGGCTCCATCCCCTCCGTCGCCGGCGAGCTCGCGACCGTGCAGCTGCCGACGCAGCTGCTGAAGCCCGACTCGACCACCTCCGCGACGCAGATCGTCGTGCAGGACCCCGCGACGATCCCCGATCCCGGCTGGTGGAACAGCTTCGACGTCGTCGCGATCACGAAGACCGACATCCCGCCGGGCGCGACGCTCACCGTCAGCTACTGGAGCATCTCGCAGCAGCAGTGGGTCGTCTTCGACGGCGCCGACCACGTGACGACGCCGAACCCGTTCTCGATGACCGTGCCGCCCGAGCTCCGCGACGACATCGGCGGCCTCCAGTTCCAGTTCGACGACCCGAACGGCTTCCCGCCCGGCACGACCGTGCAGCCGAACTTCACGAGCGCGCTCCGCGACCAGCTCCGCGACGGCTCCGGGCCCGCGGCGGGCAGCGACGAGCCCGTGCCGAACTGCGCCTCGGCCGGGGCGACCGCGCCCGGCGTCGACCCGGGCTCGGCGACGACGCCCGAGCCGTGCCCGACGATCGACCTCATCCCGGGCGAGGGCGGCACCGGCGACCTGATCGACAAGGCGTGGGTCGACCCGGTGCCGGCCGTCGTGATCGCCCGCAGCGGCGAGCAGGCGACCGCCAGGCTGAACTGGTCGACCGGCGGCTACTCCAACCTCGACCGGGTGGTCGTCGCCGACACGGCCGACCCGCCCGCCGACGACGCCGCGATCGCGGCGACCGTGTTCCAGGCCTTCGACCTCGTCGAGATCGCCGAGATCACGAACGACCCCTGGCTCCAGTACGACCGCGTGACCGCCGTGGAGCTCTGGAACGGCTCGGCCTGGGTGCCGACCGAGACGGACCCCTGCGCCGGGAGCGCCTGCGACGGGGCCTTCCCCGGCTACCGGCTGAGCGATGCGGAGCGCGCGTCGACGACCGGCGTGCGGCTCGTCTTCGAGGAGTACCCCGCGCCCCGCGAGGCATCCGACGCGCCCATCGACGCCCCGCTGCCCGGCAGCGGCGTCGCGCGCTCGAGCGGCAACGACCGCCCGCTCGACCTCGTCTTCGAGCTCCGCGACCTGGTCAGGGTTCCGTCGAGCGACCCCGACCCGGTGCTCGGCACGCGGCCCTACAACACCGCCACCCCCGGCGACGTCGACAACACCGCCTCCGCGACCGGCTACGTCGACGACGAGCAGTTCGTGCGGGACACGGCGGCCGACGTCATCTCGATCATCGACCGGCCGCTGAACACCACCGTCACCAAGGGCTGGACGGGTGGCGCTCTCGGCATCCCGCCGGCCGGCACCGCGGAGACCGACTACCCGAGCGGCCGCGTCACCATCATCGGCACGAACGCGACCGTCGCCCAGGTCGACACGCTGAGCGTGAGCGACCCCTCGCCCGGCCAGGCCGCGCCGACCGCGTTCGACGAGTTCAACCTGAAGCGGATCGTGAGCGTCTCCGTGCCGGGCGGCACCGTGACCGCACGGGTGTTCCTGACCCGCGCGAGCGGGGCCGTCGACGAGATGTCGATCGACGCGGCGACCGGGCTCGGCGCCGCCGCGCTCGCCGACGTCGTCGGCATCGAGGTCGTGCACCAGGGCCGCATCGCCGCGGGCGACAGCACTCGCCTCGTGATGGACCTCCAGCTGCGGGCGACGCACCGCACGGGCGGTGCACCCGTCACCGCGGTCGACTCGCCCGTGCAGAACACGGCGCAGAGCGTCGTCGAGGACCTCGGCGGGGTGAACGGCGAGCACCGCGTCACGGACGACGACGACGCGCTCATGCGGCTCGCCCAGCTCGAGATCGGCGTCGTCGCCGGGAAGACGTTCTCGCCGCAGGGGCAGCTCGAGCCGAACCGCAACCCGATCACGATGACCCTGAGCGCACGGCCGACCGGCTCCGCGCGCGCCTCGGAGCTGGTGGTGGTCGACGAGGAGCCGAGGTTCTGGAACGCCTTCGACTTCGTCGACTTCGCGTCGAACTTCACGCTCGCGACGCCGATCACGCGGGTGCAGGTGGATGCCTTCACGGGAGCGAGCTTCACCGCCGAGCCCGATGGCTCGCTCAGCCGCTCGGGCGGCGCCTGGGTGACCGGCAGCCCGGGCACGACGCCGCAGCTGCCCGCCGGGGTGCAGCCGGAGGACGTGCAGGGGCTGCGCTTCACCTTCACGCGGGCGGACGGCGCGCAGTGGGAGAACCCCGCGAACCCGCTGCAGCAGATGCCGCTGCTCGTGCAGCGCCGCCTCGAGTTCCGCAGCGGCGGCGACGTGCGCACCGACCTCGTCATCGACGGCAACACGCCGGCCCCCGG
Organism: Agromyces soli; assembly: GCF_022811605.1. GTDB lineage: Bacteria > Actinomycetota > Actinomycetes > Actinomycetales > Microbacteriaceae > Agromyces > Agromyces soli. The sequence goes on along the minus strand of NZ_CP094533.1, from coordinate 404,701 downwards.
CGAGACGGAGCTCGGCACCTTCACGAACGACGTCCAGGCCACCGCGAACTCCTTTCTGAAGAACGGCTCGGGCGACCCGCTCTACACGAAGTCGGCGTCCGCCGAGGCGCAGGCGAGGTACCTGCACTACGAGACCTCGGTCGCCGTGACGAAGGGGCCGCAGGGCGTGCAGCTCCCCGGCGCGCCGATCCCGTTCACGCTCGAGGTCATGAACACGGGCACCGCCCCGATCACGAACCCCGTGGTCACGGACCGGATCCCGATGCAGGACGGCGAGCCGCTGCTCGTCTTCGATCCGATGCTCGTCGGCTCGCCGTACTCGTACGCGCTCGAGGGCGACCCGCCCGACCCGGCGAACGGCACGCCGATGCCGACCGATCCCGCCGACGTCACGACCGACGTCGCAGCCGACGGCAGCAGCATCGTCTTCAGCTTCCCCCCGGGCACGGTGCTCGAGGCGGGGCAGACGTACACGATCACCGTGCTGCTGATGTTCCGGCCGGGCGTCGAGGCCGGGCAGCAGGTCGAGAACGGCTTCGACGTGACCGCGGACCGGCCGTTCGACTTCTGCGAGGGGCGACCCGGTCCGCGTGACACCTGCGCGGACACCACGATCGTGTACCCGGCCGACGTCGGGGCGATGCGCGCGGTCAAGCTGGTGCGGGCCGACGACGGCCTCGGCGTCACGAACGTCGAGGACCCGAGCGCGTCCGGCGACTGCACGCCCGTCGTCGCCGGCTTCTACGACGCGCCCTGCGTGCCGATCACGAAGCCGGGCTCCACGGAGACCTGGCTCGTCGCCGGCCAGAACACCGGAACGATCGCGGCGGACCGGGCGATCGCCGTCGACCGGCTGCCGACCCCCGGTGACGGGGGCGCGCTCGTCGACCTCCCGCGCGGCTCGCAGTGGGCGCCGGTCTGGGTCGGCAACGCGACGACGCATCCCTTCCCCGGAGGCCGCGTGCCCGACTCCTTCGAGGTGTTCGGCACGAGCGACGCGAACCCGTGCGTCGTCGAGCTCCAGGACCCCGCGGCCGTCTGCCCGCCGGGGGCGTGGACCCCGATCGACGAGCTCGATCCCGCGACGGTCACCTCGGTGAAGTTCGTCATGGCGTTCACCTCGGCGCTGCTGCAACCGGGCGAGGCCGCGGCGCTCACCTTCCAGACCCGGTCGCCGGCCGTCTCGCCCACGGCGGGACCCGACACCATCGCGTGGAACACCGCCGCGACCGGCGGCAGCAGCCCGTCGAGCTACGTGCTGCCGAGCGAGGGCCGCCGCGTCGGCGTCGCCCTCGCGACCGGCCCGATCCAGGTCGTGAAGCGGGTGACCGGCGACGGGGCGGCCTTCGCGCCCGAGGAGTTCCAGGTGCAGCTGAGCTGCACCTCGGCGATCGGCACGCCCGTCGAGACCGTGCTGCCGCCGATCGAGCTGACCCTCGTCGCCGACGAGGTGCAGACCGTCGAGGACCTGCCCTGGGGTGCGGAGTGCGAGCTCAGCGAGGTCCCGGGCGAGAACGGCGAGACGAGCTCCGCGTCGACCACCGCGGTCGTCGGCCGCGACACCGACCCCGTCGGGCTCGTCGAGCTCGAGAACGTCTACGAGCTCGCCGGCCTCGCGCTCGAGAAGCAGGTCACGAGCTCCGCGGTCGATCAGGACGGCGAGCCCGTCTCCTACGGCCCGTTCGCCTTCGAGGTCAGCTGCAGCTACCTGGGCGAGGAGGTCGTCGCCGACGGCTACCCGGCGGGGCAGCCGATGGCGGTCGAGCTGGCCGACGGCGAGCGGGTCGAGCTCACCGGGCTGCCGGCGGGGGCGGTCTGCTCCGTCGAGGAGACCGGGACGAAGGGCGCCACCGGCACGACGCTCACCGTCACCGAGGGCGACGGGCCACCGGAGTCGGGGCCGGGCACCCAGGTCGACGTGACGCTGCCGCCCGTGGACGCGGAGGGGCAGCCGACCGTGCTCGTCGAGGCCGACAACGCCTTCGACGTCGGGACCGTCGTGATCGAGAAGGTCGCCGACGGCCCCGGCGCCGAGGACTTCGGCCAGGGACCGTTCACCCTGCACCTCGAGTGCGTGCTCTCGGACGACTCCGGCATCCGCACGGTCTGGGACGGCGACCTCGTGCTGCCGACCCCGGAGGGCGAGTGGTCGACCGAGGTCGACGGCATCGCCGCGGGGGCGTCCTGCACCGTGACCGAACCCGACCCGGGCCTCGCCGACGAGGTCGCGATCTCGCCGGACGGCCCATTCCTCGTCGGTGCGGAGACGCCCGTCGAAGTGACGGTGACGAACACCTTCCTCGCCGGTTCGCTGCACGTCGTGAAGCAGCGCACGGGCGACGGTGCCGAGCGCTATGGGGCCGGGCCGTTCACGGTCTCGCTCGCCTGCACGCTCCCGCTCGAGGGCGGGCCGGTGCCGGTCGACATCCCGGGCGGCGCCGAGCGGGTGCTGAACGCGGCGAACGGCTACGAGGCGGACTACGAGCCGCTGCCGGCGCGCGCGGAGTGCGAGCTCAGCGAGCCGGGCACCGGCGGGGCGAACGACGTGCGGATCACCGACGAGGACGGCGAGCCGGGTGCGACGTTCGTCGTCGAGCCCGGCGTCGAGCGCAGCTTCACCGTGACGAACGTCTTCGAGCTGGGCGCGATCGAGGTGGTGAAGACGGTGACCGGCTCGGGCGCCGCGGCCGCCGCCGACCGCACGTTCACGGTGCAGCTCACCTGCGTCCGCGACGACGGCGGCGAGGGCGTGCAGATCGCGATCCCGGGCGGGGCGACCCGCACGCTCTCGAAGGCGACCTCGCTCACGACCGTGTACGAGGAGCTGCCGACGGGCGCGGCCTGCGAGCTCGTCGAGACGGATGCCGCGGGCGCCGCGCGCACGACGCTCACCCCGCACGTGGACGACCCGCGCACGGCCTCGGTGATCGTCGGCTCGGGCGACGCGGTGCGGATCGACGTGGTGAACGAGTTCGACGCGGCGCCGCCGATCGCCCGCACCGGCGTCGACCCGCTGCCGATCGCACTCGTCGCGGGAGGCATCCTGCTCGCCGGGGGCGCGGTGCTCGCGATCGTGCTGATCCGCCGTCGTCGTCAGCGCTAGCCGCCGCTCCGCACCGTCCAGATCCAGGGTTGCCCGACTTTCATGAAAGTCGGGCAACCCTGGGTTGGAACGGTGCGCGCGGGGCGTGGGGTGCGTAGGGTGGGGGAGTGGGTCAGATGACCCAGTTCGGGGCGACGAGGCCCCGGTGACCCGGAGGGCGAGGATGCCGATGGCCGAGACGACGAGGATGCCGGCGTTCCCGGCCGGATTCCGCTGGGGTGCCGCGACCGCCGCCTTCCAGATCGAGGGCTCCCCGCACGCCGACGGCCGGGGCACCTCCATCTGGGACGTCTTCGCCGCCGAACCCGGCCGCATCCTCGACGGCCGCGATGCGGCGACGAGCGCCGACAGCTACCGCCGCTTCCGCGACGACGTGGCCCTCCTCGCCGAGCTCGGCGTCGACGAGTACCGCTTCTCGATCTCCTGGCCCCGCATCCAGGCCGAGGGCCGCGGCCCCGCGAACCCGGCCGGCCTCGACCACTATGCGCGCGTCGTCGACGCGCTCGCCGAAGCCGGCATCAGCCCGCTCGTCACGCTGTACCACTGGGACCTGCCGCAGGCGCTCGAGGACGAGGGCGGATGGCTCGCCCGCGACACGGCGGCGCGCTTCGCCGAGTACGCCGCGCTCGTCGTCGAGCGACTCGGCGACCGGGTCAATCGCTGGATCACGCTGAACGAACCGGCCATGACGAGTCTGCAGGGCTACGCCCTCGGCGAGCTCGCCCCCGGCCGAACGCTCATGCTCGGCGCGCTGCCCACCGTGCACCACCAGTTGCTCGGCCACGGCCTCGCGGTGCAGGCCATCCGCGCGGCGCGCCCAGGCGCCGAGCTCGGCATCACGAACAACCACACCCTCGTCGAGCCCGCCTCCGACGCCGAGGGCGATCTCGTCGCGGCCGGCGCCTTCGACGCGATCTCCAACCGCATCTTCGCCGAGCCGGTGCTGCTCGGCCGGTACCCGGACCTCGCGCCGCTCGGGCTCGAGTCGTTCCCCGGGGTCGAGGACGGCGACCTCGAGCTCGTCTCCGCGCCGCTCGACTTCTACGGCGTGAACTTCTACAACCCCACCCGGGTGGCGGCGGCCGCACCCGGCTCGCCCTTTGCCGAGGCCGGGCTGCCGTTCGAACCGGTCGAGATCCCCGGCGTCCCCGTGACCGGCTTCGGCTGGCCGGTCGTTCCCGAGGCCCTCGAACGCCTGCTCGTGGGCCTCCGCGACGCCTACGGCGACGCGCTCCCGCCGGTGGCGATCACCGAGAACGGGGCGTCCTACCCCGACGAGGTCGTCGGCGGCCGGGTCGCGGACGCCGAGCGCATCGCGTACCTCGACGGGCATCTTCGGGCGGTGCACCGGGCGATCGAGGCCGGGGTGGACGTGCGCGGCTACGACGTGTGGTCGCTCATCGACAACTTCGAGTGGGCCGACGGGTATACGCAGCGCTTCGGGCTCGTGCACCTCGACCTCGACACCGGCGAGCGCACCCGAAAGGACTCCTTCGACTGGTACCGCCGTTTGATCGCCGAGCAGCGCGCGGGCTGACGCGCGCACGGCGGCCGCGTGCCGCCGGCCGCGCCGCCGCTATTCGACCGCGAGCAGCGCCGCCCAGAGGTCGGCGCGCGCATGGAAGCCGGAGAGGTCCCGGCCGAGCAGCCGCTCGGCGAGTCCGACCCGGCTGCGCACGGTGTGCCGGTGCACGCCGAGCGCCTGCGCGGTGGCGTCGAACTGGCCGCCGTTCTCGAGCCAGGTCCGCGTCGTCGCGACCAGGGAGCTGCCGTTCTCGCGGTCGTACTCGGTCAGCGGGGCGAGCGTGGCCCTGGCGACCGCCCTGGCATCGGTGCGCGCGAGGAAGGCGAGCACGCCCTGCCGGCTGATGTCGTCGAACCACGCGACGCCAGAGCCCGCCTCGCGGGCGCGCTCGTAGCCGCGCACGGCCTCCTCGTGGGCGTCGGCGAGCTGGGCCAGCGAGCTCGGGTCGCTGACGCCGACGGCGAGCTCGAACTCGGCGGCGAGCTCCTCGGCGAGCTCGGCGGCGTCGGGCTCCTCGGCGAGCACGACGACGTGCTCGGCCTCGCGGCCGAAGAAGAGCCGGCCGCCGCGCTCGTCGACGCGCAGCTCCAGGAGCTCGACGAGCCGGTCGATGCCGTCCTCCGGGGCGCTCGTCACGAGCACCCGCAGGGGCGCCTCGGGCAACGGTCCCCACATCTCGCCCGCGACGTCCGCGGCGAGGCCGACGTCGCCCGCGAGCAGCGAGCGCAGCAGGCCGGAGCGGAGGTGCCCGCGGGCGCGGTCGAGGTCGCGGTTCTGCTCGAGGGCGAGTCCGGCGAGCGCGATCACCGAGGTGACGACCTCGCGGCCGGCCTGGTCGAGCTCCGGCGAGTCGCCGATCGCGAGCACGCCGCGGAGGGCGCCGCCCGAGCCGAGGGTCTGCAGCGTCATCCGCTGCGGCCGGCCCACCGTGCCGCCGGCCTCGACGGCTCGGCTCGCCCGCTGCCCGCGGCGGAGCATGGTGCGCGCCTCGCCGACGACCTCGCCGAGCGCCGGTTGGCCGAGGCCGCCGAGCGGGAACTCGCGGTCGAGGCCGCCCGTCGAGTCGATGAGGCCGACCCAGGCGCCGAGCCGCTTGGAGAGCTCGGCGAGCGTCGCCGAGAGCCCGTCGGGGCGGAGCGCGGCGAGCGAGATGGCGCGCTGCGCCTGCAGGGCCCAGGCCTGCCTGGCGTAGGCGTCCTCGGCGATGAGGTCGGCGACGGTGCGCGCGATCGCGATGAACGGAGTGCGGTAGGGCACCTCGAAGAGCGGCAGCCCCGAGGCCAGGCACGCCTCGACGAGGGCGGCGGGCGTGCCGGCGCGGGTGACCTCCGTGCCGAAGCCGAGCGCGGCGATGCCGGCGTCGCGGAGCCGGGTCACGTAGGCGCCGACGTCGGCCGGGCCGCCGGGCTGCGGTGCGCCCTCCTCGCCGAGCCAGGTGCCGGTGGTGAGCAGCACCTGCCCCGCGTCGAGGAACGGGGTGGGGTCGACGAGATCGGAGCTGTGCGCCCACGTCACCGGGGCGGCCAGCGCGCCGTCGGGCAGCGAGTCCGCGGGCGTGAGCAGGCGGAGCGTCAGCTCGGGGCGGTCGAGCAGGGTCTGCACGGTGGGCTTCACGGCGGCTCCTCGGAGGGCTCCTCCGTCGACGGCGCGAGCGCGGGCGGGGGCACGTGCTGGTGTACGCCGCGTCGAACGGATCAGCCCCGAGTGTACAGCCGGGCCCTGCGCTCCCGGCCTACGTGACGAGGCCGCGGCGGGCGAAGCGCGGCTCGCGCCAGCGCTCGCTCGCGAGCACGTCCTCGAGGGCGTCCACCGCGTCGCAGACGTCGGCGTGCGAGACGTAGAGCGGCGCGAAGCCGAAGCGGACGAGATCGGGCGCGCGGAAGTCGCCGATCACGCCGCCGTCGATGAGCGCCTGCATCACGGCGTAGCCGTCGGCCGCGCCGATCCGCAGCGACACCTGGCTGCCGCGCCGGGCGGACTGCCTGGGCGTGACGACCTCGACGTCCCAGGCGCCGAGCCGGGCGTCGACGAGCGAGATGAACAGCTCGGTGAGCCGCAGGCTCTTCTCCCGCAGCGCCTCGAGGTCGACCTCGGCCCAGAGCTCCAGGCTCGCCTCGAGACCCGCGAGCGCGAGCAGCTGCGGCGTGCCGACGCGGAAGCGGCCGATGCCCTCGGCGGGGGCGTAGCCGAGCTCGAACGCGAACGGCCGGGCGTGGCCGTGCCAGCCGGTCAGCGCGGGCCGCGCCTCGGCCTGGTGCCGCGCGGCCACCCAGATGAAGGAGGGCGAGCCGGGCCCGCCGTTCAGGTACTTGTAGGTGCAGCCGACCGCGAAGTCCGCCCCGGCGGCGTTCAGCTCGACGGGCACCGCGCCGACCGAGTGGCAGAGGTCCCAGACGACGACCGCGCCCGCCTCGTGCACCTGCCGGGTCACCTCGGCGAGGTCGTGCATCCGCCCCGTGCGGTAGTCGACGTGGGTGAGCACGACGACCGCGACGTCCTCGTCGAGCACCTCGGCGAGGGCCGGCCCGTCGTCGGCGATGAGCCGGCGCTCGAGCGGCGCGTCGCCGCCGAGCAGCTCCTGCACCGACTCGAGCACGTACAGGTCGGTCGGGAAGTTGCCCCGCTCGGCGACGATCGCCCGCCGCCCCGGCCGCAGCCGCGCCGCCGCGACCACGGCCTGGAACAGGCTCGCCGACGTCGAGTCGCCGAGCGTCACCTCGCCGGGCGCCCCGCCGATGAGCGGCGCGATCCGGTCGCCCAGCACGAGCGGCTTCTCGAACCATCCCGCGTCGTTCCAGCTGCGGATGAGCCCCTGCCCCCATTCCTCGGTGACCACCCGGGCGACGTGGGACGCCGTCGCCCGGGGGAGCGCACCGAGGGAGTTGCCGTCGAGGTAGACGACCCCGTCCGGCAGGACGAAGCGCTCGCGGAAGTGCGCGAGCGGGTCGGCGGCGTCGAGGGCCGAGCAGGTGCTGCGGTCGATCGGCTGGCGGGCCTGGGTGTCGAGGGTCATGCGCTGCTCCGGAGCTCTCGGTGGGACGTGCGGGATCGGTGGACGGATGGATGGATGGCGAGGCCGCGGCCCGGCGGCCGCCGCTCAGCGGCCGAGGAAGCGCCGGGCGTTGCCGTGGCGGATGGCCGCCTTCTGCGCCTCGTCGAGGAAGTCGGCCCGATCGACGACCGCCCCGACCGGCCGTTCGCCGAGCGGGTACGGGTAGTCGCTGCCGACCATGACCTGCTCGGCGCCGAGCGTGTCGACGAGCAGCCGCAGCGCGATCGGGTCGAACACGACGGAGTCGACGCTGAAGCGGTCGAGGTAGGCCGACGGCGGCCGCTCGCTCACGCCGACGAGGTCGGGTCGCTGCTGCCAGGCGTTCTCGAAGCGGCCGAGCCAGAAGGCGAAGGAGCCGCCGCCGTGGGCGAAGGCGATCCGGAGCGACGGCGGCACCCGGTCGAACACGCCGCCGAGGATCATCGCGATGATCGACAGGTGCGTCTCGGCGGGCATGCCGGCGAGCCAGCGCGCCATCCAGCGCTCCAGTCGCGGCGAGCTCGGCATGTCCCACGGGTGCACGAAGACGGGGATGCCCCGCTCCGCGCAGTGCTGCAGGAACGTGACGGTGCCGGCGTCGTCGAGGTCGCGGTCGCCGACGTGGTTGCCGATCTCGACGCCCGCGTGGCCCGAGGCCATCGCGCGGTCTGCCTCGGCGCACGCGGCGTCCGGGTCCTGCAGCGGCACCTGGGCGAACGGGATCAGCCGGCCGCCGCCGGGCTCGCAGATCTCCAGCGTCAGCTCGTTGAAGATGCGGGCGACCTTCGCGGCCTGGTCGCCGGACTTGTCGTAGGAGAAGAAGACCGGCGTCGGCGACACCACCTGCAATTCGACGCCGTCGGCGTCCATGTCCGCGAGCCGGGTCTCGGCATCCCAGGCCTCGGCGCCCACGCGACGGAACTCGACGTCCCCGAGCAGGATCATCGCCTCGCGCTCCGAGTCGACCCGCAGCGACGGCCAGACCCCCGGCCCGGCCTGCGTCTGCAGGTCGGGCCAGGCGTTCGGCACGGAGTGCGTGTGGACGTCGATGGTTCCCAAGGGGCTCAGCCCTTGCCGGGGTGGACCGTGCCGCACTGCGGGCAGGTGCGCCCCTCCTCGCTCTCGTAGAACTCGCGGAAGACGGGCGGCAGGTCCTCGACGATGTCGCGCACCTGCAGCTCCACCTCGTGCACCTTCGTGTTGCAGTTCGGGCAGAACCAGGCGAACTTCTCGAGCGTGCCCTCCTCGCGGATGCGCTCGATGACGATGCCGATCGAGCCGGGCTCGGGGCGCTGCGGCGAGTGGAAGACGTTGCCGGGCAGCAGCCACATCTCGCCCTCGCGGATGTCGATCCGCTTGGGGCCGTCCTCCGTCTGGATGTTCACGTGCATGTTGCCGCGGTACTGGTAGAACCACTCCTCGTAGGGGTCGAAGTGGAAGTCGGTGCGCTGGTTCGGGCCGCCGACGACCTGGACGATGAAGTCGCCCATCGGTTCCCAGGCCTGCTTGTTGTTCACCGGCGGCTGGAGCAGGTGCTCGTGCTCCTTGATCCATGCGGCGAAATCGATGACGGGTGGGATGGTGCTCATTTCTCCTCCTCGAGAGTGGCGGTCGTGCTTCGGTCGGTGGTCGGGCGCAACGCGATCCCCTGGATCTCGAGGCGCAGGTGCGGGTGCGGCAGGGCGTGCACCGCGACGGTGGTGCGCGCGGGCCCCTGCTCGTCGAAGTACTCGGCCCACACCGCGTTGTACGCGGCGAAGTCGTTCATGTCGACGAGGTAGCTCGTCGCCTGCACGAGGTCGGAGAGCTCGCAGCCGGCTGCCGCGAGCACCGCACGGAGATTCTCGATCACCGCGCGGGTCTGCACCGCGATGTCGAGGCGCGTCGCGCCGAACTCGTCGGCGTCGGCGCCCGCGATGGAGTTGTCGGGGCGGCGGCTCGAGGTGCCCGAGACGAACACGTAGTCGCCGGCGACCCGCGCGTGCGGGAAGCGGCCGCGCGGCACCGCGCGCCCCTCGGCCAGGATGCCCCGGTCGTCGTCGGTCATGCGGACTCCTCCTTCGTGCCGATGCGCACCGAGACCCGGCCGAGTCCGGTGACGGATGCCTCGACGAGGCCGTGCGCCGGCACGGGGAGGGCCGCGGTCGCGGCGCCCGCGAGCAGCACGGTGCCGGCGCGCAGTGCGAAGCCGTGCGCGGCGGCGAGCCGGGCGGCCGCGGTGAGCGCGCGCCTGGGGTCGCCGAGGATCGCGCCCGTCGAGCCGATCGCGGTCTGCCGCCCGTCGAATTCGAGCGTCACGGCCCGGTTGTCGAGACCGTCGCCGAGCGCGGCGGGCGAGGTCCATGGGCCGATGACGAAGCCGGCGGCCGAGGCGTTGTCGGCGACGACGTCGTCGAGGCTGAAGCGGAAGTCGCGGAAGCGCGAGTCGATGAGCTCGAGCGCCGGGGCGACCCCGGCGACGGCGGCCATCGGGTCGCCCGCGGACGCGGCATCCAGCTCCGCGCCGAGCAGGAACGCGAGCTCCGGCTCCACGCGGGCGTGGATCGCCCCGCTCGGGTCGAAGACGCTGCCGTCCTCGATGCGCATCGCGTCCGTCAGCGTGCCGATGATGACGTCGTCGACGCCCATCTGCACCGCCTTCGCGCGGCTCGTGAAGCCGAGCTTCACGCCCACGGCGCGCTCGCCGCGGCCGAGCCGGCGGGCGATGAGCGCGTGCTGGGTGGCGTAGGCGCGATCGAGGCCGATGGGCGCGTCGCCGGCGAGCTGCGAGATCGGCGAGACGGTGCGCTGGGCCTGGTCGAGCGCCGCGGCGAAGGCGGACGCGGCGGTCATGCCGCGCCTCCGCCCACAGCGGCGTCGCGCGCGGCGGCGAGGTCGAGGGCGACGTCGACGATCATGTCCTCCTGGCCGCCCACCATGCGCCGACGGCCGAGCTCGACGAGGATGTCGCGGGGGTCGAGGCCGTGCCGCGCCGCCGCGCGCTCGGCGTGCAGCAGGAAGCTCGAGTACACCCCGGCGTAGCCGAGGGCGAGCGTCTCCCGGTCGACGCGGACGGGCCGGCGCTGCAGCGGGCGCACGAACTCCTCGGCGGCGTCCTGCAGGGCGAACAGCTCGCAGCCGTGCTGCCAGCCGAGGAGGTCCGCGACGGCGACGAACGCCTCGATCGGGGTGTTGCCGGCGCCGGCGCCCATGCCCGCCAGGGAGGCGTCGACGCGGGTGGCGCCGTGCTCGACCGCGGTCACGCTGTTGGCGACGCTCAGCGAGAGGTTCTCGTGCGCGTGGATGCCGATGCCCGTGCCCGGCTCGAGCACCTCGCGGTACGCGTCGATCCGCTCGGCCACGTCGTTCATCGTCAGTCGGCCGCCGGAGTCGGTGACGTAGACGCAGTGCGCCCCGTACGACTCCATGAGCTTCGCCTGCCGGGCGAGCCCGGCCGGGTCGTTCAGGTGGCTCATCATGAGGAAGCCCGACACGTCCATGCCGTGCTCGCGGGCCCAGCCGATGTGCTGGGCGGCGACGTCGGCCTCGGTGCAGTGCGTCGCGACGCGCACGCTCTGCACGCCGAGGTCGCGGGCCCTGGCGAGGTCGTCGATCGTGCCGATGCCCGGCAGGATCAGCGTCGTCAGGCGCGCCCGATCGAGCACCGAGGCGGCCGCCTCGATCCAGTCCCAGTCGGTGTGCGCGCCCTGCCCGTAGGCGACGCTCGAGCCGCCGAGGCCGTCGCCGTGGGCGACCTCGATGGCGTCGACGCCGGCCGCCTCGAGCGCCGCGGCGATCGTGCGCACCTCCTCGACGGAGTAGCGGTGGGCGACGGCGTGCATGCCGTCGCGGAGGGTCACGTCCTGCACGTAGACCCGGGGCGCGTCGGTGCTCATGCCGGCACCTCCGTCCGCTCGGCCCTGCGGCGCTCGGCGACGAGCCGCTCGGCGGTGCGTAGGGCGGCCGAGGTCATGATGTCGAGGTTGCCCGCGTACTCGGGCAGGTAGTGCCCGGCGCCGGCGACCTCGAGGAGGATCGTCACCCGGGTGCCGCGGAAGGGCCGGTCGAGCGCGGGCACGTAGGCCTCGTCGACCGGGTCGAACTGCACCCGCTGCTTCGGCCGGTAGCCCCCCACGTAGCCGGACACCGCGGCGACCATCTCCTCGACGGAGCGGCGCACGGCGTCCTCGTCGAGCGGCCCCTCGGCCCCGTCGACGAGGCAGTAGACGGTGTCCCGCATCATCAGCGGCGGCTCGGCCGGGTTCAGGACGATGATGGCCTTGCCCCGTTCGGCGCCGCCGATCTGCTCGATCGCGCGGGCCGTCGTCTGGGTGAACTCGTCGATGTTGGCCCGGGTGCCCGGCCCCGCCGACTTCGAGGCGATCGAGGCCACGATCTCGGCGTAGGCGACGGGGGCGACCCGCGAGACGGCGGCGACCATCGGCACGGTGGCCTGGCCGCCGCAGGTGACGAGGTTCACGTTCGTCGCGGTGAGCTGCTGCTCGAGATTGACGACCGGCACGACGTAGGGGCCGATCGCGGCGGGGGTGAGGTCGACCATCAGCCGACCGTGCGCGCGGACCACCTCGTCGTTGCGCAGGTGCGCCCCGGCGGAGGTCGCGTCGAAGACGAGCGCGACGTCGGCGAACTCGGGCAGCGCCACGAGGCCGTCGACGCCCTCGTGGGTCGTCGCGACGCCGAGGCGGCGCGCCCTGGCGAGGCCGTCGGAGTCGGGGTCGATGCCCGCCATCGCCGCGACGTGCAGCTCGGAGGACAGGCGCTTCACCTTGATCATGAGATCGGTGCCGATGTTGCCGGAGCCGATGATGGCGATGCCGACCGAGCCGCCGGCCCGGCCGTCCTCGCTCGCGTTGCCGTCCGCGCTCATGCCGCCGCCTCCGTCTCGTCGAGCGGTGCGAGGAAGTCGGCGCGCACCTCGCCGAGCCCGTCGAGGCGGGCGTGGAAGACGCCCGGCGTCGCGGCGACCATGGGGCCGAGCGCGCCGGAGAGCACGATCTCTCCCGCGCGCAGCGGCCGGCCGTGCCGGGCGACCGCCCGCGCGAGCCAGGCCACGGCGATCACCGGGCTGCCGAGGCAGGCGCTGCCCGCGCCGGTCGAGACGGGGTCGCCGTCGGTGTCGAGCCGCATGCCCATCGCCGCGAGGTCGAGCCCGTCGAGCTTGCGCGGCACGGTGCCGAGCACGACGGCCCCGCTCGAGGCGTTGTCGGCGATGGTGTCGGCGATGCGGATGCTCCAGTCGGCGATGCGCGAGTCGACGACCTCGATCGCGGGCAGCACGAACTCGGTGGCCCGCAGCACGTCGGCGACGTGCGTCGTGGGGGAGTCGAGGTCCCGCCCGAGCACGAAGGCGACCTCGGCCTCGACCCGCGGCTGCAGGAAGCGGTCGAGCGGCATGGGCTCGCGGTCGGCGACGACCATGTCGTCGAGCAGCACGCCGTAATCGGGGGAGTGCACGCCGAACTGGGCCTGCACGGCCGGCGAGGTCAGGCCGATCTTGCGGCCGACGAGGCGCCGGCCCTCCGCGATCCGCCGCTCGATGCCGAGCGACTGCACGGCGTACGCCGCATCCTGGTCCTCCGCGCCGATGAGCTCGCGCACGGGCGCGCACGCCGTGCGGGTCGCGGCCGCTTCGCTGAGCCGGGCGTCGGCCGCGCGGATCACCTCGTCGCCCGCGCTCACAGCTGCACGCACACGTTCGTCGGCTCGGTGTAGAACTCGAGCGAGTGGTGGCCGCCCTCGCGGCCGATGCCGGAGAGGCCGACGCCGCCGAAGGGGCTGCGCAGGTCGCGCAGGTACCAGGTGTTCACCCAGGACATGCCGACCCGCATGCGCTGCGCCACCCGGTGGCCGCGGGCGAGGTCGCTCGTCCAGGTGACGGCGGCGAGGCCGTAGTCGGTGTCGTTCGCGAGCGCGATCGCCTCCTCCTCGGTGTCGAAGGGGATGAGCGCCGCCGCCGGCCCGAAGATCTCCTCGCGCACCGTGCGGTGCGAGTTGTCGAGGCCGGTCCAGAGGGTCGGCTCGATCCACGCGCCGCCGTCGAGCTCCCCGCCGAGCGTCGGGATGCCGCCGCCGGCGAGCAACGTCGCGCCCTCTTCGAGCGCGAGCTCGAAGTAGGAGCGCACCTTCTCGCGGTGGCCCTGCGAGATGAGCGGCCCGGTCGTCGTCGCGGGGTCCTCGGGGCGGCCGAGCCGCAGCCGGCGGGACTGCTCGGCGAGGCCCGCGGCCACGTCGTCGAACACGGAGCGCTCGACGTAGATGCGCTCGGTGCAGAGGCAGACCTGGCCGGTGTTCAGGTAGGTGGAGCGGGCGAGGCCCGCGATCGCGTGGTCGAGGTCGGCGTCGGCGAAGACGACGGCCGCGTTCTTGCCGCCGAGCTCGAAGGAGACGGGGCGCACGCGGGGTGCGACCGCCCGCATGATGGCCGAGCCCGTCGAGGACTCCCCGGTGAAGGTCACGCCGTCGATGCCGGGATGCCGCGTCAGCGCCTCGCCCGCAGAGCCGGCGCCGAAGCCGTGCACGACGTTCACGACGCCCACGGGGACGCCGGCCTCGACGAGGATCTCGGCGAGGAGCGTGGCCGAGGACGGCGTCTCCTCCGAGGGCTTCACGACGACGGTGTTGCCGGTCGCGAGGGCGGGCGCGAGCTTCCAGGTGAGCAGCAGCAGCGGCAGGTTCCACGGCACGATCACGGCGACGACGCCGAGGGGCTTGCGCACCGCGTAGTTCAGGGCGCTGCGGCCGTCGGGCAGCTCGGTGAGGTACGAGTCGAGCCCCGCCGCCGAGACGGTGTCGGCGAAGGAGCGGAAGTTCGCGGCGGCCCGCGCGACGTCGAGCTCGCGGGCGAGCGCCTCCGGCTTGCCGGTGTCGCCCACCTCGGCGGCGATGAGCTCCTCGGCGCGGTGGTCGATGACGTCGGCGACGCGGCGGAGGATGCGGGCACGCTCGGCGACCGACATCCGCCCCCAGGGGCCGTCGAGCGCGGCGCGGGCCGCGGCGACCGCGCGGTCGACCTGCTCGGCGCCGGCCTCGTGCACGACCGCGATGCGACTGCCGTCGACGGGGTCGAACTTGTCGAAGGCCGCCACGCCGTCGACCGGGGCGCCGCCGATGAAGTTGCGGATCGTGCGCGGCGCTGGCCCCGCCTCGGGGGCAGCGGCGGTCGGCAGCGACGTCGTCTGAGCTGGCATGGCCTCAGGCTAGGAAGGACCAGGGATGCCGACAAATACTCTCTTGCTGCACTGCCATGCCCGTCCGGCTATAGTTCCCCGCATGGTCACCGATCGACTCCTGGACGGCCGGCTCAAGATCCGGCATCTCGTGCTCGTCACCGCCATCGCCGACGAGGGCACGCTCGTCCGCGCGGCCGAGTCGCTGCACATCACCCAGCCCGTCGTCACCCGGGGACTCCGCGAGATCGAGGAGGTGCTCGCGGCCCCGCTCTTCGAGCGGCTGCCGCGCGGCGTGACCCCGACGCCGTACGGCCAGGCCTTCATCGAACGGGCCCGCTCGGTGCTCGCCGAGCTCCGCGCCGCCGGCGAGGAGGTGCGGCTGCTGCGCTCCGGCCAGCTCGGCACGGTGACGGTCGGCACCCACCTCGCCGGCTCGAACCTGCTGCTGCCGCGCGCGATCGCCGGCCTCAAGGCCGAGCACCCGAAACTCACCGTCGTCGTGCGCGAGGGCACGCCCGACGCGCTGCAGCAGTGGCTGCTCGCGGGCGACCTCGACCTCACCGTGGGCCGGCTCTCGCCGACGGTGCCCGTGCGGCTGGAGCAGGAGCGGCTGCACCAGGAGCCGATCCGGCTCGTGGCGCGGGCGGGCCATCCCGTGCACGGCGGCGGCCGCGGCACCGCGCTCGCCGAACTGCTCGCCTACCCGTGGATCTTCCCCGTCGCGCAGACCGCGCTCCGGGCCGAGCTCGAGGCGGTGTTCTTCCAGGAGGGCCTGCCGCTGCCGGCCGACCGTGTGGAGTGCACCTCGATGCTGACCCTGCGGAACCTCCTCGTCTCGACCGACGTCATCGCCGCGCTGCCGATGTTCATCGCGGTCGACGACCGGGAGCTGCGCATCCTGCCGACGGCGCTGAGCTCGATCCGACGCTCGGTCGGTGTCACCCTGCCGAAGGACCGGGCGCCGTCGCCGGCCGCGGCCGCGCTGCTCGCGCACCTCCGCGAGGAGGGCGCGAAGCTCGCCGAGCTCGAGGAGGAGTTCGCGCGGAGCGAGGTCAGGCCGCACGGCTGATATGCCCGCTTGGTCATGGCTCGAAGCCGAAAGGATATTGGACAGCATCGCTCGGGCTGGCGACGCTGAAAGGGACGGCGCATCGAGGCGCCGACGTTCCCAGCCGATTCTGGAGGCGACATGGCCGGCTCTCCCTACGTTCCCGACGCGAAGAAGTACCGCCCGGAGGATTTCCAGCGCGTCCCGGGCGAACCGGCAGATCCCGACCCCGCCAGCTGGGGCATGCAGCCCGACGGCAGCTTCCTGCCGCCGGCGCACACGCCCTCGGTGCCGCGCGACGTCTTCGTCGACTGGCCCGGCCAGCTCGACTACCGCGACCCGGAGACCTACGCGCTCAACGCGACCGCGGAGGCGTTCTACCCGATCGTCGTGAACACGAGCCACTCCTGGCAGTGCATCTACGACTGGGACGGCGTCCGCTACATGCTGCACTACGGTGGCGGCAACCACTGGAAGCTCTACGACATCACCGACCCGCGCGACCTGAAGATCGTCGACGAGGAGCAGTGGGGCTGGGGCGACCCCCGCCCGCAGTTCGGCGCGACCACCGTGCAGTGGAACGAGCGGCTCGGCACGTTCCTGGCGATCCAGGCGAGCGAGACGCCGCGCTACTTCCTCAAGGGCCGCGTCGCCAACAAGTGGATCGACGACACCGTCGAGGGCCAGCTGAAGGAGTGGGAGGGCCTGCGCGGCTTCCGCACCTTCGAGATGCACGGGCCGAGCCCGCGCGACTGGACCTTGATCAACGAGACCTCGACCGACCCGAACCACGGCCCCGACGAGATCCAGGAGGGCAACGGCGTCCTCGACCTGCCGGTGTACTACGGCGAGAAGTACCTGTTCGTCGCCACCGCCCCCGACAACACCTTCACCAACCAGCCCTACAAGACGACGCTCTGGGCCGCCGGCCACGCCGCCTACGACGTGAGCGACCCGACGAAGCCCGAGCTGCTCTCCACCTGGTGGGTGCCGGGCACGCGCGCCGGCGAGGAGGACGACTCCGAGTACCTCGCGAATAACGAGCGCTGGAACAACAAGACCTCGTGGTTCGGCTCGCGGATGGGCGTCTTCCTGCCCCGCTCGGTCGAGTCGGGTTGGAAGTACGGCTACGCCGCGCAGGGCGGCCAGGGCTTCTTCGTGCTCGACGTCTCCGACCCGGCGAACATCCACCACGTCGGCTGGTGCGAGCTCCCGTCGAGCGTCGCGGGCACCGAGGGCGACAACGTCGACACCACCCAGGTCGAGGAGACCGGCTACGTCTACGTCTCGGGCTACCCGATGAACACCGACTGCTACGAGCCGGCCAAGGAGATCTACCAGATCGACGTCAGCGACCCGACGAACCCCCGGCTCGTGCGCACGCTGCCCCGCCCGGTGCCGCCCGCCGAGGCGAAGTTCACCGACTGGGCGCAGCGACGCGGCTCCTTCGGGCCGAAGCGCTCGGGCTACTTCACGAACACGGGCACCCCGCACGGCGGCGTCATCCCCTACGCCTTCTACGCCGCGGGTCTGCAGATCTTCGACGTGCGCGACCCGGAGGACCCGAAGGTCGGCGCCTACTTCGTGCCGCCGATGGGGTTGAAGGACGACGACGACCTCGCGGCGCCCGTGCACGGCGTCTTCGTCGAGTGGGACCGCAACCTCATCTGGCTGTTCGCGAACCACGGCATCTACGCGGTGTCGACGCCGCTGCTCGGCGAGCCGGTGGTGGGGCTGCCGTCCGCCTGAGCGGCGCGCCGCCGCGGCCCGTCGGGCGGGAGGTGGTTCGCTGTGCAGCATTCCGATGACAGATCGGATCCAGAATACAAAATCCGAAGGAGGGGCGTCATGGACGACGTCGCAGCCCGCAACAAGGAGATCGCCCTCGAGGTCTGGGGCAACGACCTCGACTCGCACAAGACCTCGCCCGACGACCCCTCGTTCCGCGAGCACTTCGAGCGGTACTACACCGAGGACTACTGGAACCACGCCTCGCAGCCCGGCAAGGACCGCGGCTTCGAGAACGCGTACTACGTGCGCAAGGCGTTCATCGAGCTGTTCACCGACCCGAACTTCGTGATCGACAAGGTCGCGGCCGACGGCGACCTGGTCTTCCTCGAGGGCGTGTTCACCGCCAAGCACACGGGCCTCACGCTCTACGGCGTCCCGGCGACGGGCGTCGAGGTGAGCCAGCCGCAGGTGCACATCCTGCGCTTCCGCGACTTCAAGATCAGCGAGCACTTCGTGGTGCGCGACGACTACGAGATGTACCGCCAGGTCGTCCCGCTCGACCAGGACGGCGGCATCCTCCGCTTCGTCGACACCGACAAGTACGACGCCGAGCGCGAGGAGCGCCAGGAGGCTGCGGAGCCGGTGGAGGCCGGGAGATGACGGTCTCCGACTTCCAGATCGAGGACAAGCTCATCGAGCGCGAGCTCGACCCGAGCTACCACGAGTTCGCGGTCGAGCCGACGGGCCGGCAGGTGACCGTCGTGCTCGGCGGCGTGGTCGTCGCGCGCAGCCGGCGGGTCGCGCTGCTGCACGAGTCGAAGCACATGCCGGTCTACTACTTCCCGGTCGAGGACGTGCGGATGGACCTGCTGAGCCCGTCCGGCCGCACGAAGGACACGCCGCTGAAGGGCGTCGCCCGCTACCTCGACATCGACACCGGCACGAAGCGCGTGGCGGACGGCGCGTGGATCCACGAGGCGCCCACCTCCCCGGCGGCGGAGCCGCTGCGCGGCATGGTCGCCTTCTACTGGGCGAAGATGGACCGCTGGTTCGAGGAGGACGACGAGGTCTACAAGCACCCGCGCGACCCGTACCACCGCGTCGACGTGTTGAACTCCTCCCGCCACGTGCAGATCGTCGTGCTCGGCGAGGTCGTCGCCGAGTCGCGCCGCCCCCGGCTGCTCTTCGAGACGCGCCTGCCCACCCGGTACTACCTGCCCTGGGCCGATGTGCGCTCCGAGCTGCTCGTGCCGTCCACGACCCGCTCGACCTGCCCCTACAAGGGCGACGCCGAGTACTGGTCGGTGCAGCTCGGCGACCAGCTCGTGAAGGACCTCGCCTGGTCGTACCGCCACCCCATCGCCGAGTGCCCGAAGATCGAGAACCTCGTCTGCTTCTACGACGAGCAGGTGGACGCCGTCATCGTCGACGGCGTCGAGCAGGAACGTCCGCGCACCGCCTGGTCGAAGGCCAGGGCCGTCCGTACCGTCGCCCCCACGGAGAGCTGAGACCCGCATGACCACGCAGACCACTGACGCGCAGCACGGCGGCGGACTCCTCGTCGTCGAGAACCTGCAGAAGCACTACGAGCTCGACGGCGCCGAGGTGCCCGTCGTCAAGGGGGTCGACTTCACGATCGAGCCCGGCACCTTCTACTCCCTGCTCGGCCCCTCGGGCTGCGGCAAGACGACCACGCTCCGCTGCGTCGCCGGTCTCGAGACGAGCAACGGCGGCAGCATCCGGCTCGACGGCGACGTGCTGTCGACCGGGGACCGGCACGTGCCGCCGAACAAGCGCGACGTCGGGATGGTCTTCCAGAACTACGCGATCTGGCCGCACATGACCGTGTTCCAGAACGCGGTCTTCCCCCTCCAGGTGTCCGGCGGCCGACTGCCCAAGGCGCAGGCCAGGAAGCGCGCGATGGAGGCGCTCGAGCTCGTGCAGCTCGACCACCTCGCCGAGCGGCCGGCGACCGCCCTCTCCGGCGGTCAGCAGCAGCGGCTCGCCCTCGCCCGTGCGCTCGCGCACCGGCCCCGGCTGCTGCTCCTCGACGAGCCGCTGTCGAACCTCGACGCGAAGCTGCGCGACACGATGCGCACCGAGCTGCGGAGCCTGCAGCGCAGCCTCGGCATCAGCGCCCTCTACGTCACGCACGACCAGTCCGAGGCGCTCTCCATGTCCGACCGGGTCGCCGTCATGAACGGCGGCCGGATCGTGCAGGAGGCCTCGCCGCGCGAGCTCTACGACCGCCCGGCGGACCGCTTCGTGGCGGACTTCGTCGGCCGGGTGAACATGATCCCCGCCGTCGTCCGCGACCGCGACGAGCACGGCGACGCCGTGGTCGAGGCCTTCGGCACCCGCATGGTGACGCCCTGCCCCGGGGGCGTCGTCCGCGGCGAGGAGGTCACGATCACGTTCCGGCCCGAGAGCATCCGCTGGCACGAGACCGCACCCGAGCGGCCGAACGTGCTGCCGGCCCGGGTCGTCCGCGTCGAGTTCCTCGGCGAGATCGTCGAGTACGAGGCCGAGGTCCTGCAGGGCGGCACCACGGTCGGCCGGCTCACCGCGCGCGGCGCCCCCATGGCGTCGCCGAGGGAGGGCGCCGAGGTCTTCCTCGAGCTCGCCCCGCACGCCTGCCGCGTGCTCGTCGACGATCCCGTCGGCTGAGCGGCGCGGCATCCGTCCGGCCAGTCCGGACTCCAGATCGCACCACCGCACGACCAAGGCACCACCTGCACGACCGCACGACCAGCACCACTGAACCAGAACCCCCGATCCAGGTCAGAGAGGACATGAGGATCATGCGCACACGGATGGGATACGTCGCAGTCGCGGCAGCAGGCATGCTGCTGCTGAGCTCCTGCGCCACCGGCGGCGGCGAGGCCGCGCCGACGGCAGCAGCCGGCGAGGGCGCGGACATCGCGCCCTGCGAGGCCGTCGAGGTCGGCGCGATCACGCGCTGCGAGAACTTCTACGACGACAACTGGCCGGAGATCGACCGGCAGCTCGACGAGCTCTACGAGCAGGCGAAGGAGACCGACGGCGGCCGCCTCGTCATCTGGGACTGGTACGAGCTCGGCCCCGAGGTCATCGCGGCCTTCAACGAGCGCTTCCCCGACCTCACGATCGAGACCCGCGGTCTCACCTACAACCTGTCGTCCGCGATCATCTCGGCGAAGGCCACCGGCTCGCGGAACACCGACGTCGTCTCGGGCTCGATCACCTCGATGGCCGCGATGTACGACGAGGGCTTCTGGGAGAAGGTCGACTGGTCCTCGTTCGGCGTGCCGAAGGAGTACCTCGAGCTCGGCGCCCCCGAGCTGCTGCCCGACAGCATCAACGGCTCGCTCATGCAGGTGAACACCGACAAGATCGAGGCGCCCGACTCGCTCGACGGCCTCCTCGCGCCCGAGTACGCGGGCAAGGTCTCGGTCGCCGCGTACAACGCCGTCGTCTTCGCCGGCTACGGCAAGGCGCTCGGCGAGGACGCGATGGTCGAGCTGATCGGCGAGCTGAAGTCGAGCGGCACGCTGTCGCTGCTCGAGGACCAGAACACCCCGCTGTCGAGCGGCGACGTGCCGATCGCGCTCAACCAGACGCTGTTCAACCCGAACCCGAGCCTCGCGGCGCAGCCCTTCGAGCACTCGGGCGTCTGGGCGCAGTTCTCGGGTGTGAACACCGACGCGAAGAACAAGCCCGGTGCCATGCTCTGGGTGCTCTGGAACGCGTACGACCCGGACTGGCTGAAGCTGCGGATGACGGACGAGCGCTTCGCCACCACGCAGGTGCCGTACGCCGGCCTGCCCTCCTCGCTCTTCGACGAGGCCACCGGTCTCATGAAGACGAACGCCGACGCGCTGCTCACGGGCCTCGAGTCCGGCGCGGAGACGGAGACGCAGGACACCCGGGATGAGTGGAACTCGCTCATCAACGCCGCCGACGCCGCACTGAACGGCTGATCGATGTCGACGGCAGGACGGGCCCGGCGCCCGGGCGGAGCGAGGCCGGGGCGGCAGCGTCCCACGACCATGACCGCGGCGATGATCGTCGCGGGGGTCGTGATCTTCCTCCTCCTCGCGGTGCCGCTCATCGTCCAGGTGATCACCGCGTTCCGCGGCCCGTTCCTGCCGTTCGGCGTCGCCTCCGCGCAGTGGGGCGTCTCCAACTTCGTCACCCTCTGGGAGCTCCGCGAGGACTTCTGGTCGGTGCTCGGCGCCACGGGCGCCTTCGTCGGCGGCTCGACGCTGCTGTCGCTGCTCATGGCGTTCGGGCTGGCGTGGGTGACGGTGCGCACCGACTTCCCGTTCCGGCGGGTGATCGGCGTGCTCGTGATCGTGCCGTACATCATCCCGCCGATCGTGAAGGCGCAGGCGTACCTGCTCATGGTCTCGCCGGAGACGGGCGTGCTGAACCAGCTGCTGCGGCTCTTGCCGTGGTCGGGCGACGTGCCGATCGACCCCTACGCCTTCGGCACCCTCATCCTGATCCAGGCCCTCACGAACGTGACGTTCCCGTACCTGATGATCGTGCCGATCCTCACGAACATGGACGGCTCGCTCGAGGAGTCCGCGCGCGCCTCGGGCGCGAGCTGGGGCGAGACGCTCCGCCGGGTCACGCTGCCGATGCTCTGGCCGGGCCTGCTCGGCGTCGCCGTGCTCACCTTCATCCTCGGCCTCGGCAGCCTCGAGGTGCCGCTGCTGTTCGGCCAGGAGTCCGGCCGCTCGATCTTCGCGCTGAAACTCTGGACGCTGATCAGCTCCAACGCCGGCGAGCTGCCGCAGTACGGCCTCGCCGCGGCCTGGGGCCTCGTCTTCCTCGTCATCACGACGATCGCCTTCGCCGTGTACCTGCGGGCGACGCGGAACGCCGAGCGGCGGGCCTCGGTCTCGGGCAAGGGCTTCCGGCCGACGACGATGAAGCTCGGCGCGTGGCGCATCCCCGTCGCGATCGGCGTCGCGATCTTCATCCTGCTGACCGCCGTGCTGCCGCTCTTCGCCCTGTTCTGGGCAGCGATCACGCCGTACCCGATCGCGTTCAGCTTCACCGCGCTCGTCGAGCAGACCCAGTTCGGCTCCTTCGCCGCGGTGCTCGCCGACGGCGAGTTCTGGGCCTCGCTCGGGCGGACCCTCGTCATCGCGGGCGGCAGCGCCACGATCGCCTGCGTCGCGGCGACGGTGCTCGCCTACGGCATCGCCCGCAGCACCTCGACGTGGTGGACCCGAGCGGTCGACCTCTTCGCCTCCTCCTCGGTGGCGATCCCGGCGACGATCGCGGGCTTCGCGATGTTCCTGCTGTTCATGGTGATCAACCCGGTCATCCCGATCGCGGGCACCGTGCTCGCGCTCGTCATCGCGTACTCGTACCGGGTGTCGATCGCCTACCGGGCCTCGTACAGCGCGACGCTGCAGATCCGCACCGAGCTGGAGGAGGCGGCGCTCACGAGCGGTGCGAGCCGGCTCGCGACGTTCCGCCGGGTGATCGCGCCGCTGCTGCTGCCGACGGTGCTCGCGGTGTGGATCCAGGTGTTCATCCTCGGCACCAACGAGTTCACGCTCCCCGCGTTCCTCGCGACGCCCGAGTCGCGGCCGCTGTCGATGTACGTCTACGCGATGATCAACCCGCGCTCGGCGCAGCTCTACGCGCCCGACCAGGGTGCGGCGATGGCCCTCGTCTTCACCCTGCTCGTGTTCCTCATCGGCTACGGGCTGCAGTGGGCGGTGTCGCTCCGGGCGATCGGCCGGGCCAAGCGCCGTCCGGGCCTGCCCGGCCTCGGTTCGCGGAGCGGCAAGCCGCCGGTCGCGCCGGCGCCCGACACGATCTCCATCGCCGCGCAGGAGCACCAGGAGCACCGCGCGCGCACCAAGCTCCGCACGCCGGACGCAGCCGGCAGCGAGCGCTCGGTCAGTCGCAGCTGACCGGGCGGCGCCGGGGCGGCGGGCGGTGGGATGCCGGTCGCCCCGGCGCTGTACACCGCGTCCACTGCAATGGCATCCGATGTACATCAGGGCGTCGCGGGACGCGAGGGAGCCGACCTAGCATTGCGGTCATCCTCCCCCGTCGTCACTTGCATCGGAGCAACCAATGACCCTCGTCGACACCCCGGCCACCGCCACCGGAGGCCCCGCGCTCGCACAGGAGCGCCGCCTCGTCACCGCCATCCCCGGCCCCCGCTCGCAGGAGCTCCTGGCCCGTAAGGCGAGCGCCGTCGCCGCGGGCGTCGGCCACACCCTGCCGATCTCGGTCGTCGCGGCCGGCGGCGGCGTCGTCGTCGACGCCGACGGCAACTCGCTCATCGACCTGGGCTCCGGCATCGCGGTGACCGGCGTCGGCAACTCGGCCCCGCGCGTCGTCGAGGCCGTCACGGCCCAGCTGAACGCCTTCACCCACACCTGCTTCACCGTCTCGCCCTACGAGGGCTACGTCGCCGTCGCCGAGAAGCTCAACGAGCTCACCCCCGGCGACCACGTCAAGCGCACCGCCCTGTTCAACTCGGGCGCCGAGGCCGTCGAGAACGCCGTGAAGATCGCGCGCCACTACACGAAGAAGCAGGCCGTCGTCGCCTTCGACCACGCCTACCACGGCCGCACCAACCTCACCATGGGCCTCACGGCGAAGAACCAGCCGTACAAGAACGGTTTCGGCCCGTTCGCGCCCGAGATCTACCGCGCCCCGCTCAGCTACCCCTTCCGCGACGGCGGCCTCGACGGCCGCGAGGCGGCGGCCCGCGCCATCCTCGGCATCGAGAAGCAGATCGGCGCCGAGAACCTCGCCGCGATCATCATCGAGCCCATCCAGGGCGAGGGCGGCTTCATCGTCCCGGCCCCGGGCTTCCTCGCCGCGCTCGTCGAGTGGGCGACCGCGAATGACGTCGTCTTCATCGCCGACGAGGTGCAGACCGGCTTCGCCCGCACCGGCGCCTGGTTCGCGAGCGAGCACGAGGGCATCGTGCCCGACCTGATCGTCACCGCGAAGGGCATCGCCGGCGGCCTCCCGCTCTCGGCGGTCACCGGCCGAGCCGAGATCATGGACGCCGCCCAGGTCGGCGGCCTCGGCGGCACCTACACGGGCAGCCCGATCGCCTGCGCCGCGGCGCTCGCGACGATCGAGACCTACGCCGAGGACGGCCTCGTCGAGCGGGCCAAGGAGATCGGCTCGGTGCTCATCGGCCGCCTGAACGCCCTCCGCACCGCCGACGCCCGCATCGGCGACGTCCGCGGCCGCGGCGCCATGGTCGCGATCGAGCTCGTCGACCCCGAGACCGGGGCGCCCGACGCCGCCCTCACCGGCAAGGTCGCGAAGTACGCCCACGAGCAGGGCGTCATCCTGCTCACCTGCGGCACCTACGGCAACGTCATCCGCTTCCTCCCGCCGCTCACGATCTCCGACGAGCTCCTCATCGAGGGCCTCGGCGTCGTGGCCGAGGGGCTCAAGCAGGCATGAGCACCGTGATCGACGGGGCGGCGACCCTCGCCGCCCCCGTCGCGACGCCCCTCGAGGACGCCCGGGCCCAGCTCGCCGAGGCCATCGCCCTGCTCGGCTACAGCGACGGCACCCGGCAGATGCTCGCGACCCCGCGCCGCGAGCTCACCGTCGCCGTGCCGCTGCGCACCGACGCCGGCGAGACCCGCCTCTTCACCGGCTACCGGGTGCAGCACAACTTCAGCCGCGGCCCCGCCAAGGGCGGCCTCCGCTACGCGCCGAACGTGAACCTCGACGAGGTCCGCGCGCTGGCGATGTGGATGACGTGGAAGTGCGCCCTGCTCGACGTGCCGTACGGCGGCGCGAAGGGCGGCATCGCGATCGACCCGCGCGAGCACTCGCAGGCCGAGCTCGAGCGCGTGACCCGTCGCTACACGAGCGAGATCCTGCCGATCATCGGGCCGGAGCGCGACATCCCCGCGCCCGACATCGGCACCGACGAGCGCACGATGGCGTGGATCATGGACACCTACTCGGTGAACTCCGGGTACACCGTGCCCGGCATCGTGACCGGCAAGCCGATCGCGCTCGGCGGCTCGCAGGGGCGCGCGAGCGCCACCTCGCGCGGCGTCACCCACATCGCGCTCGCCGCCCTCCGTCACGCCGGCATCACCCAGTCGCAGGCCACCGCGGCCGTGCAGGGCTTCGGCAAGGTCGGCGCCGACGCGGCCCGCTTCCTCGCCGAGGCCGGCGTCACCGTGCAGGCCGTCAGCGACCAGTACGGCGCCGTGTTCAACGCCGCGGGCCTCGACATCGAGGCGCTCGGCGACCACGTGCAGCGCACCGGCGCGGTCGTCGGCTTCGGCGGTGGCGAGGCGCTGGACGGCGCCGCCCTGCTCGAGCTCGACGTCGACCTGCTCGTGCCGGCCGCCGTCGAGGGCGTGCTGCACGAGGGCAACGCCGGCCGGGTCGGCGCGAAGGTCATCGTCGAGGGCGCGAACGGCCCGACGACGCCCGACGCCGACCGGATCCTGCGCGAGCGCGGCATCCTCGTCGTCCCCGACATCCTCGCGAACGCCGGTGGCGTGATCGTCTCCTACTTCGAGTGGGTGCAGGCGAACCAGGCCTACTGGTGGCGCGCCGACGAGGTGGAGTCCAGACTGGAGGAGCGGATGCTGAGCGCCTGGGAGCACGTGCTGGGCTATGCCCGGTCGCGCGACCTCTCGCTCCGCACCGCCGCCACGGCGCTCGCGGTCGAACGCGTCGCCGAGGCGCACAAGCTGCGCGGCCTGTACCCCTGATCAGGCCCGCTCCCTCCCGACGTGCCCGACGTTCATGAACGTCGGGCAGGTCGGGAGGTGCATCGCACGAACATCCATCGAAACGGAAGTCACACATGACGAACGCAACGCTTGAATCCTCGGTGCTCGACAAGGTCGAGGGCCGGCTGTTCATCGGGGGAGCCTGGGTCGACGCCGAGGGCGGCAAGACCCTCGAGGTCGCCGACCCCTCGACGGGCGACACCATCAAGGTCATCGCCGACGCCTCGCCGGCCGACGGCATCAAGGCCCTCGACGCGGCCGTGGCCGCGCAGGACGAGTGGGCCAAGGTCGCCCCGCGCCAGCGCGGCGAACTGCTGCGCCGCGCCTTCGACCTGCTCACCGAGCGCAAGGAGGAGTTCGCCCTCCTCATGACCCTCGAGATGGGCAAGCCGATCGCCGAGGCCCGCGGCGAGGTCGTCTACGGCGGCGAGTTCCTCCGCTGGTTCAGCGAGGAGGCCGTGCGCATCTCCGGCCGCTACGGCCTGAATCCCGAGGGCACCGGCCACATGGTCGTCTCGCAGCGCCCCGTCGGCCCCTCGTTCTTCATCACGCCGTGGAACTTCCCGCTCGCGATGGCGACCCGCAAGATCGCCCCCGCGCTCGCGGCCGGCTGCACCGTCGTCATCAAGCCCCCGGCCCTCACGCCGCTCACGACGATCGCGTTCGTGCAGCTGCTCGAGGAGGTCGGCCTGCCCAAGGGCGTCGTGAACGTCATCCCGACCTCGACCTCGTCGAAGGTCTCCGGCCCGATCATCGAGGACCCGCGGCTGCGCAAGCTCAGCTTCACGGGCTCGACCGAGGTCGGCCGCGCCCTCATGAAGCAGGCCGCCACCGGCATCCTGCGCACCTCGATGGAGCTCGGCGGCAACGCGCCCTTCGTCGTGTTCGAGGACGCCGACCTCGACAAGGCGGTCGACGGCGCGATGCTCGCGAAGTTCCGCAACATCGGTCAGGCGTGCACGGCGGCGAACCGCTTCATCGTGCACGAGAAGGTCGCGGCCGAGTTCTCGAAGCGCGTCGCCGAGCGCGTCGCCTCGTTCAAGGTCGGCCGCGGCACCGCGGACGACGTGAACATCGGGCCGCTCATCGACGACAAGGCCGTGGCCTCGACCGACGAGCTCGTGCAGGACGCCGTGTCCAAGGGCGCCAAGGTGCTCACGGGCGGCACCGTCATCGACGGCGCCGGCTCGTTCTACGCGCCGACCGTGCTCGGCGACGTGTCGGCCGACGCGCGCCTGCTCCGCGAGGAGATCTTCGGGCCGGTGCTCGGCATCACCACCTTCGCCGACGAGGACGAGGCCGTGCGCCTCGCCAACGACACCGAGTACGGGCTCGTCTCGTACGTCTTCACCGAGGACCTGGCGCGCGGCCACCGCATGATCGAGCGCCTCGCCACGGGCATGATGGGCCTGAACACCGGGCTCGTCTCGAACGCGGCGGCCCCCTTCGGCGGCATCAAGCAGTCCGGCATCGGCCGCGAGGGCGGCGCAGAGGGCATCCACGAGTACCTCGACACCAAGTACACGCTCATCCCGGTGAGCTGAGCGCGCGGGCGGATGCCGCGGGCTCGCGCCTGCGGCATCCGCCTTCGTGTTTCTCCGAACGAACAGAAGCAGGAACCAGGAACCATGGAACGCATCGAAACCGACGTCGTCGTGATCGGAGCCGGCGCCGCCGGCCTCACCGCCGCGACCGAGCTGAAGGCCGCGGGCAAGCGCGTCGTCGTGCTCGAGGCGCGCGACCGCGTCGGCGGCCGCCTCTGGAACGGCGACTTCGACGGGCACCTGCTCGAGATCGGCGGCCAGTGGGTCTCGCCCGACCAGGACGCCCTGATCGAGACCCTCGCCGAGCTCGGCCTCGAGACCTACTCGCGCTACCGCGAGGGTGAGAACGTCTACATCGCGGAGGACGGCGAGCGCCGCCTCTTCGAGGGCGAGATCTTCCCGGTCCCGGCGAAGACCGAGGGCGAGATCCTCGGCCTCATCGAGAAGCTCGACGCACTCGTCGCCGAGATCGACCCCGAGGCGCCCTGGGCGCACCCGCGCGCCAAGGAGCTCGACGAGATCTCCTTCGCCGAGTGGCTCGGCACGCAGACCGACGACGAGGAGGCGAAGCTCAACATCGGCATGTTCATCGCCGGCGCGATGCTGACGAAGCCGACGCACGCCTTCTCGGCGCTGCAGGCACTGCTGATGGCCGCCTCGGCGGGCTCCTTCTCGCACCTCGTCGACGCGGACTTCATCCTCGACCAGCGCGTCGTCGGCGGCCTGCAGCAGGTGCCGCTCCGCCTCGCCGAGCGCCTCGGCGACGACGTCGTGAAGCTCGAGCAGCCCGTGCGCACCATCCGCTGGTCGCCGGAGGACCCGGCCGCGGGCGTCACCGTCATCACCGACTCGCTCGAGGTCGCCGCCGAGCGCGTCATCCTCGCGCTCGCACCGATCCTGTACACGCGCATCAGCTACGACCCGCCGCTGCCGCGCCGCCAGCACCAGCTGCACCAGCACCTCTCCATGGGCTTCGTGATCAAGGTGCACGCCGTCTACGAGACGCCGTTCTGGCGCGAGCAGGGCCTCTCGGGCACCGCGTTCAGCCCCTACGAGCTCTGCCACGAGGCGTACGACAACACGAACCACGGCGACACCCGCGGCACGCTCGTCGGCTTCGTCTCCGACGAGGAGGCCGACGGCGTCTTCTCGCTCACCGCCGAGGAGCGGCAGGCGAGGATCCTCGAGTCGCTCTCGCACTACTACGGCGAGCAGGCGAAGAACCCGGTGCTCTACTACGAGAGCGACTGGGGCAGCGAGGAGTGGACCCGCGGCGCCTACGCCGCGAGCTTCGACATGGGCGGCCTCGCCCGCTACGGCGCCGACCTGCGCGAGCCGGTGGGCCCGATCTCCTTCGCCTGCTCCGACATGGCCGGCAAGGGGTACCAGCACGTCGACGGCGCGATCCGCATGGGCCGCCTCGCCGCGGCCAACATCCTCGAGGGCTGAGCGCCGCCGATGACTGCGAACACCGAGCCGGGCTACCGGATCGTCGTCGGCTACACGGCGGATGACTCGGGGGCCGACGCGCTCGCGCTGGGCGCCCGGGTCGCCGGCGCCACGGAGGCCTCGCTCGAGGTCGTCATGGTGCTGCCGATCGAGGCGCGCGGCGGCGTCGTGCCCCGCGACCCGGGGCACGAGCGCCGGGTCAAGGAGCAGGCCCAGGCGTGGCTCGCCGAGGCCTCCGCCGGCCTCGGCGGCGACGTCGAGCAGGCGCTGCACATCCGCTACGCCGACTCCTTCGCCGAGGGCCTCGTCGCCGCGGCGCACGAGTTCGGCGCGCGGCTCGTCGTCGTCGGGCCCGCGCGCGGCGGACTGTTCGGCCGCACCCGCATCGGCTCGGTGGCCTCCGAGCTGCTGCACTCGGCCGACGTGCCCGTCGCGCTCGCACCCGTCGGCGCCCGCAAGCTGCCGGTCGCAGCGGGGCTCACCCGGGTCACCGCCGCCGTCGGCGGCACGCCCGGCGTCGTGCTCGAGGCATCCGTCGCGCTCGCCCGCCGGGCGCACGCGCCCCTGCGGCTGCTCTCCCTCGTGCCCATCGACCTGCCCGCAGGCGTCGACACCGGGCTCGTGAACCTCACGAGCACGGTCGCCGCCGAGCAGGCGCTCGAGGGCGCCCGCCGCGAGCTGCCCGACGGCGTGGAGGCGAGCGCCGTCGTCGCCACCGGCCAGACGATCGAGGAGTCCGTCGGCGCGCTCGACTGGGAGCCGGGCGAGCTCGTGCTCGTCGGCTCCAGCCGGCTCGCGGCGCCGTCGCGCCTCTTCCTCGGCGGCACCGCGACGAAGATGCTCCGCGAGCTGCCGGTGCCCCTGATCGTGGTGCCCCGCGCCGCCCAGACCCCCTGACCCCACCCGAAAGACCCTGCAATGACGCACGACCCCGCGAACCAGCACCTGGCCCACGAGGCCCACTCCCAACCGCACGCCCCGAACGTCCCGCTCACCACCGCGAGCGCGACGGTCGACGGCGGCGACCCCGGCCTCTCCAAGAAGGGCCTCTCGGCCGGATCGGTCGGGCTCATCGGCGCGATCGTCATCGGCATCTCCTGCATCGCCCCGGCGTACACGCTCACGGGCGCGCTCGGCCCGACCGTGGCGGAGGTCGGCACGCAGCTGCCGGCGATCTTCCTCATCGGATTCATCCCGATGCTCCTCGTCGCGTTCGGCTACCGCGAGCTGAACAGCGCGATGCCGGACTCGGGCACCTCCTTCACCTGGGCGACGCGGGCCTTCGGCCCGTGGGTCGGCTGGATGGCGGGCTGGGGGCTCATCGCCGCGACCGTCGTGGTGCTGTCGAACCTCGCGGGCATCGCGGTGGAGTTCTTCTACCTGGCGGTGTCGCAGGTCGTCGGCTTCTTCGGCGGCGATGCCGAGGCGGTCGCCGGCCTCGTCCGCAACCCGTTCGTGAACGTCATCACCTGCCTCGCGTTCATCCTGGGTGCGACCCTCATCTCGTACCGGGACATGCAGACGACGCAGAAGCTGCAGTACTGGCTCGTCGGCTTCCAGCTGCTCGTGATGATCGGCTTCGGCGTCGCCGCGTTCTGGCACGTCGCGAACGGCACGGCGTTCGACGCGACGCCGGTCGAGCTGAGCTGGTTCAACCCGCTCGAGGTCGGCTCGTTCTCGGCGATCGTCGCGGGGCTCTCGGTGTCGCTCTTCGTGTTCTGGGGCTGGGACGTCACCCTCACCATGAACGAGGAGACGAAGGGCTCGAACTCGACGCCGGGCCGGGCGGCGACCCTCACCGTCACCATCGTCGTCGCGATCTACCTCTTCGTCGCCATGGGCGCGCTCGCATTCGCCGGGCTGGGCTCGACCGACGTCGGCCTCGGCAACCCCGAGATCCAGGAGAACGCGTTCTACTACCTCGCCGGCCCCATCCTCGGGCCGCTCGCGCTCGTGATGTCGATCGCGGTGCTGTCGAGCTCGGCGTCGTCGCTGCAGTCGACCTTCGTCTCGCCGGCCCGCACCCTGCTCGCGATGGGGCACTACGGCGCGCTGCCGAGGAAGTTCTCGAAGGTGAGCCCGCGCTTCTTCACCCCCGGCTACGCCACCGTCGTCTCGGCGATCGTCGCCGCGGTGTTCTACACCGTGATGCGCTTCATCAGCGAGGACGTGCTCTGGGACACGATCACGACGCTCGGCATGATGATCTGCTTCTACTACGGGCTCACCGCGTTCGCGTGCGTCTGGTACTTCCGCAAGACGTGGTTCCGCGGCGGCCGCAACCTGTTCTTCCGGCTCATCGCCCCGTTCGTCGGCGGCGCCATCCTCGCGGTGCTGTTCTTCACCACGCTCATCGACAGCATGGACCCGGCGTACGGCTCGGGCTCGAACATCGGCGGGGTGGGCCTCGTGTTCATCCTCGGGGTCGTCATCCTGCTCGCGGGCGTCGTCGTGATGATCTGGCAGCGCATCAAGCGGCCGGAGTTCTTCCGCAGCGAGCACCTCGCCCGCGGCGTCGCCGACCGCGACAGCTAGGCCGCACAGACTGGAGCCGCCCCGCCGACGACACTCGGCGGGGCGGCTCCGTTCGTGCTCGCTCACACAACTCAGGAACGCCCGCGCGGCGACGCCCGGGATTCCGCGGATCGGCGGATGCCTCGAGGGCCATAACCCCGGGATGTTCCTGAGTTGTGTGAGGCGAGGGGGAGGGAGGGGCGGGGTCAGGCCTCGAACTCGGTGCGGCCGGCGACGACCGTGCGCACGACGCGCGCCTCGAGCAGCGAGTCCTCGCCGAGGGCGAAGGGGTCGCGGTCGACGACGGCGAAGTCCGCCACGAGTCCCGCGGCGAGGCTGCCGCGGCGGTGCTCCTCGAGGCAGGAGGCCGCGGCGTCGCGGGTGGCGTGCACGATCGCCTCGTCGAGCGGCACCGCGAACTCCGGATGGTTCGGCGGGAACGAGTCGTCGAGGGCCGAGCGCCGGGTCGCCGCGATGAACATGTTCGGCAGCGCCTCGTACGGCGCGGTCGGCGCGTCGGTCGAGAACGCCAGGCGCACGCCGGCCTCGGTGTACTCCGGCCACGCGCAGCCGCGGTCGGCGCGCTCGTCGCCGAGCATCGCCGCCCAGTTGTCCCAGATCGCCGGGTCGGTGTGCACGGGCTGCATCGAGGCGGTCACGCCGAGGCGGGCCATCCGCGCGGGCGTCTCGGGCGCGGCGTACTCCAGGTGCTCGATGCGGTGCCGGCGCGGGCGCTCGCCGTTCACGGCGACGGCGTGCTCGATCGCGTCGAGGGCGAGGTCACTCGCGGCATCCCCGATCGCGTGGAGGGCGACCTGGAGGCCGGCGGCGTCGGCCGCGGCGACGACGGGCTTCGCCCGCTCGAGCGGCCAGATCGGCTCGGCGTTCGAGCCGTCGGCGTAGGGGAGGCGCAGCGCCGCCGTGCACGCGTCGATGACGCCGTCGAGGACGAGCTTGATGCCGCCGACCCGGAGCGTCGGGTCCCCCGCGCGCGCGGCGAGCTCGGCGGCGCGCGCCACCTGGGCGAGGTTGTGCTCGTCGTCGCCGGTGTTCTCGATGAACCAGTGCCCGATCACCGTCAGCGGCAGCGTGCCGCCGCGACGGTCGGCCGCCCGCTGGAATGCGGCGAGACCGAGCTCGTCGAAGGCCATGTCGACGACCGCGGTGACGCCGGCGGCGAGGTAGGCGGCGATGGTGCGCTCGACGGCGGCGTCGCGGTCGGCGTCCGTCGTGGCGTCGGCGAGGAAGGACCACACGTGCTGCTGCGCCGCCGTCTCGTAGAGCATGCCGTTCGGCTCACCGTCGGCGTCGCGGCCGATCCGGCCGCCGATCGGGTCGGGGGTGTCGCGGGTGATGCCGAGCTCGGCGAGCGCGGCGGTGTTCACCCAGCAGGAGTGGTAGTCGTTCGCGTCGAGGTAGACGGGCACCTCGGCGACGGCGGCGTCGATCATCGCAGCGGTCGGCTTGCCACCGGGCACCGAGTCGAACAGCCAGCCGCGGCCGAGCAGGCGCGGCGCGTCGGGCGCCGCGGCACGGGCGGCGCGCAGCCGCTCCTGGATGCTCGCGACGCTCCGGGCGTCGGTGAGGCCGACGCGGCCGAGGGCGTCGCCCATCATCACGAGATGGGTGTGCGCGTCGACGAAGCCCGGCACGACGAGGCCGCCGCCGAGGTCGATGCGCGTGGCGGCGTCGCCCGCCTCCGACTGCGCCGTCTCGGCGTCGCCGACGTAGACGATGGTGTCGCCGTCGACGACGAGCGCCTCGGCCCAGGCGGGGCCGCTCTCCGCGGCGGTGAAGATGCGGCCGTTGGTGTAGAGCGTGCGAGTCACGCGGGGACCTCCTCGGTGGTGGCGCTGGATGCCGCGGCGCGCTCTTCGCGCTGCAGCCGGGTGGAGAGGCGGGCGACGGCGACGGTCGGCACGGCGAGCACGAAGCTCGCGATGCCGAGCGCGATCGCGAAGCCCTGGAAGCTGAGCACCTCGACGAGCGCGGCGCCGATGACCGGCGTGAGGCTCGAACCGACGAGGTAGACGGCCAGCAGCGGGCCCGACCAGCGTCCGTCGGCGTCGAGCGCGGCGGAGGTCGAGACGAAGTACATGAAGGCGAGGGCGTAGATCGTGTTCCAGGCGACGAAGAGCACGATGAACGTCGTCGGGTCGGCGGCGAAGCCCTCGGCGATCTTCAGTGCGCCGCCGGCGACGAGCAGGATGCCGAGCGGTGCGGCGCGGCCGAGCTTGTCGCCGACGATCGTGAGCACGAGTGAGCCGAGGAGGCCACCGGCCGTCGCCCCGCTGAGCGCGATGCCGAGGCCCTCGGGGGTGAGGCCGGCCTGTTCGGTGCCCATGACGCCGGCCATGGCCCAGAGCGAGTCCTCGCTCGCGGCCCAGAGGGCGAAGGTGACGAGGAGCGTGAAGCCGGCGATGGTGACGGTGCGGGTGGTCGCGGCGCTGCGCGCGGGGATCTGACGCACGTGCCCGGTCGGCGGGATCTCGACCGGCATCGCCTCGGCGACGGCGGCGCCGGCCTGGGGGCCGTGCACCGGTGCGGCGGGCAGCCAGGCGCTGAGCACGAGGCCGATGAGCGAGAACAGGGCGAGCGCGCCGAACACCTCGAGCGGTGCGAGCCCGATGACCGGCAGCACGGCCAGGACGACGGTGATGATGCCGCGGTTCGCGAGCCCGTTGAAGCCGGCGACCCGGTCGGGATTGCGGAAGGCGGCGAGCGCGGCGCCGGCCGCGGCGACCGCGCCGCCCGCGCCGGCGCCGCCGATCAGCAGCCCGCCGACGACGACGCCCGGCAGGGGGAGCAGCGCCGCGGCACCGAAGCCGACGATGCCGAGTGCGAGACCGGCCCGCGCGACGAGCCGTCGGCGGGGGCCCGCGCAGAGCGGGGCGATGGCGAGGCCGACGATCGCGGTGGCGAGCAGGGCGCCGGTGACGATCCAGCTCGCGGTGAGCACGTCGGCGCCGAGCGCGGACTGGAGGGCGCCGATCATGTACGGCGAGAGGTTGACGCCGAGGTAGCCGGCGATGGCGATGGCGAAGGTCGCGCTCGCGCTGGGGAAGCGCAGCGGGACTCGCGAGGCGAGGTCGGAGTTCGACATTGGGTCTCCGGGGGAGTCTGGCACGGCGGTGTGCTGGATGGGGGAACGGTGCGGCCGCGAACCATAAATGAATGGCGTTCGTTTATTATGCAGATGGATGCCCCGGATGGGAAGACCACGGCCCGAACCGAGCGTGTAGCCTCGTTCGGATCGCCCGCGACGCCGAGAGGAGGGGCGGATGCCGCGCCCCAGAGTGCCGCTGCTGTCCGAGGACCGCATCGCCGACGCCGCGATCGAGCTCATCGACTCGGGCGACGGCTTCGGGGTGAACGCGCTCGCCCGCCGGCTCGGGGTCACCCCCTCCTCGCTCTACAACCACGTCGACGGCAAGGACGCGATCATCGAGGCGGTCCGAGACCGCCTCACCGTGCGCTACCTCACCGATCCGCCCGACGGCGGCTGGGAGACGGTCGTCGTCGACGTCATGCGCGCGCAACGCAGGATGTACGCCGCGCATCCGCTCATCGTGCCCCTGCTGGTGGGCAAGACGATCACCTCCGACCGGGTGATCGCCTCCTACGACCGGGTGGCGACGGCGCTGCTCGAGGCGGGGTTCCCGGAGGACGAGGTGCTGACCATCGTCGCCGTGCTCGACGGCTTCGCCCTCGGGTTCGGCCTCGACCTCGCCGGGCCCGAGGTGGTCTGGCTGCCGCAACGGCCCACCCGCACCCTCGGCCGGCTGGTCGAGACCGGGCCGACCGGCGCCGCACGCAGCGACCGCGTCTTCGAGGTCGGGCTGGAGCTCCTGATGGACTCGCTGCACGTCCGGCTCGCCCGCGTCGCCGGTCGCTGACGGGGCGCGGCGGCGGAGGTGTCCCCTTCCGTCCGAGGCATCCGTCCAGCTACCGTGAACGCGGGACGCCCCGTCCGCGGGCGCCAGAAGGAGACGCACCAATGGCAGCACTCGACGAGCTCATGAGCAGCCTCCCCATCGGCGACATCGCGAAGAAGCTCGGCGTCGACGAGGCCACCGCGACCCAGGCGGTCGAGCAGGCGCTGCCCGCCCTCCTCGCCGGCATGGGCGCGAACGCGCAGGACCAGGCCGGCGCCGCCTCGCTGCAGAAGGCCGTCTCGAAGCACGACCCGGCGCTCGTCGAGGGCGGCGTGAACCTCGCCGACGTCGACGAGGAGGACGGCAAGAAGATCGTGAAGAACGTCTTCGGCCAGAACACCGACCAGGTCGTCCAGGCCCTCGACCAGAAGCAGGGCGGCGGGGCCGGTGACCTCATCGGCAAGCTGCTGCCGATCCTCGCCCCGATCGTGCTGAGCTTCCTCGCGCAGCAGTTCACCAAGAAGTCCGCGGGCGGCGAGAGCCAGGGCGGCGGCATCGGCGACCTGCTCGGCGGCCTGCTCGGCGGTGGCTCGGGCGGTGGCTCGCAGGCGCAGGGCGGCGGCCTGGGCGATCTGCTCGGCGGCCTGTTCGGCGGTGGCTCGGGCGGTGGCTCGCAGGCGCAGGGCGGCGGCCTGGGCGATCTGCTCGGCGGACTCGGCGGGCTGCTCGGCGGCGGCAAGCGCTGAGCCTCCGGACACCCCGCCGTCTAGACTGGCGGGGTGTCCGTGAATCCCGAACTCGTCGGCCGGGAGTTCCCGCCGACCGCGCCGTACCTCGTCGGCCGCGAGAAGGTGCGCGAGTTCGCCCGCGCCGTGCTCGCCTCCACGCCGATCTCGCTCGACCCCGAGGCCGCCCAGGCGGCCGGCTACGCCGACGTCGTCGCTCCGCCGACCTTCGCGGTCGTCATCCAGGAGCAGACGCTCGCGCAACTGCTCGCCGAGCCCGACGCGGGCATCGACTTCTCGCGCGTCGTGCACGGCAGCCAGCAGTTCACGCAGAGCCGGCCGATCGTCGCCGGCGACCTGCTGACCGCCACGCTCGCCGTCACGAGCGTGAAGTCGCTCGGCGCCCACGCCATGGTGACGGCCGAATCCACGATCACCGACGCTGACGGCGCGCACGTCGTCACCGCGATCTCGACGCTCGTCGTGCGAGGGGAGGACTGATGGCCGCGCTGCAGACCCCGGAGTTCGCCTCGCTCGCGGTGGGCGACGTCGTCGCCGAGCAGAGCTTCGCGCTCACCCGCGACACGCTCGTCCGCTATGCGGGCGCCTCGGGCGACTTCAACCCGATCCACTACCGCGACGACGTCGCCAAGTCGGTCGGCCTGCCGGGCGTGCTCGCGCACGGCATGCTCACCATGGGCTTCGCCGTGCAGCCGGTCGTCGACTGGGCGGTCGACCCCGGCCGCGTCGTCGACTACCAGGTGCGCTTCACCCGGCCCGTGGTCGTCGACCCCGAGCTGGGCGCCGTCGTGCAGGTCGTCGCGAAGGTCGGGCAGCTGGATGCCGAGACCGCTGTCGCCCGCATCGACCTCACCGTGAAGGTCGGGGAAGAGACGGTGCTCGGCAAGGCGCAGGTGCGCGTCGAGCTCGGCGACCGCGGCGGACGATGACGGGCGGACGCTTCGCCGAGCTCACGACGCTCCGCCTCGGCGGGCCGATCTCGCGGCTCGTGACGGCGACGACGCAGCGCGACCTCGTCGACCTGCTGCACGGCGTCTGGGGCTCGGGCGAGCCCTGGCTCGTGCTCGGCGGCGGCTCGAACCTCGTCGCGGGCGACGAGGGCTTCGACGGCACGGTCGTGCGCATCGCGACGAGCGGCATCGAGGTGCTGCCCGGCGCCCCCGAGGGCTCGGTGCGGCTGCGCGTGCAGGCCGGCGAGAACTGGGACGGCTTCATCGCGTGGACCGTCGCCCACGGCTACTCGGGGCTCGAAGCGCTCTCGGGCATCCCCGGCTCGGTCGGCGCCGCGCCGGTGCAGAACATCGGCGCCTACGGCCAGGAGCTGTCGGAGGCGCTGCTCGGGGTCTGGTTCCTCGACGAGGGCGCGGACGCCCCGCGCTGGATGCCGGCCGACGAGCTCGAGCTCGGCT
This sequence comes from Agromyces soli, assembly GCF_022811605.1. GTDB lineage: Bacteria > Actinomycetota > Actinomycetes > Actinomycetales > Microbacteriaceae > Agromyces > Agromyces soli. The sequence goes on along the minus strand of NZ_CP094533.1, from coordinate 366,816 downwards.
ACCGCACCTCGGTGCTGAAGCAGGGGCTCGCCGGCGTCGTCGTCGCCGTCGAGGTGCAGCTGCACGACACGGCCGCCGAGCGCGCCGTGCTCGGCGAGGCGATCGGCCGGCCCATCGCCTACGCCCAGTTGGCCGCCGCCCTCGGCGTGCAGCCGGGCGACCGCGCGCCGGTTGCGAAGGTGCGCGAGACCGTGCTCGCCCTGCGCGGCTCGAAGGGCATGGTGCTCGACCCCGCCGACCCCGACTCGGTGAGCGCGGGCTCCTTCTTCACGAACCCGATCGTCACCGAGAAGGTGGCGCGCACGCTGCCCGCCGACGCCCCGCGCTGGTACCTCGAGCCCGAGCAGCCCGACGAGGTCGTGCCGCTCTCGCGGCTCGCCTCGCACTCTCCGCTCGACGCCTTCCTCGAGCTGCAGGCCGAGCTCGCCGCGGCAGACGATGAGCCGCCCGCCGAGACCGAGCCGGCCGAGCCGCTCGTGAAGCTCTCGGCTGCGTGGCTGATCGAGCAGGCCGGCATCCGTCGCGGCTTCGCCCTGCCCGGCTCGCGCGCCGCGGTCTCGTCGAAGCACACCCTGGCGCTGACGAACCGCGGTGGGGCCACGGCCGCCGAGCTCGCCGAACTCGCGCGCTACGTGCGGCACCGCGTGCAGGCCGAGTTCGGCATCGTGCTGCACCCGGAGCCCGTGCTCGTCGGCGTCGAGATCTAGCGGCCTCGATCGCGGCGCCCGACCACGCCTCGCGGCTCAGCCGGTCTCGCCGCCGAAGGCGCGGCGGGTGAGCGCCTGCACATCGCGGTCGATCGTCGCCAGCTCGGTGCGGAGCTCGGCGGTCGCCCGCCCGATCTCGGCGCGGAACAGCGAACTCAGATGCACGGTCTGCCAGCTCATCATGCCGATGACGACGCTCGCGAACACCCCGATGAGCACCCAGCTCTGCACCTCGGTCATCTCGCCCTCCTCCTGTTTCGGCCCCCGGTGTTTCGACCCTACGCGATCGCCCGAGCGCCGTCGGGCTCGGGCGTGAAGCTGTGGAGCGTTCCGTCACCGGCGGCACTGGGGAGGAGCAGGCGGGCTAGGCTCGGCGGGTGGACCGCAGCGACTTCATCGAACACCGCCGCCCGGACGGCGAGCTCGTCGGCTGGCTGCGCCCCGAGGGCGAGGGCTTCGTGCCCGTCGACCTGCTCGGGCGCGAGCACGGCGGCGCCGTCGATTGGCTCGACGGCGAGACGCTGCTCGAGGAGCTCGGCATCCGCTACCTCGCCGACCCCTACGTGCTGCGCCTCGAGAACGGCACCGAGCTGCGCGTGCGGATCACCGAGGTGAGCACCCGCGGCATCGTCGTGAAGAAGGACGACTTCGGCGCGATCGACGCACCGCTCGTCCGCTACGAGCTGGCGTGGCCGATGCCGCCGGAGCTCACGCCGCTCGGCGAGCGGGAGCTGCCCGCCGCCTGGTGACCGCGCCGGGCGCGCTCGCCGCGGCGGATGAGTCCGACGATGCCGAAGAGCGCGATCACGACGCCGACGGCGATCACGCCGGAGAGCACGAGCACGAGCGGATGCACCGAACCGAGCCAGTCGCCCACGGCGTCACGCCGCTCGGGCGAGACGAGCAGCCACATCGTGGTGCCGGCGATCGCCAGGAAGAGCAGCGCCCAGACGAGCGCGCCCCAGCGGATCGTCGGCCCCTCGACGGGGGCGGACGGCGCATCGGCCTCGACTCGCGATTCGGCAGCGGGCGCGGCGGGCGGCGTCGGCGGCACGGGCGCGAGCACCAGCGTCTCGGCGGTCGCGGCGGGCGTGAGCACCTCGGCCTCGGCGGTCGCGGCGGGCGCGAGCACCTCGGTCTCGGCGCGCTCCTCGGCCTCGGCGTTCGTCTCGGCCTCGCGGTCCGGGGTCGGCTTCGTCATCCCTGCATCTCCGATCGGATCTCGACGTACACGGCGCCCGTCCACTGGCGCAGCACGAGCTTGGCGTCGATGGGGGCGTCGTCGTCGGCCACGCCGTCCGGCCCGCCGACGACGATGGGGCCGCCGCTCGTGTCCGGTCCGAGCGTCACCAGCTCGCCCTGCCCGTTGGTGACCCAGATGCTGAGCCCACCGGCCCCCGCGGTGTCGAGCAGCAGCCGGTCGTTCTCGTCGATCGACACCCACGCCTGCCCGATGCCCTGCGAGAGCTCGACGACGGGCGCGGAGGCCGGCGCCCCGAGCGGGGTGTAGAGGCTCAGGTAGGCGTCGCCGACCGGCTGCACGAGTCGCTGCGAGCTCGCGAGCGAGATGGAGGCGTTGGGCCCGATCAGGCGGCCGGACGGCAGCGTCGCCGCGATCGCGGTCGCGGCGAGCATGACGAGGGTCGTCGCCGAGGCGAAGAAGGCGAGCCAGCCGCTGCGGCGCCGGCGCAGGGCGGCGATCACCATGGCCGCGGCGAAGACGCACACGGCGGTCGCGAGCGAGAGCGGCACGGCGAAGCCGTCGGTGTTGGTGCTCGACATCGCGGCGATCGCGGCGACCGCGCCGCCCACGATCGCGAGGCCGAGCGCGGTGAACACGAACGCGGCGCTCGCCCGCGGACGGCTCGCCCGCCGGGCGGCGCGCGCCGCGTCGGCCCGGGCCATGAGCTCGCGGGCCTGCGCGCGGTTCTCCTCGGCGGCGGCTGCGCGGGCGCGGCGATCGGCCTCGGCCTGGCCAGCCCGCCACTCGGCGTGCTCGGCGCGCCACGCGTCGTGGCTCTGCCGCCAGGCGCCGAGCTCCTCGCCGGAGGCGTCCGGGCTCGGCTCGAGCGGCGGCGCGGGCGGCGGGGCGGGCGCGGGCGGTGCCTCCCCGGCGAACGCGGCGGTCGCGGCGGAAGCGGATGCCTCGGATGCAACCGCGGACCCGGTCCCGGTCTCGGCGGGAGCCGACTGCGCCGGGGCCGCCTGGGCCGGGGCATCCACTCCGCCGGTGGCGCTCGCGCGCCGGACGAGCCACACCACGAGCGCGGCGAGCCCGCCGAGCAGCAGCAGCACCCAGAACAGCCGCAGCGGCACCGAGAGGTCGACGCCGAACAGCGGGTCGGGGAGGGCGGGCAGATCGGGCCACCAGCGCCAGCCGAGCCAGCCGCCCTGCACGAGCGGGATGATCCCGACGACGGTCAGCACGGCGATGCCGGCGAGGGCCGGGTCGACGACCCCGCGGAAGAGCTGTTCGAGGTGGATGCGCCCCTCGAGGTCGGGCAGCAGCAGCCAGGCGGCCGCGTAGATCAGGAGGAACGGCGCACCGAGCACGGCGAGCACGACGACGATGCCGCGCACGATGATCGGGTCGAGGCCGATACGGGCGGCCACGCCGGCGCAGACGCCGCCGATCCAGCCCTCGCGGCGCGGCACCCCGGCCCGGCGCAGATCGGCGAAGAAGCCGCTGCCCGGGCCGCCGTTCGGAGCCGAACCGCCCGCTCCGCCACCGGTGCCCCGGCCGTCGGTCGTGCGTTCCCCCTGCTCGTCCCGCGGCGCCTCGGCGTCCGGGGGAGCGGTGCGATTCGTCTCCATGCCTCGATCGTGGCGCACCCGGCGTCCCGCCCGCGATGGGGTGAACCCCTGATTCGACCCTGAACGGGGCCCAGGGGCGGCCGGGCCGACGCCCCGGTCTGCTTGGATGGCAGGCATGAGCACCGCCCCCGCGGCGGGCGACGACCGCGTCGTGCCCCGCCTCGCCCGCCCGCGCGACTGCGTGGCGACGGGCGTCGCCGCCGGCCTCGCCGAACACCTCGGCTGGCCCGTCGCGCTCGTGCGCCTCGGCTTCGCGCTGACGAGCCTCGTCGGCGGGGCGGGCCTGCTGCTCTATCTCTGGCTCTGGGCGCTCACGCCCTGGCAGCCGGGCGAGCAGGCGCCGAAGCGTCGGGCGCCCGTCGCGTGGATCCTGCTCGCGGCCGCCGCCGTGCCGCTCGGCCTCGCCGCCGTCTCCGGCGGACCGCCCACCGGCGGACCCGCCTGGTTCTGGCCCGCGCTCGCGGGCGTGGGGCTCATCGTCGCGGCATCCGCCTGGGCGGGCTTCCTCGACCGGCCCGACGCCGACCGCGGCCCGCGGCACGAGTTCGCCGTGCGGATCGTCGCGACGGTCGCCCTCGCCCTCGTCGCCGTCGTGATCGTGTTCGGGCCGGCCGCGAGCGAGGCGCCGCGGCCCGCCTTCGCCGTCGCCCTCGCCGCGGTGGCCGGCATCGCCCTCGTCTACGCGCCCACTCTCGTGACCCGGTTCCGGGAGCTCAGCGAGGAGCGCACCCGCCGCATCCGCGAGGAGCAGCGCAGCGAGATCGCCGCGCACCTGCACGACTCCGTGCTGCAGACGCTCGCCCTCATCCAGAACCGGGCCGGCGCGACGAGCGAGGTCGCCCGCATCGCCAGGGCGCAGGAGCGGGAGCTGCGCGAGTGGCTCTTCGCGGGCGACGCCGTGCCCGACCGCGACCTCGGCGCCGAGCTCCGCGAGGTGGCCGCCGTGCTCGAGATCGAGTACCCCGTGAGCGTCGACGTGGTCGTCGTCGGCGAGCAGCGCGAGCGCGCCTCGGGCGAGCTCGCCGCCGCGAGCCGGGAGGCGATGCTGAACGCGGCGCGGCACGCGGGCGGTGAGGTCTCCGTCTACGTGGAGGGCCGCCCGGACGCCGTCGAGGTCTTCGTCCGCGACCGCGGCGAGGGCTTCTCGCTCGAGGACGTGCCCGCCGACCGGCTCGGCGTGCGGCAGTCGATCGTGGGCCGGATGCGCCGCGCGGGCGGCGAGGCCGAGGTCGGCCCGGGCGTCGGCGGCGTCGGCACGCAGGTGCGACTGCGGATGCCGGCGGCGGCGCCCGGCGAAGGGGGAACACGTGGCTGAGGCATCCGTCCGGGTCGTCGTCGTCGACGACCACTCGATCTTCCGCTCCGGGCTGAAAGCCGACCTCGACGCCTCGATCGACGTCGTCGGCGAGGCGCACGACGTCGAGTCGGCGCTCGCCGTCGTCGTCGAGACCGCGCCCGACGTCGTGCTGCTCGACGTGCACCTGCCCGGGCTCGCCGTGCCCGCGGGCAGCACGGGCGGCGCCGAGGTGATCCGGCGGGCCGCGCCCGAGCTGCCCGCGACGCGCTTCCTCGCGCTCAGCGTCTCGGACAAGGCGGAGGACGTCGTCGGCGTCATCCGCGCCGGCGCCCGCGGCTACATCACGAAGGGCTCCTCCGGCGGCGAGGTGAGCCGGGCGGTGCACGCCGTGGCCACCGGCGACGCGGTCTTCTCGCCGAAGCTCGCGGGCTTCGTGCTCGACGCCTTCGGTGCGGCGGTCGGCGAGACGGCCGTCGCGGGCGACGAGCTCGACCGGCTCTCCGCGCGCGAGCAGGAGGTGATGCGGCTCATCGCCCGCGGCTACGCGTACAAGGAGGTCGCGGCCGAGCTGTTCATCTCCGTGAAGACGGTGGAGACGCACGTCTCGGCGGTGCTCCGCAAGCTGCAGCTCTCGAGCCGCCACGAGCTCACCGCCTGGGCGACCGCCCGCCGCCTGCTCTGAGCCGCCCCACTCCGACTTGCCCGACTTTCATGAAAGTCGGGCAAGTCGGAGTGGGGAGCGGGTCGCGGGTCGCGGAATGTGACGTGACGAAATGTGACCGTCACGGGAATCCGGGTACGGTCGCAGGGTGACCAGCTCCGCCTTCCCATCAGAGCCCGCCGCAGCCCACCACGACCCCAGCGCCCGTGAGGCCGTCAGCGACCGCATCGACCACGAACTCCGCGCCGAGGTGCGCCTGCTCGGCAGCCTCCTCGGCACGGTGCTCGCCGAAGCCGGCGGCCCCGCCCTCCTCGACGACGTCGAACGCCTCCGCGCGCTCACGATCGCCGCGTACGAGGGCGAGGGCGCCTCCCTCGAGGACGCCGAGGCCCTCGTCGCCGCCTTCACGCCCGCGCGCGCCGAGGAGGTGGCCCGCGCGTTCACGGTGTACTTCCACCTCGCGAACCTCGCCGAGGAGCACCACCGCGTGCGCGTGCTCCGCACCCGCGACGGCGCCGACCTCGACGCCCCGGCCGAGTCGCTCGGCGCGGCCTACGACCACCTCGTCGCCGAGATCGGCGAGGATGCCGCGGCCGAACGCCTGCGCCGGCTGCGCTTCCACCCCGTGCTCACGGCCCACCCCACCGAGGCCCGGCGCCGCGCCGTCGCCTCCGCGATCCGCCGCGTCGGCGAGCTGCTCGCCGAGCGCGAGGAGCTGCTCCGGCTCGCCCCGGCCGCCGATCCCGCCGAGCTCGACCGCCGCCTCGCCGAGCAGATCGACGTGCTCTGGCGCACCTCGCCGATCCGCACCACCCGGCCCACCCCGCTCGACGAGGTGCGCAGCGCGATGAACGTCTTCGACCAGACGCTCTTCGAAGTCGTGCCGCGCGTGTACCGCCAGCTCGACGACCGCCTGCAGGGCCGTGAGGCCGGGCTCGCGCCCGCCGTCGCCCCCGCGTTCGTGCGCCTCGGCAGCTGGATCGCGGGCGACCGCGACGGCAACCCCTTCGTCACCGCCGAGACGACCGCTGCCGCCGCCGGGATCGCCGCGGAGCACGTGCTGCTCGGGCTCGAGCGCGCCGCCACCCGGGTCGGCCGCAGTCTCACCCTCGCCGAGGACGGCACGCCCGCCTCGCCCGAGGTGCGGGAGCTCTGGGCCGCCCAGCAGCGGCTCGCCCCCGAGGTGACGGCCGGCATCGGCACGCGCGCGCCCGACGAGCCGCACCGCCGGGTGCTGCTCGTCATCGCCGCGCGGCTCCGCGCCACCCGCGAGGGCGACGCGACGCTCGCCTACGGCTCGCCCGAGGAGCTGCTCGCCGAGCTCCGCCTCGTGCAGGCCTCGCTCGCCGCGGCCGGCGCCCACCGCAGCGCGAACGGCGAGCTGCAGGGGCTCGTCTGGCAGGTGGAGACCTTCGGCTTCCACCTCGCCGAGCTCGAGGTGCGCCAGCACTCCGAGGTGCACCGCCGCGTGCTCGCCGAGCTCGCCGAGGCCGAGCCTGGCGCCGAGCGCAGCGAGCTCGCCGCCGAGGTGCTCGCCGTGTTCCGCACGATCGCCGAGCTGCAGCGCCGCGGCGGGCTGCGCGCCGCCCGCCGCTACATCGTCTCCTTCACGCAGAGCGCCGACGACCTCGCGAACGTGTTCCGGCTCGCCGAGGCCGCGCTCGGCGACGAGGCCCCGGTGCTCGACGTCATCCCGCTGTTCGAGACCTTCGCCGACCTCGAGGCGTCGACCGACATCCTCGACGGCATGCTGCAGCTGCCCCAGGTGCAGCGCCGCCTCGCCGAGACGGGCCGGGCGGTCGAGGTCATGCTCGGCTACTCCGACTCCTCGAAGGACGTCGGCCCCGTGGCGGCGACGCTCGCCCTCGACGCCGCGCAGGCGCGCATCGCCGCCTGGGCGGAGCGGAACGACATCGAGCTCACCCTCTTCCACGGTCGCGGCGGCGCGCTCGGCCGCGGCGGCGGGCGCACGAACGAGGCCGTGCTCGCGCAGCCGCCGGGCTCCGTCGACGGCCGGTTCAAGGTGACCGAGCAGGGCGAGGTCATCTTCGCCCGCTACGGCGACCCCGACATCGCCGCCCGCCACCTCGAGCAGATGGCCGCGGCCACGCTGCTCGCCGGCAGCCCCGAGAACGAGCAGCGCAACCGCGAGGCGGGCGCCCGCTTCGCCGGGCTCGCGGCCCGGCTCGACGAGGCCTCCCGCGCCCGCTTCTTCGCGCTCGTCAAGGCGGAGGGCTTCGCCCCCTGGTTCGCCCGCGTCACGCCGATGGAGGAGGTCGGGCTGCTCGCCCTCGGCTCCAGGCCCGCCCGCCGCGGGCTCTCGGTGTCCTCGCTCGAGGACCTGCGGGCCATCCCGTGGGTGTTCGCCTGGACGCAGGCGCGGATCAACCTCACCGGCTGGTTCGGGCTCGGCACCGCGCTCGCCGCGGTCGGCGACGAGGAGCTGCTGCGCCGGGCGTACCGGGAGTGGCCGCTGTTCGCCTCGATGATCGACAACGTCGAGATGTCGCTCGCGAAGGCCGACGACCGGCTCGCCGAGCGCTACCTCGCCCTCGGCGACCGGGAGGAGCTCGCCGCGCTCGTGCTCGACGAGCTCGCCCTCACCCGCGAGTGGGTGCTGCGGGCGAGCGGGCACGACGAGCTGCTCGCCGAGCAGCCGGTGCTGCAGCGGGCCGTGCGGTTGCGCAGCCCCTACGTGGACGCGCTGTCGCTCCTCCAGCTGCGGGCGCTCCGTGCGGTCCGCGAGGAGCAGACCGCCGGCGCGACGCCCGACGAGCACGAGCTGCGGCTGCTGCTGCTCGCCGTGAACGGGATCGCCGCCGGCCTGCAGAACACGGGCTGAGCCGGCGCCCGCGGGAGCTCGGGCTCAGAGCAGCCCGAGCTCCATCGCGCGGGTCACGGCGCGGGTGCGGTCGTTCACGCCGAGCTTCTCGAACACGTGCGTGAGGTGCGTCTTCACCGTCGCCTCGCCGATCACGAGCGTGCGGGCGATCTCGGGGTTCGAGCTGCCGGCCGCGACGAGCCGCAGCACGTCGAGCTCCCGCGGCGAGAGGGCCTGCGGCGGGGTCGTCGCGCCTCCGGCATCCGCCCGCATCCGCCGCACGAGCTGGGCCGCGACCGAGGGCGCGAGCACCGTCTCGCCCGCGACGACGGCGCGGATGCCGGCGAGGATCTCGTCCTGCGGCGCCGCCTTCAGCAGGTACCCGGCGGCGCCCGCCTCGATCGCCTCGACGATGTGCTCGTCGGTGTCGTAGGTCGTGAGCACGAGCACCCGCACGCCGCCGCCCTCGGCGAGGATGCGCGCGGTCGCCCGGGCGCCGTCGAGACCGGGCATGCGCAGATCCATGAGCACGAGCGCGGGAGACAGCTCGGTTGCGAGCGCGACGGCCTCGAGCCCGTCGGCGGCGACGCCGACCACCTCGATGCCCTCGGCGCTCTCGAGCAGCCCGACGATGCCGGCGCGCACGATGGGGTGGTCGTCGGCGACGACGACGCGGATCGGCGCGGTCATGCGGTGCTCCCTTCGCTCAGAACGCGGTCGGATGCCTCGACGGGCAGTTCGACGCGGAGCTCGGCCCCGCCGCCGGGAGCCCCGCCGAACTCGACCCGGCCGCCGGCGAGGGCGACCCGGTCGCGGAGCCCCGCGAGCCCGAAGCCGGGCGGATCGTCCGGGCCCGGGCCGACGCCGTCGTCGCGCACGACAAGCCGGACCATCCCGCCCGCCGCCTCGACGGCGAGCGCCGCGTGCGCCGCCCGCGCGTGCTTGCGCACGTTCGCGAGGCCCTCCTGGGAGGCGCGCAGCAGCACGACCTCGAGCTCCCGGTCGAGGCCGGGCGCGCGCACGTCGAGGGCGACGGCGACGCCCGTCTCCCGTTCGAAGCCGGCGGCGAGCCGACCGAGCGCGTCGGCGAGGCTCGTGTCGAGCGCGATGGGGGAGACCGCGGCGACGAGGCCGCGCGCCTCGGTCAGCGCCTCGCGCGCCATCTCCTCGATGAGCCCGAGGTCGCCGCGCGCGGCCGGCACGTCGGGCGACGCGGCGTCGAGCCGCCGCTCGGCGCGCTGGGCGAGCATGACGAGGCCGGTGAGGCTCTGCGCGATCGTGTCGTGGATCTCCCGGGCGAGCCGCGCCCGCTCCTCGGTGACGCCCGTTTCGCGGTGCATCGCCGCGAGCTGCCCCTGGGCGGCCTGCAGCTCGGCGAGCAGCCTGGCCCGCTCCTCGCCGACCTCGGCGATCCGGGTGATCCACAGGCCGAGGGCGAGGCTGAACGCGAGCGACAGCGCGCCGACGCCGAGGCCGGGGAGCACCCCCGTCGGTCCGAGGCCGACCGCGTAGCCGGCGGCGACCGCGACCCCGAGCAGCACGTTGCCGATGATCGCGCGCGTCGTGGACGGCGCCGTGATCCAGAGGAACGGGTAGGCGAAGGCCTGCAGCGTCGCCGCGCCGGAGTCGAACGCCGTGCCGGCGAACACGACGGCGACGAGGATCGCGGTGATCGCGATGTGATGCCGCGGGTCCTCCGAGCCGATCCGCCACCTGAGGTAGCCGACGTAGACCAGGAGGAACGCCGCGACGACGGCCCAGCTGCCCCAGTCCCGCGGGCCGTACGGCGGGAAGACCAGGCCGAAGGTGACGACGACGGCCGACACCGCGAGGGCGGCGAGGTCCCACCAGCGGCGGTTCAGCATTCCGTCATGCTCTCACGGGGCTCAGGCGTCGCGCCGGATCCAGCGGAACGTGAGCCGGCTCGCGACGAGCCCGATCACGAGCCAGACGAGGAGCCACAGCGCGACCCAGCCGAGATCCCAGGTGCCGTGCTGCTCCATGACGGCGAAGTCCTCGGGCAGGAACGCGGCCCGCATGCCCTGCGCCATCCACTTCAGCGGGAACAGGCTCGCGAGGTTCTGCATCCACTCCGGCAGCGCCGAGAACTGCAGGTACACGCCCGAGATGAACTGCAGCACGAGCACGATCGGCACGACGACGGCGGTCGCCGAGCGGGCGCTGCGCGGCACCGCGGAGAGGGCGATGCCGAGCAGCGCAGAGGCGACCGTGCCGAGCACGAACACCCAGGCGAAGGTCAGCCACGCCTCGCCGCTCGTGGGCAGCTCGACGCCGAAGACGGTGGCCGCGACGAGCAGCAGCAGGCCCGCCTGCAGCACGCCGGTCGTGAAGACCTGCCCGAGCTTGCCGATGAAGTACGACACGGGGGACAGCGGGGTGCCGCCCAGTCGCTTCAGCATGCCGTCGCCCTTCTCGCCGGCGATGTCGACCGCGAGGTTCTGCACGCCGGAGAGCAGCACGCCCGCCGCGAGCATGCCGGGCAGGTAGTAGGCGCCGACGCTGACGCCCGCGGTGCCCGGCCCGGGCGCGATGTCCCCGGACGAGCTGAACGCGGCGGTGAAGATGCCGAGCATGATGAGCGGGAACAGGAAGGTGAAGAACACCGTGTCCGGGCTGCGGAAGTAGCCGCGCACCTCGTAGCCGACGCGGCTGAGGCCCGAGGCGAGCACGCCCGGCAGACGGACGGAACCGGCGCGGCCGGCGGTGGACGGGGTGGTGACGGCGCTCATGCGCGGGCCTCCTCGGGGATCGCGACGATGGGAGAGACGGTGGATGCCTCGGCGGCGCGCACGAGCTCGAGGTAGACGTCCTCGAGGCTCGGGCGGATGACCTCGAGCTCGGCGGGCTCGCCGCCGCGCCCGTCGGCGGTCGTGGGCGCGGCCTCGGCCGCGAGGGCGGCGACGAGTTCGGCGGGCCGCTCGGTGCGCTGCTCGCGGCGGACGCCCGAGGCATCCCGCCAGCGCACGATCGGGACCCTGGCGGCCGGGCCGCCGAGCTCGGCGATGGCGCCCTCGGCGACGATCCGGCCGCCCAGGATCACCGCGGCGCGGTCGCCGAGCTGCGCCGCCTCGTCGAGGTAGTGGGTGGTGAGCAGGATCGTGGTGCCCTCGGCCTTCAGCCGTTCGATGAGCCCCCAGAACTCGCGGCGGGCCTCGGGGTCGAAGCCTGTCGTCGGCTCGTCCAGGAACAGCAGCTGCGGCCGGCCGACGATGCCGAGCGCGACGTCGACGCGACGACGCTGTCCGCCGGAGAGCTTCGAGATGCGGGTGCCGGCCTTCTGCTCGAGGCCGACCGCGGCGATGACCTCGTCGACGTCGCGCGGGTTCGGGTAGTACCCGGCGAACTGGCGCAGCTGCTCGCGGACCGTGTACAGCCCGGTCTCGGCGGCGGACTGCAGCACGATGCCGAGCTCGGAGCGCCACGCGCGGCCGCCCGTCGCCGGATCGGCGCCGAGCACCGACACCTCGCCCGAGCTGCGCCGGCGGTAGCCCTCGAGGATCTCGATCGTGGTCGACTTGCCGGCGCCGTTGGGTCCGAGCAGGGCGAGCGTCTCGCCGCGGGCGATGTCGAGGTCGATGCCGTCGACGGCGGTCACCTGGCCGTACGCCTTGCGGAGGCCGCGCACCCGCACGGCGGGGCTCTGAATCTGGTCCATGCTGCGATGCTCCCGCGTCCGCGACGGTCCCGGGCACCCCCGAACTGGCGATTCCGGCATCCCCCGATCGGTGGATGCCGGCCGCTAGTCTGAGGCGGCGCGCCGCCGGGGCGCGCCCCTTCGGATCGGAGCACCGTGTCGCACGAGGACCCGTTCGCGTCTCGCCCGAGGCATCCCGCCCTGCCCGCCGCGGGCTGGGTCGTGCTCGCCATCGCGGCGCCGCTCGCGCTGCTGCTGAGCATGATCGGGGTGCTGTCGCTCGCGGCGGTCTCGGCGACGGTGAGCGCCAGGGCGGACGAGATCCGCGCCGGTGCGGACCCGGGCGCGGGGTTCAGCGGGACGGAGGGCTGGCCGGAGCCGGAAGCCGAGTCGGAGCCGGAGCCGGACGTCGAGCCCGAGGTCGAGCCGTCGCGGCAGTACCCGCCCGGCACGATCGGGCTCGACGACGCCGTCGAGTTCGGGGCCGCGCCCGTGTGGAGCGAGACCGAGCCGGGATGGTGGGACCCGATCGATGGCGTCGCGCCCGACACCTTGGCGTTCTCGGGCTGGCAGCCGGTGTGCGAGGTGTACTTGCGGTCGGGACCCGAGAGCGTGGTCGGCGACCCCGCGGGCGGTGATCGGGCGGCGAGCGAAGCGATGGCGGCGACCGCGATCGGCGAGCGGCTCGCGGCCGAACAGGGTGAGGAGATCGGAACCCGGGCTCAGTCGAGCCGCGCGCTCGCGCTGGGCTCCTGGACGAGCGAGGCGAAGCTGGAGTTCTGGCGGACGGACACGAGGTATCGGGTCGGCGACACCGAGCACACGTTGGCCGTGTTCGCCCGGGTCGACGCCGACGGTACCGGGGGGTACGCGACGGCGACGTACGACTGCCTCGTGGCGCCGAACGCCGGTCCGCCGATGACCGGCATGCTCACCCTCGACTTCGTGCTCGACTACGACTGACCGCCGGCTCGGCGCGACGTCGCTCAGCGCGGCAGCACGAGGGACACCGCGAGGGCGAGCATCACGACCGCGATGACGCCGTCGAGGATGCGCCAGGCGCGCGGGGTCGAGAGCACCCGGCCGAGCAGGCGCGCTCCGTAGGCGAGGCCGAAGAACCAGAGCACCGAGCCGAGCGCCGCCCCGAGCGCGAACCACCAGCGGCCCTCGCCGTGCCCGTTGGCGACCGAGCCGAGCAGGAACACGGTGTCGAGGTAGACGTGCGGGTTCAGCCAGGTGAGCGCGAGGCAGGTGCCGAGCGTCGCGAGGAGGGTCGTGCCGGCCGCGGTCGGGGTGGCCCGTGCCGGAGCCGGCGCCGTGAGCGTGCCGGCCGCGGGGGTCGTGGTGGTCGGGCCGGTGGCGGAGGGGGCGGCGCCGTCCGGTGTCCCGTCGGACGGCGCCGCGGCCGATGCGCCGGGGCCGAGCGTCGCGCCGCTCGGGCGGATCGCGCGCTTCGCGGCGAGCACGGCGTAGCCGGCGAGGAACGCGGCGCCCGCCCAGCGCACGACGTCGACGAGCCACGGCACCGCGGTGAGCACGGCGCCGATGCCCGACACCCCGGCGAGGATGAGCACGGCGTCCGAGGCCGCGCAGACCGCCGCGACCGCGAACACGTGCTCGCGGCGGATGCCCTGGCGCAGCACGAACACGTTCTGCGCGCCGATGGCGACGATGAGCGAGAGGCCGAGGCCGAGGCCGGCGAGGGTCGAGCTGAGATCCACGCCTCGACGCTAGGTCTCCGGATGCCTGAAGTACAGTTCAGGATTCTTCACGAGCATTAGCATGGCTACAGATGGAGATTCCCGCCGAGCTCGCCCGCACCCTCGCGACCGTCGTCGCCGAGGGCACCTTCGACGCGGCCTCCCGGGCGCTGCAGATCACGCCCTCGGCCGTCTCGCAGCGCATCAAGGCGCTCGAGCAGCACCTCGGCCGCGTGCTCCTCGTGCGGCAGAAGCCGGTGCGCGCGACCGAGGCAGGGCAGGCGGTGGTGCGCTACGCACGGCAGCTCGCGCTGCTCGAGCACGACGCGCTCGCGGGCTTCGCGCTCGGACGGACGGACGGCGAGGCCGACCGCCGCCCCATCACGGTGCCGCTCGCGGTGAACGCCGACACGCTCGGCACCTGGATCCTGCCCACCCTCGCCGGGCTCGCGGCGAGGCATCCGGTCGTCTTCGACCTGCACCGCGACGACCAGGACTTCACCGCCGAGCTGCTCGAGTCGGGCACCGTCATGGCGGCGATCACCTCGCAGGCGACGCCCGTCGCCGGCTGCGTCGCCCGGCCGCTCGGCGTCATGCGCTACCGCGCGGTCGCGACGCCCGAGTACGTGGCGCGCTGGCTGCCCGGGGGTATGACGCCCGCGGCGCTGTCGGGCGCGCCGCTCGTGGACTTCGACCGGCGCGACGACCTGCAGACCGGCTTCCTGCGCTTCGTCGGGGCCGACGCCGCCGCGCCGCCCAGGCACTACGTGCCCGCATCCAACGACTTCGCCGTCGCCGTGAAGCTCGGGCTGGGCTGGGGCATGCTCCCCGGCTTCCAGAGCGACGAGGAGCTCGCCGACGGGCGGCTCGTGCCGCTCGGCGGCCCGCCGATCGACGTGCCGCTGCACTGGCAGCAGTGGAACCTGCGCTCGCCGCTGCTCGACACGATCGCCGACGCCGTGGTGGCCGAGGCCCGCCGCGCGTTCAGTTGACGCGGGGCTGCGGCTCAGCCGAAGAGGCGCTGCAGGCGCTGCACGCCCTCGAGCAGCGGCTCGTCGCCGAGCGCGTAGCTGAAGCGCAGGAAGCCGCTCGGCCCGAACGCCTCGCCCGGCACCGCGGCGACCTCGGCCCGCTCGAGGATGAGGTCGGCGAGCTCCAGCGAGGTGGTCGGCGTGACGCCGCCCCACTCGCGGCCGAGGAGGCCGGTCACGTCGGGATAGACGTAGAACGCGCCCTCGGGCACCGGCACGCGCAGGCCCTCGATCTTCGACAGCTCGCCGACGATCGTGCGGCGGCGGCGGTCGAAGGCGCGGCGCATCTGCTCCACGGGCTCCTGCGGGCCGGTCAGCGCGGCGATCGCGGCGCGCTGCGAGATGTTCGACACGTTCGAGGTGAGGTGCGACTGCAGGTTCGCGGCGCCCTTGATGACGTCGGCGGGGCCGACCATCCAGCCGAGCCGCCAGCCGGTCATCGCGTAGGTCTTCGCGACGCCGTTCACGAGGATCGTCTGCTCGGCGAGCGCGGGCACGGCCTCGACGATCGACAGCGCGCGCGGGGCGGGCGCGCCCACCTCGGTGTCGAGCGCCGCGTACGTGAGGTTCTGGTAGATCTCGTCGGCGATCACCCAGATGCCGTGCTCGAGCGCCCACTCGCCGATCGCCCGCACCTGCTCGGGCGGGTAGACCGCGCCCGTCGGGTTCGACGGCGAGACGAAGAGCAGCACCTTGGTGCGCTCGGTGCGCGCGGCCTCGAGCTGCTCGACCGTGACGAGGTAGCCCTGCTCGCTGCCGGCGAAGACGTCGACCTGACGGCCGCCGGCGAGCTTGATCGCCTCGGGGTAGGTGGTCCAGTAGGGCGTCGGCACGAGCACCTCGTCGCCCTCGTCGAGCAGCACCTGGAATGCCTGGTAGACGGCCTGCTTGCCGCCGTTCGTGACGACGACCTGCGAGGCGGGCACCTCGAGCCCGGAGTCGCGCCGCGTCTTGTCGGCGATCGCCTCGCGGAGCTCGGGCAGCCCGGCGGCCGGGGTGTAGCGGTAGTTCTTGGGGTCGTGCGTGGCGGCGAGCGCCGCCTCGACGATGTGCTCCGGCGTCGCGAAGTCGGGCTCGCCGGCCGCGTAGGAGATGACCGGGCGCCCCTCGGCCTGGAGGGCCTTCGCCTTCGCGTCGACCTTCAGGGTCGCGGACTCGGCGATGGCGGCGATGCGGGCGGACAGGCGCGGCTTCTCGGTCACACCGCGAGTCTACCGAGCGGCGGCGCCGGCCGAACCGTCGATCCGACCGGCATCCGCCGTGGAATCAGAGGTTCTGACCGATGTCCCAGAGCCGGTCCGGCCGGCCGTCGATCGCCTCGGACACCGCGAGCGCCTGGTCGTCCGAGAGCGAGGCGACGTAGTCGACGACGCCGCGGCCCGCGCCGAGCCGGGCGAGCTCGCCGACCTCGGGCACCGGCACGCCCTCCGGCCGCGTGCGCCGGAGCAGGGCGTAGCCGTCGGTCGCGATCTCGATGAGCTCGCGCAGCCGCTGCGGCACCCGGTGCCGGTCGTACTCGTCGCTCGCCCACGCGGTGAGCCCCTTCACGGCGCGGGTCAGCACCCGGCTGAGCCCGCGCTGGTACATCGCGATGTCGGCCCGGTCGAGGATGAAGTGGCGGTGCACGAACTTCAGGATCTCCACCTCGTGCCAGGCGCCCTGGTCGAGCGTGACGAGGCCCGTGCGGGCGACGCCGGGCGGCGCGGGCACGACCGAGGTCTGCAGGTGCCCGATCCAGCCGTTCGTGAAGGAGGACAGCGCCCGCTCGGACGCGATCGAGCCGTCGAAGGGGGAGGCGAGCAGCCCGTCGACGAGATCGTCGGCGACGACGTCGACCGCGGCGGCGAAGGCGTCGTCGTCGGCGATCCAGCCGTCGGAGCGGCGGAGCTTGCGGCGGAGCGCCTCGAGGGCGGAGCCGGGCGGCGCGGTCCGGGCGGCGAGCTCCTCGTCGGCGAGTTCGCGCAGCTCGGTCGCGGCCTGCGTCCAGCCGCGGAACTCCCGCGCCACGGCGCCCTGGCTGAGCAGACCGGCCCGGTAGAAGTCGTCGACGTCGTGGATTGAGTAGGCGATGTCGTCGGCGGTGTCCATGATCGAGCACTCGAGCGACTGCGCCATGGGCGGCAGCCCGGTGCGCGCCGCGGCGAGGTCGGCGGCATCGAGGTCGTACGCCGAGAACTTGCCGGCCTCGACGGCGCCGTCGACGAGCCGGAGCCCGCGCGGCAGGCCGCCGTCGGGGAACGGCACGGGGCGGGCGAACCGCGTCCACGGGTACTTCGCGACGGCGGCCCGCACCGCGGAGGTGAGGTTCAGTCCGTGCGGGGCGACGGCGCTGACGTCGAGGGTCGCGAGGATGCGGTAGCTCTGCGCGTTGCCCTCGAAGCCGTCGGCGAGTCCGAGCGTCTCGCGGGCGAGCCGGTCGAGCACGCGCTCGCCGAGGTGGCCGAAGGGCGGGTGGCCGAGGTCGTGCGCGCTCGCGGCGGCCTGCACGACGACCGCGTCGCAGCCGTGCTCGCGGGCGAGGGAATTGGCCGGCGAGGCGGGGTCGGCGAAGCCGACGGCGATCGCGCGGGCCACGGCGGTCACCTTGATCGAGTGGGTGAGCCGGTTGTGGATGAGGGGACCGGCGCCCGGCTGCGCGATGACCTGGGTCACGGCGGACAGTCGCGAGAAGTAGGGCGAGAAGCGGATCCGCTCGAGGTCGAGGCGGAACTGGGAGTGCTCGCCGGTGACCTCGACGCTCGAGCTCGGTTCGGGCGTGCGGCGGGCGGCGCGGTCCGGGGTCATGGTCCCAATGTAGGCGTCGGTTCGCGCGAGCCGCTCGCGTCGCATAGACTGGGTGAGGTTGCTTGTTCCGGCAATGCTTCACTGCGCCCGAAATCCGTTTCGGACGCGGTCGGTTGCGGCGAGACGGGCAGCCTCCTCGGCCCCAGCAACGGGGGCCTAGGGCGGTGGCTCAATTGGTAGAGCAGCGGTCTCCAAAACCGCAGGTTGCAGGTTCGAGTCCTGTCCGCCCTGCGAGCCGGCAGTGAATGCCGGCCCACGAAAGGTGTACAGGTGGCCCGGAAGATCATCGACGAACCCAGCGAGGATGTCGTCGCCAACGCCAAGCGCGACCGCGCTGCGCGTCGGAATCCGTTCGCCCGGATCGCCCTGTTCATCCGTCAGGTCATCGCAGAACTGAAGAAGGTCGTCACCCCGACCCGCAAGGAGCTCGTCAATTTCACGATCGTCGTGCTCGTCTTCGTCATCATCATGATGGCGCTCGTCTGGGGCCTCGACCAGCTGTTCGGTCTGCTGGTGGTGTACGTCTTCGGGCAACCGGGAGTCTGATCGGGGCTTCGGGCCCACGTCGACCGAGACTCGCCGAGTGCCGGTCGGGACTCACGAAGTAAGGATCAGAAGTGTCAAGGACTGAGCGCGACGACGTCGACTGGGCCACGGCTGCCGAGCAGTCGGCCGAGGACGACGAGGCGCAGACGGGCAACGTCAACCAGCACGAGGAGGACTCCTCCGAGGCGGCCGAGCACGTCGCCGTCCACGTGGTGGACGACGAGGGCAACGAGGTCGACCTCGACGCCGTCCTCGACTCCCTCGCCGAGGCGAGCGACCCCGAGGCCGACGCGGTCGTCGACGACGCCCTCGACATCGATTCCGCCGACGAGGCCGAGGCGGCCGCGGAGGCCGTCGAAGAAGAGGCCGAGACCGAGGCCGAGGACGAGTTCGACCCGTACGAGGAGTTCCGCGCCGAGCTGCGCTTCCTGCCGGGCAAGTGGTACGTCATCCACTCCTACGCGGGCTTCGAGCGCCGCGTGAAGGCGAACATCGAGCAGCGACGCGAGTCGATGGCGATGGCCGACTACATCTACCAGGTCGAAGTGCCGATGGAAGATGTCGTCGAGATCAAGAACGGCCAGCGCAAGATGGTCACCCGCGTGCGCATCCCCGGCTACGTGCTCGTGCGCATGGAGCTCAACGAGGACTCGTGGTCGGTCATCCGCCACACGCCGGGCGTCACCGGCTTCGTGGGCAACGCCCACAACCCGACGCCGCTGCGCTTCGAGGAGGCCTTCGGCATGCTGAAGAGCCTCGTCGCCCCCGCCGACGTTCCCGCCGCGAAGGGCTCGAAGGCCGCCGCCGCGTCCGGCGCCGCCCGCCAGGTGCAGGCCGAGGTCGACTTCGAGGTCGGCGAGACCATCACCATCAAGGACGGCTCCTTCGCCGGCCTGCCCGGCACGATCAGCGAGATCAAGCCCGAGAGCGGCAAGCTCACGGTCCTCGTCTCGCTCTTCGAGCGCGAGACCCCGGTCGAGCTCAGCTTCGACCAGGTCACGAAGCTCTAGCAGCCGCCGCAGCGCACGTCCAGCCGACCCTCCGGTATACTCGGAGGGTTGTGCTGCGTTCGGCCCGCCCGAACCACACGATCCACCGCCACCCGGAACCGCCGGAGTGACGGGAGAGTGCCCCACCGGGGGCGTTCGAACAGAAAGAGAGAAATCATGGCACCGAAGAAGAAGGTCACTGGTCTGATCAAGCTTCAGATCAACGCCGGCGCCGCCAACCCCGCCCCGCCGATCGGTCCGGCGCTGGGTCAGCACGGCGTGAACATCATGGAGTTCTGCAAGGCCTACAACGCGGCCACCGAGTCGCAGCGCGGCAACGTGATCCCCGTCGAGATCACCGTCTACGAGGACCGCAGCTTCACCTTCATCCTGAAGACCCCGCCCGCCGCGGAGCTCATCAAGAAGGCCGCCGGCGTCGCCAAGGGTTCGGGCGTCCCGCACACCACCAAGGTGGGCAAGATCAGCCCCGACCAGGTCCGTGCGATCGCCGAGCAGAAGATGTCCGACCTGAACGCGAACGACCTCGACGCCGCGTCGAAGATCATCGCCGGCACCGCCCGGTCGATGGGCATCACGGTCGAGTAATCGCCTCGCGGGCTCATTCGCTGAGCCCGTCGGATGGATGCCTCGAGGCATCCGCCTTCAGAACTCTCATTCGTGGCAGCGCCCGCCAGGCGCGATGACCACATTCTCGCAAGGAGAAGCAACATGGCACAGAAGTCCAAGGCCTACCGGGCCGCGGTCGAGAAGATCGAGGCCGGCAAGTACTACACCCCGAGCGAGGCCGTCGCCCTCGCCAAGGAGACCGGCTCGGCGAAGTTCGACTCGACCGTCGAGGTCGCGCTGAAGCTCGGCGTCGACCCCCGTAAGGCCGACCAGATGGTGCGCGGCACCGTCATCCTCCCGCACGGCACCGGCAAGACCGCCCGCGTCATCGTGTTCGCGACCGGCCCCGCCGCCGAGGCTGCGATCGCCGCCGGCGCCGATGAGGTCGGCGGCGCCGAGCTCATCGAGAAGGTCGCGGCGGGCTACACCGCCTTCGACTCGGCCGTCTCGACGCCCGAGCTCATGGGCCAGGTCGGCCGTCTCGGCAAGGTGCTCGGTCCGCGCGGCCTCATGCCGAACCCGAAGACCGGCACCGTGACCCCGAACGTCGGCCAGGCCGTCTCCGACATCAAGGGCGGCAAGATCGAGTTCCGCGTCGACAAGCACGCCAACGTGCACTTCGTCGTCGGCAAGGCCTCCTTCTCGGCCGAGCAGCTCGAGGAGAACGCCAAGGCTGCGCTCGAAGAGGTCCTGCGCCTCAAGCCGTCGAGCTCGAAGGGCCGCTACATCCAGAAGGGCGCCGTGTCGACCACGTTCGGCCCCGGCATCCCGCTGGACGTCAACGCCATCTGAGTCCGCTCAGACCACAGAACGGCCCGCCGGTGATCCGGCGGGCCGTTCTGCGTGTTCTGGGGTGCGCCTCAGCGCAGGATCTGGAAGCGCCGGCCGCCCTCGCCCGGCGCTGCCGCCCGCTCGCCCGGCTCGGCGAGTGGCCGCTCGGCGACCTCGAGGCCGGTCACCCGGGACCCGGGCGGACCGGCCTCGAGCCGGCGCAGCATGGTCTCGACCGCCGCGTCCTCGCCCTCGATCTCGGCCTCGACCCGCCCGTCGGGGAGGTTCCGCACCCAGCCCGCGATGCCGAGCCGCTCGGCGTGCTTGCGGGCGAGGTAGCGGTAGCCGACCCCCTGCACGTGGCCGGAGACGAGGACGTGGCGGCGGATCACCCCGCCACGCTACCGCCTGACGGGCGTCGCCCCGGTGCGGGTGCGGATCGCCTCGGCGACCGCGATGGCATCGCCCTCGGGCGCGCTCGACTTGCGGTCGGGGCGTGCGATGAACAGATAGGCGAGCCCGGTCACGAGCACGATGCCGAGGCCGATCAGCACGACCCAGTCGGCGAACACGTCGCCGGACTCCCCGGGTCGCGCGATGAGCACGATCGCGAAGACGCCGTAGGCGAGCGCGAGGATGTTCACCACGACGCCGGCGCCGCGGAGCGAGAACGGTCCGGCCGGGCGCCAGCCCTTCGCCCGCTGCCGGAGCGAGGCGAGCACCACCATCTGGAACGCGAGGTAGATGCCGAGCACCGCGAAGGAGGTGATCGGCACGAGCAGGTTGCCGTTGAAGAAGATCAGCACGCTGATGATCGCGGGCACCGTGCAGGCGACGATGAGGGCGTTCGTCGGCACCTTGTTGCGCGGCGAGACCTTGGCGAGCCAGGTGTGTCCCGGGATCATCCCGTCGCGGGCGAAGGAGAACAGCAGCCGGCTCGCCGCCGCCTGGAGGCTCAGCACGCAGGAGATGAACGCGGTGATCGCGACGACGAGGAAGATCTTCGCACCGACCGGGCCGAGGGTGTCGGCCAGGATGCCGGGGATCGGGTCCGCGTCCTCGCCGGAGACGATCGCTTCGAGGTTCGGGGCGGCGAGCACGTAGCCGCCGAAGGAGAACAGCGCGGAGACGCCGCCGACGAGGATCGTCATCATCATCGCCCGTGGGATGCGCTTGGCGGGGTTCGAGACCTCCTCGGCGACGTCGCCGCAGGCCTCGAAGCCGTAGAAGAGGAAGAGCCCGGCGAGCGCGGCGCCGAGGAAGGCCACCGCGTAGCTGCCGTCGCCCTCGACGCCCATCGTGTTGAAGAAGATGCCGAAGTCGTGCTTGCGCTGGAAGATCAGCAGGTAGAGGCCGAGGCCGATGACGCCGATGAGTTCGGCGGCGAGGCCGATCTGGGCGACCCGGGCGAGCGTCTTCGTGCCCGAGAAGTTGAACACGAAGGCGAGCAGCAGCAGGCCGAGCGTGATCGCGAGGTTCACTCCGGGGGTGAGCTCGAGGTCGAAGAGGCTTGCGACGAAGCCGGAGCCGAACTCGGCGACCGCGGTGATCGTGACGATCATCGCCCAGATGTAGACCCAGGCCGCCATCCACGCGTAGCGCCGGCCCCAGAGCCGACGCGCCCAGGGGTAGATGCCGCCGTGGATCGGGTACTGCGAGACGATCTCGCCGAACACGAGGGAGACGAGCAGCTGCCCGCAGCCGACGATCACGATCCACCAGATCGACGGCGGGCCGCCGATCGTGAGCGCGACGGCGAACAGCGAGTACACGCCCACGAGCGGCGAGAGGTAGGTGAAGCCGAGGGCGAAGTTCGCCCACAGGCTCATCGAGCGGTTGAACGAGTCGTCGTAGCCGAGCACCTGGAGGTGCTCGGCGTCGTCGAGGTGGGTGACCTCGGGTTCTGCAGGCATGGGGGTCCCTTCGATCGTCGTTGATCTCGCGTCACGAGGGCCGGTCGCGTGGGCCGGTCGCGCGGGTCGAGCGCCAGCATAGCCAGAGCTGCGGTCCTAAAGCTATAGAACCGGATGATTCGAGGGGACCCCGGGCGATCAGGACTGCGGCACGGCCGCGACGACGTCGATCTCGACGAGGATGTTCGCGAGGCGCGAGCCGACCGTGGTGCGCACCGGATAGGGCTCCTGGAAGAACTCGGCGTAGGCCTCGTTGTACTCCGCGAAGTCAGCGAGGTCCTCGAGGTGCGCGGTCACCTTGACGACGTCGTCGAAGCCCAGCCCGTACTCGGCGAGCACGGCGCCGATGTTGCGGAGCACCTGGCGGGTCTGCTCCTGCACGCCGCCCTCGACGACGAGGCCCGTCGCCGGGTCCTGCGGGCCGAAGCCGGCGGTGTAGAGGAAACCGTTCGCGACGACGCCGTGGCTGTAGGGCCCGGCGGGCTTCGGCGCGTTCGAGAGGGTGACGGCGGTCTTCGGCATTGCGTGCTCCTGATTCGGTGGGTGGGTGGGTGGATGGATCGGGTCTCAGCCGAGCTCGGCGGCGATCGCCGCCGCCGTGGCGCGGAGGGCGGGGAGGTGCTGCTTCAGCGCGTCGAGGTCGGCGACCATGCGGATGGCGGTGACCGACACGGCGCCGACGACGCCCATGCTCGAGCTCACCGGCACGGCCAGGCAGTTCACGAAGGGCTCGAACTCGCGGTCGTCGGCGGCGTAGCCGGCGGCGGCCACCCGGTCGAGCTCGACGTCGAAGCGGGCCCGGCTCGTGATCGTGCGCTCGGTGAACGGCGCCCAGTCGACGTCCGCGAGCACCGCGTCCCGCTCGGTCTCGGGCAGCTCGGCGAGGATGGCCTTGCCCACCCCCGAGCAGTAGGGGATCACGGCCTTGCCGATCCGGGAGTACATGCGCACGCCCGAGGCATCCTCCACCTTGTCGACGTAGACGATCGAGCCGTCGATGAGCGCCGCGAGGTGCACCGTGTTGCCCGTGCGGCGGTGCAGCCGGCGCACATGCTCGCTGCCGGCCTCGCGCAGGTCGAGGGACTCGAGGGCCTCCCGGGAGAGCGCGGCGAGCCGCGGGCCGAGCGCGTAGCGGCCGGAGCTGCGCCGGCGCACCCAGCCGACCTGCTCGAGCGACTGCAGCTCGCGGAACATGGTCGAACGGTGCAGCCCGAAGGCCTCGGCGAGCTCGGCGACGGTGCGCGGCGACTCGGCGACGGCGTCGATGATGCGGGCGGCCCGCTCCACGCTCTGCGACATCAGCGCCTCCCCTCGTTCGCGGCGGCGGGCGAGCCGGCGCGGCGCAGCCCCCGGCCGGGCGTCGCGCCGGTGAGCCGGCCTCCGGCGAGCACGGGGATGCCCGCCACGAGCACGTCGTCGATCCCCTCGGCGAGCCCGAGCGGTGCGGCGTACGTGGCGGTGTCGCGAACGGAAGCGGGGTCGAGCAGCACGAGATCGGCGATCGCGCCGGCCTCGATGCGGCCGCGCCGGCCGAGGCCGAAGCGCTCCACTGCCCGCGTCGAGGCGAAGGCGGCGAGGCCGGCCCAGTCGAGCACGCCGTGTTCGAGCACGAGCTCGCGCGGGTAGCGGGCGAAGCTGCCGCGCGCCCGCGGATGCGGATGCCGGCCGACGAAGATCCCGTCGGAGCCGCCCATGGCCCGGGGGTGGGCGAGGATGGCGGCGAGCTCCGCCGCGGTCCGCTCCCGCTGCACGGCCATCACGACGTTGACCTCGAGGCGGCTGGCGACGAGGGCGTCGAGGGCGAACTCGGCCGGGCTCCGGCCGACGCGGGCGGCCGCCTCGGCGAGCGTCAACCCGTGCGCCCAGTCGAGCTCGGGCGCCGCGAGGTGGCCGAACACGAGCATCTCCGGCCACGCCGGACCGAGGCTCGGGTAGTCGGCGATGCCGGGGAACCAGTCGCGCACGAGCTCCGCGCGCACCAGCTCGTCGGCGAGCAGCCCCACGAGCTCCTCGGTGGGGCGCACCCCGAGTTCCGGGGGCAGCAGCGGCATGGCGAGCAGGGAGCAGCCCCGCCCGTACGGGTAGGCGTCGAAGCCCGCGTCGAGGCCGGCCTCGACGAGCTCGGCCATGAGCCCGTGCACGATCGCCGGCTCGGCGTGGAAGTGGGAGACGTGCACGGGGGCGCCGGCCCGGCGGCCGATCCGGGCGAGCTCCGCGATGCCGGCCGCGGAGTTCGCCTCGTAGCCGCCGCGGAGGTGCGAGACGTAGACGCCGCCGCGCTCGCCGAGGGCCGCGGCGAGCCCGGCGAGCTCGTCGACGTCGGCGAAGATGCCGGGCACGTAGTCGAGGCCGCTCGACAGGCCGAGGGCGCCCTCGTCGAGCCCGGCGGCGACGAGGGCGCGCATCGCGGCGAGCTCCTCGGTCGTCGCCGGAGACGCGGAGCGGCCCAGCACCTCGTGGCGAACGGTGCCGGCGGGCACGAGCACGCCGACGTTGAGCGGGGTGCTGCCGTCGTAGCCTGCGAGCAGCTCGCCGACCCCGCCGCCGGCTGAGCTCGGGTGCCGGCCGTTGACGGCGGCGAAGTACTCGTCGGCGTACCGCCCGTCGCCCGGCGCGAAGCCGACGCCGTCCTGCCCGCCGATGACGCTCGTGACACCCTGCCGCAGCAGCGCGAGCTGCACCTCGGGGTCGAAGACGCGGGCGTCGGCGTGCGAGTGCGCGTCGACGAAGCCGGGCAGCACGAGCCGCCCCTCGCCCGCGATGGACCGCTCGGCGGATCGCACGGGGGACGGGCCGCGGTCGCTGCTGGGCTGGACCGCGGCGATGCGCTCGCCGTCGAGGACGAGGTCGACTGGCTCGGCGGCGGGGTCGAGTCGGACCTCGCGGACGACGGTTCGGGGATCGCTCATGCTCGTCGTCCGCTCAGAAGAAGGTCCGGACGAGGTCGACCACCCGCGTGCTGCCCGCATGTTCGACGACGGGCAGCCACCGGCGCTTGTCGAACGCCGTGCACGGGTGGGAGAGCCCGAGCGCGACGACCTCGCCGACGCCGAGGGGCAGCGCCTCGCCGCGGAGGAAGGCGTGCTGGTCGTTCACCGCGGTGACCTCGGTGCCGGGGATCGGGCGGGCGACCGCGTCGCCGAGCTCGGCGGAGACCGAGAGCGGCCGGGGCAGCCCCTCGTCGAAGGGGAAGTCGCGCCGCCCGCCGTCGAGCAGGGCGAGCCCCGGCTCCGGGCGGGAGACGACGCGCGCGTAGCCGCGCATCGCGGGCACGAGCTCCGCGTCGAGCGGCGAGATGCCGTGGTAGAAGCCCTCGTCGTGCACGAGCGAGGCGCCCGAGCGGAGGATCCAGCGCCCCGGCCGGCCCGACGCCGTCGTCGCGGCGATCGCGGGGGCGAAGACCTCGGCGACGAGGTCGGGGTAGGCGCTGCCGCCGGCCGTGACGATGAGCGGAGCCGCCTCGTCGACGAGCTCGGCGAGGCCGCCGCGCAGTTCGAGCATCGCCTCGAGGTAGCCGCGCACGGCGGCGAGGCCGGCGGTGCTGCGGTCGTGGGCCAGTGCGCCCTCGTAGCCGGCGACCCCGGCCAGGCGCAGCACGGGCGAGGCGACGACGCGGCGGGCGAGCGCGAGGGCGTCGGCGAGCGAGCGGGCGCCCGTGCGGCCGCCGGCGCCGCCGAGCTCGACGAGCACCTCGATCGGACGGGGGAGCGAGGGCAGCGGGGCCAGGCCGCGTTCCATCGCCTCGACGGTCTCGATCGAGTCGACCCAGCAGTGGAAGCGGAAGCCGGAGTCGGCGAGTTCGCCCGCGAGCCAGGCGAGCGCCGCCGGGGCGACGAGCGCGTTCGCGAGCATGAGCCGGTCGGCGCCGAAGGCGCGCGCGGTGCGCAGCTGGCCGGGGGTCGCGAGGGTGAGCCCGCTCGCGCCGCGGTCGAGCTGCAGCGCCCAGAGCTGCGGGGCCATCGTGGTCTTGCCGTGCGGCATGAGCTCGAGGCCGGCCCCGCTCGCCCAGCGCTGCACGGTCGTCGCGTTGTGGTCGAGGGCCGCCCGGTCGAGCACCGTGAGGGGCGTCCAGAACTCGTCGAGCGTCGGCGCCGTGGCCAGGAAGGCGCGGGCGGTGAGCCCGGCCGCGCGAGCCGGCAGGCCCGTGTCGGCGGGCGTCAGCGGCTCGTCGTGCAGTCGGTCGAGCGCGAGCGTCATGCGTCTCCTCGCCGGCGGCGTGATCGGTCGTTCGGAACGTGTGCAGATACTGCAACCGGCTTGCGCGTCATCTGCACACGAGTCAGCATAGGGCCGTGCCGCCCATCCCTGAAGTCCTGACCGTCGGCGAGACGATGGCGCTCGTCGTGCCCGCCCGCGCCGAGCCGCTCGAGTCCGCCGTCGACTTCCGCGTCGAGCCGGGCGGCGCGGAGTCGAACGTCGCCGCGCATCTCGCCGCGCTCGGACGCCGGGCGGCCTGGGCGGGCGCGGTCGGCGACGACCCGCTCGGCCGCCGGCTGCTCGCCCAGCTCGACGCGCTCGGAGTGGACACGGCCTGGGCGCGGTGCGACGCCGCGGCGCCCACCGGCGTCTACTTCAAGGACCCCGGCGACGGGGTGCACTACTACCGGGCCGGCTCCGCGGCATCCAGGCTCGGCGCGGACGCCGTGGGCGGCCTGCCCGTGGCCGGCGCGCGGCTTCTCCACCTGAGCGGCATCACCCCCGCGCTCTCGGTGCGCTGCGACGAGCTCGTCGACGCGCTGTTCGACGCCGCCGCCGCGGCCGGCGTGCCCGTGAGCTTCGATGTGAACCACCGGCCGGCGCTGTGGCCGTCGCGGGCCGCCGCCGCCGAGCGACTGCTCGAGCTCGCCCGCCGCGCCCGCTTCGTCTTCGTCGGCCGCGACGAGGCCGAGGCGCTCTGGGCCACGGGCACCGCCGAGTCGGTCCGCGAACTGCTGCCGGAGCCCGCGCAGCTGATCGTGAAGGACGGCGCGGTCGGCGCGACGGAGTTCTCCGACGGCGCGCCCGCCGCCCACGTGCCGGCGACGCCGACGACGGCCGTCGAGGTGGTGGGCGCGGGCGACGCGTTCGCCGCGGGGTGGATCGCCGCCTGGCTCGACGACGCGGATGCCGAGGCGCGGCTCTCCGCCGGTCATGCGCGCGCCGTGCTGACCATCGCGGGCACGAGCGACGTGCCCCGTGAGGAGAGGAACGAAGAATGACCCGGATCGACAACGCCGAGATCGCCGAGCTGCTCGGGGGCGCGCCCGTGATGGCGATCTTCCGCGGGCTCGGCCCGCGGCGCAGCCTGGAACTCGCGGAGCGCGCCTGGGAGCTCGGCATCGACGCGGTCGAACTGCCGATCCAGTCCGCCGAGGACGTCGAGGCGCTGCGCCTCGTCGCCGAGGCCGCGCGCGGCACCGCTCGCGTCGTCGGCGCCGGCACGGTGGTGAGCGCCGAGCAGGTGGAGCTCGCCGCCCGCGCGGGCGCCGCGTTCACCGTGAGCCCCGGCTTCGACGAAGCCGTGGTGCGCGCCTCCGCGGCGGCCGGGCTGCCGCCCCTGCCGGGCGTCGCGACGGCCACCGAGGTGCAGCGGGCGGCGGCGCTCGGGCTCAGCTGGCTCAAGGCGTTCCCCGCCGCCTCGCTCGGGCCGGGCTGGTTCCGGGCGATGCGCGGCCCGTTCCCCGAGGTGCGCTTCGTCGCGACGGGCGGGCTCGACGCCGGGAACGCCGGCGACTTCCTCGCCGCCGGGGTGCGCTCGGTGGCCGTCGGCTCGGCACTCGAGGACGAGTCGCAGCTCGCGCGTCTCGCCGAGCTGCTGCGGCGGGGCTGACAGCGCCGGTCCGGGCTGGCAGGATGCCGCCATGGGAACCGTCACCGACTACCTCGACGAGCGCAGCGGGCCCGAGCGGGCCGCGCTCGAGCGGGTCATCCGCATCGCGCACGAGATCGCACCGGACGCGAGCGAGGGCGAGAGCTACGGCATGCCCGCCCTGCTGCACCGGGGCAAGGGCCTCGTCTCGGCGATGCAGGCGAAGCACCACCTCGGCTTCTACCCGTTCAGCGGCACCGTGCTCGAGGGCTTCGCGGACGAGCTCGCGGGCTTCGCCTGGTCGAAGGGCACCGTGCAGTTCAGCGCGGAGCACCAGCTGCCCGACGAGCTGCTGCGTCGCATCCTGAGCGCCCGCATCGCCGAGATCGACGCGCGCCTCGACCGGCGCTGAGCCGGGGCCGGGACGCGGAGACGGCGGATGCCGCAGGCCTGCGCCTGCGGCATCCGCCGTCGTGACCGGCCGGATCAGCCGATGCGGATCATCTTCTTGTTGACGAACTCGTCGGCGCCGAAGCGACCGAGCTCGCGGCCCGAGCCCGAGCGCTTGATGCCGCCGAAGGGCAGCTCGGCGCCGTCGGCGCCGACGACGTTCACGAAGACCATGCCGGCCTCGATCTTGTCGGCGACGCGGAGGGCCTGCTCGCGGTCGGTGGTGAAGACGTAGGAGCCGAGGCCGAACGGGGTGTCGTTCGCGAGCTCGACGGCGGCGTCCTCGTCGGCGACCTTGAACACCTGCGCGACCGGGCCGAAGAACTCCTCGTGGAAGGCGTCCGAGCCGGGCTTCACGTCGGTGAGGATCGTGGCCGAGTAGTAGTTGTCGCTGCGGGTGCCGCCCGAGTGCAGGGTGGCGCCCTGGGCGACGGCGCGGTCGACCTGCTCCTGCAGAGTGTCGGCGGCTTTGGCCGAGGACAGCGGACCGAGCGCGGTGCCGTCCTTGGCGGGGTCGCCCTCCTCGACGGCGTTCATCGCGGCGGTGAACTTCTCGAGGAAGGGCTCGTAGAGCTCGTCGGCGACGATGAAGCGCTTGGCGGCGTTGCAGGCCTGGCCGTTGTTGTCGACGCGGGCCATGACGGCCGCCTCGACGGTCGCGTCGAGGTCGTCGGTCGAGAGCAGGATGAAGGGGTCGGAGCCGCCGAGCTCGAGCACGACCTTCTTCAGGTAGCGGCCGGCGATCTCGGCGACCTTCGCGCCGGCGCGCTCCGAGCCGGTGAGCGAGACGCCCTGCACGCGCGGGTCGGCGATGACCTGCTCGATCTGCTCGTGCGAGGCGTAGATGTTGACGTAGGCGCCCTCGGGGAAGCCGGCGTCGAGGAAGATGCGCTCGATGGCGGCGGCCGATTCGGGGCACTGCTCGGCGTGCTTGAGCAGGATGGTGTTGCCGATGATGAGGTTCGGGCCGGCGAAGCGGGCGACCTGGTAGTACGGGAAGTTCCACGGCATGATGCCGAGCAGCGGCCCGAGCGAGGAGCGGCGGATGAGCGCCGAGCCCTCGCCCGCGAGCAGCTCGATCTCCTCGTCGGCGAGGAGCGACTCGGCGTGGTCGGCGTAGTACTCGTAGATCGCGGCCGAGAACTCGACCTCGCCGACGGCCTGCTCGCGGGGCTTGCCCATCTCGCGGACGATGATGTCGGCGAGCTCGTCGATGCGCTCGGTGTGCAGCTCGGCGACGCGGCGGATGAGGGCGGCGCGCTCGGCGACGGTGGAGTTCTTCGACCAGGTGCGGTGCGCCTCGGTGGCCTTGGCGATCGCGGCCTGCAGCGCCTCGTCGGTGATCGTGTCGTAGCTCTTGACGACCTCGCCGGTGGCGGGGTTGGTCACGGCATAGGGCATGGGGTTCTCCTTCTCGGGTGCACGCACGCCAGAGTCCGTCTGCCGCGGTGCATACGCTCGTCCTTCAAAGATATAGCAGCGGATGATTGATCGGGGCCGGTCTCTGCGGATGCACAGCTGGACGTTGGCGCGATTGGTCGTGCATCAGAGCTGCATGACTCGTGATGCGAGAGCCTGGTGACATGCGTACGAGCATCGATCTCCCTCCGGCTGTGCACCATCGCGTGCGCGAGCTCGCCGCCTCTCGGAATCAGTCATTGTCCCGCGTGATCGCCGAGCTGACCATGGCGGGGCTCGCCGGCCTGCAGCCTGAGTTCGAGTTCACCCGTGACCCGCAGTCGCGTCTGCCGGTGCTGAGCCTCGGCCGAGCCATCAATGACTACGAGCTGGCCGCCGCACTCGCCGACGAGTAACGACGCGTACCAGCTCGACGCGGCCCTTCCGGAGTCCACGCTGCTCGTGCCGCGCTGAGGGGGCGCTCAGGCCGGGGCGACGAGCACGCGGAAGGGCGTCGAGGCGCAGTCGAGCGCCGCGGCGGACGAGCTCGCGAGCTGCCCGACCTGCAGCGAGGGCTCGGTGGAGAGCACGACGCGGCCGTCGGCGTTGACGAGGGCGAGGGGCGCGTCGACGGCGAGGAACCCCGCGAGCAGCTCCCGCTCGAGCCGGCGCACGGCGACGTCGGCGCCGACGACCCCGACCATCCGCTCGCCGTCGGCGGCGTGCGCGGGCATCGTCAGGGTGAGGATGTAGTCGCAGGTGCAGAGGTGGTCGACGAACGGCCCGGTGACGTGCGCGTGCCGCGTCGTCGCGGGGATGCGGTACCACTCGAGGGCGCGGAAGTCCCGCAGGTACTCCGTGTACCCGCGGGTGGAGAGGTCGAGGCGGGTGGGGCCGTCGGTGGAGCCGAGCACGGGGTTGTCGTCGAGCGGGCCGAGCCACCAGGCGAAGTGCACGTCGCGGCCGTGCACGATCTCGCCGTCGGCGATGAAGCCGGCGCCGACGAGGAGGGCGTCCGGCTCGACGAGCCGGGGGATGACGAGCTCGGAGACGAGCTGGTCGAGGGCGAGCGGCTTCACGCCGGGCGCGATCGCGCGCTCGATGGGCGCGCGCCACGCGGCGAGCTGCTCGAACACGCCCGTGAACAGCCGCGACACGGCCGCGGCGGCCGCCTCGGCGCCGGCGGGCAGCCCGTGCTCAGTCATCGATCCCGCCCCCACGTTCGACGCGGGCCTTCGCGGCGAGCAGCCGTTCGGCGAGGCTCGCGACGAGGGCGCCGACCGCGGCGCGCGCCTCGGCCGGGCGGTGCGCGGCGACGGCGGTGACGATGCGCCGGTCGGTCTCGGCGGCGCTCGCGCGCTCGTCCGCCTCGTCGAGGCCGAGCAGCAGCAGCGGTCCGGCGTCGGCCTGCAGCCGGATCTGCTCGCGCACGAGGCGCGCCGACTGGCTGAGCACGGCGAGTTCGAGGAAGAAGCCGCCCTGGTTCGTGCGGGCGGATGCCGCGGTGCCGAAGTCGGCGGCGTCGAGCCACTCGGCGAGCCGGACCGCCTCTGGCTCGGCGGCGCGTTCGGCGGCGCGCTCGGCGATGCCCGCGAGGATCGCGCCGAAGTAGACGGCCATGTCGCTGAGCTCGACCTGCGCGAGCGCGCGGAGCCTGGCGGTGAGCAGCGCGCGGTGCTCGGCGTCGTCGTGCACGACGAAGCTGCCGCCCTCGCGGCCGCGGCGGGTCTCGACGAGACCGGCGTCGCGGAGGATGCCGAGCCCTTCGCGCACGGTGATGAGCGCGACGCCGAAGCGGCGGGCGAGCTCGGGCTCGCTCGGCAGGCGTTCGCCGGGGTGCAGCACCCCGAGCACGATGCCGTCGGTGAGCCGCTGCGCGACCTGTTCGGCGCGGCCGGCGTCCGACAGCTGCGCGAACACGGCCTCGCGCGCTCCCGGGCCCACCCTCGATCCCATAGCGCACAGCTTTTCACAGGAGTTAAAGATTCACTATAGGATGAATGAAGATCGACGGTGATGGAGGCGAGCGATGACGAGTGAGACCGAGCGGCCGGGCGTGCTCGCGGGGCTCCGCGTCGCCGACTTCTCCCGCGTCCTCGCCGGCCCCTACGCCACCATGACGCTCGCCGACTTCGGCGCCGACGTCATCAAGATCGAGTCGCCCTCCGGCGACGACACCCGGCACTGGAAGCCGCCCGTCGACGCCGCCGGCAACGCCACCTACTTCGGCAGCGTGAACCGCAACAAGCGCTCCGTCGCCCTCGACCTCACGAGCGAGGCCGGCCTCGCCGAGGCCAGGCGCCTCGCCGCGAGCGCCGACGTCGTGATCGAGAACTTCCGCCCCGGCGTGATGGCCCGCTTCGGGCTCTCGTACGACGAGGTGCGGGCACTGAATCCGCGCGCGATCTACTGCTCCATCACCGGCTTCGGCACCGGCGAGGGAGCCGCGCTCGCCGGATACGACCTGCTCGTGCAGGCCGTCGGCGGGCTCATGTCGATCACCGGCGAGCCCGAGGGCGAACCGGCGAAGGCGGGCGTCGCCCTCGTCGACGTGCTCTGCGGGCAGAACGCCGTCGCCGGCATCCTGCTGGCCCTCCGCGAGCGCGAACGCACCGGCCGCGGCCAGCTCGTCGAGGTGAACCTGCTGCAGAGCCTGCTCGCCGCGCTCACCAACCAGGCCGCATCGACGCTCGTCACCGGGCGGGCGCCGCGCCGCCTCGGCAACCAGCACCCCTCCATCGCGCCCTACGCCGTGTTCCCCGCCGCCGACCGCGACCTCGTCATCGCCGTCGGCAACGACAAGCAGTTCCGTGCGCTCACGGCCGCGCTCGGCATCCCCGGCCTCGCCGACGACGAGCGCTACGCGACGAACGAGGCGCGCGTCGCCCACCGCGAGCACCTGCGGGCCGAGCTGGAGGCCGCCCTCGCCGCCGCTCCCGCTGCAGCGTGGGTCGCTCGTCTCGCCGAGCGCGGCGTGCCGGCCGGCCTCGTGAACGACGTCGCCGAGGCCATCGCCTTCGCCGAATCCCTCGGGCTCGAGCCCGTGGCCGAGATCGCGCAGAGCCGCACCGTCGCGAACCCCATCGGGCTGTCCGAGTCCGCCCCCGCCTACCGCACCCCGCCGCCCGCACTCGACCAGCACGCGGGCGCCGACTGGAACGACGCCTCGACCGGCCAAGGAAAGGAATCCCGATGACCACCGCACCCCGCATCGACCAGGTCTTCGACTTCGACGAACTGCTGAGCGAGGAGGAGCGCGGCTGGCAGCAGCGGGCCCGCGCGTTCGCGCAGGACCGCATTCTGCCGATCATCGAGGACGACTTCGAGCAGAAGCACTTCCGCAAGGAGCTCATCCCCGAGCTCGGCGCCGCGGGCTTCCTCGGCATGCACCTGAGCGGCTACGGCTGCGCGGGCGCCGGTGCGGTGAGCTACGGCCTCGTCTGCCTCGAGCTCGAGGCCGCCGACTCGGGCTGGCGCACCTTCGTCTCGGTGCAGGGATCGCTCGCGATGAGCGCCATCCACAAGTACGGCTCGGAGGAGCAGAAGCAGCAGTGGCTGCCCGGCATGGCGAAGGGCGAGCTGATCGGCTGCTTCGCGCTCACCGAGCCGCAGGGCGGCAGCGACCCCGCCGCGATGACGACCGTCGCCCGCCGCGACGGCGACGGCTGGGTGCTCGACGGCGCGAAGCGCTGGATCGGGCTCGCCTCGCTCGCCGACGTCGCCGTGGTCTGGGCCCGGGTCGACGACCCCGCCTACGGCGAGGGCGCGAAGGCGGTGCGCGGCTTCCTCGTGCCGACGACGACCCCGGGCTTCACCGCGACCCCGATCGACGGCAAGCTCTCCATGCGGGCGAGCGTGCAGTGCGACATCGAGCTCGACGGCGTGCGGCTCCCCGCCGACGCGATCCTGCCGGGCGCCGAGGGGCTCTCCGGGCCGTTCGGCTGCCTGAACGAGGCGCGCTACGGCATCGTCTGGGGCGCGATGGGCGCCGCGCGCTCCTGCCTCGAGGTCGCCCTCGACCGCTCGATCACCCGCGAGGTCTTCGGCAAGCCGATCGGCGCGAACCAGCTCACCCAGGCGAAGCTCGCCGACATGCTCCTCGAGGTCGAGAAGGGCATGCTGCTCGCCCTGCACCTCGGCCGCCGCAAGGAGGCCGGCCGACTCACCCCGGCCCAGATCTCGGTCGGCAAGCTGAACAGCGTGCGCGAGGCGCTCGCCATCGCCCACGAGGCGCGAACCATCCTCGGCGGCGACGGCATCACCAACGCCTTCCCGGTGATGCGGCACGCGGCGAACCTCGAGTCGGTGCGCACCTACGAGGGCACCGACGAGATCCACCAGCTCATCCTCGGCCGGGCGCTGACCGGCCTGAACGCATTCTGAGCGGAGGCGCAGCGATGACGACTGTCGACGAGGCCGTCCGCGCGGCCGCCGTCAGCGGGCTCGAGCGCAGCGAACGCAGCGATCGGGCCGGCTGGCTCCGCGCGATCGCCGACGCGCTCGAGGCGCACCGCGCCGAGCTCGTCGAGCTCGCGAACCGGGAGACCCACCTCTCCGAGGCCCGGCTCGACGGCGAGGTCACCCGCACCGCGACGCAGCTGCGCTTCTTCGCCGGCGTCATCGAGGAGGGCTCCTACCTCGAGGCGACCCTCGACCGGCCCGACGCCTCGCTGCTGCCGCCGCGCCCCGATCTGCGGCGCATCCTGCGTCCGCTCGGGGTCGTCGCCGTGTTCGCGGCGTCGAACTTCCCCTTCGCCTTCTCAGTGCTCGGCAACGACACCGCCTCGGCGCTCGCCGCCGGCGACCCCGTCGTCGTGAAGGCGCATCCGGGGCATCCCGAGCTGTCCCGCCGCACCGCGGCGATCGCGCGCGAGGCGCTCGCCGCGGCCGGCGGCCCGGCCGACGCGCTCGTCCTCGTCGAGGGGATGGATGCCGGCATCGAACTCGTGCGCCATCCGCTCGTGCGCGCCGTCGGCTTCACCGGCTCGACCCGCGGCGGCCGCGCGCTGTTCGACCTCGCCGCCTCGCGCCCCGAGCCGATCCCGTTCTACGGCGAGCTCGGCTCGATCAACCCGGTCGTCGTGACGCCGGCCGCCGCCACGGAGGACGCGGCCGGGCTCGCCGCCGGCCTCGCCGGCTCCTTCACCCGCGACGGCGGCCAGTACTGCACGAAGCCCGGCCTCGTGTTCGTGCCCCGCGGCACCGGCTTCGAGGCCGCGCTCGCGAGCGCCGCCGCCGAGGCGCCCGGTCAGCGCCTGCTCACCGAGGGCATGACGAGCGCGTTCGCCGAGGGGGCGAGCGGCATCGCCGCGCGCGACGACGTCGAGCTCCTCGTCGACGGCGCCGCCGCGCCGGAGCCCGGCGTCTCCCGGCCGACGATCGTCGCCACCGACATCGCCGCCTTCCTCGCCGACCCGGCCGCGTTCCAGGAGGAGCACTTCGGGCCGCTCACCCTGCTCGTCCGCTACGACGACGCCGCACCCGGCGGCGAGCTGGACCGGGCGCTCGCCCGGCTCGAGGGCAGCCTCACCGGCACCGTGCGGCACGCGGCATCCGACGACGAGGAGCTCCTCGCCCGGGCGAGCGCCGCGCTCGCCCGGATCGCCGGCCGCGTGCTCTACAACGGCTGGCCGACGGGCGTCGCGATCGCCTGGGCGCAGCACCACGGCGGCGGATGGCCCGCCTCGACCGCGTCGGTGCACACCTCGGTCGGCGCGAGCGCCATCCGACGCTTCCTGACGCCCGTCGCGTACCAGGACGCGCCGCAGGGAGTGCTGCCGGTGGAGCTGCGCGACGGCAACCCGGCGGGCGTGCCGCGCCGGGTGGACGGGGTGCTCGAGGCGTAGCGGCGCCGGACGCGGGAATGCAACGGGGCGTCACGCGGTTTCTGGAAGGCGGCGCCCTGTGCTGGACTACCGGGCGTCCCACCAGCGCCGCACACCCGCGGCCTTCCGAAACGGAGCACCACCGATGCCCAGTCCCCGCCGTCTCCGCGCCGCCATCGGCGCCGCCGCGTCCGTCGTCGCCGTGATCGCCCTCGCCGCCTGCTCGAGCGGCGGTGCCGGATCGGCGGCGCAGAGCGGCTCCGCGGACGACGAGTACGGGCTGCTGAAGCCGGGCACGCTGACCGTGGCGACCGAGGGCACCTACCGGCCGTTCACGTATCACGAGGAGGGCTCGGGCGAGCTCGTCGGCTACGACGTCGAGGTCGCCGAGGCGGTCGCCGACGAGCTCGGGCTGAAGGTCGAGTTCCAGGAGACCCAGTGGGACGCGATCTTCGCGGGGCTCGAGGCGGGCCGCTTCGACGTCATCGCGAACCAGGTCTCGATCAACCCGGAGCGCGAGGAGAAGTACCTCCTCTCGACCCCGTACACCGTCTCGCCGAGCGTCGTCGTCGTGAAGGACGGCGACACCTCGATCACGAGCTTCGCCGACCTCGAGGGCAAGACCACCGCCCAGTCGCTGACGAGCAACTTCTACACCCTCGCCCAGGAGGCCGGCGCGAACGTGCAGTCCGTCGAGGGCTGGGCCCAGGCCGTCGCCCTGCTCGAGCAGGGCCGCGTCGACGCGACCGTGAACGACGAGCTGACCTACCTCGACTACGTCAAGGAGCACCCCGACGCGAAGCTCGCCGTCGCGGCCGAGACCGACCCGACCCAGAGCGCCTTCGCCTTCACCAAGCAGAAGACCGCGCTCGTGAAGGCGGTCGACGAGGCGCTCGCGAAGCTGCAGGCCGACGGCACGCTCGCGAAGATCGGCGAGAAGTACTTCGGCCAGGACGTCTCCCAGTAGTACCGTCCTGACTATGGCCGACGGCTGGCAGCTCTTCCTCGACTCCTTCTGGCCGATCGTCTGGGGTGCGGTGAGCGGGACCATCCCGCTCGCCCTCGCCTCCTTCGCGATCGGACTCGTGCTCGCCCTGGGCGTCGCGCTCATGCGCCTCTCCCGGAACCGGGTCGTCTCGGGCATCGCCCGGGTCTACATCTCGATCATCCGCGGCACGCCGTTGCTCGTGCAGCTCTTCGTGATCTTCTACGGGCTGCCGGCGATCGGCGTCGTCATCGACCCGTGGCCGAGCGCGATCGCGGCGTTCTCGCTGAACGTCGGCGGCTATGCCGCCGAGATCATCCGGGCGGCGATCCTCTCGGTGCCGAAGGGGCAGTGGGAGGCCGGCTACACGATCGGCATGTCGCACGCGAGGACCCTGCGGCGGATCATCCTGCCGCAGGCGGCCCGGGTGTCGGTGCCGCCGTTGTCGAACTCGTTCATCTCGCTCGTGAAGGACACCTCGCTCGCCTCGCTCATCCTCGTGACCGAGCTGTTCAAGGTGTCGCAGCAGATCGCGGCCTTCAGCCAGGAGTTCATGCTCTTGTACCTCGAGGCCGCACTCGTCTACTGGCTCATCTGCCTCGCGCTGTCGAGCGGGCAGAGCGCCCTGGAGCGGAGGCTCGATCGCTATGTCGCCCACTGACCCCGTGCCCGGTGACCCGTCGCCCGCCGAGCGCCCGCTGCTGCGGGCCGCCGGCCTCCGGAAGGCCTTCGGTGAGAACGCGGTGCTGCGCGGCATCGACTTCGAGGTGCGCCGCGGCGAGGTCGTCGTGCTGATCGGCCCGAGCGGCTCGGGCAAGACGACCGTGCTGCGCTCGCTGAACGGGCTCGAGACCCCCGACGCGGGCGTGCTCGACCTCGACGGCGGCCCGGTGATCGACTTCGCGGCGCAGGCGCTCGGGCCGGCGAAGGCGGCGAAGCAGCAGCGGCTCGCCCTGCGCGACCGCTCGGCGATGGTGTTCCAGCACCACAACCTCTTCCCGCACCTCACCGTGCTCCAGAACGTCATCGAGGGCCCGGTGCAGGTGCAGCGGGTGCCGAAGGCCCGCGCGATCGCGGAGGCGACGGCACTGCTCGAACGCGTCGGCCTCGCCGAGAAGCGCGACGCGTACCCCTTCGAGCTGTCCGGCGGGCAGCAGCAGCGGGTCGGCATCGTGCGGGCGCTCGCGCTGAAGCCCGACCTGCTGCTCTTCGACGAGCCGACGAGCGCGCTCGACCCCGAGCTCGTCGGCGAGGTGCTGCAGGTGATCGCGGAGCTCGCCCGCGAGGGCTGGACGATGGTGGTCGTGACGCACGAGCTCGCCTTCGCGAGACAGGCCGCCGACCAGGTGCTGTTCCTCGACGGCGGCGTGGTCGTCGAACGCGGCAGGCCGCAGGAGCTCTTCACCGCGCCGCGCGAGGAGCGCACGCGCCGATTCCTCGACCGCATCCTGCGCCCGCTCGACTGAGCGGCCGGGCCCCCGGCGGTAGCGTTGAGGGATGACTCCGCGCACCGACGGCCTCGCGTCGCCGGCCCGGGCGCGGGCGTTCACGAGGGCCAGGCGCCTCGCCACCGGTGGGCAGCGGCGCGCGCTCGGCTGGTTCCGGCTCGGCATCGCCGCGCTCGAGATCGTGGCCCTCATCGGCAACTTCGTCTACGTGCTCGGCTTCCGCGCCTTCGCCACCGCGAACTTCTTCAGCTACTTCACCGTGCAGTCGGCGTTCGCGGCGGTCGCGACGCTCGTGCTCGCGGGCGGCTACGCCCTGCTCGCGCCGCGCGACCCACGCTGGCTCGGCACGCTCCGCACCATCGTGACCGTGTACGTCGTGATCTCGGGCATCGTCTTCGCGCTCATCGTGGCGAACGCCTCGACCCGGGACTACCGCATCGAGGTGCCCTGGTCGGACACGCTGCTGCACTTCGTCGTGCCGGCGCTCGCGCTCGTCGCCTGGACCGTCGACGCCGCCCTCGCGGTGAACCCGCGGGTGCCGTGGTCGACGCTCGCCTGGGTGCTCGGCTACCCGGTGCTGTGGCTCGGCTACACGCTCGTCCGCGGCGCCGACGTCGGCTGGTACCCGTACTTCTTCCTCGACGAGACGCAGGTGGGCGGTCCGTGGGGCGTCGCGCTCTACTGCGCGGTCGTGCTCGTGATCTTCGTGAGCGTGACGGCCGGGCTCGTCGCGGTCAATCGCGGGCTGTGGCGTACGGCGCGAGATCGACGAGCACGGCGTTCTGGAACGTCTGATCGTCGAGCCGGTCGAGCAGCCGTGCCTGCGACGCCGCGATGACGCCGACGAGCACGGGCTCGCCGCCGAGGTCGAGCCAGCCCGCGACGTGGGAGGGGGTCTCGACGGTGAGCAGTTGCGGCATCGTCGCCTGCGCATCGGCGGTCGTCTCGCCCTCGCCGGGGGTCGCATCCCGCCAGAACGCCTCTTCGAAGCGGAGCCAGACCAGGTCGACGGCCCCCGTTCGGAGCGCGTCGATCGCCTCCTGATGCCCGGTGGGCAGCGCCGGCTCGAACGCGAAGGCGTCGGACTGGAGCACCCCGAGGGGGACGGCGATGATCGCGCGGTCGGCGGCGACGGACTCGCCGGAGTCGAGGCGCAGGCCGACCCGCCGATCGGTGATCGTCACGCGGGTGACCGCGCTGCCCGCGGCGACGTCGATGCCGTCGGCGAGCCGGTCGGTGACGTCGGCGAGCCGACCGGTCACGAGGCGGCGGGAGGCCCCGGCGAGCCCGGCGAGGTCGGTGCGCCCCGAGACGAGGGTGGCGCCCGCGCCGGTCAGCGGTTCGACGCCCGTGCGGATGGTGTGCTGCACCCAGGCGAACCCCTCGGGCGGCAGCTCGCCCGCACCGCTCGCGCGGAGCGCGTCGGCGAGGGAGCGGTCGACGTCCTGCGCGAGCGCCCACTCGTGCGCACGGGCGAGGGCGTCGGGGCCGGTGGCGGGCACCTCGAGCACCGTGCCGTCGGCGGCCCGGGTCTGAGTGCTGCTCGAGAAGGGCTCCGTCGCGACGTCGCTCGCCGAGAGCAGGGCGGTGAGCTCCTCGTCGTCGTCCACGAAGAGCGGGCCGAGCTCGACCTGGCGGCCGAACGCGGCGTCCTCCACCGAGTCGATGCGCCCGCCGATGCGCATGCGCGCCTCGACGACGATCACCTCGAAGCCCTCGTCCTGCAGCACTCGGGCCGCGGCGAGGCCCGCGAGGCCGGCGCCGACGACGGCGACGCGCTCGCCGGGCTCCGCGCGTTCCACGAGCGAGCGGGCGGCGAGCCGGCCGGAGGAGAGCGCGCCCTGCAGCGTGCCCGGCGCCGCGGGCGAGCAGGCCTCGCCCGCGAACCAGACGCGATCGGCGACGGGCTCGGCGAGCGCCTCGCGCAGCTCGGGCGTCGTGCCGACGGCCTGGAAGCCGAAGGCGCCGCGGGCGAAGGGGTCGGACGCCCAGGCGGAGCGGCGCATGGCGCTCGGCAGCGGGATGCCGGCCGGGGCGCTCGGCGTGGGGGTGGGGGAGAGGCTCGGGGTCGGCGCGGGCGAGCCGCTCGGGGTCGGGTTCGGGCCCGCCGTGCAGCTCGCGAGCGCGAGCGAGGCGGCCCCCGCCAGCCCGGCGGCCAGGAGCGCTCGGCGGCTCATGCCGC
Organism: Agromyces soli; assembly: GCF_022811605.1. Lineage (GTDB taxonomy): Bacteria > Actinomycetota > Actinomycetes > Actinomycetales > Microbacteriaceae > Agromyces > Agromyces soli. Next base: position 326,424 of record NZ_CP094533.1, on the reverse strand, counting down.
CACCGTCAGCCCGCTCCCGCATGCCTCTCAGGCTAGCCGGAAACGCGAGATCGCCCGCGTCCATGCGGACGCGGGCGATCGTCGGGGTCGCAGGCGGCTCAGACGGTGTAGCCGTCGGCCACCGTGAGGGCCTCGTCGATGACGTCGAGGCCGCGCACGAGCTCGTCCTCGGTGATGACGAGCGGCGGGGCGACGTGCGTGCGGTTGAAGTGCACGAACGGCGAGACGCCGTTCTGCTTGCACGCCGCGGCGAACGCGGCCATCGGGGCGGCGGCGGCGCCCGAGGCGTTGAACGGCACGAGCGGCTCGCGGGTCTCGCGGTCCTTCACGAGCTCGATCGCCCAGAACAGGCCGAGGCCGCGCACGTCGCCGACCGAGGGGTGCTTCGCCTGCAGCTCGGCGAGGCGCGGGGCGACGACGCGCTCGCCCAGGTCGCGGACCCGCTCGAGGATGCCGTCGCGCTCGAACACCTCGAAGGTCGCCACGCCGGCCGCGCAGGCAAGCGGGTGCCCCGAGTAGGTGAGCCCGCCCGGGAAGGCGACCGTGTCGAAGTGCGCGGCGATCCGCTGCGAGATGACGACGCCGCCGAGCGGCACGTAGCCCGAGTTCACGCCCTTCGCGAAGGTGATCAGGTCGGGGGTCACGCCGAAGTGGTTCACCGCGAACCACTCGCCGATGCGGCCGAAGCCGACCATGACCTCGTCGGCGATGTAGACGATGCCGTAGCGGTCGGCGAGCTCGCGCACGCCCTGCAGATAGCCGGGCGGCGGCACGAGCACGCCGTTCGTGCCGACGACGGTCTCGATGATGATCGCGGCGATCGTCGAGGCGCCCTCGAGCACGATGACCTGCTCGAGGTGGGCGAGGGCGCGCGCCGTCTCCTCCTCGGGGCTCGTCGAGCCCCAGGCGGAGCGGTACTCGTAGGGGCCGAAGAAGTGCGCGACGCTGCCGTCGCTCGGCTCGTTCGCCCAGCGCCGCGGGTCGCCCGTGAGCGAGATCGCGGTGGCGGTCGAGCCGTGATAGCTGCGGTACATCGAGAGCACCTTGCGGCGCCCGGTGACCTGGCGGGCCATCCGCACCGCGTACTCGTTCGCGTCCGCGCCGCCGTTGGTGAAGAACACCTTGTCGAGGTCGCCGGGGGCGACCTCGGCGATGCGGCGGGCGAGCTCGCCGCGCACATCGGAGGCCATCGACGGCTGGATCGTCGCGAGCCGGCCCGCCTGCTGCTGGATCGCGGCGACGAGGTCGGGGTGCTGGTGGCCGAGGTTCAGGTTCACCAGCTGGCTCGAGAAGTCGAGGTAGGCGTTGCCCTGGTAGTCCCAGAACGTCGAGCCCTCGCCCGTGGCGACGGGCAGCGGGTCGATGAGGGCCTGCGCGCTCCACGAGTGGAACACGTGCGCGCGGTCGTCCGCGCGCACCTGCGCGTCGCCGGCGGCGTCGGGCAGGGCGTGCGCCGCGCCGTGGCGGTCGGTGTAGCTGGCGGTCTGGGTCAGCGTGTCGGTCATGATGCTCCTTGCCGGTTCAGCGAGGCCGGGTCAGTGGTTCTGCGGGAAGCCGAGGTTGATGCCGCCGTGCTGGGCCGGGTCGAGCCAGCGGCTCGTGATCGCCTTCTCGCGGGTGAAGAAGTCGAAGCCGTGCGCACCGTAGGCCTTCGCGTCGCCGAACAGCGACTGCTTCCAGCCGCCGAAGGAGTGGTAGGCGACCGGCACGGGGATCGGCACGTTGATGCCGATCATGCCGACCTGGACCTCGTTCTGGAAGCGGCGGGCCGCGCCGCCGTCGTTCGTGAAGATCGCGGTGCCGTTGCCGAACTGGCCGGAGTTGATGAGCTCGAGGCCCTCGTCGTAGCTCGCGACGCGGACGACGGAGAGCACCGGCCCGAAGATCTCCTCGGTGTAGGCGCGCGAGGTGGTGGGCACCTTGTCGAGCAGGGTCGGGCCGAAGAAGAAGCCGTCCTCGTGGCCGTCGACGGTGAAGCCGCGGCCGTCGACGACGATCTCGGCGCCGTCGGCCTCGGCGATGTCGACGTAGGAGGAGACCTTGTCGCGGTGCACGGCGGTGATGAGCGGGCCCATGTCGGGCTCGCTGAGCGTGCCGTCACCGGCGTCGGTGCCCGCGCCGTTGCCGATCTTGAGCTTCGCGATGCGCTCGGTGATCTTCGCGATCAGCTCGTCGGCGACGGGCTCGACGGCCAGCACGACCGAGATGGCCATGCAGCGCTCGCCCGCGGCGCCGTAGCCCGCGTTGATGGCCTGGTCGGCGACGAGGTCGAGGTCGGCGTCGGGCAGCACGAGCATGTGGTTCTTCGCGCCGCCGAGGGCCTGCACGCGCTTGCCGTGCTTGGAGGCGGTCTCGTAGATGTACTGCGCGATCGGGGTGGAGCCGACGAAGGAGATCGACTGCACGATCGGCGAGGTGAGCAGGCCGTCGACGGCGAGCTTGTCGCCCTGCAGCACGGTGAAGACGCCGTCGGGCAGGCCGGCCTCCTTCCACAGCTCGGCGAGCCAGAGGGCGGCGCTCGGGTCCTTCTCGCTCGGCTTCAGCACGACGGCGTTGCCCGCGGCGATCGCGATGGGGAAGAACCACATCGGCACCATGGCCGGGAAGTTGAAGGGGCTGATGATGCCGACGACGCCGAGGGGCTGCTTGATCGAGTAGACGTCGATGCCGGTCGAGGCGCTCTCGGAGAAGGCGCCCTTGATGAGCGAGGGGAAGCCGGTCGCGAGCTCGACGACCTCCTGGCCGCGGAGGATCTCGCCCATCGCGTCGGAGAGCACCTTGCCGTGCTCGGCGGTGATGATCGCGGCGAGCTCGCCGCGGCGGGCGTTCAGCAGCTCGCGGAAGGCGAAGAGCACGGTCTGGCGCTTGGCGATCGAGTAGCCGCTCCAGATCTCGAAGCCGGCCTGGGCCGAGGCGATGGCCGCGTCGATCTCGGCCTGGTCGGCGAGGGCGACCTCGGCCTGGACGGCGCCGGTGGCCGGGTTGAAGACGGGGGCGGTGCGGCCCGAGCTCGAGGCGCGGTGGCCGCCGTCGACCCAATGGCCGATGACCGGCACCTGGGCCGTCGAGCTCGTGGCGGATGCGGTCTCGGTCGTGCTCATTGCGTCTCCTTCTGCGGGGTGGAACAGGCCGGTCCGGACAGAATGCCCGGAGCTCGGCTAAGCTTGTGTTTCCCAGTGTTGCAGAGCCGAAGTGAGTGAAGCGGTGGCAGATCGTCGCGAAGATGAGTCGATCCGAACGGAACGTCCGAGCTCGGTCGCCGACGGTGCGGGACTGCCGACCGTGCGCGAGCTCCTCGCCCTCCCGGCGCTCGCCGAGGGCGTGCCCGAGGTGCTCGTCGGCGGCGAGGCGCTCGACGCCCGGGTGCGCTGGGCGCATGTCTCGGACAGCGCCGGCGTCGCCCGCCTCCTCGACGGCGGCGAGCTGCTGCTCACGACCGGCTCCGGCTGGCCGACCGAGCCCGAAGAGCTGGCCGCGCTGATCGGCGGCCTCGTCGACGCCGGGCTCGCGGGCCTCGTGCTCGAGCTCGGCGTGCACTACCGCTACGTGCCCGCCGTCGTCGCCGAGGCGGCGGAGCGCCGGGGCCTCGCGCTCGTCGCGCTGCACCGCGAGGTGAAGTTCGTCGCCCTCACCGAGGCCGTGCACGGCCGCATCATCTCCGCCCAGACCGCCGCGCTCGTCGCCCGCGACGAGGTGCGCGAGCGCTTCACCGGACTCGCGCTGCGGGGTTCCCCGGCGGACTTCATCGTGCGCCAGCTCGCGGCGACGCTCGGCTCCGGGGTCGTGCTCGAGAACCTCGCGCACGAGGTCGTGAGCGCCGAGGTGCCGCCGAGCGAGGAGGAGCCGCTGCTGCGGCAGTGGGAGGCGCGCTCCCGACGTGCGCACCGCGGCGACGCGGACGGCTGGCTCATCGTGCCGGTCGAGGCGCGCGGGCTGCGCTGGGGACACCTCGTGGCCCTCGCCGGCCCCGAGCATCCCGCCGGCCGCCATGCGGTGCTCGAGCAGGGCGCGACGGCGCTCGCCTTCGGGCGGCTGGCCGACGCGGGCGGCGACGAGTGGGCGCGCATCGGGCGGCAGCGACTCGTCGACGCGCTCCTCGAGGGGCGTTTCGCGGCGCTGCCGAACGCCGCGGCCCGGCTCGAGGCGGCCGGGTTGCCGATCGCGCACGGGGTGCAGTTCGGCGTCGTCGCCTCGGGCGCCGAGATCTCGGGTGAGCGGGCGGATGCCGCGGCGCGCGCGCTCGGCGGACGGGCCCTCGCCGGCGCGCTCGCCGAGGGGCAGGCCCCGGCCGCCGTGCTGCTCGTCTCGTTGCCGGAGGCGACGCGCTTCGCGGTCGACGAGACCGGCGTGCTCGCCTTCGCCCGTTCGCTCGTCGAGGAGCCGGCGGCCCGCGAGCGGCTCGTGCTCTCGGTGGGCCAGGCCGCGCACGGCCTCGCGGAGCTGCTCGCCTCGGTGCAGCAGGCGCGCGATCTCGCCCGGGTGCCGGTGCCGCGGGGTACGCGCGGGCCCGTGGTCCGGCGCGCCGACGACCGCCCGCTCGTGCGGCTCGTGACCTCGCTGCGCGACGACCATCGCCTGCAGGAGCACGGCGAGCGGATGCTCGCCCCGCTCATCGAGTACGACCTCGCCCGCGGCGGCGACCTGCTCGACGTGCTCGCCGCGATGCTCGCGCACCCGGGCAACCGCACGGCGGCCGCCTCGGCCTCGCACCTGTCGCGCTCGGTGTTCTACCAGCGGATCGCGCTCATCGCCGAGTTGCTCGACGCCGATCTCGACGACGGCGAGACGCTCACGGCGCTGCACCTCGCGCTGCTCGTGCGGCGGAGCGGGAGTCGCTGAGCCCGGGGCGAGGCATCCGTTTACTTGCTATTGACAAGTTGACTTGCAAAGAGCAAGCTAAAGGCGTCCACGCACCATCTCGACGACGAATCGGAGCACGCCATGACCGCCACCAGCATCTTCGTGAACCTCCCCACGACCGACCTCGAGCGCTCGAAGGCGTTCTACGAGGCGCTCGGCTTCAGCATCAACCCGCTCTTCACCGACGAGAACGCCGCCTGCGTCGTGCTCGACGAGAACGTGTACTTCATGGTGCTCACCCGCGACTACCTCGCGACCTTCACCGACAAGCAGATCATCGACCCGAAGACGCACGCGCAGGCGCTCATCGCGCTCAGCCGGGAGTCCCGCGAGGGCGTCGACGAGGTGCTCGCCAAGGGTCTCGCCGCGGGCGGCACCGAGCCGCGCGAGGCGCAGGACTACGGCTTCATGTACTCGCGCGACCTCGAGGACCCGGACGGCAATGTGCTCGAGTTCCTCTTCATGGAGCAGGCGGCGGCCGAGCAGGGCCCCGACGCGTACCTCGCCGGCCAGGCCTGACGAGGCGGCCGTGGGCACCCGCGCCGCGCGCGGCTTCGGCCAGTACAGCGGCGTCGCGCGCGCCGTCGAGCGGGTCGGCGAACGATGGGCGCTGCTCATCGTCCGCGACCTCCTCGGCGGTGCGCGCCGGTACAGCGACCTCAAGGCGTCCCTGCCCAGGATCCCGACGAACATCCTGAGCGACCGCCTGAAGGAGCTGCAGGAGTCGGGCCTCGTGCGCCGCGTGCCCAGCGTGCGCGGCGGCTACGAGCTGACGCCGCTCGGCCGCGGCCTCGAGCCCGTGGTCCTGGCGCTCGAGCGCTGGGGCTGGTCGGTCCTCGGCGATCCCGGCGAGGGCGAGACGATGAGCGCCGACGCGCTCGGCTTCGCGCTCTCCGCGGCATTCCGGCCGGATGCCGCGGCGGCGCTCCCGCCGACCGAGTACGTGCTGACGCTCTCCGGGGCGGAGCCGCCCGTGGCGGTCTCGGCGATCGTGGTCGCCGGCACGCTCGACGTCGTCCCCGTCGGCTCCGGCGCGCTGCCTCAGCCGCGACGGCGCTCCGCGCTCGAGCCGGTGCCCGAGGCGGTGCTCGAGCTCGAACTGGCGCCGGCGGCGTTGCGTGCGCTGCTCGCGGACGGCGTGGCGGGCCGGCCAGGGACCACGCCCTTCACGGGCGATGCCGAACTGCTCGAGCGGTTCACCCGCACCTTCCGCATCGAGCCCGTCGGGCCGCCGCCCGGCGCTGCGGGGGCTGCGGGCGCCGCGGTCGCGTAGGCGTTATCGGAGCGATACCTCCGCGGCGGCCCGCCGACCTTCGTCGGCGGATACGCTGAGCCGACATCGAAGGTGATCGACCGGGGGAGACGATGACGGGAACGAGCGCGGGCGGGCGCGCCAGGATCGCGGGGGCGATCGCGGCGATCGCCGTGCTGCTGCTGGCGGGCTGCGCGAGCGAGCCGGAGCCGACGCCGAGCCCGACGGCGAGCGAAACGCCGACGCCGTCGGCCACGACCACGCCGGCGCCCACACCGACGACGGCCGCGCCGGACCCGTCCGATCCGTCGAGCTGGCTGATCAGTGCCGACGGGATCGGGCCGATCGAGCGCGGGGCGGCCTATCCCGGGGCGATCGACGCGCTGACGGAGTTCTACTCGGTCGAGCCGTCGGGGCTCTGCCCGGAGCTCGTCTACCTGCGACGCGACGACGCCGCCGACGTCCTCGTCATCCGCTCGGAGGACGGATCCTCGGTGCACCGGGTCTGGGTCTTCGGCTCCGCCCGCGATCCGGAGGGGCTGCGCGACGGCGGTGCGACCGAAGCCGGGATTCGATTGGGAGCGACCGTCGCGGAACTCCAGGCCGCCTACCCGGAGCTCGAGCTCGTCATCGAGCGGCCGAGTTCGACGGTGTACTCCGTCGGCGACGACGGGGCCGGATGGATCATCTTCACCGCGGTCGACGGTGTCGTGGGCGGCATCGCCGCCGCCGACACGAAGTTCACCCCGCAGGAGCTGTGCGCATGAACCGTCCCAGCCGCACGTCCGTCGCGGTCGCCGCAGGCCTCGCGATCGCCGCGCTGCTGCTGGCGGGCTGCGCGAGCGCGCCGGAGCCGACGCCGAGCCCGACGGCGAGCGAAACGCCGACGCCGCCCCCGGCGCCGACGCCCAGCCCCGCGACGACCGTCGCAGCCCCGGACCCCGCCGACGTCACCACCTGGGTCATCAGCGGGGCGGGATTCGGCCCGGTCGAGCGCGGCGCCGTGTTCCCCGGTGTCGCCGAGCCGCTCTCGGCCTTCGAACTCGCGCCCGTCGACGCGAGCTGCCCGAGGCTCTCCACGCTCTCGCCCGTGGAGGACTCGTCGGATGCCGCGGCGCTGCTGCTGATCGTCTCCGAGTCCGGCGACCGCGTCGAGGACGTGTGGGTCTCCGGCTCCCCGGACGCCTCCGGTGCACTGCCCGTCGCGCCGCGCACCGCCGAGGGCATCGGCCTCGGCTCGAGCACCGACGAGCTCACGGCCGCATACCCGGAGTTGCAGCAGATCGCCCAGGTGAGCGCGGAGGCCTTCGGCTACGCGGTCGGCGACGAGGAGGGCGGCTGGATCGACTTCATCGTGGTCGAGGATGTCGTCATGAGCATCGGCTCCTCGGCCGAGCCCCGGGCGCCGAAGGAGTTCTGCGGCTAGGCGAACGCCCGGCGCACCTCTTCGTGGGGCAGCGCGTAGCTCGCGTGCCCGTCGCGGCCGACGAGGTCGCGGGCGGCGACGAGGGCGTTCGCGACGGCCTCCTCGACGGCTTCGACCGTGGCGCGGTAGAGGGGGTCGATCGCGCCCCACGGCACGAAGTCGAGCCGCTCGAGCCCCTGGTTCGCCCCGCGGCCGAGCTGCGAGGTGAGGGCGCCGGGGTTCGCGGTGGAGAAGGCGAGGAAGATGTCGCCCGAGAAGTGGCTGCCCGCCGTGCCCGTGCGGGCGAGGCCGAGCGGCACTCGTCGGGCGAGGGCCTCGCACTGCCCGGGGAGGAGCGGGGCATCCGTCGCCACCACGACGATCACGCTGCCGGCGCCGGCAGCGGCCGTCGTGCGCTCGCCGTCGCGCACGAACCAGTCGTCGTCCTCGATCGGCTTCGGGGCGGCGGACTCGCGGCCGAGCGGCCGGCCGGCGAGGCGGAGCTCGTCGCGGTCGCCGAAGTTCGCCTGCAGGAGCACGCCGACGGTGTACTCGCCGCCCGTGGTGCTGACGACGCGCGACGCCGTGCCGGTGCCGCCCTTGAACGCGTAGCAGTTCATGCCCGTGCCGCCGCCGACGTTGCCCTCGGCGATCGCGCCGCCCGTGGCGGCGTCGAGCGCCGCGCGCGCGTGCTCGGCGCGCACGTGCCCGCCGTTGATCTCGTTCAAGTAGCCGTCCCACGTCTCGCCGACGACGGGCAGCATCCACTGCGCGGACACCTCGGGGTGCGTCTCGTGCACCCACTCGTCGACGCCCTGGTGCACGGCGCCGACGGCGTGCGAGTTCGTGATCGCGATCGGCAGGGCGAGGGCGCCGGCCTCGTCGATCCAGCTGCGCCCGGTGAGCTCGCCGTTGCCGTTCAGCGAGAACGTGCCGGCGGCGCAGGGTACGCCGACACCGTCGCGACCGCGCGGCAGGATGGCCGTGACGCCGGTGCGCGCGGTGCCCGCGTCCTCGGGGCCGCTCACGAGGGTGGTGTAGCCGACCTGCACCCCGGGGACGTCGGTGATCGCGTTCGCGGGACCGGGCGCGCCCTCGAAGGGCACCCCGAGGTCTCTGGCCCGCGCGGACTCGACGGGGGACTGGCTGGTGGTCGTCATCGACACTCCTCGTTCTCGAACGCCCGTTCAACTTTCGGGTGACGATCACGCTAGCACCCTTGACAGCATGCGGCGGCATGGGTTGAATGAGCGTTCAGATTCCGCCGCACCGAACGCGGCTGCCCCCAGGCCGAGGAGACGATGATGTCTGAACACCCGATCAACACCGCCGAGCGTGCCCCGTCCACCCGAAGAGGCTCCCTCGCCGCCGGCCGGCTGGGGGTCGGCGACGTCGTCTTCTTCGTCGTCTCCGCCGCCGCGCCGCTCACCGTCGTCGCGAGCGCCGCGCCGACCTCGATGCGCATGGGCGGCATCGGCGCGGCGGGCGCGATGCTCGTGTGCGCCGTCGTGCTGATCCTCTTCGCCCTGGGCTTCACGGCCATGTCGACGCACGTGCGCAACACCGGCGCCTTCTACGCCTACGTCTCGCGCGGCCTCGGCAAGCCGGCCGGCCTCGGGGTGTCGTTCGTGACGATCTTCGCCTACGCGATCCTGACGGTCTGCTTCTACGGTTTCATCGGGTTCTTCGGTGAACTCACCTTCGGCGGCCTCTTCGGCATCCAGCTGCCCTGGGTGGTCTGGTCCCTGATCGCCGCCGCCGTGGTCGCGCTGCTCGGCTACCGCAAGATCGACGTCGGCGCGAAGGTGCTCGGCGTGCTGCTGACCGCGGAGGTCGCCATCCTCCTCGTGCTGTCCGTCGCTGTGCTGGTGCAGGGCGGTCCCGAGCCGTGGAGCGCCGCCCCCTTCGACCCCAAGGAGATCTTCTTCGCCGCGGGCGCCGGCAGCCTCTTCGTGGTCGGCTTCGGCGCCTACCTCGGCTTCGAGGGCACGGCGATCTACGCCGAGGAGGCCCGCAACCCGCGGCGCACCGTGCCCATCGCCACGTACCTCGCGATCGGCTTCCTCGGCGTCTTCTACGCCTTCACGTTCTGGATGCTCACCGTCGCGTTCGGCGCCGACGGCGTCATCGAGATCGCCCGCGGCGACGCCTTCGAGACGATGGTGTTCGCCGCCGGCGCCGAGTATCTCGGCGACTGGGCCGCGGTCGTCATGCAGGTGCTCATCGTGACGAGCTTCTTCGCGTGCCTGCTCGCCTTCCACAACGCGTCGAGCCGCTACCTCTACTCGCTCGGCCGCGAGCGGCTGCTGCCGGCCGCGCTCGGCCGCACGCACCCGAAGACGAAGGCGCCGTACGTCGCGAGCGCCGTGATGAGCGTGATCGCCGTCGCCGCCATCCTCGTCGCGTTCCTGCTGGGGGCCGATCCCTTCCTGCAGTTCGCGATCTGGACGTACGCCACCGGCGTCGCCGGCCTCGTGTTCGCCCAGGCGGTCGCCGCGGTCGCCGTCGTCGGCTTCTTCGCGCGGAACCGCCGCGGGCACAGCGTCTGGCGGGTGCTCGTCGCCCCGGCCATCGGGGCGGCGGGGCTCATCACCGGGTTCCTGCTCATCGCGTTCAACTTCGAGATCGTGACGACGATGACCGGGCCGATCAACTGGGTGCTGCTCGCGCCCACCCCGCTGCTGTTCATCGTCGGTATCGTGATCGCCATGATCATCCGCCGACGCGATCCCGGCCGCTACGCCGCGCTCGCCGAGAACCTCGACGACGAACGGGCCGACGCGTGACGCGATCCGCGAAGCACGCGCAGCGCCGCGACGACCTCGTCGCGGCGCTGCGCCGCGTCGCGCGGGAGCGGGGGATGGCCCAGGCCAATGTGCGGGCCGTCGCCGCCGAGGCCGAGGTGAGCGCCGGCAGCGTGCTCTACTACTTCGACAGCTTCGAGCAGCTGCAGTTCGCCGCGGTCGAGGGCGTGCTCGAGGAGTTCTACGAGCGCCGCCGCGCGATCGCCGAACGGGAACCGGATGCCGCGGCGAGACTCCGCGCGCTCATCGAAGCCGGCGTGCCCGACGTGATCAGCGACGACCTCCGACTCGTCTACGAGAGCATCGGCCTCTTGCGCGAGAAGCCGCAGTACAAGCCGCTGCACCGCTCGATCGTGGAGCGGCAGGTGATGCTGTACCGCTCGACGATCGAGGTCGGTACGGCGCTCGGCGCGTTCCGGCCGCGGCAGGAGCAGGCGACCATCGCGCGCAACCTCGTCGCACTCGAGGACGCTTACGACCTCTACCCGCTGATCGGGGTCGAGCTCGACCGGGCGGCGTGCCGCCGCGCCGTCGTCGAGTACGCCGAGCTGGCACTGGACTGCGCGCTCGGCTGAGGCGATGTGCGGGAGGTGCGCGAGGTGTGAGACGGGCGCGCGGTTCAGCGCAGGAAGCGCAGGTAGTCCACTGCGGGGTCGACCGCCGCGCCCACGGTGAGCCGGGCCTCGGCGACCTCCTCACCGGCGCCGAGCTCGAGGGCGACCGAGCCGTCCGCCCGTACCGCGCGCGAACCTCCGACGAAGCGGAGCCCCTCCGCCTCGCCCACGGCGTTGACGTAGACGTGCGGCAGGCGGTTGTCGAGGGCACGGGCCCGCGAGGCGAGCTCGTGGTCGGGCAGGTAGGGAGCCATGTTCGCGGCGACCGAGACCAACAGTTCGGCCCCGGCGAGGGCGAGCCGGCGCGCCGGCTCCGGGAACTCGATGTCGAAGCAGATCAGCGCGCCGATCGCGGTGCCCGCTGCCGTGCCGAGCACGTCGTCGGTGCCCGCGACGAAGGCCTCCGCCTCCGCCCCGAACAGCAGACGCTTGCGGTACACCGCGGCGAGCCGGCCCTCGGCGTCGATGATCGCGAGCGCGTTGTGCACGGCGCTGTCGGGGTACGAGGCATCCCGCTCGCCGCGCTCGCCGCGTTCGGCGAAGCCGAAGGCGAGCGCCGTGCCCGACTCGGCGCAGGCCGTCGCGAGCTCGGCGAGCAGCGGGTCGTCGAGCGTCAGGGCGAGCTCGGCCACCCGCTCGCCGGTGTACCCGCAGAGGAACAGCTCCGGGAAGACGGCGAGTTCGGCATCCGGATGGCCCGCCAGCACGTCGCGGATGGTCGTCGCGTTCGCCCGGAGATCGCGCGGGGCCGCCGCGAGCTGCGCGAGGACCACCCGGAGCTCGCGCTCCCGGGCGGTCCCCGCGTGCCGGTTCATCTCGCTACTTCGCGACGAAGGACAGGCGGCGGTTCGCGAACTCGCCGATGCCGATCGGTCCCATCTCGCGACCGAAGCCGGAGCGCTTGACGCCACCGAAGGGCAGCTCCGCGGCCTCCGCGGCGATCGTGTTGACGTGGGTCATGCCGACCTCGAGTCGCGAGGCGATGCGGGCCGCGCGGGCCTCGTCGGTGGAGAACACCGAGCCGCCGAGGCCGAGGTCGCAGTCGTTCGCGAGCTCGAGGGCCTCTTCGTCGCTGTGCACCCGGTAGACGGTCGCGACCGGTCCGAAGATCTCCTCGCGGTACGACGCGGAGTCGCGCGGCACACCCGTGAGCACGGCCGGCGAGTAGTACGCGCCGGGGCCGTCGGAGAGCACGCCGCCCGCCTCGAGCGTCGCACCGGCGGCGACCGCGCGCTGCACCTGCTCGTGCACCGTCTCGGCGGCCACTCGGGTGGACAGCGGGGCGTACTCGCCCTCGCCGAGGGCGAGCTGGTCGCCGGGGACGAGGCCGTCGGCCAGCTTCTTCAGCTCGGCGACGAACTCGTCGTAGATGTCGTCCATGACGATCATCCGCTTGTTCGAGTTGCAGACCTGGCCGCCGTTGTAGACGCGGAAGTCCCAGGCCGCCTTCGCGACGCTCGCGACGTCGTCGGCGTCGAGCACGACCATCGGGTCGATGCCGCCGAGCTCGAGCACGCACTTCTTCAGGTGCCGGCCCGCCTGCTCGCCGATGATCGCCCCGGCCCGCTCGGAGCCGGTGAGCGAGACGCCCTGCACCCGGTCGTCGGCGATCATCGTGGCGATCTGCTCGTGCGAGGCGAACACGTTCTGGTAGCCGCCGACGGGCACGCCCGCCTCCTCCATGATCTCCTGGATCGTGAGGGCCGAGCGGGCGCAGATGTCGGCGTGCTTCAGGATGATCGTGTTGCCGAGCACGAGGTTCGGGGCCGCGAAGCGGGCCACCTGGTAGTAGGGGAAGTTCCACGGCATCACGCCGAGCAGCGTGCCGATGGGCAGCTGCTCGATGACCGCCTTGCCGGGGATGGTCGAGGGGATCTCGTAGTCGGTGATGAGGCTCGGCCCGTGCACCGCGTAGTAGTCGATGATCGCGGTCGCGAACTCGACCTCGTCGATCGACTCGGCGAGGGACTTGCCCATCTCGACCGCGATGAGGCGGGCGAGCTCCTCCTTGCGCTCCTCGAACAGCTCGGCGACGCGCTTCACCGCGGCGGCGCGCTCCTGCACGCTGCGCTCGCGCCACTCGCGGTAGGCGCCGTCGGCCGCCGCGAGCGTCTGCTCGATCTGCGCATCGGTCGCGACCTCGAAGGTCTCGACGATCTCGCCGGTCGCTGGGTTCTGCACCCGGTACTTCGCCATCTTGGCTCTCTCCTTCGTCTTCGTGGTCTGATGCGTGCGCGGCTCGCCGCCGCGCGGGCGCGCTCAGCGCTCGATGAACACCTTGCGCAGCGGTTCGCGCACGGTCCAGATGGTCTGCATGCCGGCCTCGAGGCGCACCACCGAGCCGGGCGCGAGCACGATCGCCTCGCGGGCGGGCTCGACGAACTCGACGGTCGCGTCGCCCGAGAGGACGACGAACACCTCGTCGACCTCGGTGTCGCGCATCGTGCCGCGGCTCATCTCCCAGATGCCGATCTCGCCGCCGGCCGACACGTCGAGCGGCAGGTACGCCGTCGTCGGAGCGCCGGCGACGGACTGCTCGGCGGGCACCGGCTCGTGCTCGAGGGCGACGGCCGGGCCGTCGACGAGCGCGCCGGGTGCGAGGCGCTCGGTGCCCTGCTGCTCGGCGCCCTGCTGTTCGGTGCTCACGAGTCGAACCCGAGGCCGAGGGTGTCGAGCGTCTTCAGCAGCACGTTGCGCTTGCCGCGGTTGTGGTCGGCGCGGTCGAGCGACCAGCGCGTCGCGTTGATGCCGATCGCGGCGGCCGGCTCGGGTGGGAACGGCAGCGGGCGCTTGCGGACCATCTCGAGCTGCGTGCGCTCGTTGTCGCGACGCTCGAGCAGGTCGAGCATGACCTCGGCGGCGAAGCGGGTGGAGCCCACCCCGAGGCCGGTGAAGCCCGCCGCGTACGCGATGCGGTGCTCGCGCGCCGTGCCGAAGAAGGCCGTGAACTGGGTCGAGGTGTCGATCGCGCCGGCCCACTGGTGGCTGAACTGCAGGCCCTCGAGCTGCGGGAAGGTCGTGAAGAAATGGCTCGCGAGCTTCTCCCACGACTCGGGGCGGTTCTCGTACTGCTCGCGCACCTTGCGGCCGTAGTGGTACACGGCGTCGTAGCCGCCGAAGAGGATGCGGTTGTCCTTCGAGAGCCGGTAGTAGTGGAACTGGTTCGCCATGTCGCCGATGCCCTGGCGGTCCTTCCAGCCGATCGAGTCGAGCTGTTCGGCCGAGAGCGGTTCGGTCATGAGCACGTAGTCGTAGACCGGCACGGTCATCAGACGGTTCCGCTTCAGGAGCGAGGGGAACACGTTCGTCGCGAGCACCGCGTGCTTCGCGTCGATGCGTCCGCCGTCGGTCACGACGCTCACGGCGCCCGTCGACCCGGGGGTGTCGAGGCGGCGCACCGGCGACTGCTCGAAGATCTCGACGCCGCGCTCCTCGGCGACGCGGGCGAGCTCGGCCGCGAGACGCGCCGGGTGCACCATCGCGTTGGTGCGCTTCTCCCACACCGCGCCGAGATACGTCGGGGAGTGGACGGATGCCTGCGCCGCGGCCTCGTCGAGGAAGACGACCTCGTCGGCCTCGCCCGCGGCGGCGGCCTCGTCGGCCCACTCGCGCAGCCACTCGAGCTGGTGCTCCTCGATCGCGGGGGCCAGCTGGCCGGTGCGCTCGAACTCGAAGTCCATGCCGTAGCGCTGCTCGCTCGCCTCGATGGCGTCGAGGTTCTCGAGTCCGAGGCGGTCGAGGAGCGGCATCTCCTTCGGCCAGCGGGAGAGGCCGTTCTCCCGGCCGTGCGTGAGGCTCGCCTCGCAGAACCCGCCGTTGCGGCCGGACGCCGCCCAGCCGACGCGCTTCGCCTCGACGAGGACGACGTGCGACTCGGGCGCGCGCTCCTTCGCGAGGAGCGCCGTCCACAGGCCGGTGTAGCCGCCGCCGACGACGACGAGGTCGGCGACGATGGAGCCGGCGAGCTTGGGCCGGGACGGCTTCAGCGCCTCCGGCAGGTCGTCCCGCCAGAAGACCGAGTGGCGGGTGTCGGCGAGCGCGTGCTCGATGACGGATGAAGAGGGTCGACGTCGTTCGAAGACGGTGGTGCCCACGGGGATCACTCCGATGCGTGTTTGGTTCCCACCATCCTGACGCGGCGGCGGCCGGGCCGCCAGCCCGCCGCTGTCGCGGAATCGGGGCGGCTCCGGACAGATTGACGGGATGCGATCCGCGGTCGCCGGGTCAGCTCGTGGGGGCGTGCTGCTCGAGGAACTCGTAGACCTCGGTCTGGTCGACGCCCGGGAACGTGCCGGTCGGCAGCGCGGCGAGCAGGCTCGTCGGCGTGCGCGCGGCCGGCCACGAGGCATCCGCCCACTTGTCGGCGAGCCCCTCGGGCGCCTGGCAGCAGCTCGGGTCGGGGCAGCGGGAGACGGCGCGGTGCGGCGTCTCCCGGCCGCGGAACCACTTCACGTGCTCGAACGGCACGCCGACCGAGACCGAGTACTCGCCCTCCTTCGCCTTCTCGATGCGGGAGGTGCACCAGAAGGTGCCGGACGGAGTGTCCGTGTACTGGTACCAGGGGCTGAATCGGTCCTCGACGTCGAAGACGGTGCGAGCCGTCCAATTGCGGCAGACGGTCGTGCCCTCGACGGCGCCGAGCGCGTCGGAGGGGAAGCGGACGCGGTCGTTCTCGTACGCCTTGATGATCGTGCCGGACTCGTGCACCTTCATGAAGTGCACCGGGATCTCGAGGCGGGCGGTCGCGAGGTTCGTGAAGCGATGGCCGGCGGTCTCGTAGGAGACCGCGAAGTGGTCGCGCAGCTCCTCCATCGAGATGCGGCGCAGGTTCTTCGCCTCGGCGAGGTAGCGGACGGCGGCCTGCTCGGGCAGGAGGATGGCCGCGGTCAGGTAGTTCGTCTCGACGCGCTGGCGCAGGAACTCGCCGTAGTCGCGCGGCTCCTCGTGGTGCAGCAGATGGCTCGCGAGCGCCTGCAGGATCGGCGAGCGGGAATCGCGCGAGGGGGACTGCTGGGTCGGCAGGTAGATGCGCCCGTGCCGCTTGTCCGTGACGGAGCGCGTCGAGTGCGGCAGGTCGCCGACGTAGTGCAGGGAGTAGCCGAGGTGCGAGGCCATGTCGGCGACGAGCTGGTGCGAGACGGGGCCGCCGGTGTGGCCGACCGCTTCGAGGAGCTCGGCGGCGACGCGTTCGAGCTCGGGGTAGAAGTTGTCGCGGGCGCGCATCTCGGCGCGCAGCTCGGCGTTCGCGCGGCGGGCCTCCTCCGGCGTCGCCGCGCGCTCGCGGTGCAGGCGATCGATCTCGTTGTGCAGCGCCAGGATCGTCTGCAGAGTCTGGTCGTTCATCGTCTTCGCGACTCGGAAGGGGTCGAGCCCGAGTGCCGAGAAGACGGGACCGCGCTGGGCGCGTTCGACGGCGATCTCGAGCGCGGCGCGCTCGCTCGGTGCGTCGGCACGGAGCAGCTCGTCGACCGTGGTGCCGAGCGCGAGGGCGATCGTGCGGAGCATCGAGAGGCGCGGCTCGCGTTTGCCGTTCTCGATCGCGGAGACCTGGCTGGGCGCCCGATCGATCGCGCGGGCCAGCTCGCCTAGCGTCATGCCGCGGGCGGTGCGGTGCTCGCGGATGCGGCGGCCGAGCGTGAGCGCGTCGACCTCGCCGGCGGTGGCGGCGGGGGTGCCCGGCTCGGGCGGGGTTGGATCGACGGCGATCATGTCAACGATGGTCACACGCGATCGCGGATGCTGCAAACGGAACTTCTGTGAAAATTCTGACCCGGTGGTGCGCTGAGTCGTCCTCTTGCGGCTGATGCGGGCGGAATTAGGCGCATTCGGGTGAAGAAGCGCCGAAGTGCCAAAGTGCCGGGCGGGCGCGCTGGGTCAGTTCGCGGTCAGGAGCTCCTCGGTGCTCGTGACCGCTGCGTAGCTGTCGCCGAGCGCGGCCATGAACGCGGCGTGCACCTGGGCGGCGGGCACGGTCACGCCGCCGAAGGCGAGGTCGGGCGCTGCGCAGGCGTCGTGCACGACGGTGACCTGGAAGCCCAGGTCGGCCGCGGCCCGGACGGTGGCGTCGACGCACATGCTCGACATCATGCCCATGACGACGAGCTGCGGCGCGCCCTCTGCGGCGGTCGCGGCGTGCTGTTCGCGGAGCACGCGCTCGAGACCGGTGCCCAGGAAGGCGTTCGGAAGTGCCTTCGTGAGCAGCGTCTCGCCATCGCGCGGGGCCACGCTCGGGTGGATCTCGACGCCCGGCGTGCCCGGCTGGAAGAACGCTGCATCCGGAGCATCCCAGACGTGCTGGATATGCACGACCGGCTCGCCGCGCTCGCGCCATGCCGCGAGCACCTCGGCTGCCCGTTCGGCCGCGGCCTCCGGCCCGACCAGCGGGTGCCGGCCGCCGGGGAAGTAGTCCTGCTGGATGTCGATGATGAGCAGCGTGCGGGTCATGCGCTCACGCTAGCTGGAGCGGACGGCTTCGCGGCAGCCCCCCGCGAACCTCGTCGGGAAGCATCGCGGTGAGCATCACGGGGAGCGCCGCGGGGAGCGCCGGGGGAAGCGCCTCGGTGCTTGGCGAATCGTTCGGCGATCTGTCGCTCACTTGCGAGGTTGCCCGGACGGGGAACCTGCTGCGGATCGAGATGCGCCGGCGGGACGAACCAGCTGCGCTCGTCGTGCACGTGGATGCGCCAGCCGTCGCGGTGGACCCGATGGTGGTGGTGGCTGCACAGCATGATGCCGTTGCCGATATCGGTGCGCCCCTCGTCGCGCTGCCACCACGCGATGTGGTGCGCCTCGGCGTAGCCCGGCTGCCTGAGGCATCCCGGCCAGGCGCAGCCGCCGTCGCGGTCGACGAGCACGAGCTTCTGCTCGGCGCTGAAGAGTCGAGCCGCGCGGCCGAGGTCGAGTCGCGCCCGGCTGTCGCCGAGCAGGAGCGGGCTGATGCCCGCACTCAGTGCGAGGGCGCGGGCGGTCGCGATCGAGACCGGCTGCTCGATGCCGTCGATCGTCGCGTGGCCCGCGCCGCTGGTCAGCGCCTCGGCGTCGACTCTGGCGACGACGGTGACGCGACGAAGCGCGGTCGGTGCGTCGCCGCAGCCGAGGGCGTGCCGGGCGAGATCGGCGAGCGCGTCGGCATTGAGCTGCGCGATCGAGCGATCTTCGCGGAACAGCGGGTCGACGGAGGCGCGGCTGACGGGCTCGTGGTCGCTGGGGTCGCCGCGGTCGCACGCACCATCGCCGAGTGCGCCACCGCCGCGGTCAGCGCGGTTCGTGCGGTTGCCGCCTCGCCCGGCGCGCAGTGCGGCGCCGACGAGCGCATCGACCGCCGTCTTGATCGCGGCCCCGCTCTCGGGGTCGAAGGCGCCTCGCACGATCACCATGCCGAAACGGTCTTCGCGGATCGAGAGCGAGCGTCGAGCGCGGAGCTCGTCTTCGCGCGGCTGCACTCCGTCGGGGTCGAGGTGAGCCTCGAGTCGCTTCATGAGCGCCTGCACGCCGTCGACGCCGACGGCGGGCGCGCGTTCGACGAGCAGGTCTTCGGCTGAGGCGATCGCCTCGGGCTCGCAGCGGGCGGCGATGCGATCGAGGAAGCGAACGATGATGCCCGCCGCATCGACGCAGAGTTCGGCTCGCTGCATCGCCGCGGCGACATGCGGGCGTTTCGCCGGGAGCTCGTCGTCGAAGAAGCTGCGCCGGGCGGAGATCGCTCGCCCGACCTCGATGAGGCGGACCGCGTCGATGCTTCGCCCTCCGCCGGCCGCAGTGAGGAGCTTGGCCGCGTTGGGAAAGCCGTGCTCGCGGGCGAGATCGGCATCGACCTCTCCGCACGATCGGTCGGCGAGTTCGGCCGCGCACCGAGCCTGCAGGGCCTCGAGGGCGCGTGCCGCTCTGGCGAGTGCCTCGACCGTGCGCACCAGCCCCGCTCCACTCATCGCATGCACCTCGGCGTCGACGCCGCTCGCCGCCCCGGCCAACGCGCCCGCCCAGGTCGCGACGGCATCGGCGGCGGCTTCGGCGAAGGGGGCGACGGCGGTCGTGGAGTGCATACCTCTATTCTGACCCGGTCGGGCAAGAGTTTCGAAGAAAGATTCGACCTGTGGATAACTCCGAATGCGGTCGATGCGCTCGACTACTCTCGAGATTACCGGCCAGCATGGCGCATCGAGATCGTGCCGCATCGATGAATGCTCAGGAACTCCGACCTGGAGGAGGAAATGGTGAGATTCGAACTCATGTGCGAATTGAGGACGCACGGCGTGGCTGCCGCTCGGCGTCCGCCGCGCGGTCGCGAGCCGCGAGCACTTCAGGGACATGCGCCTCAGCCCACTCGCGCATCGCACGAATCGGGTCGAGCAAGGAGGTGCCGAGCTCCGTGAGCGAGTACTCGACGCGCGGCGGAGAATCGCGGAATGCTCGGCGCACGATCAAGCCGTCGGTTTCGAGCGCTCGCAGTGTCTCGGTGAGCACCTTCGGGGTGACACGGCCGACGCGCTCGCGGAGCTCGCCGAAGCGCAAGGTGCCGCCCCGTTCGAGCGCGAGCAGTACGAACATGGTCCAGCGTTCGCCGATCCGCTCGAACACCACGCGGCTCGGGCAGTCCGGGGCGAGCACGTCGCGCGCTTCCTCGGCGGCGCCGGCGGGTGGTCGCGCGTCGCGCGCTTCCGTGCCCCCGGCGATGGCCGAGACGGCGGCGGTGGCGGCAGTGGCGGCAGCGACGGTGGCGGTGTGTGGGTTCGGTTGAGGCATCGGCGGCGTCCCGTCCGGCGTCATGGTTTCCTCGAGGGAAGTTCCGTTGAAGTAACCGGCGGTGCGTCCATAGCGTTGCCGACATGAGAATCCTACTGACCGGGGCAACCGGGACCATCGGCTCGGCGGTGCTCGACGAGCTCGTCGAGGCCGGACACGAGGTGCGCGCCGTCGTCCGGAGCGAGCAGTCGGCGCGGGCGGTCGCAGCTCGAGGCGCCGTCGCGCGGCTCGGCGAGGTGACGGACGCCAGCTGGTTCGGCACCGAACTCGCCGATGCCGAGGCCGCCATCCACACCGCCGCGCCGACGAGCGGCGCGGCCGAGTTCGATGCTGCCGTCCTCGACGCCGTCGAGAACGAGTTCGCGGCGACCGGGCGGCGATTCGTTCACACGAGCGGGATCTGGGAGTACGGTTCGGGCGCGACCCTGCAGGACGACGGTCCGCTCGACCCGCCGGAGATCGTGGCGTGGCGCGTGCCGCTCGAAGAGCAGCTCCTCGCCGGACCCGTCTCCGCGACGATCGTCGCACCGGGCGTCGTCTACGGTGCCGGAGGGATTCCCGAGCTCCTCACGACACCGGGACCGGATGGCCGGGTCCGGCTCGTGGGTGACGGCCGACAGCACTGGAGCCTCGTGCACCGGGGCGACCTGGCGCGGCTCTACCGCATCGCCGTCGAGCACCCGCAGCAGCAGGGACGGCTCATCGCAGTCGACGGCCGACCGCTGACCGTGCGTGCGATCGGCGAGGCGACCGTCGCCGCGGGACGCGCCAGCTCCGTGGTCGAGGAGTCGCTCGAGGAGACGCGGGCGCGCCTCGGCACCCCCTTCGCCGACGCCCTGCTGCTCGACCAGCGCGCGCTCGGCGAGAAGGCGCGCGCGCTCGGCTGGCGGCCGGCCCACCGCAGCCTGCTCGAGGAGGTGTTCGGCGACGACGCTCGGGACGACGACGCTCGGTGACGACGACGCTCGGAGGGGACGAACGACGACGCTCACCACGACGAGGCTCAGCACGACGAGGCTCAGCACGACGAGGCTCAGCACGACGAGGCTCAGCACGCGCGATCGAGCGCCCCGCATCCCCGCCGGTATCGTCGACGGATGGATCTCCTCGACGTCTGGCCCGTCTTCCGACTTCGGCTGCGAACGCCGCGGCTCGAGCTGCGACCGGTGCGGGATGCCGATCTCCCGGGTCTCGCCCAGGCCGCGCTCGACGGGGTCCATGATGCCGAGCGCACCCCGTTCGGCTTCCCGTGGACGGACGCGCCGCGCGACGAGCTCTTGCCGAACCTCGCGCGATTCGTCTGGCGTGAGCGCGCGGGCGTCGCCCCGGATGCCTGGAACCTCCTCTTCGCGGTGCTCGAGGACGGCCGCCCGATCGGCGTCCAGGATCTGCGGGCGGCGAACTTCGCCGTGCTCCGCACGGTGTCGAGCGGGTCGTGGCTGACCCGTTCCCGCCAAGGACTCGGCCTCGGCACCGAGATGCGGGCGGCCCTCCTCGGCTTCGCATTCGACCACCTCGGTGCGACGGTCGCGGAGTCGGAGGCGTACGAGTGGAACTCGTCCTCGCTGGCTGTCTCCACGAAGCTCGGTTATCGGGACAACGGCATCGCCCGCCGCTCACCGCGGGCCGGCGTGGTGGAGGACGAGGTGCGGCTGCGGCTCGAGGCCTCCGAGTTCCGGCGCCCCGAGTGGGAGCTCGAGGTTGAGGGATTCGAAGCGGCGCGCCCGTTCCTGCTGGCGTGAGCCTCGGGCGCGCGGCCGACGATACCGGTGGGCACCCCTCCCCATTTGGGGGGAGGCCGCTCTGCTGCTTGGATGGTCCGCGGGGGACCGGGACCGACCCGGGAACCGGAGGGAACCAGAACCATCATGACCGCAACCCGTAAGATCGCCGCCGTCTCGTTCGCCGCGATGGCACTGCTGCTCGCCGGCTGTGCTTCCGGCGGCAACGCCGAGGGCACCGCCGCGAAGGCGGAGAAGCAGGCCGAGGCGCCCGCGGCCGACCAGACCAAGCAGGAGGCGTGCACCGACGTGCAGAACGCGCTGCAGGAGCTCTCCGGCCTGAGCTCGGTCGACGCCAGCGACCCCGCTGCGGCGCTCGCTGCGCTCAAGGAAGCGTCGGGCACCGTCTCGGAGACCGCCGCCAAGGTCGGCAACCCCGAGGTCAAGGCCGCTGCCGACCAGGCCGCCGTCGCGCTCGACGAGTACGTCGTCTACCTCGACGGCATGGTCGCCGACCCGGCCAACGCCGACATCTCGGCCATGAGCGAGCACATCACCTCGCTGCAGGAGTCGGTCACCGAGCTCGGCACCGTCTGCGCCGGCTGACCGGGCCGCGCCGCCGCGCCGCAGCGAACCCTGCGCCGGTGTGAGCGCTCGAGCGGAACCACGACGGCCCGCACCCGAGAGGGTGCGGGCCGTTTCGCGTTTCGGATGCCGCGGCCGTGCGCGCGGGCGTGGCCGAGCGCGCAGACGTGGCCGAGCGCGCGGACGCGGCCGAGCGCGCAGACGCGGCCGAGCGCGCAGACGCGGCCGTGCGCGCAGGTGCGACCGGCGAAGGCGGCCGCCTCAGGCGTCCGCGGCCGCGTGCACCCGTTCGCCCTCGACGAAGGTCTGCAGCACCCGCGTCGCGCCGATCTCTTCCGTCGGCCCGGCGAAGGGATCCCGGTCGAGCACGGCGAAGTCGGCGAGCTTGCCGACCGCGATCGTGCCGGTCTCGTCCAGGTGGTTCACGAAGGCCGAGCCAGCCGTGTACGCGGTGAGCGAGGTCGCGAGATCGATCGCCTGCTCGGGCAGGAACGGCGGGTACTCGCCCTCCTCCTCGCCGGGCGCCGACACCCGGTTCACCGCGACGTGGATGGCGGCCAGCGGGTTCGGCGTCGACACGGACCAGTCGCTGCCCGCCGCGAGCACCGCCCCCGAGCGCAGCAGATCGCCGAAGGGATACTGCCACGCGTCGCGCGGCGAGCCCAAGAAGGGCAGCGTGAGCTCCACCATCTGCGGCTCGAGCGCCGCCCACAGCGACTGCATGTTCGCCACCACGCCGAGCTCGCGGAAGCGCGGCACGTCGTCCGGGTGCACCACCTGCAGGTGCGCGATGTGGTGCCGGTGGTCGTTCCGACCGTTGCGGGCGATCGCGTGCTCCACGGCGTCGAGGCACTCGCGCACCGCCCGGTCGCCGATCGCGTGGAAGTGCAGCTGGAAGCCGAGCTCGTCGAGACGGGGCGCAGCCTCGTTCAGGAGTTCCGGCGGCACGAAGGAGATGCCCGAGTTGTCGGTCGGGTGCCCATGGCCGTCGCAGTACGGCTCGAGCATCGAAGCCGTGAAGTTCTCGGCGACGCCGTCCTGCATGATCTTCACGCTCGTCGCGGCGAAGCGGCCGCCGCGGTACTCCTCGCGCTTCGCGAGGAGCCCATCGATCTGCTCGAGCCCCCTCGCACGGTCCCACCAGAGCGCGCCCACGACGCGCCCGGTGAGCCGGCCGGATGCCGCGGCGGAGAGGTACGCGCGGCCGGGATCGTCGCCGACGCCGTAGTCGCCGACGATCGCGTCCTGCCAGGCGGTCACGCCGAAGGAGTGCAGGTACCGCTGCCCCTCGAGCACCGCCGCTTCGAGCTCCTCCGGCGTCGTGGCGGGCAGGTGCCGGCGCACGAGGTCCATGGCGCCCTCGTGCAGCGTGCCGGTCGGCGCGCCGTCGGCGTCGCGCTCGATGCGGCCGTCGGCGGGATCGGGCGTGTGCCGGTCGATCCCGGCCAGTCGCAGCGCGGCGCTGTTCACCCAGGCGCCGTGCCCGTCGCGGTTCGGCAGGAACGCCGGCCGGTCGGGCAGCACCCGGTCGAGCGCCGCGGCGGTGGGGGTACCGCCGGGGAACGCGGACATGCCCCAGCCGCCGCCGAGGATCCACGGCGCGTCCGGGTGCGCCGCCGCGTAGGCGGCGACGGTGTCGAGGTAGGCGCCCTCCGTCTCGGCGTCGCGGAGGTCGCAGCGCAGCATGTCGAGCCCGCCCCAGACGGGGTGCACGTGCGCGTCCTGGAAGCCGGGCACGAGCAGCCGACCGCGGAGGTCGACGTGCTCGGTGCCGGGTCCGATGAGCTCCCGCACGTCGTCGTCCGCGCCGACGGCGACGATGCGGCCGCCCGAGACGGCGACGGCCGAGGCGCGCGAGCGCACCGGGTCGGCGGTGAAGACGGGGCCGCCCGTGAAGACGAGATCGGCGTGAGGCATCCGTGAGTCCTTTCAGAGGGCGCGCGAAGGCGCGCGAGCAGCAGGGGAGCGGGCGAGCGCGGCGGCTCAGCCGCCGCCCATGGTGCGAGCGATGTCGGCGGCCGAGTCGCCCGCGCGCCGCAGCACGTACGCGACGAGGCCGAGGGCCAACAGCGTCAGCACGAGCATGATCGTCGACACCGCGGCGATCTCCGGGCGCAGGCCGCTGCGCAGCGCGCTCAGCACGTACACCGGCCACGGGGTGGTGCCCGACACCTGCACGAACGCCGCGATGACGGTGTTGTCGAGGCTCAGCGTGAACGACAGCAGGAAGCCGGCGAGCACGGCGGGCATCGCGAGCGGCAGGGTCACCCGGCGGAAGGTGGCGGGCGGCTTCGCGTAGAGGTCGGCGGAGGCCTCCTCGAGCTGTCCCTCCTGGCCGACGAGCCTCGCCCGGACGAGATACGAGACCACCGCGACCGAGAACAGCGAATGGCCGATCACGAGGCGGATGATGCCGTCGTTGAACAGCCCGATGCCGAGGTCCTGACCGAGGAACACCATCCACGGCAGCAGCGCCACGGCGTCGACGATCTCGGGCGTCACCGAGACGAGCAGCAGCAGCCCGAGGAACCACCACACCCACTTGCCCGGGTGGCGCGCCATGGCGATGCCGGCGAGGGTGCCGAGCAGCGTCGCGACGATCGCGGCGATGAAGCCGGTCTGCACCGAGATCCACACGGCGTCGCGGATCGCGGGCTTCTCGAAGAGCGCGAGGAACGAGTCGAAGCCGAAGGACTGCCACGACACGAGCAGGCGCCCCACGTTGAACGACGACACGATGATCACGAGGATCGGCGCGAAGAGGAACACGAAGACGAGCACGCCCCAGACGCTCAGGACGACATCCGACCACGACCGCTGCTTCATGCGGCCACCTCCTCGACGGGCTTGGACGCGGCGGATGGCTCGGGCTCGCCGAGCACGAGCCGGTTCCGGCTGCGGAACGGCAGCGTGACGAGCCAGACGAGGCCGGCCCCGACCGCCACGGTCGCCATGATCACGATGATGAGCAGCACCGCCATCGCTGAACCCAGCGCCCAGTTCTGGGCGGTCTGGAACTGGCTCGCGACGAGCTGGCCGACCATGTTGCCCTTCGCGCCGCCGAGCACGGTCGCCGTGATGTAGTCGCCCATCAGCGGGATGAACACGAGCAGCACGCCGGCGACGACGCCCGGGCGGGCGAGCGGCAGGGTGACCCGGAAGAAGGTCGTCCAGCGGCCCGCGCCGAGGTCCTTCGAGGCTTCGCGCAGCGGCCCGCTGACCCGGTCGAACGCGACGAAGAGCGGCAGGATCATCAGCGGCAGATAGTTGTAGACCACGCCGAGCAGCACGGCCCCGCGGGTGTACAGCAGCTCGAGCGGGCCGTCGATGAGGCCGACCGCCTGCAGCGCGCCCGACAGCCACCCCTCCGGCGCCAGGATCACCTGCCAGCCGATGGTCCGCACGAGGAAGTTCGTCCAGAACGGCACCATCACGAGCGCGACGAGCAGCCCCCGGCGCGACGGCGGCGCCTTGACGGCCATCCAGTACGCCACCGGCAGCCCGACGAGCAGGCAGATCACGGTGCCCGCGATGCCGACCCAGAGCGTGTTCTGGAACGTCGCGAAGAACGTCGGCGACATCGCCTCCGCGTAGCGGTCGAAGCTCAGGACGTCGTTCGCGTGGGTGCCGAAGATGCCCGGTTTGTAGCCGAAGCTGAACCAGATCACCATCCCCACCGGGGCGACGAAGAAGACCAGCAGCCACACCCACGCCGGGAAGGCGAGGGCGACGCCGGCGCTCTTACGCACCGGCGGCCGCCTTCATCGTGTTCCAGATCTCCACGATGCGCTCCTGCGCTTCGTTCACCTCGCCCTCGTGCATCGTCTCGACCTGCTCGGGCGTGAAGAACACGAGGTCGAGCATCGGCAGCTCGGCGTCGGCCGCCGCCTGCTCGATGCCGGTCGCGCCCGTGTGGTAGCCGATGTAGTCGAGCTCGGCGAGCGAGTTCTCGGGAGTCAGCACGTAGTTGATGAAGGCGTGCGCGGCCTCGGGGTTCGGCGCGCCGGCGGGGATGGCCCAGTTGTCCATCCACAGCTCGGTCGCGGGGGAGCCGAGCACCCACTGCCAGCGGCTGGGGTCCGGGCTCTCCAGGATGCCGAGGCGGGCGTCGCCGTTCCACGACTGCATGAGCACCTGGGTGCCCTGCGGGATCGCCGAGCCGCCGGGGTAGGAGTCGAACGCGGCGACGTGCGGGGCGAGCGTGTTCACGAGGAAGTCCTCGGCCGCGTCGAGCTCGGCCGGGTCGGTGGTGGTCCAGTCGATGCCGTTCGCCCAGAAGTAGATGCCGGTGAGCTCGGCGGGATCGTCGAGCACGCTCGTCTTGCCGCTCGCCTCGTTCTGCGCGGCGTCGATGAAGTCGTTCCAGTCCTTCAGCTCGCGCGTGATGATGTTCTTGTCGTAGACGAAGCCGGTCGTGCCCCAGGCCTTGCAGATCGAGTACTCGTTGTCGGGGTCCCAGGCCCGGCCGAGGAACGCCGGGTCCATGTGCTCGATGTTCGGGATGAGCTCCATGTTGAACTTCTGCAGCAGCCCGTTCTCGATCATCTGCGGGATGAACGTGCCGGTCGGCACGACGATGTCGAAGCCGCTCGTGCCCTTCGCCGCGACGAGCTTCGAGATGAGCTCCTCGTTGGAGTTGAAGGAGCTCAGCGTGATCTTCGGCCCGAGCTCCTTCGTGAACGCCTCGAGCACGTCGGGCGCGTCGTAGTCGCCCCAGGTGTAGATCGACAGCTTCGACTCGAGCGGCCCGCCGGTCGCGACGGGGGCGTTCTGGGCCCCGCCGCCCGGGCTGCACGCGGCGAGCACGCCGGTCGCACCGGCGGCGACCGCAGCGCTGAGGAAGCCGCGGCGGCTGAGTTCGCGGCGGATGACCTTCGCGGCGTCGGTGCTCGCGAGGATCCGCACGGTGGGGGTCGATTCGGTCATGGGGTCCTCCTGGGTCGTTCTGCGGGACAGCGGGGAGCGGTGGATGCCGGGGCGGTCACTCGGTCGGCGGGGGGACGTAGCCCCCGGCCTGCGCGGCCTCGTCGGCCGGGAAGAGCAGCACGCTCTCGGCCGACCAGGAGCAGCGCACGGCCTGGCCGAGCTCGAGCGCCGGCGCCTCGGGGGTGGGCCGGCGGGCGATGAGGCTCTGCTCCTCGCCGAGCCGCACGAGGTACTGCATGGTCTCGCCGAGGTGGGAGACGCCGAGCAGGGTGCCGCGCACCGAGTTCGGCGCGGCGGGCGTCGCCGCGTCGTCGGCCTCGATGCGCACGAACTCGGGCCGCACCGCGGCCTGGCCGTTGGCGACGCCGGCGAGCGTCGCGCCCGTGCCCTGCACGACGGCGTGCGGTGACTCGACGGCCGCGCCGCCCGCGACGACCGGGCCGCGGAAGAAGTTCTGCTGCCCGACGAAGGCGGCGACGTACGCCGAGACGGGGCGGGCGTAGATCGTGTCGGCGTCGGCCAGCTGCTCGATGCGGCCGTCGCGCATGATCGCGATGCGGTCGCTCATCGACAGCGCCTCGCCCTGGTCGTGCGTGACGAAGACGAAGGTGATGCCGAGCCGGGACTGCAGGAGCTTCAACTCGAGCTGCATCTCCTCGCGGAGCTGCCGGTCGAGGGCGCCGAGCGGCTCGTCGAGGAGGAGCACGGCCGGACGGTTCACGAGGGCCCGGGCGAGGGCGATGCGCTGCTGCTGGCCGCCCGAGAGCTGGGTCGGCTTGCGGTCGGCGAAGCGGCGCATCTGCACGAGCTCGAGCGCCTCGGCCACGCGCTCGCGGAGCTCGGACTTCGGCGTGCGCCGCTGCTGCAGACCGTACGCGACGTTCTCGGCGACCGACATGTGCGGGAACAGCGCGTACGCCTGGAACACCGTGTTGACGTCGCGCCGGTACGGCGGCAGTCCGAGCACCGAACGGCCGGAGACGCGGATGTCGCCCTCGTTCGGCTGCTCGAAGCCCGCGATCATGCGCAGCGTCGTCGTCTTGCCACAGCCGGAGGGACCGAGGAGCGACAGGAACTCGCCCGGCTCGATCGTGAGCGAGACGCCGTCGACGGCGGTCTGCTCGCCGTACCGCTTCGTGACCCGGTCGATCTCGACGGAGCCCGCCCGAACACTGGATTGGGAGGCCGTTCTCGCCTCGGTCGCCGTCGTCACCTCGTGGTACCTCCCGGGTCCGCGGCACGCCACCTTGCATGCCGCCGTTCACTCGCGTGCCGCCATTCAACCGCCGGGGGCGGGCGGGGGCAATGGCCGGGTGCAGAACCGGACGATTCATCGGCCCCCGCGAGCGAAGGGCGACAGTTCGTCCGAGCGCTCGTCACCGCGCCGAAACCCGAGCGCGGTTCGGAGGGGCTATGGGCGCCGGCGGCTCGCGCGACGAGACGGGGCGGCGGTTTTCCGTCGAGCAGAACTTCGGGGAAAGTTCACCCCCCGGATCGTCGTCCGCGACCCGCTGGGCGCACGCAGCATGGATGGCACCACAGCGAACCGCACCCCGCGGCGAACTCGAACGGAGCACGACGATGAGCACCCCCTTCCGCCCCGGCGACCAGACCCAGACCGCTGCCGAGCTGCAGCTCGAGTGGGACGCGAACCCGCGTTGGGAGGGAGTCCGGCGCGACTACACGGCCGAGGACGTCATCGCCCTGCGCGGCCCGGTGCGCGAGGAGCGCACCCTCGCCAAGCGCGGTGCCGAGCGGCTCTGGGACGACCTCCAGCGCAACACCGGAACCGCGTTCGCGCCCATGGCCGAGCCCGAGTGGTCGGCCGCGCTCGGTGCCCTCACCGGCAACCAGGCCGTGCAGCAGGTGCGCGCCGGGCTGAAGGCCATCTACCTCTCCGGCTGGCAGGTGGCCGCCGACGCGAACCTCTCCGGCCAGACCTACCCCGACCAGTCGCTGTACCCGGCGAACTCGGTCCCCGCCGTGGTCCGCCGGATCAACAACGCGCTGCTGCGCGCCGGCCAGATCGAGGCGGGCGAGGGGGCGAGCGAGCAGGAGCAGAAGGACTGGATGGCTCCGATCGTCGCCGACGCCGAGGCCGGCTTCGGCGGCCCCCTGAACGCCTACGAGCTCATGCACCAGATGATCGAGGCGGGCGCCGCCGGCGTGCACTGGGAGGACCAGCTCGCGAGCGAGAAGAAGTGCGGCCACATGGGCGGCAAGGTGCTCATCCCGACGAGCCAGCACATCCGCACCATCAACGCCGCCCGGCTCGCGGCCGACGTCGCCGGGGTGCCGTCGATCATCATCGCCCGTACCGACGCGCTCGCCGCGACCCTGCTCACGAGCGACCACGACGAGCGCGACCGTCCCTTCGTCACCGGCGAGCGCACCGCCGAGGGCTTCTACGAGGTGCAGAACGGCATCGAGCCGGTCATCGCCCGCGGCCTCGCTTACGCGGAGTACGCCGACCTGCTCTGGGTGGAGTCGGCCGAGCCCGACCTCGAGCTCGCCCGTCGCTTCGCCGAGGCGGTGCACGCGAAGTTCCCCGGCAAGCGCCTGAGCTACAACTGCTCGCCCTCGTTCAACTGGAAGCGCCACCTCGACGACGAGCAGATCGCGAAGTTCCAGCGCGAGCTCGCGGCGATGGGCTACGCGTTCCAGTTCATCACCCTCGCCGGCTTCCACTCCCTGAACCACGGCATGTTCACGCTCGCCAAGGACTACAACGAGCGGCACATGTCGGCCTACGTCGAGCTCCAGGAGGCGGAATTCGCCTCGGAGGCCGCCGGCTACACCGCCACGCGCCACCAGCGCGAGGTCGGCACCGGCTACTTCGACCGCATCGCCACCGCGCTGAACCCGCAGAGCGCCACGCTCGCCCTCGTCGGATCGACCGAGGAAGACCAGTTCTGACGCCCTGAGCGCGCCGAGGCATCCTCTCGGCGCGCCGGGCCTCACCTCCACGGAACCAAGGAGACGACCTCATGACCATCGCACCCGCCCTCGACCGCACCGAGCCCCGCCAGAGCACCGGCGGCTTCGCCACCGTCTCGCCCTGGATCGAGGTGACCGCCCCGCTCGGCGAGCGCTACGAGGAGATCCTCACGCCCGCCGCCCTCGACTTCCTCGCCGCCCTGCACGACCGCTTCGCGCACACCAGGCACGACCTGCTGGCCGCCCGGCTGCAGACCCGCGTGGACGCCGCGAACGGCCGCGACCCGCGCTTCCTCCCCGAGACCGCCGAGATCCGCGCCGACCGCAGCTGGCGGGTCGCGGGCGCCGGCCCCGGGCTCGAGGACCGCCGCGTCGAGATCACCGGCCCGACCGACCGCAAGATGACGATCAACGCGCTGAACTCGGACGCGAAGGTCTGGCTCGCCGACCACGAGGACGCCACCAGCCCCACCTGGCGCAACATCGTCGAGGGCCAGCTGAACCTCGCCGACGCCCTGCGCGGCCGGCTCGGCTTCACGAGCCCGGAGGGCAAGGAGTACCGCGTCGAGCGCGAGCTCGCCGAGACGCCGACGATCGTGTTCCGCCCGCGCGGCTGGCACCTCACCGAGAAGCACCTGCGCTTCCACGACCGCACGGGGCGCGCCATGCACGCCTCCGGTTCGCTCGTCGACTTCGGCCTCTACGTGTTCCACAACGCGCGCCGGCTGATCGAGCTCGGCCGCGGGCCGTACTTCTACCTGCCGAAGCTCGAGTCGCACCTCGAGGCCCGGCTCTGGAACGACGTCTTCCTCTTCGCGCAGAACGCGCTCGGCATCCCGCAGGGCACGATCCGGGCGACGGTGCTGATCGAGACGATCCAGGCCGCGTTCCAGATGGAGGAGATCCTCTACGAGCTGCGCGAGCACTGCGCCGGGCTGAACGCCGGCCGCTGGGACTACATCTTCTCGATCGTGAAGACGTTCCGCAGCCGCGGCCGCCGCTGGGTGCTGCCCGACCGGGCGCAGATCACGATGACGGTGCCGTTCATGCGCGCGTACACCGAGCTGTTGGTGCGCACGGCCCACGGCCGCGGGGCGCATGCCATCGGCGGCATGAGCGCGTTCATCCCCGATCGCCGCGACCCGGAGATCACGGAGCGCGCGCTCGCCGCGGTCGCCGCCGACAAGCGCCGCGAGGCGGGAGACGGCTTCGACGGCACCTGGGTCGCGCACCCGGACCTCATCCCGACGGCGCGCGCCGAGTTCGACCGGGTGCTCGGCGAGCGGCCGAACCAGCTCGAGCGGCTCCGCGAGGACGTCGAGGTCACGGCGGCGCAGCTGCTCGACATCCCCTCCGTCGGCGGCGCGGTCACCGAGGCGGGCGTGATCGACAACATCCAGATCGCCATCCGCTACGTGGAGTCCTGGCTCCGCGGCGTCGGCGCGGCCGCCATCGAGCACCTGATGGAGGATGCCGCGACGGCTGAGATCTCGCGCTCGCAGATCTGGCAGTGGCTGCACGACAACACGGTCACGGCCGAGGGCACCCGCATCGACCAGACCTACATCGTGCAGGCGATGGGCGAGGCGGTGCGCGGGCTGCCGCGTTTCGAGGGCGACCGCTTCGACGACGCCATCCAGGTGTTCCGCACGGTGGCGCTCGAGCCGGAGTTCCCGACGTTCCTCACCCTCGGCGCGTACGCCCGCTTCCTCTGAGCGACGCCCACCCCCGACTTGCCCGACTTTCATGAAAGTCGGGCAAGTCGCGGTCGGGCAGAATCGGAGGGTGACCGTGCTGACGATCCGCGCCGCCGCGCCCGCCGACCTCGACGAGCTGGCCGAGCTCGCCGCCGAGACCTTCCCGCTCGCCTGCCCGCCCGGGGCGACCGCCGGGGACATCGCGGCGTACCTCGCCGCCGAGCTCACGCCGGAGCGCTTCGCGGCGCACCTGGACGATCCGGCCAGGGCCGTGCTCCTCGCCGCGGACGAGGGCGGCCGGCTGATCGGATGGTCGATGCTCGTGGGCGGCGAGCCGGGTGACGCGGATGCCGCGGCCGTCGTCGCCACCCGGCCCACGATCGAGCTCAGCAAGTTCTACACCCGCGCCGGCGTGCACGGCCGCGGGGTGGCGGCCGAGCTCATGACCGCCAGCCTCGAGGTCGCCGCGGCGGGCGGGGCCGCGAGCGTCTGGCTCGGCGTGAACGCCGAGAACGCCCGGGCGATCCGCTTCTACGAGAAGCAGGGCTTCGCCCGCGTGGGCACGAAACGGTTCCGTCTCGGCGGCCGCCTCGAGCACGACCTCGTGCTCGAGCGCGCCTTCGACGCGCCCGCCGGGATCTAGACGGAGGCCGCGGGCGCCGGCAGCTCGGCCGAGGCCGCGTCGGCCCGGTTCGCGGCGCGCCGGGCGATCCAGCGGATGCCGAGGCCGGCGGCGAGGAACACCCCGGCGAGCACGGCCCAGCCGGCGAGCCCGTGCGAGATCGCCGTCGCGTTCACGACGAGGGGCGCCGCGAGCGCGCCCACCGAGTAGCCCATGCCGAACACGCCCTGGAAGGCGCCCGCGCGCACCGGGTCGGCGAGCTCGAAGCTGAGCCCCCAGCCGCCGGCCTGCGAGAGCACCTCGGCGAAGGCGTGCGCGACGGCCGCGATGACGAGCACGGCGATCGCGAAGCCCACGGGCAGCCCGGCCGCCGCCGCGTAGACGAGGCACGCCGCGGCCATCAGCCACGCGGCGATGCCCGAGGCCCGCCCGGCGACGCGCAGGTCGTGCGTGCCGCGCGAGGCGGGCACCTGGAAGACGATCACGATCGCGGTGTTCAGGATGAGCAGCACCGAGATGAGCACCTCGGGCGCGGCCGTCTCGCGGGTGATCCAGAGCGGCACGCCGAGCTCGGCGACGCCGAACTGCATGCCGAAGATCGCGCTGAGCGCGGTCAGCAGGAGATACCTGGGGTTCCGCCAGGGGGAGTGGCTGCGCCAATCCCGGCGCGCGGTGCGGGCGGCCGCGGCCGTGGCCGAGGCATCCACCGAGCCGGTCGCCGTGACGACCTCGGCGATCGGCGCGCGCGCCGGGGCGTCGACCCGGGCGGGCAGCTTCACGAGCTGCACGAGGCCGAGCAGATAGAGCAGGCCCGCGCCGACGATGAGCGCGCGGTAGGCCTCGGCGGTGCCGATCGCGAGGGCGAGCGCGCCGAGGCCCGAGCCGACCGCGATGGAGGCGTTCGTGACCGTGCGCAGCACCGCTCGTGCGCCGACCCGCGCCTCGCCCTCGAAGGCCCGGGCGATGATCGCCGAGCGGGTGGAGTTCGCACCCTGCTCGAAGAGCCCGCAGACGATCGCGATGACGAGGGCCGTGAGGAAGTCCCCGGCGAAGACGTAGGCGATGAGGGCGACGCCCTCGATCCCGGTCGCCCAGAGCAGCAGTCGCCGAGCGCTCACCCGGTCGGCGAGCCACCCGCCCGCGAAGGAGGCGAGCACGCCCGCCGCGCTCGCCGAGGCGAGCACGATCGCGACCTCGCCCGGGGTGAGCCCGACGATGAGGGTGAAGTAGAGCACCGTGACGGTGAGGAAGATGCCGCGACCGACGCGAGAGATGAGCGTCGATCCGACGAGGATGCGCAGCACGGGGTCGCTCACCGCGGCGGCGAGGCGCTCGCGGAGCGGGGGGCGGACGGGGGCGTCGGCGGGCGGGGTGCTGGTCACGGATTCAGTTCTGCCAGAGGCGGATGCCTCGCGAAATCGATGTAGCGTTGTGCTTCATGCTCAGGTACGTGCTGAACGAGTCCGACGTCGGCGCCGTGCGGTTCGGCATCTCGCCGCTGTGCGAGCTCGGCCTCTCGCTCCGTGCCGTCATGGTGCCCGCCGGGTTCCCGTTGCAGCTGCCGTGGCTGCGGCGCACCGAGGACGCCCGTGCGGATCTCGACCTCGAGGTGCTGCAGGCGCTCATCGACGAGCGGCTCTGGACGCCCGACTTCCTGAACCCGCGCCCGGCCTCCCCGCTCACCCGCATCGACGACGAGTTCGCCGCCCTCGAGGCCCTGCCGATCGAGGTGTTCCTCGCGGACCTCCTCGCCGTGCACGGCCGGATCCCCGAGCCGCTGAGTGGGCCGCCGCGCGCGGCGTTCCGGCGGGTCATCCGTGCGCTCCGCGAGCTCTGGACCGCGACCTTCGAGCCCTACTGGCCGCGCATGCGCACCGTGCTCGAGGCCGACGTCGTGTACCGCGGCCGGCAGATCGCCCAGAACGGACTGTCGACGATGCTGAACGGCATCTCGCACACCGTCGACTACGCCGACGGCGTGGTCGCGGTGCGGCTGCGCGACCCGGAGGACCGACTGCAGCCCATCGACGGCAACGGGCTCACCCTCATGCCGACGATGTTCACCCGGCGCGCGTCCGCCCCCGTCGGCGACGGGCCGCCGATGCTGATGTACCCGGCGCGGGGGCAGGGCGCGCTCTGGGAGACCGAGCCGGTCGCGAACCCCGCGGCGCTCGCCGGCATCCTCGGCGAGACCCGGGCGAAGCTGCTCGCGGCGCTCGGCGACCCCGCCTCCTCGACCGAGCTCGGCGTGCGCTTCGGTGTGACCACGAGCGCCGTGAACCAGCACCTGCGCGCGCTCCGCGACGCGGGCCTCCTCGTCGGCACCCGCTCCGGCCGGAGCGTGCTGTACCTGCGCAGCGAGCTCGGCTCGGCGCTCCTCGCGGGCCGCAGCGCGTAGCGCCCGCTCCTCGGCTCCCGCCCACCACTAGGCTCTGGCCATGCGCATCGCCTTCGCGGTCCTGCGGCTCGTCGTCGCCGCGGCCATCGTCGCCGCCGTGGTCGGCCAGTTCGTGAAGAGCCTCTCGCTCGTGCCCGAGCCCGGCGTGTTCCTGGTGAACTTCTTCAGCTTCTTCACGATCCAGTCGAACCTGATCGGCGCCGTCGTGCTCGTCGTGGGGGCCGTGCTCGCCTTCCGCAGGCGCGACGACTCCCCGGCGTTCGCGCTCGTGCGCGCCTGCGCGACGACCTACCTCACGACGACGCTCGTCGTGTTCAACCTGCTGCTGCGCGATCTGGCGCTCGACCAGGCGGCGACGGTGCCGTGGTCGAACGAGATCCTGCACGTCTGGGCGCCGCTGTACGTGCTGCTCGACTGGGTGCTCGCGCCCGGGCGGCGCCCGATCGCGTGGCGCCGGCTCTGGCTCGTCGCCGTCTACCCGCTCGTCTGGGCCGCGTACACGATGCTGCGCGGGGCGCTCGTCGACTGGTACCCGTACCCGTTCCTCAACCCGAACGTGGCGCCCGGCGTCGGCAACGACGGCGTGCTCGTCTACGTCGTCGCGATCGCCGCGTTCATCCTGCTGATGGGGGCCGGCGTGCTCGCCGTCAGCCGCACGAGCTGGCCGTACCGGAGCGAGGCCGCACTCAGCGGCGCGGCGGGTTCGCCTCGAGCCAGCGCGCCACGCCCTCGCGAATCCGCGCGCTGAGCGCGGGGATGCCGTCCTCCCGCGGCGGCGCGACGACGAGCTCGGCGCGCAGGCCGGCGGCCCAGCGCTCGCCGAGCTCGACCGGGTGCACGGGGTCGCGCTCGGCGGCGACGACGAGGGAGCGGATGCCCGCCTCGGGCAGGCCCGCGAGTTCCGCGTCGCCGGAGAACGCGCGGTTGCGCGGCACCTCGACGAGGCGCACCGCCCGCTCGGCCGCCCGCGGCGAGCCGAACTGGCTGAGCAGCGCCCGCGCGCCCGCCGGTGAGCGGTGCTCCACCGTGCGGTAGTGCCAGCTCTCGCGGAAGTCCTCGACCGCGGCCGGGCCCCGGTCGTGCAGCAGCTGCCCGATCACGGGGAACGGCCGGAGGTGCTCGGGGTAGGGGGTGTCGTCGAAGGAGGGGCGCACGAAGACCGCCCGGTCGACGGGCAGCAGGCCGCGCAGCGCGATGCGCAGGGCGAGGGCCGCGCCCATCGAGATGCCGAGGAGCGTCACCGGACCCTCCGCGAGGCCCGGCTCGAGGGCGAGCGCATCGGCGACGGCCTCCTCGGCGAGCCGGTCGAGTGCGAAGTCGTGGGCCTCGCCGATGCGGGGCGAGTCGCCGTGCGCCCGGGCGTCGGTGGCGATGAGTCGCACCTCGGGGCCATCGACGCCGATGAGCGGCGGGGCGAGCAGCTCCAACGGTTGGCGACGGTCGGCGCCGAGTCCGTGCAGGAGCAGCGCGGTCACGCCAGCGCGCCCGGCCGGTAGAAGGAGCGGTCGTGCTCGCGGGGCTGCTGCGCGGGCGGCCGCGGACCGATCGCCTCGAGCAGTTCGCCGGCGAGGGTGACGAGGCGCTGGATCTCGTCGTCGTCGCGGTCGACCCAGCGGCAGCGCGGCTCGGCCTCGACGGGCACGAAGTCGTCGTGCTGCTCCCAGACCACGAGGGTGCGCTCGGCGCCGAGCACGTACTGCTGCCACCAGACCTGGCGGAGGTACGAGCGGGGGATGGAGCGCCAGGGCTTCGAGGTGGTCTTGATCTCGCAGAGCGTCAGCCGGCCGGCCGCGTCGGCGACGAGCCCGTCGGGCGTGGCGAGGTGACGGTGCTCGGTTTCGGCGTGGAACAGCAGGCTCGACGGCAGGATGCCGTGCGTCTGCCGGACCCAGGCCGCGATCACGGGCTCGCGCTCGCGGCCGTGGTCGGTGAAGCGGCTGCCGCCGAAGCTGCGCCGCGAGCCGTGCAGCTTCTCGTGGGCGGCGGCGCGGACCGACTCGCGGGTGGCGAGCTTCGCGGCATCCGTCGCGGTGATGCCCTGGCTGCGCGCTCGCAGCCAGGCGACGCGGTCGCCGGAATCGGCGACGATGCGCCGCTCGTGCGGATGCGGCTCGTGCCGGAGCGCCTCGGACACCCTCGGGGCGACCTCGTCGAGGTCGAAGAGGGCGAAGGGCTCGGTCACCCTCCGAGGGTACCGCCGTCGGGCGACGACGGCCGGATGCCGGGACGGGATGCCGGAGCAGGACGCCGGAGCAGGATGCCGCCCGGGGTCGGGGGATTGACGGCCGCGGAATCGCGTCGTACGCTGTGGAATCGATTCCGGAATCGATTCCATCCCCCAAACCCCGAGTCCGCACGTTCAATGAGGAGTGACATGGACACGACCGCCCCCTCGCCCACGAAGGCCCCAGCGGCCTCCTGGCGCGCCGTCACCGCCAGCACCATCGGATCGGTGCTCGAGTACTACGACTTCTTCGTCTTCGGCACGCTCTCCGCCCTCGTCTTCGGGCAGGTCTTCTTCCCGACCGGCGACGCCGGGGTCGCCACCCTGCTCTCCCTCGCCACCTTCACCGTCGGCTTCATCGCCCGGCCGCTCGGCGGCATCATCCTCGGCCACTTCGGCGACCGCATCGGCCGCAAGCGCGTGCTGCTGTTCACCTTCATGCTCACGGGCACCGTCACCGTGCTCATCGGCGTGCTGCCGACGTACGCGCAGATCGGCGTCGCCGCGCCCATCCTGCTCGTCGTGCTGCGCGTGCTGCAGGGCATCGGCATCGGCGGCGAGTGGGGCGGCGCCGCCCTGCTCGCGGTCGAGCACGCCCCGACCGCGCGGCGCGGCTTCTTCGGCAGCCTCGTGCAGGCCGGCGCCCCGATCGGCGTCATCCTCTCGAGCGGCGTCGTCGCCCTGCTCACCGCCACCATCGGCCTCGAGGCGCTCGTCGCCTGGGGCTGGCGCATCCCCTTCCTCGCGAGCGCGCTGCTGCTCGTCGTCGGCGTCTTCCTGCGCCTGAAGGTCGACGAGAGCCCCGAGTTCGTCGCCGTGCAGGAGAAGAAGCAGGAGGCGAAGCTGCCCGTCTGGGAGGCCATCCGGCGCTACCCGAAGGAGATCGCCGCGGCGGTCTTCATCCACACGAGCGACACCACCCTCGGCCTCATCCAGGGCGTCTTCGTGCTCGGCTACGCCTCCGGCGCCCTCGGCATGGACCCCACCGTCGTGCTGCTCGCGAACGTGTTCTCCTCGCTCACGAACCTCGTCACCACGCCGATCGCCGGGCACCTCGGCGACCGCTACGGCCAGCGCCGGCTGCTCATGGTCGGGCTCGGGCTGCTGGTGCTCTGGGCGTTCCCGATGTTCTGGCTCATCGGCACCGAGACCGTCGTCGGCCTCTTCGCGGCGACGGGCGTCAGCGGCATCCTCGTCGGCCTGCTGTTCAGCCAGCAGGCGACGCTCTTCGCCGACCTCTTCGAACCGCGCGTGCGCTACTCGGGCATGTCGCTCGGCTTCCAGCTCGGCACCGTGCTCGGCGGCGGCTTCGGCCCGCTCATCGCGCAGGCGCTCACGAACGCCGCGGGCGGGCAGACCTGGTCGGTCTCGAGCTACCTCGTGCTCGTCGCCGTCGTCGCGCTCGTCTTCACCGCGATCGTGAAGCCGCGCTTCGGCTCGCACGCCGCGCTGCCGCTGCCGGAGCCGGCGGCGCGCAGCCACGCCGGCTGAGCCCCGGCCCCACTCCCGCGACCAGGCATCGGCCGGGGCATCCGCCCGGCCCGGAAAGGCACCACCATGTCGACCACGCATCCCGACTTCCCCGGCCGGATCGGCACCACCGTCGCCGAGTCCACCCCGTGGTGGCCCGAGCGGGGCGAGGGGCCGAAGCGCCCGAACGTCGTCGTCGTCATCCTCGACGACACGGGCTGGGGCGACCTCGGCTGCTACGGCTCCGAGGTGCGGACGCCGACGATCGACGCCCTGGCCGATGCCGGCCTCCGCTACACGGGGTTCCACGTCACCCCGCTCTGCTCGCCGACCCGCGCCGCCCTGCTGAGCGGGCGCAACCACCACGGCATCGGCATGCGCTTCCTCGCCGACACCGACACCGGCTTCCCGAACTCGCGCGGTTCCATCCGCCGCGACGTGCCGCTGCTGCCCGAGGTGCTCCGCGGCGAGGGCTACGGCACCTACCTCGTCGGCAAGTGGCACCTCGCGCCGCTGCACGAGATCACGCCCGCCGGCCCCTACGGCAACTGGCCGCTCGCCCGCGGCTTCGACCGCTACTACGGCTTCCTCGACGGCTGCACCGACCAGTACGAGCCCGAGCTCTTCGAGGACAACCACCCCGCCCCGGTGCCCGAGCGCGAGGGCTACCACCTCAGCGAGGACCTCGCCGACCGCGCCATCGGCTACGTGCGCGACCACCTCGCGTTCCGGCCCGGGGACCCGTTCTACCTGCACCTCGCCTTCGGCGCGACCCACGCGCCGTTCCAGGCCCCGCGGGAGTTCATCGAGCAGTACCTCGACACCTTCACCGTCGGCTGGGACGAGACCCGGCGGGCCCGGCTCGCCCGGCAGATCGAGGCCGGGCTCGTGCCCGAGGGCACCCCGCTCGCCGAGCGCAACGACGGCGTGCGCCCCTGGGCCGAGCTCGACGAGGACGAGCGCCGCGTGTACGCGGCGCTGCAGGCGGCGTTCGCCGGGTTCCTCGAGCACGCCGACGCGCAGCTCGGCCGCGTCGTCGCCGCGCTGCGCGAGTTCGGCGAGCTCGACGACACGATCGTGCTCGTCACGAGCGACAACGGCGCCAGCCGCGAGGGCGGGCCCGGCGGCGACGTCGACACCAACGCGCCGTACAGCGGCATCCGCCGCCCGGCCGCCGAGCTCGTCGGCGAGCTCGACCGGGTGGGCACCCTGACCGGCGGCTCGCACTACCCCGAGGGCTGGGCGATGGCGGGGAACACGCCCTTCCGCCGCTACAAGCAGTTCGTCGACCTCGGCGGGGTGCGCTCGCCGCTCGTCGTCTCCTGGCCGAACGGGCCGGGCACGCCAGGCGGGGTGCGCCGGCAGTTCGTGCACGCGATCGACGTCGCGCCGACGCTCTACGAGCTGCTCGGCATCCAGGCGCCCGGCGAGCTCGACGGCCGCAGCGTCGCCGCGACCCTCGCCGACGCCGCCAGCCCGGCCGGACGCCGCACCCAGTACTGGGAGACGCTCGGCCACCGGGCGATCTGGCACGAGGGATGGCGCGCCGTCACCGCGCACGTCCCCGGCACCGACTACGCCGACGACGAGTGGCGGCTCTACGACACGGCCGCCGACTTCGCGGAGGCCACCGACGTCGCGGCGCGCGAGCCCGAACGGCTCGCCGAGCTGCAGGAGCTGTGGTGGCGGGAGGCGCGCCGGCACGACGTCTTCCCGCTCGACGACCGGCCGCTGCACGAGGTCATCGAGGCGCGCGGACCGATCGGCCTCTACGCCGAGCGCCGGATCGTGCTGCGGCCCGGCCAGAGCCACGTGCCGTTCCCGAGCGCCGTGACCGGCTCGAACCGCTCGATCGACGCGCGGGCGCGGTTCCGCGCCGACGCCTCGGCGGCGAGCGGCGTGCTGC
The DNA here is from genome assembly GCF_022811605.1 of Agromyces soli. Lineage (GTDB taxonomy): Bacteria > Actinomycetota > Actinomycetes > Actinomycetales > Microbacteriaceae > Agromyces > Agromyces soli. The sequence goes on along the minus strand of NZ_CP094533.1, from coordinate 286,261 downwards.
TGTCGAGCGGCAACGCCCAGGGCGGCTACGTGCTCGCGCTGGAGGACGGCGTGCTCGCCTTCGCCCACTCGGCGCTCGGCGAGACCGTCGAGCTGCGCGCGTCGCGAGCCCTCGCGCCGGGGGAGCGGGAGGCCGGGTTCCGGCTGCGCTCGCTGCCCGACCTCAGCGGCGAGCTCGTGCTCGAGGCCGGCGGCGAGGAGCTCGGCTCGGCGCGGATCCCGCGCACCGGGGCGCACCTGTCGTTCTGGGGCCTCGACGTCGGCCGCGCCCCCGTCAGCGCGTTCAGCCCGCTGCAGGCCGTGCCGGTCGACCCCGAGCTGCTCGAGCTCGTCGCGATCGACGTGCACCCCGCGGCCGACGATGCCGCCGAGTACGCCGAGCTGATCCTGGCGAGCGAATGAGCGCCCGGCCGATCCCCGTCGTGCTCGACGTGGACACCGGTGTCGACGACGCCCTCGCCCTGCTGCTCGCGGTGCGCCATCCCGCCCTCGAGCTCCTCGCGATCAGCTGCGCGGGAGGCAACGTGCCGATCGCCCAGGTCGTGGAGAACACCCGTCGCGTGCTCGACCTCGCGGGCGCACCGCCGGTGCCGATCGCCGCGGGCATGCACCGGCCGCTCGTCGAGACGCCGCAGGACGCGAGCTACGTGCACGGCGCCACGGGGCTCGGCGCTCTGGAGCTGCCGCCGAGCGGGCGCGAGGTCGAGCCGGTGCACGCGGTCGAGCTGCTGCGGCGCACGCTGCTCGCCGCGTCGGAGCCGGTCACCGTGATCGCCCTCGCGCCGCTCACCAACGTCGCGGTGCTGCTCCGGATGCATCCCGAGGTGCTGCCCCGCATCGCGCGGATCGTCATGATGGGCGGCGCGGTCGGCGCCGGCAACGCGACCGCCGCGGCGGAGTTCAACGTCTGGCACGACCCCGAGGCCGCCGAGATCGTGCTCACGAGCGGCGTGCCCGTCGTGATGTACGGGCTCGAGCCCTTCTACCGCGCGACGGTGCCCGCGGAGCGGATCGCGCAGCTCGGGCGTTCGGCCGATCCGGTCGCCCGCGCCGCGGGCTCCCTGCTTGCGCACCTCGCCGGGGTCACCGAGGACGAGGGCCGGGTCGACGGGGCCGGGGCCGCGGCGATCGGCGACGCGGGCACGGTCGCGGCGGTGATCGACCCGACGCTGCTGCAGCTCCGGCGCGCGCCGGTGCGCGTCGCGCTCGCCGAGGGGCCGACGCGCGGCTGCACCGTCGTCGACCTCCGCAGCGGGCTCGGCGCGGGCGGGGAGGCGACGAAGGATGCCGAGAGCCACGTCGAGGTCGTGCTCGACCTCGACGGCGCGCGCTGCGCGGAGCTCTTCCTCGCCGCCGTCGACGCCGGTGCGGCGGTCCCGGCTCGATAGGATCGCGGATGTGACGGCACCGGAACGCGGCCAGGCGACCATCCTGGATGTCGCCCGGCTCGCCGGCGTCTCCCGTACGACCGTCTCCCGGGTGCTGAACGAGCCGGAGCGCGTCACGCCGGACACGCTCGCGAAGGTGCGCGCCGCCGCGGACCGGCTGAACTTCGTGCCGAGCGCCGCCGCCCGGAGCCTCCGGAACGGGCGGACCGGCACCATCGCCCTCCTCGTGGGCGATGTGTCGCAGCCCTTCCACGGCGGCCTCGCCAAGACGATCTCGCACGAAGCCGACGACCTCGGCTACAGCGTCATGCTCTACGACCTCGCGCACAGCGAGACCCGCCTGCGACGGGTGCTCGAGAAGCTGCCGAAGCAGGGGGTCGACGCGGTCGTGCTCGCGACCGCCGACGCGCTCGTCGAGCCCGAGACGCTGCAGGCCCTCGACGTGCTGCACGAGCACGGCATCCCAGTGCTCACCACCGTCGACCGCGACGACGCGCGGCACGCGCTGAGCCTCGGCTTCGACTACCGGGAGCCCGCGAGGGCGGCGACGAGCGCGATGGCCGGGTCGGGGCACGGACCCGTCGCCCTGCTCGTCGGCGAGGGCATCGGCCCGCTCGGCCGGCAGCTCGTGGCCGGCTATCTCGACGCGCTGTCGCCCGGCGCGCCCGAGCTCGTCGTCGAGACGCCGTACGACTTCGACGGCGCGCAGGCGGCCGCCGCGGCGCTCCTGCACCGCTCGAGCGTGGGCGGCATCCTGGCCGCGACGGTGCCGATGGCGATCGGCGCGATCCGCGCGGCCGAGGCGCGCGGGCTCCGGGTGCCGGGCGACCTCGTCGTGCTGAGCGGCGAGGAGGTGCCGCTCGCCGCCCAGGTGCGGCCGGCGATCACGACCCTGTCCGCGGCCGCCGAGCGCAACGGGCACGCGATCATGCGGCTGCTCGCCGACGCCCTCGCCGGGCGGGACGCCCCGCGCCCGCCGCTCGAGGCCGAGCTCGTCGTGCGCGAGTCCTTCGTGCCGACGCGGTAGCCGCGCGGCTCAGCGGGCGGCGAGCTGGTCGATGCCCTCCGGCGAGAGCACGTGCTGGATGGCGAGCATGCTCGCGCCGAGCACGGCCGCGTTCTCGGCGGCCGCCGACTGCACGATCTGCAGGTGCTCCGTGGCGAGCGGCATCGAGCGCGTGTAGACCGCTTCGCGCACGCCCGCGATGAGGTGCTCGCCGGCGCGGGCCATCGAGCCGCCGATCGCGATGACGGAGGGGTTGATGAGGCTCACCGAGGCGGTGAGCACCTCGCCGATGTCGCGGCCCGCCTGACGCACCGCCTGGATGGCGTCGAGGTCGCCGCGCTGCACGAGCGCGACCACGTCGCGGCCCCCCGCCGCGTCGAGCCCGCGCTCGCGGAGGGCGCGGGCGATGGCGGGGCCGGAGGCGAGCGCCTCGAGGCAGTCCTGGTTGCCGCAGCTGCAGGGCACGCCGGCGCCGCGCGAGACCCGCACGTGGCCGATGTCGCCGGCGATGCCCTGCGCGCCGCGCTGCAGGAGCCCGCCCGAGATGATGCCCGCGCCGATGCCCGTCGCGACCTTCACGAACATGAGGTGGTCGGTGTTCGGCCAGGCGGCCTGGCGCTCGCCGAGGGCCATGATGTTCACGTCGTTGTCGACGAGCACGGGCACCTCGAGGTGCTGCTGCACCCAGCCGGGCACGTCGAAGCGGTTCCAGCCGGGCATGATCGGCGGGTTCACCGGGCGGCCGGTCGAGTGCTCGACGGGACCGGGGATGCCGATGCCGATCGCGACGAGCTCGGTGCGGTCGCGGCCGAGCTCGCGGAGCATGGCGACGCCCGTCTCGACGAGCCAGCCGAGCACGGCCTCCGGCCCCGCGGCGATGTCGATCGGCTCGCTGCGCTCGAGGAGCACCGCCCCGGTGAGGTCGGTGATGGCGAGCGTCGCGTGCGAGGCGCCGAGGTCGGCGGCGAGCACGACGCGGGCACTGGGGTTCAGGGCGAACTGCGAGGGCGGGCGGCCGCCGGTGGAGGCGGCGTCGGCGACGGGGGCGACGAGGCCGAGGCGCATGAGTTCGTCGACGCGCGCGGCGACGGTCGAACGGGCGAGCCCCGTGGCCTGGGCGAGGGCGGCGCGGGTGCGCGGCGCACCGTCGCGCAGCAGCTGGAAGAGCTCGCTCGCCCCGGAGGTGCCGGGCGCGGACACCCGACTCGTGTCGACCATGTATCGAGTAAAGCACACCGCCTTGTCGCTCTGGTTCATCACAAATTCGGAACGAACAATTCAACTTTTGATTTCTGACTAGCAAAAGTCGGCGAACCGTGTCACGATGTGCAGCATGACAACGGACGTCAGCGCTCCAGCCCGTGCGGTCCACGCCGGCATCATCGGCGGCGGCTTCATGGCGGCGGTGCACTCGCGGGCGGCGCGCGCCGCGAGCGGGGCGCTCGCCGGCTCCGCCTCCTCCTCGGCAGGACGGGCGGCCGAGGCCGCCGAGCGGCTCGGCATCGCCGCCGCCTACGACTCGGCCGAGGAGCTGCTCGCCGACCCGGGGATCGACGTCATCCACGTCTGCACGCCGAACACGACGCACGCCGACTACGCCAGGGCCGCGCTCCTCGCGGGCAAGCACGTCATCTGCGAGAAGCCGCTCGCCACGAACGCCGCCGACGCCGCCGAGCTCGCCGGGCTCGCGGCCGAGCGCGGACTCGTCGCCGCGGTCCCCTTCATCTACCGTTTCCACCCCATGGCCCGCGAGGCCAGGGCGCGGATCGCGACGGGCGACGCCGGCCCGCTCCTCAGCGTGCACGGCGCCTACCTGCAGGACTGGCTCGCCGACCCGCAGGCCGACGACTGGCGGGTCGACCCCGCGCTCGGCGGGCCGTCGCGGGCGTTCGCCGACATCGGCTCGCACCTCGTCGACCTGCTCGAGTTCGTCGCCGGCGAGCGCATCCTGCGCCTGAACGCCCGCACCCGCACCGTGTACCCGAACCGCGCCGGCCGCAACGCGATCGCCACCGAGGACCTCGTCGCCGTCGTCGTCGAGCTCGCCGGCGGGGCGATCGGCACCCTGCTCATCTCGCAGGTCGCCCCGGGGCGCAAGAACGCGCTCGTCATCGAGCTCTCCGGCGCCCGCGAGACGGTGCGCTTCGAGCAGGAGCGCCCCGAACGGCTCTGGCTCGGCCGGGTCGACGGCTCCCGGCTCGTCGACCGCGACCCCGCCCGGCTCTCGAGCGAGGCGGCCCGCTTGTCGCTCGTGCCGGCGGGCCATCCGATGGGCTATCAGGACGCGTTCAACGCCTTCGTCGCCGACGCGTACGCGGCCATCGGCGGCGCCCGGCCCGACGGACTGCCCGACTTCGCCGACGGGCTGCGCTCCGCGCGGGTGACCGAGGCCGTGCTCGCCTCGGCCCGCAGCGGCGACTGGGCGGAGGTGGCGGCATGAGCGAGCCGATCCTGGTGGCCGAGGGCCTCGAGAAGTCCTTCTTCGGCGTGCAGGTGCTCCGCGGCGTCGGGCTCACCCTGCACCCGGGCGAGGTGCACGGGCTCATCGGCGAGAACGGCGCCGGCAAGTCGACGTTCATGAAGATCCTCGCCGGCGTCTACCAGCGCGACGGCGGCACCGTGCGCATCGCCGGCGCGGAGGTCGACTTCCAGCACCCGGTGCAGGCGGCCGAGGCCGGCCTCGCCACCGTGTTCCAGGAGTTCAACCTGCTGCCCGAGCGCACCGTCGCCGAGAACGTCTTCGTCGGTCGCGAACCGCGCCGCTTCGGCCTCGTCGACCGACGGCGGATGGTCCGGCAGACCGAGCAGCTGCTCGCCGAGCTCGGCATCGACTTCATCGACGCGGATGCCCCGGTGCGGCGCCTGAGCGTCGCCGAGCAGCAGATCGTCGAGATCGTGAAGGCGCTCTCCGTCGACGCCCGCGTGATCCAGATGGACGAGCCGACCGCCGCGCTCGCCGACCACGAGGTGGAGCTGCTCTACGCGATCGTCGCCCGGCTGAAGGCCAGGGGCGTCGCCATCCTCTACGTCTCGCACCGGCTGAAGGAGATCTTCGACCTCTGCGACACGATCACGGTGCTGAAGGACGGGGCGCTCGTCTCCACCGGCCCGGCCGCCGAGCTCGACACCGACGAGCTCGTGCGCCGCATGGTCGGCCGCCCCATCGAGACCTACTTCCCCGAGGCGGAACCCGGCACCGAGCTCGGCGAACCCCGGCTCGTGCTGCGCGGCGCGGGCAACGGCTACGTCGACGGCATCGAGCTCGAGCTGCGCGCCGGCGAGATCGTCGGCGTCGCCGGACTGCAGGGTTCCGGCCGCACCGAGCTCGCCGAGGCCGTCTTCGGCATCGCCCCGTTCACCCGCGGCACCATGGAGCTCGACGGCCGGGCCATCCGCGTCACCGGCGCCCGCCAGGCCGTCCGCGAGGGCCTCGCCCTCGTCACCGAGGACCGCAAGGCCCAGGGCCTCGCCCTGAACCAGTCCGTGCTCGACAACGCGCTGCTCGTCATCCGCTCCGTGTTCTCGCGGCGCACCGCCGCGGTGCGGCGGGAGCTGCCCGGCGTGCTCTCCAGCCTCGAGGTCGCCTCCCGCGGCGTCGAGCAGGAGGTGCAGTACCTCTCCGGCGGCAACCAGCAGAAGGTCGTGCTCGCCAAATGGCTCGCCACCGAGCCCCGCGTCGTGCTCATGGACGAGCCGACCCGCGGCATCGACGTCGGCGCCAAGGTCGCCGTCTACCGGCTCATGCGCCGGCTCACCCGAGAAGGAGTCGCCATCCTCATGATCTCCTCCGAGCTGCCAGAGGTGATCGGCATGTCCGACCGCATCATCGTGATGCACGACGGGCGCGCCTCCGCCGAACTGCCGGCGCGCAGCGACGAGGCCACCATCCTCGCCGCCGCCACCGGCACTCTCGCCGCCATCGAGCTCGGGGGAGGGGCGGCATGAGCACCGCGACCCCCACCGCCCGCCGCCGGCGCGGCCGCCTCGACTCCTCGCTCGTCGTCGGCATCGCGCTCGTCGTGGTGATCGCGATCGGCGCGGTGCTCGTCGCCACCGTCGGCCGGAACTTCTTCAGCCCCGGCAACATCCGCGACATCCTCACCGGCATGAGCGTGCTCGGCTTCGTCGCGATCGGGCAGACGCTCGTCGTGCTCTGCGCCTCGCTCGACCTCTCCGTGCTCTACGTGATCAGCCTGTCGAGCCTGATCGCCGCCGATCTGATGGCCGGCAACCCGGCGAACATCCCGCTCGCACTCGCCGCCTCGCTCGGTGTCGCCGGGCTCATCGGCCTCGCGAACGGGCTCATCGTGACGAAGCTGAAGGTGAACGGCTTCATCGCCACCCTCGGCACCGGGCTCATCATCAAGGGCTTCCTCGACTCGAACTACAAGGGCACGAGCGGCGACGTGCCGATGGAGTTCCGGCTCATCGGCGCGACCGGGCTCGGCCCCGTGCCGGTGTCGACCATCCTGATGCTCGCCGTCGCCGTGCTCGTGTGGCTGTTCCTCAGCCGCACCCGCACCGGCCACCACATCTACGCCGTCGGCGGCAACGAGCAGGTCGCCCGGCTCTCCGGCATCCGCACCGCCCGACCGGTGATCGTCGCCCACGTGCTGTGCTCGATGAGCGCGGCCCTCGCCGGCCTGCTGCTCGCCAGCCGCTCGGGCGTCGGCAACCCGACGTTCGGCGCGCAGGGCGGGTACGACCTGCTCTCGATCGCGGCGGTCGTGCTCGGCGGCACCCTGCTGCTCGGCGGCCGCGGCTCCGTGTGGGGCACCATCGGCGGCGTCGCGATCTTCGCCGTCGTCGACAACGTGATGAGCGTCATGCAGGTGAACCCCTTCCTGAAGGACGTCGTGCGCGGCATCGTCATCGTCGCCGCCGTCGCGGTCTACGCCAGCCGCTCGGTCGAGCGCCGCCGGCCGCGATTCGACGGAGGCGGTGCACCGCCGCCGGCCCCGAGCCCGGCGACCGCCGAGCCCGCCGCGTCCGCCGAGCCCGCCTCCGCGGAAGGAGGAGTCCGATGACCGCCGCCACCGAGCTCCGCCCGAGCGCCGGGCAGCGCCTCGCGGGCCTCGCCCGCACCCTGATCAGCCCCCGCGGCGCCGTCTTCCTGCTGCTCGTGCTGCTCCTCGTCGCGATCGCGGTGCTGAACCCCTCCTTCGCCGAGCCGAGCCAGTTCATCCGCTTCATCCAGCGGGTCGCCCCCGTCGCGATCGTCGCGATCGGCCAGTACTTCGTCATCGTCGGCGGCGAGTTCGACCTCTCGATGGGCTCGGTCGTCACCGCCCAGGTGGTGATCGCCGGCAACCTCATCGGCCAGGACGAGTCGAAGGCGCTGCCGGTGCTCGCCCTCATGCTCGGCTTCGGCGCGGTCATCGGCCTCGTGAACGGGCTCATCGTCTCGTTCCTGAAGGTGCCGAGCTTCATCGTCACCCTCGGCATGATGCTCGCCCTGCTCGGCGCAGTCCTCTACTGGACCGGCGGCGCGGCGACCGGCAACCCCGCCGACGGCTTCCGCGAGATCGGCCGTGGCGGCATCCGCGGCATCCCCGTCATCGACATCCTGCCGTGGTCGGTCGTCATCCTGGTCGTGGTGCTCGCGCTCGCCGTCTGGTTCGCCCGGCGCCCCTTCGGCCGCACCATCATCGCGCTCGGCGACAACCCGACGACCGCGCGCTTCTCCGGCACCCGCAGCTGGTGGGTGAAGACCTCGACGTTCATGATCTCCTCGCTCTCGGCGACGGTCGCGGGCGTGCTCCTCGTCGGCTACGCCGGCGTGCACCCCTCCGTCGGTCGCGGCTACGAGTTCACGGCGATCACCGCGGTGGTGCTCGGCGGCGTCGTGCTCGGCGGCGGGCGCGGCTGGGTCGTCGCCGCCGCGGCGGGCGCCTTCGCCCTCGAAGCGCTCTTCACGCTGCTGAACTTCGCCGGCGTGCCCTCGACGTACCGCGACGCGGTGCAGGGCGCGATCATCATCCTCGCCGTCGCCTACTCGGCGACGACCTTCCGCGCCAGGCGCCGCGGCCGAGCCCTCGAGGCCCCGGTCGTGCCGCCGCCGGGCGCCCCGCCGCCCGCGGCGGCCCCAGAGACTTCGCCCGCATCCGGAGCGAAGACGGACGACTCCCCGGAGACGCCCGCCACCCCTGCACCCATTCCCTCGACGCAGAGGGCAGACAACGAAACCAAGGGAGGTTCGTGATGCGACGCAGGTTCACCGTGGCATCCGCCATGGTCGGCGCCGTGGCGCTGATGACGCTCGCCGGTTGCACGACCGATCCGAGCGTGACCGACTCGAGCGAGGCGCCCGAGTCCAGCGAGGAGGCATCGGTCGAGTGGTTCGACCAGGCCCTCTTCGACAAGCAGAACGCCGAGCGCACCGTCGTGCCCGAGGGCCCCGACGGGCAGCCCTGGCTGCAGACCATCAACGCGGAGCTCGTCGACACCGCGCAGTTCGCGAGCACCGGGCCGAAGAAGGCCTGCTTCGCGAACGCCTCGATCTCGAACCCGTGGCGCCAGACCGGCTGGATCACCATGAACCAGCAGCTCAAGGTGCTGCAGGACGCGGGCGTCATCAGCGAGATGGAGACCCGCGACGCGCAGGACTCCGACGACACCCAGATCGCCGACATCGACTACTTCATCGACGAGGGCAACTGCGACATCTTCCTGATCTCGCCGAACTCGACGGCGGCGATGACGCCCGCGGTCGAGCGCGCCTGCGACACCGGCAAGCCCGTCGTGGTCTTCGACCGCGGCGTGCAGACCGACTGCCCGGTGACGTTCATCCACCCGATCGGCGGCTTCGCCTGGGGCATCGACACGGCCGAGTTCCTGATCGACAACCTCGAGAAGGGCGACAAGGTCGTCGCGCTCCGCATCCTGCCGGGCGTCGACGTGCTCGAGCAGCGCTGGGCCGCGGCCGAGAAGCTGTTCGACGAGGCCGGCATCGAGGCGGTCGACTACTTCACCGGGGCCGACCCGGCCGAGATCAAGAAGATCATCTCGGACGAGCTCGCCAAGGGTGACGTCAAGGGCATCTGGATGGATGCCGGCGACGGCGCCGTCGCCGCGATCGAGGCCTTCGAGGACGCCGGCGCGGACTACCCCGTGATGACCGGCGAGGACGAGATGAGCTTCCTCCGCAAGTGGAAGGAGACGGGCCTCACCGGGCTCGCCCCCGTGTACTCCAACTTCCAGTGGCGCACGCCGCTGCTGGCCGCGCAGAAGATCTTCGCGGGCGAGCAGGTACCGGTCGAGTGGGTGCTGCCGCAGTCCCCGATCACGGCCGAGGAGGTCGACCAGTACCTCGCGCTGAACGAGGGCATGCCCGACGGGCACTACGCCAAGTTCGGCGGCGAGGACCTGCCCGGCTACCCGCAGGTCTGGGAGGACCGCGTCATCCCGTAAGCCGGCGCTGGGGGAACACGCCGATCGCGTATCGGGGCCGCGGCACGCGCCGCGGTCCCGATACGCTCACCATCGACACGGGCGCCAGCGAGGGCGAGGCGCTGCGAGGAGGCCGCATGCGCCGCATCATCGGCGTGAACACCTGGGTGTGGGCGTCGCCCCTCACCGACGAGAACCTGCCGGAGCTCGCCGCGAAGGCGGCCGGCCTCGGCTTCGGCGCGATCGAACTGCCCGTCGAGCAGCCGGGGGACTGGGCGCCCGAGCGGGCCGCCGAGGTGCTGGCCGGGCACGGGCTCGCCCCGATCGTGGTCGGCGCCATGGGGCCCGGCCGCAACCTCCTCGCGGCGCCCGGCTCCGAGATCGTCGCGACGCAGAACTACCTCGTGCACTGCCTCGGCGTCGCCGAACGGCTGGGGGCGCAGGTCGTCGCCGGCCCGTTCACCTCGGCGACCGGACGGGCATGGCGGATGGATGCCGCGGAGCGCCGCGAGCGGATCGAGGAACTCCGCCGCAACCTCGCTCCCATCGTGCGCCAGGCCGAGTCCCGCGGCATCCGCCTCGCCGTGGAGCCGCTGAACCGCTACGAGACGAGCCTCGTGAACACCGTCGAGCAGGCGCTCGACGCCCTCGGCCCGCTGCTCGGGCCGGGCCTCGGCCTCGCGCTCGACAGCTACCACCTGAACATCGAGGAGCGCTCGATCGGCGACGCCATCCGCGCCGCGGGCGAGCACCTCGCCCACGTACAGGTCTGCGGCAACGACCGCGGCCCCGTCGGCGACGACCACCTCGACTGGCCGGCCTTCCTCGACGCGCTCGACGACGCCGGCTACGCCGGCCCGCTCGGGCTCGAGAGCTTCACCGGCGAGAACGCGACGATCGCGGTCGCCGCCTCCGTCTGGCGCCCGCTCGCGGCCACGCAGGACGAGCTCGCCGCGCGCAGCATCCGCTATCTCCAGGCACTGCAGGACGAAAGGGCAGGGGCATGACCGACACGACCGCATCCTCGACTGGCGCGAACGGGGGCCACCCCGTCACCCTCTTCACCGGCCAGTGGGCCGACCTCCCGCTCGAGGAGGTCGCCGGGCTCGCCGCCGGCTGGGGCTACGACGGGCTCGAGCTCGCCTGCTCCGGCGACCACCTCGACCTGAAGCTCGCCGAAGAGGAGCCCGGGTACCTCGCCGAGCGAGTGGAGCTCCTGAAGCGGCACGGGCTCGAGGTGCACGCCATCTCGAACCACCTCACCGGCCAGGCCGTCTGCGACGACCCGATCGACTTCCGGCACGAGGCGATCGTGCGCCGGTACACGTGGGGCGACGGCGACGCCGAGGGCGTCAGGCAGCGCGCCGCCGAGGACATGAAGCGGGCCGCCCGGGTCGCCCGGCGCCTCGGCGTCGACACGGTCGTGGGCTTCACGGGCTCCTCGATCTGGCCGTACGTGGCGATGTTCCCGCCGGTGCCGGAGTCGGTGATCGACGCGGGCTACGAGGACTTCGCGACCCGTTGGAACCCGATCCTCGACGTGTTCGATGCCGAGGGTGTGCGCTTCGCGCACGAGGTGCACCCCTCCGAGATCGCCTACGACTACTGGTCGAGCGTGCGCACGCTCGAGGCGATCGGACGCCGGGAGGCCTTCGGCTTCAACTGGGACCCCTCGCACATGATGTGGCAGGGGATCGACCCGATCGGTTTCATCGTCGACTTCGCCGACCGCATCTACCACGTCGACTGCAAGGACACGCGCCTGCGCCCGCCCACCGGCCGCGCCGGCATCCTCGGCTCGCACCTCGCGTGGGGCGACCCGCGGCGCGGCTGGGACTTCGTCTCGACGGGGCGCGGCGACGTGCCCTGGGAGGACGCGTTCCGCGCCCTCGACCGGATCGGCTACACCGGGCCGATCTCGATCGAGTGGGAGGACGCCGGGATGGACCGCCTGCACGGCGCTCCGGAAGCGCTCGAGTTCGTCCGCAAGCAGCTCTTCCCGCGGCCGACCGCCGCCTTCGACGCGGTGTTCTCGAACCAGTAGCCCCTGGCCCCCTGAGCGTGCCCGGCTCCCTGAGCGTGCCGAGGGGAGCTCCCGACCGCCCCCCTTCGACAACTCAGGAACCCCCGCTGGCCGATCCCCGCGAACTCGGGGATCGGCCATCGGCTCGCCACGCATAACTGCCAGATGTTCCTGAGTTGTGTGAGGCGGGGGAGGGGGCGGGCGGGTTCAGCGCTCGGTGACCACCCCGTCCATGAGGTGCAGCCGTCGCTCGGCGCGCCGTGCCACGGCCGAGTCGTGCGTCACGACGACGAGGGTGAGCCCGCGATCCCGGCGGATCCCCTCGAGCAGCTCCAGGATCTCGTCCCGCGTGCCCTCGTCGAGCGCGCCCGTCGGCTCGTCCGCGAGCAGCACCTCCGGCTCCTTCACGAGCGCGCGGGCGATCGCGACGCGCTGCTGCTGCCCGCCGGACAGCTCGCCCGGCACGTGCCCGGCACGGTCCGCGAGGCCGACGGCGGCCAGTGCCTCGCCGGCTCGCCGGGTGCGCTCGGCCGCGGCGACGCCGAGCGGCGCGAGGGCCGCCTCGACGTTCTCCTGCGCGCTGAGGGTCGGGATCAGGTTGAAGCCCTGGAACACGAAGCCGAGCTGCGCCGCGCGCACCCCGGCGAGCTTCGCGTCCGGCAGGTGCGACAGCTCGGCCTCGCCGAGCACGACCCGCCCGCTCGTCGGCCGGTCGAGGGCGCCGAGCATCTGCAGCAGCGTCGACTTGCCGCCGCCCGTGGGGCCCTGGATCGCGACGTGCTGCCCGGCGGGGATCTCGAGCGTCACGTCCTTCAGCGCGGTGACGGTGCGCTTGCCCCGGTACTCCTTGGTGACGTGCTCGAGTCGGTACATGGCGGTGCTCCTCTGCGGGGGATCGGCGTTGGGCTCGTTCGACGGGACGGCGGTGGTCAGGGGACGGGCGGATGCGGCGGCGCTCATCCGACGCTCCGCAGGGCTTCCGCCGGCCGCAGCCGGGCGGCGCGCCACCCGCCGACGGCGCCGGCGAGCAGTCCGCCGAGCACGGCGAGACCGATCGCGACCGCGATGACGCCCACGGTGACCGGGGCGCTCAGCACGACGTCCGTCGCGGTCTGGCTCGCGGCGCTGAACGGCCCGGTCGCCCCGCCGGCAGGGGCGCCGGCCGAGGCATCCGCTCCCGGCATCGCGCCCGGTCCGCCGGCCGTGAACCCGCCGCCGGCACTCCCGCCGAGCGTCAGCCCGAGCAGGTTCACCACCCAGATGCCGGCGAGGCCCACGACGAGGCCGGCCGCGCCGCCGATGAGCCCCTGCACGAGGGATTCACCGGCGACCTGGCCGACGATCCGGCGGTTCCGCCAGCCGATCGCCTTGAGCGTGCCGAACTCGCGGGTGCGGCGGGTGACGCCCTGGATCGTGAACAGGACGGCCGTGAGGAACGCCGCCGCGAGCACCGCGATCGAGACCCAGAGCCCCAGGTTCGAGATGAGCGCGGAGGCGCTGCCGAGCGAGCCGGACACCTGCGCGGCGAGGTCAGACTGCGTCGACACGGTCGTGTCGGGCAGCGCCTCCTCGATGGCGGACTGCACGGCGTCGATCCGGTCGGCCGAGGCGGCCTGCACGTACACGTCGCTCACCTTGCCCTCCTGGCCGGAGAGCGACTGCGCGAGGTCGAGCGGCACGTAGGCGTTCGACGCGGTCGTCGCGTCCGCGGAGGTCGACACGACCGTGCCGACGATCTCGAAGTCGGTCCCGCCGAGCTCGATCGCGTCGCCGACGGCGAGGCCGGCGCTCGCCGCGTAGCTCGCGTCGAGCACGGCGACCGCCCGGCCGGCGTCGGATGCCTCGAGCCCGCGCCCCTCGTCCACGGCCGCCGCGGACAGCGGTCCCACGGCGGCGCCCGCCGGGTCGATGCCGAGCACCGTCACCCGGTCGACGTCGAAGGCGCTGCCGCCGGCGCCGTCGAAGCCGCCCTGCGGCGGGGCGCCGTCTCCGCCGGGCGCCGTCTGCACGTCGGTGCCGCCCTGGTCCTGGCTCATCGCGGGCAGCTCGCCGGAGAAGGTCACGTTCTCGAGGGAGAGCGTCGCGGCGGCGGCTTCGACCCCGTCGAGGCCCTGCACCGTGTCGAGCGCGGCGGCGTCGAAGGTCTGCGAGCCGGGCCCGGCGGCGAGTCGGGACTGACTGAGCGCGGTCGAGCCGTCGGCGGTCTGCCCGTCGCCGGCGTCGAACTCGAAGCGCTGCGGGCCGCCGTCGGCGCCGCCGTCGCCGGGTGCGGCGGGGGTCGCGGTGACGGTGAGGTCGGTGCCGACGCCGTAGACGGACTGCAGCACCTCGGCCTGGGCGTCGCGCATCCCGGTGGAGACGGCGTTCACGATCATCACGAGCGCGATGGCGAGCGCCATCCCGATCGCGACGATCGCGGTCTGCCTCCGTCTGCCGGCGAGCTCGCGCCGGAGGAAGGTGAAGAACATGGGGGTCCTCTCGTCGGTGGGGTCGACGCGACGCTAGAGAGGAGCGCTGTGGCGGCGCTTTGGCGCGGCTATGGGTTCGCCCTGGTTCCCTGGTTCCCTGGTTCCCTGGTTCCCCGGTTCCCCGAGCCCGTCGAAGGGAACGCCGCACGCTTCGACGGGCTCAGCGCACCAGCGGCGCTCAGGCCTCGCCGGCGCGGTTCGCGGCGAGCTCGAGCCCGATGGCGTGCACGAAGCCGCCGACGAGGTCGCTGCCCTCGCAGCCGATCCAGATCGCGTACTCCGCCCGGGGATCCTCGTCGGCCCGCATCCACTCGTCGAGCCAGGCGTCGGCGGCGCGGACGCACGCCGCGCCCGCGGCGCCCCTCCGGCGGAACCAGCGGACGGCGACCCCCTCTGGGGCCGTCATCGGCTGGGCCGGGATCGGCCCGTCGGCTTCGAGGGCCACGAATCCGCGCACGTCGATCGGCGCGACGGCGAGCACCCGGCTCACCTCGAGCACGTCGGCGGCGCCCGCGGCGATCAGCAGGTGGCGGCGGGGCGGCGCCCCGTCGTCGACGAGGTCCGGCCGGCGGTTCGGGAGGAAGCAGAGCATGAAGGTAGCTTAGGTTTGCCTACCTAAGCCGCAAGGGCGCGCTGGTGGATGGTTCGCTGAGCCTGTCGAAGCGGGCATTCCCTTCGACGGGCTCAGGGGACCAGGGAAGCGCACAGCCGGGTCATAGCCAACGCATAGCCCGGCGCGGATACTTGGAAGCATGAGCACCCCCGCACCCGCCCGCGCCCCGCAGATCGCGAAGCCCGACGGTTCGATGGTGCGCGTCCTCGTCGTCGACGACGAGCACTCGCTCACCGAGCTGCTGAAGATGGCGCTGAAGTACGAGGGCTGGGACGTGCGCACCGCGGGCGACGGGCTCACCGCCGTGAAGGTCGCCCGGGAGTTCCGCCCCGATGCGATCGTGCTCGACATCATGCTGCCCGACATCGACGGCCTCGAGGTGCTGCAGCGGGTGCGCGCCGACGGCGCCGAGACCCCCGTGCTCTTCCTCACCGCGAAGGACGCGCTCGACGACCGCATCGCCGGGCTCACCGCCGGCGGCGACGACTACGTCACGAAGCCGTTCAGTCTCGAAGAGGTCGTCGCGCGCCTCCGCGGCCTCATCCGCCGCTCGACGCTCACCCTCGCCCAGGCGAAGGACCCGGTGCTCCGCGTCGGCGACCTCACCCTCGACGAGGACTCCTACGAGGTGCACCGCGACGGCGAGCTGATCGAGCTCACCGCGACCGAGTTCGAGCTGCTCCGCTACCTCATGCGGAACCCCCGCCGGGTGCTCTCGAAGGCGCAGATCCTCGACCGCGTCTGGTCGTACGACTTCGGCGGCAAGGAGTCCGTCGTCGAGCTCTACATCTCCTACCTGCGCAAGAAAATCGACGCCGGCCGCACGCCCATGATCCACACGGTCCGCGGCGCGGGCTACCTGCTGAAGGCCGCGGAGTGACGCGGCCGGGGGACCCGGGTTACGCGGCGGAGGCGCGGGCGCGGGCCGAGCGCGGCGACGGCGCGGATGCCGAGGCGCACGCCGGCGCCGAGGCATCCGCCCGCCGTCGCTGGACCCTGGAGCGCCGCCTCGTCGTCGCGATGGCGGCCCTCCTCGCCGCGGTCAGCGTCGTGGTCGGCGTCGTCAGCGTCACCGTCTTCCACGGTTCCTCGGTGCAGAGCGTCGACGACGACCTGCGCACCTCGCTGCAACGCGCCGCGACGGGCATCGCCGCCGTCCCCACCCCGGGCGGCGACGTCGGCCTCGCGCTCGACGTGCCAGGCCAGTCGGCGGGCACGATCGCGGCGTTCGTGAACGACGACGGCTCCGTCGACGGCGCCCGCTACATCGCCGACGGGGGGCAGGTGCTGACCTTCCAGAGCGGGGCGGTCGCCGAGCTCGGCGACGTGGCCGCCGACGGCCGGGCGCACACCGTCTCCTTCGGCGGCCGGCTCGGCGAGTACCGCGCGATGGCCACGCCCGTGCTCCCGCAGTTGAACGTCGTGGTGGCGCTGCCGCTCGCCGGCGTGAACCGCGCCACCGGGCAGCTCGCCCTCACGATCGCCCTCGTGGCCCTCGCCGGCCTCTTCTTCGCGATCGCCTTCGGCACGCTCATCGTGCGCCGGGCCCTCGTGCCCCTCGCGCGCATGACCGACACCGCGCTCGCCGTGTCCGAGCGCCCGCTCGACCGCGGCGACGTCGACCTCGACGAGCGCGTGCCCGTCGACGATCCGCGCACCGAGGTCGGGCGGCTCGGCACCGCGTTCAACCGGATGCTCGGGCACGTCTCGAGCTCGCTCTCGGCGCGCGAGCAGTCCGAGCGCAAGGTGCGACGCTTCGTGGCGGATGCCTCGCACGAGCTGCGCACCCCGCTCGCCTCCATCCGCGGCTACGCGGAGCTCACCCGGCTGCACGGCGGCACGCTGCCCGAGGACGTCACGCACGCGATCTCCCGCATCGAGTCCGAGTCGTTGCGGATGACCGAGCTCGTCGAGGACCTGCTGCTGCTCGCCCGCCTCGACGAGGGCCGCGAGCTCGTGCACAGCCGGCTCGATCTGCGCACCATCGTCGTGGACGCCGTCGGCGACGCCCAGGTCGCGGGCCCGGACCACGAGTGGTCGGTCGAGCTGCCCGAGGGGCCCGTCGAGGTGTCCGGCGACGACGCCCGGCTCCGTCAGGTGCTCGCGAACCTGCTCGCCAACGCGCGGCTGCACACCCCGGCCGGCACCGCGGTGCACGTGACGGTCGACCCCGAGCCCGGTGACGGCGAGGATCCGGGCGTCGTCCGCGTCGAGGTCGCCGACGACGGCCCCGGCATCGACGAGGAGGTGCGCGACACGATGTTCGAGCGCTTCGCGCGGGGGGACGCCTCGCGCTCCCGTCGCGCCGGCTCGACCGGCCTCGGCCTCGCGATCGTGCGGGCCGTCGTCGAGGCGCAGCACGGCACGGTGTCGGTCGAGTCCGAGCCCGGCCGCACCGTCTTCACCGTCGAACTCCCCCTCGCCCTCGCCCCCGCCCCCGCCCCCTGACCCCTCACTCCTCACACAACTCAGGAACATCTGGCAGTTATGCGCGGCGAGGCATCCGGCGAACCCACGGATGACGCGGATGCCGATCCGATTCTTCCTGAGTTGTGTCGCGCGGCAACGCCGAACGGCTCGCCCAGACGAAACGCCGAACGGCCCGCCCCCGAAGGGGGACGGGCCGTTCGAAGCGAGATCCGACCGGGCCTACGCCTCGGCGATGACGCCGAGCATCTCGGCGAAGAGCAGCAGCTCCTCGGGCGTGCGCTCGCGCAGCGCGGCGTGCAGCCGCGACTGGTTGCGCGCCCGCACCGAGGTCACCCGCTCGAGCGCCACAGGCGTCGGCACGAGCACGCGCACCCGCCCGTCCCGCTCGTCGGGGCGGCTCTCGACGAGGCCGACCTCCTCGAGCATGCGCAGCTGGCGACTGACGACGCTCT
Organism: Agromyces soli; assembly: GCF_022811605.1. Taxonomy (GTDB): domain Bacteria; phylum Actinomycetota; class Actinomycetes; order Actinomycetales; family Microbacteriaceae; genus Agromyces; species Agromyces soli. The sequence goes on along the minus strand of NZ_CP094533.1, from coordinate 268,493 downwards.
TGTCCATGTCGAACAGCTCCGCGAGCACGTGCGCGTTCGTGGAACCGAGTCGCACGACGGTGGACAGCAGCTTGTAGCCGGCCGGGTTCAGCTCGGGGTGGATCTGCTGCGCCGCTTCCTTCCACACGGTGCGGGCGCGACCGAACACGACGGAGAGCTGGTCTTCCACGCGCGCGATCGCCTCGTCGACGGAGGACTCGGTCATGGCACTCATGCTACTTGCGGGCCGGGGCCGGCTCGCCCTCCGAGGCTGCCGTGGATGCCTCGGCATCCGCCGCCGTGCGAGGCTCGCGCGAGGCATCCGCCCGCCCGATCGCGACCGAGGCGGTGACCGGGGATCCGGTCTCGGCCTCGGCGAGGTCGATGGCGACCTCCTCGGCCTCCTCGGCGAGCGACTGCGCGGCGTTCTTCGTCGACAGCGGCTTGTTCGGCAGGACGGCGATCGCGATGAGGCTCAGCACGGCCAGCGGGACGGCGATGATGAACACGTCGGCGATGCCGTGGCCGTAGGCGCCCTCGACGATCACGCGGATCGCGTCGGGGAGCTCGCCGACCTTCGGCACGTTGCCGGACGCGAGGCCCTTGAGCGCCGCGACCTCGTCGGCCGAGGACGGCGTGAACTTCGCGAGCCCGGAGGTGATGTGGCTCGTCACCTGGCTGGCGAGCACCGAGCCCATGATCGTCACGCCGATGGTGCCGGCGATCGAGCGGAAGAAGTTCACGTTCGAGCTCGCGGCGCCGAGCTGCGAGGCCGGGGTGTCGTTCTGCACGATGAGCGTGAGGTTCTGCATGACCATGCCGAGGCCGGCGCCGAGGATCACCATGTACACCGAGACCCAGAGGAAGTCGGTGTCGTAGCGGAGCGTCGACATGAGGCTCACGCCCGCGATGATGAGCGCGGAGCCGAGCAGCATCCAGCCCTTCCACTTGCCGAAGCGCGAGACGAGCTGGCCGATGCCGATCGAGGCGCCCATCTGGCCGACGATCATCGGGATCGTCATGAGGCCCGACTCGGTCGGGGTCGCGCCGCGGGCGAGCTGGAAGTACTGCGCGAGGAAGACGCTCGTCGCGAACATCGCCACGCCCACCGAGATCGAGGCGATCACGGAGAGGGTGAAGGTGCGGTTGCGGAACAGCGACATCGGCACGATCGGCTCGGGCACGAAGAACTCGGTCACGATGAAGGCGAGGAGCGCGAGCACCGCACCGCCGATCATGAGGTAGCTCTGCATCGAGTCCCACTCGAACTGGCTGCCGCCCATGGACACCCAGATCAGGAGCACGGAGACGCCGACGGTGAGCAGCACGGCGCCGAGGTAGTCGATGCGCACGCGCTCGCGGTTCGGCTTCGGCAGGTGCAGGGTGCGCTGGATCATGATGATCGCGGCGACCGCGAAGGGGATGCCGATGAAGAAGTTCGCACGCCAGCCGAAGGCGTCGGTGATGACGCCGCCGAGGAGCGGGCCGCCGATCGTGGCGAGCGCCATGATGCCGCCGACGACGCCCATGTACTTGCCGCGCTCGCGCGGGGAGATGATAAGCGCGACCGCGATCATGACGAGCGACATGAGTCCGCCGGCGCCGAGGCCCTGCACGACGCGGACGGCGATGAGCATCGCGGTGTCCTGCGCGAAGCCGGCGATCGCCGTGCCCACGACGAAAAGGCCGAGCGCGAGCTGCAGCAGCACCTTGCGGTCGACGAGGTCGGCGAGCTTGCCCCAGATCGGGGTCGAGACGGCGGTCGCGAGCAGGCTCGCGGTGATGACCCACGTGTAGGCGGACTGGTCGCCGCCGAGGTCGGCGATGATGACGGGCATCGAGGTCGAGACGACCGTGCCGGAGAGCACGGCCACGAACATGCCCATGATGAGCCCGGAGAGTGCGGTGAACACCTCACGGGCGGAGCGGGGTGCCTCGGTGGTGGAGGCGGTGAGCTGAGACGTCAAAGAAGTAGTCCTCGTAGAAAGTTGATGTGGGTCAACGATATACCTGTCGTTGATGTACGTCAACTATCGACCTTGGTCAACTATTCCCGCGCCATCCGCCCGCCCCCTCCCGCCCGCCCCCTCGCCCCCGCCCCCGCCCCCTCGCCCCCGCCCCCTCGCCCTCACCCCTCACGCAACTCAGGAAGCATTCGATCGGCATCCGCGTGATTCGGGGGTTGGACGGATGGCTCGGAGGGCATAACTGCCAGATGTTCCTGAGTTGTGTGAGGGGAGGGGGATTTGGTGGATGCGCCGGGGTCGGGTAGGCTGGTCCGAGCCAAAGACCGCTGGTCGTCGTGCCCGAAGGGTTCGACCGAAGTTCTTGCGAAAGCAAGGGGCCCGCGCAGGTGTGACGAAGTCTCTCCGGAATTCTCCGGCCCGAAGCTCCGCGCGTCTGCGCCGGAGCTTTTTTCATGCCAGCGCTCCCAGGCCGTGCATCGTCACCGCGATGCGCGATGAAGACACAAGGAGTGGCCATGGCGAACAAGGAAGCCGCGGTTGCCGAGCTCCAGGAGATGTTCCAGAGCTCGACCGCCGTTCTGCTGACCGAATACCGCGGCCTCACTGTTGCTCAGCTCAAGGAGCTGCGCAAGTCCATCAGTGGGGACGCGAGCTACGCCGTGGTGAAGAACACGCTGACCAAGATCGCCGCGAACAACGCCGGCATCTCGGCGTTCGACGACGCCCTCGCGGGCCCGTCGGCGATCGCGTTCGTGCACGGCGACCCCGTCGCCGTCGCGAAGTCGCTGCGTGACTTCGCCAAGGCGAACCCCCTCCTCGTGGTCAAGGGCGGCTATTTCGATGGCAAGCCCCTGACCGCCGAAGAGGTAGGCAAGCTCGCCGACCTCGAGTCCCGCGAAGTGCTGCTGGCGAAGCTCGCCGGCGCCTTCAAGGCCTCGCTGTTCGGAGCCGCATATCTGTTCAACGCGCCGCTGTCGAAGGCCGTCCGCACGGTCGACGCGCTGCGCGAGAAGCAGGAGTCCGCTGCGTAAGGCGCGAGCCACGCTGCGGTGAGTACACAACAAGGAGAGAAAAATGGCAAAGCTTTCGACTGAAGAGCTGCTCGAGGCGTTCAAGGAGCTCACCCTCATCGAGCTCTCGGAGTTCGTCAAGGCGTTCGAGGAGACCTTCGAGGTCACCGCCGCCGCCCCGGTCGCCGTCGCGGCCGCTGGTGCGCCCGCCGCCGGTGGTGGCGACGCCGCCGCCGAGGAGGAGAAGGACTCGTTCGACGTCGTCCTCGAGGCCGCCGGCGACAAGAAGATCCAGGTCATCAAGGTCGTCCGCGAGCTCACCTCGCTCGGCCTCGGTGAGGCGAAGGCCGTCGTCGACGGTGCTCCGAAGGCCGTCCTCGAGGGCGCCAACAAGGAGACCGCCGAGAAGGCCAAGGCCGCCCTCGAGGAGGCCGGCGCCACCGTCACCCTCAAGTAATCCGGCGCACTCCCTGCGAGTGCACCCGGCTTGAGGCGACGAACGTCGCTGCAGTACACGGATGCCCCGTGCCGATTCGTTCGGCACGGGGCATCCGTCGTTCCCGAGCCGGCCCGCGAGCCGGCCCGCGCATCGACCATTGCCTTCGTCGACCGAGAGGTATAACATCATACTGCGCGGGGAGCGAGTGCCCCGCGTCCTCCGCCCCCAGACAAGGACGTCATGATGCGAAGCTTCCCCCGACCCCTGCTCGCCGCCGGCCTGACCGTCGGCGCCGTCGCACTGCTCCTCACCGGCTGCGGCGCTGCGCCGACGTCGAGCGACGATGCGGCCGCCGCGAGCGACTTCACCCCCTGCGCCGTCTCCGACATCACCGGCTTCGACGACAAGGACTTCAACCAGCTCACCTACGAGGGCGTGAAGGCCGCCGCCGACGAGCTCGGCACGAAGGTGCTCACCGCCGACTCGAACACCGAGGACCAGTACGCGGGCAACATCCAGGGCCTCGTCGAGCAGGACTGCGACTTCATCGTCACGGTCGGCTTCGCCCTCGCGAACGCCACCAGGGACGCCGCGCAGCAGGCCCCGGAGGTCGACTTCGCGCTCATCGACAGCACCGTGACCGACGCCGAGGGCGCCCCGCTCACGCTCGACAACGTCAAGCCCGTGCTGTTCGACACCGCCCAGGCCGCGGCCCTCGCCGGGTACCTCGCCGCGGGCGTCACGAAGACGGGCGCGGTCGGCACCTACGGCGGCATGCCGTTCCCCTCGGTCACCGTGTTCATGGACGGCTTCGCCGACGGCGTCGCGCACTACAACGAGACCCACGGCACCGATGTCAAGGTGCTCGGCTGGGACAAGGCCGCCCAGAACGGCCTCTTCGTCGGCGGCTTCGACGACCAGATCAAGGCGCGCACCCTCACCGAGGGTCTGCTCGACCAGGGCGCCGACGTCGTCATGCCCGTCGCGGGACGCCTCTTCGAGGCGAGCGCCGCCGTCGCCGAGGAGCGCGGCACCGACCTGGCGATCATCGGCGTGAACGGCGACGTCTACGACGCCGTGCCGAAGTTCCGCCAGTACTACCTGACCTCGGTGCTGAAGAACCTCACCACCGCGGCCGAGGAGGTCACCCTCGCGGCGGCCGACGGCGACTTCTCGAGCACCCCCTACATCGGCACGCTCGAGAACGAGGGTGTCGGCATCGCGCCGACGCACGACTGGGAGTCGCGCATCGACCCGGCCCTGCTCGACGAGGTCGAGGAGCTGCGCCAGCAGATCGTCTCCGGCGAGTTCGTCGTCGAGTCGCCCTCCTCCCCGAAGGCCTGAGCGGGCCATCCGCCCCGCTCCGTCGCCGATCGCGCTCCCCGCGCGTCCTCTGCCCGCGCACTCCGCGCACCCCGCGCACCCGAATGAAAGGCCCGCGCCACGATGACCACGACCACCTCCACCGCCGAGTCCACCACCGCCGTCGACAAGGCCAGCGCCGGGATCGGCGAACGCCAGTACCACATCGGGGTCGCCCCCGGCGAGGTTTCGACGGTGGCGCTGCTGCCCGGCGATCCCTTCCGGGTGCCGATGATCGCCGAGTTCCTCACCGACGTGCGCACGGTCGCGCACCAGCGCGAGCACCTCACGATGACGGGCGACTACAAGGGCCGGCGGATCACGGCGACCTCGACGGGCATGGGCTGCCCCTCCGCGGCGATCGCGGTCGAGGAGCTCGTCCGGGTGGGGGTGACCTCCTTCATCCGCGTCGGCTCCTCGGCCGGGCTGCAGGCAGGCATCGCGCCGGGCGACCTGCTCGTGAGCGAGGGCTCGCTCCGCAACGACGGCACGACCGCGGCGTACGCGATGACCGGGTACCCGGCCGTGCCCGACCTCGGCATCACCGCCGAGCTCGCCCGCACCGCGCGGGAGCTCACCGAGGGCACGTCGGCGAAGGTGCACAGCGGCATCAGCGTGAGCGACGACGCCTTCTACGCGGAGACCCCGGAGTGGATCTCGACGCTCCACGAGCTCGGCGTCACCAACGTCGAGATGGAGGCCTCGGCGATCTTCGTCGTCGCGCGGCTGCGTGGCGTCCGGGCCGGCATGATCTGCTCCACCTCGAGCAACCTCTACGACGGGACGAGCCTCTACTCGGGCGTCAAGGAGGCCCTGAAGGAGGGTTGGATGCGCAGCATCGAGGCCGCGCTCGAGACTGCCGTGCGACTCGAGCTCTGAGCCGCGGACCGATGCTCATCAACCTGCACAGCCACCTCGAGGGGTGGCTGCGGCCGGAGACGGCCGCGTCGCTCGCCCGGGAGGCCGGCGTGCCGGAGCCGCCCGCCGGCTGGGCGCGGGCGCTCCGGCTCGACGGGCCGGCGGATCTCACCGCGTATCTGGAGAAGGTCGCCGCGAGCTACCCCTTCTTCCGTCGGCTCGACGCGATCGAGCGGATCGCCAGAGAGGCGGTCGAGGATGCCGCGGCGGGCGGTCAGGACTACCTGGAGCTGCGCTTCGGGCCGGCCACCCACGCCGACGACGACCGGGGCCTCGCCGAGGTCGTCGCCGCGGTCGCCCGGGGGATGGCCGCGGGCAGCGCCGCGAGCGGGATGCCGTCGGGCGCGGTGGTCGCCGTCCTGCGCCACCACGACGAGGCGACGAACCTCGCCGTCGCGCGTGCGGCCGCCGCGGCCGCCGGCGAGGTCGTCTGCGGCTTCGACCTCGCGGGCGACGAGTCGCGCTTCCCTCGGCACGACGTGCACGCACCGGCGTTCGGCGTCGCCGCCGCCGCGGGCCTCGGGCTCACCTGCCACGCCGCGGAGGCGGGCGAGGCGGCGGCGGTGGCCGACGCGGTCCGGTGGCTCGGAGTCAGCCGCATCGGGCACGGCGCGCACCTCGTCGACGACGCGGTCGAGCTCGCCCGCGCGGCCGATGCCGGCCTCGTCGTCGAGATCTGCCCGACCTCGAACCACTTCACCGGCGCGATCGGCCGGGTCGCCGATCACCCCGGCACGGCGATGCGGCGAGCAGGGGTCCGGCTCGTGCTCGGCGACGACAACCCGATGCAGACGGGCTCCGACCTCGCGGCCGAGCGCCGGGTGCTCGTCGAGGAGCTCGCCTGGGATGCCGCGGCGCTCGACGCGCTCGATCGGGCGAGCGTCGACGCCGCCTTCCTGGAGCCGGCCGTGCGGCGCGCGCTCGAGGCGCGGCTCGAGGCCTGACCCGCGGCGCCGCCGCCGCCGCGGCCCGCGCCGTGCTCGGCGCCCTCAGCCGCCCGAGGACTGCCGCACCGCGAGGTGCCCGACCGAGGGCGCGACGATGACCTTCGCGAGGTAGGCGGGTCGGCCGTCGAGGTCGGCCGTCTGCGTGAGCAGCATGACCGGGTCGGCAGCCTTCAGCTCGAGCTGCTTCGCGCGTGTCGCACCGGCGACGCTCACGCCGATGCGGCAGACGCCGGTGACGAAGGCGAGCCCGGTGCGGTCGATGATGCGCATCAGCACGGTCGAGTGGGCCTCGTCGATGTCGGGGAGGGCCGCCTCGACCGCGGCGCCGAAGCCGGCACGGTCGTCGCCCACGGGCAGGTACTCCTGCACGACGGCGATCGGCTCCCCGTCGCGGGAGGCGATCGACTCGCGGAACCAGAACCGCGCGTCGTCGGCGAGCTGCAGGTACGTCGAGACGAAGTCCGTCGCGGTCTGCTGGGTGAGCTCGACGTGCCGCAGCTCGACGGTGGCGCCTGGCTCGGCGAGCACGAGGTCGAGCGGCCGGAACTCCTCGAGCCCCGCGTGCGGCACGGCGTCGGCGACGAAGCGGCCGACGCCCCGTCTGGTGCTGATCAGGCCGTCCTCCTCGAGCAGCATGAGCGCCTCGCGGACGACGGTGCGGCTGACGCCGAGCGAGGTGCCGAGCTCGGTCTCGCGGGGGAGTGCCGTGCCGAGCGGGAACACCCCGGTGCGGATTCCGTGCGCGATCCGCGAGTAGACGGCCACGCGCAGCGGCTGGCCGGGTGAGGTGAGCAGCGGCTGTTCGAGGTAGCTGGTGCCCATCTGCGCCCTTTCGTCTGCGTCGCGGCGCTCGCGCGCAGCCCTCCTATTCTCGCGGGTCGGTGGGGATTTCGTGGGCAGCCTCGCAGATATATAGCCAAGCTATGTATACTGGTGCGCATGCCACGCGACCACGACCTGCCCGCCCTCATCGGCGCGCTCGTGTCGGCGAACAGCCGGCTCGTCCGCGTCGCGGCGACCGCGACCGGCAGCGAGGAGTCGCCCGCCGTCTGGCGCACCCTCGGCGTGCTCCGAGACCTCGGCCCGCTGCGCCTCGGCGAGCTCGCCAGGGTCAGCAGGGTCACCCAGCCGACCATGACGAAGCTCGTCAACGCGCTCGAGGAGCGCGGCTGGGTGCGCCGCACGCCCGACCCCGACGACGGCCGCGCCCTGCGCGTCGCCGCCGAGCCGGCCGGGCTCACGGCGCTCGACGCGTGGCGCGACGAGCTCACGGCGACCATCACGCCGATGTTCCCCGAGCTCTCCGACGAAGACCTCGCCGCCCTGGAGCGCACCGTCGCGGTGCTGCAGGCCGGCCTCGATCGGGCCGACGCCACCCTCGGCCGCAGCAAGGAGCACGAATGAGCCACGGCTCGCACGAGACATCCGGGTCCATCCTCAAGCAGCCGAAGGCGGTGTGGGCGGTCGCGTTCGCCTGCGTCATCGCCTTCATGGGCATCGGCCTCGTCGACCCCATCCTGCCGGCCATCGCCGAGAGCCTGCAGGCGACGCCCACCGAGACCGAGATGCTCTTCACGAGCTACCTGCTCATCACCGGCCTCGCCATGCTCGGCACGAGCTGGCTCTCGAGCCGCATCGGCGCGAAGAAGACGCTGCTCATCGGACTCGGCCTCATCGTGATCTTCGCGGCGGCCGCCGGGCTGTCGCAGAACGTCGAGTCGGTCATCGGCTTCCGCGCCGGCTGGGGCCTCGGCAACGCGCTCTTCATCTCGACCGCGCTCGCGACGATCGTCGGCGCCGCGTCCGGCGGCACGGGCTCGGCGATCATCCTCTACGAGGCCGCGCTCGGCCTCGGCATCGCGATCGGCCCGCTCCTCGGGGGGCTGCTCGGCCACCTGAGCTGGCGCGGCCCCTTCTTCGGCACCGCCGCGCTCATGGCGGTCGGCTTCATCGCGATCGTCGCGTTCCTGCGGCCGGAGCGGGATGCCGAGAAGCCCGTGCCGACGAAGCTCTCCGCGCCCATCCGGGCGCTGCGGCAGCCCGCGCTCGCGGTGCTCGCCGCCGCCGCGCTGTTCTACAACATCGGCTTCTTCGTGCTGCTCGCGTACTCGCCCTTCCCGCTGGGCTTCGACGCGCTCGGACTCGGCTTCACCTTCTTCGGCTGGGGGCTCGCGCTCGCGGTGACCTCGGTGTTCGTGGCGCCCCTGCTGACGGCGCGGATGCCGCGCACCCGCGTGCTGTGGATCGCACTGCCGCTGCTCGCCGTCGACCTCGTCGCCGCGGGCCTCGTGATCGCGAACCCGACGGCGCTCGTCGTCTGCATCGTGATCGGCGGCCTCGTGCTCGGCGTGCTGAACACGGTGCTCACCGAGTGCGTGATGGAGGCGACCGACCTCCAGCGCTCGGTCGCCTCGAGCGCGTACTCGGCGGTGCGCTTCCTCGGCGGTGCGGTCGCCCCGCCCGCCGCGGCGGAGCTCGCCCACCTGATCGCCCCGGACGCGCCCTACTACGCGGCGGCCGGCTCGGTCGCGGTCGCCCTCGTCATCGTCGTGCTCGGGCACCGGGCGCTCCGCCGCGTCGACCGCGTCGAGGCGGAGCCCGCGCTCACCGAGGCCGAGGCGATCACCGCCGGCGACGCCGCCTGACCCCGCCCGGTCCACCCCACCTCCTCCACCCCGTAAGACGTCACTATTTGCGGGTGCGGGCGCCGCCGCACCCGCAGAAAGCGACGTCATGCGCCCGCGGGCTAGAGGGGGGCCCGCATCGTCGAGGTGCGCACCACCAGGCGGGTCGGCAGCGGTGCGCCGGAGTCGGGCAGCGGGTCCGGTTCCGCGCCCTCGCCGAGCAGCCGCAGCACGAGGTCGACGGCGGCCCGGCCCTGCCCGCTCGGCGACTGCTCGACCGTGGTGAGGCCGAACATCTCGGCGTACTCGTGCCCGTCGACGCCGACGATCGAGAGATCGTGCGGCACCGAGATGCCGAGCCGCTCGGCCGCGCGGATGGCCCCGAACGCCACCTCGTCGGAGGCGGCGAACACGGCCGTGGGGCGCCGGCCCGGCTGGCCGAGCAGTTGCAGGGCGGCCTCGTAGCCCCCTGGCATCGTCATCTCGGTCTCGACGACCTCGGCCCGGCCGCGCGGTGCGAGTCCCGCCGCGGACATCGCGTCGAGGTAGCCGTGCCGGCGCAGACCCTGCACGCTGAGCGGACGGGCGGCGGCCCCGTCGCCCGCCAGGTGCACGAGCCTGGTGTGCCCGAGCTGCAGCAGGTGCTCGGTGGCGAGCTGCCCGACCGCCCGGTCGTCGATGCCCAGCCGGGCGGGGCCGAGCGCGCCGGCCTCGCCGCCGCCGAGCACGACGACGGGTTTGTCGCGCCGCTCGAGCGCCGCGAGCTCGCGCTCGGCGAGGTCGACGCCGACGGCGATGACCGCGTCGACGCGCTTGCGCGCGAGGAAGAACTCGAAGACGCGATCGCGGTCGGGCCCTGCGCCGTCGACGTTGTAGAGGGTGAGGTCGTAGCCGGCGCTCAGCAGCGTGCGTTCGAGGCCCTCGAGCACCTCGCCGAAGAACCAGCGGTTCACGAAGGGGATGACGACGCCGATGTTCTTCGTGCGGCCGGTGACGAGGCTCGCGGCGTCGGGCGAGACGATGTAGCCGATCTCGGCGGCGGCCGCCTCGACCCGGCGGCGGGTCTCCTCGGCGACGTGCCCGCGCCCGGAGAGCGCCCTGGACGCCGTGGCTTTGGAGACGCCGGCGAGGCGGGCGACGTCGGCGATCGCGGTCATCGCGGCTCCTCACTCGGCGTATTCGATGCAGAGCATACTCGCCAGGGGCGCATGGATGGAACCGGTTCCAGTCGAGATCTCATTTTGCCGATCGAACGGGCCATTTTCGTGGAAGCGCTCTCACCCAACGCTGGCCAGGGAGTGACTTGTCGCCGTTTCGTGATAGGCGGTCACTTGTGGCGAAGTGTGACCGTGCTCTACGGTGGTCGCTGGAACCGGTTCCGGTCCGCCTGCACCACACTCAACGAGGAGAGAGATATGCGTTTCACGCGTCATCGCCGATTGGTGGTCCCCGTCGTGGCGGCCGCCGCCCTCGGCCTGACCCTCACGGCATGCACCGGCGACATCGCCAACGAGGACGCCGGCGACGTCGACTGCGCACCCTACGAGCAGTACGGCACGTTCGAGGGCAAGAAGGTGTCCATCAGCGGCACCATCCTCGACCTCGAGGCCGACCGCCTGGTCGAGTCCTGGAAGGACTTCCAGACCTGCACCGGCATCGAGATCACCTACCAGGGCTCGAGCGAGTTCGAGGCCCAGATCGCGGTGCTCGCCGAGGGCGGCAACGCCCCCGACATCGGCATCGTGCCGCAGCCGGGCCTGCTCGGCCGCCTCGCCGACGGCGGCTGGCTCATCCCCGCGTCCCAGGAGGTCGAGGCGAACGTCGACGAGTTCTGGAGCGAGGACTGGAAGCAGTACGGCACGTACGACGGCACCTTCTACGCCGCGCCGCTCATGGCGAGCATCAAGGGCTACATCTGGTACTCGCCGGCCGAGTTCGAGGAGAAGGGCTACGAGATCCCGAAGACCCTCGACGAGCTGAACGCGCTGTCCGAGAAGATCGCGTCCGAGGGCGACCACAAGCCCTGGTGCGTCGGCTTCGAGTCGGGCGACGCCACCGGCTGGCCGGGCACCGACTGGATCGAGGACTACATGCTGCGCCTGCACGGCGCCGACGTGTACGACCAGTGGGTCACCCACGGCATCCCGTTCAACGACCCGAAGGTCGCCGAGGCCTTCGACGCCGCGGGCGAGATCCTGAAGAACCCGGACATGGTCAACGGCGGCATCGGCGACGTCTCGACGATCGTCACCGAGGCCTTCCAGACCGCCGGGCTCCCGATCCTCGACGGCCAGTGCTCGCTGCACCACCAGGCCTCGTTCTACGAGACCTTCTGGAACCCGGACGGCGGCGACGCCAACACGGTCGCGAGCGACGGCACCGTCTTCGCCTTCCTGATGCCGCCGGCCAACGCCGACGACCCGCTGTCGGTCACCGGCGGCGGCGAGTTCCCGGTCGCCTTCCGCGACGCCGAAGAGGTCGAGGCCGTGCGCGCCTACCTCTCCAGCGACACCTGGGCGAACAACCGTGTGAAGCTGGGCGGCGTCATCAGCGCGAACAAGGGCCTCGACCCGAAGAACGCGTCGAGCGAGCTGCTCGAGCAGTCGATCGAGATCCTGCAGGACCCCGAGACGACGTTCCGCTTCGACGGTTCGGACCTCATGCCCGGTGCGGTCGGCGCCGACTCCTTCTGGAAGGGCATGGTCGCCTGGACCACGGGGCAGAGCACCGCGGACACCCTGAACACCATCGAGTCCAGCTGGCCCGCCAGCTGAGCGAACGCCGCGCGCCGGTCGCAGACCCAGCGCCCAGCGCGGCATGATCGAGGGGCGGAGCCGCACGGCTCCGCCCCTCGCACCCCCCTCCAGCTCCGGCTGGCTTCGAAGACGAAAACCCGGGAGGCACGATGACGACCGCCGATCTGCTCGGCAAGCTCCTGCAGGTGGTGATGGGGCTCGCCGTCTTGGCCGCCGTCGTCGGCCTGCTCATCTTCTTCATCGACAAGGCGCCGAAGAAGGGCCGCGACTACTGGCAGCTCGTGGGCTTCCTCGCCCCGGCGCTCATCTTCCTCGCGATCGGCCTGGTGTACCCGGCCATCCGCACCTCGCTGCTCGCCTTCCAGACCTCCGGCGGCGAGTGGACCCTCGACAACTTCGTGTGGACCTTCACCCAGCCGACGGCGATCCGCACGCTCATCAACACCGTCATCTGGGTGCTGCTCGTGCCGACGGTCTCCACGGCGATCGGCCTCGCCTACGCCGTGTTCATCGACCGCTCCCGCGGCGAGAAGTACTACAAGGTCATCCTGTTCATGCCCATCGCGATCTCCTTCGTGGGCGCGGGCATCATCTGGCGCTTCGTCTACGAGTACCGCTCGGGCGACCGCGAGCAGATCGGCCTGCTGAACGCGATCGTGACGGCCTTCGGCGGCGAGCCCGTGCAGTTCATGCAGACCGACCCCCTGAACACCTTCCTCCTCATCATCGTGATGATCTGGATCCAGACGGGCTTCGCGATGGTGCTGCTCAGCGCGGCCATCAAGGGCGTGCCGACCGAGCAGATCGAGGCCGCCCAGCTCGACGGCACGAACGGCTGGCAGCGATTCATCAACGTCACGGTGCCCGGCATCCGCGGCGCGCTCGTCGTGGTGCTCACGACGATCTCCATCGCGACGCTGAAGGTCTTCGACATCGTCCGCACGATGACCGCGGGCAACTTCAACACCTCGGTCATCGCGAACGAGATGTACACCCAGGCGTTCCGGGCGAGCGAGGTCGGGCGCGGCTCGGCGCTCGCGCTGATCCTCTTCCTCCTGGTGCTGCCGATCGTCGTCTACAACATCAACGTGCTCCGCAAGCAGAGGGAGATCCGATGAGCATCGCGCCCGCCGACCTGCCCACCGGCAAGGACCGCGGCTCGATCGAGGGGGCCGCCGAGACGACCGCCCTGACCGAGGTCGTCGGCACCAAGTCCGCCCGCGTCAAGAAGCGGCTCACCTCGCGCACCGCGACGGTCGCGGCGCTCATCATCGCCGTGCTCTGGACGATCCCCACGTTCGGCCTGCTGATCTCCTCGTTCCGCCCGGCCGAGCTCGTGCGCACCACGGGCTGGTGGACGATCTTCGAGAACTGGGGCTTCACGCTCGACAACTACAAGGACGTACTGCTCTCGACCTCGCAGTCGTCGCCGCAGCTCGGCGCGTACATCGTGAACTCCATCGCGATCTCGCTCGTCGGCACGCTCATCCCGCTCGTGCTCGCGACGATGGCCGCGTACGCCTTCGCCTGGATCAAGTTCAAGGGCGCCGGGGTGCTGTTCATCCTCGTGTTCGCGCTGCAGATCGTGCCGCTGCAGATGGCGCTCGTGCCGCTGCTGCAGATCTTCTCGACCTGGCTGCGGCCGATGCAGGCGTGGCTGCACGACGTCGTGCCGATCATCCCGGAGCAGAACTACGCGCCGGTCTGGCTCGCGCACGCGATGTTCGCGCTGCCGCTCGCGATCTTCCTGCTGCACAACTTCATCGCGGAGATCCCGAGCGAGGTCATCGAGGCCGCGAGGGTCGACGGCGCGACGCACGGGCAGATCTTCTTCCGCATCGTGCTGCCCCTCGCGACACCGGCCATCGCGTCCTTCGCGATCTTCCAGTTCATCTGGGTGTGGAACGATCTGCTCGTCGCCCTCATCTTCTCGGGCGGCACGCAGGACGTCGCGCCGCTCACCCAGCGATTGGCGGAGATGGTGGGCTCGCGCGGCCAGGAGTGGGAGCGCCTGACGGCGGGCGCCTTCATCTCGATCATCATCCCGCTCGCGGTCTTCTTCGGCCTGCAGCGGTACTTCGTGCGCGGCCTCCTGGCGGGGTCGACCAAGGGCTGAGTCCGGGCGGGGGGAGCGGATGCCGCGGGCGGATCGTCCGCGGCATCCGCTCGTCTCCGGGCGCTGTCCACGGATCGCGCCCGGCCGGCCGGGGCGTCCCCGGTGCGGCGTAGGGTGAAGCCGTGAGCATGAACCGAACGGCGCCGGGCGGGCAGAGCGGGCGCATGGGCAAGCCGCGCACGCGCATCGCCTCGGCCGACGAGGCCGCCCAGCGCGCCGAGAACGCCGAGGCGCCGAAGATCCCGAACCTGCTCGGCCGCATCGCCGAGCTGTTCGCGCCGCACCGGGCCGCGCTCGTCACGACGGTCGTGCTCGTGCTCATCGGGGCGGCGCTCAGCGTCATCCCGCCGCTGCTGACCCAGCGCGCCTTCGACGACGGCCTGTTCCCGAAGAACGCCGCGGGCGATGCGCTGCCGCCCGACGTGCCGCAGCTCACCTGGCTCGTCGTGGGCATGATCGCGGTGTTCATCGTCTCGGCGCTGCTCGGCGTGTGGCAGACCTGGCTCACCTCCACCATCGGCAACAAGGTCATGGGCGCGCTGCGGGTGCGCCTGTTCTCGCACCTGCAGTCGATGGAGCTGAGCTTCTTCACCCGCACGAAGACGGGCGTCATCCAGTCCAGGCTGCAGAACGACGTCGGCGGCGTCGCGGGCGTGCTGACGAACACGGTCTCGAGCGTGCTCGGCAACACCGTCACCGTCATCTCGGCGTTCGTCGCGATGCTCATCCTGAACTGGCAGCTCACGCTCGTGGCGCTGCTGCTCATGCCGTTCATGGTGATCGCCCAGCGCCGGGTCGGTCAGGTTCGGGCGCGCATCGCCGGCAAGACGCAGGAGTCGCTGTCCGAGATGACCGCGATCACGCAGGAGACCCTCTCCGTCTCCGGCATCCTGCTGTCGAAGAGCTTCACCCGCCAGCAGAGCGAGATCGACCGCTACGCCGACGAGAACCGCACCCAGATCGGCCTGCAGGTGCGCCAGCAGATGACCGGCCAGTGGTTCTTCGCGATGGTGAACATCTTCATGTCGTCGATCCCGGCGATCGTGTACCTCGTGTCGGGCTGGCTGATCTCCGGCGGCGCGGTCGACGTGACGGCCGGCACGATCGTCGCGTTCACCACCGTGCAGGCCCGGCTGCTCTTCCCGCTCATGGGGCTCATGCGCGTCGCCCTCGATCTGCAGACCTCGAGCGCGCTGTTCGCCCGCATCTTCGAGTACCTCGACCTGAAGCCGGCGATCACCGACGCCCCCGCTGCGCGCGCGGTGCCCGACGGGCCGGAGCTCGGCCGGGTCGAGTTCGACCGGGTGTCGTTCCGCTACCCCGACGCCGACTCCGACAGCCGGCCCACGCTCGACGAGGTGTCGTTCACGATCGAGCCGGGGCAGTTCGCCGCCTTCGTCGGCCCCTCGGGCGCCGGCAAGACGACGGTGTCCTATCTCGTGCCGCGGCTGTACGAGGCGACGAGCGGCACGGTGCGCTTCGCCGGGGTCGACGTGCGGGAGCTGCGGCAGGACTCGCTCGTCGGTCGCATCGGCATCGTCAGCCAGGAGACCTACCTCTTCCACGCGTCGATCGCCGAGAACCTCCGCTACGCGAAGCCCGAGGCGAGCGATGCCGAGCTCGAGGCCGCCGCGCGCGCGGCCAACATCCACGAGACGGTCGCGAGCTTCCCCGACGGGTTCGACACCGTCGTCGGGGAGCGCGGCTACCGGCTCTCCGGCGGCGAGAAGCAGCGCATCGCGATCGCCCGGGTGCTCCTGAAAGACCCGCCCGTGCTCGTGCTCGACGAGGCCACGAGCGCACTCGACACGATCTCCGAGCGGGTCGTGCAGGCGGCGCTCGACGACGCCGCGAAGGGCCGCACCACGATCGCCATCGCGCACCGGCTGACGACGGTCGTCTCGGCCGATGTCATCTTCGTCGTCGTCGCCGGCCGCATCGTCGAGCGCGGCACGCACTCGGAGCTGCTCGCGCTCGGCGGGGTGTACGCCTCGCTCTACCGCGAGCAGGCCGACGCCGCGCTGCCCGCGCAGGGCTGACCCTCGGGCTCAGCTGCGGGCGTCGAGCATGCCCTGCATGAGCTCGATCTCCGACTGCTGCGAGGCGATCACGGCCCGCGCGAAGGCCAGGGCGACCGGATGGCTCGAGCGCTCCTCGAGCGCCTCGGCCATCTCGACCGCGCCGAGGTGATGCGCGATCATCAGCTCGAGGAACTCCCGTTCCGCGTCGACGCCGCTCGCGGCCCGCAGTGCGGCGATCTGCTCGGGCGTCGCGAGGCCGGGCATGGGCTCGCCCGCCGTGTGCGCGTGCGCGCCGCCGTCGGTCATCCACGTCATCTGCGGCTCGGCGCTGTACTGCGGCAGATCCCAGACGTTCAGCCAGCCGGCCAGCTGACCGGACTGCTGCGCCTGCGTCGCGGCGATGTCATCGGCGAGCAGCCGCACCTCGGCATCGTCGGTGACCTGGCGCACGATGAGCGCGAGCTCGACGCCCTGCTTGTGGTGCACCTGCATGTCGCGGGCGAAGCCCGCCTCAGCGCTGCCCTCCGCCGGCGTCGCCTCGGGCACCGTCGAGAGCCGGCCGAACGCGAATGCGGCGACCGCGACGAGCACGACGGCGACGAGGCCGGCGACGGAGGCTGCGACGATGCGCGTGCGGCTCACGGGGTCAGGAGACCTTGCCGGGCGCGTCGAAGGCGCCGGTGCAGAGCGCGCCGGGCTCCGGCACGTTCTGGCTCTGCCAGTACTCCTCGAAGAACTCGGGGATGCGCGGGTCCGCGGCGTCGTCGAGCTTCAGCTGTACGTTCCATCCGCTCAGCGCGATGGGCGTGTCGAGACTCTCGAAGGGGGAGAGGACCACGTACGTGGAGGGCAGCTTGGACTTCAGGGTGGCGAGTGCGTCGCCCGAGACCCGCTCGGGGTCGTAGGTGACCCAGATCGCACCGTGCTCCATCGAGTGCACCGCGTTCTCGTTCGGCACGGGCTGCTCGTAGACGCCGCAGTTCAGCCAGTACTGGTTGTGCTCGCCGCCGGCGGGAGGCGTCTGCGGGTAGTCCACGGTGCCCGCGACGTGGCCCGCGCCGTTGTCGAAGGTCTCGACCCCGTCGATCTCGGCGCCGGTGCCGCCCTTGCTGTAGCTCGCCGGCTTCGGCGTCAGCACGATCGCGGTCACGAGCAGGCCGATGACGGCGACCACGGCCACGATGCCCGAGGCGATGCCGATCGTGCGCACCCGCTTGCGGCGGGCTTCCTTGGCGCGGAACTCCGCGAGCTTCGCCTCCCGGGCGGCGGCGCGCTGCTGCTTGATCGACGGCTGGGTGGGGCTGGGGCTCACTGGGGACCTCTCTCGCGGCGTCGCTCTGATGATACGGATGCATGGATCCGCGCCCGGTACGCGGCGGGGGTACTCCCAGGGCTTTCGCAGTCTGATCGGGATACCACCCGCTCCGTCAACCCCTCGTGCTGCGGTGCGCCGAAGGCATAGTCTGTGCCCGACGCCGGGGTGGGCCGGCGAGCGAGGGGAGCGAGATGACCAGCGCAGCAGCCGAGCCGCAGGCCGGCACCGGGGGAGACGGGCTCAACGCGAAGGTGATCGGCCTCGCGGCCGCCGGCGCGGTCGGCGGCTTCCTCTTCGGATTCGACTCCTCCGTCGTGAACGGGGCCGTCGACGCCATCCAGCACCAGTTCGACCTGAGCTCCGGCGTGACCGGCTTCGCG
Source organism: Agromyces soli (assembly GCF_022811605.1). Classification (GTDB taxonomy): domain Bacteria; phylum Actinomycetota; class Actinomycetes; order Actinomycetales; family Microbacteriaceae; genus Agromyces; species Agromyces soli. The sequence goes on along the minus strand of NZ_CP094533.1, from coordinate 250,659 downwards.
GTCGCGAGCGCCCTGCTCGGCTGCGCCGTCGGCTCCGAACTCGCCGGCCGGCTGGCCGACCGCTTCGGCCGGATCCCGGTGATGGTGCTCGGGGCCATCCTCTTCCTCGTCTCCTCGCTCGGCTCCGGCTTCGCCTTCGGGGTCGTCGACCTCATCGTCTGGCGCCTCATCGGCGGCGTCGGCATCGGCATCGCCTCGGTGGTCGCCCCCGCGTACATCGCCGAGATCTCGCCGCGCAAGGCGCGCGGGCGGCTGGCCTCGCTGCAGCAGCTCGCGATCGTCTTCGGCATCTTCGCCGCCCTGCTCTCCGACGCGCTCTTCGCGACGGCCGCCGGCGGCGCCTCCGAGTCGTTCTGGTTCGGGCTCGAGGCGTGGCGCTGGATGTTCCTCGCCTGCATCGTGCCGTCGCTCGTCTACGGGCTGCTCGCGCTCACCCTGCCGGAGTCGCCGCGATTCCTCGTCAAGGCCGGCAAGGAGGAGAAGGCGAAAGAGGTGCTCGCCCGCATCCAACCGCACGAGGTGGACCGGGCCATCCGCGACATCCACGACTCGATGCGGCAGGACGCCTATGCGAAGCGGAAGGGCGCGCTGCGCGGGCCCGTGCTGGGGCTGCAGGGCATCGTCTGGATCGGCATCCTGCTGAGCGTCTTCCAGCAGTTCGTCGGCATCAACGTGATCTTCTACTACTCGACGACCCTCTGGAAGGCGGTCGGCTTCGACGAGTCGAACTCGCTGCTCATCTCGGTGATCACCTCCGTGACGAACATCGTCGTCACCTTCGTCGCGATCGCGCTCGTCGACCGGGTCGGCCGCCGGCCGCTGCTGCTCGTCGGCTCGGCGGGCATGACGGTGTCGCTCGCGGCGATGGCGCTCTCCTTCGCGAACTCCGTGACGGTCGACGGCGAGGTCTCGCTGCCCGGCGCCTGGGGGCCGGTGGCGCTCGTCGCGGCGAACCTGTTCGTGGTGTTCTTCGGCTTCTCGTGGGGGCCGCTCGTCTGGGTGCTGCTCGGCGAGATCTTCCCGAACCGCATCCGCGCGCGCGCCCTCGGCCTCGCCGCAGCCGCGCAGTGGATCGCGAACTTCCTCATCACGGTCAGCTTCCCCGCGCTCAGCGACTTCTCCCTCCTCTTCACCTACGGGATGTACGCGCTGTTCGCCGCGCTGTCCTTCGTCTTCGTGTTCCTCAAGGTGCCCGAGACGAACGGCATGTCGCTCGAGGAGTCCGAGACGCTGTTCCCCGCGAAGGGATCGGCCAAGCGCCGGGCGGAGGCGACCGGCTAGGCTGTCGTCCGTGAACTCTTCGCTGTGTTGTTGTCGCTGATCTCCGCGACCCCTATTCATCGCGTCGCGCGCGGCATCCGTTCGATGCGACGCACCCCACACGAGGAATGAACACGGCAATGAAGTACGCAGAATCGATCGTCGACCTCGTCGGCGACACCCCGCTCGTCAAGCTCTCGCGCGTCACCGAGGGCGTGACGCGGGCGACGGTGCTCGTGAAGCTCGAGTACCTGAACCCCGGCGGCTCCTCGAAGGACCGCATCGCCGGCCGCATCATCGACGCCGCCGAGCGCGAGGGCCGGCTGAAGCCCGGCGGCACCATCGTCGAGCCGACGAGCGGCAACACCGGCGTCGGGCTCGCCCTCGTCGCGCAGCAGCGCGGCTACCGCTGCATCTTCGTCTGCCCCGACAAGGTCGGCGAGGACAAGCGCAACGTGCTGACCGCCTACGGCGCCGAGGTGGTCGTCACGCCGACGGCGGTCGCCCCCGACAGCCCGGAGTCGTACTACGGCGTCTCGGACCGGCTCGTCCGCGAGATCCCCGGCGCGTTCAAGCCCGACCAGTACTCCAACCCGAACGGGCCGCGTTCGCACTACGAGACCACCGGGCCCGAGATCTGGCGCGACACCGAAGGCAGGGTCACCCACTTCGTGGCGGGCGTCGGCACCGGCGGCACGATCACCGGCACGGGCCGTTACCTTCGCGAGGTCTCGGGCGACCGGGTGCGCATCATCGGCGCCGACCCGGAGGGCTCGGTCTACTCCGGCGGCACCGGTCGCCCGTACTTCGTCGAGGGCGTCGGCGAGGACTTCTGGCCCACCGCCTACGACCCGGCGGTGCCGCACGAGATCATCGAGGTCTCGGATGCCGCGTCGTTCGCCATGACCCGCCGCCTCGCCCGCGAGGAGGGCATCCTCGTCGGCGGCTCGAGCGGCATGGCCGTCGTCGCCGCGCTCGAGGCCGCGGCCGACGCCGGGCCCGACGACGTCTTCGTCGTGCTGCTGCCGGACGGCGGTCGCGGGTACCTCGGCAAGATCTTCAACGACAAGTGGCTGCGCGCCTACGGCTTCGGCAACGCCCCGAGCGGGCACACCGTCGCCGACCTCCTCGCCGCGAAGGCCGACCGCACCGAGCCCCTCGTGCACGTCTTCCCGCAGGACACCGTGCGCGACGCGATCGACCGCATGACCGAGACCGGCGTCTCGCAGCTCGTCGTCGTCGGGCACGAGCCGCCCGTCGTCCTCGGCGAGGTCCTCGGCGCCCTGCACGAGGAGGAGCTGCTCGAACGGGTCTTCTCCGGCGAGGCGAAGCTCACCGACGAGGTCGCGCAGGTGCTCGGCGCACCGCTGCCGCTCATCGGCGTGAACGAGCCCGTCGCCGCGGCGCGGCAGGCCTTCACCGACGCCCCCGCGATGCTCGTCACCGACGGCGGCAAGGCCCTCGGGGTCGTCACCCGCAGCGACCTGCTCGGCTACCTCTCCCACTGAGCCCGGTCTCGCACCGGCCGCCCATCACTCCTCTCCGTACGACTCGAAAGCGACTCCACATGAACTCCGACGACGCCCGCTTCGACACCCGCGCGATCCACGCCGGCCAGGCCTTCGACCCGTCGACCGGCGCGGTCATCCCGCCGATCTACGCCACCTCCACCTACGTCCAGGACGGCATCGGCGGCCTCCGCGGCGGCTACGAGTACTCCCGCGGCGGCAACCCGACGCGCACCGCGCTCGAGACCCAGCTCGCGGCGCTCGAGGGCGGCGCGCACGCGCTGTCCTTCGCGTCCGGCCTCGCCGCCGAGGACGCGCTGCTGCGCACCGTGCTCGCCCCCGGCGACCACGTCGTCATCGGCAACGACGTCTACGGCGGCACGCACCGGCTGATCCGCCGGGTGCACGGCGCCTGGGGCGTCCGCCACTCGACCGTCGACACCAGCGACCTCGACCTCGTGCGCGCCGCGATCGAGCCGGGCGCGACGAAGGTGCTCTGGATCGAGACGCCCTCGAACCCGCTGATGAAGATCTCCGACGTCGCCGCGCTCGCCCAGCTCGGGCACGAGGCCGGCCTCCTCGTCGTCGTCGACAACACCTTCGCGAGCCCCGCGCTGCAGCAGCCGGTCGCGCTCGGCGCCGATGTCGTCGTGCACTCGACCACGAAGTACCTCGGCGGCCACTCCGACGTGATCGGCGGCGCCGTCGTCTTCGCGCCGGGTCGCGACGAGCTGCACGAGCGGGTGCAGTTCACCCAGTTCGCGGCGGGTGCCGTGTCGGGCCCGTTCGACGCGTTCCTCACCTCGCGGGGCATCAAGACGCTCGGCATCCGGATGCAGCGGCACAGCCAGAACGCGCTCGCGATCGCCCGGCGGCTCGAGGAGCACTCGGGCATCGCCCGCGTCTACTACCCGGGCCTCGAGTCGCACCCCGGCCACGAGCTGGCCGGTCGGCAGATGTCGGGCTTCGGCGGCATGCTCTCGATCGAGCTGGCCGGCGGCGGCGAGGCGGCTCGCCGCTTCGCGGAGTCGACCGAGCTGTTCCAGCTGGCCGAGTCGCTCGGCGGCGTCGAGTCGCTCGTCAACTACCCCTCGGAGATGACGCACGCCTCGGTGCGCGGCACGGAGGCGGAGGTGCCGGCCTCGATCGTGCGGCTGTCGGTCGGCATCGAGGACGTCGACGACCTGCTCGCCGACATCGATCAGACGCTGGCGCGGCTCTAGGCATCCGCCTGGTCTTGCCAAGCTGCAGAGCTTGGCAGGATATGCACTGAGGGTGTCACTCCTGCCAGCGCGGTCGGATGCCTCGTGCGCCAGACTGTGGCAGTGACCTCGACGCAGCACCCCGCGACCGCACCGGAGACCCCGGCCACCGGCCACGGCACCCTCGGCCTCGGGCAGGGCACGGCGCTCTACATCGCGAGCGTGCTCGGCACCGGCATCCTCGCCCTCCCCGGCCTCGCGGCGGCCGCCGCCGGTCCCGCCTCGGTGCTCGCCGTCGCCGCGGTGCTCGTGCTGTCGATCCCGCTCGCCGGCACCTTCGCGGCGCTCGCCGCCCGCTTCCCCGACCCGGGCGGCGTGGCGAGCTACGCCCGCCGCTCGCTCGGCGACACCGTCGCACGGATGACCGGGTACTGGTTCTACTTCGGGGTCTGCGTCGGTGCGCCCGTCGTCACGCTGCTCTGCGGCGAGTACGTCGTCGCGGCGCTCGGGGTCGACCGCTCCGCCGTTCCCCTCATCGCCGCGGCGATCTTCGTGCCGCCCTACGTGATCAGCTGGTTCGGCGTGCGTGTCGCGGGCTGGGTGCAGCTCGTGCTCACGGCGCTGCTGCTCGCCGTCGTCGTCGCGGTCGTCGCGCTCACCTTCCCGCACGTCGAGGCCGCGTCGTTCACCCCGTTCCTGCCGAACGGCTGGGCCGGGGTCGGCACGGCGATCAGCCTGTTCGTGTGGGCGTTCGCCGGCTGGGAGGTCGGCACCCACATCGCGGGCGAGTTCCGGAACCCGCGCCGCGTCATCCCCATCGCGACCGGGATCGCGATCGTCGTGGTCGGCGTCGGCTACCTCGCGCTGCAGTTCGTCACCGTCGGCGTGCTCGGTGAGCGCGCCGGGCAGGGCGTCGTGCCGCTCATCGACCTCGTCGACGTCGTGCTGCCCGGGATCGGTCCGGCCATCGTCGCGGCGATCGCCGTGATCGTCACCGTGGGCGTCATGAACGCCTACCTGCCGGCCTTCGGCAATCTCGGCGCCGCGCTCGGTCGCGACGGCGACCTGCCCCGGTACTTCGCGAAGGGCGCCGCGGGCGGCGAGGTGCCCCGGCGGGCGCTCGCCCTCACCGGCGTCGTCTCGCTCGGGTACTTCGTGCTCGTCGTCGTGAACGGCGGCGCGCTCGGCGCGTTCATCCTGATCCACACCAGCAACATGGTCGCGATCTACTTCGTCGGCATGCTCGCGGCGACGCTGCTGCTGCGCCGCTGGAGCGTGGGCTGGTGGCTCGCCGTCGTGGCGACGGTGCTCACCGCGGGCCTGCTCGTGCTCGCCGGGGCGAATCTCGTCGTGCCGGCCCTGCTTGCCGTCGCCGCGCTCGCGGTGACCGTCGTGCGGCGCCTGCGCGGAGGCCGCCGCGCGCACCGGGACGAGACCGGCCCCGGCGTCGGCACCGGCACCGGCCCCGGGGCCGGAGCGGCCGTCCCTGGATCCGTGCACAGAGTAGAGGAGCGCATATGACCGAGTACCGGGCCGTCTTCGACGCCGAGATCGCCTTCGTCAACGGCGGCGGGCTGAGCGCCCGCGGGTTCCGGCTCGACGTGCCGGGTCCCGACGTCGGCGAGGCCGCGGTCGCCGAACTCCTCGTGCGGCACCTCGGGCTCGCGCTCGTCGGCTCGGTCGCCTTCTCGAGCTTCGAGATCGTCGCCGAGGCGCACAAGGGCTCCCGGGGCGTGACCGCGGATGCCTCGGCGAGCACGCCGCCCGATGCGGCCGGCGCCGGCGCGGCATCCCGCCTCGTCGATCTCAGCCACCCGATCCGCGCCGGGCTCGTGACGTACCCCGGCATCCCCGCCCCGAGCATCGCGCCGCACCTCACCCGCGCGGCCTCGCGGGAGGTGTACGCGCCCGGCACGGAGTTCGCGATCGACGTGCTCACGATGGCGGGCAACACTGGAACCTACCTCGACAGCCCGTACCACCGCTACGCGGACGGCGGCGATCTCGCCTCGCTCGAGCTCGCCACCCTGGTCGGGCTGCCGGCCCAGGTGCTGCACCTCGCGGACGCGGCGGAGCGCGGCATCCCCGCCGAGGTCTTCTTCGAGCGCACGGCCGTCGAGCTCGCGGGCGCCGCGGTGCTGCTGCACACCGGCTGGAGCCGGCACTTCGGCACCCCGGCGTACGCCGCGGGGGCGCCGTTCCTCAGCGAGGCCGGTGCGCGCTTCCTCGTCTCGGCCGGCGTCGCGCTCGTCGGCATCGACTCGCTGAACATCGACGACACGGAGGGCGGCGGGGATCGTCCCGCCCACTCGCTGCTGCTCGCAGCGGGCGTGCACGTCGTCGAGCACCTGACCGGACTCGACCGGGTGCCGGCGCGTGGCGCGCGGTTCACCGCGGTCCCGCCGCGGATCGAGGGCTTCGGCACCTTCCCGGTCCGGGCCTTCGCGGAGCTGCCGACGGGGGATCCCGGCGCGGCCGGTTGACCTCAAGGGCGCTTGAAGTCCTAGGGTCGATGAAGTGAGCGAATCCCCGAGCCCCGACACCGAACCTCGCGCCGAGGCGCCCGCCGAGCCGACGGCGAACGACGCGTCGGCTCCCGCGGCGGCCGTCGGCGGCCCGCTCGCCCGGCCGTACCGGTGGCTCTCGGTCGGCATGTTCGCGCTCATCTTCCTCGCCGCGTTCGAGTCGATGGCCGTCACCACGATCATGCCGCTCGTCGCCCGCGACCTCGACGGCGAGGCGCTCTACGCGCTCGCCTTCGCCGTGCCGCTCGCGGCGGGCATCATCGGCATGGTCATCGCCGGCAACTGGACCGACCGGAACGGGCCGCTGCCCTCGCTGCTGACCTCGGGCATCCTCTTCGTCGTCGGGCTGGTGATCGCCGGCACCGCGACCGACATGATCGTCTTCATCGTCGGCCGCTTCGTGCACGGCATCGCGGGCGCCGCGGTCATCGTGCCGCTCTACGTGATCGTCGGCCGGGTGTACCCGGAGGCCATCCGCGCCAGGGTCTTCGCCGGCTTCGCGGCGGCGTGGGTCATCCCCTCGATCGTGGGACCCGCCGTCGCCGGCTTCGTCGCCGAGCAGTCGAGCTGGCACTGGGTCTTCCTCGGCGTGATCGCGATCGTGGTCCCCGCGACCGCGATGCTGCTGCCGCCGCTGCTGCGGGCCCGGGCCGAGGTGCAGGGCGATCCCGCCGTGCCGTGGAGTCCCTCGCGGGTGGGCTGGGCGGTGCTCACCGCCGCGGCCGCGCTCGGCGTCTCCCTCGCGAAGGAGTTCGACTCGCCGATGCGCTGGATCGTCGCCGCGCTCTCGGTCGCGATCGTCGTCGTGGCCGTGCGCCCGCTGCTGCCCATCGGCACCCTGCGCGCCGCGCGCGGCCTGCCGGCCACGGTGCTCATGCGCCTCGTCGTGGCGGGCGCCTTCTTCGGCAGCGAGATCTACCTGCCGTACCTCTTCATCGAGGACTACGGCTTCGAGCCGAGCCTCGCCGGGGCCGTGCTCACCGGGGCCGGCGTGAGCTGGGCGGCCGCCTCGTGGCTGCAGGGCCGGCTCGGCGACCGCATCTCGAACGTGCGGGCCGTGGTCACCGGCTCGACGCTGCTCGTGGTCGCGCTCGCCGTGGTGCTCGCGGTCGCCGCCCTGCACCTGCACCCCGCGATCGCCTTCGTCGCGTGGACGCTCGCGGGCGGCGCGATGGGCTTCATGTACCCGCGCTTCTCGGTCGCGGTGCTGAGTCTCTCGCCGGTCTCGGCCCAGGGGTTCAACAGTGCGGCGCTCTCGATCGCGGAGTCGCTCGGCGCCTCGATCGCGCTCGCCATCACGGCGCTCGTGTCGAGCGCGGTGGTGTGGGGCGGCTTCGCCCCCGACTTCGCTGTGGCGCTCGCGATCGCCGTCGTCGCGGTGCTGCTCGCCGCGCGGGTGCGCCCGCTCGCCGTCGGCTGAGCCGGGGGAGCGGGCGCGGGGCCAGCGAAGCGGACCCCTCAGGAGGTCTCGAGCACGACCTCGGGCGTGCCGTTCTGCGTGATCACCGCGAGCCCGGCGGCCACGCACGCGATCGCGACGAGGAGCCACACGGCGATCGCCACGCTCAGCAGGATGGTCGCGGTGCGCGGGGGTCGCTGCCGGAGCCGGAGGATCGCGAAGAGCAGCGCGACCCCGCCGACGAGCAGCCCGAGCGCGGTCACCAGCGCAGCGGCGGCGGAGCCGAGCAGTGCGGCGGCGATCGCCCAGTCCCGAGGCCGGGGGAGGGTGCGCAGCGGCGGCGTATCAGTGGTCATGTGCTGCATCAGAGATTCTTGCTGTCGTTGCGCAGAAGCGTCGGCTTGCCGTTGTAGCTGAGTCCCTGCTCCTTGACGGCCGTCAGCGTGCTCCCCTCGGCGCTCGCGTCGACTCCGACGGCGCTCGTGAACTCCTGAAGCCGGGGGTCGAGGGGGTCATCCGCATGAGCGGGTGCCGAGGGCACGACGGGGGCGATCGCGAGCGCTGCGGCCAGCGCGGTCATTCGGGGTCTGTTCACCGGGGTGTTCCTGTCTCTGTGGTGGCGCCGAGAGGTTCGGCCGACCGGAGAGGTGTTTTCACCTCAGTTATACGCGTTCCAACCTGAGGTGGAAACACTGCTGCGCTCGCGATCGCCTTCGTCGCGGTGCTGCTCGCCGCGCGGGTGCGCCCGCTCGCCGCCGGCTGACCCGGGGGAGCCGGGCGGCCCTGCTGCCCGTGTCGCCGTCTCGGCGTGTCGGCGCGGCACGAGCCGAATCTTTCGAGCACGCACGCACTGCGCCGCAACGCCACAAATCTGCACACCCGGAAGCGCCGCGTGTCGCGCAGCGGCGGAGTGGCAGCTCGCTCAGAAGAGAACCAGTGTCCGCTCCGAGTCGCCGATCGGCGCGGCGACAGCCTGGTGGGAGTGCGCAGGCTGGGTTCGGCCCGCGCGACCGCAGAGAAATCTCGGTGAGCGCGCTCTCACGCCTCCGGGGGCAGTCGATTCGATTCGATCGCCCGTTGTGACTGTCACATCGTCGAGCTGTGCGCCGCGGGCCGGGCGTGCATAATGGATGCGACAGCGATGTGAACGTGCACATCCGGATCGGCGAACAGTGTCTCCTCCCCAGGACCGCGGGCGTGCGCCCAGCATCCGCGATGTCGCGCGCCTGGCCGAGGTCTCGCACCAGACCGTCTCCCGGGTGCTGAACGATCACCCGAGCATCCGTCCCGAGACTCGCGAGCGTGTGCTGCAGGCGATGGAGACGCTGCAGTATCGGCCGAACCGGGCCGCCCGCACCCTGGTCACGAGCCGCTCGAACACGATCGGCGTGCTCGCCGCGCTGAGCACGACGTACGGCCCGGCCACGAGCATCGCGGCCATCGAGGACGCCGCCCGCGAGCAGGGCTACCACGTGAACACCGCGAACCTCGCGGACACCTCGCCGGCCGGCATCGCCGACGCGATCGAGCATCTGATGCTGCAGGCGATCGAGGGGCTCGTCGTGATCGCCCCGCAGGTGCGGGTGTTCGAGGTGCTCGCCGCGTCATCGATCGGGGTGCCCTTCGTGAGCCTCCAGTCGACGGGCCGCCGCGACCACCTCGCGCTGTCCGTCGACCAGGTGACGGGCGCGCGCCGCGCCACGCAGCACCTGATCGGGCTCGGCCACCGGGAGATCGTGCACCTCGCCGGGCCGCAGGACTGGATCGAGGCGGAGGCGCGGATGCGCGGCTTCCTCGAGGCGATCGACGACGCCGAGCTCGGCCTGCACCCGCCGATCCTCGGCGACTGGACGGCCGATTTCGGCTACTACGCGGGCAGCGAGCTCGTGCGCCGCCGGGACTTCACCGCCGTGTTCGCCGCGAACGACGAGATGGCGATCGGGCTCATGCACGCGTTTCGCGACGCCGGGCTCGACGTGCCGGGAGACGTCAGCGTGGTCGGCTTCGACGACATCCCGGTCGCGAAGCACGTCGCGCCGACCCTGACGACCGTCTACCAGGACTTCCACGAGATCGGCCGCCGGGCCGTCGCGCTGCTGCTGAACCAGGTGCACGGCACCGAGCGGATCGAGGTCGAGGACATCGTGCCGCGGCTCGTGGTGCGCGGTTCGACCGCGCCGGTCGCGGTGCGCCCGGCGTCCGTCGCACGCTGAGCGCCGCGAGGGCCCGTTCCGCGCATCGGCTTGACACGCCCGCCCCGCGGATGCAGCATGGTGTCGATGTGAACGGTCACACGATCACGTCACACGCAGCAGCAACCCTGACACCGAGGTCCAGATCAGTGATTCCGTCGATGACGACCAGCGCCCGAGCGGGCAGCCGATGAGCGCGCCCCCGCCCATCCTGGAGATGCGCTCCATCACCAAGGAGTTTCCGGGCGTGAAGGCGCTGAGCGACGTCTCGCTCACCGTGATGCCCGCCGAGATCCACGCGATCTGCGGCGAGAACGGCGCCGGCAAGTCCACCCTGATGAAGGTGCTCTCCGGCGTGTACCCGCACGGCACCTACACCGGAGAGATCTTCTTCCGCGGCGAGGAGGTGCAGTTCCGGGACATCCGCCAGAGCGAGCAGGCCGGCATCGCGATCATCCACCAGGAGCTCGCGCTCATCCCCGAGCTGTCGATCACCGAGAACATCTTCCTCGGCAACGAGATCGCCCGCGGCGGCCGGATCGACTGGTCGGCCGCGAAGCGGAAGGCGCTCGACCTGCTCGCCCGCGTCGGCCTCGCCGAAGACCCCGACACGCAGATCAAGCACCTCGGCGTCGGCAAGCAGCAGCTCGTCGAGATCGCCAAGGCGCTCGCGAAGGACGTGAAGCTGCTCATCCTCGACGAGCCGACGGCGGCGCTGAACGAGGACGACTCGCAGCACCTGCTCGACCTCATCCTCGGCCTCAAGGGCCGCGGCATCGCGTCGATCATGATCAGCCACAAGCTCAACGAGATCGAGCAGATCGCCGACGCGATCACGATCATCCGCGACGGCCACGCGATCGAGACGCTCGACGTGCACGGCGGCGACGTCGACGAGGACCGGATCATCCGCGGCATGGTCGGCCGCTCGCTCGAGAGCCGCTACCCCGACCGCACGCCGCACATCGGCGAGGTGTTCTTCGAGGTCCGCGACTGGACGATCCAGCACCCGCAGGTGCCCGAGCGGCTCGTCGCGAAGGGCTCGAACCTCGAGGTGCGCCGCGGCGAAATCGTCGGGCTCGCCGGCCTCATGGGCGCCGGCCGCACCGAGCTCGCGATGAGCATCTTCGGCCGCTCCTACGGCACCTACCTCGCGGGCACGATCGTGAAGGACGGCAAGGAGATCGTGCTGAAGGACGTCGAGTCCGCGATCGACCACGGCCTCGCCTACGTGAGCGAGGACCGCAAGGTGCTCGGGCTCAACCTGCTCGACACGATCAAGCGCTCCATCGTCTCCGCGAAGCTCCGCAAGATCGCCCGCCTCGACGTGGTCGACGAGTTCAAGGAGGCGCAGGTCGCCGAGAGCTACCGCAAGCAGCTGCGCATCAAGTCGCCGAGCGTCGACATGGGCGTGGCGAAGCTCTCCGGCGGCAACCAGCAGAAGGTCGTGCTGGCGAAGTGGATGTTCACCGACCCCGACCTGCTGATCCTCGACGAGCCCACCCGAGGCATCGACGTGGGCGCCAAGTACGAGATCTACACGATCATCCAGCAGCTCGCGGCGCAGGGGAAGGGCGTCATCCTCATCTCCAGCGAGCTGCCCGAGCTGCTCGGCATCGCCGACCGCATCTACACGGTCTTCGAAGGCCGCATCACCGACAACCTGCCCGTGTCCGAGGCGACCCCGGAGGCGCTCATGCGCAGCATGACCTCCGCGAAGAAGAAGGCGAACGCATGACCACTCCGACCGGCGCGACCCCCACGGGCGCCACGACGACCGGCGCAACGCCCGAGAAGCGGGGCGGCTTCGCCGACCTGCGCAAGATGTTCGGCAACGGCCAGTCGACGCTGCGCCAGTTCGGCATCCTCGGCAGCCTCGTCGTCATCATCGCGCTCTTCCAGCTGCTGACCTGGCTCATCAAGGGGACGGGCCTCACCCTCTCCTCGACGAACCTCATCAACGTCGTGAACCAGTACAGCTACATCCTGATCCTCGCGATCGGCATGGTGATGGTCATCATCATGGGGCACATCGACCTCTCGGTCGGCTCGGTCGCCGCGTTCACCGGCATCATCGTCGCCAAGGCCATGTCCGAGTGGAACCTGCCCTGGCCGCTCGCGATCGTGCTGGGCCTGCTCGTCGGCGCGGCCGTCGGCGCCTGGCAGGGCTTCTGGGTCGCGTACGTCGGGGTGCCGGCGTTCATCGTGACGCTCGCGGGCATGCTCATCTTCCGCGGCGGCAACCAGTGGATCGGCCAGTCGACCACCACGCCGGTGCCGGTCGAGTTCACCTACATCGGCGCGGGCTACCTGCCCGACGTTCCCGGCTCCCTCTTCAACTACGCGACGATGGCGCTCGGCGTGCTCGGCGCCGCCTGGATCGTCTACAACGAGCTGCACCTGCGCAGCGTGCAGAAGAAGATGGGCTCGCCCCAGGCGCCGCTGTGGGTCAGCATCGTCAAGGTCGTGCTGCTCGCGGGCGTCATCCTCTGGGCGGCGTGGCTGTTCGCGACCGGCCGCCCCGGCACGAGCTTCCCGATCTCGGGCATCATCCTGGTGCTCCTCGTCATCCTGTACTCCTTCATCACCCGCAGCACCGTCTTCGGCCGCCACATCTACGCGGTCGGCGGCAACCGCCTCGCGGCGACGCTCTCGGGCGTGAAGGACCGCCGGGTCGACTTCTTCGTGATGATGAACATGTCGGTCCTCGCCTCCCTCGCCGGCATGATCTTCGTCGCCCGCTCCACCGCCTCGGGCCCGCAGGACGGCAACGGCTGGGAGCTCGACGCCATCGCGGCCGTCTTCATCGGCGGCGCCGCGGTGTCGGGCGGCATCGGCACCGTCATCGGCTCCATCATCGGTGGTCTGGTGATGGCGTTCCTGAACAACGGCCTGCAGCTGCTCGGCGTCGGCGCCGACTGGGTGCAGATCATCAAGGGCATGGTGCTGCTCCTCGCCGTCGGCGTCGACGTCTGGAGCAAGAGCCAGGGCCGGCCGTCCATCCTCGGGCTGTGGTCGCGCCGCCGGCGCACCCGCCTCGAGGAGCAGGGGCCGACCGAACCGCCCGCCGTCGTGCCGAGCTCCGGCACCAACGAATCGTCCGAGCCCCGCGACGTCGCCCGGCTCTGACCCGGCATCCCGTCGCACTGTCCGCGGCGGATGCCGGAACGCACCTCCCCCTCTCGTGGCAGCCGCCCCGGGACACCAAGAGAAAGTGACTGATCAATGAAGAAGATCGCTCTCGCAGCCACCGCGGTCGCCGCGGCGGCAGCGCTCGCGCTCGCCGGCTGCTCTTCGGACCGCGGCGGCGGATCGAGCAGTGACGGTGCGACCGGTGCGGCCGGCTTCGCGGCGGACGCCACGATCGGCATCGCCCTCCCCGACAAGACGAGCGAGAACTGGGTGCTCGCCGGCGGGCTCTTCGAGGACGGCCTGAAGGCGGCCGGCTTCAGCCCCGACGTGCAGTACGCACCGGCCTCGAACACCGTCGCCGAGCAGCAGAACCAGATCTCGTCGATGGTGACGAACGGCGCGAAGGTCATCGTCATCGGCGCGAAGGACGGCAAGCAGCTCGGCACGCAGCTGCAGCAGGCGGCCGACGCGGGCGTGAAGATCATCGCCTACGACCGGCTCATCGAGAACACGCCGAACGTCGACTACTACGTCGCGTTCGACAACTTCAAGGTCGGTGAGCTGCAGGGCCAGGCGCTCCTCGACGGGCTCGCAGCCCGCTCGGGCCACGAGGCGCCGTGGAACATCGAGCTCTTCTCCGGCTCGCCGGACGACGCGAACTCGGCCGTGTTCTTCAACGGCGCGATGAAGGTGCTGCAGCCGAAGATCGACGACGGCACGCTCGTCGTCGCCTCGGGGCAGACCGACATCCAGCAGACCGCGACGCAGGGCTGGAAGGCCGAGAACGCGCAGAGCCGCATGGACTCGATCCTCGCCGCGAATTACACCTCGGCGAACATCGACGGTGTGCTCTCGCCGAACGACACCCTCGCCCGCGCCATCATCACCTCGGCGAAGCAGGCCGGCAAGGACATCTCGAAGATCACGGTGACCGGTCAGGACTCCGAGGTCGAGTCGGTGAAGTCGATCATGGCCGGTGAGCAGTACTCGACCATCAACAAGGACACCTCGCTCCTCGTCGAGCAGACGATCAAGATGATCCAGCAGCTCCAGAAGGGCGAAGAGGTCGAGGTCAACGACACCGAGCAGTACGACAACGGCGTGAAGGTCGTGCCGGCGTACCTCCTCGCTCCGGTCATCGTGACCAAGGAGAACGCGGCGGAGGCGTACGCGAACAACCCGAACCTGCTCGACATCGTCAAGCAGGCCGGCTGATCGGATCGGCAACGGCGTCCTGAGGGATGCCGGGGCAGACCCGAAGCCCGCACGACGGCTCCCGCTCCGGAAGGGGCGGGAGCCGTCGGCGTCCGGGGGCGGGCGGTGTCCCGGTCCGCCCCCGGACGCCGACGTCGCGGCTCAGTCGCCGACGCGCGCGGCTCAGTCGCGCGGCGGCAGCTGCTGCAGCGTCCAGCGATTGCCGTCGGGGTCGGCGAACGTGACGAAGCGACCCCACGCCTGTTCATCGACGCCCTGCGCATCGACGCCGGCCGCCCGCAACTGGGCGAGCGCGGCATCCGCATCGGCGATGACCGCCTGGATGACGTCGAGCGAGCCGGGGGCGAGGGACCCGCCGAGCCCCTCGCCGAAGGCGATCGAGCAGGCGGATCCCGGCGGGGTCACCTGCACGAAGCGCATCGACTCGCTGACGCGCACGTCGTGGTCGGCGACGAAGCCGCACTGCTCGACGTAGAACGCCTTCGCGCGGTCGACGTCGCTCACGGGCACGTGGATGAGTTCGATCTTGACGTCCATCTCGAGCGGCATGATGCCTCCTCTGCTTCGCGGGATGCGGTGGGGTCATCCGAGCACGATCCACCGACATCCGCCATCCCCATCGTGGCGGGCGGTGCGAGGATGGGGGCATGGCACTGCACATCACGGGGGAGCAGTCGGCCGACGAGCTGCTCTCGAACGACCCGTTCGCCCTGCTCACGGGCATGCTGCTCGACCAGCAGGTCGCGATGGAGACCGCCTTCGCCGGTCCCGAGAAGATCCGCGACCGGCTCGGCTCGATCGACCCGGCGACGATCGCGGCGACCGACCCCGAGCGCCTCGTCGAGCTCTTCACGCAGACGCCGGCGGTGCACCGCTACCCCGGCTCGATGGCCGGTCGCGTGCAGCAGCTCGCCGCGGCGGTCGAGTCCGAGTGGGGCGGCGACGCGAGCGCGATCTGGACGCGCGGCGAGCCGAGCGGCGCGGAGGTGCTGAAGCGGCTGAAGGCGCTGCCCGGCTTCGGCGAGCAGAAGGCGCGCATCTTCCTCGCACTGCTCGGCAAGCAGTGCGGGCTCGAGGCGCCGGGCTGGCGCGAGGCGGCCGGCGGCTATGGCGAGGCGGGCAGCTTCGCCTCGGTCGCCGACATCGTGAGCCCCGAGTCGCTGCAGAAGGTGCGCGCGCACAAGCAGGAGATGAAGGCGCAGGCGAAGGCCGCGAAGGCCGCCAAGGGCTGACCGCGGCCGCGCCCCGTACCGCGGTAGGGGGCGCGAACACCACCGGTGGGGGATGCCCCGCGCCGCCGCCGATGCGAGCATGGTGCCATGACCGACCCAGCCGCTCCCGCCGCTCCGCAGGCGCCCGCGCCGCCCGAGGGCTTCGTCGCGGCCGCCGCGGAGGCGCCGCCGAGCCCGGCGGTGACGGTCCGCCGGCGTCCGCGGCTCACCGAGACGGATGCCTGGCCGGGCCTCGTGCTCAGCTGGTTCGCCGTGATCTTCGTCGCCGTCGCGCTGTTCTCGGTGCTGGTGCCGGTGTCGGCCTCGCTCTACGGGGTGCCCGTGGCGGCCGCCTTCGGCGTCGCGCTGCTCGCGGCGGGCGGCCTGCCGCTCGCGATGCGCTGGGCGTGGCCCGGCGCGCTCGTCGGCCTCGGCGGGCAGGCGGCGTTCTTCGCGCTCGCCGTGCCGCCGCCCGGCGCGCCCTGGCCGATCAGCGTGCCGATGCTGCTCGCGCTCTGCGCCGGGCTCGTCATCCTCGCTCTGCGCGGCCGCTTCCTGCCGGCCGTCGTGCTGTGGGGCGGCACCGTGCTCGGCTCGATCGCCGCGGTGCTGCCGCCCGCCCGCGCCGAGGAGCCGTCGACGATCGCGGCGAGCTTCGTCACCGGCGCCGCGGTGAGCGCCGGGGTGCTCGGCCTCGCCTGGCTGCTGCGGGTGCTGCGCGCCCGCGTCGCCGACACGCTCGAGGCGGAGCGCCGAACGAGCGCCACCGAGCACGAGCGCCGGCTCGTCGCCGAGGAGCGCACCCGCATCGCCCGCGAGCTGCACGACGTCGTCGCGCACCGCATGTCGATCGTGCAGGTGCAGGCGACGAGCGCCCCGTACCGGCTGAGCGGCCTCGACGAGGCGGCGACCGCGGAGTTCGGCGAGATCGCCGCGAACGCGCGGGCCGCGATGGCCGAGATGCGGGAGCTCCTCGCGGTGCTCAGGGATCCGGACGCCGAGGCCGAGACGGCCCCGCAGCCTGGCTTCGCCGAGATCGGGCCGCTCGTGTCGAGCGTGCGCCGCGCGGGACTCGTCGTCGACGCCCGGATCGTGACGACCGCCCCCGTCTCGACCGCGGTCGGACAGGCCGCCTATCGCATCGTGCAGGAGGCGCTCAGCAACGTGCTCCGCCACGCGCCCGGCGCGGAGGCCGCCGTCGAGGTGCACGGCGACGCGACGCGCCTGCTCGTCGAGGTGGTGAACACGCCGGCCGCCGACGCCGCCGGCAGAGATCGGGCCGCCGCGGGGCGCCCCGACGGCGATGCGGGGCACGGCCTGCTCGGCATGCGCGAGCGCGCGCGTCTCGTCGGTGGCACGATCGAGACGGGGCCGACCGAGTCTGGCGGCTTCCGGGTGGCCGCCGTGCTGCCCGTGTTCGCCGAGGCCAGCCCTGGAGGAACCGCCGGATGACCATCACCGTGCTCGTCGCCGACGACCAGGCCATGGTGCGCGCCGGCTTCGCCGCCGTGCTCGACGCGCAGCCCGGCATCGAGGTCGTCGGCCAGGCCTCCGACGGCGCCGAGGCGGTGCGGCTCGCGCACGAGCTGCGGCCCGACGTGATCGTCATGGACGTGCGGATGCCCGGCATGAACGGCATCGAGGCCACCCGCGCCCTGCAGACCCCGCCGCGCTCGAGCGACTACGTGCCGCGGGTGCTCATGCTCACGACCTTCGACATCGACGAGTACGTGTACCAGGCGCTGCGCGCCGGGGCGAGCGGCTTCCTGTTGAAGGACGCGCTGCCCGACGAGGTCGCCCGCGCCGTGCGGGTCATCGCCGCCGGGGAGGCGCTGCTCGCGCCGAGCGTGACCCGCCGCCTCATCGAGGACGTGGCGAAGCAGACGCCGGCGCGTCCCGTCGACGAGCACCTGCTCTCGGCGCTCACGGAGCGCGAGCGCGAGGTGCTCGTGCGCATCGCCCGCGGCCGTTCGAACCAGGAGATCGCGGCCGAGCTCTTCATCGCGGAGCAGACCGTGAAGACGCATGTGAGCAAGATCCTGCAGAAGCTCGGGCTCCGCGACCGGGTGCACGCGGTCGTCTTCGCGTACGACACCGGGCTCGTCTCGCCCGCTCGCTGAGCGGCCCGGCGCGCCGAACGCGCGCCCCGCGGCATCCGACTGGCGGGCCATCCGCCGCCCCGTGCCCCCTACCGAGGTAGGGGGCACGAACCGTTCCACCGGGTGATGCCCCGGCCGGTGCCGCGTCCATAGCCTGCGGGAGCCGGGGGACGGACCGCCGGCGGAGGGGATCCCGATGCACGCGACGATCGAGGCGGGCGCCGCTGGACGCACCGCGACGGGCGCCACGCCGACGCGCGACACGGCGATCGACGCGGCGCGGGCGGGATGCCTCGCCGTCGTCTTCCTGCTGCACGCGATGATGGTCGGCGTGAGCGTCGGCCCCGGCGGGCCGGTGCTCGAGAACGCGCTCGAGGGCTGGGAACTGCTCGCCCCCGCGACCTGGGTCGTGCAGATCATGCCGCTCTTCTTCCTCATCGGCGGCTTCTCCGGCTGGACCGCCTGGCAGCGCCGCCGCGCCCGCGGCGTCGGCGCGGCGGGCTTCGTCCGCGACCGGATCACGCGGCTCGTGCGCCCAGCCGTGCCGCTCGTCGCCGTGGTCGGGCTCGCGCTCGCCGCGCTCGCCGCGGCCGGGGTGCCGGCCGAGATCGTGCAGACGGCGTCCTTCCGCATCGGCCAGCCGCTCTGGTTCCTCGCCGTCTACCTCGGCGCCTCCGCGCTCGTCCCGCTCATGGTGCGCCTGCACGAGTGGCGGCCGGGCGTGACGATCGGCGCGCTCGTCGGCGCCGTCGTCGCAGTGGACGCGCTGCGCTTCGCCACCGGCGTCGAGGCGCTCGGGTTCCTGAACCTGGCGTTCGTGTGGCTCGCGATGCAGCAGCTCGGCTTCCTGCTCGCCGACGGCACGATCGACCGGATGCCGGTCGCCGCGCGCCTGCGGCTCGCGGTCTGCGCGCTGGGCGGGCTGCTCGCGATCACCCTCTCCGGCCCGTACACGCCGGACCTGCTGCAGAACCTCAACCCGCCCACGATCTGCCTCGTGCTGCTCGGCACGGCGCAGCTCGCCCTCTTCTCGCTCGTGCGCCGGCCGCTCGGCCGCTGGGCGGAGCGTCGCGGCCCGGCCAGGCTCGTCGCGAGCTTCGGCGAGTGGGGGATGACGATGTACCTCTGGCACCTGCCCGCCTTCGTGCTGCTCGCGGCGGGGCTCCTCGCGGCGAACGCGAGCTTCGGCCTCGCGCTGCCCGAGCCGCTGAGCGCCGAGTGGTGGGCGAGCCGCCCGATCTGGCTCCTCGGCGCCGCAGCGGTCACCGCGCTCGCGGTGCGTGCCTTCTCCCGCTGGGAGCGCGGCTCGCGCGCCGCGGGTCGCGACGGCGACGGCGGGGCCGGGCGGATGCCGCGGGCGCGCGCGCTCGCCGAGGAGCTGCCGCGCGTGCCGGCCTGGCTGGCCGTCCCCGCCGGGGTGCTCGGCGTCGGCACTGCCCTCGTCGTGGGCTTCGCCCCGGCTCCGGCGATCGTCTCGCTCGCACTGCTCGGCGTCGCCCTGCTGGGCGCCCGGCCGCCGCGGGTGCACGGACGTGCAGGTCTCGCGGCGCGTGTCGGGGCGCGTGTCGACGCCGGAATGTCGGTGGTCGGTGGGAAGCTGGTGCCACAACACCAGATGTAGGGGTCGGCCCGGCGAGGGCCCCAAGTTCTTGGGGCTCGACGACACGCCGCGACACGCCGGGGCGACTGTCCACAAGGACTTTTTCCGGGGCGGTGGGCGTTGTGGATAACAGGGCCCGGAAGGGCGGATTTCCGCCGATCCGAGTCAGCCGGGCTGGGGAAATCCCGTGGATAACCCCGTGGATAACTACACGAATGTAACTACAGCATGTTGTGGCCGCCCCGCTGGGTGAACACAAGATGTAGTATCGAAGACACCAGCTAGAAACCGGGGGCGAGCTCCCCGAGGGGCTCGAGAGAACGAGGGGAAACCATGACGGTCACGGTCTACACCAAGCCTTCCTGCGTGCAGTGCAACGCGACGTATCGCGCCCTCGACAGCAAGGGCATCGAGTACGAAGTGCTCGACCTCTCTGTCGACGAGCAGGCGCTCGCGCAGGTGAAAGAGCTCGGCTACCTGCAGGCCCCGGTCGTCATCACCGACGACGGCCACTGGTCGGGCTTCCGTCCCGACAAGATCGACGAGCTGGCCGCCCGCCTCGCGTAGTCATGGCGGTCGGTGAGCTCCACGAGATCCGGCCGCGCACGACGTGAGGGAGGGGACATGACGAACCTGGTCTACTTCTCGAGCGTCTCGGGCAACACGCAGCGCTTCATGGAGAAGCTCGGCCGTCCGGCCGACCGCATCCCGCTGTACGCCCGCGATGAGCCGCTCCACGCCGACGAGCCGTTCGTGCTCGTCGTGCCGACCTACGGCGGAGGCGACGGCAATGGCGCCGTCCCGAAGCAGGTCATCCGCTTCCTGAACGACCCGGCGAACCGGGCGCTCATCCGCGGCGTCATCGGCGCAGGCAACACCAATTTCGGCACGGGCTACTGCCTGGCCGGCGACATCATCGCCGCCAAGTGCGCCGTGCCGCATCTCTACCGCTTTGAAGTATTCGGAACACCAGACGACGTTCGCGCCGTCGACGAGGGATTGGACGCATTTTGGCAAGCACAGCGGCAACGACTGACGGCGTAGCTCTGATCGAGGCGCCCCGGGGGTCGAGCGGAATGGACTACCACTCCCTCAACGCCATGCTGAACCTCTACGGCCCGAACGGCGAGATCCAGTTCGAGAAGGACCGCGAGGCGGCGCGCGAGTACTTCCTCCAGCACGTCAACCAGAACACCGTCTTCTTCCACTCGCTGAAGGAGCGGCTCGACTACCTGGTCGAGAAGGAGTACTACGAGCAGGCCGTCCTCGACGAGTACTCGTTCGAGTTCATCCAGAAGCTCAACGACTTCGCCTACTCGAAGAAGTTCCGCTTCGAGACCTTCCTCGGCGCGTTCAAGTACTACACGAGCTACACGCTCAAGACCTTCGACGGCAAGCGCTACCTCGAGCGCTTCGAGGACCGCGTCGTGATGACCGCGCTCGGGCTCGCCCGCGGCGACGAGCAGCTCGCGCTTGACCTCGTCGAGGAGATCATCGCCGGCCGCTTCCAGCCGGCCACGCCGACCTTCCTCAACACGGGCAAGGCCCAGCGCGGCGAGCTCGTCTCCTGCTTCCTCCTCCGCATCGAGGACAACATGGAGTCGATCGCCCGCGGCATCAACTCGGCGCTGCAGCTCTCCAAGCGCGGCGGCGGCGTGGCGCTGCTGCTCTCGAACATCCGCGAGTCGGGCGCGCCGATCAAGCAGATCGAGAACCAGTCCTCCGGCATCATCCCCGTGATGAAGCTGCTGGAGGACAGCTTCAGCTACGCCAACCAGCTCGGCGCGCGTCAGGGCGCCGGCGCGGTGTACCTCTCGGCGCACCACCCCGACATCATGCGCTTCCTCGACACCAAGCGCGAGAACGCCGACGAGAAGATCCGCATCAAGACGCTCTCCCTCGGCGTCGTCGTGCCCGACATCACCTTCGAGCTCGCGAAGAACAACGAGGACATGTACCTGTTCTCGCCGTACGACGTCGAGAAGGTCTACGGCAAGCCCTTCGGCGACGTGCCGCTCACCGAGAACTACCGCGACATGGTGAACGACGCGCGCATCAAGAAGACCAAGATCAACGCGCGCGAGTTCTTCCAGACCCTCGCCGAGATCCAGTTCGAGTCGGGCTACCCGTACATCGTCTTCGAGGACACGGTGAACGCGGCGAACCCGATCAAGGGCCGCATCAACATGTCGAACCTGTGCAGCGAGATCCTGCAGGTGAACACGCCGACGACGTACCACGAGGACCTCTCCTACAACGTCATCGGCAAGGACATCAGCTGCAACCTCGGCTCGCTGAACATCGCCCTGACGATGGACTCGCCCGACTTCGGCAAGACGGTCGAGACCGCGATCCGCGGCCTCACCTCGGTGTCGAACCAGAGCCACATCACCTCGGTGCGCTCCATCGAGGACGGCAACGACAAGTCGCACGCCATCGGCCTCGGCCAGATGAACCTGCACGGCTACCTCGCCCGCGAGCGCGTCTTCTACGGTTCCGAAGAGGGCGTCGACTTCACGAACATCTACTTCTACACGGTGCTGTTCCACGCGCTGCGCGCCTCGAACACGATCGCGATCGAGCGCGGCGAGGTGTTCGAGGGCTTCGCCGACTCGAAGTACGCCTCGGGCGAGTTCTTCGACAAGTACACCGAGCAGGCGTGGGTGCCGGCGACCGAGAAGGTGGCGGGCATGTTCGCCGACTCCGGCGTGCACATCCCCACGCAGGACGACTGGCGCGAGCTCAAGGCTTCCATCCAGGAGCACGGCATCTACAACCAGAACCTGCAGGCGGTGCCGCCGACCGGCTCGATCTCGTACATCAACAACTCGACGGCGTCGATCCACCCGATCGCCTCGAAGATCGAGATCCGCAAGGAGGGCAAGCTCGGGCGCGTGTACTACCCGGCCGCCTTCATGACGAACGACAACCTGGAGTACTACCAGGACGCGTACGAGATCGGCTACGAGAAGGTCATCGACACCTACGCCGCGGCGACGCAGCACGTCGACCAGGGCCTCTCGCTCACCCTCTTCTTCAAGGACACCGCGACGACCCGCGACATCAACAAGGCGCAGATCTACGCGTGGAAGAAGGGCATCAAGACCATCTACTACATCCGCCTGCGGCAGATGGCCCTCGAGGGCACCGAGCTCGACATGTGCGTGAGCTGCACGCTCTAACGGCTGGAACGAAGGACCCCCACCGATGACTCTCACCGATCCGGTCAACTCCGCGAAGAACGACCCGGCGCACGCCGGCAAGATCAAGCTCGTCGACCACGTCAACGCGATCAACTGGAACAAGATCCAGGACGACAAGGACCTCGAGGTCTGGAACCGCCTGGTGAACAACTTCTGGCTGCCCGAGAAGGTGCCGCTGTCGAACGACATCCAGTCGTGGAACACGCTGACGCCCGAGGAGCAGCAGCTCACGATGCGGGTCTTCACCGGCCTCACCCTGCTCGACACGATCCAGGGCACCGTCGGCGCGGTCTCGCTCATCCCCGACTCGCTGACCCCGCACGAGGAGGCCGTGTACACCAACATCGCCTTCATGGAGTCGGTGCACGCGAAGAGCTACTCCTCGATCTTCTCGACGCTCTGCTCGACGAAGGAGATCGACGACGCGTTCCGCTGGTCGGTCGAGAACGAGAACCTGCAGAAGAAGGCCTCCATCGTGATGGAGTACTACCGCGGCGACTCGCCCCTCAAGCGCAAGGTCGCCTCGACCCTGCTCGAGAGCTTCCTGTTCTACTCCGGCTTCTACCTGCCGATGTACTGGTCGAGCCGGGCGAAGCTCACCAACACGGCCGACCTCATCCGCCTCATCATCCGCGACGAGGCCGTGCACGGCTACTACATCGGCTACAAGTTCCAGCGCGGGCTGGAGCTCGTGAGCGAGGCCGAGCGCGAGGACATCAAGGACTACACCTTCTCGCTGCTCTACGAGCTCTACGACAACGAGGTGCAGTACACGCAGGACCTCTACGACGGCGTCGGTCTCACCGAGGACGTCAAGAAGTTCCTGCACTACAACGCCAACAAGGCGCTCATGAACCTCGGCTACGAGCCGATGTTCCCCAAGTCGGTCACCGACGTGAACCCGGCGATCCTCTCGGCGCTGTCGCCGAACGCCGACGAGAACCACGACTTCTTCAGCGGGTCGGGCTCGTCGTACGTCATCGGCAAGGCGGTCAACACCGAGGACGAGGACTGGGACTTCTAACTCCCTGCTTCTCGCGAACGAGGGGGCGGATGCTTCGGCATCCGCCCCCTCGTCGTGTCGGCGCCGGTCGTCGCCGGTGGGGCGCGGAGCTGGTTAGACTCCGAGTGCTATGCCGACGATCAAGGATGTTGCGCGTGAGGCGGGGGTGACGCACGCGGTCGTGTCCCGCATCCTCAACGAGGACCCGACGCTGACCGTGCGTCCGGAGACCCGCGAGCGGGTCCTCAGCGCCGCCGCTCGCTTGCAGTACATCCCGAACCACGCGGCGAGGGCCCTTCGCCACGCCAAGGCGGGCGCCGTCGGCCTCGCGGTGCACGACATCAGCAACCCGGTGTACAGCGAGATCATCGCCGGTGCCCAGACGGCGGTCGCCTCGCACGAGTCGGTGCTGATGCTCGCCGACGTCGACGAGTTGCACCGGGACGCGTCGGCGTTCAGCCGGATGATCACGAGCAAGGCGATCGACGGGCTCGTGTTCCTCCCGGCGGGCACCAGGGCGGACGAGGCGGTGCTCCGAGCCGCGTCATCCGCGCTTCCGACCGTCGTCGTGAACGACCGCGCGCCGGGGGTGCACAGCGTCAGCCTCGACGACGCCGCGGCTGCCAGGATGGCGACCGAGCACCTGATCTCGCTCGGGCACCGCGACATCGGCGTGCTGACGCTCGACGGCGACACGCATCGGCGCATCGACCGTCTGGCGGGGCACGAGGCGGCGCTTCGGGATGCCGGGCTCCGCAGTGAGGCGAACTGGATCGAGAACGGCGGGCACACCCTCGAGAGCGGGCGCTCGGGGCTGCATCGGATGGCGTCGCGCGGTCCGCTGCCGACCGCGGTCGCGGTCCACAACGCGACGGCCGCGCTGGGGGCGATGCGGGCCGCCGCCGAGCTGGGGCTCGCGGTCCCGCGGGAGCTCTCGATCATCGGGTTCCACGACATGAGCTTCACGGGATTCGTGACGCCGGCGCTGACGGTCGTGCGGCTCGCGCTGACCGAGCTGGGCGTGCGGGCGGTCGACGTCGTGTTCCAGCTCATCGGCGGCGAGCAGGTCGAGGAGACGTCGACCGTCGTCGATCCCGCTCCCGAGCTGGTGATCCGCGAGTCGACGGCGCCCGTCTCCGAGCGGTAGCGGCCCTCGGTTGACAGCGCTGAGAGCTCTGCCATACAGTCAGGTAAATCGTGTTACTAACGGAGCTCGACCACCCGGGAGCCTCCGTGCGCGCTTCGCAGTCAAAGGAGACCAACTGTGTCAGCAAAACCCTCCGGCAGGGGCAAGATCGTCGCGGCGGCGGCCGCTGGGAACTTCGTCGAATGGTACGACTTCGCGATCTACGGCTACTTCTCGCCGATCCTCGCCCGGGTCTTCTTCCCCGAGGCCGAGGGGCTCGTCGGCCTGCTCGCGACGCTCGGCGTGTTCGGCGCCGCCTTCGTGATCCGTCCCATCGGCGCGTTCGTCTTCGGCCATTTCGGCGACCGGCTCGGCCGCCGCTGGGTGCTGTCGTTCGTGATCCTGACCATGGCCGGCGCCACCTTCGTCATGGGGCTCCTGCCGTCGTTCGAGCAGATCGGCGTGTGGGCGCCGATCCTCCTGACGCTGCTCCGGCTCATCCAGGGCTTCTCCGCCGGCGGCGAGTTCGGCGGCGCGGCGTCGCTGCTCTTCGAGCACGCCGGCACCCGCAGCCGCGGCCTGATGGGGTCGGCGCAGCCGGCCAGCATCGTCGCCGCCCTCGCGGTCTCGGCCGGTCTCGGCGCGGCGCTGACCTCCTGGATGAGCGAGGAGTTCCTGAACGACTTCGGCTGGCGCATCCCGTTCCTCATCGCGCTCCCGCTCGGCGTCATCGGCTGGTACATCCGCCGGCACATCGACGAGACGCCCGCGTTCGTCGAACTCCAGGAGAGCGGCGAGGTTGCGAAGAGCCCGATCGCGGACGTGTTCCGCAGCAACTGGCGGATGATCATCGCCGGCACCGCGGCCATCGTCTCCTGGACGGCCGGCGGCTACGTGACGCTGCAGTTCCTGCCGACCTTCTTCAACGGCGTCCTGGAGCGGCCGATCTCGGCCGGGCTGACGGCGTCGCTCTGCGGACTCACCGTCTACGCGGGCTTCATCGTGCTGGGCGGCTGGCTGTCGGACCGCTTTGACCGCTGGAAGGTGATGCTCGCCGGCGCGATCGCGCTCGCGGTCCTCGCCGTGCCCTGCTATCTGCTGCTGATCGAGGGCTCCGTGCCGGCCGTCGGCGCGGCGATCCTGCTGTTCGCCGCCGCGCTCGGCCTCGTCGCCGGACCGACCCCCGCGATGCTGGCGGAGCTGACGCCCGACAACGTGCGGGCGACCTACCTCGGCATCGTGTACGCCGTCGCGAACGCCGCCTTCGGCGGCTTCGCGCCGTACATCGTGATCGCGCTGATCGATTCGACGGGGCTGCTGATCGCACCCGCCCTCTACCTGGTGGTCCTCGAGCTCATCGCGGTCGCCGGGCTGATCGGGATCGCGGTCCACATGCGGAAGAAGGGCCGTCGGGCCGCCGCTGCGCCCGTCGCGGCGACGGTGCGCTGAGCGAGGCCCCAGTCAGAATGAGGACGCCCCCGGAACTGGAGTTCCGGGGGCGTCCTCGCGCGCGCTACCTGGCGTCGAACCGCGGCGGCCGCTTCTCGACGAACGCGCGGATCCCCTCGGCGCCGTCGGCGGAGTCGAACAGGCGCGCGAGTGCGAGCTGGTCGGCCGACAGCGCGGTCTCCAGATCCTGCGAGCGCCCGGAATCGATGACCTGCTTCGCCTCGCGCAGGGCGTTCCGCGGTTGCGCGGCCAGTGCGCGAGCGAACGCCATCGTCTCGTCCGCCAGCGCCTCGCGCTCGAACACGCTGGTGACGATGCCGCGTTCGTGGGCCTCCTGGGCGGTGACGCTGCGGCCGGTCAGCACGAGCTCCTTCGTCCAGCGGGCGCCGATCTCGCGCACCAGGCGCTGCGGGCCGCCGCCGCCCGGGATGAGCCCGAGCTTGATCTCGGGCAGGCCGAACTTCGCGGTGGCGGCCGCGACGATGAAGTCGCAGCAGAGGGCGATCTCGAAGCCGCCGCCGAACGCGTAGCCGTTCACCGCGGCGATCGTCGCCTGCGGCAGGCGGGCGAGGTCGTCGAAGACCGCGCGGGAGCGGCGCTGGTACTCGGCGAACTCCTCGACCCCCGCGTTCGCGTACTCCTCGATGTCCGCGCCCGCGACGAAGCCCCGGCCGGTCCCCGTGAGCACGACGACCCGCACAGAGGGGGACTGTCGGATGCGGGCGAGCTCCGAGCCGATCGCCTGGACCAGCGTGCTCGAGAACGCGCCGAGCTTGTCCTCGCGATCGATGCGCAGCACGCGGACATGTCCGTCGTCCCGGACGAGGAGGTTCGGGTGCACGGCCGTCTCGCCGGTCGCGGCGCTCACGAGGACGCTCCGCCGAGCAGCTCGTCGATCTCCTGAGGGGTGAGGACTTCGCTCAGGATGTCGGCGGAGTGCTCGCCGACCCGCGGGGGAGCGAGTCGTTGACGCCACGGCGTCGCACTGAGGCGGATCGCCGAGCCGATCAGCTCGATCGGGCTGCCGCCCGGGCCGTCCACGGTGACGATCAGCTCCGAACCGTGCTCGCGCAACTCGTCGACGGCCTCGCGCGTGCTGCGCACCCGCGCCGCCCAGAGCCCGCTCGCCCCCAGCGTGTCGAGCCAGTGCTGCACCGGCTGCGTCCGGGTCACCGCCTCCAGGCGGTGCTTGACCTCGTCTCGATCCGACCACGGGTCGAGCGAGCCGAACTGCACCTCCGGCACCGCCGCCGAGACCGCCGGCAGCGACGCCATCGCGATCGCGAGCCAGCCGTCCCGGGCCTCGTAGATCCCGAACGGCGCCGAGAGCCAGGCCTGCCCGACGCCCGCTTCCGAGCGTTCGTAGTCCGCCCCCTGGTTCACGAAGGTCGAGATCTCCTGGCACTGCATGGCGATGGCCGTCGAGTACAGGTCGACCTCGACGCGCTGCCCGATCCCGTGCGTGTTCCTGGCGATGAGGGCGGCGAGGATGCCGTTCGCGAGCGTGAGCGCGGTGGCGTGGTCGACGATCGCCGTCCCGGCCGGCGTCGGCGGGTCGGAGCGACGGCCGCCGGCGGCCGCGAGGCCCGACATCGCCTGGATGAGCAGGTCCTGGCCGGGGCGGCTCTCGCGGGCGAAGACGGTGTCCTGGCCCCAGCCCGAGCCGGAGGCGTAGATGATGTCGGGCTTGACGGCCGCGAAGTCCTCGTAGCCGAGCCCGAGCCGCGCGAGCACTCCGGGCCGGAAGTTCTCGACGACCACGTCGCAGCTCTTGCCGAGCTCGAGGAGCGCCGTGCGGGCCAGCGGGTGCTTGAGGTCCAGGGCGAGCGAGCGCTTGTTCCGGTTCATCGCGAGGTAGGCGGCGGATTCGCCGTCGACGAGCGCCCCCATCATCTCGAGCGAGCGCTCCCACTCGCCCTCCGGGCGTTCCACCTTGATGACGTCGGCGCCGAGGTCGCCGAGGATCTGGGTGCCGAAGGGCCCGAGCATCATCTGGGTGAAGTCGAGGACGCGGATTCCATCGAGTGCCTGCATGCGGCTATCTCCGTTCTGGGGGTGGTACGGGGGTGCGGTCCTCGGCGGAGCCGAACCGCGCGCGGATCGCGGCGCGGTCGACCTTGCCGAAGCTGTTCCTGGGGATGGCGGGGAGCACGTGGATGCCGACGGGCTTCTTGTACGACGCGATGCGCGCGAGGCACGCCTCGCGCACCGCTCGGGCGAGGTCGTCGGGATGCCTCGGGGGATCGCCGGCGGAGCCGGGCTCGAGGACCACGACGGCGTGGACCGCTTCGCCCCACCGCTCGTCCGGGAGCCCGAGCACCGCGACCTCGGCGATGCCCGGCAGCTGCTCGATGACCTGTTCGACCTCGCGCGGGTGGATGTTGAAGCCGCCCGAGATGATGAGCTCGGAGCGGCGACCGCGGAGGTGGAGATAGCCCTCGGCATCCGTCTCGCCGAGATCCCCGGTGCGGAACCAGCCGTCTTCCAGTGCCGAGGCGGTGAGCGCGTCGCGCCGCCAGTACCCGCGCATGACCGTATCGCCGCGCACCTGGAGCTCGTCGTCGACGATCCGGTGCTCGATCCCCGGCGTCCAGCGTCCGGCCGACTGCAGGCGGGCTCGGGCCGCCGCGTCGTCGGGGGAGCCGGCGAGCCGGCGGGCCGCGCGGCGGTGGTCGTCGGGGGAGAGCACCGTCAGCGGCGCCAGCGCCTCGGCGAGCCCGTAGAACTGCACGAGCGAACGGGGGAAGTACCGGGCCGCGCGGACGAGCACATCGGTGGGGACCGGCGAGCCGCCGTAGGGGACCGCTCGGACCGAGGCGACGGCCTCGTCGCGACCGGGCAGCGCATCGACCAGTCGGCCGAGCAGCGTGGGCACGAGCGGCACCACGGTGCCCCGATGCGCTTCGATCGCGTCGAGCACCCGGTGCGGCTCGAAGGGGTCGACGACGACGGTGCGCGCGCCCCGCAGCATGCAGTCGAGTCCGATCGACCCGCCGAAGTGGGCCATCGGCGCGGCCAGGACCACGACGTCGTCACGAGTGATCGGGGGCAGCTGCGCGACCGCGCGACCGAGCTGCGCGAGCCAGGTGGCGTCGGTCACGACCACCCCCTTGGGTGCGCCCGTCGTGCCGGAGCTGTACATCAGCATCAGCGGATCGTCGGAGGCGCGGGGGAGGAGCGGGGCCGGAGTCGCCGCCTCGAGGAGGCGGCTCGGGATCGCGTCGCCGTCGTCGAAGGTCACGATGCGCGCTCGGCACGGCGCGGAGGCGAAGGCGGCGCGAAGCTCGTCGGCGCGGGCGGCCTCGCAGATCACGATCGCCGCCTCCGCGTCCGCGGCGATCGCCGCGACCTCGTGCGGATGGAGCCGGGAGCTCAGGGCGACGCGCACGAATCCGTGGCCGAGCAGGGCGTGATCCACCGCGCGGGCCAGCGGGCCGGTATCGAGGTGCACGACCACGC
Organism: Agromyces soli; assembly: GCF_022811605.1. Classification (GTDB taxonomy): domain Bacteria; phylum Actinomycetota; class Actinomycetes; order Actinomycetales; family Microbacteriaceae; genus Agromyces; species Agromyces soli. The sequence goes on along the minus strand of NZ_CP094533.1, from coordinate 221,076 downwards.
GATCGCCCGGCGCCGCGCCGGCATCTCGGAGGCGGGCGGCGATGCCGGCGGCGATGGCCGCGACCTCGGCGAAGCTGAACCAGCGCTCGCCCCAGCGCAGCGCGGGATCGTCCGAGTGCGCCTCGTAGCAGTCGCCGAGCAGCTGCGCGACGCCGGTCGCGCTAGTGCGCGACATCGGCCCACAGTCGATTGAGCGCCGTCAGGATGTCGGGTGCGCCGGTGCGCGCTCGCATCAGCTCGTGGATCGTGTGCGCCGCCGCCCGCTGGTACGCGGGGTAGCCGCGTCGGCGCGGACGCACGAACGAGCGCTGCATCGTCTTCGACGTCGCTCGGTAGAGCCCGCCTGCCGCGGCGTTCACCCGCTCGTCGTGCCAGGCGGACACGGTCGCCGGCTGCCCGCCCGCGCCGGCGTATACGCCGCGCTGCACCGCGTCGCTCGTCGCGAAGGCGACGAAGCGCGCGGCATCCTTCGGGGCGCGCGAGGATCGGGAGACGCCGAGCCCCACGCCCCCGGTGAGGGTGCCCACGGGCTCGCCGTCGAGGCTCGGGGCGTCGTGGAACGCGACGCGCGCCCGTCCGGGGCGATCGTGGGCGTAGGTGGAGTAGATGAACACCGATGGACAGTACACCGCGGCGCCGTCGCCGGACAGCTCGTCGAGCACCTGCACCGGGTCGAGGTGGAAGGAGCGGGGCGAGGTCAGCGCGGTGAGCTCCCTGAGCAGCTCGAGGGCGGGGACGCCGACCTCGGCCGCGATGCCCGCCGCCGTCCACCAGGCCGGACCCGATTCGAAGTCCGGCTGGAGGCCTGGTCGGTGCGCCTCGCAGAGGGACAGGAAGGTGCCCCAGAGGTGGGTGGGGTTCGCCGTCAGGAGGGCGCGTTCGGGGCCGAGCTCCTGGAGGAGCCCGACGACCTGCGCCCATCGGCGAGGGTGATCGCCTTCCGCGAGCGCGCCCGCCCTGGCTGCTCCGACCATGCAGGCGGCGTCCACCGGGAGGGCGTAGTACTCGCCCCGCCACTCGTAGCTCGCGAGGCTGTGGCCGACGAAGCGCTCGCCGCTGGAGCCCAGTTCGGCGTGCGGCACGAGCGACGAGAGCGGGGCCAACGCGCCGCTCGCCACGGCATCGCCGACGAACGGATGGTCGATCGCGAGCAGGTCGTAGTCGGCCGCGAGGAGCTGCAGCGGCACCTCTTCGAACTCGTGGAGCGGTCGCGCGTCCCAGTGCAGGCGGAGCTCGGGCCGCTCCGCCTGGAACGCCGCGCTCGTGCGCTCGATCGAGTCCACGGCCCGCGGATGGTCCCAGGTGATCCCGCGCAGCACCGTCGTCGAGCTGGCTGGGTTCTCCGTGACACTGGTCTGCACTCCTGCGACTCCCTCGTCCTCGTCGGCCTTCTACGTAAAGTAACACGTTTTATCAATCGGAATGCGTCGATGGATGCGCCGATGGATGCGCCGGCGCCGGCGGGCCCAGGCGGCGGGTCAGCCGGCGCTCGGAGCCTCGCCGGCCCGCCGCGCCCGCGCGACCGCGAGCATGGCCGCGATCGCCACGAGCCCCGCCGCCGCGGCCAGGAGGGCGAACCCGCCGAGCGCGCGGTGCACGGCCGCACCGATGACGGCGCCGCCGGCCAGGGACCCCCAGAGCAGCAGCGGGCGCCGCCACGCCGTGCGGGACCGCCCGGTGACGAGCGCCGCGAGCGCGAGGCCCAGGCTCACGAGCGTGCCGGTCGCGTAGGTGATCGCGACGCGTGCACGGCCCTCGGCGAGGAACAGGGTGTTGAGTGCGCCCATCGCAGCGGCGAGGAGGCCGAACCTCCAGGCGGCATCGGGATCGGCGAGGCCGAACGCGGCGGCCGCGGCGACGGCTGCAGCGGCTGCGGCGACGATCCAGGCGCGCCTCGTGCCGTGTGCGCCGAATACGCCGCCGAGGGCGACGCCGACGACGAAGGCCGCGACGAGCGCCAGCGGCAGCAGGGCGTCGGCGAGTCCGACGTCCCAGAGCTCGACTCCGGCCTGCGTCGAGTTGCCGCTCATGAAGGAGACGAACAGCCCGCCCGTCTCGATGAAGCCCACGGCGTCGACGTAGCCGGCGACGAGTCCGAGCGCGACGGAGAGCGCGATGCCGCTCCGCGAGACCTCCCGCACTCGTCCTCCGTTCCGCGTCATCCGTCAGGCTACCGCTGGCCAGGCTCGCCAGTGGGCGAGCGTAGGCTCGAAGCATGCGCCTCACCGGAACCATCCGCCCCACCGCCACGACGGAACTCGTCGCCGAGGGGCACGACCGCGGCTCCGCGTACGACGCGCTCGTCGCGCTCGTTCCGGCCGGGCACGTGCTCGTGCAGGCGCATTTCTCCATGAAGGAGGGGGTGACCACCGCGAAGGGCGTCATCCGGCCGGACCGGGTCGAGGCGATCGAGGCGGAGGGTCCCGACTACGCGACGGCGAACGCCGCCCTCGAAGCGGCGGTGCCAGACGGGTACGTGCTGCTCAATCGCGTGCCGGCGTAGCAGCGGCGAGCTCCGCCGCCTGCCGCGCGAGCGCGTGCGAGAGCGCGGTGACCTCGTCGCCGAGGCCGGTCCAATCGTCGGGCGCGACGCCGAGGTAGCCGTCCCTCGCGCGGTCCATGAGCGCCCGGTCGGCGGGACGGAGCGTCGCCGCCACGGCGGCGGCCGCGACATCCTTCGGCACGATCTCGCCCCCGGTGCGCAGGGTCGTGACGATGCGCGCGAAGGCGAGCAGCGTGTTGCGCTCGTCGCCGACGATCTCCTCGAGGATGTCGGGGATGATCCCGAGCATCGCGTCGGTGAGCGCGGACATCGGCACGGGCTGGACGATCTCGGCGAGCGGCGCGCCGCGCAGCACGCGGTGCGCGGTCTGCGCGGTCGCGAGCAGGATCGGCACGTCGGGGTCGACGGTGGGCTCCAGCACCGAGCCGGCCGCGAGCTCGGCGCGCAGCCACTCGCCGAACTGGTAGTCGTGCACCGCCGGCTCGGGCCAGCGGCCATCCGCCCCGATCACCACGCAGGTGAGTTCGAGCGAGCGCCCCTCGGCCGCCTCGGGGAACGTGTCGGCGTGCCCCGACCAGCCGGAGGAGTCGAGCAGCACGCGGGTCAGCTCCTCGCGTTCGCTCGTCGTCAGCGAGCGCCTCGTCAGCACCAGGAGGTCGATGTCGCTGTCGGGCCTGAGGCCGCCCGACACGGACGAGCCGTACAGGTAGACACCGGCGAACTCACCCGGCACAGCACGATCGAGGTGGGCGAGCACGGGTTCGAGGAGTCCGTCCATCCTCCGACGCTAACAAACCGACCGACCGGCCTGGATGATTTCCGCTGACGGCAGATCCTTACTTCCGCTTCCCGACCCCGATCGCGTGGCCAGGCCCGCCTGATCGGCAGCGCTGGTCCGGCGGTCACGTGCGGGCGGTCCGGCAGTGGCACTACGACGGAGGTAGTGGTCACTCTTCGTCAGCTCAGCTCAGCTCAGCTCAGCTCAGCTCAGCTCAGTGCTGCGAGTCGGGCCGTCCGTCTCCTGGTCGAACATCTCGATAGCTCGGTCCGCCTTTCCCGGTGCCTCGACCTCAGATCGAATGTGGAGGGCGAGCTGCGGTGGACGACGTCGGTTCCATCGGAGCGGGTTGTTCTCGCGATTCATCCGCTGCCACGCACTGCAGAAGATCTGGAGATCGCCGAACTCGCAGGCACCGTTCACCCTGGCTCGGAGATTGCCTCTGCGCCTAGAGGCTGAAGAGGGCGAGCACGGTGCAGGACAGCATCAGGGCAGCTCCTGCCCAGAATGGGACGGGATGCTCCCGAGCGATGCGACGGAGTTCAGCCATCAGGTCCACGTTGCCTCCGCCTCCGGCTCATATCTCTCGCTCGCGCGCCCGGACTGGCTGGGAGCCTGCATTCACCCGCCCCTCTGGGGCCGTAGTCGCCGGTCTGCTGAGCTTGGATGTCGCCGCTCCAGGTTCTTGCTCTGCTTCGACTTTCCGCTCGTCCACGACCCCTTTTCGGGTCGGGTGTGAGAGAAAGTTTAGAGGCAATTGCGCCTGAGGTGGAAACACTAAACGACCGACCCTACTTCCGCTTCTTCCCGACCCCGATCGCGTCGCCGTCGCGGCCCACGACGACCTCGCCGCGGAATCCGGTGCGCGCCTTGCGCTTCCAGACGGCGTCGCGCACCTCGCGGATGCCGGCGGGCACGAGGTGGCTCAGCACGAGCGTGCCGACGCCGGCTCGCGTCGCGAGCTCGCCGAGCTGCTCGGACCGCGTGTGCGTGCGCGAGAACGTCTCGGCGAGGCGCGGGTTGATCGCCGCGAAGTAGTCGTGGTCGTACGCCTCGTGCACGAGCACGTCCGCGCCCTGGGCGAGTCGGACGAGGTTGTCCGAGGGGGCCGTGTCGCCGCTCACCACGACCGAGCCGTCGGCGGTGTCGAAGCGGAAGGCGAAGGAGGGGAAGACCGGCGGGTGGTCGACCAGGATGGCGCTGACGCGCACGTAGCCGTCGTCGAGGATCTCGAACGGCTCCATCGCCGGTACCCGGTTCGTCGTGCTCGCGCCGACGTCGGGCAGCTCGAGGTCGTGCGGGGCGATCACGTTCCAGATGTCCGGTTTGCGGCTCTCCGCCATCCGCGTGTTCAGGTCGTAGGCGGTCGCGGCGACCGCGGTGCGCAGGAAGTCGGTGAGCCCGGGTGTCGGCGCGTCCGGCTGCTGCACGGGGGCGCCCGGCGCCTGGGGGGCGGCGCCGGCGGGGCCGGGGCCGTAGACGTCGACGCGCTGCGAGATGTTGCCGCGCGCGCCCGGGGCGCCGTAGTTCAGCCAGAACAGGTTGTAGACCTCGGCGAGGTGATCCGAGTGCAGGTGGGTCACGAACACCGCGCGGATCTGCTCCATCGCGAGGCCGGCCTGGGCGTAGGCGGTGACGGCCCCCGGTCCGAGGTCGACGAGGTAGACCCGGTCCTCCACCACGATCGCGGTGCAGATGCCGAGCCGGCCGTCCTGCGGCGGCGGCCCGCCGGCGGTGCCCGCGAGCACCACCCGGGTGCGGTGGTGCGGCGCCCGGAGCGGAGACGCCGCGGCGGGCTCCGCGCCGAGGGCGAGGGAGCCGGCGCCGAGCGCGGCGGCCCCGGTGAGCATGCCGCGTCTGGTGAGCTGCGAGCGCGATCCGGCGTCAGGCGTCATGGGCTGATCCTCCATTGGATTCAGTATCCAAAGCACCATAGCGAGGATGCCTCGGCCTGGGCAAGCGCGGATTCCGCGTCGCGGCCGGATGGCTCAGGAACGCGCTCGGGGCCCCTGCCGCAGTCGCTCGGTCTCGTCGCGGTTGAAGTCGGCGGCGCGCGCGAGGAACTCGGTGGCGAAGCGGATCTGCTCCTCGCTCAGGGTGTCCAGGTAGTCGTTCCAGCGCGCCGCGACGGCGCCGTAGACCGGCCCGACCTCCGCGAAGACGGCCTCAGGCACCGCGGACACGAGCACGCGCCGACGGTCCGCCGCGTCCCGACTGCGGGTGACGAAGCCGCCCCGCTCGAGTCGGTCGAGCATGGTGGTGATCGCCCCGCCGGCGGTCAGGCCGGTGCGCTGCGCGAGCTCGCCCGGGGTGGCCGGGCCGTCGCTCAGGAGCAGGCCGAGCGCCTGGAGGTCGGTGCCGTTGAGTCCGGCGGAGCGCGCCACGGCGTCCTGGAACAGCACGGCGTGCGCCATGAAGTCGCGCATCGCCTCGGCGTGCTCCGCGATGGCGCCCGCGCGGCTTGAGGAGGAGTCGGCCACCTGATAACCTCTCTAAAATAGAGAGACTCGAACTTCGAGACTCTGTCCGGGTTCCAATCTAGCGAAAGGCGAGCCATGCCAGAGGCACTCATCATCGGCGGCGGAGTGGCCGGGCCCGCGACGGCGCTCTTCCTGCGGCGGGCCGGCTGGAACGTGCGGCTCTACGAATCCCGCGGCGAACCCGAGGCCTACGGCGGGCTCTTCCTGAACGTCGCCAGCAACGGGCTCGCGGTGCTCGAGACGCTCGGGCTGCGCGACCGGCTCGTCGCCGACGGCCACCTCAGCCCCTACCTCGAGATGTGGAGCGGCCGAGGACGCAAGCTCGGCACCGTGCCGAACGGCCCCGCCGGCGAGCCCGAGCTCGGCTCCGTCGTCGTCCGCCGAGCCTGGCTGCACCAGGTGCTGCGGGAGGCCGTCGACGCCGCGGGCATCCCGATCGCCTGGGGCGCACGGCTCGACGGCATCGAGGAGGCGGCGGGCCGCGTCACGGCCCGCTTCGCGGATGGCACCAGTGCGAGCGGCGACGTGCTGATCGGCGGCGACGGCATCGGCTCGTTCACGCGGAGCTGGATCGACCCGTCGGCCCCGGCTCCCTCGTACACCGGCATCCTCAGCGTCGGCGGATTTGCCCGGGTGCCCGGCCTCGAGCCGACCCCGCTCCGCCAGCACATGGTCTTCGGCGAGCACGGGTTCTTCGGCTACCTCGTCCGCGACGACGGCACGGTCTACTGGTTCGCCAACCCGAGCCGGGCCGAGGGGGACCGGGCCGCGCTCAGGGGCGTGCCGGCATCCGCCTGGCTCGACGAGCTGCGCGCCGCCCACGCGGGGGACCCCGACCCGGTGCCGCGGATCCTCGACGGCGTCGAGGGCCAGATCGGCGCCTACGGCATCTTCGACCTCGCCCACGTGCCGCGATGGCACCGGGGCCGCGTCGTCGCCGTCGGCGACGCGGTGCACGCCACCTCGCCGAACGCCGGCCAGGGCGCCTCGCTCGCGCTCGAGGACGCGGCGACGCTCGCGGGCTGCCTCCGCCGCGAGGCCGACCCCGCGACGGCCTTCGCCGAGTACGAGCGGCTGCGGCGGCCGCGCGTCGAAGCGGTCGTCGCCTACTCGCGCAAGCTCGGCCGCCAGAAGCAGGGCGGGGGCTCGCGGTTCGCAACGGCCGTCCGCGACCTCATGCTCCCGATCTTCCTCAAGAACGCGGTGAACGACACCAGGAACAACCACCTCTACACGCATCGCGTGCCCGAGTAGCGGGCGACGGCGCTCGCGCTACCGCAGTGCGTCGACGACCTCGGCTCGGCGCTGCGGCACCGTCTGCGAGCGCTCGTCCCAGACGCGAGTCGTGCGCTCGCCCGCGAACGCCGGCCAGCCGGGGTCCCCCGTCGCGATGAAGGCGACCCAGGCGGCGTGCATCTCGCGGGCGAGCGCGGCCGGGGCATCCGCACCGCTGAGCCGCAGGGCGTCCTCGTCGTTCAACCCGTCGAAGGCGAAGGCGATCTCGACGGCGTGCGCCGCGCGCAGCTCGCGGACCGGGCTCGGCCAGGCGAACTCGTAGACGAAGGTCGGTGCGATCCGCGACTGCGCGAGTCGGGTGGCGGGCGCGCGGAGCATCCGGTCGGTGACGAGCTGGCCGAGCACCTCGCCGGGCGTCGCGTCGGGATATGCGCGGCGCACCGCGCGCGCGGCGCGCTCGGAGATGCGCATGACCCGGCGGGCGAGCCAGGCCTTCACCGAGCCGATCTCGCCGAGCGCCTCCGGGCTGAGCCACAGCCGGTACTCGTCGGTGTTCGTGCCGATGAGGATCGGCACCTCGGCGTCGGCGAGCGCGTCGACGGGCGAGGCGGGCAGCGTCGCCGGGTCGATCGCGAGCGCGAAGCCCGGCGCGCCGTTCAGCGGGGACGACCCGGCCGCGATCTCCGAGCGGGCCCGCAGCAGTTCGGCGGGCGGCATCGCCGCGAAGGCGTCGCGCGTGGCGGGGATGCCGAGCCGCTTCGCGATCGCGTCCGAGGCGCGTCCCGCTCGCTCGGGCGCGACGGCCTCGAGCGGGCCGGACTGGATGATCGCCCCGGCGACGAGAGGGCGGGATGCCGGCCGCGCGAGCAGGGCGGCGACGAGCCCGCCGCCCGCCGACTCGCCCATGATCGTGATCCGGGCCGGGTCTCCGCCGAAGGCCGCGACCTCGCGGTGCACCCACTCGAGGGCGAGGGCGGCGTCGAGTAGCCCGAGGTTCGCGGGCGCGCCGTCGAGCACGCTGAAGCCCTCGACCCCGAGCCGGTAGTTCGCCGACACGAAGACGACCCCGTCGCGGGCGAAGGTCGTGCCGTCGTAGCCCGACTGCGCCGCAGCGCCGCGTTCGAGGGCGCCGCCGTGCAGCCAGAGCACCACCGGGGCCGGTGTCGGCCGGGGGTGCGCGGGCGCCCACACGTTCACGGTGAGGATGTCGTCGCCCTCGATCACCGGACAGTGGATCAGCTCGCCGAGCGCGCCGCGGTACGGAGACTGCGGTGCGGTCGGGCCGAACCGCTCGGCGTCGCGCACGCCCGCCCAGGGCGCGACCGGCTCGGGCGCGGCGAACCGGCGGGACCCGAAGGGCGGTTCCGCGTAGGGGATGCCGAGGAAGCGGCGCACCCCGCCCTCGTCGAGGCCGCGGATCGCCCCCGTCGAGAGCGATGCGGCGACGGCGCTGGCGGACCGGGGCTTCTCCGACTCGATCATTCCCTCAGCGTAGGGGGCCGGGCGCACCCCCAGTACGCGGGGGGATGCCGCGCCGGGGCCCCGGCGCGACGCACCGCCGTGCGAGGATCGGCGCGAACAGGGGCGTCGGCCGTTCACCCGGGGGGAGTGGGCATGCGCAGCGGAGCGGAATCTGACGGAGCATCCCGCCGCGCCGTCCTCGGCTTCGGCGCCGCCGCCCTCGTGAGCGCCGCGCTCGCCGCCTGCGCGTCGGAGCGCCCTGCCGCCTCCGCCGCCGCGCCGAGCACCCCGAGCGGTCCGCCGCCGCGGCCTGCGCCGAGTACGGCCCCGGGCGCGGTGCACGTCGAGACCCGCCAGGCCGCGCCGGTGCTCGACCGCGTCGACGCCCCATCGGAGCCGATCACCGGCCTGCCCGGCGAAGGCACGCTCCTCGCCTGGACCGCCGACGACGGCACCGACTCCGCGGTGGTCGCGGCGTACGCGGCGTTCGCCGCCTCGACCGGCGTGCGGCTCACGCTCTTCGTCACGGGCTGCTACGACTCCTGGGCGGAGAACGCCGACGCGCTGCGGCCGCTCGTCGACGCCGGGCAGGTGCAGCTCGCGAACCACACCTGGAGCCACCCCGATCTCACCTCCCTCGACGACCAGGGCATCGTCGACGAGCTGACGCGCACCCACGACTTCCTCGGCGAGAAGTTCGGGGTCGATGCGCGCCCGTTCTTCCGGCCGCCGTTCGGCTACTACGACGACCGGGTCATCGCCGCGGCGGCCTCGATCGGATACACGACGCCGACGCTCTGGTACGGCTCGCTCGCCGACTCGGGGCTCGTATCGGAGCAGCAGATCGTCGACCTCGCGGGGGAGTGGTTCCTGCCGCAGCACATCGTGATCGGGCACCTGAACTTCGCCCCCGTGACGAAGGTCTTCCCGCAGCTGCACGGCATCGTCGTCGACCGCGGCCTCACCACCGTCACGCTGAACGACGTCTTCCGCAGCGAGTACCACCCCTGACCCACTCCCGAGTTGCCCGACGTTCATGAAAGTCGGGCAACTCGGGAGTTGGTCTGCGGTCAGATCGATCCAGCGGATGACACGGGGGCCGACTCGAGGCGGATGACGCCGCCCGCCCGGCTCCGTACGGTCGGAGTCCATGTCCCTCCGCCATCCGCTCGTCCTGCCCGCCTCCGTGCTGCTCGCGCTCGCCGCGGCGATCCTGCTCCTGCCCGTGCCCGGCAGTCTCTCGGTGCGGCTGCACGAGGCGGTCGCTGCGGCAGCGGCGCTGCCGGGAATCGGCGCCCTGACGCTCGTCGCCCTCGGCCTGCTGGGCGCACTGTGGCTCGTCGTCGCGATCCGACTGCTGCGCGGGCGGGACCGCCGTCGGGTGTTGCGGTTCGGTGTCGCGAGCGCCGCCGTGCCGCTCGCCTACGGCGCGAGCGAGGGGATCAAACTGCTCGTCGCGCAGGGCCGGCCGTGCTGGACGAGCGGGATCGCGGCGGATTGCCCGCCGCCGGGGGACTGGTCGTTCCCCTCGAACCACGCGACCGTCGCCTTCGCCCTCGCCGCCGTGATCGCCCTGGCCGCCGAGCGCCGAGTCACGATCTGGCTCGCACTCGTCCTCGCGGTCGTCGCAGCGGCGGCCCGGGTGCTCGAGGGGGTGCACTACCCGCACGATGTCGCCGCGGGTGCGCTGCTCGGCGTGCTCGTCGTGTCGGTGGTCTGGTGGCTGCTGCGGCCGCGCGAGCGCGCCAGTTCAACGGTGGCGCGCCAGTAGTGGTGGCGCGACGCGGCCGAACGGGTGTGCATGCATCACCGCGGGCGGCCGGTCGGATGGTGCGGCGTGACCCCGCGCCGCTGAGCCGGAGTGCACGCAGGGTTGCCCGACGTTCATGGAAGTCGGGCAACCCTGCGTTGGACCGATCGGGCCGCACGGGGTACGCTGTGAACAATAGATCAGTTACGCGTACTAATGTTCGGATGGGCCCATGCAGAGACGCACCCCGATTGTCCTCGGAATCGACGCCGGCACGACCTCGGTGAAGACCGTCGCCTTCCGGCTCGACGGCACCATCGCCGGCGTCGCCAGATCGAGCGTGCGCATCGAGCGGGACTCCCGTGGCGGCGCCGAGGCCGAGCTGGACCGGATCTGGGACGCCGCGGCCGCGACGATCACCGCGGTGCTCGAGGAGGTGCGCGCCGACGACGACCCCGAGATCCTCGCCATCGGCCTCACCGGCCAGGGCGACGGCGCCTGGTTCGTCGACCGCGAGGGGCGGCCCGTGCGGCCCGCCGCGCTCTGGCTGGACGGCCGCGCGACCGAACGGCTGGCGACGTGGCGGGCCGACGGCCGCGCCGAAGCCGTCCACCGCGCCACCGGGTCGCCGCTGTTCGCCGGCGCGCTGCCGTTGCTCGCGGAGGAGCTCTTCGAGGCCGAGCCTGGGACCCGCGAGCGCTTCGCCCACCAGTTGAACTGCAAGGACTGGCTGCGCTACCGGCTCACCGGCGAGATCGCGACCGATCCGAGCGAGGCATCCCGCACCTACCTCGACACCGCGACCGGCGACTACTCCGCCGAACTCGTTGAAGCGCTCGGGCACGAGCACATCCGGGCCGGCCTGCCGGAGGTGCGCGATCCGCAGTCGCTCGCCGGTCGCGTGACCGCCGCCGCGGCCGCGCAGCTCGGGCTGCCGGAGGGCACGCCCGTCGCCGTCGGCCTCGTCGACACCGCGGCCGCCGGCGTCGGGCTCGGCGCCATCGGCGACGGCCAGGGCTACGCGATCCTCGGCACCACCGGCTTCGTCGGGGTCAATCAGCCGAGCCGCGCGCACGTGCGCAGCGACGCCGGCATCGTGCTCTCGACGGGGCGCGGCACGCAGGTGCTCGAGTCGATGGCGCCCATGACCGGCACGCCGAACCTCGACTGGGTGCGCGGCACGCTCGGGCTCACGCTCGACCACTGGTCCGAGGTCGAGCGGCAGGCCGCCGCCGTGCCGGCCGGCTCGGGCGGGGTGCTCTACCTGCCCTACGGCTCGCCGAGCGGCGAGCGCGCCCCGTTCCTCGACTCGGCGGCCTCCGCCTCCTGGCACGGCATGAGCGTCACCACCACCCCGGCCGAGCTGCTGCGCTCGGGGTACGAGGGCATCGCCTTCTCGCTGCGCGAGAGCCTCGACGTGCTCGGCGTGGCGGGCGCGCTGCTCGTGTGCGGAGGCGGCTCCGAGTCGGATCTGCTCTGCGCGATCCTCGCCGACGTCACCGGCCGCGAGATCGTCCGGCAGGATGCGCCCGAGGTCGGCGCCCGCGGGGTCGCGAGCCTCGCGCTCGTCGCCTCCGGGCACGCGGTCGATCTCGCCTCGGCCGTCGAGGTACTCGCGCCCGACACGAGCGTGTTCGCGCCGGATGCCGAGCGCTCCGCCGTCTACGCCGAGGCGTACGGAGACTTCCTCGCCATCAGGGACGCGATGCGCCCGCACTGGCCCGCGCTGCGGCGGCTCCGGGCCGCCTCGACGCGGCTCGCCGGCTGAGGCATCCCGCCGCCGTGCATCCCGCGCTCCCGGCCCGCGCCCGTCCCGATCCACTGACCCACCGACGCACCGACCCACTCCGAGGAGGAGCCCCGTGACCCACCGACCCAAGATCCTCGTGACCGCCGCCTTCGACGAGGGCGTCGCGGCCGCGCTCGCCGACGCCTTCGACGTCGAGCTCGTCGAGGCGACGATGGACGGCGCCTCGCTCGCCGAGCGCGGGCTCGAGGCGCAGCTCGCGAGCGCGGAGGTGATCGTCGCCGAGCTCGACGTCGTCGACGAGGCGACGCTCGCGCTCGCGCCGGCGCTCAAGGCGGTCGTCTCCTGCCGCGCGAAGCCCGTCAACGTCGACCTCGACGCCTGCACCGCCCGCGGCATCCCCGTCATCACCACGCCCGGCCGCAACGCCGAGGTGACCGCCGACCTGAGCTTCGCGCTGCTGATGGCGACCGTGCGTCACGTGAGCGCCTCCGAGCGCTGGCTGCGCGAGGGCAACTGGACCGCCGACGACGTGTTCGAACCGTACGAGCGCTTCCGCAGCATCGGCCTCGGCGGGCGCACGCTCGGCGTGCTCGGCGGGGGAGCGGTGGGTCGGCGGATGGTCCGCCGGGCCCGTGGTTTCGGCATGGACGTGCTCGTCTACGACCCGTTCCTGCCCGCCGACGCCTTCGGCGAGGAGGCGCGCATCGCCCCGCTCGACGAGGTCATGTCGAGCGCCGACATCGTGACCGTCCACGTGCCGCTCATGCCCGAGACCGAGGGCCTGATCGGCGCACGCGAGCTCGCGCTCTTGAAGCCGAGCGCGTTCCTCGTCAACGCGGGTCGCGCCGCGATCATCGAGGAGGCCGCGCTCATGGAGGTGCTGCGCGAGCGGCGCATCGCGGGCGCCGGTTTCGACGTCTTCTACGAGGAGCCGCTGCCGCGCGACTCCGAGCTGTTCTCGTTCGAGCACGTCACGATGACCCCGCACATCGCGGGCGCCTCCGACGACGTGATCGCCGAGCACTCCCGGATCGCGGCGGCCGCGCTGCGGAGCTGGCTCGCCGGCGAGCAGGTGCCCGGGGTCGCGAACGCGCGCGCCCTCGCCGAGCGGGCCGCCTAGCGGCGGGCCGCTGCGCGACCGCCGGGTCGGTCGGCTGGGCGCTGCGGCGCTCAGCCGGCGAGCAGCGCCCTGGCCGTGTCGGAGTCGGTGACGAGCAGGTTCACGAGTCCGCTCGAGAGCGCCGTGCGCAGCGCGGCGAGCTTCGTCTCGCCGCGCGCGATGCCGAGCCGGTTCGGGATGGCCCGCAGCTCGTCGAGTCCGAGCCCGACGACCCGGGCGTCGAGCGCGCCGTGCACGGCGTCGCCGTCCGCGTCGAAGAAGCGTCCGGCGAGGTCGCCCACCGCGCCGTCGGCGAGCAGGCGCTCGCGCTCGGCGTCGCCCAGCGAGGAGAGGAGCAGGCCCTGGCCGCGCGCGGTGCCGCCGATGCCGGCGACGAGGGTGTCTGCGCGGGCCGCGAGCTCGAGGACCTCGCGCACGCCCGGGTCGGCGAGCGAGGCCGCGGCGGCCTCGGGGGAAGCGGCCAGCAGCGGAGCGGGCAAGTGGAACGCCCGGCCGTTCGTGCGCCGCGCGAAGGCGAGGGCGAGCTCGTGCGGGTTGGCGCCGTTGACGAGCCCGCTGACGCTGCCGGCCACCGGCACGAAGCTCGCGGCGAGGGGGTGGTCGGGGAACTCCTCGGCGACGAGCGCGACGGCCGTCGAGAGGCCGAGGGCGACGACCGCGTCGGGTTCGAGCTTCGCGGCGAGCGCTTCGGCGCCCACGCTCGCGAAGGCGCGCGCGGCCTTCTGCTCGTCGGCGACGCTGGGGGAGATCCAGACCTGGCGCAGCCCGAAGGCGGCGGCGAGGTCGCGCTCGTCGTCGGCGAAGAGCGACTCCTCGACGTGCACGATGATCTCGACGACACCGGTCTCGCGGGCCTCCGCGAGGAGGCGCGTGACGCGGATGCGGGAGACGCCGAGCGTGTCGGCGATCTCCTGGTGCGTCAATCCGTGCTCGTAGTACATGCGTGCGACGCGACCCAAGAGCATGCCGTCATCCTCCCATGCCGGATCCCGGCGCGACGGTCGCGCCGGGCTCAGTCCCGGGCGGGCTTGACAGCGGCACGGCTTCGCCGGATGATGACTGAGCAGAAGTTCATTCCTGTGAACAAATGTACACGATCCCCCGAAGTACCGCAGCCCGACTGCGCACTCAATGAGGAGTCCATCCATGACCGCCACCCCCACGGCCGGCACCGAGACCCGGTTCGGCCGACTGCTCCGCACGCAGGGCATCGCCCGCCCGCTCGCCTGGGGCTTCGTCGCCCTGACGATCTTCATGATCGGCGACGGCATCGAGGCCGGCTTCCTGTCGCCGTATCTCGACGAGCTCGGCTTCGAGGCCGGGCAGGTCGCGACGCTCTGGGCCGTCTACGGCATCGTCGTCGCGGTCGCCGCCTGGCTGAGCGGCGCGCTCGCCGAGGCCTGGGGCCCGAAGCGGGTGATGATGCTCGGCTTCGCCATCTGGGTGGTCTTCGAGCTCGTCTTCCTCGTCTTCGGCGTGATGGGCGGCAACTACGGCGTCATGCTGCTCGCCTTCGGCATCCGCGGCCTCGGCTACCCGATGTTCGCCTTCGGCTTCCTCGTCTGGATCACCATCGGCACCGACGAGCAGGTCATGGGCCGCGCGGTCGGCTGGTACTGGTTCTTCTCGACGCTGGGCCTCGGCGTGCTGAGCTCCTACTTCGCCGGAGCGGTCATCCCGTTCATCGGCGAGCTCGCGACCCTCTGGATGGCCCTCGCCTTCGTCGTCGTCGGCGGGCTCATGGTGCTCTTCCTGCTGCGGAACCCGGTGACGCAGAAGGTGACGCTCGCGAACAGCGTCAAGGGCGTCGTCTCGAGCATCACGATCGTCGCCTCGAACCCGAAGGTCGGCGTCGGCGGCGTCGTGCGCATCATCAACACGCTGTCGTTCTACGCCTTCGTGGTCTTCCTCACCACGTACATGGTGCGCGACGTCGGCTTCGGCCTCGCCGAGTGGCAGGCCATCTGGGGCACCATGCTGGCGGCGAACGTCGCCGCGAACCTCATCTCCGGCTACCTCGCCGACTGGATCGGCCGTGTCAACGTCGTGGCCTGGGCCGGTGGCATCGGCTGCTTCGTCACGGTGCTCGCCCTCTACTACGTGCCGACGGCGATCGGCCCGAACTTCGGCATCACCATCGCCATCGCGATCGTCTACGGCCTCGCGCTCGGCATGTTCGTGCCGCTCTCGGCGATCGTGCCGCTGCTCGCCCCGCAGCACAAGGCGGCCGCCGTCGCCATCCTGAACCTCGGCGCCGGGCTCAGCCAGTTCGTCGGCCCCGTGATCGCCGGCCTGGTCACGCCGATCGGCATCCAGGGCACCGTCTGGATCATCGCCTCGCTGTACCTCGTCGGCTTCGGCCTGACCTTCCTGCTGCGCTCGCCGAAGGACGGGCTCGGCGCCTTCCCGACCCCCGAGAGGATCCCCGCATGACCGAAGCCGCCACCGCGCAGTCCGCACAGGCCGCCGCGTTCGACGCCCGCACCAGGGACCTCGTCGCCGAACTCGTGGGCGTGGGCTCCGACATCGTCGCCCGCGGGCTCGCCCTCGCCTCCGGCGGCAACCTCTCGGCCCGCATCGACGAGGAGCGCTTCGTCGTGACCGGCGCGGGCACCTGGCTCGACCGGCTGACGCCCGAGGACTTCGCCGTCATGACGCTCGCCGGCGAGGTGCTCGCGGGCGCGAAGCCGTCGAGCGAGTGGAAGCTGCACCAGCGCAGCTACGGCGTACGCCCCGACGTGCACGCCGTCGTCCACGTGCACCCGCAGCACGCGGTGCTGCTCGACGCGCTCGGCCGGGACATCCGGCTCATCACCCTCGATCACGCGTACTACGTGCGCTCGATCGGTCGCACGCCGTTCTACCCGAACGGCTCCGACGAGCTCGCCGACAGCGCCGCCGAGCAGGCGCGCGAGCACGATTGCATCGTGATGGGGCATCACGGCTGCTCGGCGCTCGGGGACTCGGTGGCGATGGCGTTCCGCCGGGCGCTGAACCTCGAGGAGGCGGCGACGACGACGTACCGTGCGCTGCTGCTGGGGGACACCTCGACGACCTTCCCGCCGGAGGACTTCGCCGCCCTGCACCACGCCTGAGCCGCTCCAGAACCAGGGTTGCCCGACTTTCATGAAAGTTGGGCAACCCTGGTTCGCGTGCGGGCAGGGTCGAGAAGAAATCTGAAATCGTATATCATCATGGTGCCGGTCGTCGACGACCCCCTCGTCGCGACCGCCCTCGGTGATCGTGCGGCGCTCGCTCACCGAGCCCCTGATCAGACGAAGGAGTCAGCCATGAGCGCAGCAGAGCACCCTCCGGGGTTCACCCCGACCGGCACGATCGCCCAGGCCGCCGATCGTCGGCGCGTCGTCTTCGCCACGGTGGTCGGCACCACCGTCGAGTGGTACGACTTCTTCATCTACGCCTCCGCCGCGGGCCTCGTGTTCGGCGAGCTGTTCTTCGCTCCGGCCGGCCCCGGCGTCGGCACGCTGCTGTCGTTCCTCACGGTCGGCATCAGCTTCCTGTTCCGCCCGTTCGGCGCGTTCCTCGCCGGCCACCTCGGCGACAAGTACGGCCGCCGCCTGGTGCTGATGCTCACGCTCATCCTGATGGGCGTCGCCACGGCGCTCATCGGCCTCCTGCCGACCTACGCCGCGATCGGTGTCGCGGCGCCGATCCTGCTGATCCTGCTCCGCGTCGTGCAGGGCGTCTCGGCGGGAGGCGAGTGGGGCGGCGCGGTGCTGATGGCCGTGGAGCACGCCCCCAAGTCCAAGCGCGGCCTCTTCGGCGCCTCGCCGCAGATCGGCGTGCCGCTCGGCCTCCTGCTCGCCTCGGGCACGATGGCGCTGATGGCGGTCATCGCCCCGGGCGACGCCTTCCTCGAGTGGGGCTGGCGCATCCCGTTCCTGCTGAGCGTGGTGCTCATCCTGATCGGCTACTACGTGCGCCGCAGCGTCGAGGAGAGCCCGGTCTTCGTCGAGATCGCGGACCGCAAGGAGCAGACGCGGATGCCGATCATCCAGCTGTTCCGCCGTCACCTGCTGCTCGTGATCATCGCGGCCCTCGTCTTCGCCGGCAACAACGCGGTCGGCTACATGACGACCGGCGGCTACATCCAGAACTACGCGACGAACCCCGACGGGCCGATCGCCATCGAGCGCGGCCCGGTGCTCTGGGCGGTCGCGGGCTCCGCCGTCACCTGGCTGCTCTCGACGTGGTTCGCCGGGTGGCTGAGCGACCGCATCGGGCGCCGTACCACCTACCTCATCGGCTGGGTGCTGCAGCTCGGCGGGGTGTTCGCGCTGTTCCCGCTCGTCAACACGGGCGAGGTGGGCCTGCTCTTCCTCGGCCTCGCGGTGCTGACGATCGGCCTCGGCTTCACCTACGGCCCGCAGGCGGCGCTCTACTCGGAGCTGTTCCCCGCCTCCATCCGCTTCTCCGGCGTCTCGATCTCGTACGCGATCGGCGCGATCCTCGGCGGCGCCTTCGCGCCGTCGATCGCGACGGCGCTCGTCGACGCGACGGGCACGACGATGTCGGTGACCTGGTACCTCGCGGGCATGACCCTGCTCGGGCTCGTGGCGAGCCTGCTGCTGCGCGACCGCAGCGGCATCCCGCTCGGCCCGGACCACGAGGCGGAGCAGGCGAAGAGCCCGATCTACGGTCTCAGCAAGGCCTGAGGTCTGGCCCCACCCCCGAGTTGCCCGACTTTCATGAAAGTCGGGCAACTCGATTCGAGGGCGGCCCGGCTGCGGCGCGGCCAGCCATGAGCGCGCGCGAGGGGCGCGGCATCCGATCGGATGCCGCGCCCTTCTGCGTGCGGGCGCATCCGGGAGCCGGAGACATCCATACCTCTTTTGATGAGCCGAGCGAATCGGTCTTGACGCCGTCTTCGGAAGCGCTTACGCTCGGCCTGCACAAGACGTCTATACCTCTCGGCTCGAATCGAAGGAGATTCCCGTGACCCGCCAGCTCGCCTCCCCCGGCTCGCGCACCCCGATGGCCCGGCTCACCGCCGCGACGGTCGTCGGCAACGCGATCGAGTTCTACGACTTCAACGTCTACGGCACGCTCACCGCCGTCGTCTTCGGCCGCCTGTTCTTCTCCGCCGAGGACCCCGTGCTCGGCACCTTCCTCGCCTTCACGACCTTCGCCGTCGGCTTCCTCGCCCGCCCGATCGGCGGCATCGTCTTCGGCCACTTCGGCGACCGCATCGGCCGCAAGCCCATGCTCGTCGCGAGCCTGCTCACCATGGGCATCGCGACGATGCTGATGGGGCTCCTGCCGACCTACGCCCAGGTCGGCGCGCTCGCGCCCGTGCTGCTCGTGCTGCTGCGCTTCGTGCAGGGGCTCGGCATCGGCGGCGAGTGGGGCGGCGCGATCACCCTCATGATGGAGTCCGCCCCCGAACGCCGGCGCGGCATCTTCGGCTCGGCGGTGCAGACCGGCAGCGGCCTCGGCATCATGCTCTCCACCGGCGTCGTCACCCTGCTCTTCGTGCTGCTCACGCCCGAGCAGATCGACGCGTGGGGCTGGCGCATCCCGCTGCTGTTCAGCGTCGTGCTCGTCGCCGTCGGTCTCATCATCCGCTCGAAGATCGAGGAGTCGCCCGCGTTCCGCGAGCGCGAGGCGGTGGCCGCGCCGCCCAAGGTGCCCGTGCTCGAGACGCTGCGCAAGCACTGGCGCATGGTGCTCGTCGCCATCGGCATGTACATCTCGGTCGCCGCCTTCGGCTTCACCCAGGGCGTCTTCTTCGTCTCGTACCTCGTGAACCAGATGCAGATCGCCCCGGCGACGGCGACGCTCGCGAACCTCGTCGCGGCCGCCGGCTACCTGCTCGCGACGCTCCTCGGCGGCTGGCTCTCCGACCGGATCGGCCGCACCCGCGCCTACCTCGTCGGCGCCGTGCTCATCCTCATCGCCCCGTTCCTGATGTTCGGCATCGGCGCGACCGGCCAGGTGCCGCTCATCCTCGCCGTCATGCCGGTCGTCGGCGCCCTCGGCGGCGTGGCGTACGGCGCGCAGGCTGCACTCTTCTTCGAGCTGTTCCCGGCCCGCGTGCGCTACACCGGCATCTCGCTCGGCTTCCAGATCGCCGCCGTGCTCGGCGGCGGGCTCACCCCGCTCATCGCCGCGAGCCTCACCGAGGCAACGGGCACGACGACCTCGGTGTCGATCTACCTCGGCGTGCTCACGGCCCTCATGATCGTGTGCACCCTCCTCGCGCCGCGGATCGTCCGCCGCGAGGCCGCCGCCGAGCCGTCCGCCGTCCGCGAACCCGTCGAAGGACCCGCCGCATGACCCGCCCCGCCGCCCCCCGCACGATCGTGCTGCTCATGGTCGACCAGCTCGCCGCCAAGTGGCTCGAGCGCGCCCGCGAGGGCATCGTCGAGCTGCCGAACTTCGACGCGCTGCAGGCCGAGGGGGCGACGTTCCGCAACGCCTTCAGCACGAACCCCGTGTGCAGCCCGTCCCGGGCGAGCATCGCCACCGGGCTCGCGAACGTGAGTCACGGCGTCACCGAATGCGGCTACGACCTCGACCCCGGCGTGCCCACCTTCATGCGCGGGCTGCAGGAGGCCGGCTGGCGCACGGGCGCCTTCGGCAAGCTGCACCACGTCACCCAGCTCGAGGAGCTCGCCCCCGACTACACGGTCTACGGCTACGACGTGGTCGCGAACACCGAGGACCTCCGGGCCGGCGAGTGGATCGACTGGGTCGAGCGCGAGCACCCCGAGCACTACGAGGCGGCGCTCTCGACCGTGTGGATGACGATGTCCGAGGACCTCCTCGACTACGGCCCCGAGCACGTCGACCTGCGCGCGCGGATCCTCGCCGCCCAGGAGCGCTTCCCCGAGTCGACCGAGGAGGCGTACGAGCTGCCGTTCCCCGCCGAGGTCTCGCAGACCGCGTGGATCACGGACCGGGCCTGCGCGTTCCTCGCCGAGGGCGGCGAGCGCGACCTCTTCGCGCACATCTCCTACGTGCAGCCGCACAACCCCTTCGCGCCGCCCGCCGAGTTCGTCGACCGGGTCGACGTCGACGCGATCCCCGAGCCCGTGCCCGCCGAGTGGGCCGAGCGGCCGATCCCGTACTTCGCCCAGGAGCGCTACCGCGAGCCGAGCTACGCGGACGTCGACTGGCGTCGGCAGCGGCAGCTCTACTTCGCCGACCTCGCGCACCTCGACCACGAGCTCGGTCGGGTCCGCCAGGCGCTCGCCGAGGCGGGGCGGCTCGAGGGCGCCCTGTTCCTGTTCACCTCGGATCACGGCGAGCTGCTGCACGACCAGGGGCTGCTCGGCAAGTGGGAGCGGCACTACGACCCCTGCATCCGGGTGCCGCTCGTCGTCGCCGCGCCGGGCGCCGTGCCGGGCCCGCGCGCCGAGCTCGCCGAGCACACCGACATCGCCGCGACCGTGTACGACTGGGCCGGGGTCGAGCCGCCGACGCTGCCGCAGCACACCCGGGCGGGGGAGCGGCGGCTGCCGATGCTGCACGGCCGCTCGCTGCTGCCGAGCGTGCTCGGCGCGACGGACGACGGAGCGGCCGAGGCATCCGCCCGCGACGCCGTCTACATCCAGTCGAACAACAGCCACGTCGAGGCCCGGCCCTCGTCGTGGGCGCGCACGGTGCGCACCGAGCGCTTCCGCTTCACCTACTACCCGGATGGCGGCGGCGAGCAGCTGTTCGACCTCGTCGCCGACCCGGACGAGCAGCGCAATCTCGCGGCCGATCCGGCCTGGCGGTCGACGCGCGACGAGCTGTTCGCCCGCTTGACGGAGCTCATCATCGCGGAGGGCTTCCCGAACACGCCGCGCGAGCTGTACCGCATCGGCGCGTGGTGAGCGGCGGACCGCCGCGATAATGGGAGCCATGCCCGCCTCGAGCAAGGTCACCGCCGCCGAAGCCGCGATCCGCGCGCTGCTCGACGGGGGCGTCGCGGGCGACCGGCTGCCGAGCGAGGCGGAGCTCGCCGAGCTCGCGGGCGTCAGCCGGGTCACGGTGCGCGAGGTGCTCGACCGGCTCTGGTACGAGGGTGCGATCGTGCGTCGCTGGGGCGCGGGCACCTTCATCGCGGCGCGGTCGCGGGATGCCTCGTCGGGCCCGTTCCGGCGGATCTACGTCGCCCTCGACGACATCGGCTCGCTGCCGGGTCAGATCGACGCGAGCGGGCGGGAGGCGAGCCTCGCGGCCTTCGCGGTGGACCACCTCGTGCCGCCCGTGTGGGTTGCCGGGGCGCTCGCGCCGGAACGGCTCGGCGCCGACGGCAAGCTCTGGCGGGTCACCCGCACGCTCGCGATCAACGGGGCGCCGGCGATGGTGATGCGGGACTTCCTGCCGCTCGAGTTGCCGGGCGGTCGGCTGAACCCCACCGAGCTCGCCGACCTGGGCATGGACCTGCCGCGCTTCCTGCGCCTGAACGGCGCGCGCATCGTGAAGTACGAGTCGACGCTCGAGGCGGTGGCGTGCGACGAGGAGACCGCCCGGCTCCTGGGTCGCGAGCCGGGCGCGCCGCAGCTGCGCACGAGGCAGCTCGCCATCTCCGACACGGGCGAGACGGTGAGCTGCGCCGAGCTCGCGTTCCGCGAGGACGAGATCAGCACGACGCTCGTGCGCGCGATCGGCGGCTGAGCCGGCCCCGGTCCACCCCACCCCCGAGTTGCCCGACTTTCATGAAAGTCGGGCAACTCGGTTCGAGGGGCGGCTCCGCGGGTCAGGCGGGGTCGTTCCAGGACCAGATGTCGTCGCCGCGGAGCGTCGCGTCGGCGCCGCCGTCGCAGTAGATCGTCTGGCCGGCCATGTGCGTGTTCTGCTCGCTCGTGAGCCAGACGAGCAGGTTCGCGATCGACTCGGGCGGCTGGTGCGAGTTGAGCGGCATCGGCACCGCGGCATCCACCATCGCGCGGCCCTCGGGCGTCTCGAGGAGCCCGGCCGTCATCGGCGTGATCACGGTGCCGGGGGCGACGGCGTTCAGCGGGATGCCGGCGCCGGCCCACTCGGGGCTGATCGAGGCGCGCCGCACCCAGCGCGAGAGCGCGCGCTTCGACGACGGGTAGACGAGGTAGCCGACCTCGGGGCCCTGCGCCGCGAGCTCGCCGGCGACGGCGAGTGCCCGGGCCTCGTCGCCCGCGAGGGCGGCTTCGACGAGCTCGGCGGAGTTCGGCTGCAGCGAGGCCATCGAGGAGACGACCGCCGCGCGCGGCGCGTCGGACTTCGCGAGCCCGGGCAGGAGGTGCGTGAGCACCTCGACGACGCCGAAGTAGTTCACCGCGATGGTCGCGGGGACGGGCGCCGAGATGCCGGCGCACGCGATAGCGCCGTCGACGACGCCGCCGGCGAGTTCGATCGCGCGGGCGGCGGCCTCGGCGCGGCCCTCGGGGGTGGAGAGGTCGGCTTCGACGTCGGCGCCGCGCAGGTCGATGCCGATGACGCGGTGGCCTGCGGCCTCGAGCGCGCCCTTCGTGGCGGCGCCGATGCCGGAGGCCGAGCCCGTCACGACGTAGGTGCGAGTCATGGGGTGTCCTTCCGATTTCACGGGACGGCTGGGGTGATGCCGTATATTTGACACGATACGCCAATAATCGGCCGGATGGGGAGGATCGGATGACTCGAGGCAGGGGTCGCCCCAGCGTCGTCGACGTCGGGGCCGTCAGCGAGGCCGCGTTCCTGCTCTGGTCCGATCGCGGCTACGGCGAGACGGGCTGGAAGGAGCTCGCCGAGGCGACCGGCGTGAGCGCGCGCACCCTGATGCGCCACTTCGGCACCCGCGACCGCATCGCGTGGGCCGGCGTCGAGGCCGCGAACGAGCGGCTCGAGCAGGCGATCGCCGAGTTCCGCGACGAGCCCGACGCGGCCGTCGCCATCCGCCGGGCGATCGTCGCCTCCGTCTCGCACGACGTGCACGTGCGTCGCAGCGCCGCGGCCTGGTTCCGCCTCATCGCCGCGGAGCCCGAGCTCGTCGCCACCGCGGCCGCGGCGAACCGGGTGTGGACGGCGCGGCTCGCCGCCCACCTCGCCGAGCGCCTGCCCGCGGCGGGCCGGGCCGTCTGCGCCGCGCTCGCCGCCGCGTACGAAGCGGCGACCTTCGCCGCCTTGAGCGCCTGGGCCGAGGGCGATGCGCCGGGCGACCCCGCCGACGCCGTCGACGCCGCGCTCGCCTGGATCCGCCTGGCGCGCTGAGCCGCCGACTCCCGGAACCGGCGGGGCCGACCACAGCCCGGCCGGGCCGCCTACCATGGGAGGGGAGGTGGCGGCATGATCATGATGCGCGTGCTCGGGGTCGCGCTCGACCAGGCGGGGCAGCATCTCGTGCTGCTGAAGCCGCTCGTCGACGGCCCCGGCGAGCCGCGGGTGCTGCCGATCTGGATCGGCGCGCAGGAGGCGAACTCGATCCTCGTGGCCATCAACGACGAGCGCACGCCGCGCCCGCTCACCCACGACCTCACGACCACGCTCATCGATCTGCTCGGCGCCCGCATCGCCCGCGCCGAGATCACGAAGCTCGACGCCGGCACCTTCTACGCCGAGCTCACCCTCGTCACCGGCAACGGCCCCCGACTCGTCGACGCCCGACCGAGCGACGCCATCGCGCTCGCGGTGCGCGCGGGGGCCGAGATCGTCGTCGACGAGTCGGTCTTCGAGGACGCGGCGATCCCCGCGGCGCTCACCGCCGGCGCGGACGACGACGAGGACGAGGCGGATGCCGCATCCGCCGCCGACCCCGACGCGCCGCCGTCCGCCGCCGACGAGGCCAAGCTCGAGGAGTTCAAGCGCTTCCTCGACGACGTCGACCCGGAGGACTTCCAAGGCTGATGGACGCGAAGATCCCGGAGCGCACCGAGCTGCCCGCCCCGCAGTTCGTGCTCGCCCCCGACGGCACCCGCATCGCCACGTACTCCTGGGGCGAGGAGGACGCGCCGACCGTGCTCTGCGTGCACGGCTTCGCCTCGAGCTGCCGCGACAACTGGGTGGAGACGGGGTGGGTGCGCCAGCTCCTCGGCGCCGGGTTCCGCGTGCTCGGCGTCGACCAGCGCGGACACGGTGCGAGCGGCCATCCGCACGATCCGGAGGCGTACCGGATGTCGGCCTTCGTCGCCGACCTCGTGACGGTGCTCGACACGTATCTGCTCGACGGCGTGCGCTACGCCGGCTACTCGCTCGGCGCCCGCGTCGGCTGGCAGCTCGCCGTGCAGGCCCCGGAGCACGTCTCCCGGGCGGTGCTCGGCGGCATCCCCGACGGCCGCCCGCTCGCCCGGCTGAAGACCGAGCAGGCCCGCGCCTACGCCGAGCACGGCACGCCCGTCGAGGACCGGGTGACCCGCAGCTACGTCTCGCTCGCCGAGCGGGTGCCCGGCAACGACCTGCTCGCGCTCATCGCGCTCGCCGAGGGGATGGCGGGCGACGACGCCGATCCGGACCCGGCCCGGCCGCCCCGGCAGCCGGTGCTGTTCGCGACCGGCTCGGAGGACGCCATCCTGCCGCAGTCGAAGCGCCTCGCCGAGGCGACCCCGGCCGCGAGCTTCCTCGAGGTGCCGGGGCGGCACCACTTCAACGCCCCGGGGTCCCGGGTCTTCCGCGAGGGCGCGGCAGCATTCCTCGCCGACTCGGTCTGACTCGTGCGGACGGACGGCGGATGCCCCCTCCGGGTGTCGGCGGGAGGTCGTACCCTGGAGGGAGGGTCGAAACTGACGAGGAGCGCGCGATGAGCGAGACGAACACGGGGTCCATGGCCGAGGCCGAGGCGATCCACGCCGCCCTCGAGTGCCCCGACTGCTTCGTCGAGCTGCAGCGCGACGGGCACTGGTGGATGGCCCGCCCGGCCGGCTCGCGCCTCGTCGGGCTCGTCGTCTCGCGCGACGACATGCCCTCGATCGTCGAGCAGCGCGACGACCTGACGCACTTCGGCGTCGCCATCTCCGACTTCCGCCACCCGGCCCCCGAGAACCTGTCCGAGTCGTGGGAGCAGCGGCTCGCCCGCTTCTTCGGCACCCTCAAGAGCGGCGACGTGCTCGTCGTCGCCACCGTGCACGCGCTCGGCCGCGACGTCGACGAAGAGCTCCGCACACTCGCCGAGCTCCGCCGCCGCGGCGTCGTCGTCAAGGTGCTGAGCCACGGCGCCCGTCACCTCGCCGACACCGGGCTCGAGGGCACCGGGCTCGACGCGTAGCGCCGCGCGGGGACCTTCGCCGCCGCGTCGGCGGCCAGAGGCGTCTACGTGCGCGCTGCGCCCACCCGAAGCAGCAGGGGTGAGTTGCACTTCGCTGGGATGTAGCCGTTTGGCATCCCGGGCCTCCGGGACTCCCCACGCCCACGGCTGAGCGTGTCAATCCTTGGGCGTCTACATTCCCGATCGACACGTGGAGCGGGGCCGCGTGCAGTAGCTGCCCCGCTTGCCCGCTTCTCCCGAGGGGGTCACTTTCCGACGTCGGCTGTGCTCTCAGGCGGAGCGGATGTCGGAAAGTAACCCCCTTGTGAGGGTGAGCGCCGGCGGGAGTACAGCCGTCGGTCCACATTTATGCGGACTGGTATCCTGTTCGTGGAATCGACAGACTGCACCCGGGGATGCAACGAAGCGTCCCCGAGAAGGGCGGCCATGAATCTCAAGGCTCGTAGGAGGCGGATCGTCGGGTCGGCGATACTGGCATCGCTGCTGTCGATCGGCGGTGTTGTGGTGACCGCGGTTCCCGCGGAGGCTGCATGCTCAGGGGTTAGTAATCCCCGAGTTCGGTACTGGTGCAACACGGTCGCCCCGAACACCGTCTATTACTCGACGGATGGCAGCTACAAGAAGTACAACGAGATGTACGAAGGCGGCTCCCTCCTGGTCGGCATTCGTTGGCAGATCCCTGGCGGTGCAACCTGGGGTGCCTACAACGGGACCGGGTACGTGTACAAGACCTATGCGGTGTCAACGACTGATCTGGCCACGTGCTGGAACCGGTCGACGTCGACGTATTCCTCGGCACGCTGCGACTTCGTGAAGGGGTAGGAGGCGCGCATGATGAACAGGCAAGCGATTTGGGCAAGCGGCGTGGCGGTCGGCGGTGTGGGCGCGATCGCAGTGGTCGCCGCACTCGGGATGGCAGCACCTTCTCCAGGTGTGGTCACCGGCGCCGACGTTCTGGGTGGGAAGGCACCCGCCATCGCTGCCCTGGCTTCCAGCAAGGACAAGGCCGCGGACATCATCCCTCCGGCACTCCTGGCGCTTCCGCTCGCAGACCGCTTCGCGCCGGACGCCCGCGCGACGAAGGTCGGGACATTCGGAGCCGACGACTACTACTTGATTCAGGGGGTCGACAGGACCGTCTGCCTCATCTCGGTCACTCCTGCGCCAGCTGGTGAGTTGCCCATGAGCGGTGGAACGTGCGCTCCAATCGCAACCGTCGCGACCTCGGGTATCTACTCACTCGCGGACGATGGTTCGGGTGAATTCACCGTCGCAGTTGTTGCTCCAGACGGCATCTCAACCGTCGGCGCTGGACACGTTGAAGCCGAGGTGAGCAATAACGTTGCGATCTTCACTACCGATGATCCCTCGGAGATCCGGCTGACGAACTCGACGTTGCGGATGTCGACAGTGATCGATACAGGATCACTCAAACCTGACAGGTTCGTGCCAGCCGACGAGTAACCGACAAAGTCGTATCGAGGTCGAGCGCGGCGAGGAAGCGTACCGCGAGAGTCCTGAGGTCGTTCTCCTGGGCCGGCGGCGTGAGATGACGCTAGGACCACGTTTGTATCAAATATGGATGCAATTTCTGCATGAGTTTTGCTGATGTGGCATGCCGCCTGGGTGAGATCGCCGAGCTCCAATGGGGCATGGTCACCACCGCCCAGGAGCCCACGTGGGCGTCACCAGCCTGCGGCTTTCCCGTATGGCGCAAGTTGCGCGCTCGAGCGCGTCGCCCAAAGTATCCGCATCCGCATCCGTGCCCTCTCGCTCGTCGCAGACGCCACCCGCGATGCCCTCGACCGAGGCATCCTGAATCGCGACCGGCTCGCAACCCATCTCGAACCACTGGCCGCCCGTGATGGCTTCCCCAAACGGCGCAGTCCTCCGCGACCATCTCCTCGAGCTCGCCGGCCGGCGTGCGGATGCCGGGTGCAGCTTGTGCAGGGCTGCGCGGACGCCGACGGCGACGTGACGGGGAAACCGGACCAGACCCACGCGAGGTGGTCTCGGCCAAGGCGGTCGACGAGACGACCGCCATGCTCGAGCGGGTGTACCTCGAGGACTGGCTGGCCGATCAGTGGAACATCCCGGGCTACCGGGTCGCGGCGAAGACGGGCACCGCGCAGGTCGCGGACGGCCAGGGCGGGTACCGCAGCGAGTACCTCGTCTCGGTCTCCGGCTACGCGCCGGCATCCGCTCCCGTCTTCCGAGACGTGATGAGCCAGGTGCTGAAGAAGTATCGGACGGTTCCATCCGGCGCCCCGGCGCCCGAACTGCCAGCAAGCTGGTGACATCAGGCAGTGCTGGGGTCCCTACATGGTGTTGATCACGCATCTGAGGCGGAGTGCGGCCAGGAATTCCATCCGTTGGGAAGGCGGCGAAGGATGGGCTCGGCGACTTCGAAGCGCCGGGCAGGAAGATCTTGAGAGTTCGACCTTCCTGAGCTCGCGCCGTCGGGATAGGTGAAGGCGTATTCGACCCCGGAACGAACCCCGCGTCCGACCGTCTCTCGGTAGTTGCCGCTGACGGTCGCGAACACTTGCCGCTCGAGTTCACCGGCTTCGGACTGCCAGTCGGAGTCGCATGCATCGCAACCGCAGACCGGGAAGTGGAAGTCGTGCAAGAGGCCCGCGTGCATGAAGATGCCCGGATAGGCGGTGAAGACCAACGTCAAGGATGCGCACTTCGGGTCATTGGGCCGGATCCGCACGGCCCGCACCACATCATGAAATGCGGGACGCAGCAGATCGCTCGCTGCTTCGATACCCTCGTCGATCTCGACATCGTACGTCTCTCGAAGGTGCGCGATCAGGGCGTCGGCGACAAGGTGGAGCGGTGCGAACCTCTCGGGATGCGTATCGACCGAGTAGGTATCCTCCGGGGGCGAACCGTGCCACCGATTCCCGTAGTCGATCACGGCACCGTCAACATCGCGGAACACGGACGCTTCGATCTGAGGGCGGATGTAGGAACCCATCCCGTCATCCTGACTCATCCGGTCGGACGCTTGGCCGAATGGCATCCGCCGTTCCGCTCTCCCGCGTCCTTCGCGGCGAGCTCCTGGGGCCGGCGGCTCAGACATGACCGCCGAAGCTGCCCGCCTCGAAGGCATGGCGTCGGTCATCATCGAACCCGAACCACAGCCCACCCGTTCATTGGCCTACGCCTCAGCAGGCACCTGGAGGAAGCAGCGTGATCCGCACCTCGACACTTGGCCGCGACGCTCTGGCGTACGACGTGTCGCGCCCAACCGCTGTGACGGCTCGGTTCGGCTCAGCCGAGTGCGATCCACCAGCTGACGCCCGCCACGATGGCGAGCAGCAGCGCCCCGAGCGCGATGCCGGCGCGCACGATGCGGCGACGGCTCAGCGTGCCCGGGTCGAGCGAGGAACGCGAGAAGCGGTCGAGGTTCGGGCTGACGGCCTGGAACGGCGGCTCGCTCGACGGCGGGATGCCGCCGCCCTCGTTCCGGTCCGATTCCATGCTCGAATGCTACCTCCGACGAAGTGAAAAGAGTACCCTTTCGTGGCATCCCGATGTACCGTCGATGTCAACGCCGCGCTCTGCGGTGGATCATGCGATGACGCTGAAGGGGGTGGGGAGCCATGTGGGGAAAAGCTGTTGGTGCAGCGCTGGCGATCGGGCTGGGCCTCGGGGTGGGAGGTGGCCTGGAGCGGGGGGCGAGCGCATCTGAAGGGGCAATCGAACGAGATGCAGAGAAGCGGGTTGCGGCATTTCGGGCAGCGAACCCCGAGCCCAGCGCTCCGAGAGCAGAGGCTTCTCAGGCTGAATGGAACGCGTACTGGCGGGAGATGCACGACTGGTGGAGCAGTGTGCCATGGGACGCGGTGGCGGCGCAGTGGGGGTGCGAGGCTGGGGAAACCAGCGTGGAGCTCTTGGTTTCCGCCAACGGCGCGGTGAGTGCACAGTATGGAGGCGTGGCGAACTGCAGTGGTGAGCTGGAGTCATTTGAACTCGGCTCAGTTGGCATCCCGGAACCCCGGACTGCGCGACTGGCTAAGTACGCGATGGACGCTGCTCATGGGGCAAGCACCTTCGCTGTTCAGCAATGCGACTTTCCGGGCGGCGACAACTACTGTCTGACTCGTCCGGCAAGCGGGAGTCCGACCCTGACGGCGAGCTTCCAGAACGGGTTCAACAAGACACTTACGGGTCGAGCTCGGCTGGGCAGTGTGCCTGGCACAGGGTCTTGCGTCAACGGCAGCCAGATCGCGCTCGGGACTCTCGGGACCGGTGGCCTCTACGCCACCTGGTACGCGACTGGGAGCGCCGCCTACAGCGGCCGCTTTTCTTCCGCGTTCATGGTGGGAAGCGCCACCTATGGTCGGCACTGCGCGTTGATGTGAGGAGCGTCGAATCATGAACCGATGGATTGCCTCGTGTGGTGTCGGGATCCTCGCATTGGCTGCCGCGGGCGGACTGGTTGCGATGTCCGCGAAGCCGACGGAGGAGCGGCTTGCGGCGCCGATATCGTCTGCTGATCAGGCGCGCTACGAAGACGAACTCGTGGCATTTCTCGCCGCAGACCCGGAACCGAGGAGCGTCGATTTCGGCCAGTCGATCGCCGAACGGAACGCGTACTGGAAGGAGCGCGCCGCCTGGTGGGACCGAGTGCCTTGGGACGCGGTGGCCGGGCAGTGGGGTTGTGTGGCGGGGAGCAATGGAGCGTCGTTCAATCCGCCGGATCGGACGGGGCTCGTTACGGCGGGGTACGGAGGAACGCTCGACTGCGGCGGCAGATATGATGCAACCACCGTGCCGATGCTCACTGAGCCGATCCCCCGGAGCAGCGTCGAGCGCCCGGGCCCGGACACCTGACGAATGGGCCAGCGCTCCACGTGGAGTGGCGCGGGGCGCGCGGTCTCCTGCCGCGCGGGCCGGGGTTACTGCCCCTTCACCTCGGCGAGGCTCTCGCGCACGATCTCGAGGCCGCGGCGCAGCTCCTCGTCGCTGATGGTCAGCGCCGGCAGGAACTTCAGCACCTCGTCGTGCGCGCCCGAAGTCTCGATCACGAGGCCGCGCGCGAACGCCGCCTTCGAGATGCGTCCGGCGAGCCCGCGGTCGAGCTCGCAGACGAGGCCGTACATGAGGCCGCGGCCGCGCACTCGGAGCTCGAGCTCGGGGTGCTCGGCCGCGATCGCGTCGAGCTCGCCGCGCAGCAGCGCCGACTTGCGGGCCACCTCGCTCGTGAAGGCGTCGTCGGCCCAGTAGCGCTCGAGCGCGACGCGGGCGGTGACGAAGGCGAGGTTGTTGCCGCGGAAGGTGCCGGTGTGCGCACCCGGCTGCCAGACGTCGACCTCGGGGCGCAGCAGCACGAGCGACATCGGCAGGCCGGAGCCCGAGATCGACTTCGAGACGGTCACGAGGTCGGGCACGATGTTCGCGGCCTCGAAGGCGAAGAAGGTGCCGGTGCGGCCGACGCCGGCCTGGATCTCGTCGAGGATCAGCAGGATGCCCCGCTCCGCCGTGATCGCGCGCAGCCGCTGCAGCCACGGCACGCTCGCGACGTTGATGCCGCCCTCGCCCTGCACCGCCTCGACGATGACGGCGGCGGGAAGGTCGAGCCCCGAGCCCGGGTCGTCGAGCATCTTCTCGAGCAGGTCGAGGGTGTCGACGCCGTCGCCGAGGTAGCCGTCGTAAGGCAGACGCACGACGTCGTCGAGACCGACGCCGGCGGCGCCGCGGTAGTGGCTGTTGCCCGTCGCGGCGAGCGCGCCGAGGCTCAGCCCGTGGAAGGCGTTCGTGAACGCCACGACGGTCTGCCGGCCCGTGGCCTGCCGGGCGACCTTGAGGGCGGCCTCGACGGCGTTCGCGCCGGTCGGGCCCGTGAACTGGAGCTTGTGGTCGAAGCCGCGGGGCTCGAGCACGAGGCGCTCGAAGGCCTCGATGAAGGCGCGCTTGGACGAGGTGGCCATGTCGAGGCCGTGCATGATGCCGCCGCGCTCGAGCTCGGCGATGAGCGCCTCGGTGAACGCCGGGTTGTTGTGCCCGTAGTTCAGCACGCCCGCGCCCGCGAAGAAGTCGAGGTACTCGCGCCCGTCGGCGTCGACGATGGTCGAGCCGCTCGCACGGTCGAACACGGTCGGGAAGGCGCGCACGTAGCCGCGCACCTCGGACTCGCGGCGGGTGAAGACGTCAAGGTTCGCGGCATCGCTCATGGCGGACGGACTCCTCTGCGGGATCGACGGAAGGCGGTGCTCCGAGCCTAGAGCCTCCGCCTGAGAGCGGGCGCGCAGCCGGGAAGCCCGGGTCATCCCTCCCGGGGGCGCACCGCGACGGGTGCGGGCTCGATGCCGAGCGTCACCCGCTCGTCGAACTCCACCCGCTCGCCGACCGCGTGCTGCATGCGCAGCAGCTGCCCGCCCGCGGTGCGGAGCACGGTGCGCCGCACGCTGCCGAGGAAGGTGCTCTCGAGCACCACCGCGTCGATC
The DNA here is from genome assembly GCF_022811605.1 of Agromyces soli. Classification (GTDB taxonomy): domain Bacteria; phylum Actinomycetota; class Actinomycetes; order Actinomycetales; family Microbacteriaceae; genus Agromyces; species Agromyces soli. The sequence goes on along the minus strand of NZ_CP094533.1, from coordinate 189,377 downwards.
GGTCCGCCGAGGCGCACGTTCTCCGGCCGCACGAACGCCTCGGCCGGGCCATCCGCCGCCTCGCCGACGACGGGGAGACGGATGCCGAGCACCTCCGCGACCCCGCCGCCGACGGTGCACGGCAGCACGCTCGACAGGCCGACGAACTCGGCGACGTGCGCGGTCGCCGGCCGCAGGTAGAGTTCCTCCGGCGTGCCGATCTGGTCGATCCGCCCGGCGTTCATCACCGCGATCCGGTCGGAGACGGCGAGGGCCTCCTCCTGGTCGTGGGTCACGAACACGGTGGTGATGCCGAGGCGCAGCTGGATGCGGCGGATCTCGTCGCGCAGGGTGACGCGCACCTTCGCGTCGAGCGCCGACAGGGGCTCGTCGAGCAGCAGCACCCGGGGCTCGGTCACGAGCGCGCGGGCGAGGGCGACGCGCTGCTGCTGCCCACCGGAGAGCTGGTGCGGATAGCGCTCGCCGAAGCCGGCGAGCCCGACGAGGGCGAGGGCGTCGCGCACCCGGGCGGCGGCCTCGCGCTTCGCGACCTTCCGCATCCGCAGTCCGAAGGCGGTGTTCGCGGTGACGTCGAGGTGCGGGAAGAGCGAGTACGCCTGGAACACCATGCCGAGGTCGCGCCGGTTCGTCGGCACCGCCGAGACGTCGGAGCCGCCGATGCGCACGGTGCCGCCGTTCGCGCGTTCGAGCCCGGCGAGCACCCGCAGCGCCGTCGTCTTGCCGCAGCCTGAGGGGCCGAGCAGGGAGACGAACTCGCCGGGCTGGATCGCCAGGTCGAGGCCGTGCAGCACGCGGGTCTGCCCGTAGTCCTTGACGACGCCCTCGAAGGCGACGGCCGAGCCGGCGCGGGCCCCGGCGAGGATCGCGTTGTCGGCGGTCGCGATGGCGGTCTCGGTCATGGCTGGTCCTTCGGGGGTCGGGCGGAGCGTCGGGCGCGCGGCGTGCCGCCGCCGATGCGCCCGATGACGACGAGCAGCACGAAGGCGAAGGCGAGCGCGAGGAGGGAGAGGATGACCGAGGCGTACGGGTCCTGCTTGCCGACGACGACGAGCGCCGTCTGCAGGTTCTGCCGGTTCAGCAGGGAGGCGATCGTGAACTCGCCGAGCACGACCGCGACGGAGATGAGCGAGGCGGCGAGGAGCCCCGGCCGGAGGTTCGGGGCGAGCACCCGGACGAGCACCGCGGGCCAGCTCGCGCCGAGCGAACGGGCCGCCTCGGCGAGGACGCGCAGCTCGGTCGCGTCGATCGCGGCCTGGATGGCGCGGTACGCGAACGGCAGCACGGTGACGCCGTAGGCGAAGGCGAGCGGCCAGATGCCGGTGCCGATGGTGCGGCCGATGGCGAGGTAGATCGGCGCGAGGCCGACGACGAGCACGATCGCGGGGATCGAGATCGGCAGCAGCGCGAGGAACTCGAACGGGCGCTTCAGCTTGGGGAAGCGCAGCTCGACGAGCACCATCGTCGGCGCGAGCAGCAGCAGCACGATCGCGACGGTCACGACGGCGAGCACGGCCGAGTTGCCGAGCCCGGTCCAGATCGGCCGGTACGTGCCCGCCCTCGCCGGGTCGAAGAGCTCGATCCAGTGCACGAGGGAGTGGCCGCCGGCCGTCGCGTCACGGAGCGTGTACTCCGCCATCGACACGATCGGGATCGCGAACAGCACGATGATCGCGAGCCCGATCAGCCAGCGCACGGCGGGGTGCGGGGCGAAGCCGCGGGCGTTCATCGCTGCCACCTGGCGGCGCGGCGCTGCACGAGGGCGTAGAGCGACATCGTCGCCGCCATCACGACGATCATGCCGAGCGCGAGCGCGCCGGCGAGGTTCTCCCGGCCGAGGAGCGTCTCGCTCGTGAGCGCGGTGCGGATCTGCAGCGGCACGATCTGCGAGCCCTGGCTCGCGAGGGCCGCGGCGGTCGCGTACGAGGAGAACGCGTTCGCGAACAGCAGCAGCAGGCTCGCGAGGAACGACGGCGCGAGGACCGGGATGCCGATGTGCCACCAGAAGCCGGCGCGGGTGCCGCCGAGCGTGAGATTCGCCTCGGCCCACTGCGGACGGAGCGCGCTCATCGCGGGCATGAAGGTGATCACCATGAGCGGCACCTGGAAGAAGAGGTAGGGCAGGATGAGGCCGGGCAGGCCGTAGATCCAGGCGCCCTCGGCGAACAGGTCGATGCCGAAACGGTCCTTCAGCGTGAGCGTGACGAGCCCCTGCAGGCCGATCGTCGCGATGAAGGCGAAGGCGAGCATGACGCCGCCGAACTGCGCGAGCACCCCGCTCGCGGCGTCGACGATCCGGCGGGTGCGGCCGGTCTCGGGCAGCCCCGCCATCGCGTAGCAGGCGAGCGCGCCGAGGAGCGCGCCGCCCGCGGCGGTGAGCGCGGACAGCCAGGCGGAGTTCGCGAAGGTCTGCACGATCACCGGGTCGGCGAGGGCGGCGACGTTCGAGAGCGTGAAGCTCCCGTCGGCGTCGACGAAGCCGCTCGCGACGGTCAGGATCGTGGGTAGCGCGAGGAAGATCAGCAGGTAGGCGGCGAAGGGCACGAGCCCGAGCAGCGCGGCGGCGCCGGAGCCGACGCGCCGCCGGGGCGGAGGGAGCTCCTCCGTCCCGGCGGCGGCGTCGACGAGCGGTGCCGCGGGAGCGGCGACGGTCATGCTCAGCCGACCGCCGCAGCCCACTTCTCGCCGAGCAGGGTGCCGGCGTTCGTCGACTGCTCCTCGGTGGGCACGACCGTGTCCTCCGGCGCCTCGGGGAGCGCGTCGAAGAGCTTCTGGTCGATGGTGCCGGCGTCGGCCATGGCCTCGGCGCGGACGGGGCGGGCGCCGCCCTTCAGCCAGAGGTTCTGCACCTCGTCGCTGTAGAGGAACTCCTGCCAGAGCCGGGCCGCCGCCGGGTTCGGGGCGTCCACGTTGATGGCCTGGTTGTAGTAGCCGGCGTAGCCGGTGCCCGGCAGGATGACGGTCTTCCAGTTCGGGTTGTCGGCGGTGTGCGCGGCGTTCAGGTAGTCCCAGTCGAAGACGACGGGGGTCTCGCCCGAGGTGACCGTCGCGGTGGTGACGTCGACCTTCAGCATGTTGCCGGCCTGGTTGAGCTGCTGGAAGAAGTCGATGCCGGGCTGGAAGTCGTCGAGCGTGCCGTCCGACTGCACGGTCGCGAGGCCCACGGCGGCGAACGCGGCGCCCGCCTGGGTCGGGTCGCCGTTGATCGCGACGGCGCCCTTGTAGTCGGCGCCGAGCAGCGCGTCGAGGCTCGCCGGCTCGGCGTACTTCGCCGAGTCGTAGCCGATCGACATGTAGCCGCCGTAGTCGCCGACGAAGAGGCCCGAGGGCTCCTTCAGCTCGGCGGGGATGTCGTCCCAGGTGGCGACCTGGTACGGGGCGAACTGCTTCGTGTTCTGCAGGGCGACGGTGAGGCCGACGTCGAACACGTCGGGCGCGGTGTCGAGACCCGCGTTCGTCTCGGCGGCCTGGATCTCCTCGGCGCTGGACGCGTCGGGCGAGGCCTCGTTGATCGTGATCTCCGGGTACTTCTCGGCGAAGAGGTCGAGGATCTCGCCGTAGTTCGCCCAGTCGCGCGGGAGCGCGATGACGTTCAGCTGCCCCTCGGCCTTCGCGGCCTCCTCGAGCGCGGCGAGATCGCCGAAGTCGGCGAGGCTCGTGGCCGTCGCGGCATCCGTCCCGCCGTCGCCGCCCGCGGCGTCGGCCGAGCCGCCGGCGCAGCCGCCGAGGCCGAGCACGACCGCGGTCGACAGGGCGAGCGCACCGAGTGCGTAGTGCTTCTTCAACGCGTGTCCTCCGTCTGGCGCCGGGCCGCCCGAGCTGTGCAGCGGGCGTCGGGACCGCAGCGCCAGAGCGAAGGTAGGAGCCGAAGGAGGACGGTCGGGAGTGCGGCGGTGAATGCCCGGTGAACTCAGCGGTTCGGGTTCGTGTCCTTGCCGTCGAGCCAGAGCGTGTCGGTGGCGTCGCGGTGCACGCCGTCGGTGCCGACGTGCTTCTGGCTGATCTTCGGCCCCTTCGTGATGACGTGCACGAGCGCCATGGCGTGCCCCTGGCCGAGGCCGTAGTCCGCCTTCAGCCAGGCGACGATCGGCGTCGCCTTGGTGGTCTCGTCGAAGCCCTGCTCGCGGGCCAGCTCGAGGAACTGGCGGGGCGTCAGCCCGGTCTTCGTCTCGATGTTGTCGAGGTAGCTCTGGAACGACATGCGGTGCTCCCTGGTGGTCGGTGGTCGGTGGGTGGTCAGGAGGTCTGGACGATGGTGTCGGACGCGTGGATGCCGATGAGGCGCAGCGTGCCGGGCCCGGCGTTCACGAAGCCGTGCCAGGTGTTCGGCGGCACGGTGGCGGTGTCGCCGTCGTGCAGTTCGAGCTCCTCGTCTCCGATCGTGGCACGGGCGGTGCCCTCGATGACGAGCCACGTCTCGTGGTACGGGTGCCAGTGCCGCTCGGCGCCCTCACCGGGCTGGTTCTCGACGAAGAAGTACGAGATGGCGGCCTCGTGCTCGCGGCCCTCGAAGCGGCGCGTGCCGCGAGTGCCGATGCGGAGTTCCTCGGCGGTGACGATGTGTGATGACATGCGATGAGCTTCCGCCCGGGGCATCCGCGCTCGGTAGTCTTTCGACGTGGATCGAAACTTCGTGGACTTCCGGCTCGCCCCCGGCGATGTCTCCGCGATCCGCTTCGGCGTCTCGCCCGGCCACGAGCTCGCGCACGCGGTGCGCGTGCTGCAGCGCCCGGCCGAGCATCCGTTGCAGTGGGGCTGGCTGCGCGCGGTGCGCGAACGCCTGCCGCGCGAGCCCTTCGAACTCCTCGCCGTGCTCATCGGCGTCGACGGCTACCTGCCCGACTTCCTGACCTCCGACCCCGCCTGGGACCTCGAGCCGGCCGACGAGGCCGAGGCCATCCGCCGCGCGCCCATCGCCCCCATGCTCGTGGATCTCGAGAAGATGGTGCTCCGCTCCGAGGGGGCCAGGCAGGCGGCCCTGCGGCGCATGATCGCCGCGCCCGAGCGGGCGCGCGCGATGGTCGCCGACGCCTGGGACGCGGTCTGGGATGCCGCGCTCGCCCCCGTCTGGCCGCAGCTCGAACGGATCCTGCGCGCCGACATCGCCGTGCGCTCGCGCCGCGTCGCGACGGCGGGGCTCGCGAGCATGATCGACGAGCTGCACCCCTCGGTGCGCTGGAGCGAGGGCTCGGTGCGGGTGCAGCTGCGCCTGCACCGCGAGGCGCTCGACTGCCGGGGGAGCGGACTCGTGCTCGTGCCCTCGGTGATGAGCTCCCTCGGCTGCATGGTGCTCACCGAACCGCCCGCCCAGCCGACCGTCTTCTACCCGGCGCAGGGCGTCACCGAACGCTGGGCGCGCGACCCCGCATCCATCGAGGCCGCGCTCGGCGCGCTGCTCGGCCCCGCCCGCGCCGGCATCCTGCTCTCGGCGCACAGCGCCCGCAGCACCTCGCAGGTCGCGGCCGACGCCGGGCTCGCCGTCTCGACCGCCTCCCACCACCTGGCCGTGCTGCGCGAGGCCGGGCTCGTCGCGAGCCGCCGCGACGGCACGAGCGTGCTGCACCTGCGCACGCCGCTCGGCGAGGCGATGATCGGCGCGGTGCTCTAGGCGGGCTCGCGCTCGCCCGCCGCGCCCGCGCCGAGCGCCGCCGACAGGGCGTCGCGCAGCTCCGGCTCCATCGTCGCCGCCGTGACGAGCGAGACCTCGCGCGAGAGCCGGAGTCCTGCGGGCGGTGCGAGCACGAGGTCGTCGCGCCACACCGGCAGCGCGAGCTCGGGCACGAGGGCGACCCCGAGCCCGGCCGCGACGTACTCGACGACCACTCGGTAGTCGTCGCTGCGCGGACCGATCACGGGGTCGAAGCCCGCCCGCCGCGCCGCGGCGCGGAACGCCGCGTCGACCGGGTCGTCGTCCTTCGTGCCGATGATCCACGGGGTGCCGGCGAGCTCGCGCAACGGCACCGGCCCGCCCTCGCTCAGCGGATGCCCCGCCGGCAGCACGAGCGAGAAGCGCTCCGTGAAGAGCCGGGTGCGGATGAGGCCCGGCATCGCGCGCGGCGCCTCGCCCGGGGTGTCGTAGACGACGGCCGCGTCGAGCGCCATCCGCCCGAGGGCCACCTCGATGCCGTCGAGCTCGGCCTCGAAGGCCTCGACGCGCCATCCCTGCCCGTCCAGCGCCTGCACGAGCTGGGGGAGCAGTCGGGCCGCGGCCGTCGGGAACACCCCGAAGCGCACCGTGCGCCGTCCCGTCTCGAGCGCACCCCGCACCTCGGCGAGGGCCCGCTCCGCGCGCTCGGTGATCGCGACGGCATGCGGCAGCCAGGCGCGGCCGGCGTCGGTCAGCCGGGTGCCGGCCGAATCGCTCGCGATCACCGGAGCTCCGGTGACCCGGCCGAGTGCCGCGAGATGGTGCGAGACGGTGGGCTGGCTCCAGTCGAGCGCCCGCGCCGCCTGGGCGAGCGAGCCGTGCTCCTCGACCGCGCGCAGGGCGCGCAGCTGACGCAGGTCGAGCATCGTCGCTCACCTCCATACCCCGTATCGAGATCTGCAGCCTACCCGCTATTCCGTATCGAGGCACTCAGGAGGAGGATCGAGGCATGACCGCCCCCTACGCCGACGCCCTCGCCCAGTACGCCGCCCGCGACGACCGGGTGCGACTGTACGTGCCCGGGCACGGCGCCGACGCCGAGGCGGCGCCCGCGCTCGCCGAGTACTTCGGGGCCGAGCTGCTGCGCCACGACGTGACGCCGCTGCTCTCCGGGCTCGACAAAGGGCCGGGCAACGCACTCGACGAGGCGCAGCGGCTCGCGGCCCGGGCCTGGGGCGCGAAGCGCACCTGGTTCCTCACGAACGGCGCCTCGCAGGCGAACCGCATGGCGGCCATCGCGCTCGGCTCCTTCCGGGCGGCGGAGGCCCCGGTGCTCGCGCAGCGCAGCGCGCACTCCTCGTTCATCGACGGCATCATCCTCGCCGGCCTCGTGCCCGCCTTCGTCTCGCCCACGATCGACCCCGTGCTCGGCATCAACCACGGCGTCTCGCCCGCCGCCCTCCGCGACGCGAGCGAGCGAGGCGAGGCCCGGCCGAAGGCCGTCTACCTCATCTCACCGAGCTACTTCGGCGCCGTCGCCGACGTCGCGGCGCTCGCCGAGGCCGCCCACGCGGTCGGCGCGCCGCTCATCGTCGACGCCGCCTGGGGCGCGCACTTCGGCTTCCACCCGGCACTGCCGGAGAACCCGCTCGCGCTCGGGGCCGACCTCGTCGTCTCGAGCACGCACAAGCTCGCCGGCAGCCTCACCCAGTCGGCCATGCTGCACCTCGGCGACGGCCCGTTCGCCGCGGAGCTCGAACCGCTGCTCGAGCGCGCGTTCGCGCTCACCCAGTCGACGAGCACGAGTGCGCTGCTGCTCGCCTCGCTCGACCTCGCCCGCGACGGCATCGAGCACGGCGAGGCGCGCATCGCCCGCTCGATCGAGGCGGCGGACCGACTGCGCGAGGCGGTTCGGGCGCGCGGCCGCTTCGGCATCGTGAGCGACGGCTTCGACCGCTTCGAGGACATCGTCGCAGTCGACCCGCTGCGCGTCTCGATCGACGTCGGCGCCGCCGGGCTGAACGGGCACGAGGTGCGCGAGCGGCTCGAGCACGAGGGGGTCTCCTTCGAGATCTCGACCGACTCGGCCGTCGTCGCGGTGCTCGGCGCGGGCGCCGTGCCCGACGTCGATCGCGTCGTCGAGGCATTGCACGTGCTCCCCGCCGTCGAGCCCGCCGCCGACGAGGCGCTCGTCGCCCGCACCGGCGCGCTCGCACTGCCCGCACCCGGGCCGCTCGTGATGCGCCCCCGTGACGCGTTCCTCGCACCGGGCGAGGCCGTGCCGATCGAGCAAGCCATCGGCCGGGTGTCGACCGATTCGCTCGCGGCGTACCCGCCCGGCATCCCGAACGTGCTGCCCGGCGAGCGCATCACCGCCGAGGTGGTCGCGTTCCTGCGCCGCATCGCGGCCATGCCCGGCGGATACGTGCGCGGCGCGGCCGACCCGGCGCTGTCGGTGCTGCGCGTCGTGCGCGCCGATCACGGGCAGCCGGACGCCGCCGATGCGGCGCTCGCCGCCGCCCGGGAGCTCGCGCTCAGCTGAGGTCGAGCCGCATGATGACGCGCGGATGCCCCGACAGCACCGACTGCGTGTCGGACGCCTTCTCGAAGCCGGCCGCCTCGAACACCGCGCGGGTGCCGACGTAGGCCATGGTCAGGTCGACCTTCTCGCCGCGGTTGTCGACCGGGTAGCCCTCGATCGCGGGCGCGCCGCGCTCGCGCGCGAACTCGACGGCGCCGGTGAGCAGGTGGTGCACGAGGCCCTGCTTGCGGTGGCCGGGGCGCACCCGGAAGCACCACACCGACCACACGTCGAGTTCGTCGACGTGCGGAATGCGCCGGTTCTTGGCGAAGCTCGTGTCGGCGCGCGGGTGCACGGCCGCCCAGCCGACCGGCTCGTCGCCGTCGTAGGCGAGCACGCCCGGCGGCGGGTCTTGCGCGCAGAGCTCGCGCACCCGGGCGGATCGGGCCGGCTCCTTCAGCGACACGTTCTCTTTCGAGGACAGCAGACGGTAGCTCAGGCAGAAGCACACGTTCGACGTCGGCTTCTTCGGCCCGATGACGGCGGCGACGTCGTCGAAGACGTCGGCCGGGCGGACTTCGATCCCCATGCGCAGAGTCTGGCACCCGCCGCCGACAACGGGACGGCGAACCGGCGCTACGGCAGCTCGCGGGTGTCGCCGGGGCCGAGCACCATGCGCCAGAGCCACTCGGCGGCGACGTCGACGTCGGGCAGCGGGTCGAGCTCGAGCCAGGCGGTGATGACGCCGACGATCGAGCCGGCGAGGCCGCCGGCGGCGACCTCGATGGGCATCTCGTCGAACGCGTGCGAGTGGGTGCGGGCGACGCCCTCGCGCACCAGGGCGGCGACCCGGCCGCGGAGCCGGGCGACGACGAGCGCGGAGCCGCGTGGGCCGAGCGCGCGCCGGTAGAGCTCGGCGTGGTCGGCGAAGTGGGCGAGGAAATGCGCCATGCCCTCCGGCGGCCGACCGGTCGGCACGAGCTCGAGCTCGGGGGCGCTCGCGCCGGCGGCGTCGGCGGCGGCGTCGAGCGCGTCGGCGAGCAGCTCGTCGCGGTCGCCGTAGTGCTGGTAGAAGCTGCTGCGGTTGACGCCGGCGCGTTCAGCGATGAGGCTGACGCTCAGTTCGTCGAACGGCCGCTCGCGGGCGAGTTCGAGCAGCGCGCCCTGCAGCGCCCGCCTGGTCCGTTCGACTCGTGCATCCACCGTGCGATTCTGCCAGCTCGACGGCGCGAGAGCTGGGAGATTTCCAACATTCGTCGGTTTTCCCACAAATGTCGGATATTCTGAACGAGACGCGAGATCACGCGCCTGGGACCGAAGAAGGAGACCCCGATGTCGCACCACCCCCTGACCGCGAACAGCTCGATCGAGCAGTGGCTCGAGCACCCGGAGGGCGGCCCGCTCGTGCGCGGCCTGCTCGCCGCGAGCGGCGCCTCGGAGGAGACGCTCGCCCCGATCAAGGGGCTCCCGCTGCAGCAGCTCGTCGCCCTCAGCCAGGGCCAGCTGCCGCAGTCCGTGATCGACGACCTCGTGCTGAAGGCCAACGGCGGCGTCATGCCCGAAGACGACGCCGAGGCATCCGGCTGGCAGGAGCGCGTGACGCCCGGCCGCTTCGACGGCCGCACCATCGTCGTCACCGGCGCGGCGTCGGGCATCGGCCGGGCCACCGCCTCGCGCATCGTGCGCGAGGGCGGCCGCGTCGTCGCCGTCGACATCTCCGCCGAACGGCTCGAGGAGTTCGCCGCCTCCGCTCCCGAGGGGCAGGTCGTCGCGGTCGCCGCCGACGTCACGAAGCAGGACGACATCGACCGCGTCGTCGCCGCGGCGGGCGGCCGCATCGACGGCCTCGCCAACGTCGCGGGCGTGAACGACGACTTCTCGCCGCTCGCCGAGACGAGCGACGCGATCTGGGACCGCGTCATCGGCATCAACCTCACGGGCGTCTTCAAGCTCACCCGCGCGGTGCTGCCCGGCATGGTCGAGGCCGGCCGCGGCTCGGTCGTGAACGTCGCGAGCGAGGCCGGCATCCGCGGCAACGCCTCGGGCAACGCCTACACCGTGTCGAAGCACGGCGTCGTCGGCCTCACCCGCAGCGCCGCCTTCATGTACGGGCCGCAGGGCATCCGCGTGAACGCCGTCGCCCCGGGCGGCGTCGCGACCGGCATCCCCTTCCCGCCGCACGTCTCGGAGGCCGGGCAGGCCCGACTCACGCCGTTCCAGCAGCAGATCCCCACGATCGCGACGGCCGAGCAGCTCGCCGCCTCGATCACCTTCCTGCTGAGCGACGACGGCGTGAACATCAACGGCGCCGTGCTGCCGAGCGACGGCGGCTGGTCCGTGCAGTAAGCCGGGCCCCCCGTTCGCTCCCGCGACGCGTCGGAGCCGCTTCCCCCGCGGCTCCGGCGCGTCGCTGCCGTGCGGGCGGCGCGGCTGCCAGCATGTGAGGCGTGACCCGTCGACCGCGCACCGACTCAGACGCCGCCGTCCTCGACCGGCGCCCGCCGCTCTCGCGCCGTGCGCGGCGCTGGACCCTCGCCGCGCTCTTCGCCGCCTTCGCGATCGTCGCGGTCACCGGCATCACCTCGGCGAGCCCATGGCCCGCGGCGATGCTCATCCGCTCGGTGTTCGAGCAGGGCGGCGCGGCGACCGTGCAGGAGATGCTCGAGTACGGCCCCGAGCCCGCCGGCCCGGTGGATGCGCGGCTCGACCAGGCGACCGACGTCGCGGGCGGGCCCGGCACCGGCTTCGACGTATTCACCCCGGCCGGCGCGAGCGGCGCGCATCCGACGGTCGTCTGGATTCACGGCGGCGCCTGGATCTCGGGCTCGAAGGAGAACGTCGCCCCGTACCTCAGTCTCATCGCGAGCCACGGCTACACCGCGATCGGCGTCGACTACACCGTCGCACCCGAAGCCACCTACCCAACCGCGGTGAACCAGCTGAACGACACCCTCGGCTACCTCCTCGAGCACGCCGAGGAGTACGGCGTCGACCCCGACCACCTCGTGCTCGCGGGCGACTCGGCCGGCGCGCAGCTCGCGAGCCAGCTCGCGGTGCTCACCACGAACGAGAAGTACGCGCACCTCCTCGGCATCGAACCCGCGCTGCAGCCGCAGCAGCTCTCGGCGCTCGTGCTGAACTGCGGCGTCTACGACCTGCCCGCGATGGCGGAGCTGAACGGCATCGGGCAGTGGGGCCTCAAGGTCGCGCTGTGGGCCTACACGGGCACGAAGAACTGGTCGAGCGACTACGCGGGCAGCACGATGTCGACCATCGAGTTCGTCACGGAGGAGCTGCCGCCCACCTTCATCAGCGGCGGGAACGGTGACGCGCTCACCTGGATCGAGTCGATCCCGATGTCGAACGCCCTGCAGGACGCCGGCGTCGAGACGACCGAGCTGTTCTGGCCGGCCGACCACGAGCCAAAGCTGCCGCACGAGTACCAGTTCCACTTCAAGCTCGACGAGGCGCAGGAGGCCTTCGTGCAGACGATCGACTTCCTCGACCGCTACGCCGACCGCTGAGCCCCGGCCGGGCTGCGCGGTCGCACACCGGGAGTACACTCGACTCCGTGCTTCGTTCCGTCTGCATCCAGGAGGTCTCCGGCGCCCCACGCGCCGCGATCAGGTGACCCCGCCCCCGGTTCCTCCGCGCGCGAGCAGGAGGGGCCGCGGTCCGGCGCGCCCGCGCGCCGACGTCATCGTTCCCTCCGGTCGCCCGTCTCCGGGCGCCGCGCAGACAAAGGTCACTTCACCATGCACTCCCTGAACGACGCGCAGATCCGCGCCTCCTTCGTCAACGCCAGCGTGCGCGAACGCGCCGCCCTCACCCTGCCGCCCGGCTTCGCCGAGCTCGATTGGGATCGCCTCGACTTCCTCGGCTGGCGCGATCCCAAGCTCCCGCTCGTCGCGTACGCGGTCGTCGCGGGCGAGCAGGGCCCCGTCGGCATCATGCTCCGCCGGGCCGAGGGGCGTCTGCGCTCCCGGCCGCAGTGCGCGTGGTGCGAGGACGTGCACCTGCCGAACGACGTGCTGTTCTACGTCGCGAAGCGCGGCGGCCAGGCGGGCCGCCGCGGCGACACCGTCGGCACGCTCGTCTGCGCCGACTTCCAGTGCTCGAAGAACGTCAGGAAGCGTCCGCCGGTCGCCTACCTCGGTTTCGACGTGGAGGCCGCGCGCGAGCGCCGCATCCAGGCGCTGCGCGAGAACGTCGCGGGCTTCGTCCGCGCGGTGACGGTGGACTGAGCGCTCGCGGGGCCGGTGGATGCCTCGATGCGTGGCATCGTGGGAGGGTGACGCTCACCACCATCGAGGCATCCGGTTCCCGCTACGCGCTGCGCCGCGCCGGGCGCGACGACGTCGAGGCGATCCTCGCGCTGCTCGCCGGCGACGTGCTGCGCCGGGAGGAGTCGCGCAGCGACGACGCCGCCGCGCTGCGCGCCTTCGACGTCATCGACGCGGATGCCTCGCAGCTGCTCGTCGTCGTCGAGGGGCCGGGCGGCGCGATCGCGGGCACGATGCAGCTCACCTTCATCCCGGGCCTGTCGCGCGGCGGGGCGACCCGGATGCAGATCGAGGCGGTGCGCGTCGACGAGGCGCTGCGCGGCGGCGGCATCGGCGCCGCGATGATCGAGTGGGCGATCGGGCAGGCCCGTGAGCGCGGCGCGCGGCTCGTGCAGCTGACGAGCGATGCGCGCCGCGACGCCGCGCACCGCTTCTACGAGCGGCTGGGCTTCGAGGCGTCCCACGTGGGGTTCAAGCTCGCCCTCTGAGCGACGACGCACGGCGAAACCGCTCTTGCATGCCGGGGGATCGCGGACTAGCCTCTGCCTAACTAATGATCGTTAGGCAGGCCATGACCAGAGCGCAGATCCTCTCCGAAGCCCGTGCGGTGTTCGGGCGACGAGGCTACGCCGAGGCGAGCCTGCGAGAGATCGCCGGGGCCGTCGGAATCAAGACGCCCTCCCTGTACGCGCACTTCCCCAGCAAGGAGGCGCTGTACGAGGCGGTCTACGCCGAGGTCGTCGTCGAGCACACCGCGTTCTTCGACGAGCTCGTGCAGCGAAGCGGCGCACTGCCGCCCCTGGAGCGGCTGCGCCACTTCCTCGGCGGCATCGAGTCGTACTACCGTGACCGCCCCGACCTCGCCGAGTTCAGCCTGCGCGCCGCACTCGCCGAGTACGGCCCCGACGGGCAGGCGCTGCGGCAGATCTTCCTCGACACCGAGTCCGAGCTCGCCGCCGCCGTGCGGCGCGCCTACGACGACGGCGTCGCGGCGGGCAGCTTCGCCGCGGGCGACCCCGAGGGATTCACCGCCCTCGTCTTCGTCATCATGGACGGCCTGTTCCTGCAGCTCACGCACTACGCGCCCGAGGTGTACCGCGAGCGATTCGAGCACGCCTGGCGGCAGCTCGCCGCCGCGCTCTCCACCTGACCGCTCTCCCCCTCCCCCTCCCCCTTCCCGAGTTGCCCGACTTCCATGAAAGTCGGGCAAGTCGGCCACTCGCTTCCGAAAGAACCCCCATGGACTCGACCGACTACGAGCACGGAACCGTGCCCGCCGACCAGCGCAAGAGCTGGATCTCCATCGCCGCGGTCTGGATCGCCATCGGCATCGACCTCTCCGGCGCCTTCCTCGGCATCGCCCTCGCCTCGGGCATGGCCTTCTGGCCCGCCATCCTCGCGACCGTCACCGGCTCGCTGCTGCTCGGCCTGCTCGCGATGGCGTGCGCCTACGTCGGCGCCGCGACCGGGCTGTCCACCGCGATGATCTCGCGCGCCGTGTTCGGCAAGATCGGCGGCGCGGTGCTCGCCCTGGCCCTCGCGATCAGCCTGCTCGGCTGGTTCGCGGTGCAGGCGGGCTTCTTCGGCTCGAACGCGCAGATCGCCTTCACCGAGCTCACCGGGCTCGAGCTGCCCGTGCAGCTGTTCACCGCGATCGGCGGCGTGCTCATGGTGCTCACCGCCCTCTGGGGCTACCGCTCGATCTCGCGACTCAGCACGCTCGCCGTGCCGCTGCTGCTCATCCTGCTCGTCGTCGGCGTCATCGTCGCCTTCGCGATGCACGGTGCGAGCGGCCTCGACGCCCCGGTCGTCGCGACCATCACCTTCGGCGGCGCGGTCTCGCTCGTCATGGGCATCTTCATCCTCGGCGTCGTGTCGGCCCCCGACATGGCGCGCTGGGCGAAGACGCCGAAGCAGGCGATGGCGGCCGGCTTCGTCGGCTTCTTCTTCGGCAACTCGATCATCATCGTCGTCGCGATCCTGCTCGCCCGCGTGATGAACCAGTCCGAGCTCATGACCATCTACTTCGCCCTCGGGCTCGGCGTCATCGCGGTCGTCGTGCTGATCCTCGCGCAGTGGACGACGAACACGACGAACATCTACTCCGCGGCCCTGAGCTTCGCCTCGATCAACGGGCGCCTCAACCGGCGCACGCTGACGATCATCGGCGGGGCGCTCGGCATCGTCATCGCCGTCGCGGGCGCCGCGGACTTCTTCGTGCCGTTCATCCTCGCGATCGGCGTCGTCATCGCACCGTACGGCGGCGTCTACCTCGCCGCGTACCTCACCGGCCGCCGCAGCCCCCGCTGGAGCGCGGGCGCGACGGTGCCCACGGTCGACGGCTGGGCGATCGCGGCGTGGGCGGTCGGCATCCTCGTCGCCCTCGCGACGACGAACCCGGCCGACGGCCTCGGCTTCGGCTGGTTCAGCCTCACCACCATCTCGGCGCTCGACGGCCTCGTCGTCGGCTTCGTGGTCTACCTCGCGCTGCTGCCGATGCGCCGGCGCGAACTGCCGGAGCACGTCGAGTCCGCTGCGGACCCCGCCACTAGTGCGGCCGCCGGCCCGGCCGCCGACCCCGAGGAGGCCCGCGCATGAGCGAACGGCTCATCACCGAATCAGACATCGACGAGATCGCCCTCGGCGCGGCCGTGCTCGGCACGGGCGGCGGCGGCGACCCGCACGTCGGCTCGCTCATCGCGAAGCGACTCATCCGCCTGCACGGCCCGGTGCGCCTCATCGACGTCGACGCCCTCGAGGACCGCGACTTCGTGGTGCCGATCGGCGGCATCGGCGCCCCGTCCGTGAGCGTCGAGCGCATCCAGGCCGAGTCCGAGCTGCTCGCCGCGCTCGAGGCGATCGAGGGCGCGGTGCGCCGCGTACCGACCGCGATCATGCCGATCGAGGTCGGCGGCGGCAACTCGATGCTGCCGATCGCGGCGGCCGCGCTCGCGGGCCTGCCCGTCGTCGACGGCGACGCGATGGGCCGGGCCTTCCCCGAGGCGCAGATGGTGACGTTCCACCTCGCCGGCTACGGCCCGGGCGCGACGGTGCTCGTCGACCACCACGGCAACGAGGTCGTCAGCCGGCCCGTCGACGGCGCCTGGTCCGAGCGGCTCGCCCGCGCGGCGACCGTCGAGATGGGCGGCGCGGCCACGATGATCGACTACGCCTACGGCGGCGAGGTGGTGCGCGAGTGCGCCATCCCGGCGACGCTCACCCAGGCGCAGCGGATCGGCCGCATCCTGCTGGGACGGGATGCCTCGGGCGCCGAGCTGCGCGACGACGAGAAGATCGACGCGCTCTGCGCCGAGCTCGACGCCGTGCGACTGTTCGACGGCAAGGTCGCCGACCTGCAGCGCGAGGTCGTCGGCGGCTTCACCCGCGGTGCGGCGGAGCTCGACGGCGTCGGCGAGGACCGGGGCAGCGGCTTGCGCCTCGACTTCCAGAACGAGATGCTGCTCGCCCGCCGCGACGGCGAGCTCGCCGCGGTCACGCCCGACCTGATCGCCGTGCTCGACCTCGCGACCGGTCTGCCGATCACGACCGAAGCGCTGCGCTACGGCGCGCGCGTCACGGTGATCGCCATGCCCTGCCACGAGAAGTGGCGTACCGACGCCGGCCTCGCGACCGCGGGGCCCGCACACTTCGGCTACGACGTCGACTGGGTTCCGGTCGAAGAGCTCGCCCGGCAGCGGCGCGAGCGGAAGGAGGCGGCGTGATGACCGCAGCGCAGGGCTACCGCATCGGCATCGACGTCGGCGGCACGAACACCGACGCGGTCGTGCTCGACGGCCGGCTCGACGTCGTCGCCTCGGTGAAGCGGCCGACCACCGCGGACACCGGTGACGGGGTCGCCGCCGCGATCGACGCGGTGATCGAGGCGGCCGGCATCGACCCGGCCCGCGTCACGCACGCGATGCTCGGCACGACGCACTGCACGAACGCCATCGTCGAGCGCCGCGGCCTCGGCCGGGTCGGCATCCTCCGACTGGGCGCACCGGCCACGACCGCCGTGCCGCCGCTCGAGGGCTGGCCCGAGGATCTGCGCCGGGCGATCGGTGAGCACGCCCACCTCGTCACGGGCGGCTACGAGGTCGACGGGCGCCTGCTCGCCCCGCTCGACGAGGACGCCGTCCGCGCGGCCTGCCGCAGCATGCGCGGGGAGGTCGACGCGGTCGCGGTCGTCGGTGTCTTCTCGCCGGTCGACGAGCGGCAGGAGGAGCGGGTCGCCGCGATCGTCGCCGAGGAGCTCGGCGTGCCGGTCTCGCGCTCGGCCCGCATCGGCTCGCTCGGGCTGCTCGAGCGCGAGAACGCGACCGTGCTGAACGCGGCGCTGATGCGCACGCTCACGCAGATGGCGGAGGGCTTCGTCGGGGCGCTGCGGGCCCGTGGCGTCGAGGCGACGCCGTACTTCGGGCAGAACGACGGCACGCTCATGCAGCTCGAGTACGCGCTCGAGTTCCCGGTGCTCACGATCGGCTGCGGCCCGACGAACTCGATCCGCGGCGCGGCGCACCTCTCCGGGGCGAGCGACGCGCTCGTCGTCGACATCGGCGGCACCACGACCGACATCGGCGTGCTCGTCGGCGGGTTCCCCCGGCAATCGGCGCACGCGGTCGAGATCGGCGGCATCCGCACGAACTTCCGCATGCCCGATGTGCTGTCCGTCGGCCTCGGCGGCGGCACGATCGTGCGGCCGCACGGTGGCGGGGTCACGGTCGGACCCGACAGCGTCGGCTACCGTCTGCCGCAGGAGGGCCTCGCGTTCGGCGGCGGCACGCTCACCGCGACCGACGTGGCGCTCGCGGTCGGCGGCGCGGCGATCGACGGCCTCACCGCGCCCGAGCTGGACGCCACGACCGGTGCGGCCGCCTGGGCCGGCATCCGCGAACTGCTCGAGGACTCGATCGATCGCATGAAGCCGAACGCCGCCCCGGTGCCGGTGATCCTCGTGGGCGGGGGCAGCATCATCGCGCCCGACGAACTCGACGGAGTCGCGGAGCTGATCCGCCCCGAGCATTTCGGTGCGGCCAACGCGGTCGGCGCCGCGCTCGGCGAGATCGCCGGGCAGGTCGAGAAGATCTACCGGCTCGAGGGCACCGACCGTCGGGCGTCGCGGGAGGATGCCTCGCGCGAGGCCGCCGAGCGCGCCCGCCTCGCGGGGGCCGACCCGGCGACGATCGAGCTCGTCGCGGTGGAGGAGCTGCCGGTGGCGTACCTCGACGGGCAGGCCGTGCTCATCCGGGCGCGGGCGGTCGGGCGGCTCGCCGCCTGAGCGGCTCGCCGCCTCAGGCCGCGGGCAGCTCGCCTCAGGCCGTGGGAACTGCGGCGATCGCGTCGATCTCGACGAGGGCGCCCGGCCGGGCCGGGGCGACGCCGAGCACGGTGACCGCGGTGCGGTGGTCGCCCCAGACCTCGCGCGTCGCGGCGTAGGCGTCGGACGGGTCGATGCCGGGCGCGAGGTGGATCGTGAGCTTCACCACGTGCTCGGCGTCGGTGCCGGCTTCGGCGAGCACGGCGAGCACATTGCGCAGCGCCTGCTCGGTCTGCGCGCGGAGGCCCTTCAGCAGGGCGCCCTCGGCGTCGGTGCCGTTCTGGCCGCCGACGTAGAGCACGGGGCCGGCCGGGGCCAGCATGCCCTGCGCGAACGCCGGGCTGCGGAAGAGCTGGGGCGGATCGATCTGCGTGGGCTTCGTCATGCCCCGATTCTGTCGCGCACCGCCGACATCGCGCGTCCTGGCTCTGGCCTTGCCGATCCGACCGGCCTAGCCTCGGAGCATGAGCGAACAGGTCGACGAGCGGAACCCGACCAGGCATCTGAGCGAGGAGGAGTGCTGGCAGCGGCTGCGCGAGGCGCCGTACGGCCGGGTCGCGCTCGCGGTCGCGGGGGAGGTCGACATCTTCCCCGTGAACCACAAGATCGACGGCACCTCGATCGTGTTCCGCACCGCGCCGGGCACGAAGCTGCTCGAGCTCACGATCCGCGACCACGTCGCGTTCCAGGTCGACGGCTTCAGCGAGCGCGAGGCGTTCAGCGTGGTCGCGAAGGGCTCCGCGCGGGAGTTCGACCGGCAGGGCGAGGTGGCCGCGGCCGAGCGGCTCGGCATCGAGCCCTGGGCGCCCGAGCAGAAGGACCGCTGGGTGCGCATCGACGTCACCGAGCTGCACGGCCGCTGGTTCGAGCGCCGCGCGCAGTAGTCGTTCGCTCGCCACCCGCCGACCCCCTCGCGAAGGTGAGCGCGGGCGAGCGCGCGGGCGGGTCAGACCGGCCCGAGCTCCGGGCCGTGCGTGTCCATCAGGTGGCCGCGCAGCGCCTCGGCGAATCCGGCGGGATCGTCGGCGCGCAGCCGCTCGACCAGGGCGCGATGCTCGGCGATCGTCTCCTCGACCCGCTCGAACAGGGTCTCGCGATGCGCGCTGAGCAGCAGGCGTTGCCGATCCGTCAAGCGGTCGGCGATCTCGGCGAGCACCGCGTTGCCCGCCGCCTCCACGAACGAGCGGTGGAACGCGATCGTGAGCGTCACGAAGCCGTCGAGGTCGCGCGCGAGGAGCGCCTCGCGCTGGGCGTTGAGCTGCGGCTCGAGCCGGTCCGCGAGCGCCCGGCGCACCTCGGTCGAGGCCCGCTGCACGCCCATCGCCTCGAGGATCAGCCGGGCGTCGGCGAGCTCGGCGATCTCGCGGTCGCTGAGCCGGCGGACGAGCGCGCCGCGCTTCGGGTAGATCGTGATCCAGCCCTCGTCCTGCAGCCGGGTGAGCGCGGAGCGCACGGGCGTGCGGCTCATGCCGAGCCGCTGCGCGAGCTCGTTCTCGCTGAGCATCTCGCCGGGGCGGTGGCTGCCGTCGAGGATCGCCGCACGGATGGCGGTGTGCGCGCGGAGCGCGGCACTGTCGGGCGTGGGCACCCGCCCATCATCGCGCGCGGCGGTGCTCGCCGCATCCGGCCGCGCCGCGAGCGTCACGCGCCGCTCCGCTCGTCGCCGGCTGCAGCTGCGCCTGAGCCGGACGCGTCGCGCTCCGAGGCGCCCTGGCGCCTCCGCGCGCGCCGGTGCAGCAGCCAGGCGCCGAGCAGCACCGCGAGCGCGACGCCCGCGACCGCGAGGTCGGGCACGGCCGAGGTGAGCCGGAGCGCGGATGCCTCGAGCTCGAACTGCGCGGTCGCGCCGAGCACCCCGCCGAGGGCCGCGGTGCCGTCGGTGACGAGCAGCAGCACGCCGATGCCGATGCCGAGGAGGCCCGCGACGATCTGCGTCCAGGTGTTCGTCCACCGGCCGATGCGCACGGTGCGCGGGCGCACGAGCCGGCGCACCCACGCGGAGCGCGACCAGGCGAAGGCGAGCACGAACAGCGGCACCGTCATGCCGAACGCGAACACCGCGAGCGCGACGCCGCCCTGCAGCGGGCTGCCGCCGAGCGCCGCGAGCGCGAGCACCGAACCGAGCACCGGCCCCGCGCACACCCCGGCGAGCCCGTAGACGGTGCCGAGCAGGTACACCGAGGCGATCGAGCCGACGTCGCCGGGCTGCTCGCGGGTGAACGCGGGCAGCGGGATGCCGAGCAGCTGCACGACTCCGAGCACGATCACGACGACCGCGGCGATCGTCACGAGCAGCACCCGGTTGGCGCTCACGAACGCGCCGACGGTGCCGGCGAGCACTCCGATCGGCACGAGCGTCGTGATCAGCCCGAGGTAGAAGACGCCCGTGCGGGCCATCAGCCGTCCCGGCGTGGTGAAGGCGTAGGCGAAGAACGCGGGCAGCAGCATCACCGAGCAGGGGCTCAGCAGCGTCAGGATGCCGCCGACGAGCGCGCCCGCGAGGCCGAGTTCCACGGTCAGCGCGCCTGGTCGGCCCCGGGGGCGTCGACGCCGGCCTCGGCGAGCCGGGCGTCGAGGAACTCGCGGAACGCGTCGACCGGCTGCGCGCCCGCCATGGCCTGCGTGCCGACGACGAAGAAGGGCACGCTCGAGACGCCGAGCGCCTGCGCGTCGGCCGTGCTCTTCGTCACCGCCTCGCGGAGCTCGGGGCGGTCGAGGTCGGCCTCGAACCGGGCGAGGTCGGGGACGCCCGCGGCCTCGGCGAAGCCGAGCAGCTTCTCGCGCGGCATGTCGGGGTGGCCGGACTCGGGCGCCGCGGCGTAGAGGGCGGCGAGGTACTCGGGGAAGCGCCCCTGCTCGCCGGCGGCGCGGGCCGCCACGGCCGCGTCGACGGACTCGTCGCCGAAGAAGGCGACGTCGCGGAACTCGTAGCGCACGAGCCCGGCGTCGACGTACTCGTCGAGGATGACGGGCATCGTGTCGTTCGTGAACACGGCGCAGAACGGGCAGCGGAAGTCGGCCCACTCGACGAGCACGATGGGCGCGTCGACGCTGCCGATGGCGAAGGGGTCGTCGGGGTCGCGCTTCGCGATGGCCGGGTTCTCGGGGTTCTCGTTCGCGGCGGGGGCGCCGGTGGCAGGCGCCTCGCTGCCGGCCGGGCCGCCGTTCGCGGTGGCGCCGCCCGTCGCGCCGGGCAGGGCCTGCGCGAGGACGACGACCGCGAGAAACGCGGCGAGGGCGCCGAGCACGACGTTCAGGATGCGGGAGCGGCGCAGCCGCCGTTCGAGCCCCGCGGCGTGCGCGGTGGTGTGAGCGGGGCCGGCGGCGGGTGCGGTCGGCTTGGCAGTGGGCTGGGCGGGCTGGGCGGACTTCTCGGGCGGCGTCTTGGACATCGCGCCCAGGATACAACTTGTATCCAAGCGTGCGATGAATGGGCGCCGGGTGCACGAGCGCTCGATGAACGGGCGCTGGCCGCCTCAGGCCTCGAGCTCGATCGGCTCGACGGTGCCCCAGCCGTCGATGCCCGCGATGTACCCGGGGATCGGGCTGCGCCCGCGGGCCGCTCGCGCCCAGAGTTCCTCGAGCCATCCGCTCGCCGCGTCGACGATGACGTCGCGCACCTCGAAGCCTGCTCGACCGGGGGCGAACATCGGCACCGGCGGCGTCGGGCCCTGCGCGCCCTGCCGCACCTCGAAGAGCGTGCGGTCGGCCTCGATCGCGCGGTTCAGCACATAGGTGTCCGGTCCCTCGAGCGTGGCGACGATCGAGAAGCCGCCCTCGCCGTCCTGATCGGGGAAGACGAGCAGCTGCAGCTCCTCGGCGGTCTCCGGCGCGGCGGCGACGATGCGCTCGAGCTTCGCGGCGGCGGCGTCGGCGACCCGGTCGAGCTGGGCGCGGAGGGCGGCGGCGTACGCGGAGGCATCCATCCGCCCAGGCTATCCGCCCCGCCCGCCCCTCCGCCCGCCCGCCCGCGAGCGCGGCGCTCAGGCCTGCTCGAGCTCCGCGATGACGATCTTCTTCTGCGCCATCATCACCTGCACCTGGGCCGGCCGCTGCATCAGCTCGGACATGTTCGCGGGGATGATCTGCCAGCTCACGCCGAAGCGGTCCTTGCACCAGCCGCACTGCTCCGACTCGGGCACGTGCGAGAGCGCTGCCCAGTAGCGGTCGATCTCGGCCTGGTCGGCGCAGGAGACGACGAAGGAGATCGACTCGTTGAAGGTGAACAGCGGGCCGCCGTCGAGGCAGACGAAGTCGACGCCGTTCAGCGTGAAGCTGCCGTTGATGACCTTGCCCGCCATGCCGGCGAAGTGCTCGTCGAGCGACTCGTCGGGGTAGGCCTCGATCGAGTTGATGCGCGAGTCCGGGAACACCCCGACGTAGTACTCCATCGCCTCGCGCGCCTGGTCGTTGAACCAGAGGCAGGGCTGGATCGCTGCGAGTGCGGCCATGACGTCTCCCTTGATCGAATGGGGCGTGTTCGCGTCGGGGCACAGGCTACGCCGTCCCGGGCCTCCCGGCATCCCCTAGGCTCCGGGCATGCGCATCGTCGTCTCCGGCACCCACGCGAGCGGCAAGTCCACGCTCATCGGCGACCTCCTGGCCGAACGGCCCGGCTTCGCGCACCTCGGCGACCCCTTCGAGCTCGTCGACGGCGCGCTCGACGAGCCCGACGCCGGCACGTACGCCGAGCAGCTGCTCGCGACGGCGGTGAGGCTCCGAGCGCATCCGGCGGGGGACGACCTCGTCGCCGAGCGCGGCCCGATCGACTTCCTCGCCTACCTCAGCGCCCTCGATGTGCTCCGCCGCGGCGGCCGTTCGCGGGCCCTGTTCGAGCGCGGCTACGCGCTGACCGGCGCCGCGATGCAGGAGGTCGACCTGCTCGTGGTGCTGCCGCTCGAGCACCGCGATCCCATCGAGGTCGGCGAGGACGAGGATCCCGAGCTCCGCGAGGCGATGGACGACGCGCTGCTCGAACTCGTCGACGACCCCGATCTCGTCGCCCCGCCCACGCGCGTCGTCGAGCTCAGCGGTGACCGCGAGGCGCGGCTGCGCGCTCTGCTCGCCGTCCTCGACGGCTGATTCAGCCGCCCGACTGCATCGGCGAGACGTCGATGTCGACGTTGCCGAAGGTGAAGGGGATCCAGAACTGCTCGCCGCCGTCCCAGGCGTCGAGCGGGATCGACATGAACGACACGAGCGTCAGCGCCAGCCAGGCGGCGGTGACGGCGACGATGAGGATGACGGCGCGGTCGAGGGTGCGGAGGGCGGATGCCTCGTCGGACGCCCGCCGGAGCACGAGCGTGATGGCGATGAGTGCGATCGCCGCAATGGCGACGTAGACGACGGGACTCGGCCGCAGCACCAGGTCGACGCAGAGCGGCACAGCGGTCGTCGCACGGCCGTCGCCGTCGAGGTAGCCGCCGTCGCCGGTGACCCCGCCGCGGCAGAGGCCCTTCGAGGCGGCGCTCAGGCCGGTGTAGACGAGCGCGGTGCCGAGCCCCCAGAGCAGCAGGCGGCGGATGCGCCGGATGATCGTCGCGCCGGGCAGAGTGGAGAGTCGTGCGTCGGGGGAGTGGTGCAGCGTGTCTCGCATGGCGGCCTCCCGGCTCGTCGGTGAGGACATGCTGGCACGGCCCGGGGCTCCGGGGCTAGGGGCGGCTCACCCCTCCGCGCAGCCGCAGGAGGCGCGCACGATGAGCTCGTGGCCTGCGAGCTCGCGCACGCGGGTGAAGTCCGCGCCGTCGGCGGGCTCGGCGGCGGCCTCGGCGACGAGCTCGATCGCGCGGGCGGCGATCGCCCGGATCGGCTGGCGCACGGTGGTGAGCGGCGGCACCGCGTACTCGGAGTGCTCGGTGCCGTCGAAGCCGATGACGGCGAGGTCCTGCGGCACGCGCAGGCCGAGCAGGTAGGCGGCGTGCAGCACGCCGTAGGCCTGCTCGTCGGTGGCGCAGGTGATGGCGCGCGGGCGCTCGGGCTCGGCGAGCCAGCGCAGCGAGACGGCCGAGGCATCCGCTCGGGAGGTGCCGCTGTTGCGCTCGTCGTGGCGCAGCTCGCGCCCGGCCTCGGCCATGGCGGCGAGGAAGCCGCGGCGGTGCTGGCCGGCGCCGACGGAGTGGGCGGGGCCGTTCAGGAGCCCGATCGAGTCGAAGTCGTGGGCGACGAGGTGGGCGGCGGCGGCGCGGGCGGCGAGTTCGTAGTCGATGGTGAGCGAGGCCGCCGGGGCGTCGTCGGCGATGGGGTGCAGTGCGATCACGGGGATGGACGCCTGTTCGAACGCCGCGAAGTCCGGCTCGTCGAGGAGCGAGACCATGACGACCGAGTCCACGCGGCGCTCGACGAAGGCGGCGATGTGCCGGCGCTCCCGCTCGGGGTCGAGGCTCGAGTCGCCGATGAGCAGCAGCTCGCCGCGTTCCATCGCCGCGTCCTCGAGGGCGCGGGCGAGCTCGCCGAAGTAGGGGTTCGCGATGTCGGGGACGATGAGCCCGATCGTCGAGGTGCGGCCGAAGCTGAGCGCCCGGGCGAGCGCGTTGGGCCGGTAGTTGAGCTCGGCGGCCGCGGCGAGCACGCGCTCGCGGGTCGCGGGGGAGACGTTGCGCGGCCCGTTGTTGAAGACGTAGCTCACGACGGCCGTCGAGGTGCCGGCGAGTTGGGCGACATCGCGTCCGGTGGCCATCGCGGCTCCCTCCTGCTAAGCGGTTAGACCTGCATGGATGCTAGCAGTGCCCCGCGCTGGCGGCGCGCACTCGGATGCCTCGGCGACGGCGTCTTGCGTCGCTGGAAGCGGTAGCCTAGAGTGCCATCTAACCGCTTCGTCTATCCGCTTAGATCCTGCGCACAGCAGGCGGGATCCCGGCCCACTTGCCGGCGCGGCGGACGAGCGCGACGATTCCCCCGACGGAAGGTGCACCCAATGAAGCGTTCACGAGCGTTGCTGCTCGCCGGAGTCGCGGCGAGCGCCGTGCTCCTCGCCGGCTGCTCGGCCCCCGCCGACTCCGGCTCGGCCGGCGACGGATCCGGCACGGTCCGGTTCCTCGGCCCGGAGGACCCGGCGACCTTCGCCCCGGTCATCGCGGCGTTCGAGGCCGAGCACCCCGACATCACGATCGACTACACCCAGGTGCCGTTCGACCAGTACTCGAGCACGCTGCAGCAGCGGCTCGGTGCGAAGGACGACACGATCGACGTCTACGCCGTCGACCAGCCGAACCTCTCGCAGCTCGCCGCGCAGGGCTTCCTCGAAGACCTCAGCGACCTCTCCGACGAGGCGAAGGCCGCCACGAGCTCCGCGCAGTTCGAGATCAACCAGTACGACGGCAAGATGTGGGCCCTCTCGGTCTGGAACTCGACGCAGATGCTGTTCTTCAACCGTGACGCCCTCGCCGCGGCCGGTGTCGAGGCGCCCACCGCCGACCCTGCCGCCCGCTGGACGTGGGAGCAGACCGCCGACGCCGGCCGCGCCGCCCAGGCGGCCGGCACCCAGTACGGCCTGCTGCTCGAGCAGGTCGAGGCGTACTACCAGCTGCAGCCCCTCGCCGAGTCGCTCGGCGGCGGCTCGGGCATCACCGGTGACGACATGCTCACCGTCGACGTCACGAACGACGGATGGCAGCAGGCCATGGCCTGGTACGGCGACACCTTCGAGAGCGGCCTCTCGCCGCGCGGTGTCGGCGGTTTCCAGACCGCGCCCGTCTTCATCGACGGCAATGTCGCCTTCTTCGTCGGCGGCCCGTGGGACGTCGGCCGCTTCGCCTCCGACGCGACCTTCGACTGGGGCGTCGCCCCGATGCCGTACTTCGAGGGCGGCGAGGTCGCGACCCCGACCGGCTCCTGGTCGTGGGGCGTGAACACCGCGTCCAAGAACAAGGACGCCGCGCGCGCGTTCATCGAGTTCGCCGCGCTCGACCCGGCCGGCGCGCTCGCCACGACCGAGGCGACGACGATCATCCCGTCGAACACCGAGGCCGCCGCGAAGTACCTGCCCGGGCTCGAGGAGCTCGGCGGCGAGCACGCCGCGGGCGTCGCCGACCTCATCACCTACGAGATCGAGGAGACCGCCGTTCCGCGGCCGGTCTCCGTCGGCTACGTGCAGTTCGAGTCGGCGATGAACACCGCCTTCGCGGACATCCGCAACGGCTCCGACCCGGCCGCCCGCCTCGAGCAGGCGACCACCCAGATCCAGGACGCCTGGAAGAAGTTGCGATGACCACTCCCACCACCCGGGCGGGCGCGGACTCCCGCGCCCGCCGGGCGGTGCGGCCGGCGCCGCCGGCCCGCCCGACACGGCGCGGGCGGCGGCACCCCGCCCTCATCGCCCTCGCGTTCCTCGCCCCGGCGCTCATCGCCCTGCTCGTGCTCCGGCTCGCCCCGGCCGCGGTGGCCCTCTGGGACAGCCTGTTCCGCACGAGCCTCCTGGGTGGCACGCAGTTCGTCGCCCTCGGCAACTACCTGGAGCTGTTCGGCAACCCCGACTTCCAGAACGCGCTGCTCGTCACGCTCGTCTTCACCATCCTGATCAACCCGCTGCAGGTCGCGACCGCCTTCCTGCTCGCGGTGCTCTACACCCGCAAGGCGGCCGGCTCGAAGATCTGGCGCTCGCTCGTCATCCTGCCGATCGCCGTGCCGCCCGCCGTCTCGGCGGTCATCTGGAGCGTGATCTACCGGCCCGACGGCCTCGCGAACGCGTTCCTCGACCTCCTCGGCCTGCCCGCGCAACCGTTCCTCACCTCGCCGCAGCAGGCGCTCGCCTCGATCATGGTGCTGCTGTCGTGGATCGGCGTCGGGTACTGGATGATGTTCCTCATCGCGGGCATCAACGACATCCCGCGCTCCTACTACGAGGCCGCCTCGCTCGACGGCGCCTCCGCGTGGCGGCAGCTGTGGACCATCACCTTCCCGCTCGTGCGCCGGCCGCTCGCTTTCGTGCTCGTCGCCGACACCGTGTCGAACCTGCTCGTCTTCGCGCCGGTGCAGATCCTCACGAAGGGCGGGCCGGAGGGCTCCACGAACCTCCTCATGTACGACATCTTCACCAGGGCGTACACGCTCGGCGACCTGAACACCGCGCAGGCCGAGGTCGTCATCCTCGTGCTCATCACGCTCGTGATCGTCGCCCTGCAGTTCCGCCTGCTCCGGTCGGAGGACTGACATGACCGCATCCCTCGCCCCGTCCCAGGCGCCGGCCGGCCGCCGCCGCTCGCCGCGCCGCCGTCTCGGCCCCGTCGGCACCTCCGTGCTCGGCGCCGTCATCGGGCTCGCGTTCCTCATCCCGCTGTGGTGGACGGTCGTGAACTCGCTCCGCCCCGGCGACGAGACCTTCCGCTACCTGAACCCGCTCGAGTGGCGCACCTTCTTCACGCTCACCCCGACGCTCGACAATTACTTCGCGCTGCTCGACACCGATCTCGGCCGGGCCATCCTGAACTCGCTGTTCATCAGCCTCGTGACGGTCGTCGTCGGCCTCGTGATCTGCGCGACCGCGGCCTACGGGCTGTCGGCGTTCACGTTCCGGGGCCAGGGGATCGTGTTCTCGGTGATCATCCTGTCGTTCCTGATCCCGTTCGACGCGATCGCGATCCCGCTCGCCGACATGTTCCGCGACTGGAACCTGCAGAACACCTTCTTCGGGCTGATCCTGCCGGGCCTCGGCAACGGCATGGCGATCTTCCTGCTGCGCACCTTCTTCCTCGCGATCCCCGAGGAGCTCGTCGAGGCCGCCCGCCTCGACGGCCTCGGCCCGTGGGGCGTGTTCCGGCGCATCTACCTGCCGCTGTCGGTGCCGGCGCTCATCGGCGCCGGGCTCATGCTGTTCCTGTTCCAGTGGCAGGCGTACGTGTGGCCGCTGCTCATGGGCACCGACCGCGACCACGTCGTCGGACCCGTCGCGCTGTCGAACCTGCAGGGGCAGTTCGCCGTCGACTACGGGGTGCTGTTCGCGGCCTCCGTGATCCTCATCCTCATCCCGCTGGCGATCATCATCGGCTTCCAGCGCTACTTCATCCAGTCCGTCTCCACGACCGGGCTGAAGTAGCCGACCACCCTCCCGCACCGCCCGCACCCCTCGCACCACCCCGAAAGGAGCACCGCCGATGCGCGCTGCCCACCGAGTCATCCTCGACACCGACCTCGGCTCCGACGTCGACGACGCCATGGCGCTCAGCCAGCTGCTCGGCCTTCCCGCCGTGGAGCTCGTCGGCGTCACCACCGTCTACGGCGACACGCTGCTGCGTGCCCGGATGAGCCGCCGCATCGTCGAGCTCGCCGGCCGCGACGTGCCCGTCTACGCGGGCCGCGCCGAGACCCGCTCGGGACGGGAGATCTGGTGGGCCGGGCACGAGGGCGCGCTGCTCGACGGCCTCGAGCGCGAGCGCGTCGAGAGCGGTGACGCCGTCGACTTCCTCGTCGAGCAGGTCGTCGGCAACCCGGGCGAGATCGACGTCGTCGCGATCGGGCCGCTCACGAACATCGCCGCCGCCATCGAGGCGGACGAGCGCTTCGCCGGCGCCGTGCGCCACCTCTGGATCATGGGCGGATCGTTCACCGACGACGAGCCCGAGCACAACCTGCGCAGCGACTCGGCGGCCGCCGAGCTCGTCTTCGCCGCCGGCATCCCGACGACCGTGACCGGGCTCGAGGTGACCCGGCGGGTCGAGATCCGCCGGGACCAGCTCGACCGCATCGGGGCGGCGGGCCCGCTCGGCGCGCTCGTCCTCGCCGAGGTCGAGCAGTGGTGGCGCTACTGGAACGTCGAGTGGAACGTGCCGCACGACCCGGTGACCGTGCTCACCCTGACCGAGCCGCAGCTGTTCGAGGTCTCCGAGCCGGGGACGGTCACGATCGAGCGCGACGGCGAGGGGGAGGGACGCAGCGTCTTCACCCCGGGCGGCGGGGCGACCCGCGTGGTGCGCGAGCTGGATGCCGAGGCCGTCGCCGAGCACATCGTCACCGCGATCGTGGCCGCCGGGAGCGCCGCGGCCTGATTCGGATCGGTGCCCCGGCCGCTCGAGCCGGGGCACCGCCCCCGGCTCAGTTGATCCAGTAGTAGGAGAACGCCCACTTCTGGTCGTACGAGCGCTTGTGGCAGGCCGTCACGATGCGGGCGCCGAGTCCCCGGTACTGGGTCGAGATGCGCTGGCAGTCCGCCTGGCTGTATCCCGTGATGTAGTACCAGGTCTGCGGTGCGGCGTTCGCGACGGCGGAGCCGCCGAACACCATCGCCAGGCTGACTCCGACGGCCGCCAGGGTCTTCACTCCACGTGCACGCATCTGCGTTTCCTTCCCCCGAGAGGTCCACCGGGGCGGTCGCCCGCGGTGGCGTGGCCCCAGGCTAGTGAGGGCCCCGCGCCGAGGGAATGGGCAGGGCTGCCCATGCCCACGGCTCAGCCGTCGGGCAGTTCGTCGCGGGTGCGCCGACGCGCCGACCAGGCCCCTCCCGCGCTCAGCGCGAGGGTGAGCACGGTGGCGACGGCGGCGAGCCCGTTGAGCCAGTCGGGCACGGCGCCCGCCGGCATCGCGATCCGCTCGCCGCGCTCAGCGACGATGAGGAACCCGGATGCGAGCGCCACCACGACCCCGAAGGCGGCGATCATGATCGCCGCCCTCACGAACGGGTCGGCGCGGCGCCCGATCGCGCCGCTGGTGCTGGGACGGCTCGGCCGGCGAAGGCGCAGCCGGGACGCGGTTCGGCCCGTGAGGGTGAGTCTCGAGGCCGCCTCCACGTACCAGGCGACGAGGGCGTTCCCGCCCGTGCGTCGCGCCCGCTGCTCGGCAACGGCCCGGCCGAGCCGGCGCGAGCCGAGGCGCCAGCGCTCGGCGACGAGGGCATCGGAGGTGGTGCCACGTGGCAGTTCACGCCGCTCGACGAGCTGTTCGAGCGCCTGCGTCGGGGCGGCGTCGCCCCAGGCGGAGGCCGGGCCCGTGCCCGCCGCTCGCGCCAGCGTCTGCGCCGCGAGAATGCCGAAGCGCCACTCGAACGGCGCGCGAGCGCGCCACGCACGTTCGCGGAGGGTGAGCGTCACGAGCATCGGCACCAGGCTGAGCGCGAGGACGCCGAACGCGAGCACCACCCATCCCGTCGAGCGCGACCCCAGGAACGTCAGTACGGTCCAGACCGCCTGCGCGGCGCCGAGTCCGAAGACGAGCCAGGCGAGCAGGGTCGGTGCGCTCCAGATGCTGAGCCAGGCGTCGTGCGCGGTGCGGGCGAGCCGGCCGTGCGCGGCCTCGAGGCGGGCATGACTCGGCCCCACCGCCGCCGGTCGCGGAGCCGGCGGAGCTGTGCATACCCGCCACCACCGTGGCAGGCGCGCTGCCCGCTGCTCCCACCATCCGAGCCGGAACCCTCGGCCCCACGGCGCCAAGCCGACCATGACCGTCCACCCCCACACCAGCACGATCACGAACAGGAGCACGAGCGAGGCGAGCCAGTACTGGCTCCAGAACAGGCCGGGAAGCATCCTTCCACCCTCGACCACACGCCCGACATCCGCCGTGATCCATCCACAGTGGTGGGGCGCTCAGCCGAGCTCGGCGGCGATGCGCAACCAGGGGAGCGAGGCATCCGGCCGTGCCGCGGCGCCGCGCGCCTGGCCGTCGCAGCGCACCACGACCGCCCAGTCGGCGAGCGTGGTGCCCGCGGCCTCGAGCCGGGATCGCAGCCGGCGCACCGCGCGCCGCGACGGATCGCCCTGCACCGAGACATGCGCCATGTGCGTCTCGACGAGGGCGGCGAGCGGGTCGACGAGCGAGTCCGGCCAGCCGAGGCGGGCGCCCAGTTCTCGCACCAGCGCGCCGCCGTGCTCGGCGTGACCGAGTGAGGTGATCCGCCCCTCCCGCTCGCGCGTCGTCGCGGGCTTGCCGACGTCGTGCAGCAGCGCTCCGAGCACGAGCAGGCGACGCCGCTCGGCACGGGCGTCCAGCTCGTCGGCGAGGCGGGCCGCCAGATCGGCCGCGCCGAGGGAGTGCACGAGCACGTCGCCCTCCGGGTGCCACTGCGGATCCTGCGGGGTGGCGGCGAGCGCCGCGAGCTCGGGGACGGCGTCGACGAGTCCGGCGTCGCGCAGCGCGACGGACGGGACGGATGCCTCGGCCGCGACCCGGAGCAGTGCGGCACCGAGTGCGGCGTCCGGCGCTGGGCTCACGAACCGGTCACCGGCGGGTGCTGCTCGGTCTGCCTCGTGCCGCTCATCCCGTGATCGCCTCCTCGTCGCGCACCGTGGCGCACGGAACTCATGCTGGCAGCCGCGGCGAGAGCGGGCAAGGCGCCGCGGGGCACCCTCGGCCGACGAGCCGAGGTGCGTCGCCAACCCGGCGCGGCGCGAGCCCGGTGCGGCGCTAGCCCAGCGCGTCGTGCAGCTCCGGCTCGCCGAGCAGCGCGAGCAGCGCGTCGAGTCGGGCGGTGCGGCGCTGTCCGTGCGGCATCGCGAGGATCACGTCGTTCGGGGCGACGGCGTCGCGCACGCGCACATACGCGACGTGGCGTCCGTCGAAGCTCTGCGTGCCACGAGGGCGCCCGCTGAACACGGAGTAGCCGAGGCCGCGGGCGACCATCGCCCGCACGGTCTCCGGGTTCGTGAACGCCCAGCCGGGGTTGGGCACGATGCCGGCCTCTTCGATGAGCGACTCGATGACGCTCCGAGAGCCGGCGGGCTGCACCAGGATGAGCCGCTCCTCGGCGAGTTCGGCGAGCGAGACGTCGGGGGCCGAAGCGAGTCGATGCGATTCGGGGAGCACCGCGTAGGGAGCGAGCGAGCGCACCTCGCGCACGTCGAAGTCGGCCGCGAGCTGGCGCCGGTAGAGCACGGCGGCGTCGACCGCGCCCGTGCGCAGGAGGTCCTGCACCTCGCTCGCGAGCCCGTCGACGAGGTCGAGCTCGACCCGGGGATGCCGCTCGGTGAACGTCGCGGCGAGCGGGGGCAGGAGCCTCGGCGAGAGGGCGACGGTGCAGGCGATGCGCAGCGGCCCGGCGACCTCGTCGTGCTCGGCGCCGGCGAGCCGCTCCAGCTCGCTCGTGTCGTCGAGGATGCGCCGGGCCACGGGCAGCATGCGTTCTCCGCTGCGGGTGAGGGCGACGCCCTTCGCGGGCCGGCGCACGAGCAGTTGCAGACCGAGCGCCCGTTCGAGCTCGCCGAGTCCGGTGGAGACGGCCGCCTGCGAGGCGAGGCAGCGCTCGGCGGCGGCGCTGACGGTGCCCGCCTCGGCAGCGGCCACGAAGTACTGCAACTGGCGTAGGGTCACGGCATTCATCGCTTCTCCTTATGAAGTTCTTCTGAAACATCCGCTGTTCAGAACAATAGTTCGCGCCCCACGATGGATGGCAACGCACGCCGAAGGAGTCAGCGCATGAGCGAACACCGCATCGTCACCCTGGGCACCGCCGGAGGGCCCCGATGGTGGACGCCCATCGACACCCACTCACGGTTCGGCATCTCGACGGCGGTCGCCGTCGGCGACCGGGTCTACCTGGTGGATGCCGGACTCGGGGCCGGGCGCCAGTTCACCCGCGCCGGCTTTCGTATGGACCAGCTCGGCGGCGTGTTCCTCACTCACCTGCACTCCGATCACACCACCGATCTGCTGAACCTCGCCCTGTTCGGCATGTTCGGGCTGAGCGGCGAGGGCCCGCGCATCCCCATCGTCGGCCCCGGCGACCGCGGCGCACTGCCGCCCGTGTCGTCACGGGCGACGACGCCGCCCCGCCCGGTCGCGCCCGGGCTGCCCACGCCCGGCACCGCAGACATGTTCCGGCTGCTGATGGAGTCGCAGGCGACCGACCTCAACGACCGGGTGCTCGACGCGCTGCGGCCCTCGCCGCTCGAGCTCTTCGACGCCCGCGACATCGCGCTGCCCGCCGGTATCGGCTACCACCCGAACACGGCGCCCACGCCCGAGATGGCGCCGTTCACCGTGTTCGAGGACGACCGGGTGCGCGTCGACGCGATCCTCGTGCAGCACCCGCCGATCGCCCCCGCGTTCGGCTTCCGCTTCACGAGCGATGAGGGCAGCGTCGCCATCTCGGGCGATACCGCGAAGTGCGACAACATGGTGCGGCTCGCCGCGGGGGCCGAGCTCCTGCTGCACGAGGCGATCAGCTTCGACTGGGTGACGGACACCTACGGCGGGCGCGACGACGAGACGTCCCGCGCCTCCATCGATCACCACCGCAAGTCGCACACGAGCGTCGAGGAGGCGATCGCCGTCGCCCGCGAGGCCGGGGTCCGCCGCCTCGCCCTGCACCACCTCGTGCCCGGGCACCTGCCCGCCGAGGACTGGATCCGCGCCGCCGCCGGCGCGGACGTCGAGGTCGTCATCCCGGACGACCTCGACCGCATCTCCTTCGCACGGCAGCGCGTGCTCGCCGTCTGAGAAACTGAGAACGAGAGAGGTCGACGATGACCCGCATCACCCCCACCGCACCGGCAACACCCTCCGACATGACCGCCCCCACCACGGCCGCAGACGGCACGCAGCTCTCGATGACGACGAAGGACATGCGTCGCGTCATCGCCTCGAGCTTCATGGGCAGCATGATCGAGTTCTACGACTTCATCCTCTACGCGACCGCCGCGAGCCTCGTGTTCGGGCAGGTGTTCTTCGCGGGGCTCGGCCCGGGCTTCGCGACCTTCGCCTCGTTCGCGACCTTCGCCGTGGGCTACCTCGCCCGGCCGCTCGGCGGCATCATCTTCGGCCACTTCGGTGACACCCGGGGACGCAAACGAGTCCTCGTGCTCTCCATGCTGATGATGGGCGTCGCCTCGACGATCATGGGCCTGCTGCCGCCGACCGCCGCAGTCGGCGTCATCGCGCCCATCCTCCTCGTCCTGCTGCGCGTGGTGCAGGGCGTCGCCGTCGGCGGCGAGTGGGGCGGGGCCATCCTCGTCGCGCTCGAGCATGCGCCCCGCAACCGCCGCGGCCTCGCCGCCAGCTTCGCCAACGCGGGCGGCCCCGTGGGCGCCGTGCTCGCCACGCTCATGCTGAGCCTCTTCTCGCTGCTGCCCGAGGAGCAGTTCCTCAGCTGGGGGTGGCGTGTGCCGTTCCTCTTCAGCGTCGCCCTGCTCGCAGTCGGGCTCGTGATCCGGCTCCGCGTGGCCGAGACGCCGATGTTCCAGCAGCTCGAAGAGATCGGGGCGAAGCGCCGCGTGCCGATCGTCGAGGTGCTGCGGCACCACTGGCGTGCCGTGCTGATCGCGTTCGTGGCGGTGCTCTCGTTCACCACCTCCCAGGGGCTGATGACGGTGTGGGGCGTCTCCGAGGCGGTCACCGCCGGCGCGGACCCCACGGGCGTGCTGAACTGGAAGGCCGTCGCCGCGATCACGACCGTGGTCGTGTCGATCCTCGCGGCCCGGGCGAGCGACCGCCTCGGTCGTCGCACCGTCATCGTCGCCGGTTGCGTCGTCGGGATCGTGCTCGCCCTGCCGATCATCGGCCTGCTGCAGACCGGCACCGTGTGGGGCTTCGCGCTCGCGATCGTGCTCGGCAACGGGCTCGTGCAGGGGCTCGTCTACGGCCCGATCGCGGCGTTCGTGGCCGAGCAGTTCCCGACCTCGCTGCGGTTCTCCGGAGCGTCGGCGGCGTACCAGACGGCGTCCACGATCGGTGCGGGCTTCTCACCGCTCATCGCCACGAGCCTCGTGCTGGGGCTCGGCGCGACCTGGCCGGTCGCGGTGTTCTGGATGGTCGTGCTCGCCGCGAGCGCCGCCGCGGTGCTGCTCGCCCGGGAGAGCAAGGACGTCGACATCCACGCATCCTGACGACGGATGGCTCGATCGGCCCGCTCGACCGCGATCAGGCCGACCGCGCGTCTTCCAGCACCGTCCGTGCGTGCCGCCGCACCACCTCGAATGGGGAGTCGAGCGCCGCGCGGGCGGTGGCTGCCTCGCCGGGCTCGATGGTGCAGTAGCCGCTGCCGGGGCGGAGTTCGTCGAGCATCGCCTCGGCGAGCTCCGGGTGTTCGGCGAGGGCGGCCTCGAGCGGCGCGTAGTTGAGCGGCAGGTGCCGCACCGCACGGTCGCGGAACGAGGTGTACGGCGCGGCGAGCCCGCGCAGCAGCACGGTTCGAGGCAGCCGCTCGGCCTCGGCGAGCACGAGGTCGAGGCGGCCCAGTCGTGCGAGCGCGGCCGCCGCCCAGGCCCGGTCGGGCTCCGGCAGCTTCTTCGCGCGCAGGACCTTCGTGAGGGCGTCGATCGCGTCGTCACGGGGGATGCCGAGGTCCGCGAGCAGCTTCGCCCACTGCCAGCGGCGGTGCGAGCGGGGCATCCGCTCGAGCGCGACGTCGACGGATGCCTCGCCGAGCCCGCGCAGCAGGCGCTCCGCGTCCTCGGTGGAGACGACGCCAGGGGTGTACGCGTCGAGCAGCTCGCCGATGGCGGCGGCCCGCTCGGGCGCGGGGAGGGCCTCGAGACGTGCCAGCTCCTGCGCCTCTTCGCCGAGCTCGGGGAAGTGGCGTTCGAGCTCGGCCTTCGTGAGACTCAGCGGGAGGAGCTCCCACGCCTCGTCCATCGCCACGGCGAGGAACCCGGGGGCGACGGCGCCCTCGGCGCGCAGCCGCTTCTTCGCCTGCGTGGCCGCGTTCGCGAAGGCGCGGAGGAACCGCTCGTAGACCGACTCCCAGTGTGCGTCGTCGCCGGCGCGGGCGGCCGCCTCGGCGCGGGCCGCCCAGGCGTCGTCGGCCTCGCTCGGATCGAGCTGGAACGCCCAGTCGGCCGGGCTCCAGCGCAGCTCCGCGGGGCTGAAGCTCGAGCCTTCGGCCGCGGCGGCGAGTGATTCCTGGCTGCCGACCGCAAGCCCGGGCCACGCGATCACCCCGCCGGTCTCGCCGTAGAAGACATGGGACGCGACACCGTAGACGCGCTCGCCGGGGTGGTCCGCGAGGTAGGCGTGGACCGCCTCGGCATAGCGCTCCGCGATGTGCGCCTCGAGGGCGCGCCAGTCGGCGGCGGTCATGGCGTCGGGGCTCATATGCCGATCCTCGCATGCGCCTCCGACGAGTGGAAGGCGATCGCGGTTGGGGCCGCCCGGTCCCGGTTCGGCGACGATCGCGCATCGCTTCGACAACGGATGCCTCGCGCGCCCGGGCTGCGCCGCCTGGAGCTGGCAGGCTCGGGACATGCCCAGCAGACGATTCGGAATGGCGGGCGTCGCAACGCTCGCCGGCTGCCTCGTACTCGGCCTGAGCGGCTGCGCCGGGCCCGGCCTCGTCGCCTGCTCGGCCGTCGGGTACCTCTACGACGGCCCGGCGGTCATCGCCTTCGACCCGGCGCTGCCCGACGACGCGCTCGTCTCGGCCTGCTTCGGCGCCGGCTGCGCACCCTCGTCCGTCGAGCGCGGCGCCGAGCCGACCGTCGGCGAGACCATGCCCGGCGGTGTCTGGCGGGTGCCGCAGGCGGCGCCGTACCTCGGCGACGGCGTGTACGGAGATGGGACCGAGCGGTCGCTCCGCGTCGTCGTCGAGGCGGTCGACGGGACGGGCCTGGTCGACGGCGAGTTCGAGATCCCGGTGATTGTCGAGCGCACCGGCGTGCTCGGCGAATGCCCGGGGCCGTTCCGCTTCGAGACGCTCGTCGTCGGTGCGTCCGCGCCGCGGGTCGAGTAGGCGACGGTGTCGACGGCGTATTGCTACGCCGAAGTTGTTGTATCCGAAATGGCGCGGCCGCTGATCCTGAGACGTTGGCAACGCTCGTTTCAGATGCGTCCACGTTCCTCACGGCCGAGCGGGACTACTGGGAGTATCTGATGAAGTAGTGCGGAGCTCGGACATGAGTTGATGTGGAAACGAAGGAACAGCATGGGCAGAGCGTGGCCGGGGGCCTCGGAGGCGCGTACGAGCAAGCTGATTCCCCATTCGGTTGCGTTGGCGTGGATGTGCTCGATCGTTGGCGGGGTCGTTTCCGGCTTTCTTGCAGGCATCCAACTGCTCTTGCTGTTGCCGGAAGCTCGCTCAACGGAGGACGCAACGAAGTACGCGCTGCTTGGGACGCTCCTACTGATCTGGTTCTGTTGTGCGACGCTCGTAGCGGGGCGTTTCGCGCGACAAGGGAGTGGGTGGCCGCGGTGGATCATGTGCGCGCTTGCGATCAGCGCGGTCCCGCTGATGGTTGGGATGCCACTGGCGTGGCTCGTTTTCGCCGCAGTGTCGATCTCGGCTGCTGCTCTTTGGTCGCCGGCGGCGCGGGCATACGCTCGGGATCGGAGTAGGGGTTGATTATGGACTCAGCTCGGATAGACCTTTCGCAAGATGAAGCGCTGCTCTTGTCCGAATGGTTGGCGGATGAGTGAGGTTGCCCTCGTCGAGATGCCGTCGGCACGGCGGGCCGGTGTCCGTCGTGCGGTGTTCGCCGCGGCCGCGGGTCTGCTCATTGTGGGGGTGGGTTTCCCTGCGATCGTGGATGCCGTCGCGACCTCGCGGCTCGACCAATTGATCACGCTCGGCGCTTTGGCTGTTGGGATCGCTGCTGGCGGGTTCCTTCTGGCGAGCGTCATCGGCTACGCCGCGAGCCGGGGTGCGCGCAGGGCGGCTTCTCAGCTGCGGCAGCGTGGCCACGTCCGCGTTCACTGGGTGAGGATTGCGCCGGAGAACGTGATCGTTGCGCTGATCGTCCTGCCCGGAAGGCTCGAGTTCTGGTCCGATGTCGGCGACGGCCCGGTACCGGTCGCGGCGGTTGAGAACCTTGAAGGCGTGGAGCTCGGTTCACGCAGGATCGGCGGTTTCGCATACTACGCGCTCGCCGTGCGGGGAGCGGAGGGGGCGGTGACGTTCACTCTCGGCACGCCCAGCACGTGGGGAGTCGCCGAGGCGTCCCGCCAACGGCACCGCAGTCTCGGAGAGCTCATCTTGCACCCAGTCGAGGCAGTGCAGGGATGACTGATCGAAGGCCAAGGCCAAGGCCAAGGCCAAGGCGAGGGCGAGGACGCGATGACTGACGATCAGCACGTGCGCTGGCATCAACGCCTGTTGAGTGACCTCGTGCTGTGGGTGCCTGCGATGGCGACGTGGACGGTGGTGCTCTGGGACGGATTGATCCTGAGGCCCCTCGGCATCATCGACTCCGATCTCATCGTCGCCTACGAAAAGATCGCCCCCGCGTGGGGACATGGCGCGGTGTTGGCTGTCTGCGTCGTGCTCGGGCTCGTAGCGGGCAGCTACACCGGGTGGCGGGTTGGCACAGCGGCGACGTGGCGTCTCGATCGGCCATTCTCGCTCTGGCGAACGGCGACGTGGACGCTCCTGCTGTTCGGCATCAGCGGACTTCTGGCGGGAGTGACACCATCGACACTGTCGATCCGATTCGGCAAGATGATCCCGGGCTTCTACGACTCCGTCGAGTTCGATCAATCGCATGTCGCCCCCCGAACAGTGCTCTTCTTTCTCGCGCTCGGCACGGGGGCGTTGATGCTCCTGACGAATCGACTGGTCGTGCTCGGCCAGTACCGTCGCACTGAGTTGAAACACGTTCGATGACCGAGGAGGGCGACGATGCCGGTTGAAGCTCAGCTCTTCCTGTGTTTCTTCACCGCGATGATCGGCTTCGGCATCCTGGTCGTTCGCCTGTTCGTGATCGAACGGCTGCGGCTTGTCGCCAGCGGCCGCGAATCATCCGGCCTTCGCTGGGCGCGGCGGGCGCTCGACGTGATCGTCGCACAGGCGGTCGGTGAACTCGGCGCGTCGACATGACCAGACGTCGTGGGAAGATGTCCGAGGATCGGCGCTGTTGCCCACTGCCCGAGGTCATCCGTACCCACCGGAACGAAAGGCGCGGCGATGAGTGAGCTGCCAATCGGCCCGCCGCCCGGATGGTATGTCGATCCGCACGCCGACGACATGCTGCGATGGTGGGACGGTGAGGAATGGTCCGAGAGCGACTTCAAACTCAGGCCGCCGGCGTCGTCGCAGATTCGCCACGAACTTCGTCTCGGCCCGTTCGGGCGTCTCGGCTCGCTGGTGAACGCCGTCTTCTCGGGCATCTTGATGCTCGGGATGCTCTTCGCCGCACTCACGGTTGACTCGCATATTTGGATCGGAGTCGCGATCACCGCCTTCCTGTTCGTAGTGTTCGTCGCGGTCGCAGTGGTGGTTCGGGTCCTCGGTCACGTGCTGACCAATCCCGACGGCGTGGGCGACACGGCGGGTTGGCCGCAGTGAACACGGTGAACGCGGCGGGCCTTCGGTCGCCCGCACCTGCGCGACCATCCACCGTCCTCTGGGCGACGCTTCTGCTGTACGTGTGCGCGGGCCTGAGTCTCATCAACGCCGTCCCGCTGTTCCTGCCGGCCGCCTACGCAGGGCTTCCCGCCGAGGCCGTCGCGCCCGCTGCCGTGCTGCTCGCCCTCGTCTCTACTGGGGTCGTCGCAGTGCCGCTCCTCGCCGCGCTGGCAGTGCGGCGCCGGCGGCGGTGGCCACGGATCGTCGTCTCCGTGTACGCGGTCCTGGTGACCGTGTCGGCGCTCAGCGGGCCGGTCACGAACCTGCTGCTCGTCGGCGTTGCGGTCGCGGCGCTCGCCGCGGCGATCCTGCTGTGGATGCCGGCGTCGCGTGGCTTCACGGTGGCCGCTGCGACCGAACGCGCCGAGCGCGGGAAGGAGCGACGCGGGGTCTGGCGGCCGGTGCCTGCTGCGGCTGTCCCTGCATCGGCGGCGTGGGCGAGCGGGCTGGTGACGCTCGCTGGGGGCCTCTGGACCATCCCGGTGGGGCTCGTCGCGCTCGCCGCGGGGAGCGAGAACGGATTGTCGGCGGGCGAATGGCAGACCGTGCTGCTCACGGGAGCGTTCGCCGCCGCGCACGTCGCCGTCGCCTTCGCCTGCTGGCGCGGGCAGCCGTGGGCGTGGGGCGGCATCCCCGTGCTGCTCGTCGTCGCGGCCGTGGTCTCGATCCGTGTGACCCCGGTCGCACTCTTCGACGTCGCACTGCTCCTCCTGGCAGGCATCCTGCTGCTCACACGAGACGCACGCGCGTTCCTCGGGGCCGCCACGACCCGTCGAGCGTCTACGAGGTCGTGATCAGGAACAGCACGACCACGAACGGCACCAGCAGCACCCCCGCGATCGGGAGCGCGAGCGCCGCCAGCAGTTGAATGGCGGTGGGCTGAACTCGGCGGCGCAGGTTGACGATGCCGAAGATGGTCGCGGCGAGCAGGAACGCGACAGAGAACGCGTGCAGCGCGATGGCCGCGAAGGTGAGCGCGACGGCCGGCGGGGACCCCTGCTCGAGGAACGCGACCCCGAACCACGCGCCGAGGGCGACGAGCTCCGCCACGAGTCCGACGATGAGATACCGGAACGCGAGGCGCGGGTTCGGCGTCGCCGCTCGTCGGTCGTTGGTCGGTGAAACGCTCATCGTGGCCCCCAGCTCCTGCGTCGTCGTCCATGGTTCGCGACGCACGTGTCCCGGCACCCTATCAACCGGCGCACGCCGGCTCGTCGAGGCATCCACTAGCCTGGGCGGGTGAGTTCTCCCGAAGCATCCAGAGTCGAGCTGCCGGCCCGCCGGTAGCTCCAACCTCGATCGCGCCCGCTGAGCGGCGCGCGCTTCGCCGCATCGACCCCTCGATGCACGACGCCCTGGTTCGGGGCTCCGGTGTGCCGGTCCGTCATCGACCGACCGTCACCCTCATCGGAGATCACTCATGCCAATCCTCATCGTGCTGCTCGCCGTCGCGGTCTTCGCGCAGGGCACCTCGGAGTTCATGCTCGCCGGTCTCCTCCCGGCGATCGCCGCGGATCTCGACGTCACCGTGCCCGAAGCGGCGCTGCTCACCACCGCGTTCGCCGTCGGCATGGTCGTCGGCGCCCCGCTCATGGCGGTGCTCGCCCGCCGCTGGTCGCCGCGGATCGCACTCTCGGCGCTGCTCCTCGGCTTCCTCGCGATGCACGTCATCGGCGCCCTGACCGGCAGCTTCGGCGTGCTGCTCGCGACGCGCGTCGTCGCGGCGCTCTGCAACGCCGGCTTCCTCGCGGTGACGCTGTCGACCGTCTCGGCGCTCGTGCCGCCGCAGCGGCTCGCGCGTGCGCTCGCCGTGATCCTCGGCGGCACGACGCTCGCCCTCATCGTCGGGGTGCCCGCCGGCGCCGCGGTCGGCGCGCTGCTCGACTGGCGGGCGGCGCTCTGGGGAGTCGCGATCCTGTCACTCCCGGCGCTTGTCGGCGTAGCGCTCGCCGTGCCGACGCGGACGGATGCCTCGCCGGGATCCCGCGAGCAGGCACTCGCTGCGCCGCCGCTCCGGAGCGAGCTCGCCGAACTCCGCCGCCCGGCGCTGCTGCGCCCGCTCGTGCTCGGGGCGCTCGTGAACGGCGCGACGTTCTGCGCGTTCACCTTCCTGGCGCCGCTCGTGACCGAGCGCGCCGGACTCGACGGCGCGACGGTACCGATCGTGCTGGCCGTGTTCGGGCTCGGCGCGTTCCTCGGCGTGTGGGCGGCCGGGCGCTTCGGCGACCGGCACCCGCGAGGCATCCTGCGGTTCGCGGGCGTCGCACTGCTCGCCGGCTGGTGCGCCTTCGCGCTGCTCTCCGCGAACCCGGCCGCGCTGCTCGTGCTCACTTTCGTGCAGGGCGCGCTGTCGTTCGCGGTGGGCAGCACGCTCATCGCCGCGTCGATGCGCGTCGCGACCGGGGCGCCGACCATGGCGGGCTCCTACGCGACGGCGTCGCTCAATGTCGGAGCGGCCGTCGGGCCGGTGCTCGGCGGCGCGGGCTACGCGGGCGCGTTCGGCGCGGTCGGGCCGCTGCTCGTCAGCGCCGGGTTGGTCGCGCTCGCCGGCGTCGTCGCGGCGGTGCGGCGGGGATGAGTCATTCGGAGGGGGTCACCCCAGTTTTGGGGTGACCCCCTCCCGTGATGCGTGGGCGGACCTTTGGGACGCTGGCATGGTGTCGATCGTCGGCGCAATGACGCACCACACGAGGGAACCCATGAGTGACGCCCAGCCCGCCCCCAAGAAGACCGCCGGCCCGAAGTGGGAGACGGACGCCCGCGACGAGATTCGCGGTGCGCTGCGGAAATTCCAGCGTCCGCTGCAGGACCTGGTCGACCGGGAT
Source organism: Agromyces soli (assembly GCF_022811605.1). GTDB lineage: Bacteria > Actinomycetota > Actinomycetes > Actinomycetales > Microbacteriaceae > Agromyces > Agromyces soli. Next base: position 147,654 of record NZ_CP094533.1, on the reverse strand, counting down.
GCGAACGAGGGCGACACCCGTCTGCTCGTGACGGACTTCCTCTGCATGGCCCTCGGGTACGACAAATACGAGGACCTCACGACCGAGTATGCGGTTCGTGGGGAGTTCGCCGACTACGGCGTGCGTATCGACAAACAGCTCATCGCGTTCATCGAGGTGAAGCGTGCAGCCCAGCAGCTGAACGCTCGACACCTTCGACAGGTCGAGACGTACGCCGTCAAGGAAGGTCTCGAGTGGATCATCCTGACCAACGGGCAGCGCTGGCAGGCATACCACGTCACAGTGGCGACAGGTCAGCAGGTGGCGACCAACCTGGCGCTCGACGTCGACCTCCTGGCCGATGAGCCGGCGCCGAAGAAGATCGAGCGACTGTTTCATCTGCATCGATCCGCGCTCAAGCGTGGCACGATCGACGAACTCTGGAAGCGTCAGGCGGCAACGTCGCCCCAAGCGCTGGCCGAGGTGCTGCAGTCGTCATCCGTGCTCGACGCGGTTCGCAAGGAGATTCGGCGGCAGAGCGGCTTCAACGCCGAGGTCAGCGACCTCGAAGAGATTCTGCGGGCGGGTGTCATCAAACCCGATCTGCTGATCCAAGCCGGGAAGTAGATGCGGCTGCGCGCTCGTCAGCGAGCCGGAGCCGGAGACCGCGTCGCTGACGAGCGAGCCGCGAACTGCTCGGCTCAGATGAACCAGACCTGGAACATCCACTTCCGCTTCGCGTCCTGGTAGTGGCACGGCGTGTACGCCGTGCGCGTGTGGCCGGTGGCCGCGATGCGCTGGAACGCGTAGGTGCGCTCCGACAGGCAGCGCTGCTTCGTCGGGTAGTTGCTGTACGTCTGCATCTGCTCATACACCGCGTTCGCGGGTGCGGCGGTGGCGAGGGCCGCCGTCTTCGTGCGGATGGAGGTGCGCATCGTGTTCCCTTCGATCGTGCGTGCGGCCAAGCTATCCCCGTGCTCGCCGTGGGGGAATGGGCAGCCCTGCCCATCCGGGAGCGTCGCCGGCATCCGTCAGACTGGTGCGCATGCCAGTTTTCGATCACCTCGGGGTCTCCGTCGCCGACCTCCGCCGCGGCATCGACCAGTTCGACGCCGTGCTCACCGCCCTCGGCTTCGAGAAGGGCGGCGAGCACCACGACTCGGCCGCCTGGTGGAAGGAGGGCGAGACGGAGTTCATCGTCTTCGCCGCGCGCGAGCCCGACTCCGGCCCGCACGAGCACGGTCGCGTCGGCTGGCAGCACCTCGCCTTCGCGGTCGACTCCCGCGACGAGGTCGACCGGCTGCACGCGGTCGCGACGGATGCCGGGTGGAGCGTCGTGCGCGAGCCGAAGCTGTACCCCCGCTTCAACGAGCGCTACTACGCTTCGTTCCTCGAGGACGACAACGGCATCCGCATCGAGTTCATGCACAACCCGCCCCGCGACGCGGGGTAGCCGGCCATCAGCGCTCTGCGCTGACGAGGCACTTGCCGCCGACGAGTGGCGCCTCGGCGCTCAGATAGCGAGACTTCTCAGGATCGGTCTCCAACGGGCGGAACTGCCCGATGAGACAGCCAGTATCGAACCTCAGCGCCCAGAAATAGGCATCAACGGGCTTGCCCTCTGTGGTGAGGTCCGTGCCGAACTCAAGGCGCTCGTCGGTTGCGCCTGCTGTTCGCAGCGCGTCGACAAAATCTGAGGTCGTTGGGGCAGCCCCGCGGACGATGACTTCTTCGGCAATGGCATTGAAAGCGTCGAGGTTCTCGGCAGGTTGCGCGCTGAGCTCGAGGACCACCGAAGGCGGCAGCATCGACGGCGCGGTGGCCGCTGGCGATGTCGTCGAAGGTGTCGGCGCAACTGTGGCGACGCAGCCCGAGAGCGTGACTGCCGCGAGAAGAGTCACGAGCACCGTACCTGGCTTGAGGCGAAGGGGCTTGGCCGGACGGTTCGGGAGCGGGCAGCGAGGGCGCAGTGTCACGGCACCCAGATTCGAGTGTCCAGCAGCCAGCCGCCCTGGCTGGCGTAATACTTCGTGCAGCCCTGCAAGATCGTGTAGCCGGCTTGCTGATGAGCGCGCATTTCCGTGATGCATGCCGAGCGGGGCGCAGAGTAGCCGCCCGAGTAGGACCAGTACGCGAACGCGGGGGTTGCCGCTGAACCAATGGCGAGCGCAATCCCGGCAGCAGCACCAGCGAGCGCAACGCGAGAACCTTTCGTATTCACCTCTGCTCCGATCGACGGCATTCCGGGGCCAGCCCTGGGCAGTTCTGGCCCTCATTTGGGTGATGCTTCCAACTATGAATCTGCCTGAAAAGGTAGAAGGACTACAGTCTCCTTTTAATGCGGTAATTACGCTAGGGTCTTGTACTACCGAGGTTTTTATAGCCGACTTAATTGGCGTCGCCGCCCGTGCACAGGCGGGCTCGGTAGAGTCGACTGGCGGCTCGAGGCATCCGTCTCGCCGCTCCCGACCCCGACGCGAGGACACCCGTGAGCCTGATCCGCCTGAACGACGTCAGCATGGACTACGACGGGCGACCGGTGCTCAAAGAGGCGTTCCTGAAGCTGCGCAAGGGCGACCGCGTCGGCCTCATCGGCAAGAACGGCACGGGCAAGTCGACGTTCCTCGAGATCGTGCTCGGCCGGCGCGAGCCCACGGGCGGCACGGTCGACGTCACGCAGGGCACGACGATCGGCTACTTCTCGCAGTTCTCGGAGCTCGACGGCGAGCGCAGCGTGCAGCAGACGCTGAGCGACCACTTCACCGAGGTGCACGAGACGCAGGCGCGGCTCGACGAGATCGGCGCGCAGCTCGCGGAGCCGATGGACGCCTCGGCCATGGACAAGCTCCTCACCGAGCAGGGTGCGCTGTTCGAGCGGATGGACGCCGTCGGCGGCTGGACCTACGAGACCACGATCGACACGGTGCTCACCCGGCTCGGCTTCGACGAGGAGCGCCGGCACCTGCCCGTCGATCGGCTTTCGGGCGGATGGCGCAACCGCGCCGCGCTCGCGCTGATCCTCGTGCAGGCACCCGATGTGCTGCTGCTCGACGAGCCGACGAACTTCCTCGACCTCGACGGGGTGAAGTGGGTCGAGAACTGGTTGCAGGGCTTCGCCGGGGCGGTGCTCGTGGTGTCGCACGACCGGCAGTTCCTCGACGGCGTCGTCGACCGCATCATCGAGATCGAGAACTACCGCCTGCAGGAGTACGAGGGCGACTACTCGGCGTACGTGCACGCGAAGCAGTCCCGGCTGAAGATGCTCGAGAAGCAGTTCGCGCACGAGGAGGAGCTGCTCGCCTACGAGCAGGCCGCGGCATCCGCTCGTCGCGAAGCGGCGCGCAACCCCTCGAACGCCGTCGCGCGTCGACTGGCCGACATCAAGAAGCGGCAGGCGCCGCGCCCCATCGACCAGATCATCACCTCGATCTACGACGGGTTGAAGGTGTCGAACGACCTGCTCACCGTCACCGGGCTGTCGAAGTCGTTCGGCGGCGCGCCCGTGTTCGACGGGCTCAGCTTCGACCTGCAGCGCGGCGACCGGGTCGCGGTGATCGGGCCGAACGGATCCGGCAAGTCGACCCTGCTCGACGTGCTCACCGGGGTGACGTCGCCCGACGCGGGCACCGTGCGCTGGGCGAAGGGCGCCCGCTTCGTGTCGTACAACCAGGTGTACGCCGAGCTCGACCTGACCGACACCGTCGGGCACGCGGTGAACGCGTACCCCGACTCGCTCGCGTTCACGGCGACGAAGAAGAGCGTGGCGCGGTTCCTCGCGATGCTGCAGTTCTCCGACGCGGACCTGCAGCAGAAGATCGGCACCCTTTCGGGCGGCCAGCGGGCGCGCGTCGCAATCGCCCAGTGCCTGCTCTCAGGCGCCGCGGTGATCGTGCTCGACGAGCCCACCAACCACCTCGACATCACTTCGACGCAGGTGATGGAGCGGGCGCTGACGCACTTCCCCGGCGCCGTCGTCGTGGTCTCGCACGACCGCTTCTTCGTCGACAAGCTCGCCGACCGGCTGCTGTCCTTCGAGGGCGACGGCCGCGTCGTCGAGAAGCCGGCGACCGGGGCGCTCTGAGCGCTGCCGCCTTCCGACGCGGACCGGCTCGGCCCGTGCCGAACCGCGCGGCGCGGGAGACGAACGATTTCGTGTCGGTGATTTGTGGCGTTGCGGCGTTGTGACAGCGTGCGCTAAAAGGTCGTCGGACGGGTCTCGTCGCGCCGTGAACTGAGCATCCTGAGACCGGGCACGAGGAGCGTGACGCCGATCCCTGCCAGCAGCAGCGCGCCCATGAGGACGTACGGGCCCCCATGCTCGGCAAGCGGAATCCGTTCGAGCGCCCAGATGGCGAGCACAATGGCGGCGGAGCCGAGCATGACGACCAGTCCGCCCAGCCATGGTCTCCAACGCCCTCGGCTCACAGCACGAATGTAGCGTCAGCTCCGCAGACTCGCGACGGGTGGAGCGGATGCCTCGACCGAGGCATCCCGCCGCCGTGCCGGCGCGTTCGCGATGAAGACGCCGGCGACGAGCGCCGCGCCGCCGACCGTCTCCCAGACGTTCGGCACCTGCCCGAGCAGCAGCGCGGCCGACGCCATCGCGACGACCGGCGCGAGCAGCACCCACGGCACGACCGAGGCGGCGCGGTTGCGCGCGAGCAGGGCGTTGAAGATCGCGTAGCCGATGAGCGTGCAGAGCCCGGCGGTGTAGAGCGTCGAGAGGATCGGTCGCCAGCCGAACGCGGCGAGGCCCGTGATGATCGCGTCGGGCCCCTCGATGAGCGCCGACAGCCCGAGCGCCGGCAGCGGCACCACGAGCGACGACCACACCGTGAGCGACAGGGCTCCGAGGGGCTTCGCGGGGGCGACCGGTCCCGCCTGGCGCGAGATGACGTTGCCGATCGCCCACGAGAGGGCGGCGAGCAGGGCGAGCACGACGGCGAGAGCCGGGGCATCCCCGCCGCGTCCGAGCGCGACGACCCCCAACCCGACGGTGCCCACGAGCACGCCGATCGTCTGCATCCGCGTCGGCCGCTCGCGGAGCGCGAGCGCCGCGACCACGATCGTGAGCACGACGTGCGCCTGCAGCAGCAGCGCGGCGATGCCCGGCTGCAGGCCGAGCGCCATCGAGGTGTAGAGCAGGGCGAACTGGCCGAGGCTCATGAAGAGGCCGACGCCGACGATCGTCTTCCAGCTCGCGAGCGGGCGCGGCACGACGACGACCGCGAGGGCGACGACGGCGAAGCGGATCGCGACGAACAGCAGCGGCGGGATGCCGGTCATGCCCCAGTCGATGACGACGAAGTTGAAGCCCCACATCGTCGCCACGAGGGCGGCCAGCAGCATGTCTCGTCGCGTCATGCTTCCACTTCAGCGCGAGGCATCCGGAAACACCAGCGATGGTTTCTGCGGATGATTCGGTAGCGTTCGTGCATGGTCAGCAGGGGCGCGCCGCATTTTCGCGTTCTCCGTTCTCTAGATGGAGGAGATTCGTTCCAGGTCACGGTCATGGAACGAATCTCTTCCATTCGGCGATCGGAAGCCGTGGTGACGAGTCGGATGAACGATTCGGTAGCATCCGTGCATGATCGATCTCGAAGCCGTGGTCGCGCTGCGCGCCGTGGCCACCAACGGCAGCGTCGCGGCGGCCGCCGACGCGCTCGGCTTCACGCCATCCGCGGTGTCGCAGCAGATCAAGCGGCTCGAGCGCGGCACACGCGTCGCCCTGCTCGAGCGGGCGGGGCGCGGCGTGGTGCTGACGGATGCCGGTCGCCAGCTCGTGACCTCGTCGGCGACGGTGCTCGCCGAGCTGGAGCGGATCGAGGCCGACCTTCACCTCGCGGGCGGTCCCGCCGCCGATCGCGGACCCGTCGTCGGCGAGGTGCGCATCGGCGTGTTCTCGACGGCGGTGCGCGGGCTGCTCGTCGACGTGCTGCCGAAGCTGCGGGCGGAGCATCCCGAGCTTCGCGTTCCCCTGCGCGAGAGCGAGCCGTGGGAGACGATCGCGCTCGTCGCGTCGGGGCAGCGCGACCTCGGCATCGTGCACCGCTGGGGCGGTGTCGCGCTCGCGATGCCCGATCACCTGGTCGAGACGCCGCTGTTCACGGATGTCGCGGACGTGATCCTGCGCCGCGACCACCCGCTGGCCGGCGCTCCTGCGCTGACCCCTGCCGACCTGGCCGACGAGGACTGGATCGCGACCTTCGACTCGACCATCTGCCGCCAGTGGCTGCGGCGGCTGTTCGACGGCGTCTCGAACGCGCCCCGCATCGTGCACGAGTCGATGGAGTTCGAGAACCACCTGGAGCTCGTGCGCGCCGGACTCGGGGTCGCGCTGGTGCCGCGGATGGGGCGGCCGCCGCTGCATCCGGACCTCGTTGCGATCCCGACTGCGCAGCCCGCGTCGACCAGGGGAGTGTCGGCCGTGCACCGGCGGAGCCAGGCGGACTCGCCGGCGCTGCAGGTGGTGCTGGATGCGGTGCGCGAGGCGGGCGAGGGACGCGTGTCGAGCAAGTAGTCTGACGCGTCGCCCTGGGTGGCTAACGACAAGCGCTAGTTCGCGTGCGATTTGCCGATGCGCATATGGCTCCGAACTATCAGGTTTCCGCCTGGCCACTCGGCGCCATCTCGCGTCATTCCACCGCCGCCCCCAAGATGTCAGTCGCTCCCGGTACCGTGGACGTGAGTTCTCGCACCGATTGCACGTACCCGAAGGGATCACGAATGGCCAGGTCCGTCTTCTACAGCTTCCACTACAGCCGCGACGCGTGGCGGGTACAGCAGGTGATCAACATCGGAATGCTCGACGGGCAGCCGATCCTCAACGCACAGAAATGGGAAGAAGTTCAGCGCAAGGGCGAAGCCGCAATCCAGGCCTGGATCGACCAGCAGATGTCCTACAAGAAGGCCGTCATCGTGTTGGTCGGCGCACAGACCGCTTCACGTCAGTGGGTGCAGTACGAGATCACCAAGGCATGGAACGCCAAGAAGCCGATCCTCGGAGTTCGCATCCATGGACTCGCTGACAGCACCGGCCGAACGGACAGCGCTGGAGCCAACCCCTTCGAGAACGTCGCGCTGCAGGGTGGCGGGACCGTGGCAGACTATGTGCCGCTGTTCACCCCGTCGGGTCTGACCAGCCAACAGGTGCACGCGAGCATCAAGGCCAACCTTGCGTCATGGGTGGATAGGGCCTACCAGCGCTCATGAGCGACACGCGCAACGATTGCCCATTCTGCGAGATTGTCGTGAACGAGGATTCCGACGCTCGAGAGATCTACCGCGACGCGGAAACAATCGCCTTCTTTCCAACCGAGCCGGCAATCCTTGGACACACGATGGTCATCCCGAGGCGCCACGTCCCCGATATCTGGGAGCTCGACGAGAACACTGCAGCCCGTCTCGCCAGCACAACCCTGGCGATCGCTTCGGCGATCAGAGACACTATCAAGCCCGACGGGCTAAACGTGATTCAATCCAACGGAGCTGCAGCAAGCCAGACAGTGATGCACGTCCACGTCCACGTGGTCCCCCGGTGGGAAAACGACCGGATCGGTCGCATCTGGCCGCCCGAGAGTGACTACAGCGAAGCGCAAAAAGACGTCGCATGGGAAGCTCTGCGCGGAGCAGTGCGCAAGCTCAAAACCAAATAATCCAACTTAGGAGAATCAGCCCCGCAATGAAGATCACCCCGTAGTAGTTGCGTACCGACCAGGACCACATCACATCGGCCATGGTGAGGGTCTTGCGTGCACTCTTTTCGAGAGTCTTGCAGTACCCGTCTGCATTCATGTCGAACACCTCGACCGCGTCGGCAGCTGCTGCCCGGAAAAGCCTCCTGTACTTGCGTTCCTCCAGCAAATACCGGGAGTCGAGCGCTGCGAACACCAGGACGGCTCCGATGCCGAGGATCGATACCGGAATCGACTGCTTCGTGCCTGCGTACCCGTACGTCGCTACAGCGATTGTCAATGCCCACCCCTTGGTGACCGCCGACGATGAGGCCATCCTCGCGATCACAGACTGGATGAAGTCCAAGTGCTTCCGCCGGTCCTCAGCAGACGGAACCGCGGGAGTGTCAGCTCGTTTCGGCCACATCAGAACGTGCTCCTCCAAGCGGCGCCACCACGTGCCTGCACCAGATCGTGGAGCGACTTCCTCAGGATCCGTCCGTTCTCGCGCTGCGTAACCTCAGGGGCGCCCGTGGACGTTCGCTCGATCTTTGGATAGATGCCGAGATACTCTTGACCGACGCTCTGACCAGCGAAGTCGACTAGCTGCATGATCGCTACCGCCTCGGGGCCTTTGTGACCATCGAAGAACCCGAGTTCCCATGGCATCCACTTGGAGGCGGTCGAGGCGGGTGTGGCTGCATACACCAATGAACTGCACTGGATCATCCGCCCGCGCAGCTGTGCTGCCGTCGCCCTCGTTACGTGCGAACGATCCAGCTGAGGGTCGTCGATCCAGTCGACGTACACACGCTTACCGGTCCGCTGAAGGATCTCACGGACGCCCAAGATCAGCTCCGCGTCGCGGAGGCTGTGGCTGAGGAATATGTCGTACCTTCCCTCTGCATTCGCCACTGATTTTCGAAGAACCTCCCGTGCTCCGCCGAACTGATACTGGGCTCTAGCTACACCGGCATTGCGAGCCTCTGAAACCGTGAACTGCGGCATCAACCCTCCAGATAGTCCAGCGCCGGATGATGCACGCCGGCAACGACGTCGCCGAGTCTATGTGCAGCCACCGTCATCGCTGCGAGCTCGTCGCCGCTTGCGCTGCGAAGCGACCCTCGATGTCGAAGAGCGGCTACAAACCCCTGCAGCCAACTGCTCGCACTGCAGGGCGCAACCGAGTCGACTACGGCTGAGCTGGCGGAGAACGAGTGCGTCGTGACGGTTGGCTCGATGATCTGCTGACACAGGTTGCTGCCGCTGTTCGACGGGGTCCTGTGCGCCTCGCTACGTGCTCGATTCTCGTGACGTTGTCAGATCACGTGACTTCAGGTTGACCTGAACCTCCCCGACCCGGCCAGCGCTGCCGATGGTTTCTAGCCGGGCCAGGCCATTGGGGCCAGTTTCGCGAGTGCTGCCATCCGCCGATCGACATCAGCTTTCGTCCAAGATTCCTCCGTCGCCAATTCGTTGGTGACATGGAACGTGGAGCGGCTGTATACGGCGGTCTTCTCATGAAACGGTCGGTCCTCGAGGTCCTTGTTGAGTGTCTTCTCCAAGAGCGCCATGTTCCCAAGGGTCTCGACGTATCCAAGCTTGACTTCATTTGACTTGGCCTCGGTACGAGGCATGAGGTGCTCTAGCGTCACAGTTCGGCTAGCCCAGTCCGGGAGTCCATCGAGCGGCTCTGAAGACCGAGTTCTGTGAGCTCGCTCGAGCATCGCAAGGAGGTACTTGGCGCGCGGGATCGATACATTGCCGTATCTGCGGAAGTCTGCAACGAACTCCGGATCTTCAACGACAATCGCTCCTAGGAGCCCTTTCACGTCGTCTTGGTTCTTCGCCCGGCCTTCACTGACCTGTTTTGCAGCGTTGCTGAATGCCTGCTCGGCTACGGACCCGCCCAGGCGTCCGCCGAAGAGCGCTCGTATGGACCAGTTCGTCACCTTGATGAATAGACGGGCGGCTCGAATTCGATCGTCCTTCCAAGTTGCGAACGCTGCGAGGATCAAGGGGTAGCTGCTCTCGAGACCAAATCGGCGCAGGGCGAGTACGGAGTCGCGCATGTCGAAGTCGAGCGACTCCCAAAGAGCGTTGTCGACGTCCTTGAGCGCGAGGTATACGCCGCGAGCCTCATCGAGACGTTGGATATAGATCTTCGCTTTGGAGGGGCCTGTGCCGATGTCGTCTTGCATGGCCTTGTAGAGGTTTCGTGCGGTCACATGTCCATTCCTGGACATGTAGTCGTATCGAATGAACTTGACAAACTCTTCGGGCCTGTCGAACTCAGCGCTTACCTTCGTCCATACGGCCTGGACATAGTTGAAGTTCTGCTTCGCTTGACTGAAGAGATAGTTCTTGAGCAGATCTGCGGTTGTTAGATCGGCGCCGCGATCATTGAGAGTCTCGAAGATCACGTAAGCCTCAGGAAGATCTGAGGCGACTGCAACCAAGACCTGAACTGAATCATCAAGCTGGGTCGTGATGTTGATGAGCTTCCGGTAGTCCTTCTCGGTCGGGGCGAGTTCTTTAAGGTACGAAACGGCTTGGCGATACGCATCGGCTAGGCGAGACTCTCCCGCTTCTGGTAGCGGGCTGCGTGCTAGCAGCAAGTCATAGACAGGCTGGTCATCTGGGTTGAGAACAATGCGTTCGACGAGTTCTTCGGCTTCCAGGTCGTAACCCCGAAGGTAGGTCTCATCGACGTGCGCAGCGGCCTTGTCCTTTTTGAAGTCGCGGAGGCAATCCCTTATCGCGATGAGCAGGATAGCCGTAGTCGTCAATCGCTGCTGGCCGTCCACAATTTGCTGGCGCGAGTTCCCCTCATCGTTCGCAAAAACGACGGTTCCGAGAAAGTAAGGGGCACCCTTGTGTCGAGCGGTTTCAAGATCAGTGAGGAAATCTGCCACATTGCCCTCGTCCCAAGAATAGCTTCGCTGAAATGGCGGGACTTCGAGGAGCCGGTCCGCAAGTAGATGGCTTATTCGGTCGTGGTCGAACTGCGTTGTATCCGCCATTAGGTCGTTAGCTCCTTCGCCAGAACCATGCAACCGTATCGGACTCGTCGGTGGGACTCGAACAGCGCAAGGGGCCCCATTTTGGGGTGCCTGCCTGTCTGATTGCGATAGAGCCGAGAGTGTCGTGGGAATACCTCCCGCCTCACTGCGTTGAACTTGAGCGAACCACACTCAACTTCAACCAGGAGGCCAGGTGCCCAACGACTTCAACGAGGCCGGCGCGAGCTCGTTCGACGAGTTCCTCGCCCGATACCTCGCGGGTGAGCAGGCCCGTCAGGCGCGGTCGATCGACCTCAGCCGGTTCCTGACGGCCCGCACCCAGAGCATTCTTCAGCAGGCGGGACGCTTCGCCCTCGAGCGCGGCCAGACCGAGCTCGACGCGCTGCACATCCTGCGCGTGATCGTCGAGGACGAGAGCGTGCAGGCGGCGATCCGCCGCGTCGGCGCGAGCCCCGAGCGCATCATCACCGCGACCGAGGCGCGACTGCCGGCATCCGGCGACGTGCCCTTCGACGAGCTCGGTGAGCGGCGCGACGCCGCGACCATCACGCCCTCGGCATCCCGCGCGCTGTTCCACAGCTACCAGGTGGCGCGCTCCTCGGGCGCGACGTACATCGACCCCGAGCACCTCTTCTTCGCGCTCGTGCTGGGTCAGGATGCCCCGGCCGGGCAGGTGCTCGCTCGCGCGGGCGTCACCGCCGAGGCGCTGACGCAGACGATGCGGGACGGGGTGGATGAGGCCCTTCGACAGGCTCAGGAGACCGGCGAGGGGGATTCCCTTCGACAGGCTCAGGGAACCAACGAGCAGGCTCAGGAGACCACCACGCCGACGCTCGACAAGTTCGGCATGGACCTCACCGAGCGCGCCCGCAACGGCGAGCTCGACCCCGTGATCGGCCGCGCCGACGAGGTCGAGCAGACGATCGAGATCCTCTCCCGCCGCACGAAGAACAACCCCGTGCTCGTGGGCGAGGCGGGCGTCGGCAAGACCGCGATCGTCGAGGGCCTCGCACAGGCCATCGTCGACGAGCAGGTGCCCGAAGCCCTCCTCGGCAAGCGCGTCATCGCGCTCGACCTTCCCGGCATGCTCGCCGGCACCCGCTACCGCGGCGACTTCGAGGAACGCCTCACCAAGACGATGGAGGAGATCGCCGCCCACCGCGGTGAGCTCATCGTCTTCATCGACGAGGTGCACACCGTCGTCGGCGCCGGAGGCGCGGGCGAGGGCGGCATGGACGCGGGCAACATCCTGAAGCCGCGCCTCGCGCGCGGCGAGCTGCACCTCATCGGGGCGACCACGCTCAAGGAATACCGCCAGATCGAGAAGGACCCCGCCCTCGAGCGCCGCTTCCAGCCGGTGCGCGTCGGCGAGCCCTCGGTCGAGGATGCCGTGCTGATCCTGCGCGGCCTGAAGCCCGCCTACGAGGAGCACCACGGCGTCGAGTACACCGACGACGCGCTCCGCGCCGCCGTCGAGCTCGGGCACCGCTACCTGCCCGACCGCGTGCTGCCCGACAAAGCGATCGACCTCATCGACCAGGCCGGCGCGCGACTGCGCCTCCGCCTCGGCGTGAAGACCGACGTGCCCGCGCTCATGGCGCGGCTCGCCGAGCTCGAGTCCGAGAAGAACGCCGCGGTCGCCGCCGAGCACTACGAGGAAGCATCCCGCATCCGCGACGAGATCGCGAAGGTGCAGGGGAAGCTGGACGAGGCATCCGCCGCGGCGAAGGCCCGCGGAGCGAACACCGGCGACGCCACGGTCGACGACGCGCAGATCGCCGCGGTGATCTCGCGCGCCACCGGCATCCCGGTGAACCGCCTCACCGAGGGGGAGCGCGAGCGCCTCGCGACCCTCGAGGACGAGCTGCACGCCCGCGTGATCGGGCAGGACGACGCGGTCACCGCCGTCGCCAAGGCCGTGCGCCGCAACCGCACCGGCATGGGCGACGCGAAGCGGCCGGTCGGCTCGTTCCTGTTCCTCGGGCCGACGGGCGTCGGCAAGACCGAGCTCGCCCGCGCGCTCGCCGACCGCCTGTTCGACGACGAGACCGCCGTGATCCGCTTCGACATGTCGGAGTTCGGCGAGCGGCACACCGTGTCGCGGCTCGTCGGCGCCCCTCCCGGGTACGTCGGCTACGACGAGGCGGGCCAGCTCACCGAGCGCGTGCGCCGCAACCCGTACTCGATCGTGCTGTTCGACGAGATCGAGAAGGCGCACCCCGACGTGTTCAACCTGCTGCTGCAGGTGCTCGACGACGGGCGCCTCACCGACGGGCAGGGGCGCACGGTCGACTTCCGCAACACGGTCGTCGTGATGACCTCGAACCTCGGTTCGGAGTTCCTCGCCTCGCGCTCGGGGGCGCTCGGCTTCGTCGCGTCGGCGGATGCCTCGGCCAACGGCTTCTCCTCGGAGAAGGACCTGCGCGACCGCGTCATGGGCAAGCTGCGCGAGGCGATGCGTCCCGAGTTCCTGAACCGCATCGACGAGATTGTGCTGTTCAAGAAGCTCACGCAGGACGAGATCGCCCGCATCGTGTCGCTCATGCTCGACGCAACCCGCGCTCGCCTCGGCGCGCGCGAGATCGGCCTCGAGGTGACCGGCGCGGCCGTCGCGTGGATGGCCGAACACGGTTACGAGCCCGAGTTCGGGGCTCGGCCGCTGCGCCGGCTCATCCAGCGCGAGGTCGACGACCGCATCTCCGACCTGCTCGTCTCCGGCGAGCTCGGCGACGGCGGACTCGTGCGGGTGGATGCCTCGGGCGACGAGCTCGTCGTGGCATCCGCGGTTCCTGCCACCGGGATGCCGCACGCCGCGTAACCCCATCGACCGGAACGCCCGGCCCTCCGCGGAGGGCCGGGCGTTCCGCGTGTGCGGGAAGGGAAACGCGCCCGCCCGCGCAGCCGCGATTCGCCTAGCCTGAGGGCATGAACGTCGTCGGGCTCGTGGTGCTCGGCCTCGTCTTCGCGTTCGCGGCGACGATGGGCTGGCTCGAGCTGCGCGGATCGCGGACGGAGGTGAGGCGATCCGCACCGCGACCGCGGGTCGACCGGGTCGAGGCGGGCCTGCGCGCGGCGGGCTTCGCCGACGATGAGGTCGCCTACGCGCTCTCCGACCTCGACCCGGAGCTCGTGCGGGTGCGGACCTCGCGCTCGGGTCCGCTCGTCATCCTCGACGCGCCCGAGCATGGCGTCCGGGTGCTGGGGTTGAACGGCGCTGCGGCCGAGCGGAGGGCTCGTGAGCGGATCGCCCGTCGAGCGGGCGCCGACCCGCGCGCCATCCTGTTCGACGAGCTGGACTGATCCGTCCGGCTAGACCTCGGGCTCCTCGTCGGTGATCACGCGGTGGGCTGGCGTCGATCTTTCGGGTGCGCCCGCCGTGGCTGCCGCAGGCATCCCAGCTGACGCAATTGGCACGAAGGTTGATGAGTTGGCCCCAGATCTGCTTACCTATCTTGGTATCCGGTATTGACGCATATGGGTCTGGCTGAGGTAATGGGATGACAACACTGACGTTGGCATGGGGGCGGAACATGAAACGAGTCGATCGATCGCCTGTCCGGGGGCACGCAGGGCGGCGTGCGGCGGCGATGCTTACTGCCGTACTCGCGGGCTTCCTCGCGGGGGTGGGGGCCCAGCCGGCGGTAGCCGGGTACGCGGAGAGTGCCCGAGGCTACTTCACTGCCGGCGGCACGCAGTTCTCCAATTACGCCTACATCTCGACGAGCGCGAAGTCTGCGACTGCCGTGACCAGCACGCAGCGCACCGGTGGAGGCACGCCATCCGGCTGGGCGGGATCCCGTGGGCGGCTCTTCACGAGCGGAGGGGCCATGAGTTGTGAAGGGGTCAACTCGTACAACAGCGGATCCGGCACCGTGGCCTTCGGGTACTCGTGTACGCGCCGTTCCGGGGGAACGTGGTACAGCTACGGCGTCTCCATCGGGTGGAACGGGAGCGGGTATTCGTCCTTCTACACCTATCGTTCCCCGTCGCAGAACTCGTAGATCGGACGTGATGACCGTGAGTGGATCGCTCCCAAGGAAGTTGGCCGGACTTCTCTTCGGCCTCGCCCTGGCAACGGCAATGGGTTTGGGGCTCGGGGTAGCCGTCGCGGCAGGTCCAGTGCTGCACTCGCCAACCGGGCTCGCCCCTGAAGGAGGCGCCTCCTCCGTGTCGATGCCAGCCGCCGAGTATCCGAAGAACGACCAAGGCGAGACCTTCGGTTCAGCGGCCGATGCGGCATCGCCCGACCAGGAACCCGACCTCATTCTGGTCGTCGCGACGAATGGCCGCGAAGGCTACGTCCGCAAGATCGATCTGGATGACGCGAACGGTCAAGCCGCCGCCGAATCGTTCACCAGGCCCGAAGAGGCGCTCGCTTGGCAGGAGGCCGAGGGGCGCGGCGATCGATCGGTCCCCGTGTACGAACACGATGGGGTGACGCAGATGGGCACCTTCCTCGTTCTCGGCGGAGACGGTCAACGGCGGGTCGCCGAAGACGAGGCGAAGTAGCGGATCCGGTGCGCCTCGCTAGTCCTCGGGCTCCTCGTCGGTGATGACGCCCGTCGGCTCAGACTCGATGACGGTGTGCGTGGTGCCGAGCAGGGCGGCGAGCTCCCGGCCCGCGGTGATCGCCTCCTCGCGGCTCGCGAAGCTCTGCGAGCGCTCGGGCTCGCCCTCGACCTCGTTCTCCCACTGCCCGCGGTTCGAACGGGTCACGACATCTCTCTGTGCCATCCCGGCACGCTCCCTCCCGGCTGACGACGCCGACGCGGATGCGCCCGCGCTCGTGACGATACGCTCCACCCGCTCGCGTGTCACGGGGTCGAGGTCGTCGATCGGCTCCCGGCGGGTGGGTCGGAGTCGCACTGACGACCGTGTTCACCCTGGCCGCGCACGCGGTGTGCATGCGGCTTCGGCGGGGGATGATCGCGGTTATCGTTGGGCATTTTCTCGCCGATCTCACCCTGCTCCTACTCATGGCATACGGAGGCTAGCCTGATGCGCTTCAACCCCGACAAGCTGCGCGAACTCTTGACGGCCTTCCTCGGCGAGACCGCGGACACAATCTTCAGCAATGACCACACCCGGGCGTGGATCTTTCCCCGAGTGGCGGGCACGCCGATCCACCTCCAAATCGACGGCGACCGGTGCGACGTGTTCGCCGGATTCACGTTTCGCACCGTGCTCCTCGCCGGCGGCGATGCATCTGAGTGGATGATCATCGACTGCATCGAGGCGATCATCGAAGGTCGCGCGGTCGAGCACTTCGGCTTTGAGGACTCACCGGTCGCGATCGACGACCGAAGCGTCGGGATCAGCGGGAGTGGTTTCGAGGGGCGAACGGTCTCGATCAACTCCGGCGAGGAGCTCGCGAAACTCACCTACGCCGTCCCGGCTTGGAGTCACCGGCCGGCCCGTCCGGCGGAGCTCTGAACCGGAGAGCGAAACCGACCGCGGTCCGCGTCAGTCCCCGCGCCGGCCGTCGGCAGTGCCGCCGCCCCGCACGAGCGTGGCGTCGAGGCCGGCGATGATCGCGTCGATGCCGCGGTCGAACATGGCGAGGTCGCGGAGCGCGGCGACGCCGTCGGCCTGGGCTGCGGCCGTCTCGCGGCTGCGCGCCCAGACGACGAGGAAGCCCGAGGCGTAGCCGTCGACGATGCCGAGGATCTCCCTCGCCGCCTCGGAGTCGAGACCCGACGACTCCAGCCGGGCGATGGTCGCCCGCAGGTGCGGGGCGACGGGCGCGGTGCCGTACGGCGCGAGGGCGAGCAGCTCGAAGGATCGGGGGAGGGCGACCGCGAGATCGCGGTACGCGCCGAGCGTGCGGCGAACGAGCTCGCGCCAGTCGGCGGTCGGGCTCGTCGCCTCGTCGTCGCCGAGCGCGAGTCGCTCGATGAGCTGCTCGACGATGGCGTCGACCAGGTCGTCGCGGCTGCGCACGTGCGTGTAGAGGCTCATCGGGGCGAAGCCGAGCTCGGCGGCGAGCCGGCGCATCGTCAGCGCCTCGAGACCGTCGCGTTCGATCAGCTCGATGGACGCGGCCGCCAGCTCGCGGCGGCTGAGCGCCGGGCGAACGGCGGGCGCCTCTTGACGTGACGGCATGGATGCAAGAGTATCGTCCGTACACTGTACGGAGCCGTACGTTGTACGGCCGCGCGAAAGGCACGCATCGATGGACCTGCACCACCTCACCGCCACCGAGGCATCCGAGCGGTTCCGCCGCCGCGAGCTCTCCCCGGTCGAGCTGCTCGACGCGGTACTCGAGCGCACCGCCGCCGTCGAGCCGACGATCAACGCGGTCACCGAGCAGTGGATCGACGAGGCCCGCGCCGCAGCCCTCGCGTCCGAGGCGCGCTTCGCGGCTGCCGCGGCGGGCACCAACGGCGGAGCGCCGCTCGGTGCGCTCGAGGGCATCCCGCTGATGCTGAAGGACGAGCAGCCCATCGCCGGACGCCTGCTCGAGGACGGCTGCCTGCTCGAGCGCGGCAACACCGCCGAGGAGACGCATCCCATCGTCGAGCGCATCCAGGCCGCCGGGGCGGTCGTGCACGCCCGCACGACGACCCCCGAGTACTGCTGCGCTCCCGTCACGCACTCCAAGCTCTGGGGCGTCACCCGCAACCCGTGGAACCCGGACTACACGCCGGGCGGCTCGTCCGGCGGCTCCGGCGCCGTGCTCGCAGCCGGGGCGACGCTGCTCGCCACCGGCTCCGACATCGGCGGATCCATCCGCATCCCCGCTTCCTTCTGCGGCGTCGTCGGCTACAAGCCGCCGTTCGGCCGCGTGCCCGGCATGGCGCCGTTCAACTCCGACACCTACTGCGCCGACGGACCGATGGGCCGCAGCGTCGCCGACGTCGCCCTGCTGCAGAACGTGCTCTCAGGTCCGTGGGTCGGCGACGCCGCCTCGCTGCGCGAGATCGCCGAGGTCTCCGGCCGCGTCGGCTCGCTCGACGGCGTGCGCGTCGCGCTCTGCCTCGAGCTCGGCGGCTACGACGTCGACCCGGCCGTCGAGGCGAACACGCGGGCGGCGGCCGCCGCGCTCGCCGCAGCCGGGGCGAGCGTCGTCGAGGTGGAGCTGCCCTGGGGCCCGCAGCGGGTGCTCGACACCGCCTGGCCGCACTTCGGCGCGGTGATGGGCCCGTTCATCGAGCAGATCGTCGAGGGCGACGCCGAGCGCGCCGCGCAGCTCATGCCGTACACGCGCGCCTTCGCCGAGCAGGCGGCGGGCGGCGGCGGGTACGTCGAGGGACTCGTCGCCGAGTCCGCGTTCTACCGCCCCTTCGCGGAGCTCATGGCGGGCTACGACGTGCTGCTCTGCCCGACCGTCGCCTCCACCGGCCTCGCGGCCGAGGAGCCGTGCACCGACAGCACGGCGATCTTCTCGCAGCTCATGACGCTGCCGTTCAACGTGATCGGCCGGGTGCCGGTGCTCGCGCTGCCGTCGGGCATCGCGCCGAACGGCGTGCCGACGGGCGTGCAGCTCGTCGGGCGCACCTACGACGACGCAGCGGTGTTCCGGGTCGGCGCGGCGCTCGAGCAGGAGCTCGCGCTCTGGACGGATGCCTCGTGGTGGCCCGTGCTCTGAGCGGGGCCGGGTGCAGAATCGGAGCATGACCGCCGAGCCCGTGCTCCTGCTCCCCGTGCGCCTCATCGTCGACGTCGCGAACGTCATGGGCTCGCGCCCCGACGGCTGGTGGCGCGATCGGCGCGGCGCGGCGACCCGGCTGATCGCGGGGCTGCCTGCGCTCGCCAGGGCCGAGGTCGAGGGGCCGGCGCCGGGACCGCTGCTGCGCCTCGACGCGATCACCGCCGTCATCGAGGGCGCGGCGCGCGGTGCGGCGGAGCCCGGAGGCGTCCTCGTCGTGGCCGCGCCGGCCGACGGCGACACGACCATCGTCGAGCTCGCCGCGGCCGAGGCATCCCTCCGACCGCTCGTCGTCACCGCCGACCGGGGCCTGCGGGCGCGGCTCGACCCGGCCGCGCTCGTCGCGGGGCCGGGCTGGCTGAACCGCCTGCTCGGGCGTTGAGCGCCACTCGGCGCGGCGCAGCTCAGCGATCGAAGCGGGCGCCGGCGGGGTCGCTCGGCATCAGGAAGAACACCAGCAGGATGATCCCGCCGACGATCGGGATGAGGCCGATGAACCACCACGGACCCGGACGGTTCGAGTCGTGCAGCCGCCGCCAGCTGAGGGCGATCCACGGGATGAACGTCGCGAGGCCCCAGAGCCCCAGCACCGAGGCGAAGAACACGTAGCCGCCGCTCGGCGGGGCCATCGTGTTGGTCGTCGCGTCGTACATCCAGCCGCCGGACAGCGACATGGCGAGCGACAGCGCGCCGCTCACGATCGCGCTCGCGAGGTACCACCACCAGAACTCGCTGCGGCTCGCGCGGCCCGAGAAGGTGGCGTACTTCTTGAAGAATCGGGAGATCGCCTGCCCGAACGTCGCCCCGTGCAGCGGGCGGTCGAGGGCGGCGTCGGTCGTCGCAGTGGTCGTCATCATCGTGCTCCTCGTAGGGGTGGAACCGGATGCGCCGCGGCAGTGCTGCCCGCGAACGGCGTCAGCGTAGCGCTGCACCACGCGGGCGGCACGCCCCCGTGCGAGGGCCGCCCACAGCCGGTGCGCGGGTCGTGCCCGTAGGCTCTCGAGGATGAGCCGCCGTGACGACCGCCCCGCGACCGATCAGCTGACGAACGTGCTGCTCACCGTGTTCGTGCTCATCCTCATGTTCGTCGTCGCCGGGGCGGCGCTCATCGCGGGCGCCCTCATCGGCGTCGACGCGATGGGGTGCACGGGCGAGGTCTGCGCCGTCGTCAAGCGCTCCGGCAGCTGGTTCGCGATGCTCACCACCGCCGTCGCCCTCATCGTCGGCATGATCGTCGCGATCGTGCGGCTCGCGCGCCGCGGCCGGAGCCGACGGCCGCTCGTGACGGCGATGGGCGTCATGGTCGGGGCCGTGCTGCTCGGCGCGCTCGGGGGTGCCGTGGGCAGCGCGCTCGACGGTGCGTTCGGCGCCTGAGCCGCGCTAGTTCGCGTCGTCCATCCCGGTGACGTGGACCGCGTAGCCGTGACAGCCCGCCTCCTCCCAACGGTACTCATCGCCGCCGCCGGTGTCGCCCCACAGGGCGAGCGTGTACTCGTCGCTGGACGGGTTGCCGAGGGCGTCCTGGATGAGGGCCGGATCACCGGAAACGAGCCAGTACGCCGTGTAGCGGTGTTCGTAGCCCTGCTCCCGCATGCACTGCGCGATGATGCGCTGCTGCGTCAGCCAGATCTCGGTGTTGGCCGGGTCCGGGTCTTCGGCGGCGCGCGGGATCGTCGCGATGTCGGTGTCGGCGTCGTAGACGGGGAACCCGGCGTCCGCGCTCGCATCCGATACGCCCGAGCCGGCGTCGTCGTCGGCGCCATCCGTCGGCGGGGCTGCGGTCGGTGCGGCCGGCGTCACCGCGGGAAGCTCCACGAGCTGACCCGCCTGCGCCTCATTCTCGGCGACGACGGCTGCCGAGGTCATCGCGAAGGCGGCCCCGCCGCCGACGGCGACGATGGTCAGCGCGGCCGCGATCGCGAGCGCGATCTTGGCGCGCCGAGCGCGGCGCGGCTCGTACTCGGACTCAGGCATGCGGCACTCCTTCATTCGGTGTGGATGCGTCGGCGCGAACGCTGCGCGCGGCGGTGCGAGCCGGGCGGAGCCAGTGCACCGCGGCGGTGACGCACACGGCGGCGAGCGCGAGGCCGACTGCGAGCGCGGCCGGCTGCCACCAGCTCACACGGTTGACGAGCAGTACGGCCGTCGCGCTCAGGGAGGAGAGCGCCTGTGCCGTCTGCGTGAAGATCAGGGCGGTCGGCACGGCGAGCAGCAGTGCGGCCCACCCGCGTTGGCGGGGGCCGGCGAGCGCGAAGGTCGCGATGAGCGCGATCGCTCCGAGGCCGACCGCCCCGATGGCGGCACTGGGCACCTCGGCGACGTCGCCGATGAGGAGGGCCCGCACCAGTCGCACGGCGACGAACGCGCCGAGGGCGGCGTCCACGACCCCGATCGTGACGACGATTGCGAGCAGGGAGAACTCGATCCGCCGCATCGAACGGAGGCGCGGGTCGAGGCGCTGCAGCGCGCCCGCGCGCCAGGCGAGGTCGGCGGGGGCACCGCGAAGCGCTCGGCCCCGGATGGAGCGGGCGAGCTCGTCGGCGTCGACGCCGGACTCCTCGGCCCACCGTGCGTGCTCGTGCAGGTCGGAGGCGATCTCGTCCTGCCGGGCGCCGGCGACGGCCGGGTCGAGGCCCCGGGTGTACCAGGCGGTCCAGCGGAGCACCCGGCGCGCGGCCAGACGGTACTCGGCCGAGCGCAGCACCCCGCTCATGCGGTCACCGGGCGGCTCGGACGGCTCGCGGCTGCGGCGGCATCGGCGGCGCGGACGGATGCCTCGCGCCGAGCCGTCTCGAGCGCCGTCGCCCCCGCAGCGGTGACTCGGTAGAGGCGCCGACGCGGGCGGCCCTCGGCCTCCGCCGGCTCGGGCGCCTCCCACTCGGAGTCGAGGAGGCCGGCCGTCGCCATCCGCGTCAACGCCTTGTAGAGCGTGCCGTGCGCGAGCAGGCTCGATCCGTCGCGGTCGGCGATCGCCCGGGCGAGACCGAAGCCGAAGAAGGAGCCGTCGGCCGCCTGCAGGGTCGTACCGGCGTCGAGGATGTCGAGCTCCAGCGGGAGCAGTGCGCCTGGTCGTCGTCGTGGCATGCCGCCACTATAGGAAGATAGGTGCCGATAGTGCAAGGGTTGATCGTCGCGGGCCCGTTCGCGGACCTCGACTCAGCTGACGACGTCGATGTCGGCCGGCACCTCGGCGGCCGTGCCCGTGTAGTGCGCGTCGACGAGGATCGGCAGGTGGTCGGATTCGCCGCGCGGCAACGTCTCGATGCTGCGCAGCACGAGCCCGGCCGAGGTCGCGAAGTCGAAGTGCCCGCGGAAGTAGCGGTAGCGCGTGTACGTGTGCCGGTCGCTGAGCGTCAGCTCGTACCCCGCCTCGCGGACCTTCTCGGCCAGGTTGTCCTTGAACACCGGGTAGTTGTAGTCGCCGACCATGAGCGCGGGGAGGTTGGGGCCGAGCAGCTGCAGCTCGCCGAGGGCGGCGTTGATCTGCGCTCGCCGCAGCGAGTTCAGTGCGGTGAGCGGGGCCGCGTGGAACGAGGCGATCGTGAGCTCGCGGTCGTGCTCGAGGTCGTCGAAGCGCACGGCGAGCAGCCGTTCGTGGGCGGGGCGCAGCACGCGGTCGTGCAGGGACTTCTTCAGCGCGAAGGCGCGCACGTCGCGGGGGAGCAGTCGATCGGGCCGATAGTACATCGCGAGCCCGAGCCGGTTGCCGGTGGTCGAGTGGGCGAGCTGCATCCGCCCGATGTCCTCGGCGAGGCCCGCCGTGTCCACCTCTTGCAGGCAGATGGCGTCGGGCGAGTAGCGCTCATCGAGCGCCGCGAGCTCGGAGATCGCGCGGTGCTTCCGCAGGTTGTAGCTGATGATCAGCATTCTCCACAGCGTACGCGCGGTTCCGTGGATGGCGGCTGAGGGTTGCGCGGCAGTCGGGTGAACGGTATCCATCGCTTCGCTACGCTGGGGCCGTGGATGCCCGTGCCGACCTGCTCGCGCTCTGCGAGCGCGGGCTCGACTGGTTCCCGGGCCCGGATGCGCCGACCACCCGCGTCCCCGGGCTCGCGATGCCCGACCCCTCCGAGCTGCGGCCCGCTGCCGTGCTCGTGCTGTTCGGCGTGCTCGACCGGGTGCCGGCGAGGCCGGCGGATGCCGCGGCCACCGTCGTGCCGCGGGACCTCGACGTGCTGCTGCTGCGCCGGGCGGCGACGCTCGGCACGCACGCCGGGCAGATCGCGTTCCCGGGCGGGCGACTCGAGGCATCCGACGGCGGCGCGGTGGATGCCGCGCTCCGCGAGGCGCGCGAGGAGACCGGCGTCGAGACGGGCGGCGTCGAGCCGCTCGGCGAGCTGCCGCCGATGCCCGTGCCGCTCAGCCGCCACCTCGTGACGCCCGTGCCCGCCTGGTGGACGCACGAGTCGCGCGTCGCCGCGGTCGACCACGACGAGTCGGTCGACGTGTTCCGGGTGCCGGTCGCCGAGCTGCTCGCGCCCGCCAACCGGGCGATGACGGTGCTGCGCCGCGACGGCTTCGTGCATCGTTCGCCGGCCTTCACGGTGGGCGAGCGGCTGGTGTGGGGCGTGACGGCGCTGATCCTCTCGCGCATGTTCGACGAGCTCGGCTGGGCAGAGCCCTGGGACGCCGGCCGCGAGGTCGTGCCGCCCGCCCGCGAGCTGTCGCGCTGAAGTTTCTCCTGATCCTCTCGTGGCGCCGGAGCATCGGTGATGTGGAGAGATCCGGGCGGGGCGAGCGCTTCATTCTGGCGACCCGGTGCACAAGTGTCTTTGTGTACTTGCGGCGCTTTCCCGGATGCAAATTTGTGTCGTCGCGGCGAAGTGCGCGGAGCGTCGAAAAGTTTGGGCCGCCAGCCGGGACGACATGCGGCAGAGGGGTCGGGGCGAGAACGCGTGCCGATACGCTGGCGCGATGGAGCTCGCCGAACTCATCGCGTACGTCCGGGCGCAGCGTGCGGGCGTCGTCTCGACGCTCGGACCGGATGCCTCGCCGCAGGCCGCCTACCTCGCGATCACCGCGAGCGGGCGCGGCGAGCTGCTGTTCGACGCGAAGCCGGACTCGCGGAAGATCGCGAACCTCCGCCGTGACGGGCGCGTCGCCGTCGTGGTCGGCGGCGCCGACGGCACCACGCTGCAGGCCGAGGGGCGCGCCGACTTTCCTGGCGCAGCCGAGCTCGAGCGCTGCACGGCGGAGTACCTCGACGCCTTCCCCGAGTTCGCGGGCTCCTTCGAGGCGGGCGCCGTCGTGCTCGTGCGCATCGTGCTCGACTGGGCCACGCACGGCGACTTCCGCGGAGCGACGCCCGTGATGCGCGAGGTCGCGCTCGGCGCTACGCCTCGTCGGGCCCGTCGAGCTCCTGGAACAGCGTGAGCTGCAGCCCGGCCGGGCCGTTCAGCCGCGAGTTCATCGAGCGCCACGGCGTCTCGCGAGCCTCCGCGACGAGCTCGGCGCCCCCGGCGACGGCGTCATCGGTCGCGGCGACGGAGTCGTCGACCTCGAGGGCGACCCGGAGGGCGGCGCTCGGCTTGCCCTCGGCCTCGACCCGGTCGATGAAGCGCACCTGGGCGGCGTTCGACAGCTCGAGCGTGGCCCGACCGGCATCCAGGATCACGACCCGGGCGTCGCCCTCGGCCTCGTACGACTCCTGCACCGGCATCCCGAGCACGTCGCGGTAGAACGCGAGCGTCGCCTCGAAGTCCTCGCCCTCCGGCACGGATGCCACGAGCCGAAGCTGCCTGACCCGACCCTCGCCCTGTGCTGACATGTGCGCTCCCCTCATCGGTGCGGGCGCCGCCGTGGCGCCCCGTGCCAGGGGGCAACGCGGAAGCGGCGCGAACCATTCCGCCGGGAATGGAATCGGGTCGGGGAGGGCGGAGACGACGCCGGGCGTGTGTGGGCACCCGGCGCCGCCTCCGCCGGTTCAGGCGGCGACGACGCGCGCGGCGAGCGCGCGGGCCTCGGCCGCGGTCCCGACGGCGCCGGCCCAGCGGCCGAGCTCGGCGGGAACGATCGGGGGCACCCGGTGGAACGTCGCCTGCTCGGCGACGTACCCTGCCGCGAGCTCGACGAGCCGGTGCGGCGCGCTCGCGAGCCCCCCGCCGACCACGACGACGCCGGGGTCGACGAGGGCGAGCAGCGTGAGCACGGCGTCCGCGAGGTGCTGCGCGGCGGTCCGCACGATCGGCACGGCCCGGGGGTCGTCCTCGTCGTAGGCGGCGAGCAACTCGCGGGCCGAGCCCTCGCCGCCGGCGGCGTTCCACGCGCGGCGGAGCGCCGGGGCGCCCAGCAGCGTCTCGAGGCATCCGCGCTGCCCGCACGAGCAGAGCCGCCCGCCGGGCTCCACGACGACGTGCCCCAGCTCGCCGGCCGAACCGTGCGCGCCGTCGGCGATCACGCCGTCGACGAGGTGCGAGCCCGCGATGCCGGTGCCGAGGGCGAGGGTGAAGACGTCCCGCTCGCCGGCGCCGGCGCCCCAGCGGGCCTCGGCGACGGCGGCCGCGCGGCCGTCGTTCAGGATCGACACGGGCACGCCGAGGAGCGCCGAGAGCTCGGGGCCGAGGGCGCGGCCGTCGAGGGCGGGCACGTTCGAGGAGCGGATGACGGTGCCCGACGCCTCGTCGACGAGCCCGGGGATCGCGACCGCGACGGCCGCGAGCCGGTGCCCGGCGGAGACGGTGCGGGCGAGCTCGGCGAGCGTCGCCGGCAGTTCCTCTGCGAGGGCGGGGGCGACGCCCTCGGCGATGGCGTCGGGCATCCCGTCCGCCTGGCCGGCCGAGGCAAGCCGGTACTTCACGCTCGAGCCGCCGACATCCAGCCCGAGCACGGTGGAGCCGATCATCGAGCGGCACCGCCAGGGATCGAAGCGGAGGAAGCCGCAGCCGTGCGAGCGGCCTCGGCGATCTCGCGGGCGACCTGGGCATCCGCGACCTCGTAGTCGCCGACGCCGCTGCCCGCGGAGCCCATGCTGACTCCGCCGGCGTCGCCGGCGACCGTGCGCTTCGCCGAGAAGTGCAGATCGCGCACGCCGGACGCGAGGATGCCGGGCGCATCCGCCGCGGTCACCCCGCCGCCCGCCATCACGACGATGCGGCCCTCGGCGCGCTCGACGAAGGCGCGCAGCGTGTCGCGCCCGGCGAGCGCGGTCGGCGCCGCGCCGGAGGTGAGCACGCGGTCGAGGCCGAGCTCGATGAGCGCATCGAGCGCCTGGAACGGCTCGGCCGAGACGTCGATCGCGCGGTGCGCCGCGACCCCGGCCGGGCCCGCGGCATCCCGCAGCCGGCGCATGCCGTCGAGATCGAAGCGGCCCGCCTCGTCGAGGCAGCCGATGACGACGCCCGCCGCACCCGCCGCGACCGCGGCGCGCACATCGGACTCCATCACGGCGAACTCGTCGGCCGTGTAGTGGAAGCCGCCGCCCCGCGGGCGGATGAGCACGTGCACGCCGAGGGCGTCGCCGGCCGTCTGCACGGCCGCCTCGATCGTGCCGAGCGACGGGGTGAGCCCGCCGAGCGCGAGCGCTTGGCAGAGCTCCACCCGCGCGGCGCCGATCGACGCCGCGACGCGGACCGCCGCGGCATCCTGCGCGATGAGCTCGAGCGTGACGGCGCCCGCCGCGGCCGGCGCGTTCACGCGGCGCTCCGCGCGGCGAGCCGGGCGACCCGGCGCTCCCGCTGCGCCACCGGGTCCGGCACCGGGACGGAGGCGAGCAGCCGCTGCGAGTACGGGTGCTGCGGGCGCAGCAGCACGTCGTCGGTCGCGCCGAGCTCGACGATGCGGCCCTCGTGCATGACCGCGACGCGGTGCGAGAACTCGTGCACGACGGCGAGGTCGTGGCTGATGAAGAGGCAGGCGAAGTCCATGCGCTCCTGCAGCTCGCGGAGCACGCGCAGCACGGCCGCCTGCACCGAGACGTCGAGCGCCGAGGTCGGCTCGTCGGCGATGATCAGCTCCGGTTCGAGCGCGATCGCCCGGGCCAGGCCGATGCGCTGGCGCTGCCCGCCGGACAGCTCGTGCGGGAAGCGGCTCGCGTAGGAGGCGGGCAGCTCGACGGCCTCGAGCAGCTCGCGCACGCGCGCCGCCCGGTCGCGCCCCGACATGGGCCGCACGGCGCGGTGCACGACGAGCGGCTCGGCGATGGCCTCGCCGACCGTGGTGCGCGGGTCGAGGCTCGAACCCGGGTCCTGGAAGATGGCGCCGACGCGGCCGCGGAGTCGTCGCTCGGCTCGGCCCCGCAGGCCGCCGCGGCCGAGCTTCTCGCCGAACAGGCGCAGCTCGCCGCCCGAGGTCGGCGCGAGGCCGAGGGCGACCTTGCCGAGCGTCGACTTGCCCGAACCGGACTCGCCGACGAGGCCGAGGATCTCGCCCGCCGCGATGTCGATCGACACCTGGTCGAGGGCGGTGAAACTCTTGCCCGCCTTGCGGTACGTGACGCTCGACTCGCGGAGCGAGAGCACCGGCACCGGCAGCGCGACGCCGCCGGGGCCCGTGCCGTCGGGCTCGGGCTCGCCCGCGGGCGGCACCGTCTCGCCGCCCTCCGGCAGCCGCGGCACGGCGTCGAGCAGGCGCTTCGTGTAGTCGGCGGTCGGCTCGCGCAGCACCTGCATCGCCGTGCCGTGCTCGACCATCTCGCCGCGGTACATCACCGCGACCCGGTCGGCGATGTCGGCGACGACGCCCATGTTGTGGGTCACGAGCAGGAACGAGGTGCCGCTCGAGTGCGCGAGCTCGCGGATCAGGTCGAGGATCTCGGCCTGCACCGTCACGTCGAGCGCCGTCGTCGGCTCGTCGGCGATGATGAGCTTCGGCTCGCAGGCGAGCGCGATCGCGATGACGACGCGCTGGCGCTGACCGCCGGACATCTCGTGCGCGTAGCCGGCGGCGCGGCGCTCGGGCTCCGGGATGCCGACGCGGGCGAGCAGCTCGACCGCGCGGCGGGCCGCCTCCTGCTTGGTGCCGACGCCGTGGTTCAGCAGCGCCTCGGCGATCTGGTCGCCGATGCGCATCGAGGGGTTCAGCGCCGTCATCGGCTCCTGGAAGACCATCGAGATCTCCTTGCCGCGCACGCCGTTCAGCTCGTGCTCGCCGAGCGTGGTGAGCTCGCGGCCGTCGAGCTCGATCGAGCCCGTGCGCGTCGCCGTCGCCGGCAGCAGGGAGAGCACCGCCATCGCGGTCACCGACTTGCCCGAGCCGGACTCGCCGACGAGGGCGAGCACCTCGCCGCGGCGCACGTCGAGATCGATGCCGCGGACGGCCTCGACCGGGCCGTCGTCGGTGCGGAAGGTGACGGCCAGGTCGCGGATGCGGAGCATGGGCGCCTCGGCGTCATCCGTGCCCTGGACCGGGGTGGCCGTACGGTCGGTGGCGCTCAACGGTCGCGTCCCTTCACGTCGAAGAAGTCGCGCAGACCGTCGCCGATGCTGTTGAAGGCGCAGACGGTCAGCACGATGCAGAGGCCGGCGGGGAAGATCAGCCACCACGCCCCGGCGTAGGTGTACGTCATCCCGCCCGTGAGCATCGCGCCCCAGTCGGTCGCGGGCTTCTGCAGCCCCATGCCGAGGAACGAGACGTACGCGACGAGGAGGATCGCGTCGGCGACCTGGAAGGTCGCGTTCACGACGATCGTGCCGACCGTGTTCGGCACGATGTGCTTCACGACGGCGCGGCCGTGGGTGCCGCCCATCGCGCGGATCGCGAGCACGTACTCGCGCGACTTCAGCGAGATCGACTCGGCGCGCACGAGCCGGGCGGGCACGAGCCAGGACACCAGGCCGATCACGACGATCATGAGCGGCACGCTCGGCCGCATGATCGCGGAGAGGATGAGCAGCAGGAACGTCGCCGGGATCGCGATCCCCGCGTCGACGATGCGCATCATCACGGCGTCGACGGTGCCGCCGACGTAGCCCGCGATGGCGCCCCAGAGGGTGCCGATCACGGTCGCGAGGATGCCGGCGGCGAGGCCGATCAGGATCGACACCTGCCCGCCGATCATGAGCCGGCCGAGCACGTCGTAGCCGACGTCGTCGGTGCCGAGCGGGTGGCCGGGCGTGCCGGGCGGCAGCATCGTGCTCTTGAGGTCGGTGTGCACCTGATCGGTCGGGTGCAGGATCGGCCCGAGGAAGCAGAACAGCAGGAACAGCACGATCGTGACGACGCCGAAGAGGGCGAGCTTGTTCTGCAGGAAGCGGCGGAGCCCGCGGCGGAACGGCGAGCGGGCGGCCGGCTGCGTCGCCGGCTGGGCTGCGGTGGCGGTCGTCATGCGAGCTCTCCTCGGGTGCGCGGGTTGAGCAGGGCCTGCACGAGGTCGGCGAGGATCGAGCCGACGACGGTGGCGACCGCGATCACGAGCACGCAGCCGAGCAGCACCGGGTAGTCGCCGGTCTGCGCGCTGGTCCAGAAGAGCAGGCCCATGCCGGGGTAGTTGAAGAGCGACTCGACGACGATCATGCCGCCGAACATCACGGGGAGGTAGTAGCCGAGCATCGCGATCACGGGCGTCAGCGAGTTGCGCACGACGTGCCGGCGGATGACGACGGGCATCGGGGTGCCCTTCGCGCGGGCGGTGCGCACGTAGTCCTCGGAGAGGTTGTCGATCGTCGCCGAGCGCATGTAGCGGGAGATGGTCGCGATGATGCCGAGCGCGGCGGTCGCGACGGGGAGCACGAGCCCGGCGGGCTTCGCGAGCACCTGGGCGACCGTGTCGCCCTGCGGGGCGAGGGCCGGCACGAGGTGCAGCCACTGGGCGAAGACGATGACGAGCACGAGGCCGAGGAAGAACGATGGCGTCGAGTAGATGATGAAGTTCATCGTGGTGAAGACGTAGTCGCCGGTCTTGCCGCGACGGACCGCCTGGTAGATGCCCATCGGGATCGCCACGATGAGGGCGACGGCCATCGAGATGAGCGCGAGCACCAGCGTCTTCGGCAGACGCTGGCCGATCGCGTCGGCGACCGGGCGGTTCAGCTTGAACGAATCGCCCAGGTCGCCGACGGCGATCTGCGAGAGGAACGTGAAGTACTGCTGCCAGAGCGGGCGGTCGAAGCCGTTCGCGCGGTTGAACGCGTCGATCTGCTCCTGCGTCGCCTGCATGCCGAGGATGCCCTGGGCGGGCCCCTGCGGCATGGCCAGGTGGAGCAGCGCGAACACGATCAGGGTGACGATCAGGATCACGATCACCCCCTGAACGAGTCGCCGGCCGAGGAACCGGAGGATCCCGGCCCCGCCCGACGCGGTTCGGACCGCGGTCCGCGCTGCTTCCACCATCACTGCTGCCTTACTTCACTTCGCCGTTCGTGCCGGGACGGGCCCGGTCACTCGCTCCAGGACCAGCGCTGCGGGAAGAACGACGCGCCCGGGTCCTGGTGCCCGATGTCGAGGCCGTCCTTGATCACCGAGACCTGGTAGACCGGGTTCGGCATCCACATGACCGGGAGGTCCTGCGCCAGCAGGGCCGAGTACTTCTGCGAGATCTCGCTGTCGGTCGAGGCGGTCATCTGGGTGATGAGCTCCTCGGCCTCCGGGTTGTCGTACTGGCCCGCGTTCCACTTGGTGTCCTTCGCGAAGACGCGCTCACCGGTCGGGTAGGCCGGGAAGTACCACGAGCCGGCCGTGCCGAAGAAGACGAGCTGCCACGAGCACGTGGTCGAGCCCTCGGTCTTGCAGGACTGCGCCTCGGTGAGCACCGAGTCGAGCGGCTTCGAGTCGATCGTCATGGCGACGCCGATCTTGCCGAGCGAGGACTGGATCTCGCTCATCATGTTGTCGGTCTCCTGCGAGCCGTTCTGCGTGGTGACGACGATCTCGAGCTTCTTGCCCGCCTCGATGCCCGCGCCGCACTGCTCGGCGCCGGTGCCCGGGTCGGTGCACTCGAGGGTGCCGCCGGAGCCGGCGGTCCAGCCGTGGTCGGCGAGGAGCTTCGCCGCCGCGTCGAGGTCGAAGGGGTAGGGGTTGTCCTTCTGCTCCTTCGACAGGTAGGCGCTGTCCTGCGTCTGCGGGACGGGGCCGTAGTCGGGCGTCGCCGCGCCGTGCCAGATGACGTCGGAGATGGTCTCCTGGTCGACCGCGTGCTGCAGCGCCTGGCGGATGTAGAGCTGGTCGAAGATCGGACCCATCTCGGGGTTCGCGAAGTTGTACGGCATGTACGTGATCGACCAGCCGGCCCACGGCTCGACGCGGTAGCCGAGGTCGGTGAACTGCGACTCGCTCGTGAGCTGGGCGCTCGTGATGTAGCCGTAGTCGACCTCGCCCGAGCGGACGACGTTCATCTCGGCGTCCGCCGAGGTGAAGGGCAGGAAGGTGACGTTCGGGATGGAGGGCTTGTCCTCACCCGTGTACTTCGTGTTCGCGGTCAGCTCGACCTGGCCGGAGTCCGACCAGCTCTTCACGACGTACGGGCCCGAGACGGTCTGCCAGAGCTCGTTCGTGGCGTAGGTCTTCATGTCCTTCGCCTCGGAGAAGAGGTAGTCGAAGACCTGGACGGCGGATGCCTCGTCGCGGTCGAAGTCGCCGATCTCGCCGTCGGCGCTCGTCTTGTCCCAGGCGTGCTGCGGCATGGGGTAGACGAGGCTCAGCTGGTTGGCGAGGAGGAACTCCTCGTTGTAGACCTGGCTGAAGGTCAGCGTGAAGGTCTTCTCGTCGACGATCTCGAAGTTCGTGATGTTGTCGGGGATCAGGCCGGCCGAGTAGCCGCCGGTCTTCTCGGCGTTGAAGCGCACGAGGTTGTACCAGAACTCGACGTCGCGCGAGGAGACGGGCTCGCCGTCCGACCAGTCGAGGTCGGCGAGGGTGATCGTCACCGAGAGGTGGTCGTCGGAGAACTCGTACTCCTTGGCCGCGGAGGCCTTCTGGTCCCACTCCATGGTGCCGCTGGTGCCGTTGTACTCGAACAGGCGCGGCCACATCGTCGCCTTGATCGCGCTGTTGTGGGTGGCCATCGTGTCGGGGCTCGAGATCGGCAGGATCCAGTTCGGGCCCGTGCCGGCCGGCAGCGCGTAGCTGACGGAGTCCTTGCCGCTCGACGCCTCGTCGCCCTGCGCGGTGCAGCCGGTGACCACGAGGACCGCGGCCGCGGCGAGCCCGAGGGGGGCGAGCAGGCGCCGCATCACAGTCGTACGCATCAAACCTCCTTGTTTATTCGTCGAGGGATGGAATTCGTGCAGAATCTCGACGCAAATTCATACTGCACGAAGGAACATCGCCAACAATCACGAACTTGTTACGTTTACGTAACTAAGTTTTCATGAAATTGGAGTAAGTGGAATTCGGTGTGTGCCGGTGCCGGTGCCCGGCGGTGGTTCTGGTGCGGGCTGGTGGGCGGCCAGCGCCACTTCTGCTTCCGCGCGCCACTTGTGCTGGCGCAACGGCGCCGAAGTGGCGCTGGCGCGCGAGGCCGGGGCGAGGAGGGGCGGGCCGGAGTGGGGAGCCCCCAAGGCGGCGCCGGGCGCCGGGCGCCCCCGCGACCCGCCGGCCGCGCTAGCCGAAGAGGCGTGCGGTGAGCGCGGGGTCGGTCTCGAAGGCGTCGAAGGGGAACATCGGCCGCTGGATGCGGTGGTGCCCGAGCCGGCCGAGATCCTGGTCGACGCCGCCCGGCGTGAGCGCGAGGGTCCAGCCGCGCTGCGCGTTGTAGAGCGTCGGCTCGAGGTAGCCGATCTTCGTCACGACGATCTGCGCCGCGAAGGGGTCGAGCCCGATCGAGGTGAAGTCGGCGATGTCGTGGTACGCCTTGCGGTACTCGGTGATGATCGCGTGCAGCCCGCCGACGCGGATCACGGCGACGCCGCCCGCGTCGGGGTCGCCCTCGTGCAGCGAGTGCAGCACGCCGGTGATCGTGACGGGGCCGTGCGGACCGTGGTCGACGCGCGCGCCGGCGGTGACCGTGACGGTCTCGCCGACGGTCCTGCCGCGGAGCTCCGCGAGCGCCTCGTGGTCGAAGATCGAGCCGACGAGCACGGTGGGCGCGCCCTCGGCGGTGAGCCGTTCGTCCTGCAGCAGCTGCGCGAGCGTCCAGGTCACGTCGCCCGTGCCGCCGGCGCCCGGGTTGTCACCGGAGTCGCTGATGAAGTACGGGGTGTCGCTCGCGGCGAGGCCGGCGTCGACGCCCTCGGCGAGGGTCCCGGGCGGGCCGACGAACTCGAACTCGTCGCGCACGTCCCAGAAGGCGCGGCCGAGCTCCTCGGCCGCGGCGGTGATCGCGGCGTCGTCGTCGCCCGTGACCACGACGACGCCGTGGCAGCGGGGCTCGTCGGCCCAGGCGTACCCGATCCAGATCGCGGCGTCGATGATGCCGGGGCGCTGCTCGACCTCGTCGATGCGGGCGTAGAGGCTCTTCGCAGGTTCGACGCGGGTCGAGGTCTTCTCGCCGGGCAACAGGATCGGCACGGTCACGTGCGCGCGCCGCGGGGTGCGGCCATCGCGCAGGGTCTCGACGAGGTTCCGGATGGCCCGGTCGCGGGTCTCCCAGGTGTCCTCGTGCGGGGCGAGCCGGTAGCAGGTGATCAGGTCCACCTGCGAGACGAGCGCGTCGGAGACGTTGCCGTGCAGGTCCATCGAGGCGGAGACCATGACGTCGCCGCCGATCACCTCGCGGATCGCGGTGATGAGGTCGCCCTCGGCGTCGTCGAGGCCGTCGACGCTCATCGCGCCGTGGATGTCGAAGAAGAGCCCGTCGAGGCCGCCGTCGGCCATGAGCGCGCGGAGCCCGTCGAGGATGCGCCCCTTGATGTCGTCGTAGACCTCGCGGAGGACCGCGCCGCCCGGGATCGAGCGGGCGTAGTAGACGGGCAGCCACTCCGCGGCATCCGTCAGCGTGCCGTCGCGGAGGGAGGTGTAGCGCTGGATCAGCTCGTCGCCTTCGGCGCGCTGGAAGTCGCGCGCGCCGGCGCGATGGGGGGAGAAGGTGCTGGACTCGATCGCCATGCCGGCGATCGCGATGCGGGGGCGCTGGGTCATGCGGCCAGCTTAGAACACCCGTCGAGCGAACCCGGATTCACCTTCGCGAAAGTCGGGAGACTTTCTTCGATTCATGGAGTTACTGGGATGCCTCGGCGATCGCTGCGTCGATCCGCGCCGGCTCGAGCAGGCGGGCGAGCAGCGAGCTGCCGACGCCGCGAGCGCCGGCGAGCGGGCCGGCCGCGCTGACGCCGATCTCGAGCAGGTCCGTCGACATCGGCAGGCAGAGCGTGTAGATCGCCTGCCGGACGCCGGCGACGAAGGCGTCGGCCGTCGAGAGCTGCCCGCCGAGCGCGAGCAGCTGCGGGTTGTAGAAGTTGATGATCGTCGCGAGGACTTCGCCCGTGCGCTGCCCCGCCTCGCGGAGGAGCGCCGTCGCCCGCGGGTGCGCGTCCTGCGCGAGCCGGAGCACCGCGTCGAGGTCCTCGACCTCCGCGCCCGTGCCGCGCAGGGCGTCGACGATGGCCGTGCCGCTCGCGACCACGTCGAGGCAGCCGACCCGGCCGCACGAGCAGACGACGGGCGGCGCGCCCGCGAGCGCGACGTGGCTGATGTCGCCCGCGACGCCGCGGTAGCCGCGGTACAGCTCGCCGCCCGCGATGATGCCGCAGCCGATGCCGCTGCCCGCCTTCACGAAGACGAGCTCGCCGACCGTCTGGCCGCGCTCGACGAACTCGCCGACGGCCATGGCGTTCGCGTCGTTGTCGACGTGGGTCGGCAGCCCGGTGATGCGGCCGAGCATCTCGCCGACGACGAGGCCGTTCCAGCCGGGCATCCGCATCGGCGCGAGCAGGCGCCCGTCCCGCGAGTCGACCGGCCCGGGCAGGCTCATCGCGACGCCCTCGATGTCGGGCACGGGGGCGAGGCCTTCGGCGAGCGCCCGCGCGGCGGCCCACACCGCCTCGATGACGGCGGCCGGCTCGTCGCGGAGCGTGATCGGCTCGATCGCGTCGGCGACGATCTCGCCGCGGCGGTTCATCAGCACGAGGGTGACGTGCCGCTCGCCGAGATCCGCGGCGGCGATGACGGAGCCGCCCTCGCGGATCGCGAGCAGCCGCGGGCGCCGGCCCCCGGTCGACTCGCCGCGGCCGGCCTCCTCGAGGTAGCCGTGCTCGATCAGTTCGTCGACGCGCATGGCCACGGTCGAGGCGCTGAGCCCGGTCAGGCGGGCGAGCTCGGCGCGCGAGTCCGCGCGGCCCGTGTGGATGAGACGGAAGAGTTCCCCCGCCGTCGCGCTGCTCGTCGTGGCCACGCTGCACCTCTCTCCGAGACGATTGGTCCGAGAATCGATGCTGTTCCCCCGAAGTCGAACAGAAGTCTCGCCTCGGCGCTTACTCTAACCATCCGCCGGACGGGCGCGGGCGATGCGACGGCGGATGACCCGTGCCGGGCGTGGCGCCGATCGGATCGGCGATGGCCGCTCAGTCGCGGTGCGGCCCGCAGGAGGCGCGGGCGACGAGCTCGTGCGACACGAGGACGTGCCGGGGCGACGCGCCGTCGAGCAGCAGGCCGAGCGCGGCCTCGGCGATCGCGTCGAGCGGCTGGCGGATGACCGAGAGCGGCGGGGAGGTGAACTCCGCCTCGCTCGTGCCGTCGAAGGAGAGCACCGCGAGTTCGTCCGGCACGCGCACGCCGCGCTCGGCGAACGCCCGGAGCGCGCCGATCGCCTGCACGTCGGCGCTCACGAACACCGCGGTGGGCGCGCCGCCGCCGTCGAGCAGCTGCAGGGCGGCCCGGTAGCCGCCCTCGCGACGGTAGTCGGCGGTCGCGACGAGCGCGTTCAGCCCGGTCGTGCCGACCGCCGGTGCGACGAGCTCGGTCCACGCGCGCCGCCGGGCGCGCGCAGCGGGGGAGTCCTCGGGGCCGGCGATGAGGGCGATGCGCTCGTGGCCGTGCTGCTGCAGATGCCGGATGCCGGCGCGCGCGGCGGCCTCGTCGTCGATGCCGACGCTCGGCGGTTCACCGGCCGGGCCGAGGGCGCCGGACGCACCGCTGCGGTCGAGCGTCACCACGGGCACGCCGGCCGCCTGGAGCGGGGCGAGCGTGCCGGGGGTGCCGCCGATCACGAGCACGCCGTCGGGCTGACGCTCGGCGAGGGCGGCGAGCTGCGCGCGCTCGCGCTCCGGCTCGTACTCGGTGTCGCCGTAGGTGACGGCGTAGCCGCGGGCGAAGGCCGCGGTCTGCACGGCCTTCGCGAGCTCGGCGAAGAACGGGTTGCCGATGTCCGGCACGAGCAGCGCGAGGGTGCGGGTGCTGCGCAGGCGCAGCGCTCGCGCGGTCGCGTTCGGCCGGTAGTCGAGCTCGGCGATCGCGGCGAGCACACGGGCGCGGGTCGCGTCGGCGACGGGGCGGGGGCCGTCGTTCAGCACGTAGCTGACGACGGCGCTGCTGACGCCGGCGCGTCGCGCGACGTCGTCGCGCGTCGCGGCGCGCGGGGCGTCGCCGCGTGCGTGCATCGCGCCTCCTCGGGCCGGCTCCGGTGCCGCGGGCCGGTGCCCGACGGCTTGCGTCCCGGCCATGCTATCCCTACGATCGAGGCGGATCTACTCGTGTAGATCCGCGTGCTTTCCGCCCGCTTTCCACCCCGGCCAGCCGGGGCCGCAGAGAAGGAGTGCCCCATGGACACGGACGTCCTCGTGGTCGGATCCGTCAACGAAGACCGCATGATCGCCGTGCGCCGGCACGTGCGGCCGGGCGAGACGATCCTCGCCGAGGGCGTGCAGGTCTCCGGCGGCGGCAAGGGCGCGAACCAGGCCGCCGCGGTCGCCCGCGCCGGAGCCCGGGTCGCATTCGTCGGCGCGGTCGGCGACGACGAGTCCGGCCGCACACTGCGCGCCGAGCTCACCGCGCTCGGCATCGACGTCGCCGAGCTGCGCACCGTGCCCGGCGTCACCACCGGCACGGCCTTCATCCAGGTCTCCGAGGACGGCGAGAACGCGATCATCGTCGACGCCGGGGCGAACTCCCACGTGCGCGTCGAGCTCGCCCCCGCCGGCACCCGCGCGGCCGTCGTGCTCGCGCAGGCCGAGATCCCGCCCGCCGTCGTCGCCGACGCGGCCGGGCTCGCCGCCGCGATCGGCGCCCGCTTCGCCTTCAACGCCGCGCCCGCGCCCGCCTCGCTCGACGAGGTGCCGCGCGGCGCCGACCCGCTCATCGTGAACGAGCACGAGGCCGCCGAGCTCCTCGGTGCCGCCGCGGCCACTGGGACCCCGGCCGAGGTGGCGCTCGCCCTCCGCGAGGCCGCCGGCGCGCACTCGGTGGTCGTCACGCTCGGCGCGGAGGGATGCCTCGTCGCCGACGAGTCCGGTGTGGACGCCGTGCCCGCGGTCCGCGCGGAGCGCGTGGTCGACACGACCGGCGCGGGCGACGCCTTCGCCGGGGCCCTCGCCGCGGCGCTCGCGCTCGGGGCACCGCTCCGCGACGCCGCGGCAGCCGCGGCCGCCGCCGGGTCGGCCGCCGTCGGCTGGGAGGGCGCCCGCCCGCCGGTGTGACCAGCGCCGGTGCTCAGCCGAGCGAGGTCGGGGACTCGAGCCCCGAGGCATCCGCCGGGCTGAAGCGGTCGAGCCGGAAGGGCGCCAGATCGAGCTCGGGTGCCCGGCCCTCGGCGAGGTCCGCGAGCACGAGGCCCATGAGCGCCGAGAACTTGAAGCCCTCGCCCGAGTCGCCGCAGGCGAGCACGACCCCGGGTCGCGGCGAGCCGATCACGAACCGCCCGTCGGGCGAGTCCGTCCAGCTGCACACCTTCGCGTCGACGATCCGTGCGCCGCGCATGCCGAGCGCCTCGCGGGCGTACTCGAGCAGGAACGCCGTGCGCGCGGCATCCGGTTCGCGGTCCTCGTCCTCGCCCCAGACGACGTCCCGCAGCGGCGCGTCGAGGCCCAGCTTGTAGCCCGTGCCCGGCGTCGTCATCGCGTAGAGCGTCGGCCGATCCCCGGCCGCGACGTCGATGAGGTCGGGAAGGTCGTCGGCGGCCACCGCCGGGTCGGCGACGTGCACGACCTGCTCGAGGTGGGGGCGGAGCGGCACGTCGAGGCCGAGTTCCGCCACGAGCGGCGGGGCGCCGGGGCCGGGGGCGACGACGACGAGCTCCGCCTCGAGCGTCCGGCCGTCGGCGAGGCGCACCCGCTGCCCGCCGCCCGGCGTCTCGTCGAGGGCGACGACGTGGGCGAGCACGAGCTCGCCGCCCGCCCGATCGAAGCGGCACCGCTGCGCGGCGAGGGAGGCCTCGGCGAGCACCGGCCCCGCCTCGGCGGTCCACAGGGCGTCGCGGCCGTCCGGCACGAGCCCAGGGAAGCGCTCCCCCGTGCGCGCCGCGGGCAGCCGCTCGAACTCGACCCCCTGCTCGGCGAGCGCCAGCTCGAAGCCGTCGAGCGCGGCCGCCTCGTCGCGCCAGACGAGGCCCCGGCGAAGGAACACCGGCTCGCCCGCGATCGCGGAGAGCCGCTCCATCGCCGCGAGGCTCGCCGCCGTCATCCGGATCTTCGCGGGATCGGGGTCGGCGAGCCGCCAGATCCGCGTCGGACCGTGCGACGACGAGAACGGGTTGCCCGGCCCGTAGCGGTCGACGAGGGTCACCCGGTGGCCGCGCTCGGCGAGCTCGGCCGCGGCGGGCAAGCCCCAGGCACCCGCGCCGATCACGATGAGGTTCATGCCCCCATCCTGCCGCAGGCGTCACCGCGCTCGCGCTCGCCGGAGCGTCCCGCGGACCACGCCGCCCAGAGCCGGCCGTAGGCGCCGCCGGCCTCGACGAGCTCGTCGTGCCGACCCTGCTCGACGACGCCGCCGCGGTCGAGCACGATGACCCGATCGGCGCGCGCCGCCTGGTCGAGGCGGTGCGCGATCGTCATCGTCGTGCGACCCGCGGCGACCCTGGCGATCGCCCGATCGAGCACGTGGTCGCCGTCGCCGCCCGCGGCGGCCGTGGCCTCGTCGAGCACGAGCACCGCCGGGTCGTGCAGCAGCAGCCGGGCGAGCGCGAGCTGCTGCGCCTCGACGATCGTCAGCCGGTGCCCGCCCGAACCGACGACGGTGCCGAGTCCTTCCGGCAACCGGTCGACCCAGCCGAGCGCGCCGACCGCGTCGAGCGCGGCGCGCAGCTCCCCGTCGGCCGCACCGGGGCGGGCGAGGCGGAGGTCGTCCGCGAGCGGGCCGGCGAAGACATGCGGCTCCTGACCGGCGAGCCCGATCCGCGGCATCCGCGTCTCCGCCGTCACCGCGCCGACATCGATCCCGCCGATGAGCACCCGGCCGCGCTCCGGCTCGAGGGCGCCGAGCAGGAGGGCGGCGACCGTGCTCTTGCCCGCGCCGCTCGCACCGACCAGGGCGACCGTCTCGCCGGGGGCCACGTCGAAGCTCACCCCGTCGAGCGCGGGGGCGCCGTCGTAGGCGAAGCCGACGCGATCGAACTCGAGGCTCGCGGCGCCGCCGCGTGCGGATGCCGGACGCGGGCTGCGCTCCGGCAGCCCGAGCACGCCGACGAGGCGCGCGAGCCCGGCGGCCGCCTTCTGCAGTTCGTCGACGCTGCCGAGCACCTGGCCGACCGGGCCGAACAGGGCGTGGAAGTAGAGGGCCGCCGTGGTCGCCGCGCCCACCGTCGCGAGCTCGGCGCCGACGAGCAGGAAACCCGCCCCGAGCACCGCGGCCAGTCCGAGGAACTCGGCGAGGTTCAGCTGGTTCCAGAAGCCGACGCTCACCCGGGCCGCCCGGCGCTCGAGCTCGACCGAGTGCAGCGCCGCCTCGTCGACGACGCGCTCGCGGTCGGCGGAGACGCCGAAGGCGCGCACCGTCTCCGCCGCGTCGACCGATTCGAGGATGCGCTGCGCCCGTTCGCCCTCCGCGGCGCGCGCCGCGCGGTACACGGGCCGCGCGCGCTTCAGGTAGGCGCGCAGCGCGAGGAGCTGCACGGGTACGGCCGCGAGGGCGGCGAGGGCGAAGCGCCAGTCGAGGGCGCCGAGCCCCACGAGCGTCACGACGACCGTGAAGCCCGCGGAGGCGAAAGCGGGCAGGACGTTCGACACGACGTCGCCCACGATGCGCGTGTCGGTCGAGGCCCGCGAGACGAGGTCGCCGCGGCCGGCCCGCTCCACCACGGTCGAGGGCAGGCGGATGAGCCGGGTCACGACGAGCCCGCGCAGCTCCGCCAGTACGCGCTCGCCGAGGCGGGCCACGAGCGCCCGGCCGAGGCCGGTGAGGAGAGCGTTCCCGAGGCCCACGCCGGCGATCACGAGCACGAGGGGGGCGAGCGCGCCCGAGTCGCCGCCGAGCACGGCGTCGACGATGCCGCCGAGCGCGGCGGGCAGGGCGAGCCCGGCGAGGGCGGCGAGGAGCAGCACGGCCGCCGCGACGGAGAGGGCGCCCGCGCGCCCGCGGAGGAGTCGCCGCAGCTCGCGCCGGGTCTCGCGGGGCCCGGCGACGGGGAGCGGGGTCGTGCTCATGCGGTCACCAGCCGATCGGCGAGACGCTCGAGCGCGGGCCGCGCGGCCACGAGCACGGTGGTGCGCCCGGTCGCCGCGGCGCGCAGCCGCTCGGCGATTCGGGCCTCGGTCACCGCGTCGACGGCGCTCGTCGGATCGTGCAGGACGAGCACCGCGGCATCCCGACCCAGCGCCCTGGCCAGCGCGACGCGCTGCCGCTGCCCGCCGGACAGGCTGTAGCCTCGCTCGCCGACGGGCCGCTCGAGCCCACCGGCCCCCGACACGACGTCGTCGAGCGCGGCGGCCCGCACGAGTTCCTCGAGGCGTGCGTCGTCGAGCGCCCGGTGCAGCTCCAGGTTGTCGCGCAGCGTGCCGGCGAACAGGGTCGCCTCGTGCGGCGGCGCGAGCACCGGAAGGGCGGATGCCTCGAGCGGCACCCCGTCGACGAGGACCCGGCCCGATGAGGGCCTGCGCGCGCCGGCGAGCACTTCGACGAGCTCGCGGGCGGCGAGGTGATCGGTGACCCGGATCGCGGTGACCGAGCCCGCCGGGACGACCGCGCTGAGCGGGGCGAGGTGCGGCGTCGCGACGGCGTCGAGCACGAGTTCGGCGCCGCGCGGTGCCGGCGTCGAGACCGGCCGCGCCGGGGCATCCACCGCCGCCTCCGCGGCGAGCACGCCGTCGACGCGCGTCGCGGACGCGCGGACCGTCGCGAGCTCCGCCGTGACGAAGGCGAGCCCGCCGATCGGCCAGGTGACGAACTGGGCCAGCCCGAGCACGGCGATGAGCTCGCCGACGCTGATGGTGCCCGCGAGCGCCTCGGCCCCGGCGGCCCAGGCGATCGCGGCGAGCAGCAGCGCCGAACCGGCGAGGCTCACCGCCGCGTACACCGCCTTGGCGGTCACGGCTCGCTTCGCCGCATCGAGGGAGCGGCGGTTGACCCGCTCGAAGCGCTCCACCGCGGCCTGCTCGGCGCCGATCCCGGCGATCGTGCGCAGGCCGGTCAGCAGGTCGCTGGCCGTCGCGCTCGCGGCGGCGACCGCGGCCTG
Organism: Agromyces soli; assembly: GCF_022811605.1. Classification (GTDB taxonomy): domain Bacteria; phylum Actinomycetota; class Actinomycetes; order Actinomycetales; family Microbacteriaceae; genus Agromyces; species Agromyces soli. The sequence goes on along the minus strand of NZ_CP094533.1, from coordinate 106,920 downwards.
CTCGCTCGCCATCCGGCGTTCGAGCGGCGCGGTCGCGAAGTGCATGACGGCGACGAGCACGGGGGCGGCGACGAGCACCAGGATGCCGAGCGGCACCGAGATCGCGAGAAGCGCCACGGCGGCGGTGAGCACCGCGGCGAGCTGCGCACCGCCGCTGCCGAGCACCCAGACGATGCCGGCCGTGCGGTCGACGTCGGTGCCGGCGATGCTGAGCAGCTCGCCGGGACTGCGCGGCGCGGCGAAGCCGCGGGGGGAGAGGAGCCGGGCGACGAGACCGCGCCGCACGTCGCGGCCGGCGAACTCGCTCGCCCGCACCGAGGCGAGCTCGCCGAGCCGCCAGGACAGCAGCAGACCCGCGAACACGACGCCGAGGGCGGCGAGCGTCCAGGCGAGCGCGCCCGGGTCGCCCGGGGCGATGGCGCGGTCGATGACGAGCCCGATGACGACGGGCACGAGCGCCTCGGCGATCTGGTGGCCGACGAGCCCGGCGATGGATCCGGCGACGAGGAGTCGACGGCGGTGGAACACGGTGGCGATCGCCCGCTCGCTGCGTGGCGGCCGCCTGGCGGGGGTCGTCGCAGGCACGATCCACAGCTTAGGATAGCCTCACCTGATCAATTCAGCGACAAGGAGCCGAAGAATGTCGCGTCCCCGCCAAGCCTTCGCCGCGGAGGTGCTCGACGTGCCCGTCCGCGTCGACGGCATCATGACGAGCTCCTTCGTCGTGCGCCGCGACGAGGAGTGGGGCTGGCACCGGCACGACCGGCACGAACTGCTCTGGGGTTCGCGCGGCTCGCTCGTCGTCGAGACGCCGAGCGGGGTGCACGCCGTGCCGTGGACGGTCGGGCTGTGGATCCCCGCCGGGCTGCCGCACCGGGTGACCGCCGGATCCGGCACCGAGTTCGCGTGCAGCTACCTGCCGACGACGCTGCCCGCGCCTCGCTCGGATGCGGGCGCCGTCGCGGTGCCGGTCGTCGTGCGCGCGCTCTTCGAGGAGCTCGAGACGAAGCCGCTCGATCCCGAGACGCGGGCCCTCGGAGAACAGCTGCTCGTGCGCCTCCTCGAGCGCGCCGACCTCACCCGGCTGGATCTGCCGATGCCCGACGACGACCGCACGCGCCGGGTCGCGGACGCGGTGCTCGCCGACCCTGCCGACGCTCGCACCCTCGACGAGTGGGGCGCCTTCGTCGGCGCGAGCGAGCGAAACCTGTCCCGGCTGTTCCGGCAGGAGACCGGGTTCACCTTCGCCGACTGGCGCACGAAGGCGCGGATGCGGGTCGCGGTGGAGCTGCTCGCCGCCGACCAGCCCGTCGGCATCGTCGGGCGGCGGGTCGGCTACCGCACGGCGAGCGCGTTCGTGCAGGCGTTCCGGCGCGAATTCGGCACGACGCCGGGGGCGTTCGCCGGGGCATCCGGTCAAGCTGTCGCGTTCGCCGCATCGGATGGCGGTCGCGCGACATCCGCGTGATGCAGGATCGAAGTCGGCGCTCTTAGGTAAGCCTAAGCTAAGCCGGGCGCCGGCCACCCCCGCATCCAATGAAGGTCACATGAAGATCGCATCCTCGCGCGCGCTCCGCAGCGCCGCCGCCGCCGTCGCGGCCACCCTGCTCCTCGCCTCCTGCGCCGCGTCCTCCGCGGCCGACGACGCCGCAGGCGACACGATCACCGTCGACACCGAATTCGGCGAGGTCACGCTGCCCGCCGAGCCGAAGGCCGCGCTCGGCTTCTACACGACCGACGTCGACATGCTCATCACCCTCGGCATCCCGCTCGCGAAGGAACAGCCGATCCGCGACGACTTCGACCGCTTCCCGACGTTCTTCCCGCAGGAGGAGCTCGAGGGTATCGGCACCTTCCACAACTACCCCGAGTTCAACCTCGAGAAGATCCTCGAGGTCGGCCCCGATCTGATCCTGAACGGCCTCGGCTACGAGACCGACCTGCACGACCAGCTCACGCCGATCGCGCCCACGTACACCTACAACGGTTTCGACGGCGGCGACTGGCGGGTGAAGTTCGCCCAGGTCGCGAAAGACCTCGGCCGCGAGGCCGAGCACCAGGCCTGGGCCGACGTCTACGACGCGCGGGTGGCCGAGATCCGCGCAGAGCTCGACGCGCGCGGCCTCGACCCCGTCGTCGCGGACGCCTCCTACTGGGACGAGCAGGTCCAGGTCGGCTGCTACAGCATCTCCTGCCTCGTCTTCGCCGACCTCGGCCTCTCGATCTCGACCGTCGCCGACAGCGACGGCGACGGGAAGCCCGACAGCGCGGGCCGCGCGCTCAGCCACGAACAGCTCGGCGACCTCGCCGACGTCGACGTGATCTTCACCGGCGTCGCCGAGGACGGCTCCGGCCTCATCACCGACGAGGCGGCGCTGAAGTCCAACGCGCTGTGGACCTCGCTGCCCGCCGTCGCGAACGGCCAGGTCTTCCCCTACAACTACGAGATGAGCTACGGCTCCCCGAGCGGGCAGACCGCCCTGCTCGAGGTCATCGCGAAGGCGCTGCTCGGATGAGCCGCCCGGAGATCAACCTGGTGCACCGGGTCGAGGTCGCCGACGTGCGCCGCCTCACGCCCGGCATGATCCGGATCGTGTTCACCGGCCCGGGGCTCGAGGGCTTCGTCTCCTCGGGCGTCGGCGACGAGTACCTGCGTCTGTTCCTCCCCGCGGAGGGGCACGCCGAGCCGCAGCTGCCGGTCGCCACCGACGACGGCTACTGGGAGTTCCCGGAGGGCGTCGAGCCCTGCGAGGTGCGCACCTACACGGTGCGCGAGTGGGACGAAGCCGCCGGTCGGCTCGTCATCGACTTCGTCGTGCACGAGGGCGGCATCGCCGCCACCTGGGCGCTCGGCGCGGAGCCCGGCCACGTCGTCGGCGTGAACACGCCGCGCGGGCTGTACGCCCCGGCCGAGGGCATCGAGTGGCAGCTGCTCGTCGCCGACGCCACCGGGCTCCCCGCCGCCGTGCGGCTCGCGGAGCAGGCGCCCGCCGGCGTCCGCACGAAGCTCGTGCTCGAGGTTTCGGGCGATCAGGACGAGCACCGGCCCGAGCTGCCCGCGAACGTCGAGCTCGCCTGGGTGCACGGCGGCAACGGGCACGCGCCGAGCCGGCTCGAGGAGATCGTGCGGGCCAGCGAGCTGCCGAAGACGCCGGGCTACGTCTGGGTCGCGGGAGAGAGCGCCGTCACCCGCGCCGTGCGCAAGTACCTGCGCCACGAGCTCAAGCTGCCGCCGACCGCGTACAAGGTCGTCGGCTACTGGGTCGAGCGCGCCGAGCAGTGGCGCGAGCGCTACGAGGCGCTGCCCGAGGATGTGCGGACGCGTCTCAGCGAGATGTGGGACGACGAGTCCCGCGACGAGGAGGAGCTGCAGGACGAATACGTCGCAGTCCTCGAGTCGCACGGGCTCTGAGCCGCCGATGGCCGTGACCGAGGAGGTCCGGCGCACGCTCGCCGGCTCGGCCGCGCGGCGTGCGCTCGGCTTCTGCATCGCCTTCGCGGTGCTCGCCGGGTGCGTCGCCCTCAGCCTCGCGATCGGATCGAAGGGACTGTCGATCGCCGAGGTGCTCGCCGCGATCGGGGGGTCGGCCGACGAGGCCGGGACGATCGTGCGCGAGCTGAGACTGCCGCGCACCCTGCTCGGCATCCTCGTCGGCGCGGCGCTCGGCGTCGCCGGCGCGGTGATGCAGGCGTTCACCCGCAACCCGCTCGCCGATCCGGGCCTGCTCGGGGTCAACGCCGGCGCCGCGTTCGCGGTGACGGCGGGGGCCGCGGCGTTCGGACTCACCTCGCTCGGGGCGACCGTGTGGTTCGCCTTCGGCGGCGCGATCATCGCGACCGTCGGCGTGTACCTCATCGGCAGCGCCGGCCGGGGCGGGCCCGACCCGCTGCGGATCACCCTCGGCGGCGTCGCGATCGGGGCGTTCCTCGCCGGCATCACGAGCGGCATCACGCTGCTCCTGCCCGAGGTCTTCGACCGGATGCGCGGCTGGAACGCCGGCAGCATCGTCGTCGCCCCGCCCGAGCTGCTGGCCTGGGTGACGCCCTTCGTCCTCGTCGGCCTCGTCCTCGCCGCCTGGGCCGCCGGGCCGCTCAACACGGTCGCGCTCGGCGACGAGCTCGCCGTCGCGCTCGGATCGCGCATCGTGCGCACCCGGATCGTGTCGATCGTCGCCGTCACCCTGCTCTGCGGGGCGGCGACCGCCGCAGCCGGCCCGATCGGCTTCGTCGGGCTCATGGTGCCGCACGCGGTGCGCTGGTTCACCGGCCCCGACCAGCGCTGGATCTTCGCCGGCAGCGCCGTCGCGGCCCCCGTGCTGCTGCTCGCGAGCGACGTCGCCGGCCGCGTGGTGCTGCCGAGCGGCGAGCTGCCCGTCGGCATCGTGACCGCCTTCGTGGGCGCACCCGTGCTCATCGCGCTCGTGCGCCGCCGGCGGGTGAGCGGGCTGTGAGCGTGCAGGCACCGCCCAGGGCGGTCGTCGTCCGCTCGGCCGGCGGCGGATTCGGCATCCGCTTCGGGGTGCGCCACGCCGTCGTCGTCGCCGCCCTGCTCGCCGCCGCCCTCGCGGTCGGCGTGATGAGCCTCGGCACCGGCGACTTCGTCGTGCCGCTCGGCGACGTCGTCGGCGCCCTCCTCGGCCAGGGCGACCGCCGCACGAACCTCGTCGTGCTCGACTGGCGGCTGCCGCGCGTGCTGCTCGCGCTCATGCTCGGCGCAGCGCTCGGTGCCGCGGGCGCGATCTTCCAGTCGATCACCCGCAATCCGCTCGGCAGCCCCGACGTCATCGGCTTCGACACCGGGGCCTACACGGGCGGGCTGCTCGTCATCATCACGACCGGCACCGGTTACCTCGCGACCGCCTCCGGCGCGCTGCTCGGCGGCTTCGCGACCGCGGTCGTGGTCTACCTGCTCGCCTACCGGCGCGGCTTCCACGGCTTCCGGCTGATCATCGTCGGCATCGGGGTCGCGGCCATGCTCGCCTCGCTGAACACGTGGCTCATCCTCAGCGCGGAGCTGAACGTCGCCCTCGCGGCCGCCGCCTGGTCGAGCGGCTCGCTGAACGCCGTCGGCTGGGCGCAGGCCGTGCCCGCCGCGGCCGTGCTGCTCGTGCTCTGGGCGGTCGCGGCGGCGATGAGCCGCCGCCTGCACCTGCTGGAGCTCGGCGACGACGCCGCGACCGCGCTCGGCGTGCGCACCGGACGCACCCGGCTCGTGCTCGTCGTCCTCGGCGTCGCGCTCACCGCGACCTCGGTCGCCGCGGCGGGGCCGATCGCCTTCGTCGCGCTCGCCGCGCCGCAGCTCGCGCGACGACTCAGCCGCTCGGCGGGCGTGACGCTCGCGGGGGCCGCGGCGATGGGTGCGCTGCTGCTCACCGCGAGCGACTACGCCGCGCAGCGGCTGTTCGCGCCCACCCAGCTGCCCGTCGGCGTCGTCACGGTGAGCGTCGGCGGCGTCTACCTGATCTGGTTGCTCATCACGGAAGCGAGACGACGATGACCCGAACGAGAGCCGGCGCGACGATGGTCGCGAACGACGCGGATGCCTCGCCGGCCCGCCTCGCGGCGGAGCACGTCACCCTCGCCTACGAACGGCGCACGATCGTCGAGCGGCTCTCGCTCGACATCCCGACCGGCTCCTTCACGGTCGTCGTCGGACCGAACGCCTGCGGCAAGTCGACGCTGCTGCGGGCGCTCGCCCGGGTGCTCGCCCCCGCCGCGGGGCGTGTCGTGCTCGACGGCCGCACGATCACCGACTACCCGGCGAAAGAGGTGGCCCGCCGGCTCGGGCTGCTGCCGCAGAGCTCCATCGCGCCGGAGGGCATCACGGTCGCCGACCTCGTGGCGCGGGGGAGGCATCCGCATCAGGGGCTCTTCCGGCAGTGGAGCGTCGCCGACGAGGCCGCCGTCGCCGCGGCGCTCGCCGCGACGAACACCGCCGAGCTCGCGGGCCGGCCGGTCGACGAGCTGTCCGGCGGCCAGCGGCAACGGGTGTGGGTGGCGATGGTGCTCGCGCAGGAGACGCCGCTGCTACTGCTCGACGAGCCGACCACGTTCCTCGACATCGCCCACCAGTACGAGCTGCTCGAGCTGCTGCGCGGCCTGCACCGGGCGGGCGGCCGCACGCTCGTCGCCGTGCTGCACGACCTCAACCAGGCCGCCCGCTACGCCGACCACCTCGTCGTCATGCGAGACGGCGAGGTCGTCGCGACCGGCGACCCCGGCGAGGTGCTGACGGCGGAACTCGTCGAGCGGGTGTTCGGGCTGCCCTGCACGATCGTGCCGGACCCGCACACCGGCACGCCGATGGTCGTCCCGCGGCTGCCGGTCTAGGAGGCGGCGGCGCTCGTCGCGGTCGTCTGCTCGATCGCCAGCTCGACCTCCTCCTCGACGAGGGCGGCGTTCATCGCCGCGCCCGTGAAGTTCCCGCCCGCCATCGCGAACGGCACCGAGGAGCGCGGATCCGTCACGTTGCCGGCGGCCCAGAGGCCGGGCACGTCCGTGCGCCCCATCGCGTCGACGACCACGAACGAGCCGCCCATCGGATGCTCGGCGTGCTCGGCGCCGAGCGTGCGGAGGAGCCCGTCGAGCGGGGCCGGCACGGGCGCGACGAAGAGCGCGTCGACCGGCAGCGTCGCGCCGTCGGCGAGCTCCACTGCGGCGAGTGCGCCCTCCGTGTCCGTCGTCACGCGCGCGAGGGGGCGCTCCTCGACTCGGATCCCGCGGGCGAGCAGCCCGGACCGGGTGGCGTCGTCGATCGGGCGGCCACCGGTGAGGAAGACGACGTCGTCGGAGAGCTGGCGCATCAGCTGCGCCTGATGCGGGTTGGGCTGCTCGCCGGCGAGCACGGCGATCCGCCGGTCGCGCACCTCCCAGCCGTCGCAGTAGGGGCAGACGAAGACGCCGCGGCCCCAGAGCTCGGCGAGACCCGGGACGTCGGGCAGCTCGTCGCGGAGGCCGCTCGTGACGAGCAGGCGGCGGGTGGAGACCGTCGCGCCGTCGCCGAGCTCGATGAGGAAGCCCGCCGGCTCAGCATCGGCGTCCCCTGCTCGCGTCGCGCCGACGACCGCGCTCTCGCGCAGCTCGACGCCGTCGTAGCGGCCGAGCTCGCGGCGGCCCTCGGCCAGTAGCTCGAGCGGCGAGGTGTGGTCGCGGCCCAGCACGCCGTGCATGTGCCCGGCGAAGCGGTTGCGGGGGCGGCCCTCGTCGACGACGAGGACGCGCCGGCGGGACCTGCCGAGCATGAGGGCGGCGCTCAGGCCGGCGGGGCCGCCGCCGACGATGACGACGTCGTACTGGTGCTGCGTGCGGTTCTCCATGGCTCCGATCCTGCGGTGACCGCATCAGTGTGGCAAGCTGGTTTGCCGAAGCAGCAAATGCGGGGCGTGGGAGGCTGATGATGACGCAGGGATGGGATCCGGAACTCGAGCCAGGATCGCAGCCCGACGAACTCGAGCGATCGCTCGACGCCGTCGCGCCGCGGCTGCGGGCGCTCCGCCAGCGCCGTGGGGCGACCCTCGCCGAGCTCTCCGAGCGCACCGGCATCTCGGTGAGCACGCTCTCGCGCCTGGAGTCGGGCGGCCGGCGGCCGACGCTCGACCTGCTGATGCGGCTCGCCACCGCCTACCGGGTGAGTCTCGACGACCTCGTCGGCGCCCCGCAGATCGCGGACCCGCGAGTGCGGCCCAAGCCCTTCTACCGGGATGGGAAGGCGATCATCCCCCTCACCCGCGACACCCCCGGACTGCACGCGTACAAGATGGTGCTGCCGGGGCATCCGCCCGAGTCGCCGGTGCCGCAGCGCACGCACGGCGGATACGACTGGATCTACGTGCTGAGCGGCAGGGTGCGGCTCGCCCTCGGCGACGAGGAGCTCGTGCTCGAGCCCGGCGAGGCCGCCGAATTCGATACCCGGGTGCCGCACGGCATGGTGAGCGCCTCCGCCGAGCCCGCGGAGGTGCTGAACCTGCTGAGCGCGCAGGGCGAGCGCGTCCATCTGCGAACCGTCGAGGCGTAGTCCGGGCGTCACGGGGAGTCCTGCCCCTCGACCGGGGGATGCGGATGCGGCATCATGAGGCCCATGAGCGCCAGCGACCCCTCCGTGCAGCCGCAGTACTCGCCGCAGCCCCCTTCGCCGCGCGCGAGCTCGGCGCTCGCGGTGGTCTCGCTCGTGGCCGGGCTCGTCCTCGTGGCGCTGCAGGTGGCGTTCCAGCTGGCGCTGCCGATGATCTACACGACCGCCGGCGCGGCAGTCGATCTCGTGACGCTGCTGAACGTGGTGCAGCTCGTGCAGGGCGTGCTCGTCGCGCTCTGCGCGCTCGTCGCGGTCGCGACGGGGATCGTCGTGCTCGTGCGGCGCGGATCAGGGCGGGCTCGAGCCGGCGCGGGTGTCGCGCTCGGCGGGGCGGCGCTCCTCACGCTCATCGCGAGCCTGCTGCAGAGCGCGCTGCTGTCGGCGTTCTGAGCTCGTCGGCGCCCTCGGTGTCACCGGTCGGCGCTATCGTCGCGGCATGGTCGAGGCGAAGTACGACGTCAAGCGCGAGTTCCGGTCGCTCTACGCGCCGAGCGCGCGCGACTTCTCCGTCGTCGACGTGCCGCCCATGCAGGCGCTCGCGATCGACGGCCACGGCGATCCGAACACCGCGCCCGCCTACGCCCAAGCCGTGCAAGCGCTGTACTCGGTCGCCTACGCGCTGAAGTTCCTGAGCAAGCGCGAGCTCGGCCGAGACCTCGTGGTCGCGCCGCTCGAGGGACTGTGGCGGGCCGACGATCCGACGAGTTTCGTCTCCCGCGACAAGTCCGCGTGGAGCTGGACCATGCTCGTCGTGCAGCCCGAGTGGCTCGACGGCTCGCACCTCGCGGTCGCCCGTGCCCGCGCCCTCGAGAAGGCGCCGGCCGAGCTGCGCGACGCGATCGAGCGCCTCGAGCTGCGCCGGTTGCACGAGGGTCGGTGCGTGCAGATCCTGCACCTCGGCTCGTACGACGACGAGGGGCCGACGCTCGCGAAGCTGCACGATGTGTTCATGCCCGAGCACGGGCTCACCTTCGCCGGAGACCACCACGAGATCTACTTGAGCGACGCCCGCCGCACCCCGCCCGAGAAGCTCCGAACGGTGTTGCGTCAACCGGTGCGGCCGGCCTGACCCCCGCGGGGCTGTCTGCCTTACGCCGCCGCCATCGCGCGGGCGAGTAGTCTCATCCGTCGATCGGCGGAGGTGTTGGCGGCGATCGGGACGCCGTGCGGGTCGACGTGCGGCGGCGGGATGAACCAGCGCTGGCCTGCTCGGACGATGATGCGCCAGCCGTCGTCGTGGACGCGGTGGTGATGGTGGCTGCAGAGCAGGATGCCGTTGTCGAGGTCGGTGCGGCCGTCGTCGCGATGCCACCAGGCGAGGTGGTGCGCCTCGGTGTGCGACGGCGGGCGCGAGCAGTGAGGCCAGGCGCACCCGCCGTCGCGATCGGCGAGCGCGAGCTTCTGGGCCGGGCTGAACAGGCGGACCGAGCGGCCGAGCTGCAGCGGTTCGCTACCCTCGCCGACGAACAGTGGCGCGATGCCTGCGCCGGTGATGAGCGCACGAACGCTCGCGATCGAGATCGGCTGCTCGAGCCCGTCGATCGTGCCGTGCCCGTGCTCGGTGAGGAGCGCCTCGGCATCGGCGCGAATCACGACGGTGGTCTGCCGCAGGGTGGGAACCGAGGTGCAGCCGAGCGCGTGCCGTGCGAGGTCGGCGAGGGCGTCGGCGTTCAGCTGGGCGATGGTGCGGTGTTCGGCGACGCGGGCATCGTCGTGCCCGTGCCCGTGCCCGTGCCCGTGCCCGTGCCCGGCGTCACGCGCGCGGTGCAGCTCGGCGCCGACGAGCCCGTCGACGGCGGCTTTCACAGCGGCGCCGTTCACCGGGTCGAACGCGCCGCGAACGTTCACCATGCCCGCCGCGTCCTCCCAGATGCGCAGCCCTCGCCGTGCGCGCAGCTCGTCTTCGCGCGGCCGCACGCCGTCGGGGTCGAGTCGGGCTTCGAGGAGCTTGACGAGCTGCGTCAGCCGTTCGGGCCCGACCTCGCCCGCCTGCTCGACGAGGAACCGCTCGGCGGCCTCGAGCGCGGGAGCGGCGACGCGAGGCGCGACCCGGTCGAGGAAGCGTCGGATGGTCTCTGCAGCGTCGAGCCCGATCGTCGCGGCCCCGAGGCCGGCGGCCAGGTGGGCGAACCGCGGTGGCAGTGACTCGCCCGCGAGCGAACTGCGCTCAGCGGTCGCCGCGCCGACGGCGATCAGCGCGTGCGCGTCGCGAAGGCGCGTGCGCGTCGCGTCGGCGACGAGCCGGGCGGGATTCGCGTAGCCGCGATCGCGCGCGGGGTCGTCGCCCGGGATACCGGTGCACCTCGACGCGAGTTCGGCCGCGCAGGCGCTGCCGATCGCGTCGACCGCGCGCGCGAGTTCGGCGACCGCCCCGAGCACCCGGACGAGCCCGTCGTCGCTCAGCGCCCGCGCATCGACGGCGCCGGCATCGCCCGGAGGCGGGGCCGGGGCGCCGATGATGGTTCCGCCCTGCCATGCGGCACCGAGGGCGTCGAGACGCTCTGCCAGCGCGGTGAGTGCGGCGGCCCGAACGCGCGGGTCGGTGGGAGGTTCCATACCTCGACGCTACGCGGATCGGCTCGAGAGCTTCGAAATCCCGTTCGAATGTGGATAGCTCAGCCGACACGTCCCCTGTGAGCGGATGGTGCGGATGGAACGGACGGACCGGCGGTGTCGAGCCCCTCGATCAGTTCGACGAGCGCCGCGCTCGCCCGAAGGAGTTTCGCGCTGCGCGCGGCGAGTGCTCGGAGTCGACCGTCGAGGGCGGCGGAGGCGCTCGCCACGCCGGCCGGCTCGCCGAGGGTGTCGACCACGGCCCGCACCTCAGGGATGCCGGCGCCGCCCTCGCGGAGGGCCGCGACGATGCGCGCGACGACGATCTGCGGCGGCGGGTAGCTGCGGGCCGCGACGGAACCGACGCGATCGGGGCTGAGCAGGCTCTCGGCCTCCCAGAAGCGCAGCGTCGAGCTGCGCACGCCGAGCGCCGCGGCCAGCTCGGTGATCGACATCGTCTCCGCCGAGGGCTCAGCCGCCGAGGCATCCGTCGCGATCGCCGCGAGCCCCGCCAGCGCCGCCCGCACCCGCTCCCGCTCGCGGGAGATCCCCGCGTGCAGTTCGTCGACCACCGCTGCCGCGTCGGCGAGCGGCCGCGTGCGGAGCTCGGCGAGCGCGGCGCGCGCGGCGACCGGTCCGATCGCCAGCGCGAGCGCACGGTAGGCGCGGAGGGCGACGAGGTGCGCGCCGGTGTAGCTGCGGTACCCGTTGGCCGAGCGCGCGGCCGGCGGGATCACGCCGAGGCGTTCGAGATCGCGCACTTGCTGGTCGGAGTACCCGGCGGCGCGGGCGAGTTCGGCCGTGCGCAGTTCGCGCGCCATGCACACCCCCAAGAAGCACTTGAAGTTCACACTCGAATGATGAGTATGCAGCAGATCCTCGACGCCGTCCGCTCCTTCGACGGCGTGCTCGTCGTCGAGCCCGCCCCGGGCGGGCCGTTTCCCGAGCTCGCCTGGGGCGACGCCTTCTTCTACCACGCCCCCGACGGACGGATGCCGGAGCGCACCCAGCCGTACGGCACGATCGTGACGAAGGACTACCCGGACGACACCGCCTCGCGCCTCGACGAGCCCGGCAGGTACCGTGTCAACGTGCACGTCGATCGGGCGACGTTCCGGCGAGTGACGGGGGAGGACCCGCGCTCCCTCGCGGTGCACCGGGATTTCACGGCCGTCGACGTGCTCGGCCCGCACCCCGTGTACGGACCGAACGGCTGGCTGGCCGTGGTGAATCCCAGCGAGACCTTCGACGAGCTCGTGGCGCTGCTGCGCGCGGCGCACGAGGCGGCCCGCCGCCGCACGGCGCGCCTCGGCGCGCGCCGCGGCAAGGGGGTCGAGCGGGCCTAGCTCGTGCCGCTCCACGGCGCGGGAACGATGACCCACATGACCTCGGCGCCGAGCTCGGGGTCGGCGGTCCAACTGTGGGGTTCGCGCCCGGGGAAGGTGAGCGCGTCGCCCGCGACGAGCTGGACGTCGCGGTCGACGAATCGCACCGTCAGCGCCCCCGACAGCACGTGCAGCACCTCGACGTCGCTCGAGATCGTGTAGAGCTCGCCGCCCCCGGACGCCCCCGGGGCCATCTCCGAGCGCAGCAGCTGCACCCGCGACTCGCTGCGCGGCGACATGAGCCGCTCGGTCACGTGCGTGCCGCCGAAGTTCACCCGGGGCGCGTCGTCGTAGCCGACGACCTGGATCTCGGGTTCGGCGAACAGTGAGCCGATCGGCAGCGAGAGCACCTGGCAGAGCTGCAGCAGCGTCGCCACGGAGGGGGAGGTCTCGTCGCGCTCGAGGCGGCTGATGAAGCCCTTCGTCAGTCCGCTCGCCTCGGCGAGCTGGGCGAGGGTGAGCCCTTGGGCCGTACGCGCGTTGCGCAGGTGCGCGCCGATCGCGAGCGGCGAGGAGCTGGGGCCTGGTGGGACGGCGCGGCGCATGCGGCTCCTTCGCTCGGTTCGGATCGCGGATGGCCCGCCGGTCCGACTGGCGATGGGCGCGGCCGGAGGGATGCGGCGCACGCATGCTTGCGTCGCCGCATTCCACGCCGTAGCATGGCCCGCGAGTTTCATCCAGAATATCAAAGGTTTACTAATATGCAACCCAACGACGTGCCCGAGCCGCAGCCCACCGAGCGAGCGCAGCCGATCGGCCCGGTCGACGCGAGCCGCGTGCCGCGCTTCGCGGGCATCGCCACCTTCGCCCGGCTGCCGCGGCTCGAGGACGTCGAGCACGCGGACATCGCCGTCGTCGGCGTGCCGTTCGACAGCGGCGTCAGCTACCGGCCCGGCGCGCGGTTCGGTCCCGCGCACGTGCGCGAGGCATCGCGCCTGCTCCGCCCCTTCAACCCGGCGCAGGGCGTCGAGCCCTTCGCCGTGCAGCAGGTCGCCGACGCCGGCGACCTCGCCGTGAACCCGTTCAGCATCGACGAGGCCGTCGCCGACGTCGAGGCCGGCGCGCGGGCGCTCGCCGAGCAGGCCGACCGCCTGGTCGTCATCGGCGGCGACCACACCATCGCGCTGCCGCTGCTCCGCGCCGTCACGGCGCAGCACGGCCCCGTCGCGGTGCTTCACTTCGACGCGCACCTCGACACCTGGGACACCTACTTCGGCGCCCCGATCACCCACGGCACCCCCTTCCGTCGTGCCTCCGAGGAGGGGCTCATCGACCTGACGGCGAGCATGCACGTCGGCACCCGCGGGCCGCTCTACGGCGTCGAGGACCTGAGCGACGACGCCCGCCTGGGCTTCGCCGTCGTCACGAGCGAGGACATCGAGGAGCGCGGCGTCGAGGCGGCGATCGAGCGCATCCGCGCCCGCATCGACGGCAAGCCCCTCTACCTCTCGATCGACATCGACGTGCTCGACCCGGCGCACGCGCCCGGCACCGGCACGCCGGAGGCGGGCGGGCTCACGAGCCGCGAGCTGCTCCGGATCATCCGCGCCCTCGCCGACCAGCGCATCGTCGGCGCCGACGTCGTCGAGGTCGCGCCCGCCTACGACCACGCCCAGCTCACCGCCGTCGCCGCCTCGCACGTCGCGTACGAGCTGATCAGCGCGATGGCCCCGCGCGGCTGAACCGCGTCCGACCCCCGACGCAGCACCGGATCGAAGGAGACCCCCGATGACCACCCGCACCCCGCGCACCGAGGAGGTGCTCGCCGCCGCCGACGCGATCATCGACGCCTTCGCGGCGACCGACGGCGGACGCTACTTCGCCGGCTTCGCGCCCGAGGCGAGCTTCCTCTTCCACACCGAGGCGGCCAGACTCGACGACCGCGCCGCCTACGAGGCGCTCTGGCAGGGCTGGGTCGAGGGCGGATGGCGCGTCCTCGACTGCCGCTCCACCGCCCGCCTCGTGCAGGCGTACCCCGGCGGCGCCGTCTTCAGCCATGACGTCGCGACCCGCGTCGACACGGGCGAGGGCGAGGACGCCTACCGCGAGCGGGAGACCATCGTCTTCCGCGTCGACGGCGCGCAGCTGCTCGCCGTGCACGAGCACCTCTCGCCGGCATCCGCCTGAGCCGCGCCGACCGAACCCCACATTCCCCCAGGAGCACGCAATGTCGCTGTATCGCCGTCTCGACCGCCGCCTCGCGGCGCAGTCCGACACCTCGGGGCCGGTCCGCGGCACCCTGTCCACGCCCCGGATCGGCATGATCTGGCTCGCCGCGAACCTCGTCGTCACGACCCTGCTCACCGGCACCCTGTTCGTGCCGGGCGTCGAGTACGGCACCGCGATCACGATGATCGTCGCGGGCACGGTCGCGGGGGCCGTCGTGCTCACCCTGATCGGCAACATCGGCACCCGCACGGGCCTGCCGACGATGGCGCTCGCCCGCGGGGCCTTCGGCACGCGCGGCGGGTTCCTGCCGATGGCGGCGAACCTCGTCATCCTGATGGGCTGGAGCTGGGTGCAGGCGATGCTCGCCGGCGTCACGGTCGACGCGCTCGTGTCGAGCCTCACCGGATTCTCGAACCCGATCCTGTTCTCGGTGCTGTGCCAGACGATCGTCGTGCTGCTCGCGATCTTCGGCCACGAGGGCATCGCGAAGGTCGAGCCCTGGCTCGCGGTGCTCATGCTCGCGATCATCGCCTGGATCTTCGTCATCGCCTTCACGAGCTTCGCGCCCGGCGACTACTTCGCCATCCCGGCGGACCCCTCGATCGGGCAGACCCCCGCGATCGTGCTCGACATCGTCGTCGCGACCGCGGTGAGCTGGACGGTGCTCTCGGCCGACTTCAACCGGCTCGCCGCGACGAGCCGGGCCGGCTTCCTCGGCGCGGGACTCGGCTACACCCTCTCCACGGTCATCGCGATGACCCTCGGCGCCACGGCGATCGGCTACGTCATCCTGAGCGGCGGGGAGCCGCTCGCCTTCGACCCGGGCGTGCTCGTGGCGGCGTTCGGCGCCCCGATCGCGATCGTCATCTTCGTCTCGGTGATGGCGACGAACTCGATGGTCGTCTACGGCATGACCACCTCGATCGTGCACGCCGCCGCCGGCCGGGCGAAGCTGCGCTTCCTGCCGACGGCGCTCGTGGTCGGGGCGATCTCGATCCTCGGCGCGACCTGGCTCGCACTGCTCGACCAGTTCACGAACTTCCTCATCGTGATCGGCGCGTTCTTCGTGCCGGTGTTCGCGATCATGATCGTGGACTACTACCTCGTGAAGCGCGCGAGCTACACCGTCGACCTCCTGCGCCGCCGCGGCGGTCGCTACTGGTACCTCGGCGGGGTGAACTGGATCGCGGTGGGCGCCTGGGCGATCGGCGCGACCGCCTCCTACCTCTGGGTGTACGTCTGGCCGAGCCCGGTCGGGGCGACGATCCCCGCGTTCGTCGTGACGTTCACGATCTACCTGCTGGCGATGCTGCCGGAGCGGGCCCGCACCCGCCGGGAGGCGAGCGTGCACCTCGCCGACGCCGTCGCGCAGGCCGACACCACCGGCATCCAGGCGATGGACGAGGCGGTGCTCGGCGACGCCGAGCGCGCCATCGAGGCGAGGCGGCGCGCGAAGGCCGCAGCCCACGCGGAGGGCGGGGCGGATGCCTCGACCGGCACCGGCCGCGATGCGTGAGCTCAGCCGCCCGATCGACTCGGGCATGCGGGTCTATCCGGGCGACCCCGAGGTCGCGATCGAAGCGGCGCTGCACCTCGAGCGCGACGGCGTCGACGTCGCCCGGCTGCACCTGGGCTCGCACACCGGCACCCACCTGGACGCCCCCTCGCACACCGTCGCCGGCGGTCGCACCACCGGCGCGATCGGGCTCGACGAGCTCGTCGGCGAGGCCCTCGTCGTGCACCTCGCCGGGCTCGGCGCCGGGCAGCGCTACGGGCTCGTCGAGTTCGAGCGGGCGCTCGGCGGCGCCCTGCCCGAACGCGTGCCGCCGATCGTGATCCTCGGCACGGGCTGGGCCGAACGCTTCGACACCGACGAGGCGCTCGACCACCCCGCGCTCGACCCGGCCGCCGCGGCCGAACTCGTGCGCCGCGGGATGCACGTGCTCGCCGTGGACACGCTGAGCCCCGACCCGAGCGCGGGCGGCGGGGAGGCCGGATTCCCGGTGCACGAGGTCGTGCTCGGCGGCGACCGGCTCATCGTCGAGAACCTGTGCGGGCTCGACGGGCTGCCGGAGCGGGTCCGCGTGGGCTTCTTCCCGCTCCGGGTCGACCTCGACGGCGCCCCGGTGCGGGCGGTCGCCTTCGACTGAGCCAGCCCCCGCATCCGCCGCCCGGCCACTCCCGTCCCGCCCGCGCGCCGGCGTGCGGTCACTTTTTGCGGGTGCCGGCGCCGCGCGACCCGCAAAAAGTGACGTCTTGCCGAGGTGAGACGGATGGGTCACCGGCAGGTGCGGCAGCCGAGCTCGAGCCGCTCGCCGCGGAAGCGCTCCCGCAACCGCCGATCGTGCGTGACGAGCACGACCGCCCCCGCGAAGCCCGCGACGGCGGCCTCGAGCTCGTCGACGAGGAGCGGCGCGAGGTGGTTCGTCGGCTCGTCGAGGAGCAGCAGCTCGACGTCCCGGCTCACGAGCAGGGCGAGCTCGAGCCGGCGGCGCTGCCCGTACGACAGCCCGCCGAGCGGCCGCTCCAGCTCCGACTCGTGGAACAGTCCGAGCGCCGCCAGTCGTTCGGCCGCGGCATCCCGCCCCTCGCGCAGCCCCGCGGCGTACGCCTCGACGAGCGAGCGCCGCGGGTCGTCGATCCGGCCCGCCTGCTGCCGCAGCCAGCCCACGGCGCCGCGGCGCCCGACCTCGCCGCCCCCGGCCGGCAGCTCGCCCGCGATGCTGCGCAGCAGCGTCGTCTTGCCGGCGCCGTTCGGGCCGGTGACGAGCAGGCGCCCACCCTGGCCCAGCTCGAAGTCGGGCACCGGCTCGCCGAGCACGGCGAGCCCCGCGACGCGGAGGATCGGCTCGCCCGGCGCACCGCGCTCCGCCGAGGCATCCGTCCGCGCCCGAAGCGCACCCGCCGTGAACCGCAGCGGCTCGGCCGGCGGCGCGACGGGCTCCGCGGCGAGCCGGGCGAGCCGCTCCTTCGCGTTGCGGATGCGGCCCATCGCGCCGTGGTCGCGCCCGCGTGCGCGGAACGCCCCGGCCCCCATGCCCGGCTTGTCGAGCTTGCGCGGGATGGCGGCGAGCCGCCCCGCGTTCGCCCCGAGCAGGGCGAGGTGGCGCTCCCGCTCGGCGAGCCAGGCCTCGTGGGCGAGCCGCTGCCGCTCCCGCTCGGCGGCCTTCGCCGCGAGATACCCGGCGTAGCCGTCGCCGGAGCGGGTGACGGACCCGCCGGCGAGCTCCCAGATCGCACTCGTCCACCGGGCGAGGAAGGCGCGGTCGTGCGAGGCCGCGACGACCGTGCCCCGGTGCCGGGCGAGCGCGTCGACGAGCCAGTCCCAGGCGTCGTCGTCCAGGTCGTTCGTCGGCTCGTCGAGCAGCAGCAGCTCCGCGTTCGAGGCGAGCGCGGCGGCCAGCACGATCCGCGCACGCTCGCCGCCGGACAGCCGGTGCCACTCCCGCGAACGCGCGATGCCGCCGACACCGAGCGCCGCGAGCCCCGCATCCAGCCGGGCCGGAGCGCCGTAGCCGTCGCGCGCCTCGTAGCGGTCGACGAGCGCGGCGTACCGGGCGAGCGCGGCGTCGAGCTCCGCGCCGTCGAGGCCGGCGCCGCCGGGACCGGCGAGCGCCGTCCCCGCCGCGGCGATCTCGCGCTCGAGCTCGCGCAGCTCCCGCCAGCAGGCGTCGATCGCGCCGGCGACCGTCGCCCGATCGGGGAGTTCGAGCGACTGCTCGAGCGCGCTGACCCCGCCGGGTGCGACGAGCGTCCGCTCGCCGGCATCGGGCACGAGCTCGCCCGCGATGAGCCGAAGCAGCGTCGTCTTGCCCGCGCCGTTGTCGCCGACGAGCGCGATGCGCTCGCCCGCGCCGAGCTCGAGGTCGACCCGGTCGAGCACGAGGTGCTCCGCGAAGCGCAGGCTCGCGCCGCGGAGGGAGAGATGGATTCGGGCGGTCATGTGCGACTCGCAATCTCGATCCGTCGATCGGCGCACGGGCCGGCTTCGTCGTCGAAGCGCCGGTGGCGGGCGCGCGGACCCGGCGCGGCGCGCGATCACGGATCGGGGTGAGGATGGCCGGCACTCGACGGTGCCTGGAACGGATGCCGCGGAGCGATGCTCGACGCGGCGGGGCCACCTCAGTGGCGGATCAGCGTACCCATAGGTGGACGACCGTAGCAGCGAGCGCCTGGCGGGCGCAAGCGCACGGCGCGGGGCCGCTACGCCGCGAGGTCCTGCCAGCGGGTGAGCTTCTCGGGGTTCCGCACGAGCCAGAGCTCCGAGAGCCGGCCCCCGCGCACCTCCACCGAGACGACCGTGTCGACGACGCCGTCCTGGGCGAAGACCGCGACGTACCCGGAGGCCGCGTCCCGCAGCGAGATCGACAGCCCCTCGCCGCGCTTGGCGATGATGCCGAGCACGTAGCGCGCCACGTGCTCGGCGCCGAGGACGGGCCGGCGGGCGGCCGAGACGAGGCCGCCGCCGTCGGCGACGAGCCGGACCTCCGGGTCGAGCAGTCGCACGAGCGCCGCGATCTCACCGGTCGCGGCCGCCGCGAGGAACGCGTGCACGACCGCGGCGTGCTGCTCGGCCGACGCCGCACCCGCGCGCCCGGCCCGCACCCGCGCCCTGGCGCTCGAGGCGAGCTGACGGCAGGCGCCCGGGGAGCGCCCGGCGACCTCGGCGATCTCCGCGAACGGCAGGCCGAACGCCTCATGCAGCACGAAGGCGACGCGCTCGGCCGGAGTCAGTGTCTCCAGGACGACGAGCATCGCGGTCGACACCCCCTCCGCGAGCTCGGCGTGCTCGGCGGGGTCCACGGGCGGCGCCGCGGCGAAGCGGCCGCCGAACGCGCCGGGCGCATCGGGCAACGGCTCGGGCAGCCACTCGCCGACGTAGGCCTCGCGGCGGGCGCGGGCCGAGCCGAGCTCGTCGAGGCAGATCCGGCCGACGACCTTCGTGAGCCAGGCGCCGGGGGAACGGATCTCCGCCCGCTCCGCCTCCGGCAGCCGCAGCCAGCGCTCGTACCCCGACTGCACCGCGTCCTCGGCCTCGGCGAAGGAGCCGAGCAGGCGGTACGCGAGCCCGAGGAGGGCCGGCCGCTCCGCGGCGACCGCGTCGGACGAGGCATCCACCGTGCGCATGCGCCCAGCCTGCCACGCCGGGAGACCCGCCTGACATTCCGGCGCGCTGCGCCGTCGGAGTGATGAGGGCGGGCGCTGGGCCCGCCGAGGGCCGCAGGCCCGGAACGGAGGACACGGTGAGGATCGCCATCGCGGGAGGGACCGGCACGGTCGGCCGGCACATCGTCGAGGTCGCGCGCGAGCGCGGGCACGAGACCGTCGTGCTCGCCCGCTCCGCCGGCGTCGACCTCACGACGGGCGCAGGGCTCGCCGCCGCGCTCGCCGGGGTCGACGCGGTCGTCGACGCGGCGAACGTGAACGCCATCGACCGGGAGACCGCCGAGCGCTTCTTCACGGGGACTTCGCGCACGCTCCTCGCCGCCGAACGCGAGGCGGGCGTCCGCCATCAC
This sequence comes from Agromyces soli, assembly GCF_022811605.1. GTDB lineage: Bacteria > Actinomycetota > Actinomycetes > Actinomycetales > Microbacteriaceae > Agromyces > Agromyces soli. The sequence goes on along the minus strand of NZ_CP094533.1, from coordinate 87,226 downwards.
GTGCTGCTCTCGATCGTCGGCATCGACCGCATCCCCTACGCGTACTACGAGGCGAAGCTCGCCCAGGAGCGCGTCGTCGCGGCCGGCGGCGTGCCGCACACGATCCTCCGCGCGACGCAGTTCCACGAGTTCGCCGGGCAGATGGCGGGGCGGCTCCGGGTCGCGGGCATCCAGCTCGCGGCGCGGATGCGCACGCAGCCGATCGCGGCCCGCGAGGTCGCCGAGCACCTCGTCGCGCGCGCCGAGGGCGAGCCCCTGGGCCGAGCCCGCGACCTCGCCGGCCCCCGGGAGGAGCAGCTCGCCGAGCTCATCCGCCGGCTCGTCCGCGCCGAGGGTCGGCGCGGGCCGGTGCTGCCGGTCTCCCTCCCCATCCGAGGCATGGGCGAGATGCGGCGCGGCGCGGCGCTGCCCGGCCCCGACGCCGAGCTCGGATGGCAGACGTTCGCGGAGTGGCTCGCGGTCCGCTGACACCGGAGGGATGCCGAGGCCCCCTCGTGCACCCCGGGTTCACCGCGACGTCATCCGAGGGCCAGCCCCGGGTCATCCGCCGCCGATTCACTTGGCGAAAGCCCGCGCTCCGCACCCGCCCCACCTCGGGCGGGTGCGGTCGCGCGCGCCCGAACGAGTGAACGCGCGAGACGAATGAGGATGAGACGACGATGACGATGACGACGATGCGCCGGGCCCGGCGCGGCGCGGCGACCGCCGCGCTGCTGGGCCTCGCGGTCGCCGGGCTCGCGGTGCCGGCCACGGCCGCCGCCGCCGAGCCCGCGATCGAGGTGCCGACCGCTCCGGTGGTCGACGGCACCACCACCTGGCACTACCTCGACGACGGCACCGATCCCGCCCGGGGCGACGCGAACCTGCGGGTCTGGACGACGACCGGCTACGACGACGCCGACTGGAAGCAGGCGCCCGGCAGCTTCGGCGCGAAGGGCGGCAAGCTCGCCGCGGTCGGCCCGCACCTGCCCGCGACGCTGCTGAACCACTACCTCGACGGCACGGCGGCCCCCACCGTGCCGACGTACTTCTTCCGCACGAGCTTCGAGCTCGAGCCGGGCGTCGCGGCCGAAGTGGGCCAGCTCGTCGGCGACCTCGTCTACGACGACGCCGTGCAGGTCTGGGTGAACGGCGAGAAGGTCGCCGGCTTCGTCGACGGCCGGGTGACCGGCACGACGAACCTCGAGTACGCGGGCGACAGCAACGGCGACCCGCTCGCCTCGACCTTCACCGCCGACGGCGACGTGCTCGTCGACGGCACGAACACCGTCGCGATCGCGCTCTTCCAGGACCGCGCCTCGAGCTCGGACATCTACCTCGACGTCCCGAAGATCTCGCTGCTGCCCGAGGCGGGCACGCCCGGCGAGCCGGTCGCGGTGCCGCCGACCCGGGTGATCCTCACGCCGACCGAGACGCCCGCGACCTCGCAGTCGTTCTCGTGGCTCGCGGGCGACGTCTCGCACACGAGCGGCCAGGTGCAGATCCGGCCCGCCGCAGGTGGCGCGACCCGCACCGTCGACGCGTACGCCGCGGGCACGGTGAACGGCAACCCGCTGCAGCACTTCTCGGCGACCGTCGACGGGCTCACCGCCGCGACCGCGTACGAGTACCGCGTCGGGCTCGAGGGCGCGTGGAGCGGATGGACCCGCTTCACCACGGCGAACCCGAAGGCCACCGACTTCCAGTTCGTCTACTACGGCGACGCGCAGATCGGGCTCGACTCGACCTGGCCGAACGTCGTCGCGCAGGCGGAGGCGAAGGCCCCGCGCTCGATCGGCTCGGTGCACGCCGGCGACCTCATCAACACCTCGTCGAACGAGACCGAGTGGCTGAACTGGTTCAAGGGCATGCAGACCTCCGCGGCGACGACGAACGTCATGGCGGCACCCGGCAACCACGAGTACTCCGGCGACAAGCTGCTGAAGTCGTGGAAGGCGAACTTCGAGTACCCGCACAACAACCCGTCCACCGAGACGATCGGGGAGCTCGCCGAGCTCGCCGTCGGCGAGAGCGACGTGGCGAAGCAGTACGCCGCCTACTTCGCGCACTGGACCGCGTTCGCGACCGAGACCGTGTACTTCACCGACTACCAGGGCGTGCGCTTCATCACGGTGAACGCGACCCGCGACACGACGTTCCTCACCCCGGACGTGCTGCCCTCGTGCACGGGCGTCGAGTGCCCGCAGACGAAGGTCGGCGAGCTGTGGACGCAGTTCCAGGCGGCCTGGCTCGACCACGTGCTCACCGAGAGCCCGTCGAAGTGGAACGTCGTCACCTTCCACCAGCCCGTCTACTCGACCTCCGCCGGCCGTGACGAGCCGATCCTCCGCAAGTACTGGGTCCCTGTCTTCGAGGAGCACGACATCGACCTCGTGATGATGGGCCACGACCACACCTACGCACGCGGCTACCACAACGACGACGCGACCGAGACGGCCGGCATCACCGACGGCCCCGTCTACATCGTCTCGAACTCGGGCGCGAAGCACTACGAGCTCGAGACGCCCGAGAAGAACGTCTGGACGAACAACAACGCCACCCAGGTGCTCCGCGGCGCGGGCGTCACCACGTACCAGGTGGTCGACGTGACGAAGAACCAGCTCGTCTACCGCTCCTACCTCGCCGAGAAGACCGCGAACGCGACGACGACGCTGCCGGTCGGCGCCGTCTACGACGAGTTCACCGTCACGAAGCTCGACGACGGGCGCAAGTGGGTCACCGAGGCCGGCGTCGAGCCGCCGGTCGACCCGAACCCGCCGGTCGAGCCGACCCCGGTCGACGAGTCGCTGCTCACCGAGGCGAACCGCGGCGGCGTGACCGCGCCGGCGAGCGCCGAGCCGGGCGAGGAGGTCGAGCTCGGCCTCGGCGCCGACCGCGCCGAGCTCGCCGTCAACGTGTGGCTGCACTCGGAGCCGCAGCTGCTCGGCACCCCGACGTCCGACGCCGCGGGCGCCGTGCGTGCGACGATCCCCGCCGACGCGCCGGAGGGCGAGCACCGCCTCGTCGTGCAGTCGAGCGAGGGCGAGCTCATCGGCTGGGCGCCGATCCGCCTCGCGGCCGACCCGGGGACCGGCGGGCCGGGAACCGGTGAGCCCGGCACGGGCGGGCCCGGCACGGGTGAGCCCGGCACGGGTGAGCCCGGCACGGGCGGGCCCGGCGCCGGTGGGCCCGGTACTGGCGACGGGTCCGGCTCGGCCGGCGACGGCCTCGCGCACACGGGCGCGGAGATCCAGACGGCGCTCTGGCTCGCCGGGGCGCTGCTCGCCGCGGGCGCGGTGATCGCGGTCATCGCCGTGCGCCGCCGCCGGCAGGCGAGCGACGGGTCGGAGGCCTGATCGAGGCATCCGCCCTCTGAAGACGGGTCGACGCCCGGTCCCGCGCGGGGCCGGGCGTCGGCGCGCGCCTCCGGCATCCGCCTCCCCCCCCCCTGCCCCTCCTCCACCCCGGCAAGACGTCACTCTTTGCGGGTCCGGCTCGCGTCACACCCGCAGAAAGTGACTTCTTGCCGGGGTGGAGGAGGGGGCGGGAGGGGAAGGGGAACCGCAGCTCAGAGGGCGACGGGGAAGAGCTCGGTGCGGGCGACGACGCGGTCCCGCTCGCCCGCGAGCGCGAGGCGGCGCGGGTCGGCGAGGTAACCGTCGAGCCCGGCCTGCGCCGCGAAGCGGAACAGCTGCACCTCGTGCGGATGCCCCGACGCCCCGTCGCCGCGGGCCCGGCTCAGCACCTCGCCGCCGTGCTCGGCGACGAGCGCGAGCACGGCGTCCTCGTAGGCGCCGAGTCCGGCCTCCTCGCCGGGCACCGCCCAGAGCAGGCAGCAGAGGGTGAGGGTGGCGTCGGCATCCGTCGGCATGGCGCGAGTGTAGCGACCCTCAGCGGCGCGACCCGCCCGACTAGGCTCGGCCCATGAGCCTCGACCTCGACGCGATCTACCGAGACCTGCACCGCCACCCCGAGCTGTCGTTCCAGGAGCACCGCACCGCCGGCATCGTCGCCGAGGCGCTGCGTGGGCTCGGCTACACCGTGACCGAGGGCATCGGCCGCACCGGCGTGACGGGCGTCATCGCTCGCGGCGAGGGGCCGACCGTGCTGCTCCGCGCCGACATGGACGGCCTGCCCGTCCGCGAGGCGACCGGCCTCGACTACGCGAGCACCGCGACCGGCGTCGACCCCGACGGCGCCGAGATGCCCGTCATGCACGCCTGCGGGCACGACGTGCACGTCACCTGCCTGCTCGGCGCGGCCGAGGCGCTCGCCGCGGATGCCGCGTGGCAGGGCAACCTCGTCGTGCTGTTCCAGCCCGCCGAGGAGTGGGGCGGCGGCGCCGAGGCGATGCTCGCCGACGGCCTCTACGAGCGGGTGCCGCGCCCCGACGTCGTGCTCGGCCAGCACGTCGCGCCGCTGCCGGCCGGCCTCGTGGCGCTCCAGCCGGGGCCCGCGATGGCCGGCGCCGACTCGCTCACGATCACCATGCACGGCACCGGCGGCCACGGCTCGCGCCCGGAGACGACGGTCGACCCGGTCTACCTCGCCGCCTCGACGGCGGTGCGGCTGCAGGGCATCGTCTCGCGCGAGATCGCCGCCGGGGATGCCGCGGTCGTGACCGTCGGGCAGCTGCACGCCGGCACGAAGAACAACATCATCCCCCCCGAGGCGAAGCTCGGCCTCAGCGTCCGCACCTTCGACGAGCACGTGCGCGAGCGGGTCCTCGCCGCGATCGAGCGGATCGCCCGGGCCGAGGCGGCCGCCTCCGCGGCGCCGCGCGAGCCGGAGTTCGCCTACGAGGAGCGCTTCCCGGTGACGGTGAACGACCGCGCCGCGAGCGCCCGCACCGCCGCGGCGCTGCGCACGGCGTTCGGCGCGGAGCGGGTGCTCGAGCCCGGCGCGGTCTCCGGCAGCGAGGACGTCGGGGTGCTCGCGACGGCGGCCGACGCGCCGCTCGTCTACTGGTTCCTGGGCGGAGCCGACCCGGCGCTGTTCGGCGCGGGCCTCGCCGAGGGGCGGCTGCCCGAGCACCTGCCCTCGAACCACTCGCCCGAGTTCGCGCCGCTGCCGCAGCCGACGCTGACGGTCGGCGTCGCGGCGCTCGTCACCGCGGCGAAGGAGTGGCTGGACTGAGCGCCGCGCCGAACGCCGCCTCGTGCACGGCGAGGCGGAGGGCGTTCGCGCGCTCGGCGAAGCCCCGCTGCCGGCGCACGTACTCGGCCTTGCCCTCGGCGGTCTCGATGCGCACGGGCTCGCCGCTCCAGGCGCGCATCTCGTAGGGCGAGGCCTGCATGTCGAGGACGCGGATGTCGCGGGCCAGTTCGAACGCGTCGAGCAGCAGCTCGCCGGGCACGAGCGGCCCGAGCTTCATCGCCCACTTGTAGACGTCCATGCCGGCGTGCAGGCAGCCGGGCTGCTCGAACTCGGGCTGCGTCTCGCGGCTCGGCGCGAAGCGGTTGCGGGGCACGGCCTCGGGGGTGAAGAAGCGGTAGGCGTCGATGTGCGTGCAGCGCAGCTCGTGCGCCTCGACCACGGCGTCGGTCGCCGCCCGGCCGAGCCGGAGCGGCACGGGGTGGCGGTGCTCGGCCTGGCGGTACACCATGGCCCACTCGTGCAGGCCGAAGCAGCCGAAGCTCCCCGGCCGGGCGGCGGTGAGCCGGAGCATCCGTTCGACCGCGCGGAGCAGCGGCGCCTTCGCGGCGCGCATCGCGGCGTCGTCCACGCGGAGCGAGCCCGCCGCGGCGCCCGGCGCGTACCAGCGCCAGCCGGCGCGCTCCTCGCCCGCCGCCCCGGCGAGCTCGACGCCGGGGCCGGGGTGCCAGCGCCGCAGCTGCGCGGGGGAGTACGAGTAGTAGGTGTAGAGGAAGTCCTCGACGGGATGCCGTTCGCCGCGTGCGCTGCGCTCCCGGTGCCCGGCGGTGAGCGCGTCGGCGCGCTCGGCGTGCGCGCGTTCGCGGGCGCGCCAGTCGGCGGGGTCGAGCAGCCGGGTCATCCCTCCACCCTAGATGTCGGGCCTCGGATGTCGGGGGTGGATGGCACACTGGGCGCATGCTGCTCGCGGAACTCGTCGAGACGACCGAGGCGGTGGGTGCCACCCGCTCCCGGCTCGCCAAGCGCGCCGCGCTCGCCGCACTGCTCCGGCGACTGCCCGAAGACGAGGTCGTGCCCGCCGTCGGCATCCTGCTCGGGCGGCTGCGGCAGGGGCGCATCGGGGTCGGCTGGCGGGGCTGGCAGTCGGCGAGCGCCCCGCCCGCCGCCGAGTCCACGCTGAGCCTCGCCGAGCTCGACGACGCGTTCGACCGGCTCGCCGCGCTCGGCGGGCCGGGGTCCGCGGCCGAGCGCACGGCGCTGCTGCGCGAGCTCACCGGCCGTGCCACCGAAACCGAGCAGCGCTTCCTCGGCGGGGTGCTGCTCGGCGAGGTGCGCACCGGCGCCCTCGAGGGGGTGCTGCTCGACGCCGTCGCCGAGGCCGCGGGCCGCCCGACGGCCGAGGTGCGCCGCGCGGCGATGCTCTCCGGCGAGCTCGGCGAGACCGCCCGGCTCGCGCTGCACGGGGCGCCCGGCGCGCTCGCCGAGGTGGGCCTCGTCGTCGGTCGTCCGGTGCTGCCGATGCTGGCCGCCACGGCCGCCACCGCGGGCGAGGCGGTCGCCGGCACCGGCGAGGCATCCGTCGAGTTCAAGCTCGACGGCGCCCGCATCCAGGTGCACCGCTCCGGCGACGAGGTGCGGGTGTTCACGCGCAGCCTCGCCGAGATCACCGACCGGGTGCCCGAGGTCGTCGAGGCCGCACTCGCGCTGCCCGTGCGTGACGTCATCCTCGACGGCGAGACCCTCGCGCTCGACGAGCACGACGCCCCGCGGCCCTTCCAGGAGACCATGTCGCGCTTCGGTGCCGAGTCGGCGCGCGAGACCCTCCTGCGGCCGTGGTTCTTCGACGTGCTGCACGTCGACGGTCGCGACCTCATCGACGAGCCGCTCGCCGTGCGCCGCGCCGAACTGCGCCGCGTCGCGGGCGAGCTGACCATCCCCGGCGAGGTCACCGCCGAGCCCGAGGTCGCCGAGCGGGTGTCCCGCGAGGCGCTCGCCGCCGGGCACGAGGGCGTCGTCGTGAAGGCGATCGACTCGCCCTACGCGGCGGGGCGGCGCGGCGCGAGCTGGGTCAAGGTGAAGCCCGTCTACACCTACGACCTCGTGGTGCTCGGCGCCGAGTGGGGCTACGGGCGACGCACGGGACTGCTCTCGAACCTGCACCTCGGCGCGCTCGACCCCGAGGGGGAGTTCGGCGAACCGGGCGGCCTCGTCATGGTCGGCAAGACCTTCAAGGGGCTCACCGACGCCCTGCTCGCCTGGCAGACCGAACGGTTCCCCGAGCTCGAGCAGCACCGCACCGCGCAGGCGGTCTTCATCCGCCCCGAGCTCGTCGTCGAGATCGCGATCGACGGCGTGCAGCGCTCGAGCCGCTATCCCGGCGGGGTCGCGCTCCGCTTCGCCCGCGTCAAGCGCTACCGCGACGACAAGCCGGTCGCCGAGGCCGACACGATCCAGACGTTGCGGGCGCTGCTTCCCCCCGCCGGCTGAGCCGGGGCGCCGCGACCACCCTTGCGCCCGGCGTGCCGGTCGGTCAGGATGGCGGGCAGACCGCACTCCGGGGGGAGAGCAGATGGCGCGCACGTCGACCGGGCGCGGAGCTGGGCGCAGCGCGCCGCTCCGGCACCCCGTCCACGCGTTCGCCGCGGCCCTCGTCGCGGTCGTCGGGCTCCTCGCGCCGCTCGCCGTCGGGCAGGGGGTCGAGACCGCGCTGGCGGCGCCGTCGTCGGCCCCGGTGGGCGATGCCTCGACGCCGGGCATCTGGGGCACCCGAACCGTGGACTTCGTCGTCGACGGGGCGAGCGTGGCCGAGGTCGAGGTGGCCGAGGGCGGCCACGTCGCCCGGCAGCCGGCCCCCGAGCGGGACGGGCTCGTCTTCGTGGGCTGGTTCGTCGACGACGGCGACGTCGAGTTCAGCTTCGACGGCACGGCGGTGACAAGCGACCTCACCGTCGTCGCCCGCTTCAGCGATGCCCGCATCGTGCAGTTCCTCGCCCCGGAGGCCGGCGGCCCAGGCGGCACGCCGCACGTGCTCGAGACCGTGCAGCGGGCCGACGGCGACCCCCTCGGCGAGGTGAGCCCGGACGTGCCCGAGCTGCCGGACGGCACCGTCTTCACGGGGGAGTGGTATCTCGCGGGCGATGCCTCGCAGACCCCGTACGACTTCAGCCTCCCGGTCACCGAGAACCTCGTGCTGGCGCCGCGCATCGTCGACGGCTTCGGCGTCTCCTTCGTGACGGGCGGCAGCAGCGTGCCGCCGGTGTTCGTCGTCGAGCCGGACACCGAGTTCACGCAGGCGATGCTCGACGCGGTCCCCGAGCCGAGCCGCACCGGCTACGACTTCACCGGCTGGTTCGCCGACGAGGCGGCGACCGTGCCCCCGACGCTGCCGATCACGGGCACCGCGACGCTCTACGCGGGCTGGACCGGCCAGGACGTCGGCTATCAGGTCGCGTACTGGCTCGAGAAGCCGAACATCGTGCCCGACGCCTACCCCGCCGCGGCGTTCACGCCGGGCACGGGCGCGCCGCCCGCCTGGGACGACACCGTGGGGGCGCTCAGCCCGGCGCAGCTCGCCGACCGGGCCACGTACCGCTTCCTCGGCGAGACGCCGGGCACGGCGACCGCGGGCTCGACGGTCGGCGGGCCGACCGCGAAGAGCCAGATCCCCGCCGGCATCGCCCTGCTGGTGCGCGAACAGCTCGACCCCGCCGTGGTGCAGCCCGACCCGCTGCTCTTCGCCGACCTCGCGATCAGCGAGCAGGACGTCGTCGTCGCCGGCGACGGCTCGACGGTGGTGAACGTCTACCTGACCCGCTCGCTCTGGCGGCTCGACTACCTGCTGCGGGCGCCGGGCGCGGCCGAGGGCGCCCGCTGCACGGGCCTCGGCCAGTACGACGTCACGATGACCGTCGGCGGCGCGACGGTGTACGCCAGCCCTGCGCCGCCGCCTTCGGCCGCGCAGCTCGGCACCTATTCGATCCGGGTGAAGATCGGCCTCGACATCCACGCCCTCGACGTCGCCCCCATGGTGCTCTCCGACGACGGCAGCGAACAGCTGATCACGGCCAGCTACGTCCCTGACCCCGCGAACCCGGCGACCGCCTGCCTGATCCGCGGGTGGGGAGCGCAGCAGGCGAACCCGACCGTCTTCCAGGCCGCGCAGACCGGCGCCAACGCCGACGCCGGCAGCGTGAACCGCACCGCCAAGACGACGCGGATGACGAGCCGCTGGATCCAGTCGAGCACGCAGCACCTCACCGAGCAGCACCTCTACGTCGAGGCCCTCGATCAGTCGAAGCCCGCCACCGACGTCGTCTACGGCCCGGATGGCACGCCGAACTCCCCGCTGCGGGTCGACACGCTGTACGCGAACAACCGCACGAGTGTGCTCGTCGCGATCCCGCCGGCGGCGCAGGTCATGGACGACTTCAGCCAGAAGTGGTACTGGGCGCAGGACTGCGACCGCCAGGTCACCGGCGTGATCGACGGCTTCGAATCGTACGTGGGCTACGGCGACGGGCCGGGCAACATCGGCAACTGCTTCCAGTACGACACCGCGCGCAGCCTGTTCTACCAACTGAACGACACGGGCAACTCCAACGAGGAGCACCGCTTCTTCTTCTACAGCCGCAAGGCCTACACGCTGAGCTTCGACACCGGCGGCGGCAGCCCGGTCGACCCGGCGACGGCCCGCTACCAGGCCCCGCTCGACGGGCTCGCCCCCGCCGACCCGGTGCGCGGGGACGACGTCTTCCAGGGCTGGTACACGGACTCCTCGTTCCTCGAGCCCTTCGACTTCGCGGGCGCGACGATGCCCGCGAGCAACCTCGCGCTGTTCGCGAAGTGGCTGACGAACCCGCACACGGTCGAGTTCTACGCCGACGCGCAGGCGGCGGACCCGATCGACGAGCTCACCCAGCTCGTCGCCGACCAGGGCCGCGCGAGCGACCCGGGCCCGCTGCCGGACCGGCCCGACGGCACCACCTTCGCCGGCTGGTACGTGCGCACCGCCGAGGGCTACTTCCTGCCGTACGACTGGTCGTCGACGGTGGGCTCCGATCTCGCCCTGTACGCGCGCTGGCTGCAGCCGCCCGGCTCGCCCTTCGCCGTGAGGTACGACGGGGCGGGCGCGACGGCCGGCACCGTTCCGAGCGACCCGTGGCGCTACGACGCGGGCACGAGCGCGATCGTCGCCGGCGGCGAGGGGCTGCGCCGCGGCGACGCGGTGTTCGTCGGTTGGCAGCTGCAGGGCCCCGCCCCGGATGCCTCGGGCCTCGGCCCGAGCGACGGGCTCTACCAGCGGGGCCAGACGCTGCCGATCTCCGGCGACGCGGCGCTCGAGGCGGTGTACGCCGCCCCCGACCCCGCCTACACCGTGACCTTCGAGGAGAACGGCGGCTTCGGCTTCGAGATCGAGTGGGACGCGGTCGGCGGCGCGAAGATCACCTACCCGGATGCCGCGGACCTCGCGTTCGCCGGCCCGCCCGGTGCGGGCTTCCTCGGCTGGTCGACCGATCCGCGGGCGACCGCCCCCGACCCGGCCTACGCGCGGCTCGTCGTCGGCACGATCACGGGCGACCTCGTGCTCTACGCCGTCTGGCGGCTGCCGGTGCCGCCGACTCCGACGCCCGAACCGCCTGGCCCGGGGCCGTCGCCGTCGCCGGACGGCGACCTCGCCGGGACGGGCTGGGAGGGCTGGCTGCTGCTGCCCGCCGTCGGGCTGCTGCTCGCCGGCGCGATCGCGCGGGCCGCGGTGATCCGCCGCCGCCGGGTCTGACCGGCTCAGCCGTCGAGCTCGCCGATGTCGATGCCGGTGACCGGGACGCCCGCACGCTCGTAGACGAGCGACACGGCGCCCTCGGGCAGGGTCCGCGCCGGCTCGCTCAGCCGGAACGCGGCCGGCACGACGCCGTCGAAGAGCCGCCGCCCGCGGCCGAGCACGATCGGGTACACGTAAAGGTGCAGCCGGTCGAGGAGGTCCGCGGCGATGAGCGCCCGGGTGAGCTCGCCGCTGCCGATGACGTGGATCTCCTCGAAGCGGGCCTTCACCTCGGTGAGTTCGGCGGCCGGGTCCCGCACGACGGCGGTGCCCGCCCAGTCGGGGTCGCCGATCGTGCGCGAGGCGACGAACTTCGGCACGGCGTTGAACTTCGCGCCGATCTCGTCGTCCTGCTGCGGCCAGTAGGCGGCGAAGATGTCGTAGGTGCGGCGGCCGAGGAGGAGCGCGTCGAGGCGTTCGAGGTCGGCGCCGACGACCTCGCCGCCCTCGTCGCTCCAGTAGGCGCCCTGCCAGCCGCCGAAGGGGAAGCCGCCGGAGGGGTCCTCGTCGGGACCGCCGGGCGCCTGGTAGACGCCGTCGAGGGTGAGGAACACGTCAGCCGAGATGATGCCCATGCCGCCATGCTCGCGGGCGTCGGCCGACGCGGCCAGCCGCAGCGGGACGGATGGCACGACCGACCGTGGCGTGTTGCCGCCGAGCCAGATAAGGTAAGCATTACCTAACTCAAATCGCCCCTGGCAGGAGCACTCCGTGGCATCCAGCAACATCGCCGTCACCCATTCCGAGCTCGGCGTCGTCCAGGCCGAGGTCACCGCGGCGCACCGCATCTCGCCGCACTTCGTCCGCCTCACCGTCGCGGGCGAGGCGCTCGCCGAGTGGCGTCACCTGGGCTTCGATCAGTGGTTCCGGCTCGCCGTGCCGACGAACGACGACACCCGCTTCGACAACCTCGCCGACACCTTCAACATGAGCGGGTACCTCAAGTACCTGACGCTGCCGAAATCGACCAGGCCCGTCATCCGCAACTACACGGTGCGGCAGTTCCGCCCCGAGCTCCGCGAGCTCGACATCGACTTCGTCGTGCACGGCGACGACGGCGTGGCCGGGCCGTGGGCCGGCTCGCTGCCGCTCGGGGCGAGCGTCGGCCTCATCGACCAGGGCTGCGGCTACCGCCACGGCGACGCCGACGAGGTCGTGCTCGTCGGTGACGAGAGCGCGCTCCCGGCGGTGCTCGGCATCCTCCGCGACCTCCCTCGCGAGGCGCGCGGGCACGCCATCGTCGAGGTGCCCGAGCTCGCCGACGTGCAGGACGGGCCGACGCCGGACGGCGTCGCGCTGCACTGGGTCGCCCGGCGCCCGGGCGAGCCAATCGGGGCCGCCGCGCTCACGGCGCTCCGGGAGCTGCCGCCGATCGGCGCGGACGTCTCGGCCTTCGCCGCGGGGGAGTCGAAGCTCGCGACGGGCGCCAGGCGGCACCTCGTCGGCGAGCGCGGCGTGCCGAAGACGAACGTCGACTTCTGCGGCTACTGGCGCGCCCGCTGAGGCTCGCCCCGCTCCAGCACGTCCCGAGCGAGCATCGTCGCCCCGGCGACCGCGGCCGGCATCGTCGCCACCGCCCCGAGCGGCACGAGGAAGCAGAGCTGCGTCGCCACGCCGAAGCCGAGCACCCGCCAGCGCGAAGCCGCGAGCAGCTCGCGCCGCACCGCCGGGTCGATCGCCCGCGCGTCGAACGCCCGCCCCATCAGCTCGCGGGCGAGCAGGCGCCCGGTGAGCACCACCCCGAGCACCGCCGCGAACGCCGTGCCGACCAGGGGCACGAAGCCGGCGACGGCGGTCGCCGCCGCGGCGAGGACGCCGAGGCCGAGGAGGGCCGCGGCATCCACGACCGTGCGCCAGAAGCCCGCGCCCTCGCCCGCGGGCGGTGAGCCGAGTTCCCGCTCCACCTGCCGCCAGATGCGCTCGTAGAACGGGTCGCCGATGACGAGCGTGAGCGCCGTGAACGAGACGGCGGCGAGCACCGCCGCCGCGCCCAGGGCGACGACGCCGAGCGAGATCCGCAGCAGGGCGCGCCAGCCCTCCTGCCAGCCGTCGGCGAACGGGGTCGCCCAGTCGACGAGGCCGGGCAGCGCGAGTCCGAGGGCGGTGAGCGCGGCGGCGAGCACGACGAAGGCGACCGCGGCCGGGATGAGGCCGAGGGCCATCGCGTCGGGGCGGCGGCGCCAGAAGCCGAAGCCGCGGCCGAGCAGCGCGAACCCGGCGGCGAACTCCCTCAGCACGATCCAAGCCTAGGCGCGAAGGGGTGGAGGCGGCGGCCCGGTCGGCGTAGCGTGAGCGTCGGCCGGCCGATCGGTCGGTGTACGCTCACGCGCCCGCCCGGGCGCACGGTGAAGGGGAGACCATGGCCGACCTGGTCGTGCACTTCGAGATCCACGCGAGCGAGCCGCAGCGGCTCGTCGACTTCTACTCCGAGCTGTTCGGTTGGCGGTTCACTCGGTTCGGGGACTTCCCGTACTGGATGATCGACACCGGCGAGGGGGCGATCGGCAACACCGACGGCACCGCCGGGCACGGCATCAACGGCGGACTCGCCCAGCGTCAGGGACCGCCTCCCGAGGTCGGCGCGCCCGTGAACGGCTGCAACATCGTGGTCGCGGTCGACGACGTCGATGAGACCTACCGTCGCGCGCTCGGCCTGGGCGGGAGCGACGCGCTGCCGCCGGAGGACATGGCCGGCGTCGGTCGCACCGCGACGATCCTCGACCCGGACCGCAATCTCATCGGCTTCATCTCGCCGATGCTCTCGGACGGCACGCGCGCGATGTGAGGCCGACGGGCGGCGGGCTTGACGCGGCGGACGGGGCGTGGTCGCATGGCCGGGTGCCGCAGCAGGAACGCCCGCCCCTCGTCGACGACGACGCCCTCGACGAGCTCGAGCGCGAGTGGTTCGGCCGCGTGCACGGCCGGGTGCTCGAGATCGGCGCGGGCGAGGGCGAGAACTTCGGCGCGCTCGCGCTCGACGTGGTCTGGACGGGCCTCGAGCCCGATGCCGAGCGGCGCACCGAGCTCGCGATCCGAGCGCGCGAGTGGGGGCACGAGCAGCCGCTGCTCGCCGCGTCGGCCGAGCGGATCCCGGTGCCCGACGGCGCGTTCGACGCGGTCATCGCGAGCTACGTCTTCTGCACGGTGCCGGACCCGGCCGCCGCGCTCGCCGAGCTGCGCCGGGTGCTCGTGCCCGGCGGTCGACTCGTCCTCGCCGAGCATGTCGGGGCGCCCCGCGGCACGGCGAAGCGCGCGGTGCAGCGCCTCGCGACACCGAGCTCGGTGCGCTGGTGCCACGGCTGCCATCTCGACCGCGACACCGAGCGGGCGATCGCGGAGGCGGGCTTCCTCGCGGCGGACGTGCGCCGGGTGCGGGCCCGCTCCTTCCCGCTCGGGGCGCTGCCGATCCTGCTCTACGAGGGCGTCTCGCCCGCCTGACCCTGCGCTGCATTCTCGACTTGCCCGACGTTCATGAACGTCGGGCACGTCGGGAAAGACCGGGGGTCAGCGCGCGGCGTCGAGGGCCTGCAGCAGGTCGGCGGCGAGGTCGTCGACGTGCTCGATGCCGACCGAGAGGCGCACGAGCCCCGCCGGGATCGTGTCGGCCTCGGCCGCCCAGCGGCGCCGGCGCTCGAGCGTCGACTCCACCCCGCCGAGGCTCGTGGCGTGCACCCAGAGCCGGGCCGCGGCGACGAAGCGGTCGGCGCCCTCGGCGCCGCCCGCCACGACGAGCGAGATCACCGCACCGAAGCCCGGATAGCGCACCTCCTCGAGGCCGGGGTGCCCGGCGAGCCGCTCGACCAGGTCGCGTGCGTTGCGCTCGGCCCGGTCGAGGCGGACGTGCAGGGTGCGCAGCCCGCGCAGCGCGAGGAAGGCCTCGAAGGCCGAGGGGATGGCCCCGCCGAGCGAGCGCCGGTCGACGAGCCGCTGGGCGAGCGCGTCGTCGTTCGTGACGACCGCGCCCATGATGACGTCGCTGTGCCCGGAGAGGTACTTCGTCGCGGAGTGCACGACGAGGTCGGCGCCGTCGGCGATCGGGCGCTGGCGCAGCGGGGTCGCGAAGGTGTTGTCGATCGCGACGAGCGCGCCGTGCGCGTGCGCCCCGGCGACGAGCGCCGGCACGTCGCCGAGCTCGAGGGCGGGGTTCGTGGGCGACTCGAACCAGAGCAGCGCGGCGCCCTCGCAGGCGGCGGTCACGGCCGTCGTGTCGGTGACGTCGACGTAGGCGACGCGGATGCGCCCGGTCTCGACCCGGGCGTCGAGCTGCAGCACGGTGCCGGTGTAGGAGTGCCGCGGCGCGACGACGAGGCCGCCGGCCGGCACGAGCTCGAGCACCGCGTCGACGGCGGCGATCCCGGAGGCGAAGCTCGTCGCCCGCCCGCCCTCGAGCGCGCCGAGCGCCTCCTCGAAGGCCGCCCAGCTCGGGTTGCCGTAGCGGCCGTACTCGAGCGCCCCTCCGGCGACGTAGGTGGAGGCGAGGTGCAGCGGCGTGTTGAGCGGTTCGTCCGGCTCGTGGGCCGGGCGCCCGGCGGTCACGGCCACCGTCTCGGCTCGGACGTCGGCGTCGGCTGCTCGGGGCTGGGTCATGCGGTCCTCTCGTCGCTCGCGCCGCGCGGGCGCTCCGTCAGGATACGCAGCCCCGCCGGCGTGTGACGCCATGTTCCGCGGCTCAGCTGCCGCCGTCCCCGACCCGGCCGCCCGCCGCCCCGCCGAGGGTCGCGACGAGCGCGGAGAGGGCCGGCCGCTGGCCGACGACGAGCCGTTCGGCGGCGCGACCGAGCGGCATCCACTCGGCGCGGTCCACCTCGGGGAACGCGACCGTCCGGCCCGAGTGCGGGGGCCACTCCAGCTCGAACGTCTCGCTGACGACCGAGTCGACCTCGAAGCCGGGGGCGGCGAGGGCGAAGACGTGCACGGTCTTGCCCGAGGCGTAGCGGACCGGGCCGAGGTCGACGGGCTCGCCCTCCGGCGCCGGCACGCCGATCTCCTCGGCGAACTCCCGCCGGGCCGCGGCGAGCGGCTCCTCGCCCGCATCGAGCTCGCCCTTCGGGATCGACCAGGCCGCGGCATCCTTCTTCGCCCAGTAGGGCCCGCCCATATGGCCGAGGAAGACCTCGAGCTCACCGCCTCGCTCGCGGTGCAGCAGCAGCCCGGCGCTCGTCACCGGCATCCGGTCCTCCGTTCAGGGTCGGGCGCTAGCGTTGATGGGGGAAGGGAGCCGACATGACCCGCATCCTGATCATCGGCGGCCACGGCAAGGTCGCCCGCCTCACCGAACGCCTCCTCGCCGATCGCGGCGACGAGGTCGACGCGGTGATCCGCAATCCCGAGCACGCCGAGGCGGTGCGCGCCGCCGGTGCGAACGCCGTGCTGGCCGACGTCGAGCAGCTCGACGTCGACGGGCTCGCCGAGCTCATCGCCGGCCACGACGCCGTCGTCTGGTCGGCCGGCGCGGGCGGCGGCAACCCGGAGCGCACCTACGCCGTCGACCGCGATGCCGCGATCCGCTCGATGCACGCCGCCGAGCAGGCCGGCGTGCGCCGCTACGTGATGGTGTCGTACTTCGGCTCGCCCGACCGGGTCGAGCCCGACACGAGCCCGTTCCGGCACTACGCGGCCGCGAAGGCGGCCGCCGACCGGGAGCTCGCCGGCAGCGAGCTGGCGTGGACGATCCTCGGGCCGAGCACGCTCGAGAACGGCCCCGGCACGGGCCTGATCGACACGACGGCCGGGCAGAGCGGCGCGGTCGACCGCGCAGACGTCGCCGCCGTGATCGCGGAGACGCTCGCGCAGCCCGCGACGATCGGCCGCACGATCCGCTTCAACCGCGGCTCGACGCCGATCGCCGACGCCCTCGTCTGACCGTCCGCGCCCGATCCCGGGGGCGATGGCCGCGACCGGGCGCGTCAGTCCTTCGCCTTCACGAGCGACCAGAGCGCGCTGAGCAGCAGCACGCCGCCGACGAGGGCGATGAGTCCGAGGACCGTCCAGAGCACCGTTTCGATCGTCATGGTTCCTCCCCAGGGTCGATGCCGCCATTCTGCTCCTGAGGCCGGCGCTTGACCAGGGGCGGCGCGCCGCGCCATCCGTCAACCCCGTTGCCGCGGGCCGACGCGCGCGGCACGCTGGCAGCATGAACCGAACGGATGACCCTCGCGACCCGGGTGCCCCTCGCGACCCGGATGCCCAGGAGCTCGAGCCGCACGAGGGCGAGGAGCTCGACGCGCTCGAGGCCGACAACGCCGTCGAGGAGGACCAGCTGGAGAGCCTCGACCCGGAGCAGCCGCCGGCCTGAACGCGCTCCCTCCCGCTGGGGGCGCCAAGACGTCAGTTTCTGCGGGTGTGGCGCCCGCGCGACCCGCAAATCCTGACGTCATGCCGGACCGGCGGGGGCCGAGCCGGCCGCCCAGGCGAGCAGGCGCTCGAGCGGCCAGGTGTTCACGATCCGCTCGGCGGGCACGCCGGCGCGTTCCGCGCGGGCGGCGCCGAGCCCGAGGAACGCGAAGTGCCCCGGCGCGTGCGCGTCGCTGTCGATCGAGAACAGGCAGCCGGCGTCGAGCGCGAGCGCGATGAGCTCGTCCGGCGGGTCCTCGCGCTCCGGGCGGGAGTTGATCTCCACGGCGACGCCGTGCTCGGCGCAGGCGGCGAACACGGCCCGCGCGTCGAACTCGGACTGCGGCCTCGTCCCCCGAGAGCCCCGCACGAGCCGACCGGTGCAGTGGCCGAGCACGTTCAGCCGCGGGTTCGCGATCGCGCGCAGCATCCGCGGCGTCATCTCCGCGGCGGGCATCCGCAGCTTGGAGTGGACGCTCCCGACGACGACGCCGAGCCGAGCGAGCAGCTCGTCGCGCTGGTCGAGCTCGCCGCCGGCGAGGATGTCGACCTCGATGCCCGGGACGAGGCGGATGCCGAGGCCGTCGCCCTCGCCGTGCCCGGTGTCGAGGGCCTCGATGAGGTCGAGCTGCGTCTCGAGGCGCTCGGCGCTGAGCCCGTTCGCGACGCGGAGGCTGGGGGAGTGGTCGGTGACGACGAGGTACTCGAGCCCGGCGTCGCGAGCCGCGGCGGCCATGACGGGCAGGCTCGTCGTGCCGTCGGACCAGTCGGTGTGGCTGTGCAGGTCGCCGCGGAGCTCGCGGCGCAACGGGCTCTCCGCCTCGCCGCCGCCGAGTTTGGCGCGGAGCTCGGCGAGGTAGTCGGGCACCCGCCCCTCGGCGGCCTCGGCGATGACCGTGTAGCTCGTGTCGCCGATGCCCTTCGTGCGGCGCAGGGAGCCGTCGGCGATGCGGCGGGCGAGCTCCTCGGCGTCGAGCCCGGCGATCGCGGTCGAGGCCCGGCGGAACGCCTTCGCCTTGAACGGGTTCGCCAGCTCCCGTTCGAGCAGCAGGGCGATCTCGTCGAGCGCGTCGGCGGCATCCATGCCCCCATCCTCGCGCCGCGGGCAAGGTGAGGCAATCCTAATCAAGAAATCTCGCCTGATCTGCGGAAAAACACCGCGCAATGCGTGGCGGGTCGGTGGTCGCCGGAGTAGCATCGCCCGCAACGAGACGACGGAGGCCGACATGAGCATGACCCTCGACGAACTGCCCCGCGTCACCGAGTGTTCGGTGGCCGGCTGCTCCTACAACGACCACTCGCACTGCCACGCCGCGGCCGTCACCATCGGCGGCTCGGTCGGCGACGCCGAGTGCGCGACCTTCATCCCGCTGAGCGCGAAGGGCGGGCTCGACAAGGTCGTCACGCACGTCGGCGCCTGCCAGCGTGCGGAGTGCATCCACAACGATCAGCTCGAGTGCAGCGCCCCGGCGGTCCGCATCGGCGCCGGTGCGGACGACGCCGACTGCCTCACCTACGAGGTGCGCTGAGCGGCGATCCGCCGGCACCGCCACGAACCGCCCGCCCCGGTGATCAGTCCCGGGGCGGGCGTCGTCGTCCCCGGCTGGGCCCGGCTACGCGATGCGGGTGCGCGGGCCCTCGCTGAACTGGCACGAGGTGGCGTTCAGCCGTTCCTCGGGGTCGAGCCTGCCGAGCACGGCGCCGGCGATCTCGTAGAGCTGCTCGAGCTGGGTGGGGCTGAGGGCGTCGAGCACGTTCGAGCGCACGGCGCGCACGTGGCCCGGGGCGGCCTGCTCGATCAGGGCGAGGCCCGCGTCGGTGATCGTGGCGTTCGTGGCCCGGCGGTCTTCGGGGCAGGGGAAGCGGCGCACGAGCCCGCGCGCCTCGAGTCGGCGCATGACGTGCGAGAGCCGGGGGAGCGTCGCGTTCGTGAGTGCGGCGAGCGCGGTCATGCGCATGGTGCGCTCGTGGGCGCCGGCGAGCGACATGAGCGTGACGTACTCGAAGTGGGTGAGGCCGACGTCGGCGCCGAGCTGGGCGTCGAGCGCGCTCGGCAGCAGTTCGGCGACCGCGACGAGGCGCACCCAGGCGGCGGATTCCTCGGGCGAGAGCCAGGGGGTCGGGTCGGTCATGGGCTCAGTCTACCGCAATAGTTGACGCAACAACTGAATCCGCGTAGGGTGTTGGTTGTCAGATCAACTAATGGCGTCCGAGTGGCGCCCGGAAGGAACGGCAATGACCACGGTCAGCATCATCGGCAGCGGCAACATGGGCAGTGCGATCGGCGCGATCGTCGCCGCGGGCGGCAACTCGGTCGAGGTGATCGGCCGCGACGCGACCGCCATCACCGGCGAGATCGTCGTGCTCGCCGTGCCCTACCCCTCGCTCGCCGAGATCGTCGAGCGCCACCGCGACGCCCTCGCCGGCAAGATCGTCGTCGACCTCACGAACCCCCTCGACTTCTCGACCTTCGACCGCCTGGTCGTGCCGGCCGACGGCTCCGCCGCGGCCGAGCTCGCCGCCGCCCTGCCCGACTCGAAGGTGCTGAAGGCGTTCAACACGAACTTCGCCGCCACCCTCGCCTCGAAGACCGTCGGCGGCGCCGTGCCCACGACGGTGCTCATCGCCGGCGACGACGAGTCGGCGAAGGCCGCGCTCGCCGAGCTCGTGCGCGCCGGCGGCCTCGAGGCGGTCGACGCAGGCAGCCTCGCCCGGGCCCGCGAGCTCGAGTCGATCGGCTTCCTCCAGCTCACCCTCGCGGTGCAGGAGCGCATCTCCTGGACGGCGGGCTTCGCCCTCGTCAAGTAGGCGGTTCAGCCCCGCTCGCGGCGAAGGTAGGCGAGCTGCGCACGGACGGATGCCTCGGCCGCCTCGCGGACCGAGGCATCCGTGTCGTGATAGACCGCATCGGTGACCGCCTCGGCGGAGGCGCCGGCGCCGAGCTCGGCGAGCGCCGCGCGCACCTGGTCCAGCCGCTCGGCGCGGTGCGCGAGGTACGCGTCGCAGACCGCCGCGAGGTCCGGCAGCACCGGGCCGTGGGCGGGCAGCACCGGCACCGGAGCATCCGTCGCACCCGCGAGCGCGCGCAGCCGCTCGAGCGAGGCGAGGTAGGGGCCGAGCGCCCCGTCGGGATCGGCGATGATCGTCGTGCCACGGCCGAGGATCGTGTCGCCCGTGAGCACCGCGGGCCCCGCCTCGCCGTGCACGACGACGCAGGCGGAGTCGGCGGTGTGGCCCGGGGTGTGCAGCACCTCGAGCGCGAGGCCGGCCGCGCGCATCGTCTCGCCGTCGACGAGCGGCGCCGCTCCGACGCAGTAGGCCGGGTCGAACGCCCGCATCGGCGCGCCGACCAGCTCGGCGAAGCCCAGGGCGCCCGCGACGTGGTCGGCGTGGTGGTGCGTGATGAGCACGAGCTCGACGGGGCCCGCCGCCGCGAGCCGAGCGAGGTGCGCCGCGTCGTCGGGCCCCGGGTCCACGATCACCGCGCTCGCCGAGCCGGGCGCGCGCAGCACGTAGGAGTTCGTTCCGTCGAGGGTCATCGGCCCGGGGTTCGGCGCGAGCACGATGGTCGCCTCGCTGCTCGCCCGCTCGCCGTCCGTCCGGTTCCGCTCGCTCACGCAGGCAGTGTACCCGCGCGGCGCGCGGGCATAGGCTGTCGACATGGACGCCCTGAACGAGCAGGTGCCGGCCAGCACCGCTCCGCCCGAAGCGCCGCCCGCTGCCGCCGTCCCACCGGCCGCTGCGCCGTCGGCCCCTGCCCCGCCCGCCCTCGGCGCGGCCGCGACCGTCGTGCTCCTGCGCGACGGCGAGCTCGGGCTCGAGGTGCTCCTCGCCGAACGCCCGCACGACCGCGGCTCGTTCCGCGGCGCCTGGGTGTTCCCCGGCGGCGCCGTGGACCCGGACGACGCGCACGGCCAGGCCGTCGACGACATCGAGAGCGCCCGCCGCGCCGCCGTCCGCGAGACGCGGGAGGAGATCGGCATCGACGTCGACCCCGACGAGCTCGTCGCGTTCTCGCACTGGGTGCCGCCGATGATCGCGCAGAAGCGGCTCGTCACGACGTTCTTCGCCGCCCGCATGCCCGACGGCGAGCTGCGCCCCGCGCCGGACGAGCTCGTCGCCGTCGCCTGGATCCGGCCGGCCGAGGCGCTCGAGCGGCACGCCTCGGGAGCGATGACGCTCTGGCCGCCGACCTGGGTGACGCTGCACGGGCTCGCCGCCGAGGCCTCCGTCGACGCCGCCCTCGCGCGGTTCCGGCAG
Source organism: Agromyces soli (assembly GCF_022811605.1). Classification (GTDB taxonomy): domain Bacteria; phylum Actinomycetota; class Actinomycetes; order Actinomycetales; family Microbacteriaceae; genus Agromyces; species Agromyces soli. Next base: position 65,742 of record NZ_CP094533.1, on the reverse strand, counting down.
CGCGAGCTGCACCGTTTCGCGGGTCGCTTCGACGCGGCCGGCACGACGCTCCTCTGGCAGGAGGATGCCGCGTACCTCGCCTCCGACGGCGCCGAGCACGGCGCCGGCCTCGACGGTCCGCGGCACCGGCTGGTCATGACCGGGCTGCCCTGGCAGTACCTCTCGGCGTTCTGAGATGAGCGACGTCACCGTCGTCGGCAGCGGGCCGAACGGGCTCGTCGCCGCCGTCGTGGCCGCTCGGGCAGGACTCGACGTGCTCGTGCTCGAGGCCGAGGACACGATCGGCGGTGCCACCCGCACCGCCGAGCTCACGCTGCCGGGGTTCCGCCACGACGTCGGCTCCGCGGTGCATCCCGCCGCGTTGGCCTCGCCCGTGCTGCGCGAGCTCGGGCTGCTCGGCGAGACCGGGGCCGCGCGCGGACTGCGCTGGATCGTCCCCGAGCTGTCATACGCGCACCCCATGCCCGGCGGCGGCGCCGGGCTCGCCTGGCGCGAGCTCGAGCGCACGGTCGTGGGGCTCGGCGCCGACGGCGGCGACTGGCGTCGCCTCGTCGGCCCCCTCGTCTCGCGCATCGAGGGCGTCGTCGACTTCACGGGCTCGCAGCTGCTCCGGATGCCGCGGGACCCCGTCGCCGCGCTGCGCTTCGGCGCCAGGGCGGTCGATCAGGGCACGAGCCTGTGGAGCTCGCGGTTCAGCGGGCCGGTCGCTCCGGCGCTGCTCACCGGCGTCATCGCGCACGCCGCCGGGCGGCTGCCGAACCTCGCCTCCGCGGGCGCGGGGCTGCTCCTCGCTGCGCACGGCCACGCCGGCGGCTGGGGATTCCCCGAGGGCGGGGCGCAGCGCATCGCCGACGCGCTCGCCGCCGAACTCCGCCGGCTCGGCGGCCGCATCGAGACGGGCGTCCGGGTGCGCGAGCTCGCCGAGGTGCGGCAGAGCCGGGCGGTGCTCCTCGACACCGGCCCGGGACTGCTGCGCACGGCGCGACTGCCGCGCCGCTACGTGCGGGCGCTCGGCCGCTACCGCTACGGCAGCGGGGTGGCGAAGGTCGACTTCGCCCTCGACGGGCCCGTGCCCTGGGCGGTGGCCGAGGTCGGCCTCGCGCCGACCGTGCACCTCGGCGGCACGCGCAGCGAGATCGCCGCGGCCGAGCAGGCGGTCGCCGCCGGGCGCCAGCCGGGCACCGACGGTGCGCCGAGGCATCCCTTCGTCCTCGTCACGCAGCCGAGCGTGCTCGACGCGAGCCGCGCGCCGGCCGGGAAGCAGGTGCTCTGGGCGTACACGCACGTGCCGGCCGGCTCGACCTTCGACGCCACCGAGCTCATCACGGCGGAGGTGGAACGCTTCGCGCCGGGGTTCCGCGACCTCGTGCTCGGCGCTGCGGCGAGCACGGCCGCCGATCTCGAGCGCGGCAATGCGAACCTCGTCGGCGGCGACCTCAGCGGCGGGGCGACGACGCTCGCGCAGCTCGTGAAGCGTCCCGTCGTCTCGCGGACGCCGTGGCGGACGCCCGTCGACGGCGTCTACCTCTGCTCGGCGTCCACGCCGCCGGGCCCCGCGGTGCACGGCATGAACGGCTGGTACGCCGCCCGGCTCGCGCTGCGCGAGCGCTTCGGCATCCGCCTCCCCGAGCTGCGGGCGTAGCCGCCGCCCGCGCCGCCCGCGCTTCAGCCGGCGGCGGACGGCTCGCTCGGGGCGAGCTCGACGTCCTCCACCCGCGCCCGGGGCATCACCAGGGCCGCGACGATCGTCGCCGCCGCGGCGACGATCACGGCGACGAAGACCGCGGTCGCGGCGCCCTGCACCGCGACGGGGGAATGGTCGCCGAGCCCGGAGCGCTCGATCACGCCGTTCGCGACCGCGCCGAAGACCGCCACGCCGACGGCGCTGCCGACCGAGCGGAGGAACATGTTCGCACCCGTCACCACACCGCGCTCCGACCACGGCACCGAGGACTGCGCCGCGATGAGCGTCGGCGAGGCGACGAGGCCGAGGCCGAGGCCGACGATGAAGCAGGCGAGGGCCGCCGTCCACGGGTTCGGCACGAACGACGCGGCGATGAGCGCCGCGGCCCCGGCGATCGCGATCGCGAGGCCGATGAGCGCCGTGGTGCGGAACCCGAGGCGCAGGTACAGCCGTCCCGACTGGGACGCCGAGATCGGCCAGCCGAGCGTGAGCGCCGCGACCGCGAGGCCGGCGATGAGCGGGCTCGACCCCGCCGACACCTCGAGGAACGTCGGCACGTAGGAGGTCAGCCCGATGAGCACGGCGCCGACGCCGAGCGAGATCAGCGAGGTCGTGACGATGAGCCGGCGGGAGAACACCCAGAGCGGCAGCACGGGCTCCTTCGCCCGCAGCTCGATGAACACGAACGCGACGATGAGGGCCGCACCGAGGCCGAAGGCGCCGAGCGACTGCCAGGACAGCCACGACCAGGCCTGGCCGCCCTCGAGCACGGCGAGGATGAGCAGCGTGAGCCCGATCGTGAGCACGATCGAACCGCTGACGTCGATCGTGTGCTTCTCGCGGCCGAGCGACTCGTGGTAGCGGCGCCACAGCACGACGGCGGCGATGACGCACAGCGGGATGTTGATGAAGAAGATCCAGCGCCAGTCGAGGTAGCCGGCGAACAGCCCGCCGAGCGTCGGCCCGATCACCGAGGACGCGGCCCAGACGCTCGCGATGTAGCCCTGCACCCTGGCGCGCTCGCGCACCGTGTAGATGTCGCCCGTGATCGTGATCGAGACCGGCATCACCGCGCCCGCCCCGAGGCCCTGCACCGCACGGAAGACGATGAGCGAGGTCATGTCCCAGGCGAAGCCGCAGAGCACCGAGCCGAGCAGGAACAGGCCGATGCCGACGAGCATGATCGGCTTGCGGCCCACCGTGTCGGCGAGCTTCGCGTACACCGGCACCGAGACGGCCTGGGCGAGGAGGTACACGGAGAACAGCCACGGGAACTGCGCGAAACCGCCGAGGTCGCGCACGATCGACGGCACCGCGGTCGCGAGGATCGTCGAGTCGATGGCGATGAGGCCCGTCGCGAGCATGAGCGCGATGAGCACGGGCCCCCGCTCCGAGCGGAATCCGACGGCGGTCTCTGCGGTCACGGTGCTCCTTCCGGCGGGCGCGCGTCGCCCACGGGCGCACTTCCCCCTGAGGTCAACGCGGTCGGCGCCCGTTCATTCCGAGCACAGGAGATTCGGCCTGTCAACTCGCCGCGGGGGACCTTCCGCGACGTGCCGGGCGCGGCTACGGTCGGAGCATGCGGATCCCGTCGAAGTCCCGATCGGCCTCCGGCCAGGCGAAGGCCGAGGCCACCGTGCGCGACGCCACGAGCAGGCCGGCCGACGTGGTCGAGCTGCCGTCGTTCCGCGTCAACGCGTTCCGGATCGGCTTCACCGCGACGCTGGGCGTGCTCGTCGCGCTCGCGCTCGGCGGCATCGTCGGCCAGCTCTCCACCGTCATCCTCTACGTGGCGCTCGCGCTGTTCCTGGCGCTCGGCCTGGACCCGGTGGTCAGCTGGATGCAGCGGCGCGGCCTGCCCCGCTGGGCCGCGATCCTGATCGTCTTCGCCGTGGTGATCGGACTCTTCGTCGGTCTGATCGCGACCATCGTGCCGATCGTCATCACCGAGAGCACCCGCATCGTCAACGACTGGGACCGCATCGTCGTCGCGGTGCGCGAGAGCCAGCTCGTGAGCTGGATCAACGGACTCACGGGCGGCGACTCGATCGACCAGGCCATTCAGGCGATCGGCGACTGGCTGAGCGATCCGGCGCACATCGGCTCGCTCGGCGGCGGCCTCCTCGCCGTCGGCGCGGGCATCGCGGGCGGCTTCACGGGCGCGACGATCGTGCTCATCCTCACCCTCTACTTCCTCGCCTCGCTGCGCTCCATGAAGCGCGCCTCGGCCCGTTTCGTGCCGGCCAGCTCGCGCCGCGCCTACCTCGACGTCGCCGGCGACATCACCGGCGCCGTCGGCCGCTACGTCATCGGCCAGGTCACCCTCGGTGCCGTGAACGGCGTGCTCAGCCTCATCTACCTCACGATCATCGGGGCGCCGGCGCCGATCCTGCTCGCCTTCGTCGCGTTCCTCTGCTCGCTCGTGCCCCTCATCGGCACGCTCACGGGCGCGGTCATCATCTCGCTCGTGTCGTTCGCGGCCTCGCCCGTGACGGCGCTCGCCGCCGCCATCTACTACCTCGTGTACATGCAGGTCGAGGCCTACGTCATCAGCCCGCGCATCATGAACAAGGCGGTCGCGGTGCCCGGCGCCCTCGTCGTCATCGCGGCGGTCGCGGGCGGCACGCTCGGCGGGGTGCTGGGCGCCCTCGTCGCGATCCCGGTCGCGGCGTCGATCATCATCATCCTCGAGAAGGTCGTCTTCCCGCGCCAGGACGCCCGCTGAGGCGAGCGCCGCGGCGGGTGCGTCCTCGCCCGCCGGGGCGGCGTCAGAACCAGATGCTGAGGCGGGGCGCGCGGTTCGTCGCGAACAGGCGGTCGGCGACCGCGAGCGAGCCGGGCCCGGTCTCCTCGACGCGGCCGGCGCGGGCCAGCAGGCTCGCCCTGGCGTCGCCGAGGTACATCGCGGCGAGGGCGTCGACACCGAGCCGGAGGCCGTGCGCGGGCTTCGAGCGGCGGGTCGGCGCCGTCGCCGCGCGGGTCGTCGACGAGGCATCCGCTCCGCCGTCGAGCCTCTGGACCTCCGCGACCCCGCGCGCCGAGACCTCGAGCGCGTAGCGGCCGGCCGCGTGGCCGAGCGGGTCGTCGAGCTCGAGCACGAGCGAGCCCGGGCCCTCGTAGCGGCGCGCCTCGAGGGCGGCGACGGGGTCGAGGATGCGCAGCCAGAGGTGATCGCCGATGGTCGTCGTGATCGCCCGCTGGTCGGCGAGGAGCCAGCGGAGCGGCTCGTCGATGGAGCGGAGGCGGGCGCGCACGGTCGACACGAAGTCCTGCTCGAGCAGGAAGCGCCACAGCGCCGCCTCGGCCTCGTCGCTCGCGGCGGCCAGGAAGTCGAACTCGAGGACGCCCGCGCCCATGCCGTCGCGCGCGATGCGGTAAGAGACGAAGCCGTGCGCCTGCCCGCGTTCGTCGTCGTAGCGGGCGACACGGGTCGCCCTGGCCGGCTCGCCGGCGGGGTCCTCGAGGCCGAGCACGCGATCGACGAGCGCCGGCCAGCGGTCGATCTCGCCGGGCGTGCGGGCGACCTGGCGGCGCACGATCTGCCCGGCCGTGCGGCGGAATCCCGCGGCATCCGTGACGAAGCGCACCCGGCCCGGCGCCTCGGCGCCGGCCCACTCGACCCGGCGACGATCGATCTCGAGGGTCGCCGCGCGCGCGGCGGGCGCGTAGCCGTAGCGGCCGTAGAGCGTCGCCTCGGTGGCGGTGAGCACCGCGACGGCGGCGCCCGCGGTGACGGCGTTCGCGAGCTCGGCCTGCATCATCGCTCTGGCGATGCCGCGGCGGCGGTGCGTCGGGGCGACGGTCACGGCCGCGACGGCCCAGCCGTCGACGCTGCGGCCGCCGGGGACGCTGAGGCCCGTCGGCCAGCTCGCGACCGTCGCGACGGGGATGGCGTCGCCGAGCCCGGGATCGTAGACGCCCTGCACCCGGCGGTCCTGCAGCAGGGCGCCTTCGCGCTCGAGGGTCTCGGGCGTCGGCCGGGGGTGGTGGAAGCCGCGGTGCTCGGCCTGCGACCAGGCGGTGAGCGCCTCGTGATCGTCGGGGGAGAGCACGCGGTAGTCGAGGCCGAGGCGGCCGAGGCGGGCAGCGGTGGCGGGGTCTGCGGGGAAGGCGCGGAAATCACTCGACACGTTCGCCACCCTACTCACCCCGCCTGAGCGCCACCGGTCTGCCGCCGCCTCGCCCCGCCCGCCGCCTCGCCCCCGCACAGAACTCAGGAACGCCCCCGCCCCGCTGCCCTGCCCCGCCCACCACAACTCAGGAACGCCCCCGTCGGCTGCCCCCCCCGCCCATCACAACTCAGGAACGCCCCCGCCGGCTGCCCTGCAGAACTCAGGAACATCTGGCGGATACGGGCGGCGTGGATGCCGAAAGCCCAGGTCGGCGGCCGGTGGTTCCTGAGTTGTGCGAGCGGGAGGGGCCGGGCGGATGGGGGCGTTCCTGAGTTGTGCGAGCGGGGAGGGGCCGGGCAGCCCGGGGAAGTTCCTGAGTTCTGTGAGCGGGGATGCGCTAGCATGGACGATCTCGAATCGATTCGATACCGCGGACGCCGTCGGCGACCCGGGCGCGGGCACTCGACCCGTGCGCGATTCGAGCCCAGGGCCCGGCACGCCGGATCCGATCCCGGCGGGCTCGCCCGGCCCGCCCGGCCAGCACCGCCCATCCAGCACCGCCGCCCGCGCCCAGCCGCCGCATCCGTCCAGGGAGCCCATGTCCACCGCCTCCATCCCGATCATCCGCCCCGATGACACCGGCTCGGTGTCCTCCGTCAGCGCGCACCCCGGCGACCGCCTGAGCCGCCGCCAGCGCCTCGTCTACGTGCTCGTGCTCGGCGCGCTCACCGCGCTCGGGCCGTTCACCGTCGACCTCTACCTGCCGGCGTTCCCCGTGCTGCAGTCTGAGCTCGGTGTCGGCGCGGCGGCCGTGCAGCTGACGCTCACCGGCACGATGATCGGCTTCGGCTTCGGACAGCTCATCGTCGGGCCGTGGAGCGACAAGGTCGGTCGGCGGCTGCCGCTCATCCTCTCGACCCTGCTGCACATCGCGGCCTCGGTCGGCGCCGCGTTCGCGCCGGACATCACCTGGCTCGCGGTGTTCCGCCTGCTGCAGGGCTTCGGCGCGGCGGCCGGCGGCGTCGTCGCGATGGCGATGGTGCGCGACCTGTTCGGCGGCAAGCCGCTCGTGCGCATGCTCTCGCGCCTCGCGCTCGTCAACGGACTCGCGCCGGTGCTCGCGCCCGTCATCGGTTCGCAGCTGCTGCAGGTGATGGACTGGCGCGGCGTCTTCTGGGTGCTCGCCGCCTACGGCGTCGTCGTCGTGCTCTGCGTCGCCTTCCTCATCGTCGAGACGCTGCCGAAGCAGCGCCGCCACGCCGCGGGGCACTCGACGATGCGCGAGCGCTACCGCGCCCTGTTCCGCGACCGCGTGTATCTCGGCGCCGCGCTCGTCGGCGGCATGGTGTTCACGGGCCTGTTCGGCTACCTCTCGACCTCCTCGTTCCTGTTCCAGGAGGTGCACGGCTTCACGGCGCAGCAGTACGGGCTGCTCTTCGGCGTGAACTCGGTCGGCATCATCATCGGCGTGCAGACGAGCTCGCGACTCATGCGCGGCCGGGTGCAACCGCAGTGGATCCTCGCGGTGACGACGCTCGTGCTGCTCGGCTCGGCCATCGCGATCGCGGTGCTCGACCTCACCGGCGCCGGCCTCTGGGGCACCATCGTGCCGCTGTTCCTGTTCATCATGGCGTGCGGCTTCTCGTTCCCGGCGGTGCAGATCCTCGCGCTCGCCTCGCACGGCAACGAGGCGGGCACGGCGGCCTCGCTGCTCGGCGCGCTGAACTTCGGGCTCGCCGGCCTCATCTCGCCGCTCATCGGTCTGATGGGCGTCGGCAGCGCCGTGCCCATGGCGATCGTGATGACCGCGGCGGCCCTGGTCGCGATCGTCGCGTTGTGGGCGCTCGTGCGCCCGCGCAGCGTGCCGCCGCTCGGCGACTGAGCCCGGGCGGCTAGCGTGGGCGCATGGCCCACGACGAGTCGAGCGACCCCGGACCCGGCCCGGCCGGGGTGCTGCGCAGCACGGACCAGGCGGATGCCCCGGCGGCCCGCCGCCTGCACCGGCGGGTCATCGTCGCCGCGGGGGTCGGCGTCCTGTTGGTGGCGGTGCTCCTCGGCGGCCTGATCGCGGTGCGCAACGGCATCATCGGCGTCGACGAGAGCTGGGCCGGCGAGGTGATCGAGCTGCGCGGCGCGTTCGGCGACGCCGTCGCGTTCACGATGAACCGCCTCGGCGGCGGCGCGATCGGCGTCTTCGTCGTGCCCCTCGGCGGCGCGGTCGTGCTGCTGCTCTGCCGCAGACCCTGGGGTGCCGCGTTCTTCCTGCTGGCCTCGGCGGCGAGCGCGGGCGTGGTGCAGCTGCTGAAGCACCTGTTCGGGCGCGCCCGGCCTGAGGACATGCTGGTCACGAGCGATTTCGGTTCATTCCCGTCGGGGCATGTGGCGAACGCCGCGACGATCGCCGTGGTCGTCGGCATCATCGCGCCGCGGGTCTGGGTGTGGGCGCTCGGCGTCGCGTACACGCTGCTGATGGCGTTCACCCGTACCTACCTCGGGGTGCACTGGCTCACCGACACGATCGCGGGAGCGCTCGTCGGCGTCGGGGTCGCGCTCGTCGTGTGGGCGATCCTCGCCCGTCCGCTCGAGCAGGAGCGGCAGCGCTGGCACCGACGGCGGGATGCCTCGGCCGGCGCCGCCCCGCCTCAGGCGGGGTGATCGCCGCCCGCGAGCTGGTCGAGCACGTGGTCGAGCACCTCGTCGAGCAGTTCGAGCCCGTCGCGCACGCCGCCCGATGAGCCGGGCAGGTTCACCACGAGCGCCCCGGCGGCGATGCCGGCGCGTCCTCGGCTGAGCAGCGCCGTCGGAGTGCTGGCCGCGCCGCGGCGGCGGAGCTCCTCGGCGAAGCCGGTCAGCTCGCGGTCGAGCACGGCGGCGGTCGCCTCGGGCACCGTGTCGCCGGGGGCGATGCCCGTGCCGCCCGTGGAGACGACGACGGCCGGGCTCGTCGCCAGCGCCGTGTCGAGGGCGATCGCGAAGTCCGGACCGTCGGCGACGACGACCGGCCCCTCGACGGCGAAGCCGCGCTCGCGCAGCCACTCGGCGATCACCGGGCCGGTGCGGTCTTCGTAGACGCCGGCCGCGGCCCGCGTGGAGGAGACGATGACGACCGCGTGCGCGCCGTGCCGGCTGCCCGCGCTCACGCGCGGCTCCACTCGCCGCGCTTGCCGCCCGACTTCGCGAGCACGCAGACGTCGGTGATGACGGCCTCGTGGTCGACGGCCTTGATCATGTCGTAGAGGGTGAGGGCCGCGATGCTCGCGGCGGTGAGCGCCTCCATCTCGACGCCGGTCACGCCGTTCGTCGTCGCCGTGGCGACGACGCGCACGCGGTCGCCGGCCGGCTCGAAGTCGACGGCGAGCTTCGTGAGGGGGAGCGGATGGCACAGCGGGATGAGTGCCGAGGTCTGCTTCGCCGCCATGATGCCGGCGATGCGCGCGGTGCCGAGCGCCTCGCCCTTCGGCAGGGTGCCGTCGGCGATGCGGGCGACGACGTCCTCACGGGTGACGAGCACCGCCTGCGCGCTCGCGGTGCGCCGGGTGACGGCCTTGTCGGTCACGTCGACCATGTGCGCCGAGCCGTCGGCGCGCAGGTGCGTGAGGCCGGAAGCGGTCTCGTCAGTCATCGATCCTCCAGACGTCGACGGGCGCGCCGGCCGGGAGCCGGTCGACGCCCACGGGCAGGTGCACGAGCACGGTCGCCTGCGCGTAGGCGTGCAGCAGGTGCGAGCTGGGTGCACCGACCTCGACGGCGCCGTCGCCGTCGACGACGCCGCGGCGCACCTGGTGCTTCGCGAGCGGGGACACCACCTCGTGGGCGAGCGGGAGCGTGGCCCGGTGCCGGTCGGGGGCGAGCCCCTCGAGGCGGCGCAGCACGGGTCGCAGGAAGAGCTCGAAGGAGACGAGCGCGCTCACCGGGTTGCCAGGGAAGGCGACGACCGGGAGGGCGGCCTCGTCGTCGAAGCGCGCCAGTCCGAGCCCCTGGGGGCCGCCGGGCTGGATCGCGACCTTCTCGAAGGCGACGCCGAGCGGGGCGAGCGCCTCCCGCACGACCTCGAAGGCGCCCTCGCTCACGCCGCCGCTCGTCACGACGAGGTCGACGCGGCCCGCGGCATCCGCGATGGCCTCGCGCAGGGACGCGGCGTCGTCGGGGGAGACCGCCTCGACCACCTCGGCGCCGCAGGCGCGCAGCGCTGCGCCGAGCATCGTCGAGTTGGCGTCGTGGATCTGGCCGGGCCGGAGCTCGGCCGCGGGGGGTCGCAGCTCGTGCCCGGTCGAGACGAGCAGCACGCGCAGCCGTCGCCGCACCGGGAACGCCGTCACGCCGGCGGCCGCGAGGGCGCCGAGCTGCGCCGGGCCGAGCCGGGTGCCTGCGGCGAGCAGGAGCGCGCCCGCGGCGACATCGCTGCCCGCCCGGCGGACGAAGGCCCCGGGCTCGACCGGCGCGGCGAAGCCGACCGTCTCCTGCACGGGCGAGTCGTGGCGCGCGCCGGAGATGCCGATGAAGGATGGTGGATCCGCGGCCTCGATGGGCACGACGGCGTCCGCGCCGCGGGGGATGGGCGCGCCGGTCATCACGGGCGAGGCGGTGCCAGGGGCGAGCTCGAAGACGTGGTCGCCCGCGGCGCTCGTCGGGCCGATCGGCAGTCGCACGGGGGAGCCGGGCGCGGCGCCGGCGAGCTCGGCGGCGCGGAGGGCGTAGCCGTCCATCTGCGAGTTGTCGAAGCCGGGCAGCTCGATCGGGCAGACGACGTCGGCGGCCAGCACGCGACCGAGCGCGTCGCCGCCGGAGAGGTTCGCGTGCTCGGCGTCGAGCCGGGACTCGAGCGGGGCGAGCAGCTCGGTGACCGCACGACGGTGTTCGGCGTAGCTGCGCATGCGTTCAGCCTAAACGGCGGATGCCTCGGCGGCTCAGCCGCCGGCGAACGGCGGCAGCAGATCGACCGCGGCGCCGATGGGCGTGGCCGGGTCGCGGCGCACCGTGCCGTCGACGAGGAAGGAGCCGTTGCGGAGCACCCGCTGCATGGGCTCGCCGTAGCGCTCGGCGAGCAGCTCTCGGAGCGCGCCGACGGTCGCCTCGCCGAGCTCCAGCCGCTCCTCCTCGCAGCCCGCGGCGTCAGCGGCGGCCGCGAAGTAGCGCACGGTCACGAGGGTCATGGGCTCGATGCTACCCGAACGGCGGAATCCGGCATCCGCCACGCGGAAAAGCGCCGCGAGTACACTGACCGGATGACCCAGCCGCTCGTCGCGCCAGGCGCGCCGCTCAGCGCCGAGCGCGTGAGCCGGCACAGCCGTCAGCTCATGCTGCCCGGGTACGGCGAGGACGCGCAACGCCGCCTCGCCGCCGCCCGCGTGCTCGTCATCGGCGCCGGCGGCCTCGGCAGCGCCGTCGTGCCCGCGCTCGCGGGCTCTGGCGTCGGCACGATCGGCCTCGCCGACGACGACGACGTCGAGCTCAGCAACCTGCCGAGGCAGCTCAGCCACGGCGTCGCCGACCTCGGCCGCCCGAAGGTCGACTCGCTCGCCGACACGGTCGCGGCGATCGACCCGGAATGCCGGGTCGTGCGTCACCGCGTGCGCCTGACGGCGGCGAACCTGCCCGGCATCCTCGCCGACTACGACCTCGTCGTCGACGGCAGCGACAACTTCCCCACCCGCTACCTTGCGAACGACGCCGCGCACCTCGCCGGCGTGCCGCTCGTGTGGGGCGCGATCCTGCGCTTCCAGGGGCAGCTCGGCGTCGCCTGGCGGGGGCACGGGCCCGGCTACCGCGACCTGTTCCCGACGCCGCCGGCGCCCGGCGAGGTGCCCTCCTGCGAGCTCGGCGGCGTGCTGCCGACGCTCTGCCTCACGATCGGCGCCATGCTCGCGGGCGAGGTGGTGAAGCTCGTCACGGGCATCGGCGAGCCGCTCATCGGGCGGGTGCTGAGCTACGACGCGCTGAGCGGGCGCAGCCGCGAGATCCCCTACGGCGTCGACCCCGACGCCGCCGAGGTCACCGGGCTCGTCGACTACGAGCGCTTCTGCGGGCTGGCTCCCCAGGGCGCCTCCGCGGATGCCCCGACCGCGGCGATCTCGGCCGCGGAACTCCTGCGCCGGCTGCGCGCCGGCGAGCGGTTGCGCCTGCTCGACGTGCGGGAGCCGGCCGAGACGGAGCTCCGGCGCATCGCCGGCAGCGAGCTCGTGCCGCTCGGCGAGCTGCTCGGCGGTGCGGAGCCCGAGGACGCGCCGGGCCCGCTCATCGTGTACTGCGAGCTCGGGGTGCGTTCGGCCCGAGCGGCCGCAGCGCTCGCCGCGCGCGGGCACGTCGACGTCGTCTCCCTCGACGGCGGCCTCGACCGCTTCGCCGCGCTCGGCGCGGAGTACCTCATCCGATGACGCCTTCAGACCCGATGACCCACGCAGACCCGATGACCCACGCAGACCCGATGACCCACGCAGACCCGATGACCCACGCAGACCCGATGAACCGCAGCGGAAGCGAGCCAGCGATGCCCAGTCCCGACCGCACCAGTCCCGACCGCACCGAGCTCTACGCCGTCGTCTCCGAGGCTCCGCTCGACGCCGAGGCCGTGCGCCGGGCGGTCGAGCACGACGCCTCGGGCGCCGTCGTCGTGTTCCACGGGGTCGTGCGCGACCACGATGGCGGCCGGGCCGTGCGCGCGCTCGACTACCGCGGCCACCCCGAGGCGGAGCGCTTCCTCGCCGACTGCGTCCGGCGCATCCGCGAGGAGACGGGCTTCGCGGTCGCCGCGGCCCACCGGGTCGGCGACCTCGTGATCGGCGACGTCGCGCTCGTCGCGGCCGCCGGCGCGGGGCATCGGGCGCAGGCGTTCGACGCGTGCGAGCGCCTCGTCGAACTCGTGAAGCAGGAGGTGCCGATCTGGAAGCGGCAGCACTTCGACGACGGCGTCTCGGAGTGGGTCGGCCTGTAGCAGCGCCCCGGCGAACGCGGCCGCGCCTCAGCCGCCGATGTAGCTCATCTCGATCTTCTGCCGGGCGGCCCGCAGCTCGGGGGTGAGGGTCGCCCGCAGCTCGGAGTAGCGGTCGTCGCGCGCGCCCCAGATCGCGCCCATCGCCCGGGCGAGCTCGGCGTCGTCGGCCCCGCCGCGGAGGAGGGCCCGCAGATCGTGGCCCTCGCTCGCGAAGAGGCAGGTGAACAGACGCCCCTCGGTCGAGATCCTGGCGCGGTTGCAGGTGCCGCAGAACGCGTTCGTCACACTCGAGATGACGCCGATCTCGCCCTCGCCGTCGGCGTAGCGCCAGCGCGCCGCCGTCTCGCCTGGGGCGGAGCGCCCGACGGCCACGAGCGGCAGCTCGGCGCCGATCCGTTCGACGATCTCTGCGGACGGGACGACCTCGGCGAGGTCCCAGCCGTTCGAGGTTCCGACGTCCATGTACTCGATGAAGCGCAGCGTGTACGGGGTGCCCTTGAAGTGCCTGGCCATGGCGACGACCTCGTCGTCGTTCAGCCCGCGCTTGACGACCATGTTCAGCTTGATCGGGCCGAGCCCCGCCTCGTGGGCGGCGTCGATGCCGGCGAGCACCCGCGCCACCGGGAAGCGCACGTCGTTCATCTCCTGGAACTTGGCATCGTCGAGCGAGTCGAGCGAGACCGTGACCCGGGTGAGCCCGGCGTCCCGGAGGGCGCCGGCCTTCACCGCGAGGGCGGCGCCGTTGGTGGTGAGCGCGAGCTCGAGCGGCCGCCCGTCGGGCGTGCGCAGCTCGGCGAGCCGGGCCACGAGCTCCTCGACGCCCCGGCGCAGCAGCGGCTCGCCGCCGGTCAGCCGGAGCTTCTCGACGCCGTGCGCGGCGGCCACCCGGGCGATCCGCACGATCTCGTCGAAGCTCAGCAGCTCGTCGCGGTCGAGGAAGGCGTAGTCGCGGCCGAATACGGCCTTCGGCATGCAGTAGACGCAGCGGAAGTTGCAGCGATCGGTGATCGAGATGCGCAGGTCCCGCATGGGGCGGCCGAGCCGATCGGGCAGCTCGCCGGAGGCCGGCAGCCGCCTGGCTCCGCCCGTCCCGGCTCGCGCCGGCGTCGAGATCGTCATCGTCACCCCCTCGTGGGCGTCTACCGTAACACCGCCCCGGGAGCGCGCCGTCAGCCGAGCGGGCGCACCGACACGTCGGCGGGCTCGATCCGGAACGCGAGGGCCGCGCCCGCTTCGAGGTCCAGCGCGACGGCCGCGGCGGTCGGCACGTCGACGGCGACGCCCGGCTGTTCGGCGGTGACGATGCGCACGCCGCCGCCCGTGGGTTCGAGGCTCGCGACGGTGCCGGACCAGTGGTTCGCGCTGGGCTCACCGGCCGCCGCAGCCCCGCCCGCCGGGGCCCCCGCGTCCGCGGCCCGCACGTGCACCGAGCCCGGCGCGAACACGGCGGAGGCCGGCGCCCCGGTGACGAGCCCGGCCGGTTCCGCCGCGCGCAGCACGAGGCCGCCGTCGCTGCGCACCGTCGCGGCGTCGAGCGCGACGCCCTCGACGAGGTCCACGCCCGCGAGGGCGGCGATGAACGGCGTCCGCGGATGCCCGAGCACGCGGGCGATCGGCCCCTCGTCGACGATGCGACCGGCCTGCAGGATGGCGGCGCGGCCCGCGAGCACGAGCGCATCGAGCGGATCGTGGGTGACGAGCAGCATCGGGATGCCGAGGGCCGCCCGATGCTCGCGGACGAGCCGCCGCATGCCCGCCGCCGCCTCGACGTCGAGCGCCGCGAACGGCTCGTCGAGGAGCAGCGCCGCCGGCCTCGCCGCGAGCGTGCGGGCGAGTGCGACGCGCTGCTGCTGGCCCCCGGACAGCTCGGCCGGCCGACGGCGCTCGAAGCCGGCGAGGCCGACCCGCTCGAGCCATCCGGCCGCCTCGGCGCGGGCGTCCCGGCGACCGGCGCCCTGCGCGCGCGGGCCGAAGGCGACGTTCTCGAGCGCGCTGAGGTGCGGGAACAGCAGCGCCTGCTGGCCGAGCAGGCCGATGCGGCGGGCCGCGAGCGGCACCTCGCCAGCGCCGGCGCCGCCGAGGAGGCGCCCGCCCACCCGCACCTCGCCGCGGTCGACCGGCACGTGCCCCGCGATCGCGGCGAGCAGCGTCGACTTGCCCGAGCCGTTCGGGCCGAGCACGGCGAGCACCTCGTCGGGACCGACCGCGACGGCGGCGTCCAGGCGGAAGCCGCCGCGCTCCACCTCGAGCTCGGCGACGAGCCCGGCGTCCGGGGCCGCCCCGGCAGCCGAGGCATCCGTCCGGCGCTCCGCTGCGGCGCTCATCGCGGGGCGTCCGCTCGCCAGCCGCGCATCAGCACGAGCACCGCGATCGCCACGGCGATGAGCATGAGCGACAGGGCGATCGCCGTGTCCTCGCTGACCCCGGCGCCGTTGAAGGCCGTGTAGATCGCGAGCGGCATCGTGCGCGTCGTACCGGCCGCGTTGCCGGCGAAGAGGGCGGTCGCGCCGAACTCGCCGAGCGCCCGGGCGAAGCAGAGCACGGCGCCGGCGAGGAGGCCGGGGGCGACGAGGGGCAGGGTGATCCGCCGGAAGACGGTGAAGCGGCCGGCGCCGAGGCCCGCGGCGACGCCCTCGAAACGGGTGCCGGCGGTGCGCAGCGCGCCCTCGACGGAGATCACGAGGAAGGGCAGGGCGACGAAGACCTGGGCGATGACGACGGCGGCGGTCGTGAAGGGGATGCGGATGCCCCAGACGGCGAGCACCTCGCCGAAGAGCCCGGTGCGGCCGAGGAGCGAGAGCAGGGCGATGCCGCCGACGAGCGGGGGCAGCACGAGCGGCAGGGTCACGAGCGTGCGCAGTGCGGCGGCGGTGCCGCGACCGCTGCGGGCGATGACGAGCGCGAGCGGGACGCCGAGCACGATGCAGGCGAGCGTCGCCCAGCTCGCGGTCGCGAGGGAGAGCCCGAGCGCCTGCAGCGCCTCGGGGGAGGTGATGGCCGCGGGGACGCCCGCCCAGTCGAGCCGCACGAGCAGCGCCGCGAGCGGCAGCAGCAGCACGGCGGCGCCGAGACCGGCCGGCAGGTACAGCCAGCCGGGGAAGCGCCCCGCGACGGCGATGCCGCCGCGGGGCGCGTGCACGACTCGGGTCACGGCGCTCCGAAGCCGAAGGAGGCGAGCACCTGCTGGCCGGCCTTCGAGGTGACGAACGCCACGAAGGCGGCCGCCGCCTCCGGGTTCGGTGCAGCGCTGAGCGCGGTCAGCGGGTAGACGTTGGTCGCGTCGGCGGCGTTCGCGATCTCGACGCCCTCGACCGCGTCGCCCGCGGCCTTCACGTCGGTGACGTAGACGAGCCCCGCATCGGCCTCGCCGGACTTCACCTTGGTGAGCACGGCGGTGACGTTCTGCTCCTCGCTCGCGGGGGTCAGCGTGAGGCCGGCGGCCTGGATGAGCGTCTGCGAGGCGGCGCCGCAGGGCACCTCGGGCGCGCAGAGCACGACCGTCGCCGGCCGGCCGTCGGCGGTCGTCGTGGCGCCGTCGGCGAGGGCGTCGAGCCCCTCGATGCCGAGCGGGTTGCCGGGGGCGACCACGATCTCGAGCACGTTCGTGGCGAAGTCGTCGGCGGACTCGGCGAGGCCGGCGTCCAGCACCTTCGCCATGTTCTTCTCGTCGGCCGAGGCGAAGACGTCGGCGGGCGCGCCCTCGATGAGCTGCGTGGCGAGCACGGAGGAGCCGTCGTAGGTGATGGGCACGACGTCGAGATCCGGGTGCTCGGTCTCGAACTGCGCGGCGAGCTCGTCGAAGGCGCCGCTGAGCGAGGCGGCGGCGTAGATCGTGAGCTCGCCGGTCAGAGCGGGTTCGTCGGCGCCGGCGCGCTCGGTGGGGCTCGGGGCGGGCTGCCCTCCCGCGGCGCAGCCGGCCAGGAGAACGGCGGCGGCGATGGCGACGCCGAGGCCCGCGCCGACGCGACGCGGACGGCTGCGGGCAGGGGCGGAGCTGACGGTGCTGCGGGTGCTGCGGGACGTGCGGTGCTGCAGGGTCACGACGAGGGATCCTCTTCCGTCTCGATGATGACCGTGGTCGCCTTGACCACGGCCACGCCGCGCGAACCGATCTCGAGCTCCATCTCGCGGGCGGCCTCGGCCGACATGAGGGAGACGACCCGGTTCGGGCCGCACTGCAGCTCGACCTGGGCCATCAGTCCGGCGATCTCGACCTTGGTGACGAGACCGACGAAGCGGTTGCGGGCGCTACGGCGCACATGGGACCGGTCGGTGATGGTCGCCGCGATGGCCTGCGCCCTCGCGGCGAGCTCGCGACCGGGCACGACCTGGCGGCCGGCGTCGTCCTTCGAGACGCTCAGCAGCCCGTCCTGCACCCACCGCCGAACGGTGTCGTCGCTCACGCCGAGGAGATCGGCGGCCTCACTGATCCGATATTGCGCCATAGCAGTGACAATACTTCCGCATCTGCGGAAGTGCAATCAACTTTTCCGTATTTCAGAATCAAACTTCCAAAAACGTGTAGACCCCGGGATTGGTGGCTGTTAGCCTCGACCAGTCGCCGAGCCGCCACGAAGCCGCCCGGCGCGAAAGCCCAGCAGACCCGAACGGATCGACGACGATCACGCCGGCGCCGAACAGACGCCGCGGACCCAGACGCCCGGTCGGACTCCGAGAGCAAGGATGCTTTTCATGGAATCGCTCGGTACCACCACCACGGCCGGCACGGCGCCCGACGGCGCAGAGCCGACGCCCGCCCAGTACCTCGCCCGAGCCGTCGCGCTCGCCACCGAGAACGTGCGCCGCTCCGGCGGCCCGTTCGGCGCGATCGTCGTCACCGCCGACGGACGGGTCTTCGAGGGCGTCAACCGGGTCACGGCGAACCTCGACCCCACCGCCCACGCCGAGGTCTCGGCCATCCGCGCCGCCTGCCAGGGGATCGGCGACTTCGACCTCTCCGGCGCCGTGCTCTACACGAGCTGCGAGCCCTGCCCGATGTGCCTCGCCTCCTCGCTCTGGGCCCGCATCGACCGCGTCTACTTCGCGGCGAGCCGCCACGACGCGGCCGATGCCGGCTTCGACGACGCGGTCTTCTACCGCTACTTCGAGGGCGACGACTCCGACCGCGCCGTCATGCCGGTCGCCGACATCGAGCTGCCGCCCGCCGAGCGGGTCGCCCCCTTCACCGAGTGGCAGCACACCGCCACCCGCATCGAGTACTGAGCGGAGACGGACGTGACCCAGCACACCGACAGCACCGCGACGCCCATCCCCGACCCGCTGCCCACCGGCGCGACCACCACGGTCGACGGCGAGCCGAAGAACGCGATCGACCGCTTCTTCGAGATCACCCGGCGCGGCTCCACGTTCGGGCGCGAGATCCGAGGCGGCATCGTCACCTTCGTGACGATGGCGTACATCGTCATCCTGAACCCGCTGATCCTCGGCGGCACCGAGGACGTCGCGGGCAATGCCCTCGACGCCGCCCAGATCGGCGCGGCGACCGGCCTCACCGCCGGCCTCATGACGATCTTGTTCGGCGTCTTCGCCCGGCTGCCCTTCGCGCTCGCGGCGGGCCTCGGCATCAACTCCTTCCTCGCCGTCTCGGTCGTGGGCCAGGTCACCTGGCCGGAGGCGATGGGCCTCGTCGTGATCAACGGCATCATCATCGTGCTGCTCGGCGCCACCGGCGCGCGGACGGCGATCTTCCGCGCGGTGCCGCAGGCGCTCAAGGCCGCGATCACGGTCGGCATCGGTCTGTTCATCGCCTTCATCGGCTTCGTCGACTCCGGCTTCGTGAACCGCACCCCCGGCGGCCCGCCCGTGCAGCTCGGCGACGCCGGCTCGATCACCTCGGTGCCGACGCTCATCTTCCTGCTCGGCCTCGTGCTGATCGGCATCCTCGTCGCGCGCCGCGTGCCCGGCGGCATCCTGATCGGCATCGTCGTGACCACCATCGTCGCGATCATCGCCCAGGCGCTGCTGAAGCTCGGCCCCTCCTTCGAGGACCCGAACGGCTGGCACATGACGATCCCCGAGCTGCCGACCGCGCTGTTCACCGTGCCCGACTTCGGGCTCGTCGGGCAGTTCGACCTCTTCGGCTCCTTCGGCCGCATCGGCGCGCTGTCGGCGACGATGCTCATCTTCACCCTCGTGTTCTCGAACTTCTTCGACGCGATGGGCACGATGACCGGGCTCGCGAAGAACGCCGGGCTCGCGCACAAGGACGGCACCTTCCCGCGGCTGCGGGCGGCGTTCATCGTCGAGGGCGCCGGCGCGATCGCGGGCGGTGCGACCTCCACCTCCTCGAACACGGTCTACGTCGACAGTGCCTCGGGCATCGGCGAGGGCGCCCGCACCGGGCTCGCCTCGATCGTCGTCGGTGTGCTGTTCCTGCTCTCCATGTTCCTCACCCCGCTCACCCTCGTCGTGCCGATCGAGGTCGGCTCCGCCGCGCTCGTCGTGGTCGGCGCGATGATGATGGGGCAGATCCGCGAGATCAAGTTCGACAAGTTCGCGATCGCCCTGCCCGCCTTCCTCACGATCGTGACGATGCCGCTCACGTACTCGATCGCGAACGGCATCGGCGTGGGATTCATCTCCTGGGCGCTCGTGAACGCGGCGTCCGGCCGGGCGCGCAAGGTGCACTGGCTGATGTGGATCGTCGCGGCCGGCTTCGCGCTGTACTTCGTGCGCGGGCCGATCGAGAGCCTCATCGCCGGCTGAGCCGCTCCATCGACGCGCCCCGGTCGGCACTGCGCCGACCGGGGCGCGGTCGCGTCCAGCGCGGCGCGCGCCCGCGGCGTCACACGGGCTGCGGCCGTGGTGGGATGGATCGGAAGGGAACGGTGAAGAGGACTTGACGACGAACGGACCGGGCGCAGGATCGGTATGGCGGGCGCCCGGGATGCCCGCACTCATCACGATGACGGCCCTCGGCTTCTCCGGCTTCGCCGTGCTGATGCCGGTCGCGCCGCTCTGGGCGGTGTCCGGCGGCGCCGACGTCGCGGGCGCCGGGCTCGTCACGGGCGTGCTGATGCTCGCGACCGTGGCCGGGCAGACGATGGTGCCGGCGGCCCTCCGCCGCTTCGGCTGGGCGCCCGTGCTCGTCGTGGGGCTGCTGCTCCTCGGCCTCCCCGCCCCGGCGATGCTCGCCTCGGCGGAGCTCCCCGTCATCCTCGCCTGGTCGGCCGTGCGCGGCCTCGGCTTCGCCGTACTGACGGTCGCCGGCGGCAGCGCCGTGCCCGAGCTCATCGAACCGGCCCGCCGCGGTCGGGCGATCGGCGCCTGGGGGCTCGCGATCGCGGGACCCCAGCTCGTGCTGCTGCCGCTCGCGCCCTGGGTCGCCGAGCACCTCGGCTACGCCCCGGTGTTCGTCGTCGCGGCGCTGCCCGTGCTCGGCA
Source organism: Agromyces soli (assembly GCF_022811605.1). Taxonomy (GTDB): domain Bacteria; phylum Actinomycetota; class Actinomycetes; order Actinomycetales; family Microbacteriaceae; genus Agromyces; species Agromyces soli. The sequence continues at coordinate 45,612 of NZ_CP094533.1, read as the reverse complement.
TCCCCGCCGCGCTCCGCCTCGCCAAGCACCTCGCCGCGAAGCCGCCGCACCCGGCGGAGCACGCGCACGCCTCGCACGGCCCGCTCGCCGCGGCGGCCGTGCTGTTCCGCCCGGTCGCGCTGCTGCTCGCCGTCACCGTCGCCGGCGGCGCGCTGATCACCTTCCTGCCCCAGCTCGCCGGCGACCAGCTGCTCGCGGCCGCCGCACTGCTGCTGCTCACCGGCCTCGCGGCGCTCTCGCGCTGGCTCATCGGCGGGCCGGCCGACCGCTTCGGCGCCCGACCGCTGCTCTGGCCGCTCGTGATCGCGACGGCCGCGGGCCTCGCGATCACCGCCTGGGGCGTCGTGGATGCCTCGGCGCCCGCCGACTGGGCCCTGCTCATCGGCGCGGCCCTGGTCGGCCTCGGCTACGGCGGACTGCAGAACCTCACGCTGGGGGAGGCCTTCGCCGCCGTCGGGCCGCGCGACACCCTGCTCGCGAGCATGGTGTGGAACATCGGCTTCGACGCGGGCACCGGCTTCGGCGCCGTGCTCGTCGGCACGATCGCGGCGGGCTTCTCGTTCCCCGTCGCGTTCCTCTGCGCCGCGGCGCTGTCGCTCGCGACGCTCCCGCTCGCGATCATGCGGGGGCGCCGGCTGAGCTGAGGGGCGGATGCCTCGGCGCCGGCCATGCCGGCCCGCTCAGCCCGCCCCGTGCGCTCCGTCCACCTCGTTCGCTCAGCCGCGGCCGATGAACGGCATGCCCGCCGCGGTCGCCGTGAGCTGCGGCACGCTCACCGAGAGCGGCAGCTCGGCGAGGGCGAGGAAGAGCCGAGCGACGTCGTCCGCCGCCATCGTCGGCTCGACGAGGCGTCGGCCGTCGGCCTGCAGCGCGCCGTCGCCGACGAGGCCGTCGACGAGCTCGGTGCGGGCGTTCCCGAGGTCGAGCTCGGTGCAGGTGATGCCGTGCGCCCGGCCGTCGAGCTCGATCGACTTCGAGAGCCCGGCGATCGCGTGCTTCGTCGTCGTGTACGCGGCCGAGCGGGGCCTGGGCACCTGGGCCGAGACGGAGCCGTTGTTCACGATGCGGCCGCCGGGCGGATGCTGCGCCGCCATCCGGCGGAACGCCGCGCCCGCGCAGCGCACCGCCGCGGTCACGTTCAGGGCGAGCGTCGCCGCCCACTCCGCCTCGTCCAGCGCGCCGACGTCGGCGCTGGGGCCGAACGTGCCGGCGTTGTTGAACAGCAGGTCGAGCCGGCCGAAGCGCTCGTCGTGCCGGGCGAAGAGTCGCCCGACGTCATCCGCGTCGGTGACGTCGGCGGGCACGACGAGCGCCGTGCCGAAGCCGGCGGCGGTCTCCTCGAGCGGCGCCCGGCGGCGCCCGGCGAGCGTCACGTTCCAGCCCGCGTCGAGGAGCGCGCGGGCGCAGGCGCGGCCGATGCCGCTGCCCGCGCCCGTGACGAGGGCCGAGCGGACGCCGCTCACCCCGCGTCCGCCTCTACTTCGTCGGCCTCCGCCTCGTCGGCCGTGCCCTCCGCGGCCTCGATGAGCTGCAGCACCCGCGCGGCGACGCTCACGGCGATCGCGGCGGGCAGCTTCGAGCCGATCCCGTCGATGCCGATCGGCGTGGTCACGCGCGCGAGGGCCTCGTCGTCGTGACCGAGTTCGTGGAGCTTGCCACGGAACCGCGCCCACTTGGAGCGCGAGCCGATGAGGCCGATCGAGCCGAGCCCGGGGGTGCGCAGCGCGGTCTCGACGATCGCGAGGTCCTCGACATGGTCGTGGGTCATCACGAGCACGTGCGCGCCGGGCGGCAGCTCGGCGAGCGCGGCCTCGGGCACGGGCGCGTGGTGCACCCGCACCTCGGCGACGGCGTCGCCGAGCGGACCGGTGCGGCCGGGCTCGCCGAGCCGGTCGGCGGCGAGCATCTCGGGACGGGAGTCCACGAGGTGGAGCTCGAGCGGATGCCTCGCCAGCACCCGGGCGAGCTCGAGGCCGACGTGGCCGATGCCGAAGACGGCGACCGCCGGCACCGTGCGCACGGGTTCCAAGAGCATCGTGACCTCTCCTCCGCAGCACTGCACGCCGTACTCGGCGTTCGCCTTGTCGCTCAGGGTGAGCGTGAGCAGCTCGGGCTCGGCCACGCCCGCGGCGAGGAGCTCCCGGGCGCGCCGGACGGCGGTCGCCTCGAGGTTGCCGCCGCCGACGGTGCCGAAGAGCCCGTCGGCGGAGACGACCATCTTCGCGCCGCCGTTGCGGGGCGCGTGCCCGCGGACCATCGCCATGGTGACGATGACCGCGGGCGTCCGCGCCTCGCGGAGCCGCTGCAGCGCGTCCAGCCAGTCCATCCGGGTCCGTCAGTCCGCGCCGACGAGCTCGCGCGAGGCATCCGTCTGCGCGACGGCCTCGGCGGGAGCGCCGGCGGCCCGGGCCGCCTCGACCGCCCAGTACACGGCCTCCGGCGTCGCGGGCGAGGCGAGCTCGACCGCCCGGCCGCCGGGGCCGAAGGCGGCGACGGCCTCGCGCAGCGCCTCCCGGGCGCTGAAGGCGAGCATGAAGGGCGGCTCGCCGACGGCCTTCGAACCGTAGACGGCGCCCTCCTCGCGGGCGTCCTCGAAGAGCCGCACGTTGAACACCTCGGGCATCTCCGAGAAGCTCGGCAGCTTGTACGTCGAGGCCGACTGGGTGAGCAGGCGCCCGCGCGCGGGCCCGTCGCTCTCGTCCCAGCGCAGCTCCTCGAGCGTCAGCCAGCCGACGCCCTGCACGTACGCGCCCTCGATCTGCCCGATGTCGAGCATGGGCGAGAGCGAGTCGCCCACGTCGTGCACGATGTCGACCCGGCGCACCCGGTAGGCGCCCGTGAAGCCGTCGACCTCGACCTCGCTCGCGGCCGCGCCGTAGGCGAAGTACTTGAACGGCGAGCCCTGCATGACATCGGGGTTCCAGTGCAGGCCCTCGGTGCGGTAGTAGCCGGCCGCCCAGAGCTGCACCCGCTGCAGGTAGGCCGCCTCGGCGACCTCGGCGAAGCTCAGCCGCTGCTCGCGGTTGCCGAGGCCCGTGACGACGCCGCCCGAGAAGCGCACGTCGCGCTCGTCCACGCCGAGGAGGCGCCCGGCGACCTTCGCCATCCGCTCCCGGATCTGTTCGCACGCGTTCTTCACCGCGCCGCCGTTGAGATCGGCACCGGAGCTCGCCGCGGTCGCGGAGGTGTTCGGCACCTTGTCCGTGCGGGTGGGCGCGAGCCGCACCTGGTGCAGCTCGAGACCGAGCGCCGTCGCGGCGACCTGCAGCATCTTCGTGTGCAGGCCCTGGCCCATCTCGGTGCCGCCGTGGTTGATCAGCACCGAGCCGTCCTTGTAGACGTGCACGAGCGCGCCCGCCTGGTTGAAGGCCGCGAAGTTGAACGAGATGCCGAACTTGATGGGGGTGATCGCGAGCGCGCGCTTGCGGTCCTCGTGGGCGGCGTTGAAGGCGGCGATCTCCGCCCGGCGGGCGTCGAAGTCGCTCTCGGCCTTGAGCTCGGTCCAGATGCGGGGCATCCGCTCGGCGTCCTTCACCGTCTGGCCGTAGGGCGTGGCCTGGCCGGGCCGGTAGAAGTTCTGCTCGCGGAGCGTCGCCGCCTCGATGCCGAGCTCGGGCGCGACCCGGCCGAGGATGTCCTCGATGAGGAAGACGCCCTGCGGCCCGCCGAAGCCGCGGAACGCGGTCTGCGAGGTCTTGTTCGTCTTCGCGATGCGGCCGTGCGCGTGCACGTTCGGGATCCAGTAGGCGTTGTCGAGGTGGCAGAGCGCGCGGCCGAGCACGGGCTCGGAGAGGTCGAGGCTCCAGCCGCCGTCGGCCGTGAGGGTGGCCTCGAGCGCCTGGATGAAGCCGTCCTCGCTGAAGCCCGCCCGCCACTCGATGTGGAAGGGGTGGCGCTTGCCGGTCATCGTGAGGTCCTGTGTGCGGTTCAGCCGAAGCCGCACCGGGCGGCCGGTGAGCTTCGCGCCGAGCGCGGCGATCGCGGCGAGCCCGTGCGGCTGCATCTCCTTGCCGCCGAAGCCGCCGCCCATGCGCAACTGCTGCACGGTGACCTCGTTCGAGGGCACGCCGAGCACATGCGCGACGATCTCCTGCGTCTCGGAGGGATGCTGCGTCGAGCACTGCACGAAGTACTGGCCCTCGGAGTCGCGGATCGCGTACGAGGCCTGCGTCTCGAGGTAGAAGTGCTCCTGACCGCCGAACTCGGTGACCCCTGTGAAGACGCGCGGGGCGTCGGCGAGGGCGGCGGCGGCGTCGCCGCGGGCGACCGTGCGGGCGATGCCCTGGTAGGACTCGGCCGCGATGGCGTCGCGCACCGTGATGAGCGAGGGCAGCGGCTCGTACTCGACCCGCACGGCGGCGGCGCCGAGGCGGGCGGCCTCGGGCGTCTCACCAAGCACCCAGACGAGGGCGTGGCCGAGGAACATCGCCTCGCTCGGGAACAGCGGCTCGTCGTGCTTGATGCCCGCGTCGTTCAGGCCGGGCACGTCGGCGGCGGTGAGCACGCGCACGACCCCGGGCACCTCGTAGGCCGGCGCGACGTCGACCGCGACGCGCGCGTGCGCGTTCGTCGACTGCACCGGCCAGGCCGTGAGCACGCCGTGGTCCCGGGCGGCGAGGTCGTCGGTGTACATCGCCGCGCCGGTGACGTGCAGCGCGGCGCTCTCGTGCGCGGCGCGGAGGCCGACGACCGGGTCGGCGGGGCGGTCGGCGAGGGCGCTCATGCCGGGACCTCCGTCCGGATGCCGCGACTGGAGCCGCGGGAGGTGGCGTACAGCTTCAGGAGGGCGGTGCCCAGCATGGCGCTGCGGTAGTCGGCGCTCGCCCGGTGGTCGCTCATGGGGGTGCCCGTCTCGCGGAGCACCGCGGAGGCGGCGCGCACCGTGCTGAGGTCCCAGGGCTTGCCGACGAGGGCCTGCTCGGCCTCGTAGGCGCGGAGCGGGGTGGCGGCGACGCCGCCGAGGCCGATGCGGGCGGCCGTGACGACGCCCGCGTCGTCGACGTCGAGCGCGAACGCGACGGCGACGCTCGAGATGTCGTCGAAGCGGCGCTTGGCGATCTTGTGGAACGCGGTGAGCCCGGCGAGGGGCAGCGGGATGCGGATGGCCCGGATGAGCTCGCCCGTCTCGCGCACCGTCTGCCGGTAGCCGGTGAAGTACTCGGCGAGCTCGACCTCGCGCTCGAGGACCGCGCCCGTCTCGTCCGCCTTCGCCAGCACGACGCGGGCGCCGAGCGCGAGGAGGGCGGGCGGGGTGTCGCCGATGGGCGAGCCGGTGCCGAGGTTGCCGCCGATGGTGCCGCGGTTGCGGATCAGCCGGGAGGCGAACTGCGGGAAGAGCTGCGCGAGCAGCGGCACCCGGCCGTCGAGGCGGCGCTCGACGTCCGAGAGCGGCAGCGCCGCGCCGATCTCGACGACGTCCTCGCCGAGGTACAGCGTGCGCAGCTCCTCGAGCTGCTCGATGGCGACGACGAGCGGCGCGCGGCGGCCGCGGAGGTTCACCTCGACGCCCCAGTCGGTCGAGCCGGCCACGAGCAGGGCGTCGGGCTCGTCGCGGAGGATCGCCAGCGTCTCGGCGAGCGAGGCGGGACGGACGAAGCGGTCGCCCTCGTGGGCGTAGTCGGTGGGGACGGCCACGGGCGCGGGCCGCTCGCGGCGCTCGGCGAGCGGGTCGCCGGCCTCGGGGAAGCCGAGCGTGTACGCGGCATCGCGGATGGGCCGGTACCCGGTGCAGCGGCAGAGGTTGCCGCTCAGCGAGTGCAGATCGAAGCCGTTCGGGCCGTGCTCGGCGTCGGCGGCGCTCTCGGGGTCGTCGGGGGCGGCGGCGCTCGGGGCGTCGTCGTGCACCGGGCAGGGCTCGGCCGAGGCATCCTGCGCGACACGGTCGGCGCGATAGAACTCGCCGGCCATGCTGCAGGCGAAGCCCGGGGTGCAGTAGCCGCACTGGGAGCCGCCGGCTTCGGCGAGCTTCTCCTGCACGGGGTGCAGGGCCTCGGGGGAGCCGAGGCCCTCGGCGGTCACGAGCTCCTGGCCCGAGAGTGCGTGCACGGGCACCAGGCAGGCGTTCACGGCGGTCCAGGCGGTGCCGCCGTCGTCGGCGGGCGTCGCGAGCAGCATCGCGCAGGCGCCGCACTCGCCTTCGGCGCAGCCCTCCTTGCTGCCGGTGAGGCCGGTGTCGCGCAGCCAGTCGAGGGCGGTCGCGTGGGTGGGGACGCCGTCGAGCGGGCGGGAGCGCCCGTTGACGGTCACGGCGTGGTGTTCCATGTCGAAACTCCTCGGGTCCGGCGTCTGCGTCGACGCCTGCGGCACCGGGGCCCCGGTGGCCCCACCTCGCACCGCGCCCGCCCGGGGGCGGACACCTCCAGGGTACCGCCCGCCGAACCGGCAGTTCTTACGATCCGGAATCCGGCTTTCGCAGAATGGATATGGATACTACGCGACTCGCGCGCGATCCGGCAGTGGCAGTGTCCGAGGGGTCGCCAGCGGCCGGCTCCAGCGAAGGCGGAGCCGCAGGTGAGGAGCGAACGGCGGGTGCGCGGGCTCAGGCCGCGGCGGCGAGCGCGCCGATCTCGCGCACCGCCTCGCGGAGCACGGGGATGGCCCGGGCGGCGAAGTCCTCGTCGACGCGGGCGATCGGTCCGGAGACCGAGACGGCCGTCGGCACGGGGGCGCCGGGCACGGCCATGGCGTAGCAGCGCACGCCGATCTCCTGCTCGCCGTCGTCGATCGAGTACCCGCGCGCGCGGATCTCGGCGAGGTCGGCGAGCAGCGCCTCGAGGGTGGTGATGGAGTGCTCGGTCTCGGCGGGCAGGCCCGTTCGGCCGACGATCTCGCGCACCTGCTCGTCGTCGAGCTCGGCGAGGATGGCCTTGCCGACCCCGGTGGAGTGCAGGTACGAGCGGCGGCCGACCTCGGTGAACATGCGCATGGCGTGCGGCGAGGGGGCCTGGGAGACGTAGATGACGCGGTCGCCGTCGAGGGTGGCGAGGTTCGCGGTCTCACCGAGGCGCTCGACGAGCCCCTTCAGCTGCGGTCGGGCGAGCTGGCCGAACTGCCGGTTCGCGACCTCGCCGAGGCGCACGAGGCGCGGGCCGAGCGCGTAGCGCCGGTTCGCGAGCTGGCGGGCGTAGCCGAGCGAGACGAGGGTGCGCAGCAGCCGGTGGATGGTCGGCAGCGGCAGCTCGGCCATCGTCGACAGCTCGCTCAGCGTGACGTCGCCGCCCGCGTCGGCGATGAGCTCGAGCAGGTCGAAGACCCGTGCGACGGACTTGACGCCTTCAGCTTCGGCCATGCCGGGGCTCCTCGGTTCTGCATCTCGGTGGCGAGTATCCGCATCGCGGAAAACGTGGGTGGACACAAGATACCGCACGGCCCCGCCGGGGTGGGGCGCCATGAGCGGCCCGCGGCGTCGTGGGTGATGCCGGAGGCTTGTGTTTCCGTAAAGCAAACATTAACATCCATAATGCGAAAACTTTTGGGACGCTCGGTGCATACGCGATGATGAGCGGACCGCGTCGAGCCGCGAAGGAGCAGCAGCCGCATGACCATCGAGATCACCACCCCCACCGACGTCGAGGGGGGCGACGAGATCCTCTCGGCCGAGGCCCTCGCCTTCGTCGAGGCGCTGCACCACCGCTTCGCGGCACGCCGGCTGGAGCTGCTCGCGGCGCGCGGCGAACGGCGCGAGCGGGCGGCGGCGGACGGGCGGCTCGACTTCCTTCCCGAGACCCGCGAGGTGCGCGAGTCCGAGTGGCGCGTCGCCCCCGCTCCGCCCGCTCTCCTCGACCGCCGCGTGGAGATCACGGGACCCGCCGCCCCGCCGAAGATGGCGATCAACGCGCTGAACTCCGGCGCCAAGGTCTGGCTCGCCGACCTCGAGGACGCCGCGAGCCCCACCTGGCACAACGTCGTCGCCGGCGTGCGCAACCTCCTCGATGCCGCCCGCGGCACGCTCGCGTACACCTCGCCGCAGGGCAAGCAGTACGCCCTCCGCAGCGACATCGAACGGCCGACCGTCGTCACCCGCCCGCGCGGCTGGCACCTCTCCGAGCGGCACGTGCTGATCGACGGCGAGCGGGCGAGCGGCTCGCTCGTCGACTTCGGGCTGCACGTCTTCCACACCGCGAAGCCGCTGATCGAGAACGGCCACGGCCCGTACTACTACCTGCCGAAGCTCGAGTCCCACCTCGAGGCCCGGCTCTGGAACGACGTCTTCGTCTTCGCCCAGGAGCAGCTCGGCCTGCCGCGCGGCACCGTGCGCGCGACCGTGCTCATCGAGACGCTCCCAGCCGCGTTCGAGATGGACGAGATCCTGTACGAGCTCCGCGAGCACGCCTCCGGACTGAACGCCGGCCGCTGGGACTACCTGTTCAGCTTCATCAAGGTGTTCCGCGACGCCGGCCCCGACTTCGTGCTGCCCGACCGCGCCGACGTCTCGATGACCGCGCCGTTCATGCGCGCCTACACCGAGCTGCTCGTGCAGACCTGCCACCGCCGCGGCGCCTTCGCCATGGGCGGCATGGCGGCCTTCGTGCCGAATCGCAACGACCTCGAGGTCACCCGCGCCGCCTTCGAGAAGGTCCGCGCCGACAAGACCCGCGAGGCCGAGGACGGCTTCGACGGCTCCTGGGTCGCCCACCCCGACCTCGTCCCGGTCTGCCGCGAGGTCTTCGACGGCGTGCTCGGCAGCCGGCCGAATCAGCTCGACCGCCAGCGCCCCGAGGTCGCGGTCACGGCCGAGCAGCTGCTCGACGCGGCATCCGCCCCCGGCCGGGTCACCGAGGCCGGGCTGCGGCTGAACCTCTCGGTCGCCGTCGCGTACACGGCGGTCTGGCTCTCGGGCGACGGCGCGGTCGCGCTGCACAACCTGATGGAGGATGCCGCGACCGCCGAGATCTCCCGCTCCCAGGTCTGGCAGCAGCTGCGCAACGGCGTCGAGCTCGCCGACACCGGACGCTCGGTCACGCCCGAGCTCGTCCGCACCGTGCTCGCCGAGGAGGTCGCGGCGCTCCGCGGGCAGGTGGACGCCGAGCGCTTCGCCCGGTTCTACGAGCCCGCAGCCCGCCTCGTCGAGGAGCTCTGCCTCGACGACGGCTTCGTCGACTTCCTCACCCTGCCCGCCTACGAACTCCTGGAGGGCTGATGGGTCAGGGCTCCGCCACCGCCCCCACGGCCGCCCTCGGCGCCGCCGCACTCGCCGACGCCGAGCGCCGCCTCGCCGCCACCGACGAACTGCTCGACCGTGCCTACCCGGGCGACGACGGCTCCCGGCAGCCCGTGCACACCGTCTACGTGCCGGCCGACCGCTTCACGCCCGAGCTCCCGGCGGAGTGGGGCGCCGCCGCCCTGGGCGCCGCCGAGGACGCCGGGGGCCTCGAAGCCGTCGCCGTCGTCGCCGGGCTCGACGCCGCGCTCGCCGCGGAGCTCGCGCCCCGCGTCGCCCGGAAGCTCGAGCGCGAGCCGATCGAGGACCTGCGACTCGACTTCGAGGACGGCTACGGCGATCGCGGCGACGAGGCCGAGGACGCCGACGCGGTGCTCGCCGCCCGCCGGGTGCTCGACGCCGTCGGCGCCGGCACCGCGCCGCCCTTCGTCGGCATCCGCTTCAAGTGCTTCGAGCGGCCGACGCGGGCGCGGGGCATCCGCACGCTCGACCTCTTCGTGACCGCCCTCGTCGAGGGCGGCGGGCTGCCCGACGGCCTCGTGCTCACCCTGCCGAAGGTCACCACCGTCGCGCAGGTCGAGACGATGGCGGCGCTCGCCGCCGAACTCGAGCGGGTGCACGGCCTCGCCGAGGGGCGGATCCGCTTCGAGGTGCAGGTCGAGACCCCGCAGCTCGTGCTCGGCGCCGACGGCCGCTCCCCGGTCGCGCAGCTGCCGCACGCCGCGCCCGGCCGCATCACCGGGCTGCACTACGGCACCTACGACTACAGCGCCTCGCTGCAGATCGCGGCCGGGTACCAGTCGATGGAGCACCCCGCCGCCGACCTCGCCAAGGGCGTCATGCAGCTCGCCGTCGCAGGCACCGGCATCCGGCTCTCCGACGGCTCCACGAACGTGCTGCCGCTCGGCGAGCGCACCGCCGAGGCGTGGGCGCTGCACGCGCGGCTCGTGCGGCGCTCGCTCGAGCGCGGCTACTACCAGGGCTGGGACCTGCACCCGCACCAGCTGCCGACCCGCTACCTCGCGAGCTACGCCTTCTTCCGGGAGGGCTACCCGGCCGCGGCCGCGCGGCTCCGCGCCTACCTCGAGCAGACCCCCGGCGCCGTGCTCGACGAGCCCGCCACGGCGCGCGCGCTCGCCGACTTCGTGCTGCGCGGCGTCGAGTGCGGCGCCGTCTCCGCCGCGGAGGTCGCCGCCGACGCCGGCGTGGAGCGGGCGGCACTCGTCGCGCTCGCCCACCCGCGGCTCGCCGCGGCATCCGTCCCCGCCACCACGTCGACCCCCGGAGCACCCGCATGAGCTACTACACGCCGAAGGGCGGCCTGCCCGCCCAGTCCGAGCTGCTCACCGACCGCGCGGTCGTGAAGGAGGCGTACACCGTCATCCCGAAGGACGTGCTGCGCGACATCGTCACGAGCAATCTGCCGGGCTTCACGGGCACCCGCTCCTGGATCATCGCGCGGCCCATCGCGGGCTTCGCGACGACCTTCGCCCAGCTGATCGTCGAGATCGCGCCCGGCGGCGGCGCGGAGCGCCCCGAACCGGAGGCCGGCGTCGAGGGCGTCGTCTTCGTCACCGCGGGCGAGCTCGCGCTGACCCTCGCCGGCGAACGGCACGTGCTCGGCGCGGGCGGCTACGCCTATCTCGCCGCGGGCGCCGAGTGGTCGATCGCGAACGAGGGCGGCGAGCCCGCCTCGTTCCACTGGATCCGCAAGGCGTACGAGCCGGCCGACGGCATCGCCGCGCCCGCCTCCTTCGTCACGCGGGATCAGGATGTCGCGCCGCGCCCGATGCCGGACACCGACGGGGCCTGGGCCACCACCCGCTTCGTCGACCCCGACGACCTCGCGCACGACATGCACGTGAACATCGTGACCTTCCAGCCGGGCGGCGTCATCCCCTTCGCCGAGACGCACGTGATGGAGCACGGCCTCTTCGTGCTCGAGGGCAAGGCGGTGTACCGGCTGAACGACGACTGGGTCGAGGTCGAGGCCGGCGACTTCATGTGGCTGCGGGCGTTCTGCCCGCAGGCCTGCTACGCGGGCGGCCCCGGGCCGTTCCGCTACCTGCTGTACAAGGACGTGAACCGGCAGATCCGGCTCACCTGACCCGACTCCCGCGCCCTCGGGCGGCGGGGACCAGCTCCGTGCCGGGTGACTCCCGGTCGGGGCGTCCGGAGCGCCCGGCGAAGCAGACTCCCTTCGCCGGGCGCTTCGTCGTCTCCGGGTTAACGCCCCGATGACGCCGGCCCTGAGACGGTGTGGGCATGACCACCACGGAGAACCCGGCCGACGCCCCCGCGGCGCTGCGCCGCACCATCATCGACCTCGAGTCGCAGCTGCTGAGCCCCGCGGGCCGCTCCGACCGCGACCTGCTCGAGGAGCTCATCCACGACGACTTCTACGAGATCGGCCGGAGCGGCAAGTACTGGCTGCGCGACGAGGTGATCGCGACCCTGCTCACCATTCCCGGCCAGGTGCAGCGGGTGAGCTTCGACCGGGTCGTCGAGCTCGCGCCCGGCGTCGCGCACGTGCGGTTCCGCACCGAGGACGCCGTCGGCGTCGTGCACCGCAGCTCGATCTGGATGCACGACGGGATGCGCTGGCGCCAGCGCTACCACCAGGGCACGCCCGACACCCAGGACTGATCCGTCGCACCGCGGGCCGCACGGGCCGGCGCCTCAGCGCAGCTGCTCGAGCAGGAGCCGCGTCTCGCGCGCGGGCTCGGCGCCGATGCCGCGGAGCGCGCCGACGCAGCCCTGGTACGCGGCGAGCACCTCGTCCGGCGAGCCGACCGCCGCCGCGATGCGCATCCGCAACCGCCAGGCGGCCTCGCGCAGCGGCTGCTCCTCGACGACGGCGCCGGCGAGCGCCTCGGCCCTCGCGAAGGCGCCGAGCTCGTAGGCGAGGCTCGCCGCCTCGAACCGGAGCCCCGCCGCGGTGGCGGCCAGCTGACTGCGGCGCTCCTCGGCCCACTGCGACTTCGCCTTCGGCAGGAACACCCCGCGTTCGTACGGCGCGAGCGCCTGCTCGAGCTCGCCGAGCCGGGTCGCCGGATCGTTGCTGCCCGCGCGGAGCGCCGACTGCTCGAACTGCAGCGACTCGCTGCGGAGCACGAGGCCGTCGCCGAGGGCGACCCGCTCGTCGACGATGAACGGCCCGAGCCCGTCGGGCAGCACCGAGCGCAGCTGGTGGATGACCTGCCGCAGGTAGGCGCGCGACGCGGCGGTGTCCGCGTCGTCGAAGAGCGCGCCGAGCAGCTCGGCCCGCGTCGCCGTGTGGGTGCCGGCGCCGGCGAGATACGCCACGAGCTCGTAGCACTTGCCGATGCGGGGGCGCACCTCGACGCCGTCGATCGACAGCGCCGCCGTGCCGAACTCCGCGATCGCGAGCACCGGGCCGGCCGACGCGGTCCCCGCGGGCGGGGCGCCCAGCACCTTCAGACCGAGCCGGTTCCAGGCGGTGTCGGTCTCGGCGAGGCCGTCGATGCGCCGGGACAGCACCTCGGGGAACTCGCGGAGGGCGCGCAGCAGCACCGCGTCGGTGCCCTGGCGCTTGGCGGCTTCGAGGGCGAGGTCGGGGTGGCGGTCGGCGCCGTCCGTGTCGCCGCAGCGCCAGGACGCCTCGGCGAGGTAGACCGCCGCGGTGGGCAGCTCGAGGAAGCGGCCGGAGGCCCGCATGCTGCGCACCGCGCGCTCGAGGCGCCGCCGTGCCGCCTCGTGCTCGCCGAGGAGCAGATGGGTGAGGCCGTACCAGGTGTCGATCTGCTCGGCGGTGGAGTCGTAGACGCGCGCGAGCGGATCGCGTTCGAGCGTGTCGAGCACGGTGCGCGCGGCCACGGGGTCGCGGCGCAGCCGCAGCTCGAGCTTCGCCTCGGACAGCTGCGCGAACAGGTCCCAGACCGCCGAGCCGATGCGCCGCGCCTCGGCCCGGCCATCGGCGATGCAGGCCCGCGCCTCCGCCTCGCGGCCGAGGTCGGTGAACAGCTCGGCGCCGACGACGCCCTGCAGGCCCGCGGTGAGCATCCCCGCCGATTCGACCCGCCGGTAGAGCTGGTGCGCCTGCTCGAGCTCGCCGATCGCCCGCAGTGCGGCGATCCGCCAGGGCCGCACCACGGCGTCGGCGGCGGCGTTGCTGACCGGGGCGGCGGCCTGCGTGAACCACCCGCGCCAGTAGTGCAGGCGCGCGACGAGCCCCGCGACGGATCCGCCGGTGAGGCTCATCGTCGCCCGCGCCTCGTCGGGCCGGTCGTCCATCAGCGTCAACAGATACTTCGCCGCCTCCAGCTCGGCGCCGGGATGCGCCACCGCCACGATCGCCGCGATGTCCTCGGTGCGGCACGCGTGGTAGTAGCACCAGATCATCATCGCGGCGGCGCGGCTCGAGCTCGCGGCGAGCGACTCGCGCTGGCCGAGGGCTTCGAGCTGGTCGGCGATGCGCACTCCGCGCCAGTACTCCTCGCGGGCGACGGCGAGCAGCAGCTCGCCGGTGGTGAGCGGGCTCGATCCCGACTGCCCCTCGTCGGCGAGGAGCTCCAGCCACTGCTCGACGACGTCGAAGTCGAGTCGGTCGATCAGGGTGACGATCGCCTCCTCCACGTACGGCAGCGCCTCCTCGAAGGCGCCGACCGCGAGCAGCTCGGCGGTCGCCTCGATCATGAAGCCCTCCGCCGCGAGCAGCCGGCCGAAGCGGGTGCGCAGCGCCACGACCTCGGCCCGGGGCCGCCGTTCGAGGAGCACGAGCAGATAGTCGCGGAGGACCCGGTGGTACCGCACCGTCTTGCCGCCCGGTTCCCACACGGCGGGGATGCGATGCGCGCGCAGCTCGGTCAGGTAGTGCTCGGCGCGCTCGAGGCCGAGGGCGGTCGCCCGCGGGGCGTCGACGGCGACGAGGAGGGCGGTGCTGATCGCGAACTCGCGCAGTTCGGGGCTGAGGCCCTGCATCACGTGCGCCCAGAGGTATGCGTGCAGCGGGTCGATCTCGGGCTGCAGCGCCATGCGGATGGGCTCGGCGGTGGTGCCCGCGAAGAGCACGCCGACGACCCATCCGCCGGTCGAGCGCATCACCGCCTCGACGTCGTCGGCCCCGCCGCCCGCCTGATCCAGCGCGACCGCCGCCTCCTCCGGGGTGAAGGCGAGCTCGCGGTCGATCAGGTAGTCGATGCGCTCCGAGCCGGGCGCGGCGCTCGAGGCGAGCGTGATCGCGGTGCGCGAGATCAGGATGATCCGCACGTTCGCCGGCGCGAACCGGACGAGCCCGTCGATCACCTCCATGGGCTTGTGCTGCGCGGAGACGCGGTCGAGCTGGTCGATCACGAGCGTCACCGGACCGAGCTCGGCGAGCGCCTCGATCAGCAGCCCGGCGACCTCGCTGTGCGGGGCCTGGGCGGCGAGCACGTTCTGCACGAGCTCCGCCACGCCGGGGGCGAGGTGCCCGAGCGACGCCGCGAGGTAGGTCAGCAGCCGGCCGGGCGAGGAGTCGGCGGCGTCGACCGTGAGCCACGCGACGTTCGGATCGTCGCGGAGCGCGACGCGGACGGCGGTGGTCTTGCCGGCGCCGGCGGTCGCGCAGACGACGAGCACCGGCAGTGCGTCGAGCCGACGGTGGATCGACGCCTCGAGGCGCGGCCGCGGCACCAGCAGCTCGGGCAGCGGCGGCGGCGTGATCTTGCCGCGCAGCAGCGGCAGCGCGTGTTCCATGAGCCCACCTGTGCGCTCGGTCGCGACGTGCGTGAACCCGTTCGGTCGACGGGTGTTAACGGATGCCGCTGGGTCGGGGGAGACGGTTTCGGTCCGGTTAACCGGGTGCTTCCTACCTTAGAGCCCATGACGAGCACCCATCCCCTCGAGCACCTGCGCCGGGACGAGCCCACGCGGCGCGGCGCCGGACTCAGCGGCCGCGAGGTCCGTCGCCTCGTCGATCTGGTGGTGACCGCCGAGCGCGAGGGCCGCCAGGTGACCGCGCTGTCGCAGATGGTGCCCGGACTCGGCCCGGACGACGCCCGCGTCATCCGCGACGAGCTGCTGCGCCGCCGCACGGCGGCGGGCGAGCGTGCGGTCGCCATCGTCTCGGTCGCCGACGGCGAGCCCGCCTTCGCGAGCACGACGGCGGTCGTCGACGGCACGACCCGCGTCTCGGCAGCGCCGGAGCTGCTCGTGCAGCCCGTGGCCGGCGTGCACCTCGACGGCGCCGCCCTGCGCGAGCTGCTGCACGGTTCGGGCGCGCCCGCGTTCGCGCCGGGCTCGGCGCGCGTCGGCCTCGCCACCTTCCGCAGCCCGTTCCGGCGGGAGGAGAGCGCCCTGGAGGACCTGCTCGCGGCGAACGGCGGCCTCTGCGGCGTCGCGGTCGCCGCGCGCCCCGGCGTCGACGCGGCCGACTTCGCGCTCCGCAGCGGCGGGCGGCTCCTCGTCTCGGGGCGCGCCCCGCACGCGAGCGACTCCTGGGCCGCCGCGCTCGAGACCGTCGTCGCCGCGCTCGAGCGCTGCGCCCCCCTTCGCGAACTCGGGGCCGGACTCCGCGACGCCGAGGCGCCGTTCCCCGGACTCGTCTTCGCGACCGCGCTCGGCGAGGCGATCGCCCTCGACGCCGGTGACGCCGTCGACCTCGAGCTGGCCGGGCGCCACTGCGCGACGGTCAGCGCCACCTCAGACCGACACATCCTGATGGGAGACCCCGAATGAGCCAGACCGAGACGTCCCCGGCATCCCGCGACACCACCGGACCGGGCCCCGCGCCCGTCGCCCCGCCCCCTCGGCGGAGCGCGCCGGCGCCGGCCCAGCAGGAGTCCCTCTTCCGGCGGCTGACGTACAAGTACGCCGTGCTGGGCGTGCTCATCCTCGTGGTCGTCGTGTTCTCGATCGCCGCGCCGCAGACCTTCTTCACCTTCGAGAACCTCCGCGTCATCACCTCCTCGCAGAGCGTGCTCATCATCGCCGCGCTGGGCCTCGTGCTGCCCTTCGCCGCCGGCGAGTTCGACCTCTCCTTCGGGCCCATGATCGCCTGGTCCTCGGTCGGCCTCGCCGTGCTGTACGTGCAGTTCGACGTGCCGGGGGCGATCGCCATCCCGATCGTGCTCGCCTCGACGTGCGCGTGGGGCCTGCTGAACGCGTTCTTCATCGTGAAGGTCGGCATCAGCTCGATGATCACGACCCTCGGCATGGGCACCGTCATCACCGGCCTCACGCTCGCGATCTCCGGCTCCCAGGTCATCGCGGGGGCGCCCGAGTTCCTCACCGCCGTCGCGACCCAGCAGTTCCTCGGCCTCCCGCTGCCCGTCTACTTCGCCTTCATCCTGGCGTTCCTCGTCTGGCTGTTCATGGAGCACACCCCGCTCGGCCGCTACATCTACTTCACCGGCGAGGGCCGCGAGGTCGCGCGCCTGAGCGGCCTGCCGACCGACCGCATCCGCGTCTTCGCGCTCACCGCGAGCGCCCTGCTCTGCGGCGTCGCCGGCGTGCTCAACGTCGGCCGGCTCGGCAGCGCCGACCCGAACCTCGGCGCCTCGTTCCTGCTGCCGGGCGCGGCCGCCGTGTTCCTCGGCGCGACGGTCATCAAGCCCGGACGGTTCAACGCCTGGGGCACCGTCATCGCCGTGTTCCTCGTCGTCACGGGCGTCACCGGGCTGCAGATGCTCGGCGGCGCGGGATGGCTCGAGAACGTCTTCAACGGCGCAGCCCTCGTGCTCGCCGTCTCCTTCGCCGCGATCGTGAGCCGCAAGTCGGCGACGGCGACCTCCTGACCCACCCGCAACACTCATCCCCCATCGGAAGGAATCAGTGCAATGAGGCACCATCGTTCGTTCACCGCCACCCTCGCGGCCCTCGGCCTCGCGACCGCCCTCGTCGCCCTCACCGGCTGCCAGGCCAGCGGCGCCGGCGCCGCCCTCGCCGACTCGAAGGTCGACGCCACCGAGGGCAAGGCCGCGGCCGCCGCCTTCGTCGAGGACAGCGCGAAGCCCGCCGAGTTCATCAGCCCCGGCGACCCCATCGACATCTCCGCGTTCCAGGGCGAGACCATCGCCGCCATCACGCTCGACAACTCGCTGCCCTTCGTGCGCGCCGTCCTCGACGGCATGACGGAGGCCGGCGAGGCCGCGGGGGTGAAGGTCACCATCTACGACGCCAAGGGCTCCACCGACACCGCGGCGAAGCAGATCGACCAGGCGCTCGCCGCCGGGTCCGCCGCGATCGTCGCCTTCGGCATCAACTTCAACCTGCTGCCCACGGCCATCGACGGCGCGAACGCCGCCGGGGTGCCGGTGATCGGCGCGCTGAACGTCGACGTGAACGCCGAGCTCGAGAAGGGCGCCGCCGGAGAGGTCAGCATCGACTACTTCAAGTCCGGCAAGCTGGTGGCCGCCTACGCGATCGCGAACACGGAGGGGGCCGTGCACGGCGCGGTGCAGAACCTGCCGTCGATCGAGACGTTCACCGCCATGCGCGAGGGCGTCGAGGCCGGCTTCACCGAGTACTGCTCGGCGGAGTGCACGCTGAAGGTCGACGACCTGATGCAGTCGAACTTCAAGACCGCCGCCGAGACCCTCACCGGCTCGCAGATCTCGAGCAACCCGAAGCTGAACTGGATCTTCCCCGCGATCGACGGCATCGCGCAGTTCACGATCCCCGCGGTCGAGCTCTCGAGCCGCAAGGACGAGATCCGGCTCGGCAGCATCAACGCCTTCGAGGCGAACCTCGGCTACATCCTCGACGGCCGCGTCCAGGCCGTCGACGTCGGCAACAGCAACACCTGGCTCGGCTGGGCGATGATGGACCGCGCGCTGCGCGCCCTCGCCGGCGAGGAGCCCGCCATGAGCGAGGTGCCGGTGAAGCTCTTCGACGCGGAGAACCTCGACGGCGTCGACATCGCCTCCGAGGCGGCCCTCTACGACAACGTCGACTACCGGTCCGAGTACGCCGCACTCTGGAAGTAGCACCGCCCGCGGGTCGCGGCCGGTGCCGCGACCCGCGGATCGATCCCCAAGGGAGAGACCGCACATGACGCAGCGACTCGACGAACGCCGCCCCGGGGGCGGCATCGTCCTCACGAACATCTCCAAGACCTTCGTCACCAACACGGTGCTGCACGACGTCTCGCTGACGTTCCGGCCCGGGACCGTGACCGGCGTGCTCGGCGAGAACGGGGCCGGCAAGTCCACCCTGTTCAAGGTGCTCGCCGGCATCCACGAGCCCGACGCGGGCGGCCGCCTCGAGGTGGACGGCGTCGAGGCGCCGCTGCCGCTCACCCCGACGAGCTCGGCCGAGCTCGGTTTCGCCTTCGTGCACCAGGACCTCGGGCTCGCGGGCTCGCTCTCCGTCACGGAGAACGTCTTCGTCGGGGCGATGCTCCGCAAGCACGGGCTCATCGACTGGAAGGCGCAGGCCGCGAAGGTGCGCGAGCTGCTCGGCCGGCTCGGCGTCGACGTCGACCCGAGCACGCCCGTGCAGGAGCTCACCCAGTCGGAGAAGGCCGTCGTCGCCATCGCCAGGGCGATCTACGCCAGGGGCCGGGCGTCGTCGGCGCTCCTCGTGCTCGACGAGCCGACCGCGAACCTCACCGGCGCCGAGCGGGACCGCCTCTTCGACGCCATGCGCGCGGCCGCCGCCACCGGCACCGCGATCGCGTTCTGCACGCACCGTCTCGACGAGGTGCTCACCGCCACCGAGCAGGTCATCGTGCTGCGCGACGGCCGCGTCGTCATGGACGCGCCGACGTCGAGCATCTCCGGTGAGAAGGAGCTCGCCCGGCACATCCTCGGCCGCGACCTCGACACCTACTTCCCGGAGCGCACGAGCCGCGCCGTCGACGGAGCCGCGCCGATCCTCCGGGTGGAGGACCTGACGGGCGCCGGCGTGGAGGGTTTCTCGCTCGAGATCCGCCCCGGCGAGATCGTCGGGCTCACGGGGCTCGCCGGCGCCGGCCACGACACCGTGCCCGACCTCATCCTCGGCGCCGTTCCCGCCCGCCGGGGCACGGTGAAGGTCGACGGCCGGACCATCCGCGCCTCCTCGCCGACCACGACGACGACCGCGGGCATCGCGGTGCTGCCGGCCGACCGCAAGCGCCGTTCGGGCATCATGTCGGCGTCGATCGCGGAGAACCTCACGCTCGCCTCGCTGCGCCGCTTCGCCCGGCGGGGGCTCATCGACCACCGGGCCGAGCGCTCGAGCGTCGTCGCCGCGATGGAGCACTTCGACGTGCGGCCGCTGGGCGACCCCGACCGTGCGCTGCAGACGCTGAGCGGCGGCAACCAGCAGAAGGTGCTGATCGCCAAGTGGGCGTCCCGCGACGGTGTGAAGTGCCTCATCCTGCACGAGCCGACGCAGGGCGTCGACGTCGGCGCCAAGCGCACGATCCTCGAGCACGTCGCACGGATGGCCGCCGATGGCGTCGCGATCCTCATCGTCTCCTCCGAGCACGAGGAGCTCAGCCACCTCTGCGACCGCGTGCTCATCATGCGCGGCGGCGAACTGCGGCGCGAGATGCGCGGCAGCGGCGCGAAGCAGATCACCGAGCAGTGCTACGTCGCCGCATGACCGTGCAGCGCACCGCCCCGCCCGACCCGGCCGGCCGCATCCGGCGCATCGCGGTCGTGAACTCCAACAGCTCCGCCGTCGTGACCGAGCAGCTCGCCGACACCGTTGCGCCCGAGCTCCTGCCGGGCACCGTGGCCGACTTCCTGAACCCCGCGGCAGGCCCCGCGGGCATCGACACCCTGCTCGACGTCGCCGTGTCGGGCGCCGAGACCGCGCTGCTCGTGCGGGCCCTGCGCGACGACTACGACGCCTTCGTCGTCGCCTGCGGGAACGATCCGGGGCTCGCCGCGGCCCGCTCCGTCACCGACCGCCCCGTCGTCGGCATCGCCGAGGCAGGTTTCCTGCAGGCGTGCGCCCTGGGCGACACCTTCAGCGTCGCGGTGCTCGCGCCGGGCAAGGCCGCCGCGATGCGCGCGCTCGTGCGCTCCTACGGGCTGGACGGCCGGCTCGCGTCGATCGTGGCTGCGGACTCCTCGAGCGGGGCGGCCGCGGCGGATGCCGATGCGCTGCTCGCCCAGCTCGTCGCCGCCTGCGAGGCGAACGCCGACGGGCTCGGCGACGCGCTCGTGCTCACCGGCTCGGTGATGGGCCGGGTCGCCCCGGCGCTCGCCGAGGCGATCGGCCGCCCCGTCGTCTCGGGGCTCCTCGCCGGCGTCCGCAGCGCCGAGCATCTCGCCGAGCTGCACCGCGGCGGCGCACCCGGCGCCGCCGTCCCGGCAGCGGCGACCACTCAGACCAGCCCCACCCGAGCAGAGCAGGAGCCGCAATGACCACCAGCACCCGATTCGTCCTGGGCGGCCCGATCCTCGACACGGCGGCCCGCGCGTTCGTCGACGACCACATGGTCGTCGTCGAGGGCGACCGCTTCGTCGGCGTCGAGCCTGCGTCGCAGCTGCCCTCCGACGCCGTGCACGTCATCGACGTCGCCGGCGCGCACATCCTGCCCGGACTCATCGACGCGCACACCCACCTCATGAGCCGATCCGGCGTCGAGGCCGATGCGAAGCTGATCACGACCTCCGCGATCGACGGGGTCATCATGGCGAAGCGTCAGATCGAGTCCGGCGTCACCTCGCTCCGCGACCCCGGCTGCAAGCACCGGGGCATCCACCAGCTCCGCGACGAGATCGCGTCGGGCCGCATCGTCGGCCCGCGCGCCTACACGGCCGGGCCGAACATCGTCGGCAGCGGCGCGCCCGTCGACTGGCGCAACCACTTCGTCGACGGCGTCGACGACGTGCGCAAGGCGGTGCGCGAGGAGATCAAGTCCGGCGCGGACCTCGTGAAGCTCGTGCTCTCGCACACCGCAGCCGACTCCGACTGGGACACCTGCCTGCGCTACCTGAACGACGAGGAGATCGCCACGGCGGTCGCCGAGGCGCACCTGCTCGGCACCCGCGTCGGCTGCCACTGCGAGGGCCTCCCGGCCGCGCGCGCCGCCGTGAACGCGGGGATCGACGTGATCGACCACGGCCTCGCGCTCGACGACGCGCTCGTCGCGCAGATGGCGGAGCAGGGCACCTTCTACGTGCCGACGCTCTGGGCGTTCTCGACGAACACCCACCTGCACATCGGCAAGACGATCCCCGAGGAGCGCGCCGCGCTCTACGAGGAGAAGATCGCCGGCCCGCACCGGGAGTCGGTGCAGCGGGCGATGGCGGCCGGCGTGAAGATCGCGGCCGGCACCGACCCCGTGCACTGGATCCCCGCGCGCGACGTCATGGTGTGCGAGCTCGAGACGCTCGTCGCCGCCGGCATGGCCCCGATCGACGCGCTGCTCGCCGCCACCGCCGGCTCGGCCGACGCGATCGGCGACCCGACGATCGGCAGCATCCGGCCGGGCAACCGGGCCGACCTCGCCGTCTTCGACGGCGACCCCCTGCGCGAGCTCCGGGCCCTCGCCCGACCGCGCCTCGTGATGAAGGACGGCGAGATCCTCGTCGACCTCCGGCACGACCAGGCCGCGGCGGACGCCCTCTGGGCGGACCTCGCGACCGGCATCCCCGCCTCCGACCGCCAGCCCGAGCTCTGGGGCCAGCGCGCGTGACCACTCGATTTCCGAAGGAGAACACCATGACACTCGACACCGCCATCACCACCGACTGGATCGACCTCGCCGCCGCCGCGGCGCCCGAGGGCGGCGCGTTCATCGACGGCGCCTACGTCCCGGCGCTCTCGGGCGAGACCGTCGAGAACCGGAGCCCCGTCGACGGGCGGGTGCTGAACCGCATCGCCGCCGGGGTCGAGGCCGACGTCGACCGCGCCGTCGCCGCGGCCCGAGCCGCCTTCGACGACGGACGCTGGTCCGCTGCGGCCCCCCGGCACCGCAAGCGCGTGCTCACGGCCTTCGTCGCCGGCATCCGTCGCGACCGCGTCCGGCTCGCCACGATCCTCACGGCCGACAGCGGCAAGCCGATCTCGGCCTCGCTCGGCGAGGTCGACGGGGCGGCGGCCGTGCTCGAGTTCTACACCGAGGCGATCGACAAGTGGGCCGGCGAGGTCATGCCGACCCCGGGCTCCGCGCTCGCGCTCGTGACCCGCGAGGCCCTCGGCGTGGTCGGCGCGGTCGTGCCGTGGAACTTCCCGATCGGGATGCCGATGTGGAAGATCGCCCCGGCGCTCGCCACCGGCAACTCCGTCGTCGTGAAGCCCGCCGAGCAGGCCCCGCTGCCCGTCATCGCGCTCGCCGAGCTCGCCGCGGAGGCCGGCCTCCCGGACGGCGTCTTCAACGTCGTGCCGGGCCGCGGCGACCGGGCCGGCAAGGCGCTCGGCCTGCACATGGACGTCGACAAGATCGCGTTCACCGGCTCGACGCAGGTCGGCAAGTACTTCCTGCAGTACGCGGGGCAGTCGAACCTCAAGTCGGTCTCGCTCGAGTGCGGCGGCAAGTCGGCCAACATCGTGCTCGCCGACGCGCCGGACCTCCGCGCCGCCGCGAAGGCGGCCGCGCTCGGCGGCTTCGTCAACGGCGGCCAGATCTGCAGCGCCGGCTCGCGGCTCGTCGTCGAGGAGTCGATCCGCGACGAGTTCCTGGAGCTCGTCGTCGAGGCCAGCCGGATCTGGGCGCCCGGCGACCCGTTCGCGGAGGACACGCTGATGGGCGCCATCATCGACACCGAGCAGCTCGACCGGGTGTCGAGCTACGTCGAGATCGGCCAGCAGGAGGGCGCGCGCCTCGTGACCGGCGGCAGCCGCACCCGGCTCGAGACCGGTGGCACGTACCACGAGCCGACGATCTTCGCCGAGGTCGACAACCGCATGCGGATCGCTCAGGAGGAGATCTTCGGACCGGTGCTCTCGGTGATCACGGCGAAGGACGCCGACGACGCCGTGCGGATCGCGAACGACTCCGACTACGGGCTCGCCGCGGCGGTGTGGACGAGCAACGTCTCGACGGCGCACCAGGTGTCGCGGGCCCTGCGTGCCGGCACGGTGTGGGTGAACTGCTACAACCAGGCCGACATCAACGTGCCGTTCGGCGGGTACAAGCAGTCGGGCAACGGTCGCGACAAGTCGCTGCACGCGCTCGACCAGTACACGCAGCTGAAGACGAACTGGTTCAACCTCGATGTCTGAGTCCCCTCGTCGGACGGTGGTCGCGGGCGGCACGGTGGTGACGCCCGCGACCACGGAGCCGGCCGACGTCCTCGTCGAGGACGGGGTCGTCGTCGCGGTCGTCGCGCCGGGCGGCGCGGGCCCGGCCTGGGCCGGCGCGGAGCGGATCGACGCGGCGGGCCTCCTCGTGCTGCCGGGCGGGGTCGACGTGCACACCCACCTCGACGCCGTCTTCCGCGGCACCGTCCGCACGGCCGACGACTTCGAGACCGGCACCGCGGCGGCGGTCGCCGGCGGGACGACGACCATCGTCGACTTCTGCCGGCCGGAGGCGGGCGAACCGCTCGCCGCCGCGCTCGCCGGATGGCGCGAGCGGGCGGCGGCGCAG
Organism: Agromyces soli; assembly: GCF_022811605.1. GTDB lineage: Bacteria > Actinomycetota > Actinomycetes > Actinomycetales > Microbacteriaceae > Agromyces > Agromyces soli. Next base: position 21,979 of record NZ_CP094533.1, on the reverse strand, counting down.
CGGCCGTGGGCGGACTACGGCGCGCACGTCATCCTGGTGCAGCCGGATGCCGCGGCGCTCGACGAGCTCGACGCGCTGCCCGGCCTCGGGGTCTCGAGCATCAAGATGTACATGGCGTACCCGGGGCGCATGATGAGCGACGACGGCGCCATCCTGCGGGCGATGCAGCGCGCGGCGGAGCTCGGCCTGCTCGTGCTCGTGCACGCCGAGAACGGGCACGCCATCGACGTGCTCGTCGACGAGGCGCTCGCGGCGGGGCACGTGGAGCCGGAGTGGCACGGCCGCACCCGGCCGCCGCTCACCGAGGCGGAGGCGGTGCACCGGGCCGCCACCCTCGCCCGCATGGCCGGCGCCCGGCTCTACGTCGTGCACGTCTCCTCGGCCGCGGCGCTCGCGGAGGTCGAGCGGGCGCGGTCGGCCGGGGCCGCCGTGCACGCCGAGACCTGCTCGCACTACCTGGTGCTCGACGAGTCGATGCTCGAGGGCCGCCCCCGCGAGCTCGCGGCCGGCCTCGTCTGCTCCCCGCCCGCGCGGAGCGCGAGCGACCGCGAGCGCCTGTGGCAGGCGCTCGCCGACGGCGGCCTCGAGGTGCTCTCGAGCGACCACTGCCCGTTCGCCCTGCACGGGCAGAAGATCGTCGACGAGGACTTCACCCACATCATGAACGGCCTGCCCGGAGTGGAGCAGCGGCTCTTGATCGCCTACCAGGGCGTCGCCGAGGGGCGGTACCCCCTCGAGCGGATGGTCGAGGCGGTGAGCGCCCGTCCCGCGGAGCTCGCGGGGCTGGCCCCGCGGAAGGGCGCGATCCGCGCCGGCGCGGACGCCGATCTCGTGCTGCTCGACCCGGCGGCCCGCACCGTCTTCTCGGCGCGCACCCACCATTCCGCGGCGGACTACCTGCCGTACGAGGGGATGGCGGTCGCCGGCGCCGTCCGCCGGGTGCTCCTCCGCGGCCGGACCGTCGTCGCCGACGGCGAGCTCGTGTCCGACGGACGGAGCGGCCGCTACCTCCCGCGCACCCCGGCGCCCGCCGCCGCGCATCCCCAGCTCGAAGAGATCGGAGAGACTCGATGACCCAGACGCAGATCCAGCCCCAGACGCAGATCCAGCCCCAGACGCAGATCCAGCCCGCCCTCCCGCCGTTCCAGGTGTCGACGAACCGCGGCGGCCTCGGGCCCGGGCACTACGTGATCACGCCGTCGAACCACTTCGGCTCCCGACTGCCCGATTTCGCCTCCACCGTGGTGAAGAAGCTCACCACTCCGCGCAACGGCTCGGCGCGGGTCGCCATGTACCTGCTCGAGATCGAGCCGGGCGGCGGCACCACCCGTCCGACCGGCGACGGCTTCGAGCACTTCCTCTACGCGCTCGACGGCGGCCTCAGCGGCCCCTTCGGCGAGGACGCGCCGGCGAGCGCGTTCGCCTTCCTCCCGGCGGGGGAACGGTTCGAGGTGGCCAACCGCTCCGCGTCGACGGCCCGGCTGATCTGGGTGAAGCGACGCTACGAGGCGCACCCCGGCGTGCCCGACCCGGCGCCGGTCACGGGCGTCGCCGGCCCGATGACCGCGACGCCCGGCTCGGTGCCCGGCGTCTACCGGCTCGAGCTGCTGCCCGCCGAGCCGTCGTTCGACTTCGCGATGAGCATCCTCTCCTTCGACCCGGGCGCGGTGTTCCCGAAGGTGGAGATCCACGACGAGGAGCACGTGCTGTACATGCTCGAGGGCCGCGGGGTCTACGTGCTCGACCGCGCGCACTACGAGGTCGGCGAGGACGACTTCGTGTACATGGCGCCGTACTGCCCGCAGTACTACTACCCGGGCGGCCTCTCGCGCTCGGCGTACCTGCTGTACAAGGATGCGAACCGTGATGGATTCTGAGGAACGCCGTCGTCGCCTGCGCGAGCTCGAGGAGGGGCGCGAGGCGCTCCTCGACCGGGTCGCCGAGCGGGCCGACGAGTACCTGTCCTGGCTCGTCGAGTTCGCCTCGATCCCGAGCATCAGCGCGACCGGCGAGGGGGTGCGCGAGTGCGCCCAGCACCTGCGCGACCGCATCCGCTCGATCGGACTCGATCCGGAGCTCCTCGAGACCGGCGCGCACCCGATCGTCTGGGCGAGCGCGGGCGAGCACGAGCGGAAGCTCCTCGTCTACGGGCACTACGACGTCGTCCCGCCCGGAGACGAGGCCGAGTGGCCGTTCCCGCCCTTCGAGCCGACGGTGCACGACGGCTCCCTCTGGGGCCGCGGCGTCGGCGACAGCAAGGGCCAGATGCTCGCCCACCTCTGCGCGCTGTCCGCCTGGCTCGACGTCTTCGGCGAGCTGCCCCCGTTCCAGATCAACTTCATGTTCGACGGCGAGGACGAGATCGGCTGCGCCGACACCTCGGCGTACATCCGCGAGCACGTCGAGCGCTTCCGCGCCGACTTCCTGTACACCTCCGATGCCTCGACGCTCGGCGTCTGGGAGCCGGCGCTCTTCCTCGGCATCCGGGGCGCGCTCTACGTGGAGCTCGAGGCGCGCGGGGCGGACATCGAGTGGCATTCGGGCAGCTACGGCAGCATCCTGCCGAACCCGGTGACCCGCATGGCGCAGGCGATCGCGACGATGGTCGACGAGCACGGCCGCGTCGCGATCGAGGGCTTCTTCGACGACGTCGCACCGATCGCCGAGGAGCTCCGCGCGTTCGCCAGGCGGCTGCCGCCCGAGTTCCTGCCGGGCGCCGAGGCGTTCGGGATCGCCGCCTTCGAGCGCGACGACCCGGTGGAGTCGATGTTCTTCGAGCCGCGGATGTGCGTCTGCGGCATCGAGGGGGGCTACACGGGCGAGGGGCTGAAGATGGCCGTGCCGACCTCGGCGACGGCGAAGATCGACTTCGCGCTGCTGCTCGGGCAGCGGCCCTCGCGCGTCGCCGAGCTGCTCCGGGCCCACCTCGACGCGCACGGCTTCGCGGACATCTCGATCACGGTGCTCTCCGACGCCCCGCCGTCCGGGGTGGCGAGCGATCACCGGCTCGTCGCCACGGCGCGCGCGGCGCTCGAGTCGGTGTGGGGCCGTCCGCCGGTCGTGATCCCCTCGATCGGCGGCGGCGGGGTGTTCGCCACCTTCGTCGACGCGGTCGGCCTCGACTGCCTGCTCGTGCCCTACGCGCAGCCCGACATGCAGGAGCACTCGGCGCAGGAGCACCTGTCGCTTGAGTGGTTCGTGAACGGCGTCAAGACGAGTGCCGAGCTCTACCGGCGGCTCTCGATCGCGGCGCTCGGCGACGCGGAGGAGGGCGCGGAGTGAGCGTCGTCGACGTCCACACCCACTTCGTGCCGTCCTTCGTCCGCGACGTCCTCGCGGCAGAGAGCGGCGAGCATGGCCTCTCCGGCACGGCCGAGCACCTGGAGAGCCCCGCCGGGCGGCTGCCGCTCGCCTACCCCGAGCTGCACTCGCCCGCCGCGAAGCTCGCGGCGATGGGGGAGCGCGGGGTCGACGTGTCGATCGTCTCGCTCACCCCGCACCTGTTCATCTACGAGGCGGAGCACGATCCGGTCGGGTTCGCGCGTCGCGCGAACGACGAGCTCGCCGCGTTCGTCGCCGGCGAGGTGCGGCTGCACGGGCTCGCGACCCTGCCGATCGGGCACCCGGCGGAGGCGGCGGCGGAGCTTCGCCGCGGCGTCGACGAGCTCGGGCTGCGCGGGGCGATCATCGGCACCGGCCGTTCGGCCGAGCTGCCCCTCGACCGGCTCGGCCTCGACCCGCTCTTCGCGGCCGCGGCCGAGCTCGGGGTGCCGCTGCTCGTGCACCCCTTCTACTGCGGGGTGGTGACCTCGCCCGAGTTCTTCCTCAACAATTCGCTCGGGGTCCCGTTCGACGCCGCCTGGGCGGTGGGGCGGCTGATCGCCTCGGGCGCGCTCGACCGGCATCCCGAGCTCCGGCTCGTGCTGCCGCACGGCGGCGGTGCGCTGCCGTACCTGCTCGGCCGGCTGGACAATGCCTGGCGCCGTCGGCCCGAGCTTCGCGAGCACGCGGAGAAGGCGCCCTCCGACTATCTCGGCCAGCTGTGGTTCGACTCGATCCTGCACGCGCCGGCCGCCCTGCGCTTCATCGCGGAGCTGGCGGGCGCCGAGCGGGTTCTGCTCGGCACGGACTCGCCGTATCTCACGGGTGACGCCGATCCGCGCGCGAGCTTCGCGGCGGCCGGTCTGGACCCGGCGCTCGCCGGTCTCGCCGCCGCGGAGCTGTTCGGCCTCGCCGACGTTCGCTGACGCATCGGTTGACGCGAGCGCGGCACTCGCCTACCATTTCACAAAGCAAGAATATTATTCCGGAATACGGAAATTTGACGGCAAGGACCTCCACGATGACGTACACGGTGAACTGCTCGATCCTCCTCACCGAGCTGCCGCTCCTCGAGCGCCCGGCCGCGGCGAAGGCCGCCGGCTTCGACGCGGTCGAGTTCTGGTGGCCCTTCGACGGCGCTGTCCCCGCCGACCGCGACGCCGACGCCTTCGTCGCCGCGATCCGCGACGCGGGCGTGCAGCTCACCGGCCTGAACTTCTTCGCCGGCGACATGCCCGCCGGCGACCGCGGCCTCGTCTCGTGGACCGGTCGCGAGGCCGAGTTCCGCGACAACGTCGACGCCGTCGCCGCGATCGGCGAGGCGCTCGGCACCCCGGCGTTCAACGCCCTCTACGGCAACCGCCTCGACGGCGTCGACCCGGCCGCGCAGGACGAGACGGCCGCCGAGAACCTCGCCGTCGCGGCCGCCGGCGTCGCGCGCATCGGCGGCACCGTGCTGGTCGAGCCCGTCTCGGGCGCCCCGCGCTACCCGCTGCTCACGGCGGCCGACGCGCTCGCCGCCATCGCGCGGGTGCCGGATGCCGGCAACCTCGCCCTCCTCGCCGACTTCTACCACCTCGCGGTGAACGGCGACGACGTCGCCGCCGTCATCGAGGCGCACGCCGGCGCCTTCGGCCACATCCAGATCGCCGACGACCCCGGCCGCGGCGCCCCCGGCACGGGCACCCTCCCGCTCGAACGGTGGATCGCCCGCAGCCGCGAGCTCGGCTACGCCGGTCCCATCGGCTTCGAGTACAAGGCGCCGCTCGGCGACGCCTTCGCCTGGCTCGCCGAGGCCTCCGCCGGCGCCTGAGCCGGCCCCGGCCGCCAGGCCTCCGGCCGCCAGACCTCCGGCCGCCAGACCCGGGCCGCCAGACCTCACGACGCACGCACCGCACACAGAAGGACGACACCATGACCAGCATCGCGATCATCGGCCTCGGCATCATGGGCCTGCCCATGGCCAAGAACCTCGTCGAGGCGGGCTTCGACGTCACCGGCTACAACCGCAGCCGCGGCCCCGTCGACGCCCTCGTCGAAGCCGGCGGCCAGGCCGCCGGAAGCGTCGCCGAGGCGGTTCGCGACGCGGACGTCGTCGTCACGATGGTGCCCGACTCGCCCGACGTCGCCGGCGTCGTGCAGGGCGAGGACGGCGTGTTCGCGAACGCGAAGGCCGGCGCGCTCTGGATCGACACCTCCTCGATCCGCCCCGACGTGGCGAAGGAGCTCGCCGAAGAGGCCGTCGCCGCCGGGCTCGGCGCGATCGACGCCCCCGTCTCCGGCGGCGAGCAGGGCGCCATCGACGGCGTGCTCTCGATCATGGTCGGCGGCTCGCCCGAGGACTTCGAACGTGCCCGCCCGGTGCTCGACGCCGTCGGCCGCACCATCGTGCACGTCGGCCCCGCCGGCGCCGGCCAGACCGTGAAGGCGGCGAACCAGCTCATCGTCGCGGTCAACATCCAGGCGCTCGCCGAGGCGGTCGTCTTCCTCGAAGCCTTCGGCGTCGACACCGACGCCGCGTTGACGGTCCTCGGCGGCGGACTCGCCGGCTCGAAGGTCCTCGACCAGAAGGGGCGCAAGATGCTCGACCGCGATTTCGCCCCCGGATTCCGTCTCGCCCTCCACAACAAGGACCTGGGCATCGTCACCGCCGCCGCACGACAGGCCGGCATCACCGTCCCGCTCGGCTCCGCCGTGGCCCAGCTCGTCCAGGCGACCGTCGCCCGCGGCGACGGCGGCCTCGACCACTCCGGCCTGTTCAAGCTGACGGCCGAGCTCGCCGGCCGCGAGTAGCGCCGGCGCGACCCACCTCCTCCTCTTCCTCCACCGTCTCCGGAAGGAGCACTCCCATGACCCGCATGCGCACGGTCGACGCGGCCGTCCTGATCCTCGAGCGCGAGGGCGCCACCGAGGCGTTCGGGCTGCCCGGCGCCGCGATCAACCCCTTCTACTCCGCGATGCGCGCCCACGGCGGCATCCGGCACACCCTCGCCCGTCACGTCGAGGGCGCGAGCCACATGGCCGACGGCTACACCCGGGCCGCCGACGGCAACATCGGCATCTGCGTCGGCACCTCGGGCCCCGCCGGCACCGACATGATCACCGGGCTCTACGCGGCCTGGGCCGACTCGCTGCCGATCCTCTGCATCACCGGACAGGCGCCCGTCGCGAAGCTCCACAAGGAGGACTTCCAGGCCGTCGACATCGCCTCGATCGCGAAGCCGCTGACGAAGCTCGCGATGACGGTGCTGGAGCCCGCGCAGGTGCCCGGCGCCTTCCAGCAGGCCTTCCAGCTGATGCGCTCCGGCCGCCCCGGGCCGGTGCTCATCGACCTGCCGATCGACGTCCAGCTCGCCGAGATCGAGTTCGACATCGACACCTACGAGCCGCTGCCCGTCGTGAAGCCCCGCGCCACCCGCGCCCAGGCCGAGAAGGCGCTCGACCTCCTCGTCGCGCACGACCGGCCCATCCTCATCGCGGGCGGCGGCGTGATCAACGCCGGCGCCTCCGACGGACTCGTCGAGCTCGCCGAGGTGCTCGGCGTCCCCGTCGTGCCCACCCTCATGGGCTGGGGCGCGATCGCCGACGACCACCCGCTGAACGCCGGCATGGTCGGCATCCAGACCTCGCACCGCTACGGCAACCAGACGCTCCTCGCGAGCGATTTCGTGCTCGGCCTCGGCAACCGCTGGGCGAACCGGCACACCGGCGGGCTCGACACCTACCGGGCCGGCCGCACCTTCGTGCACGTCGACATCGAGCCGACCCAGATCGGCCGCGTGTTCGCGCCGGACTACGGCATCGTCTCCGACGCGGGCGCGGCGATCGACGCCCTGCTCGAGCTCGCCCGCGAGCGGAAGGCCGCCGGGACCCTGCCCGACTATTCGGGCTGGGCCGCCGAGGCGCAGGACCGCAAGGCGCGCCTGCAGCGCAAGACGAACTTCGTCGAGGTGCCGATCAAGCCCCAGCGCGTCTACCAGGAGATGAACCGCGCCTTCGGCCGCGACACCACCTACGTGACGACGATCGGCCTCTCGCAGATCGCGGGCGCCCAGCTGCTGCACGTCTACGGGCCGCGCAAGTGGATCAACGCCGCCCAGGCCGGGCCGCTCGGCTGGACCGGGCCCGCTGCCCTCGGCGTGGTGCGCGGCAAGCCCGGCGAGACCGTCGTCGCGCTCTCGGGCGACTACGACTTCCAGTTCATGATCGAAGAGCTCGCCGTGGGCGCGCAGCACCAGCTGCCGTACATCCACGTCGTCGTGAACAACAGCTACCTGGGACTCATCCGCCAGTCGCAGCGCCCCTTCGAGATGGAATTCCAGGTCTCGCTCGCCTTCGACAACGTGAACACCCCGCAGGACGAGGGCTCGGTCGCCCACGGCTACGGCGTCGACCACGTGAAGGTCGCCGAGGGCCTCGGCTGCAAGGCGATCCGCGTCGAACGGCCGGAGGACCTCGCCGCCGGCTTCGCCGAGGCGAAGCGGCTGATGGCCGAGTTCCAGGTGCCGGTCGTCGTCGAGGTGATCCTCGAGCGGGTGACGAACATCGCGATGGGCGCCGAGCTCGACGCGGTGAACGAGTTCGAAGACCTCGCCGAATCCGCCGAAGACGCCCCGACGGCCATCCTCGCGTTGCAGGATTGAGCATGCGCGTCGTGATCGCCCCCGACAAGTTCAAGGGATCCCTGTCCGCCCCGGAGGTGGCCCGGCGGGTCGCCGAGGGGGCGCGCCGGGCCGACCCCGCGATCGAACTCGTCGAGGTGCCGGTCGCCGACGGCGGTGAGGGCACGCTCGACGCGGCGCTCGCCGCGGGCTTCGCCGCGCGGAGCGCCCGGGTGCCGGGGCCGCTCGGCGCGGAGCTCGACGCGGAGTTCGGCCTGCGCGGCGTGGAGGCGGTCGTCGAGCTCGCCCGGGCGTCGGGACTCGAACTGCTCGCCGCCGGCGAGCGGGATGCCGCGCGCGCGACGAGCCTCGGCACGGGCCGGTTGATCGTCGCCGCGCTCGACGCCGGGGCGACGCGCATCGTGCTCGCGATCGGCGGCAGCGCCTCCACCGACGGCGGGGCCGGGCTGCTCCGCGGGCTCGGCGCTCGCTTCCTCGACGCCTCGGGACGGGACCTCCCCGACGGCGGCGCCGCGCTCGCCGGGCTCGATCGCATCGAGCTCGGCGGGCTCGACCCGCGGCTCGCGAGCACCGAGTTCGTGCTCGCGAGCGACGTGGACAACCCGCTGCTCGGGCCGCACGGCGCCGCCGCCGTGTTCGCCGCGCAGAAGGGCGCCGACGCGGCGGGCATCGCCGCGCTCGACGCCGCCCTCGCCCGCTTCGTCGAGGTGCTGTCGCAGCACGACGCGGACCTCGCCCGCCCGGCCCGCGAGGCCGCCGAGGCTCCGGGCGCCGGCGCTGCGGGCGGCGTCGGCTTCGCCGCGCTCGCCGTGCTCGGCGCGGCCCGCCGCCCCGGCATCGACGTCGTGCTCGAGCTGACCGGTCTCGACGAGCGGCTCGTGGGCGCGGATCTCGTGATCACGGGGGAGGGCAGCCTCGACGCGCAGAGTCTCATGGGCAAGACCCCGCTCGGGGTGGCGCGCGCGGCGGCCCGGCGCGGCATCCCCGTGCACGCCGTCTGCGGGCGCAGCGAGCTCGACGCCGCCGCGCTCGCCGACTCCGGCTTCGCCTCGGTGCGCTCGCTCGCGGAGCTCGAACCCGACCCGGCCGCCTCGATCGCGAACGCCGCAGCCCTGCTCACCCGACTCTCGGAGGACCTCATGACCGAGCTCATCACCGCGTCCGGCACCGGCGACGCGCCAGCCGGCGCCGCCCCCGCCGCCGGCGCGTCCGCCTTCGACCTCGTGCTGCGCGCCGAGCGCGCCCTGCTCGCGGGCGACGACGGCGCGCCCGTCGAGCGCGGCGCCGAGATCGGCGTCCGCGCCGGCCGGATCGTGCAGATCTCGCCGCTCGGCGCGGGGCTCGCGGGCGCCCGCCTCGTCGAGCTCGGCGCCGGCGAGGTACTGCTGCCCGGGCTCGTGGACACCCACGTGCACGTGAACGAACCGGGCCGCACCGAGTGGGAGGGCTTCGCCTCCGCGACGCGGGCCGCCGCCGCGGGCGGCGTCACGACGATCATCGATATGCCGCTGAACAGCATCCCGCCCACCGTCTCGGTCGCCGCGCTCGAGGAGAAGCGCGCGGTCGCGGCCGGGCAGGCGGTCGTCGACGTCGGCTTCTGGGGCGGCGTGGTGCCGGGCAACCTGGCCGAGCTCGGCCCGCTCGTCGACGAGGGCGTGTTCGGCTTCAAGTGCTTCCTGCTGCACTCGGGCGTCGACGAGTTCCCGCAGGTGACGCCAGCGGAGATGGAGCAGGCGATGGCGGTCGTCGCCGAGCGGGGCTCCCTCCTCCTCGTGCACGCCGAGGACGCGCACCTCATCGATGCCGCGCCGCACCGCGGCGGCCCGGCGTACGCCGACTTCCTCGCCTCCCGGCCGCACGAGGCCGAGGACGCCGCGATCGCCGAGGTCATCGCCCGTGCTGCGAAGACGGGCGCCCGCGCGCACGTGCTGCACCTGAGCAGCGCCGAGTCCCTCCCGCAGATCCGCGCGGCCAAGGCGGCGGGCGTCGACCTCACGGTCGAGACCTGCCCGCACTACCTCACCCTCGTCGCCGAAGCGGTGCCCGCGGGCGCCACGGCCTACAAGTGCTGCCCGCCGATCCGTGGCGAGGCCAACCGCGACGCCCTCTGGCAGGGGCTCCTCGACGGCACGATCGACTTCATCGTCTCCGACCACTCGCCGGCGACGCCCGAACTGAAGTACGCCGGCGACGGCGACTTCGAGCAGGCCTGGGGCGGCATCGCCTCGCTGCAGCTCGGCCTGCCCCTCGTCTGGAGCGAGGCGCGCCGCCGGGGCATCCCGCTCGAGCGCGTCGTCGAGTGGATGTCGTCGCGGCCCGCCGACCGGGCACGGCTGCAGGGCAAGGGCCGCATCCAGGTCGGCGCCGCCGCCGACTTCGCCGTGTTCGCCCCCGACGAGCACTTCACCGTGGAGGCGGGCACCCTCGAGCACCGCCACCCGGTCACCCCCTATGACGGGCGCGAGCTCACCGGCGTCGTCCGCACCGCGTATCTCGCGGGCGCGGAGATCGACCGGAGCCTCGCGCAGGGCCGGCTGCTCCGGGTGGGGAACGACGAGTAGCCGGCCGCCGATGGGGCCGGGGCCGCCGCCCCGGCCCCGCCTTCGCCATGCCCCACGATTCCGACAGGAGCACCGACATGATCGCCTCATCCGACGAGCTCGAGCCGGGCCGCGAGGCCCCCGACTTCGCCCTGCCCGACGCGACGGGCGCCGTGCGCACCCTCGCCGAGCTGCGCGGCCGCCCCGTCATCGTGTACTTCTACCCGGCGGCGTTCACCCCCGGCTGCACGACCGAGGCGTGCGACTTCCGCGACAACCTCGCCTCGCTGCAGGGCGCGGGCTACGTCGTGCTCGGCGTCTCGCCCGATCCGGTCGCCCGGCTCGCCGAGTTCGCCGACGCCGAGCAGCTGAGCTTCCCGCTGCTGTCCGACGAGGGCGCCGAGACCGCACGCGCCTGGGGCGCCTGGGGGCAGAAGACCGTCGCCGGCCGCACCTTTGACGGGGTCATCCGCTCGACCGTCGTCGTCGACGCGGACGGCCGAGTGGCGAGCGTCGAGTACAACGTCGACCCCGTGGGTCACGTCGCGCGGCTCCGCGAGCGGCTCGCGGTCTGAGACGGCGGATGCCGCGTCGGCGACCCTGCGCCGACGGCGTCGCAGCCATTGCCGACGCGGCATCCGCTTGCTAAAGTTGTCGCATGCTGAAATAACAGTTCCACGATATGAAAGCTAGCTTTCGTATTCCGTACACCGTGGATGCCAGCAGACCAGGAAGCGGATCAAGCGATGAAGCTTGAACAGTTCAACGGAGCCGACCGCCGCGAGGCGATCGAGCTCCTCCGACCATGCATCGACGTGCCGAGATGGTACGACGAGCTCGCCGACCGGCGGCCCTACGCCTCCGTCGCCGCGCTCGTCGCCGAGGCCGAACGGGCCGCCTCGCCGTTCACCGCGGAGGAGGTCGAGCGGGCGCTCGGCCACCACCCGCGCATCGGCGAACGCGCCGCGGGCGGCAGCCGGGAGGCGACGCTCTCGCGTTCCGAGCAGGCGGGGGTCGACCCGGCCGACGCCGAGCTCGCCGAGCGGCTCGCCGCCGGCAACCTCGCCTACGAGGAGCGCTTCGGCCGGGTGTTCCTCATCCGCGCGGCCGGACGCAGCGCGGCGGAGATCCTCGCCGCCCTCACCGAGCGGCTCGGCCACGACGACGCCGAGGAGGACGAGATCGTCGCCGCGCAGCTGCGCGAGATCGCCATCCTCAGGCTGGAACAGGCGGTGACCGCATGACCGCGCCGCAGCCCACGCACGAGCCGATCCCACTGGAGGGGACCCTGCCATGACCGTCTCGCAGATCACCACGCACGTGCTCGACGCCCAGCGCGGGGTCCCTGCGCCCGGCGTCGGCGTCGAGCTGTCCCGCCGCTCAGGCGAGGGCTGGGAGCCCGTCGCGAGCGGCGCGACCGACGCCGACGGCCGTGCGAAGCAGCTCGGCCCCGAGCGCGTGCCGGGCGGCGAGTACCGGCTGCGCTTCGACACCGGGGCGTACTTCGCCGCCTCCGGCACCGACACCTTCTACCCCGAGGTGCTGATCGGCTTCACCGTCGCCGACGACGGCCGGCACTACCACGTGCCCCTGCTGCTCAGCCCCTTCGCCTATTCGACCTATCGAGGAAGCTAGCTCATGACCGACATCCTGACCACCGCCACCGAGACCCCCGCGAACGCCGCCGACGAGGGCGGGCGCATCGTGCTCGGCCCGAACCAGTACGGCAAGGCCGAGGTCCGCGTCGTCAAGGTGACCCGCGACACCGACCGCCACGAGATCGAGGACCTGAACGTCACCTCGCAGCTGCGCGGCGACTTCGCCGGGGCGCACCTCGCCGGCGACAACTCGCACGTCGTCGCGACCGACACCCAGAAGAACACCATCTTCGCCTTCGCGCGCGACGGGGTCGGCTCGCCCGAGGCGTTCCTGCTGCGCCTCGCCGAGCACTTCACCGGCTCCTTCGACTGGGTGACGGGCGGCCGCTGGCTCGCCGAGAGCTACGCCTGGGAGCGCATCCTCGCCCACGGCCAGGAGCACGACCACGCCTTCGTCCGCTCGGGCCAGGAGGTGCGCACCGCCGCGGTCGTCGCGGACGGCGACGATCGCCACGTCATCGCGGGGCTGAAGGACCTCGTCGTGCTCAAGACGACCCAGTCGGGCTTCGTCGGCTACCCGAAGGACCGCTACACGACCCTGCAGGAGACGACCGACCGCATCCTCGCGACGAGCGTCGCGACGCGCTGGCGCTACCGGCCGGGCGCCGAGCCCGACTACAACGCCACGTACGAGCGCGTGAAGGCGATTCTGCTCGAGACGTTCACCGAGCACTACTCGGCGGCGCTGCAGACGACCCTGTTCGAGATGGGGCAGGCCGTGCTCGAGCGGCATCCCGAGATCGCCGAGATCCGCTTCTCGATGCCGAACAAGCACCACTTCGTCGTCGACCTCGCGCCGTTCGGCCTCGACAACCCGAACGAGGTCTTCTACGCCTCCGACCGGTCCTACGGGCTGATCGAGGCGACGGTCACGCGCGAGGGCCTCGAACCCGCGCCCGGTGCGTGGGAGAGCGTCGGCGCGTTCTGCTGACGACGGCTCCGACCGGGACGGGCGCCGCGCAGTCGCGCGGCGCCCGCGCCCGTCGAGGCGCCTCCCGTCGACGCCCCTCCCGTCGACGACCGGGCATGCGAGCGGCTAGCGTCGAGGCATGACCCAGCTCGACGGTGCGCAGGAGGCCCGCCGCTTCGCCGACGCGGTCGACGCGCGCAGCGGCATCCGCACCCGACCCGCCGCAGCCGACGAGATCGGCGCCGTCCTCGCCCGCTTCGACGCGACGTGGGGCGAGGGGCGCGGCCTCGACGACTCGACGATCCGCGCGCTCGCCCACGCCGGCGGCACCGTGCTCGTCGCCGTGCCCGACGACGACGGCGGGGCGGATGCCTCGGGCACCCCGCCCTTCGCCGCGCCCGGCGAGGTGCTCGGCGCGACCCTCGGCTTCCTCGGCTGGTCGGGCGGCGTGCACCTGCACTCGCACATGAACGCCGTCGCGTCCATCGCCCGCGGCCGCGGCATCGGCGCCGCGCTGAAGCTGCGGCAGCGGGCGCTCTGCCTCGAGCACGGCGTCGACGAGATCCGCTGGACCTTCGACCCGCTGATCCGCCGCAACGCCCGGATGAACCTCGTGCGCCTCGGCGCGGAGATCGCCGGCTACCTGCCCGAGTTCTACGGCGTGCTCGGCGACGAGATCTCCGGCAGCGACCGCAGCGACCGCTTCGAGGTGCGCTGGCGGCTCCGCTCGCCGCGTGTGCTGCGCGCCCTCGCCGGAGCGCCGGCGCCCGCGTGGCGCGGCGAGGCGGGCTTCGCGCTCGTGCCCGACTACGAGGCGCTGCGACGCGAGGCGCCCGCAGACGCCGCCGCGCTGCGCGCCGCCTCGGTCGAGGCCTTCACCGGGATGGCCCGCGCGGGGCTCCGCCCGGAGCTCGATGACGCCGGCGACTACGTGTTCACCGAGGACGACGCCGACCGGGAGGCCGCATGACCGAGCAGACGAACGCCGGGGCCCGGCTCGAGGCGATCGAGCTGCACCGCATCGAGGTGCCCCTGGTGCGGCCGTTCGAGACCTCCTTCGGGCGCGAGACGGTGCGCGAGGTGCTGCTCGTGCGGGTCCGCACCGATGCCGGCGACGGTTGGGCCGAGTGCGTCGCTGGGCGGGAGCCGTTCTACTCCTCCGAGTACGTGGACGGCGCGGCGGCCGTCATCGAGCGCTACCTCGCGCCGGCGCTGCTCGCCGCCACGGCGGGCGGCGGGCACGGCGGGCCCGGCGCGAGTCCGAGCCATCCGTCGACGGCCGACGGCGCCGCGGCGGCGATCGCCTCGGTGCCCGCCGCCGCAGCGGTCGGCCCCGCACTCGCCTTCGTCGCGGGCCACCGCATGGCCAAGGCGGCGCTCGAGGCGGCGGTGCTCGACGCCGAGCTCCGAGCCCAGGGCCGCTCGATGGCGTCATGCTTCGGCGCGGTGCGCGACTGGGTCGACTGCGGCGTCTCCGTCGGCATCGCCCCGACGCTCGAGGAGCTCCTCGACGAGGTCGCCGGCTATGTCGAGCAGGGCTACCGCCGCATCAAGCTGAAGATCAAGCCGGGCTGGGACCTCGTGCCCGTCGGGGCGGTGCGGGAGCTCCTCGGCCCGGCGGGCCTCCTGCAGGTCGACGCGAACACGGCGTACCACCAGGGCGACATCCCGCTTCTCGCCGAGCTCGACCGCTTCGGCCTGCTGCTCATCGAGCAGCCGTTCGCGGAGGAGGACCTCGCGAGCCACGTGGCGCTCGCCGCCGTCTGCGACACCCCGGTCTGCCTCGACGAGTCGATCCTCGACCGCACGACGGCGCTCGACGCGATCGAGCGCGGCGCGACGAGCATCGTGAACATCAAGCCGGGCCGGATGGGCGGCTACCTCGAGTCGCTGCGGGTGCACGAGGCGTGCCTGGCGCTCGAGGTGCCCGTCTGGTGCGGCGGCATGCTCGAGACCGGCCTCGGCCGCGCGGCGAACGTCGCGCTCGCGGCGCTGCCCGGCTTCCTGCTGCCGGGCGACACCTCGGCCTCCGACCGTTACTACGCCGAGGATCTCACGGAGCCGTTCGTGCTCGGCACGGGCGAGCACCGCGGCCAGCTGGCGGTGCCGCAGGGCTCGGGCACGGGGGTCGAGGTGCGCGAGGAGCTCGTGCGCGCCTGGGCGAGCGCCCCGCCTGTGCTCCTGCGCTGAGCCCCGGCCACCGCCCCCCGGCCCCCGGGGCCCCGACGGCCCCCGCCCCCGGCCGCCCGGCCCCGGCCGGCCCGCCGCCGCGCCGCCCCCCGCCTCGCCCCCGCTCTCCCGCCACCTCACACAACTCAGGAACGACCCTCGCGACATCCGCGTCATGCCGCGGCAATCGGAATCGCTGCCACCGCATAACGGCCAGATGTTCCTGAATTGTGTGAGCGGGCGGGGGCAGCGGGCAGCGGGGCCGCGCGGAGAGCGCGGCTCAGCCGGCGGTGCGGGCGGCGCGGGCGTAGCCGCCGGGCGTCTCGCCGACGACGGTGCGGAACTCGCGGGTGAAGTGCGCCTGGTCGGCGTAGCCGAGTTTGGCGGCGAGCTCGGCGAGCGGCGGAGCGTCCGCGCTGGCGAGCCGCTCGGCGGCCTCCTGCAGCCGGTAGCGCCGGATCAGCCAGCGCGGGGTGAGCCCGAGCTGCTCGCGTACGAGCCGCTCCAGGCGGCGGATGCCGAGGCCCTCGGAGTCCGCGAGCTGGGTGACCCTCGTCAACGCACGGTCGTGCTCGGCCCGCTCGACGAGCCGTCGCACGGTGCGGGCGTCGTCGCCCGGTTCGAGGCCCAGGGCGCCGAGCCAGCGCTCGAACTCGGCGATGGCGCGCTCCTCGTCTGCTGCGGCGGTCGCCTCGGCGACGCGGCCGAGGGCCGGGGCGGCGCCCGGGACGCCGTCGAGCGGGATGCCGCGCGCGGGGTCGACCAGGGCGCGGGCCGGCCGGCCGAGCAGGAGCGGCGCGACGCCGGGCTGCAGCAGCACGCCGAACGCCCAGCCGCTGCCCGCCAGAGTGCGCGAGCCGAGGCCGAGGCTCGGCCCCCAGACCGCCGCCTCGGCCGCTTCGACGACGAGGTTCGCGCTCGGGTACTCCAGCACCCGCTGGGTCACCGTGCGGCCCGGCGGCAGCTGCCAGCGCGGGACCCAGTAGTGCCGCACCAGCTCGGCGAGGGCGGGGGAGGGGGCGTGCCGAGTCATCCCGACCGGGGAGCCGCTGCCGCCGAGCGCCGGCTCCCCGGCGGCGGGCGCGAGCACGCCGCGGCTGCGGGGCGCGCCGGTGCGCGTGCGCCAGTACGCCTCGGCCCGCTCATCCGCCATCCCGCCAGTCTGCACCCCTCCGCCGACGCCGGCCGTCCCGCCCGCCGCCCCGTTCGTCCCGTCCCGTCGCGTTCGTTCAATCGGCGGGCGCGCCGGCTCCGTAGCGTCGAGCACGACGGCGGGGCCACCACGGCCCGCCGGACACCGAGACACCGAGACACCGAGACACCGAGACTGGAGCGAACCCATGGACTTCGAGATGACGATCTACATCGCGGCCGAGCCCGAGACCGTCTGGGAGGCGATCACCGGCGAGGCCGGCAGCCGGGCGGTGATGTGGGGCAGCGCGCTGCGCGGCGAGCTCGTCCCCGGCTCCCGCTACGAGTACGTCGGCCCGGGTCAGGACGGCGACGAGACCGTGCACGTCTACGGGGACGTGCTCGAGGTCGAGGCGCCGACGCTGCTCCGGCTCAGCGAGCACCCCGGTCCGAGCTACCGGGAGAACCACGCCGAGCTGCGCAGCCGGATGACGTGGCGGCTCGAGCGGGCCGGGGAGGGGCTCACGAAGGCGACGTTCACGAACGACGAGTGGAGCGAGGGGCACCCGGCCGCCGAGGAGACCGCGGACACCTGGCCGCACGTGCTGTCGAGCTTCAAGAGCTACGTCGAGACGGGTCGCGCGCTGCCCTTCCCAGGCTGACCGCTCCGGCCGCCCCGGCCGCTCCGGGCGCCCCGACCGCTCGCGCCGCCGCGGCGGCGCGAGCGCGTCACTGGTCGCCGCTAGGATCGCGGCATGGCCGAAACCGCGTCGCGATGACCCTCCTCGTCCGCCAGTACCAGCCGGCCGACCGCGAGGACATCGCCGACGTCTGCCTCCGCACCGCGGTCGCGGGCGGCGACGCGAGCGGCCGCTACTCCGACGACGCCCTCATGCCCGAGGTGTTCGCGCTGCCCTACCTCGCCTACGACCCCTCGCTCGTCTTCGTCGTGACGAACGGGCACCGGGTCGTCGGCTATGTGCTCGGCGTCGCCGACACCCGCGACTTCGTCGAGTGGTGGCGGCGCGAGTGGGCGCCCGGGTTCGCGGCGAGGCATCCGCGTCCCGGGCCGCCCACCGGGCGCGAGCCGGCGTTCACCGAGCAGCGGCTCCTCGACGCCGGCCGAGACCCCGAGCGCATGCTCGTGGCCGAGCTCGACGACTACCCCGCGCACCTGCACATCGACCTGCTGCCCGAGGCGCAGGGGCAGGGGCTCGGCCGCAGGCTCATCGACGTGCTGCGCGCGGCGCTCCGCGGTCGCGGGGTTCCCGGCGTGCACCTCGGCTTCGACCCGGCGAACACCGGGGCTCGCGCGTTCTACGAGCGGCTGGGCTTCGTCGAACTGCCCTCGAGCACGCCGACGGCGCCGCTCTTCGGCATCAGCACCGACTGATCGCCCTCGGGGCGCAGCTTCGGCCGGCGCTCGAACCAGTAGAGCAGGCGCGGGTCGCTGCGGCGGAGCTCCGCCATCGTGACGGGCTCCTCGCGCACGACTTCGTCGACGCCGAGGACGGGGGCGACGAGGTTCATCGTCTCCTCGTCCCAGAAGCCGCCGCGCATGCGGAACACCGAGTGCCCGCGGCGGTCGACGACGAAGAGCTGGGAGCTCGTCTCCGAGCTGGCCCCGCGGTACAGCTGCACGCGCAGCACGCCGGAGATGTCGCGCGCCGCGATCGTCTTGGTGCCGCCGAAGAAGCCTCGCTCGACGATGCCGGCCGCGCTCACGGACGCGCGCGTGCGGCGGTACTGCAGGAACGCGAGCGCCACGGCGCCCGCGATCAGCACGGCGAGCACGCCGACGAGCAGGAACGGGCGCGTGCTGCCCGGACGGTAGAGCACCCAGAGCGCCAGGCAGAGCAGGGGCAGCGCCAGCGTCGCGATCGGCAGTCCGATCGACCAGCCGAGCGTGCGGCGCGGGCGCAGGGTCCGGACTCGCAGGCCCGCCCGGTCGATCACGGGAGGCAGGGTGGATGGGTCCCCAACACCTTCGCTCCCCTCATCCACCGGTGCCCTCGACATAACCCGTACATCATGCGCCTGCCCCGCGGGTCGCGCTATTCCTCATTTATGAGGACATCGCCCGTTTCCGGCTCGGCGGCGGGCATAGTCTGGAGCGGATGTCGAACCCACCGTTGACCCAGTCGATCCCGCTCACCCCCGACAAGCGCTGGCGCGCGTACTGGGTGTGCGTGTCGGTCGCGGCGCTCACGATCCTCGACCTCTCCAAGGTGAACGTCGGCCTCCCATCGATCGAGACGGCACTCGGCGCGAGCCCCACCGAACTGCAGCTCGTCGTCGCCGGATACGTGCTCACCTTCGGCCTCACGCTGGTGCCCGCCGGCCGCATCGGCGACCAGCGCTCGCGCAAGGCGATGTTCCTCATCGGGCTCTCGCTGTTCCTCGTGACGAGTGCGATCTGCGCGCTCGCGCCGAACGGGGCCGTGCTGCTCGTCGGCCGGCTGCTGCAGGGCGTCGCGGCGGGCATCCAGATGCCGCAGGTGATCGGGCTCGTGCAGCAGCTGTTCCAGGGCGCGGAGCGCGGCAAGGCCTTCGGCCTCTTCGGCGCCACGATCGGGCTCGCCACGGCCTTCGGCCCGACGCTCGGCGGCCTCGCCATCGCGCTCGGCGGGCCGAGCGACGGCTGGCGCTGGATCTTCTGGATGAACGTGCCGCTCACCCTTGTCGCGATCGCCCTCGCGGTCTGGCTGCTGCCGCAGACGCGGCTGCCCTCGCCCGGGCGGCTCGAGCTCGACCCCGTCGGCGTGCTGCTCTTCGCGGTGACGGTGCTCTCGCTGATGTGGCCGTTCCTCTTCACGACGGGCTCGCCCGACGACGACCCCGCCCGGTGGTGGACGCTCGTGATCTTCGTGCTCGGTCTCATCGCCTTCGTCGCCTGGGAGCGCCGCTACGCGGCGCAGGGGCGGCATCCCCTCGTGCCGCTCGCCCTCTTCCGGGTCGGCTCGTTCCGCAACGGCACGGTGCTGGCGGCGGTGTACTTCGCCGCGATGCCGTCGATGTTCCTGCTCACGACGCTCTACCTCCAGCACGGCCTCGGCCTGGAGGCCGTCTACGCGGGCATGGTGGGCATCGGCTTCGCGCTCGTGAGCGCCGTGACCTCCATGATCGGCGGGCGGCTCGTCGAACGGCTCGGCCGGCCGCTCGTCGTCTGGGGTATCGCCCTGCTCCTCGCGGGCGTCGGGCTGCTCGTGCTCGCCGCCGTCGCGACGCCGGAGGCGTGGACGCCCTGGGCGATGGCGGCCGCGATGGTGCTCGCCGGCGCGGGCGGCGGCTTCGTCGTCTCGCCGAACCAGACGCTCACCCTCGCCGACGTGCCGGTGAAGCAGGGCGGGCTCGCCGGCTCGGTCGGCCAGCTCGGCCAGCGCATCGGCACGGCCATCGGCACGGCGCTCACGCTGTCGATCTTCTACGCGACGATCTACCGCGAGTCCGGCGGCGACGGCAGCGCCGGCGGGGCGGGCCTCGACGTCTACCACGACGCCTACGCGCTCGCGATGCTCGCCGTCGCCGTGCTGCTCGCCGTCGCGCTCGCGGTGGGCCTCGTCGACCTCGGTGCCCGTCGGCGTCGCCGCAGCGCGCTCGGCTGAGCCGGCGGCGCTCGGTTAGGCCGCCGCGCGGGCGGCCGCGAACATGCCGGCGAGCTCGGCGGCGGACAGCTCCCGGCCGAAGGCGGGGTGGCCGGGCTCGAGCACGCGACCGTTCGCGAGCGGGCCGCCGTCGACGGCGTCGAAGCCGATCGCGTCGATGATGCCGGCGAGCACGGCGCGCGCGTCGGGATCGTCGCCGACGACCGCGAGGGCGCGGCGCAGCGGGTCGCCGGCGGGCAGCGCGTCGTCCTCCATGTCGTGGTAGCCGAGGTGGTTCAGCGACTTGACGAGCCGCATCGCCGGATTGCGCGACTCGTGCTGCTCGCTCGTCGAACGGGGGTCGGCGTCGACGTCGGGCAACTGCCCGTCGATCGGCGGCCAGTAGTTCATGGCGTCGACCACGATGCGGCCGTCGAAGCTCGACCACGGCACCGTGCCGGCTTTGCCGAACGGCACGGCGACGATGACGACGTCGGATGCCGCGACGAGTTCGTCGGCGGAGGCGACGACGGCGCCGGGCGCGACCACGCCGACGAGGAGCTCCAGGGCGGTCTGGCGGGGCGAGCCGGCGATGCGCACCTCGTAGCCGGCCTCGACGAGGAGGCGCGCGAGTGCCGTGCCGACCTTGCCGGCGCCGAAGATGCCGATGCTCGGCCGCTGCTCCACGTGCGTTCCACTCCCTGTTCGTTGCGTCGGGCGCGTCGTGCCCGTTCGTCCATGCGGTGCAACGCCCCCGGTCGGCCGAGCATTCCCGGCGCGGATCGCGAGCGCTCGCGGCGGCCCGGGCCATTCCGCTCCGGCGGGATCGGGAATAGTCTCAGCGAGGGGGAGGTTCCGCAGAACATGCAGACGTATGAATTCGGCCTCGACACCTTCGGCGACGTCACGGTCGGCCCCGACGGTGCGACGCTCAGTCACGCCCAGGTGCTCCGGAACATCGTCGAGGAGGCCGTGCTCGCCGACCGGCTCGGGCTCGACTTCTTCGGCATCGGCGAGCACCACCGGCACGAGTTCGCCGTGTCCGCGCCCGAGGTCGTGCTCGGCGCGATCGCCGGCCGCACCGAGCGCATCCACCTCGGCTCCGCGGTCACCGTGCTCTCGAGCGACGACCCCGTGCGCGTCTTCCAGCGCTTCGCGACGCTCGACGGGCTCTCCGGCGGGCGCGCGGAGGTCATCCTCGGCCGGGGCTCGTTCATCGAGTCCTTCCCGCTCTTCGGCTACGACCTGGCGCAGTACCAGGAGCTGTTCGAGGAGAAGCTCGAGCTGTTCTCCGCGCTCCTCGAGCAGGAGCCCGTCACCTGGTCCGGCGCGTTGCGCGCCCCGCTCACCGAGCAGCGCGTGTTCCCGCCCGTCGAGCACGGCCGGCTGAAGACGTGGATCGGCGTCGGCGGCAGCCCAGAGTCCGTCGTGCGCGCGGCGCACTACGGCCTTCCCCTCGTGCTCGCGATCATCGGCGGCAGCCCCGCCCGTTTCGCGCCCCTCGCCGATCTCTACCGCAAGGCGCTCGCCCAGTTCGGCAAGCCGGAGCAGCCGGTCGCCATCCACTCGCCCGGCTTCATCGCCGACAGCGACGAGGAGGCGCTCGACCTGCTCTGGCCGCACTACCAGGTGATCATCGACCGGATCGGCCGCGAGCGCGGCTGGGGCGCGGTGACCCGGGAGCACTTCGAGGCGGAGGCCTCCTCGCACGGCGCCCTCTTCGCGGGCTCGCCCGAGACCGTCGCGCAGAAGATCGCCGCGGCGCTGCGCAACGTCGGCGCCGTGCGCTTCGACCTGAAGTACTCGAACGGCACGCTGCCGCACGAGGCGATGATGGGCAGCATCGAGCGCTACGGCAGCGAGGTCGTGCCCCGGGTCCGCGAACTGCTCGCCGCCGCGGAGCAGCCGAGCGAGACCGAGGCCGAGCGGCTCGCCCGCGCCGATCGGGCCGACGCCGCCGCCGAGGGCTGAGCAGGACTGACCGGCGCTGAGCAGGACTGACCGGCGCTGAGCAGGACTGACCGGCGCTGAGCGCGCCGCGCAC